>NZ_JAFFJU010000001.1:0-1185000 GCF_016924655.1 Sphingomonas arenae
AACCTGGGCGCGACCGAAGCGATGCGCCAGGACCCGCACCTCGCCAACGGCCTCAACGTGTCGGACGGCAAGATCCGCCACCAGGCCGTCGCCGAAGCCCTCGACCTGCCGTTCGAAGCGGCGGCGTGAGCCATCGGCTGGACCGATAGGTCGCAGCTTTCATTATGCGTTTCCGACTTCTTTCCCGTCCTGTGTACCGTCCAAGCCACAGCCAAACCTGGAGCAATCAGGCGCCATGACCGACATCGCAGGCCTCTTCATCAACGGTCAGTCCGCCAGCGGCGACGGCGATGCGGAGACCGTCAACGACCCCAGCAACGGCCAGCTGATCGCCCAGCTTCCGGGCGCAAGCCGGCAGCAGGTGGACGCCGCGGTCCAGGCGGCCCACCGCGCCTTTCCGCTCTGGTCCGCCATGACCCCGAAAGAGCGCTCCTGGCGCATGCTCAAGATCGCCGACCGCATCGAGAGCATGACCGACGAACTCGCCGAGCTGGAAATGCGCAACTGCGGCAAGCCGCTCGGCACCGCCAAGGCCGTGGACGTCGGCAACACGGTTGACGTGTTCCGCTTCTTCGCCGGCGCCCTGCGCACGATGGGCGGAATTCCCGCCGGCGAGTACAAGCCGAACCATACCAGCATGCTCCGCCGCGATCCCTTGGGCGTGGTCGCGGGCATCGCGCCCTGGAACTACCCCCTGATGATGGCCGCCTGGAAGGTCGCGCCCGCCATCGCCGCCGGCAACACGGTCGTCCTCAAACCTTCCGAGCACACCCCGCTCACCGCGCTGAAGCTCGCGGAGATCTGCGCCGAATACCTTCCCGAAGGCGTGTTCAACCTCGTCACGGGCAACGGCTCGGAGGTGGGCGCGACCCTCGTCTCCCACCGCCTCGTCCGCATGGTCTCGCTCACCGGAGACATTGCGACCGGCCGCAAGGTGATGGAGGCCTGCGCCCCCACCATCAAGCGCACCCATTTCGAACTCGGCGGCAAGGCCCCGGTCATCGTCCTCGACGACGCCGACGTGGACGCCGCGGCCGAGGCGATCGTGGATGCCGGCTATTACAACGCCGGCCAGGATTGCACCGCCGCCTCGCGCGTCTATGCCCAGGCCGGCATAGAGGAACCGCTGGTCAACGCCATTGCCGAGCGCCTGCAGCGCCTCCGCATGGGCGACCCACGCGACGCGGACACTGCGCTCGGGCCCCTCATCACCGCCCGCCAGCGCGACCGTGTCGAAGGCTTCGTCCGCCGCGCCGTGACGGACTCCCGCGCGCAGCTCGTGACCGGCGGCAAGGCGGGCGACGGGCCCGGCTTCTTCTTCCAGCCGACCCTCATTGCCGGGGCCCAGCAGACCGACGAGATCGTCCAGCGCGAAGTCTTCGGACCGGTCGTCTCCGTCACCCGCTTCGACGAGGTCCCGCAGGTGATCGACTGGGCCAACGACAGCGAATATGGCCTCGCCTCGTCCATCTGGACCCGCGACATCGGCAAGGCCGGCCGCATCGCTTCCAGGCTCCAGTATGGCGTCACCTGGATCAACACGCACAGCGTCAACGCCACCGAGATGCCGCACGGCGGGGTGAAGTCCTCGGGCTACGGCTCGGACCTGTCCATCTACTGCCTGGAACATTACACCACTCCCCGCCACGTCATGTTCAAGCACTGAGAGGTCCATGGCCCGTCCCGTCCTCGGCATCATCTGCTGCAACCGCCATGTCGGCGTTGAGCCGGCCCAGGTGGTGATGGAGCGCTATGTCCGCTCCGCCATGACCCATGCCGACGTGGCCGCGCTGCTGGTCCCCTCGCTGCCCGACCTGATGAGCGCGGCCGAAGTAGCCCCCCGCCTCGACGGCATCCTGCTGACCGGCAGTCCCTCTAACGTGGAAAGCCACCGCTATGGCGACGGCGAGGGCAGCGGCCCCTACGACCCCGGCCGCGACGAGATCGCGCTGTCCCTCGTCGAAGCCATGGCGGAACGCCGCAAGCCGGTGTTCGGCATTTGCCGCGGCTTCCAGGAGATCAATGTCGCATTGGGCGGCACACTGCGCCGCGACACCAGCGAGAATGACGAGCTGATCCGCCATCATGCACCCGCCGGGGCTGACTTCGACGCCATGTTCGACCACAAGCACCGGGTCTTCCTGAAGGGCGGTGGGATGCTCGCAGCGGCGTTCCGCAAGCCCGAGCTTCACGTGAACAGCGTTCACTACCAGGGCATCGGCCAGCTCGCGCCCGGCCTGCGCGTCGAGGCCACCGCGCCCGACGGCCTGGTCGAAGCCTATTCCGCCGATCTCCAGGGCGCCCCTCTGCTCGCCGTCCAGTGGCACCCCGAATGGGACGCCTCCGACCCCGACAGCCAGACCTTCTTCCACCTGCTTGGCCGCGCGCTCCGCGGCGAGCCCCTCACCGCAAAGGAACACGCCGCATGACCGCGCCGCGCCGCAACTACGACATCGCCGAGCTTCGCCGCCTGGACGTGGCTCACCACCTTCCCGCCCAGCAGGATTACCAGCTGATCGAGGACCTGGGCGGCAGCCGGATCATCACGGCCGCGCTCGATCGCTGCACGATCCAGGACGGCGACGGCAACCAGTTGCTCGACGGGATGGCGGGCCTGTGGTGCGTCAACGTCGGCTACGGCCGCGACGAGCTGGCCGACGTCGCTGCAAGCCAGATGCGCGAGCTCCCCTATTACAACACCTTCTTCAAGACGGTGACCCCGCCCGCCGTGCTGCTGGCGACCAAGATCGCGGAGCTGACCGAGAACCGCCTGCCGCACGTCTTCTTCAACACCTCGGGATCGGAGGCGAACGACACCATCCTGCGCATGGTCCGCCATTATTGGGCGGTGAAGGGCCAGCCCGAGCGCAAGGTCATGATCAGCCGCCACAATGCCTATCACGGCTCGACCGTGGCGGGCGTCAGCCTCGGCGGCATGAAGGCGATGCACGCGCAGGGCGACCTGCCCATCCCCGACATCCACCACGTCCGTCAGCCCTACTGGTTCGGCGAAGGCCGCGAGCATGATCCGGAGGAGTTCGGCCTGCTCTGCGCCCGCGCCATCGAAGAGGAAATCGAGCGCATCGGGCCCGAGCGCGTCGCCGCCTTCATCGGGGAACCGATCCAGGGCGCCGGGGGCGTCATCATCCCGCCCGCCAGCTACTGGCCCGAGGTCGAGCGCATCTGCCGCAAGCACGGCATCCTGCTCATCTGCGACGAAGTGATCTGCGGCTTCGGCCGCACCGGCAACTGGTGGGGTCACCAGACCGTTGGCGTGAAGCCCGACATGATCGCGATGGCGAAGGGCCTGTCGAGCGGATACCTGCCGATCAGCGCCGTCGCCGTCTCGGAGGAGATCGTCTCCGTCCTCAAGACCGGCGGCGACTTCGTCCATGGCTTCACTTACTCCGGTCACCCCGTCGCCGCCGCCGTGGCGCTCAAGAACATCGAGATCATCGAGCGCGAGGGCCTGGTCGAGCGCACCCGCACCGACACCGGCCCCTACCTCGCCCAGGCGCTGCAGCGGCTGAAGGGCCATCCGCTGGTCGGCGAAGTGCGCAGCTGCGGCCTGCTCGGCGCTGTCGAGATCGTCTCCAACAAGCAGACGGGCGCCCGGTTCGGCGGCAAGGAAGGCACCGCCGGGCCGATGGTGCGCGATGCGTGCATCGCCAACGGCCTCATGGTCCGTGGCATTCGGGACACTATTGTCATGTGCCCGCCGCTGGTCATCACGCACGAGCAGATCGATCGCATGATCGACATCATCCAGTGCTCGCTGGACGAGGCCGAACCGCTTCTGCGCGCGGGTGAGGAGCCTGCCGTGCACGAGGAAGCGGACCTGCCGCTCAGCTGAGGCTTGTTGCCGGTCGGCCGCGCGGCAATAACGAAGGCGATGAAGCTTTCGCTCGCCGCGTCGGTCGACGACTATCGTGAACTGGCCCGGCGCCGCCTGCCGCGCCTCCTGTTCGATTATGTCGATGGTGGCTCCTATGCGGAGGAGACCCTGCGCCGCAATGTCGCCGACATGCGGGCGGTCACGCTGCGCCAGCGCGTCCTGCGTGACATGTCGCACGTCGACACGGGCACGCACCTGCTCGGCCATGACCTCAGCATGCCCTTGCTCCTCGGTCCGGTGGGCTTTGCCGGTATGCTCGCCCGCCGCGGAGAGGTTCAGGCCGCCCGCGCCGCACGCTCCGCAGGACTCCCGTTCGTCCTCTCCACCGTCGGCGTCTGCAGCGCGACCGAAGTCACGCGTGATGCCGGCGGGCCGCCCTGGTTCCAGCTCTACATGATCCGCGACCGTGGCTTCATGCGCGACCTCCTGCTGAAAGTCGGAGCGCTCGGCTGCCCGGTGCTGGTGCTCACCGTCGACCTCCCCGTGCCCGGCACCCGCTACCGCGACATCCGCTCCGGTCTCAACGAACGGCCCGGCGTTGCCAGCAACCTCCGCCGCGTCTGGCAGGGCCTCACTCACCCGGGCTGGCTCCGCGACGTTCAGATGGGCGGCAAGCCCCTGCTGTTCGGCAACCTCGAAGGCGCCTGCGAAGGCGCGGACTCGATCCCCGGCATGTGGACCTGGATCCAGCAGAACTTCGATCCGTCCGTCACGTGGGCGGACCTCGCCTTCATCCGCCAGCACTGGCGCGGACCCATCGTGATCAAGGGCATCCTCGATCCCGACGACGCCCGCACCGCAGTCGCCGAAGGCGCCGACGCCATCGTCATCTCCAACCACGGCGGCCGCCAGCTCGACTCCGCCGCTTCCAGCATCGCCGCACTCCCGGCCATCGCCGCCGCCGTGGATCGGCGCATTCCCGTGCTCATGGATGGCGGCGTGCGCTCGGGCCTCGATGTGCTCAAGGCACTCACCCGCGGGGCCGACGCCTGCCTGATCGGCCGCGCCTGGGCTTACGCATTGGCCGCAGGTGGGGAGGAAGGCGTCAACCGCCTCCTCGCCACCTTCCGCGACGAACTGCGCACCGCCATGATCCTGACCGGGGTCAATCGCATCGCGGAGGTCCGAGGCTAGGCACTCGGCCCGCCCTTCTCTATCTCACCACCGACCCAGTTTCATGAGGTGACCATGTCCGCTGCCTATATCGTCGAGGCCGTTCGAACCGCCGGGGGCAAGCGCGGAGGCGCGCTCAAGGACTGGCATCCCGCCGACCTCGGCGCGCAGGTGCTGAACGCCCTGGTCGAGCGCAGCGGCATCGATCCGGCCGCGGTCGAGGACGTCATCGCCGGCTGCGTCGGCCAGGTCGGCGAGCAGAGCTTCCACATCGGCCGCAACATGGTCATGGCCTCGAAGCTCCCCGACAGCGTCCCCGCCGTCTCCATCGACCGCCAGTGCGGCTCCTCCCAGCAGTCGCTTCACTTCGCCGCCCAGGCCGTGATGAGCGGCACGCAGGACGTGGTGATCGCCGCCGGAGTCGAAAGCATGACTCGCGTGCCCATGGGTCTCCCGGTCATCCTGCCGATGCAGGCGGGCATCGGAATCGGGCCCTGGCCCCAGTCGATCAAGGACCGTTACGGCGTTACCGAGTTCAGCCAGTTCACCGGCGCGGAGATGATCGCCCAGAACTACCAGATGACCCGCGAGGAGCTCGACGCCTTTGCGCTGCAAAGCCACCAAAAAGCGGCAGCCGCGACGGATTCCGGTGCGTTTTCCGACGAGATCGTGCCGCTGAAGGTCACGGATTTGTCACTCAACGAGACTCTCCACACCCGCGACGAGGGCATTCGCACCGACGCCTCGATGGAGGGGCTCGCCAGCCTCAAGACCCTGAAACCCGATGGCGTGATCACCGCCGGCAACGCGAGCCAGATCTGCGACGGCGCCTCCGGAGTGCTGGTCGTCAGCGAAAAAGCCCTGAAGGAACATGGCCTTAGGCCCATCGCCCGGGTCGACCACCTGACGGTCACCGCCGGCGATCCCGTCATCATGCTGATGGAGCCGATCCCCGCCACCCGACGCGCCCTCGAACGCTCCGGCCGCAAGATCGAGGACATCGACCTCTACGAAGTCAACGAGGCCTTCGCCCCCGTTCCGCTGGCCTGGCTGCGGGAGATCGGCGGCGATCCGGAGCGCCTCAACGTCAACGGCGGCGCCATCGCGCTCGGCCACCCGCTCGGGGCCAGCGGCACCAAGCTCATGGCGACCCTCGTCCACGCCCTCCGCGCCCGCAGCAAGCGCTACGGCCTGCAGACCATGTGCGAAGGCGGCGGCATCGCCAACGTGACCATCGTCGAGGCGCTGAACTGAGGCACTTCGACGTCCTGATCGTCGGCACCGGTCACGCTGGCGCAACCACGGCGATCCACCTCCGACAGCTCGGCAATACCGGCAGCATCGGCCTGCTCGGCGAGGAGGAAGAGCTGCCCTACGAGCGCCCGCCGCTCAGCAAAGACTATCTCGCCGGCAAGAAGAGCGCCGCCGACATCCTCTTCCGCCCGTGCAACTTCAGGGCGGAGCGCGACGTCACTCTCATACCCGGCGAGCGCGTCGTTTCCATCGACCCTGGAGCACGCACGATCGGCTGCGCCTCCGGTGCCACAATCTCCTACGGGAACCTGGTCTGGACCGCCGGCGGCCGCCCGAAGCGCGTCGCCGGCGCCCACGTCATCCGCAGCCTCGCCGACGTTGATACCCTACGGGCCGAACTCCCCTCCGCCACCCGCATCCTCATCATCGGCGGCGGCTACATCGGCCTTGAAGCGGCGGCGGTCCTGACTAGCCTCGGCAAGCAGGTCACCCTCGCCGAAGCCGCCGACCGCGTCCTCGCTCGCTGCGCCGCCGAGCCCCTATCGCGCTTTCTAGAGGCGGAGCACCGGGCCCATGGCGTCGACATTCACCTGAACACCTCCTCGATTGACCACAACCAGCATGACCTGGTCATCGCGGGCATCGGCATCCTCCCCAATGTCGACCCGTTGCTCCAAGCCGGTGCGGAAGGCGCGGACGGCGTCCTGGTCGATGAGCATTGCCGCACTACCTTGCCCCACGTCTGGGCGGCCGGCGACTGCGCGCTCCACCACAATCCCTTCGGCCCCGCCCGCCCCATCCGCATCGAATCCGTGCAGAACGCGAGCGACATGGCCACCACCATTGCCCGAGCCCTCACCGGCCAGCCCCAGCCGTACCGCGCCGTCCCCTGGTTCTGGTCGAACCAATACGACCTCCGCCTGCAGACCGTCGGCCTCAGCAACGACCATGACGAGGTCCTCGTCCGCGGCGATCCGGCCACGCGCAAGTTCGCCGTCATCTACCGCCGCGCCGGCCGCGTGATCGCGCTCGACTGCATCAACAATGTCCGCGATTATGTGCAAGGCCGCGGCCTGATCGAGAGCGGTGTCGAGGTGGACGCCGCGCTCCTCGCCGACCCGGACCGACCCTTGAAGAGCCTGCTGGAGAGCTGATGCCGATCGTCACCGTCACCACCCGCGATGGCCGCACGAAGGACCTCACCGCTCAGAACGGCCGCTCGCTCATGGAGAACCTGCGTGCCGGCGGCATCGAGGAGATCCTGGCGCTCTGCGGCGGTTGCTGCAGCTGTGCGACCTGCCACGTCTACGTGGACGAGGATTGGCTTCCCGCCCTGCCGCCGATTAGCGCCGACGAAGACGATCTGCTCGACAGTTCCGGAGCGCGCCGGCCGAACAGCCGTCTGTCATGCCAGATCAAGGTCTCGGACGCGCTAGACGGGATCGCCGTTACGGTCGCGCCCGAGGACTAGGGCCTCAGAACCAGCCCGAGCCATAGCGTCCGTGGCGTTGCCCGTTCCACCACGCCGCTCCCGCTGATGGTCGCAGCGACCTCCTTGTCGAGCAAGTTCTCCGCGCGGAAGGTCAGGCCAAGCCGACGGGTCAGCGGGAGCCCCGCCGACGCGTCGAAGGTCAGCGCGGCCGGAAGCCGCACGCTGCCAAGATCATCCTCATATTGCTGGCCGACATAGCGGGCCTGCAACGTCGCCCAGCGCTCCTGTTCCTGCCAGCCGAGGCTCGCTGTTGTGGTCCACCGGGGCGCCTGCGCGGGGCGCAGTCCATCTAGCGGCGCAGCAACTCCACTGGCCGACACCTCCATATCGGCCAAGCTGGCGCTCACGCGACCGGTCCACGGCCCCCGCCGAACCTCGCCTTCGGCCTCGATGCCTTGGCTCCGGATCGCATCCAGGTTCTGCCGCTGCCGGTAAGCGCCCCCTGCAGGCACGAAGCCCACCCCGGGAAACACGCCCGGACCCTCCCCCAGGGTCACATTCGCGATCGCGTCCCGCAGCCGATTGCGGAACAGCGTGAGTTCCAGCCGTGCGCCGCTCCCTTCCCAGCGCAGCCCTGCTTCGATCCCCGACAGCCGCTCGGAGTCCAGAAAGGCATTCGCAGCCGTCGCATCGCTTCCGGCGCGGAACGGACGGAACAGCTCGTTCAGCGTCGGCAGGCGCCAGCCGAGATACCCGGCAGAACGCACGCTCCACCCCTGTCCCAGCGTCAGACCCGCCGCGGCGCGCGCGGTCGGTCGCCAACCGAACCGATCCGGGAACTGCTGGTCCGCAACGGTCGCTCCCGTCGTCAGCAGCTGCTCGAGGTAGTTTCCGTCAGCAATCCGCCAGCGGTCCACCCGCCCCGCCCCGCTCAGGGTCAGCGCTCCCTGAGTCACCGTGGCTTCGGCAAACAGGCCGGCGTTGAAGGTTCGACCACCGGACTTGCGGTCGCGGGTCGCAACCGTCGCGACATAGCTCCCAAGCTCCTCGGACCGCCCGGTCGCCCGTCGTCCGTCCAACCCGACCCGCCACTCTAAACCGGCAGGAGCTGGCGGGCGCAGTTCGGCGCTCCATCCGACCGCCCGTCCAGGCACGTCGTACTGCAGGGCCGTGCGGCGCGCCTCGGTGCGGTCCGCGTCCGTCCCCGCGAAGCCGCTCTCGAAGTCACGCAACTGGCCATAGCCGAGCACAGACCAGCCCCAGCGCCCGCGTCCCACAAGGCGGACGGAGGCGTCCAGGCCCTCGGTCCGGCTCGCCGTGAATGAAAGCCCACGCTCCCGTTCGTCGCGGAAGCCGCTAAAGTTCACCTGCAACTCGGTAGCGGGACCAACAGGACCGCTCCATCGCAGCCGCCCCGACGCGTTGCGGTAGGGTGCCCGGCGGTCGGCTGGGCCCCGATCCTCCTTGACGATGGGGATGAACCCGTCCCCGCGCGCTGCGGAAGCGGAGAGGGACAACAGGCCACCCCCGGCCAGTCCCCTCCACGCCGCCCGGGCATCCACCGCCGCGCGGCTGCCGACGTCCAGCGCTCCCGCAATCCCCGGGTCCGCGGCACTGGTCAGCTCGATCGTTCCGGCAAGCGCCCCAGGTCCCTGAGCAACACTGCCGCCGCCGCGCGTGACCCGCACCTGCGCCAGGGACAGCGGGTCCAGCGCCGTCCAGGCAATCCAGCCGCCGAACGGGTCCGCTTGCGGGACGCCGTCCAGCAGCACCAGCACTCGGCTAGCGCCATTCCCGGCCAGTCCGCGCAAAGTCACTCCCTGGCTGGTCGGGTGAGAGGATCGTGCGTCCGACCGCCGAAACAGGTGCACGCCGCCGACCGTCCGGACGATCTCGTCCAGCTGCCGCGAGGGTGCGTGGGCCAGCTCCTCCTCGGTGACGGTGACCACGCTCAGCAGGCGGTCGGCAGCGGGCTCCGGCAGGGCGCGACCCGTGATGACGATCGGTTCGGAGGGCGCGTCCAGCATCGCGGCGGCGTTCGGGGCGGCACGCGCCTTTGTCAACGCAGGCAATCACCTGTAGCGAGGCCGCATGCGCCGCCCGCTCTATCTCCTCGGTGGCTGGCTGGCGTTTGGCATCGGCGCTGTCGGCATCGTCCTGCCCCTGCTGCCCACCGTGCCGTTCTGGATCCTTGCGGCCTTCTGCTT
This sequence comes from Sphingomonas arenae, assembly GCF_016924655.1. GTDB lineage: Bacteria > Pseudomonadota > Alphaproteobacteria > Sphingomonadales > Sphingomonadaceae > Sphingomicrobium > Sphingomicrobium arenae. The sequence goes on from NZ_JAFFJU010000001.1 coordinate 9,902, forward strand.
CTCCCGCAGCAGCCCCCGGCTGGAACGGTGGCTGGTCGAGCATCCGCGGCTCGGCCCTCACGTTCGGGGATGGCGGGAGCGAGGGGCGATCAGCCGCACCGGCAAGCGCGCGGCGGCGGTAGCGCTGATCTTCAGCAGCATCTTGGGCTTCGTCGCGCTCAGCCTGCCCTGGTCATTGATCCCCGCCGCCTGCTGCGCCGGGGCGGCCGCCTTCGTCCTCTCGCGCCCGGGTTGACCCTTGGCAGGCGCGCCGGACGGCTTAGATAGCGCGACATGAGGAACCTCCCACTCGTGCTGGCCGCCGTGCTGATCGGGACACCGGCCGTTGCGAAGGCGCCCACGATCCGTGTGTCGGGCTGGGCGAGGCCCACGGTGGCTCCGCAGAAATCCGCAGCGGTCTACCTGTCGCTCCACAATGGTGGCCCGGGCAGCGACCGCCTCCTGGCCATCAGCACTCCGGTTGCCGGCAGCGCCAGCGTCCATTCTACGACCATGGCCGGCGGCGTCATGCGCATGCGAGGCGTCGCAAGCCTTCCGATCGCGGCGAGCCAGCGCATCACCATGAAGCCGGGCGGGCTGCACGTCATGCTCACGGGGCTCCGGGCTCCGCTCCGCGCGGGGCAGAAGCTGCCCCTGACCCTGCGGTTCGAGCGCGCGGGCCTGGTCCGGACGAGTGTTCCCATCCAAATGACTGCCGCATCGGAGGACCATGGACACCACGGACACTGAGGCAACTCGCAGCCCCTTGAAAACGGTCCGGCTGATCGTCTGGGCCCTCGTCGGGGTCGCGGCCGTGGTGCTCGCCTTCCTGCTGCTGCGGCCCGCCACGGACCCCAGCGCTAGAGTGGAGCCCGGCTTGCCGGGGTTCACGCTGGGCGGGCCCTTCACGCTGACCGGGGCCGACGGGAAACCGTTCTCGAGCACGCAGCTAGCCGGCAAGCCCTACGCCATGTTCTTCGGCTTCACGAATTGCCCTGACGTCTGCCCGAACACGCTGGCGCGGCTGGCCCAGCTCCGGCAGCAACTCGGCAAGGGCAACGACAGCTTTCGCATCGTGTTCGTCTCGGTCGATCCGGGCCGCGACACTCCCGAAGCGGTGGGCGCCTACACCAAGCTGTTCGACACCCCGATCATCGGCCTAACCGGCACCCCGAAACAGGTGGCGCAGGTCGCGAAGCAGCATGCCATCTACCACGCCAAGGTGCCGCAACCGGATCAGCCGGACGGCTACACGGTCGACCACGGCGCCGCGGTGTTGCTTTTCGACCGCAACGGCAAGTTCACCTCCACCATCGCGCAGGAAGAGCAGGACGCGCCCGTCCTGGACAAGCTCCGGCGGGTCACAGCCTGATCTGTTGCTGCACTGCAACAGCATGGCTTTGTAGCACCGTTGCGGATGCGAAATCCTTTGCTGCCCCGCTGATCTTGGACTAGCGGCCCCGCCTCCGGCAGCTCTTGCCGGAAGATAAACAGAACAGAAATGGAACTTCGTACATGCGTATGATCATGGTCGCGGCCGCTGCCGCGCTCGTCGCCGCGACTCCGGCCGCAGCCCAGGACACCACCGCCGAAACCGGCACCACTTTCACCGGCCCGCGCGTCGGCGTGAACCTGGGCTTTGCCGACGATGACGTCTTCGGCACCGAGACCTTCACCTACGGCGTGGAAGCGGGCTACGACGCTGACCTCGGCGGCGCAGTCGTCGGCGGCTCGGTCGAGCTGCAGGACAGCAAGGACACCGACCGGGAGATCGCTCTGACTGCGCGCGTCGGTGCGAAGCCGAGCCCGAACTTCCTGGTGTATGGCCTCGCCGGCTACACCAACCTGAAGGTCTTCGACGGCCTGAAGCTCGACGGCTACCGCGTCGGTGCAGGCATCGAGTTCGGTTTCAACCGGAACGGCTTCGCCAAGGTCGAGCAGCGCTACTCGAACTACGAGCTGGGCGTTGACGGCTTTCAGACCGTGGTGGGTGTCGGCGTCCGCTTCTAAGCGGCGGCTTCACCACAACGACTGTAAGGGGCGGCTTCGGTCGCCCCTTTTTTCATGCCTCCCGCTGGCGCACCCGGGCCAGCAGCCGGTCGATCGCCGCCACAGCCTCCGGTTCGTCCAGCGTCGGCGCGTGTCCCACGCCTGGAACCGTCACCAGCTCGGCCTGATCGCCCAACGTGCGCACAGTCCGCTCTGCGACATCCTGCGCGAGCAGGTCGCTCAACTCGCCCCGCAGCAGCGTCACCGGCTTGCCCTTCAGCCCGTCGAGCAGCGGCCACAAGTCTGGCTGGGTGCCCTCGTTCGCTTCCGAGAAGGGCAGCGCAATCGCCATGTCGTAGTCGAGCACGATCGAGCCGTCCGCCTCCTGCCGGCACGTCCGCCGCAGGAAGGTCTGGAGATCGCCCTCTCCCCAGTTCGGGTAAACCTCGCGCAGCCGGTCCCCCATCGCGGCCTCCGCCTCTGCCCAGCTGCGCCAGTTCACCGGCTTGCCGACATAGGTCCGGATTCGCTCGATCCCTGCCGGATCGACCTCCGGCCCCACGTCGTTGATCAGCGCGCCCGCAATCCGCTCTTCGTCCGTATAGGCGAGCAACATGGTGACCAGCCCACCCAGCGACGTCCCGAAGAACACCGCCGTCGCGATGCCCAGCTGGTCGAGCAGCTTCAGCACATCGGCCGCATAGGTCTTGGGCATGTAGCGCTTCGGGTCCGGATCCTTCTCGCTGAGGCCCCGACCGCGGAACTCCAGGCACAGCACCCGCCATTCCCCCGCCAGCCGCGCCGCCACATCCTCGAAGTCGCGCGCGTTGCGGGTGAGGCCCGGCAGGCACAGGATCGGCGGCTGGTCGGTCGGGCCCGCATAATCGCGGTAATGGAGCCTCAGGCCGTCAACACTGTTGTAGAAACGGTCTTCGTACTGGGCCACGCGCTCTTCCCCTGCTTCCCACCCCTCCTATCTGGACCCCATGGCAACAAAGCAAGCCTATCGGCCCGATCCGCGGATCCTCGAACTGGGGGACGCCTTCTACGACCCGGTCGAGCCCGCGCGTTTCCCGCGCGCCGTGCCGCGCTTCCTCAACCAGCGCTGGGCCGACCGCATCGGCCTGTCCGACACCGACTGGGAAGCCCACTTCCACCGGTTCGAGGCGCTGCCGGACAACCTCCCGCGGCCGCTCGCACTGCGCTACCACGGCCACCAGTTCCGCTCGTACAATCCGGAGATCGGCGACGGCCGCGGCTTCCTCTTCGCGCAGCTGCGGGACGAGTCCAACCGCCTGCTCGACCTTGCGACCAAGGGCTCGGGGCAGACCCCCTACAGCCGCTTCGGCGACGGCCGCCTGACCCTCAAGGGCGCGGTCCGCGAGGTCCTGGCGACCGAGATGCTGGAGGCGCTTGGCGTCAACACCTCCAAGACCTTCGCCGTGTTCGAGACAGGCGAAGCCCTCACCCGCGGCGACGAGCCCTCCCCGACCCGCTCGGCGGTGCTCACCCGGCTCGGCTACGGACACATCCGCATCGGCACCTTTCAGCGCCTCGCCTACTTCGACGAAGCGGGGAACATCGCGAAGCTCAACCGCTATTGCCTGCAGCATCTCTATGGCGAAGAGCCAACGGACAGCGACGCGGAGAATGCCGAGCGCCTGTTCGACCAAGTCGCGAGCGCCACCGCCCGCCTCGCTGCCTCCTACATGGCCGCCGGCTTCGTGCACGGCGTGCTCAACAGCGACAATATCGCCATCTCGGGCGAGAGCTTCGACTATGGCCCATGGCGCTTCTCGCCGGAGTGGGACCCCGCCTTCACCGCCGCCTACTTCGACCAGACCGGCCTCTACGCCTTCGGCCGCCAGCCCGAGGCGATCCAGTGGGATCTCGCGCAACTCGGCGGCTGCCTGACCTTCCTGTGCGAAGCCGCTCCGCTGTCCGCCATCCTCGAGGACTGGGGCAAGAGGTTCGAAGCCGCCCTCATCGAAGCCTTTGTCCGCCGCCTCGGCATTGAGACCCTCGGCACGGAGGACGACCGCTTGCTCGGAGGAGCCATCCTCTCGGCGCTCCAGTCCCGCGCTGTCGGGATCGACCGCCTGTTCTTCGACTGGCGTGGCGGGCGGGCTCCGGAGGGCGAACCCTACACCAGCGAGGCGTTCGACAAGCTGCGGCAAGCGCTGGCCGGCAGAGCCCGAGTGCCTACCCACCCCTATTGGTCCGACCCGGAGCCATGCTCCATGCATATCGAAGAGGTTGAGGCCATCTGGGCTCCCATTGCCGAGCAGGACGACTGGAGCCGCTTCGAAGACAAGATCACCGCCATTCGCCGGATGGGCGAGGCGATGCGTGAGGCCTGACGCCCCTCGGCCCACCTTGACCCTCTATCAGAACCATGGTGACAGGCGCGCACCCAAGCGGGAGGATACATGACGAACAGGCTGATTTCGACCGAGCCGGCGACCGGCGCGGAACTCTGGTCGGGTGAGATCGGGGACGCCGCGTTCGAGGTCGCAGCTGCCCGGGCAGCCTGGCCGGAGTGGGCGAGCCAATCCACGTCCTACCGCATGGAAACACTCCGCCGCTTCGCCAACGTCGTGCGCGGCCGGGAGGCGGAGTTCGCCGACCTGATCGCCCGCGAAACGGGCAAGCCCTTGTGGGAAGCGCGGACGGAAGTCGGCGCGGTGATCAACAAGGTGGAGATCTCCGTCACCGCTTATTCGGAGCGGACTCCCCAGCGGAAAATGGAGGCTGCGCTCGGCAGCAAGATCGCGGTCCGGCACAAGCCTCACGGCGTCCTCGCAGTGCTCGGCCCGTACAACTTCCCGGCCCATCTGCCGAACGGGCACATTGTGCCTGCCCTGATTGCGGGCAACGCGGTCGTGTTCAAGCCATCGGAGAAGACGCCCGCCACCGGCGCACTGCTGGTCGATTGCTATCGCGAAGCCGGCGTTCCCGAGGGAGTGGTCCGCCTCCTCATCGGCGGCCCGAATGAAGGCCGCGCACTGGCAGGACAGGATGGCATCGACGGCCTGCTGTTCACCGGCTCCGCGCGCGCCGGCCAGGCCTTGCATCGCCAGTTCGCCGACATGCCGCACAAGATCCTCGCGCTGGAGCTGGGCGGCAACAACCCGCTCGTCATCTGGAACGCCAAGGATATCCCCGCGGCAGCGACCATTGCCCTGCAATCCGCTTTCCTTTCGGCTGGCCAGCGTTGCACGGCTGCCCGGCGCCTCATCGTCCAGGACGGGCAAGCGGATGACGTGGTCGCGGCCATCCTCAAGATGATCGACCGGATCATCGTCGGCGCGCCGCATGACACCCCGGCACCCTTCATGGGACCCGTCATCGACAATGGCGCGGCCGATCACCTGCAGGAACAATTCCTGGGGCTCATGATGAAGGGCGGGAAGGTCATCCGCCGCCTGGACCGGCCGGACGAGCGCAAGCCCTTCGTGACGCCGGCGGTGATAGACGTGACCGGCATCGACGGGCTGCCCGACGAAGAACTGTTCGGCCCGGTGCTTCAGCTCATCCGGGTGCCCGACTTCGAGACTGCCATCGCAGAGGCGAACAACACCCGCTTCGGCCTCGCCGCCAGCCTGGTGGGTGGCAGCCCCGAACAGTACGAGCGCTTCTGGTCACAGGTCCGGGCGGGCGTGATCAACTGGAACAAGCCGACGAACGGCGCCCCCAGCAACGCGCCCTTCGGCGGAGTGGGTCTGTCGGGCAACCATCGCCCGAGTGCATTTTATGCGGCGGATTATTGCGCCTATCCGGTCACAAGCAGCGAGGCGGAACTGGCAAGGGCCAGCATCGGCGAAGGGCTGCGCGACCCTAACATGCTCGAAGACTAGGCGGAAAAGTGCTCCCGGCAGGTCGGGAGCAGAAGGGAACGCGGTCAGTTCTTGACGGCGACGAGCACGGCGCCGGCGATCACGGGCGACTCTCCACGGGCCGCCATTGCGCGCGCCCGGTCGAGGGCCGTTGCAATCTGCGGGCGTGCGGATTCCCAGGACATCCCGCGACACGTCCACAGGTCCGTGTAGGGAGCGCCGGGGTTGGCCTTGTTGCAGACCTGACCGACCGCCCGTCCGACCCGCCGGTAGAGAAGCTTCTCACCGTCGCGGGAAGCAAGGTTCAGGTCGCCGTAGGTGACCCGCTGGACGATCGCGCCTTCCGGCGGAGATCCTTCAATGACCACCGGCCGATCCGCGGCGGCGCTTGGCGATGCGATCAGGAACACACCCGAGGCAGTGATCGCGACTGCTGCGCACAGGGGTGCAAGCTTGATGGTAGCCATGGTGTTCATCCTCCACTCGCTTGCATGCGAGCCAGGACGAGATGCCCTTGTCGGATTGCGTTGGCACTCACGGTTCGACGGCCCGATATGGTCTTCGGGGATGAAGTGCGGGGTGCTTCGACGAAGCGCTTCGTGCGTCGGCGAATGGATGAACGACGGCAGCGACTCCGCCGCAAGGCGGGCCGGCGGAGGGCGGATGCCTCGGCCGGCCCGCTGCCCCGCCCCGGGTCGGACTAGCCGTGCATCTCCGGCAGGTAGTTCTCGTCGGCCAGGTCGCTGAACTTGGTCACGCGCGCATCGAACTTCAGCCTGACCTTCCCGGTCGCGCCGTGGCGCTGCTTGGCGACAATCAGCTCCGCAAGTCCGTAGACGCGCTCCACGTCGCGCTGCCACATCTCGTGCGCTTCCCAGACCTTGGTGTCGTCGCCTTCAACCGGGCGCTTGGGCTCCTTGGCCATGACGTAATAATCTTCGCGGAAGACGAACCAGACCATGTCGGCGTCCTGCTCGATCGAGCCCGATTCGCGCAGGTCGCTGAGCTGTGGACGCTTGTCCTCCCTTTGCTCGACGGCGCGGCTGAGCTGGGACAGCGCAAGCACCGGGCAGTCCAGCTCCTTGGCCAGCTGCTTGAGGCCGCGGCTGATCTCGGAAATCTCCTGCACGCGATTGTCGTTGCTGCCCTTGCCGCTGCCCTGCAGCAGCTGCAGGTAGTCGATGACGATGAAGCCGATGCCCTTCTGCCGCTTCAAACGCCGCGCGCGGGCCCGAAGGCCGGCGATGGTTAGGCCGGGCGTATCGTCGATATAGAGCGGCAACGCCTGCAGCTCGGCCGCGGCCCGCGCCAGGTTGCGGAACTCCTGCTGGCTGATCTTGCCCATGCGCAGGTTCTCGGAACTGATCCCCGACTGTTCCGCCAGCACACGGGTGGCCAGCTGGTCGGCGCTCATTTCCAGGCTGAAGAAGGCCGTCGCCGCGCCGGCCGACTTCGCCGGCTCGATCCCGTCCTCGATGTCGCGCAGGTAGCGCTGGGCGGCCGAGAAGGCGATGTTGGTCGCAAGCGAGGTCTTGCCCATGCCCGGACGGCCGGCGAGTATCATCAGGTCGGACTTGTGCATGCCGCCGATCTTGGCGTTCACGCTGTCGAGGCCCGTCGTGATGCCGCTGAGGTGGCCGCCGGAGTTCAGCGCCTTCTCCGCCGTTTCCAGCGCCAGCCGCGTCGCCTCGGCGAACGCCTTCACCTTGCCCTCGCCGCCGCCCTGCTCGGCGACCTTGTACAGCTCGGTCTCGGCCCGCTCGATCTGCTCCAGCGGAAGCACGTCCTCGGACGTGTCGAGCGCGCTTTCGACCATCTCCCGGCCCACGCTGACCAGCGACCGCAGCAGCGCCAGGTCATAGATCTGCTGGGCGAAGTCGCGCGCACCGATGATCGCGGCGCCGGAGCCCGTCAGCTGCGCGAGGTAAGACGGGCCGCCCACCTCCTTCATGGCCTCATCCGCGTCGAACAGCGGGCGGAGAGTCACCGGGTTCGCGACCATGTTGCGGTCGGTCATCCGCAGGATGGCGTCGTAAATTCGTCCGTGCAGCGGCTCGAAGAAGTGATCCGACCGGAGCTTGAGCTGCACGTCCTCGACCAGCCGGTTGTCGAGCATCAGCGCGCCCAGCAGGGCCGCTTCCGCCTCGATGTTCTGCGGGAGAGTCGGGCTCTCCGGCGCTTCGGCGGCGCCCGGATGTCGGAGGATTTCAGCCATGAAGAAGCGTCTACGCTCAAGCCTCGCCGCTTACCATGTGTTACATCCGCCACGGCTGTGGACAACTATGTGGGCGGATGGCGTAGCCCGCCCGCAGCAATCGTCCTTTTTCCGGCTCCGTCATCATCCACAGAAAAGATCGCCAGGCCTTTGCTCGACAGCCGTTCGTCAGGCTACGCCAGCCAGCCATGAGTATCCTCTCCGACCGCTGGATTCGTGAACACGCGCTCAACCACGGCATGATCGAACCGTTCGTGGAGGCGCAGCGCCGGGATGGGTGCATCAGCTACGGGCTGTCGAGCTACGGCTACGACGCGCGGGTATCGGACGAATTCAAGATCTTCACCAACGTCGACTCTGCGACCGTGGACCCCAAGGACTTCGCATCCAACAGTTTCGTTGATCGCAAAGTTGACACCTGCATCATCCCCCCCAACAGCTTCGCCCTCGCCCGCACCGTCGAATATTTCCGCATTCCTCGCGACGTTCTTGTCATTTGCCTCGGCAAGTCCACCTACGCGCGCTGCGGAATCATCGTGAACGTCACCCCGCTCGAGCCCGGGTGGGAGGGTCACGTCACGCTGGAGTTCTCGAACACCACGCCGCTCCCGGCGAAGATCTACGCCAACGAAGGTGCCTGCCAGTTCCTGTTCCTGCAAGGGAACGAGCCGTGCGAGATCAGCTACGCCGACCGCGCGGGCAAATATATGGGTCAGCGCGGCGTCACTCTGCCGCGGCTCTAGCGGCCGCTTCCGCTGGGGTCGGGTGCAAGCGCCGCCCGCCCTGCACGGATAAGGTCCACCCAGCCCGCAAACGCCTGCCCGAGGCTGACGAGCAGCTTCGACAATCCCTCGTCGCTAACCGAGCCGTCCTCCTTGAACTTCTCGTCGGAAACGTGGCCCAGATAAGCCTCGGGCTGCTGCATGGTGGGCATGTCGAGAAACACGCAACACTGCCGCAGATGGTGGTTGCACCCGAACCCGCCGAGTGCACCCGGCGAAGCGGTCACGATTGCCGCCGGCTTTTTGGCGAACACGCTCTGACCGTACGGTCGCGAGCCCACATCGATGGCGTTCTTGAGGGCACCAGGGATCGACCGGTTGTATTCGGGGGTCACGAACAGAACCCCGTCCGCATCCGCGATCTCGCGACGGAATCGCACCCACGGCTCCGGCTGCGGGTCGTTGTCGAGGTCGGGGTCGTAAAGCGGCAGGTCGGCAATCTCGACGATGTGGCAGCTCAAGCTCTCCGGGACCGATCCGCAGATGGCCCGCGCGACTTTCCGGTTCAGCGATCCCTCACGGATGGAGCCCACGATGATCGCGATGCGGTTCCTCGACATGCTCGCTTCTCCTCTCAGCGCCGCCGGCCTTGGTGGCGGATGTTGGCGGGTCGGCCACGCTTTCCAGTGGGCGGCCGCCGCATCCGGTCGCGTCGCGGCGGCGTCGCGTAGCTGCCCTCTGGCAACTCGAACCGAAGCCCTCCGCTGACCGGGTTTGCCTCGGCGAGGCGGAGCTTCAGGCGCTGACCGACCCGGTAGGTCTCCTCCGTATCCTCTCCGACGAGCGATCGTGAAGCTTCGTCGTAGCGGAAATATTCGTTGCCAAGCTCCTTCGCTAGAACCAGTCCGTCGCCGCCAAGACTCTCGACCGTCGCGAAGAAGCCGAACGGCTGGACGCCCGTGATCCGGCAGTCGACCAGCTCGCCGACATGGTCCGCCAGATAGGCCGCCACGTAGCGGTCGATGGTTTCCCGCTCCGCCTCCATCGCCCGCCGTTCGAGCATGGAGATGCCTTCGCCGATCTCGGTGAAGCGCTCCGCATCCTCGGGTGGTAGCCCACCATCGCCCAACCGATAGCTGCTCACCAACGCACGGTGGACGAGCAGGTCGGCATAGCGGCGGATCGGCGACGTGAAGTGCGCATAGCTGCCGAGCGCCAGACCGAAGTGTCCGAGGGGTTCGGGCGAGTAGCGCGCCTGCGTCTGCGTCCGAAGCAGCTGCTCCATGATTTCGGGGCGCGCATCGCTGTCCCCCACCCGGTCGATGATCCGGTTGAACGTGGCCGGCTTGATCACCTGCCCGAGTGCGAACTCCATATCGAAGGTCGCAAGATAATCCTTGAGCGCTACCAGCTTCTCCCGGCCCGGCGCCTCGTGGACGCGATACATGACAGGCGCTTTCTTGTGCTCGAGCGCTTTCGCCGCCGCCACGTTGGCCGCGATCATGAAGTCTTCGACGAGGCGGTGCGCGTCGAGCCGCTCGCGGAGAGCCACCGAGGCGATGCGGCCCTTTTCGTCGAGAACGACCTGGCGCTCTGGGAGATCGAGCTCCAGCGGCTCGCGGCGATTGCGGGCAGCCAGCAGCGCCGACCAGCAAGCCCATAGGGGCTTGAGAGCGGTGGTCACCAACTCCTGGGAGACAGCTCCTTCGATCTCCGGCATGGAACAGGGCGAGGAGGCAACTTCCGTCCGGTCCTCCTTGCTGGCGTCGATGGCCGCCTGGGCGTCCTCATAGGCGATGTTCGCCGCAACCCGAATCACGGCCCGGCTGAATCGCCAGCTCTTCAGCGACCCATCCGGCGCCACCTGCAGATGGCATGCCAGGGCAGCGCGGTCCTCCCCTTCCTTGAGCGAGCAGATGTCGGACGACAGCTCGTGCGGCAGCATCGGCACGACCCTGTCCGGGAAGTAGACGCTGTTCCCTCGCCGACGGGCCTCCCGGTCGAGCTTGCTCCCGGGCCGAACGTAGAAGCTGACGTCCGCGATCGCGACGATGGCGTTCCAGCCGCCGTCCTCCCTTGGCTCGGCCCAGATGGCGTCATCGTGGTCCCGCGCGTCGGCTGGATCGATCGCGACAATCGGCAGGTGGCGCAGGTCCTCCCGGTCCTCGCCGAGCTTCTGGTTTGAGACCCGACCCGCTTCCTCGATCGTCTCCTGGCCGAATTCGTGCGGAAGTCCGTGCTTGTGGATTGCGATCAGGCTGAAGCTGCGAGGAGCGAACGGGTCGCCGAGGATCGCGTCCACCCGGGCCGACACCCGCGGGGGCCGGCCGGACGGATCGCAAAGAACGAGGTCGCCGACCTGCGCGTCACCGAGCTCACTGATCGGCAGTTCCCGCCGCTCCTTCTTGTCCACCGGGCGGAGCCAGTAGCGCCCCCCCTCGCCTTCCTGGTGCACAACCCCCAGGATGAGGTCGGCCGAGCGCTGCAGCTTTTTCATGAGGTGCGCGACAAGGCCCTGGCCGCGCTCTTCGGTGCGAGCGAGGATCCGGTCGTTCAGCCCCAGCGCGGAGCGGCGGCCCTTCTCGATGACCCGCAGCTTGGGCGGCGGGCCTTCCCCCTGCCAGTTGTCGGGCACTGCGACAGGTCCGTCCTCGACTGCGACTACCCGCAGCACCGTGACCTTAGGCACCCCACCCGCCTTGTGGAAGGCGCGGCCGGGCGACGAGTCGATCAGCCCCTCGTCGGCCATGTCCTTGAGCAGCGCCTTAAGGAGAATCTTCTCGTGGCCGGACAATCCGAATGCCCGCGCGATCTCGCGCTTGCCGGCGGGCTGGCCCGAGTTCTGGATGAACTCGAGGATTTGCTGGCGGGTGGGCAGTCCGGGAGTGACAACCTTCTTCGGCATCTCGTTCCTTAGCGCTCACCCTGAGTAGCCGCGAAGCGGCATATCGAAAGGTGCTTCGACACGGGGCTTGCAGCCCCTACTCAGCTTGAGCGGCTTTGTTCAAATTTCTGGCCAGACGATGCTCCCGCCAAACGATGACCAGCCCGCTAAGAATAATCACGGGCGCCCCGATCCACACCCATGGCGTCGGCCATTCCGCAAACAGCCACAGACCGAGCAGGGTGGCCCACAGCAGGCTAGTGTAATCCATCGGCATGACAAGTGCGACCGGCGCCAGGCGTAGCGCGCCCGTCAGCGTCAGCTGTGCCAGGCCGCCAGCCAGCGCCATGCCGGCGAGGACCGCCCACGTGCCGGCATCGTGCGCCTGGCCGAAGTGAACCATGAGCAGGCCGAGCGGCACCAGCGAACTGACCGCGAACCAGAAGACCGTGGTGGACGCACGCTCCGTCGCACCGAGACGGCGGATGACGATCGTTACCGACGCGGTCAGGAGGGCGGCCACGATCGCGACCGCCGCGCCCACCAGAGGCACTTCGCCCGAGCCTGGCTGTACAATGAGCAGCACGCCGACGAACCCGGCCGCAACGGCGCCCCATCTCCACTTGCCCGTCGGCTCACCCAGCACGAGCGCGGCCAGCACCGTGGAGAAGATCGGGACCGTGAAACCAATCGCCGTCGCCTCAGCCAGCGGAAGGAGGGCCACGGCCACGAAGTTTAGCCCCATGGCGGTGACGCCCAGGGCCATCCGCCCGACATGCGCCCCCACGCGCCGCGTGCGCAACGAGGGGAAGCCGGGGCCCACGGCAACCAGCCCGAGCGCGCAGAGCGCCGAGCCGATCTGTCGGTAGAACAAGCTTTCGATCACATGCACGCCCTGCTCGGCAGCAAGCTTCACACCCGCAAACATCAGGGCAAGCAGGACGGCCGTGAGCAGGCGCAGGCCGATGGCGAGCCGCGGGCGTTGCTCGGCCGGGCGGTCGGTGTCGTGGCTCCTTGCTTTCACTTCGTCATGCCGGGCTTGACCCGGCGTCCGCCTTTCCTTGCATCATCGTTGAAGAAGGCAGGCCCCGCTCAAGGCCGGGGTGACGCTTATCGCTGAGCCGGCGCAGGCGGTGGCGCGATGTAAGGCTTGAACGCACCGCCAGGCACGGCCGAGGCGACGGGGCTCTCGAAGCCGTTCGCGCTAACTGAAGAGACGCCGAACACCCAGTCATCGACGCGGATACCGCGCAGGCTTACGAAGCCGCGGCAGATTCCGTCATTGCCTCTCGTGCATCCGCCTTCACCAGACATCGCGTGCTGCCACTGGTTGCTATCGGTTCGTCGCCACCGAACCACCACGGTTTTGGCACCCTCCGCCGGAAGCCAGCTAACCATAGTATTCGTACTCACCGCTCCCTCAACCGTCGGCTCTGGCGGCGGTGGAGCGCTCGCCAGGGCGGCCAGGGCGGAGACGTTCAGCTTCACGACCTTGGTCAGGTAGGGAAAGTCCATCTTGTCTATGGTGTCGCCGTACTCGACTCCGTTCTCGGTCCGAAGATCCTGGTGCTGGTGGTTGTAATTTTCCACAGCGACCGAGAAGCGGACCGCCGGGTAGCCGGCGTTGAGGAACTCTGTGTGATCACCGCCACGTCCGAAGCGGTCATTGCGCCACACCTGCATGACGTCGAGCCCAATCGCGGGCAGCCGTTCGGCAAGAGAGTCGAGAAACCGCGACAGGTTGCGGGAGGGCGCATCGTTCTCGCCGCCAAGACTGCGCTGCTGCGCCGCCAGTTCCTCTCGCCCTTGCCAGCGCGGCCCTTCGGAAAAGACGCGCACTTGCCTGTCGTTGCACACCCCGTCCGATCCGCAGCTGTTTCCAATGATGTCGTTGTTGAGGTTGGCGACGACGTTCCAGCCCTGCGCCTTGGCATAGTCCGCCAGGATCTTCCCGCCGAGCAGCCCCTGCTCCTCCCCGCTCAGCGCTGCGTAGACGATGGTCCCGGGGAACTTGCGCTTGCTCAGCACCCGCGCCGCCTCCAGCACCGCCGCCGTGCCGGATCCATCGTCGTTCGCTCCCGGTGCGTCCTTGGTGAAATCCATGACGTCCGTCACGCGTGAGTCGATGTGCCCGGTGATGATCACCACATCGTTCAACCGCTCCGTCCCGCGCTGAATCGCCACCGCATTGCAGACCTTGGTCGGAGTAGGGACTCGCCGACCCGTCACGGTATCGCAGATCTGAAGGGTCGTGAGGCCAAGCCTTTTCATCTCCGCGTCGGCCCAGCGCACCGAGGCCCCGATACCCCGCTTGGGATCAGTCTGCGACGACAAAGTATGGCGGGTGCCGAAGCTGACCAGCTTTTCGATATCACGATGGATTCGCTGCTGGCTGACTTCGGAAACAACCTGGTTCAGCAGGACCTCCGGCTTTGGCGATTGCTGGGCCGCCGCAGTGGTCGGGAGGAGCATGGCGGAGGCAAGAAGGAGGTGACGCATGGTTACTCCGAGCTGTTTGAGAGCACCCTTCGACAAGCTCCGGGTGAGCGCAAGTAGTTACCGCGATGAAAAGCGCTTACGTTGCCCTGTCGAAACATGTTCTTGACGAGGCCCGATCAACTGGCATTCCCAGCCTTCGCTGGCTAGAGCGCTCCGCGACAGACTCAAGCGGGACCATCACCATGCGTCAGATCGACCATTTCATCGGCGGCAGCAGCTTTGCGAGCGGAGAGCGGCAGGGCGACATCTTCAATCCGAGCGAAGGACAGGTGCAGGCCACCGTCTGCCTCGGCACCTCTGCCGACCTCCAGCGCGCGGTTGACGCCGCCAAGGCCGCACAGCCCGCCTGGGCCGCCACCAATCCGCAGCGCCGGGCGAGGGTCATGTTCCGCTTCAAGGAATTGATCGAGCAGAACATGGACGACCTTGCGCGGACCCTGTCGAGCGAACACGGCAAGGTCATCGCGGACGCCAAAGGCGACATCCAGCGCGGCCTAGAGGTCATTGAATATACCTGCGGCATTCCGCAAGCGCTGAAGGGCGAGTACACACAGGGCGCCGGTCCGGGTATCGACGTCTATTCCATGCGCCAGCCGCTCGGCATCGGCGCGGGCATCACGCCGTTCAACTTCCCCGCGATGATCCCGATGTGGATGTTCGGCATGGCCATCGCCTGCGGCAACGCCTTCATCCTCAAGCCGTCCGAGCGCGATCCAACCGTTCCGGTGCGGCTGGCCGAACTGATGCAGGAAGCCGGTCTGCCCGACGGCATCCTCAACGTCGTGCATGGCGACAAGGAAATGGTCGACGCCATCCTCGACCACCGCGACATCGCCGCCATCAGCTTCGTGGGCTCGTCCGACATCGCCCAGTACATTTACTCGCGCGGCACCGCGAACGGGAAGCGCGTGCAGGCGTTCGGCGGGGCCAAGAACCACGGCATCGTCATGCCCGACGCCGACCTCGACCAGGTCGTCACCGACTTGACCGGAGCCGCCTTCGGCTCGGCCGGCGAGCGTTGCATGGCGCTGCCGGTCGTTGTGCCGGTTGGCGACGAAACCGCGGATCGACTGCGCGAGAAGCTCATCCCTGCCATCGAGGCACTCCGCGTCGGCGTGTCGACCGACCCCGACGCTCATTATGGCCCGGTGGTCACCAAGGCCCACAAGGAGCGGGTCGAGGGCTACATCCAGATGTGCGTCGACGAAGGCGGCGAGTTGGTGGTGGATGGCCGCGGCTTCACGCTGCAGGGCAATGAGGAAGGCTTCTTTATCGGCCCGACCTTCTTTGATCACGTGAAGCCGACGTTCCGCTCTTACCAGGAGGAAATCTTCGGCCCGGTGCTGCAGATGGTCCGCGCCCGCGAATTTGAGGAAGCGGTCCGCCTGCCCAGCGATCACGATTATGGAAACGGTGTCGCCATCTTCACCCGCAACGGACACGCCGCGCGCGAGTTCGTCAGCCGCGTCAATGTCGGGATGGTAGGCGTCAACGTGCCGATCCCCGTGCCGGTCAGCTACCACAGCTTCGGCGGCTGGAAGCGCTCCGGTTTCGGCGACATCGGTCAGTATGGGCAGGAGGGGCTGAGGTTCTGGACCAAGACCAAGGTCGTGACCCAGCGCTGGCCGGATGGCGGCGTGGGAGACGCAGCTAACGCCTTCATCATCCCAACGATGGGTTGATGCGGTTAGGGAGTTCGAGGTGAATAAGCAGCGAACCTCTGGCTCCTCTCCGTATGAGACACTCTACGGCTTCTCGCGTGCTGTCCGCGTCGGCGATCGCATCATCGTGTCGGGCACGGCGCCGGTCGAGGATGATGGCTCTTCCACGCCCGGCGACGCGGCCGTGCAGGCACGGCGATGCTTCGACATCATCCTGCGAGCCGTCGAGGATCTCGGCGGCTCGGCCGAGCACGTGGTGCGCACCCGCATGTTCATCACCGACCCGCGGGACGCGAATGCCATCGGCGCGGTTCACGGGGAGGTTTTTCGCGTGGTTCGTCCGGCTGCCACCATGGTAGTCGTGAACGCGCTCCTTCGCGACGAATGGCGGGTCGAGATCGAGGCAGAAGCGTTGGTGCATCATGAATAAAGCTTTCGCAGCCCTGTGCGCAGTGGGTCTCCTCGTGGTCGCTGGCTGCCGTCCAACGACCGATCGCACCGAAGCGCGTGAAGCCGGCGCCGAGGCGGCTCCCGGCGGCACTGCACGCACATCGCAGCAAGCCGGTAATCCGGTCCAGCCCGGGGCCGAACAGATCACGCCCGAGACGCTGCCGGCAGAAATCGCCGTCGGCAACACGGTCGAAACGTTACCCGGGAATGCCGTGGCGCCGCCTCCCGCGGTCGCGGACCTGGCCATTCCGCGAACGTACCAGGGTCGCTGGGGCTTGGTCGCGGCGGACTGTACCTCGACTCGCGGCGACGCCAAGGGACTGCTGGTCATCGACGGGCGAACCCTTCGCTTCTATGAATCCGTCGGCACCTTGCGTGAACGGCAGCCCTCGTCCGCGAACGGCTTCACGGGGGTATTCGATTTCACC
The DNA here is from genome assembly GCF_016924655.1 of Sphingomonas arenae. GTDB lineage: Bacteria > Pseudomonadota > Alphaproteobacteria > Sphingomonadales > Sphingomonadaceae > Sphingomicrobium > Sphingomicrobium arenae. Next base: position 26,565 of record NZ_JAFFJU010000001.1, read on the forward strand.
GGCGAGGGCATGAGCTGGCAGCGGACGATCACGCTGCAAAGGAGCGGCGAACAGCTTCGCCGGACGGAATCGGCAAGTGAGCAGGGTCCGGTCGACCTCACCTACACGCGCTGTCCCGTCTCTCGCTCGAGCGCATGATCCAGCATCAGGATCAGGTCCCTGACCTCCTGCTTGCGGCTCATCTGTTCAGGGCCGACGAGCACGCGCGGCGCCTCCGCAGGTCGCTTGAGCAGGATTGCAGGCAGCGCATTGGATACATCCGGGAACTGCTCTCGAAACTCGTCCCGATGCAGGAACTCCGGTCGGTAAGGCAGCCGACGGATATAGACCTTCCACTCGGCCCGCATGGACACGGCGCCGTGGGTGATCGCGCATAAGGAGCACTCATAGGTCTCCGGCGAGACGAGCTTGTGCAAGGCGTCGAGCGCGGCTCTCATCATCCCGCTGTCGGCGTTGTAGACGAAGATCAGCCGAGCTTTATCGTCCTGAGCTGTTCCGCGTGTCGCCATTGCGCCTCCCCTATCATAGTCACTGGAAACCCGGACGCAGTCTCGCTAACGCGCGCTCATGCATCAATTCGAGCTTACCGACGACCAACTCCAGATTCAGGAGATGGCGCGGCAGTTTACCGCTGCCGAAATCACGCCCAACGCGGGCGAGTGGGACGAGAAGCACATCTTCCCCAAGGACACGATCCGCAAAGCGGCGGAGCTCGGCTTTGGCGCCATCTACGTGTCGGAGGAAAGCGGCGGCATTGGGCTCGGCCGGCTCGAGGCCGCACTGATCATGGAAGCCATGGCCTACGGCTGCCCCTCCACCAGCGCGTTCATCTCGATCCACAACATGGCGGCGTGGATGATTGACCGGTTCGGGTCGGACTCCGTCAAGCAGAAGTATCTTCCGTCTATGATCCCGATGGAGCGAATGGGCAGCTATTGCCTCACCGAACCGTCGAGCGGATCAGACGCCGCAGCTCTCAAGACCAAGGCGGTTCTGGACGGCGACCATTATGTAGTCAGCGGCTCCAAGGCGTTCATCTCCGGCGGCGGCGAGAACGACATCTATGTCACGATGGTCCGCACCGGTGCCGAGGGCCCAAAAGGCATCACCGCGCTGGTGATCGAGAAAGACATGCCCGGCGTCAGCTTTGGCGCGCAGGAGAAGAAGCTGGGCTGGCATTCGCAACCTACGGCCCAGGTCAACTTCGACGAGGTCCGCGTGCCCGTGGCAAACCGCGTCGGCGCGGAGGGCGAAGGCTTCCGCATCGCGATGATGGGCCTGGATGGCGGCCGCCTCAACATCGGCGCCTGCTCGCTCGGCGGTGCGCAGCGCTGCTTGGACGAGGCGATCGGCTACACCAAAACACGCAGCCAGTTCGGGCAGCAGCTCGCCGACTTCCAGAACACGCAATTCACTCTCGCCGATATGGAGACGGAACTGCAGGCCGCCCGCTGGCTGCTCTACGTCGCCGCTGCCAAAGTCACCGCCAACGCGCCCGACAAGACCAAGTTCGCGGCCATGGCCAAGCGCCTCGCAACGGATACTGGCTCCTCGGTGGTCGACCGCGCGCTGCAGCTGCACGGAGGCTACGGCTACCTGCAAGACTATCCGATCGAGCGTTTCTGGCGCGACCTCCGCGTCCACTCGATCCTGGAAGGCACCAACCAGATCATGCGCGTCATCACCGCTCGCGAGATGCTGAGGCAATGATCCACTTTCGCCGTCATTCCCGCAAAGGCGGGGATCCATCTCCCAACCTGATGATCTCGCAAGGCGGTTCGGAGTTGCCCCCCCACCTGCGCGGGAGTGATGTGGCTTGATGACCTCCGACGTCCTCATCACCCGCGACGGCGGGCTCGGCCGGATCCGGCTGAATCGGCCCAAGGCGATCCATGCGCTCACCCGCGAGATGTGCGAGGCAATGAGCGAAGCGCTGCTCGCCTGGCGCACGGACGAGGCCATCCAGGCCGTGGTCATCGATCATGCCGAGGGCCGCGGCTTCTGCGCCGGCGGTGATGTGGTGATGCTCGCCCGCAGCGGAGCGGCCGATGGTGCCGACGCGCGTGCCTTCTTCCATGCGGAATACCGCCTCAATCACCTACTATTCACTTACGACAAGCCGACCGTCGCCATCATGGACGGCATCACGATGGGCGGCGGGGTCGGTATCTCCCTGCCCTGCCAGGTCCGGGTCGCGACGGAAAACACTCGACTGGCCATGCCGGAGACAGGCATCGGCCTATTCCCCGACGTCGGTGGGGGCTGGTACCTCTCGCGCCTGCCCGGCCGCGTGGGCCAATTCATGGCGCTGACCGGTGCGCGCCTGGACGGGGCCGAGTGCAAGTATCTCGGCCTTGCGACCCACTATGTCGAACAGGCGAGCCTGCCCGACTTGCTGGACCGGCTCGCCAAGACGCCGGGCCGCGCCGCGGGTGCGGTCGGCGCCTTCGGAGGCACCACGCCAGAAGCCCGGATCGAGAAGAACCTTCCTGCCATCGCCAAGCTGTTCGCGTCCGACCAACTCGAGGACGTGGTCGCGGCTCTCGAAGCTGAAGAAACGGACTGGGCGCAGACGGAGCTTGCCACGCTCAAATCCAAGAGCCCCTTGTCCTGCAAGGTCTCGCTGCGCCTGCTCGCCGAAGGGGCGGCGCGCGCGTCCTTCGAGGACGAGATGCGCGCCGAATATGCGCTCGCCAGCCACGTCGTGCAGACCCACGACTTCATCGAGGGTGTTCGCGCGCTGCTGATCGACAAGGACAACGCGCCCCGCTGGATGCCGGCCGTGCCGGAAGCGGTGCTCGATGAGACGCTCGACCAGCTTTTCGCGCCCCTACCGCCCGGCGAGGAGTGGACGGCGTTTCCGGACGTTTCCCGTTGAGCATTCTTCGACAAGCTCCTTCAAAGCAACTCAGGACGGGCGTGAGCGCGCCATCTGCGCTCACGTTGAGCCTGTCGAACCGTGCGCTAGAGCTGACCTCCCTGCTGGAGACACAATGACCACCTTCAACACCATCCTCGTCGAACAGCGCGAGGCCGTCACGCTCGTGACGCTCGACCGCCCGCAGGCGCTGAACGCCCTCAACAGCGAAGTTCTACGCGAGCTCATCGCTGCCTTTGCCGCCTATGACGCGGACGTCTCTCAGCGCTGCCTGGTCCTGACCGGCTCCGAGAAGGCCTTTGCCGCGGGCGCCGACATCAAGGAGATGTCGAGCCAGAACTTCGCCGACATGTACGCCAGCGACTTCTTCGCCGGCTGGGAGAAAGTCACCGCCACCCGCAAACCCTGGATCGCGGCCGTGAGCGGCTTCGCGCTCGGCGGCGGGTGCGAGGTGGCGATGATGGCCGACTTCATCATCGCGGCGGACACGGCCAGGTTCGGACAGCCCGAGATCAAGCTTGGCGTCACTCCCGGCATGGGCGGCTCACAGCGGCTGACCCTTGCGATCGGCAAGGCGAAGGCGATGGAGATGTGCCTGACCGGCCGGATGATGGGTGCCGAGGAGGCCGAAAAGACCGGTCTGGTGGCCCGCATCGTGCCCGCCGCGAGCCTGCTCAACGAAGCGCTCAAGACCGCGGCCGATATCGCTGCAATGCCCCCGCTCGCCGCCATCGCTGTCAAGGAAATGGTGAATGGCGCCTTCGAACAGAGCCTGGCCCAAGGCATCCGCTTCGAACGCCGCCTGTTCCACGGGCTGTTCGGAACCGAGGACCAGAAGGAAGGCATGGCTGCATTCGTCGACAAGCGGCCTGGGCAGTGGAAGGGCAGATAGAACATCCGGCACCCCGGGCTTGACCCGGGGTCAGCCTTCCTTCTTTCACTTCGGCAGAAAAGGAAGATGCCGGACCAGGTCCAGCATCACGGAGGTACTATGCCACGCGTAGCGTTCATCGGACTCGGAAACATGGGCGGCGGGATGGCCGCGAACCTGGCGAAGGCTGGGAATGAGGTCCGCGCCTTCGATCTTTCAGAAACCGCCCTCACCAAGGCCGAGGAACGTGGCTGCTCTCGCGCTGAGGACGCCGCTGCTGCGGTGCAGGACGCCGACGCCGTCATCGCCATGCTCCCGGCGGGCAAGCATGTCGCTGAGGTCTTCCGCTCCTCCGTCTTCGGCAAGGCCCCAGCCAGTGCGATCCTGATCGACTGCTCGACCATCGACGTCGACACCGCTCGCAAGATCGAGGCGGAGGCCCAGCAGCAGGGCTACACCATGGTCGACGCGCCCGTCTCCGGCGGCATTGCGGCGGCGGAAGCGGGCACCCTCACCTTCATGGTCGGCGGAAACACGGACGGCTTCGAACGTGCTCGCTCCTATCTCGAGCAGATGGGCAAGGCGGTCATCCATGCCGGGGACAGCGGCGCGGGCCAGGCGGCCAAGATCGTCAACAACATGCTGCTCGGCGTCACCATGGCAGGCACATGCGAGGCGTTTGTCCTCGCCCAGAAGCTAGGGCTCGACCCGCAGGTCTTCTTCGACATTTCTTCCAAGGCATCGGGCCAGAGCTGGTCCATGACCTCCTACTGCCCCTTGCCAGGGGTCGGTCCGGAGACACCGGCAGACCGCAACTACGACGGCGGCTTCGCGGCCGCACTAATGTTGAAGGACTTGAAGCTGGCAATGGAGGCCGCCCAATCGGTCGGCGCCTACACGCCCATGGGGGGCGAGGCGGAGGAGCTCTACCAGCGCTTCGTCGAGCGTGGCGGCGCTGCCAAGGACTTTTCCGCGCTCATCAAGATGATCGACGATAGCTGGACGCCGCCGGCCTGACTTGGCAACCTAGGCGAGTCCGGATGGTTCACACCGTCCTCAATCAGGAGCCACCATGAAGAAGCTGTTGCTCGTTGCCGCCATGACCGCCCTTGCTGCCTGCAGTCAGGAAGGGGACTCCAACCAGGCGTTGGCGGACGCGAACAGCAGTGGAAACGAGGCGACCGCCGCAGTCGAGAATGCGATCAAGCAGTCGAACGCGACACCGCTCCAGAAGGAGCAGGCCCTCGCGTTGATGAAGGAGCGACACGACAATTACGAGCGGATCGGCAAGGCGATGCGCCAGGCCAAGCAGGGGCTGGACACGAACAACCTCCAGGCTGTTCGAGAGGCTGCCGCCACCATCGATGAGCTCGCTCCAAAGGCCGAAAGCTGGTTCCCGGCCGGCACGGGTCCGGATGTAGGCAAGACCGAGGCTCGCGCCGAGATCTGGCAGCAGCCGCGGGAATTTGCCGCTGGCATGGCCGAGTTCCGCCGCGCGGCGGCGCAGTTCAACCAGGTTGCAGCAGGCAGCGACGTGAACGCCATCAAGGCCGCTCACGCGAATCTCGGCAAGACTTGCAAGAGCTGCCATGACCGATTCCGCCTCGAAGACTGAGGTACAGGTTGCGGATACTGCGCTGGCGGTGCCCGTCTGGGACTGGCCGGTACGGTTGGTGCACTGGAGCCTGGTCGTCCTGATCGTTTTCAGCTGGTGGTCGGCAGAGAATGACGCCATCGCCTGGCACCTGTGGTCCGGCTACGCCGTGCTGTTTCTCCTGCTGTTCCGCATTACATGGGGGTTCCTCGGCAGTTCCACCGCGCGCTTCTCTTCCTTCGTCCGCGGTCCGGGCACGTTGCTGCACTACTTGCGCGAGCCCGGCAGCTGGCGGGCTGTTGGCCATACGCCGCTGGGTGCGCTGAGCGTCATCGCGCTCCTGTCTCTGGTGCTGGTCCAGGTCGGCCTCGGGCTCCTCCTGTCCGATGAGGACGGCATCATCTCTGCGCCGCTTAATCGGTTTGTCAGCTTCGATACGGCGGAGGCCGCCCACGACCTGCACGAGGCGCTGTTCAACGTGCTGCTCGCCCTCGTCGCGCTGCATGTCGCTGCCATCATCTTCTATCGGCTCCGCGGAAAGCGCCTGGTTGGTGCCATGATCCGGGGCACGGCCGCGCTGCCCGCAGGAACGGAGGGCATGGTACCAGCCGATGCAGGCCGGCTGGTCATCAGCGTGGCGATTGCGGGAGCCCTCACCTTATGGATCGTCGCAGGCCTGCCGCCGCTCAGCCCTTGAGTCTTCGCTGCGGCGGCGCCACATGCCGCGCATGCTGATCGAAGTCGAACCGACCCCAAACCCGTCCACCCGCAAGTTCCTGCCGGGCACCACCGTCATGGAAGCGGGCAGCCGCGACTTCCCGTCGGCGGAGACCGCCACCGCCTCCCCGCTCGCCGAAGCGCTGTTCGCCACGGGCGAGGTCGAAGGAGTTTTCTTCGGGCGTGACTTCATCAGCGTGACCGCTCAGCCGAACGTCGACTGGCGTGGCCTGGAGGTCGACGTTCTTCAAATCCTGCTCGACCATTTCTCCAGCGGAGCACCGCTGTTCCGCGCCGGCACCGCCGAGGGCATTCACATCGCCGACGCACCGGCGTTCGCGGAGGATCCCGAGGATGCTGACATCATCGACCAGATCAAGGAACTGATCGAAACCCGCGTAAGGCCGGCCGTCGCCCAAGATGGCGGCGACATCATCTATCGTGGCTACAAGGACCGCACGCTTTACCTGCAGATGCAGGGGGCCTGCTCGGGTTGCCCCTCCTCCACGATTACCCTGAAGCGCGGCATCGAAGGCCTGATCCGTCACTACGTGCCCGAGGTGGAATCGGTCGAGGCCATCTAGGCCGCCGCCACAAGTGAACGCGGGCCTTGCCCCGGCCTTCAACCTGTGCACCACTATCGACTTCGTCCGCTGGGAGAGCCGATGATCCTCGCGCTGGACACGTCCACCGCCGCCTGCACGGCCGCCCTGTTCGACGCAGGGGGCGCGCTCGTCGACTCACGCGACGAGGTGATTGGGCGCGGGCACGCGGAACGCCTTGTCCCGATGATCGAGGACCTGCTCCAGGGGCGCACGGCCGAGGTCATCCTTGTCGGTTGTGGTCCCGGCAGCTTCACGGGCCTTCGGGTCGGGATTGCCGCTGCCCAGGGGCTGGCGATCGGGTGGAGCGCCGAGTTGCACGGCATGTCGTCACTGGCCCTGCTCGCTGCCGCTGCGCCGGGCACCGGTCCGGTCGCAACCGCGGTCAACGGAGGTCATGGAGAGCTGTTCGTACAGGAGTTCAATCGTGATCCGTCAGGCGTCTCAGGGCCCTTGATGAACTTGCCTCCGCAGCGCGCTGCAACAGCCATCCAGACACACCTCGTGGTCGGGTCGGGTGCCAGGGCGCTGGTCGAAGCACGCGGCTATGGCGAGGCCATCGATCTCCTGCCCAGTGCATCCGTGGCAATGGCCGTGCCGGATCACCTCCGGTCGCTCCGCCCTCAGCCGGCCTATGCTCGCGCCCCCGATGCGCGACCCAGAGCCGCCGCATGAGGACGGTAGAGTCCTCCATATCGATCGGGCTGACGAGAGCCAGCGGCGAGGACCTCGACGACGTCATGCAGGTCATGGCGGCCGCTTTCGAGCCGTCCTTTGGCGAAGCCTGGACGCGAGCCCAATGCGCTGGGATCCTTCCGATGAGCGGGGTTGAACTCACGCTCGCGAAACACGAGGGAAAGGCCGTCGGCTTCGCGTTGACCCGCCAGGTTGCAGCTGAAGCAGAGCTGCTGCTGCTTGCCGTCCATCCGGATGGGCGCGGACGCGGCGTGGGCAGCGCCTTGTTGACGCAGTTCATCCGTCAAGGCCGGGAAGCGGGACTGCACCGTCTCCATCTTGAGGTCCGTGAAAGCAATCCCGCAGTGTCCCTTTATTCCCGTCATCTTTTCATCGTCGAAGGACGCCGCCCGAAATATTATCGGGGGGCCGACGGCCAATTTCATGATGCGTTGACCATGGCACGCTCCATTGTGTCGAATACGGCCGGCTGACCGCTGGAGCTTGCACCGGCACTGTTGCAGTTCTAGAGCGAAGTGGTGGGGGAGTTGTGTCACCAACCCCGCTACTTTTGCTCGGGACAACTTCAATGAATGACAACGAAAATTCTCAGGAAACCCTGATTACGCTGACGGCCGACATCGTTGCCGCTCACGTCAGCAACAATAGCGTAGCGGTCAACGACCTTCCCCAACTGATCCAGAATGTGCATTCCGCACTGTCTGGTCTTGGTGCTCAACCTGCTGCACCCGAAGCCAAGCCGGAGCCCAAGGTTCCGATCCGCTCGTCGGTGAAGCCGGATTATATCGTCTGCCTGGAAGACGGGAAAAAGCTGAAGATGCTGAAGCGGCATCTCATGACCCACTACAACATGACGCCGGATCAATACCGGCAGAAATGGGGTCTATCGGCCGATTACCCGATGGTTGCTCCGAACTATGCGGAGCAGCGCCGCACGCTGGCCAAGTCGATTGGCCTCGGAACAAAGCGGAAGCGCACGGGCGGCCGGGCCCGCTCGTAGAAGCATTGCAAATCCCGGGCTCGGCACGTCGGCTCTCCCGATCGGGAAGATGGCTGACAGCTCCGAGCCCGGAAGCGCCTCCGCGCCGCATCTTCCTCTTTGACCTCGGCTGAACAGCGCCCTACCTTCGTGCCCATGCATCGCACCATCGACATCGAAGCCCTCTGCGCCGAGAAAGGGCTGCGGATCACCGAGCAGCGCAAGACCATTGCGCGCATCATCTCGGAAGCCGAAGATCATCCCGATGTCGAGACACTGCATGAGCGGGCCTCGGCCGTGGACCCCAAGATCTCCATTGCAACGGTTTATCGGACGGTTCGCCTGTTCGAGGAAGCCGGCATCCTCGAGCGGCACGAGTTCGGGGACGGCCGATCCCGCTACGAAGCGGTGACGGACGATCATCATGATCATCTTATCGACGTCGAAACCGGACAGGTCATCGAATTCCATGACGAAGAGCTCGAGAACCTGAAGAAGAAGGTCGCCGAGCGCCTCGGCTTCCGCCTGGTCGACCATCGCATGGAGCTTTACGGCGTCGCTCTCGACCGCAGCCGCTAGGCCACATTCTCCCCTGCTCGCTTTCTTCCGGCTGCAGGCCATCGTGCTGTGGCTTGCCTTGTGCGTTCCTCTTCACCTCGTGAGCCGCCTTGGCGGCTCGTCTCACTGGCCACGCCGGTTCCTCGCAGGAGTTGCCTGGCTTTCCGGTATCCGGGTGCGCCAATCGGGAGAGCCGATCGCCCCGCACACCTTGATCGTTGCCAACCATGTCAGCTGGCTGGACATCCCGATCCTTGCCGCCGCCAGCGGCTGTGCCTTCGTCGCCAAGGACGATTTGCGCGGCCATCCCGTAATGCACTGGCTCTGCGAGCAGAACCGCACGGTCTTCGTGAACCGGGACCACAAGCGCGGGATCGCGGAGCAGACTGCCGCCATGTTGCGCGCTCTCGAGGGCCCGATGCCATTGGCCCTCTTTCCCGAGGGCACCGTCAGCGACGGCAGGCAGTTACTGACCTTCCGCCCGCCCCTGCTCTCGGCCTTCGCCCCGCCTCCCCCCCACGTTGCGATCCGGCCTGTTGCAATCGATTACGGCCCGGCGGCGCGCGAGTTCGGGTGGCCGCCCGGCGAGAGTGGCAAGGCCAACTTCCTCCGGCTGCTCGGTCGACGCGGCACCGCAACCGTCACGCTCCACCTGTTGCCGACCGTCCCGCAACTCACGGATCGCAAGCAACTTGCCCGCTTGACCCATGATGCCATTGCGGACGCGCTCGCGCCTAGCGGCGTCGCCCCGGCTGCCGTATAGGGCCGTGCCAATGACCTCCCCCCAGACTTTCCGAATCAAGTCGTTCGGCTGCCAGATGAATGTCTATGACGGCGAGCGCATGGCCGAGCTGCTTGCCGCGCAGGGCATGCGCGCCGTGGGCGACAAGGACGACGCCGACCTCGTAGTGCTCAATACCTGTCATATCCGTGAGAAAGCCGTCGAGAAGGCCTACTCCGACGTCGGTCGCCTCCGCCGGGATGACGGGAGCAAGCCGCTGGTCGCGCTCGCCGGGTGCGTCGCTCAGGCCGAGGGCGAGGAAGCCCGCTCCCGTTCGAAGATGATCGACATGGTCGTGGGCCCGCAGGCCTACCATCGGCTCCCGCAGATGATCCGGCAGGCCGCGGCAGGGCGACCCGCCGTGGACACGGACATGCCGGCGATCAGCAAGTTCGATGCCCTGCCGCGGCGCCGCCGTACCGGCGTTTCGGCCTTCCTGTCCGTCCAGGAAGGCTGCGACAAATTCTGTACCTATTGCGTGGTCCCCTACACCCGCGGCGCTGAGATCAGCCGGCCTGCCAGGGACATCCTGGCCGAGGCGCAGCAGCTTGTGGAGGGCGGCGCGCGAGAGATCACGCTGCTCGGCCAGAACGTCAACGGCTGGACCGATGCCAGCTTCGGTGGCCTCGCCACCCTCATCCGCAGCCTTGCCCGCATCGATGGGGTGGAGCGCATCCGCTACACGACCAGCCACCCCATCAACATGGACGAGGACCTGATCACCGCACATGCGGAGGTCGAGGAACTCATGCCCTACCTGCACCTGCCCGTGCAATCCGGGTCCGACGCCATCCTCAAGTCCATGAACCGCCACCATACGGTGGAGAGTTATCTTCGCACAATCGAACGCGTCCGCGCCGTTCGCCCGGATATTGCCATCTCCGGCGATTTCATCGTGGGCTTTCCCGGCGAAACCGACGCGGACTTCGAGGCCACGCTGCAAATCGTCGACCATGTGCGTTACGCGTCGGCCTTCAGCTTCAAATATTCGCCGCGGCCGGGAACGCCCGCGGCAACGATGGAGAACCAAATTCCCGCACCTGTCATGGATGAGCGCCTGCAGCGGCTCCAGGCCCGCATTGCCGAGCACAGCAGTGCCTTCAATTGCGCAACCGTTGGCAAGACCATTCGCATCCTCATCGATCGGGTCGGCCGCAAGTCCGGCCAGATGATCGGCAAGTCACCATGGCTGCAGTCGGTGGTGGTCGAAACGGACGCCCCAATCGGCAGCCTGCTGGATGTGGCGATCACGGGCTCCGGGCCGAACAGCCTGTTTGGCGACCTGCTCGTCCGGGCGGAGGCCGCCTGATGCCGAAGCGCGACCTCGCCGCCCTACCCGACCGCGCCCGCCTGGAGATCGAGTTCGAGCAGCCATACCTGCTTGGACCGCTGTTCGGCGAATATGACCGTCACCTAGTGGCGATCGAGGACCGGCTCGGTGTCAACATCGCCGCGCGCGGAAATCGCGTCCAGATCGAGGGCGAGCCGGACAGTGCAGCCCGCGCCCGCGACGTGCTGGTCGGCCTCTACAATCGCTTGGACCAGGGCCACGACGTGGACATGGCCGCCGTCGAGAGCGTCATCGGCATGGCCGCGCAGCGCCGCTTCGACGACATCATCACGGACGAGGTCTCCGCCCCGCCGAGGGTCATGATCCGCACGCGCAAGAAGACCATCGTTCCGCGCTCCACGGTGCAGACGACCTACATGGAAGCGCTGGCGTCCGAGGACATGATCTTCGCGCTCGGCCCGGCCGGCACCGGCAAGACCTATCTCGCGGTCGCTCAAGCTGTCGCCATGCTGATCGGCGGCCAGGTCGATCGCCTGATCCTCTCGCGGCCGGCGGTCGAGGCTGGCGAGCGGCTCGGCTTCCTCCCCGGCGACATGAAGGAGAAGGTCGACCCTTACCTTCGCCCTCTCTATGATGCGCTCTACGACATGCTCCCCACCGAACAGGTCGAGCGGCGCATCGCCAGCGGTGAGATCGAGATCGCGCCCATCGCGTTCATGCGTGGACGCACCTTGAACGACGCCTTCATTATCCTGGACGAGGCGCAGAACACCACGCCGCAGCAGATGAAGATGTTCCTCACCCGCTTCGGCATGCGCGCGCGCATGGTCATCTGCGGTGATCCCAACCAGACCGATCTCCCGCGCGGTGTCGAGAGCGGTCTCGCCGATGCCGTCGGCAAGCTTGAGGGCATTCCCCGTATCGCGACGGTCCGATTCGGCGCAGCCGACGTTGTTCGCCATCCCCTGGTTGGCAAGATCGTCGAGGCTTACGAGGGTCCCGGCTCATGATGCTGGAGATTGCCCTCGAGGCCGACGAGGATTGGGATAGTAGCACCAACTGGGAGGCGCTTGCCGAAGCCGCCGCCCAGGCCGCAATCGCCGAAAGCTGCTTCCCCGAACTGATCGACACGGCGCGCATGGTCGAATTGTCCGTTCGCCTTACCAGCGATGCGGAGGTGCGGGCGCTTAACTCTCAATGGCGGGGCAAGGACAAGCCGACGAATGTTCTCTCCTTCCCGCTCGCCGAAAGCGAGGAGTTGGAGGAGGCGGATGCGGAAGGCCCCGAGCTGATGCTCGGCGACATCGTCCTCGCGCGCGGCGTTTGCGCCCGCGAGGCCGAGGAGAAAGCCCTCCCGCTCGAGCATCATGCCGCGCACCTGATGGTTCACGGCACCCTCCACCTGCTCGGCTACGACCACCACGACGACGATGCAGCGACCGACATGGAAGCGCGCGAAACCCGTGCGCTCGCCCGGATCGGCATCGCCAATCCTTACGAGGATGCCGCCTGATGGCGACCCAACCCGAAAACGGCTCCCGATTGTGGCGGGGCATGCGGCACCTGCTATTCGGAGACGACGGCGAGCAGACGCTTCGCGACCAGATCGAGGAAGCCATCGACGAAGCGGAGGGTAGCGCCGTTGCGCAGGGCGACCTCACCACCCACGAGCGGCAGATGCTCCGCAACCTGCTGCACTTCGGTGACCAGACCGCCGGCGACATCTGCGTTCCCCGGGGCGAGATCATCTCTGTCGCGCACACGATCACCTTCGATGGCCTGGTCCACGCCTTTGCCGATGCAGGCCACAGCCGGCTCCCAGTGACCGGCGAGAGCCTCGACGAGGTGATCGGCATGGTCCACATCAAGGACGTCTTCATGGCCCTGACGGACGAGAGCCGGAGCCGGACCATCGACGACCTGCTGCGGACCCCCTTGTTCGTGCCGGAGTCCATGGGCGTTCTCGACCTGCTCGCCCGCATGCGCGCGGCCCGCGTTCACCTGGCTATCGTCGTCGATGAGTTCGGCGGCACCGAAGGCCTGGTCACGATCGAGGATGTCGTCGAGGAGATCGTCGGCGAGATCGAGGACGAGCATGATGAAGAAGAGGAGCAGATGCTCGTGCCTCTGGAGGATGGCATCTGGGAGGCCGATGCCCGGGTGGAGCTGGAGGACGTCGCCAAGACCGTCGACGGCAGCCTGATCGCCGAAGACGACGATGTGGACACGCTTGGCGGGCTAGCTTTCGTGCTGGCTGGACGCATCCTACAGCCTGGAGAATCGATTGCCCATCCCAGTGGTTGGCGTCTGGAATGCGTGGACGCCGACGCCCGGCGCATGACGCGGCTGCGCCTTCATGCGCCGGACGGCTCGGAGCCTGTCGAGTGAGCGGGATGAAACGACTGTCCTACACGGCCCCCTTAGGCGCATAGGAACACGGTGCAGCGCAGCGACCTTAGCCATCCTGAGCCCTTGACGCGCGCTGCCAACGGGCCTGCGCCAGAGGGGACGCACGCGCACGAGCGTGAACATTGGGAACATTCGCGCGGGTCTCGCGGCCGCCTGAATGCCGCTCTCGCGCTTCTGCTCGGCCTGATCTCGGCGTTCGCCTTCCAGCCCGTAGGCATGTGGCCGCTGATGCCGCTCGCCTTCGCTGCGCTCGCGGAACTGATCGGCCGCACCCGCTCCCTGAAGGCTGCCCTGTTCGTCGGCTGGAGTTTCGGCGTCGGCCAATTCGTGCTTGGTCTTAACTGGATTGCGACAGCCTTCACCTACCAGGCTGCCATGCCCGCCTGGCTGGGCTGGATCGCCGTGGTGCTGCTGAGCCTGTACCTTGCCATATATCCGGCCATGGCGACGGGGTTGGCCTGGCGTTTCGGCCAGCGCAGTCGCATGGCTCTCGTGCTTTCGCTGGCGGGCGGCTGGGCCGTAACCGAATATCTGCGGGCCTTGGTTTTCACGGGATTTGCCTGGAACCCGGTGGGCGTGGTTCTGGTCGAAACGGCTTGGCTGAATAGCGCCCGCTTCGCTGGAACCTACGCCTTGTCGGCTCTTGTGGTGCTTCTCGGTGGCGGCCTCTTCCTGCTCGCCCACCGGCGCTGGAGGCGCGGTGCCGCCCTGCTGATCCCTGCCCTGCTGCTGCTCATCCTTCCGCCGGCCGAGGAGTCGGGGTACCTCACGAACTTCGGGCCGCCGAACGGGCGGGCTGAGGGTGCCGCAATCCGCATCATTCAACCGAACATTGGACAGCAGGACAAGTATCGGCCCGGAGCGAGCGAGGAAGCGGCGCGGCGCCTTGCCGGACTATCCTCCCGCGCAGGCGGCGAGCGCCCACGCCTGATTTTCTGGCCCGAGGCGGCAATTACCGAACCATTGGAAGACGCCCGCACTGGCGAGCACCAGGCGTTCGCGCGATTCGAGCGCACCCGGGCCGCCAGCGTCATCGGTCCGGGCGAATATCTGCTGACAGGGGGCATCGCGGTCCATTCGCCGGACGGCCGCCGGGTCACCGGTGCGGCGAACAGCGTGTTCGCCCTGGACGGTGCGGGGACCGTGCGTGGCCGATACGACAAGTCCCACCTCGTTCCGTACGGCGAGTACCTGCCGATGCGCCCGCTCCTGTCGGCCATCGGCCTGTCGCGCTTGGTGCCCGGCGACGTCGACTTCAACCCCGGCCCCGGCCCGCGGAGCTTCGATCTGCCCGGCTGGGGCAAGGTTGGCTTGCAGGTCTGCTACGAGATCATCTTCTCTGGCCAGGTTGTCGACCCGCGCGAGCGGCCCCGATTCATCTTCAACCCGTCGAACGACGCGTGGTTTGGCGCCTGGGGCCCACCGCAACATCTGGCCCAGGCGCGCCTCCGCGCGGCCGAGGAAGGGCTGCCGGTCGTCCGTTCGACGCCGACGGGGATCAGCGCTCTCATCGACGCCCGCGGCAAGCTGCTGGCGTCCCTTCCGCTGGGCACCGCCGGGGTGATCGACGCGCGCCTGCCGCCCTCGGCCGAGGCAACTCCGTTCGCGCGCCTCGGCAACTGGCTGCCGATGCTGCTGGCGTTCGGCCTCCTCATCACGGCCATTGTTCTGGACGCTCGGCGGCGCTACAGGGCCGAGATATAAAGATTTCCTTATATCCTTATGTCCGATTGTTGGACACAAAATCAGGAACTTAGCGTGCGCAGCTCTTACCTCTTCACCTCCGAGTCAGTTTCCGAAGGCCACCCGGACAAGGTCGCGGACCAGATCAGCGATGCGATCGTCGATCTCTTCCTGTCCAAGGACCCGGAAGCACGTGTCGCCTGCGAGACCCTCGTGACGACCCAGCGCATCGTTATCGGTGGTGAAATCCGGTGCAAGGGAACCTACGACGAAGCACAGTTTCCCGACACGCACGGCTGGGCACCGGGCACGCGCGACGAGATCGAGCAGGCTGTCCGCCACGTCGTTCAGCGCATCGGCTATGAGCAGGAGGGCTTCCACTGGCAAACCGCCAGCTTTGAGAACCATCTGCACGGCCAGTCCGCCCACATCGCGCAGGGCGTGGACGCAAGCGGCAACAAGGATGAAGGCGCCGGGGATCAAGGCATCATGTTCGGCTACGCGACGGACGAAACGCCCGACTACCTTCCCGCGACCCTCTACTACAGCCACAAGATCCTGGAGCGGCTTTCGGCCGACCGACATTCCGGCAAGGCTCCGTTTCTGGAGCCTGACGCCAAGAGCCAAGTCACGCTGCGCTACGAAAATGGCGTTCCGGTCGCTGCGACGGCCATCGTGGTTTCGACCCAGCATGCCAAGGGCTACGACCAGGGCGACAAGGAAGCTGAACTCAAGTCCTACGTGAAATCCGTGGTGGCGGACGTGCTTCCGGCCAACCTGCTTTCCGATGCCACGGTCTACCACATCAACCCGACCGGCGCGTTCGAGATTGGCGGGCCCGACGGTGACGCGGGCCTGACCGGGCGGAAGATCATCGTCGACACTTACGGCGGGGCAGCCCCGCACGGCGGCGGTGCCTTCAGTGGCAAGGACCCGACCAAGGTCGATCGCTCGGCTGCCTACGCCGCGCGCTACCTCGCCAAGAACATCGTCGCGGCCGGTCTTGCCAAGCGCTGCACCATTCAGCTGAGCTATGCCATCGGCGTTCCCCAGCCGCTCTCGCTCTATGTCGACACCCATGGCACGGGCACGGTTGCAGATGACCAGCTGGAAGCAGCGATCGGCAAGATCGGGAAGCTGGGTGGGCTGACCCCGCGCGGCATCCGGACGCATCTTGGGCTTAACAAGCCGATCTACGGCCCGACTGCGGCTTATGGTCACTTCGGCCGCAAGGCGGAGGGTGACCTCTTCCCCTGGGAGAAGACGGACCTCGTCTCAGAGCTGAAGGACGCTTTGGCCGCCTGATTATGCTAAGGCACCTTCGATCTCTGATCGGAGGTGCCAATGCTCTCCTCGGCGGCTGGCCTGACATCAGCCTTGGGGGTCCGGGCTTCTGCTTCCCCGTCGTTCGCTGGAACGGGGAGAGCTACGCCCGTCACCGCTTTGCTTACAAAAGCAAGCCCTGCCGTCGCTGACTAGCGCTCTTCCCGCGCGGGGCCGCGAGCAATGTGTCCGCCGGCTTCTGGGTGACCATCATCGTAGCCGCTGAAGTCGTCCCGCGTCTCCTGAACGCCGACGCGGTGGCGATAGACCAGCTCCCCGCCGAGCCAGCCCGAGTACAGCAGGATCAAGGTCGCAGCGCCCGACAGCCACACGCCGAGGCTCCCGATGAAACCCTCGTCCCCGCTGAGCCTCAGCACCAGGTTGATGATCTCGATCACCACCACTGCCACGTTCGCGATCATGTGCTGTAGCGCCGCTCCAAGGCGCCGGATCCGATCGTCTCCCATATAGTCGGTCAGTCCGGTGATCGCCGCCAGCACCGCCGTCCCGAGCCCGATCCCCAACAGCCAGTTGGCGGCCGTCGCCCAGCCGCCCTCACCGGTCCACAGGAACATGAGGTCAGCGACGAACGCTCCGACGAAACTGACGATGGGGAATGGGATCAGCATGGGGTGCAGCGGATGACCGCCAATCTGTGCGGTGCTGCGAGGATTCCTGCCGTACATGGACACGCTTCTCCCTGTCTTCTCAGGCAAGGAAACGCGAGGATCGTCAAAGTGTGCCGCGGGTTGCTGAACACTGACCCAAAGCCTAGGGCGCCCCGTCATGACCGCGTTCAAGTCCGGCGACCCTCTCACGCTCAACCGTCTTTACGGCCGATCCAGTGGGCACAAGCTGCGCAAGGGGCAGCAAGAGCTGCTCGACACGCTCCTTCCCCAGATCGCGGTTCCGGATGAGGGCGAGATCACGTCTCGATCCCTGTTCGGCGACGCTCGACCGTTGCACTTCGAGATCGGCTTCGGTTCAGGCGAGCACCTTGCGTATCGCGCCGACTTGCTGCCGGACCATGGCTTCGTGGGAGCAGAGCCGTTCCTGAACGGCGTCGCGACCGCGTTGGGGCATGTCCGGGAACGGGCGCTGCGAAACGTCCGCCTGCACATGGGCGATGCGCTGGAGGTGCTGCGCCGGGTGCCGGACGCAAGCTTGTTAATGCTCTACCTGCTCCATCCCGACCCGTGGCCCAAGGCCCGGCATGCCAAGCGCCGGATGGCCAATGACCGACCGCTCGACCTGTTCGCAAGCAAAGTCCGGCCCGGCGGCGAAATGCGGATCGCCACCGACCACCCTGTCTACCTGGAGTGGACGCTGATGGTCATGCAACGCCACCAGCACCAGTTCGAGTGGCTTGCCGAGAAGCCCAGGGACTTTCTGGAACCCGTCGGCGGGTGGATCGAAACCCGCTATGGGGCCAAGAGCCGCCGTGAAGGACGACGGCCCTACTACCTCCGCTATCGCCGCGTCTGAGCGCCCGGCGTAAGCCGGAGCAGCCGGCCCTGGCTTCCGTCGCGCTCGTCTTCGAGCACGTAGAGCTCGCCGTCGGGCCCCTGCTCCACCTCACGGATGCGTGCGCTCATGGGAAGGCGTTCCACTTCGCGCGCCGTGTTGCCGTCGATTGCGACCCGCACGATCCCTTGGGCCGACAGCCCCCCAATCAGCGCGTTGCCACGCCAGGCCGGGAAATCGTCACCGGAATAAAAGATCATGCTGGAAGGAGAGATCACCGGCGTCCAGACGATCTCCGGTCCGTTGAACTCCGGCCGGGTTGAGTGGTCCGGGATCACGCGCCCGTCGTAATGATCGCCGTCCGAGACGATCGGGTACCCGTAGTTGGATCCCCGCTCGAGATGGTTGAGCTCGTCGCCCCCCGCCGGCCCCATTTCCGCGCCCCAGAGCCGTCCATCGGGGCCGAAAGCAAGGCCGAGCACATTGCGGTTGCCCATCGTCCAGGCCTGCGCACCCACACCGCCGCGAGACGACCACGGATTGTCGCCAGGAACCGTGCCATCTGCGTTCAGCCGCACGATGCGGCCGAGGTTCGCATTCGGATCCTGCGCAGGGTCAAACTTCTGCCGCTCGCCCGAGCTGATGTAGAGCTTCCCGTCCGGTCCAAAGGCGATCCGGTGGGAAAAGTGACCTCCGCCAGTCACCTTCGGCTGCTGCCGCCAGATGACCCGGAAGTCTTCGAGCCGCGGCGCCTCTTGCCCGAGGATCAGCCTCCCAGTGCCGACTACCGCTCCGCTGAGTTCGCCTTCCGGCTCGACATAGCTCAGGTAGACCCTCTGGCTCCCGGCGAAGTCAGGCGCTACGACTACGTCCCCGAGACCGCCCTGCCCCTCGACGCGGATGTTGGTCGGAACTCCCATCACTTCCTGTCGCTGACCGCTTGCGACGTCCACCAGCCAGAGCTTGCCAGCCTTCTCCGTCACCAGCGCCTGGCTGGTCAGCGGGCGACCGCTACCCGGCAGAAAGGTCATTGCCCAGGGCGCCTCGAAGTCTGCTACAACCTCGCTCCTGAAGGGCTGGTTCGCAACGGCCGCGGGAGCGTTCCCCGGAGCCGCGCTGCACGCGCTGTTTGCAAGCAGGAGTGTGGCGAGTCCGGTTAGTCCTTGAATTCGCATGGTTCGCTATTCACCTTCTGCAATAGAGCGTGGGGGCGCCGCCCGTTTGAAAGATTTTCCTTGCGTCCTGTTCCACTTTTGAGCCTCGCAACCGCAATACCGCCTTATGCCGTTACTCAAGCGGACGCCAAGGCCACGGCCCGCCAGTTCTTCCGCCGCAAGCCGTTATTCGACCGGCTGGCGGGTGTGTTCGACAACGCGGGCATCGATCGCCGGGCCATTGTCGCTCCGGTGGAATGGTACGCGGAGGACCATGGATGGGAGTCCCGCAACCAGCTGTATCTGCAAGCTTCCGAGGCCTTGTTCATCGAAGTCGCCGAGAAGGCGATTGCCGCCGCCGGCTGCGACCCCGCGGAGATTGACGGCGTGGTTTCGGTCTCGACGACCGGCATCGCGACGCCAAGCCTGGAGGCGCGGTGCAGTGGCAAGCTCGGCTTGAGGGACGATGTCCAGCGGGTTCCCCTGTTCGGACTGGGATGCGCGGGTGGCGTGACGGGACTCGCAACGGCGGCCCGCCTCGCGGGGTCCGAACCCGGAAGCCGGTG
Organism: Sphingomonas arenae; assembly: GCF_016924655.1. Taxonomy (GTDB): domain Bacteria; phylum Pseudomonadota; class Alphaproteobacteria; order Sphingomonadales; family Sphingomonadaceae; genus Sphingomicrobium; species Sphingomicrobium arenae. Next base: position 46,131 of record NZ_JAFFJU010000001.1, read on the forward strand.
GCTGTTCGTCTGCGTGGAGACCTGCTCCATCTCCATCCGGCTCGACAGCGACGATCCAGCCGCCCTTGTGGCTACCGCGCTGTTCGGAGACGGAGCCGCATCGGCTGTGGTCGGAGGGGACGGTGAGGGCATTGGCACCATCGTCGATGCGGCCGAGAAACTCTGGCCAGACACGCTGGGCATCATGGGCTGGCGCGTCGAGGATCCAGGCTTTGCGGTGGTATTCGATCGAGCCATCCCGCCCTTCGTCACGGAACAACTCGCAAGCGCGCTTGACGGGATGCTGGAGAGCTATGGGATCCGACGTTCAGACATTGGCCGTTTGTGCTCGCATCCAGGCGGTGCGAAGGTCGTCGAGGCTATCGAAACCGCAATGGACCTGGGATCAGGTAGCCTCGATCTTGAGCGCGAGGTGTTGCGCGACTTCGGCAACATGAGCGCTCCGACCGTGCTGTTCGTGCTGGAGCGGCTGCTTGCACGAGGGGCGCCGGAGCGCACGCTGATGACGGCTTTCGGGCCGGGGTTCACCTGCGCGACCCTGCTGCTGGAGCGCTCCGCATGATGTGGCCACCGATTGCCATTCTCGCCTTTGTCACGCTGCAACGCTTGTCCGAGCTCGTGCTCGCTCGGCAGAACACGCGCCGGCTTCTGTCACTGGGAGCCCGGGAGCATGCGCCTGGGCACTATCCCTTGATTGTCGCAGTGCATGCAATGTGGTTGGGAACTCTGTTCTGGCTGGCGCCCGGTCGTCCGATCCACTGGGCCTTCCTGCTCCTATTCATCTTGCTGCAGCTCGGGCGCGTCTGGGTGCTGAGAACTCTTGGGCCGCGCTGGACGACGCGGATCATCGTGCTGCCCGGCGCGCCGCTGGTGAAGGGCGGGCCATTCCGCTTCGTAAGCCACCCCAATTACCTTGTGGTGATCGGAGAGATCGCCGTGCTGCCGCTCGTCTTCGGGCTGTGGCAGGTGGCGCTCGTCTTCAGTCTGCTGAATGCGGTCGTGCTATTCATCCGCATTCGCGCCGAGAACGAGGCTTTGCGCGCGGTTGCGTGATGCTGGCCACTGGCCTATATGCACGGTTCCTCCTCACATCGCTGATGCTGGCGAGGCTGCTTCGGACTTCCGGGCGGCACGAGGGGGCTTGGACGTTTCGAATGAGGGCCCATGGACCTGACCGCGCTCACACAGATGATCGAGACCGAGGCAAAGGCCCTCGGCTACGATCTCGTGCGCGTGGCGATGATCGGCGGCAAGTCGGACCCGACGCTGCAGGTCATGGCCGAACGGCCGGACACGCGCCAACTAGACCTCACCGATTGTGAAGCCCTGTCCCGTCGCTTGTCCGACTTGCTCGATCGGCTGGAGTCAGAGGGCGAGGATCCGATCCAGGGCGGCTATCGGCTGGAAGTCTCTTCGCCCGGCATCGACCGGCCTCTGACGAGGCGACAGGATTATGCCGACTGGACCGGCCACGAGGCGCGTCTCAAGCTCGCTCACGAGGTTGAGGGCGCCAAGCAGGTGTCCGGCACCATCGCCGGCATAGAGGGCGATACCGTGCGCATCGCCTCGCCGAAGGGCGTCCGTGAGATCCCCTATTCCGCAATCCAGTCGGCCAAGCTCCTGTTGACCGACAAGCTCATCCACGCCACCGCGCCGATCAGCACCGAAGGCGCCGATTCCATCCTGACTGTAGAGGACTGACTGAAATGGCCACTGCCGCGCCCGCAGCACCGACCGCCAACAAGGCCGAGCTGCTCGCCATTGCCGACAGCGTTGCCCGCGAGAAGCTGATCGATCGGGGCATCGTAATTGAGGCGATGGAGGACGCCATCCAGCGCGCCGCCCGCGCCCGCTATGGTGCCGAGAACGACATCCGCGCCAAGCTCGACGGAACCACCGGCGACCTCCGGCTGTGGCGCGTGCTCGAGGTGGTCGAAGAGGTTGAGGACTATTTCAAGCAGGTCGACGTAAAGGGCGCGCAGAAGCTGCAGCCCGGCGCCTCGGTCGGTGACTTCATCGTCGACCCCCTGCCCCCGATCGAATTCGGCCGCATCGCGGCACAGGCTGCCAAGCAGGTCATCTTTCAGAAGGTCCGCGATGCCGAGCGCGAGCGGCAGTACGAGGAATTCAAGGACCGCGTCGGAGAGGTCATCACCGGTGTCGTCAAGCGCGTCGAGTTTGGGCACGTGGTGGTCGACCTGGGCCGGGCCGAGGGAGTCATCCGCCGCGACCAGCAGATTCCGCGCGAGATGGTCCGCGTCGGCGACCGTGTCCGGTCGCTCATCCTGCGGGTTGCTCGCGAGACCCGCGGGCCGCAGATCTTCCTGTCGCGCGCTGCCCCTGATTTCATGAAGAAGCTGTTCGCGCAGGAAGTGCCGGAAATCTACGACGGCATCATCGAGATCAAGGCCGCCGCCCGCGACCCGGGCAGCCGCGCGAAGATCGGCGTGATCAGTCGCGACAGCTCGATCGACCCGGTCGGCGCCTGCGTCGGCATGAAGGGCAGCCGCGTGCAGGCAGTCGTGCAGGAACTGCAGGGCGAGAAGATCGACATCATTCCCTGGAGCGAGGACACGGCGACCTTCGTGGTCAACGCGCTTCAGCCGGCGACGGTCAGCCGCGTGGTGATTGACGAGGAAGAGAGCCGGATCGAGGTGGTGGTTCCCGATGACCAGCTGTCGCTCGCGATCGGCCGTCGCGGCCAGAACGTGCGCCTCGCCTCGCAGCTCACCAACTCGCAGATCGACATCCTGACCGAGGCTGACGCCAGCGAGAAACGGCAGCGCGAGTTCATCGAGCGGTCCGAGATGTTCCAGAACGAGCTGGACGTGGACGAGACGCTGGCGCAGCTGCTGGTCGCCGAGGGCTTCACCAGCCTGGAGGAAGTTGCTTACGTCGATGCGGACGAGATTGCCTCGATCGAGGGGCTCGATGAGGACATTGCCTCCGAGCTGCAGAGCCGCGCTGGCGAAGCACTGGAGCGGCGCGAGGCCGCCTCGCGCGAGGAGCGCCGGGCGCTGGGTGTCGATGATGCGCTGGCCGAGCTGCCGCACCTGACCGAAGCGATGCTGGTCACGCTCGGCAAGGCCGGCGTCCGCACGTTGGACGACCTTGCGGACCTCGCCACCGACGAGCTCATCCAGAAGAAGCGGCCCGAGCCGCGCCGTCGGGCAGAGAATGCGCCGCAGCGGACCGAGGACAAGGGCGGCATCCTTGCCGAATACGGCCTCACCGAAGAGCAGGGCAACGAGATCATCATGGCCGCGCGTGCCCATTGGTTCGAGGACGAGCCCCAGACCGAGGAGGCCGCCGATGCGGAATCCTCGCAATGATCCGTCGGTAAGGCCACCCAAGGCCGTTCGGTCCGAGCGCAGTCGAGGACCACAGCCGAATGAAGCCGAGGCACATGTCTCGGCTCCGGTCTTTGACGCATCTCGATTGCGCTCTACGCGATCGGGTGGTGGAAATGCCCAGACACCTGAGCGCACCTGCGTCCTGTCGCGACGGACGGGCTCCCGTGATGAGCTCATCCGCCTCGCACTGGGTCCGGACGGCCAGGTGCTCCCCGACGTGCGTGCCAAGGCGCCCGGCCGCGGAGCCTGGATCGGCGTTCCCCGGCCGGAGCTCGACTCCGCCATCGTCAAGGGCAAGCTCAAAGGCGCGCTCTCGCGGGCGTTCAAGACCGGGGAACTGACCGTCCCTTCCGACCTCGGCGAGAAGATCGAAGCCGCTCTTCGGCAGGCAGTCCTTGATCGGCTCGGCATGGAAGCCCGCTCCGGCAACCTGATCAACGGGGCTGACCGGGTTGAACAGGCTGCACGCATGGGCAAGGTGCGCCTGCTGCTTCACGCCGCCGATGCGGGTTTGGACGGTCGCAGGAGGCTGGACCAGGCTTGGCGAGTGGGCGGCGCGGAAGAGCGTGGCCTCTCGCGCGGGCTGGAAATTCCGGTCGAACGCACCATCTTGTCCATGGCACTCGGGCGCGAGAATGTGGTACATGTCGCGCTGATCGACCCAGCCGCCGCAGCGCGTGTCTTGCACGCGCTGTCACGGTGGCGCGCTTTCATTGGAGTGGGACGTGGGCTAGAGGGCGGCGACGCTGCCCTGGCCACCGGCTCGGCTGACTTGACGAACGAAGGAACAGAATGAGCGACCAGACCGACAAGCCGAAGCTGGGCACCCGGCCACCGCTGGGCATCAAGCGCACGGTCGAGACCGGCAAGGTCAAGCAGAGCTTCAGCCATGGGCGCTCGAACACGGTCGTGGTCGAGGTCAAGAAGCGCCGCATCCTCGGCAAGCCTGGCGAGGCGCCGGCCCAAGCCGAGGCGGCAGCTCCCGCGGCTGCAGCGCCCACGCCCGCACCGGCTGCCGCTCCCGCACGTCCGGCGGCGGCTCCCGCGCGCCGTCCGGTGGACGACATCACCGCTCGCAAGGAGATGCAGGCTCGACTGCTGCGCGAGGCTGAGGAAGCGCGCATGGCTTCGCTCGAGGAAGCGCGCCGCCGCGAGGAGCAGGCCAAGCAGAACCAGTCGGAGGAAGAGCGCCGCCGCGCGGAGGACAATCGCCGCGCCGAAGAAGAGGCCGCACGGAGGGCCGAGGAAGAGGCTCGTCAGCGCGCTGCCGAGGAAGCGGCGGTAGATGCTCGTCCGACCGAACAACCGGCTGAACCCGCGCCCGCCGCTGCGCCCACGTCCGCGCGACCCTCGGGGCAGCAGTTCACGCCCGTGCGTCGACCGGAGCCCGCCGCTCCGCCGCGCAGGCCCGAACCGGCCCGTCCGGCCCGTGGACGCGGGGACGACCGCCGTCACTCCGGCAAGCTCACCGTCACTCGCGCTCTATCGGATGACGAGGGCAGCCGCGCCCGTTCCCTCGCCGCGCTGAAGCGCGCCCGCGAGAAGGAGAAGCGCGCTCACCAGATGAGCGGCCCGCGTGAGAAGCAGGTGCGCGACGTGGTGGTGCCAGAGAGCATTACGGTGGGTGAGCTCGCCAACCGCATGGCGGAGAAGGCTGCCGATCTCGTCAAGGCGCTCTTCAAGATGGGCGTCATGGTCACGGTCAACCAGACGATCGACCAGGACACCGCCGAGCTGCTGGTCACCGAATTCGGCCACAACATCAAGCGCGTGAGCGAGAGCGATGTCGATATAGACACGACCATCGACGTGGATGCGCCTGAGAGCTTGAAGCCCCGTCCTCCCGTCGTGACCATCATGGGTCACGTCGACCATGGCAAGACGTCGCTGCTCGACGCGATCCGCGGTGCGAATGTGGTTTCGGGTGAGGCCGGTGGCATCACCCAGCACATCGGCGCCTACCAGGTGAAGGTGCCATCGGGCGACAGAGTCACGTTCCTCGACACACCAGGCCACGAAGCTTTCACCGAAATGCGCGCTCGCGGCGCAAATGTTACCGATATTGTCGTTCTTGTGGTCGCTGCGGACGACGGATTGCGCCCGCAGACGATCGAGGCGATCAATCACACCAAGGCTGCGGGCGTGCCGATGATCGTTGCGATCAACAAGATCGACAAGCCCGAGGCCAAGCCGCAGCGGGTTCGCGAGGAATTGCTGCAACACGAGATCGTGGTCGAGCAACTCGGCGGCGACGTGCAGGACGTTGAAGTGTCGGCGCTGAAGGGAACCAACCTCGACGGATTGCTGGACGCCATTGCCCTGCAGGCCGAGATCCTGGAACTCAAGGCCAATCCGGAACGTGCGGCAGAGGGTACGGTGATCGAGGCCAAGCTCGACAAGGGCCGCGGTCCGCTCGCAACCGTGCTCGTGCAGCGCGGAACGCTGCGGGTCGGGGACGTGTTCGTGGTCGGCGCCGCGAGTGGCAAGGTCCGGGCGATGATCGACGATCATGGCCGCCAGGTGAAGGAGGCCGGTCCGTCGATGCCGGTCGAGGTTCTTGGCCTCGCGTCCGTACCGTCAGCCGGCGATCAGCTCAGCGTTGTCGAAAACGAAGCCCGTGCGCGCGAGGTCGCGGCCTATCGCCAGGGCGTACTGGACCGGAAGCGCACGACGGCCGCGCCGCTCAGCCTCGAGAACATGTTCGCCAACCGCGCCTCGACAACCATCGAGTTCCCGCTTGTGGTCAAGGCCGACGTGCAGGGTTCGACCGAGGCGATCGTCAACGCGTTGAATCGGCTGTCCACCGACGAGATCAAGGTTCGCATCCTTCACTCGGGCGTGGGCGCGATCACGGAGAGCGATGTCACGCTGGCCAGCTCCACGGGCGCGCCGATCATCGGCTTCAACGTCCGTCCGAACGCCAAGGCCCGCGAGGTGGCGGAGCGCAACAAGGTCGAGCTGCGCTACTATGACGTCATCTATCACCTGACCGACTGGGCCAAGGGCGCCATGGCTGGAGAGCTGGGTCCGGAGATCATCGAGACTGTCGTTGGCCGCGCCGAGGTTCGCGAGGTGTTCCCCGCCGGGAAGAAGGACAAGGCCGCGGGTCTGCTGGTGCTGGAGGGCGTCATCCGTAAGGGCCTCAATGCCCGCCTCACTCGTCAGGATGTCATCGTGTCCAAGACGACGATTGCCTCCCTTCGTCGTTTCAAGGACGACGTTGCGCAGGTCGTGGCAGGTCTGGAATGCGGCGTGCTGCTGGCCGACACCAACGACATCAAGCCGGGCGACAGCCTCGAGGTGTTCGAGGTGGAGGAACGCGCCCGCACGCTGTGAATCGAGCGTAAGCTGAACGGAGCACAGCGAGTGCGGCTTACGCGCGTCACAGGTGGCAGCGAACGGCCCGCGCGGAGCGACAGTAACGAATGCGCGGGATCCACTCCCGCGCCGCTGGCGCGGAGAGCGAGATGAGGAAACAGGAAAGTCAGGAAGGCCGCTCCGTCCGCCTGCTGCGGGTGGGCGAGCAGGTGCGCCACGTGCTGAGCGAGATCCTGCAGCGCGGAGACGTGCATGATGAGACGCTGCAGAGCCACCTCGTCAGCGTCACCGAAGTACGTATGTCCCCCGACCTGCGCCACGCTACCGTGTTCGTGAAGCCGCTACTCGGGCAGGACGAAGAGGTCGTGCTCAAGGCTCTGCGGACCAATACCGCCTACCTCCAGCGGGAAGTCGCAACTCGGGTTCGCATGAAGTACGCGGCCAGGCTGAAGTTCATCGCGGACGAAAGCTTTGACGAGGGAACGCACATCGACTCCATCCTGCGCAGCCCTAAGGTCGCGCAGGACCTCGGCGAGGAATGACGGCGCTCTGCGATGCGATGACAGGTGACGGCTGCCGGGCTGTCCCCTTCACGGAAGAGCATCGGGCCGGTCTCAAGGCCGCGTGCGCCGAGGATGGCGAGATCTGGGCGATCTACTCGACACCCTTCGACCCGGACCATTTCGACACGAGCATCGACAAGCTTGCAGCCGGCCCCGCGAACTGCGTGTTCGTGCTGTTCGAGGGTGAGGAACTAGCGGGTATGTCCAGTTTCTTAGGCATAGACGAAGCCCGGGGAGTGCTGGAAATCGGCGGTACCTATTACCGCCCAAGCTTGCGCGGCAGCGGTTTCAATCGCCGGGCCAAGGATATGATGTTGGCGCGGGCATTCGAAGCGGGATTCCGGCGGGTGGAGTTCCGCGTGGACAAGCGCAACCTTCGTTCGCAAGCCGCAATGAAGAAGCTTGGTGCCGTGCGTGAAGGCGTCATGCGCGCGGACCGGATCACGTGGACCGGTCATGTCCGGGATACGGTACTGTTCGCAATCCTCAAGGACGAATGGCCGGTCTGATCCGAGGCTACTGCCCCTGCCCCAGGCTGAATCCCGGTTCGCCGTCGAAGGTATACAGCCCCTCCGTCTTGACGAAGTCGACCCCCGCATAGTGCAGGTGCCGAAGTAGCTCGAGCATCATCACACGATTGAAGCACGCGCCCTCCCTGCAGATGAAGCGGCAGCGCCAGTGGTCCGTGCAAGAGGTTTCCGGCAAGCCGTTCGGCCAGACCTTGACCCCCCGATTGGTGATCATCTGCAAGCGCAGCAGCGGATTGCCAGCAGCCGCTTCCACTCGCTGCACAAGCGCGTCGGTCGTTCCATCGAAGTGGACGAAGACATCGACGCCCACCATCTGCTTGTCCGCCTTTGGCGCAGGCTTGGGCGCATACACCGGAACGACTGCGCTAGACGCTCGGACCGGCTTGAAGCGGCGGGGTTCCTCACCGAGGCGAGCAATGACCGCGTCGGCAAAGGCGCGGGTGCCCACCGCAGGGCCCACGCTCGCCTCCCCGTGAACATCCGCGGTGTGAACGCCGTCCTCCAGCGTCCGCAACCAGGCATTGCGAACCCGGGCGGCAACGTCGCCCTGCCCGACGTGGTCCAGCATCATGGCGCCAGCGATGAGCAGACCCGTCGGGTTGGCCTTGTCCTGTCCCGCAAGTGTTGGTGCGGAGCCGTGGATCGCCTCGAACATGGCGCCATGCGCGCCGATGTTGCTGCTTGCACCGAGCCCGACGGATCCGGTGAGTTCAAGCGCAACGTCGGACAGGATGTCGCCGTAGAGGTTAGGCATGACCACAACGTCGAACTGCTCGGGAACGGTCGCGAGACGCGCCGCACCGATGTCGACAATCCAGTGGTCGCTTTCGATCTCCGGATACTCGGTCCGGACCTCATCGAAGACGCGATGGAACAGGCCATCCGTCAGCTTCATGATGTTGTCCTTGGTGAAGCAGCTGACCTTCCGGCGGCCGTGCGCGCGGGCGTAGTCGAAGGCGTATCGAACGATCTTCTCGCAGCCGGGTCGGGTGATCAGTTTGAGGCATTGATAGACATCGTCAGTCTGGCGATGCTCGATACCGGCGTAGAGGTCCTCTTCATTCTCCCGGATGATCACGAGATCCATGTCGGGATGCTTGGTCGCAATCGCAGGAGCCAGGCCGCGGCAGGGCCGGACGTTGGCGAACAGTCCCAGGCTCTTGCGAACCGTGACGTTGAGACTCTTGAACCCGCCCCCCTGCGGGGTCGTGATCGGTGCCTTGTAGAAGACCTTGGTGCGCCTCAGGCTGTCCCAGCTTTCCGGCGGGATCCCGGCGCCGTGCCCCGCGAGGTAGACCTGCTCGCCCAGCGAGACCTCCTCGATGTCGAGGCGGGCACCCGCCGCCGCCAGGACTCGCAGGCTTGCCTCCATGATTTCCGGACCGATCCCATCGCCGTAGGCCACACTGACCGGCACGGCGGTGAGCTGTTGGGTGGATTGGCGGGTGAACGACAGATTCTCGAGGGTCATGTGGTCGCTCCTGATCTCAACTTCAGAGGCCTTATGGAGCATCGACGTGCATACTAGAATTTGATAGTTTTGATGCCAGTCATTGCGGAGCGCAATAATGCCTGGCACCCCGACGATCGATTCCGAGCTGCTTCGCGCGTTTGTGACGGTTGTTGATACGGGCGGCTTCTCGGCCGCAGCGCAGCGGCTGCTGCGTGGGCAATCCGCGATATCGCTGCAGGTGAAGCGTCTCGAAGAGCGGCTGGGTGCGCGCCTGCTGGACCGTGGTCCCCGTCACCTCAGCCTGACCGGAGAAGGCGAGGCTATCCTGGAGAGCGCCCGCCGCATCCTGGCGCTGAACGAGGAGCTCGCCGCGCGGGCACGCGAGCCGGAAATGGCCGGGATGGTCCGGCTCGGCGCTCCGGAGGATTTCGCAACCACCCGGCTGCCAGCGATCCTTGCCAGCTTCACGCGCACCTTCCCCCGGGTCGCGCTGGAGGTCACCTGCGAGCTGACCCTCGAGCTGCTCGACCGGTTTCACGGGGGCGGCTTGGATCTGGCGCTGATCAAGCGTGAACCGTCCGGCCCCGACCAGGGCACGCGCGTCTGGCGCGAGCCATTGGTATGGGTCGCGGCCCACCATGACGCGGCGGTGGGCGACGAGCCGCTTCCCCTCATCTGCTCGCCGCGTCCGTGCCTGCACCGCAAGCGTGCGACCTCCGCGCTCGATGCGATCGGGCGGCCGTGGCGTATCGCTTATTCCTGCCAGTCGCTCTCCGGGAACCATGCGGCGCTCCGGGCGGGTCTCGGCATTGCCGTACTCCCGCTCGACATGGTTCCCCACGATCTCGTCATCCTGAACGAGGGGGATAACGGCCTGCCAAACCTTGCCGACACCGAGATGGCCTTGATTGCGGCAGCCACCCTTTCCGCGCCCGCTCAGCGCCTGCGCGAGTACATCGTGCGGGACCTGGAGCACGGCCGGTGATTGCTCGGTAACGCACCCGCCGTCTAAGACAGCGCTTCGGGGGACGCGTTGGCCAAGCTCTACTTCTACTACGCCGCGATGAACGCGGGAAAATCGACCACGCTGCTGCAGGCGGACTTCAACTATCGGGAGCGCGGCATGCAGACCATGCTGTGGACCGCCGCTCATGACGAGCGGTCGGGCTACGGCCGGATCGCGTCCCGGCTCGAGATCGGCGCCAATGCGCATGCCTACCATGCGGACACCAACCTGCTCAGCGCTGTGGGCGAAGAAGCGGCCAAGCGCGACCTGCATTGCGTGCTAGTCGACGAGGCGCAGTTCCTGACCCGCGAGCAAGTCCTGCAGCTATGCCGCCTGTGCGACGATGGAGACCTGCCGGTGCTCTGCTACGGCCTGCGGACCGACTTCCAGGGGGAGCTGTTCCCCGGAAGTGCCGCATTGCTGGCGCTCGCCGACGTGCTGGTGGAACTGAAGGCGGTCTGCGAATGCGGTCGCAAGGCGACGATGAACCTACGGGTCGATGAAGAAGGACACGCCGTCACTTCCGGCGAGCAGACGGAGATCGGCGGCAACGATCGCTACATCGCCTTGTGCCGTCGCCACTTCTTCGCCCGGCTACGAGAGAGCGAGGCCCGGCAGCTCAGTCTCGACCTGCCCTACTCGTCGTCATCGTCCTCTTCGCCGACCGACGACCGCGCATAGTTCCACCACAGGAGGGCACTGCCCGCCGACGCGCCGATCCGAGCCAGGGCTGCCGCGCCGAGAAGTGCGGCGGGTTCGGTGGTGACCAGCAAAAGCATCACAGCGCCAACCACCGTGCCGAGCGCGAGCAGGGCCATGCTGCCACGATGGCGGGGCACGAAGCGCGCGATCCTCCGGTCCAGGTGGGCCCCTCTTCCGGTTCGCGCGATGATGTTGCCGAAGGGACCGAACATCGCGACCAGCGCGCTCTTGCCGATGCGATATGTCAACCGCCGCCGGCTGCTCGCTTCGGTCCGGCTCGCGAAGTCGGCGAAGGTAAGCGGCTCCTCTGGCAGTGGATCTCGCGGGGTGCGGCGGGGCGCGAACAGCGCTGTTGCCGCCAGGCCGCCCCACTCGCGTGCAGCAAGCGCCAGGGCGGCTCCGACGATCCCTCCTCCCAACAGATAGACCAGGGCAGCAGCGGCCAGGCCGGTGATGGCGGCACCCATCTTCCACGCGACGGTCCGATCCTTCCAGGCGATCAGCAGGGAGCCGGGGTGGCGGGCCGGCAGCCCGATGCTGACCAGCCCGACCATCAGCGCGGCCGCCGCCATGTCTCGCCACCAGAGGAAGGCGGCGAGCAGAGCAAGGAGGGCCGCGGTGCCGGCAAGGGACGTCAGGTCGATCCGCCATGCCAGTCGCTTGGATGCGCGCCGAACCGCCTTCGGGCTGCCAGTATGCCCGGCGAGCACCTGCATCGCTTCCATGGTTGCGATCGAGCGCGCGGCGGTGAGGAACGCGTTGGCCGCGAGCAGCCGAACCGCGTCGGCATGACCCAGGTGCAATCCGAGCAGCGCCCAGGTCGCGAGCCACAGCGCCAGCGGAATATACTCTCGCGTGGTGAGCCGCAGGAGCAGCGGAGGAACCGTGACGCGGATCAGGACGGCGCCCTCCCAGCAAGGTCCACGATGTTCAGCAACGCTTTTCCTTTGCCAGCCGGCTTAGCGGTCCTATCGGCGCGCTTATGACTTCCGGATCCCCGCTCGTCCATGGCTCGCTACCGCTGAGCGGCTGGATCATCCTGGACAAGCCGGTCGGCCTCGGGTCCACGCAGGCGGTCGGCGCCGTCAAGCGGGCCGTGAGGGAAGCGGGCCTATCCAAGACCAAGGTCGGACATGGCGGGACCCTTGATCCGCTGGCAAGCGGAGTCCTTCCCATTGCCCTTGGCGAGGCAACCAAACTGTGCGGACGGATGCTGGACGCCACCAAAGCCTACGACTTCACCATTCGCTTCGGCGAGGAAACCAGCACGCTGGACGCTGAGAGTGAGGTCATCGCGCGCAGCGACGTGCGGCCTTCGATGGAGCAGGTCCTGGGCGTGTTGCCGCAGTTCACGGGTGAGATCGAACAGATGCCGCCCGCCTATTCTGCGCTGAAGGTGGATGGGCGAAGGGCATACGACCTCGCTCGGGCAGGCGAGGACGTGGCGCTGAAGAGCCGCAGGATCGTCGTGCATTCCCTTTCCGTTCAGTCCGGGCGAAGTCGCGGACCCAATTCGAGCGAGGGCGAGGAAGGCCTCGGCTCCGCTCCGCAAGGCCTCTCGACTTCGCTCGAGGCGAACGGCCTTAGTGATGTGACCCTCTCAGCGACCGTCAGCAAAGGCACATACATCCGGTCTCTTGCGCGAGACATTGCCTGGGTCCTCGGCACGGTCGGCCACGTCACCATGCTGCGGCGCACCAAGGCCGGACCATTCACCCTCGAACAAGCGATTTCGCTGGACTTTCTGAACGAAGCCGCTAAGTCGCGGCGGCTTGATGGGGCGGTACTCCCGCTCATCGCGGGGCTGGACGACATCCCGGCCCTCCCCATCGATCCCGAACAGTGCCGGAGGCTCCAACACGGCCAGGTCCTGTTCGGCTTACCCGTAAGCCCGGGTCCCTACCTTGCCACCGACGCTGGTCGTCCCGTGGCTCTGGTGGAGGTCTCGGAAGGCGTCTGCAAGGTCGTCCGCGGGTTCAACATCTAGAAACAAGGAGTGGAACGATGTCGATTACTGCAGAGCGCAAGCAGGCGCTCATCCAGGAGCATGCCCGTGACGCCAAGGACACCGGTTCGCCCGAGGTCCAGATCGCGATCCTCACCGACCGCATCAACACGCTGACCGAGCACTTCAAGACCCACGCGAAGGACAACCATTCCCGCCGTGGTCTGCTGATGATGGTGAACAAGCGGCGCTCGCTGCTGGACTATCTGAAGCGCAAGGACACCCCGGCCTACACCGCGCTCATCGCGAAGCTGGGTCTCCGCAAGTAACACCGAAGGGCGCCCTCGCGGCGCCCTTTGACTATCCGGGCATCCCGCAATCCGGCGAGGTGCTCATGGGGCCAGACCAAGTGCCCCGACCGCCCGCGAGCCGGACAGCCCGCGAACTAGCTGCCCCGCCGGGATCCGCCCGCCGGGTGAAGGAACAAGTATGTTTGACATCAAGACTGTAGAAATCGATCTCGGCGGCAAGACGCTGAAGCTCGAAACCGGGCGCATCGCCCGTCAGGCGGACGGAGCCGTCCTTGCCACCCTCGGCGAAACCGTCGTGCTCTGCGCCGTGACCGCCGCCAAGAACGTGAAGCCGGGCCAGGATTTCTTCCCGCTCACCGTCCACTACCAGGAAAAGTTCTCGGCCGCCGGCCGTATTCCGGGTGGCTTCTTCAAGCGTGAGCGTGGCGCGACCGAGAAGGAGACGCTGGTCTCCCGCCTGATCGACCGCCCGATCCGCCCGCTGTTCCCGGAGGGCTTCTACAACGAGGTCCTCGTGATCGCGCACGTCATGTCCTACGACGGCGAGAACGAGCCGGACATCGTGGCGATGATCGCTGCTTCGGCCGCCCTCACCATCTCGGGCGTTCCCTTCATGGGTCCGATCGGCGCAGCCCGAGTCGGCTTCATCGACGGTGAGTATGTGCTCAACCCGTCGCCGGAGCAGATCAAGGAGAGCGCGCTCGACCTGGTTGTCGCCGGCACTCCGAACGCCGTGATGATGGTGGAATCCGAGGCGAAGGAACTGACGGAAGAGCAGATGCTCGGCGCCGTCATGTTCGCGCACCGGGCCAGCCAGAAGGTCTGCGACGCGATCATCCAGCTCGCCGAGCAGGCCGCCAAGGAGCCCTGGGAGCTGAACCTGATCGACGACAAGTCGGCCACTCTCGCGAAGCTCCGCGACGTCATCGGCGCGGATCTGGAAGCCGCCTACAAGCTGACCAGCAAGCAGGAGCGCCAGACTGCGATCAACGAGGCCCGGGCCAAGGCCCGCGAAGCCTTCAAGGATCTCGAGGAGTCCGATCCGGCCCAGTATCTCGCCACGCTGAAGCTGGTGAAGAAGCTGGAAGCGGACGTCGTCCGTGGTGCGATCCTGAAGGAAGGCCGCCGCATCGACGGCCGCGACACCAAGACGGTGCGCCCGATCGAATCCATGGTAGGCTTCCTGCCGCGCACCCATGGCTCCGCGCTGTTCACCCGTGGCGAGACGCAGGCGATCGTGACCACGACGCTCGGCACCAAGGACGCCGAGCAGATGATCGACGGCCTGGAAGGGCTCTCCTACCAGCGCTTCATGCTGCACTATAACTTCCCGCCTTACTCGGTCGGTGAAGTGGGCCGTTTCGGCGCGCCGGGCCGCCGCGAGGTTGGACACGGCAAGCTGGCATGGCGTGCGCTGCACCCGATGCTGCCGAGCGTGGAGGAATTCCCCTACACGATCCGCGTCCTGTCCGACATCACGGAGAGCAACGGCTCCTCGTCGATGGCGACCGTATGCGGCGGCTCGCTGGCCATGATGGATGCCGGCGTTCCGCTGAAGGCTCCGGTAGCGGGCATCGCCATGGGCCTGATCCTGGAAGGCAATGACTTCGCGGTCATCAGCGACATCCTTGGCGACGAGGATCACCTCGGCGACATGGACTTCAAGGTCGCCGGCACCGAGAATGGCGTCACTGCGCTGCAGATGGACATCAAGGTCGCGGGCATCACCGAGGAGATCATGAAGGTCGCCCTCGCTCAGGCGAAGGACGGCCGCGCGCACATCCTCGGCGAAATGGCGAAGGCCCTTTCCTCGACGCGTGGTGAGCTTTCGGCTCACGCGCCTCGCATCGAGACCATGTCGATCCCCAAGGACAAGATCCGCGAAGTGATCGGCACGGGTGGCAAGGTCATCCGCGAGATCGTCGCGACGACCGGCGCCAAGGTCGACATCGACGACGAGGGCGTGATCAAGATCAGCTCGTCGGACCTGTCGCAGATCGAGGCTGCCCGCAACTGGATCCGCGGCATCGTCGCGGAGCCGGAAGTCGGCACAATTTACACCGGCAAGGTCGCCAGCATCGTCGACTTCGGCGCGTTCGTCACCTTCATGCCCGGCAAGGACGGGCTGGTGCACGTGTCCGAAATCAAGAACGAGCGGGTCGAGAACGTCCGGGACGTCCTGTCCGAAGGCCAGGAGGTCAAGGTCAAGCTTCTCGAAGTCGACCAGCGCGGCAAGGTCCGCCTGTCGATGCGCGTCGTCGATCAGGAAACCGGCGCCGAGCTGGAGGACACCCGTCCTCCCCGCGAGGATCGGGGTCCGCGCGGTGATCGCGGAGACCGCGGAGACCGCGGCGGCCGGGACGGCGATCGTCGTCGGGGCGGCGGAGACCGCGACCGCGGTCCCCGTCGTGACGGTGGTGATCGTGGACCCCGCGGTGATCGCGGTGATCGCGGTCCGCGCCGCGAGCGCAGCGATCGTGACGACAACGGCCCTGCGCCCGAGTTCGCACCCGCGTTCCTGACCGGCGGCAACAACGACGACTAAGTCGCTGCTTTGCATCAAGAGCCAGAAGGCCCTGCAGGAGACTGCGGGGCCTTCTTTTTTGGATTGCAGCCGATAAGGCCCGGGAACTCCTGACGCTCTTCGTCCTGGCTGGTAAGAGTGTCCCGCCGGAGGTGATTGCATGCGTGTCGCTGTGTTCAGTGCGAAGCGTTATGATCGAGAGTTCCTCGAGGCGGCAAACACGAGCGGCCATCAATTCATTTATCTCGAGCCTGCCCTGGACACCGGCACCGCCGTCCTCGCCGCAGGCTCGGACGCCATCTGCCTATTCGTGAATGACCGAGCCGACGCGGCGGCCATCGAGATCCTGGCAGGTCTGGGAGTGCGGCTGATCGCCTTGCGTTGCTCCGGATTCAACAACGTGGACTTGGCGGCTGCTCGAGCCGCTGGCATCGAGGTTGCGCGAGTCCCCTCCTACTCGCCTGCGGCCGTGGCGGAACATGGCTTCGCGCTGCTGCTCGCCCTCAATCGAAAGATCCACCGCGCCTACAATCGCGTTCGTGAGTGCAATTTTTCCTTGGAAGGGCTCATGGGCTTCAACCTCCAGGGCAAGACGCTCGGCGTTGTAGGTCTCGGGGAAATCGGAACCGCAACGGCCCGCATCGGGCATGGCTTCGGAATGGCCGTGCTTGGCTCGGATCCCGACCCGTCCGCCGAAGCGATCGCGCTCGGAGTGCCCATGGTTGCGCTGCCAGACTTACTCGCCCGGTCCGACGTGGTGACGCTGCACTGTCCACTAACGCCGACTACTCGCCATATGATCGATGATCGGGCCATCGAACGAATGAAGCCAGGAGCAATCCTGATCAACACGAGCCGGGGTGCAGTGCTGGACACGCGGGCCGTCATCGCCGCCTTGAAACAGGAAAAGCTCGGCGGTCTCGGTATCGACGTCTATGAGGAAGAGGCCAGCCTGTTCTTCGAGGATCGCTCGGACCAGACACTCGCCGACGACCTGTTCGCCCGGCTGCTGACCTTCCCGAACGTGCTCATCACCGGACACCAGGGCTTCTTCACGCACGAGGCCATGACCCGCATCGCCGAAGTGACCATCGCGAACCTAGATCAATTCGCCGCGACCGGGCGGGCCCTATACTCCGCGCTGCCATATCCAGCTTCGGAGATTGAAGCATGAAGACCATTCTCCTTCACGTGCAGGAGGAATCCAGCCTCAAAGCCCCTCTCCAGGCGGCCCTTTCGATTGCCCGCTGCTGCAACGCCCACCTCTCCTGCCTGCAGGTCACGCCGATCGAAGCCTATGTGGCGTTCGACAGCTTCGGCGGAGTCTTCGTGATGTCCGACGTCCTCGGCGCGATCGCCCAGCGAGAGAATGAGCTGAGGCAATTGTTCGAGACTGCGCTGTCGCATGAGGACGTGAGCTGGGATTATGCTCATGTGACCGGCCATGTGGCCAATTCGGTGATCAGCCATGCGGCACTGACGGACATCATCGTGACGGGACGGAGCTCCTCGGACCACCGCCACTATCAGGCGGGACTCGCGCTCCTCGGCGATCTCCTGCACCGCTCGCGAACGCCGCTTCTGATCCCCGGCGACGGGACGGTGCCCTATGACCCGTGCGGACCCGTGCTGATCGCCTGGGACGGCAGTTACGAAGCGGCCAATGCCGTGCGTGCGTCCCTGAGCCTTCTGGCCAAGGCTTCGGACGTGCGGGTGATCACGGTTGATGAGCAGGCGGAGAAGCCGGACAGCTTCCCGAGCACGAGGCTGGTCGAGTTCCTCAGCCGGCACGGGATCCATGCAGAGCTTCGCTGCACCGCCATGCAGCAGGACATGGTTGCAACCGCACTTCTAGGCGAGGTGCACGAGTTCGGCGCATCCACGCTCGTGCTCGGAAGCTACAGCCACAGCCGCATCGGTGAGTATCTCTTCGGCGGCGTGACTCGGACGTTGCTGTCGTCATCGCCCGTGGCGCTGCTCACGACGCACTAGCTACGCGTGACGAGCGCTCCGACTGCTGCAATACGCTCCACACCCGCGTCCGCGTAGGCGGGCTTTTCCAGCTCTTCCCCGAAGATATCCGGATCGATCTCTTCGTAGCGGAGCGTGCAGTCGAACTCGTCTGCGTCTGCGGACAAGGTCTGCAACAGCAAGTCGTCGCCTCCGACAACGGGAGAGCCCGTGTAGAGTAGCAGGGTTCCTCCCACCTCAAGCCGCTGCATGGCCTCGCGGGCCCATCGCGCAGCGACCGCGGTGCCAAGTGCATGCCCCCCGTCCCGATAGGTGCGACCAAGATCGTCGATGATGAACGGTGGATTCGCGATCACGCAGTCGATTGGACCTTCGACCGACTCGAGACTGCGGGCGGCTACAATGCTCAGGTCAACGCCCGCTATTTCCGCGTTGGCGGCGGCGAAGACGTTGGCGAGGGGATTGGTGTCGACCAGCGTGACCTGCTCGGCTTCCACCAGGGCAGAAGCGCTCACGCCGCCGACCCCACTGCCGGCGCCCATGTCGACCAGCTGCCGGACAGCACGGCCGTCGAGCGTCTGCTCGAGGAAGCGCACGAACCGATAGGTATCGGGGCCAAAGAACACCGAGTTATCTTCGGTGGTCGGAAAGGCGGAGTGGAGGAACAACCGGCCGCCCAGCTCCGCGACCCGCACGCGGCTGCGGCACAGCCCGCCGTCCTCTTCCAGTAGCTCGGCTTCCTGCAGGCAACGGTGAATTGGCTCCGGCAGAAGGTCAGGCTTGAATGGAAGGCTCCACCCGAACACGTCACGAAGATCCCGTGCGGGCTCGTTCCCACGCCGACCCAGGATGCGCGCGTGGCTGGCCGGCGTGATTGCCGTGAAGCTGTACCCGACATCGTCGAGTGTCTTTAGAAGTGCAACCAGCGCCTGGTGGCGGTCGTCCCTCGAAGTGCCGTCGTCCATGTTCCCCCCCCCTGCCCCTTTACCAGAGCTCGCGACGATAGCGTTCGAAGCAGCGCTCTCCGGCCTTGAGCCGCATCAGCGCGCCTTCCGCCATGGCGGTCGCCCGGCGCGCGCCGTCCCGCGGATCGGAAACGAGCGGCTCGATCGCTTCCTTGTTCCATTCTTCGCTATGCTTCACGTCGAGCACGGCGTGAAGGTCGAAGTAGCGGCGCTGCTTCGCTTCGAGGCCGAGCCGACGCATGCCCTTGCTCACTGCCGCGGACCGCGCCGGCGCAGTGAGTTCGACGACTCCAAGGGCCCCGATCGAATGCCAGGCAAATCGCCGGTTCGTGGCCATGGCCGTCATCGTGTTGGCGAGGGCGAGGCTTTCCCAGACGGTTGTCTCGATCTGCGGGTCGAGCCCGAGCGACTCCACCACGAAGTGCAGCATCGGACCGTGCATGCCCTTTGGATTGCCGCGTCCCATCTCGTCCCAGTAGTTGCGCGCGAGCTCCAGCTTGGCGCGTTCCGGCACGCGGACCTGCGTCATGGCCACAAGGTCATCGAACCCCGCTTCGCCGGCGGCTTCCTGGGTCAGGTACCAGCAGAGCTCCTCGAGTGTGGCCTCTTCCTCGATCCATTCGAAGAGGCTGTCATGCTGTCCCGGCCCGACTTTCTCGAGATGTTCGAACCAGGCCATGAACTCGCGCGGAGTGGTTGGTACAACCTCCGCCTCCTGCCGAATTTCATCCCGAAGCTCTTCAAGGAAGCCAAGTTCCAGCCGCAGCATGCGGGCGTCCCGGTCGATAGCCGCCACCGCGTCCTCGTCCGGGAAAGCCGGTGCGAGACGCTGTCGGTTCCAATGAGCCAGCGATTGCTGGAACGGACCGTTGAGGAATTGTGAGCGCGCGTGATGAGACGCGCGAAATCTCGTCGCCATGGATTGAGCCTTATTAACCATTTGCCCGTTCAAGCGGGCGGTGGGGCGCTTTGTTCCGATAGGGCTTTGGACCAATGCGCGTTCGCCTGGACGGTTGATACGCGCGCCAGGAGATGACACTGGCCGCTGTCATGCTGCTGGTCCTTCTGACTTCCGCCGCCGCGCTCATGAGCGCAGACGACATGCGTGCGCTGGATGGCGCGATCGAGACTTGCAATCGGGAGGCGGCGCTTCCGGTCTTCACGGACGAGATGCGCCGGCGCAGCGTCACCGCCACAGCCGCCTACGAGGAGCAGCAGGGGATCAATCAGGAGCGCGCCGAAATTGCGGCGCGGCGGAACGCTCCGGACGGGTCAGACGACAGAGCACTGGGGAAGGACGCCTTGGCGAAGGCGCAACGAGAGCTTGCCCGGGTGCAGCAAGCCCTCGACGATCGTCAGCGCGCGCTTGATGATCTGCGCCGGCTTGAGGGCATGCGGCGTGAGGCCATCGACCTCAAGCGGCAGTATTTCCTTCTTCGTTGCCCGGCGAGGAAAAGCGCGGAGCGCTAGTCAGCCCGTCGGCGGCATGGCAAGCCGCAAGGCATGAGCGAAAACACCCGGAGCAGCGGCGTGTGGGGCGGCCGTTTCGGCGCAGGCCCTTCCAAGCTGATGCAGCAGATTAACGCGTCCATCTCGGTCGATAAGCGACTGTGGCGCCAGGACATTCGCGCCTCCAAGGCCCACGCGGCCATGCTTCGCGACTGTGGCATCCTGTCTACGGCGGATGCAGGCGCCATCCTCGCCGGGTTGGACCAGATTGCCGCCGAATATGAGCGCGACGGCGTGCCCGAGCGGCTAGAGCTCGAGGACATCCACATGACGATCGAAACTCGGCTCGCTGAGATCATCGGACCCGCCGCCGGTCGCCTGCACACGGCTCGATCCCGCAACGATCAGGTCGCCACTGACTTCCGCCTATGGGTGCGAGAGGCTTGCTCCGAGGTGATCGGCGGGATCGAAGCCATGCGACGCGTTCTCCTCGACGTCGCCGAAGAGAATGCGGAAACGATCATGCCAGGCTTCACCCACCTGCAGATCGCTCAGCCGGTCACGCTGGGGCACCACCTGCTCGCCTACTTGGAGATGCTGACCCGCGACCGCTCCCGCTTCCTCGCGGCCCGTGAGCGGATGGACGAGTGCCCGCTCGGAGCGGCCGCCTTGGCTGGGACGGGCTTCCCGATCGACCGGCATCAGACGGCTTCCGCCCTCGGCTTTGCTCGCCCGACCGCGAACAGCCTGGACAGCGTGTCGGACCGCGACTTCGCGCTCGATTACCTGTCGGCAGCCGTTCAGTGCAGCCTGCATCTGTCCCGGCTCGCCGAGGAGCTGATCATCTGGGCCAGCCCACCGTTCGGGTTCCTGATTCTGTCCGACGATTTCTCGACCGGCTCGTCAATCATGCCACAGAAGCGCAATCCCGATGCCGCCGAGCTCGTCCGTGGCCATTCGGGCCGGATCATGGGCGCGATGACATCGCTCATGGTCACGATGAAGGGACTTCCGCTCGCCTATGCCAAGGACATGCAGGACGACAAGGCGCCCGTCTTCGAAGCTCACGACCTGCTGATGCTGAGCCTGGCGGCGCTGGCCGGGATGCTCGGGACCTGTCAGTTCAATCCCAAGCGGATGCGCGCCGCTGCCGCGGGGGGCTTCTCGACCGCTACCGACCTTGCCGACTGGTTGGTGCGCGAGGCAGACGTGCCCTTCCGCGAGGCGCATCACGTCACGGGACAGGCGGTCAAAGCAGCCGAGGAGCGGGCCTGCGATCTTGCCGACCTCCCCCTGTCGTTGCTGCAGGAGATCGATCCTCGGATCGACGCTCGCGTGTTCGAAGTCCTGACGGTGGAAGCCTCGGTGCGCAGCCGGACCAGCTATGGCGGAACCGCGCCCGAGCGCGTGCGGGAGCAGATCGAGGCAGCGCGGGCGAGCCTCGACTAGCCGCGGAGCTTGCGATCCCGCTCGGCCGAGATACGCAGTCGAAGGGCGTTCAGCCGGATGAAGCCGGCTGCATCCCGCTGGTCGTAGCTGCCACTGCCCTCCTCGAAGGTGACGAGGTCCTCGTCATAAAGCGAATGATCGCTCTCCCGGCCGACCACCGTAGCGTTCCCCTTGTACAGCTTCATCGTCACGCGCCCGGTCACATGTTCCTGGCTACGGTCGATCAGCGCCTGCAGCATGTCCCGCTCCGGTGAGAACCAGAAGCCGTTGTAGATGAGGGTGGCATAGCGAGGCATCAGTTCGTCCTTGAGGTGCATCGCACCGCCGTCCAGCGTGATGCTCTCGATGCCCCGATGCGCTGCGAGCAGGATCGTGCCTCCCGGCGTTTCATAGACCCCGCGCGACTTCATTCCCACGAAGCGGTTCTCGACCAGGTCGAGACGGCCGATGCCATTGTCGTGACCGAGCTGATTGAGCCGTTCCAGGAGCGAAGCCGGAGACAGGCGCTGAGCGTCAATTGCAACCGGGTCGCCCCTCTCGAAGTCGATGCTGATCAGCGTCGGCTGGTCGGGCGCGTCCTCCGGCGAGATCGTCCGCTGGTGCACGAACTCCGGAGCTTCCTGGCGCGGGTCTTCCAGCACCTTCCCCTCCGAAGACGAGTGCAGCAGGTTGGCGTCTACGGAGAATGGCGCGTCCCCAAGCTTGTCTTTCGTAACCGGAATCTGGTGCTCCTCCGCGAACCGCAGCAGCTGTTCGCGGCTGGCGAACCGCCACTCCCGCCACGGCGCGATAACCCGGATGTTCGGCTCCAGCGCGTAATAGCCGAGCTCAAAGCGAACCTGGTCGTTTCCCTTGCCGGTTGCGCCATGACAGACCGCGTCGGCACCAAGCTTCCGCGCGATTTCGATCTGCCGCTTGGCGATCAACGGGCGGGCAATGGAGGTGCCGAGCAGATACTGACCCTCATAGACGGTGTTTGCGCGGAACATCGGGAACACGAAGTCCCGGACGAACTCCTCCCGCAGGTCCTCGATGAAGATGTTCTCCGGACGGACACCCAGCATCTCGGCCTTGCGCCGCGCCGGCTCGACCTCGTCCTCCTGCCCCAAATCGGCCGTGAAGGTGATGACCTCCGCGTCATATTCCGTCTGCAACCACTTGAGGATGATCGAAGTATCGAGCCCGCCGGAGTAAGCGAGGACCACCTTGAGTTTCTTGCCGCTCATTCGATCGGTCCCCTGCAAGGCCATTGGAGCGCACCGCGCACTTGCCTCACACACGATGATGGCCTGAAGCTTATCTCAGTCCAGGAGAGCAGGATCATCCCAACACATTGGCGAAACATGCGACGGAAGCGACCTCATCAATGGAGAGCCGCGGTCAATGTCGATGAACCGGCGCGGCTGGTGGAGCTGAGGGGAATCGAACCCCTGACCTCTGCAGTGCGATTGCAGCGCTCTCCCATCTGAGCTACAGCCCCGCGCCTTCGGTCCGGGCCCTTTAGCGGCGGTTTTGGCCCCTTGCAACGCGCTTCTCCAAGCTGCTTGCAATCCGCCTCGACGGCCTCTCCCTTTGCCTTGCGGAACCGGAACAGACCACTCCAGCCGCTCGTTTCCTTTTGACGTCCCACGGGCTCTACCCCCGCCCACCCGGACGACTTCTATGGAGGAGTGGGAATGGCTTACGACCGATATGACGATCGCGGCGGCAATCGAGGCCGCAGGCCTGACGAGGATCACAACTGGCGCGGAGGACCGAACGGCGGTGGCGGGATGCGGCCCCATGATCGCGACGAGCGCGGTTTCTTCGAGCGTGCGCGTGACGAGTTCTCAAGCTGGTTTGGCGACGATGACTCTCACCATCGCCGGATGGAAGACGACCGCTCACGCGGGCGGGACAACATGAACTGGAGCCGCGGCGGTGATCGCAATCCCGACCATGAACGCTACAGCCGTGGGCGCGAGGAGCATCATAGCCCCTCCGATCGCAACCAGGGCATGTTCGGCTCGCGCAACGAGCCTTGGGGCCGCGGCCGCGAGGAGGAACGGTACGGGCGCGAACAGAGCCGCGGCGGAATGTCCGGCCGCGAGAGTGGCCGGTCTCCCGGCGGCATGTTCAGCCATGACGACGACCATGACCGCGATTACCGCCAGCAGAGCCGCCAGCAGCGCGAGTACGGGCGCAGCGGCTACGAGCAGGGCAGCTTCGGCGAGAGCGGCTTTGGGCGGAGTGGCGGACGCGAGCGGGATCGCGGCTATCCGGGGACCCTCGGGCAGTCCATCCACCGCGATCGCGACCAGAGCCAAGACGGAGGTCGCGGCTTTTCTGGACGGGACGACGGCTATCGGCCAATGACGGGCGACTACGGGCGGGGCGGCGGCGGCGGTCGTGAGACGTACCGCAGCGGCATGGGGTCCCAGGACTTCGCCCGCTCTCAATATGGCCGGCAGGACTTCAGCCAGGACCAGGACCGTGATCGCGAGTATGGCGAGCGGACCTACAATTACGGTGGCTGGGGCGATCGCGACAGCCAGCGCCAGAGCTCCCGCGGATCGGGCGTCGACGACCATTATAGTCAGTGGCGCCAGCGGCAGATCCAGGATCTCGACCGCGATTACGACGACTATCGCCGCGAGCACCAGAGCAAGTTCGAGAATGAATTCTCAGGCTGGCGTCAGCAGCGGCAGACCAAGCGCCAGATGCTCCAGGCCATACGCGAGCACATGGAAGTGGTCGATCAGTCCGGTGAGCATATCGGCACGATCGATAAGGTTCGTGGAGACACGATCATCCTGACTCGCAACGACCCGTCTGCCGGCGGCGTCCACCGGAGCTTCAGCTGTTCGCTGCTCGATCGCGTCGAAGACAAGGTCTACCTCAGCGGCACGGCGGCCAGCATTCGCAGCCAGCTCCACGAGGAGCGCGAGGATCGCGACAGCGACAATCGCGGCGGCGGCGGGATCTTCAGCGGCCTGTTCGGTGGCGGGCGGTCGGATGAGGATCGTCGGGACGAGCGTTCCACAACCACCAATCGGCCCGAGGGCGAGGGCCCGCACGTGCTCGACCGCAGCTTCTCCGGCACGTACGACGACGAGAAGAAGTAAGCTCCATCAAGGAAGCGGGAAGGCCCGGCTGCCGCAAGGTGGCCGGGCTTTCTTTGCATGCCGCCGCTGCGTAAGGAGTGACGCGAAAGGATCTGTCTATGCCCCGCGCCTGGCACCTCAAGAGCCGACCCAACGGCATGCCCACTTCCGACAACTTCGAACTGAAGGAGGTCACGCTGGCGGACCTTGCCGACGGGCAGGTGCGCGTTCGCAACCGCTGGCTCTCGGTTGACCCCTACATGCGCGGTCGGATGAACGACGTGAAGAGCTACGTTCCTCCATTCCAGGTCGGCGAGCCGCTCGAGGGCGGCGCAGTTGGAGAAGTGGTCGAGAGCCGCGCCGACGGCTTCGCGCCCGGGGATCTTGTCATGCACATGGCGGGCTGGCGGGAAGAGGCGGTCGTGCCTACGGCCGGCCTCAACAAGCTTCCGAGCATCCCCGGGATCGGGGAGCAGGCCTTCCTTGGCAACCTCGGCCTGACCGGCGGCACGGCCTATTGGGGTCTGCTCGATGCGGCGCAGGCTAAGGCAGGCGACATCGTGTTCGTGTCCGCGGCGGCCGGAGCCGTCGGTTCGGCCGTGGTCCAGATCGCCAAGGCCAAGGGCATGACGGTGATTGGCTCCGCCCGCGGCCCGGAAAAGTGCGACTTCGTGAAGTCGCTCGGCGCGGATGCGGTGATCGATTACAAGGCCGGCCCGCTGGTGAAGAGCCTCGCCGAAGCGGCGCCCAAAGGCATCGATGTCTACTTCGACAATGTCGGCGGGGATCACCTGGACGCAGCCTTCGCCCACGCCCGCAAGGACGCTCGCTTCGCCATCTGCGGGATGATCGACGGGTACAACTCCGGCGAGCCCATGGCCTTCCG
The DNA here is from genome assembly GCF_016924655.1 of Sphingomonas arenae. GTDB lineage: Bacteria > Pseudomonadota > Alphaproteobacteria > Sphingomonadales > Sphingomonadaceae > Sphingomicrobium > Sphingomicrobium arenae. The sequence goes on from NZ_JAFFJU010000001.1 coordinate 71,639, forward strand.
CTACATCATGCGGGTGATCGCGATGCGGATCATGCTCAAGGGCTTCATCTTCACCGACTACATGCCCCGAATGGGCGAGTTCATCGCCGACATGGGCCAGATGGTCGCCAGCGGTCAGGTCAAGGAGCGCGACACCATCGTGGACGGACTGGAGAACACGCCCGACGCGTTCCTCGGCCTGTTCACCGGCAAGAACACCGGCAAGATGCTGGTCAGGCTGTAGCTCCGACTGCGCTCACGCCGAGCCGGTCGGAGCGGGGCTCCCGTCACCCCTTCGACAGGCTCAGGGTGAGCGCGGTCGGACCGTCATACCCGCGTGTAGTTGCAGGCAGCGGGATTGCCGGTGCTGAGGCCCCGACGAAGAGCCTCCATCCGCTGGGCGGACGTCCCATGGGTGAAGCTCTCCGGCACGACGCGGCCCTGCGTCTGCTGCTGGAGCGTGTCGTCGCCGATGGCCTCGGCTGCGCGCATGCCCTCTTCCACGTCACCGGGCTCCAGCGCACGGCTTCCGTCCGGCGCCTTGGCGTTGGCGGCCCAGACGCCTGCATAGCAGTCGGCCTGGAGTTCAACCCCGACCTGCACCTGGTTTCCGGTCACCTGGTCGGCGCGCGACTGGGCTGAGCTTGCACGATCAAGAGTGCCTTCGAGGTTCTGGATGTGATGTCCGACCTCATGCGCGATGACATAGGCCTGTGCGAAATCGCCAGGAGCACCGAAGCGCTGGCTGAGTTCATTGAAGAATTGCGGGTCGATGTAGATGCTTTGATCGCCCGGGCAGTAGAACGGGCCCATGGCCGCCTGCCCCATCCCGCATGCAGTCTGAGTGCCGCGAGTGTAGGCGACCAGCTTCGGCTCGACGTACCGCTGGCCCGATGCCGCAAACAGCTGCCCCCAGATCTGGTCGGTGGACTCCAGCACACCCGTGAGCAGACGGCGGCTTTCGGGCGTCAGCCGGGATTGCCCTGACGCGGTCTGCTGAGTCGCGGGACTTCCGCCACCGAGCATGCCACCGCCCCCGCCAAGGCTCGACAAGGCACAATAGCCCAGCAGCAGGATCAGCATGCCGACTATGCCGAACCGGCTCGCGATGAGAGGCAGCAGCAGGCCCAAGCCACCGCCGCCGAGCACGGGCCCACCGCCACTCGACCCGGTCCGGTCGAAGAAGTTATCGCTGTCGCCACCGTCGCCAAGCCGCATCCTGATCTCCCTCGTGCAGACCCAAATGCTTTGCAGACCGTAACGGTTGCAAAGCGGGCGGCGGCACGCGACAGGCCGACGGACGGAGGATAGTGGCATGCTTCTCAAGGACAAGGTTGCACTCGTTACCGGCTCCACCAGCGGGATCGGGCTCGCCATCGCGCGGAGCCTCGCGGCCGAAGGCGCCCGCGTCATGCTCAACGGCTTTGGGGATGAGCACGAGATTGAGACGATCCGCAAGGAACTGGCGGAGCTCAGCGGTGATCTTGCCGCCTATTCGGACGCCAATCTGGCCGACCCCCAGGCGATCGACGCCATGATCGCCCGCTGCACGGACGAGCTTGGGTCGCCTTCCGTCCTTGTGAACAACGCGGGCATCCAGCACGTCGCGCCGGTCGAGAGCTTTCCCCCGGAGAAGTGGGACGCGATCCTCGCGATCAACCTCACGGCTGTCTTCCATACCACGCGGCTTTGCCTGCCCTCCATGCGCCAGCGCGGCTGGGGGCGGATCATCAACACGGCGTCGGCGCACAGCCTCGTCGCCAGCCCTAACAAGAGCGCCTATGTCGCCGCCAAGCATGGTGTCGCCGGCTTCACCAAGACAGTTGCGCTCGAGGCGGCAAAGGACGGCGTCACGGTGAACTGCATCTCGCCCGGTTATGTCTGGACCCCGCTGGTCGAGAACCAGATCCCCGATACGATGAAGGCCCGAGGACTCACGCGCGAGCAGGTGATGAACGATGTTCTCCTTGCTGCTCAACCGACCAAGCGGTTCGTGACTCCGGTAGAGGTCGCGGGTCTCGCCCTCTATCTTTGCCGCCCGGAGGCCGGCTCCATCACTGGGGCCAATATCAGCATGGACGGGGGCTGGACGGCACAATAGGCTGCCCCCGATGCGTCCTGCCCTCTTCCTCGCTGCACTTGCTCCGCTCGCGGGCTGTGCCAGTCTCCAGCCGACCATCATCACTCACCAGACCCGGGACTGGCGGCAGGTCGTCACCCGCGACGATCGGGAGCGGCTGCGCGAATGGCGCACCGCCTGGACTCGCGCATTGCAAGCGGCGGAGCGGGGCGGTCACAGTGCGGAAGTCGCACGGGAAGGCCCGCTGCTCCAGCCCGATGCCGCCCTGCCCGACCCGGCACTTCCGAACGGCCGCTACCGCTGCCGGACGATCAAGATCGGCGCGAAGTCCGAGGGACTGCTCGACTATGTCGCCTACCCCTATTTCACGTGCCGGGTTCAGCAGGAGCGGGACCTGCAAGGTTTCGCCAAGCTGACCGGCTCGCAGCGTCCCGTCGGTCTTATCTTCCCTCAGGACCAGCTTCGATCCGTCTTCCTCGGCTCGCTGGTGCTTGGCGACGAGGCGCGCGCGATGCAGTATGGCGCAGACCGGGAGCGCGACGTCGCCGCCTATGTCGAGCGGATCGGCCCCGGCCGGTGGCGTCTCGTCATGCCTTATCCGCGGTTCGAAAGCCTCGTCGACGTCATCGAACTGACCCCCGCACCGTAAGGAAATCGGAATGAAGCGCCTGCTCCTTATCGCATCCGCCCTCTTGTCCACCCCAGCTATGGCGCAGGACATCCGCTCCGCGGTGGCGGGGGACATGTCCCAGTTAATGGCGGTCTACCGCGACCTTCACGCCAATCCCGAACTTTCGATGCAGGAAGTCCGCAGCCCCGCGAAGCTCGCCGCGGAGGCGCGGAAGCTCGGCTTCACTGTAACCGAAAAGGTCGGGAAGACGGGTGTCGTGGCCGTCATGAAGAACGGTCCTGGACCGGTGCTGATGCTCCGTGCCGACATGGATGGCCTGCCGGTCGTCGAGCAAACCGGCCTGCCCTTCGCATCCAGGATCCGTGCCACTGCCCGTTCGGGGGTGGAGACAGGGGTGATGCACGCGTGCGGCCACGATACTCACATGACGGCGTGGCTGGGCACCGCCAAGCGCCTTGCTGCCATGAAGGACCGGTGGTCCGGTACCCTCGTCATGATCCTGCAACCGGGTGAGGAGACCGGCGAAGGCGCCAAGGCGATGCTCGACGACGGGCTTTACACGCGCTTTCCCAAGCCCAGCACGGTGCTCGCGTTCCACGACGCGGCGGCCCTACCAGCAGGGACAATCGGCGTGACGCCCGGCTATGCGCTCGCCAACGTCGATAGTGTGGACATCCTCGTGAAGGGAGTCGGTGGGCACGGTGCCTACCCGCACACGACCAAGGACCCGATCGTCCTCGCCTCGCGCATCGTGACCTCGCTCCAGACGCTCGTGAGCCGGGAGAACAACCCCGCCGATCCGGCGGTCGTGACGGTCGGCAGCTTCCAGGCCGGCGCCAAGCACAACATCATCTCGGACGAAGCCCGACTTCAACTGACGGTCCGCAGCTATACACCGGAAGTCCGCAAGCTCCTGCTGGACGGCATCCGCCGCATCTCTCGTGGGGAGGCGATCGCCGCCGGAATGCCGGACGATCGGATGCCCGTCGTGACCGTGCGCGAGGAGATGTACACGCCTTCGACCTTCAACACGGAGAAGATCAGCAATCGGGCGCTGGAATTGTTCACCCAGGCGTTCGGGCAAGATCGCGTCCGCAAGGTCCCCGCGGTAATGGGCGGCGAGGACTTCAGCCGCTTTTGGCTCGCCGACAAAAGCGTCGAAAGCCTGATCTTCTGGGTCGGCGGCACGCCAAAGGCGCAGTATGACGCGGCGAGGGGGGACCCCGCCAAGCTGCCCTCGCTCCACTCGCCGTTCTGGGCCCCGGATGCGGAAGCGGTGATCTCCACGGCGACGGAGGCGATGACGGTGGCGGCGCTCGACGTGCTGAAGAAGGGATAAGCGCCGTCATCCCCGCGAAGGCGGGGATCCATCTCCCGACCTCACGACGCGCACAACGCACAGGAGATGGATTCCCTCCTTCGCGGGAATGACGGTCGAATTAACCATTCCTTTGTAAACTTCGCCGACACCCGCCTCATGTCGGCCGGCTTTACACCGCAGCCCGCGTGAGCGTGCTCATCACCTTCTGGAGCCACGCGCTCGCCGCGGTGATGTTTGCCACCCTGCTCCTGTGGCAGTTGCGTTCGGGGGCGCGCGGCGCCGGTCGTCGCCTGCTGCTCGCAGGGCTCCTGATGACGGCGGTCTGGGCCTGGTTCAGCGCGGTGCAGCCGGGCGGCGGTCTGTCCGCGCAAGCGGAAACCGCCCGGAACCTGCTCTGGATCGGGCTGCTCTACGTCCTCTCGCAGAGCAGCCAGGAAGACGGCATGCGCCAGCACGGCGTGCGCCTGGTATATGGTGCGGTCAGCGGGGTGCTCGGTCTCCAGTTTCTCGCCGATGGCCTGCTGAGCCTCACGCCGGGTGAGGCTGGCGCCGCGCTTACGACTACAGCGACGATCCTGCGGATCACCGCGGCCGCGGGCGCGCTTGTGCTGGTGCACAACCTTTACGGACAAGCCGCTCCCGGCAGCCGCGGATCGATCCGTCTCGTCATGTTGGCGCTGGCGCTGACGTGGACTTACGACCTCAACCTCTACACCATCGCTTATGTCGACGGGCGCCTGTCGGGCAGTCTGATGGAGTGGCGCGGAGCGCTGGTCTTCGCCACTGCACCCCTGTTCGCGCTCGGCGGGCATCAAGCCGACGGATGGCGGGTCAAGCTGTCCCGTGCGGCGACGTTCCAGTCTTTGTCCCTGCTCGCCATCTGCTCCTACTTCGCCGTCATGGCGGTGCTTGCCACCGTTCTGAGGGACAGCGACTGGAACTTGGCGCGCGGAATTACCGTGGCCATCCTGGCGGCGATGACGGTCGCCGCGATGGTGCTTCTGCCGAGCCCCCGGGCACGCAGCTGGACCAAGGTCAAGCTCGCCAAGCACCTGTTCGAGCACCGCTACGACTATCGTGCCGAGTGGCTGCGGTTTGCGGCAACGCTAGGACGCTCCGGCCCTGACGCGCCACCCCTGTCGGAACGCATCGTCAAGGCGCTTGCCGAAATCGTCGACGCTCCCGGAGGTGTGCTGATCGTGGCAGACGATGGCGGCGTGCCCGAAGCCGCGGGCAGTTGGAACTGGCACGGAAAGCTCCCGCCCGCGTCCGGCTTGGGACCCGTCTGGCCGCAGCTGGAGGCGGAAGCGCGGGTGCTGGAGTTCGACGCGCACCGCCACCGTTGGGGCTCGTCACGGGACTTGGCCCTGCCGATTCCCGAGGAGTTGATTGGCGACTCGCGTCTGTGGGCGGGGATTCCGCTGGTCCACAACGAGCGCATGGTCGGCCTAGTGCTCTTGGCCGCTCCAGACCTCCGCCGTCCGCTGGACTGGGAGGACTTCGATCTGCTCCGAACCGCGGGGAGGCAGGCGGCATCCTCCCTTGCCGAGGCTCACGGCCAGCAGGCGCTGATGAATGCTCAGCGCTTCGAGGAATTCAACCGGCGGTTCGCCTTCATTCTTCACGACGTGAAGAACCTGGTCAGCCAGCTCTCGCTGCTCAGCCGAAACGCGGAGCGACACGCTGACAATCCCGAGTTCCGCGCGGATATGGTGGCCACCCTCAAGAGCTCGGTCGGCAAGATGAACGACCTACTGGCTCGGCTGTCGCCCGGAGCTGGCAGCGGCGCGGCGAACGCAGTCGCGCCGGTGCCGCTGCGCCAAACCCTGACCTCGGCGATCGCGGCAAAGCGCCGCGACCATGAGGTGCGCCTGCTCGGAGACACTTCGGCGGAGGTGCTCGCCAACGCCCTGAGCCTCGAGCAGGCGGTCGGCCATCTGCTGCAGAATGCCGTCGATGCCAGTCCGTCGGGAGAGCCGGTGACCGTCCGCGTCCATCCAGGCGAAACGCACGTGACGATCGAGATTTCGGACAAGGGCACCGGCATGGATGCCGAGTTCGTCCGGGCGCGGCTGTTCCAGCCTTTCGCCTCCACCAAGGCCGGCGGGTTCGGCATCGGTGCCTACGAAGCTCGATCCCTGATCCTGGCCATGGGCGGCACCCTCCACGTCGACAGCCGCCCAGGCGAGGGCACCTGTTTCACCATCCACCTGCCTGCCGCCACTGCGGCACCCCTGAGGAAATCCGCATGACCGCCGACGCCTCTCTCCCCGTCCTGCTGATCGTCGAGGATGACGAGGGCCTGCAGCGCCAGCTCAAGTGGGCGTATGATGGCTACCAGGTGGTGATCGCCGGCGACCGAGCATCGGCCATCGACCTCATGCGCTTGCACGAGCCCGCCGTCGTCACGCTAGACCTCGGCCTGCCGCCAGACCCCGACGGCACCAGCGAGGGGTTCGCCACTCTGACCGAGATCCTCGCGATCAAACCGGACACCAAGGTCATCGTCGCGTCCGGCCACGGCGCCCGGGAGAGCGCGCTCAAGGCCATCGCGCTCGGCGCCTACGATTTCTACCGCAAGCCGGTGGACATCGACGAGCTCGGCCTGATCGTCGCCCGGGCATTCCACCTCCACGGCATCGAGGCGGAGAACCGCCGCCTGGAGAGCGCGACCGGTGAGGGTTCGACCGTGCTCGGCTCGATCATCTCGGCCGCGCCCGAGATGCTCAAGGTCGCCCGCACCATTGAGCGCGTTGCCACGGCGGACGTCTCCGTCATGCTGCTGGGTGCCAGCGGCACGGGCAAGGAACTGCTCGCCCGCGCGGTCCACGAGAAGAGTCGCCGGGCCAAGGGCCAGTTCGTCGCCATCAACTGCGCCGCCATCCCGGAGAACCTGCTCGAAGCCGAGCTGTTCGGCTACGAGCGCGGTGCCTTCACCGGGGCGGTCAAGACGACGCCGGGCAAGATCGAACTCGCGCAGGGCGGGACATTGTTCCTCGACGAAGTGGGCGACATTCCGCTGCCTTTGCAGGTGAAATTGCTGCGATTTTTGCAGGAACGTGTCATTGAACGTATCGGTGGTCGGGCGCCGATCAGCGTCGACACCCGCATCGTCTGCGCCACCCACCAGGACCTCGACGCCATGACGGCGGACGGCCGCTTCCGCGAGGACCTTTACTATCGCCTCGCCGAGATCGTGGTGAAGATCCCGAGCCTTGCCGAGCGGCCCGGCGACGCCGTCCTCCTCGCCCGACACTTCGCCCACCGCTTCGCCCGCGAGATGAACCCGCGCGTGACCGGCCTCGCCCCCGATGCGCTGGCAGCGATCGACGCCTACGCCTGGCCCGGCAACGTCCGCGAGTTGGAAAACCGCCTCAAGCGCGCGGTCATCATGGCCGACGGCAAGACGGTCAGCGCCGCCGACCTCGACCTTCCCGGCACCACGCCCGACGAGCCCCAGCTCATCAACCTCCGTGCGGCTCGCGAAATCGCTGACCGGCGCGCGATCCACCAGGCCCTGATCCGCACCGAGAACAACATCAGCGGCGCCGCCAAGCTGCTCGGGATCAGCCGGCCGACGCTCTACGACCTGTTGAAGCAGTATCAGCTGGGGACTTGAGCCACGGCGCGAATGTTCACAACGTTCACGGTCGTGAGCGGCCCGTGCGCCTCAGCGATCCTCTATTGGAAAGATCCTGCGGCGGACCGCCTCGACGTTGAAGCAGGCACAATCCTATCGTTCAAGAACCCTTGAAGCAGGAAGCCAGGGGCCGGTCGACCGCCCGGGAAACTCAGCCCCCGCGCGATCGTCGATGGCCCGCCGGTTTTACGCGCGGCAGATCTTGTATCCGGACGCGTTGAGCGCCTCGATGATCTCGGAGGCCAGCCCATATTCGCCCGGTCGCAATACTCGCACAGTCAGTGAGCCGACTTGCAAGATCCCGCCGCTGATCGTGTTCTCGATCACGAGAGCAGCGTCAGAAACGTCATGCAGACTGTCGAATGCGAGGTGGCCAGGTCCGCGCTGATCCACCGAAACCTGAGTCAACATAGACAGCTCCTTCACTGCTCAGGAGCTTATACTCTAGTCGGCAGCTAGAGTTTCAGAGTTCGGAAGGAGTAATCCTTTTGGATGATCATGCCGAGCGGCGCGAGAGGGTCACTGGCCCAGTCCCTCCGCCATCTCCGCCACCTCGAGCCAACGCAGCTCCGCCGCTTCCTTGTCGGTGCGGAGCTTGGCGATGTGGTCCATGAGGGCTGCGAACTTCTTGGGATCGCGGGTATAAAGGTCGGGGTCGGCGAGCGAAGCTTCATCGGCGGCGATGGCAGCTTCGAGCTTCTCGATTTCGGCCGGCAGGCGGTCGAGGTCGCGCTGGTCTTTGTAGGAAAGCTTGCGGGCAGCGGCAGGCGGCGCGTTGGCGGCCACCGTGACTGACCCCTCCGGCGACCTGCGGCCACCACCTCCCCGGGCCGGGGAGGATCGCCGCTTCGCCCAGTCCTCATACCCGCCGGCGACCACGTCGACCTTGCCGGAGCCGTCGAGCCCCAGCGTGATCGTCACCGTGCGGTCGAGGAAGTCGCGGTCGTGGCTGACGAGCAGCACCGTGCCCTCATAGTCGGCGATGACCTCCTGCAGCAGGTCGAGTGTCTCAAGGTCGAGGTCGTTGGTCGGTTCGTCCAGCACCAGCAGGTTCGAGGCGCGGGCAAACTCGCGGGCCAGCAGCAGGCGTGAGCGCTCGCCGCCGGAGAGGGAGCCCACAGGCGCCTCGGTCAGCTCGGGGCTGAACAGGAATTCCTTGAGGTAGCCCTTGATGTGCTTCTTGACCCCGCGCACCTCAATCCAGTCGCCGCCATCCGCCAGCACGTCGCGCACGCGCTTGTCGGGAGCCATGAGCTTGCGCTGCTGGTCGATGACGATGCCGGACAGGGTCTTGGCGCGCGTGATCGTGCCATGGTCCGGCTCGATCTCGCCGGTGAGCAGCTTCAACAGCGTAGTTTTTCCCGCGCCGTTTGCGCCGACGATGCCGATCCGGTCCCCGCGCTGGATGCGCAGGGTGAAGTCGCGAATGATGGTGCGGCGTTCGTCCCGCTCGCCGAGCGCAGCCCCCTCGCGCTCACCCTGAGCCTGTCGAAGGGTGTGGAGAGACGCTTCGTCAGGCTCAGCGTGAGCGCCGGTGAGGGCGGGTCGAAGAGGATAGCTCTTCCACACCCTTTCGGCATCGATCACCGTCTTGGTCTTGGTATCATCCTTGACCAGCCCCAGCTTCGCCACGCCCGGCCCACCGATCATGGATGCGCGCTGAGCCCGCATCTCGTTCAGCTTCGCGAGCCGCCCTTGGTTTCGCCGCCGGCGGGCGGTGACGCCGCGCTGGAGCCAATGGAGCTCCAGCTTGAGTTTCGCGTCGAGCTTCTCGGCGGCGCGTATCTCCTCGTCATAGACCCGCTCGGTCCAAGCATCGAAGCCGCCAAAGCCGATCTCCGCCCGCCGCAGCGTGCCCCGGTCCAGCCACAGGCAGCTCTTGGTGAGGCGCGTGAGGAAGGTCCGGTCGTGACTGATCACCACGAACGCGCCGTTGAAGCGGCTGAGCCAGTCCTCCAGCCAGTCGATCGCCGCCAGGTCGAGGTGGTTGGTGGGCTCATCGAGCATCAGCACGTCCGGCTCCTGCGCCAGCGCCCGGACGATGGCTGCCCGCCGCCGCTCACCACCCGATGCCGTTGCAGTCTCCCGGCCGAGGTCGATCCCAAGCTGCGTCGCGATCGCGGCAGCGTCGTGGGCAGCAGGCGAGTCCGCGCCGGCGAGCACCCAGTCCTCCAGCGTCCGGTGGTCACCCATTCTCGAGTCCTGCTCCAGCAGCACCACCTTCTTGCCCGGGACGATGGTACGCCGGCCCTCGTCCGTATCGATCTGCCCGGCCAGGCACTTGAGCAGCGTCGTCTTGCCCGCGCCGTTCCGTCCGATCAGCGCCAGCCGGTCGCGGGGGCCGATGTGAATGTCGAGGTTCCGGAACAGCCAGCCTTCGCCCTGAACAAGGCCAAGGTCTTCATAGGAAAGGATCGGTGCCACCATGGGCCGGCTCTCTAGCGGCCCGAAGGCGTGTCGTCACGGCCACATGAACACAGCCATGTGCCACGGTTCATAAGACATTCAATGCCTTGTGGTACACAGCCGTCCAAGAGATTCGACATGAGCCTGTTTCGTACCCTCCTTGCCGCCGTCGTTGCGACCGGCCTGATCGCCACCCCTGCGCTGGCGGACCGCAAACGCGACCGCGGCCGGGACCAGGACCGCGCGTTCGAGGCATTCCGCGAAGGTCGCTCCATGCCGCTGCCGCAGATCGAGCGGCGGGTACGTCCGCACATGGGCGGGGCGGACTATCTGGGACCTGAATTCAACGGGCGGACCTACCGCCTCAAGTTCATGCGCGGCGGGCGGGTGATCTGGGTCGACGTGGACGCGGCGACGGGCCGGATCATCGGCCGGTCGGGGGACTAAGTCTTCTCCTCCTCTTGCCCTCGCGGTAAGTGTGTCAAACGTCGAGCTACCCTTCGACAAGCTCAGGGTGAGCGCCACGGAAAACGCACCGCCCCCGCGCGCTCACACTCAGCCTGTTAAAGCGTGTGACTACCATGCGCTCACGCTGAGCCTGTCGAAGCGTCTGGCATCATCCTTCGACAGGCTCAGGGTGAGCGCCGTCCGGTCAGGCTGGCTTGCCTGAGCGTGCCCTCTCCCCCTCCTCAATCGTTCCGTCTAAGCAACCGTTCAGCTTCGCGCGGGTTAACCGGCGAAGCTGAATGCAAAGGACTGACACACATGCGCGTTCTGATCGTCGAGGACGAACCCAATCTGGGGCGCCAGCTCCGTTCCACGCTGGAGGGTGCCGGCTATGCAGTCGACCTGGCGACGGACGGCGAGGACGGCCACTATCTCGGCGCGACCGAAAGCTATGACGCCGTGGTGCTCGACCTGGGACTGCCGGAGGTCGACGGTCTGACCGTGCTCGACCGCTGGCGCCGCGAAGGCCGCAAGATGCCGGTGCTCGTGTTGACCGCGCGGGACAGCTGGTCCGACAAGGTGGCCGGCCTGGACGCGGGCGCCGACGATTATCTCGCCAAACCGTTCCAGACCGAGGAGCTCATCGCCCGGCTGCGTGCGCTGATCCGCCGTTCCTCCGGCAATGCCTCGTCGGAGCTGATCGCCGGCGACATCCGGCTCGACACGCGCTCGGGCCGGGTCACCAAGGATGGCGAGCCGGTCAAGCTGACCGCGCAGGAGTATAAGCTCCTGAGCTACCTCATGCACCACAAGGGCAAGGTCGTCAGCCGCACCGAGCTCATCGAGCACATCTATGACCAGGACTTTGATCGCGATTCGAACACCATCGAGGTGTTCGTGACCCGCATCCGCAAGAAGCTGGGCGCCGACGTCATCACCACGATCCGCGGCCTCGGCTACAGCCTGGAGGATCCGGCGGCTTGAACCTGGAGGCACCGGCCCCTGCCGGTGGCGCCCACGCCGGCGAACCCGAGACCCAGGCGGGCCTGGTCAGTCACGCCTTGCCCGTGGAGGACGGCGGGACTGGATCGCTGACCCGGCGCATGATCGTTGTCGCGGCGATCTGGATCAGCGTCTTGCTGTTCGCCGGCGGTTTTGCACTCGACCGCGTTCTCACCAGCAGCATCGTCCGCAACTTCGACGCGCAGCTCGAGAACGTGCTGAACTCGATGGTGGTCGCGTCGGAAATCGGACCTGACGGGGAGGTCCGCTTCAACCGCCCGCCCGCAGACCAGCGCTTCATCGAGCCGTACAGCGGCGTCTATTATCAGATTTCCGGTGACGGAGCGGAGCCATTCCCGTCGCGTTCCCTGTGGGACCGGCGGCTACGCGTGAGCGACAGCTACTTCCATGTCGAGCCGCACTTCTATGACAGCACGGAGTTTGATGGCGAGCCGCTGCGGGTCGTCGAGCGAGACGTGATCCTGCCCGCGTCCAAGGTCCGCTGGCGGTTCCAGGTGGCCCAAAGCCGGCAGCTTATCGATCAGCAGATCCGCGAATATCGCTCGACCCTGTTCTGGAGCTTCGCGGTGCTGGGCCTCGGCCTCATCATCATGGCGGCGCTTCAGACCGTCTACGGGCTCTGGCCCCTGCGCCGCGTGCGGAGCGAGGTGGTCGCCATTCGCTCCGGCGCGAAGACGCGGATCGAGGACCGGCTGCCCAATGAAATTCGCCCGCTCGCCGACGAGATCAACCAGCTGCTCGCCCACAATGAGGCGCAGGCGGAGGAAGCGCGGCGTCATGCCGGCAACCTGGCCCATGCGCTCAAGACGCCGCTCACCGTCATCACCAACGCCGCGACCGCGGAGGCGCCCGACCTGGCCGACACGGTCTGCCGGGAGGCGACGACGATGCGCCGCCAGGTCGACCACCACCTTGCCCGGGCGCGCGCCATCGGGCGGCGAGCCTCCGCCCAGTCGCGCGCCTGCGTCTGGGAGAGCCTGCAGGCCGTGGAACGGGCGGTCAGCCGGATGTACGAGGAGGTGACCGTCGACATTGCCGGGGACAAGACGGCCGAGGCGCGGGTGGAGCGGCAGGACCTCGACGAGATGCTCGGCAACCTCGTCGAGAATGCCGCCAAGTACGGTAACGGCCGGGTATTCGTCACGGTGGAGAAGAGCGCGCCCTGGATCGACATCCTGGTCGAGGATGACGGTCCCGGTATTCCCGAGGAGCAGCGCCAGGAGCTCTTCACCCGCGGCAAGCGGCTCGACACCACCGGCAAGCCCGGAACCGGGCTCGGTCTGGCGATCGTCCGCGACGTGGCGGAAATCTATGGTGGCCGGATCATCCTGGAGGAGAGCGAGGATCTTGGCGGTCTGCTGGCCCGCCTGAGCCTTCCTGCAGGATAGGGGAAATCCCGGACCTTGCCCCTCTCCCTTCGCGCTCCTAGGTGCCCCTCGTGACCGCTTCCGTTCTTCCCCTCCGCCCCCATCGTGCGCCCTCACTGGAGCCGATGATGAACCTCATCGCGCAGGACATGGCCGCCGTGAACGCGGTGATCCTAGAGCGCATGCAGTCGGAGGTGGCGCTCATTCCGGCTCTGGCGGGTCATCTGATTGCGGGCGGCGGCAAGCGCATGCGGCCGATGCTGACCCTCGCGAGTGCCGCACTGCTGGACTATCCCGGCAGCCGGCACCACAAGCTCGCCGCGGCGGTGGAGTTCATCCATACGGCGACCCTGCTGCACGACGATGTGGTGGACGGCAGCGGAATGCGCCGGGGCAAGCAGACGGCGAACCTCATCTGGGGCAATCCGGCGAGCGTCCTGGTCGGCGACTTCCTCTTCTCCCGCGCCTTCGAGTTGATGGTCGAAGACGGGTCCCTGAAGGTCTTGCGGATCCTGAGCCACGCGTCCGCCGTGATCGCGGAGGGAGAGGTCGACCAGCTCACCGCCCAGCGCCAGATCGGCACGGACGAGGACAAGTATCTCCGGATCATCCAGGCCAAGACCGCGGCGCTGTTCGCCGCAGCCTGCCGCATCGCGCCGGTCGTCGCGGAGGCGGGCGAGGAAGCCGAGGAAGCGCTGGAGGCTTATGGCCGCAACCTGGGCATTGCCTTCCAGCTGGTGGATGACGCGATCGATTATACCAGCGACGAGGCGACCAGCGGCAAGGACCTCGGCGACGATTTCCGCGACGGCAAGATGACCTTGCCGATCATCCTCGCTTACGCACGCGGCAGCGAACCGGATCGCCAGTTCTGGCGCGAGGCGATGGCTGGAGACCGGGTCGGCGACGACGACCTCGCGCACGCGGTCCGCCTTCTCCGCAGCAGCGAGGCGATCAGCGACACGCTGGAGCGTGCACGGCAGTATGCCCGGCGCGCGCTCGATGCGTTGGCACCCTTCCCGTCGAGCAAGGCCAAGGCGGCACTGACCGAAGCGGTGGAGTTCGCGGTCGCGCGCGCTTATTGATGCGGGAGACTTGCAGGGTGCTTCCACCGGCGGGCCTGCCTCGGCTAGGGTATCCAGCCGCCCCCTGCTGGAGCCTGCATGCCCCTTCTCGTTACCGGACACTGTGACCGGCTGATCTTCGGATTGAGTCCCGCAGAGCGCCTCCGCCGGCAGGTGGCAGGCATGCCCGGCCTGCGGCTCGTTGCGGATGCCTCGGCGGTGATCAGTGAAGGTACGCTGCAGTGGCTGGAGCAGAACCCCGGCATTGCGCTCGTCAGTACGAGCGGCAAGCGGCTGGCCGTGGCAGCGGTGGACGGAACGCCGACCCGCGACCTGCTCGACAGCGCCGCCAAGACCGTGACTGCCGACACCTTCCACTACTTCAACCGGAAACTTCGCCGGCGGGAGGCGCTGTTCGGGGTCAGCCTCGACGAGGTGGACGGGGACGCGCTGCACCGAACTTTGTTCAACAGCGTCTACAAGGGCGTCACAGACCTGGTTACCAAGTTCGTCTGGCCTGCGCCGGCTTATTGGGTGACACGCTTGCTGGCCGCCGCCCGGGTCACACCGAACATCGTCACCGCCGTCGGCTTTCTCTGCATGCTGCTCGCAGCGGTGCTGTTCGCGCGGGGACAGATCGCGCTCGCGCTCGTGCCGGCCTGGGTCATGACGTTCCTGGACACGGTCGACGGCAAGCTGGCGCGGGTGACGATCCGGTCCAGTCCGATCGGCAATACCCTGGATCATGGGATGGACATCATCCACCCGCCGATCTGGTGGCTGTGCCTCGCCTACGGGGTGGTGCTGCGTGAAGGCAATACGACTATGGTGCAGCCGGCGGTGGTTGCGATGCTCGGCAGCTACGTTGCCGGGCGGGTGGTGGAGACCGTCTTCAAGTCGCAACTCGGCTTCAACCAGTTCATCTGGGAGCCAATGGACGCGTGGTTCCGCCTGATCGTTGCCCGGCGCAACATCATCCTTCTCATCATCACCGTGGGACTGATCTCGGGCTTGTTGCTGGAATCGTTCCTGCTCGCGGCGGCATGGAGTGTCTCGTCCGCGCTGATCCAGCTGGTCCGACTGGCGCAGGCCTGGAGCCGACGGCCGGTCCGCTCCTTCCTTTCCGGCGACGATGACCTGACGCTGGCGGTCAGCCGGGCTCCCAAATCGCCCTCACAATCCTGATCGATGAAGCCGCCGCACCTGCCGATCCATGCGGTGCTGCCGGACCTGCTGGCCGCGCTGGACTCAGGGCCGAGAGCGCTGCTGATCGCTCCTCCGGGCGCGGGCAAGACCACCCTGGTCGCGCCGGCGTTGCTCGACGAGCGATGGTGCGACGGCCAGGTGCTGCTCCTCGTGCCACGCCGCCTTGCCGCGCGCGCAGCCGCCGAGTTCATGGCTGCGGAGCGCGGGGAGGCTCCCGGCGCAACCATCGGGTACCAGACCCGGCTGGACAGTCGGGTGGGCAAGGATACGCGGGTGATCGCCATGACTCACGGCGTGTACCTGTCCCGCCTCGAGAAGGACCCGGAACTCAGCGGCGTGTCCGCCGTGCTGTTCGACGAAGTCCACGAGCGCAGCCTCGATAATGACCTTGCCCTCGCGCTGACCCTTGATGCGGCAGACGGGTTGAGGCCCGACCTTCGGCTGGTGGCGATGTCCGCAACCCTCGATGGCGAGTGGTTCGGCCGCTTGCTTGGTGACCCGCCCCGGATCGAAAGCGAGGGAAAGAGCTACCCCCTCAAGCTTTGTCATATCGGACGCGACCCGGCGAGCCGGATCGAGCCGCAGGTCGCCGCGGCGTGCAGGCGGGCGCTGGGCGAGCATACAGGCTCGCTGCTCGCATTTCTTCCGGGGGTGGCCGAGATCGAGCGCACCGCTGAGGCCCTCGGCGCACTGCCGCCGGATGTCCGGCTGCATCGGCTGCACGGGGGCATCGATCCGCGCGCGCAACGGGCTGCCCTTGCCTCGCCGCCGCCCGGCACCCGCAAGCTGGTCCTCGCCACCAGCATCGCGGAGACCAGCGTCACCCTTCAGGACGTCCGCATCGTGGTGGACAGCGGACTGGCGCGCCGGCCGCGCTACGACCGCGGAGCAGGGCTCACGCGCCTTGTGACGGAACGGGCCAGTCGTGCCGCCGTGACTCAGCGAGCGGGCCGGGCCGCGCGCCAGGCACCCGGGGTTGCCATCCGGCTCTGGGAAGTGGCGGCAAACGCCAGCCTGCCCCCGCACGAGCCACCCGAGATCCTCGAGGCCGACCTGTCCAGCCTCCTCCTCACTTGCCTGCTGTGGGGAGCGGCAGATCCCGCCTCCCTTCCATTCCTTGACGCTCCGCCATCGGCCGCGCTCGAGGAAGCTCGGCAGCGGCTGGTCTCCCTTGGCGCCATCGATGCCGACGGCCGGGTCACTGCGCACGGCCGCGCGATCGCCTCCATCGCTCTCGAACCGCGGCTGGCCCACATGCTCGTGGAGGCAGGCGCGCGTGGCTTCGGCCCCGCTGCAGCGGAAGCCGCCGTGCTGCTGACAGAGCGTGGGCTCGGCGGCAACGACCCGGACCTGGAATCGCGCTGGCGGCGTTGGCGGGCCGATCGGGGTTCGCGGGCGGAGGCTGCAAGAGCATTCTCGAAGCGCCTCACCCGGTCCGTTGGCATCGAGCGAGGTCGAGATGCGCCTCCGAGGGAACCCCAGGAGAATTCGCTTCATGAAGCCTCGGCTACGCTCGGCGAGGGTCCTCGACTTTGCTCGGACCGAACGGGAGAGCTGCTTGCTCAATCCATCGCCCTTGCTTTTCCGGACCGGGTGTCCCGGCGCAGGGGTGCGTCCGGGGAACATTGGCAGAGCGTCGGCGGGCGTGGCTTCCGGCTGGACCCGGCATCTCCGCTGGCCCGCGCTGAATGGTTGGCGGTCGCCGAAGTCGCGGGCGCGGCTTCTGGTGCTCGCATCCTCGCCGCAGCCGCCTTCGAAGAGGCCAATGTCCTTGCCCTGTTCGAGGACCGGATCACGATCCGGCACGACGGCGCCTTCGACCCCGCGACAGGCGCGGTGACTCCTACCCGAAGCCGTCGGCTCGGGGCGATCCGGCTCGCCCACGGACCCGACCCGAACCCCGACCCCGCCGCGATCGAGGCCGCGCTGCTGGAGGGGCTACGGGAGCATGGCTTGGGGCTTCTTCCCTGGAATGAAGCGGCCCAACAGCTTCGGCTTCGCGCAGCCTTTGCGGCCAGTCACGACGAACAGGTTCCGCCGCTCTCCGACGAGGCTCTGCTCGACCGCCTTGACGAATGGCTGGCACCCCTATTGGCCGGCAAGCGGCGGTTGGGCGACATCGACCCATCGGCCCTCCGTCAGAGCCTCGACAATCTGCTCGGCTACGAGGCGCGGCGCCGGCTGGATCAGCTTGCTCCCGCCGAGTTCGCCTCGCCCGCGGGAAGCCGGCACGCCATCGATTACTCGGCCCAGGGTGCCCCCGCTGTCGAGGTCCGGGCCCAGGCCCTTTATGGGCTGAACAGCCACCCGATGCTGGCCAACGGCCGCGTGCCGCTGACCCTGGCCATCACCTCGCCCGCAGGTCGACCGATCCAGACCAGTCGCGACCTGCCGAGCTTCTGGGCCGGTTCGTGGCGCGAGGTCGCCAAGGAAATGCGCGGCCGCTACCCCCGACACCCCTGGCCGGACGACCCTGCGTCGGCAGTTCCAACGCTCCGGACCAAGCGCGCGTCCGCTTGATTTCCCGGCCCGCATCCGCCACTCCGCCGCGCATGACCAGGGCGCGCATCATCGAGCAGGACCGCAAGACCACCCAGTCGGGACGGGCGAAGGCGGGAGGCTGGACGCTCGAGTTTGAGAGCTCCGAACCCCAGAAGCATGATCCGCTGACAGGCTGGGTCGGGTCGGCCGACACCCGCACGCAGGTTCGCCTGGGCTTCGAAACCAAGGACGCGGCGATCGCCTATGCGCAGAAGCATGGGTTCGACTACCATGTGATTCCCGCGCCGCCGGTGAAGCTGAAGATCCAGGCTTACGCGGACAATTTCCGCTAGGGCTTGGCTCAGCCGCGTGGCCGGCATGCAACAAGGCTGGCCCAATTGCCTCGCCCGCTTGCCAAGCGAGCCGTTGACCTCCAGAGACCGCCACGCCGGATCGCCTGAGGAGCTTGTGAGCCCCCATGCGTATCATGGCGCTCGTCGGGACGCGTCCCGAAGCCATCAAGATGGCACCCGTGACCGACGCGCTGATCGCGCGCGGCCTGACCCCGGCCCTGATCGTCACTGGCCAGCATCCGGACCTTGACCCCGCAGCCTATGGCCTGACGGGCGAACCGGTCCATCGGCTGCAATGCCAGGGCATGCCGGACCCGCGTGCCCATGCGGGCCTCGTCGCGGAAACTGTGGCTCCGCTGCTTGCGACAAACTGCGACCTGCTGCTGGTGCATGGCGATACCTCCAGCGCCCTGGGCGGGGCGATGGCGGCATTCGACCTCGGCGTTCCCCTAGGTCACGTCGAGGCAGGGCTGCGCAGCTTCGATCGCGCCAATCCCTGGCCGGAAGAGGACAACCGAGTGACCATAGACGCATACGCGTCCCTGCTGTTCGCGCCGACCGATACCAGCGCCGCCAACCTCGTCCGCGAGGGATTGAGCGGTGAGATCCACGTGACTGGAAACACTGCGATCGATGCGCTCCAGCGCGTGGTGGGTCCCTTGCCGCAGCGTAGCGATCGCCGACCCGACAAGCCCAAGCTGCTGGTCACCTGTCACCGCCGCGAGAACTGGGGCACGAAGCTGACCCCGATCGCGCTCGCCCTGCTCGACATCGCGCGCTCCGGGCTGGCGCAGGTCGAGGTGGTGCTTCACCCGAACCCGGCCATGGCCGACGCAGTGCGCCTCTTCCTGGCCGAGGAGCCAGGGGTGACGCTGCTGCCGCCCCTGCCGCACGGCGAGATGATCGCCGCCATGCGCAGGGCAACGGTGATCCTTAGCGATTCCGGCGGCGTGCAGGAGGAGGCTCCGGCGCTCGGAGTGCCGCTCCTGGTTCTGCGCGAGCGGACGGAACGACCGGAAGGCATTGCGTCCGGCAACATGCGCCTGGCCGGAACCGTCCGCGAGGAGATCGTCGGGGAGGTCACGCGCCTTCTCACAGACGCGGTGGCGTATGCGGCGATGTCCAGCCCCACCCTGCCTTATGGCGACGGGCACGCCGGACCCCGCATCGCGGCAGCGATAGAGGACTGGCTGGAACGGCATTTGCAGGCGGAAGAACGGCTGATCGCCTGATTGACTAGCGCCATCCTCCCCGCCATATGCGCCGCTCTCCCGCTAACGGCCCCTTCGTCTAGCGGTCTAGGACGTCGCCCTCTCACGGCGAAAACACGGGTTCGAGTCCCGTAGGGGTCACCAGTCTCAAACCTTTGAGCGGGAAAGCTGCCTCCTTCAGATAGGCGAGACCTTCCTTGGCGTGTTGCGGGCACAGGCGATGGCTCGCTATGCACCGGACGTGAGCCGCCGATTACCGCACCATCTCCCCAACGATGCGATCAGCGAAACACTATTTGGCTGCCGCCGCTGATGGCGGCCGCCTCGGACCAGACAGCGTCGAAGCCCCGCCTCATCCTGTTCGCCTTCGGCGACTTTGCCTTCAACCTCTACTGGCAGAGCGTCATGCTCTTCCTGTTGTTCTACTACACGGAAGCCCTGGAACTTCCGGTGGCGCTCGCGGCGACCACCTACATGGTCGCATCCATCTGGGACGGCATCGCCAACTTCGCAGCGGGCGCACTGGTGGACCGCCGCAAGACCTTCCGCTCCTACAGGGCCTTGCTGGTGGTCGGCAGCCTGCCCCTGGGATTGAGCTTCGCGCTTGCCTACTTGCCCCCACCGCTTCCCGGCGGGTGGGCGGTGGCCACGGTGTTTGTGGGCCACCTGCTGTTCCGGACTGCTTACGCGGCGGTCAACGTGCCCTATCTCGCCATGTCCGCTCGGGTGAGTTCGGAGCCGGACGATCGCGCCTTCGTCGCCGGAGTGCGCATGCTGTTCGGCACGGCCGCGGCGGTCTTCGTCGCGCTAAGTACGGTTCCGGTCGGAGGCTGGCTGACCGGCAGCCGGGATGCGGCGCAGGCCTACCTTGGCGCAGCAATCCTGTTTGCGCTTATTGGCACGGTCATCCTGGTTCTCGTCGGCGCCACGTATCGCGAAGCATCGTCCGGAGCTTGCCGTCCGCCCGCCACCATCCGCGACGCGCTGATGAGCCTCGCAAGAAACCGGGCGTTCGTGCTCCTCAACCTTGCGATGATGGCGATGATCATCGCCGTCACGGTGCTGAACAAGTCCGTCCTCTACTATTTCAAGTACATAGTCGGGGATGAGAGCGCGGGGCAGCTGGCGCTTGCGTCCATGGGCGTGGTCAGCGCCGCCGCCGTCCCAGCCTGGATGCTCCTGGGCCGCTTCCTGGGCCTGCGCACCCTGTGGCTCGTCGCCTCGGGGGCCGCAACGGTCGGCCTGTGCCTGTTTGCCGCGCTGGACGTGCACCGCGCCGGCGCCATGCAACTGTTCCTGATGGGAATGCAGGCGGCGATCGTCGGTCTGCACTTCGTCTTCTGGGCCTTGCTGCCAAACACCATCGAATATGGCGAGCAGACGACCGGCTTGCACGTGGAAGGAACCGTGTTCGGCCTAGCCGCCTTGCTCCAGCGCATCGCGATCGGAGTGGCGACGGCCATTCTCGGTTGGTCCTACAGTGAGGCTGGCTTCGTTGCCAACGTCCAGCAGAGCAGCGGAACGCTCGCCGGCATGCGCGCGACGATCGCAACCGTGCCGCTGCTATTTCTAGTCCTCTCGTGTGCCGCGATGCTGGTGAGCCCGCTCGGTCGGCGCCCCGTTCGCGCTCAGGCGGTCAGTTCGAACGTCGCGTGAAGTCCGTCGGCCTCGGCGGAAGGTGCGATCCAGACATCGAAGGTGCCAGGCTCGACCACCGGCTTGTTCTGCAGCCCGACGAAGGCAAGGTCCGCCGGCCGCAGCACGAAACGCACCACTTCCGAGCTGCCAGGCGCGAGCGTGACCTTGCGGAAGGCCTTCAGCAGGCGAACGGGTCGGGTGATACTGGCGGCACGATCGCGAATGTAGAGCTGGACCACCTCTTCGGCCGCGCGCGTGCCCGTGTTGCCAACCCGCGCGGTGACAGCGATCTCGCCGCCTGCCATCGCCATGCTGCGACTGCTGAGCGCCAGGTCGGAATAGCCGATCTTGCCGTAAGTCAGGCCATGGCCAAACGGGTACAGGGCCGTGTTGGTCAGCCCGCGAAAGCGTGCCTTGTAGGCCTCCAGCTTGCCTTCCGGGTTGGGCCGCCCGGTCGGCTTGTGGGAATAATAATAGGGCTGCTGGCCCGACTCCCGCGGGAAGCTGACGGGCAGCCTGCCGGAGGGTGAATAGGCGCCGAATAACACGTCCGCGATCGAGTGACCGGTCTCCGTACCGAGGAACCAGGTCACAAGGATTGCAGAGGCGTTGGCGACCGCCCCTTCGAGCGCCAGTGCCCTACCATTCTTCAGGACAACGACCATCGGCTTGCCGACGGCAGCCACGGCTTCGGCCAGTTGCTGCTGCGGCCTCGGAACCACGATCTCGGTTCGCGACTGTGCCTCGCCGGACATGTTCTGGGATTCACCAATCGCCAGCACCACGATGTCCGCCTGCCGAGCAGCCGCAACCGCGGCCTCTATCCCGCCGGCCAGCGGTTCCTCGATGCCGGAGCCCTCCGCAACGATGATGCTGCTCTTGTCGGCGATCGCCTCACGAACGCCGGTCGCAAGGTCGACAGCCTTGGCGTCATCGCCATAGACGCACCAGGGACCGATCAGGTCATGCTGCCCAGCGGCGAATGGGCCGATAAGCGCGATCCGCTTGCCAGACCTTGGAAGCGGCAGGAGATCGCCCTCATTCTTAAGCAGCACGATCGACTTGCGTCCTGCTTCGCGCGCCAGCGACAGGGCCGGGCGAGTCATCGACCGGCGCTGCTCCCGTCGCTCGTCGATGCGACGGAACGGATCCTCGAACAGGCCGAGCATTGCCTTCATGGCCAGCACCCGGCGAACGGATTCGTCGACCCGCGCCTGCGGCACTTCTCCGCTTCGAACGAGGTCAGGCAGATGCGTCCTGTAGAAGCCGCTCTGCATGCTCATGTCCACGCCAGCAAGGAAGGCGAGCCTGGTTGCCTCGCGCGCATCCTTAGCGAAGCCGTGGGCGATCATCTCCTCGTCGCCCGTATAATCCGATACGACAAAGCCCTCGAAGCCCCACTCGCCGCGCAGCAGCTGCGTCATCAGCCACGGGTTCCCGGTCGAGGGGATCCCGCTGAGCTCGTTGAAGGAAGCCATGACCGACAGGGCGCCCGCGTCGAACGCGGCCTTGAACGGCGGCAGGTAGACCTCCCGCAGCGTCCGCTCGGACACGTCCACCGTATTGTAGTCGAGGCCCGCTTCCGCCGCGCCGTAAGCCGCGAAATGCTTCGCGGTTGCAAGCATATGCGCGTCGGACTTGAGGTCACGGCCTTGGAAACCCTTCACCCGGGCAATGGCGAACAGCTCGTTCAGCAGGACGTCCTCGCCGCCCCCTTCGACGCCGCGCCCCCAGCGTTGGTCCCGCGCGACGTCGACCATCGGCGCGAAGTTCCAGTCGATTCCGGTCCCCGCCGCCTCAAAGGCTGCCATTTCCGCGGTGCGTCGGGCTAGGTCCGGCTCGAAGCTGGCAACCTCCGCCAGCGGCACCGGGAAGATCGTGCGGTGACCGTGAATGATGTCCGCGCCGAAGATCAGCGGGATCTTCATCCGCGACTCCTTCACCGCTGCGGTCTGCAGCATCCGGTGCATGCGGGCGCCATTGCCATTGAACACACCGGTGAGGAGTCCCCGCCGGGCTTCGTCAAGTTGGCGGGGGAAGTCGCCGTTACTCGGGGGATTGAGCGACGCTGCCGATGTCCCGCCCCAGGCCGAGGCCATCAGGCTCAACTGGCCCGCTTTCTCTTCGAGCGTCATGCGCGCGATCAGGTCGCCGACAAAAGCTGGCGCCTTCACCCGCTCGGTCGCTTGAAGCAGCGCACGTGCGGGGCTTGCCGCCCAAGCTGCAACAGCACCAGCGCCCATCAGCGCCGCACGGCGGGAAATACGGGTTTCGAACATGGCCTCCCCTTCGCTTCGCTTGGCGCAATCGGGTCGGCACCCCCGTTGCTGCGGTCCGGCTCACAGGCAAGCTTGACGGACCGTGTAACCGGTTACATGTCCTAGGCCGGAAATGAAAGCAACTGGACTTTTGTCGGTTGCGAAGGCGCTCAGCGGCTGCGCATGAAGGGATCCCATGGCCGAAGCCACCATTCGCGACGTTGCCCGGCGGGCTCAGGTCTCCGTCGCTTCCGTGTCGCGCGTTCTGAACGGATTCGAGAGGGTCAGCGATGCGACCCGCGAGCGCGTCATCGAGGCGGTAACGGCGCTCAGCTATGTCCCCCACGCCGCCGCTCGCAGCCTCAGCATGGCCCGGACCCATTCCATCGGGATCGTCCTGCCCGATCTCCATGGCGAGTTCTTTTCCGAACTCGTCCGCGGCATGGACCGGGTTGCCAATGATCGCGGCTACCTCCTGCTGCTGTCGAGCCTCCATCCTGGCAACCGGATCGGCTTCTCACCACTCAGCGCGCTGCGCGGACGGGTCGATGGCGCGATCGTCATGGCTCCCCACCTGAACGAGCAGGAGCTTTCGGACATCCTGCCGAAGGGCTTCGAGGTGGTGCTGCTGAACACCCGCGGCGGAGCCCACGACTGCCCGGTCATCACCCTCGACAATGCCAGCGGAGCGGAAGCCGTGGCCCGGCACCTGGTCGCGATCGGTCGAAAGCGCCTCGTGCACATCGCGGGTCCGGCCGGCAACGCCGATGCCCAGGAGCGGGCCGACGCCTTCTGCCGGGTTCTCCATGGCTACTCGGACGTTCTGGTGGAAACGGTTCAGGGCGACTTCTCCGAAGACTCCGGAGGTGCCGCCATCGCGGCCTTGCTGCAGGCGGGGCGGGAGTTCGACGCGGTTTTCGCCGCCAACGACAACATGGCCATCGGTGCGCTCCAGACCTTGCGCGAAGCTGGCCTCAAGGTTCCCGAGGACGTGGGGGTGGCAGGGTTCGACGACGTTCCTATGGCCCGCCACCTCGGCCTGACCACCGTCCAGGTCCGGATCGCGCAACTTGGCGAGCATGGGCTGACGGCGCTGCTCGATCGGATCGAGGGCAGAGGGGCCCCCTCCCACATGCTGCATCCTGTCGAACTGGTCGTCCGCGCCACTACCGGCGAGCCTCGGTGATCCTGCACCGCCGCGAATTCCTCGGCAGCGGCGCGGCTGCGGTTGGCGCGGCCATGCTGCCCGGCTGCGCTGCCAGCCTCGCAACCCCACGCATCCGAACTCTGCCGCGCTTCTATGACGACCTCGAGCGGCGAACCTTCAACTTCTTCTGGGAGACCGTGAACCGCGCCAACGGCCTGGTGCCCGACCGTTGGCCCACCCCAAGCTTCTCCAGCATCGCCGCGGTCGGATTTGCGCTGACCGCTTACGGCGTCGGGGTCGAGCGAGGCTGGTGCAGCCGTGCCGCGGCGCGCGACCTGACCCTGACGACGCTGCGCTTCTTCTGGAACGCCCCACAGGGTCCGCAGGCAACCGGCGTCAGCGGACATCGCGGCTTCTTCTACCACTTCCTCGACATGCAGACCGGCCTGCGGTTCGAGCGCATCGAGCTGTCCAGCGTCGACACCACGCTGCTGCTGCTCGGTGTCCTTTTCGCAAGCCGTTTCTATGACGGCACCCATCCCGCCGAGCGCGAGATCCGCTTCCTTGCCGAAGCCATCTACGCCCGAGCGGACTGGAACTTCTTCCGCAGCGACGGGCGCCTGCCAATCTCCATGGGCTGGCACCCGGAAACGGGCCTGATCAAGGCCAATTGGACCGGCTACAATGAAGGCATGGCGGTCAACATCCTGGCCCTTGGCGCGCCAGTACATCGTGTACCGGAGAACCTGTGGAGCGCCTGGACCGCTCCCTATCCGAAGCACTGGCGTGGCGAAGGTGCGACACGCCACCTCGCTTTCGCACCGCTCTTCGGGCACCAGTACAGCCACATCTGGATCGACTTCCGCGGCATCCAGGATCAGCCCATGCGAGCAGCCGGGCTCGACTATTTCGAGAACAGCCGCCGCGCGACCTACGCCAACCGTGCCTATTGCGCCGCAAACTCAATGCGCTGGGAAGGCTATTCGGATCGCATCTGGGGCCTTACCGCCTGCGACGGGCCGGGCGGCTTCACCCTGCCATTCAAGGGCGAACAGCGGCGTTTCCACGACTATGCCGCGCGCGGACCGGTGAGTCAGCCGGACGGACTGGACGATGGCACCCTCGCACCAACCGCTGCGCTCGGCTCCCTGCCGTTCGCGCCGGAGATCGTCATCCCCTGCGCGGAGGCCATGCTGCGCGAGCACGGCGCGCAACTTTACGGCCGCTACGGATTCCGCGATAGCTTCAATCCGAGCTTCCGCTACCAGGGCCTGCAGACTGAAACCGGCAGCGTCGATCCGGAACGCGGCTGGGTCGCCCGCGATTACCTCGGCATCGACCAGGGCCCCATCCTGCTCCAGGCGGCAAACCACCGAAGCGAGTTCGTCTGGCGCGTGATGCGGGAAGTGCCGGCGATCCGGCTCGGCCTCGAACGGGCGGGCTTCACGGGCGGCTGGCTGCGTTCCTAGCGCACGCGAACCGGGCGGCTCAGCCGGGACACGCCGCTCTCGTTGAACGCCTCCACAGCGACCCAGTAGGGCACGCCAACGTTCAGGGCCTTCAGCTCCTTCTGCAGCGCCGCGCCTCCCTCGAGCTCGCCTGCCCACAGCTGGTAGGTCTGCGTCAGCCGATCCGGCCGGATGCCCCAGCGGATGTTGTAGCCGACCGCACCCGGCACCCGGCGCCAGGCGATGGTGGCGTCGCGCTCATCCTGGTGCCGCCTGCCGGTCACGCTCGCCGGAATGGAAGGCGCCCGCCCGTCAGCCCGCCCGAACACGCGCAGGTCGCTGATCGCCAGGTGCGCCGCGCCGACGTGCCCGTGCACGTATCGGATGAAGCGCGTACGCACCGGCTCGGGCAGCTCGAAGTAGGCGTTCGGCCGGTCCCGGCGCGGCGGCTCGGTGCGGGCGAGCGGCTGCCAGACCCGCCCGTCCGCCGAATGTTGCAGCTCGAACTCGGTGTAGATGTCCGGCGCATCGGCGTAGCGCCCCGCCTTGTAGTCAGCGAAGTTGACCTGCACCGCCCGCACCTCGCGGGAACCGCCCAGGTCCATGGTCAGCGACTCGCCCGAGGCGTTCTTCGCCGCCACCCAGAAGGTCCGCGGGTCCTCGTCGCTCGCGCGGTTCGCCGCGAACTCGCCAAGCGTCGAGGATGCGCTCAGCGGCTTGCGGTAGGACAGCAGCATCCACCCCGCGAAGAGGCTGTCGGGGTCGGTGAACTTGCCCGTCGGCACCAGCCGCGGCCAGTCACCGAACCGCGTCGAGGCGTTGAATTGCCCGTCCGGGTAGAAGCGCGCCGGATAGATGGCGATCCGCCGCTCCATCCCCCAATTGTAGCCGATCCAGGACGTGCCGCTGTTGAACCAGTTGCCGTGATTGTCCTGCACGGTGGAGCCATGGCCCACCCCTTCCGCAAACCCTCCGGGCCGATAGGCGACCGGGTTCCAAGGCGCGTAAGTGAAAGGGCCTAGCGGCTTGTCCGAGACGTAGGTTCCGTTGGCGTAGGCGTTAAACTCGGACCCGGGCGCGCCGTACTGGAGGTAGTAGCGGCCGCCGACCTTCGTCATCCACGCCCCTTCCATGTACGAGGGGCTGGGCCGGCCCGGTTCCCAGCAGGCGCAATGGTCCTGTCCGAACCGCTCCCACCCGTGCTTCTCGGGGTCCATCCCCAACATCGGCTTGGGATGCGTCTTGTAGATGAGTTTCGCCGGTTCCCACGCAATCTCGCTGCCGTAGAGCGGGAAGACATTCGACGAGCCCCAGTACATGTACCACTTGCCGTCGTCGTCCTTGAACAACGCCGGATCCCACGGACCGGGCGGGATCTCGCCGGGCTTCATCTCCTCGGGCGCCTTGTCGACGGAGCCGGGCAACGGCGGCATCCGGCGGACCAGGAAATCGAGCTTTCCGCTGTCCGGGTCGGTCGTGGACAGGATGGCCTCCGGCTCCATCATCGACGGCTGGAGGATGATCTTCTCGCCATCGGACCAGGCGGCTGGCGCGACGATACTGTCGAACGGCCAGCGGCTTGGCGTCACGAAGCTCCAGTGCGCGAGGTCCGTCGAGCGCCAGTAGCCGTCCGCCAGTGTGGCGAACATGTAGAAGACGCCCCGATGGTTGACGATCGCCGGGTCCGCGCCTGTCCGGTAGGAAGCGTCGGTGTAGATCTGCTCGAAATTGTATCGATAGTCGATGTCGACCGGGTTGATGGTCGTGCGCTGCTCCGCGGCGGCTGCAGCAGGCAATGGCGCCAGTGCAAGGACCAGCAGAGCTCGCTTCAACATCTGGTCTCTTACGCTCTCAAAAAACCGGAAGCGCTGCGTCGCCGATCCATAGACCCCGACGCAGCGCTCTCCCGCATTAGAACCGGTAAGCGGCGCGCAGCTGCAACCTGCGCGGCAGCGTGAGCAACGCATTCGGCTCGCCGAAGTTGAAGTTCTCCGGCGGCTGGCCGCAGCACACGAAGCTGTTGAACGACGTGTAATTCTTGTTGTTGAACAGGTTGAACACGTCGAGCGCAAGCGTCGCGCGATGCGACCCAAACAGCGCGAACTCCTTCTCCAGGGTCACGTCGACCTCGCACCGGGCGAACAGGCCGAGGCAGTTCTTGTCGGGGAAGGCCGCCCCGATGACGTTGTTCTGGACGGCGAAATCCGTCGTGAAGAACGTCTGGTAAGCCTGTCCGCTGCCCAGCTTGGTGAGGGTGGACGCCTTCAAGCCCCAGGGCAGGTCGACAAGGCCGCCGATCACCAGCGTATGCCGTTCGATGCCCGCCTTGTCTCGGAAGCCGAAGTCATCCGGCGTCACGCGATCGAGGCTGAACAGGTCGTTTCCGTTCTGCTCCGCCTTCTGCAGCGTGTAGGCGACATTGAGGCCCCAACCGGACGCGACGGTATAAGGCTTGTCCAAGGTTACGAAGAGCGCCTTGTAACGCGTATCCAGGCTGTCGCTGCCGATCAGGACGTTCGCGTAGCCGAAGGAGTTGGCGAGCGCGACGTCGCAGCAGTTGCCGGTGCCGCCATTCTGCCGCGTCGCGAACAGGTGCGTGTAGCCGTTCTTGCCGCGGATATAACTTCCGGTCACCGACGCGGTCCAGGACTTGCCGAGGCGCTGGCGAACACCCAAGCTGAACTGGTCGGTCCGGGGCGGCTTGGCGTTGTTCTTGACCGCGAACAATTCAGGCAGGCCCGTGATTGCGGTGGCCTGCAGCGCGATCAACCCCTCGCGAGTGAGATAAGCCGGATCCCACGCGACCGTCGGGATTCCGTTGCGCGGACTGCCATCCTCGGAGAACTCGAACCGCCCAATCGTGTACTGGAGGCGGAAACGCTCATCGAGCGTGTTGTTGAAGACGTTGCGATCGTAATAGCGGCCGAAACCACCGAACAGCACGGTGCTCTGGTTGTCGAAGAAGTCGTAGCTGAAGCCGATGCGCGGTTGGATCATGTTGAAGACGGGCCGATCGTTCCCGTCCGTGATGTAGTCGTCGGCATCGAAGTAATCGGTCTGCGGCAGCTGCCGAAGCAGCGCGGCGGCGTTCGCCGGAGTCACGTAGTTGTTGTTGAACATGTTGCTCTCGCGATCCCAGCGGATGCCGAGATTGAGCTGGAGCTTGTCCGTGACGTCCCAGTCGTCCTGCGCGTAGATGCCGAAGACGTTGTTCTTCGCCTTGATGGTCGGATCGCCGAGCCCCAGGAACGCCTGCTGCGGGAAGCTGTAGTCCGGCCCCCGGAACACGTACTTCGGCTGCACATTGAAGAGCTTGTTGAACTCGTAGCGCTGGCGCGAGTACTTGATGCCGACCTTGAAGGTGTGACTGCCGGCAAACTCCACCTCGGGGATCGTCAGGTCGTTACGGAACGTCAGGTTCCGCTGCTTGATATCCTGGCTCCCGTCCTTCCCGCCGAAGATGATGATGCCTTCATACTCGAAGGTCGGGCTTTCCGGGGACAGCGAGGTCGGATTGTAGTTGTAGTTGAGGTAATCGATCGACGCCTCGTTCAGCAGCCCGTTGCCGCGATACGTCCACTTGCCGAGGTAGGTGTCGATCGTGTTGCGCTTGTTCTCGGCCGCCTCGTAGCTGGCAATGCAGTTGAAGTTGCAGCCGAAGCCAGTGACATCGGTTTCCTTGCGGCGGCTTGCCGACACGTCGATTGTGTTCGCGTCGTCGGGCAGGAAGGTCAGCTTGCCGAAATACAGGTCGCCTCGGAACGGGCTGATGAAGTTACCCTCCAAGTCACCGAATTGGTCAACGAAGAAGGGGTCGTTCGTGCCAAGGGTTACCGTGCTTGCACGGTCCTGATCGTTACCCTCGTAAGCGCCGAAGAAGAACAGTCTGTCGCGAATGATTGGCCCACCGAGCGATAATCCATATTGTGTGCGCTTGAACGCGGGCTTGGAACGGTCGGCGCGCTTGTCGAAGATGCTCTTCGCACTCAGGTTCTTGCCTGTATGAGACACGAAAGCGTCGCCGTGGAACTCGTTGGTTCCGGACTTGGTGACTGAGGTCACGATCGCCGCGGACGCTTGCTCGTATTCGGCCTTGTAGTTCTGCGTGATGACGCGGAATTCCTGCACCGCCAACTGGGCGAAAGGATTGCCACGGCTGTCCTGCTGGCCGGCGACTCCTTGATCGAGGACGGTGTTCTTCAGGTTCACGCCGTCGATGAACACGTTGACGCCCGCAACCGTTGAAGCGCCGCTCTGGAACCCCTTAGTGGTGTCGCCGTCGTTGTACTTCACGCCAGGGGCAAGTTGGGTGAACGCCAAGAAGTTGCGGTCCGTCTGCGGCAAGCGGCGAATCTGCTGCTCGCTGACATTGGTCGCGACTTCGCTGGTCCGCGTCTCCACCAGCCGGCGACCCGTCACGACGATGGCGTCACCGCCTGCCGCGGCGGCCTGATCCGTGGGCGTCGCAGTGGGCGCGGCCGGCGCAAGGTCGAGCGTCGCACTTTGCCCGATCGCGATGGTGACCCGGTCGGTGACCGTGGTTTCGCCGATCGTAGCAGTGATGGTGTAAGGCGCCGGACGCAGCCCCGGCAGAGTGTATTGGCCGTTCGCGTCCGTGCGGGTCGTGACGGTCTGGTTCGTCCCCTCGTTGCGGGCGGTGATCACGGCTCCCGCCACGGCAGCACCCTGGGCATCACGGACCTGCCCGCTCAGCGTCGCGGTGATGGTCTGGGCCGCGGCGGGGACCGCGACGGCCGTCGCCACCGTCAGTGTCGAAACGCCCAGAAGGAGGGCTCGAAGCCCCGCGTTCGCAGGTAACCGGTTACAACGGGGCTTGCCACCGGGGTCTTTCCGGCTAACCAAGGACGTTCGGGCAGATAGGGGCAAGGCATGGTCAACATTTCCGCGGCGCGCGACGAGGCGACGGTCTCTCCTCTGGACGGCGCCGCCACCGAACAGGTGCCGGAGAATGCCGGCCAGCTCAGCACCTTTGTCTTTGCGCTGTTCTTCATCTTCGGCGGTATCACCAGCCTCAACGACGTGATCCTCCCCAAGCTGAAGGAGCTGTTCACGCTCAACTACACCCAGGCCATGCTGGTGCAGTTCTGCTTCTTCACGGCCTACCTCGTCATCGGCATCCCCGGTGCGCAGCTGGTCAAGAAGATCGGCTACATGCGCGGCGCAATCGCAGGTCTCCTGATCATGATGGTTGGCTGCCTGCTGTTCATCCCCGCCTCCCAGACCGCGACCTACGGCCTGTTCCTGCTTGCCCTGTTCGTGCTCGGCAGCGGCATCGTGGTGGTGCAGGTCGTGTCCAACCCCCTGATCAGCCTGCTCGGGCCCTCGCGCACGGTGCACAGCCGGCTGACCTTCGCCCAGGCGTTCAACAGCCTCGGCACGACCGTTTTCCCGATCGTCGGCTCGGCCCTGATCCTCGGCAGCCTTGCCGGTCTCAGCGCCAGCCAGTTGAGCGGCGACGCGCTGGAGGCCTATCGCACGGCGGAGACGCGGGCGATCGTGAACACCTATCTGGGCCTTGCCGTCGCGCTGGCGGTCATCGCGGCCGCGGTGTTCCTGTTCCGCAATCGCCTCAAGGGCGAGCAGCACGAGGCGAGCTCGCCGCTGGCCGGCTTTTCGCTGCTCAGGCGCTCCCGCTTCGGCCTCGGTGCGCTCTGCATCTTCCTCTACGTCGGCGCGGAGGTCGCGATCGGCTCGCTGATCGTGAACTACCTCATGCAGTCGCACGTGCTGGGCCTTACCGAGCGGGGCGCGGGCGACATGATCTTCTACTATTGGGGCGGCGCGATGATCGGTCGCTTCATCGGCTCCTACTTCCTGCGCATCATGAGCCCGGGCAAGATCCTTGCCACCGTGGCGTGCGGCGCAATCGCGCTCATCCTCGTCTCGACCAACACGCAGGGCGCGGTGTCCGCCTACAGCCTGCTCGCGATCGGCCTGATGAACTCGATCATGTTCCCGACCATCTTCAGCCTCGCCTGCGAGAAGCTGGGAGCGCGCGCGGCGGATGGGTCGGGGATCATCAACATCGCCATCTTCGGTGGGGCCGTCGTGCCGCTGCTCACCGGAATGCTGGCGGACGTCAGCGGAAGCCTCGGCATTGCCCTGCTGCTGCCGGCGCTCTGCTATGCGGTGATCGCCGGCTACGGCATCTACGCCCGCCGCCCGGCCTAAGGTCGGAGGGCATCGTGGAAGTGGGCGGCGCTTCCTTGGAGCGCCGCCCATGTTGACTGATTCACCCGCAAGAAGTTCATCGACGCCTACAGCCGAAAGGTACCCGGCCGGTCCTTCAGCAGGGACTATGCCCCGCCGGTAATGATGATGAAGTGCGGGTCATCGCCCAGAGGCGAGCGGGCGCTCAATCTTCAGATCCGATCGCCGCAGCCGTACACTCGCTGTTGCAGCAAGAACACAGCCGGCGGTGCAGCAACAAAGCCGAAGCATCGTTTCGGAACCACAAGAGTTTCGTGGTGGATGAAGTTGCTCGTGTCCTGCGGGCGGCGGCCCCTCGACCGAGGTCGCCTGCTCGCCTGCTCTGCCCTGCTGACCCTCGTTTCGGCCACCCCCGCGCTCGCTCAGACGGCAGGGGGATCCCAGCCCGTTCCGGTACCCCCTCCGCCACCCGGTGCCAGCTTGCCGGCGATCGAACCCATCGTGACCGACCAGGAGCTCAATACCCAGGTTCCCCCGCTCGGCGCGGACGACCCAGCGCTACAAGGCCCGCTGGAAAGTGTCGCGGATTTCGAGCAGCGCATCATCGCGGGCGAGACCAATCCGACCGTCGCACCCAGCACGGACCCCGAACTCAGCCAGCCGCTGCCGCCGCTCAACCAGTTCGACGTCCGCGAAGTGGAGTTCGCCCAGCCCGACCCGAACGAAGGTCCGGTCGAGATTGAGTACAAGACTCGCGTGGAAGGACTGGAGCTCGCGGACGCTCAGACGGATGCCGATCTTGCCGCCCAGTTCCGCGATCTTTCCGCGCTCCGCGAGGGCAAAGGTGACGTCGCCAACGAGGCGCAGCTGTCCGCAAGGCTGACCGAGGACAGCAAGCTCATCGAGCGCATCCTCCATGCCGAGGGCTGGTACGATGCCCAGGTCACGACCCGCATCGACCGCTCTCCGGCCGCCAGCGGCCAGCCGGTCACCGCGGTGCTGCTGGTTGCGCCTGGTGAGCGCTACAAGCTGGGCACGATTACCCTGCAGGCGGATGCGACCGTGCCCCCCGGGCTTGTCGACAAGAGCCTGGCGCTGAACATCGGCGAGCCCATCGTGGCGCAGCGGATCCAGGGTGCCGAAGCGAATGTCGCCGTCGTCCTGCCGCAGGAGGGCTACCCGTTTGCCGAGGTGGGACAGCGGGACGTCTTGCTCGATCCCGACACCCACCTGGGAGATTACACGCTCCCGATCACCGTGGGGCCCCGCGCCCGGTTCGGCGGCTTCCGGACCACCGGCGACCTGGCCTTCGGGGCCGAGCATGTCGACGTCATTGCGCGCTTCGAGCGGGGCGAGTTGTACGACAGCCGCAAGGTCGACGACCTCCGCCAGGCGCTCGTTGCCACGGGACTTTTCTCCACCGTTGCGGTGCAGCCGGAGCGCACCGGGCAGGCGGTTGGGGACGGCACCGAATATGTCACCATGGTCGTGACGCAGGACGCTGGACCGCCGCGGACCTTGGCGGCGAGCGCCGGTTACGGCACTGGTGAGGGCTTCCGGCTCGAGGGCAGCTGGACCCATCGCAACCTGTTTCCACCTGAGGGGGCGCTGATCGCCAATGCCGTGCTCGGCAGCCGGCAACAGGGCGCGGGAGTTACCTTCCGCCGTTCCAACGCGGGCAGGCGCGATCGGACTTTCCAGGTCGGCCTCGAAGCGCTCCGCAGCCGACTGGACGCATTCGATGCGCTGACCGGGCGGCTCTTTGCCCGCCTCAGCCGCGACAGCACACCGATCTGGCGCAAGACCTTCACCTGGGCGGTGGGCGCGGAGATCCTGGGCACGGTCGAGGAGGATTACGATTTCACCCTTGGCGAGCGTAACAAGCGCAAGTTTCTCATCGGCGGGCTCAGTGGGCAGGTCGGGTTCGACCGGACAGACAGCCTGCTCGATCCGACGCGGGGCTTCCGGGCTCAGATCCTGGCGCAGCCGGAAGGGGCCTTGAGCGACGGCTTCCAGCCGTATCTGCGCAGCCAGCTCGACGCCAGCGCCTACTATCCGGTCGGCGATAGCATGGTACTCGCGGGCCGTACGCGGGTCGGCACGACTCTCGGCATCGAACGGTTCGAGCTTGCTCCATCGCGGCGCTTCTACGCCGGTGGCGGCGGGTCGGTGCGCGGCTTCGGCTACCAGCAGCTCAGTCCCAAGGACCCCAACGGGGACCCCATCGGCGGTATCAGCCTCGTCGAGGGCTCGGCCGAGGTCCGCTATCGGTTCGGCGATTATGGCGTCGTCGGTTTCGTCGACGTCGGGCAGGTCTACGAGAAACGGCTGCCGACCTTCCAGGGCCTGCGCGCGGGCGTCGGGATTGGCGCCCGTTATTACACGAACTTCGGCCCCCTGCGCGTAGATATCGCAACGCCGCTCGGCCGCCGCGAAGGCGAAAGCCGCATCAACGTCTACGTCTCGATCGGGCAAGCCTTCTGATGAGCGACGTCGCGGTCCCTGGCGGTGAAGTGCCGCGTGATGACGGCGATCAGACCGTCATTGTTCGCCGCCACGTCAACTGGCCGCTGCGCATCGCGAAGTGGGTGCTTGGACTTGTCCTAGGCCTGCTAGTGCTGGTGGGGCTCGGCATCGTCGCCATCAACACCGATCCGGGCCGCCGCTTCGTGGCCGAGCGGATCGAGGGTCTCGAGTTCGCAAACGGGATGAAGATCGGCGTGGGCCGGATCGAAGGCTCGCTCTACGGGGCCATGACCATCCGTGGCTTCACCCTGTCAGACCCGCGCGGAGTGTTCTTCGCCGCTCCGCTCGTCCGCCTCGACTGGCGGCCGTTCGACTACCTCAACAACCACGTCGACATCCGCAGCCTGCTCGCGCCGACCGCGACGCTGCGCCGCTTGCCCGAATTCCGCGCAACGCCGCCGAGCGAGGGACCGCTGCTTCCCGATCTCGACATCAGCATCGGGCGGCTGAAGATCGACCGGCTGGTGCTGGAAGCAGCCGTCACGGGCGAGCGGCGGGTCGGTTCCGTCGATGGCCGTGCGCGGATTGCGGACCAGCGGGCTCAGGTCGCAGTTCAAGCGGCTGTGATCGGCGGTGAAGGCCGTGCCGGCGGCGACCGACTGGCGCTGCAGCTCGACGCGGTGCCAGAAGAGAACCGGCTAGCCCTGAAGGCCTTTCTCAGCGGTCCAGCGAACGGGCTCGTCGCCAAGCTGGCCGGCCTGAACGCACCGATCAAGGTCCAGGTGGACGGCGCCGGCGACTGGCAACGCTGGAACGGGCGGCTGCTCGCCGATCTCGACAACGCCGCCTTCGCCCGGCTCCGGCTGACGGCTCGCAACGGCACCTTCGGTGTCAGCGGGCCGACCCGGGTTGCTCGGCTGGTGGAGGGTCCCACCGCCGCCCTCCTTGGCCCCATCACCAACGTCGCGCTCCAGTCCACCTGGGAGAACCGGCGGGCAGAGCTAAACGGGCGCATCGGGAGCGATGCCTTCACCCTGGTGGCGAACGGCGTTGCCGACCTCGGCCGCAACCGCCTCCAGGACCTGCGTCTCAACTTTGCGCTGTTAAAGCCCGGCGCGCTCGCACCGAATCTCGCGGGGCGCGACCTGCGGGCGTTGGTGACGTTGAATGGCGAACTCCGCCGGCCGACCGTAGACTACCGCCTGACCGCGACCACCCTCGCCTTCAACGACATGGCCGTGCAGGGCCTAGATGCGCGCGGCATTGCCCGCTTCCGTCGCGACTTCATCGCCGTACCCGTTACGGCGCGGGCGCGAGCCATCACCGGGCTCGACACGGTGGCGGGCGGGACCATCACCAACGTGCGCATGGACGGCGATCTAGCGGTCGACTGGCCCCGCATCCTGTCCGAAAATCTCCGCATCCGCTCCGACCGGATCGACGCCACCGCCATCGTCCTCGCCGATGTCGG
The DNA here is from genome assembly GCF_016924655.1 of Sphingomonas arenae. Lineage (GTDB taxonomy): Bacteria > Pseudomonadota > Alphaproteobacteria > Sphingomonadales > Sphingomonadaceae > Sphingomicrobium > Sphingomicrobium arenae. The sequence goes on from NZ_JAFFJU010000001.1 coordinate 107,447, forward strand.
GACCGGCCTGTACACCGGCGCGATCGAGGGTCGGATCAACGACTACCGCGTGAACAGCGTGGGCATCTTCAACCTCGAAACCAACGCCGACCTTCGTCGGGAAGTTGACGGCGGCATCAGCCTCGTCGGCCGCATCCGAGCCCAATCCACCAGGCTGTTCAACGACGGTGTGCGCAGCTTCCTCGGCGGAAATCTCGTGGCCTCGAGCGACGTCCGCTACGGCTCCGACGGCGTGATCCGGTTCGCCAACCTCCGCCTGACGGCGCCGGAGCTGCGGGTCACGGACGGGAGTGGAAGCTACTCGCCCGATGGTCGGATTGACCTTCGCGCCCGCGGCGTCTCACGCCAGTACGGCCCGGTCGGCGTGCAGGTTGCAGGCACGGTTGCGAGCCCCCGCGCGATCGTCACGGCGCAGCGGCCCGGCTTGGGGGTGGGGATCGCCGGGCTCCGCGCCGAAATCCGCAGCGTCGGCAACGCTTATCTGGTCCAAGCGAGCGGACAGAGCAACTACGGTCCATTTACGGCAGATGTTGCGGTCCAAACTGCCGCGGGTCCGTTGATCATCGATATCCGGCGGGCAACCCTGGCCGGGATCGGCGTCCGTGGCCGAGTTCGGCAGTCCGCTGCCGGTCCGTTCGTCGGGCGCCTCGACGCGAGCGGGCAAGGCCTGGCCGGCGTGGTCCGCCTCGATGCTACCGGTCGCTTTCAGCAGGCGATCGTTAATTTGCGGGCCAGCAACACGGTCCTGCCCGCACCCGCGAACATCGCGGTGGGCGCCGCCATCGTCGATGCTCGCGTGATCCTTTATGACCGACCTGAGGTCGTCGCCGACGTGCAACTGGCCCAAGCCCGGTTCGGCTCCACCGACCTCACGGCCTTCCGCGCGCAGGTGAATCATCGCGGTGGCCAAGGCTTCGCGCGCGGCATCGCTGAAGGCACGTCAGGCGTGCCCTTCCGTTTCGCTTTCAACAGCGAACTTCAGCCGAGCTTGTGGCGTGCCGCGCTACGTGGCCGCGTGAACGGCATCGATGTCCGGACCGAGTCGCCCGCCCGGATCATTCCGCGAAACGGCAGCTACGAATTGCTGCCGACACGGCTTGTGCTGGATCAGGGCAGCGTCCGGCTTGCGGGCAATTACGGCAAGGAACTGCGCCTGCAGAGCCGCATCGATCGGCTCGACCTATCCCTGATCAACGCGCTGGTACCAGGTCTCGGCGTTGGTGGACAGGCGACCGGCAGCATCGATTTCGTGCAGGCAGGCAGCAGCCTCCCGCGCGTGGACGCGAGCCTTGCCATCCGCAACTTCACCCGAACCACCGCCGCCACGGTCAGCCGGCCCCTGAATGTCAATCTGGTCGCCAATCTCCAGCCAGGCAGTGGCACCCTGCGTGCCGTGATGCGGACACGCGGAACGGTCGTTGGCCGGGTGCAGGCTGCCATCCAGCCGCTGGGGCCCGGGGCCGGGTCGTGGGCCGAGCGCATCTCCGGGGCTCCGGTGAGCGGCGGCATCCGCTACATCGGGCCGGCGGACTCGCTCTTCTCGCTGGCTGGGCTGGCAGATCAACGGCTGACCGGAACGCTTGGCGTCGCGGCGGACTTCGGCGGACGTGTGTCGCGGCCGAGCCTCACTGGCGTCGTTCGCGGCCGGGGGCTCACCTACGACAATGCGACCTATGGCACGCGCCTGACCAACATGACCCTTGCTGGCCGCTTCACCGGCGAGCGGCTGCAGATCGACCAACTCAGCGCCAATGCGGGAAGCGGGACAGTCGCGGGCAGCGGGTACGTCAGCCTTGCGGCCGCGAGCGGCTACCCGGCCAACTTCGAGCTCACCCTCAACAATGCGCGGCTGGCGAACAGCGAGGACTTGCGCGTCACCACGACGGGCAATGTTCGGCTGATCAAGGCCGCGAACCAAAACCCGACGCTGACCGGCACGGTGCGCCTGCCCGAGACGCGCTACCAGATCATCCGACAGGGTTCCGCGCAAGTCCCGGAACTCACGGGCGTGCGGTTCAAGCCGCCGCGGGGTCGGCCGAGGGTCACGGGCGATGCTCCGCCACCCGCACCGTCCGGGTTCGGGGATGTCAACCTCGATCTGCGCATCGTGGCGCCGAACGAGCTGTTCGTCAGCGGCATGGGCCTCGAGTCGGAGTGGCGTGCGGACCTGCGCCTGACGGGCACCAGCAGCAATCCGCGGATCGCCGGTTCCATTGACCTCATCCGAGGCACGCTCGGCTTCGCCGGCCGTTCCTTCGAGCTGCAGGAAGGACGCATCCGCTTTCCGGGCGGCGGCACGGAAAGTGCCCAGATCACCATCGCGGCATCCGAGGAGATCGAGGACGTGGTGGTGACGGTGAATGTCACCGGTTCGGCCTTCAATCCGCAGATCGCCTTTTCGAGCACGCCTGGTCTGCCGCAGGACGAGATTGTCTCCCGTATCCTGTTCGGCAACTCGGTCGGAAGCCTATCCGCAATTCAGGCAGTGCAGCTGGCAGCTTCGCTCAACGCCCTTCGGGGTTCAGGGGGCGGGCTCAATCCGCTCGGCAAGCTGCGGTCGGCGACCGGCTTTGACCGGCTGCGCATCCTGGGACCGGACGATGCGAGCGGCCGCGGCGCGGCCCTGGCTGCTGGCAAGTACATCAGTGACGACATCTATCTGGAGGTGGTTACGGACGCCCGCGGCTTCACCGCCACGCAGCTGGAGGTGACCCTGAGCCGGAGCTTGTCGATCCTGAGCCAGGCTGGTGGATCTGGAAATACCAATGTGAGCGTTCGCTATCGGAAGACGTACTGATGCGCTTGGCGTTGTTCTTAGTTGCCTTTTTGCTGGTTGCCGGCTGCGGGGACCGCCGCGACTTCGACGAGCGGTTCAATGACACGTCGAGTGAAATTTCCGCGCGCGCCCAGGCGATCGACGCGAACCTTTCCGACGCACAATCGGCTCAGAACGCGCAAGATTAAGCGCTTGTTTGCGGAAAGCCACACCCCAGCTTGGGTCGATGGTTCCGCTTTCCGTTCTCGACCTCGCCCCCATTCCCGAAGGGTCCACCGCAGGTGACGCACTGCGTCATTCGGCGGAGCTGGCCCGTACGGCAGAGCAGCTCGGCTTCCGCCGCTACTGGATGGCGGAACACCATTCGATGCCCGGGATCGCGAGCGCAGCAACGGCCGTGGCGCTGGCTTACGTGGGATCGCAGACGAGCAGCATCCGGATTGGGGCCGGTGGCATCATGCTGCCGAACCATTCGCCCCTGACCGTCGCCGAGCAGTTCGGCACGCTGGAGTCCCTCTTTCCCGGGCGCGTTGACCTGGGGCTCGGCAGGGCCCCGGGGACGGACCAGGCAACAGCCTATGCGCTACGGCGCAACCTGGCCTCCCACGAGAACCAGTTCCCCCGTGATGTCGTCGAGTTGATGGGCTACTTTTCCGGAGCCAACGGCCGGGTGCGCGCCATTCCCGGTGAGGGCCTGAGCGTTCCAGTCTGGATTCTCGGTTCCAGCTTGTTCGGGGCGCAGCTCGCGGCCATGCTTGGGCTTCCTTACGCCTTCGCATCCCATTTCGCGCCGGCGCAGATGATGGAAGCGATCCAGGTGTACCGCGAGCGGTTCCAGCCCTCGGAGCAACTGGACCATCCGTATGTCATGCTCGGCTACAACTGCATTGCAGCGGACACGGATGAGGAAGCGCAACTTTTGGCGACCTCGATCCAGCAGGCCTTCGTCAACTTGCGTGCGGGTCAGCCGACGCCCCTTCCGCCACCTCGGGCGGGATATTTCGAGCAGTTGCCGCTGCAGGCCCGGGCGACACTGGAGCATGTGCTCTCCTGCTCGGCCATCGGCTCGGTGGACACCATTCGCGCGAGGGTCGAAGAGTTCGTTGCACGCACCAAGCCGGACGAATTGATGGTCACCTCGCAGATCCACGACCATGCTGCGCGACTGCGCAGCTATGCGCTGCTCCGCGAGGCAGTGCCGCTGGCCAGCTAAGCGAAGGGGCTGCGCGGCGGTTTCGTCGCTTGCACAGGCACGTTCGTCGAGCCACGGTGGCTGCCGGTCGTCGGCGCAGTCCACCGACTGGCCGTTTCTCCAGCACAGGGTTCCGCATGCGCGCCAAGCTTCCCCTCACCTGCCTCCTGCTTGCCTCGAGCGCCCTCGCTTCTGCCCAGGACGCGCCCCCCACGGATCAGCCCAGCCAGGCCGCGGCGCAGCACACGGCCCCCTCAGCTCCGGCGCAGGCCTCCCGTGCCGAGGCGGACGCGCCCAAGTGGGACGTCGAGCATCCGCGCGGGCTGACGCTGCGCAAGGTGCCGATCAACACGGACGAGGGTACCTGGATGAACGTCGACGTGTCGCCGGACGGCACGCGCGTCGCGTTCGACATGCTGGGCGACATCTACGTCATGCCTATCGCCGGTGGCACTCCGACCCGAATCGCGGAAGGCCTGTCCTATGAACAGCAGCCGCGCTGGTCGCCCGACGGCACCCGTATTGCGTTCGTCTCGGACCGTGGCGGCGGCGACAATATCTGGATCATGCGGGCGGACGGCTCCGACAAGAAGCAGCTGACCAAGGAAGACTTCCGCCTCCTCAACCAGCCGAGCTGGAGCCCGGACGGCCGCTACATCGTCGCCAAGAAGCATTTCACCACCACTCGCTCCCTCGGGACGGGCGAGGTGTGGCTGTACCATGTGGATGGCGGTGGCGGTGTGCTGCTGGTCAAGCGGGTCAACGAGAAGCACCAGAAGGAGCTCGGCGAGCCGACCTTCGCGCCCGATGGCAAGCACGTCTACTTCACCCGCAACATCACGCCGGGCGGCACTTTCCAGTACGCCCAGGACTCCAACGGCGAGCTGTTCGCGATCGAACGCTACGAGCTGGACACCGGGGAGACCCACCGGGTGACGGCCGGCAACGGCGGTGCGGTGCGCCCGACGCCGTCACCCGACGGCAACTATCTCGCCTTCGTCCGGCGAGAGCGGGCCAAGTCCAAGCTCTACGTTCGCGACCTTCGGAATGGCAACGAGCGCAAGCTCTATGACCTGCCCGACCAGGACATGCAGGAGACCTGGGCGGTGACCGGCGTCTATCCGAACATGGACTGGACGGCCGATAGTCGCGAGATCGTGTTCTGGGCTGGCGGCAAGATCCGCCGTCTACCGGTGGCTGGCGGAGCTGCCCGCGAGATTCCGTTCAGGATCTCGGACGACCGGGTCGTGGCGGAGTCGCTCCACCCCAAGGTGGACGTCGCGCCGGACAGCTTCCAGACCAAGATGGTGCGCTGGGCCCAGACCTCTCCGGACGGCCGGCAGATCGTGTACGAAAGCCTCGGCAAGCTCTGGCTGAGGCCGGCCGGGGGCGGCGCCCCGAGGCGGCTCACCCGCGGAAACGACCTTGCCTTCGAGGCTTGGCCGAGCTGGTCGCGCGATGGCCGCTCCGTCACCTTCGTCAGCTGGACGGACGGTGATCTTGGCCGAGTGATGGTGGTGCCGGCGAAGGGCGGCTCGCCTCGTGCCGCCACGACGGAGCCCGGCCATTACTCCCTGCCGCATTTCTCGCCGGATGGACGCACCATCGCCTTCGAGGCCGGAAGCGGCGGAGGGCTGACCTCCGACAAGTGGAGCCGCGATGCCGGTATCTACATGGTTCCGGCGAGCGGCGGAAAGCCGATGCTGGTCGAGCGGGACGCAAGCAAACCGCAGTTCGGAGCCGCGAACGACCGGCTGTTCATGACGGTGCAAGCCGAAGACAAGCTGCAGTTGGTCAGCGCCGACCTCAACGGCGAGCGCCGCCGCGTGCACGCCTCGGGCGACCTGACCAGCGATTTCGAAGTCTCGCCGGACGGCCGCTCTGTCGCCTTCCGCGAGAACTATGAAGCGTTCCTGATGCCGCTACTTCCGGGCGCGCAGGACGTTACGGCAGCCACCGACAAGGGGGCGCTGCCCGCCGTTCGCCTGAGCGTGGGCGGTGGCGACTACATGCACTTCTCGGCTGGCGGTGACCGCGTTCACTGGAGCATCGGCCCGACGCTCTACATGGCCGATACCCGCAGCATCTATTCGGGTGGCTACAAGACTCCGGCGAGCGGCGTGAGCCTGTCGCAGACGGTGCGTGCGGCCAAGCCGACCGGGACCGTCGCGCTCACCGGCGCGCGCATCGTCACCATGCGCGGGGAGGATGGCGGAGTCATCGACGACGGCGTTATCCTCGTGCGCGGCGACCGGATCGTTGCGGTAGGGCCGCGCGGGCAAGTCGCGGTGCCGGCCGGAACGCCGACTGTCGACCTCTCCGGCAAGACGATCGTCCCCGGCTTCATCGACGCCCACGCCCATGGCCCCCAAGGCGAAAAGGGCTTCGTCCCGCAGCAGAACTGGTCGACCATGGCCAACCTGGCACTTGGCACGACGACCATTCACGATCCGTCCAACACCGCGTCCGAGGTTTTCGCGGCAAGCGAGCTGCAGCGGGCCGGCCTGATCCTCGCGCCCCGAATCTTCTCCACTGGAGAGATCATCTACGGCGCCAAGGCAGCCGGTGCGTTTGCCGACATCGGAAAGCTCGACGACGCGATGGCGCACGTCCGCCGCCTGAAGGCGCAGGGCGCTTGGAGCGTGAAGAATTACAACCAGCCGCGGCGCGAGCAGCGCCAGATGGTGGTTGCCGCCGCCCAAGCCGAGAACATGCTCGTCGTCCCGGAAGGCGGCTCGCTGTTCAACATGGACATGAGCCTGATCCAGGATGGCAATGCCACGGTCGAGCACAACGTGCCGGGCAGCACCTTCTACGAGGACGTGCTGCAGATGTGGTCGCAGACGAAGACCAACTACACGCCGACGCTGGTCGTGACCTATGGCGGTCCGGGCGGCGACCCCTATTGGCGCGCCCACACGAACGTCTGGGAACATCCACTGCTGCAGGCCCATATCCCGCCAGGCACCCTGGCGGCTGCCAATGCCAGACGTGAGATCGCACCCGAGGAGGATTATGCGGACACGTGGTCAGCGCGGGAGGCGCGCAAGCTGGCGGACCGAGGCATTCAGGTGAACATCGGCGCCCATGGCCAGCAGGACGGCATCGCCGCGCACTGGGAGATGTGGAGCTTCGCGAAGGGCGGCTGGACGCCGCTGCAGGCGCTGCAAGCAGCGACGGTCATGCCGGCAAAGACACTGGGCATGGACCGGGACCTCGGCACGCTGGAGCCCGGCAAGCTGGCCGACCTCGTCGTGCTCGATGCCAACCCGCTCGAGAACATCCGCAACTCCGACAAGGTATCGCAGGTCATGCTCGGCGGTCGGCTGTACGATGCCCGAACCCTGAACGAGCAGGTGACCGGCAATCGCACTCGCCAGGCTTACTGGTGGGAGGGCACCGGCAACACCCAAGCCGGCCGCGCCCAGGCCATGACCCACAGCCACGACGCGGATTAGGGTTAGAGGCGAGACCAGCCCAGCGCCATCATCCCGACCAGCACCGCCGTGCTCGCCATCAGTGCGGCGGCTGCGGGTCGGCCGCGAGCGCGCGAGTAAGCTAACGCCACGCCGATCTTGAGCAGCATGTTCGCCACGATGGTGCCGGCTATGGCCAGCGCGGCGACGTTACGGGCAATTGCGCCGACCGGAAGCTGCGACAGGGTGACGATGGAAGCATCAACGTCGAAGCTCCCGGTCAGGAACAGTGACAGGGCAATTCCGCTCTCGCCGAACCGCTCCTGTGCCCAGCGCGTGAACACCGCGCCCGCGGCTACGATAGCGACGAACCCGAGCGCAGGCAGGATCTCGATCGGGTTTCCGGGAGGCGTCGTGCCCCCTGCGTCTGCTCCTGGCGCGCGCCTCCACAGCCACCAGGCAACCGCCGCTCCGGTGAGGGCTGCCGGTCCGACCAGCAGCAGGAAACTGGGCAGCGTCGAAGGACTCAGGACGGCAAGGAGCAGGATGACCCGCACGTACATGACGGCTGACGCGATCGCGATGCCGGCGGAATAGGGACCGGCCTCCCCCGCCCCCAGGCGCTGTGACAGGGATGCGGTGACCGCCGTGGACGAATAGGCTCCGCCGATCAGTGCTGTCGCCAGCGTTCCCTTGCGCTCGCCCACGATACGGTTTGCGATGTAGCCGGCGAAGGAAAAGCCGGTGACCAGCACCACCACCAGCCACAATTGGAAGGGGTTCCAGTCATCGTAGGGGCCGAAGTTGCGGTTGGGGAGGAACGGCAAGATCGCAGCAACGATGACTGCATAGCGTGCGAATGCCTGCACATCCTGCTGGTCCAGTCGCTCAATAAGCCCATGGAGGCGCTGCCGGGCAGCCAGCAAGGCCGTGGTGACGGCACCTGCTGCGACGGCGAGGGCCGGCTGTCCGGAACAGGCGAGCAGGCCAAGGGCGACGGCGATGACCCCCGCCACGAGATTGGTCACGCTTCGCTCCCGCGGTTCGCGTGCATAGCCGATGATCAGGGGAGCGATGAGGCCCGCGGCGAGCACTGCAGTCACCATGGGGTGGATCAGTTGCCCAATCAGCGAAGCCAGGCCACCGGCGCCACCGAGCAGTGCAAAGGTCCGGACGCCCGCCACCCGGGATCCCTCGGCAGCGTCACGCTGCTGCCAGCCGCGTTGCACCCCGAGCATCAACCCGGCGGCGAAAGCGGCGCCGAGCGGCAGAAGCGGGCCGCTTGCCAGGGCCACCAGGGTCATGCGCTAGAGGATATAGCGCAGGCGGATCGACTGCGTCTGAGTCCCCGGCTGCACGGGGAAGCGGACTTCATCGAACTTCGGGGCGCGCATGTGGATTGTCGGATTGTTGGAGAACCCAAAGCCTTCGCGCGGGATGCCCATCATCATGTCGAGCTTGCCGTTGGCGTTCTCGTCATGGACCACCAGCAGCGCGTAAGTGCCGGGCTTCACGGGACCGAGCTTGAGGTGCGCTGCCTTGCCCGCGGGCACCGTCACGGCAACGGCCTCCTTGTCGTCTTTGCACTTGAGGAAGCGCGCGGCCTGGCTCGTCAGGCACAAGTGCACCTGGCCCTTGGCACTGCGCAGGCCGGTGAGGTCCACGCTGAGCTGAGACGCGCTGGGCGTGTTCGCACCGGTCAGCGCGACAGTGGCCGCTGCCATCGCCGCTACCTTCATCCAACTTGCCATGATCAGGTCCCCACCCGTGCCTCGAAGCGCCCGTTTGTACGGCGCCGCGGCCCTTCCGTCACCCCTCGGGAGATTGCTAGCCGCACGGCGGGGTCGCCATGCTCGCTCCGCCCGGCTAGAGCGTCGCCATGCCGCCCGAGCGCTTCGACCTGGTGATCGCTGGAGGCGGGCTTGCGGGTGGGCTCTGCGCCCTCGCGCTGCACCAGCGCCGGCCGGAGCTGAAGGTCGCGATCGTCGAGCCCGGCGAGAAGCTCGGCGGCAATCACCTGTGGTCCTTTTTCGAGAGCGACATCGCAGATCGGAACAAGGCCATTGTCGAGCCGCTGATCGTGCATGGCTGGGACGCATACACGGTTGCCTTCCCCGAGCACCGACGCCGCCTCCCGCATGCTTACCGCAGCATCGAGAGCGAGCGGCTGGACGAGGTTATTCGGGCAGCCCTGCCGCCCGACGCGATCTTGCGCGCCGAGGTGACGGAGCTTGGACCCACGCACGTCACCTTGAACAATGGGGAGCGGATCAGGGCGCGAGCAGTCCTCGACGCGAGGGGTGGCAAGGCCGAGGGGCTCGATTTTGGCTGGCAGAAGTTCGTCGGCGAGCTGCTCCACATCCCGCAGGGCCATGGGCTGGCGGAGCCGGTCGTGATGGACGCAACCGTCGATCAGGCTGATGGGTACCGGTTCGTCTACTGCCTGCCGTTCAGCCCGACGGAGCTGTTCGTCGAGGATACCTACTACACCAACGGTCCTGAGCTGGACCGCGAGCGGCTGTCTAGTTTGATCGCGGACTATGCCGTGTGCCATGGCTGGCAGATTGCGGGCCGCTCACGGCAGGAGCAGGGCCAACTCCCGGTGCTCATGGGTGGCGATTTCGACCACTTCTGGCCCGCAGTAGACCCCGTCGCCCGCGCTGGCGCGCGCGGTGGCTTCTTCCACCCGCTGACCAGCTATTCACTTCCCGAGGCGGTGCGCTTCGCCTCCTGGCTCGCTGACGAGCTCCCGCTCGAAAATCTTGCACAAGCGACCCGCGCCCGCGCGCTTGCCCATTGGCGCCGCACGTGGTTCGATCGGCTGCTCGCGCGGATGCTGTTCCGTGCCGCCGACCCGCCGGAGCGTTATCGCATCCTCCAGCGCTTCTACCGCCTTTCGCCTGCCTTGATCGCGCGGTTCTACGCGGGTCAGAGCACCCTTGCGGACCGGATCCGTATTCTCGCAGGGAGACCTCCCGTTTCCGTCCGGCGAGCGTTGCGAGTGCTGAAGGAAGCTGCGTGAAGACTGCTATTGTCATCGGAGCCGGATTCGGTGGCCTCGCCCTTGCCATCCGCCTCCAGTCCGCGGGGGTCCAGACCACCATCATCGAAGCTCGGGATCTTCCGGGCGGCCGTGCCTACGTGTGGGAAAAGGAAGGGCATGTCTTCGACGCTGGACCAACCGTCATTACGGATCCGGACTGCCTGCAGCGGCTATGGCAATTGTCCGGTCACGACATCGCCCAGGATGTCGAACTGGTGCCGGTCACGCCATTCTATCGGCTGGACTGGCCCGACGGGACCGTGTTCGACTACACCAACGACGACGAGCAACTTCGTGCGTCGATCGAGCGGCTCAACCCCCGAGACTGGGCCGGGTACGAGCGGTTCCTGGACTATTCCGCCGGCGTTTTCCGCGAGGGATATCTAAAGCTCGGGACCAAGGCGTTCGAGAGTCCGGCGGACATGCTCAAGGCCGCGCCCGCGCTCGCCCGCTACCAGGCATGGCGATCCGTCTATTCGATGGTCGCAAGCTTTGTCGAAGAAGCACATTTGCGCCAGGCATTATCCTTCCACACCTTGCTCGTTGGCGGCAATCCGATGACCTGCTCCTCTATTTACGCGCTCATCCACAAGCTGGAGCGCGATGGCGGCGTCTGGTTCGCCAGGGGCGGGACGAACAAGCTCATCGCGGGGATGGTGCGCCATTTCCAGCGGCTCGGCGGCGACCTGCGGCTCGGTGACCCGGTGGTCGCGATTGAGGTGGAGAAGGATCGGGCCACAGCGGTCCGCACCCGCTCCGGCTGGCGGTTGGTGGCTGACGCCGTGGCTTCCAACGGCGACGTCGTGCACAGCTACGGCTTGATCGAGGGCAGCAGCCGGGGTGCCGTCCAGGTGCGGGCCATGAAGCGGAAGCGCTTCTCGCCCGGGCTTTTCGTGCTGCACTTTGGACTGGAGGGGACCTTCCCTCACATCCCGCACCATACGATCCTGTTCGGGCCACGCTACAAAGGCCTGCTCGGAGACATCTACAATCGCGGAAAGGTCGCAACCGACCCGTCGCTCTATCTTCACCATCCAACCGTCACCGATCCGGCGATGGCCCCTCCCGGCTGCTCGACCTTTTATGCCCTGGCGCCCGTGCCTCACATGGGCAAGGCCAAGGTGGACTGGGACGCCGAAGGTCGGGAATATGCGGATGTCATTCTCGACGTCTTGGCCGAGCGCTTGATCCCCGACATCCGAGAGCGCATCCGGGTCCAGTTCTCCTATGCGCCGTCAGACTTCGGCCGGGATCTGGGTGCGCACCTCGGCTCAGCCTTCAGCCTGGAGCCGGTGCTGTGGCAGAGCGCCTGGTTCCGCACACACAACCGTGACGACAAGATCCGCAATCTCTACTTCGTGGGTGCGGGGACCCACCCCGGGGCGGGTATCCCCGGCGTGGTGGGCAGTGCGGAGGCAACGGCGGGGCTGATGCTGGCGTGAGTTCGGACGTCGATCGCGACAGGTTGGTGGAAGCGGCGCTGGCGAGCATCTCCGCCGGTTCCAAGAGCTTCCGGTTCGCAAGCCAGCTCTTCGATCTCCCGACGCGGGAGCGTAGCTGGCTGCTCTATAGCTGGTGTCGTGCGTGCGACGATGTCACGGATGGCCAGACGCTCGGCCAGAACGCTGTTACCCCCGCCGACCCCGAGGCGCGGATTGCGTTCCTCAAGCGGATGACAGGCAGGGCGCTTGCGGATGAGCCGACGGGGATCGTGCCATTCGAGGCGTTCCGCCAGGTCGCGAAGGAATGCTCCATTCCCGCGGAAGTCGCTTACGACCATCTGGCGGGGTTCGAGCGCGACGCATCGGCTTGGCGGCCGCAAACGGAAGAGGATCTCCTCTCCTATTGCTACCAGGTGGCCGGTGCCGTGGGCGTGATGATGGCGAATGTGATGGGCGTACCCGCCGGTGACGAGGACACGCTCGATCGTGCGGCGGACCTTGGTATCGCTTTCCAGCTCGCCAACATCGCCCGCGACATCGTCGACGACGCTCGGGTCGGTCGCGTGTACCTGCCGCATGAATGGCTTGCCGCCGAGGGTCTCGAGGGCGCCGACCTGGCCGACCCAAGTCACCGCTCGGCCCTCGCAAGGATGACCCAGCGGCTGGAGCGCTTGGCGGATCGTTACCGCCGCTCCAGCAAGACGGGTGCCGCTCGCCTGCCTTTTCGCAGCCGGTGGGCCGTGCTGTCCGCCGCGGGTATCTATGGTGAGGTCGCAACCAAGGCCGCTGCCCTCGGGCCGCGTGCCTGGGACACGCGCATCGCCACCTCCAAGGCCGAAAAGCTCGCGCTGGTGATGGAGGCCTTCTGGGAGTCCCTGGTAGAGGTCAGGCCATCGGCTCGCGATGAGCTCTGGACGCGTCCACGGCACCCTGTTTCGGCGCCCTGATCCTGGCCTCCTGACTGCTCGCCAACTGCTGTTTCAGCTTGTCCACGGAAGGCGCGTAGATGAAGCCGAAGCTGACCGCGCCCTCGCGGCCCTCGACCGCGTGGTGCATCTTGTGTGCCTGGACGATGCGCTTGAAGTAGCGTGACCGGGGCACGATCCGGTGGGCGATGCGGCCATGCACGATCACGTCGTGAAAGCCGAAGTAGACCAGGCCATAGAAGGCCACTCCGGCCCCGACCCAGATTGCCCAGTCGCCCCACCCCGCATTCATGCCGCCGTAGATGAGCAGGACAGATGGCGCGGCGAAGATGACAGCATAAAGGTCGTTGCGCTCGAACCAGCCCTTCCGGTCGCGATGGTGGCTTTCATGAAGCACCCAGCCCAGCCGCGAGTGCATGACCCAGCGGTGGATGGCGTAGGCGATCGCCTCCATCGCCACGACGGTGAACGCGAACAGTCCGAGGCCGGCAAGGAGGGACATGGGCGAGATATAGGCTCAGCGCTCCCTGCCGTCATCCCCGTAGGGCCGGAGATCCATCTCATGAACTGTCGGCGCTCTTGGAGATCGGGAGATGGACTCCGCCTTCGCGGGAGTGACGTGAACCTTACCCCCGCTCGCTCAGGAAACGCATCAACTCGGCCAGCGTGCTCTCCATCTGATCCTGCATCTGGCTGACGAGCTCGTTCTCGCGCATGCCTTCGTGGTCCAGCGGCTTGGAATAGCTCTCGCTGAACGACTTGAGGTCGGCCGCATCGAACACGCCCTTGCTGACCAGCTTGGCCAGGATCACCAGCAAGCCGTTGGTGTTGGCGATGGTTCCGGCGACCAGCGCCTCATCGACCATGGACAAGGCAGTCGTGTCAGGCGGGGGAAGGTCGGTCATGAACCCAGCCTTCGGCGAGCGGCCCCTTTCGTGTCAATCATTCACCCGGAACGAACTGGCGCAGCACGGCCCAGCGTTCTGTCTTCTCGACCAGCGGAAGGGTGAGCGCAGGACTGGACGAGGGAAGATCGAGCAGCGTCAGTTTGGTCGCTCCGAGCACTCGTCGGCCGATCCGAGCCGCCGTTCCGCCATTGAAGGCGACTGCCTTCAAGACGGGCAGCTCCTGAACCAGGCTGCCCAGCGGGTTGGCTTCGACCGCGCGCATGGCGCCATCCAGGCTACCCTGCCGGCGTGCAGTGGCGACCACGTCCCAGAGACCCACTCCGCGACGCAGCAGAGTGGCGAGGCGATCCTCATAGGGAAGCGCCGCCAACGGCTCGTCAATCACGGCCTCCAGCAAGCGCCAGAACTGGTTGCGCGGGTGGGCATAGTAGCGCTCGGCGTTCAGCGACGCCTCGCCAGGCAGGCTTCCGCAGATGAGAAGTTGCACTTTGGCGTCAACGACGGGCGGCAGGCACGCCTTGAGCACGGATTGCAAAAGAGCCGTGGCCATCCCACGTCTCCTTGCCATGACCCTTCTGCTTCGCCTAGCCGCTGTCGCCTGCGTTGCACTCCTGCTTCGATCCAGCGCCAAAGTGGAAAGTCCCGCCCCGCGCCGCTAAGGGCGGGCGTCATGACCGCCGCCGACCTGCGCATCGCCCTCGTATCGGGCAATTACAATTACGTTCGCGATGGCGCGAACCAGGCGCTGAACCGATTGGTCGGCTACCTCTTGCGTCAGGGTGCGCAGGTTCGCGCCTATTCACCCACGGTCGCAAGTCCTGCCTTCCCGCCCACCGGCGACCTGGTGTCGCTGCCTTCCGTCGCGGCACCCGGACGTGACGAATATCGGCTGCCACTGGGCCTGCCGTTGCGGGTTCGGAGAGACCTTGCGGCCTTTCAGCCCAACATTCTCCATATCGCCAGCCCCGACATCTCCGCCCATCGGGCGGTCAGCTGGGCGCGTCGGCGAGGGATCCCGTCCATCGCCTCCGTCCACACCCGGTTCGAGACGTATCTCACGTACTATCACCTCGAGCCGCTGGAGCCCGCCGTCCGAGCCATCCTCCGCCGGCTCTATCGCCGCTGCGACGCACTGCTCGTCCCGGCCGAGTCCACGGCAGCCGTCCTTCGTGCCCAGCGGATGAATCGCAACATCGCGATCTGGTCCAGGGGAGTGGATCGGGAGCAGTTCCATCCAGGGCGCCGGGACGTTGAGTGGCGGCGCTCCCTTGGGGTCGGCGACGACGAGATGGTCGTTGCGTTTCTCGGCCGGGTCGTGATGGAGAAGGCGCTCGACGTCTTCGCCGACACCATCGACGAGCTGGCGCGCCGGGGAGTGCGCCACAAGGTGCTCGTGATCGGAGAGGGACCGGCCCGGCCCTGGTTCCAGGAACGGATGCCCAGCGGCATATTTCTCGGCCAGCAGGAGGGATCAGACCTCGCTCGCGCACTTGCCAGCGCGGATGTTTTCCTGAACCCGTCCGTGACCGAAGCCTTCGGCAACGTCACCCTCGAGTCCATGGCCTGCAGCCTGCCGGTGGTTGCTGCCGAAGCGACCGGAGCAACCAACCTCGTACGCGACGGAGAAACGGGCGTCCTTGCCGACCCGGGCGACATCACGGCGTTTGCCGACGCGCTGCAGGCCTATGCCGAAAACCCCAGCCTGCGCGAACGTCACGGCCGCGCAGGTCTGGAGTTCGCCAAGACTCAGGATTGGGACCACATCAACTCGGCCGTGGTGAAGACCTACCTCCGCGCGATCGAGCGGCGGGAGCGCCTGGCCCGGATCAAGGGCTAGCGCAACCGTTCGATCCGCTTGGCGGCGTCGTCGAGGATATCGGTGACCTCGTTGAGAAGGTCCTCGTTCCACCCCTCGTGAGCGACGCGGTTGCGAAGAGCGTGCATCAGGTTTCCGATTGCGCGCCCGAGTTCCGGCCGGCTGCTGCGGCGGCGAGAGGAACCATGCTCTTCCAGCCGCTCGAACAGACGCTCGACCTCGCCCGCATTCTCCTCCAGGTGGCTGTGCCCTTCGACGGTAGCGGCGAACTTTTTGCGGGTCCCCTCGGCTGCCTGTTCCTCGATCAGCCCCATGTCCTGCAGCATGGTCAGCGTGGGGTAGACCACGCCCGGACTGGGCGCGTAGTCACCGTGGGTCATCTCCTCGATCGCCCGAATGAGGTCGTAGCCATGCCTCGGCTCGTCCGCGATCAGCTTGAGCAGCACGAGCCGAAGTTCGCCTTGCCCGAACATGCGGCCCCGACGGCCGCGGCGCCTTCCGCTCCAATCATCGTCGCGGAACTCGAACTCGAAGCGCCCGCCCGGCCCGAAGCTGAACCCGCCCGGACCCATTGAGAACATGCCACGCGGCCAGCGTTCGCCGCCACCGCAACCCTGTCGATACCAACCCATCTTCACGACTCCTTCCGACTGCATCGAGATATATCTTCGCTGCATCGAAGACAAGCCACGCTGGAGATGTGCATCGGCGCAGCCTATAGCAGCCCGTGCATGGCCGACCTGTTCAGCGACGATCCCGTGGAAGCTGCACCCGTGCCACCGGCCGCCGACGCCCCGCTTGCGGACCGCCTTCGTCCCGCTAGCCTCGGAGATGTGGTCGGTCAGGAGCACCTGACCGGCCCGGAAGGTGCGATCGGCCGGATGGTCGCGGCCGGAAAGCTCAGCTCCCTCATCCTCTGGGGCCCACCGGGTACCGGCAAGACCAGCATCGCGCGCCTGCTGGCCCAGGCGGTCGACCTTCGCTTCGTCCCGCTGTCAGCGGTGTTCTCCGGCGTGGCCGACCTCAAGAGGGTTTTCGCAGAGGCACGAGAGCACGCCAAAGCAGGTCGCCGAACCCTGCTGTTCGTGGACGAGATCCACCGCTTCAATCGCGCGCAGCAGGATGGATTCCTTCCCTTTGTCGAAGACGGCACCGTAACCCTCGTCGGAGCTACCACGGAGAACCCGAGCTTCGAGCTGAACGCCGCGCTGCTTTCCCGCTGCCAGGTGCTGATCCTGCGCCGCCTCGACCATGTCGCACTCTGCAGCCTCCTCGACCGTGCCGAGGACGTGGTCGGCCGAGCGCTTCCCCTCACTCCAGCGGCCCGGGATGCGCTGGTCGCGAGCGCCGATGGCGACGGGCGGTTCCTGCTCAATCAGGCCGAAACGCTCTTCGACGTCGCGCTGGAGCAAGCGCTGGACCCAACGGCCCTCGCCGCGTTCCTGCAGCGCCGGGTGGCAGTCTACGACAAGGACCGGGAGGGTCACTACAACCTCATTTCGGCCCTGCATAAAGGCTTGCGGGGGTCGGATCCGCAGGCGGCGCTCTACTATCTCGCCCGGATGCTGACCGCGGGGGAGGAGCCGCTGTACGTCCTCCGCCGGCTGACACGGTTCGCTTCGGAGGATATTGGGCTGGCCGATCCGCAGGCGCTTGTCCAGTGCCTCGCCGCCAAGGACGCCTATGATTTCCTCGGCTCTCCCGAAGGTGAGCTCGCGATCGTGCAGGCCTGTCTCTATTGCGCAGTCGCGCCGAAATCGAACGCGGCCTACAAGGCGCAGAAAGCGGCATGGCGAAGCGCGAAGGATACTGGAAGCCTGATGCCGCCGAAGCACATTCTGAACGCTCCGACGAAGCTGATGAAGGACATCGGGTACGGCCGCGGCTACGCCTATGATCATGACGAGCAGGCCGGCTTTTCGGGCCAAGATTACTGGCCGGAAGGAATGAGTCCGCAACGTTTCTACGAGCCGACCGACCGCGGCTTTGAAGCCAAGGTTGCGGAACGGCTACGCTACTGGGCGGAGCTGCGCAGCGAACGGCGCAGCTCAGACGACTGAACAGGAGGGACCCGATGTACAGAGACACCAGCCGATACTGGCAGGCGCAACTGATGGAATGGGGGCCAAAAATTGCCATTGCCCTCCTGATCCTGCTGATAACGTGGCTGGTGGCCCGCGCGGTCAAATGGGCGCTCGCCAAGGCGGTCTCCCGGACGCCCGCCCTGCAGAAGCATACTCCGGGCGATCAGCATGAAACCATCGGTCACCAGCTCGGCACGATTGCCAAGCTGATCATCTGGCTCGTCGGCATCATGGCGGCGCTCCAGTTCCTCGGCATTGGTCAGATCCTGCAACCCATCAACCAGCTGACGACCGAGATCTTCGCCTTCCTCCCCCGCCTGATCGGTGCAGGGCTGATCTTCTTCATTGGCCTCATCGTCGCCCGTATCGTCCGCAAGCTGGTGGAAACGGTGCTTTCCGCCGCCAACGTCGACGGGTGGATGGCGCGCGCGGGACTTGGCGATCACCCGAGCACCGTGCGGCCGGATCCCGCGGCTGTTCCACCGGGCGCCGCTCCGGGACAGGGGCGCGCCACCTTCGCCCGGGCGGCCGGCATCCTGGTGTTCGCGTTCATCATCATCCCGGTGGCCATTGCGGCGCTGCAGGTTCTCGGCATCGAGGCGATCAGTGGCCCTGCGATTCACATGCTGGATCAGATCAGCGCCGCTATTCCCCGGCTGCTGACTGCAGCCCTATGGCTCGGTATTGCCTTCATTGCCGCTCGCTTCCTGAAGACGATCATCGAGGGCATCCTGCCTCCGACGGGGTTTGACGATGCGATCCGTTCGACCGGCATGGTGCCCGCCACCACGGCTCCATCCCGCATCGTGGCGAATGTCGCCTTCATTGCAATCATGCTGGCGGCGGCGATCGAGGCCGCACGGCAACTCGGCGGGGACGCGATCGCCGGCTTCCTGTTCCAGGTGACGGAACTGGGCGGTAAGGTGATCTTCGGGACGCTGATCATCGTGGCAGGCATCTTCCTCGCCCGGGTGCTCGCCAACCTGGTCGGCTCCAGCACCGGCGAGGGAGGCTACGCCCAAACGATCGTGCGCTACGCGATCATCGCGCTGTTCACCGCAATCGGCCTCACCTTCATGGGCCTGGCCAACGAAATCGTGATCCTCGCGTTCGGCCTGATCCTGGGCTCGGCCGCGATCGCCACGGCCCTCGCCTTCGGCCTGGGCGGCAGGGAAGCGGCGGGACGCATTCTCTCCCACTATGCGGACAGGATCGAGCAGGGCCGCTCGGGCACGGTCAGCCCTCCCCGTCCGCCGCGGCTGAAGGGAACCACGCCTCCGCCGTCCGATGACGGTCCCACCCTGGTGTGACGGGGCGCTTCACGGCCTTCGTCGCGATCGACTGGTCGGGAGCGAAAGGGCGTCGCCACAAGGGCATCGCGATCGCGGAAGCGCGGGATTCTGGTGCCCCGCGCCTGGTACGTCCCGGCCACGTCTGGTCACGCGAGGAGGTCGCCGACTGGCTGCTCCACAAGGGCGCGCGGGAGCCAACCTTGTTTGGCTTCGACTTCAGCTTCGCGCCACCCTTTGCGGAGCGCGGGGCCTATCTGCCGGGTGAACGAAACGTGCCGAAGTCCGCCCGGGAGTTCTGGGCTTATGTCGATGCGAAGGCTCCGGACGAGGATCTCGGCGCCACCTCCTTCCTGGAGCAAGTCCACCGCCGGCATTTCTACTTCGGCATTGCGGACGGCACGAAGGCCGACTTTGTCCACTTCCGGCAGTGCGATGCGCGGCTGAACGCGCAGGGCGGGCGCAAGACCGCAAGCGCCTATGATGCGATTGGGGCAGCGCAGGTCGCGAAGGCGAGCTTCTCGGGCATGCGCCTGCTCCACCGCATCGATCCGCACATCGCGATCTGGCCGATGGACGACCTACCCGTGACCGGCAGCGCGGTCGTCGAGATCTACACGAGAATTTATCTGCGCAATGCCGGACTGCCTGGAACCAAGCTGCGCACCCGCGCGGATCTCAATCGCGCCCTTGCTGGTCTGGCCAGCCCTCCGGCACGGCTCCGGTTCGAGCCGAACGATCACCAGACCGACGCGCTCGTGACGGCAGCCGGGATGCGGGCACATTCCCGAAATCCCGACTCCTTTTCACCGGAAGGCCTCACCGCAGAGCTTGCGCGCACCGAAGGGTGGACCTTCGGCATCACCTGACCTGAAGCCGTCCGTCAGAGTGCGTAGGGACGCCCCTCTTCGATCCGGCTGATCGTCTTCATATTCTCGACCCGGATCATGTCCGGAATCAGGAACGCATCGATCAGCCACCAGACCCCGAGAACAACCCAGCCCAGAAACAAGGGAATCCAGCCCAGCAGGCCCAGCAGAAGTTGCGCAATAGCTGAGCCAGTCCGACCCAAGTAGAAACGGTGAGCACCAAAGCCACCGAGGAAGAACCAGAGCAGATAACTCGCGCCCGTTGACTTCTTGTTGGCCTCGAAAACAAGTTGCTGTTTAAGACTTTGATCCATCGTGCTCCCCTGTTCGCAAAGCAGAATGGTTCAAGGCTCACGACCGAGCAAGCGTTTTTGTCCTAACAGAAAGTTACCATTCCTGCGCTTAACCGGACTGGACGTCCGGCGGCAACTGACGCAATAGCGTCGCAGCGGACGGCCGGTTTAGCTCAGCTGGTAGAGCAGCGGTTTTGTAAACCGAAGGTCGCGGGTTCGAATCCTGCAACCGGCACCGCTCACGCAGCCTCCAGAACGCGCTCCTCGCTGTTGTCCGCGTTCGCAATCGCGACCGGCCCTGCGGCAGAGGTCGTCTGCGCCGCAGCGGAAGCGATCCGCCGATCCGGGAACAGCAGGCGGGAGGCAAGCACGACTAGCCCAAGAGCAGCGTAGATTCCGACCGCCCACACTGGTGCGAAGATGATCATCGTGCCGAGCGGCACGCGCAGGAAGTTCGGGTTGAAACCGAG
Source organism: Sphingomonas arenae (assembly GCF_016924655.1). GTDB lineage: Bacteria > Pseudomonadota > Alphaproteobacteria > Sphingomonadales > Sphingomonadaceae > Sphingomicrobium > Sphingomicrobium arenae. Next base: position 127,971 of record NZ_JAFFJU010000001.1, read on the forward strand.
GTCCTCGCCGAGGCCCTCGCACACACCGAAGATCGTGTCGTTCCGCAGGAACAGGTTGGTCTTCTCGCTCGCCATTTCAAACTCCTCACCGGACCGCCACCCGGCGGCGGCCCTCGTGCATTCTACCAAGCAGGGATTGTGCCAATTGGGCGAACGCCCCGTTTCCCAGTAGGTTGGCATTGCCGGCTTCTCCTTCAAGCCACTCAGGAGAAGCGCAGCTGCCGATTAGTTGGGATAATTGACCAACCCGTTACACGCGCGGTCCAATCAACCAGCAATGCTGAATCTTCGATGAGCGGGCGAGCCGCATGTCTTGTTCGACCTGTGGGGGCAGGCGGAGATGCTCCGCCTTCCAGCGCGTCGAGCGCTCGACGGAGCTTTTCCCTCGACGAACCCCCGACTCCCATTTGCGATGTTGTAACATCAAAGCTAGACGGCCCTTCAACCGTGATTCTTCGATGCGAGTGCCATGTCCACGTCACTGATCCTTGCTGCCCTCCTCGCCCAACAGTCAGATCCCGAGGCGGTGGCATCGCAGGCGCTAAATGCCGCTCGCCAACCCAATGCGGGCGATCACCATCCGGAAGACAGCCGCGCCATCGTGATCACCAGCGTCCGGCGCAACCGGGAAGATGTGCTTGGGGGCGTCTCGGTCCTGTCCTCCGAAACACTTGCCCGTGAGGTGAGGTCCACGATCGGCGAGACCCTCGCCAGCCAGCCGGGTGTCAGCGCCACGAGCTTTGGACCGAACGCTTCCCGCCCGATCATTCGCGGGCTTGGCGGCGACCGGATCCGGGTGCTGACGGACGGCATCGGGAGCCTCGATGTCTCCACCACCAGTGCGGACCATGCCGTCGCCATCAATCCGCTGACGGCCGAGCGGATCGAGGTTCTGCGCGGCCCGGCGGCCTTGCTGTTCGGAAGCAATGCGGTGGGCGGCGTGGTGAACGTGATCGACTCGCGCATCCCCCGGAATGAGCCTGAGCGCCCCGTACATGTCGACGCGATCGGCACACTCGGCAGCGCGGCAGACGAGCGCGGAGCCAACCTGACGGTGGACGTCCCTCTGTGGAGCAAGCTCGTCCTCCACGGCGACGCAAGCTGGACCAAGACAGAGGATCTCGAGATCGGAGGTCATGTCCTGAGCCGTTCGTTGCGGGAGCAGGCACGGGCCAGCACGGAGCCGGAGATTCGGGAGCTCGCCGACTTCAAGGACGTCCTGGCCAACAGTGCCGCAGAGCAATCGGAGCTCGCGGGCGGCCTGGCCTGGGTGGACGGCGCTCTCAACGTCGGCTTCGCAGTGAGCCGGCTGGACAATCTCTATGGCGTTCCGGTTCGTTACAGCTTCGACCCGTCGATCGAAGCGGAGCAGGTCCGGATCGATCTGAAGCAGACCCGCTACGACGCACGGGCGGAAATCCCGCTTGCGGGATTCGTCGAGCAACTTCGAGTGCGCGCCGGCGCCATCGACTACCGACATGACGAACTCGAAGAAACGGGCGAGATCGGGTCCAGCTTCTTCTCCAAGGGCGCGGAAGGACGCGTGGAAGCGGTCCAGCGTACTGTCGACGGCTGGGGCGGCGCGTTTGGTGCGCAATATCTGAACCGAAAGGTGCGGATCCGCGGCGAGGAGAAGTTCCTGCCTGACAACCGCCAGCGGCAGACCGGTCTGTTCGCCCTGCAGCACCTTGATCGCGGGGCGCTCCGCCTCGAGGCTGGCGGCCGAATCGAGTTTCACCGCCTGACTGCGCGGGAAGATGGGGATCTGGGGACCCCTGCGGTGAGCCGGCGCTTCACCAGCTTCTCAGGTTCGGTCGGCGGTACCTATGCGGTCGGTGCCGGAGTCCGCGCCGGTCTCAACCTCTCATATACCGAGCGCGCCCCCTCCCCCGACGAACTGTTCGCCAACGGACCCCATGCCGGAACGCAGGCCTTCGAGATCGGCAACACGGAGTTTGGCAAGGAGCAAAGTGTGGGGATCGAGGCGACCCTCCGCCGCGCGGCCGGCCCCTTCACCTTCGCAGCCAGCCTTTACCATACCCGCTTCGGGGACTTCATCTATCTCGCACCCACCGGCGAGATCGAGGACGATTTGCCAGTCTACCAGTATCGCCAGAGCCGCGCCCGCTTCACCGGCTTCGAAGTCGAGGCCAGAGCCGAGGCTGGACAGGCTGCCGGCGTTGACTGGAGCCTTGAGGGTGTAGCCGACTATGTCCGCGCAACCGTGCGGAACTTCGGCCCGGCCCCGCAGATCCCACCGTTGCGTCTGCTCGGGGCGGTCGAGGGCCGCAGGGGCAGCTTGGATGGGCGCCTAGAGGTCGAACATAGTTTCGCGCAGCGGCGCAACGCTCCAGTTGAAACAGAGACAAACGCCTTCACTCTCGTGAATGCGTCGCTGAATTGGCGTCCGTTGCCCGAGCGCCCCGAGCTGACCCTTGGATTGGCCGCGAACAACCTCTTCGACGTCAACGCCCGTCGCCACACGAGCTTGCTGAAGGACTACGCGCCCCTCGCCGGTCGCGACTTCCGATTGACCGCCCGCTTCGCCTACTGACGCGACAAGGGCGGCCCTGAGGGGAGGACCGCCCTTGTTTGCCGTCGCGGGATGAACGACGGCCTTGTGCCCGCTCCCTAGTAGTCGATCCCGGCAGCAATCGCCTCGAGCTTGCGGACGCGTTCCCGAAGGTCCGCGATCTCGATCCGCCCTCCGGCAACCGGGGCGGAAGGCTCGCGCTCGTGGCTCGCCCCAGCCAGCTCCATCTTCTTGAGTTCCAGCCAGCCCTGCCAGCCCTTGAGAGCCGCGATCGTGGCGACCACGAGTCCGGCGAGAGACAAGATGCCAATGGCGAGAATGCTTTCGGCGCCCATCATTTCGTGTCCTCCTTCCTCAGGGCCTCGATCTCACGAGCGAGGTCGTCATTCTGGCTGTTCAGGTGATGGTCGATGGCCATCAGCCTGCGGTCGGTTTCATCGAGCTTGGTGCGCACGTCGTGGATCGAATGGCGGCTCTGCCCGACCTCTTCCATCCGCTCGAACTCGCTCCCGGCCCGCTGGCGACGGTGGCGCTGCGCCGCGCCGCCGATCACACCGACAATGATGTAGGCGATCAGCGCCTGCCACACGGTGACGAAGGTGAGCAGTGGAACCGCGATCCAGGCAATGCGGATGAAAGTCGGGTCGATCCCGAAGTGATTGCCCAACCCCGAGCAGACCCCGAGAAGCTTCCGCTCGCGCCGGTCAATGGTGAAGAATGGCTTGTTTTCCATGATCCTGCTCATCCCTAATTGAGCCGGCGACCAAGCGCCGTCTTCATAGCTGCCAGTTCCGCCTCGATCGCCTGGTCGGTCTTCAGGGCGGCAAGTTCGTCCTCGTGGTTACCGAGTGCAAGAGCGTCGGCGCGGCCTTCCGCCACGTCGGCCCGGCGCTCGAGCCGTTCGAACTGCGCGAAGGCTTCGGCTGTGCGCGAGCCGTTCAGCAGTTCCGCCGCGCGCGCCCGGTTCATCGCTCCGTCCATGCGGGTGGCAATGGCATGCTGCCGGCCCCGTGCCTCCCGCAGCTTGCCTTGCAGCTTTGTGATGTCCGCGTCGTAAGCGCGACAGGTGGTTGCAACGACCTCCAGTTCTCGTTCAAGGCTGCACGCCAGGTTCGCAGCCTTGTGGCGCTCGCCCAGAGCGGCCTTGGCAAGGTCCTCGCGCCCTTTCTCGAGGGCGAGTTCCGCCTTGCCCGCCCAGTCCGACTGGATCGTCTCGAGGCGCCGGACGGTAGCCTTGATCTCCTTGGCGTCGGCAATCGCCCGTGCCGCCGATGCGCGGACCTCCACCAGCGTCTCCTCCATCTCGAGGATGATCATGCGGATCATGCGGGCGGGGTCCTCGGCGCGGTCGAGCATGGCGCCCATATTCGCCGCCATGATGTCGCCCAAGCGGCTGAACGTCGGGCTGGCGAAGAAGGCCGCAACTGGAGCAAAGCGGGATTCCGTCCGGACCCGCTGCGGTTCCGCCGCCATCGGCTCCAGCCGGATGGCACGATCGGGAACCCGAGCTTCCAGCGGCTCAAGCATGGGTGATCGCCATGAGGTCGATAGTGGCAGCCTGCGCCGGAGCGAGGGTGGTGCCCATGATGACCGTGCTCACCAGGATCGCGGCGATCGCAGCGAAGAGCGACGACTTGGCGTACATTTCATCTTCTCCCTGTCACCCGCAGTGTTGGGCGGGTTTCGGGATGATCTATACAAAGGCCGTGCCAATTCCGGTTTTCCGCCGTTTTCTGAACGAATCGTCAGGATTGGATGAGCCGTTTGGGAAATCCCACCAAGCCCGCATGGGAGATTTCACCAATCGACCGTTGCGGAACCTGATTGCGCGTTCAGGCGCTTTGAGCGCGAAGTATCGAAGGAAAGGACTCTGTTATGCTCGGCAAGATTGCGGGCGCCTTCATCGGCAACAAGATGGCTGGCCGGAACGACGGCCTGCGCGGAGCCCTGTTGGGCGCGGCAGGAGCGCACGTGGCCCGGCGCGGACTTGGCGGCCTCGGCGGAATGCTGGCCCTCGGCTATGGCGCGAAGAAGCTCTACGACTGGAACCGCTCGCGCCGGACTCGCCCGAGCTACCCGTCCGAGGCGACCCCTGGCGGCCGCCGAATATAACCCTTACTGGTCTTCCTGACCCGCGGTGCCGGCGTCCTCGCTCCCCGAGGCGCCGGCATCTTCGTAATAGGGCTCGACCGTGCCCTTCAGCTTGACGGTCATCGGATTGCCGAACCGGTCCCGGCTCCGCCCTGCGGCGACGCGAATCCAGCCCTCCGACACGCTATATTCCTCGACGTTGGTCTTCTCAGAGCCATTGAAGCGGATACCCACCCCCCGCTTTAGCAACTCCGCATCGAAATGCGGGCTGCGCGGGTCGAGCGAAAGGCGGTCTGGAGGCGTATCGGACATGGCCAGCGCCCTAGCGCCGCGCGCGAGCGACGGTCAACCGTTGCCGCCCGGCGTCACCCGCACTAAGCGACTTTCCCGATGAGTGATGCTGACCCCAACTCGCGCCGCAACGCACCCGCGCTGGCGCTCCACGTCCCGGAGCCGCCGTACCGGCCTGGCGACGAACCGGACTTTTCCTCCATTGTCGTCCCGAAGGCCGGTGAAGCTCCGAGGCCGGACACGGCGGCCCACCCGCGCGAGACCTTTCCGCTCACCGACCACCTCGTCCGGGTGCTAGACGACGAGGGCCGCGCGGTCGGCCCGTGGGACCCCAAGGTCGATCCCGACACGCTGCGCAAGATGCTGCGCGACATGGTCACCGTGCGCGTGTTCGACGACCGCATGTACCGCGCCCAGCGGCAGGGGAAGACCAGCTTCTACATGAAGTGCACCGGCGAGGAGGCGATCGCCGTCGCCACCGCCGCCGCCATGCACCGCGACGACATGCACTTCCCGACCTATCGCCAGCAGGGCCTACTCGTCAGCCGCGGCTACCCGCTGGTGAAGATGATGTGCCAGATCTACTCCAACCCCGGCGATCACATGAAGGGGCGTCAGCTGCCCATCATGTATTCGGACAAGGAGCACGGCTTCTTCTCCATTTCGGGCAATCTCGGCACGCAATATCCGCAGGCGGTCGGCTGGGCGATGGCCAGCGCGATCAAGGAGGATAGCCGGATTGCCATGGGCTGGATCGGCGACGGCGCGACGGCGGAGGGCGACTTCCACTCGGCGATGACCTTCGCCACGGTCTACAACGCGCCGGTGATTCTCGCCGTGGTCAACAACCAGTGGGCGATCTCCAGCTTCAGCGGCATCGCGGGCGCCGAACGCGCCACCTTCGCCGCGCGGGCAGTCGGCTACGGCATGGCTGGGCTGCGGGTGGACGGGAATGACGCACTGGCCGTCTATGCCGCCGTGCAGTGGGCGTCGGAGCGGGCGCGCTCCAACAACGGCCCGACGCTGATCGAGTTCTTCACCTACCGCGCCGAGGGGCACTCCACCTCCGACGATCCGACCGGCTATCGCCCCGCGGGTGAGGCGCAGGCCTGGCCGCTTGGCGATCCGATTGCCCGTTTGAAGCAGCACCTCGTCGCGCTGGGCGAGTGGGACGACGAGCGCCACGACGCGCTGGTCAAGGAAGCGGACGCGGAGGTTCGCGCCGCTCAGAAGGAAGCCGAGAAACTCGGCATCCTCCCCGAGCAGGGCCGGAGCAACATCGAGAGCATGTTCGACGACGTCTATGCCGAGCTGCCGTGGAACCTGCAGGAACAGCGGGCCGCGTGCCTCAAGGAAGCGGGGCACGATTGATGGCCGTCATGAACATGATCCAGGCCATCAACTCGGCTCACAAGGTGATGATGGCGCGGGACCCGGACGTAGTCGTGTTCGGCGAGGACGTCGGCTACTTCGGCGGCGTGTTCCGCGCGACGGAAGGCCTGCAGCGCGAATTCGGAAAGACCCGCTGCTTCGACGCGCCGATCAGCGAGGGTGGGATCGTCGGCACGGCCGTGGGCATGGCAGCCTACGGCCTGAAGCCGGTGATCGAGATCCAGTTCGCCGACTACATCTACCCCGGCTACGACCAGATCGTCTCCGAAGTCGCCCGCATGCGTTATCGCACCGCGGCGGAGTGGACGATGCCAATGGTCATCCGCACGCCCTACGGCGGCGGCATCTTTGGCGGCCAGACTCACTCGCAAAGCCCCGAGGCGCTGTTCACCCATGTCGCGGGGTTGAAGGTGGTCGTCCCCTCCACGCCCTACGACGCCAAGGGCCTGCTGATCGCGGCAATCGAGGACCCCGATCCGGTCGTCTTCTTCGAGCCCAAGCGCATCTACAACGGCCCATTCGACGGTCATCACGACCGCCCGGTCACCCCTTGGGCGAAGCGCGCGGAAGCGGAGGTGCCTGACGGGCACTATACCGTCCCGCTGGGAAAGGCGCAGGTAGTCCGCCAAGGCGCCGAACTGACCGTGCTCACCTACGGCACGATGGTCCATGTCGCCCTGGCTGCTGTCGAGGAGAATGGCATCGACGCCGAGGTCATCGACTTGCGCACGCTTGTGCCGCTCGACATGGAGACCATCGAAGCCTCGGTGAAGAAGACCGGCCGCTGCCTCGTCGTGCAGGAAGCGACCCGCACCTCCGGTTTCGCTTCAGAGCTGGTCACGCTGGTGCAGGAGCGCTGCTTCTATCACCTCGAAGCTCCGGTGGAGCGCGTCACGGGCTGGGACACGCCCTATCCGCACGCATACGAATGGGCCTACTTCCCCGGCCCGAAGCGTCTGAAGTTCGCACTAGAAAAGGTCATGGCTGACTGATGGCTACGTACCAGTTCAAGCTCCCTGATATCGGTGAAGGCATCGCCGAGGCCGAGATCGTCGCCTGGCACGTCAAGGTCGGTGACCGGGTCGAGGAAGACCAGCAGCTCGCCGACATGATGACCGACAAGGCGACCGTGGAGATGGAATCGCCGGTTGCAGGTACCGTGAAGAGCCTTGCGGGCGAGGTCGGCGACCAGGTCGCGATCGGATCCGTGCTCGTGGAGATCGAGACGGATGCGGACGTCGGCGCCGACACCCCGATTGCTTCGCAGGAAGGCACCGAGACACGCTTCGATGGTGAGCGGGTTGACAGTGTCGCGATGGGTGATGGCGCCGTGGCCCCGACGCCGGCGCAGGAAGAGGCGCTGCCGGCGCTAACCGTGGCTGAAGCCTCCGCTCCTTCCGAGCGACAGGCGCAGCCTGAAGTCGAGGCGCGTTCACCAGTGCAGCCGGCGGAAGAACGCCCTTCGACTGCGCTCGGGACGAGCGAGACTCACGCGCACGTTCTCGCGTCTCCCGCCGTTCGCCAGCGCGCCCGCGATCTCGGCATCGATCTGGCGCAGGTCCGTACTGCAAGCGACCGCGTTCGCCACTCGGACCTCGACGCCTACCTGCTCTACAACGGTGGCCAGCTGTCCACCCGTGGCGCCGCGCCGCGACAGGACGAGCAGATCAAAGTGGTCGGCCTGCGCCGCAAGATCGCGGAGAACATGCAGGAAGCGAAGCGGCGGATCCCGCACTTCGCGCTCGTGGAAGAGTTCGACGTCACTGCGCTGGAAGATGCGCGGGCGATGATGAACCGCGATCGCGGCTCCAACCCGAAGCTGACTCTCCTGCCGTTCCTGATCACTGCCCTGACCCGCGCGTTGGCGGAATGGCCGATGATCAACGCGACCTACGATGACGAGGCGAATGTCGTCACCCGCCATGGCGCGGTCCACATGGGCATGGCCGCGCAGACCCCGTCCGGACTGATGGTACCAGTGATCCGCAACGCCGAGCGGCTGTCCATCTGGCAGCTCGCGTCGGAAATCGCCCGCCTGTCCGACGCCGCCAAGACCGGTAAGGCCACGCGCGAAGAGCTCTCCGGCCCGACCTTCACCATTTCGAGCCTCGGGCCGATGGGTGGCATCGCGTCCACCCCGGTGATCAGTCCGCCGCAGGTGGCGACCATCGCCGTCAACAAGGTCGAGGAGAAGGTCGTCCCGCTGAACGGCGAGCTGGAAATCCGCAAGCGGATGAACCTCTCGCTCTCCTGCGATCACCGGGTGGTGGATGGATGGGACGCGGCGAGCTTCCTCCAGGCGCTGAGGCCCCTGATCGAAAACCCGCTGCGCCTTCTCGCTTAAGGCGCGACGGGCGCCGCTGCCGGAGCGCTGTAGGTCCAACCCCTGATCTTCCAGTTATCGGCTTCCTTTGACATGACGAACGTCATGCTGCCGGATGCCGACATCTTCTTGCCGCCTTGCGCGAAGGTCAGGGTCGTCGGCAGAACGATGTAGGCGCCCTTGCCGTCGCTGGCAGCCTGCAACGGCGTGCCGTGCGCCACCGAGGCGCCGCTTATCCCGGCGGCTTCGGCATATTTCCCGTAGTCGTCCAGCCAGCGCCCGGCCGAGCCGGTGCCCTGCCAAACATGGGGCGCAAATTCGTCGACGAGCACCGCGTCCGCCGTATGCGCGTCAACAAACGCCTTCGCGTCCCCGGCATTGAACTTGTCCAATATCGCGCTTATGGCCGCCGCCGCATCGTCCGCCGGAGCGGCCCATGCGGGCGTCGCCAACAGCAAGGAAGCAGGCAACAGCGCTGCAAGCCGCACGTTCGAGCTCATCATGGCATTCCCCCTGGCGTGGCCCGGAACGCCTACAGGCGACGCGCAGGCCGGCGCGGAGCGCGAACTGGCTGCGCCGCTGCCCTTCTTGCGTCAAGGTCAGGCGGCCAGCCGCTCAACCTCGCCGAGCGCGTTCGCGACGGACTGCTGACGCTGCTCAGGCCCGATGGCAATCCCATCCGCAGCGACAAATTCCGGCGTGATGCCGATAAAGCCGAACGCGCCGGCCAGGTAGGTCTCAAGGTGCTCGAGGCCAGCCGCCGGCGAGTCGCCGCGGTAAAAGCCGCCGCGGCTGAGCGCCACGATGACGCGCTTGCCCGCGGCAAGCCCCTCGACGCTTCCATCCTCGCGGTAGCGGAAGGTCCGCCCGGCGACGAGGATGCGATCGAGCCAGGCCTTGAGCTGGCTCGGCAACGTGAAGTTGTACATCGGCGCGCCGATCACCAACGCGTCGGCCGCCAGGAACTCGTCCAGCACGCTGCTGTCGGCGAAAGCGCCCAGCGTGAGATGATCGAGCGGGTCGGCGACGAGATCGCGGTGAATTATCGACGCGTGCTCACGTCCGGCGGACAGCTGCTCGACGATCCGGCGGGTCAGCACCCGGCTCACGCTGTTCTCGCCGGTGATCGAGCTGTCGATGTGAAGGATGGTCATGCCCGTGCCTTTCTGGTATTGCTTTGTAACCAAGGCACCCGATGTAACCGTCACGAAATCGGGCACAAGAAGGCACAGAAATGTTGGAAGACCACACGCTTGATACCGACCTGCGGCTCAGCCTCGAATCAGCCGGCTGCCGCAACGTTTCCCCCGTGCTCAGCCGGGTCGGCGACAAGTGGAGCGTGCTGATCGTGATGATCCTCGCGACCGGGCCGCACCGCTTCAACGAGCTCAAGCGCCGGATCGACGGCATCTCGCAGCGCATGTTGACGCTGACCCTGCGCGGCCTCGAACGCGATGGCCTAGTCAGTAGGACTGTGGAAGCGACGATCCCGCCCAAGGTGACATACGAGCTGACGGAGCTTGGCCAGTCCCTGACCGAGCCTGTCCAGGCACTTGGACACTGGGCGATCCAGCACATCGCCTGCATTCGCGCCGCCCAGCAACGCTTCGACGCGCGAGAAGGCTGACCTCGGCCTGCCCCAGTCTGAAACAGGGTTCCGTCAGGGGCCGGAATCGAAGTTGACGCGCGCTCCTCCACGTACCTAATCACCGCTCATCTGCGGGGGCGGCATGGGTAAGCGTTCAACGAGCATGGGGGCCGGCGTGGACGCCTTTCGCGTCCTCCTGATGCTCCCGATCATCCTCGCGCATTCGTGGCATTTCGCGGGGCCGGTGAATCCGGGGCTCGAATCCTATCTGCCTCTGATGGCCGGCCATGCGGCGGTGCCCTTCTTCTTTCTAGCGAGCGGCTCCCTGCTGCGCTGGCAGGAAGGAGAGGTGTTCGCAGTCCCACGCTGGCTCCTGCGCAAGCTCCTTCCGCTCTTCCTGGTCTGGATCGCCGTCTACGTGGCGGCTGCGTGGCTTGCCGGGCGGGGCTCTTTACTTCAGCTCGTCGGAACCATTGATGAAGGTGGGCCCACTCGGCACCTGTGGTTCCTTCCTGCCCTGGGCTTCGCGCTATCCCTTGTGGCCGTCTCACTTCGCCTGCTCGGCCGGCATCGCACCTGGGCGATTGTCCTGACCATGGCGCTCATCGGACTCTTTCAAGGCGGCTATCAGCTGTTCCTCGGCCTTGCCGGTCACTGGCTGCGCTGCGCTTTTCTGACCGCACCCCTGTTCGTGATGATCGGCGTCGAAGTCGCGAGCCGGCCCGTCACCGTCCGTCCCATGGTGGCTGCAAGCGCGGCCGTGCTGTTCTACATGCTCCAGGTTGCGGACGACGTGCTGATCGCCAGCGCTCCGGCCCACGTTCCGCACGAGCACCCCACGGTCACCCTCGCTACCATCCCGTACGCCTTCGCCCTGTTCCTCCTGGCCCGGTCGCTGTCGGGCGGAGCCATACTGGACAGGCTCGCTGCACTCCGTCGGTTCAACGTCACGATCTACTGTATGAACCCGCTGATCCTTCTCGCCATACAGCCGCTGATCCCTTTCCGCGGACTGGCAGTCGCGTTCGGCCTGACGCTCTTCGTGCTCGTCAGCTGCATCGGAATTTCTCAACTGTGGACGCGGGTGCAGTCCCGCGCGAAAAAGCGGGCGGGATCGGGCGAGCGCCTCGCCCACGCGGCTTAGGACCGGAGCGGCTGTAGGCATCTCCTTAACTTCACCCGCGTAATCCGCTCGCCTCATGTTCCATCAGGCGATCTCCGTTCCGCAGCAAACGGTCTCTCTGCCCGAGGTCGTTGCAGCGTTCAGCTATGCGCTGGACCTCACCGAGGGGCAGCCGGCCGGCCATTGCGTGCGCTCCTGCTGGATCGGAAGCCAGGTCGGACGGGCACTCGGCCTTCCCGCCGTGGAGCTGAATGACCTCTGCTACACGCTGCTCCTCAAGGATCTCGGCTGCAGCAGCAATGCGGCTCGCATCTGCGAGCTCTACGAAGTCGACGAGCGGCAGTTCAAGCGAGGCTACAAGACCGTCGGGACAAGCCTTGCCGCGACCTTGTACTTCGTGCTCAGCCGAACCGCCCGGGGCAAGCCCCTGCCACGCCGCGCCGCAGCCATCGGCAACATCCTGCGCAATGGGGACCAGATCGCGCAGGAGCTGATCGTCTCCCGCTGCACGCGAGGATCCGAAATCGCGCGCTCACTCCGCTTCTCTGGGGCGGTGTGCGAGGGCATCTACCGGCTGGACGAGCATTGGGATGGCTCTGGCCGTCCGGGTCGGCTCCGCGGAGAGGCGATCCCCCTGTTCTCGCGCATCGCCCTTCTGTCGCAGGTTGCAGACGTCTTCCACACGCACGCGGGTCGTGAAGCCGCCATGGACGAAGTCCGACGGCGCTCCGGGAGCTGGCTCGATCCGCAGCTGGTCAGGGCCTTCGAGTCCGTCGTCCGTGCGGACAGCTTTTGGCAGACACTCCGCTCACCGATGGTCGAAGCGCGCGTAGTGCGGATGCTTGCTTCAGGCGACGCCATCCCCGTGGAGGACGGCTACCTTGATGCCATCGCCGCCGCTTTCGGGCAGGTCATCGATGCCAAGAGCCCGTACACGGCGGGCCACTCCGAACGGGTCGGCATTATGGCCGAACGTATCGGCCGCCGTGTCGGCTTTTCCGCAGATCGGGTAAGGCTGCTCCGCCGCGCCGCCCTGCTGCACGACATCGGCAAGCTCGGCGTGTCCAGCGCGATCCTCGAGAAACCTGGCGGACTCGACGAGCGCGAGTGGATCGAGATGCGCAACCATGCCGCACACACTCGCGCCATCCTTGCCCATATCGGCGCCTTGTCCGGTCTCGCCGACATCGCCGCCGCTCATCATGAGCGGCTGGACGGAACGGGATATCCTCTCGGCCTCGCTCAGGCGCAAATCGCGCAGGAAACCCGGATCATCACGACGTGCGACTTCTACGACGCGCTGACGTCCGATCGGCCCTACCGCGCGGCCATGCCGGTCGACCAGGCGCTCGCCATCATGGATCGCGAAGCGGGCAAGGCCATCGACCCGGCTTGTCTCGCCGCGCTGAAGAGCACGGTGCAGCAGCCTGACTAGGCATCAGGTGGGGTGACGCGCGTGCTCGCAGGCATTAGGCGCTGCGCATGCTCAAGCCCGCCTCGCCCGACATCAATGCCCTCAAGGCGCTCGACGAACGTTTGCGTTGGCTCAGCGCATGGACAATCCACAACGCCAATCACCTGCGGGACAGCGGCGACGGGCTGAAGGTCGGCGGGCACCAGGCGAGTTGCGCATCCATGACCGCGATCATGGCCGCCCTCTACTTTCATGCGCTTGGGCCGAACGACCGGGTTGCGGTGAAGCCGCATGCCGGACCGGTGCTCCATGCGATCCACTATCTGCTCGGAAGCCAGTCGCGCGAGCAGCTCGAGAACTTTCGCGGCTTCGGTGGTGCGCAGAGCTACCCCAGCCGCACCAAGGATCGCATCCCGGTCGACTTCTCGACGGGCTCCGTCGGTCTGGGGGTGGCGGTCACCCTCTTCGCCTCGCTCATCCAGGATTACCTCACCGCGCATGCCATAATGCGCGAGGAGGACCGCGGCCGCTTCGTCGCACTGATCGGCGACGCGGAACTCGACGAAGGAAATATCTACGAGGCCCTAATCGAGGGCTACAAGCATGACATCCGCAATTGCTGGTGGATCGTCGATTACAATCGCCAGAGCCTCGATGCGACCAGCGCCGACCGCATGTTCGAGCGCTTCGACGAGATCTTTCGCTCCTGCGGCTGGCGTACGGTTGAGCTGCGCTACGGTCGCCGCCTGGAAGCCGCGCTGGCGAGCTACGAAGGCGAGCCCGTCAGGCACTGGCTGGAAGGTCTGCCGAACGCCGACCATAGCGCCTTGCTCTACCAGGGCGGGGCGGCGTGGCGAAAGCGCATGGCGGACGATCTTGGCAAGATGGCCGATGCCTTTCTCGCGCGCTACGACGACGACCAGCTGGCGAGCCTCATGGCCGATCTTGGCGGACACTGCATGGAGACGCTGATCGAGGCATTCACCGAGTGCGCCGACGACACGCCGACGCTCTTCATCGCCTGGACCGTGAAAGGGTTCGGCCTGCCCTTTGCCGGTCACAAGGACAATCATTCGGGGCTGATGAACCCGACCCAGATGGCGGCTTTCCGGCAAGCCATGAATGTGCAGGAGGGCCAGGAGTGGGAACCCCTGGCTGGCGTGGGCGACAACTCGCACCCGGGCGTGCAGGCACTCATCGATCAGGCGAAAATCGCGCGGGAGAAGCGCGCTCGCAGCTTCGGCCAGGTCCCGGTCCCTGCCCTGGCCGCACCGACGGGCGAGGAGCAATCAACCCAGGCTGCGTTCGGCCGCATCCTGCTCGACCTTGCCAAGGCGGGTGGACCGCTCGCGGACCGGATCGTCACGACTTCTCCCGACGTCACTGTCTCCACGAACCTTGGCGCGTGGGTGAACCAGCGCGGGCTATTCAAGAGGCGGGAAGCGGCGGACGTGTTTGCGAAGGCAAAGATTGCCTCGGCGCAGAAATGGTCCGCCACGACCAAGGGGCAGCATATCGAACTCGGCATCGCCGAAAGTAACCTGTTCCTGATGCTTGCTGCCGCGGGTCTGTCTGGAGACCTGTTTGGTGAGCGGCTGTTCCCGATCGGTACGCTCTACGACCCGTTCATCGCCCGCGGTCTCGATGCATTGAACTACGCCTGCTACCAGGACGCTCGCTTCCTGCTGGTTGCCACGCCCAGCGGGATCACCCTCGGCCCGGAAGGCGGCGCGCACCAGTCCATCAACCCGCCGCTCATTGCGCTCGGCCAGCCAGGGCTCCGTCATTACGAGCCGGCTTACGCCGACGAGCTCGCGGCAATGATGGAAGAGGCACTCCGCCTCATTGACGACCCGAAGGGGGAGAGCACTTACCTTCGGCTGTCTACCCGCAACCTCCGCCAGGTCGAGCGTTCCAACGACCGCTGGAAGGCCGATGCGCTCGCGGGCGCTTATTGGCTGCGCGAGCCCGGGTCGAGAGCAGAAGCGGCCATCGTCGCAATGGGCGCTGTGATGCCCGAAGCGCTGGCCGCCCATGACGAACTCAGCGCCGACCTCCCAGGCCTTGGCCTGTTGGCCGTCACCTCCCCCGACCTCCTCCACCGCGATTGGAGCGCTGCGCAAGCTTCCCGCTGGCAAGGCCGCCGCGAATCGAGCCACATCGAGAGCCTGCTCTCCCGTCTCGGCCCGCAGGCAGGGCTCGTGACCCTGTGCGACGCCGCGCCGGCATCGCTGTCCTGGCTGGGCGGCGTTCTCGGCCAGCGCGTCGCCCCGTTGGGTGTGGACCGCTTTGGCCAGACCGGCAGCCTTGCCGACCTTTACGCGGCCTACCGGCTCGACGGTGACGCCATCACGGAGGCGATCGCGGAGTTATTGCTTCAAAACGGATAGTCGTTCGGTCGCTGGACCCGGCAGAATCTTCCTACAAGAGTGTTGGGCGCCGGGGGGCGTCCTCCAGCTGTGGGGGATATCGATTGAACAAGGTCGTTCGTTTTCGCTCGCCGGAGCAGTTCCGGCGTCATGCCGTCGCGCCTGCCACGCCTTTACCGCGACGGCCGATCCGCCGGATCGAACTTCCGGTCGATGATCCCGTCCTGGCCCCGACGGCAGACGTGCTCCTTCAGCGCATCTCGGACGAACTCGATTTTGCCTGGCGCCAGCTCGACCTCGCCGCTGCGACCATGGCGCGCGACAACCTGACCTCGATCCGTCACCGGCCCTCGCTGCAGAGCATTGATGTGGTTGGGCAGACCCTCGGACAACTTGCGGTTGTTCTTCGGTCCTCGCTTCCAGACGAGGCTGTGAGCCGGGTTCCGATGTCCGACCTGCGCGGCAGACTCCAGCGCTGCGGGGGTGTCCGTCAGGCCTGATGGAAGGTCCAGGCTCCACTGCCGCGGCACGGGGACAGGCGCGGGTTGACGCGATTCAGGCTGCGGTTCGCGCCGGAGCTGCCCGCCCCTCCATCCGCCGATCCGATCCGCCGCCGCTCGACCCGGCTCTGGTCCAGACCGATGATCCATTCGCGCTCCGAGTGGCGGAGGAGCTGGAATATGTCCGGCGGCTCGTGGAGCAGCTGGGCGATACCCTGGCGTCGGACGGACTGGTGGTGACCCGCTACGGCATGACGCTGCAAAGCGTCGACCTCGCGAGCCAGATCCTTGGCCACCTCGCCACCCTTATCCGATCGAGCGCGCCTGAGCTGGCGGCACGGCGGATCGGGATGACGGAACTCAAGGCGCGGCTGCTGCGGGGCCCGCTCTGAACTTCCCAAGTGCCGGCCGCTCGCCTAAGCCCGTCGGCATGGCAGGACGCTATTTCGACGAGTGGAAGATCGGCGATACCGTCGCCCACCCTCTAACCCGCACCGTCACCGAGACGGACAACCTCCTCATCTCCACTTTGACCCACAATCCGCAGCCGCTGCACCTGGACGCCCAGGCCGCGGGGGCGAGCGAGTTCCGCCAGATCCTCGTCAACAGCTGCTTCACGTTCTCGCTGGCAGTAGGCGTGTCGGTAGCGGAGACCACCATGGGCGTGCTGGTCGCCAACCTCGGCTTTGACGAGGTCAAGTTCCCCAGGCCCGTGTTCGTCGGCGACACCCTGCGCGTTGAGAGTGAAGTGGTCTCCTTACGCGAAAGCAACTCGCGTCCGACGGCTGGCCTCGTGACTTGGGAGCACCGCGCCATCAACCAGCGAGGCGAGACCGTCTGCACGATGAAGCGCACCGCACTGCTCCACCGGAAACCGATATGACCGAGCCGCGCAGCTGGCTGTTCGTCCCCGCCGACAGCGACAAGAAGATCACCAAGGCGCTCGACAGCGAGGCCGATGCGATCATCTTCGACCTAGAAGACAGCGTTGCTCCTGCAAACAAGGGTCGCGCCCGCGAGATCCTCAAGGGACTGCCTAAACGGAGCGGTGGACCGCAATGGTGGGTCCGGGTGAACCCGCTCCGAACCGACGATCATCGCGCCGATCTCGACATCATCGGCATTGCCGACGTCCACGGCATTGTCTTGCCTAAGGCCGAGACCGGCGGTGACGTGGTTGAACTCGCGCATCGGACCGGCACGATCCCGGTCCACGCCATCGTAACCGAGACAGCCGCCAGCCTGTTCGGCCTGCTCTCCTATCGCGATCCTCGATCCCCTCTCGCGGCCATGAGCTGGGGTGCGGAGGATCTTTCCGCAGCCCTCGGCGCTGCGTCCAAATATGACGCGGACGGCCAGCTCGGCTTCACCTACCGGATGGCCCGGTCGCTCTGCCTCGCCGGTGCCGTCGCCGCAAACGTCCAGCCGGTCGATGGCGTATTCGCCAACTTCCGCGACGAAGCCGGCCTTCTCGCGGAGGCGCGCGCCGCCGCCCGCGAAGGATTCACCGGCAAGCTCGCCATCCACCCCGCCCAGGTCGCTCCCATCAATGCCGCCTTCACGCCATCGTCGGAGGATCTCGCCCACGCCCGCGCCATCGTCGACGCGTTCGCCGCACAGCCGGACGCAGGCGTGCTAAGCGTCGGCGGTCGGATGGTCGACAAGCCACACCTCACGCAGGCACAGCGCGTCCTTGAACGGGCCGCGCGATAAGGAGAGACATCATGGGTACGACCGCAACGGGTTGGGGCACCGAAGCGCCCGACCAGCCGCTCAAGCCCATGACGTTCGATCGGCGCGACCTTCGTCCCAACGACGTGGCGATCCGCATCAGCCATGCCGGTATCTGTCACAGCGACCTGCACACCTGCCGCAATGACTGGAACAACAGCAAATACCCCATCATCCCCGGCCACGAGATCGTCGGAACGGTGACGGCCATCGGGGACGAGGTGACCCGGCACCGGGTCGGCGACACGGTCGCGGTCGGCTGCATGGTCGACAGCTGCATGGAATGCGACCAGTGCCTGGAAGGCTGGGAGGTATTCTGCCGCAAGGGGTGCGTCCAGACCTACAACGGCGTCGACTACCACGACGGGACCGGTACCAAGGGCGGCTACACCGATCACATCGTGGTCCGCGATCATTTCGTCCTGAAGGTGCCGGACGGCATGGACGTCAGCCGCGTCGCTCCGCTGCTGTGCGCGGGCATCACCACCTACTCTCCCCTTAGGCAGTACAATGTCGGCACCGGGTCGAAGGTCGCTGTGGTCGGCCTTGGCGGGCTGGGCCACATGGGGGTGAAGCTCGCCGCCGCCATGGGCGCGCACGTGACGATGATCACGACCACCCCCAGCAAGGGCGAGGACGCGCGGGAGCTTGGCGCTCACGACGTGATCATCTCGACCGACAAGACGCAGATGAAGGCGGCTCGAACGCGCTTCGATTTCATCCTCAACACCATTCCGGTCAGCCACGAGATCGATCCTTACCTGCAGCTCCTCGGACGGTCGGGGCGGATGGTGATCGTCGGAGCGCTCAACGAAATGCCGGGCTTCGTCGGTGGCAACCTCGTCTGGTGGAACCGCGCGGTCGGCGGCTCGGCCATCGGCGGCATCCCCGAAACGCAGGAGATGCTGGACTTCTGCGCCGCCAAGGACATCTATCCGGAGGTCGAATTCATCCGCATGGACGAGGTCAACCATGCCTACGACCGGCTGCTGAAGAACGACGTCCGCTACCGATTCGTCATCGACATGAACACGCTGGAGAAAGCGACCGCATGAGCCACGCCGTCCACCCGGTCCCGGAGCATTTCAAGGCCCGGATCGGGCCGGACGAACTCAAGGCGCTACGCCACCTGGCTGACTGCGGCGAGGACGTCTTCTGGCTGCAGCAGGCCGTCCGTCTCGACTGGTTCCGCGAGCCCACCCACGCCGGTGACTGGTCATTCCACAAGGACGACTTCCACATCCGCTGGTATGCCGACGGGCAGCTGAACCTCTCCGTCAATTGCCTTGACCGGCACCTCGCGGAGCGCGGCCACAGAACCGCCCTCATCTTCGAAGGCGACGAGCCGGGTGAGGGTCGCATCCTCACCTACCGTGAGCTGCACGAAGAGACCTGTCGCTTCGCCAACCTGCTGAAGGAACAGGGCATCGGCCGCGGCGACCGGGTCATGATCTACATGCCGATGATCCCGGAGGCAGCCGCAGCCATGCTCGCCTGCGCCCGGATCGGCGCGGTGCACAGCGTCGTCTTCGGCGGCTTCTCTCCCGAGAGCCTTGCCGGCCGTATCGAGGATTGCGGCGCCCGCGCCGTCATCACCGCCGATCAAGGCGTGCGGGGCAGCAAGACCATTCCGCTCAAGGCCAATGTCGACGCCGCGCTTGCCATGAGCCGAGGCATTGAGACGATGATCGTCGTCACGCGTACGGGCGCGGACGTACCGATGGTCGAGGGTCGTGACCTCTCCTACTCGGCCGTGCGCGACAGACTGCCGGTCAAGTGCGAGCCCGAAGTGATGGACGCCGAGGACCCCCTCTTCATCCTCTACACGTCCGGCTCGACCGGCAAGCCCAAGGGCGTCGTCCACACCACGGGCGGATACAGCGTCTGGGCGGCGACCACCTTCGACTGGATCTTCGGCTGCGAGGACAGCGACATCTTCTGGTGCACCGCCGACGTCGGCTGGATCACCGGCCACACCTATGTCGTCTACGGTCCGCTGATGAACGGCGCGACCAGCGTCATGTTCGACGGTGTCCCCAACTACCCCGACTTCGGCCGCTTCTGGGAGACGTGCGACCGGCTCGGCGTCACCATCTTCTACACCGCGCCCACCGCCATCCGCGCCCTGATGCGGGAGGGCGACGCGCCGGTGAAACGCCACTCGCGCGCCTCGCTCCGCCTGCTCGGCACCGTCGGGGAGCCGATCAACCCCGAAGCATGGGAGTGGTACTACCATGTGGTCGGCGACGGCCGCTGCCCGATTGTCGACACGTGGTGGCAGACCGAGACCGGCGGTGCGCTCATCTCGCCCCTGCCCGGCGCGGTGGACCTGAAGCCCGGCTCCGCCACTTTCCCGCTGCCTGGCATCCGACCGGTGCTGGTCGACGCACATCATCGCGAACTCCAAGGCGCAGCGAGCGGCAACCTCTGCCTCGCGGGCTCATGGCCCGGCCAGATGCGCACCGTCTGGGGCGATCACGAGCGCTTCTTCCAGACCTACTTCACGGCCTACCCCGGCATGTACTTCACCGGCGACGGCTGCCGCCGCGACGAGGACGGCTATTACTGGATCACCGGCCGGGTCGACGACGTGATCAACGTTTCCGGCCACCGCGTCGGCACGGCGGAGGTCGAAAGCGCCATCGTGGAGCATGCGCAGGTTGCCGAAGCGGCCGTCGTCGCCGTGCCCCACGACATCAAGGGCCAGGCGATCCAAGCCTTTGTCACGCTCAACGCCGGCACGGAGGGCAGCGACGCGCTCAAGGCCGAGATCAACGCCGAGGTGCGCAAGCACATCGGCGCCCTTGCCATTCCCGAACGCATCCAGTTCGCCCCCGCCCTCCCCAAGACCCGCAGCGGCAAGATCATGCGGCGCATCCTCCGCAAGATCGCGGAAGGCGAGTTCGGCGCGCTCGGCGACACGAGCACGCTGGCCGATCCGGGGGTGGTCGAGCAATTGGTTGCCGGGCGCAAAGCTTAAGCAGATTTATAACCATCCGAGCATAAGATCGCTGTCACGCCTTCACTGAGGTGTGAAAGGAAGATCAGGTGCGACACTCAACGGGCCTGGAGAGGGAGGTGCCTCCCTCACTCCAGCCGAGGAGCGCACGAAGACCAGTGGCGTTGGTCGGCTTCGTCGTGAGGGAGGATGGAAGCTCCTCCGCGTTTCAGTTGCAGAACCTATCCTACGACGGGTGCGGGATCCTTTGCGATCTGTAGCTCCGGGTCGGCGAGTTCGTGCGCGTGTCGGTCCTGAACCGCGGCATGCTGAAGGCGGAAGTCCGATGGTCGGATCAAGGCCGGGCCGGACTGCTCTTCGGAGATGAGGGCGCAGCAGGCGTCCTGCAGAAGACGCGTCGTTTCGAGCGGCTTCTCGTCAACGCCGACGTCCACATGCGGCGGCCGAATGGCACAGCCTACCGGGTCAGGGTCTATGACGTATCACCGGAGGGCTGCGGCGTCGACGATCTCGACCGGTACCGGCTGGACGAGTCTGTGTGGATTCGGTTCGAGGGCCTGGAGCCGCTCGAGACGAAACTGCGGTGGCGGTCCAACTTCCGCGCGGGCCTCCGATTTGTCCGGCCGATCCACCCTGCCGTCTTCGAACTGCTCGCCAGACGCTTGAAGCTGGAGGGCAAGCTCCAGGCGGAGTGAGCGCGGGATCACGCAGAGCTTCTGGCCCGGCTTCGGACTCCGGTGGCTAAGGCCTGTTGCTGACCGCGGCCGCTCTTCGAAGCGCCCGACCTGCTCCGCCCGGCCTTATTTTCAGAGGACTTGCGTCCTGACGATCATCGTCCGAACGAGTGCGGGATAAAAGGTCACCACTCCGCGCACTGCCTTGCCCGTGGCGTCCCGAGCCGGTTCGCCGATCTTTCGACCCTTAACGGCATTGCAGACCGCTCGCTCGAAGTCGCTGTTCTCCAATCCGGAAACCGAGCTGCAACGCTCCACCACACCATCGGCGTCGATCACCAGATAGTGAGCCAATTGGACAGGCCCCTTTGGGAACGGAAAGCGACGAAGCTCGGCTTGCGGGATCAGGTCTCGCCTCTGGTCCACCCGTGGGCGGCGTCCGCCGGGCGTGAATTGTGCGGGATCCGCTCCCCATTCGGTCAGCTGCTCCGCCTCGCAACGGCGGAAGGCCGTGATTGCCTCCTTGGCTTGGGGAAGTGGCAGGGGACCGAACTTGCCCAGGTCACCTGCAATCGACAGTTCGCGCCCCGCCCCGATGGCATCCACGACCTCGTTCGAGAGCCCAGCCAGGTTCGCAGAAGGAGGCGCAGAGTTCTCCGAGGGGAAGACCACCACGTAGGTGCTGGCTGCTGTGCGGCCATCGACCTTCAGAACCGCCTCCTGCGGAACACGGAGTTGAGCCCGCTTGAACTTGTCCGCCATGATGGACAGCGAATACGAGTCGGTCCCCACGTCGGTTTCCAGGCTGAATCGAACTTGGCCAGGAGTCGTGAACGTTCGCTCAAGCCGGCACTCTCCCTCCGACACCTGCAAATTCC
Organism: Sphingomonas arenae; assembly: GCF_016924655.1. Lineage (GTDB taxonomy): Bacteria > Pseudomonadota > Alphaproteobacteria > Sphingomonadales > Sphingomonadaceae > Sphingomicrobium > Sphingomicrobium arenae. The sequence continues at coordinate 149,837 of NZ_JAFFJU010000001.1, forward strand.
AACGACCATCCGGCACGCTTGCGGGTGCGGAAGAGGGGAAGAGGCATGGGACGGCGAGGATCGCCGGGATGAGACGTAGATTCCTGAACCGGCTGCTCACGTTAGTCTCCCTAAGTTGATGGAAAGCCGCGTGGAATCGGGCAGATGACTGGCGCACTCACGCCCGCGGCGGCTGCCGGCGGTAGCTCAGCGCCTCCGCCACATGCAGACGCCCGACCTGCTCCGCCCCGGCCAGGTCCGCGATCGTGCGGGACACGCGCAGCACCCGGTGGAACCCGCGCGCGCTGAGCCGCATCGCGGCCGCAGCATCCGCCAGCAGCTTCCGCCCCGGTTCGTCGGGCGTCGCGACCGCGTCGAGCAGCTCGCCGTCCGCCTCGGCGTTCGTCCTCGGTCCGTGTCCGTTGTAGCGCCGCGATTGCAGCTCCCGCGCCGCGGCAACACGTTGTGCCACGTCCGCGCTTCCCTCCGCCGGCGGCGGCAGCGTCAGGTCGGCCGCGCTCACACCCTGCACCTCGACATGGAGGTCGATACGATCGAGCATCGGGCCGGACACCTTGGCCTGATAGTCCGCCGCACACTTGGGTGCCCGACTGCAGGCAAGCGCGGGGTCACCTAGGTGCCCGCAGCGGCAAGGGTTCATCGCCGCGATCAGCTGCACCCGCGCGGGGAAGGTCACGTGGCTGTTCGCCCGGGCGACGCTGACCGTCCCCGTCTCCAGGGGCTGGCGCAGCGAGTCGAGCACCGTCCGCTGGAACTCCGGCAGCTCGTCCAGGAACAGCACGCCCAGGTGCGCCATGCTGATCTCCCCCGGCCGCACCTTCAGCCCGCCGCCGACCAGCGCCGGCATGGACGCGCTGTGGTGCGGCGATCGGAACGGCCGCCGCCGCGTCATCCGGCCGCCCTCCAGCTGCCCCGCGACGCTTGCCACCATCGACACCTCCAGCGCCTCGCCCGGGCTCAGCGGCGGCAGGATCCCCGGCAGGCACGAGGCCAGCAGCGACTTGCCCGCGCCCGGCGGCCCACTCATCAGCCCGTAGGGAACTTGGAGGACCGCGATTGCCCCCGACCACTGGCGGGGGAACCGTCGGCACTCGGAGGAACCATGCTTCAGGAACGTATCGAAACCGCCAGCAAACTGCCCGCGCCAAAGGTCTACAGCTACGCCCGCTGGTCGACGCCAGAGCAGGCCAAGGGGGACAGCAATCGTCGCCAAGCTGAAGCCGCAGAGAAATGGGCAGCAAGGCACGGCTATCAAGTCGACCTAAGCCTGCGCATCGTTGACGAGGGCGTATCGGCTTACAGAGGCGGCAACGCACTAGACGGGGGTCTCAGCCGCTTTTTGGAGGCCTGCCGACGTGGGCTGATAGAGGAGGGCTCGTTCCTCCTAGTCGAGAGCTTGGACCGCATCAGCCGTATGGCGCCCCGCAAGGCGCAGCGACTGATCGATGACATCGTGGACAATGGCGTCACCATCGTCACGCTCTCTGACGATCAGCACTATACGGCGGAGCGCCTCGACAACGATCCCACGGCTCTCCTGATCGCCCTCATGGTTTCATGGCGGGCCCACGAGGAGAGCAAGACTAAGGGGCGCCGAGTGGCTGACGCTTGGGCCGAGAAGCGCCGCAAGGTCCGTGCAAACCCAAAGCAACGGCTCACCAAACGCGGCCCCTCTTGGCTGGTGCCTACTCAGGACGGCTGGTGGCGTGAGGATGAGGTGAAGGCCGGAACTGTCCGCCGTATCTTCTCGCTAACTCTGAACGGCATGGGTGAGCACGCCATCGCGAAGCTGTTCAATGAGGACGGCGTACCTGTTCTAGGGAAGGGCAAGCAATGGCACCGCTCGACAGTGTGCAAGGTTCTACGCAATCCCGCCGTGATCGGCAGGCTCATCCCCGGGCACATCGAGTACGCTGGCGAGCAGCGTAGCCACGTTAAGGACCCAGAACCCGTCGAGGGGGCGTTCCCTTCGGTAGTCTCGCAAGCCGACTGGCTAGCTGTGCGCACCCTGAAAGATGGGCGGACGACCGCCGCTCGGGGCCGTCACTCAGGCAGGCCCGTGGCTCACTTCTTTGCAGGGCTTGCACGGTGCCCGCTCTGCAATGGAGCCATGGTTCGCGTGAACAAGGGCTCCGCCAAGAAGGGTGGCCTTCCGAAGCTGGTCTGTAGCGCCGCGAAGACGCGGGCTGGCTGTCGTTACGTCTCAGTAGACGTGAGGCTGACCGAGGAGGCGTTGCTCAGCGGATGGGGGTGGCTCTTCGCAAACGTTCCTGCAGACGACCCTTCGGGAGCCCTCAACGCGCAGCACGACGACCTGGACGCGGCGATTGCGGGAACTGAAGACCACCTAGCGGACCTCACGGGTGCCCTTGAGCGGGCCCCGTCGGTAGCGGCTGCGAGATCCGTTGCGAAGGTTGAAGCGGAGCTACGCACGATGAGAACGGCCCTCGTCGAACTTGAGGAGCGCAAGGCGATGGCCGACCGGTGCCTCATCGTCACCCGGCTGGCTGAGCTTCACGATCTCCTAGAAGATCAGGAGCGTCGGGAGGACCGCACCACGGTCAACGCCGCCCTGAAGCTTAGCTTCGCCGGAGTTGTGGTCGACTACACAACCGGCCGGTTGCGCTTTCAGTGGCGCCAGGGTGGCGAAGCTGAGCTGGTGTACGCTTGGGTGGAATGAGGTTGAGGGGTGGGGCACTGGCGAGCCTCACCCCCCTGAAACGATTACCCCCGACCATTGGAGAGGGAGTATATATTAAGGGAACCCCTAAAGGCAGCACCTCCGCTTCGGCGTCCTACTCCCGCACCTGTACGACTTTACGGTTCACCTCGGTGACCTCCCCTGCCCCGTTTGATCCCGGGGCAAGGTTGAGGTCCCTGCGACGACCCTCGGCTTCTGCACTGGCAGGGGTGGAGCTGTGGGTCGTCGCACCCAGTCCCGGTTAGCAGCCGGTACATAGGCCTCCTTGTCGAGACCTTAGCAGCGCCGCAAGCGCACCCCATAGCAGAAGGAACCCACGTGACAGACAACACCACAACTGCGCCTAGCGCGGCCCCAGAGCCGACCGACGCAGAACTTGCCGAGCACTTCTCAACGTATGACCCGCTCGACGCGCCAAGTTCGGCCCAAGCCGACGGCGACGTGCGGCTCACCCTGCCGCTCCTCAGCGGCCTCTCACCCGCCCTGCGGCAAGAGGTGGAGGCCAAGCTGGCCCTAGTCCCGCTGAGCGAGCGCGAGGAAGCCACTCCCGGGCTCATCGCCGAGGTGCTGCGAGCCAACTCCCGCAACTACCGCGTCATGGCTGGGCTCGGCGAAGGAGCTACCCACACCCAGCGCGTAGACGTGCAGATCGCGAACCAGGTCCGCCTGCTCAGCGAGGAGGTCAGCCGCATTCAGGCGCTCCTAGATGAGGACCGGATGGTTGAAGACCCGGTCACGGGCGAGATGGTCCCCACTCCGCACAAGGCCGTGCAGGGCGACCAGCGCAGCGGGTACCAGACGCGCCTCCAAGAAATCCGCCACCAGTACAACCTCCTGACCGGCCACGAGGGAGCGAAGCTGCGCGAGGAGGCGATCCAGAAGGACATCGCTCAGTACCGGGCGGTCCGTGATCAGCTGTCGCGGGCGAAGGAAGCCGACGCCCTCGCTGAGAAGATGGCCCGCGACGCTGAGGTCCAGCGGCTGGCTGAAGCCAAGTTCCGCTTCAAGCGGTCCAATCTGGGCTGATGTACTGCATGCAGAACCGGAGGGCTCGCAACGGGCTCCTCCGGCTTCTGAAGGCAGACCCTCCGGACCCCTACAGTCCCAGCTCACCTGCCTACGCCGAACGCCACCGGGAGACCTTCACGGCTCTCCCGGGAGGTATGGTGCGGGTAGACCTTGGCGAGCCGGTCCATGAGAAGCCTCGCCAGCCCGTTACCGGATCGAAGGCTGTCACCGTCCACCCAGCGCCGCCCGCACTCTCAGTCGGCCTTTCAGGGGCTGTGCAGACGCTCTCAGAAGTGCACCTACCAATCCAAATGGTAGGTGACGTGCCGGCCAAGCGGTCCCGCACCTCGCACAGGGCAATCACCCGCAATGCCTAGCACAACAGCCAACCGGAGCAGACGATGCAGGAACCTGTCCTCAGTTACGAGGAGCGCCTCAAGGCCGAGAGCATAGCTACCCGACGTGCCCAAAGGGCGCCCTGGCAGAACGCTCATGCCGACCGGCTCCACCGGGAACGAGAGGCTAGAGCGATCTCCCGGGAGTATCGAGCGACCCAGCGGGATACCGCCAAGCGCCTGAAGCCGTACGAAGGGGTGCCTGAGGGCACCAAGCGGTGCAGCCGCTGCCGTGAGGTCCTCCCTCTCGACCTCTTCTACGTGGTCCCAAGCGGCGCCCGAAAGTCCCGGTGCAAGCCCTGTGGGATCATAGTCACCCGCGAATGCAAGCTGCGGAAGCGGTGGTCTGGCAAGCCGACGCAGTCGCAAGAGCAAGCCATGGCGCAGCTGAAGCAGCTCGCCTCCCGTCTCCGGGGCGAAGGCGATGTCCGGATCACCACTGACGAAGGATGGGATGGAGCTATGTCTGAGCTGCAGAGGCTCTGGGCCCTGTCCGGCGACAAGACGTGCAAGGGCTGCGGAGAGTCGGTTCCACCGACCGGGATGCTGCCGCCGGGGCCCGCCAACTTCTTTCCGGGCAAGTGCCGCAGCTGCGCTCGCCGGGAGTTCTTCGCGCACTCGCTTCGGGTGTACGGTCGTCCCACAGCACCTCGGCTTCTACCGATGCGCGACGGCACGTCGATCACGTTAGCTGAGTTTGTGCGCCGACACCGCGAGCGGACCGCCCTGTACAAACGCTAACAAGCTACCCCCTCCCTGTTCTGTCTCCGGGGAGGGGGTTCCCCTTCCGAGACAGCAACCAAGAGACAGACAGACCAATGATCAACACCGTGGCTCCGGCCACGACCCCGGCCCGGCGTCCTGCGGGCCGTGAGCGCACCTGCGAGCAATGCGCTGCTACTTACCGAGCCCCGCGCTCTACTTCCCGCTTCTGCTCCCCAGCGTGTCGCAAACGGGCCCATAGGGGCACCGCCACCACAGACACCAGAACACAGGACCTCCTCCACCGCTGGCTACTCCGACGCTCCTACGCTGGACAGATCGGCCCATGGAACAGCCGGAACCCCCGACGGCCCGTCTACGCGCTCACGTTCCCCCGGGCGCTTGCCCTGGCGGAGTGGAACGGCTGGAACCCGGGCGCGTCGATGACGGACGAAGCGTTCGCCAGTAGCCTCGCAACTCTTGGCATCTTCGGGCCTGATTATGAGCCCGTGCACAAGCGTCGGCATTGATGGCTTAGCGTCCCGCTGACCGGCTCAGGTGGGTTGATAACCGAGACGGTCAAACGGGACGCTAAAGCATCAGAAAACGGCAGATTACTGCGGGTTGTGAAAGCCTCAACGGCAAACCTCAGGTCTGTCTATTGTAGCCCCTGAGGCCCGTTGGTTTTGGTACAAAAATCCGAGGCGGCATATACGCCAGCGAACGTCAGCAGGTCCCCCATAGGGGGCCTGCCTCGCTTCCACTCAGAGATGCCCGTAGTCATCTACGGGATCGTACTCGTCTTCAGGATCGCCCGCTGCGGAACGGCAGCCCTCCTCGAAGGACCAGCTGGTGCCGCCGCAATCGTCCGGGTCGTTGATGTCGTGCTCTTCAGCCCACGCGCGACCAGCTTCGTGACCGCTGCAGTCCTCTGTGCAACCGTACCCGTCCACGCTGCCCGCCTCACCGTCGAGGCTGTCACGCCGCGCATCGTACTCGGAATAGGTTTCTCCACCCTTCTCGACGTCTTCGTCGAACCTCTCCGCCTCGGAGCTTCCGCAAGCAGACACCACGAAGCTTAGCGCCGCTACCGCGCCGAAAACCGCTCTGACCATTATCTGCCTCCCCTGTCCGAGCAAAGCTGCACACTAGAAGATGTCTTGCAAGGTCTTACAAGATCGCCTAACCCTCTTTACGCCGTTCTGTAAGGAGTTCAAGCGTGAAGGTCGTTGCCTACTATCGTGTGTCGACTGCAGCTCAGGGCCGCTCAGGGCTTGGCCTGGAGGCTCAGAGGAGCGCCGTGGAGGCTTTCTGCAAGGGTAGGAGCTGCGAGCTGCTTACCGAGTACACGGAAGTGGAGAGTGGGAAACGCAATGACCGTCCTGAGCTGACGAAGGCGCTGCACCACGCAAAGGTGACCGGCGCAACGCTGGTGATCGCCAAGCTGGATCGGCTCAGTCGCAACGCGGCCTTCCTGCTTCAACTGCAGGACAGCGGGGCCAAGTTCGTCGCCGCCGATATGCCGGAAGCCTCAAACCTCACGGTCGGTATCCTAGCCTTGGTTGCTCAGCAAGAGCGGGAAGCGATCTCAGCCCGCACGAGGGCGGCTCTGCAGGCCGCGAAGGAGCGCGGAACGAAGTTGGGGAACCCCAATGGTGCCGCGGCCCTTCGGCGCACCGCTAACGGCAACAAAGCCGCTGTTACGGCGCTCCAGAGCGCAGCGGATCGACACGCTGAAGAACGCGCCTGCATCATCCGCCAGTTACAGTTGGAAGGTTGTACGTCTCTGCCCGCGATCGCAAAGGCACTCAACGACCGCCACATCAGCACTCCAAGGGGCGGCAGGTGGCACCCCTCCTCCGTGCGGAACTTGCTTGCACGGCTGGGGACGTAATTAGCGTGGGCCCTGCTTTTTTCCACCTGCACATGGGCGGCGAGGTCACTATCAGGTCCAGCAACGTTCTGGTACGGTCGTGCAACTTGGCATGAACTCTTTTCGGATTATGTAGGCCCTATGGAAGCTGAGAAGACACGCGAGAGGCGGTCAAGCGACAAGGGCCACGGTAGGGGTGGAACCCTAGGGCATCCAGTCCAGTCGACGTTCGTCATCATGAAAGGCGACCGAACTACAGGAAGTACTGCTGAGCTTGGCGTCACCTTACGTGGAATAACCGAGCGAGGGACTCGAAACCTGTTCGTAAGCCGCAAGCCCGGCACGATCCGAACCGTTGCCTTTGTCAGTGAGCCCGCTGGCCGGGTAGCTGTGGCTTCGAAAGCCCGAAGCATCGTTCCGAAGCGGATGCCTGCCATCGAGGGTGACCCTCGTGACCTCGCGAAGAATCTAGGAGCGCCTCCCGGCAAGCCTCTCAAGGTCAATATCGCTCGAGAGGTCCTTCGGCACATTGCCAGCAGCGCCTCAGATCTCTTTCCAACCACCGAGAGAGCGGAGAAGTTCTTGCGATCCGAAAACTTCGCGGGAAGCAAGCAAACTGCCCTCGAGTTGGTGAAGGCTGGAAAAGCGACCACTGTACTCGCCCGTTTGGATGAACTCCGATACGGGTCTCAAGGCTAGGTTGTAGTTCTATCCCTTGGTCGTACATCCAGAAATGTCTGGGGTTGCTTACAGAGCAGTCTCCCTAAGGTATCACGCTCGAGCACTGAGCCCGAGAGGTGCCCGCGAGCACGCGGGGCGCTTCAATCGAAAAGGCACCAGCGCTTTGTACCTTGGACGAAGCCCTCTCACAGCTGTGCAGGAGTACTACGCGAGCGAGGAACATACGCCGCTCGTCCTCATCCCCGTGCGTTACCGTTTGAAGCGAGTCATCGATATTACAGGCGATTTAGCAGGGTGGTCAGAAGATTGGCAGCAGTGGGAGTGTGATTGGCGAGCCGCGCTATCATCCGCTGATGAGGTTCCAGACTGCGCCAGTTGGCGCTGCGGTGATGACGCTATTCAGCGGAAGGCTAGCAGTATCCTATATCCCTCGAAATACGACCCAAGTGGGACTGCTCTGGCAATCTTCACGGAGGATGCGGTGCTCGGCACCTGCACTATCGAGGTTCAGGATCCATTTGAAACCATCAGCGATGCAAACCCTCTCGGGGTATAACGTAGAGGCCAGCCGCCGCTTGGAGCAGTCATGACCGAGTCCAAAGAAGACGTGCAACCGGTAGATGCGACATTAACGGCTGAGCCGCCGTCGGCCTCACCGAGTGAAGATTGGTTCCTCCAGACGCTCGTTGAGTACGCCAACGCTGGGCTAGAGCTAGGGCTCACGCTGATGGTTGGCGGCACAACGGTGTCAGGCATATTGATCAACGGGAAGAAGTATTTCGAGAAGTTGAGCGCCGTGGTCCGAGAAGTAGACGGCGGCAATAACGAAGTCATGCAGACCATTGCCGACAGTTTCAGTGACCTCGGTCGAATATACGACAGGCCAGACGATGCTGCCGAGGATTGGATCCTTCCTCCAGCTTCTTTTATCCACCTCAAGTCGGCCTATGTCTTCACGCCAGGTGGTGGAAGCCTGCCCAACGGCGAAGGCGTCCTTTGGCGCGGTCGCATTAATTCTGTCGACGGGTTCACTCTTGGCCTTCTCTCCCCTCGCGGTGAGTAAGCACGCAACGAGCGGGTCAGGAGCGCTCTGGTCTGAACTGAACTGCTGTGCTGAACTACCCTGATGTCCAATATCAGATTTACAACGTTCCCGCGAACCGAACCTCCAGCAGCCTTCATCTACGACGTGATCGACGTCTTCCGAGCGCATGAGCAGTCAATTTGCACGATCTCCTTAGAGAAGGGACTAGAGAGTAATGCCGTGTTGGCGCAACTCTGTCCGGGGCTGCAGAAACTCGGCTTTCAAGTTGAGGTTGGGAAAACAAACGCTGAGAAGATAAGACGGCCTGTCTTCTTCGGAGAGAACGGCAAGCCAAACCTCGAATACCAGGTAGACGCGTTTCAGCCCGAGTGGCGTTGCGGCCTTGAGGTTGAAGCGGGACGCGGAGCTCAGGGAAACGCCGTCTACAAGGACCTTGTCCAAGCGATGGTGATGGTCGACGTCGACACACTCATTTTAGCGTTGGCGAACAACTACAAGTATCGCAACACAAAGACGGGCAAGATCATCAACAGTGCGGACTACGACAAGGCTGTGGCGATCGCTGATGCACTCTACAGGCATGATCGCATCAGGATGCCATATCGCCTTGCTGTCGTGGGCTACTAGGCTTCACTAGGACCGACCCCGGGGGTATTGAAGTTCTGCAAGGGAACTTGTTTCGGCTCCCCGCCGCAATATGAGACCAGCATGGCTATCACGACAATAGACAACAACGGGCACCCATGGGTGATTTGCGACCCGACTGACTCGGGCGATCTCCAGCGGTTTCTTGATGCGAGCAGCGCCTCGGGAATCGGAAGTGGGTTCAGCACTCGCGCTGCAACTCCGAGTGAGGTTGCCAAGTACACGGCTGACTTGAGCCTACACCTGTTCCGGGGTGGCGAGCCGCATCAGTTCTTCGGAACTAGCGCCTAACTGCTATGCTTGCCTGCGGGGTCTTGAAGTCCCCAACGGGAGAAAAGCGGGACTTCCTTACCTGGTGGATGCTGGGACCAACTCCCCCTCGCATAGACAAGCTCCCGCATTCCGGGCGCAACCGAGCCTTCGCCCTCGCTCCTTAAGGGAACGGAAGCTTAGAATTACAGCGGTCCGCGATTGTAGATGTGCTCTTGCATCACCTAGATCTTACGATCAATGAAGTAACGCACCACTGTTGGGGGCACAAAATGGATTCGCAACGCAACGGGCTCAGGTTTGGCTTGGCCTTGATCGCTGCGTAGTACGCGGTCGTTGGCGGGCTGTACTTGAGCCACTATCTGCCACTACGGAAAGCAGAATCTCTCGCTGTGAGCGGCAATGTCGACGTGAGCGATGACGCGACTAGGCATCTCATCTTGAGCATGGAAGAGAACTACGCAGCAGTCGAGTTGTATGGTTCCTTGTTGCTCTGGGGAACTGTCGCCGCTGTTGTTCTGTGCTCAGTTATGTTCTTGACACGACGAAAGGCAGCTTAGTGACTGCAGGTTCTGCCTGAGCCGTCAGGGCCACGCACACGTCGAGCAACTACCGGCCTTACGAACCGTACTCACAGGGGCGCTCCGGACTTAGATTCGAAGATAAGCGCGACGATCTGATTAAGTTAGCGGAAGCGAAGGCTTAGAGCTACCTTATCAGCCAGAGTACCGGGGCCGGCCGAGCTGCCGGTGGGTCTGGAAGGTGATGATGGGCAGCCCGAGACTGGCCACTGCGATCCGGAACGCTGGCAAAGGCGCTGGCGGGGCTATAAAGGCCGATGAAGGAAGCGGACGCACATGCCTGCCAGATTGCCCGTGTGGTCCGGCATATGCAGGATGAAAGGGCCACAGATCCTTCCGGCAATCGCCAGAGCGCTGAATGAGCTAGGCACGCTGACCCAACGGCGCGGCGAGTGGCACCCCTCCTCTGTTCGCAACTCACCTATAGGCTTGGGAACACCCATTAGTTGGAGCGTAGAACCCTCCGTTGACCTACGTCAGAACTTAGCGGCTCTCATCTGATGAAAGAACAGCGTGAAGTCTCGTTCCACTTCGGGAGCATCCGCCAGTGCCCAGAACTGCTGAAGCTGTGAGGTCAGCTTCACCAGTCGAGCATCGCCTTCATTCACCGTGACACCGAATGCCTCAGCGACATGTAGAACGAGAGCGCGAGCCGCTTCCTTTGGGAGCAGGGGTTCCCGCAGGGCTTCCGCTCTACCGTCTTCTTGAGCAAGGAGGCTTTCGAGAGAAACGCCAAGCGCCTCAGCGACCTTGGCCAAGTTTCTCAGTGCCGAGGCGCCGCGCTCACCAGCTTCGTACCGTCCGATCGTGGGCTGCGTCAAACCGGCCCGAGCGGCTAAGACCTCTTGTGTCCAGCCCCTTCGGATCCTCAACTGTTTGATGCTCTGGCCAATCTTAAGATCGGCGGCTTGCTCGTCAGCCTTAAGACCGGCCGCCAGTGTCATTCCCGCTCTTCCTGCAACTTCTCGCAACAGTTCAACTCCTTTGGTACTTCCATCTTGCGGTCACCGGCACACGCCCCAGCCCGCCAGCAAATCCGGGATGAAGCCGTCGTCCCAGCGGCTGACCATCTGCAACCGACCGTCTTTGCGCCGCTCCAGTTCGGCAACGAATACTGGAGTCGAGTCGCGTCCTGAGCGCTCCACCAGGGCACGCATTCTCCCGTTGCCTTTCTCAAGCTGCGCGGCGCTGATCCGCACCTCTTCCCGCCAACGTGCCATTCTCTGGCCGCTGACCCCGGAATCGCTAGCATGTTCGGCCAGCCAAGTTGCGTCTTGGTCTACCCAGGAGCCATCACTGGACATCCCATCCAATAAGATCACCCGGACAAGGCTGCCGTCAGGGAGTGATATCCAGCCGGTGTTTCGAGCTCGGCGCGGCTTACCTTTCAAGTGAGCCATTGAACTCCTGCTCCTATTGGCTCTTTCGCGTGCAAAGGTACAAACCTTCACCCAGAAGCTCCAGAGCGATCCTGATGATAAAGGGAGGGCTTCTGACCTGAACAAGCCTCCCTGCAGAGGCTCTCAGAACCGCCAGCGATGCTTGTTCATGAAGTAGTGCCTTCCCTCTGCCCTCTTTTTGTGTGCGGTAAGCATGATGGACACGCTGAGCCCAACTGAACGCAGCCAGCGCATGTCCAAGGTGCGCCACAAGGACACCGGTGCGGAGCTGAAGGTGCGCCGTCTGGTTCACCGCTTGGGCTATCGTTACCGCCTCCACGCGAGAAGCCTCCCGGGGAGGCCTGACCTTGTGTTCGCCAGTCGCAAGGCGGTGATCTTCGTTCATGGGTGCTTCTGGCACCGGCACCCCGACCCTGAGTGTCGCTTAGCGCGCCTGCCCAAGTCTCGCCGGGACTTCTGGGTACCCAAGCTAGAGGCCAATCGGGTCCGCGATGTACGAAATCGTGAGGCCCTATTGTCCGCCGGATGGCGAGTGCTAGAGCTATGGGAGTGCCAGCTTACTGACTCGGATCAGGTGGAGCAGCTGGTGCACGAGTTTCTGGGGGGATCATGAGGTCTATCGAGCTGTTCGCTGGTGCAGGCGGGCTCGGCATCGGGGCAAGCGAAGCAGGCTTCCACCCCGCCAAGGTCGTCGAGTGGGACGACTATTGCGTGGAGACGATCCGAGAGAACCAGCAACGGCGGCTTGGTATCGTGAAAGGCTGGCCCGTCGTGCACGGCGACGTCCGTCACGTGGACTTCAGCCCCCATCATGGACAGGTGGACCTAGTCTCCGGCGGTCCGCCCTGCCAGCCGTTTTCCCTCGGCGGCAAGCACCGGGCGCACAAGGACTCGCGGGACCTCTGGTCGGAGGCCGTGCGGGCCGTCCGAGAAACGCAACCTCGCGTCTTCATCTTCGAGAACGTGAAGGGGCTCCTTCGGGACACCTTCGCGAGTTATGTCTCGTACATCCAGTTGCAGATGCAGTACCCCTCATTGGACCGAAAGGAAGATGAGGATTGGGCGGACCACCTCAGCCGCTTGGAGCGGCATCACACCTCCGGAAAGGAACCAGAGTACCGCCTCGTGATGCGCCTGCAGAACGCTGCCAACTTCGGGGTCCCGCAGAGGCGCGAGCGCGTGTTCTTCGTCGGCTTCAGGGCCGATCTCGGCATAGAGTGGAACTTCCCCGATCAGACGCACAGCCTTGACGCGCTGATCTGGGATCAGGTGGTAACCGGCGCCTATTGGGAGCGGAACAAGGTTGCCACGCGCGACAGAGTGATCAACCCGCGCCATGAGGCCCGCGCTAAGGTGCTGCAGCGAACCTTCGGAGGCTTGCCGGAAGGCACGTCTAGGAAGCCTTGGCGCACCGTGCGGGAGGCCCTCGCCGGTCTGCCCGATCCTGAGCTAAACCCAGAAGTTGCTGCGGAGCTGCTGAACCACCGCTTCCAAGCGGGCGCGCGAAGCTACCCAGGGCACACCGGAAGCCCTCTGGATGAGCCTGCCAAGACTCTAAAGGCTGGAGTGCACGGCGTTCCTGGTGGAGAGAATATGCTCCTTAGACCCGACGGCTCCGTACGTTACTTCACCGTGCGTGAAAGTGCTCGGCTGCAGACCTTTCCGGATAAGTACAAGTTCCACGGGTCGTGGAGCGAGACAATGCGCCAGTTGGGCAACGCAGTGCCGGTGCAACTGGCGGCAGTAGTGGCAAGGGACGTGGCTACTCACCTTCAGAGCGCCTAATGGCCAAACCGCCACATCCGATCGTTCGCTTGAAAGCGGACCTGTTCAAGTTGCTGCAGACGGCGCGTCAGGAAGACCTAAGCGCTTACGCCCGGAAGCGACTAGACGAAGAATTAGCGGCGATCATGGCGGCTCTTACTGAGGCCCGCCGTGATCTCGACAGGGTGAAACAGCCTACCTCAGTGTTCGACCCGACAGACCCCCGGGTAGTCGGCCGGTTCGTTGCTCTTGCCCTAGTTGCTCAGCCAACCGTGCAGCTAGGGGATCTTGGGCGATTTTACGGCTCAGGCGTGTACGCGATCTACTATCGGGGCGACTATCCGCCCTACGAGCCACTTCGAGAGACTGAGACGCCTATCTATGTCGGACAGGCCGCGCCCGATAACCCAAGGGCCCGTAACCCCATGGAGCAGGGCGAGAAGTTGGCCGGTCGTCTGAACGATCATCGGAAGAACATCGAAAAGGCAGAAAACCTCAACCTCGAAGATTTCAGCTGTCGTACCTTGGCGGTTCAAAGCGGCTTCGAAACTGCGGCAGAGGACTACCTGATCCACCTTTTCGAGCCGATCTGGAACAGCGAAACAAACCTTGTCTACGGACTCGGCAAGCACGGAGATGCGGCTACTACGAGAGGCAATCGCCGCTCGCCGTGGGACACGCTGCATCCAGGTCGGAAGTGGGCTGCGGATGCGAGCTTGCAGGATGCGAGGTCGCCGGAGCAGCTCTACGCCCAGTTAGAGCAGCACTTCACGAAGACAAAGGTCTTTCATAGCTTGAGCGAAGTGTTGGACAGCTTCATCAACGAACTAAAGCAGTTCTAGGTTTCGTTGTTCAGGCTCATTGTGTTTTGGGGGGAGCATGGGCTTCAAGAAAGTGTTGTCCCAGATCTATCGTTCGCCCACTGGTAGAGCGGCATATTCGATCGTTCTCTCGATTGTGGTTGGAGTGCTAGGCAGCAGAGTTGCGACCGCGCTTGATCAACGGGGAGCGATGACCGTTTGGGCCGCTCTCAGGGACTCGCAATCCTTCTGGTTACTCGTTTTGGTCGGCCTGCTTGGATTCCTGTATCATCTGGGTGACTATCTCGACCATCGCGCACTCTTACGTCACCTAGACGACGATCACTGCAAGGCCCTTATCCGAGAGAAGGGACTTGACCAGCTGGCTGAGCAGGTCCGAACCGCGATCCAGCATGGTCAGCCGAGTGGCGCGGTTACGGTGGAGCAAGCTCAGAAGATTTGGGCGGGAGTGTTCAAGAAATGAGAGTGGTAGTTTCTGAGCATGCGATCAATGAAATCAGCGAACGTCTATCCGGCGTGAGTGATTACATGGACGAGTTCTCTGCCTTGGTTTCGACCATTGAGAAGGATCCCTATGGTGGCAGGCTGCTTGCCACCAGCCACAGCGGGTCAACCTACGCTGCGCGGGGCGAGACCCTCCAAGTCGTTTACAACGTGCCTCCGCGAACTAACCCTAAGCCTGACGTGGCAGTGGTTCTATCGGTTGGACTGCGCGCGACGTTAGACGCCATTTCAAGATCAATGACGAGTGAGATCCACATCTTCCGGTGCACGTCCGACAACGAACTCTTTTTCGCTTCCTTCGACCTAAACGGCGGTGACGCCCCAAAGGGGCAGTGTCAGAACGGAGAGTGGGTTCATTTCAAGAAGTTGATCGTCAGTCCGAACGACCCCCCTCGGATTGGACTGAACACTCATGATCTTCTGCGCACGCTTCGCAAAGGGAAGCCCTATGTGTTTCGATCGGGCGTTCAGGTGTCGGGGACCGATCCGTTCGACTGAACGTCATAAGGTCTCTGCTGGAATCGATAAGCCCGGCCGATCACGAACATCCTGCACCTGTTCAAGCGAGCGGCCATCGCCTGGTGCCATTCTCTTAGCGTGGTGCTCGTGCAGACTGTTTTTCGAAGCACTCGCCGCTGAGGGTGCGAGACCAGCTTCGGACTCAGGGTCTTGAAGATCCGCAAGGGAGCAGGTTGTGCCCGCCCGCCGCGGCGATCTCCAGCGCGCGCTTGGCGGTCTCCTGCCCCTTCACCTGCCGCAGGTCCGGCCCGCCCACCGCCGGCTCCGCCTCGCCCGGCTCTGGCGTGCGCAGCAGGGTCGTGCCCTTAAGATGTGCCAGCAGTGCCAGCAGGTCGGACGCGGCCAGGACCTCGACATCGCCCGCCCAGGCCGCTTCGGACCCCTGCGCGGCGGGGCAGATCAGCCCCTTGCCCGCTTCCGACGCATGCAGCGCGGCGAGCAGCACGCCGGGGCTCGGCGCGATCCGCCCGTCCAGCCCCAGCTCGCCCACCGCGACATAGTGCGCCAGTGTCTCGGCATCGCACGCCCCGATCGCCGCCAACAGCCCAAGCGCGATCGGCAGGTCGAAGTGCGACCCCTCTTTTGGCAGGTCGGCCGGCGACAGGTTGACTGTGATCCGCTTGGGCGGCAACGCCAGCCCGATCGCCGCCAGCGCGGCCCGGACTCGCTCGCGGCTCTCGGCGACCGCCTTGTCGGGCAACCCGACGATGATGAAGGCCGGCACGTTGGTGGACAGCTGGACCTGCACTTCCACGGCGCGCGCCTCCAGCCCCAGATAGGCGACGGTGGACACGATCGCGACCATCAGCCGCGACCCCCCGTCAATTGGTACGCAAACACTCATCCCCCTAGCTCGGCCCCGGCTGGATAGGCGGCGCTCAAACGAACCGCAATCGGGCGCTCTCCTTGTTGGCCCCGTGTTGCCAGCCTACATCACCGCCATGCTGACCCGGGACCAAGTCCGCGCCTTTTTCGCTTGGCGCCCCGTGCGGACCAGCCTGTTCGTGCTCGGCATGCTGCTGATGGCCTTGACTCCCGCGGTCGCAGTCTTTCCGGGTCCCGGCGGAATTTTTTTCTTTGCCGCAGGACTCGCGCTCTGCCTCAAGAACAGCGAGTGGGCCAAGCGCAAGTACGTCCAGTTCAAGCGCTGGCAACCTAGGGCGGGAGCATGGGCCGATTGGGGGCTGCGCCGTCCCAGCGCGAAGCGGCGTGTGGCTCTGGCCAAGGAAAAGGACATGGCGGACGCTCCGCCGGCGCATTGCGTCGAGCGCATGGACGACCCGATGCCGCATAGCGGGTTCGAAGCCGCGCCGGTCGATCCCACCCCTGCGGAAATCCGTCCGGCAGAGGCCGCAGGCCAATCACCTCGGCGTTGACTTTCGCCGCTCCCTCACGTAACGGCCCGGCCAACGAGCGGCTGCCCGGTGACGGCGGCCCTTTTTCTTTCGATTTAGAGGCAATGAGCGATGAAGCGCACCTTTCAGCCGAGCAATCTGGTCCGCAAGCGGCGGCACGGGTTCCGCAGCCGCTCGGCGACGGTCGGCGGCCGCAAGGTGCTGGCCGCCCGCCGTGCGCGCG
Organism: Sphingomonas arenae; assembly: GCF_016924655.1. Taxonomy (GTDB): domain Bacteria; phylum Pseudomonadota; class Alphaproteobacteria; order Sphingomonadales; family Sphingomonadaceae; genus Sphingomicrobium; species Sphingomicrobium arenae. The sequence goes on from NZ_JAFFJU010000001.1 coordinate 166,324, forward strand.
GCCGCAAGAAGCTGAGCGCCTAGTCACTTTACGTAAGCGCGCCGACTTCCTGGCGGCCAACGCTGGCCGGCGCGTTCCCATGCCCGGTTTTATCCTGCTCGTGCGCGATCGGCGTGACGGCAGCGACGCCAAGCGGGTCGGCTTTACCGTTACCCGCAGGATCGGCGGTGCCGTGGTGCGCAACCGCATGAAGCGCCGCTTCCGGGCCCTGGCAAGAGAGCTCGTGGCAGCAGAGGGCGTACCCGGCGCCGACCACGTGCTGATCGGCCGCGCCGGCGGGGTTGAGCGGGACTTCGGCTTGCTCCGAAGCGAGCTCGCCAAGGCGCTTGGGAAAGCCACTCGGTGATTTCCCGCGCTCTCATCCTGCTCGCCCGTGGATGGCAGGTGGGCCCCTCCCGCATTATCCCGCCCAGCTGTCGCTATCAGCCGTCATGCTCCGCCTATGCGATCACCGCATGGACGCGCTATGGGGCGCTCCGCGGCAGCTGGCTTGCCGCAAAGCGTATCGCCCGTTGCCACCCTTGGGGCGGCCAGGGCCATGACCCGGTTCCGTAAGTTCAAGAGGATCGTCGACCAGTGAACGAAACGCGCAACATGATCCTCGCGATCGTCCTGTCGGCCCTTGTGCTGCTGGGATGGAGCTTTCTGTCCGATCGCTTCCTCCCCACGGCCAATCCGCCGAGCACCCAGGTCAAGGATGCCAAGGTCCAGCCGCTGCCTAAGCCGCAGGCGGATCCGACTGCCGACTCGCCCCCGGCCCTGCGCAGCCGCTCCGCGGTTCTGGGCTCCACGCCCCGGGTGCGGATCGAAACGCCGTCACTGCAAGGTTCGCTGAACCTGCAGGGCGCACGCATCGATGACCTCACCCTGGTGCGGCATACCCAGGATCTGCGCCGCAACTCGCCCCCCATCCGCCTCCTTTCCCCGGGCGGGGCTCCGGGAGCCTATTTCGCCAGCTTCGGTTGGACCGGCCAAGGCACCGAGTTACCGAGCGCCTCTACCGTCTGGCAGGCGAGCGCATCCGTTCTCAGCCCCGGCAAGCCGGTCACCCTCAGCTGGGCCAACGCCACCGGCCAGAGGTTCGAGCTGATTATATCGGTCGACGACGGATACCTCTTCACCGTCCGGCAGCGAGTCGCGAACGCGGGGGCCGGAGCGGTCGCCGTCCGGCCCTATGGCTTCGTGAGCCGCGCGAGCAAGTCGAATGATCCCGACGCGTGGACCCACCACGTCGGGCCGATGGGCTTCTTCAACGGCGCTGCAAATTACGACATCGACTACGATGCGCTGGACGCGGCGGGTCAGAACTTCGCCAGCACTGGCGGCTGGCTCGGCTTCACCGACAAATATTGGCTGACGGCGCTTGCACCGACTGGAGAGACGCCTCTGAATGCCACCTTCCGCCGCTCTCCCGCGGGCGGCTTCCAGGCGGACTATGCCCTGCAGCCGTCGATCGTAGCACCCGGCGAGGCGGTGACATCCGAGACGCGGCTCTTTGCCGGCGCAAAGGAAAAGGAGTGGCTGGACCGCTACGAAACGGCCGGCATCACCAAGCTGTCCAAGTCGATCGACTGGGGCTGGTTCGAATGGTTCATGCGCCCGATCTTCACCCTTCTGCTGTGGCTGTTCCACGCCGTCGGCAACTTCGGCCTGGCGATCATCGCGCTGGTCGTGATCGTCAGGGCGATCATGTACCCAATCTTCGACAAGCAGTTCCGCTCGATGGCCGCGATGCGGGTCGTGCAGCCGAAGCTCAAGGAGATCCAGGAGCGGCACAAGGACGACCGTGTCCGGCTGCAGCAGGAAATGCTGGACCTTTACAAGCGCGAGAAGATCAATCCGGCCGCGGGCTGCCTGCCGATCCTGATCCAGATTCCGGTCTTCTACGCACTCTACAAAGTGCTGACCGTGACTGTCGAAATGCGGCACCAGCCGTTCTACCTGTGGATCAAGGATCTCGCAGCGCCGGACCCGCTGACCCCCGTCAACCTGTTCGGCCTGCTCCCGTTCACACCACCGGGTCTGCTGGCGATCGGTGTGCTGCCGATCCTGCTCGGTATCACCATGTGGCTGCAGTTCAGGCTGAACCCCGCTCCGATGGACCCGGTCCAGAAGCAGGTCTTCTCGATCATGCCATGGGTGATGATGTTCGCCATGGCGCCGTTCGCCGCCGGCCTGCAGCTCTACTGGGTGGTGTCCAACCTCCTGGGCATCGCCCAGCAGAAGTTCCTCTACTGGAAGTATGATGCGGAGCGTGCAGCGGGGAAGCCGGCGGTAGCGAAATGACGGACGATGCGATCGACCCTGCCGAACGGGCACGAAAGCTCTTTGCGGGGCCGATCGCCTTCCTGAAGTCCGCCCCGGGCCTTCAGTTTCTGCCGGACCCGACCGTTCCGGAGATTGCCTTCGCCGGGCGGTCGAACGTCGGCAAGTCGTCGCTGCTGAATGCGCTGACCAACCGCAAGGCTCTTGCCCGCACGTCGAATACGCCGGGCCGGACTCAGGAGCTCAACTTCTTCGACGTGGGCGAGCCGCTCGCGCTGCGCCTTGTCGACATGCCCGGCTATGGCTTCGCGGAGGCCCCCAAGGACCTGGTGAAGCGCTGGCGCTTCCTCGTGAACGACTACCTTCGCGGTCGGCAGGTGCTAAAGCGCGCCCTGATCCTGATCGACTCGCGTCATGGCGTGAAGCCGGTCGATCGCGACGTCATGGACATGCTCGACGCTGCAGCGGTCAGTTACCATGTCGTCCTCACGAAGGCCGACAAGGTCAAGCCGACCGCGCTCGACACCACGATCGCGGCAACGGTCGAGGAGACCATGAAACGCCCTGCCGCACATCCCTTGCTCGTCGCCACTTCCAGCGAAACCGGCAGCGGTCTAGCCGAGTTGCGAACCGCAATCCTGGACGCGGCCTTCAGTTAGGAACTCGCCTTGCTTAAGCTCATCATCGGCAACCGCGCTTATTCCTCCTGGTCGATGCGCGGTTGGCTGGCGCTCAAGCACAGCGAGCTCGAGTTCGAAGAGCTAGTCGTTCCGCTGTTCGACGAATTCTGGGAGCAGCGCCGCGAAGGAGATGAGTTCGCGCCCTCGCTCGGGAAAGTGCCGGTGCTCTGGCACGATGATACGGTCGTTTGGGACAGCCTCGCGATCGTCGAATATTGCTGTGACATGGTCGGTCGGGACCGGTTCTGGCCGGATGACGACGCCGCACGGGGCATGGCCAGATCGATGGCGGCAGAAATGCACTCGAGCTTCTCGAATCTTCGCCGAGACCTGCCGATGAATGTGCGCAAGCTTGCCGGACCTCGCCCCATCAGCGAGGAAGTGAAGGCGGAGATCAATCGCATCCTGACCCTCTGGGCGCAGGCGCGTGCCCGCCACGGAGGCACGGGCGACTTCCTGTTCGGGCCCTGGTGCGCCGCGGACATCATGTTCGCGCCCGTGGTGACCCGCTTCATCACCTACCATGTCCCGGTTCCGCCTTTTGCCCGGACCTACATGGACGCGGTGCTTCGTCACCCTCATGTGCTGGAATGGATCGATAAGGCACAGGATGAGCCATGGGTCATTGACGCGTACGAGGTCAGCACTCCGGCCGAAAAATGAGTGGAACTCATTGGCGGGAAATCGCTTTTACCTGAAGATGCGTTTGTTCCTGCCGTTCGCCGCTACCGCGGCGCTATCCGCCTGCGCCACCCCTTCCGACCGGATCAGCGACGCGCTGATGGGGTACGGCATCGACCGGGGTCGGGCCGAATGCATGGGCTCCAGGCTGCAGAAGAACCTGTCCATCAGCCAGTTGCAGGAACTGGCACGTGTCGCTCGCGCCTTTCGTGAGAACGATCCGAGCCCCGGCAAGCTGACGGTCAACGATCTTCTGCGCGTGGCTGGTCAGGTCCAGGACCCGCGTGTTCCGCTGGAGGTCGCCAAGGGGTCAGGCAAGTGCGGACTCGTAACCCGGCCCTTCATGTCGATGCTGAGCGCCGTCAGCGGCCGCTAGAGCTCGCTCTTATTCACCATGCGGCCGGTCGCCGCGTCATAGTGCAGGTCGATGTCGGGATAATGGCAGTCGCCCTCGCCACGGCGATTGTCCACGGCGATGAAGGTACACGGGCGGTCGCTTCGGTTTACCAGATGATGGGCATTCGGGACGTCCTTGGGCCAGGCGGCGCAATCCCCCGGTCGAAGCATCGTCTCCCCGTCGTTCTCGATCAGGACCGCCTCTCCCTCAATCATGACCAGGAACTCATCGATGCCCTCGTGCCAGTGACGCTGGCTCGACCAGGCTCCCGGCTGCAACGTGACCCGGCTGACCCCGAGTTCAGTCAGGCCGGACGCCGCGCCGATCCGCTGGTAGAGCCGGCCCTGCACATCGTCGCTGTACGGCGACGGATAGCTGGTCCGGTTAGTCGCCTCGACCGTCTCGATGTCTACCTTCGGCATCCCGCCTCCCCTGTGCAACGGGGGGAGTGGTTGCTAGTCCCGCCCGCATGACTTCTATCGACCCGGTCGAGCTGGCCGCCAAGCTGATTTCCACGCCTTCGGTCACCCCCGCGCGAGGACCGGTGTTCGACGTGCTAGAGCAGGCCCTGGCGCCGCTGGGCTTCACCATTCATCGCTTCACCCTGGGGGAAGCGCCGGACGGTCCGACCGAGAACATGGTAGCCATCAGCGGCGAGGGCGGACCGCACTTCGGCTTTGCAGGGCATCTCGACGTGGTCCCGCCCGGCGAGGGCTGGAGCGGCGACCCCTTCGTCGCGCGCATCCAGGACGGCCGTCTGATCGGCCGCGGCGCGAACGACATGAAGAGCGCTATCGCCGCCTTCGTCTCTGCCATCTCAACAAGCGAGCAGCGACGGGGAACGGTGTCGCTTCTCATCACCGGCGACGAGGAGGGCTATGCCACCCATGGCACGCCCAAGATTATCGATTGGCTGAATGCGCGCGGCATTCGGCCCGACATGATTCTGATTGGAGAGCCAACGTCCGAACAGCAACTCGGCGACACGGTCAAGATCGGACGCCGCGGCTCAGTCAACATGTGGATCGACGTACCCGGCACCCAGGGCCACGTCGCCTATCCGCACAAGGCGGACAATCCCGTCCCGAAGCTCGGCCGGATCATCGAGGCCCTGTCCGCCCTGGAGCTGGACGACGGAACGGACGCGTTCCCGCCCTCCAACCTCGAGTTCACGGGCGTCGACACGCCGACCCACGCCAGCAACGTGATCCCGGCGTCCGCCACTGCGCAGTTGAACATCCGCTTCAACAATCTGCAACGTGGCGAGGATCTCGTTCGGCTGGTCGAGAGGGTCGCCCGGGAGGTCGAACCCAGGGCCACCGTTCGGGCCCGCATTTCGGGAGAGGCCTTCCTGACCCCGCCGGGAAGGCTCTACGATCTGGTGGTGGACGCGATCCGCACCGAGGTCGGTATCACCCCTGCCCTGTCTACGAGCGGCGGCACCTCGGATGGGCGCTTCCTTATCCAACTCTGCCCGGTCGTGGACTTTGGCCTGCCCAATGCAACCATGCACAAGCTCGATGAAAGTGCGGACGTCGAGGACATCCGCACCCTCGCGCGGATCTATCGTAGGATCGTCGACGCCGCACTCGGCTGAATGTCCGCGCCGCGGGTCGTGCGAGTGGCATTGCTCGACCAGGCGACGAACTCGCTCTCGAACATCGGCTGGGCGAATACGAAGCCCTGCACGGTATGACAGCCCATCGCGCGGAGGATGTCGGCCTGGCCGACCGTCTCCACCGCTTCCGCCACGATCTCGCAGCCAACCCCGCGGATCAGGTGAATGACCGCCTGGACAACGACCCGCGCCTTCTCGTCGCAATCGATATCCGCGATCAACGACGGGTCGAGCTTGACCCGGTCGAGCGGCATGGCCCGCAGCCGCGCAATGTTCGAGTAGCCGGTACCGAAGTCGTCGATCGCGATGGTTGCGCCATCCTCTCGCAACGAAGCGATTTCCGCCAGCACCTGCGCCGAGCATTCCATCGCCGCGCTCTCGGTGAATTCCAGTTCGATCGAGCTCAGCGGAACCCCGGCTTCGGCAAACGTCTGCCTGAGGCGTGCGAAGAAATCCGACCGGTCAAGTTGCCGCGGAGACACGTTGAACGCCAGCCGCTTGGCGATCCCATCACGATGCCAGGAGGCCAGGATCGAAGCGACCTCCGCCATCACCCAGTCTCCAATCTCAGTTATGATCCCTGTTTGCTCGGCGATCGGGATGAACGTAGCGGGTAGACGCATGCCCTCTCGCGGGTGGCTCCAGCGCAGCAGCGCCTCGGCACCGGTGATCTCGCCGGTGGAAAGGCTCAGCTGCGGCTGCAGTGCGAGGAGGAACTCACCCCGCTGCACGGCCTCGGTCAGCGCTTTCTCGGTCTGGACCTTGCGGGTATGTTCCTCCGCCAACTCATCGCTGAACAGGCAATGCTGTCCCCCGCCCCGCGCCTTCGCGCGATACATGGCGATATCGGCCGCCCGCATCAGGGACTCGATGGTTCGCCCGTGCATGGGCCCGACCGCCACGCCGATCGAGGCGCCGATGTCGATGCTGTGGCCGTGCAATTCGAACGGTTCGGCAATCGCGAGCACTACGCGCCGGGCCAGCCGCTCGACATCCGGCAGACCGGCGACGTTCGGGAAGAACAATGTAAATTCGTCCCCTGCGAGCCGCGCCAGGATAGGGCGGGGATGAGTGGGGCCGGCTTCTCCATTGACCACCACGCGAAGGCGGTTGGCAACCATCACCAGCAGTTGGTCTCCGCGTGCATGGCCGAGGCTGTCATTGACGGCTTTGAACCGGTCGAGGTCGATGAACAGCATGGCGGACATCTGCTTCTCGCCCATGTTGGCGATCAGGCGGTCGGCCTCCGCGCGGAAGTTGAGGCGGTTCGGGAGCGAAGTTACCGGGTCGTACATCCCCAGCGCTTGGGCATTCTCGATAGACGCGCGCACTTCGGCGAACAGGGTGTCCACGGCCGTGGCAAGCTTGGGCATGTTCCGCTGCACAATGGCGGGCGCCGGCGAGACCAGATCGCCGTCCTCCACCGCCATCAGGCGATCACCCAAAGCATTCAGCGCCCGAGCCGATTCGCTGTTCGGCCGCTCGGACGCGATGTAGCTGACGAGCAGGCAGAAGGCCCCTGCCACCAGGGACGCGACGACCTGCTCCGGAAGCTCGGTAAGGTAGAGAAACGCCGACAAGGAGAAGAGGAACGACGCCACCCCTGCCGCACCGGACAGGACCGCGTTGCTGACCTTCTGGGCGGTACCTTCGGTCATCGGGTGGTGAGGGCCTCCACAGGGCACGGCCGGCTTGCCGCGCTTGCCGCACTGTTAAGCATTCACCGTTAAGAAAGCGTTTTGGGCGGCTCAGCGCTTAAGGATCAGGTACAAGCTGCCACCTCCGCCATGTCGCCGGTGCGCGCTCCTGACCGCAGCGATCCTCGATGCATGACGCGAAACTGCCAGCCAGTCGTGCACCGCGGCCCGGATTCGGCCACGGGCTACGGGCGGCTCGCCCGGACGATGGTGCCCAGTGATCAGCAACAGGACACGATCCCCCCTGGTAATTGCTTGATCAAGCGCGCGGTCGATCGCTGTCCAGGCGCTGTCCAGCGAGTGGCCGTGGAGATCGAGAGTTCGGTCCGGCTCGACTGTTCCGGATCGCAGCCGCCGCTCCCAGTGTCCGTCCAGCGAGCCATGGACGGTGGCGCGCGCAGCCGTCGGCGGTGGAGAGGAGCGTGCCGGCGGAACTCGGGCCTTCACCCGCGATGGAGCGGCTTCGACTTTCACCGTGGACGGACTGGTCGGAAGCGCGGCTTGGACCGGCTGCGGTTCGCGCGACAGGGGCCGAATGGTCGCGGTCACCCGCGCCCAGAGTTCCTCTTCCTCAGCGGAGAGCTTGCGCACGGGCCGTCTCGGCCTGCGCCACCGTTCCCTTGGGCAGAAGGAGCAGCGCCTGTCCCTTGGCCGCCATGCCGCCCGCGATCTGGGTGGCGAGCGGGCCCGCGCCCCAGAAGGTGTCGAAGCGGTTCGGCCCCTTGATCGCCCCGCCGGTATCTTGCGCAACCCACAGCCCATCGGCCTCCGGTCGCTCCATGTCGAGCCAGACCGGGGCGCCGAGCGGGACGAACAGCGGGTCAGCCGCCACAGTGCCCTTCGGGGTCACGGGGACGTTCAAAGCCCCAAGCGGGCCAGGGCCCGTCAGCTCCCGGAAGAAGATATAGCTCAGATTTTCGCGCATCAGCGACCTGCCGCCGTCCGGCTGCGCACGCATCCAGGCCTTGATGGACTCCATGCTGGCGCCGCCCGGCGGGAGGATACTACGCTCCCGCAGCAGCCGCCCGACAGCCACATACTCGCGGCCGTTCTGGCTGTCGTACCCGACCCGCATGACAGACCCGTCCGGCAGTCGAAGCCGGCCCGACCCCTGAATCTCCAGGAAGAACAGTTCCACCGGGTCGGCCGCCCACGCGAGTTCCAGACCCTTGCCCGCCAGCACACCGTCCTCGATCTCGGCGCGTGTATAGTAGAGGACGCAGGTTCCCGTCTCGTCCAGGCGTCCACGACCGGTCTTGCCGTCGGTTCTGGTGCAGCGCACCAGATCGGCCGGAGTCCGATAGATGGGGATGGCATAGCCTGGAGCGGGCGTACGGGACCCGGCGATCTCGGGCTCGTAATATCCAGTTGCGAAGGCCTCACCCGCTCCGACTTTCACCCACTCAAAACGATCGCGGAAGAAGGCAGAAGCCTGGCCGGGAGCCACGCGGGAAGCCTCGGAGCAGAGAGGTTGCCAGTCGAGCGGTCCAGTCAGCAGCGACGCATCGACCCGCTTGGTCAGGACAGGGCAGCTCAGGCGAAATGCGGCAAGGGCGCGTTCCGCTGCTTCCGCGTTGATCGCCCGCGGCTCGGCGAGGCTAACTCCCGCCTCACGTGCAGTCGCCGGTTTCGGCGGCTCCGGGGTCGGGGTCGGTACTGGAACGGGCGTAACCGGTGGCGGTGCGACCGGCGGGGTCGGCCGCGTGGCGCAGGCCGACAGCAACGCCGCTCCGGCGAGCGCCACGAATGAAGACTTGAACCTCACTCTTCTTCGTCGGTCTCGATCAGCACCCAGTTCGGGTCGCGGGAGGCGAGGTCGCGGCGGAAGGTCCACAGGTCGCGGGTCTGCACGGCGTCGCTCAGCGAACCCGCAATTACCTCCCCGTCGGCATTCCGGGTCACTGCGGCGATGTCCGCCTCGAACCGCACGGCGATCACCGCGACCGACTGGGTCAGCGAAGCTTCGGCGATCACCGCCTGCTCGATCGCGATCAGGCGATTGTCGAGCTTGTGACCAGCGGCTTCGCGCTCTTCGACAGCCGAGGCGAAGGTCCGGTACACGTCCGGATCGATGAAGCCGCTCACGCTGTCCAGGTCGCCGCGCCAGAACGCCTCCAGCACCATCCGGTAGGCGGCCTGCGCCCCTTCGAGGAAGCGCGCCACGTCGAAGGACTGGTCGGCGGCAAGGATTGCCCGCACCCCGGGCCCAGCGGTCGGAAGATAAGCGTCGCCCGACGCCTCCGCCGCATTGCCCGAAGTCAGCGGCGAAGCCTGCGCGCGCGCGGCGACGGCTGCTTCCGGCTCTGCGGGCTTGAGCGTGAGTTGCTGCTCATGTCCCGTCCGCTCGCCCAGCACGCTGTACAGGCGCAGGCCGATGAAGAGCGCCACGAGGGCGAGGATGATGATTGCCGTCAAGCTAGCGATCCTGTCAGTCGTTCAACGTATAACATAGTGTTGCGTGCCACGCCTTCAAACGGTTCCTTGGGTCCACCTGGCGCAGTCCGCCGCCATTGCACCGCTTTCACCCGACTGCTAGTCGCGCCTCCAGACCGGGCCTACATCGGCTCTGCCTTCATTTCATATATCGCCTCAAGGGTAAATCGAACATGGCCGATCAGGATTCCAGCAGCCCGACCAACGGCAACGGCGACGTTGCGGACCTGCCCCAGGTTGCCGGCCTCGCCCAGTACATCAAGGACCTATCGGTCGAGAACCCGAGCGCTCCGGCCGTCTACCAGTGGCAGGAACAGCCCCAACTCGACGTCCAGTTCAACATCAACGTGAACAAGGTTTCGGACGAGGTTCACGAAGTGGTGCTGAAGATCGACGCCAGTGCCCGTTCGCAGAGCGGCGTCCATTTCGTCGTGGACCTGAGCTACGCGGGCCTGTTCGCGCTGCGCAACGTGCCCGAAGAGGCGCTTGCCCCGTTCATGCTGGTCGAGGCACCGCGCCTGCTGTTCCCCTTCGCCCGGCAGATCATCGCCTCCTCCGTCCAGGACGCCGGCTTCCCGCCGCTGATGCTCGACCCCATCGACTTCGCCGGCATCTATCAGGCCCAGATCCAGGCGGCTCAGCAGGGTCAGTCGGCGGACGGCCAGGGTGCAGAGCCGAGCATCCAGTAAACTCGCCCTCCCGCACGGACGCGGCTCCAGCCCCATGAACCTGCTCAAGGCCACCGGCACCATCGGCGGGCTGACCATGCTCAGCCGCGTGCTCGGCTTTGCGCGGGACATGATCGCAGCGCGGCTCCTCGGCGCAAGCCACGCCAACGACGCTTTTAACCTGGCCTTCCTCCTGCCGAACATCTTCCGCCGCTTGTTCGCGGAAGGAGCCTTCTCGTCCGGCTTCGTGCCTTTGTTCAGCCGCCGGCTCGCGGGCGGCGGAATGGAGGATGCGCAGCAATTTTCCAACGACATCCTGGCTGTCTTCATGCCTGCGCTGCTGCTGGTCACGGCGCTGTTCGTGATCTTCATGCCGGGCGTGCTGTTGCTGGTCGTTCCGGAATATGCCGACACGCCGGGCAAGTTCGAGCTCGCGGTCGAGCTGTCGCGCTACACCTTCCCATACCTTCTGTTCATCAGCCTAGTCGCGCTCCTCTCCGGCGTGCTCAACAGCCTGACCCGCTTCGCTGTCGCGGCTTTCGCCCCGGCGCTGCTCAACCTGGCGCTGATCGCTGGCCTGCTGCTTGCGCCTCGCAACGACCTCGCGATCGTCCGCTTCATGGCCGCAGCCGTGCTCGTCGGAGGCGTCGCGCAATTCGCACTTTGTTGGTTCGCAGTCCGGCGCGCTGGGGTGCAACTCCGCTTTGGCCGCCCGCGCCTGACCCCCGCGGTTCGGGAACTGGTGATCCTGATCCTGCCTGCGACCGCCGCGGCGGGCGTGTACCAGCTCAGTCAGCTGTTCTATGCGTACTTCTCCTCCCGGCTGGGCGAAGGCGCGCTCACCATGCTGAGCTATGCCGACCGGCTGAACCAATTGCCCCTGTCGATCATCGGCACTGCGCTCGGCGTCGCTATCCTTCCAGCAATCAGCCAGGCGATTGCCCGCAACGAAGAAGCCGACGCGGCCGATGTCCAGGCCCGGGCCTTCGACCTTTCCATGCTGCTCACGCTACCCGCGACCCTGGCATTAATGGTCGCGAGCTTCCCGATCATCGGGGCGCTTTACCGCGGGGGCGAATATTCCCTCGACGCGGCGCAGACCACGGCAAACATACTGGCCATTCTGGTCACCGGCCTCCCCGCCTATGTGTTGGTGAAGGTGCTCACTCCCGCGTTTTATGCGCGCAAGGACGTGAAGACACCCGTCACAATCGGCATGGCGGTCCTTGCGCTCAGCATTCCGGCGAACTTCCTGCTCATCCCGGAGGTGGGCATATACAGCCTGGCGATCGTCACTTCGGCCGGGGCCTGGATTAACTTCATCCTGCTGTTCTCGATCCTGTATATTCGCGGCCACTTTCGGATGCCTGTCTGGCTCGTGAGCCGGGTCGCGCGCCAGCTGGTCGCCGCGCTAGCCATGGCGGGCGCGCTGTTTGTGCTCCGCGGCGTTCTTGCCGACTGGTTCCTCGGCAGTGTGGTCGAGCGAGCAATAGGCCTCGCAGTGCTCGTGGGCACGGGCGGCCTGGTCTACTTCGGCATCGCCTTCCTGCTCGGCGGCGTGGACAAGGCGGCGTTCAAGGCCCTCATCTCCCGCAAGAGGCCCGTTCAGGATGCCGGCTGATTTCCCTTCCGTCCCCGTGACCCGCGTCGTTTCGGGGATCCAGCCGACAGGCAACCTGCACCTGGGCAACCTGCTCGGGGCCATCCTTCGCTGGGTGAAGATGCAGGATGACGCTCCCTGCTTCTTCTTCCTCGCCGACCTTCATTCTCTGTCGGAGCATGTCCCCGCGGAGGTTCGCCGCGCCAACATCCGCGAGATGGCGGCCGCGCTGATCGCCAGCGGTATCGACCCCGCCAAATCCGTCCTCTTCGTCCAAAGCGCCGTTCCGGCCCATGCCGAGCTGTGCTGGCTGCTGAACGGCACTGCCCGCATGGGCTGGCTCAGCCGAATGACCCAGTGGAAGGACAAGTCAGGCAAGAACAAGGAAGGCGCCTCGGTTGCCCTGTTCGACTATCCTGTCCTTCAGGCCGCGGACATCCTTGTCTACCGGCCGAGCCACGTGCCCGTCGGTGAGGACCAGAAGCAACATATCGAGCTGACCCGCGACATCGCGATCAAGTTCAACACCGATTGCGACGTCGATCTGTTCATCCCACCCGAGCCCTACATCGGTGGCGGAACGGCCGCGCGCGTCATGTCCCTGCGTGACGGCACCGCGAAGATGAGCAAGTCCGATCCCTCGGACATGAGCCGCATCAACCTCATCGACGACGACGACACTATCGCGTCCAAGATCCGCAAGGCTCGCACCGACCCGGATCCCCTGCCTTCCGAGCTGGAGGGACTGGATGGCCGACCGGAAGCTCGCAATCTCGTCGGCATCATGGCCGCGGCGACCGACAGGTCGGAGCAGGACGTCTTGCGCGACTTCGCCGGACAGGGTTTCGGGGCGTTCAAGCCGGTCTTGGCGGACGCCCTGATCGCGTTGCTCGCCCCCATCCGTAGCCGCCTGGTTGAGCTGAGATCCGACGCGGCGGCGCTCGATGCTCACCTGTCCGACGGTGCGCAGCGTGCTCGTGAAGCGGCCGCGCCGACGCTCGCCGCTGCAAAACAGGCTCTCGGCCTGCTGTAGATCAATTCACCGGCCCACCGGCTCGCTTCATCGACCGTTCACAGCAACTCATGCTATACGCCTGACGTACTTACAGAAAATCTCTTTGAGTCGAGGCTGTCACGATGAACATGATCAAGAAGGCCGCTGCCGCCGTCCTGGCCGGCGTCGCGGCCATTGGGCTGTCGGGCTGCGCAACTGGCCTGCCCGCCAAGGTCACCCGCTTCCAGGCCATGCCCGCTCCCCAGGGGCAGAGCTTCTATATCGTCCCGGGCGCTGGGGAAGCGCAGGGCGGCGGGCTGGAGTTCAGCCGCTATGCGGCCATCGTCGCCCAGCAGATGCAGGCGCAGGGTTACGCCCAGGCGGCCTCGCCCCAGCAGGCGTCGATGATCGTCCAGTTGGGCTATGGCGTCGACAAGGGCACGCAGCGGATCGTCGAGGACCCGTTCGTCGGCCCGCGCTTCTACGATCCCTTCTACAGCCCACGCTTTGGCGTCTGGTACGGCCGACCCTATTACTCGCGCTTCGGCTACTACGGCCGGTTCGGCTCGCCCTTCTACTACGGCTGGGACGACCCCTTCTGGTTCGGGGACCGCGGCATCCGCAGCTACACCGAATACCGTAGCGAGCTTGAACTCGACATCCGCAGCCGCGCGACCAACCAATCGCTGTTCGAGGGCAAGGCGGTCGCCCGCTCCACCACGGATGAACTCGGCCGACTGGTGCCGAACCTGATCGAGGCCATGTTCACAAATTTCCCTGGCCGCAACGGGGAGACGGTACGGATCACCGTTCCGCCGGCCAAGCGCAGCCGCTGAGCCGCGCCGCTTGACACGAAAGGCCCGCTCGGAGCGATCCGGGCGGGCTTTTCTATGCGCGCCCGTGCCGCCCCGCCGCGAGCAGCGCTCCTACCAGCAAGGCGCCGAACAAGGCTCCCTCCAGTGCGGCCGTGATCGCCAGGCTGACCGGCCCGAGCCCACCTTCCCCCATCAGCGCGCCGAGATTGTCGATGCGCAGGCGCGACTCCGGAAAGCTGCCGGCAAGCTGGTCCAGGCTGCCGATCAGCAACCGCCCGCCCGTCACGCTGATCAGCAGGCCAGCGCTCGCCCCCAAGCCGGCCGCCAGCGCCATCGCTTGGCGCAGCGTGAGCTTGCGGCCTATCCAGCAGCCCAGTCCCAACGCCGCCCCTAGCACCGCTCCTTCGGCCGCGCCCGTGACGTCGCCCGGGGAACGACCGACCAAAAGCATGAAGGCATCGCTGCCAAGCAACTTGACGGCAGCTCCGACCAGCAACCCGCCTGCCGCGCCACCGACAACGCTCCACCCGTCGAAGCGCTCTCGCAGCGCGCGCGCGGCCGCGATCCCGAACGCCACTCCGGCGCCGCCGAGCAGCGCCACCAATACGGTGACGCACAGCAGCACCAGCAGCGCCGACGCCGCTCCGATCGGTCCCTCGCTGGCCGACACGAAGCCGATCACCAGCCCGCCTAGCAGCCCCGCCGCCACGCCGCCCCCGGTTCCAGCGAGCCCGTCGCGCAGGAGATCGGTCCACCAGACCGTGCCGCCGCCGACTCCCGACCTCGCGACCGGCCCTGCGCTCCCATCCTCCACGTGCGCGATGAAGCGGTAGCCGTGCTTCGGCACCGTCTCGATGAAGCGCGGCCGTCCCGCCTCGTCTCCCAATTGCCGCCGAAGCGTCCGGATGCACTGGGTCAGCGCTTCGTCGGTAACCGGCACGCCGCGCCAGACCTCCTCCATGAAGCGGTCCTTGGTGACCAGCCGCCCCCGTTCCCGCACCAAGAGCTCCAGAGCATCGAAGTAGCGTCCATTGATCTCGACGACCTCACCGTCACGGCTGAGCCTCCGTTCGCCCGGGGCGAGCAGGAAATCGGCGAAACGGAAGCGAACCGGCTGCATTTTTCAGCAAACCCTCATGACTTGCTCATGCCGGTCAGCCCGGGTGAGTGCATCCTGATCGCCTCTTCCGATCACGAAAGGCAAGACATGACCAGCTTTACCGAACCCCGCCGCCGGCCCAATCCCTGGCGGGTCGCCGGCTGGAGCACCGCCGTCGGCCTGCTGCTCCTGCCGCTCATCGCCATGCAGTTCACCACAGAGGTCAACTGGACCTTCGGCGACTTTCTATTCGCCGCCATGATGTTCGGTCTTGTCGGCCTGACCCTGGAACTCGTGGTCCGCGCCTCGCCGAGCTGGTTCTACCGTGGCGGCGTCGCAGCGGCCGTGCTGGCAACGTTTCTCCTGACCTGGAGCAATCTGGCCGTGGGCTTCATCGGCAACGAGGACAATCCCGCCAACGCCTTGTTCTTCGGGATCCCCGCCCTGGTCCTCCTCGCGTCCGCATTGGCCGGCTTCCGCGCTGGGGGCATGGTCTGGGCGATGGTGCTCGCCGCCGCGGCGCAGATCGCCATCCCCCTCGCCATTATGAGCTTCGGCCTCGGCGATCCCGTCCGCATCCGCCCCATCGAATTCCCGATCGCCACGGGCATCTTCACCGCCCTCTGGCTCACCTCCGCCGCCCTGTTTCGCCACGCGGCGCGGGAGAGGTAAAGACCTTCCACCAGCCGTGCGCATGTCTGCGTTCGACCCATTGAGGACTGTCGCTCCAATCTAGGTGCGCTGCCGCGACATTACCTTGCCGAGCAGCCAAATCAGTCCGCCGACCAGAATGACGTCCAACCACATGGCGAGCTTGAATGTAGACCGTTCCGCGTGATGCCAATCGATGGCTGTGACAGCCGCCACGTGGAAAGCCGCGATGATGAGCAACGCGACCCAGAACCATGTTCGCTTCCTGAGTGGCGAGAACACGAACGGCATTAGCACGATAGAAAGGACCGAAACTGCGACTGCTTGGCCCTGACCTGCAGGAAGCCAGAAAAGAGCAAACAGAACGAACGGAGCCAGCGCCGCCCCAACTACGCAGCCCTGTTCATGCGTGACCGTTCCGAAGATCTCGTCGTCTTGATCGTCTGACATTCATTTCAGCCTAACAGGCAAGGATCCGCTTTCCACCCGTTCACGACACCCAGGCTAGCCGTCTGAGTTCGACCGATTGCGGGCATTAGAGGCCCTGCGCTCGCAAGCTCTCCGCCAAGGCACGTATATCCTCAAAAGAGGCTGGGTTGCTGATGCCGATGGGGTATTCGTTCGTCACATAGCGCTCGCTAATCTTCAGTAGCGGCGCGATCGCTTTCTCTTCCTGCTGCTCACACGGTGACCAACTCATCAGGTCATCAATCTCGTATCCCGTCCCTTGACCCTCCACATGACGCAGGAGGGCTTCTGAGGCAGGCATCGGGTTGGCCAGTAACCGACCGATGAAAGTTCTTGATGTCATGGACCAATCTTAGGCGCGGCTAACGTCCGATTTCCACCCAAGGCAGACGCTCACGCTCTCCAGGGCTCCACTTGAGGTCGAGATGACGTAAGCTGCTCTGATGACCGGTCCCTCCTTCACAGTCCATCGTCTTGGTCCTGGTGACGAGGAGACCTTTCGTGCCCTGAACGCCGTCTTCCGCGAGGCGTTCAACGAACCTGACACCTATGCCGATCAGAGTGTCAGCGAGAACTATCTCGAGGGGCTGCTCTCGCGGGAGCATATCGTCCCTCTCGTCGCGCGCTCCGGGGATGAGGTCGTCGGAGGACTGGTCGCCTACGAATTGGACAAGTTCGAGGCTGCGCGCCGGGAAATCTACATCTACGACCTCGCGGTCCGCGAAGCCGACCGGCGCAAGGGCGTGGCGACTGCCCTTATCCATCACCTCCGCAGCATTGCGGCCGACCGTGAGGCCTGGGTGATCTTCGTGCAGGCCGACCACGGCGACGACCCCGCGATCGCCCTCTACACCAAGCTGGGTACGCGCGAGGACGTGCTGCACTTCGACATACCGGTGCGCTGACCGGCGGCGCTCAGCCCTCCAGCTGCCTCGTCAGCAGGCGGATCGCCGCGTCGATCTCCGGATCGCTCGCCCGCAGCTTCTCGATCTGCCGGACCGCGTGGATCACCGTCGTATGGTCGCGTCCTCCGAAGCGCCGGCCGATGTCCGGCAGCGACTTGGGCGTCAGCTGCTTGGACAGGTACATGGCGACCTGACGCGGTCGGGCGACTTCACGCGCACGACGCGCGCTGGTCATCTCGGCCTTGCGGATGCGGTAATGCTCGGCGACCTGGGTCTGGATCTCGTCGATGGAGATGCGCCGCTGGTTGGCACGCAGCACGTTCGCCAGCACTTCCTCGACAAAGGGCACGTCGATCGCCCGGCCCGTCATCATGGCATAGGCCGCGATGCGATTGAGCGCACCCTCGAGCTCGCGAATGGACGCGGTCAGGCGCTTGGCCAGGAACTCCACGACATTACCCGCCATCGAAACGCCCGGCAGCAGCGCCAGCTTCGAGAGCAGGATGTTGTAGCGCAGCTCGTAATCGGCGGCGTTGATGTCGGCGACCAGGCCCCAGCTCAGGCGCGACAGGATCCGCGGCGCGATCCCGTCGAGGTCCTGCGGCGCGCGGTCGGAGGTGATCACCAGGCGACGTCCGCAGGTGATGATCTCGTTCATCGTGTGGAAGAATTCTTCCTGGGTCGATTCCTTGCCTGCGATGAACTGCACGTCATCGATCAGCAGCAGGTCGGCCGACCGCAGCCGGTGCTTGAAGCCGATCGTGTCATTCTCGCGGATGGCCCGGACGAACTCGACCATGAACTTCTCGGCCGACATCGAGACCACTTGCGCGTTCGGGCGAAGCTCCAGGAAACGCTGGCCGATCGCATGGAGCAGGTGCGTCTTTCCCCGACCGGTCCCGCCATGGATGAACAGCGGATTGAACGTCACCGCATCGGCTTCCGCCAATGTGCGGGCAGCCGTCGCCGCGACTTCGTTGGCCTTGCCGATAACGAAGGTCGAGAAATTGTAGCGCGGATCGAAGTTGGGTCGAGGGTGCGGTGAGGCGGCCGCGGCGCGCTCGGCCGGGATCGGCTCGTCCTCAATGATCAGCAGCGGCGCGGGCTTGGGGCCACCCTCGCACGCGACGACCCGGACTTCGCGGACGATTGGCAGCGTTGTCTTCCAGGCGAGGGCCAGCCGCTCGGCAAAATGCGATCGGACCCAGTCGGCCATGAACTGGCTCGGCATCACGAGGTCGAGCGATCCCGACTCCGGGTCGAAGTCGCCGAGCTCGGCCGGCTTCAGCCAGCCATCAAAGGTCCGGGCGCCACAATCGCGGCGAAGGCCAGCGCGGATGGTCTCCCAGGCTGCCACGAGTGGCGAGGAGAGCCCCGAACCGTCATTCGCAGACGCAATTGTCCCCGTTCCTTGCACTGCTCCGCGCCTCCTCTCGTCCCCCCGGATGCAGGCGCAAGAAGGTTCGTTCGCCCGACTCCGAGTCGCGCGTCCTTCTGCTGTCCTGCGTGTGTCCCCCCAGTGGAATCACTGCCGGAGCGAAGGGTTTTGCTGGCTTGGAGCCGCCCCGGCAAGAGGCGATTTTTCACGGAAGTGAAATAATGCGTCTTGACAGGAGAAAGCAGAGAAAAAGCTCCGTTACCCGCAGTTTTCTGCCGTATTCTGCAGATCGTTAACCCGCGAGGAGGCGCGAATCGCGGGAAACATTAGGTTTTTTCTTTGGGCACGAAAAAGGCCGCTGGATCGCTCCGGCGGCCTGTCCCGATCTGGTACTGAAGAAGCCTCGCTCAGCCGAGCTGCGCGACCCGCTTTGTCAGGCGCGAGAACTTCCGCGAGGCCGTGTTCTTGTGAATGACGCCGCGCGCAACGCCACGCGCGATCTCGGGCTGCATCTTCTGCAGGGCTTCGACCGCCAGGCCCTTGTCGCCGGCTGCGCAGGCATTCTCCACCGCCTTGACGAAGGTGCGGATGCGGCTGACGCGCGCACCGTTGATCTCCGCCCGCTTGGCGTTGCGACGGATACGCTTCTTGGCTTGCGGCGTGTTCGCCATCGAAATCCCTCAAATACCGAGTGTTGCAATGAAAAAGCGGCGCGAAAAGCCTATGGCCCGCACCGGCGTGGCGCTCCCCTACATAAGAGCGCCGGTGCGGTCAACGGCGAAGCGTCACCGCTGACACCTGGAACAATGCCACGTCGAACGTCCGCCCTGAGCGAAGCGCTTCACGGTGCCGCCGCAGCGACAGGACTCCCCCTCCCGGTCGTAGACCGCGAAGCTCTTGGAGAAGTAGCCGAGCTGCCCGTCCGGCTGGGCATAGTCGCGCAGAGTCGATCCTCCGGCCTCGATGGCTTCCTCCAGCACCGCGTGAATGGCCGGCACCAGTCGCCGGATCCGCTCCAGCGACACCCGTCCTCCCGCGCGGTTAGGGCTGATCCCGGCCCGGTGTAGCGCCTCGCACACGTAGATATTGCCGAGGCCCGCGACGATTCGCTGGTCGAGCAGCAGCAGCTTGATCGCCGCCTGTCGGCCACGAAGCCGTGCGTGCAGATCCTCGCCCGTCAGGTCGAACGGCTCCGGCCCCATCGCAGCAAACGCCGGCCACTCCGCGACCGCATTGGTCGGCAACAGGTCGACCGAGCCGAACCGGCGTGGGTCGTTCAGCGCGAGTCGGTGCCCGTCCTCCGTCTCGATCAACAGGTGGTCGTGAGTGTCCAGCTCGGCCGGATCGATCCGCCAACGCCCCGACATGCCCAGGTGGAACACCAACGTGTCGCCGCGGTCCGTGTCGACCAGCCCGTACTTGGCGCGCCGCCCCAAGCCGGTGACCACGGCCCCGGTCAGCCTCTGTCCGAGATCCTCGGGAAACGCCCGCCGCATGTCTCCCCGGCGCGGCTCCACCCGCACCAGCCGCCGCCCTAGCAGGATGCGCTCCAGTCCGCGAACGGTGGTTTCGACTTCGGGGAGTTCCGGCACGGAAGGCCATATGGCGCGCGGCGTGCCGGCCCGCTAGAGCCCCCGCCATGCAGGAAAAGGTGAACTTCGGCGACCAGCTCGTCACCCCCGAGGAGAAGACCCGCCGGGTCGGCTCGGTCTTCTCGTCGGTGGCGCGTCGCTACGACGTGATGAACGATCTCATGAGCGGCGGCATGCACCGCTTGTGGAAGGACCGGTTCGTCAATCGCGTGAAGCCGCAGCGAGGCGAGCAGATCCTCGACATGGCGGGCGGCACCGGCGACATCGCCTTCCGCATGGCCAAGCGCGGGGCGCTGGTCACGGTTTCGGACATCAACGCCGACATGCTTGGCGTCGGGCAGGAGCGCGCCGAGAAGCGCGGCATCGCCGGGCTGACCTGGCAGGTCGAGAATGCCGAAACGCTCAGCTTCGCGGACAAGAGCTTCGACGCCTACACGATAGCCTTCGGGATCCGGAACGTGACGGATATCCCCGCCGCCCTGCGCGAAGCCCACCGGGTTCTTCGCCGCGGCGGCCGCTTCTTCGTCCTGGAGTTCTCGACCAGCGAATGGCCCGGCTTCGGCGAAGCCTACGAACTTTATGCCGACAAGGTCATCCCCCGGATCGGCAAAGCGGTCGCGGACGACGAGGAAAGCTATCGCTACCTGGTCGAGTCGATCCGCCGCTTTCCCCGGCCGGACGCCTTCCGGGCGATGATCGCCGACGCCGGTTTCGTCCGCACCCACGTCGAGCCGCTGCTCGGCGGGCTGGTCTGCATCTGGTCGGGTTGGCGGATTTGACCACGGCCGTCACGCACCTCTGGCGACTGCTTAAGTGGGGGCGAACGCTCGCCAAGCATGGCGCGCTCCAAGGCATCGAGCGCGACCCGCTGACCCCGCCGCCCGTTCGCCGGCTCGTGAAGCTCGCCCGCTTCGGCGCGCGGGTGCCGGCGGAACCGGACTATGCCACTGCGCTGCAGGCGATCGGCCCTGCTGCGATCAAGCTCGGGCAGGCGCTGGCGACCCGCCCCGACCTTGTCGGCGAAAAGGCCGCACACAACCTCTTCGCACTGCAGGACTCTCTTCCCCCCGCGCCGTTTCCGCTGATCCGGCAGGCCGTCGAGCAGGCGCTCGAAGCGCCGCTGGAGAAGCTCTTCCTCGAGTTCGACGAGATCCCGGTCGGCGCCGCCTCCATCGCGCAGGTCCATCGCGCGGTCACGACGGAGGGCCGGCAGGTCGCCGTCAAGGTGCTGCGACCGGGGATCGAAGAGGAGTTCGCGCAGGCGCTGGAAACCTACGAATGGGCCGCGGCGCACGTCGAAGTTCATGGCGGGGACGAGGCGCAGCGGCTCCGACCCAAGATGGTCATCGCGCACTTCAAGCAGTGGACCCGGCGCGAGCTCGACCTTCAGCGGGAGGCGGCGTCCGCGTCGGAGCTCAAGCAGAACATGGTCGCCGAGCCCGGCTTCTACGTGCCGGAGATCGACTGGCGCCGGACGGCACGCCGCGTGATGACGCTCGAATGGCTGGACGGGATCAAGCTGTCCAAACGTGACGACCTCATCGCGGCCGGCCATGACCTGCCACATCTCGCCGGCACCCTGGTGCGGGCCTTCCTGCGCCAGGCGGTGATCGACGGCTTCTTCCACGCCGACCTGCACCAGGGAAATCTGTTCGCCCTGCCCGACGGCCGGATCGCCGCGATCGACTTCGGGATCATGGGCCGAATCGACCGTCGCGCGCGTCGCTGGTTGGCCGAGATCCTGTACGGCCTCATCACCGGCAATTACCAGCGCGTCGCCGAAATCCACTTCGAGGCGCAGTACGTGCCGAGGCACCACAGCGTCGCCGAGTTTACCACGGCGCTACGTGCCGTCGGTGAGCCGATGCGCGGTCTGCCCGTCAAGGAGATCAGCGTCGGGCGGATGCTCGAAGGCCTGTTCACCATCACCCGCGACTTCGACATGCCGACTCAGCCGCACCTGCTGCTGCTGCAGAAGACGATGGTGATGGAAGAAGGCGTCGCGACCTTTCTCGACCCGGACATCAACATGTGGGAATCGGCCGAGCCTTTCCTGCGGGAATGGATCCGGACCGAACTCGGGCCCGAGGCCTATTATGCGGACCGGATCACGCATTGGGTGCGGACGTTCAAGAAGCTGCCGGACCTGGTCGACCGCATTGACCACTATTTCCCGGCACCGGGGGCCGCTCCTCCACCGATCCCGCATGCGGAAGTCGAGGTCACTCAGTTGCCGACGCCGCGCTGGCGCGACCTGCTGATCGCCGCCGTGGCGGCAGCCGGAGGAGCCGCAGCCGTCCTGCTGCTGATCTAGGCGGCCGCCACCGCCCGGCGGCGCGACCGCCGCAGCGCGACCCCCACCCCTGCAAAGCCCAGCAGCAGCATGGCCCAGGTTCCCGGCTCGGGCACGGCCGTGGTCGCCGGAGTGTAATCGTAGGTCAGCTTGTAGCTGGTCCAGCCGCAATAATCCTCGCTCTCCTCGTAAGGTCCCCACGGACCGAAGCACGCGCCGGCGAGCGGGATGAGGTTGGGCGAGCCGGGTGTGTTGATTGTCGTGTCCGCGCCTGACGGATCGAAATACCCCATGTCGTACCCGTTCAGGACGATGTGGCCGCCCAGGAACGCGCTGGGATCGAGGGCCAGGCTCGCCGCGCCGGTTCCCTCCACCCCGAAGAACCCAAAGGCGAGGCCATCCTCCAGAAACTCCAGCAGGACCGCCGTACTTCCGGATCCGAGCAGCGGCACAAAGACGTCCACTCCTCCGGTCGCGCTCGATCCGGGAAGAACCCACTGACCGTTCACGCTCCAGTCCACGACCGTCGAGACGGGCTCGTCCGAGGGCGTGCTGATCACCCAAGCCCGCGGCCGGAACAGCTGCACCTCAAGGGTGACGCTGTTCAGCGTGCCGAGCGAACTATCGAACGGGTCGAACCCGCCGAGGATGAGTTCATTGTCGGTCTGCACCAGCGTGGCGGCAGAGGCCGGAAGCGATGCGCCGCCGATCACCAGCGCAGCCAGACAAGCGAGTCCCCTCATTCACTTACCCCCATCGGCGATTCCGTCGCTCTTGGACGTCGGAGGCTACCGAACAACAAGGAAGTTACAAGAGGTTCGCTTCGCAAATGCTAAACCTGTGTTGCTGATTCACCATGGTAAATGCTAAGTAAACCTGTTTTCAGGCCGACTCGCGTCCTTGATCGTGTTCGAGGAGTTCGGCCGCATGGAAGCACAGTGAACAGGGAGGCATGAGATGCTCAGGTCAATTGGAGCGGCTTCCGCCGCCCTCGCTCTTGCATGCGCTCCGCAGGTCGCGGAAGCATCGGTCATCGTCCTCGACTTCGAAGGTGTCGGCGACCAGGTCAGCGTCGGCGAGTTCTACAACGGCGGAACCGACGGTGCCGGCAACAGCGGAACCAACTACGGCGTCAGCTTCTCGACAACATCGCTGGGCATCATCGATCAGGATGCGGGCGGCTCCGGCAACTTTGCCAATGAGCCGTCCCCGAGCACGGTCCTCTTCTTCCTGAGCGGCGGCGCGGCCACGATGAACTATGCGGCCGGCTTCGGGACCGGCTTTTCGTTCTTCTACTCCAGCAGTGCATCGCTCGGAGGCACGATCAACGTCTACGAGGGACTGAACGCCACGGGCGCCCTCCTGGCTAGCCTGACGCTCTCTCCCAATGGCGGCACCTGCAGCGGTGATCCGAGCGGCTTCCCGTTCTGCACCTGGACCAACATCGGCGTCGGCTTCAGCGGGATCGCCCGGTCAGTGGACTTCGGCGGCACCGCCAACCAGATCGCGTTCGATAACATCACGCTCGGTTCGACCACCGCAGGCGGTGGCGGAAACGCGGTTCCCGAACCCGGGACATGGGCGATGATGCTGCTGGGCTTTGGCGCGATCGGCTTCACGCTCCGCCGCCGTGCAAGGCGCGGCGAGCTCGCACAAGCCGCCTGACAAGAGGGAAAGACGTCAGCGTACCGGCCGTGACCTCCGTTCACGGCCGGTTCAAGCCGCATGGAGATAACCGCCTGCGGGCAGGGGCTGTTTTGTTGGAGAGTCCCACATGTTCTCCCCTCGCGTTCGGACCGCCGTGCTGGCGGTGCTTGGCAGCCTGACCCTCGGCGGCTGTGCCACCTATGCCGATCCCTATTACGGCGGCGTCTCTGTCGGATACGGCAGCCGCTACGGCTATGGTGATCCATACTACGGATCCAATTACGGCTACGGCTATGGCGATCCCTATTACGGGTCGCAGTACGGCTATGGCTACGGCAGTCCGTATTACGGTCGCAGCTATCCCCGGACCGGCTGGTACAACGGCTACTATTATCCCGGCACGGGCGTGTACGTGTACGATCGCAATCGCCGGGCCTACCGCTACAATGACGTCCAGCGCCGCTACTGGGGCAATCGGGACGTGCGCGAGGATCGCCGCGAGGTTCGGCAGAACCGCCGGGCCTACCGCGTCGAACGCCGGGACGACCGTCAGGAGTACCGGCAGGAACGCCGCTCGGACCGCCAGGCCGTTCGGCAGGGCCAGGTCACGCGCGAGCAATATCGCCAGGACCGCCGCGCCGACCGGCGCGAGTACCGGCAGGACAAGCGCAAGGACAAGCGCCAGCTGCGCCGGGAAAACCGCCGCGACCGGCGCGACTGAGGGACCGGCCCGGGCCGCTTACTGCGCGGCCTGGGCCTGAACCTTGTCTCCGGTGCGTAGGTCGAAGTCGCTGGCATCGTGCCGTTCCCGCAGCTGCTCGTGCGGCTCGCCGCTCGTGCGGTTCACCATGCGGCCGCGTTGAACACCCGGCCTCTCCAGCAACTGCTTCGCCCAGCGCTGGACGTGCTCGTACTCATGAGTCGCCAAGAAGATGTTGGCGTCGCCATAGACCTGCCCAAGCGCAACCGCCCCATACCAGGGCCAGATCGCCATGTCGGCGATCGTGTATTCGTCACCCGCGATGAACTCGCTGGTTGCCAGGCGGCGGTTCAGCACGTCCAGCTGCCGCTTGGCCTCCATGGCATAGCGGTTGATCGCATATTCGATCTTCACGGGCGCATAGGCATAGAAGTGCCCGAACCCGCCGCCAAGGAAAGGCGCCGAACCCATCTGCCACATCAGCCAGGACAGCGTCGCCGCCCGTTCCGCACCTTCCGTCGGCAGGAAGGCGCCGAACTTTTCCGCCAGGTAGATGAGGATGGCGCCGCTCTCGAACACGCGCACGGGCTCCGGCCCTGACCGGTCCACCAGCGCCGGGATCTTGCTGTTCGGATTGACCTCGACAAAGCCCGACGAAAACTGGTCGCCTTTCATGATGTCGATCAGCCAGGCATCGTATTCGGCTCCCGAGCGACCGGCGGCCAGCAGTTCCTCCAGCAGGATCGTCACCTTCTGTCCGTTCGGAGTGCCCAGCGAATAGAGCTGCAGCGGGTGCTTCCCCACCGGCACTTCCTGCTCGTGAGTCGGCCCTGCGATCGGCCGGTTGATGCTGGCGAACCGGCCACCGCTTTCGCTCTCCCACGTCCAGACCTTTGGCGGCGTGTAGTCGGTGTCGGCCATTCATTGTCTCCTTGCTGAGGTCCGGAGCTAGGAAGCCTCCGCTCCGCTTTCCAGCGGGACACCCGAACGTTCCGGCAGAATAACCTTTGCTGCTCCCGGGCGAGCCCCCGCGTTGAGGCCGCAGGAGGATGCAAATGAGCAACCGTGACCAGAACCGGCGCGACAATGACGCGCTGCAATCGAGTGAGGCCGACGCCGCCTTGGGTGACGACGAACGGGCCTTCGGAGCGGGCGGTCAGCAGACCAGCGGACCGCTCTCGAGCGACGATGACCGGAGCGACCGCGATCCGGACCGCGACACGACGATTCCAGAAACGGCGTCCGCCCGAGGTGACCAGCAATGACCAGCGGCAAGCACGACAAGGGTCCCAGCCCCTTCCAGGACGATCTCGAGCGCAATCCTGGCATCGGCCAGTCGAAAGGCGGCACTGGGCCCGAGGACCTCGATGGCGACAACACGATCGAGGGCGATATCGAGAATGACGTCGATCCACGCACCGGAGCGGTTCGCGAGGACCAGCTCGGCCACACCAATAGCTAGGGAGCACTGCCATGCGCACCAACAGCGGCGCCGGTGAGGCGAAGAACAACAATCACGATCCGACCCTGCGCGATCATGAAGGTGGCAAGGGCCCGGCTCGAACTGCGCTTCGTGACCGGGAGTTCGACGAGAAACCCAAGGCTCCGGCTGACCACAGAGGAGCTCGCAAGTGACTGACCACAAGAAGAAGGGCGACTTCGATCAGGCCCGCAAGCATGACGTGGGCGGCAACCAGAAGGCCCATGCCAAAGGCGAAAGCGACAGCCGCACGGGCAGCAAGCAGAACGCCGGCCACGGCGGACACAAGTAGGTCTCGCACAGACCACCGCTTGCCGAGGGCCATCGCCAGCCGCTAGTCGGCGGTGATGGCCCGAGTGCTGCTCATCGTCGGCGGAGGAATCGCCGCCTTCAAGGCGAGCGAACTCATTCGTCTGCTGCGCCGGAACGGTCACTCGGTGACCCCCGTACTGACCGCGGGCGGTGCGCACTTCGTGACGCCAATGACGCTTGCCGCCCTAGCCGAAAGCCCTGTCTACACCTCGCTCTGGGATCTCAAGGACGAGACGGAGATGGGCCACATCCAGCTCTCTCGCGCCGCCGACCTGGTGCTCGTTTGCCCCGCGACCGCCGACTTGTTGGCAAAGTTGGCGGCCGGCATCGCCGACGACCTCGCGACGACATTGCTGCTCGCGACCGACAAGCCCGTGGCAGTCGCCCCGGCGATGAACGTCCGCATGTGGCAGCATGCCGCGACCCAATCCAACATCGCCACGCTGAAAGCCCGCGGCATCCAGGTGATCGAGCCCGTCGAGGGCGAGATGGCCTGCGGCGAATATGGCCCGGGACGATTGCCGGAGCCGGGGGAGATCCTTGCGCACCTGGATCTTGCAGGCTCCACGCTCGTGCCGAGCGGAGGCGAAGCCGCAATTGAGGCGCGCCTGGACCAACGCCCCCCGACTACGCTCGGGACGAGTGGGTCTCTTGTGGGGAGACACATCCTCATCACCGCCGGACCCACCCATGAGCCGATCGACCCGGTCCGCGTCATCGCCAACCGCTCGTCGGGCAAGCAGGGCTTCGCCATCGCCGCCGCAGCTGCGCGCGCCGGTGCACGCGTGACCCTGGTCGCAGGCCCCGTCAGCCTCCCGACGCCCGGCGGAGTTGCTCGCATCGACGTGGAAACAGCTGACCAGATGCTTGCGGCCGTCGAGGCCGCGCTTCCCTGCGACGCGGCGATCCTGGTGGCTGCAGTGGCCGACTGGAAGGTCGATCCCTCCCCGACCAAGCTTAAGAAGGGCGACGGACCGCCCTCCATTCAGCTCCTCCCGAACCCCGACATCCTGGCGACCCTTGCCCAGCACCCGCTCCGCCCGCGCCTGCTGGTCGGTTTTGCGGCCGAAACCAATGACCTGCTTCCCAACGCGTCCGCCAAGCGAGAGCGCAAGGGCGCCGACTGGATCGTCGCCAACGACGTGTCCGGTGACGTGATGGGAGGCAGCCACAATCACGTCCACCTGATCACTCGGGACGGCACCGAATCTTGGGACAGCGCGCCCAAGGACGAGGTCGCCCGCCGTTTGGTCACCCGTATTGCCGAGGAACTCGAACCCGAATGATCCACATCCAGATCGCCCGCCTGCCCCACGGCGAGGGCCTGCCCCTGCCTGCCTACTCAACGCCCGGCTCAGCCGGCATGGATGTGGTCTCCGCCGAGGATCTCGACCTGGCCCCAGGCCAACGCCACGCGGTCGCCACCGGCCTCAAGGTCGCCATTCCCGACGGGTACGAGATTCAGGTCCGCCCCCGCTCCGGCCTTGCACTCAAGCACGGCATCAGCGTGCCGAATACGCCTGGCACGATTGACAGCGACTATCGCGGCGAACTCAAGATCATCGTCATCAACCACGGCTCCGAGACCTTCCCCATCCGCCGCGGCGAGCGCATCGCCCAGCTCGTCCCGGCCGCCGTGACGCAAGCCGGCTGGGACGAAGTTGAGGAACTCGACGAGACCCACCGGGGCACCGGTGGGTTCGGCAGCACGGGTAGGTAGACGAAGCAGGTTCCGCTCGTGCCGACCGGAGGCGCAGCCGAAGTCGAGTTGCGCTTGGACCAACGCCCCTGGACTACGCTCGGGACGAACGAGACACAGATGACCTTCTCCGACGAAGAACTGACCCGCTACGCCCGCCACCTCGTCCTGCCCCAGATCGGCGGGCAGGGACAGCAGCGACTCAAGGCGGCGCGGGTCTGCGTCGTCGGCGCGGGCGGCATCGGCGCGGCGGTCGTACCCGCGCTGGCTGGAGCGGGCGTCGGCAGCCTGACCATCATCGACGGCGACACGGTCGACCTCTCCAACCTGCAGCGCCAGCCCCTCTACCGCTCGCGCGACATCGGCGAGCCTAAGGCCGCCCTTGCCGCCCAGTTCGTGCGCCGCCTCAACCCCTTCGTGGAGGTTCGCCCCATCGAGCGACGCATCGACAAGCTCAATGCTCCCGACCTGCTCGCCGGCCACGACCTCATCCTCGACGGCACCGACAATTTCGCGACCCGCCTGACCGTCAGCGATGCCGCGGTGAAGCTCGGCATCGCGCTCCTGTCCGCCGCCGCCGTGCAGTTCCAGGGGCAGGTCGGCTTGTTCCGGGGCAAGCCCTGTTACCGCTGCTTCGTCGGCGATGCGCACGACACCGACGACTGCGACACCTGCGTCGAGCTTGGCGTGCTCGGCGCGCTGACCGGCACGGTCGGCAATTTCGCGGCGCTGATGGCTATCCGGATGCTGGCCGGCGCCGGAGACGACCCGGCGGGCAAGCTCCACCTGTTCGACGGCCTGACTGGCGAATGGCGGCAGATGCGACTCCCGGCCGATCCGGGCTGCCGAACCTGTGGAGAACAGCGGTCACCCTGAGCTTGTCGAAGGGTGGTGAGCACGCTTCGACATGCTCAGCGTGAGCGCAAGGTCATCAGGCCTTCTTCTTCCGTGCCGGAGCCTTCCGCTTACCCTTGCCCTTAACCGGCCCCTTCGCAGCCTTGGCACTGATCAGCTCAATCGCTTCCTCCAGGGTGACCGTCTTCGGGTCAGCCCCCTTCGGCAGGGTCGCGTGCGTCGTGCCGTCGCTCACGTAAGGCCCGAACCGACCTTCCAGCACCTTCAGTTCCTTCGCCGTCTCCGGATGCGCACCCAGCACCGCGAGCGGCTCGCGAGAACCACCCCGTGCCTTGCCGCCCCCGTTGGCCGCATCCGCCAGCTTCGCGACTGCCGCGTTCATGCCGGTCTCGAACACTTCCGCGGTCGACGACAGCCGCGCATACTTGCCTTGGTGCTGCAGGTACGGCCCATAGCGGCCGATGCTCGCCAGGATCGGCTCGCCGGTCTCCGGATGATTGCCGATGGTACGTGGCAAGGACAGCAGCTTCTCGGCCCACTCGAGGTCCACGTCACCGAGCGGCACGTCCTTCGGGATCGACGCCCGCTTCTCGCCCTGCTCCACGTAAGGCCCGAACCGGCCCGATTTCAGCAGAATGCCGTTGCCAAGCTCCTGCGGACCGTCGTTCGCCGCCTCCTCGGCCCCGCCCTGCCCGAACTTCCGCGTGTACTTGCACTCAGGATAGTTGGAGCAGGCAACGAAGGCACCGAACTTGCCACCACGCAGAGCCAGCCGCCCGTTGCCGCAATTCGGGCAGATGCGCGGATCGCTGCCGTCCTCCTTCTCCGGGAAGAGGAAGGGCGACAGGAACTCGTCCAACGCGGCCGTCACCTCTGATGGCTTCTGCTCCATGACCTCGCCCGCCTTGGGCTTGAAGTCACGCCAGAAGGCCTCGAGCAGCTTCTGCCAGTCGAGCCGCCCGCCCGACACGTCGTCCAGCTCCTCCTCGAGCTCGGCCGTGTAGTCGTAGCTGACATATTTCTCGAAGAAGCGCTCCAGGAAGGCGATCACCAGCCGGCCGCTCTCCTCGGGGATGAAGCGGTTCTTCTCCAGCCGGACATAGTCGCGGTCCTTCAGCGTCTGCAGCGTCGCGGCGTAGGTCGAGGGCCGACCGATGCCGAGCTCCTCGAGCCGCTTGACCAGGCTGGCCTCCGAATAGCGCGGCGGGGGCTGGGTGAAGCTCTGCACGGAATCCACGCCGACCTTGGCCGGCACGTCGCCGCGGCTGAGGTGCGGCATCCGCGCGCCCTCCTCGTCCTGCGGATCATCGCGCCCCTCATCGTACAGCGCCATGAACCCGGGGAAGAGCACCACCTGCCCCGTCGCCCGCAAGGTCGCCCGTCCCGCGCCGTCGGTCAGCTCCACCGTGGTCCGCTCCAGCCGCGCGGAGGCCATTTGGCTGGCCAGAGCCCTATTGTAGATCAGCTCGTAGAGGCGGGCATGGTCCCCGCTCGCCGCTTTGGCGCGAGAGAAGTCCGTCGGCCGGATCGCTTCGTGCGCTTCCTGCGCGTTCTTCGCTTTGCTGGAGTAATGCCGCGGCTTGTCGGGCAGGTAGCCGGCATCATAACGATCCGCGACAGCCTTCCGCGCCGCGCTGATCGCCTCGCCGGCCATCTGCACGCCGTCCGTACGCATGTAGGTAATCGCGCCGTCTTCATAGAGCTGCTGCGCCACCCGCATGGTGTGGCTGGCCGAGAAGCCGAGCTTGCGCGCCGCTTCCTGCTGCAGGGTCGAGGTCGTGAACGGCGGCGGCGGGTTCTTCGACAGCGGCTTGGTTTCGGTCGAGGTGACCGTGAACCGTCCCGCCTCGACAACCGCGCGCGCCGCGTCGGCCGAGCCCTTGTCGCCAATGGTCAGCCGGTCGATCTTCTTGCCGTCGAGCCCGACCAGCCGTCCGGTGAAGCGCTGGCCATCCTTCTCGAACTGCGCGCTGACTGTCCAATATTCCTGCGGCCGGAACAGCTCGATCTCGCGCTCCCGGTCGACGATCAGCCGCAGCGCCACGGATTGCACGCGGCCCGCCGACTTCGCTCCGGGCAGCTTGCGCCACAGGATCGGGGAGAGGGTGAACCCGACCAGGTAATCGAGCGCCCGCCGGGCGCGATAAGCGTCGATCAGGTCCTCATCCAGCTCGCGCGGTCGGGCCATCGCCTCCGTCACGGCCGACTTGGTGATGGCGTTGAACGTCACCCGCTCGACCTGCTTCGGCAGCGCGCGGCGCTTCTTCAGCACTTCCTGCACATGCCAGCTGATCGCCTCCCCCTCGCGATCGGGGTCGGTCGCCAGGATCAGCGCGTCCGCCTTCTTCGCCTCGTCCGTGATGGCCTTCAGCTGCTTCGCCTTGTCCGGATAGGTCTCCCACTCCATGGCGAAGCCCTCGTCCGGGTTCACCGACCCGTCCTTTGGCGGCAGGTCGCGCACATGCCCGAACGAGGCGAGCACACGGTGACCCGCTCCCAGATATTTCTCGATGGTCTTCGCCTTGGCGGGCGATTCGACGACAACCAGCTTCACTTCGAACATTCCTCACGCATGCGTACGAGGGTGGGGAGCGCTCCCCGGCCGCGTCAAGCCGCCTGCAGGCTGACCTTGCCGCCCGCATGACGGTCGAGCCGTCCAGCCAGGTCCAGCTCGAGCAGCACCAGCTGCACCGCGCCCGCGGAAAGCCCCGACAGGCGAACGATCTCGTCCACTGGCGCCGGAGATGGTCCAAGCAGTTCTTCCACCGCCTGCCGCTCGGACGCGTCAGGCTCGGCCGGGCTCTCGGGCGACAGGGGTTCATACATGGACCTCGGCGACGCCACCCCACCGGCCATGGGCCGGATGAGCTCCAGCACGTCCGCGGCATTCTGGATCAAGGTCGCTCCATCCCGGATCAGCCCGTTGCAGCCCTGCGCCCGAGGATCGAGCGGCGACCCAGGTACGGCCATCACCTCGCGCCCCATCTCAGCGGCGAGCCGCGCCGTGATCAGCGAGCCGGATCTCGGCGCCGCCTCCACCACCACCGTGCCTGCGCTGAGCCCGGCTATGATCCGGTTGCGATAGGGAAAGTGGCGGGCCCGCGGCTCGGTCCCCGGCGGCATCTCGGCCAGGACCAGCCCACGCTCGAACAGCTGCCGCTGCCGGGTCTCGTTCTCCGGCGGGTAGAAGATGTCGATCCCGCCTGCGATCACGCCAATCGTGCCGGTCTCGAACGCGCCGTCGTGCGCGGCCGTGTCGATGCCGCGGGCGAGGCCGGACACGACTACCACGCCCTCCTGGCCGAGGTCGTGCGCAAGCTGGCGGGCGAAGCGGCAGGCGGCGGCGCTGGCGTTGCGCGCACCGACGATCGCCACCAGCGGGCGGTCCAGCAGCTGCAGGTCGCCCTTGGCCACGATCAGCGGCGGAGCATCGTCGATCTCGGCCAGCGCACCCGGATAGAGCCCCTGCCCAAGGGCTAGGTAGCGCGCGCCGAACGCCTCCACCTTGGCGACCTCCGCCCGGGCAACCGCTTCCGGACAGAGCGCAGGCGCCTTCCCACCACCCCGGCGAGCCAGGTCCGGAACGGCGGCCAGCGCTGCTTCTGCACTTCCGAACCGCGTGATCAGCTGGCGATAGCTGACCGGACCGATGCTCGGCGTGCGGATCAGGCGGATGCGGGCGAGCAGGTCCGGTGGGGTCACGCCTCCTTGCTCCCCACGCGCGGTTCGGTGCCGGCGCGCAGGCGGGCGATGTTGGCCTTGTGTTTCCAGATCACCAGGACGGCGAACCCGGCAAGCGCGGGCACCAGCGCCGTCTGTCCGCTCAGTAGAGCGCTGATCGGGGCGCTGGCCGCGGCGCTCATGCCTGCGACCGAGCTGATCCGCGCCAGGAGCAATAGTCCGATCCAGACTCCCGCATAGACCACGGCTCCGGTCGGGAAGAGCACCGCCAGCACGCCCAGGAACGTCGCCACCCCCTTGCCGCCGCGGAACTTGAGCCACACCGGGTAAAGGTGCCCAATCATTGCGCCAGCCGCGGCATAAAGATCCCCGCCCGGCACGAAGCGCTGCGCGATCCACACGGCCGCCGCACCCTTCACCGCATCGAGGATCAGCGTCGCCGCGGCCAGCCCCTTGCTCCCGGTCCGCAGCACATTGGTCGCACCGATATTGCCCGATCCGACCTGGCGAATGTCCCCCTTGCCGGCCAGCCGCGTCAGCAGCAGGCCGAACGGGATGGAGCCGAGAAGATAGCCGATCGCCAGCGCCGAAAGCGCCAGCTGGAGGGTGGTGGACATGGGCGCGGGAAGTAGCAGATGGGGTGGGTTCCGCAAGCAATCGACGCTCGCTACATCCTCCCCGCATTTCCGCGGGGAGGGGGACCGTGCGCAGCACGGTGGAGGGGTTCTTGGCAATGACCGTGACGAGGGCTCGACAACTACGCCGCCAAATGACAGCTCCCGAGGTGAGGCTCTGGTCGCAGCTGCGGACGCGCCCTCTCGGCTTCAAGTTCCGGCGGCAGCATCCGTGCGGCCCTTTCGTATTCGACTTCTTCTGCAGGGAAGCCGGCCTCGCAATCGAGATCGACGGGTTTGCGCATGAAACCGGCAATCGATACGCGCGGGATCAGCAACGCGACGAGTGGTCTCGGCAGCGAGGAATTGCCACCCTGCGATACACGGCACGGGAAGTGGGTGAGAACCTGGAGGGCGTGGTGGCACACGTCCTTGATCTATGCGCGCAAAGGACCCCTCCACCGCCTTCGGCGGTCCCCCTCCCCGCGAAGGCGCGGGGAGGATGATGGTCGACCCCGCCGCCCCCATCCTGTTCTTTGACTCCGGCGTCGGCGGCCTGTCGGTCCTTCAGCCCACGCGCGAACTGCTGCCGCACGCGCCTCTCGTCTACGCGGCGGACAGCGCCGCTTACCCCTATGGCACCCGGACCGAGCAGGAGATCGCCGCTCGCGTCCCGGCACTGCTCGGGCGGCTGGTCGAACGGCACCGCCCGCGCCTGGCGGTGATCGCCTGCAACACAGCTTCCACCATCGCCCTCGACCATGTTCGCGCTGCGCTGGAGATACCGGTCGTCGGCACCGTGCCGGCGATCAAGCCCGCCGCCGAGCAATCCCGCACCCGGGTCATCGGTGTGCTCGGAACACCAGCCACAGTCCGCCAGCCCTATGTGGATGACCTTGCCGAGCGATTCGCCGGCGACTGCCAGGTCCTGCGCCATGGGTCCGTCGAACTGGTCGCGCTCGCGGAACGCAAGCTCGCGGGTGAGGACATCGCGCAAGCGGAAGTGGCCGCCGCGGTGCGCCCACTCCTGGATCAGACCGCAGGCACTCCGATGGACGTGGTCGTCCTCGCCTGCACGCACTTCCCGCTCCTCGCCGAAGGGCTGGCCCAGGCGCTGCCCGGCGTCGCGCAGGTGGACGGCGGCGCCGGGATCGCCCGGCGCATCGCCTACCTCACCCGGGGGCAGCCATGGCCGGTTCAGCCTTCGGAAGGTATCGCCATCTTCACCGGGCCTGCTCCAACCGAGCGCCTGGTCGGGGCGCTCGGCAACTACGGACTTCACCGTATCGAGCATCTCTAGAAAAGCTGGAAAAAGCCGATGCCTGCGCGTAAAGGCGCGGGGCTGCGACGGGACGGACAGTTGGATTACAACCGCATTTTCAAGGCTGCGATCGACCGGCTCCACGACGAGGGCCGGTACCGCGTCTTCATCGACATCATGCGTGAGCGTGGGCGTTACCCGAACGCCCAATGCTTCGCCGGCCATAACGGCCCGAAGCCGATCACCGTCTGGTGCTCGAACGACTATCTCGGCATGGGCCAGCACCCCGTCGTGATCGAGGCCATGGAGCGCGCCCTCCACGAAGTGGGCGCGGGCTCGGGCGGAACGCGCAACATCGGCGGCAACACTCACCTGCATGTCGAGCTGGAGCAGGAGCTCGCCGACCTGCACGACAAGGAAGCGGCGCTGCTGTTCACCAGCGGCTACGTTTCCAACGAGGCTGCGCTGTCGACGCTCGGCAAGCTGCTCCCGGGCTGCGTGATCTTCTCGGACGAGCTGAACCACGCGTCCATGATCGCCGGCATCAAGAACTCCGGCTGCGAGAAGCGGATCTTCCGCCACAACGACCTGGAGCATCTCGAGGAGCTGCTCGCCGCCGAGGACCCGGATGCCCCCAAGCTGATCGCGTTCGAGAGCGTCTACTCGATGGACGGCGACGTCGCGCCGATCACCGCCATCTGCGATCTCGCGGACCGCTACGGCGCGCTCACCTATCTCGATGAAGTGCATGCGGTGGGCATGTACGGGACACGCGGCGGCGGCATCTCCGAACGGGACGACGTCGCGCACCGGCTGACCATCATCGAAGGCACGCTAGGCAAGGCGTTCGGCGTCATGGGCGGCTACATCGCGGCCGACCAGACCATCGTCGACTGCATCCGCAGCTACGCTCCCGGCTTCATCTTCACCACCTCGCTCTCACCCGTGCTGGTCGCCGGCGTGCTCGCGTCGGTCCGGCACCTGAAGACGTCGAGTGTCGAGCGGGAAGCTCAGCAGGCTGCTGCGGCGGGCCTCAAGCGCAAGTTCGCGGACGCCGGGCTGCCGGTGATGGACAGCGTCACCCACATCGTCCCGCTGCTGGTCGGCTGTCCGATCAAGGCCAAGCGCATCAGCGATATCCTGCTCGCCGAGTACGGCCTCTATGTGCAGCCCATCAACTTCCCCACCGTGCCGCGCGGCACCGAGCGCCTGCGCTTCACGCCCGGGCCGATGCATACGGAAGAGATGCTGGACGAACTGACCGGCGCCCTGGCCGAGATCTGGGACCGGCTGGAAATGAAGCTCGCCGCCTAGCGCGTGCTGGCGTAGGTCGCTGCGGCGACGCAGAGCGCCAGGACGACGGAGAGCGGCACCCGCAGCCGCAACCACCATCGGGGTGTCAGCCCACGAGCTCGCAGCAGCGCATCGACGCCCGGGGATAGCAGGATCAGCGCGGCCAGTCCGTAGCCGACCAGCGTCTGCGGCCTTGCGGGTAGCAGGCCCCACGCCAGCAGCGGCGGCGCGACCGCAAGCACCAGCAGGACCAGTCTCGGCCGGTCCTCGCGGCAGGCGAACGCCCACCACGTTCCTCCCAGGAACGCAAAGATCAGCGCGGCATAGGTGAACAGGAACCCGGCGGCGACCGGGCCGAAGGCGCCCAGGTCGAACCAGGCGATGATCGCCAGCAGCACCGGCGGGATCAGCCCGGCGACGCCGAGCAGCATTGGAGCAAGAGGAACACGGCCCATCCCTTCAGTCTAGCGAGGCGGACGCCTGCGCCAAGCTGTTAACCCGGCGTTACCCTGCTATTCTGCCGGAACGCGATTCGGTTGAGGGGGCCGGCTTGGGAGTGTTGAGCGCCGTTCTGCGACCGCCGGTGAGGCTGCGGGCCATTCCGGACCGCGCGGCCAAATGGCTGCGCATAGCCTGGTACATCTGCGCGGCTCTTGCGGCCCTGACCGTCGCGGTAAGCACCCTGTATGCAGTCCGTGCGAGCTATTCGATTCAGCCGCTCATTCAGGAACATGGCCTCGACTTCGACTTGACGACGGAGGGTGGGCTCCAGGTCTACACCATGCCCGGCAAGTCCCCGCGTGCCGCGCCGGGATCCAAATTGGTCGCGATCGACGGAAAGCCGGTTCCGGCCGATCTGGTCGTGTCCGATCTCGCCAAAAGGCTGGACGCGACCCGCGGAAGGCCAGCCAGCGTGACCTTGCGCCAACCGGATGGGCAGCTCGTAGCGGTGCCGGTCGAACGTCGTCCGCTAGACGTCTCTCAGGCTCAGAGGACCAATCGCGACATACGGATTGGGGCGCGCATGGTGGCGGCGCTGCTGGCCTGCTCCGCCTTGCTCCTGTGCAGCCTTCTGCTTGCCCTCCGCCGCCCGAACGATCCCGTCGCGATGATGCTGGCATTCGCCTTCCTCGCCTTGGCCGGCAGCATCGATCCGCCCATGCAATACTGGATCTGGACCAACCAGGCGGTGGTCCTGGACGTGCTCGGCGTCTTCATCTTCTACCTTCTGATCGTCGGCCTGGCCGCCTTCCCCGATGGTGTCTTCGTGCCACGCCTGCTGCGTTGGCTGCTTCCTCTCGGCGTGCCGCTCGCCGTCCTCACGTCCATGCCAGGTGTTGATGAGGACATTCAGGGCATCGCGTCCCTCCTCGTCCTCCTCGGAGTCGCGGCAAGCCTGTTCATCCGCCTGCGCCGTCAGCCCGCGGGGATCGCGCGGCAGCAAATCAAGTGGGCCGCCTTCGGCTTCGGCGTGGGGCTCACGATGATCCTCGGCGCGCTGGTCCTTGCCGCAGCCCAGGGGGATGATCCGAGCGCCTACTCCATCGTCGCAAGCACAATTATCCTGCTGTCGTTCAGCCTCGGCGTCGCGGTCATGGCAGCCGGCCTCCTCGTCGCGCTGATCCGCTTCCGTCTGTGGGAAGCAGACACCGTCATCACCCGCTCGGCCGCCTACGCGGTGGTAACCGTGATTGTCGGCGTCGTCTGGGCGGCAAGCTCGGACCTCGTGAAGCTCGTGATCACGGAGGTGCTTGGCCACGAGAGCGAGGCGGGCGCCACCACCGTCGGCGCGATCATCGCTGCAGGCGTCTTCTCGCCCACCCAGTCGGCCGTGCTCGGCTGGACCCGCAAGAGGTTCGGCGGTCCACTGGACCGGATCGAGGGTGCGGCCCAGCGGCTGAAGACCTGGGGCCTGAACGAGACACCGGAAGAGATCGCGGTCCGCTCGCTCGGCATCATCGACGAAGCGGTGCATCCTGCCGCTGCCGCCATCTGCCTCGACACGCCGCAAGGGCGGGACGCGCTGGCAGTCCGCGGCATCGAGTCTGCGGAAGACCGCAAGCTGATTGAACGCCTGCCGCTCGCCGATGAGGAAGGTTCGGTGGGTGAGCTTCGGCTCGGACGCCGGTCCGACGGCAACCGCTACAACCGCCAGGAACTGGAAGCGGTGCGCCAGCTCATCCCGCACATTGCCGATGCCCTCCGCGTCGCCCGTGGCCGGCACTCGCGCGAGTCGCAGATGCAGCAGCAGCTCGAGGCCATGGCTGCCCGTCTCGCCCAGCTCGAAGGCGGAGCGCCGCGCCCGGCTTGAGCCTGGCGGCACTGGCGAATCCCCGGCCATTCGCCTAGGGCAGCGCCATGCGCATCGCCCTCGCCGCCGACCATGCCGGATACGTCCTGAAGGATGAGCTCGCCGCCTGGCTGCGCGAGTCGGGGCATGAGGTGACGGACCTCGGCACCAACAGCCCCGACAGCGTCGATTATCCCGCCTTCGGCTCCCGGCTGGCGGAGACCATCGCGTCGGGATCGGCTCACCGCGGAGTCGTCGTGTGCGGCTCCGGCATCGGCATCTCCATCGCCGTCAACCGCAACCCCGCCTGCCGCTGCGCTTTGGTCAACGAGCCCCTCTCCGCCGCCCTTGCGCGGGAGCACAACGATGCCAATGTCCTGGCGCTCGGAGCCCGCCTGACCGGCCCCGATCTCGCCAAGGCCTGCATTGCAGCCTTTCTCGACACCGATTTCGCCGGCGGGCGCCACCAGCGCCGCGTCGACATGCTCTCACCCCAGCTTCAGGACAGCGACTGATGGCCACCGCCGCGAACTTGAACCACGTGCAGCCCGACGGCTTCTTCACCCGCGCCCTCGCGGACGCAGACCAGGCGGTCGCCGACGCGATCCGGTCGGAACTCGGCCGCGAACAGACCCAGATCGAGCTGATCGCGTCGGAGAACATCGTCTCCCGCGCGGTCCTGGAGGCGCAGGGCTCCGTCTTCACCAACAAATATGCGGAAGGCTATCCGGGCCGCCGCTACTACCAGGGCTGCGACCCGTCGGACGTGGTCGAGCGCATCGCCATCGACCGGGCAAAACAGCTGTTCGGCTGTGGCTTCGTCAACGTCCAGCCGCACTCGGGCGCGCAGGCCAACGGCGCGGTGTTCCTGGCGCTGCTCCAGCCCGGCGACACGATCCTGGGCATGAGCCTCGCCGCGGGCGGACACCTCACTCATGGCGCTCCCCCGGCCCAGTCGGGCAAGTGGTTCAACGCGATCCAATATGGCGTCCGCCCCGACGACCACCTTGTCGACTTCGAGGAGCTCGCCCGGCTCGCCGACGAGCACAAGCCCAAGCTGATCATCGCCGGCGGCTCGGCCTACCCCCGCCACCTCGACTTCGCGAAGTTCCGGCAGATTGCCGACTCCGTCGGCGCGTATCTGATGGTCGACATGGCCCATTTCGCCGGCCTAGTCGCTGCGGGCGAGCATCCGACCCCGTTCGGCCACGCCCATGTGGTCACCACCACCACCCACAAGACCCTGCGCGGCCCGCGCGGGGGCATGGTGCTGACCGACGACGAGGCGATCGCCAAGAAGATCAACTCGGCCGTCTTCCCCGGTCTGCAGGGCGGCCCCCTGATGCACGTCATCGCCGCCAAGGCGGTGGCGTTCGGCGAAGCGCTGCAGCCGGAGTTCAAGACCTACGCGCAGGCGGTGATCCGCAACGCGCAGACCCTCGCCAACCGCCTCAAGGAGCGCGGCGCCGACCTGGTCGCCGGCGGCACCGACACGCACCTCGCCCTCGTCGATCTCCGTCCCCTCGGCCTCACCGGCAAGGACGCGGACGAAAGCCTCGAGCGTGCCGGCATCACCTGCAACAAGAACGGCGTGCCCTTCGATCCGCTGCCCCCGCTCAAGACCAGCGGCATCCGCGTCGGCTCGCCGGCCGGCACCACGCGCGGCTTCGCCGAGGCCGAGTTCCGGGACATTGCCGACATGGTGGCCGACGTGCTCGACGGACTTCAGGCAAACGGGATCGAGAACAACGGCGCCGTCGAACGCCAGGTCAACGCCCGCGTCCGCGACCTCTGCTCCCGCTTTCCGATCTACCAGGCGTAAGAATGACTGCAGCACCGCTCGTCCCGAGCGAAGTCGAGGGGCGCTGATCCTTGCGCTGCCCATTTTGCGGTGATCTCGACAGCCAGGTGAAGGACAGCCGCTCGTCGGAAGACGGGGCAGCGATCCGGCGCCGGCGCCAGTGCGAGGGCTGCGGCGCCCGCTTCACCACCTTTGAGCGCGTGCAGCTGCGCGACCTCACCGTGGTCAAGAAGAGCGGTCGGCGCGAAGCCTTTGACCGCGCCAAGCTCGCCCGGTCCATTGGCTTCGCCTGCCGCAAGCGCGACATCGCCCCCGAGCGGATCGAGCGCCTCGTCAGCGGGATCCAGCGCCAGCTCGAGACCCGCGGCGACGAAGTCCGCGCGGAAGAGATCGGCGAGGCCGTGATGGAGGGCCTCAAGACCCTCGACCACGTCGCCTACATCCGCTTCGCCAGCATCTACAAGGACTTCAACGAAGCTAGCGACTTCGCCGAGATCGCCGAGGAAGTCGGGGAGGAACGCCCCGGAATACCCAGTCCGCAGCAACCGCCGGCCGACAAGTTGCTCTGAAATGAGCAAGACGCTGCCCCCCATCATCGTCCTCGTCCGCCCCCAGCTCGGCCAGAACATCGGCAAGGCCGCTCGCGCCATGCTGAACTTCGGACTTACCGAGATGCGCCTCGTGGCTCCGAGGGACGGCTGGCCCAATCCCGACGCCGGCCCCGCGGCGAGCGGCGCGGACATCGTGCTGGAACGGGCCACCGTGTGCGACACGGTCGCCGATGCCATCGCCGATTGCAGTACCGTGTTCGCCTCGACCGTGCGCAAGCGCGAGCTGGTCACTCCAGTCGTCGGGCCGGAGGAAATGGCCCGGACCATCACCACGTCCGCTGGCCGCTCGGCTATCCTGTTCGGACCGGAACGCTCGGGCCTCGAAACGGAAGACGTGGCGCTCGCCAACGCCATCGTCACCGTGCCGATCAACCCTGAGTTCGGCAGCCTCAACCTCGCCCAGGCCGTGATCCTGCTCGCCTACGAATGGTCACGGACGCAGGCGCTCGCCCAACCGACGGTGCGGGAGATGGAACCCGCCGCCCCCCATGCCGAAGTCGACGGGTTGATCGGGCAACTCGAAGGCGCGCTCGATACCGCCGGCTACTTCCACCCGCCCGAGCGCACGCAGGCGACAAAGAACACCATCCGGACCATCTTCACCAAGACCGGCTGGTCCAGCCGCGAGATCAAGGCCGTGCGCGGAATGCTGAAGGCGCTGACTGGTCAGCCTCGGGTGCGGTCGAAGGCGTCCATCTCGTAGGCGATCGAAGTCTCGATCAAATCCTCGTAGAGGCGGCTCATCAAGGCACGATCGATCCCGGAGCTCGCCGCTGCGGCATCCACCTTGGCCTTCACGTCCGCCTTGCGCCACTCGTCGCGCACCGCACTGCGGTCCGGCTTGATCCGCGCGGCCGCATCCATGTAGCCGAACCGGCGGGCGATCAGCGCCACGATCTGGCGGTCGACCGCGTCCACCCCGGCGCGGACCTCCGCCATGGTGCTGCAATCCTGGGGCTCGCGAGTGTCGGTCATGCCGCGCCCCTTGCCCGCCCAACCTTGACCTTCGCAAGCCCCTCGGCTAGGCGCGCCGCTCGCAATTGACCCCGCACTCCGGTGAAGCGGTGGTCCTGCCGGCATCCTTGCCCCAGCAGCGCGGTCCCGGAAAACGACAGAAACGCAATTGGAGTGAACACATGTCGAAGCGCACCAGCGCCAAGTACAAGCTCGACCGCCGCATGGGCGAAAACGTCTTCGGACGTCCCAAGAGCCCGGTCAACCGCCGCGAATATGGTCCGGGCCAGCACGGCCAGCGCCGCAAGGGCAAGATGTCGGACTTCGGCATCCAGCTGCGCGCGAAGCAGAAGCTCAAGGGCTATTACGGCGACGTCACCGAGAAGCAGTTCAAGCGCACCTTCCAGGAAGCGTCGCGCATGAAGGGCGACGCCTCGCAGAACCTGATCGGCCTGCTGGAGCGCCGGCTGGACATGATCGTCTACCGCGCCAAGTTCGCGCCGACGATCTGGGCCGCCCGCCAGCTGGTCAGCCACGGCCACATCCGCGTCAACGGCGTGAAGTGCAACATCGCCAGCCGCCGCGTGAACGTGGGCGAAGTGATCGAGCTCGGGCCCAAGGCCGCCGAAATGGCGCTGGTCCTCGAAGCGCAAAGCCTCGCCGAGCGTGACATCCCCGACTACGTCGTTCCGGACGGCGCCAACAAGGTGACCTTCACCCGCGTGCCCAAGCTGGACGAGGTGCCCTACCCCGTCCGCATGGAACCGAACCTCGTGGTCGAGTTCTACTCGCGCTAAGGTTCGACAGAGCCAACGAGACGACAGGGCGGCTCCCGAAAGGAGCCGCCCTTTTCGTGTCAGGCCAGGCCGCTAGCGTCCGATGGCCTTTTCCAGGAACTCGCCAATCCGCATCAGCATCTCGATCCGGGCGCTGCTGTCGTCCAGCTGATGGTCGAGATCCTTGTATCGGAGGAACTCGGTCCTGACGCCGTTCTTCTGCAAGGCGTCCGCCATTCGCACGCTATGTTGCACACCGACGTTCGCATCCATGTCCCCGTGGACGAGCAGGACCGGCACCCTGATTGCATCGGCCCGGCGAAGCGGCGAACCGCTGGACACATGATCGCCCGATCCGACGAACTTCGCCACCAGCCGTGAGTTGGTGAAGTTCGCCGCCTCCCGCTTCAGCATCGACAGGTCCGTCACGGGAGCGATGGCCACCGCCGCCTTGTACAGGTCCGGCTGGACCGCCGCGGATTGCAGCGCCGCATAGCCGCCGTAGGACCAACCCACGATCGCCAGCCTCTGCGGATCGGCAATCCCTTCCGCCACGAGATAGCGCGCCGCCGAACTGATGTCCGCGATCGACGTTTCCCACTGCCGGAAGCCGTTCGCGCCCAGCCACTCCTCGCCATAGCCGGCGGAGCCGCGATAATTGGGCTGGATCACGGCATAGCCTCGCGCCGCCAGGAACTGGGCCAGCCAGTCGAAGCCCCACTCGTCCCGTGCGCTCGGACCGCCGTGCGGAAGCACCACGGCCGGCAGCCCCTTGCCGCTGCTGCCCACCGGCAATGTGAGGTAGCCCGGGATCTTCACGTCCCCACCCGCCGGGATCAGGATCGGCTTGACGGCTGCGAGTGCCCGGCCCTCCAGCTGTGGCCGGACCGCGGCGATCTCGTTCAGCCTGCGCGTGGCCCGTTCGTAAAGGTAGAACATCCCTGGCTGGGTGTCGCTGCT
This sequence comes from Sphingomonas arenae, assembly GCF_016924655.1. Taxonomy (GTDB): domain Bacteria; phylum Pseudomonadota; class Alphaproteobacteria; order Sphingomonadales; family Sphingomonadaceae; genus Sphingomicrobium; species Sphingomicrobium arenae. Next base: position 209,492 of record NZ_JAFFJU010000001.1, read on the forward strand.
CGCGAACACCAGCAGCTTGCCCGCGTCTGCGTTCGCACCGACGAACTGCACGACCGGGTTCCCCGGGATGACCTTGGCCAACCCCGCTGCCAGCTTGCTGTATTCCGGATCGAAGTAGACCGTGTGGCGGCGATCGTCGGCATAGGTGTAGCCGATGACCTTCTGCCCGTGACCAAGGCGAACGACCGTGTCGATGTCGACCTTCGGATTGGCGGCGATGAGCGTCCGTGCGCCGCTCGCGTCCAGCGCGACACGGTAAAGCACATCACGGCCGTTCGTTTCCGTCAGGACAAAAGCCGAATCGCTCTCCGCCTCGATGGCAATGGGATAGTCGCCGCTGTTGTCGGCCGATCGATACTCCCCGAAGTCCTTCCAGTCCTTGGAGCCCTGCTGCCGGTAGCGGAACTTGGTGACACCCGTCAGAACGCCGTCGTCATCGTCGTGCGAGATCATCAGGCGCACGTTGCCGCGTCCGTCCGTCAGATAGTCGTTCACACCCTCTCGCGGACTTTCCACCCGGGAGACCTTGCCCGAGGCCAGGTCGATCCGGTCGACCCCCAGCCCGCTCCCCTTGCTGATGTTCGTGCCAATCCCGACCTCCGCCAGATAGTTGCGGGCCATGAGCACATTGCCGGGCTGGTCAGGCAGCCAGTCGAGGATATCGCCGTCCGTCTGCTTGATACCCACCTGCCGTCCATTGTCTGGCGTGCCAAGCGAGCGGATGTTCTTCCCGTCCGCGCCCAGCGTCACCAGGCGCGAGAAGCCGACGATATCGCTGTCCATACGAACGTCGCCGCCATACTTGCACACCAGCTGCGTGTCGGACGCAAAGTCGCACCAGCGGAAGGACTCCGGCTCGCCATCCGCCTTCAGGATCATGGACATCTGCCCCGACGTCATGTCGACCAGCTGGAGCAGCTGGCTGCGTTTCGGGCCCGGGGCGATCAGCAGGACCTTGTTGCCACTCGGCGAGACGCTCATCGACTGCGCACTTTCCCGCAGGCCGAAGGCCTCGGCGTCGGCCGCCAGCGAAGCATCGGGCGCTCCCAGCGCAGGTTGGTGGCCGGCGAGCAGCAAGGCACCCGCAGCAAGGCTTAGTCGATAACGCATGAAACAGTCCCCCTCGGCCGCCCCAGTCTGCATCAACCCGGCAGGATGGCAAGACCGGGGCGTCGGCCTGTCCCGCTCTTGGCCTCGCCCACGCCATGCTTTACGTGCGCCCGGCCATGACCCCTCCCCTTCCCGAATGGGCTCCGCATTCCGCCGTCTGGATCGGCTTCCCCAGTGCGGCCGACCTGTGGCTGGACGATCTCGCGGCCGCACAGGAGGAAGTCGCGGCATTCGCCCGGGCGGTGCACTCGGACGGCCGCGGCGAAGAGGTCCTGCTCGTCGCCGCTCATGAGACCGCCGCCGCCGTGGCGCGCCGGCTGGCCCCTTTCGCGACGGTGATCGTCGAACCGTTCGGCGACATCTGGCTCCGCGACACCGGGCCGATCATCGTCGGCGGCGGCGAGACCCGGCGGGCGCGAGGCTTCCTGTTCAACGGCTGGGGCGGCAAGTACGACCTCCCCGGAGACGACAGCATCGGCGAGCGGCTCGCGGCCACCGCCCGGCTCCCCTACGGCAAGGCAGAATGGGTGCTCGAAGGCGGAGCGATCGACGGCGACGGCACGGGGGTCGTGCTGACCACCGAGCAGTGCCTGCTCAACCCGAACCGCAATCCGTCGCTCGCCCGAGCAGCGGTCGAACACCGGCTGCACCAGGACCTCGGCTTCACCAAGGTCGTATGGCTCGGCGAGGGCCTGAAGAACGATCACACCGACGGTCACGTGGACAATCTCGCCCGCTTCGTCGCGCCCGGCCGCGTGGCTCTCCCCGCCCCCGCCCATGACGATCCCAACCACGCCGTCTATGCCGATGCGGCCAAGCGGCTCTCGGCGGCGGGCCTCGACATCGTCAACCTGCCCTCCCCGGGCCGCGTCGAGGTCGACGGAGAGGTCATCCCGGCCAGCTACATGAACTTCTACATCGGCAACGCCGCGGTGGTCGTGCCGCTCTACGGAGCGCCCAACGACGAAGCCGCCGTCCACACCGTCCAGTCACTTTTCCCCGGCCGCAAGGCCATCGGCCTCCGCGCCGACCACGTGCTGACCGGCGGCGGCAGCTTCCACTGCATCTCGCAGCAGGTTCCCCTCTAGATTCGCTCACCCTGAGTTACGGCGCAGCCGCGTGTCGAAGGGTCCACGTGCTTCGAACGGAGCCTTCGGCTCCCACCCGGCATCAGCGGTTGGGTTTGCCCCGCCTCTTCACTAGATAGACCCCATGACCACCATCACCGTTGCCGCCCTCCAGCTCGCCTTTACCGAGGACACGGCCGAGAACATCCGCAACGTGTCCGACCTGGTGCGCGAGGCGGCGAGCAAGGGCGCGCAGGTCGTCCTCCCGCCCGAGCTGTTCGAGGGACCCTACTTCTGCCGGGTCGAGGACGAGAGCCTGTTCGCCACCGCCAAGCCGACCGCCGAACACCCGTCCGTGCTCGCCATGCAGGCCCTGGCTGAAGAACTCGGCATCTGGATCCCGACCAGCTTCTTCGAGCGCGAAGGGCCGCACCACTACAACTCGCTGGCGATGATTGGCCCCGACGGAGAGGTCGCCGGTGTCTATCGCAAGAGCCACATTCCCGACGGCCCCGGCTACGAGGAGAAGTTCTACTTTCGCCCGGGCAACACCGGCTTCAAGGTCTGGCCCGGCGCGGGCACGACCCTCGGCGTCGGCGTCTGCTGGGACCAGTGGTATCCGGAGACCGCCCGCGCGATGATGCTGATGGGCGCCGAAATCCTCTTCTACCCCACGGCCATCGGTTCCGAGCCGCACGATCCCGATCTCGACACCTCGCGCCTCTGGCGACGCGCGATGATCGGTCACGCGGTCAGCAACGTCGTTCCGGTGGTCGCCGCCAACCGCATCGGCACCGAGTGCGGGCAGCGCTTCTACGGCCACAGCTTCATCTGCGACGAACGCGGCGACATGCTCGCGGAATTCGGGGCCGAGGAGACCGGCGTGCTGGTCGCGACCCTCGACATTGACCAGGCCCGCCGCCACCGCGCCGCCTTCGGCTTCTTCCGCGACCGCCGGCCCGAACTCTACCGCCGCCTGAGCGAGGACGTCTGAGCTACAGCTCCAGCCGATAATAGATGCTGTCGAACCACTCGCCGCCGATGAACCAGGTGTTGGCGGCGTGGCCGGTCTCGACGAAGCCGCACTTCTCCAGCAGCCGGCGTGACGCTGTGTTGCGCGGGTCGGTGTCCGCCGTCAGCTCCGTCGATCCGCAGCCGCGGCGGTAATCCACGTACGCCCGCAGCCCCTCGTACGCATAGCCGCGGCCCCACACGGCCGGGTCCAGCAGATAGCCGATCTCCGGCAGCCGCCAGCCGCCCATCTTCCCGATCACCCGCCCGTCCAGCTCCACCAGGAAGTCGTCTCCTCCGTGTGCCGGCCCGTCGATCATGTCGCGCAGCCAGGCTTCGGTCTGCTCCAGGCGCTCGTGCGGCAGGGTGGACCAGAAGCGCATGGCGTCGGGATTGCGCATGATGCTGTGCATGGCGTGCACGTCGTCCAGCCGGGCGCGCCGCAACACCAGCCGCTCGGTACGAATTTCCTCAACCACCGCGCAGCTCCAGCGCCCGCTCGAACACCCGCTCGAACATCGGTGCGTCCAGACGGCCGGTGTTTTGGTTGTATCGGCTCGAATGATAACTCGACAGCAGCACGCGCCCGTCGGGTGTCACGACCTCGGCCGCATGCCCGAACTTCGCATGTGCCGGCCGCATGCCGAGCGCCCGGACCGCCGCAGTGTGCGCAATCTGCCCGAGGACGATCAGCACCCGCACGGACTTGAGCTCCGCCAGCGCCGCCTCGAAGTAGGTGCGGCAGGTGGAGATCTCCACCGGCTCCGGCTTGTTGGCGGGCGGCAGGCATTTCACCGCATTGAGGATGACCGCGCCTCGCAATTGCAGCCCGTCGGCCGGGTCGGCGCGATAGGTCCCCTCCGCCAACCCGTACTTGAGCAACGTCGCGTAGAGCAGCTCGCCCGCATAGTCCCCGGTGAACGGCCGCCCCGTCCGGTTCGCGCCATGCTTGCCCGGCGCCATGCCGACCACCGCCAGCCACGCAGCGGGATCGCCCCACACCGGCACCGGCGCGTTCCACCAGTCCGGGTGCTCGGCCCGGCACTCCTCCCGGAACCGCACCAGCCGCGGGCACAACGGGCAATCGCGCGGCGCTTCGGCCTGCGGCACGGCGGACAGGGTCGCGGGAGCGCTGAAGAGCATGAACTCTCCATAGCGCCTGTCCTGAGCCTGTCGAAGGGCTCTCCATCGCGCTCACGCTGAGCCTGTCGAAGCGCTCTCCATCGCGCTCACGCTGAGCCTGTCGAAGCGCTCTCCACAGCGCTCACGCTGATCTTGTCGGAGCGCTATCCCCAGCGGTCACGCTGATCTTGTCGAAGCGTCGACGCTGCCCGCCCCTCGCGCTCACCCTGAGCTTGTCGAAGGGTCCTCGGAACAACGCTTCGACAAGCTCAGCGTGAGCGCTCGTGTCAGAAGCCACCCTTCGACAAGCCCCGGGCGAGCGCCTACAGGCGCCGCGTGCCGCACCTCTACGCCATCGCCATCGGCTCCAACCGGCCGCACGGTCGCCACGGCCGACCTCCACAGGTGGTGCTGGCCGCGATCGCCGAGCTCGACCGCTGCTTCGACCTGTTCGACGCCTCGCCCCTCCTCCTCAATCCGGCAAGCGGCGGCGCCGGACGCGACTTCGCCAATGCCGTCGCCTTGCTGGAAAGCCCGCTCGACCCCCCGGCAATGCTCGCCGCGCTCAAGGCCATGGAGCGGGAGTTCGGCCGTCGCCCCGGTCGCCGCTGGGGCCCGCGCGTGCTGGACCTCGACCTGCTGCTCTGGAGCGGCGGCAACTGGCACTCGCCCAACCTCACCATACCCCACGCGGCGCTCAGCAAACGCGACTTCATGCTGCGCCCGCTCGCCACCGTCGCGCCGGCCTGTCGGGTGCGCGGGCACCTGACGCCGCGGCACCTGCTGCATCGCCTTGCCCGCCCGGCTCCACGGGGCTAAGCGCCTCCGCGTGGGCCGTTAGCTCAGTCGGTAGAGCAACTGACTTTTAATCAGTAGGTCGCTGGTTCGAACCCAGCACGGCTCACCACCTCGATCTTCCGACGCGAACCAGCTGAGTCCCGGAGTGCGGGACCGGGCAGGCCCGGCCCCTTGTGGTTCGAACCCAGCACGGCTCACCCGATCTTCCGACGCGAACCAGCTGAGTCCCGGAGTGCGGGACCGGGCAGGCCCGGCCCCTTGTGGTTCGAACCCAGCACGGCTCACCAGCCTCGTCGAAGCGCAGCGGAGGCCTACTCCGCCGCCGCCGCCCGAGCACCCGAGGCGCGCGGCGCAGCATAGCCGTCCTCCCGCACCCACAGCATCGCGACCGCCGCCAGCCCCATGACGACCGCCGCCGCAAGCATGGTCCAGATCGGCTCGCCCGGGAAGAAGGCCTTCATGATGGAGCCCATCACGGTCGCGACCAGCAATTGCGGAATGACGATGAAGACGTTGAACAGCCCCATGTAGATGCCAAGCTTCCGCTGCGGCAGGTTCGACGCGAGAATGGCGTAAGGCATCGCCAGGATCGACGCCCAGGCGATGCCGATGAAGATCTCCGAAATCAGCAGCTGCTGCGGGTCGCGGAACAGGAAGAAACTGGCATAACCCACCGCCCCGCACAGCAGCCCGACCATGTGCGTGCGGACTTTGCCGATTCGGCTGGCTAGCAAGGGTAGCACTGTCAATGCGGCGATTGCGGCGACGCCATTGTAGACCGCGAATAGCACCCCCACCCAGTTCCCCGCTTCCTGGTAGGCCGGGCTGTTCGCGTCGGCGGAGCCGTAGAAGTTCAGCGCCACGACGGGCGTGGTGTTAATCCACATGATGAACAGCGCCGACCAGCTGAAGAACTGCGCCACCGCGAGCCGCTTCATGATCGTCGGCATTCCGGCGAAATCTCCGACGATGCTGCTCAGCATGTTCGTCGCCGATCCGCCCCGCGCCAGGCTCACGGCAATGGCGCTAAGCACGCCGTAAGCGATCAGCAGCCCGCCGAGCAGGTACACTTCCTTCTCCAGCCCGAACTCCGCCACCGATGCGACGATCAGGACGCCCAGCCCGGTCCATACGGCCGACGTGACGAAGCCTTTCGAGGCAAGCGCACGGATGGTCGATGAACCGTCCGGATGGTCCACCTCCTCGCCGAACGCCGCCATCTGACCCGGGTCATATTCCCGCGTCGTCAGGATGGTCCACATGACCGCCAGGAACAGGGCCGCTCCGCCGAACCAGAAGCTCCAGCGCACGGTATCCGGGATGCCGCCGCCCGCCTCCACGTTGGAGACGCCGAGATGCTCGAGCACCCAGGGGAAGATCGATCCGATCACGGCCCCCGCGCCGATGAAGGCCGTCTGCACCGCATAACCGGCCGTATGCTGGTCCTTGCGCAGCATGTCGCCGACGAAGGCGCGGAACGGCTCCATCGAGATGTTGAGGCTGGCGTCCAGCGTCCACAGCAGCAAGGCGGCGAGCAGCAGGACATCGCTCAGCGGCATCAGGAACAACGACATCGCCGCCAGCACCGCGCCGGTAAGGAAATAGGGCCTGCGACGGCCAAGCCGCCCGAGCCAGGTCTTGTCGGACAGGAAGCCCACGATCGGCTGCACGAGAAGTCCGGTCAGCGGCGCCGCAATCCACAGGGCGGGCAGGTCGTCCAGGCTGGACCCCAGCGACTGGAAGATGCGGCTCATGTTCGCGTTCTGCAGCGCAAAGCCGATCTGGATGCCGAAGAAACCGAATGAGATGTTCCACAGGCCGGCCCACGACTGCCGGGGTTTCTCCATACGCTCCATGCCTGTGCCCTCTCCTGCCTGATCGTGACGCTGGCAGAAAGGTTCGCTTGCGACAACGCCACACGGCCGTTGTGCAGTGCAGCAGAATACGTTTTCACAGATCGTCCCGCCTAGCCGGCGCTGGACCCCCGGACCCGCAATTCTACCGGCAACAGGCGGCTCTGGGCGGCCCGCCCTTCCACATTCTCGATCAGCGCTTCCACCAGCGCAGCGCCTGCGGCCTTGGCATTCTGGGCCACCGTGGTCAGCGGCGGGGACGCGAGACTGGCGGCCGCGAGGTCGTCGAACCCCACCACCGCCACATCGCCCGGAATTGTGCGCCCGCTGTCCTGCAGCGCGCGCATCGCACCGATTGCCGCCAGGTCGGACGAGGCGAAGATCGCATCGAAGTCGCAGCCCCGCTTCCCGAGCTCCGCCACCGCCGCGCGCCCTTCCTCCTCGCTTGGGCCGGCATTCACCGCCAGCCGCGTGTTGGGCAGGATCCCGGCCTCCTTCAGAGCCCGGCAATAACCCGCCCAGCGATCGCGGAACTCTGGATAAGCTTCGCTCGCCGTGCCGACGAAGGCGATCCGCCGCCGCCCCAGCTCCAGCAGGTGACGCGTCGCCTGGTAGCCCCCGCCCTCATTGTCCGAGCCGAGGATCGCACCGAACTCCGCCGCGCGCGGGTTGCCCCAGCAGATGAAGTGCGTACCCCGCGCCACCAGCTGCTCCAGCCGCTCGCGCTGCTGCAGGTAATCGCCATAGCCGAGCAGGATGATTCCATCGGCCTTCCGGCTGTCCTCATAGTCGACGTGCCAGTCGGACGAGAGTTGCTGGAAGGAGATCAGCAGGTCGTAGCTTCGCGCCGCGCAGGCGCGGACCATCGATCCCACCATGGAGAGGTAGAAGGGATTGATCAGCGTTTCGTCGGGCGTCGGATCCTCGAAGAACAGCAGCGCCAGCGTTCGCGACTGCTGCCGGCGCAGGCCGGACGCGTTCTTGTCGACCTTGTAATGAAGCTGCTCCGCCGCGGCGAGCACGCGGGCACGCGTCTCCGCGCTGACCGCCGGATTCCCTGACAAAGCGCGCGATACCGTCGGCTGCGAAACCCCCGCCAACGCCGCGATATCGAACGATGTTGGCCGTCGCTGCGCCATCGGCGGGAAGGCTAAGCCAGCTGAATACGTATGTATAGCCGCCCATCCCGTTCCGCTCCCGAAAATGAATGGTAGCTTACAAATCGGAGGCGTGGCGATTGCTGCGTGAGAAGAGGTGGACCGCGCGGACAGCGCCGCGGCCAACAGGAGGGGTTCTTCATGAGTGCACTGTTTTCTATCCGCGGGCTGACCACGGGCGTGAGCCCCGTGGCGCTGGGCTGCGCACTGCTGCTGGCTCCTGCTGCCTTGGCCCAGGAAGCGCCGGTCACGACCGGTGAACAGAGCGCAGCCACCGCTGCCCAGACCGACACCGAAAGCCAGCCGCTCGATAATACGGCCGAGACGGACGACTCCAAGGCCATTGTCGTGACGGGCTTCCGGGCCTCGCTGCAGAGCGCGGTCAATACCAAGCGCCGCAACGAGCAGATCGTCGAATCCGTCTCTGCGGAAGACATCGGCAAGCTGCCCGATGCGTCCATCTCCGAATCCATCGCCCGCCTGCCCGGCCTGACCTCGCAGCGTCTGGCTGGACCGGGCCGCAGCAGCCTGATCACGGTGCGCGGATTCGGGCCGGACTTCACGACCACCACGCTCAACGGGCGCTTGCAGACCTCGACCAACGACGTCCGCGCGGTCGAGTACGACCAGTATCCTTCCGAAGTCGTCAGCGCCGTCGACGTGTACAAGACGCCGAATGCGCGCCTGATCGGCCAGGGACTCGCCGCGACCGTCGATATCCGGACCATCCGGCCTCTCGCCTATGGCAAGCGCATCCTCGCCGTGGGCATCAAGGGCATCTACGCCGACCTCGGCAAGCTCAACCCGGACAGCAACAAGTTCGGCTATCGCGTGAATGGAACCTACGTCGACCAGTTTCTGGACGACCGCCTGGGTGTCGCATTTTCCGCGGCCTACGTGGACGAGCCGTACCAGACCAAGGAAGAGCGCGCGTGGGGCTACCCGAACGATGTGGGCGGCTTCGCTGGCACCCGGGTCATCGGCGGCCTCGAAAGCTACAATACGTCGGCGCAGCTGAAGCGCCTCGGCCTGACCGGAACGCTCCAGTACGAAGTCACGCCCGAGGTCACCGCAACGCTCGACGGCTTCTACTCCAACTTCAAGGACGACCAGCTCCGTCGCGGCGTCGAGATCCCGCTGGCGTGGGGCGGTGCTACTCTCTCCAACGCCACGATCGAAGATGGAGTCGTCACGAGCGGAACCTTCACCAACGTGCCCGCCGTGGTGAACAACAAGGCCGGCTCACGCCACGCCGACCTTTATTCGTTCGGCGGCAACCTGAAGTACGACGGCGACAATGGCTGGAGCGGACTGATCGACATCGGCTGGTCCAAGACCGACCGCCGCGAGCGGGACCTGCAGACCAACGCGGGCACGGGCCCCGGTGGGCTCGGCGCGAACGACACCGTGGACTTCGAGATCCGGAACAACGGCATCTACGTCACCGACAATGCTCTGGACTATTCCGACCCCACCCAGATCTTCATCACCGATCCCAACGGCTGGGGCGGCGGCGCTCCGGGCGGTCGCCAGCACGGCTATCTGAACAACCGCTACGTCGAGGACGAAATCCTGCAGCTCTCCACCGAGTTGGAGCGCGAACTCGGCACCGGGATCCTCAAGGCCGCACGTATTGGCGCGAACTACGTCAAGCGCGACAAGTCGCTGACCCCCGACGAATATTATCTCCAGATCGCCGGCGGCGCGCTGCAGGCGGCCGTGCCGAGCCAGTATCTGCTCCGCCCGGTGAACACCTGGGTCGGCCTCGGACCGATGCTCACTTACGATCCACGCGAGTTGCTCGCGGACGGTTTCTTCGACCGCGTCGCCAACACCTCGGCCGGCGTTCTGGCGAAAGCGTTCCAGCTGACCGAGAAGGTCACCGGCGTGTTCGCGATGGTCGACCTGGAGCAGGAGTTCGGCGGCGGCGTGCTGACCGGAAACATCGGCGTCCTTGGCCAGCATACGAAGCAGAGCTCGGACGGCTACACGGTGACCGCCGCAACCGGTTTGCAGCCGGTCTCGGACGGCGACGATTTCTGGGACGTCCTGCCCAGTGCCAACCTCAACTTCCGCTTCGACAACGGCATCGTCGTTCGTGTCGCGGCGGCGCGCGAGATCATGCGTCCCCGCATGGACGACATGGCGTCCAAGTTCAGCTACGGCTACGACGTCAACCAGAACCGGGTCGTGGGCGAAAGCGGCAATCCGCGCCTTCGGCCGTACCGCGCCAACGCGGTTGATGCGACGATCGAGAAGTACTTCGGCAGCAAGGGCTTCATCGCCCTGCAGTTCTTCTACAAGAAGCTGCTCAACAACATCTACACGGACGTCCGCCCGTTCGACTTCTCCGATTTCCCGTCACCTGATTTCCCCGATGGCGTGGATCCCGACACTGTCCCGGGCTTCATCACGCAGCCGGTGAACGGCAAGGGAGGCAAGCTCTACGGCTTCGAACTCGCCGGCACTCTGCCGTTCGAGACCATCACCCCGGTCCTGACCGGCTTCGGCGTGACCGGCGGACTGAGCTACACCAAGACCAAGGTTCAGGTTTCGCCGACGATTACCAACGGTGTGATCCCGGGCTATTCGAAGTGGGTCGGCAACGCGACTGCCTTCTACGAAAACTCAGGCTTCAGCGTCCGCGGCTCCCTGCGCTACCGGTCCAAGTATCTGGGTGACTTCGCCAACTTCGAGGGCATCCCGACCCGTCGCACCGTGAAGCCGGAGACGATCATCGATGGCCAGGTCGGATATGACTTCCAGGCAGGATCGATGCTCGAGGGTTTGTCGGTCTTCCTGCAGGGCCAGAACCTCACGGACGAGCCGTTCGTCTCCTACGAGAACAACGACCCGGGCCAGACGCTGAACTATCACACCTTCGGGCGCCGCTTCATGCTTGGGGCTACCTTCAAGTTCTAAGCGGAACCTGGATCACCCCCGGCCGCCTGTGCAAGGCTGCCGGGGCAGCGATAGAGGGCCGAGGTCCATGACCCAAGCACCTGAACGCCGGATCGTTGTCGTCGGAGGCGGCACGGCCGGGTGGATGACTGCTGCCGCGCTCGCCCGCTTCTGCATTCCGGGCAGCAACGTCACACTGGTCGAATCCGACGAGATCGGCACGATCGGCGTCGGCGAAGCGACCATCCCGGCCATCCGCAACTTCAACAACGCGCTCGGCATCGACGAGGCCGAGTTCCTGAAGGCTTGCGGAGGCACCTACAAGCTCGGCATCGCCTTCGAAGGCTGGGGCAAGCCAGACGAGGGCTACGTCCATGCGTTCGGTCTCGTCGGCCGCGGACTGGGGCTTCTCCCCTTCCACCACTACTGGCTGCGCGGGCGCTCGCTCGGCATGGCCAAGCCGTTCGGCCATTATGTCCTGAACACCGTCGCCCTTGCGCAGAACCGCTTCACCCACGTGGAACGGGCTGCCGACAGCGGCCTACCGCCCGTTCCTTACGCCTTCCATTTCGACGCGGGCCTGTACGCACGTTTCCTCCGGCGCTTCGCCGAGCAGCGCGGCGTTGTGCGCCAGGAAGGCAAGATCGTTGCCGTCCAGCGCGATCCGCAGAGCGGAGACATCGCCGGCCTCCTTCTAGCCAACGGAATGCGGGTCACCGGGGATTTGTTCGTCGATTGCTCGGGCTTCCGCGGCCTCCTCATCGAACAGGAACTCGAAGCGGGGTTCGAGGACTGGACCGAATGGCTGCGCTGCGACACGGCGGTCGCGGTTCCGTGCGCCAACGTCGCGCCCCTGCTTCCCTACACCCGCTCCATCGCTCGGCGCGCGGGCTGGCAGTGGCGCATCCAGCTCCAGCATCGCATCGGCAACGGTCACGTCTTCAGCTCCGACCACATGAGCGTCGACGAAGCCACGGCCATCCTGCTGGCCAACCTCGACGGTGCACCGCTGGCCGACCCTCGGCCCATCCGCTTCAAGACCGGTCGCCGCCGCCGATGCTGGGTCCGCAACGTCGTCGCCGTGGGGCTGTCGGCCGGGTTCATCGAGCCGCTGGAGTCCACCAGCATCCACCTCATCCAGACCGGCATCAACCGCCTGCTCGACCTGCTGCCGTCGGGCGCCCCGACCGACGCCGAGCGCGACGAATACAATCGTCGCAGCGCCTTCGAGATGGAGCGCATCCGCGATTTCGTGATCCTGCACTACCACGCCAACCAGCGCGTCGGGGAACCCTTCTGGGACGGGGTCCGCGGCATGGGCATCCCCGAGACGCTCCGCCGCAAGCTCGACCTGTTCCGGTCCTCCGGACGCATTTTCAGGGACGGGGATGAGCTCTTCGACATCCCCGGCTGGGTGCAGGTGATGATTGGTCAGAATGTGCAGCCGGAAGGCTGGCACCCGATCGCGGACCAGGTTTCGGCAGACAAGCTGCGGACCTTCCTCGACACGATCGAGAAAGCCTATGGCGCCGACGCCGCCCGGATGCCCGACCATGCCGCCTACCTGTCGCGGTTCGCCCCCATGCCCAAGGAGAGTATACCCGCATGACGTTTCTGCTTGGCGCCGCGATGGCCAGTATGCTCGCCACCGCGGCCCCCGCGACCGCTCCCACGGACGCCGTCCGCGCGCGGCCGCCGGAAGACGAGATCATCTACTTCCTGCTGCCGGACCGCTTCGAGAATGGCGACACCCGGAACGACACGGGCGGGATCAAGGGCGGGCGGCTGAACCATGGCTTCGATCCGAGGCACAAGGGCTTCTACAATGGCGGCGACCTCAAGGGCCTGCTGAAACGCCTCGATTATCTCCAGGGCATGGGCGTCACGGCCCTGTGGGTCGCGCCGATCTTCAAGAACAAGCCCGTGCAGGGCGGCCCGGGGCAGGAAAGCGCAGGCTATCACGGCTATTGGGTCACCGATTTCACCCAGGTCGACCCGCACCTCGGCACCAACGCCGACTTCAAGGCCCTCGTCGATGCGGCCCACGCGCGCGGCATGAAGGTCTACATGGACATCATCGCCAACCACACGGCCGACGTGATCGCCTTCGCCGAATGCGAGGGCAAGACCGAGTGCCCGTACCGCAGCGTCGCGGACTATCCGTACCAGCGAAAGGGTGGCGTGAACGGCGCGGCGATCAACCCGGGCTTTGCCGGCCAAGAGGTCCAGACCGCCGAAAACTTCGCCCGGCTGACCGATCCCAATTACGCCTACACCGTCAAGGTCCCGCCGACCGAGCGCAACGTGAAGGTCCCGGCCTGGCTGAACGACCCCATCCACTACCACAACCGCGGCAACAGCCTGTTCCGCGGCGAGTCCAGCGAACAGGGCGACTTCGTCGGTCTCGACGACCTGATGACCGAGAGCCCGCGCGTGGTCGCGGGCATGATCGAGATCTTCGGCTCGTGGATCGATCGCTACGGCATTGACGGTTTTCGCATCGACACCGCCCGGCATGTGAACCCCGAATTCTGGCAGGCCTTCGCACCGGCGATGCTGGAACGGGCGAAGGCACGCGGCATCCCGAACTTCCACATCTTTGGCGAAGTCGCCAACGACGACTTCCAGCCCGGCGTTCTCGCCAAGCACACCATCCGCGACAAGCTTCCGGCCGTGCTCGACTTCGCCTTCAAGCAGGCGGTTCTGCGGAGTGTCGCCGGCAACCAGCCGACCGAGATCTGGCGCGAGTTCTTCAGCCAGGACGTGCTCTATGCCGGCGGCGAAAAGGCGGCAAACCAATTGCCGACCTTCCTCGGCAACCACGACCAGGGTCGCTTCGCTTATTACGTCCGCCAGGCCAATCCGAACGCCAGCGAGGAGGAGCTCCTGCAGCGCGTCAAGCTCGGCCACGTCCTGATGATGACCGCGCGAGGCGTTCCGACGATCTACTCGGGCGACGAGCAGGGCTTCATCGGGGACGGCAACGACCAGGATGCCCGCGAAACCCTCTTCCCCTCCCGCGTGGCCAGCTACAACGACAACAACCTGCTTGGCTCCGACCGAACGACCGCGCAGGAGAACTTCGACACCAACCACTCGCTATACCGCCTGATCGCCGAGCTTTCCGCCATCCGGAAAGCTCAGCCGGCACTTCGTCGCGGCTCCACCGTCATCCGCGGGACGGAGGACAACCCGGGCCTGCTCGCCTTCTCCCGCGTTCTCGGGAAAGAGGAGGTGGTCGTCCTGGTGAACACCAGCACCCAGCCGATCACCCGCAACGTCCAGGTCGACGTCGCCGCCAAGGCGCTCCATTCGCTGGCCGGCGAGTGCCCGTCGGCACCGCAGGCGCCCGGCAGCATCCGCATCACTCTCCCGCCGCTCGGATACGCCATCTGCCATGCCGCACGTTGAGCTTGCCCCCGTGTCGCGCGTCGGAACGTCACCGGAGCCCTGGTGGAAGGGCGCGACCATCTACCAGATCTATCCGCGCAGCTTCGCCGATACGGACGGCGACGGGATCGGCGACCTCAAGGGCATCGCCGAGCGTCTCGATCACGTGGCGAGCCTCGGCGTCGACTGCATCTGGATCTCGCCCTTCTACACCTCGCCGATGAGGGACTTCGGCTACGACGTGGCCGATTACTGCGGCGTCGACCCCATCTTCGGCACGCTCGCCGACTTCGACGCCGTGGTCGCCCGCGCCCACGCGCTCGGCCTCAAGGTCATCATCGACCAGGTCTATTCGCACACCAGCGACCAGCACCCCTGGTTCATCGAAAGCCGCTCCAGCCGGGGCAATCCGCGCGCCGACTGGTACGTCTGGGCCGATCCGAAGTCCGATGGGTCTCCGCCCAACAACTGGCAGTCGGTGTTCGGCGGGCCGTCCTGGACCTGGGACGCGCGGCGGGAGCAATATTACCACCACAATTTCCTGAAGGAGCAGCCGCAGCTCAACTGCCGCCTTCCGGCCGTGCAGGAGGCACTGCTCGACATCACCCGCTTCTGGCTGGATCGCGGCGTCGACGGCTTCCGCTTCGATGCCATCAACTTCATGATGCACGATCCCGCGCTCACGGATAATCCGCCGGTCGAGAACCCGGCCAAGCGCACCCGCCCGTTCGACTTCCAGCACCACATCCACAACCAGTCCCAGCCGGAAATCGCGCTGTTCCTCGAGCGGCTGCGCAGCGTGGTGGACAGCTACGGCGACCGCTTCGCCCTGGCCGAGGTCGGCGGCGAGCAGGCGCTGAAGGAGATGCACGAATACACCGAAGGTCCGCGCCGCCTTCACAGCGCCTACGGCTTCGACTTCCTCTACGCCGACCAGCTGACGCCGCAGATCGTGGCACAAGCCGCACAACACTGGCCGGACCGCGACGGCGTCGGCTGGCCGAGCTGGGCGTTCGAGAACCACGACGCCCCCCGCGCCATCTCCCGCTGGGTCGCGCCCGACCACGCCGACCAGTTCGCCCGCACCAAGATGCTGCTCCTCGGCAGCTTGCGCGGCTCCATCATCCTCTTTCAGGGCGAGGAGCTCGGCCTGACCCAGGTCGACGTGCCGTTCGAACGGCTGCAGGACCCCGAAGCGATCGCCAATTGGCCGCAGACCCTGAGCCGCGACGGGGTCCGGACGCCCATGCCGTGGCACGCCGACCGGCCCGCGCACGGCTTCACGAGCGGCGAGCCGTGGCTGCCCTTCGGCCCCGATCACGCGGAGCTCGCGGTCGATCGCCAGTCCGCCGACCCGACCTCCATGCTCGCCTTCACGCGCTCGGTCATCGCGCTGCGGAGCCGCACGCCGGCGCTCCGCTGGGGCAGCCTCGATGTCAACGAAGCCGGCCCTCAGCTGCTCGTCTTCGAACGAACCTACGGCTCCCAGACGGTGCGCTGCACCTTCAACCTCAGCGATACCGAAGCGCCGCTGCGGCGGCACAATGGAGCCATGATGACGACCGGCCCCGTCCTCGCCGACGCGCTCGGCCCCTATGCTGCCCTGATTGAGGAGATTTCCTGATGCGTTTGCTTGGCTTGCTGCTCGCCGGGTTCGTGGTTCTGGCGGCAACACCGGCCCCCGCTCAGGATACGGCCCAGACCGATGTCGCCCAGCCCAGCGCCTCCAGGCCGGTCGCCACGGCGACATCTCCGGACGGAAAGCTTGCGCTGGCGATCACGATTAACGGCGAGGGCCGCGTCGGCTACGCCGTCTCGCGTGAAGGCCAGCCTGTCATCGGCGAGAGCCACCTGGGATTCCTCTTCGCCGACAGCCGCCAGCTGCTCCGCAACATGGAGCTCCAGGGCACCTCCAAAAGCAGCAAGGACGAGAGCTGGCAGCAACCCTGGGGCGAGTGGCGCAGCGTGCGCGACCACCACAACGAGCTCGTCGCCACGTTCCAGGAAAAGGACAAGCTCCGCCGCACCATGCGCGTGCGCTTCCGGCTGTTCGATAATGCGGTGGCGTTCCGCTACGAGTTTCCAGAGCAGCCGAACCTCAAGACCGCCAACATCGTCGAGGAGTTGACGCAGTTCCGCGTGGTCCAGCCCGGCGAGGCCTGGTGGGCCCCGGCCTACGAGAGCAACCGCGAGGAATATCTCTACAACCACACGCCGATCGACGGCATCGGCACCGCCCAAACCCCCTTCACCATGCGGACCAGGAGCGGGCTGCACGTCGCGATCCACGAAGCGGCGTTGATCGACTATTCCGGGATGAACATCGCGCGGGTGCAGGACGGCCTGCTGAAGGCCTCGCTCACCCCCTCCTCGAGCGGCCCCAAGGTCGTGCGCGACACGCCATTCGAGACACCCTGGCGCGTGATCCTCATCACCCCCGACGCGCCCTCCCTCTATCATGCGAACACCGTCATCCTGAACCTGAACGCCCCGAACAAGCTGGGCGACGTGAGCTGGGTGAAGCCGCGCAAATATGTCGGCATCTGGTGGGGCATGCACCTCGACACGCAGAGCTGGAACTCCGGCCCGAAGCATGGCGCGACCACCGCCTACGCCAAGCGGATGATCGACTTCGCCGCGAAGAACGGCTTTTCCGGCCTGCTGGTCGAAGGCTGGAACAAGGGCTGGGACGGGGACTGGTTCGCCACGGGCGACGACTTCAGCTTCACCGAGCCCTACCCCGACTTCAACATCCGCGAAGTCAGCCGCTACGGTCTCGCCAAGGGCGTGCACATCATCGGCCATCACGAGACCAGCGCCAACATCATCAACTACGAGAGCCAGCTGCCCGCCGCCCTGGACTTCGCGCGCTCGCTCGGCATCGACAGCATCAAGACCGGCTATGTCTCGGATGCGGGAGGGGTGCAGGCTCCCGGTCCGAATGGCGGCCGCGTGTTCGAATGGCACGAAGGCCAGGTCATGAGCCGTCACCACCTGAAAGTGGTCACCGAAGCGGCCAAGCGTCAGATCGCGATCAATGCGCATGAGCCGATCAAGGACACCGGCCTGCGCCGCACCTATCCCAACTGGATCGCTCGCGAAGGCCAGCGCGGGATGGAATATAATGCATGGGGAGAGCCCAAGAACCCGCCGCACTACGACACCGAACTTCTGTTCACCCGCATGCTCGCCGGACCGATGGATTTCACGCCCGGCATCCTCAGCCTGATGGGCCGCGGCAACACGCCCATTCCCTCGACGCTGGCGCGGCAGCTTGCCTATTACGTGACCATCTACTCGCCCATTCAAATGGCCGCCGACCTGCCCGAGAACTACGAGGCGAACCCCGGTCCCTTCCAGTTCATCAAGGACGTCGCGGTCGATTGGGACGATACGCGGATGCTCGCCGGCTCCGTTGGCGACTATGCGGTGATCGCCCGCAAGGAGCGGGGCAAGCCGACCTGGTTCCTGGGCGGCATCACCGACGAGGAAGCGCGCTCCATGACCGTGCCGCTCTCCTTCCTCGAACCGGGGCGGCGCTACCGCGCGGAGATCTACAGCGACGGCGACGACGCGGACTTCCGCACCAACCCGCGCAGCATCGCCATCGAGCAGCGCACAGTCCGCAGTACCGACAGCCTGCCGGTCCGACTGGCGGCGGGTGGCGGCATTGCGGTTCGCTTCGTGCCGCTGGGTCGTTGATGCGCTGGTTGTGCTCGCTTCTCCTGTGGCTGGCTCTGGCAACGCCGGCGCTGGCACAGGACAAGGGCCGCTTCGTCGAGCACCAGGCGGTGCCATCGACCAACATCGCCCCGCCGCATGTCGTGGTCTGGCTTCCACCGGGCTATGACAGCGGCAAGCGGCGCTACCCGGTCGTCTACATGCACGACGGCCAGAACCTCTTCTTGAAGGAGCGGTCCGGCTACAACAAGATCTGGGCAGCCGATCAGTCCGCCCTGCGCCTGATCGAATCCCGAAAGGTGGCCCCCTTCATCATCGTCGCCGTCGATCACCCCGGCAAGGAACGCTACCAGCAATATTTCCCGACCAAGGTCGCCAGCGCTCCCCTCCGCGAAGGGATCGCCGGGTTCGCGGGGCCGCTCAAGGGCGACGCCTACATCCGCTTCCTCGCCGACGAGCTGAAGCCCTTCATCGACCGCAGTTACCGTACCCGCACCGAGCCCCGGCACACGGCCGTCGCCGGCTCCAGCATGGGCGGCCTCATCAGCCTCTATGCCCTGGCGGAGCGGCCCGACGTGTTCGGCAAGGCCGCCGCCGTCTCGACCCACTCGCCCCTGATCGGCCCCGACAACATCGAGAAGGCGCCGGGCCTGACCGACACCATCAAGGGCAGCTGGCGCACCTACCTCTACAACCAGCTCGGCGCGCCCCAAGGCCGCAAGCTGTGGATGGACCACGGCACCGCCACTCTCGACCAGCACTACGCACCCTATCAGCAGGTCATCGACGCCGAAGTGAAGCGCCTCGGCTGGCGGCCGGGCAAGGACTTCGAAACGCGCATCTATCTCGGCGCCGAGCATGAGGAGAATGCGTGGGCGGCGCGCCTCGACGACATCTTCGGCTGGCTGTTGAGTGATTGGCGCGGCTAAGAAGGTCCTGATGCCGCAAAAAGCCACCACCCTGATCCTGTTCGGCGCGACCGGCGATCTCGCCGCGCGAATGCTGCTCCCGTCGCTTTACGGTCTCGACAGCGACGCTCTGCTCCCGGGCGACCTGCGCATCGTCGCAACCGCCCGCAGCGAACGCACCAGCGACAGCTTTCGCGAACACGCCCGGGCCGCAGTCCGCGACCATGTTCCGGAACAATTCGTCGACGTCGCCAAGCTCGACCGCTTCGTGGAGCGGCTGAGCTACGTGCAGCTTGATGCTACCGATGCCGCCGGGTTCAAGCGGCTCGCAGCCGAAGTCGGCGACAACGCCGGCGAGATCGCGATCTTCCTTTCCACCGCGCCTTCCCTTTTCAAGCCGACCATCGACAACCTGGAGGCTGCGGGCCTCGCAGGCGAGCACGTCCGCATGGCGCTGGAAAAGCCGTTGGGCACCGACCTCGACTCCAGCCGTGAGATCAACGACGCGGTCGGGGCCGCCTTCCCCGAAGAGCGCACGTTCCGCATCGACCATTATCTCGGCAAGGAGACGGTCCAGAACCTGCTGGCGTTGCGTTTCGCCAACGTCATCTTCGAACCGCTGTGGAATGCCCGCGCGATTCAGCACGTCCAGATCACCGTTTCGGAGACGATCGGCCTCGAGGGCCGCGGCGGCTATTATGACGGAGCCGGCGCGCTCCGCGATATGGTGCAGAACCACATGCTCCAGCTGCTCGCCCTCGTTGCGATGGAGCCGCCCGCCAGCTTCGATGCGACTGCCGTCCGCGACGAGAAAGTGAAGGTGCTGCGGTCCCTCCGACCGATCACTCCGGAAACGATCGACACCCATGCGGTGCTCGGTCAGTTCGGTGCGGGCGCCGTCGGCGGTCAACCGGTCCCCGGCTATGCCGACGAGCTTGGCAGCACGAGCGGGACCGAGACCTTCGTCGCGCTCAAGGCTCATGTGGACAACTGGCGCTGGGCCGGCGTGCCATTCTATCTTCGCACCGGCAAACGCCTGCCGGAACGCAAGACGGAGATCGTCGTCCAGTTCCGCGGCGTGCCCCACTCCATGTTCGCGGCGCGCGGCGCCAGGACGCAGCCGAACCGCCTCATCATCGCCATCCAGCCCGAAGAGAACATCAGCCTCGAACTGATGGCCAAGGTTCCCGGCCTCGACCGCGGAGGCCTTCGCCTGCGGGAAGTCTCGCTCGACATCGACCAGCCGCATGCCTTCAGCGACGTTCGCCGCCGCATCGCTTACGAACGCCTGCTCTTGGACCTGATCGAGGGCGACCCCACCTTGTTCGTGCGCCGCGACGAGGTCGAGGCGCAATGGCAATGGATCGACGGGGTCCGGGCGGCATGGACCCAGGCCGGCATGACGCCCAAGCCTTATGCCGCCGGCAACTGGGGCCCGTCCGCAGCGATCGCGCTGGCCGAGCGCGATGGAGTGAGCTGGAATGACACTTGACCCGCGCATCGCCGCGGTAACCGACCGCATTATCGAGCGGTCGCGCCCGACCCGCCGCCGCTATCTCGACCTGATGGCCGAGCAGGCTGAGCGTGGCATCTCCCGCCCCCGCATGAGCTGCGGGAACTTCGCCCACGGCTTCGCAGCGGCGGAAGGTGACAAGGACCGGATTCGGACCATCGCGGGTCCGAACATCGGCATCGTCACCGCCTACAACGACATGCTTTCCGCGCATCAGCCCTATGCGCGCTTCCCAGAGCAGATGAAGATCTTCGCCCGCGAGGTTGGCGCCACGGCGCAGGTCGCGGGCGGCGTTCCCGCCATGTGCGACGGCGTCACGCAGGGCCAGGACGGAATGGACCTGTCGCTCTTCAGCCGCGACACCATCGCGCTCTCCACGGCGGTCGCGCTGAGCCACGGCATGTTCGAGGGCGCGGCGCTGCTGGGCATTTGCGACAAGATCGTGCCCGGGCTGCTGATCGGAGCCCTCCGATTCGGCCACCTGCCGATGCTGCTCGTCCCCGGCGGGCCCATGCCGACCGGCATCCCCAACAAGGAGAAGCAGCGCGTCCGCCAGCTCTATGCGGAAGGCAAGGTCGGTCGCGACGAACTTCTCGCGTCCGAGGCCTCCAGCTACCACGCGCCGGGCACCTGCACCTTCTACGGCACCGCGAACAGCAACCAGATGATGATGGAGCTGATGGGCCTCCACATCCCCAACGCCGCCTTCATCCAGCCCAACACCCCGCTCCGTCAGGCGCTGACCCGCGCCGCCGTCCACCGCGTCGCCGAACTCGCCGCTTCGCGGCAGCGGCCGCTCAGCCAGTGCGTCGACGAGAAGAGCATCGTCAACGCCATGATCGGCCTGCTCGCGACCGGTGGCTCCACCAACCACGCCATCCACCTGCCGGCCATCGCCCGCGCCGCCGGCATCCTGATCGACTGGGAGGATTTCGACGCCCTCTCCGCCGCCGTCCCGCTGATCGCGCGCGTCTATCCCAACGGCTCGGGCGACGTGAACGACTTCCACTATGCCGGCGGCATCGGCTTCGTCGCGAAGGAACTGCTCGGCGCGGACCTCCTCCACGGCGACGTGGTCACCGCGGGCGCGGACAGCCTCTCCGCCTGGACCGCCAACCCGGAGCTCGCCGGCGACCAGCTCGTCTGGAGCGAAGTGACCGAAAGCCGCAACCACACCATGCTCCGTCCGGTGAGCAGCCCGTTCCTCCCCGACGGCGGCATGCGCCTCGTCCAGGGCAATCTCGGCCGCGCGACCTTCAAGACCAGCGCTGTCGACCCAGAGCGGTGGACCGTCGAGGCCCCCGCCCGCGTCTTCTCCGACCAGAACGCGGTCCTGAAGGCGTTCCAGGCCGGCGAGCTCGACCGCGACGTCGTGGTGGTCGTCCGCTTCCAGGGCCCGCGCGCCAACGGCATGCCGGAACTGCACAAGCTCACGCCCACGCTCGGCCTGCTGCAGGACCGCGGCCACCGCGTCGCGCTGGTCACCGACGGCCGCATGTCGGGCGCCAGCGGCAAGGTCCCCGCCGCCATCCACGTCTCCCCCGAGGCGCTGGGCGGCGGACCGCTCTCCCGTTTGCGCGACGGCGACCTGGTTCGTCTGTCCGCCGAGGACGGCACGCTCGAGGCCGTCGGCATCGACCTGTCCACCCGCGAGCTCGCCATCGCCCCACCGCCACCCGCCGGCACCGGCCGCGAGTTGTTCGCCATGATGCGCCTCCACGCCGACGACGCCGAGCGCGGCGCCTCCGCCATGCTCCACCTGATGGAGCAGGAACAGCCGGTCACCGAGAGCCTTGAACACGCATGACCCGCCGCATCGTCACCACCGACATCGGCGGCACCCACGCCCGCTTCGCGCTCGCCACCATTACCGGCGGCCGCGTCACCGACTTGTCCGAGCCGGTCACCCTCAAGACCGCCGAGCACGCCAGCTTCCAGACCGCCTGGGAGGAGTTCGGTCGTCGCACCGGCCAGCCCCTGCCCCACGAACTCGCCATCGCCTTCGCCGGTCCGGTCGGCGGCGAACTGCTGAAACTGACCAACAACCCCTGGGTGATCCGCCCCGCGCTGATCGGCGAGAAGCTCGGCGTCGAGCGCTACACCATCGTCAACGACTTCGGTGCGGTCGGCCACGCGGTCGCCGCTCTGGACGGCTCCGCCTACACCCATCTGTGCGGGCCCGATGTCGAGCTGCCCAACCCGGGCGTGGTCAGCATCGTCGGCCCCGGTACCGGCCTCGGCGTCGCGGTCCTTGCCCGCGAAGGCACCGCCTATCGCGTGATCGAAACCGAAGGCGGGCACATCGATTTCGCCCCGCTCGACAGCCTTGAGGACGGCATTCTCAAGGAACTCCGCCGCAGCTTCCGCCGCGTGTCGGTCGAGCGCCTCATCTCTGGTCGCGGCCTGGTCAACATCTACGAGGCCTTGGGTGCGATCGAGAACCGCCCGCTCGCGATCCGCGACGAAAAGCAGCTGTGGGCCGCCGCCATGGCGGGCACCGACAGCCTCGCCGCCGCCGCGCTGGATCGCCTCTGCCTCACCCTCGGCGCCGTGGCCGGTGACCTTGCCCTCGCGCAAGGCAGCAGCGCGGTGGTCATCGCCGGCGGCCTCGGCCTGCGCTTGGCATCCCACCTGCCCAGATCCGGCTTCCGCGACCGCTTTATCGCCAAGGGCCGGTTCGAGCGGCGCATGGACGACATGCCGGTGAAGCTCATCACCCACCCGCAGCCCGGCCTGTTCGGCGCCGCGGCGGCCTTCGCGAGTCAGCACGGATGATTGCCATCGATGACGTCATGACGGCAGCGCCCGTCATCCCCGTGCTCGTGCTCGACGGCACCCTCGACCCGCGCGCCCTCGCCGAAACGCTGGTGGAGGCTGGCCTCCCGGTGCTGGAGGTCACCTTGCGCACTCCGCAGGCGCTGAACGCGATCCGCACCATGGCCGACGTCCCCGGCGCCATCGTCGGCGCGGGCACCGTGCTCAACAGCGAACAGCTTGCCCAGGCGCAGGACGCCGGCGCGCAGTTCATTGTCGCGCCCGGTCTCACGGAACCCCTGACCCGCGCCGCTCTCGACAGCGGCCTCGCCTACCTGCCCGGCGTCGCCACCGCGGGCGACATCATGCGCGGCCTCGATTTCGGACTCGACCGCTTCAAGTTCTTCCCGGCGGAAAGCAGCGGCGGAATCCCCGCGCTCAAGGCACTCAGCGGACCATTCGGCAACGTCCGCTTTTGTCCGACCGGCGGCATCAAGCCGGACACGGCCCGCGACTGGCTGGCTCTTCCAATGGTCACCTGCATCGGCGGCAGCTGGCTGGTCTCAAGCGGCGAGACGGACCTCCAAATCATCGCGGACCTCGCCCGCAGGGCCGCAGGATTAGGGCACTAGCGACGCAAGCTGCGTGCGGTCGACGGAGCTTCCCTGCGGCAGCAGCACCCGCATCTTCTTGTTGGCGAAGTCGATCGACACCTTGTCGAACGCCTGCAGCGCATTCATGCCCAGCAGCAGGGCCGGCCGTTCGTCCAGCTGCATCTGCCGGAACGTATGCGCATCGGCGAACACGATTGCGAGGTTCTTCAACGTAACGCCGCCAATCTCCAATTCGCGCAGCACGGTATAGTCGCCCACCAGCTTCTCGCCGGTCACCGACAGCAGTTCGATCTTGCCGTTCCGCTCCAGCTGCCGCTTCCGCAACAGCGCCTTCTTCAATGCGGAATTGCCGATCGACACCTCGGATCCCGTATCCAGGACCGCCGTCAGCCGCTGCGTGTCGGCGAACGCGTCCGTCAGGATCAGGCGCCCGGCACGACGGCTCGCCTGGACCACGATCGTGCCTGCCTCGTCCTTCTGCTTGCGCGGTTGCGACGGCGTGATGGACAACAGCCGGTTCTTGAAATCGAACATCACCCGCTGGGCCCGCAGGCTGTCCGTCCCAAGGATGCCTTGTGCACCGAGATGCTCACCCTCGAGCACCGGCGCGTCGATCCTGCTGATCGTCCGGGCGGTGAGTTGAAGCTGCTTCACCGTCACAGTTTCCACCGGACTGACGCCGGTAACGCTGTGCAGCTGTCCCCCCGGGCCTGCTTGCAGGCGCAGCTGGCCGGCCAGCTCGCGGGACACGGCCGTGCGGTCCGCACCGGTATCGACCAGGAAGCGGAACGGTCCCGATCCCGCAAGGCGCACGGGCACGGTCATGCGCTGGTGACCGTCTTCCTTGAACCGGACTTCCTGCGCCTGCGTCTGATCGTCCACCGGGATCGGTCCGCTGACCGTCTCCACATGGGTCACCGTCTGCGCGGCAAGCGGCGCCGAACATCCGAACGCAACAGCGGCAGCAAGCATCCAGGGTCGCATGGGCATCTCCGTCCACCCCGTTCTACGCCCGAAAGCGTCCAACTGCCAGAAGCTCGCAACCTTTGGGAAAGGAAGTCGGAATAGGCTCAAGTTTCGAGATGTTTCGACCGCTTGGGTCGCGGTCAGCGTGGAGTGCTGTGGTGGACGAACTGCGGGTCGAAACGACGGAATATTCGCTCGGGGCGGAGCCTCCCGGGCCCGCCTTCGAACGGCGTGATGGGGAGCGTCACCTAACGCTGTTCCGGGTCGGGACGCTGGTGATCGACGATCAGCGCGAGCTCTGCCTGATCAAGAACATCTCGGCAGGCGGCATGATGCTGCGGGCCTATCGCGACCTTGCGGTCGGCCAGTCCATTTCCGTCGAACTCAAGCACGGGCAGCCGCTCGGCGGTCAGATCAGCTGGATCCGGGACCAGCAGGTGGGCTTCACCTTCGACGAGCCGATTGACGTGCTCGCCGTCCTTGCTCCGGTGACGGACGGCCCCAAGCCCCGCATGCCCCGCATCGAAACGGAAACCTACGCCACGGTTCGTGATGGCGCGCGAACCTTTCACATGCGGACCTGCGACATCTCGCAAGGTGGGGTGAAAGTCGCCAGCACCATCTCGCTGCCGGTCGGAACCGAAGTCGTGGTGACCCTGCCCGGCCTGTCGCCGCAACCGGGCTCGGTGCGCTGGGCGGAGCGGGGTTACATCGGGATCACCTTCAACCGGCTGCTGGCGCTCCCCGCGCTGGTGGAGTGGCTGCGCAGCCAGCGGGACGCGAGTTACGCGGCCTGAGCCGGTCCGGCCGGCTCATTCGCCTTGCAGGTCCATGCCCGGGCGCCACGCCCACTCGGACGCAATCTTGCGCTCCGCGGACGACAGCGGACGTTCGGTCAGGCCCGGCCGGCGAAATTCCGGGAGGACCCGCGGCCGCGGGGTCGGCACGTGACGGAGCAGCGTTTCCGGAGGCAGCTCGTCCTTGAACGAAACACCGGCTCGCCCGCCACGCACCCAGACGACTCGCGCTGGCATGGCCAGGTCGTTGCGACGGAAGATGACCTCCGCGCCCTCCACCGGCAGATGCTCGCCTTCCACGAGCGCGCCGTCTGCGGACAGGTTGCGAAGCTTCACGGGAACGGAGGTGCCCGACAGCTCGAGCGCTGCCGCCATCAGCACGTTCGAACGCCGCTGACGACGACTCTGGATGGTGCTGCCTTCGTACATGAGCCTTGGCGTAGTCAAATGAGGTAAAACTTCGTTTAACGCGGCATGCGTCCAATTCTGCTTCTCAGCCTCATCGCCTGCATCACCGCCTTCCTGCTCGCCGGATGGCTCGGCGGGGCTCAGTCCCCTTGGGACCGCGCGGTCATCGAGAGCGCCACCATCTTCCGACAGCCGAGGCCCGGACTCACCACGGTCAGCATCTGGTGGACCCAGCTCGGCGGCGCCTTCGTCCTCCTCCCCCTCATGGCGGTTGCCGGGGCTCTCACCTGGTTCCGGGGGCATCGCGGCCAAGCGCTATGGCTGGTCGGCAGCGTGCTCGGCGGCCGTCTGCTGATCGAGCTTACCAAGTGGTGGACGGACCGCCCTCGCCCCAGCTTTGATGCTCACCCGGTCACGGTCCTCTCGCAGGCCTTCCCGAGCGGACATGCAGGCAATTCGATGATCACCTATCTTGCCATCGCCCTGTTCGCGGTTCCGGACCGCTGGAGGAAAGAGGCCCTCGGCGCGGCGATCCTCCTCAGCCTGTCGATCGGCGCCACGCGACCGTTTCTCGGGGTACACTGGCCCACCGACGTGATCGGCGGCTGGGCGCTCGGGGCAGCCTGGATGCTCGCAGCATGGCGACTCGCCAAATCGCGCGTCAGGACCGCCTGAACAGCAGCATCCGGTTGTTCGCCGGCATCGCTCGCTGGTCGACCAGGCTCAGCCCCCGCTCCGCCCCCTCTGCCCGGAAGTCCTCGACCTTTCGCAGGCCCCACTCCGGATTGCGTGATCGCAGGTCCGCATCGAACGCCAGGTTGGACGGCGCGGTCGGCTCCCCTTTTACCAGCCATGGCCCGTAGAGGATCAGCGGCCCTCCGCTCGGCAGCAGACGCGCCGCCCCGTCCAGCAGCCCGATGCTGGCTTCCCATGGGCTGATATGGACCATGTTGATGGCCAGCAGAGCATCGGCGGCGTTCACCCCCCAATCTTCCGCCCGGACATCCAGCCGAAGCGGTGGAAGCAGGTTCGTGCACCCCGCCTCCTCGCACCAGGCCGAGATCGACTCCACCGCCATCCCGTCCGGATCGCTCGGCTGCCACTCCAGCTGCGGAAAGGCCCGCGCGAACGCCACCGCATGCTCGCCGCTACCGCTCGCGACCTCCAGCATCCGACCGGAGGCCGGCAGCCAGTCGGCGAGCACCTCCAGGATCGGCGTCGTGTTCCGCGCGACGGACGGTGACGCCAGCTTCACGGCCGCGCCCGCGCGAGCTTCCGTGCACGCCGCTCCCGAATGAGGAGCCAGAGGAGCAACCCGATCGGCCCTGCCATCAACGTGACGAACAGCACCGGCAGCTGGATGGCCCGTCCGAAGCCCTTCGCATCCGCATCCCGGGCGATCCACAGCCCGACGAACAGGTCGAAGGCCAGGTAATGAGTCCAGCCGAGCACGATCCCGCCATCGCTCATGAACAGCGCTCGAAGCCCCGGCAGGCTGTAGTCCCAGATATCCGCCGGCGGCGCCCCCGCCACGCGAACGGGGTCGGCCAATCCGCCGAACAATCCGACGAACATCGCGGCGTATGCGAGGCACAGCAGGGCCACTCCCGCATACAGAATCAGGGACAACACACCTGGCCGGCGCGGAAGGAACGCAAGCGCGGCCCATCCGGTCATTGCGACGACGTTTGTGACGACAAAGAGTGAATTCCAGCTCATTTTCGGAGCCTAGACGGAGGCTTTTTGTCGCTCAACGTGTCACCTGGCGAGCAGCCGCCGAGCTCGGATCGCGATCTCGATGCGGGTCACGGCCAGCAAGCCGAACACGCAACCCATCATGAAATCGGTCACGATCAGGGTCGGCGAAGTCTCCGGATCCACTCCCGTGCCGGGACCCACCCATAGGTTCGCGATGAAGCGCAGCGACACCACTCCCACCAGCAAAACCACAGCCGCCCGCGATCGCCGACGAAGGACGAGGCCGCTCTCCGGATCCACCCGCAAGGCGAACATTCGACCTCGAACCCACCCGATCACGGCACCCGTCAAAACGCCACCCAGAACCATGAACCAGCCCACGAGAGTCGGCGGATGCCGGACCAGCATGGCCGTGACCGCCGCCAGATACAGGGTCGGCGCAAGCCACAGAAAACGTTTGGATAATGGTCGCTCCGACTGCGGTCGCCGCACCCGGATGGCAAGAACCAGGGCCAGCGTCAGCAACGGCCCGATGACGGTCATCATCAGGCCATCCGGAGCGAGCCAGGTCAGCGGTCCCCCACGGGACTTGGCGTCGGCAGGTCCGCTCCATCCGGCGCCGGCGTGCGATAGGCAATGACCGGCTTGCGCGCCGCCAGCGTCTCGTCCAGCCGCCGCCGCGGAGCATGGACCGGCGCCGACTTCAGCGCCGCGTCGCCCGCCCGAGCCCGCTCGGCAATGGAGCGCAGCGCCGCAATGAACTGGTCAAGCGCCGCCTTGGACTCCGTCTCCGTCGGCTCCACCAGCATCGCGCCATGCACCACCAGCGGGAAGTACATGGTCATCGGGTGGAAGCCCTCGTCGATCAGCGCCTTGGCGAGGTCCAGCGTGCTCACCCCGTCGGCGAAGCCCTTATCTGAGAACAGCGCCTCGTGCATGCACGGCCCCGAATGCGCGAAGGGCGCGTCGAGCACGTCCTCCAGGCTGCGCAGCACGTAATTGGCATTGAGCACGGCGTCCTCGGCCACCTGCTTGAGGCCGTCGGCGCCGTGACTGAGGATGTAGCTCAGCGCGCGGGTGAACATGCCCATCTGCCCATGGAAGGCGGTCATGCGGCCGAAGCTCTGCAAGGCACCGCCGAAATGCTCCTCACTGAACTCGTCGGCCTGCTCTTCCTCGATCAGGTGCACCACGCCATCCTTGGTCCGCGCCGTGTAAGGCAACGGTCCGAAGGGCGAGAGCGCTTCGGACAGCACCACCGGCCCAGAGCCCGGTCCACCACCGCCGTGAGGCGTGGAAAAGGTCTTGTGGAGGTTGATGTGCATGGCGTCGATCCCGAGATCGCCCGGCCGCACCTTGCCAACGATCGCGTTGAAGTTCGCGCCGTCGCAATAGACGAACCCCCCCGCCGCATGCACCGCGTCGCTGATCTCCTTCATCTGCGGCTCGAACAGCCCGCAGGTGTTGGGATTGGTGATCATCACCGCGGCAACGTCGGGGCCCAGCCGCGCCTTCAGGGCTTCCAAGTCCACCCGGCCTGCATCGGTCGCCGGAATGCTTTCAACGCGGTAGCCACAGAAAGCCGCGGTCGCAGGATTGGTCCCATGCGCGCTCTCCGGCACCAACACGACCTCGCGGGCATCGCCGCGCGCCTCCAGCGCGGCGCGGATGCACAGCAGGCCGCACAGCTCGCCATGCGCACCGGCCTTGGGGCTCATCGCCACGCCATGCATGCCGGTGAGATCGATCAGCCAGAAGGCCAGCTCGTTGATCACCTCCAGCGCCCCCTGCACCGTCTCGCGAGGCTGCAGCGGGTGGATGTCGGCGAAGCCCGGCAGCCGAGCCATCTTCTCATTGAGGCGCGGGTTGTGCTTCATGGTGCACGATCCGAGCGGAAACAGCCCAAGGTCGATCGCATAGTTCTGCCGCGACAGCCGCGTATAGTGGCGCACCGTCTCCGGCTCGCTGAGGCCCGCCAGCCCGATCTCAGCCGAACGCGCCAGCGCGCCCAGCCGGCTCTCCACGGCCGGAGCCCCGGCAATATCAACGCCCGTCGTCTCGGTGTCGCCGATCTCGAAGATCAGCGCCTCTTCCAGCATCAGCGCGCGATTGCCGGTGGTGGTGCCGATGTCCCCGGGACCCGCGATCGGCGCGGCGGGCTTCCATCCGCTCTGGTTGATCGTCACGCCACAACCTCCTTCAGCGCCGCTTCGAGCGCGTCCACATCCTCGTCGGTGACCGTCTCGGTGACCGCCACCACCAGCCCGTTCCTGAGCGCATCAACATTCGGGTAGAGACGCGCCAGCGACACCCCGCCGAGCACGCCCTTCTCCACCATTGCATGCACCGCCGGCCGCGCCTCGACGGGCAATCCCAGCGTGAACTCGTTGAAGAAGCTGTCGTTGACCAGCCGCACGCCCGGGATCGCTGCCAGCCGCTCCGCCACCTGTACCGCCCGCGCATGGTTCAGCGCCGCCAATTGCCGCAGCCCCTTCTCACCCAGCAATGTCATGTGGATGGAGAAGGCCAGGGCGCAGAGGCCGGAGTTGGTACAGATGTTGCTGGTCGCCTTCTCGCGCCGGATATGCTGCTCGCGGGTGGAGAGCGTCAGCACATAGCCGCGCTTGCCCTCGGCATCGACCGTCTCGCCAGCCAGACGTCCGGGCATCTGTCGGACATGCTTCTCGCGGCAGGCGAACAGGCCGACATACGGTCCACCGAACTGCAGGCCGACACCCAGGCTCTGCCCCTCGCCGACCACGATGTCCGCGCCCATCTCGCCGGGAGACTTGATCGCTCCCAGCGCTACCGGCTCCGTCACGACGGCAATCAGCAACGCGCCCTTTGCCTGCGCCGCCTCGGCAATCGGCTTGAGGTCCGTGATCCGGCCCAGAATGTCCGGATATTGCACCACCACCGCGCTGGTCTCGCCATCGATTGCCGCGATCAGCCGCTCGGCGTCGGTCTCGGCCGTCAGTTCGGGCGTCGCCGTCTCCAGCACGTCGCCGGTAAATCGCGCCATGGTGTTGCAGACGGAGACATAATGCGGATGCAGCCCGGACGAGATGATCGTCTTCTTCTTCCGGGTGATGCGACGGGCCATGCCGATTGCTTCCCAGCAGCCGGTTGAGCCATCGTACATCGACGCGTTCGCCACCTGGCAGCCGAACAGCCGCGCGACCTGGGTCTGGAACTCGAACAGCACCTGCAGCGTGCCCTGCGCGATCTCCGGTTGATAGGGCGTGTAGGCGGTCAGGAACTCGCCGCGCTGGATCAGGTGGTCGACGCTGGCCGGGATGTGGTGCTTGTACGCACCGCAGCCGAGGAAGAAGGGCACCTGCCCCGCGACCATGTTCTTGGCCGCCAGCTTGGTCATGTGCCGCTCGACCGCCAGCTCCGACGCATGCATCGGCAGGCCGTCGATCGGCCCCGTCAGCCGCGCCTCCTCCGGCACGTCACGGAACAACTCGTCGATCGCTGCAGCACCAATGACGCCGAGCATCTCTCGGCGGTCGGCATCGGAAAGGGGAAGGTAGCGCATTATTGGTCCTCTGGCGGGGCCGGAGTGGCAAGGATGGAGCGGAGAAGAACGTTGCGGAGCTGTGGCGGTCGGTCCGTGCAGACCTCGTCATCGAGGCAGACGGGATCGACGATGGCCTCCAACTCAATCCATGTGGGGACGAGAGCGGTCAGCTGCGAGTCCACGCGCGCGCTTGGTTCGAGCGACAGGCGAGCGCCGCCCTTCTCAGTTTCGCTGATTGCGCAGTCGAGCGCGTTGCAGCGCGTGACCCAGCCCTGGAGCACCACCCGCTTGCCTGCATAACGCGCAGGAGCCTCCCGCACGGCCTGGATGGACGCAGAAGGCGGGCTCGCAGGCGCCAGAATGAGAAAAGCGGCAAGCGCGATCATGCGGGCTTCCGCATGTGGAAGCGCAAACGAACATAGTCGGCGAGGTTCGATCCGACCCGCTCGGCCACGACATCCGCCAAGGCAGCACGTTCCTCCTGCGGGACACCCGCACGGTCAAGCCAGCCGGCGCGAAACACCGTGACCCAGCTCTGCACGCCATGCTCGAGCTCGGTCGGGCGCTCCAGCAGCCGCGCATCGATCTCGTCGAAGCCGACCGTCTCGTAGAGCGCGGCGAACTCCTCTGCCGGCGCATACCAGTTGGCAGCTTCAAGCGGCGGCACGTAGCCGCGGGCGATCAACTCGGTGTCGAGTGCCTCGCGCAACCGGGCGAGGTTGCCCTCGCCGCCCATCTCACCGGCGAACCGGCCTCCGGGCTTCAGCGCGCGGAACACCGCCTCGGCGACCCGCCGCTTGTCCAGCATCCAGTGCAGCGCCGCGTTGGAGAAGGCCGCGTCGAACTCGCCATTGAAGGTCATGTCGGCCGCATCCATCAGCCGCACGTCGAGCCCGGCCGAACTGGCTGCCTCGACCATGCTCGCGCTGCTGTCGACACCCACCGCGCTGGCACCGCGCGCTACGATGTGCCGCGTCAGCGCGCCGTCCCCGCAACCGACGTCGAGCACCCGCTCACCCGGCTGCGGATCCAGCAGGTCGAGCGCCGCCGCGCCCAAGGCCGGGACGAACGCGCCGACGCGGGCGTAATCGCCCGCGTTCCAGCTGCTGGTCGAGGCGACCGCCTGGTTCAAAGCGTCTCACACCATGCGCGATAGGCGGGCTCGTCCATCAGGCCTTCCAGCTCGCCCTGGTCTGCGAGCCGCAGCTTGAAGAACCAGCCCTCGCCTTCCGGATCGGAGTTGATGATCGACGGGTCGTCGGCGATCGCCGGATTGGCCTCGACCACCTCGCCGCTGACCGGCGCATAGACGTCGCTCGCCGCCTTCACCGATTCCACGACGGCCGCTTCCTGACCCTTGTTCAGCGTCTTGCCCGGCTCCGGCGCCTCCGCGAACACGATGTCGCCCAACGCGCCCTGCGCATGCTGGGAGATGCCCACGGTGGCCGTGTCGCCCTCGACGCGGATCCACTCATGTTCCTTAGTGAAGTAGAGGCTCATGGATGTTCAGGCTCCCTTGCGATGGTAGCGGTGGGGGACGAAAGATGTTGGCGTGACCGTGGCGGTGAACAGCTTGCCGCGCTGCTCCAGCGTCAGCGCGCCGCCCGGCTGAGCGAGCGCGGCCGCGACGTACCCCATGCCGATGGGCTTCTGCAGCGAAGGGGAGAAACCGCCGCTGGTTACGCGGCCGACCTCGTTACCCTCGCCGTCGAAGATGCGGGCACCCTCACGCACCGGCTGGCGCCCTTCGACAACGAAGCCAACGCGCTTCTGCACCGGGCCGTTCTCAAGCTCCGACATGATGCGCTCGGCGCCCGCAAAACCGCCTTCGGCGCGGCGACGCTTGGAAATGGCGAAGCCAAGGTCGGCCATCACCGGTGTCGTTTGCTCGTCGAGGTCATGACCATAAAGCGGCAACCCCGCCTCGAGCCGCAGCGAGTCCCGTGCGCCGAGGCCGATGGGCTTGACGAACTCGCTTGCCAGCAGTGCATCTGCGACCTGCTCGACTACCGATGCGGGCACCGAGATCTCGAACCCGTCCTCCCCCGTGTAGCCGGAGCGGCTGATCCACGCGTCCACGCCGGCA
The DNA here is from genome assembly GCF_016924655.1 of Sphingomonas arenae. Lineage (GTDB taxonomy): Bacteria > Pseudomonadota > Alphaproteobacteria > Sphingomonadales > Sphingomonadaceae > Sphingomicrobium > Sphingomicrobium arenae. The sequence continues at coordinate 242,849 of NZ_JAFFJU010000001.1, forward strand.
ATGGTGAACCGCCCGCCCTGCATGAAAGTCAGCTCCGACACGCCGGGCGCCAGCGGCTCCAGCACCTCGGCGGCCCGTGGGCCTTGCAGGGCCAGTAGGGCCTGGCTCTCGAGATAGTCGACGACGGTCCCCTGCGGCAGCCGGCTCCGCAGCTGCTCGATATCGCCATGCTTGGTTGCACCGTTGACCACCACGTAGAAGGTTTCGCCCTGACGCGTCGCCATGAGGTCGTCGACGATCCCGCCAGCCTCGTTCAGCAGCAGCGAGTAGCGCAGCCGCCCATCCTTCAGCCCCTTGAGGTCACCCGGCAGCAAGGTCTCCAGTGCCGCGTCGGCATCCGGGCCGGACACCACCAGCTGTCCCATGTGGCTGACGTCGAACAGCCCCGCGGACTGCCGCGTCCACAGGTGCTCGGCCATGATGCCTTCGTACTGGACGGGCATGAGATAGCCGGCAAACGGCACCATGCGCGCGCCACGCGCGCGGTGCCACGTGTCCAGCGGCAGGGTAGCTAGCGGGGTGTCGGCAACGTCGGCCATCGATCAAGCGCTCCCGGGCAAGTCCGTGCGAGGCGGCACAAGCGCCCTCCCCAACGAACCCCCGTCTGTCACTTTGGACCTGAGAGCTTTCCCCCGCTGAGAAGCGAGGTTACCCCTTCGGCGGCCCCGGCCATGAGCCGGAGCACTTTCCAGACTGTCGGCCCCGCGCGGTCCTGGGTGCCTGAGAGATTCCGGGGGTGGTTGCTCCTTCGGCGGCAGCGGTTTCCCGCCACAACTCTCCCGCGCTGGGCCCCCGACGGCGAGCCGTCGGCGACAAGGCGAGCCTTGGCCGTGCCGGCTGGCCGAGTCAACGCGGATTCGGCCTGCACCACCGCTCGTGGTAAAAGGCCGGCAGCTATCGACAAGCGGAGTCGATCATGCGTCACCTTCTACTGTTCACTGCTTCCGCCTTCCTTTTCACAGGGTCCGCATCTGCCGACACGGTCTGCGAGTGGATGGACTTCGCCGACAAGATTGAGAAGGCTGCCGCACCACCGCCCGATGTACCGATCGGCCCCGAGCACGCCCATGCGCAGGCCCAGGTCGCCCTTGCCATGTTCGAGGCACTGAACGCCATCGACCGCCGGTACGAGCCCTATCTGAAGCTGCCGGCTGGCGACCCAAAGGCCTCGCAGGACGCTGCCGCCACCACTGCGGCCTACAAGATCCTGCTCGATCACTACCCGGGGCAGAAGAGCGCCTTGGAAGAGAGCTACACCATCGCCATGGACGCAATCGCGGACAGCCCGGCCAAGGTGGCGGGCAAGTCCCTGGGCGAGCGGGCTGCCGCGGCGGCCCTGAAGGCTGGGCTGATCGATCCCGCCGTAACGCAGCAGCCCTACCGCCCGGTTGCGCCGGCCGGCGTCTGGGTACCCACGACACTTCCCGTCTTTCAGCCATGGTCCACGGCCTTCAAACCCTGGTTCATCGGCTCGGCGAACGCGTTCCGGCCTGCTCCCCCGCCGCCGGTGACCAGCAAACGCTATGCCCACGATCTTGCGGAAGTGCAGCGTCTTGGCGGCAAGGTGAGCAAGGAACGCAGCGCTCACCAGACCCTGATGGCGCGCTATCGGATCACGCCCGACATGATGCCGGCGCTGCGACTGATTGCCGACCAGAAGGGCCGGCGCGCGGTCGACAACGCCCGTCTGTTCGCCTTGTACCAGATGATCGGGGACGATGCCGGCATGGCGATGGCCGACGCCAAGCTCCATTACAACTACTGGAGGCCCATCACCGCGATCCGTAACGCCGCGGAGGACGGCAACCCTGCAACGCAGGCCGATCCCTCATGGGAGCCGCTGATCCGGACGCCCAATCATCCTGAGTACCCTTGCGGTCACTGCATCTTTGCAGGGGCTACCGCCGAGCTGATGAAGAGCGTCGACGCGGACAGTCCCGCCTGGGGCGTGCGCGTTGCATCCCGGTCGATCCCGACGGCAGCCATCCAGGTGCTGCCAAGCTGGGACAAGTGGGCGGAGGAAGTGAATCTCTCCCGCACGCTTGGCGGAGTGCATTACCGCTTCAGCAACGAGGCTGGCGAGGACATGGGTCGCAAGATTACGCGACAGGCGCTCGCCACCATCATGCGCCCGCTGCCCGGAACTAGGTAAGTGCCCTAGCGCGTCGCGTTGTAGCGCAGCTGGTCCTGGGTCAGCTGAAAACCCAGGAGATGCTCGAACGTAGCGGTGGCAACCGCATCCCGGATCTTGGGATCGGACAGTGGATCGATTGCCGCATCGGCGTCCCCGGGGCGCCGCTCACGCGTGAGCTCGCGCTGAACATCCGCAGGAAGCGCGGCCGCGGAGCGCGCAACGCGGATAACGGACTGCCCGCGGCCCTGACCCCGGACGCTGCCGGCCGCGAAATCGACCGCGACCGCGCCGACCCGCTTGGCCACGACATTGGTCCCACCCTGCGTGGCGACCGAAAAGATCGGCAGCACCACCTGACGCGCCTGGGTCGGATCGCGCCGCGTCGCCACGACATCGTAGCTCGCGGTCGAGACAAGGTAGGCGCCCTCCTCGGTACAATTCGAGCGTACGTTGGTGATTGCCGCGCTAACGTCGATCGCAGCCGCCGTACGGAAGTTCACCGGATCGAACAGGGTGATGTCGCCCGTAGCGGCCGGGATGGCCACCTGCGGACAGCCGGTGCGCTTTACGTAGACGCCCCCCGCGGTGATCTCGCCCTGCCGGGAACAGCCGGTCAGCAGAAGGGCAATCGTCAGGGGAACGAAGAGCGCTCTCACGTGGGTAATTCCTTGCAGTCGGTCGCCGGCCTTCTAGGAACCGCCTAGCAGTCAGGCAAGCAATCGCTTACATCGCCGCCATGCCGTCTTCCCGCCCGCCCCTCCAGGTCATCATCGCCGCGCCGCGCGGGTTCTGCGCGGGCGTGGACCGCGCCATCCGTATCGTGGAGCTGGCGATCGAGCGCTACGGCGCACCGGTCTATGTCCGGCACGAGATCGTTCATAACAAGTTTGTGGTGGACCGGCTGCGGGGCCTCGGCGCGGTGTTCGTCGAGGAGCTGGAAGAAGTTCCCGACGGCGTGCCGGTAGTCTTTTCGGCGCACGGCGTGCCGAAGTCCGTGCCTGCGGCGGCGCAGGACCGTGGCCTCGACTACCTGGATGCCACGTGCCCCCTGGTGAGCAAGGTCCACCGCCAGGCCGAGCGGCTGATCGAGACCGGCCGGCACATCATCTTCATCGGCCACGCGGGACACCCCGAAGTAATCGGCACCTTTGGCCAGGTTCCGGAGGGCAGCATGACCCTCGTCGAAACCATCGAGGATGTGGCGAGGATCGAGCCCGCGGACCCCGAGAACCTTGCCTTCCTCACCCAGACCACGCTTTCCGTGGACGACACCTCCGCTATCGTCGGTGCATTGCAAGCTCGTTTCCCGTCCATCCGCGCTCCTCGGGGCGAAGACATCTGCTATGCGACCTCCAACCGTCAGGCAGCCGTGAAGCAGATCGCGCTCCGCTGCGAACGCATGCTGGTGATCGGCGCTCCCAACAGCAGCAATTCGCTCCGGCTGGTCGAGGTGGCGGAGCGGGAGGGCGTGCCCGCTCGGCTGATCCAGCGCGCAAGCGAGATCGACTGGGAGTGGCTTGGACAGCCGGCCAGCCTTGGCCTGACAGCCGGTGCCTCGGCACCCGAGGTTCTGGTGCAGGAGGTGCTAGAGGCGCTCGGCACCCGATTCGACGTGCATGCCGAGGAAGCCGAGCACACGCGCGAGGCGCTCACCTTCAAGCTGCCCCGCGAACTGGTCGCGTGAATCTTCATGAGCGAGATGGTTAAGGTGGAGATGTTCACGGACGGCGCTTGCCGGGGGAATCCCGGTCCCGGCGGCTGGGGGGTGCTGATCCGTTCCGGTGAGCGGGAGAAGGAGCTCTCCGGCGGCGAGCCGCTGACCACCAACAATCGGATGGAACTGCTCGCTGCCATTCGGGGGCTTCAGGCGCTGACTCGACCGTGTCATGTCCTGCTTCATACGGACAGCATGTACGTCCGCGACGGCATCACCAAGTGGGTGCACAACTGGCGCCGCAACGGCTGGCGCACGTCCGACAAGAAGCCGGTCAAAAATGCCGAACTCTGGCAGGAACTCTGCGCCGCGGCCGAACGGCACCGGATCGACTGGCGATGGGTTCGCGGCCATTCGGGACACCCCGAGAACGAGCGGGTGGACGTTCTTGCCTGCGCCGCCGCCGATACCTTCAGGAAAAGCGCCTAACCGAACCGCGCTGGATCGTAAGGCGACGGATCGACCGGCGGTACCCGGTCCCGCAGGATCAGCGCCGCGCAGAGCTCCGCTGCAGCGGGAGCGGTCTGGATGCCGAACCCGCCTTGCCCCGCGCACCAAAAGAAGCGGGGCTCTCGCACATCATGGCCGAATACGGGCAGCCGGTCCGGCGCGAAGGTCCTCAGCCCCGCCCAGCTGCGCTCCACCCGCTCCACAGGCCAGTCCACGACATGCTCGAACCGATCGATCGCGACAGCGATATCCAGCTCCTCGGGTGCCGCGTCACATGGGTCCGTATCGATTTCGTCGTGCGGGCTGAGCCAGATCGAGCGATCCCCTTCCCCCTTGAAGTAAAAGCTTCCATCCGCACCAACGATCAGGGGGAGCCGTGACAGGCCCGATCGTCCGACACGCAGTTGGACCATCGTCCGGCGCTTCGGAGCAAGGCCAAGTCCCCTCACCCCGCTGCTTTTCGCGACCTCGTCGGCCCAGGCTCCTCCAGCGTCGACCAGCAGTTCGCAATGGACTGCGCTGCCATCGGTCAGGCGGACGGCCCACTCCTCCCCCTGCCGCCGCGCCTGGACGAGGCCCGCGCGGGTGCGAACCTCCCCGCCATGTCGGCGGACTGCGGCCAAGAAAGTGGCATGCAGCCGGGCAACATCGATGTCGGCAAGGGATGGCTCACGCAGTCCGTGCCTCCAGTCGGGTCGGAGACCTGGCAACACCTTGTCCAGCGCGCTCCGATTCAGCGGCTCGCCAACGCACCCGGCGACCAATTCGATGTTCTCCCCGGCACGGGCAATATGGATAGCGCCACGCGGCGAGAGGTATCCCCCGGCCTCGAGCATCGGCCGGCTTGCCCGGGTCAGCGGCGCGACCTGTGCGCCGCCATAACCCTCGTGCCAGAAGGCTGCCGAACGGCCGGTGGAATGATGCCCAGGCTGATCCTCCGTCTCGACCAGCAGTACGCGGCGGTGCGGAGCCAGCGCGGCGCCAAGGCTGGCGCCGGCGATCCCGGCTCCAACGATGAGGATGTCCACTGAAGTCACGTCCCGTGCTGGTTACGGTTTGGAAAGCCCCGCCGTCTAGACGGTGAAAATGATGAATCTGCCGTTCACCGTCTTGCTGCCTGCTATTCTCGCGGTTCTGCTGGTCGTCGCCGCGATCATCGACGCGCGAACCTACCGCATCTCCAATCGCCTGAATTTCACGATCGGTGCGCTGGCCCCCGCCTACTGGTGGGCTTTGGGTTTGCCGCTCTGGCCAGACGTGGCGGTGCAGCTAGGCGTTGCCGCGCTGGTGTTCGGGCTGCTGGCGGGCGCTTTCTACGCGGGCATGATGGGCGGTGGGGACGTCAAGCTCGCGGCCGCCGTGTCGCTATGGTTCCCGCCCTTCTTTGTCGCGAAGTTCTTGGTCTGGATGTCGATCGCAGGCGGATTGCTCACGCTCGCCCTCCTGCTCGCTCATCGGGTCCGGCGCCAACCAGGGCGCCCGAAAGTGCCTTACGGCATCGCAATTGCGACGGCCGCGCTCACGATTCTGGCCGAACGATATCTTAACCATTTTGCCTGATGTCTGACACCATTGAGTGGACCCTTTCTGGGGAGGCGTTTGCGCCATGGATGTGAAGAAGATCGCGCTTCTGGTCGGAGCGTTGCTGGTTGCCGCGGTGACCGCCGTGTTGGCCAAGAACATGTTTGCCGGGGCCAGCGCGCCTGAGGCCACCGCTGCTGTTGCGGCTCCCGTGGGGCCCAAGATCCTGGTGGCCCGCAAGGCACTAGCGGTCGGCACCATCGTGGATGCGGAGTCCTTCACCTACCAGCCTTGGCCGGAGGAGCTGATGCAGAGTGCCTACTATACGGAAGGCAGCCCTGACTCAGATCCCAGCAAGCTGATCGGTACGGTTGTTCGCAATCCCGTGACCGCAGGCCAGCCGCTGACCCGCGGCACCCTGGTAGGTCCGCAGGACCGTGGCTTCCTGGCCGCGGCGCTGGGCCCGGGCATGCGCGCCATCACCATCAAGACCGACAGCGACACTGGCGGTGTCGGCGGGTTCGTCTTCCCGGGTGACCGCGTCGACCTCGTCCTGACCCAGGAGGTCGAGGGTGGAGGCGATGGTCCGCCGCTGAAGGTTTCCGAGACGATCGTCCGCAACCTGCGGGTCCTCGCCATCGACCAGAAGGTCGACAGCAAGGGCGAAGACGGCAAGACAGAGATCCTGAAGCCAGATACGGTGACGCTCGAGGCAACTCCCCGGATCGCCGAGAAGATCGCTGTGTCGCAGGCGATGGGCAAGCTGTCCCTCTCGCTCCGCTCCATTGCCGATACCACGGCGGAGCTCGAGAGGGCGGTCGCCTCGGGTGAGGTCAAGCTGCCTAACAGCCGGACTCCGGCCGAAGAGCGCAGCATGATGCTTGCTCTTGCCAACCGTCCGATCGACACGGCGACGACATATACCACCGGCGGCGATGTGTCCCGCTTCCAGCGTCGCACGGTTCCGGCCAAGCCGGCCGACCGCTCGGCCCAGGCCGCGGATGCGCTCACCAAGTTCGCCGGCGCCCTGTCCGGCAACCCGGTCGCGGCGACCGGCGCCGGCGGCGCAGGCATTCCCGCCGGCCCGGTGGTCCGCGTCGCTCGTGGCAACAACGTCAGCTACGTTCCAGTGGGGGCTCGTTAAGATGATCGCCAACAAGACCCGCCGCCAGTCGCGCCTGGGCACTGCCCTCGCCGCCCTGGCCCTCGGCCTCGGCACCGCCGCGACCCTCGCCAGCCCGGCCGCCGCGCAGCCCATGGCCGCGCGACCGTCGGAAACGCTGAACCTCAGCCAGAACACCGGGACATTGGTGCGCCTGTCCTCGCCGATGAGCGATCTCTTCGTCGCCAACGACAAGATCGCCGATGTGCAGGTCCGGTCTTCCAACCAGCTGTACGTGTTCGGCAAGGAGCGTGGTGAAACGACTGTCTACGCCACGGACAAGAATGGCCGGGTAGTCTATGCCGCCAACGTCCGCGTCGGAAACAACATCAGCTCGGTCGACGAGATGCTGCGCATGGCCATGCCGGAAGCGAGCATCCAGGCGACCCCGATGAACAACCTGGTCCTGCTGACCGGCACCGTCGCGTCTCCTGAAGATGCGGCCGAGGCTCAGCGGCTCGTCCAGGCCTATGTGGGCGACGGTACGCAGATCGTCAGCCGGGTTCGCACCGCTACGCCGCTGCAGGTGAACCTCAAGGTGAAGATCGCCGAGGTGAACCGCACCCTGCTGAAGCAGATTGGCGTGAACCTCCTCACCAGCACGCAGGGCGGTTTCAAGCTCGGCGTTCTTCAGGGCCAGGGCATCTACCTGCCGGAGCCCGGTGGAGAGCAGGACGGCGCGGGATCGATCATCCGGAGCCCGATCGGCTCCACCATCTCCGGTGTCGGCAAGCTGTTCGGCATGGATATCATCAGCTCGCTCGACCTGGCCGCCACGGATGGTGTCGTCACCCTGCTGGCCGAGCCGAACCTGACCGCTCTTTCTGGTGAGACTGCCAGCTTCCTGGCCGGCGGTGAGTTCCCGGTGCCGGTCAGCCAATCGCTTGGCGCGATCTCGATCGAGTACAAGCAGTATGGCGTCGGGCTGGCCTTCACGCCGATCGTCCTTGCCGACGGCCGCATCTCCATGCGGGTCCGGCCGGAAGTCAGTGAGCTGTCGAACGAGAATGCCGTTCGGTTGAACGGCTTTCTGGTCCCGGCCATTACGACACGTCGAGCGGAAACGACGGTGGAGCTGGGCTCCGGCCAGAGCTTCATGATCGCCGGCCTGCTCCGAAATGCGAACGCGAACGATGTCGAGAAGGCGCCTTTCCTTGGCGACCTCCCAATCCTCGGCGCCCTGTTCCGCTCGACGCGCTACCGCCGCGCGGAAACGGAACTCGTGATCGTGGTGACCCCGTATTTGGTTCGCCCGGTGTCGGGTCAGCTCGCGCTGCCGACCGACGGCTACCGGGCTCCGACGGATCCGGAGCTGAACTGGGAAGGGCAGACCTTCAAGGGGACCTCGGGTCCACGCCCGGCCGCCAACGCGGTTGCCCGCCCCGGCGTCAGCGTTTCCGCAGGTGCGGCTCCGGCCGCAGCCACTTCCGCCCCCGCCAGCCCGGGCTTCAAGCTGTGATGCCGCGCGCAAAGAGAGGATCGACGATGCGTACCAACCTTCTCCTGGTGCTACTCGCCTCCGCTTCGGTGGGTGCGTGCGCCTACAAGCCCGGTGATGATCCGGCGCGAGGCCTGTCCGCCGTGAACGAACCGGTGGTCGCCCGCAGCGACTATGTGTTCGATGCGGCAGCACCTGGCGGCAGTCTGCCGGTCAGCGAAGCCGCACGCCTCGAAGCATGGTTCCGCGGCCTCGATCTGGGCTATGGTGACACGATCAGTGTCGATGGGCCCTACGCCGACGCAGCTCGGGCCGATGTCGCGCGGATCGCCGGCCAGTTTGGAATGCTGGTGACGAGCGGGGCACCGGTCACCGCGGGCATAATCCCCGAAGGGTCGGTCAGGGTTGTGGTCAGCCGGACCCGCGCGGATGTGCCCGGCTGCCCCAACTGGAGCGACCCGGCACTCCCCAATTACAACAATCGGACCATGTCGAACTACGGATGCAGCGTGAACGGCAACCTCGCCGCCATGGTTGCGAACCCCAACGACCTGATCCATGGCCGGGAGGGTAGCGGCGTCACCGACGCCGCCACCGCCTCCCGTGCAGTCCAGTCGTACCGGACCCAGCGCCCGACGGGTGAGCAGGGTCTGCAAGACATTCAGACGAAGAAGGAGGGCAAGTAATGAACGCGCCGTTTCAGGCCCGCGCGGGCCTTCGCGACCCGTTCACCGCCTTCGTGTGCGACGACGCCACTGCCGACATGCTGCGGCCGGTCGCTGTCGAACACGGCTGGAGTCCGGAAAAGGTCAACAAGGGTGGGCTGCGCAATGCGGTCCAGTCCTTGTCCGTTTCGGCGTCCCCGAACATCCTGTTCGTGGACCTGTCGGAATCGGCTGACCCGTTGAACGACATCAATGCGCTGGCAGAAGTCTGCGAACCGGGCACGATCGTGATCGCGGCCGGCCAGGTAAATGACGTGCGTCTCTATCGGGACCTCGTTGCCAGTGGCATCCACGATTACCTGCTGAAGCCCTTCAGCGTGGACCAGCTGCGTGACACCTTCGCGAACGCCCAGGCGATCCTGTCGGGGCCGCGCGGGGAAGCGCAGGTCGACAAGCCGCATGTCATGTCCACGGTCATCGGCGTCCGCGGAGGCGTGGGCGCATCGACGATCGCGACATCGCTCGCATGGCTGCTCGGGGACAAGGCGCATCGCACGACGGCGCTGCTCGACCTCGATATTCACTTCGGGACGGGCGCCTTGGCGCTCGACCTGGAGCCGGGTCGCGGCTTGACAGATGCGATCGAAAACCCGAGCCGTATCGACGGTCTGTTCATCGAGCGGGCCATGGTCCGCGCCAATGAGCGGTTGTCGGTCCTCTCGGCGGAGGCCCCGATCAACCAGCCGCTGATCACGGACGGGACCGCCTTCTTCCAGCTCCAGGAAGAAATGCGGAACGCCTTCGAGTCGACGGTCCTCGATCTGCCGCGCCACATGCTGATCCAGTTTCCGCACATGGTTCATGACGCGCATGTCGCAGTGGTCGTGGCGGAACTGACCCTCGCCGCGACCCGGGACACGATCCGGATCCTGGCTTGGCTCAAGTCCAACGCACCGCAGACCAAGGTCATTGTCGTCGCCAACCGGGTTCCCTCGGGCGGCGCGCTCGAGATCAGCCGCAAGGACTTCGAACAGTCGATCGAGCGCTCGGTGGATGTCGTGATCGCGGAGGATGGCAAGCTTGCGGCGCAGGCTGCCAAGCTCGGCAAGCCGGTTGCGGAGGTTGCAGCCGGCAAGGCCGCTGCCCCTTACGCGGCGCTGTGCAACATGGTCCTGAGCCATGCCACGGAAGAGGGTGCATCCGAAGCGAAGGGTGCAGCCGCAGCCAAGTCGCTGGTGGATAACCTCAAGTCCATGTTGTCGAAGCCGAAGCAGGCGGCGGCAGCGTGACGAACCGGAAGGCATCGGACGGGTTCGAAACCCGTCCGGTCCTTCCCACGACCCTGAATTGAAGGACGGGCTTGATGTCGATCATGGTCATCATCTTGGCGGGGGGAGTGCTGGGTGCACTCGCGCTGCTCATCAACGCCTTCCAGGGTCCCTCGGCGTCCAAGGCGACCAAGCGCCGCCTGGAGATGATCAAGGAACGGCACGCCGAAGGCATTGCCGCCCACGCCAATGCGCAGATTCGCAAGCTGTTCGCGAAACAGCAGAGCCGCGCTGATAGCTGGGCCTCGACCCTGCTCCCGAAGCCCGCACTGCTGCGGCAGCGCCTGGAACGCACCGGCCGCAGCTGGAGCCTCGCTCAGTTCGCCATGGTTTGCGGCGGCATCGTGGTGACGGTCACGCTTCTGATGCTCACCCGCGGCGCGCCGATCCCGCTGGCTATCCTGGTCGGCTGCTTCGTCGGGGTCGGTCTCCCGCACTTTGTGGTCGGGAAGCTGATCAACCGCCGCATTGCTAGGTTCACCGCCAACTTCCCTGACGCCATTGAACTGATGGTTCGCGGCCTTCGTTCGGGTCTCCCGATCACCGAAACCTTGGGCATCGTCTCCAGCGAGGTTCCCGATCCGGTCGGGTCCGAGTTTCGCGCTGTCGCGGACAAGATGAAGATTGGTCGCACGATGGAAGCGGCTCTTCAGGAAACGGCGGACCGCCTCGGCACTCCCGAGTTCCAGTTCTTCGTCATCACCCTCGCCATCCAGCGGGAGACCGGCGGCAATCTTGCCGAGACGCTGTCGAACCTTGCCGACGTGCTCCGAAAGCGCGCCCAGATGAAGCTGAAGATCAAGGCCATGAGTTCGGAATCGAAGGCTTCGGCCATGATCGTGGGCGCACTGCCCTTCATCGTCTTCGGGCTCGTCTACATGATGAACCCCGGATACATGGCCGGCTTCTTCACGGATGACCGACTGATCATCGCAGGCCTCGGCGGGCTTCTTTGGATGAGCATCGGCGTCTTCGTCATGGCCAAGATGGTCAACTTCGAGATCTAAGGGACCAACGACATGCAGCCTGCAGCAGGCCCCACCCTTCTCGGCGTCGATGTCATCTGGGTTGCCACAATCCTCTCGGGGGTGGCGACCATGGCGGTGCTGATCGCCATCTACGCCGCAACGACAGTCAAGGATCCGATGGCCCGCCGGGTCAAAGCGCTGAACGAGCGGCGCGAGCAGCTCAAGGCAGGCATCGTCGCGTCCACCAACAAGCGCAAGAAGCTGACCAATCAGAATGCGGCGGCGGACAAGGTCCGCGGCATCCTGTCCAGCTTCAAGATGATCCAGGACGATCAGCTGAAGAAGACTCAGGTCAAGCTGATGCAGGCGGGCATCCGCGCCAAGGACCTGGCCTTCTTCATCATCTTCGCCCGTTTCGTGCTCCCGGTGGTCCTCGGGGCGCTGGCAATCCTGTTCATCTACGTGCTCGATTTCTTCCCCGATTGGGGCGGGATCAAGCGCTATGCCGTTACCGCCGGCACGCTGGTGCTCAGCTACAAGGCGCCGGACATCTGGCTGAAGAACAAGGTTACAAAGCGCAGCCATGCCGTGCGGAAGGGCCTGCCGGACGCGCTGGACCTGTTGGTCATCTGCGCCGAGGCCGGCCTGACCGTGGACGCCGCATTCGGCCGTGTCTCCCGCGAACTGGGGAAGGCCTACCCTGAACTGGGTGACGAGTTCGGCCTGACCGCCATCGAGCTGGGCTTCCTCAACGAGCGCCGTCAGGCCTTCGAAAACCTGTCGACCCGCGTCGACCTGGAAGCGATCCGCGGCGTGGTCACTACCATGATCCAGACGGAGAAGTACGGCACGCCCCTCGCCTCCGCCCTGCGGGTGCTGTCGGCCGAGTTCCGCAATGAACGCATGATGCGCGCGGAGGAGAAGGCCGCGCGGCTCCCGGCGATCATGACGGTTCCGCTGATCCTGTTCATCCTGCCGACCCTGTTCGTCGTGATCCTCGGTCCGGCGGCCTGCTCGATCAGCGACAGCTTCCTGAACGCCAAGTAAGGTCAGATTCATTCCTCTCCCGGCTCGCGCTGGGAGAGGAACAAATATCCCGCTCCCTCGCTTTGACTTCGTATCGGCGACGCAATGAGGGATGGACGGATGCTGACCTTCACGACGGACCAATGGGTCATCATCGGCCTGGTCTTCGTCCTCGGCCTGCTCGTGGGCATGTGGATGACGTCCGGCGGACGGCGCAAGTGGAAGACCCGCTACAACGAGGAACTCGAAAAGCGGCGAGTGCTCGAACGCGACCTGAAGGATCGCGAGACGCACTGGAACTCGCGCGAGAAGGAATGGCGTGAGCGCGAGACGTTGATGGCCGCGGGCCGCCGGGATCGCGACGGCGACGGCTACCCCGATCGGCGTGGCGATGAACGACCGATCATAGGTCGTCATCCAGAGGACGAGCGCCGCTAACCTCACCCAGTTCACAAACGGGCTCCCGTTGCGGCGGGAGCCTGTTCTTGCGTTCAGGCCTGGTGGATGGCCTTGGTCACCTGGTAGCTCTGGAGACCCTCGACGCCGCCTTCACTGCCGAACCCGCTATCCTTGATGCCACCGAAGGGCGCGTCCGCGACGGAGATGGCGAAGGTGTTGATCCCCACCATCCCACTCTCGATCGCGTCGCCTAGCAGGTTGGCCCGGCGGCCGTTCTCCGTGAACACGAAGGCGGCGAGGCCGTAAGGCAGCCGGTTGGCCTGCTCGATCGCCTCGTCGACCGTCGCGAAGGAGCGCATCAGGGCGAGAGGACCGAACGGCTCGTTGTTCATCGCCTCGGCGTCCAGCGGCACGTCGGCCAGCACGGTCGGCTGGAAGAAGTAGCCGCCCTCCCCGCGCTCACCACCGGCCAGCACCTTGGCTCCCTTGGCCTTGGCATCTTCGACCAGCCCGGCGATCGCCGGGATGCGGCGCTCGTTGGCAAGCGGGCCCATGCGCGTGTCTGCTTCGAGGCCGTTGCCGACCTTCAGCGCGCGCGTGCGCTCCGCGAAGCCGCGCTGGAAAGCGTCGTAGATCCCTTCCTGCACATAGAAGCGGGTGGGGCTTACGCACACCTGTCCGGCGTTCCGGAATTTCTGCGGCACCACGGCGTCCAGCGTCTTCTCGAGGTCGCAATCGTCGAAGATCAGCACCGGAGCGTGACCGCCCAGTTCCATGGTGATGCGCTTCATGCCATCGGCCGCGAGCTTCATCAGGTGTTTGCCCACGGGAATGGACCCGGTGAAGCTCACCTTGCGGATCACGCGCGACCCGATGAGATGGCGCGAGACCGTGTCCGGAACGCCGTGCACCAGCTGGAAGACCCCGTTGGGAATACCCGCGTCCGCAAGCGCCCGACCCATGGCGCCCGTGCTTCCAGGTGTTTCCTCGGGCGGCTTGGAAATGACCGAGCAACCAGCCGCCAAAGCTGCGGCCACCTTCTTCGCCAGAAGGTAGATCGGGAAGTTCCAGGGCGTGAAGGTCGCCGTGGGACCGACCGGCTGCGGGATTACGATCGAGCGCTGACCGGTCGGGCGGACCAGCACGCGGCCGTAAGCGCGCTTCGCCTCTTCCGCAAAGAAGTCGAACATCTGCGCTGAGCCGATGACTTCTCCGACGGACTCGGCGATCGGCTTGCCCTGCTCCTGAGTCAGGAGCGCGCCGATCTCCTGGGCACGTTCGCGCAGCAAATCGGCGGTCTTGTGCAGGATCGCCGCGCGCTTTTCGACGTCCGTGGCCCGCCAGAGCGGCCAGGCGCGGTCCGCCGCACCCAGAGCTTCGTCGAGATCGCCGGTACTGGCCAGCGGCACCTCGGCGATGGTTCCGCCGGTGGCAGGGTTGATAACCGGCATGGCGTCGCGGTTCTCGCCCGCACGCCAACTACCATCGATGAAGAGCTTGAGGTCTGCTTGATAGGTCATGGCCCCTGCCTACTCCTCTCGCCCTTGCCCGCCAAGCGGGGTCCGGTTAGGCCGAGCCAGTCCGCGTTCACGCTGAGCCTTCGAAGCGTGATCGCCACTCATTGTGACTTCGCGCCCTTCGACAGGCTTAGGGTGAGCGCACGTAGGAGATCGAGAGAATGACCAAGCAGGAACTCGTCCAGAAGATGCAGGAAAACAGCGCCTACCTGCCGGGCAAGACGGTCAAGCTCGACTTCGGCGACGAAGGCGCAATCATGCTGGACGGCAAGGCCAACCAGGTTTCCGAGGATAATGGCGCGGCGGATACCACTATCAAAGTCAGCTGGACCGACTGGCAGGCCATGGCTGCCGGCCAGCTTGACGGGATGACCGCCTTCATGACCGGCAAGCTCAAGGTCGAGGGCGACATGAGCAATGCGATGCAGCTTCAGGGCGTACTCGCGAAGCTGCGTTAGACGCTGTGACAGGCGAAGTTGAACCTACTTTCAAGTTCGCCTAACCGCGCCCCGAGGAGGGCTCATGGCCAGAAAAATCTATCCCGACGCCAAGGCGGCGCTTGATGGTCTGCTGCATGACGGCATGTTCATCGCGGCCGGCGGCTTCGGGCTGTGCGGTATTCCCGAGCGGCTGATTGACGCTGTGGTAGCGAGCGGGGTCAAGGACCTCACCATCGCCTCAAACAATGCCGGCATCGACAACGAAGGGCTCGGAAAGCTGCTGCGCACGCGTCAGGTCACGAAGATGATTTCGTCCTACGTCGGTGAGAACAAGGAATTCGAGCGACAATTCCTCTCGGGGGAGCTCGAAGTCGAGTTCTGCCCACAAGGCACGTTGGCCGAGCGGATGCGAGCCGGGGGTGCGGGCATTCCGGGCTTCTATACAAAGACCGGAGTGGGCACGAAGGTGGCCGAGGGCAAGGAGGTGAAAAGCTTCGATGGCGAGGACTACATCCTCGAACGCGGCATTCGCGCGGACCTATCGATTATCAAGGGTTGGAAGGCGGACGAGGCCGGCAACCTCGTCTTCCGCAAGACCGCCCGCAACTTCAATCAGCCGGCAGCAACCTGCGGAAAGATTTGCGTTGCGGAGGTCGAGGAGATCGTGCCTGTTGGCAGTCTCGATCCGGACGGTATCCACCTCCCCAGCATCTACGTGAAGCGGCTCATCCTAGGCTCGCCCTACGACAAGAAGATCGAGTTTCGGACCGTTCGCCAGCGGGAGGCTGCATAATGACCGCCCACGACCACCTTACCAAGGGCTGGACGCGCGACGAGATGGCGGCCCGTGCAGCCAAGGAGCTGCGTGACGGCTTCTATGTGAACCTGGGCATCGGCATTCCGACTTTAGTCGCGAACCACATCCCAGATGGGCTCGAGGTCACGTTGCAGTCCGAGAACGGAATGCTAGGCATTGGCCCGTTTCCTTATGACGACGAGGTCGATCCCGATCTCATCAACGCCGGCAAGCAGACGATCAGCGAACTGGACTCATCGAGCTACTTCAGCTCGGACGCGAGCTTCGCTATGATCCGCGGGGGACATATCGATCTCACCGTGCTCGGCGCCATGGAGGTCAGCCAGGGCGGCGACATCGCCAACTGGATGATCCCGGGCAAGATGATCAAGGGCATGGGTGGCGCCATGGACCTCGTCGCGGGGGTCAAGAAGATCATCGTCGTCATGGAGCATGCCTCCAAGAACGGCGATCCGAAGTTCATTCCGGAATGCACTCTGCCCCTCACCGGCAAGAACGTGGTCGACATGATCATCACGGACCTCGCCGTTTTCCAGCGGCCGGATCATCGGAGCCCGTTCAAGCTGATCGAACTCGCGCCAGGGGTGACTGCCGACGAGGTGCGGGAGAAAACGACGGCGAAGTACGAAGGGTGAGGTTTCCGTCACCTCGGGCTTGACCCGGGGTCTGCCTGCCTTCCACTGAGCAGAAGAACAAGGCGGATCCCGGCTCGAGGCCGGGATGACGGAGGCCAATCCATGCGCGCACTGCTTTCCCACGAGCCCGGCGGTCCCGAGACCCTCAAGCTTGCGGACCTTCATGACCCGGTGCCGTCCGCAGGCGAGCTCCTAGTCCGCGTGCATGCGGCAGCCATCAACTACCCCGATGTCCTGATCATTGAGGACAAGTACCAGTTGAAACCGCCTCGGCCGTTCGCTCCAGGGGGCGAGATTGCCGGTGAGGTCATCAGCGTCGGTGAAGGAGTGACGGACTGGAATGTGGGCGACCGCCTGATCGCGGTTCCCGGTTTTGGTGGACTGGTCGAGAAGATCGTCATCCCCGCCAGGAGTGCGTTCCGGCTGCCCGAAAGCCGCAGCTACACCGAAGGCGCAGCGCTGCTGCTGACCTACGCGACCTCCATTCACGCCCTCTGGGATCGGGGCCGGCTGCAGGCAGGCCAGACCCTGCTGGTGTTAGGCGCGGCGGGCGGAGTGGGACTGGCGGCCGTTGAACTCGGCAAGGCTCGCGGCGCGCGGGTCATTGCAGCCGTGTCCTCCGAGGAAAAGGCCGAGGCCGCCCGTAACGCCGGCGCTGACGAGGCCATCGTCTACCCGCGCGGCCCGTTCGATCGAGATGCGCGCAAGGCTCTCGCGGACCTATTCAAGAAAGCGGTGGGGGCGTCCGGGGCCGACGTCATCTATGACCCGGTGGGTGGCGATTATTCCGAACCTGCCCTGCGTGCGATCGCGTGGGAAGGCCGCTACCTGGTCGTCGGGTTCCCGGCAGGCATTCCGAGACTCCCGCTCAACCTCACTCTGCTGAAGAGCTGCGACGTGTGCGGGGTTTTCTGGGGGGCCTTCGCAATGCGCGACCCGGAGGCGAATGCCGCGCATGTCGAGGAGTTGTTCCGGCTCTGGGACGAGGGCAAGATCCAACCGCTCGTCAGCGCCACCTATCCGCTTGAGAAGGCTGGAGAGGCTATCTCCGCCATGGCCGCCCGTCAGGTGATCGGCAAGCTTGTCGTGGAGATTGCGTAGCCCTTTCCAGCTGTTGCCTTTGTGCATCAGTAACCCGCCAGATGGGTCTGCGGGTGAAACCTTCCATCACCCCTCCCGTTTCGGCGGTGCGGATTTCACATAGAGAAGGGTATCCACCATGCGCAAAATCTTGCTTGCGGCAGTTGCGAGCGCGGCCATCGCCACGCCAGCACTGGCCCGCGACGGCTCGCCATATTTCGGCGTCGAAGGGGGCATCCTCTTCCCGCGTGACAATGATGCGGACGTTTCCGTCGACTATACGACGACCCAGACTCCTGCGACGCCGGCGGGTCCGGCCGGTCCGCTGGACACCACGTACAATGATGCATTCGGCATCGAGTACAAGCGCGGCCTCGATCTCGATGCGATCGTCGGTTACGACTTCGGCTTGATCCGCCTCGAAGGCGAGCTTGGCTGGAAGCGCGCGAAGCTGGACGAACTCGGCGTCAGCAGCACCTTTGTCACTGGCCTGAACACCGGCCTTAACTACACCGGTACCGACGCGCTGGTTGCCACCGACTTCGACCTGGATGGTGACGTTAAGGTCCTGTCCGGCATGGTCAACGCCCTGCTCGACTTCGGTGACGAGGACGGTCTGTCCTTCTACGCCGGTGCGGGTCTTGGCCGCGCGCGCGTCAAGGCGCTTGGCGACAAGGACAGCGCCTGGGCGGGCCAGCTGATCGCCGGTGCTCGCTATGCGCTCAGCTCGAACGTGGATTTCGGCCTGAAGTATCGCTACTTCCGGACACGCAACCTGAACTTCACGAACGACGGGTTCACGACGCTCACCGGCACACCGCTGACGACGAACGTCGACGTTGGAGGCGTGATCACCCCGGTGACGCAGACCACCACGGCGGACATCTTCGCGGATGCCGAGCAGAAGTTCCGGTCGCACAGCCTGCTGGCGAGCCTGATCTTCAACTTCGGTGGCACCGAGGCCGCTCCCCCGCCGCCTCCGCCACCGCCACCCCCGCCGCCGCCGCCTCCGCCGGCTCCGGCAACCCAGACCTGCCCGGATGGCTCGGTTGTGCTGGCAACGGACACCTGCCCCGTGCCGCCGCCTCCGCCGCCTCCGCCGCCGCCGGCACCTGAGCGCGGCTAACGGTCGGACCGACCATCCCTACCGGCACGTCCAACGCATGTGGCGTGTCCAACCTTCGGCCGGGCGTCTTCGGACGTCCGGCCCTTTTCGTGCCGTTGCCTCCATGCGAGGCACCGCCTATCTCCGCCCCAATCATCATCCGGGGAGCAGAGCCATGACGACCTTCGACGATCGCGAACGCGCATTCGAAACCAAGTTCGCGCACGACGAGGACATGCGGTTCCGGATCACTGCGCGGCGCAATCGGCTGCTCGGCGAGTGGGCTGCCGGCTTGATGCAGCTCTCGCCTGCCGAAACCGAGGCCTACGCCAAGGACGTGGTCCGGGCCGACTTCGAGGAAGCCGGGGACGAGGACGTCATTCGCAAGGTGCTCGGCGATCTGACCGGCGCCGGGGTGGACATGGATGAAGCACGTATCCGCGAACAGCTGGGGCATCGCGAAGTGGAAGCTCGCCGCCAGATCATCGAGGCGACCAACCTCTGATGCCCATGCCGGCAACCGAAATCGAACAACTGATCCGCTCCGCCATCCCGGACGCGGAAGTGACGATCCGAGATTTGGCGGGCGATGGCGATCACTACGCGGCCCGCGTGGTGAGTGCGAGCTTCGCGGGGCTCAGCCGTGTGCGTCAGCACCAGAAAGTCTACGCAGCACTTGGGGGGCGCATGGGCGGAGAGCTTCATGCACTGCAACTCGAAACCGCAGTGCCGCAAGGAGAGTGAAGTGAGTGATGTGACGGAGCGGCTCGACCAGATCGTCCGCAGCAATGACGTGGTGCTCTTCATGAAGGGCACCGCCCTGTTCCCGCAGTGCGGCTTCTCCAGCCGAGCCGTGGCCATTCTCGACCATCTCGGCGTGCCGTTCGAGACGGTTGACGTGCTGCAGGATCAGGAGATCCGGCAAGGCATCAAGGAATACTCCGACTGGCCGACCATCCCTCAGCTCTATGTGAAGGGTGAGTTCGTCGGCGGCTCGGACATCATGATGGAAATGTTCCAGAACGGCGAGCTGCAGCAGCTTGTCGGCAAGACCGAGGCCTGATCGTCATCGCCAGGATTGGATACGAAGAAGGGACGGAGCGCGGGACCAGAAACCGCTGCACCGTCCCTTCTTGTTTGGCGTGGAACCAAAGTGGACGCCATCAGAGTAGCACGCGTCGTGCCAAACTCGAGAGAACGTTAGAAAACCGCCAATTCTCTGATTTGAGTTCGCATGATCTGTCTCGGCAGTGTCAGTTTTCCCGACAGATCGTGCGGTTGAGGGTTTACGGCACTTCGGCCGCGCTCGACGGTTTGCACGCATGATGCTGAAGCCAGCTTTTCCCTTGGATCATAGCCCCGAACGCCTGTTCTGCGACCTGACGCAGAGCTGGTCAGCCGTCGGCGGTGGTGTGGGTACCTATCTCCGCCGAAAGCGGGCCCACATTCTGGAGAATACTTCGCATCGGCACCTGATGATCTTGCCCGGGACGCAGGATCGCATCGAAGAGGATGGTCGCGCGATCACCGCCTGGGTCCGGTCGCCGAACGTTCCGTTCAGCCCGAACTACCGCCTCCTCCTCCGCAATGGAGCCGTTCGACGCGTGCTGGGCCAGTTCATGCCGGACGTGATCGAATGCCAGGACGCCTACAACCTGCCATGGGCGGCCTTGGGCCACCGCGAGCAGCATCCCCATACCGCCCTGGTCGCAGGCTACATGACCGACTTTCCGACGGTTTACGTCGAACGGCCGTTCCAGAAAGTGGTCGGGCGGGCGGCAGCACGGGCCGCGGGACGTCTGTGCTACCGCTATTGCGGAAATCTCTACCGCCAGTTCGACGCGGTCTATGCTTTGTCCAATTACGGCGGAGGCAACACGCTTCGCGGGCTCGGCGTCGAGAATGTCTTCATCCTTCCGCTCGGTGTGGAGATGGGGGACTTCTCTCCGTCCCTGAGGGACTGGGAACTGCGCCGCTCGCTGGGGGTCGGCGATGATCAGCCGCTCCTGATCTACGTGGGCCGACTCGACATCGAGAAACGTCCCGACATCGTGGTCGAGGCGCTGCGGCAGTTGCCGTCCGAACTCGGGGCGAAGCTGGTGGTGTTGGGAGACGGCCCGTTCCGCCAGCAATTTGAGGCTCTCAAGGATTCCAGGATTATCACCCCCGGATTCGTAAACGACCGCCCAACACTCGCCCGGTGGCTCGCCAGCAGCGACATCTACGTGTCCGCCATGCCGAACGAGACCTTCGGGGTCTCGGTCATCGAGGCACAGGCCTCCGGTCTTCCGGTCGTGGGCGTTGCTGCCGGAGCAATGCTGGAGCGTGTCTTGCCTGGGATGGGTCGCTTGGGACCTGTGGGGGATAGTACGGCAATGGCAGCCAACATCCTGGAGGTCTGGCGCGGTGACCATCGCGCGATGGGAGAAGCTGGGCGGGATTATGTCGCGGGCGAGTTCACGTGGCGCCACAGCATGGACGTTCTGTTTGGGAACGTGATCCCTGCAGCTATGGCTCGCCGGCATGGTCATGAAACGATTGCGGCGACACCAGCAACTGCACCGCTGGCTGCCGCCTGACGAGAGCCGTTCAGCCGCGGTTTAGATCGCGGGCGGCACCTCTGCGCTGACGCGACGCATCGAGGAGGGCAGCATGCTTCATCTGTTGGTAGCCATGGCCATGGCAGCGCAGGAGGTTCCGACCCCGCCTGTTCCGCCCGTGCCTGAAGCCCCGCTTGCTGGAGAGGGGCCGAAGACAACCATCGTCGAGATCCACCGCGTCGACGGTTCTAACGGCAAGACCTCGCCACTGCCGCCAGCTCGAAGCCGCCCGGTCACCTGCGAGGGTCATAAGTTCGAGTTCACCGCCGCCAGCGGCGACGATCCGGCGAAGCGGCACAAGAGTCGCATCGTCCTGTGCAGCGAGAAAGGTGCCAGCAACGCACGCATCATTGCCATGCTCGAAGACGCGGCCCGCAGGCTGGAGAGCAACGAGCAACTTCCAGCGGCGAACCGTGACAAGATCGTGTCGGACATCCGGGCCAAGGCCGCGGAGCTGAAGAGCCGAAGCTGACTTTGCCTCACCTGTGTGTCCGTGGCAGGGCAGGGTCATGGACGCGCCGGCCGGAGAGCTGATCATCGCGGAGCCGGGGATCGCCCGGCTGCTCGCGCCAAATCCGTCAGCCTACACGTTCACCGGCACGCAGGTTCACCTGGTCGGCGAGTCGGAACTGGCGATCATCGATCCCGGACCGGAGATCCCCCAGCATGTCGACGCGCTGCTCGCAGCCATCGCCGGCCGGCCGGTTGTTGCCATCCTGGTCACTCACACCCACCGCGATCACAGCCCCGCGAGCCGGGCCCTTGGGCAAGCAACGGGTGCCCCCATCATGGGCTGCGCCCCGCTGACGCTGGATGAGGGCACGCGAGCGGATGCGGGCTTCGATCACCATTACTCGCCCGACCGGGTGCTCGGCGAAGGGGACGGGATCCAAGTGGATGGCAGGAGGCTGACTGCGGTGTTCACGCCGGGGCATACCTCCAACCACCTGTGTTTCGCCGACGAAGCGAGCGGCGCGCTGTTCACCGGCGACCATGTGATGGGCTGGTCCACCAGCGTGGTGATTCCGCCGGACGGGAACATGGGCGATTACATGCGGAGCCTGGAGAAGCTCCGCCAAAGGTCGGATCGCATCTACTACCCTGCCCACGGAGAGCCGGTGACCGATCCGCAGCGGCTGGTCCGCGGCATGCTGACCCACCGCGTCCAGCGTGAACGGCAGGTTCTGCGTCTGGTCGGGGAAGGCAATCGGACAGTCGAGATGATCGTGCACGCGGCCTATCCCGGAATCGACCCGCGGCTCGTTCCGGCGGCGGGTGCCTCGGTTCTCGCGCACCTCCTGGACCTTCGGGAGCGTGGACTCGTTCAGTCGCAAGACGAGCAATGGACCCCTTCCGACTAACCCCCTCCTCCCGAAAGGGATTGTCCGTGCGAGCCCTGATTTGGGGCGCGCTAGCGATCGCGGCACTGATTGGTCTCGGCTATTATCTGGCGCGGCACGAAGACCGGCAGGTGCAGCAGGAGGTCGAGGAAAGTGAACTCGACAGGCTGGTCGTTGCCCTTCGTGAGAACCGGAATCGGCTGGAGGTGTATCGCCTATCAGGGCAGGTCACGACCAACCGCGAAACCCGCGGCGGTATCGGCAACATCCTGGAAGGCGAGATGACCGTACGACAGCCCTGGTCGGTGAGCTACTTCGTCGACATGGGCGACCTTGGCCTCGATGGTTATGTCTGGGACGAGCGCACGCGGACGCTGCTGGTGCGGGCGCCGGCGGTGCGGCCCGCGACCCCGAACATCGACGAGAGCCGGCAAGTGGTCGCCTATGATGGCCCGCTGATCACGCGCGACATGCAGACGCAGTTGCGCCAAGGAGTGGCGATCGGCGCGCGCCAGCAGGCCCAAGCGGAGGCGGCCAAGGCGGAAAACCTGGCTGCGGCGACGCGCGCCGCGCGGGAGGCGGTCGGGCGCAACTTGCAGACCCCGCTGAAGGCGGCGGGGCTAGGCGACATCAAGGTGGTGGTGCGCGCGCCGACGGATGGCCAACAGGGCAATGCAGAGCGCTGGGATGTCAGCCGCTCCATCGCGGAGGTGCTGGAGGAACGCGCAGCGTCCCGCTGACAAGCATCGGCGCTCATGCTGAATAGCCGCGCAAGCGGCATGTCGAAGCACCAGCCACTTTCGATACGTGGTTATTCGGCTACTCAGGGTGGACGGGTCGGAGGACCCTTTCGTTTCTTCGTGCGGCAAACCATATGACGCGCATGACCGCACCAGTCCAAAGCCTGAAGGGCGTCGACCTGCTCGGCGAGATCACGCGCCTGAAGAAAGAGCGCAACGCCGTAATCCTGGCGCACTATTATCAAAAACCCGAGATCCAGGACCTCGCCGACTTCGTCGGCGACAGCCTCGACCTGTCGCGCAAGGCGGCCGCGACGGACGCCGACGTGATCGCCTTCTGCGGCGTGCGCTTCATGGCTGAGACGGCCAAGATCCTGTCACCCGAGAAGACCGTCATCCTGCCCGACATGGACGCGGGCTGCTCTCTCGAGGACAGCTGCCCACCCGACCAGTTCAAGGCATTCCGCGAAGCCCATCCAGATCATATCGCGCTGACCTACATCAATTGCTCGGCCGCTGTGAAAGCGCTCTCGGACATCATCGTTACGTCGAGCAGCGCGGACATCATCCTGTCGCAGATCCCCAAGGAGCAGAAGATCATCTTCGGCCCGGATCGGCACCTCGGCGGCTATCTGGCGCGCAAGACCGGGCGCGACATGCTGCTATGGCCCGGCGTGTGCATCGTGCACCAGGCGTTCAGCGAAACGGAGCTGCTGAAGCTCAAGGCGCAGTACCCGGATGCGCCGGTCGCCGCCCACCCCGAATGCCCGCCGCAGATCGTCGACCATGCGGATCTCGTCGGCTCAACCAAGGCGATCCTCGACTTCGCGACGCACAGCCCGAGCAAGGTGATCCTGGTCGCGACGGAGCCGCATATCATCCACCAGATGGAGAAGGCTGCGCCTGACAAGACCTTCATCGGCGTGCCCGGCGGGGACGGCAACTGCAATTGCAACATGTGCCCGTACATGGCGCTGAACACGCTGGAGAAGCTCTACGTGGCCCTCCGCGACCTGGAACCGCGGATCAAGCTCAAGCCCGAGATCATGGACGGCGCTCGCGTCCCACTGGAGCGCATGCTGGAGATGGCGGGGCGGACGGTGGGCCAGGGTGACGTCGGGCGACCGGTGATTGCAAGCACCTGACTCAGCAGTCGCTTTCCTGAACAAGTTCCCGAAGTTTTCCTGGTGAGGGGAGTTTTGTGCAATCGGGTCCGAGCCGTGGGATCGGCCGGGCGACGCTTTTATGATCTGCTGAAGCAGTATCAGCTGAAGCAGTATCAGCTGGTGGCGTGGCCAGCCGCGCGAATGTTCACAATGTTCACGGTCGTGCGGGTTTGCGCCCGAGTGGTTTGGTGATGCGAAAGAGCCTACGGCCGAGCCGCGGGACAGCTTCGAGCAGACGCGATCCTATTGTTCAATGATCGTGTGAATGTCCGTTATGGGTGGAAAGCGGATCTAAGCAGCAGCGCGCCGGAAGCGGGCTGGCTGACCGCCGAAAGTCAGATCGAGTGCATCACCGCTCACCTTGAAGTGCGTGGATTGCCGGTCGGGGTGCGACGGCTGATCAGTGATCAAGACATTCCCAACGACACGATATGTTAGCAGTATGATTTGATCCTTCTCCTGCCCCTTGACGATGTAGATAAGATTACCGCGCTCATCGAACTCAAGGGCCGCGTCCCCGTAGGCTTCAACGGCAGCGGTATCAGTCGGATCTACCTTCCATCGACCAAGCAACTCATGGCCGGTCGCCTCGCTCTTTCTGAACCATCCCATCAAGCACGATAGCGTTGCGGCTTATGTCCGCAATGGGTCGGAAGCAGACCTCACCCCCGCCGCTCCGCCGTCGCATCCACCACCTTCGTTCCCGGATGATGCTTGTCGAGGTGGCGCTTGATGATGCGCAGGTTGCGGGTGTTGCTCTTGAAGAAATAGTCGGGGACGGCGCCGATCCACGGGATGAGGCCGAGCAGCCAGTCCACGCCGATGTTCCCCGCCATGCGGGTCATCTGCCACTTCCCCATGCCCAGGTTGCGGGCTTCCCAGGCCATGTAGGTGCCGAGCACAGCGGCGGCGGTTGAGCCCAGGAACGGCACGAGGTCGAGCACCACGTCCAGACCGACTGGCTTGTTGGTGCCGGGGATGACGAACAGGCGCTCCATGACGCGCTCCATTGCTTCCACCCGCTGGCGAACGCTCGCTGGGTCGGTGCCGAGCGGGAGCGGTGGTCTCTTTAACGGTTCGGGTCGGACAGCCACTATTCCCTCCCTTGTCCCGGCCGCTCGCGGAGGTTGGTGAGCGGATGCCGGGCGAAACGGTTCTCGGCGAAGCCCGGAATGTCACGCCCGACCAGCGACCAGCGGACCGGTGCTGCAATGGGCATGAACAGGACCTGCTGGCGCATCTGTCGCTCGGCTTCTCCGAGGAGGGCGTTCCGTTGCGGTGCGAACGGCGTGGTTCGGGCAGCGGCAAGCAACTTGTCCGTCTCCTCGGAGCAGATCGGGGCGACCTCGCAGCGGAACTGGCGCAGGAACCAAGCGGGGGAGAGCGAGGGCGCCACAAGATCGACGAACCGGAGATCCGCGGGCGCGTCGCGGCCGGCTGCCTCGACCGCAATCCCCAGCGGGGCCCAGTCCGTCCTGAGCCGCTGAAGAACGATTGCTGCACCCGGGCCGTCCGGAAGTGCGATCCGGATGGTGGGGCGCTCCGCCTCGAACAGACGCTCTGCCTCCGCCACCAGCTCCGCCTGACGTTCAGCCAGGGGAAGCGCCGCCCAGTCCGGCACAGCGGCGTTCACCACGCCTTCCAGGCCCGGCTGCAGGATGCTCGCGCGGGGTTCCAGGTCGGGAACACCAAGGGCGGCAACCAGTGCGGGGCGATCAATCGCGCGGTCCAGCAAGGAGCGGACCTCCGGCTCGGCGAGAGGGCCGGAGGAGCGCGCCGGCATCAGCCCGAACAGGCCGGCAACGGGGTCGAAGCGCAGGCTCCCGCGCGGTAGCGAAGCTCCCAGGGCCGAACCCAGGTTCGCGAAGGTTCCGCCGAGCACGAGGTCGGTGTCCCCGGCGATGAACGCCTTGATCGCCGCGCCGACATCACGTCCGAGCAGGTCGACCCGCTCCTGTTCCGCTTCGCGTCCGTCTGGCGCAGGGATCTCGCGTCTGAGCCGAAGCGCACCATTGACGGCGGCTCCATCCCTAAGCTGGAAGGGTCCGGTCCCCACTCCTTCGCGCACCAGGGCGAATTCCGGCTGCGCAAGCAATTGCAACAACTGCGGCCGAGGTGCGACCAGCCGCACCTCAATGACGCGCTCAGTCATGGGCACCACGTCCGCAATCGCGCCAACCGTGTCCTTGAGTGAATTGCGGCTCGTCCGCGCGAGCTGACGCTTCAGGATGCGAGCGACGTCACGCGCAACAATCTTCCGCCCATCGGGCCACTCGCCGGTCGCCAGGCGAAAGATGTAGCTGAGGCCGTCATCACTGACGTTCCAGCGCTCGGCGAGGCCAGGCTCGATATTTCCGACCGGGTCAAACCGCACCAGCCCCTGCGCCACACTGGCGAGCAGCACCGCCTCTCCCGCGTCGAGCGGTCCGGCAGCGGGGTCGACGACCTTCGGCGTGTCGCCGAGCACCGTTACGTGCACGGCGCCCTCTTCCGCCTGCCGACAGCTCATCAGCAGCGTCAGCACCAGCAATCCAACGAGCGGAAACCGCATCCTCATCCGCAGCGATGTAGCGAGCCCGAGGGCACAACCCAAGCGTTCAGCTTCTAGCCATGCACGCTCAACTGTATTAGTGGGGCAATGCAGCGTGCTGCTGCGAACAACAAGGGTGCCGGTCCACGTCGATGGCTGATCGTGATTCTCCGTGGCAGCGCGACGGCCTCAATATCGAGGAACTCCCCGACCCCTTTGCTCCGCCAGCCGACCATGCGCCGCCCCCGGTCCGTCGGAAGCGGCGGTGGATTAGGATGGGGTTCACGGTCACCGGCGCGCTGCTGTTGATCACGATCCTGTGGCTGGTCATCACCGCGCCGCTAGGCCGGGCGCTGGAGCCCCTTCCCGATCCAGCCATGCTGCTGGTTTCGGCCGAGGGAAGGCCGATTGCCCGGCGAGGAGCGATCAAGGACCGCCCGGTGGAGGTTGCTAAGCTCGATCCACTCACCCCGGCGGCCTTCGTGGCGATCGAGGACCGACGGTTCTATCGCCATTGGGGTATCGATCCACGGGCGATCGGCCGGGCGATGGTCGCCAACATGGCGGCGGGCGGTGTCCGGCAGGGGGGCAGCACCCTCACTCAGCAGCTCGCCAAGACGAGCTTCCTGTCCTCGGACCGCAGCCTGAAGCGCAAGGCGCAGGAAGTCATCATCGCCTTCTGGCTTGAAGGCTGGCTGACCAAGGACGAGATCCTCTCGCGCTATCTCTCCTCCGTCTACTTCGGGGACGGGGTCTATGGGCTCCGGGCTGCGGCACGGCATTACTTCAACCGTTCACCCGAGAAGCTGACCCTGGCGCAGTCGGCGATGCTGGCGGGCCTGGTTCAGGCTCCGTCCCGCCTGACGCCCACCAAGAACCTGGCAGGAGCCCAGAAGCGTAGCCGGCTGGTCCTGCAGGCGATGGCGGACACTGGCGTCATTACGCCTGCGCGCGCCCGGGCGACCCGCTCCGCTCGGCCCATCATCGCCGGCCAGCGTGTGCCCACCGGCACCTACTTCGCGGACTGGGTCGCTCCTTCCGCGAGCAAGGCGTTCGAGAGCGACTTCGGCCAGGTGAAAGTCCCCACCACGCTCGATGCCGATCTCCAGCGACTGGCGGTTCGCGCGATTACCCGCGCTCCCATCGACGGAGCGCAGGCCGCACTGGTGGCCATGCGGCCCGACGGACGGGTGGTCGCCATGGTGGGCGGACGCTCCTACGGCGAGTCGCCGTTCAACCGCGCCACTCAGGCCCGCAGACAGCCGGGGTCCGCTTTCAAGCTGTTCGTCTATCTCGCGGCGCTCCGGGCGGGTTGGACGCCCGAGTCCCTGATCGATGACTCTCCAATCACGATCGACGGCTGGACACCGGCCAACAACGACGGGGTGTACCGTGGAAGAATCACCCTCAAGGAAGCATTCGCGCGATCGAGCAATGCGGCCACGGTTCGCCTCTCCGAGGCAGTGGGTCGGAGCAATGTGCTTCGCGCCGCGCGGGACCTGGGTATTTCGACCCCTTTGCCCAATTCGCCAAGCGTGGCGCTCGGCACTGCGGGGGTCAGCCTGCTGGAGCTGACCAGCGCCTACGCCGCGGTCGCCAGCGGTCGCTATCCCGTGAAGGCGACCGGGTTGCAGCCGACGGTTCGTGACGAGGGCGACCTCACGGATGCCTTTTTCATGCGCGGCGGGAGCCTCGAGCGCGGACGGGACTGGAAACCAATGCTCGATCTCCTGTGGGCTGCCGCCAACGAGGGCACGGGGCGCCGGGCCGCGCTGGCAACGCCAACCTTCGGTAAGACGGGAACGAGCCAGGACAATCGCGACGCGCTGTTCGTGGGCTTCGCTGGAGACTTGGTTGTCGGCGTCTGGGTGGGACGCGACGACAACAAGCCGCTGGGCAAATCCATGTCCGGCGGCACTGCGGCTGCCCAGATCTGGCGCGCGTTCATGGCGCCCTCCGTCAGCATCGATGGGCGTTCCGCAACCGCGCTCCCGCGCGACTATCAGCCGCCCCGCAGACAAGCTGCCGAGGAGCGTCGGAGCCCAATCCCTTCGGATTGGACCGAACCGGACTGGATCGAGGATGCGGCCGAGGCTCTGGAGCGACTGCTCGATCAGTTCTGAAGTGGTTGAATCGTTAAGATTCCTTAACCCGCGCCTTTAGCGATTCATCAACCCATTCCACCGTAAACCACCGATGACCGACGTGCTCCCGAAGCCGCCGGTGGCGGGAGAAATCCCGAACAAAGTGGAACTAGGAGATCGGACATGTCGAAGTTTCTGAAGATGCTGAAGAACGAAGAGGGTGCCACCGCGATCGAGTACGGCCTGATTGCCGCTCTCATCGCCGTTGCCGCCATTGGCGCGATGTCCAGCATCGGCACCAACCTGTCGGGCAAGTTCAACACTGTCGCGACGAACCTCAAGTAAGTCGACGAGCCAGTTTAGGAGACCGGAAATGAACAATTTCCTTCGGTTGATGAAGAACGAAGAGGGCGCAACCGCCATCGAGTATGGCCTCATTGCCGCACTCATCGCCGTCGCCGCGATTGGCGCCATGTCGAGCGTGGGGACCAACCTGTCGGGTAAGTTCAATACGGTTGCCACTGAACTGGCGAAGTAAGACCGACTTACCTGAACGATGGGCGGCGGCGTCGAAAGGCGCCGCCGCTTTTCGTTTGTGCTGACCGCAGACCAGCGCTTCGGCACATGAGGCAGGCCACAACGAAAAACCGGCCGAGCACCGAGTGCCCAGCCGGTCTTTTCAAAAGCGGGATGGTGGAGCCGAGGGGGATCGAACCCCTGACCTTCGCAATGCCATTGCGACGCTCTCCCAGCTGAGCTACGGCCCCTTGTCCCGCGCGCCTTTAGGCGAACTTTCCCGTTCCGCAAACGGGAAAATGCATCCCCCGACGCTTAGTTGTTCTCTTCGTCCGTGTCGCCGGTCTCGACTCCCAGGTCATCATCACCCGTGCCGAGATCGACCTCGTCGTCCGCGCTAGGCTCCTCGTCCTCGTCCGGGATGGCGAGATCTTCTGCACCGAGATCCTCGTCCGCCGCAGCCGGGTCGGCCACGACGCCCGCGGCCACAGCCGGGGATTCGAACGGCATGGGCTGCTTGGACTTGAGCACCGGCTCCGGCACGAACGCCGTGCCGCACGAAATGCAGGTCACCGGGTCGTCCTTGCCCAGGTCATAGAAACGGGTCGAACACTTGGGGCAGGTTCGCTTGTGGCCCCACTCGGGCTTCACCATGGACAACTCCAACGATCATGGGGGCCGGGAAGAGGGTCTTCCGGCCAAATCGGGCGGCGCCTTGCCATAGCGGGGGGTGGCTGTCAAAGCCGCGCCCATGCCCGCGCCAAAGCCCCTCGTCATCGCGGTCGACGGACCAGCCGCCAGTGGCAAGGGCACGATTGCCCGTGCCCTCGCCAAGCATTTCGGTCTCCCCCACCTTGACACCGGCACGCTGTATCGAGCCGTGGCACTCCACCTGCTACGTTGGGGTGGCGATCCGGAGAGCGAGTTCGCAGCGTTGCGTGCCTGCGATGAAATCGCTGGGCTGGCGGACGATCCAGAGTTGCGCAGCGAAGCCGTCGGCGGGATCGCCAGCCGCATCTCCGCCTATCCGATGGTTCGCCAGGCCTTGCTGCAGCGCCAGCAGAACTTCGCCGAACAGCCCGGCGGCGCCGTGCTGGATGGACGCGACATCGGCACCGTCATCGCGCCGGACGCTACGGCCAAGCTGTTCGTGACCGCCTCACCCGAGGTCCGGGCCGAAAGGCGATTGGCCGAACTGCTTGCCCGCGGTCTCCATGCCCATCTGGCCGATGTGCTGATCGATATCCGCGCGCGTGACGAGCGGGACAGCCATCGTTCGGCAGCTCCCCTGGCGAGGGCAGACGACGCGCTCCTCCTGGATACCAGTGCGCTCGACCGGGACTCGGCGGTCGCGCAAGCCGTTCGTCTGGTTGAACGAAAGATCAAAGCGGAAAGCCAACCTGCATGACCGACACGCCTTCTCTCCGGACCGGTGGACGGATCCTCGTCGATCAGCTGCGCATCCAGGGCTGCGACCGGGTCTTCACGGTGCCAGGCGAAAGCTTCCTGGCGGTCCTGGATGCCCTTCACGATACGCCAGAGATCGATGTGGTGGTCTGCCGTCAGGAAGGCGGCGTCACCTACATGGCCGACGCGGATGGGAAGCTCACCGGCCGCCCGGGCGTGGCCTTTGTGACCCGGGGGCCGGGCGCGACCAATGCCAGCGCAGGCGTCCATGTCGCGTTCCAGGACTCGACCCCGATGATCCTGTTTGTCGGTGACCTGGACCGCGGCGACCGTGACCGCGAGGGTTTCCAGGAGATCGACATGGCGGCGTTTTTCGCCCCGGTCGCCAAGTGGGCCGCTCGGATCGACGACGCTCGCCGCATTCCCGAGTATGTCGCGCGCGCCTGGCGGGTAGCGACTGCGGGACGGCCCGGTCCGGTGGTGCTGGCGATCCCCGAGGACATGCTCCGCGACGAGGTCGAAGCGGTCGATCGGCCGGCGGTTCCTTCCGTGTGCGAGAGCCCCGATCCCGGAGCGATCGCCACCTTGTTCGAGCTGCTCAAGGAGGCCGCCGCCCCAGTCGCCATCGTCGGCGGCGCCGACTGGAGCCCATGCGCGGCGCACCACTTCGCCAACTTCGCCGCGCGCCACGGGATCCCGACGGCCGCCGCATTCAGACGGCAGGATGCCATCGGCAACGACTGCCGGGTCTATGCCGGGAACCTCGGCTATGGCCCCAATCCCAAGCTGCAGCAGCGCATCCGTGAGGCGGACCTGCTGCTGGTGGTCGGCGCACGCCTCGGTGAGTCCACGACCGACGGTTACAAGCTGATCACCCCCGACCACGTTGGTCAGACTCTGGTTCACGTCCACCCCGACCCCAACGAACTTGGCCGCGTCTATCACGCCGACCTGCCCATCTGTTCGGACATGAGCGAATTCGCGCAGGCCGTGGACCTGTGGACTGACCCAGACCTCGTCCGCTTCGGCGCCGGCGACGAGGCCCATGCCGAATGGCTGGAGTGGAGCGAACCGCAGCCACGCGATGGCGTGGCGATGGACCTCGGCTTTTGCATGAAGGTCCTGCGGGAGACGCTGCCCAGGGACACCATCGTTGGCAACGGCGCAGGCAATTTCTCGGGCTGGGTGCACCGCTATTGGCGCTACGCAAGCACGCCGTCGCAGCTCGCGCCAACCAGCGGCAGCATGGGCTACGGTCTGCCGGCAGCAGTGGCGGCCGCCATTCGCTTCCGCGACCGGCAGGTGCTGTGCGTGGCCGGCGACGGCGACTTCCTGATGAACGGGCAGGAGTTGGCGACGGCGGCGCAGTATGGCGCGGACCTGCTGGTGATCGTCGTCGACAACTCGAGCTACGGCACCATCCGCATGCACCAGGAGCGCGACTATCCCGAGCGGCTCAGCGCCACCCAACTGAAGAGCCCCGACTTTGCCGCCCTTGCCCGCGCATTCGGCGGGTGGGCCGAGACGGTGGAGCGCACCGAGGACTTCGCCCCTGCCCTCGCCCTCGCCCAGGAGCGCAGGGGAATCCGCCTGCTGCACGTGAAGACAGACGTCGAGGTGATCAGCAACCAGACCACGATTTCGGCGCTGCGTGAACGCGCACGGGGCTAAGGAACAAACCAAATCGGCAACGACCGCGCCGAAGCGCATCGCACTCCTGTCTCGAACAGGAGAAATGCCACGTTCGTTTGGAACTAAGGTACTTTCGACCGAGTGCTCCGGGTTGTTCTGGGGCCTTGCCATCCCTTTCGCTGGTCTTCATCGGCCACAAGACCAGCTTGGGCTATCTTGACCTGATCCCGCTCGTCACCGGCCTGGTGGGTTACTGCCCTGTCTACAGGTTGCTGCGCCTCAATACCGGTCCGCTGAAGCGCTGACCGGCTAGAGCCCGAAGGGCCACATCTCGTGCTCACCCTTGCCGTGGATGTCGGTAAGCGGCGTCACCGCGCGGGTCTCGTCGAACCAGATCCAGCCATCGAACTGCTCGGGCAGAACGGCCTCGCTGTAATGGCTCCAGCGCTCCGTTTCGGGTCGATAAATCACGCCGATAAAGCGCTCGAGCCGCTCGGCCATGAGTGGCTCGGGCGCGTCCTCGCGCAGGTCTAGGAGGAAGCGCGGCAACCCCGTGTCGTGGCACAGGCGCTCCTGACTGCCCTCCAGCGAGGGCCGCACCGGCTTGACCTTCATCGGCGTGTCCCAGTCGTCCGCCGCCGCCACCGTTCCCGTGTGGGTGCCGAACCCGATCAGCCGTGCCTCCGCCCCGAACTTCTGCTTGGCCAGTTGCCCGATGTTGAGCTCGCCCCGCTGCCGTCCCATGCCTGTGGCGCGGGCATCGCCGATGTGGCTGTTGTGCGCCCAGACGACGGCCTTTGCGCTCGGCCCCTTGGCATCGAGCAGCTGGCAGAGCGTCTCGAACATGTGCGTGTCCCGCAAATTCCAGCTGTCGTCCGACCCGTGGAACATGGCGCGATAATAGCCTTCCGCATTCTTCACGAGCCGGGCGTTGGCCGCCGCGTCCAGCCATTCGTCACAGTCCCCGCCGAGGCATTGCTGCTCCAGCAGATCCCTCAGCACCGCCACCGCCCCGTCCGCGCAGAAGGCATAGCCCGCGGACAGCGCCATTGCCCCGTAGCGAGCCGGATCGCGGCTGAACGGTGCGAGGCAGTCGTAGCGCTGGCGGGCCTCGGCGGCGAGCGCGGGGTCCTTCTCCTCGAGGAAGCCGATCACCGCCCGCATGGACCCGTGCAGGTTGTAGAGGTCGAGCCCGAACAGCCCCGCCTGCCGCTCGGGGGCAACCTCGGTATTGTGGATGCGCAGCCAGCGAAGAAACTGGTCGAACTCGAGGTTGCGCCACATCCAGGTCGGGAAGCGCTCGAACGCGACCTCCTCACCCTCGCGGCGCGGGCGGTGACGAACGAAGCGGTCAAGATGTGCCGCATCGGGCCAGTCTGCTTCCAGGGCCACGATGGTGAAGCCATGCTGCTCGATCAGGCGCCGCGTGACGGCGGCACGGGCGCGATAGAACTCGCTGGTGCCGTGGCTTGCCTCGCCGAGCAGCACGACACGGGCATCGGCATACCGGTCGAAGCACTTGGCGAAGCCCGGATCGTCGATCTGGGGCAGCGGCTCTGCCATGTCGTACAGCAGCTCGACAGGCCGCGCCTGCTCCAGTGTGCTCATGCCTCACCTCTCAAGAGAGGAACGAAGCGGACCGGCTCAAGCTCCTCCTCCCGCAATCGCCCGTCGGCAAAGACGGTCAGGCGAACCAGCCGCTGCGGACCGTCATGGGCGCCCTGCGGCATGATGATGCGGCCATTGGGCGCCAATTGCTCGAACCATGCGGCGGGCACCACGGGGTTGGCCGCGGCGCAGAGGATGACGTCGTAGGGTGCTGCTTCCGAGTAGCCGAGCATGCCGTCCCCATGCACCACCCGGACATTCGGAATGCCGAGCCGCCGCACGCGGCAGCGGGCAAGCTCGGCAAGTTCCGCGTGGCGCTCGACAGCGACAACGCTCCGCGCAAGATGCGCCATCAGCGCTGCCGCGTAACCCGATCCGGCGCCTACCTCGAGGACATGGTCGCGCGGAGACAGGTGGGCAGCTTGCAACATGACCGCCACGATAAAGGGCTGGCTGATTGTCTGCTCGGCTTCGATCGGCAGCGCTCGATCCTGGTACGCTTCGCCCTGCAGCTGCTCCGAGACAAACAGCTCACGCGGAACCTCGTGAAAAGCGGCGAGCACCGCCGGATCGTGGATGCCGCGCGCCTGCAACTGATCGCGGACCATGGCCGCCCGCAGCCTGGCAAAGTCCGTCATGGGGCTTCAACACGAAAGCCCCGACAGCGTTCCTAGATAAGGCCGGCGAGCGGGCTTGATGGGTCGGCGTAGCGGCGCTTCTGCATGCGGCCGGCGCGGTAGGCGAGACGCCCCGCCTCGACCGCTGCCTTCATTGCGCGTGCCATCAGGATCGGGTCCTTGGCCTCGGCAATGGCGGTGTTCATTAGCACGCCGTCGCAGCCAAGCTCCATCGCTGCCGCTGCATCGCTGGCGGTGCCGACGCCCGCATCGATCAGCACCGGTACCTTCGCCTGCTCCACGATCAACCGGATGGTTACCGGGTTCTGCACGCCAAGGCCGGATCCGATCGGAGCGCCGAGCGGCATAACTGCGACTGCGCCGGCGTCTTCGCAACGACGAGCCATGATCGGGTCATCGGTGCAATAGACCATGACCTCGAAACCCTCTCTGGCCAGCAGTTCCGTGGCGCGGACAGTCTCGATCATGTCCGGGTACAGCGTCTTAGCCTCAGCCAGCACCTCGAGCTTTACGAGCGTCCAGCCTCCCGCCTCGCGCGCAAGGCGCAGCGTCCGGATCGCCTCCTCGGCGGTGAAGCACCCGGCGGTGTTGGGCAGGTAGGTGACCCTCTTCGGGTCGATATAGTCCGTAAGCATCGGCGCGTTCGGATCGCTGACGTTCACGCGGCGCACTGCAACGGTAACGATCTCCGCGCCTGAAGCCTCCACAGCCGCGGCATTCTGCTCCAGACTCTTGTACTTGCCGGTGCCGACGATCAGCCGCGAGCGAAAGGTCCGCCCGGCGACGGTCCAGGTGTCGGCATCGACTGGGTGATGTGCGTTCATGGGCTCAACCTCCGCCCACGAAGTGGACGATCTCATAGTCATCGCCGTCCTCGACCTGCACCTCGCCCAGCGTAGAGCGGGGAACTACGGCGAGGTTGCGCTCCACCGCGACGCGGGCCGGATCGAAGCCGATCAGCTGCACAAGACCTGCCACCGTGGTCCCCGCCGGGACGCGCCGGTGCTCGCCATTCACGCTGATCGAGTGGGTTTCGGTTTCGGTCGTCATTGACTGGAGCATCTAGGTGGCGGAAGGCAGCGCCGCAATGCGCAAGGTTCTGGTTCTCAACGGTCCCAACCTCAATCTGCTCGGTACCCGCGAGCCGGAGGTCTACGGTTCCGACACGCTCGACGAAATCGCCCAGCGGCTTCATGCCCGCGCCGAAGAACTGGGCCTCGAGGTCGACATCCGTCAATCCAACCATGAGGGGCATCTGATCGACTGGATGCAAGAGGCCGGCGAGCCGGAAACTCAGGCCGTGATCCTGAATGCGGGAGGGTTCACCCATACGTCGGTCGCGCTGCGGGACGCGATCGCGGCGGTGACTACGCCGGTGATCGAGGTGCATCTCTCCAATCCCCAGGCGCGCGAGAGCTTTCGCCGCCGAAGCCTGATCTCGGGCGTTTGCAGAGGCTGCATCAGCGGTTTCGGAGCTCTCTCCTACCTGCTGGCACTGGACGCGGCGGCCCGGCTCTGACAGGAGCGCCGCCAAAACACAGGGAAGACACCATGGCTGACGAAAAGACCGGCAGCGGCGGAAACCAGATGCGCGTTGACAGCGCGCTGGTGCGCGAACTCGCAGAATTGCTGAGCGCGAATGAGCTGACGGAAATCGAGGTCGAAGACGGCGATCGCAAGATCAAGGTCCGGCGCGAGCTGTTCACGGCCGGGCCCGCAGTGCACGCGGTGCCCATGGCTGCCGCCCCAGTCGCGGCTCCCGCGCATCCCTCCACTCCCACCGGCGCCGCCAGCGAGG
The DNA here is from genome assembly GCF_016924655.1 of Sphingomonas arenae. Classification (GTDB taxonomy): domain Bacteria; phylum Pseudomonadota; class Alphaproteobacteria; order Sphingomonadales; family Sphingomonadaceae; genus Sphingomicrobium; species Sphingomicrobium arenae. The sequence goes on from NZ_JAFFJU010000001.1 coordinate 279,307, forward strand.
CATCCGCCGCGGCCGAGAGCCTGCCCGCCGGCGACCTCGTCCGCTCGCCGATGGTCGGCACCTGCTACCTGACGCCGGAGCCCGGCGCGAAGCCGTTCGTCACCCCCGGCCAGCCGGTCAAGGAAGGCGACACACTGCTCATCGTCGAGGCGATGAAGGTGATGAACCCGATCACCGCCCCCCGTGCCGGCACGGTCAGGCAGGTGCTCGTCGCCAACGCCCAGCCGGTCGAGTTCGACCAGCCGCTCGTTGTCATCGAATAACCATGCGCAAGATCACCAAGCTGCTGATCGCCAATCGCGGCGAGATCGCGCTGCGCATCCATCGCGCGGCGCACGAGATGGGCATCAAGACCGTCGCCGTGCATTCCACTGCCGACGCCGACGCCATGCACGTCCGCCTCGCCGACGAGACGGTGTGCATCGGCCCGCCGCCGGCGACCGACAGCTATCTCAACATCCCCAACATCATCTCTGCAGCCGAGATCGTCCACGCCGACGCCATCCACCCGGGCTACGGCTTCCTGTCCGAGAACGCGCAGTTCGCCGAGATCGTCGAGCTCCACAACCTTATCTGGGTCGGCCCCAAGCCCGAGCACATCCGCGTCATGGGGGACAAGGTCGAGGCGAAGCGCACCGCCGCCAGGCTTGGCCTGCCACTGGTGCCCGGCTCGCCGGGACCGCTGGAGACGGTTGAGGAGGCGCACGCGGTCGCCAAGGAAATCGGCTACCCCGTCCTGATCAAGGCCGCATCCGGTGGCGGTGGCCGCGGCATGAAGGTGGTGCCGTCCGAGGATCAGCTCGAGAGCCTGATGATGCAGGCCGCATCCGAGGCGAAGGCGGCGTTCGGCGACGACACCGTCTACATGGAGAAGTACCTTGGCGACCCGCGGCACATCGAGTTCCAGGTGTTCGGCGACGGCGAAGGCAGCGCCATCCACCTCGGTGAGCGCGACTGCTCCATCCAGCGCCGCCATCAGAAGGTCATAGAGGAGGCCCCCTCCCCGGTCATCTCCGCCGAGCAGCGCGCGGAGATGGGGGGGATCGTCGCCAGGGCGATGGCTGACATGGGCTATCGCGGCGCGGGCACCATCGAGTTCCTCTACGAGGACGGCCAGTTCTACTTCATCGAGATGAACACCCGCCTCCAGGTCGAGCATCCGGTCACCGAGATGATCAGCGGCATCGACCTGGTGCGCGAGCAAATCCGCGTTGCGCAGGGCGAGGGGCTCAGCTGCCGGCAGGAGGACATTCGCCTCCACGGCCACGCTATCGAGTGCCGCATCAATGCCGAGGACCCGCAGACCTTCGCTCCCTCGCCCGGCCTGGTGAAGAACTATGTCGCGCCCGGCGGCATGCACGTCCGCGTGGATAGCGGCCTCTACGCCGGCTACCGCGTGCCGCCCTACTACGACAGCATGATCGGCAAGCTGATCGTTTACGGCACCACTCGCGAACGCTGCATCATGCGGCTGAAGCGGGCGCTGGAGGAGTTCGTGGTGGAGGGGATGAAGACCACCATCCCGCTCCACCAGCGAGTGATCCAGGACGAAGCGTTCCAATCTGGTGACTACACCATCAAGTGGCTGGAGCGCTGGCTCGAGGATCAGCGCAACTGACCTGCAGGGTGCGCTGACAACGCGCATCCAAGCCGTCATAGACGGGAGCGGCATGACTCGCCTCGATTCCCGCCTGCTGCTGCAAGGTTATGCGACCGGGGTCTTTCCCATGGCTGACAGCCGGGAGGCCGAGGACCTTTACTGGGTGGAACCCCGCTATCGGGCGATTCTCCCGCTGGACGGCTTCCACCTGTCGCGTTCCCTCGCCAAGCGGCTGCGGTCGGGCAGGTTCCGGGTGACCCTGGATTGCGCCTTCCATGAGGTGGTGGTGGCCTGCGCGGACCGGGAGGAAACCTGGATCAATCCAGCCATCGAGGAGGCCGTGCTTGAGCTGCATGGACGGGACCGCGCCCATTCGGTGGAGGTCTGGCAGGGGCCTGACCTGGTGGGTGGGCTTTACGGCGTGCGCCTCGGTCGCGCGTTCTTCGGTGAAAGCATGTTCAGCCGTCGGACCGATGCGTCCAAGGTCGCGCTCGCCTGGCTGGTTGCGAGACTGAAGGTCGGCGGCTTTGCGCTGCTTGATTGCCAGTTCATGACGGAGCACCTCGCCAGCCTGGGCGCCGTGACAATCCCGAGGTCGGCTTACGTGGCGTTGCTGGGCGCCGCGGTGGGGACTTCGGTCAGCGGGTCCGGAGTGGGTGGAGGTGCCGCAGCCGGAGCGTCAGCGGGCGCTGGCGCGGACCGAGTCGCACCTCCGGAGTTCCGTGCACTGGAGCGGCTGCTCGAGGAAGCGGGAGCCGCGGCCGACTCGGCGGCATCAGGGAAGTTCATCACGCAGCTCTTGGGCCAGACGTCGTAGACGGGGTGCTCGACGACGTTGAGCGAAGGCGATTCCTTGTAGAGCCAACCGGAGAAGACGCGGCTCCAACCACCGCCCGGTTGTGACACGTCGAGTTGCACAAACGCGCCCGTAAGTTTGTCAAAAGACCACGGCGGCGTCGTTTCGCACGCCCGAAGTCGCACGATTGCATCCCGAATTCGAATGGATTGACCGGGTTTGAGCGTGATGTCCCGCGCGATGCCGTTTCGCTTGTTCAGAAACCCGAGCACCGCGACCCGCTCGTTCATCGGGGTCATGCCCGCGGGCAGTGCTTCCCGGATCGGCACGGCCGTTGCCGCGGGCTGCTGGTCATTGCCCGGCTCTCCGGAAGGTTGCTGGCCTTGTCGGCAGCCGGCGAGCGCCAGGACCAGACAGGCGGTCAGGACGGGCGTGCGCACCTATTCGGGAGTCCAGGCCTGGTAGTCGCCGGTCGCCGCCGCGCGCTTGCCGCCGCGGGACAGGGAACCGGCGGGACGGTAGGCGTCATCGGTCCCGGTCAAGTTTTCCTTGCCGTCCTTTTCAAAGGGGCGCCGCGGAGGGAGCGACTTCGAGGGCACGTCTTCGATCTGTCCGCGAAGCCAGCTCGACCAGCCCGGAGGCGTGCGGCTGGCGTCGTTGCTGCCGCTGTAGATCACCCAGCGGCGGCCAGGATCCTTGCGGTGGCGGTAGTAGATGTTGCCGTTCTCGTCACGGCCGACTTCCTCGCCATGCCGGCGAGTCCACAGCGCAGTTCCAATGGTTGCGCCGTTCCACCAGGTGAAGATCGATCCCAAGAGTCCCATGGCCGGCAGCCTCTGGCGCGTAACGCCCGTCAGCGCAAGGCAGGTCCGCCCTGCCAGGTCACCCGGTCACCGGCCTGAATCCCCAGTTCGGCGGTGCGGCCGCCGGCCAGTTCCAGGACCGCGGCCACGGGTTCGAGGCTGAGGACGGGCTCAAGGCTCAAGGGAACGGTGTTCGATTCGATGCGAGCGATCGTGCCGTCTTCCCGGATGAAGATCATGTCGAGCGGAATGAGCGTGTTCTTCATCCAGAAGCTCGCCTCCTTGGGAGCCGGGAACGGGAAGATCATTCCCCGGTCCGCCGCCAGGCTTTCCCGGTTCATCAGGCCCTGAGCCTGCTCCGCATCGCTGCGCGCGACCTCCACCACAAAGCGGTGCTCCCGGCCGGCGCTGGTGCGGATGGTGAGCGGGACCTGCTCGAGGCCGGCGACGCTCTGCTCGACGGGGGTGTCGCTCGCCTGCGGCTGGCACGCGGCCGCGCCGAGGGTAAGGGGAAGAACGAGAGCGGCCGCGGCTATTCGGGCAAGCGAAGGTCGACGGCGGTCAGCCCCTTCTTGCCCTTCGCGATCCGCGCTTCGAGCGTCTGACCCGGCTGCAGGTCCCCCGCCGCCGCCCGGCGAACCGTTTCCATGTGGAGGAAGATATCGTTCTCGGGCTGGCCAGGCCGATTGACGAAACCATAGCCCTTGACGCGATTGAACCACTTCACCTCCACCGGCTCGAACGCCCCGGCTTCGTCGATCAGCGCCTGGCGGTCCGCCCGGTCCGCCGGACTCGCAGTGGTCGGCGGGCGAACAACGGTGGCAGTGCTCAGGTCGATCGACAGCACACGGGTCGCCTGAAGCCCGCGGTTCTGCCGCACGACCTCGCATTCCACAAGGGCGCCCTCAGGCAGGCTGCGGCGCTTGTGTTCCTTCAGCACACTGAAATGAAGAAGGATGTCGCCCTCGCAACCATCGCTGATCACGAAGCCGAAGCCGCGCGTGGCATCGAACCATTTCACCTGGCCGGAGACGTGCACAGGATCCGGCCCAGGAACCTCCATGGAAGGCTCGGGACGCGCGATGTCTGTCATGGACGCCACTTCCGGTTGCACAATGCTACCCATAACACGGCAGCTCCCGAGTTACAAAACGTTAAGGCGACGTTATGACCGTGCTTCCAGCAATTCTTCGGAGGTAATGGTCTCCCCTGGTTCGGCACTGACGATCGCCCGGGCGAGGGCAAAATCATGGCCGGCCCGGATCATGGCTGCCAGGGACTTCTCTCGCATCCGAGGGTCCGCTGGCGATACGGCAAAGGGACCAATGCGCTTGCGGCGAGCGAAGCGGAGGGCGGCATCCGCGGCCTGTTCCCTGGCAAGATTTCGGGCTGAAGCTCCGTCCTCTTCGTCGACTCCCGCGACACGCAGGGCCTGCCGCACCCTTGCCTGACCATAGCCCCGAGCGGAGAGTGAACCGGCCTTGGCGAGCGCATAAGCTTCGTCATTGACGTAGCCGAGCTCCGCAATGCGCGAGACCAAGCCCTCGATGTCGGGCTCGTCTGTGCCCTCCCAGCCCCGCTCCCGGAGCTTTCGCTGCAGGTAGGACAGGAGCTTCGCGCGGGTGGTCGCAAAGCGCGACACATAGCGCAGCGCAAGCTCGCTCAAGCTCGTGTGGCCAAGCGGCCTGAGTGGTCGCTTGCGCCCACCGCTGCGCCGATTCTCGCCGTTTCCGTCCTTATCCACGCCTTGATTGTGCCACAGTGTCCCGGGAGAGAGAACCGGCGTCCCTGTTTGGGTCGCCCAGCTTGAGTGCAATTCAGTTTTCAGGAAAGATCGGCGTGCTCGACCGTCAGACCCTCAGCTCAGCCGGCCTCGCTCCTGCGGGCGCGACCCCCACCCTTGATACGCTGCCGCGGCGGATCGCGGATTTCGAGACGCTCGGGCAGGCGCTGGACTATGCCGCGCAAGGATCGCGGGGCATGAACTTTCACGATGCGCGTGGGTCGCTGGCCCGTGCCTATCCCTATTCCGAACTGCGCGAGGATGCGCTGGCCGCCGCCCGCCGGTTCATGGCGCTGGGCCTGAAGAAGTCGGATCGACTGGCGCTGATCGCGGAGACCGGGCCCGAGTTTGCCGCCTGTTTCTTCGGCGCGATCTACGCCGGCCTGTGGCCTGTTCCCCTGCCCCTGCCGACCAGCTTCGGCGGGCGCGAAGCGTACGTCGAGCAGCTGAAGGTGATGCTGCAGAGCAGCGATCCGGCGCTCTTCCTCTATCCGGCCGAGCTTGAGGGCTTCTGCGCCGAGGCCGCTCGCCAGCAGGGCGTCGCCGGTCGCGTCTGGGAAAGCCTGGCGGCAATCGAGCCGAGCACGGGCGACCTGCCGGCCGCGGACCCACAGGAGATCGCCTATCTCCAGTACAGCAGCGGCTCGACCCGTTTTCCCCATGGTGTGGCAGTCACGCACCATGCGCTGCTCGACAATCTTCACGCCCATGGCACGGGCCTGCAGGTCGAGGAGCGCGACCGCTGCGTGTCGTGGCTGCCGTGGTACCATGACATGGGCCTGGTCGGGTGCATGCTGTCGCCGCTCGCGAACCAGATCAGCGTCGATTATCTTAAGACGGAGGATTTCGCGCGCCGTCCGCTAGCGTGGCTGGACATGATCAGCCGCAATCCCGGCAACACCGTCTCTTATTCGCCGACCTTCGGCTACGATATCTGCGCCCGCCGCATGTCGAGCCAGCTGAAGTCGTCCGAGCGGTTCGACTTGTCGCGCTGGCGGGTGGCGGGCAATGGCGCCGACATGATCCGGCCCGACGTCATGCAGGCGTTCGTGGATGCGTTCGCCGACGCCGGCTTCAAGGCGCAGGCCTTTTGCCCCAGCTACGGACTGGCCGAGGCCACCCTTGCCGTTAGCCTGATGCCGCCGGGCGAAGGCATCCGGATCGAATTGGTAGAGGAAAGCGAGCTCTCGGGCGTGGGCACCCCGGCCCAGGAACGTCCGCGCCGCTACCGTGCCATCGTCAATTGCGGCAAGGCCGTGAAGGGCATGGAGATCGAGATCCGGGACGCGGACGGCTCGCCCCTGCCCGATCGGGCGATCGGCAAGGTCTGGGTTCGCGGCGCCAGCGTGATGGTCGGCTATTTCCGTGACCAGGAGGCCACCGACGCGTGCATGCAGGGCGGTTGGCTGGACACCGGCGACATGGGGTATCTGTCGGGCGGCTACATCTTCATCGTCGGCCGCGCCAAGGACATGATCATCATCAACGGCCGGAACCACTGGCCGCAGGATATCGAGTGGGCGGTCGAGCAGCTGCCCGGCTTCAAGTCCGGCGACATCGCGGCGTTCGCGATCACCGGCCCAACGGGCGAGGAGCAGCCGGCCGTCCTGGTGCACTGCCGGGTGTCGGACCCCGAGGAGCGGGGCAAGCTGCGCGACGATATCAAGGAGCGGGTGCGGGCTATCACCGGCATCTCGCCCGTCGTCGAGCTGATCCCGCCGCGCACCCTGCCCCGCACCAGTTCGGGCAAGCTCAGCCGGACCAAGGCGCGCAACCTCTATCTCTCCGGCGAGATCCAGCCGTACGATATTGCCGCGTAACAGCCTTGCGCGGAGTGGGCGTCGGGGTTAACTCGCGCCCGGCCCTCAAGGGGGCCAAGCCAGGCCTAGGGGTATAGCTCAGTTGGTAGAGCATCGGTCTCCAAAACCGAGGGTCGTGGGTTCGAGTCCCTCTGCCCCTGCCAGGCCGAAGCGAGGCGAGTAGCGAAGCTCGGAGCCGGTCGGCGAAGCCGACGCGGAGCAGCCGGCCCGGCTCGCGGAGCGAGCTTCGACGTCATGGAATTCACTTCCGTGACGGCTGCTTGAAGCTTCCGGGGTTCCGCGCTACATCGCGCCAGTCCGAGGTCCGGCGGGAAGCCCCCGCGGACCTCGTTTTTCTATCTCTCGCGAGGAAGCACGAACGTGGCGAAAGTCTCTCCCGGTGAATTCATCCGGCAGGTGCGCGTCGAAGCCAGCAAGGTCGTTTGGCCCACCGGCAAGGAGACGTGGGTCACGGCTGTGATGGTGTTCATCATGACGGCGCTGCTTGCCTTGTTCTTCTTCACGGTCGATTCCGCCTTCTCGGCGATCGTTCAGTTCCTCCTCGGCCTGCTCGGCTGATCCAAGACACGAAGGCTGCCATGTCCCGCTGGTACATCATCCACGCTTATTCCGGGTTCGAGAACAAGGTGAAGGACTCGATCCAGTCCGAGGCGAAGCGCCTTGGCCTGGAGCGCCTCGTCGAGGCGATCGAGGTTCCGACCGAGACCATCACCGAGGTGAAGCGCGGCAAGCGGGTCGAGAGCGAGCGCAAGTTCATGCCGGGCTACGTCCTGGCGAAGCTGGAGATGAGCGACCAGGTCTATCACCTCGTCAAGAACACGCCCAAGGTGACGGGCTTCCTAGGGCCGAACGGCAAGCCGCAGGCGATCCCGGACGCGCAGGCCGCGCGGATGCTCAGCACCAAGGAAGAGGCGGCCGCCAACGCACCGAAGCAGAAGGTCAGCGTCGATTACGAGATCGGCGATGCGGTGAAGGTGCTCGACGGCCCCTTCGCGACCTTCAACGGGGTGGTCGAGGAGCTCGATTTCGACCGCGGACGGGTCAAGGTCGGGGTGTCGATCTTCGGCCGTGCGACCCCCGTCGAGCTCGAGTTCGAGCAGGTCGAGCTGGTCAAGTAAGCTGTTCTGATCTGGATCAACAAAGGGTCGTCCGCTCGGGCGGCCCTTTTCCGTTCGGTCCGCCTCGCCTAGCAGCAAGGGATGGTCGACGTCCCCACCCTCACCTTTCACGGCGCTGCGCAGACCGTCACGGGATCCTGCTATGAGCTGCGGATCGGCAGCAGCCGCATCCTGATCGACTGCGGGCTGTTCCAGGGGCCCCGCTCGCTCGAAGCGCTGAACCGGGAGCCGCTCGGGTTCGACCCGCGGGCGGCGGATGCGCTGATCCTGACCCACGCGCATATCGATCATAGCGGCCTCTTGCCGCGCCTGGCGGCAGAAGGGTTCCGTGGGCCGATCATCTGCACGCGCGCGACGGCAGACCTGCTCGGCCACATGCTTCCGGATGCCGGCCGCATCCAGGAATATGAAGCGGAGCGCCGAAACCGGCGACCGGACCGGCGCGACGAGGAGCCGATCGAGCCGCTCTACACCGAGGCAGATGCGCTGCGCGCATGCGAGCTGATCGAGGTGGTGGACCTCAAGCACTGGTTCGAGCCGGCAACCGGCATCCGCGCGCGGCTGTGGAACGCGGGGCATATCCTCGGCTCAGCGTCGGCCGAGATCGAGGCGGGCGGGTCGCGGCTGCTCTTTTCCGGCGACCTGGGGCCGGACAACAAGGCTTTCCATGCCGATCCGGATGCGCCGCGCGGCTTGGATCACCTGCTGTGCGAGAGCACCTACGGGGACCGCGAGCGGGAGGACGTACCGATCGACCAGCGGCGAGGGCTGCTGAAGGCGGAGATTGAACGAGCTCTGGCCAAGGGCGGCAACCTCGTGATCCCGACGTTCGCGCTGGAACGCACGCAGGAGCTGCTGCTCGACATTGCGACGCTCATCAACCGCGGCGAGGTCGCCCGCCCGCAGGTGTTCATCGATTCACCGCTGGCGAGCCGGATCACCCACGTCTTCGCGAGCCACGCGCGGGAGCTGGAGGACCTTGGGGGGACGGATGTGTTCCGCCATCCCGCCTTCCACTTCGTGGAGACGGTGGAGCAATCTATCCGGCTGAATGCCATGTCGGGCGCGATCATCATGGCGGCGTCCGGCATGTGCGAGGCGGGGCGCATCCGTCATCACCTCGTCAACAACCTGCCGCGGCGGGATTCTTCGGTGCTGTTCGTCGGCTTCCAGGCCGCGGGGACACTTGGGCGGCAGATCCTGGACGGTGCCTCCCGCGTCCGCATTTCCGGACGGGAAGTGGCGGTCCGGGCGGAGGTGCGGCGAATCGACAGCTATTCCGCCCACGCGGACCGCAGCGAGTTGCTGCGCTGGATCGCGGGACGGCAGCCGATCGCCGGGAGCGTGTTCCTGACCCACGGGGAAGAGCCCGCGATGCGATCGCTCGAGAAGTCTCTGACGAAGGGCCGCCCGGCGACCAGCGTCATCCTGCCGGAGATCGGGGAACTGTGGGAGCTGCCTCCCGGCTCGGCCGCGCGACGGCTTGCCACCGGCCGCACGGACCTGAGAGAGATGCTGAGCCGGGACTGGCAGAACGACTATGCGGATTTCAGCGTGCAGTTGAAGCGCAAGCTCCGGAACATCGAGGATGCCGGCAGGCGGCGCGAAGCCTTGGCCCGGATGCGCGCCATGCTCGACGAATATGAGCGGATGCGGAAGGTCTAGTCGACCAGCCGGATGAGGCGCCGCTCGAGCGGAGCGAGGACGGGTTGCAGGTCGTGGCCGCGCTTGAGAACGGCGCCATGTTCGCCGATCAGGGCCCAGACGCCCTGCTTCGCCCGCAGCGAAGGACGCTTTTCGATGCGGACGTCGGGGCGCTCGGCCGCGCGCCGGAAAGCGGCGAAGCTGGCGAGATCGCGATCGAAATGCATCGCATAGTCACGCCAGTGCCCCGCCGCGACCATTCGGCCATAGAGATCGAGGATCCTTTGCAGTTCCAGTCTGTCGAAGGTGGCAACGGCTCGGCCGTTGGGGTTGCCCGGAAAGGGCGCAATCACGCTCACGAAACTTTGCTCTCCGGCGCCTCCTGGCGCATGGCTCTGAGGACCTGGACCTCGCTGCGGAGGGCGTCGATCTGCGCCTCCAACTCGGCAAGGCGGACGCGGGCGGGATCACAATCTTCCCCGCATGGCGTGCCGTAGGGCACGAAGCCGGGGCTGTAATGGACCACGTCCATCGGCACGGGCTTGGCCGGGATGCCGACGACCGTGGTGCTGGGCAGCACGTCCTTGGTAACCACGGCATTCGCGCCGACGCGAGCGCCCTCGCCGACCTCGATCGGTCCCAGCACCTGTGCACCCGAGCCGATCACGACACCTGAGCGCAACGTGGGATGCCGCTTGCCGCCGACTCCGGTCGACGGGTTGGTCCCGCCCAGCGTCACGTTCTGGTAGATGGTGACATCATCGTGGATCTCGGCGGTTTCGCCGATGACGGTGAAGCCGTGGTCGATGAAGAACCCTTTGCCGATCCTGGCACCCGGATGGATATCGATCGCGGTCAGGAAGCGCGCAAGATGGTTCACGAAGCGGGCGAGGAAGTACAGCTTCCCCCCGTAGAGCCAGTGCGCGACGCGGTGGAAGGCAAGCGCCCACACGCCCGGGTACAGCAGCACTTCCCAGCGGCTTCGCGCAGCCGGGTCGCGGGCCTTCACGCTATCCAGATAGTTGAACAGGGCGAGCGCCAACTCTCGAAGTCCTTCGCGACAAACCGCAGGCAATGTAATTCGCCATAACCGCAATTGCCAGCATGTCGCCGAAGGAGTGCTTGGCGAACGTGCCGGCTTGGGGCACAAGCCCCTCCGTTTTGCATCCTGCGGAAAGGGTCCGCCCATCTTTGCCGAGATCATGGCCGACCCGGCCGTTCTGCTTCCCTTCATCCTGATCGGGTTCGCGGCGCAGCTGGTCGATGGCGCGCTGGGCATGGCTTATGGCGTGATCAGCTCGACCCTGCTGGTCAGCATGGGAGTGCCCCCGGCGGCGGCTTCAGCCGGCGTGCACACGGTGGAGAGCTTCACCACGGGCGTGAGCGCGATCAGCCACGTGGCGCACCGCAACGTCAACTGGAGGCTGTTCGCGCGCATCGTCATCCCGGGCGTGATCGGCGGGATCGCCGGAGCCTATGTCATCAGCAACATCCACGCGGAGAAGGCGCGTCCGTTCGTGCTGGGCTACCTTCTGGCAGTCGGCATCTATCTCCTGTGGCGCGGCGCGACCCACCGCCATGTCGAACGCGAGCCCAAGATCGTCGAGCCGCTCGGCCTGGCCGGCGGGTTCCTGGATGCGGCGGGGGGCGGCGGATGGGGGCCGATCGTAACGTCCAACCTGATGGTCCAGGGCACGACGCCGCGCATGACCATCGGGACCGTCAACACCGCCGAATTCTTCCTGACCATCACCATCTCGGCGACCTTTCTCGCGACGATCGGCTGGGAAGCCTTCACGGTGGCGATCCTCGGCCTGCTCATCGGGGGGATCATCGCGGCACCCATGGGTGCAATCATCGCCAAGCGGGTCGAAGCGGACAAGCTGCTCGTCCTGGTCGGGATCGTGCTGACGGCGACCAGCGGCTACGGGTTGTACCGGTTCCTGCTGTCGTGAGCGGACCGTTCGTCGTCGCCAGTCGGCAGGCCAGCGTGGAACCGGTTGACCCCTTGGCGTTTTGCCGCTGGCATGAGGGCGATGAAACAGCGTAGCGCATTGTCAGAGAGCCAGCTCCATCTGGAGCAAGCGGGCGAAGGATATTTTCAGCATCTGCGGTTTGCGGTGCTTGTCGGGCTGATGCTGATCGGCGCGGGACTGGCCTGCGTGGTCCATGCGTTGGTGCCCGCCCTGTGCACCACCACGGCGAGCCGCATGGTAGATCGGCTGACCCGGCTGTTCGGTGACCGGTCCCAAGTGCAACAGGCAGCGCGCGAGTCCTCGGGTGCCCTGACCCTCGTGCTCCTGGTTGCGCTCGCAACGCCGGTGGTTGCGGCCATGTCGCTGTTGAGCATGCATGCTGCCTTCGCCGCGCCGATCGTTTGTCTGACTTTGGGGGTTCCGATCGCCTATCTGTGGACCAACCCCGGATTGGACCCGGTGGAATAGCCCCGTCGGTGGCAATTCGGAGCGTCTGCGCCTAAGTCGGCGCGATGCATTTCCTCGACCAGGCCAAGATCTACATACGCTCCGGCGCGGGCGGCCCGGGAGCCGTCAGCTTCCGGCGTGAGAAGTTCATCGAGTATGGCGGGCCGGACGGCGGTGAAGGCGGCAAGGGCGGCGATATCATCTTCGAGGCCGTTCCGGGCCTGAATACGCTGATCGACTTCCGCTACACGCAGCATTTCCGGGCTCCACGCGGAAAGGGTGGCTCCGGAAGCAATCGAACCGGCGCGGGTGGCGAGGACCTAGTGATCAAGGTGCCAGTGGGCACGCAGATCCTGGCGGACGACGAGGACCGCACCCTCCTGGCGGACCTGACCGAGGAAGGCCAGCGGCTTGTCTTCCTGAAAGGCGGCGACGGTGGCCGGGGGAACGCCAGCTACAAGACGTCCACCAACCGTGCTCCGCGCCAGCATGGCACGGGTTGGCCGGGTGAGGAGCTGTGGGTCTGGCTGCGGCTGAAACTGCTTGCCGACGTGGGCCTGATCGGGCTTCCGAACGCCGGCAAGTCGACCCTGCTGAACCGCACGACCAACGCCGTGGCGAAGGTGGGCGCCTATCCGTTCACGACACTGCGGCCGCAACTGGGCGTGGTCCAGCACAAGGGACGGGAGTTCGTGCTGGCCGATATTCCGGGTTTGATCGAGGGCGCGGCGGAAGGCGCCGGGATCGGCGACCGCTTTCTGGGCCATGTCGAACGAACCAAGGTCCTACTGCATCTTGTCGATGCGGCGGGCGAGGACCCGGTCGAGGCGTATCAAGTGGTCCGCGGGGAGCTCGAAGCCTATGGCGCGGGCCTCGAGGACAAGCCGGAGGTAGTGGCACTCAGCCGCGCGGACCTGGTGGACGAGGAACAGCTTGCCGAGGTCCGGACTGCCCTGTCCGAGGTGTGCGGGAGCGAACCCTGGGTGATCTCGGCTGCCACCGGCGACGGTGTCGAGGCGCTGCTCGATGCCCTGATCGATCGGCTGGGCGCTCCGCAGGAGAAGATCGAGGAAGCGTCAACGGAAGCGGACTGGTCTCCTTTATGAGGCTGGCGGTGACGGGGGGCACCGGCTTCGTAGGCGCTCGCCTGCTGGAGTTGGCAGTGGCGGCGGGGCACCAGGTGAACGCCCTCACCCGTCGTCCCCGGAAGGACCGCGAAGGAATCCGCTGGATTGACGGATCGCTGGAGGACCGCGGCGCCCTCACTCGGCTGGTCGACGACGCCGATGCAGTCATCCATGTGGCAGGCGTGATCACCGCGCGCGATCCCGCCGCTTTCGAGACTGGAAATGTCGCGGGAACCCTGGCGGTGCTCGCCGCGGCCACCGCGGCCGGCCTTCGCCGGTTCGTGCATGTTTCCTCGCTCGCTGCCCGTGAACCTGCTCTGTCGCATTACGGCGGCTCAAAGGCCCGCTCCGAAGAGCTGGTCATGCGCTCGGGCCTGGACTGGATCGTCGTCCGCCCGCCGGCGGTCTACGGGCCGGGCGACCGCGAGACGCTGGAGCTGTTCAAGGCGGCGGCCATGGGGGTGGTCCCGCTTCCTCCCGCGGGCCGGTTGTCGTTGATCCACGTCGACGACCTCGCCCGGCTCCTCCTGGCGCTCGCCGACCCATCAGCGCCCAGTCAGCGGGTGCTGGAACCCGACGACGGGCGGCCCGGCGGGTATACCCACAAGGAATTCGCCAGCGCCCTGGCCGACGCGCAGGATCGCCGCGCCATCAGCTTCCATGTGCCCGCTCCGCTGATCCGGGCCGGTGCCCGTATCGACGGCCTGCTGCGACGATCCAAGTCCAAGCTGACCGCCGACCGTGCCGCCTATTTCTGCCACCCGGACTGGGTCGTGTCTCCGGACAAGCGCCCGCCCGCCGAGCTGTGGCAGCCGCGGATCGACGCCGACGCAGGGCTGCGCGCCACCGCGGAATGGTATTGCAAGCACGGCTGGCTTTGAGCCGTTCGGGGACGGCGCACGCCCGGGCCTTTTCCTCCGACGGCCGTTATGCTCCAAGTCGGACTGCCGAGAGGCTGAAGGGGGGCAGAGCGTTTTGCGCATCAGTGCGGTAGTTCCGACGTTGAACGATGCCCATCGGCTTGAGCCATGTCTGTCCGCCCTGTCGGAGGCTGATGAGATCATCGTTGCGGATGGCGGGTCCACCGACGCGACCGTGAGCCTGGCCAGCGCAGCGGGTGCCACCATGGTTCGTGGATCGCCCGGGCTGGCGGCACAGCTGGCGCGGGGGGCAGAGGCTTCGCGCTATGGTGGCCTGCTGTTCGTGCCGCCGGGTACGGTGCTGGACTCACTGGCGGTCTGGCGTGCCAGGAAGCACCTCAATCGCTCGTTGCGGCCGGGCTGCTTCTGGCTCTGCATCGAGGATGACGCACGACGGGCGCGCCTGGTGGAGAAGGCTGTCGACCTGCGCACCCGACTACTGCAGCTTCCCTCGCTCTCGCAGGGACTGGCCGTTCGCAAGGATCGCTACATGGCGGCAGGTGGCTACCGCCCGCTGCCGGTGATGAGCCACGAAGACCTGCTGCACCGGCTACCGGCCGTCGTTCAGCTACCTGACGAGGCGTTCGTGTCCGGCGAAGGGATCCGCCGCGATGGTTGGGTGCGCCGTTCGAGCCGCACCCTGGTGCGCTTGGGCTTGTGGCACGCCGGGGTGGCGCCGGACCGGATTGCGGCCCTGACCGCAGGTCGGCAAGCTCAGGAGATGGGCCAACCGTCGGCCGTGCAGGCTGCTGAGTAGCCGATCAGAGCGCGCTCAGCGGTTCTTGAAGCCCGCCATCAGCCCCATGACGAAGCTGGCGATCAGCGCAAGCTGCACCTTCCCCTCGGGATCGCTCCACCCGAAGTAGCGCTGGCCGAACCCGAACAGGGCGACGAACATGGCAATCGCGAGAAGGCCCATGGCCTGCTCCTTTCCGCTCCGATGATCGCACAGCCAAGGTAAACAGGCGGTAAAGCTTGCCCGAGCGGCCCGCTGGCGGCATAGCGCCCACGTTGGCCCCCACTCACGAGATCGTCGAGGAGCACCATGAAGGCGCGCGTGTTCGTCACCTTGAAAGCCGGCGTGCTGGACCCGCAGGGGAAAGCCATTCACCACGCTCTGGAAGGTCTCGGGTTCGACGGAGTCCGCGACGTTCGCGCCGGCAAGCTCATCGAGCTTGAGTTGGCGGATGGTACGACGGACTCGGCGGTCGAGGAGATGTGCCGCAAGCTGCTGGCCAACACGGTGATCGAGAATTTTCGTATCGAGCGGGTGGCCTGACCATGAACAGCGCGGTCATCGTTTTTCCTGGTTCCAACTGCGACCGTGATCTGGCGGTGGCGCTCGAGACCGTTATCGGGCGCAAGCCGCACATGGTCTGGCATCGCGAGACCGAGCTGCCCGCCGGCGTGGACTTCATCGGCATTCCGGGTGGCTTCTCCTATGGGGATTATCTGCGCAGCGGAGCGATGGCGGCGCGTTCGCCGATCATGCGCGCCGTGGCAAACGCGGCGGGGCGCGGCGTTCCGGTGCTGGGCATCTGCAACGGCTTTCAGGTGCTGACGGAGGCTGGGTTGCTGCCCGGCGCACTGATGCGGAACAGCGGGCTGACTTTTGTCTGCCGTCCGGTCCACCTTAAGGTGGAGAACACGCAGACCTTGTTCACCAGCCAGTATCGCGCCGGCGAGGAGATCACGATTCCCGTCGCGCATCATGACGGGAACTACCAGGCGGATTCGGATACGCTCGCTCGGCTGGAGGGCGAAGGACGGGTGGCCTTCCGCTACTCGGGCGAGGTCAATGGTTCGGCCCACTCCATCGCGGGGATCATCAACGATGCGGGCAATGTGCTCGGCATGATGCCGCACCCCGAGCGGGCGGTCGAGGCCGCGCACGGCAACACGGACGGACGACGGCTGTTCGAAGGGCTGCTGGAGACGGTCGCCGCCTAGCGCTTGCGCCGCGTTACCGGCACCTCCCTGCAGCCAGCAACCGCGGGCGGGGCATTGCAGAGCAGGAAGCGATCACGCCCCGGCGTTTCCATCACCACCATCCGCCGGTCGAGCGTCATCGGATCGGTCAGGATGATGATGGTCGCGGCAGCGGCGGGCGAATGACCCACCACCATGCACGCGAGCGCGAGAAGAGCCCGTGTCGACCAACCCATGACATTCCCCTGTCTGGTGAAGCAAGGCTCACCCTCCCCGCTTGAACGGACGATGAACACTTGAGCGGCCGGGTCAAGCCGCCTAGCGAGATCAAGACGCGCCCGTAGCTCAGTTGGATAGAGCACATGCCTTCTAAGCTTGTGGTCGCAGGTTCGAATCCTGCCGGGCGCGCCATTCCCGTTCAATGTTGGGTACTGGCCCATCAGGCGCATCAGCAGTCCTCCCCACGGCATGCTCCAACGCCTTGGTCGACCCCGAGATTCTGATCTGGTCATCACCAACCTCGACGCGACTGACAATGGCACGGGTGTAATACTGACGAAGGGAAGGGTCGTCGCCCCGGAGCGTTTCGCGCATCATCTCACCGAAGCGTTCGATTAGCTGGGTAGTGATGCGGCGCTCAGAGTTGGCCAGCTGTCTCTCAAGCAGCACCACATCCGTTTTCACCTGGGCGATCTGCTCCACAAGTTCGCCGTGCTTGCGTGAGAACAACGGGTCGGACGCTTTGAATTTGCCGCCGGGCATCAATGACGTCAGACGCGTGATCCAGCCAGCCGGAGAGCAGATCGCGCAGCCGCTCTGGCGTGAGCAGCTTCGGCTCCAGTGCATCGAGCACGATGTTGTCGAGCTTGGAGCGGCCGATCCGCCGCCCCTTGCATACGCTGAGACCGGCCCGGGCGCGGTCTGAGCAGGCGTAATACTGATACTGCCCGCTCTTGCCGAAGAACACAGCAGACGCCCGTTGCAACGGTCGTCCGTGCAGATACCCGAGCCGTCGTTCTTGACCGGCTCCAGCCGTTCCGCCCTTGGGAAGCTACCATTCTAAACGGACATGACCCGCTTTTTTAGGGGGGCGGCAACTGCGGCCTGCCAAGATCGTTCGCCTTCCAAGAGATGACAGACTGCTTACAGGACGGCTCATGCGCGCGATGAATTATCGCGGACCATACCGGATCCGCGTGGACGAAAAACCCATGCCGCGCATCGAGCATCCGCGCGACGCCGTCGTGAAGGTTACGAGAAGCTGCATCTGCGGCTCCGACCTGCACCTCTATCACGGCATGGTGCCCGACACCCGGGTGGGGCAAACCTTCGGCCACGAATTCTGCGGGATCGTTGAAGAGGTCGGGCCCGAGGTCGAGAATTTGAAGGCAGGCGACCATGTCCTGGTGCCCTTCAACATCGCCTGCGGCCAATGTCACTTCTGCAAGCAGGGCCTGTTCGGCAACTGCCACGAGTCCAATCCGCAGGCGACGGCAGTGGGCGGCATCTTCGGCTATTCGCATACGGCAGGCGGCTATGACGGGGGCCAGGCGGAATATGCCCGAGTGCCCTACGCTGACTTCGGACCGACCATCATCCCGGATTGGATGGATCCTGATGATGCCGTGCTCCTGACGGACGTGGTGCCTACCGGTTATCAGGCCGCGGAGATGGCCGGCATCCAGAAGGGCGACACCGTGGTCGTCTTCGGCGCCGGCCCGGTCGGTATGCTTGCAGCCCGAAGTGCCTGGCTGTTCGGTGCCGGGCGAGTAATCGTCATCGACCATATCGACTATCGGCTGGAGTTCGTCCGCGATTTCGCGCCGGCCGAGGTCTACAACTTCAAGGAGCTGGATGACGTGGTCGTCTTCATGAAGAAGACCACGGACGGACTTGGCGCCGACGTCTGCATCGATGCAGTTGGCGCGGAGGCTACGGGCAGCATGCTCCAGACGATTCTTGGCAAGCGACTGAAGCTGGAGTCAGGCTCGGCCATCGCGCTCCACTGGGCAATCAACTCGGTCAAGAAGGGCGGCGTGGTGTCGATCGTAGGAGTCTATGGTCCGACCGGAAACATGGTCCCGATCGGCAATGTCGTGAACAAGGGCCTGACCATCCGCGCCAATCAGGCGAGTGTGAAGCGGCTGCTGCCGAGGCTGATCGAGCATGTCCGTGTCGGCAATCTCAACCCCAAGGCAATCATCAGCCATCGCGTGCCGCTCGACGACATCGCGGACGCGTATCACATCTTCTCGGACAAGCTGGACGAGTGCATCAAGCCGGTCCTGCTGCCGTCGGCTGCATGAGGAGCATGGCCGTGAGTGAAACCAGAGTGGCCATGCGGACCAGCAATCCGGCGAAAACGGTCGATCACGCGATGATCGTCGGATGGGGTGTGGATGCCAACCCGCAGAACGATCCCACCTACCCTTATCGGGACCGGTCGGAGGATGACCATAGCGGCGAGTGGCAGCGTCCCACACAGCAAGAGCCCGACATCGAGCTACTGAAGTCTGTCGAGCACAAGTGGCTGCCGGCGGTCTTCGGCACGGCAAGTCCACCATCAGGGCTCAGCGGATCGATGCGGCGCCTGGCTTTCAGGTGGAGCGAGTCCAACTGGGCTCACTGGCTGCTGCTGATCGGTGCGGACCGCGTGAACATGATCGAGGGAGTGATCGAGGACCTGGCACACAGTCAGATTCCAAACATCCCGAAAGAAATGGGCGTACCGGCCGAATGGCGGCACAACAAAACTGGTCTCATAAAGAAGGTCGGCGTGACCGCCGCCATTGTCGGGACCGTGACCGCCCTCTTCCTCGCCCAGAAGAAGGCTAGGGAGCCAGAGATGAGGAACGCGTTAAACCCGTGACAAGGCCGAGGTGGAACGGCCAATCCCGTGATCGAGTCCGCACGGCTTTGTGGCTCAATCTGGCCGTTTGCGGCTAATCCGGTTCTGGCGGCTGGAACCGGAAAGCAGACCTCCATCTAGCTAAGTAGCCAATGTCGCAAGGCGACCGGTTGCGGACATCCGCCAAATCTCGGATGCTGCCAAGATGAGCGAGCACCACGGACGCTGCCATTGCGGGCGTATCCACCTGATCCTCCGAGAAGCGCCGGCGAATGCGGGTGAATGCAACTGCTCAATATGTCGGCGCATCGGTGGTCTGTGGCACCATTGCCCGCCCGGCGCTATCACCGTGCACGGCGAAGGCGTTTCATACCAGCAGGGCGATCGCGCACTGGATCTGTGGCACTGCCAAACTTGCGGTTGCACGACCCATTGGACGCCGACCGATCCATCTTACCCGCGCATGGCGGTTAATCTTAGGATGTTTGATCCCGAACTGTGGCGCGAGCTTCCCCGTCGCCTGATCGACGGCGCAAGTTACTAGCGCTTCTCTACGTCCCGTTCCTAGCCATCCAGGCCAAAGGTCTAAGCCCGACCCGATTGCGCAGATTGGAAGACGCAGCCAAACTCGCCCCGATGTCCGCTATCGATGCAGATCTGATCGCCAAGCTTCCGCTGTCCGACATTGCCAAGGTGACGTTCTACAAGCGGGACGAACTCACTACGGACCTAATCTGCGTTGACGTGCTGGTGGGTGAGCAGATGTGGACGTTTCATGAGGAACTCGACGGCTGGGAGGCTGTCACCGGTCACCTACAGCAGCTTCCGACCTTCAATGGCGGTTGGTTTGCAGCCGTGTCCCAGCCGCCCTTCAAAAACAGCGAGACGGTTGCTTTCAGCCGTCAGCAGAAGGTCCGTTTCCCACCCATTCGCTAGGTTCAGGCCGAGCTTCTGAGATCGACACGAGGCGGACTTGATCAGCTCCTTTCTGGATCTCGACCAAAGCGCCTTACGACGGCCTTGCTGAAGCCGCGGCTTTGTCGCCATTATGCGGCAAACTCGGGGAGTGGATCGATGAGGGTGGCCCAACACGCGGTACTTCTGTGCGGGTTCGCCGCAACGACACTGGGCCTCGGATACATGGCGGCAGGTGGTGCGCCTCTATCCTACCTGCTCATGAACGGCGCCGCTTTTGCAATCGGCGTCGTGATAGTGGTCATCCTTTCTCAGAGATCATGGCGAGTAAGTGCGGGTGCGGTGTGCCTGGGTCTTGCCGTCGTGCTGCTGACAAGCTTTCTGCTCGGGACCACGGTGAACGGGGCAACGCGCTGGCTTCGTTTCGGAAACATCATCATTCAACCGAGCCTCATACTCCTGCCAGTCCTGGTTCTCACCTTCGCAACTGCTCGGAACTGGACTGGAGCGATTGGCGTAACGCTGACCGCGATCGTCCTCGCGCTGCAGCCTGACCGGGCGATGAGCGGAGGGCTGGCAGCGGGAGCACTGATCTTGGCTTTCATGCGGCCGGACCCCCGCACGCTCAGCGCCGCGGCTGCCGCGCTGACCGGCTTCGCCACAGCGATGCTGCGGCCCGACACGCAAGGAGCCATGCCCTTCGTCGACGGCATTCTCCTGACGTCGTTTGATGTGCACCCGGCGGCGGGTGTGGCAGTGATCTCCGGATCGCTGATTTCGCTGATGCCGGCGGTGATCGGCCTTCGGAAAGCTCCCCCGACGGCGCTTGGCCACGCGGTATTCGGCGCGGTGTGGGCCGCGCTCGTCATTGCAGCGGCACTGGGCAACTATCCCACCCCGCTCGTCGGTTATGGCGGAAGCGCCATCCTGGGTTATCTGCTGTGTTCCATTGCGCTTCGAAGCCAAGCATCCGCCCTCAGGTTCGGCCGCGACAGCGCTGCCACTCAGGAGCGACTTGAGGAGCGTCGCGAGCATTCCATGGAACCCGTCTAACCCAAGTGTTCACCTCACAGGTCGATGCGTTCGGGGTAAGCGGCGGATCATTCACCCATTGTCCGTCTTGGGTAGGCATCGGGCCTTACCTATGTAGCTGGCGGAGCGTCCGCTTTCGGGTGTCCGCAACACCGCTCTGACCGCCCGGCATGGGCGCTAAGCGGTCGGAAAGAATGTGGGGCCGAGAACCACGATGCCGACCCCCACCAGTTGTTTCACTTCGAGACCCAGGAGCGCCAGCTTGCTTCTGCGGAAGCCAACCCTGCGTCTTCGGCGAGGTCGCGGTGAGCGCCGAGCCACCCGAAACAGGTTGCCCGCTTCATCAGCACCAGGCCATGAACGTGAACGGCGTTGTCGCCACCCGAGAGGAAGGGCGCGTGAGGACAGCTAGGACCGGCGACCAGCGGCATCCCCGGCCGGCACCCTCCTCCGCTCCGAGCTGCTAAGCCTGGAGCCGCTGCAGGAATTCGGGCGTTAAGCCGCTCTGCTTCCAGTAGTTCTCTAGACCCATGTCGTGCATCAGCGGCATGAAACGCCGGTCGCGCTGCATGGGGGCGGCCGTCGGCGTGAACAGCATGTTGGTCTTGCGTCGACGCTGGTCAGGAACCAGCGGTTGCCCCGGCCGCCAGTTCACGGCCGCGATGACTGGTCCTTCCTCCAGATAATACGCTCGTGCGAGCGAGAAAGCGGTGTCCGTCTGCTTCATCAGGTTCAGGAGCATAACAGCGTTCACCACGGCCGCGACGCTTCGTTCTACCCCGCTCATCACCTGACGTGATGCCGCCGCGATGTCGGTGGGGCTGCCGGTCCCGGCGGCGTTGATCGCGTTGCGCAAGGTCGCAACCATCGGCGGAGGCAGCGCCGGGCGCTGCACGCCATCCTCGATATGGGCCAGCGCACGGTCGAACCGCCCCGTACCGGCCAGCACCCACAGCCTCCCGAACCAGATTCCGGCATGCCTGGGCCACATCGCCAGCCCCCGGTGCGCAGCGCGATCCGCCTCCGCAATCCGGTCGAGAAACCAGTAGGCGTAGATCTCACGGGTCCGGAGGTCGGGGTCGAACGCGTCCTCGGCCGAGAACTCCAGCCGATAGCGGGCACTCTCGCGCATTCTCCCGACGGCGCCCATCAGGAACGCGCGGGAGTCCTTCACGAACAGGTGGTCAGGATGCCTAGCGAGCACGGCATCGAAGCGCCGTTCGGCCGCGAGCCAGTCGCCATAGTAAGGGATGGCAACTGCGAGCGCGGCACTTGCATCGGCATTGTCCGGGTCGAGCCGCAAGGCGGTCCGAGCGGCTTCCTCGATCCTGCTGGCCTGTGAGGTCGTGGGCGCCGTGTTGTGCTCATCGATTCGCGCTCTGGTGAGCGCGAGCAGACCCCATGCGGCGGCACTTCCGGGCACCTGCTGCACAGCCTGTTCGAGCAGCGCGACGGCGCGGCGCTGTCCTTGCGGCGTTCCGCTGCGCATGGCCGTACGGCTAGCCTCGACCAGCGGTTCGGCGGGATCAGCCGCCGGCTTGCGCGCAAGCCATATTCCGAGACCGGCCGCTGCGGCCAACCCGCCGGCGAGCACTCCTCTCCGCCCTAAGCTCCTTGGAGCTGCTGGGCCGGACGTGGCCTCGGTAGGTGCGGTTCGGATGTCTGCCTCTTCGTTGGGTTCGACCCGGGTGAGCAGGCGGTAGCCGGTCCGTGGAATGGTCTCGATTTCGAAGCTGTTCGCAGCGATGCCGGCGGCGAGGCGCCGGACACCTGCAATGGCTCGATTGAGACTGTCATCCCCCACGTAGACACCACCCCAGCACCGCTCCAGCAGCGTCTCGCGCGTGACCACCGAGCCGGCTGCGTCTGCAAGAACGATCAGTACCTGCATGACCCTGGGTTCCGCCTGCCCCCTGCCGCCTGGACCGCTGACCGTGCGGGTGGAGGGAGAGACGTGCACGAGTCCGACCGTGAAATCCGGAACGTCGGCAAGGGACGCGGCGGTAATCAGCACGCTGCTCTTCATGTCCATTGGAGTGATCGACCCTCCGTCGGCACATCGTCAGCCAACCGTCAGCCTTCCGTAATGCCGCCCGATGAGCCGATGCGTCAGGATGGCGGCACGGGAAAGCTGACCCTCTCGTCCGCCCACCCGATCACCGGCTTGTGCCGAATGACGAAAGGACCGTTCGATGGTGAAGCAGCACAACGGATTGCGCAAGGAGGCTGTGATTGCGGCACTCGGCATCAGCCTGTTCTCCGCCGACGCAAGGGCAGCCGAGATCACGCAGGTCAATTACGGAAGCTTGACCGGCACGGAGTTCGTGTCGTTCGCCTCACTCACGGCAGCGCCGGGTGCGGGCACGAACTACGATGGCCTGCTTATCGTTGATGGCGTCGGTTTCGGCGAGCACTTCCAAGGCCAGACGGTATCGCCCTCTGGCGAATTCGATCAGGTCAGCGGCACTCCGTCCGGAGCCTTGAACCTCCAAGCCGGGGCACCGGGCCAAAACCTCGCCGCGCTTCAGAGCCCCGCGGGGATCGTGCTCAGTGGCATCGGGACGTCAGGCTATCCCGTGTTCGACGCCATCGGAGAAGGCGCGGTGTCGCTGCTGTTCTCCACCGACCAGTCCGAGTTTGGTTTCATCCTCGCCGGCGGTCACGGCGGCAACGCCTATGTCAGCTTCTTCCGTGGTGACGGATCGCTGATCGAGGCCCTGACTCTGGGCAGCCTTCCGCTAGTCAGTCGCTTCGGCTTCACGCGAACCGGAGGCGTTCACGACATTCGCGGCGTAACCATCTGGAACGACGATCCGACCGGGTTCGGCCTCACCGGGTTCCGCCATGACGTCGCCTCCGCCGTGCCTGAACCCGGCACATGGGCGACCATGCTGCTCGGCTTCGGACTCGTCGGCACGATCATGCGGCGCCGGCGCCCCGCAAAGCACGTCTCAGCTTGCCCGTCCTGAGGTGTCCCCGGAGCTCGCGTCAGGTTGCCGGT
The DNA here is from genome assembly GCF_016924655.1 of Sphingomonas arenae. Classification (GTDB taxonomy): domain Bacteria; phylum Pseudomonadota; class Alphaproteobacteria; order Sphingomonadales; family Sphingomonadaceae; genus Sphingomicrobium; species Sphingomicrobium arenae. Next base: position 303,066 of record NZ_JAFFJU010000001.1, read on the forward strand.
TCCCGATGTCGCATCAGGAACCGGCAGGGCCTACAATCCGGCTAAGTCACTGCCGGCGCAGGAACCACTCGCTATTAAGGACTTCGCGGCGATGATCAGCGAAGTACCAGGTGTCGGTGTCTGGATCGTACTCGCAGGTGAACGCGCGCGTCATGAAGCTGCGCGCTTCGCCCAGGCTCGAGAACCGGTCCGGGCGGAGCGCAAACTGCCGCTCGGCGTCTTCGTTGCTGAGACGTGCATTCTCAGCCTCGCACTCGCCACGGGTGGCAAACTCCGTCGAATTGAAGATGTGATCCGCAGCCGCCGGACATGCAAGTAGCAGCGACCCCAGCACAGTCGCGCAAAGAGTGGTTTTCATGACTGTCTCCGTCCATCTCTGCCGCCGTTCGCGGCCCCATCAGATGAACCGTGGTGACGTCGGCTTGCCATGATGATCATCTCACCAAAACACGATGATCTGCCGATCGCTTGTGGCCTGTTGACAGTCTGTCACTCGTCCCTGAGACTTTCGACAAGGCCTCACGAGCAACCCAGACGGTGGAGGGCTTGGTGCTGAAAGTTCGGGATCTCGCCAGCCGGTCAGATTTCACCGAAGGCACCCTGAGGGTGAGCCCATCGCGCAGGATCATAGCGGGTCCGGCCGGGCAGACGTCCCTTGAGCCGCGCATCATGCAGGTACTTCTGCTTCTACTGGATGCCAGTGAGACAGTCGTCACTCGTAACCAGCTTTTCGACGAATGCTGGGGCGGGGCCATCGTCGGGGACGACAGCATCAACCGAGCAATCGGGCGACTCCGCCGTGTGCTGACCCAGGTGGCACCCGGTGCCGTGGACATCGAAACCATTCCCCGCACCGGCTACCGGCTGATCCTGCGGGCGGCTGAAACACCGTTTTGTGCGGCAGAGCCAGTGACGGCCGACGAGAAAATCGCCCGGTCGTCCTGGTCAAGGCGCAGGCTGCTCGGTGGGGGCCTCGCTCTGGCCGCGGCGGGCGGCGCCGCGATTTGGCAGGCAGGAGAGTCGAAGGAAGACCTGGCTGCCCAGCTGATCACGGAGAGCGACGCGATCGCGCGCGCGGGAAAACAGGAATCGACGACCCAAGCCCTGGCACTACTACGACGAGCTGTCGCCGTATCGCCGAACAACGCTCAAGCGTGGGGCGCTCTGGCGTTGGCAGTGGCCCGGTCCGAACATCCCTCCTTGGCCCAAACCACCTCGCCGACCCTGGACGTAGAACGCGCAGCGCAGCGGGCCTTACGCCTCGATCCCGCAAACGCCGACGCCAAGGCGGCCCTGGCGATTGCGATCCCCTACTATGGGGATTGGCTGTCGGCCGAGCGCCGCTTCGACGCCGTTCTGGCGCAGCACCCGCGTCATTTGGCGACGATTGACGCCAAAGCGTTCCTGATGGCAGCGACTGGTCGCCCGCGCGAAAGCTCCGAGGTGCGGCTCCGTTACCTCAGCGGTGAGCCGTTCGACGTTCGGCTCCACTATCGCCAAATCTATGCTCACTGGATGCTGGACCGGATTGCTGAAGCCGACCAGATCTCGGGTCGAGCCATGGAGATGTTCCCGCGACACCCAGGCGTCTGGTTCGGCCGACTCTGGCTCCTGGCAAGCACCGGCCGCATCGAGCGGGCCCTGGCCCTTGTTGACGATGCTTACGGCCGCCCGCCGCTTCCCGCCTCGACGGTCGCGAGCCTGCGCGCGGGTCTCATCGCAGCGCTGAGCCGTGACCGCAGTGAGATCGATGCGGCGGTCAGACAAGTGATGGCGGGAGTGCAACGCAGCGTGAATGGCGTTGTCAACGCGATCATGCTGTTCAACATCATGGGCGCAACCGACGCCGCTTTCGATCTGGCCGATGCTTATTATCTTGAGCGCGGGCCGATCCTTGCAGCGATGCAGTGGCGACCAGGGCAGCCGCGAGTTCCGGATGTGCGGGGCCGCAAGACCAACATGCTGTTTACGCCCAACGCGGCGACTATGCAGCGCGACCCCCGCTTCCTGCCGCTGATGCGGAAAATCGGGCTGGTCAGCTACTGGCGGCAGCGAGGCATCACCCCGGACTTCCTGCGCCGATGAGATCGTTAAGCTTGCCACCGCTCGCGCGCTTGTCGATCGTCTCGGCAACCCTGCTCTTTCCGGCTGGTGCCCGTGCCCAACCTGACCAACCTTCCGGCCCGGACGGACTTGCCCCTCCTGCAGAGATCATCGTCACGGGCCGAAGGCGGGAGGAGCTGCTCGAGGACACACCGGTGCCGCTCAGTGTCGCTCGCGGCGACGAACTCGCGCGGGCGGGGGTCCGGCAGGCTGACGAACTCAACCAGCTGTTCCCGGCACTGACGGTTCTCGGCACAGCGACCGGCAACCTCGTCTTCATTCGAGGAGTCGGCAACTTCACGCTGCTGGCCAACAGCGATCCGGCGATCGGCTTCAGCTACGATGGCGTGTTCATCACTCGCCCGAATGCCACCATGTCGCCGTTCTTCGACCTCGAGAGGGTGGAGCTGTTGAAGGGACCGCAAGGAGTGCTCTACGGTCGGAACGCCTCGGGCGGCTCGATCAACATCGAGCCCCGACAGCCCGTCTTTGGTGAACTCGGCGCACTTGTTGCAGGGAGCGCGGCGACCAGCGACGATTTCAAGGCGGAAGCCGCCCTGAACCTGCCAGTCGGACCCGCGGCGGCCGTCCGGCTTGCCGGCTCTCTCGGGAGCCAGGAACACTTCCTCGATGGCTACAGCACCGGTCCCCGTCATCAGGCCGCTCGGGCTCAGGTCAAGCTGAAGCTCGGCCGCGACGTCACCGTGCGCGTCTCTGCCGACCACACCCACTTGGGCGGGGTCAGCTTCGGCAGCAGCTACATCGGCAACTACGTCTATGTACCGGCGGAGGGGCGCTATGCGTTCAACGAAGCTCCCACGTCCCTGTCGGAAGGCCTTTATTCGGCGGATGCCCAGGCGTACCGCCAGAGCATCTTCCTTCCGGGCGCCGGCCGCAACCTGGACGCGATCGGTTCACGGCCCCGCCAGGATAACCGGTTCACGGGCCTGCACGCCCGGTTCGATGCCGATCTCGGTTTCGGACAGCTGACCGTCATCCCGGCCTGGCGGCGCTCGGTCATCGACGCCGTGATGGCCAGCTCGCCCTTCGGCTTCGAACAGGATGAGAAATCGCGCCAGACCAGCCTGGAAGCACGGCTCACCGGGCGGACCGGCCGCCTTTCCTGGCTGACGGGCGCTTTTCTCATGAACGAGCGGTTGAACGTCGGCGGGATCACGAATCTGTCGACGTCGCTAAACTATTCCGACGAGCAGTATCGAACACGCAGCCGGGCACTGTTCGGGACCTTGACTGTGGATATCACGAGCGCCCTTCGCCTCTCCGGAGGCTTGCGCTGGACGCACGACCGCAAGGAGTACGAGCGGGAGAGCGAGACTTTTGCCCTCCTGTGCCAGCAGGTAGTCGCCGGCCGTCGCAGCTGCCCCACAGTGCCGCTGTTCGCGCTGGTGGACAGCCCGGCCGAGTTGCCGTTCGCCGTGCCTGCGACGCCCGGTTCAGGCCTGCCCATCCTGGTAGGTGGCGTACCGACTGGTGCGGTAGCGACCCGTTCCCTGGTGGTCACCGACGGCCGCCTCGCCGACAAGGCCATGACTTGGCGGCTGGGAACGGAACTCGACCTCGCCCCCCGGACTCTGCTGTACGGAGCAGTTGAGCGGGGATACCGGCCCGGCGGTTTCAATCCGGCCACCGGTTTCGAGACCTACGATCCGGAGCGGATCCTCGCATTCACGCTCGGACTTCGGCATCGGTCGGACGATCGGAGGTTGGAGTTCGACCTCGAGGCCTTCTGGTGGAAGTACCGCGACCAGCAAGTCAGCGCACCGCGGCCGGACCTGTCCACCCCTCCGCGCGTCGTCACGATCACCGACAATGTCGGGAACTCGCGCATCTCCGGGCTCGAAGCACAAGCTCGTTATCGGCTCTGGCGCGGCGCGTTGGTGGGCGGCACCGTCCAATATCTTCATGCCCGATACGGCTCGTTCCGCTACCTGCAAGGGAATAGCGGCGCGCCACCACTCACCGGCTGTGATGCGATCTTGGACGTGGCAACCAACCTGTACACGGTCGATTGCACCAGCAAGCAGCCGTACAACAGCCCGCGCTGGAGTCTCAGCCTGCAGGCACAGCAGGAGGTCCGGCTCGGCCGCTTTCGGCTGACCGCCTTCGCGGACAGGCACTACCGCTCGGCTCGAACCGTTGGGTCGGCGTTCCTGCCGGAGCAGAGGGTGGGACCGACCTGGACCAGCAACGTGCAACTGGTGCTGTCCCAGGAGGGGCAGGACTGGGAACTCGGCGCCTTCATCCGTAACCTCGAAGGCGAGCGCACTCCGCAGTTCGTCATCTTCCATCCGGTCAGCAATGCGCTGGTGGCGGTGCCCGGTTCGCCCCGCCAGTTCGGCCTGCGCGCCTCCCGCCGGTTCTAGCGGAGATCAGAAGGCCCGGTTGAAGCCGAACTCGGTGCGGGTGCGTGCGTAGTCGTAGAAGGCGACGTTGCTCCTGTTCTTCTCACGGCTCAGCCGCACAAAGGGTGCGAGGCCTCGGAAGGTCAATGACCGGAAAACCCCACCGACGCTGAGGCGGGACAGCCGATCTTTTCTCGCCTCCGGCAGAAGTGCGAGGCGCTCGTCCCCTTCGAGGCGGCCGCTCTCGATACCCGCAAACACCGTGGTACGGCCGATGTCCTGCCAAAACTGGAGACCTGCCCTCCAGCTTGCGGTTGAATAGCCGGCATCCCGGGCCTTGAACCGGTCAATAGCGCCGCTTGCGACCACCCCGTTCCGGCTGCTGAGTGCACGTTCGGCGGAGAGGCTGAGCGACGCCTGTCGGCCGCTGAGCAAGGGATTGATCCGGTGATCGATCTTCGCAACCGTCCCTCTGACGCTGACCGCCGTGCGCGCGCCAAAGGACCGTCGCGCCGATGTCGAGAACCGGAATGAGCGGGCCAGCGGCTTCCCGCCGAACCAGCTCTGTCCAACGCCAACATCCGCGTGAAAACGGATATCGGCAGCCGTAAATTCCGGACCGATGGAGGCCTCGGCACTCACCAGGTTGAAGTCGCTCTTGCGGTACAGGTCGGCGGACGTCGTCAACTGTGCAAGGAGTTTGAAATCGTCATTCAGCGCAACCCGCCGGTATGCACGTCCGCGCAAAGCCACACCTACGCCCGAGGTTGCCTTGGCTTCCTCCACGATGTCGAAATCCCCAAGAACAGTGTCTAAGCCATCAGAGCGGGTTGCCCGATTGATGTTGCTGTCCGGCGCGAGGGCAAATTCGAGTGAGAAGCCCGATGGCTTACGTGCCCGCAAGGCCTCGGACCACCGCTCCACCAGGCGCGCCACGTCGGGCGGAAGCTTGCCTGCACTGACCGACCGCAGTTCCCGGGCGGCGGCGCGTTCGTCGCCGAGGTGTACAAGGATGCCGGCGAGTTCGAGCCTTGCTCGAGTGGCGCCCGGACGCTCGTCCAGCAGCCTGCGAAGCAGAGTTGCCGCTTTCGCATGCTGATCAACCCTGGACAGCAGCATCGCATGCCCGAACAAGGCAGCCGCCCTTACGTCGGCATCTGGGTCTCCGGACAGTGCCACGTAGGCGCTCTCTGCAATCTGCCGCTCGCCGCTTGCGCGTGCCCGCTCGGCAAGCGCAAGCAACTGGCGAGAGGTCATTTGCCGATGCGCCGCCGGTATTGTGCGCGCGGCAGCCTGGCCGCCCGCGGGCACCGCGTCCACCAGCCCCCCGGACAGGAGAAGCGCAAGCATCGCACCGCTCAATTACGTTTGGCGATGAAGCCGCCGAAGGCTTGGTGCGAAGAGCCGTCATACTGGAACGGCAGGGCCCAGGCGCCACCCGCCTCTTTGGCGTCCGGGCCGAAGAAGCGGCCTAGGAAGAAGTTGTCGCCGGTCAGCGGAGTGTCGAACCTCCCCGAGAAGGTCGTGCTTCCGGCGGAATAGACCGTATCGCTGAACGCGAACGTGCCGAGGCTTTGATCTCCATTGGGCGTGGACAATATCGGAGATAAGGAGCCCGACAGACTCGACCTGCCGAAGTCGAAGGTGAAGTCGATGGATCCGCTAACAGGCAGGGGCACGTACCCGCCATAGAAGAAGTCAGGGACCAACACGTCCGAGCTGCCCATGATGGAGCCGCTGAACGTGGCTGAGCCGGTCACCGGGATGTCTGAGCCGGGTGTGGGAGTTCCGAAAGCTACATAGCCCCAGCGTCCGGCAGCTTGGGAGCCCCATGACCCGAGTTCAACGTGCGTGTAACCCCTCGTCCTCGAGTTGGAGGTGACCAGAAAGCCCTCGTTAGAGTTGATGCTGTCCGGCTCGAAATAGTTGTTGTCAGGCCCCGGGTTGGAGAGACCGCCGTATGGGACAAGCTTGTCCCAACTGTCACCGGGCATCTCGATCTCGTAGCTGGTTCCGGTGTACCGTATTCTCGGCTGATCGGCCGAAGCGCTCGAAACTGGGGTGAAGCTCACATCCGTCGTGTCGTAGGTGTCCAGGTTTCCGCCCGGACCTGCAATCGACGCGCCGACGGAGGCATATTCGTTTGCGACCGGATCGGCGAATATGGAGATTACCGCGGCCGCCGGGGGCGGAGGAGGTGGAGGCGGAGGCGGAGTGTTTACGAGCCCCGCTCCACCGCCGCCACCGCCGCAGGCCGCGACGGAAAGGGCAAGCGTGGTGACGCCCGCCAGACGACCCAAGACACGGATTCCCATTGCAGCCTCCCTCATTCAGCGTGCAGGAGAATGGCTCCATCTCACGGCCAAGACGATGATGATCATGTGATGGAAAGCTGATGTTCAGCCGACGGTCGCCAGCAGCTGCTGTATACGCGGCAACTTGGACAACTACCGTTGTTATCCGGAGCCACTGGCAGGATTGCGCAATCAAGGCAGCCGTCCGCCTACGGATGCGCTGCATCGTCCGAGGCGATGACCCCGAAAGGACCCGGAGCGATAGGGTGCGCTCATCAAGAGAGCGTCCGCTTGAACCGTCCGGTCATCGACAAGCAGCCGTTCGGCTATCCACCACCAGCAGCCCATCGATGTTAGGCCAGCCTGACCGAAAGCACGTGGCCGCTTGCGGAAGGACTGCTTACCTCAGCAGACACGCGGAAGCAGCCGCTCCTGTTAAGCTCTCGTTCGCCCATGCTCGGGCGTTATGCGGCAATGGGTAAGAATGTCGCCGCCCTGCTAATCGCCGTTGCTGCCTGCTCGGCCGCCCCCTCAAGACAACCGCAGTTCGAGCCATCGGAACAAAACCTGCTCGGCCAATGGCGAGTAATCGCGGTTGACGGCCGGCCTGCGGTGATGGGACGCGATGGCAGGCCCCCAGTGCTCACCTTCGACGAGCACGGGTATGGCGGCTACGTCGGGTGCAACTCCTTCGGTGGTCTTGGGCTGGCGCACGAAAGCCGGTTCTACGGCGGCTTTGCGCTGTCCACAGCCATGGCGTGCGGAGCACCATTCGACACACAGGAGAACGGTGTTCAGAGCCTTCTCGCCAGTGCGCCAACCGTGGAGTTCGCAGGACCAGACCGCCTTGTGCTCACAGCTGCTGATCGCAAGCTGGAGCTGGCTCGAACCGGACCGCTGCCCTCCGATCGGGTGCCGGTCGCGCCCATTCCCTTCATTGGCTCCGTGTGGAGCTTCGGCGCACTTGACGGGCGAGCGATCGAGATGCCCGGCGCGCAATCCGGGCCGACGCTGACGGTTGAAGGAGATGATTTCACGCTCGAGACGCCGTGCTTGATAACAAAAGGCCGGTGGCATCAGTCTGGGTCGGGAGCGATCAGCCTAGCCCCTGACCGCCGAACCGAGCGCAACTGCAACGCGGCATCACGGAGCCAAAGTGAGGCCTGGGCGCAAGCCATGCGCGGTGCCCTGCGGTACAGCAACGGACCCAATGGTGAGATTCTGCTCGCCGGGGGTGGGCACTGGATGATCGGTGACCTTGTGCGGCGTGGCAGCAGAGAGGCGGCCTCACTTGCCGGTCGCTACGAGGTCGAGGGTGGCCCGACTGCAGCGCAGCGCAACGGCGCCAAGCCTGCCGAGCTGATCCTTACCCGCAACGCTTACTATCTGTGGGACGGCTGCAATCGCACCGAAGGGCTGGCGATCCTGTTCGAACGGCAACTGTTCCTCCATGGCAGCGGTGTGACCACTCTCGCCAACTGCATGCCGCGCCGTGACGACGCCTACCTCAAGCGAGTTGTCACCTCCGAACCGCGTATCGGTCGCACTTCAACAGGGCTGCTCCTGTCTTCACCAGCAGGCACCATCCGCTTGCGCCGCACGGGCGATGCTCTGCCGGGCACCGGCAGCGTTACGACCCGCCTCCTAGCCGGCATGCGGTTCACCATCTTGGGGGCTGCGGGTGGCACCCTGGCGATCATGCCTCGTAACCGCTTCCGTCTAACCCAGCCGTGCGGCAACATTGAGGGACGCTGGCGGGAAGCTCGGGGGGAGCGGGACGGCTCAGTTCGCTTCGGGCCAGATAGTCCTGCGGAGGCCTGCAATCGAGACCCAGCCGCGAGGCTTCTGCAACACTCCTTCCTTGGCAACGTCGACGTGGCGATCGGCCCCAACCGCGACATAGCCTTGTTCGCCGGCCGGTTCGGTGCGGTACGCGCTCGTCTGGAGCGCTGAAGCATGAGGTGGCCTTATCCGGTCGTTGGCTGCTGCTGCTTGCTCGCTGCCTGTGGACACGAGCGAACCCAGAGGTGGGAAGCAGTTACCATTGACGGTCGACCTGCATCAGGCTTCGTGCTGGTCACTCGTGCTGAGGTCGTGATCGGGGGGCATGACGGATGCAACGGCTGGGGCCTTTCGGGCCAACCCGGGATGATTGTGTCCGATGCTCAGGAATGTCCTCCTGATCCCATGCGCGACGCTTATTGGTCGCTTGCCACCGGTCACGGAGCCTCTCACACCCGTAGAGCAAACTTACTGATCGCTCGTGCGCCGAGCCACTCTGCGGTTTTCAGGCGAGCCAAACAGCCGTGAGGGTCCACAGCGGGCTCTAAGCCGGCGTCCGCTCCGCATGAACGAGCGTCGGCTATTCGCCCGCGCTCACCCGAAAGCCGCCGTGCCGCTTTCCACCAGGAGCAGGCGTTCGGCGGAGAGCTGGCCTGAGCGGCTGGAAGTGGCCGAAAGCGGACCATCTGCAATTCACTATGCGCCGGTCGAATGCCGCCATCCGCCGGTGTGTCACCTGCTTAACCACGCTTGTTCGTGAGGCTGGCGCCTATGTCGGCATATTCGACCGTATCTTGCCGGGTGCGCGAGCAGATGGGGAAATACCTGCTGCAAGAGCGATCTGAAGCAATTCGGCGAGGCTGCTTGCGGCGAGGCGGCTCATGACCTGGGCGCGATGAAGTTCCACGGTGCGAGGGCTGATCCCCAGTGCCTTCGCGATCGTCTTGTCGCGCGAAGCTTCGATGCCTGGGCTGCCGGTACGGGGAGCCCGTACGACCTGCTCGCCGAGAATGCGAGCTGGACGATTACCGGCAACTCCGCCGGGGCCAAGACCTATCCAACCCGCGCAGCGTTCATCGATGAGGTGATCCGTCCCTTTAACGCCCGGATGAGCTCGCGGCTGATCCCCAAGGTGCGCAGGCTCTATGCCGAGGACGACACCGTGATCGCCTTCTTCGACGCGGCTGGCACGGCCCGTGACGGGAAGCCGTACACCAACACCTACGCCTGGATCCTGGAGATGAGTGGCGGCAAGATCGTCCGCGCCAATGCGTTCTTCGACAGCATTGCCTTTGATGATCTGTGGAAGCGGGTGAAGCCGTTAGAGAGCATGGGACAATGACGGCCGAGCAAGACACCAAAGTCTCCACTCGGGACACTGTCGACCTCACCAGGCTGCTTGGCTTCAGCGACGCCTTCTTCCCGATCATCATCACCTTGCTGGTGATCGAAATTCACGTGCCCGAAGCACCTCCTGGCGCTCTGGGTCATGCCTTGCTGGAAGCTTGGCCATCATATGCCGCTTTCGCCCTGGCCTTCATCTATGTCGGCATCATCTGGCTCAATCATCATGGGCTGTTTCGACGGGTGAGCCGCACGGACACCCGGCTCAACTGGATTAACCTCGGGATCCTGGGCACTTCAGCCCTGATCCCCTTTCCAACCCGGGTACTTGCCGAAGCGTTGCAGGCCGGGAATGTTGCCGATCAGACATCAGCGGTGGTGCTGTACGGTATGCTGGCAGCCCTCATGTCTTTCGCATGGGCACCGATATTTCCGTACCTCGAACGGCATCGAGAGCGCCTCGCGCCTGACGTCCCAGCCGGCTACTTTGCCGCACAGCGAAGCCGTCCATGGGTTGGGGTCATCTGCTATCTGACCGCAATCGCGACCAGCCTACTGTTCTCGCCATGGGCGGGGATGTCGCTCTTGCTCGTAATCCTGTTCTATCACGCCATGACCAGCGAGGGCCTGCGGAACGTTCGTGCCGACCTAAGAATGAAGGTCGGAGACGCCTCGCCGGCATAAGTCACCAACGGGTCAGAGGCTCCTGCAGTCCAAGGCCGAGGGACATACGCCGTTCCGATGTTCACTCCCCAGTGCCGAGCGTCAGCTATTCGCCCTTGCTCACCCGAAAGCCGCCGTTCCGATTTCCACCATGGACAGGCATTTGGGTGAGACAGACTAAGGATCACCAGGGGCTGGCCGCTCAATTTGCCCTAGTTGTCGCAGCGGTGAAGTTCGGTTGAAGGCGTAAACCCAGGATCTGAGCCTCGAAGCTGCCTCTCTTTCCTTCTAGCCCAATGTCGGCGATTGAGAGGCGAGCCGCCGCCAATCAAGGTTGGCGCGAAGGACACCTGGCAAGTGCATTCCGTAAGATCGTACCTGGTTGCGCTTGCGACCATCAGCGTCCTCTTGGCCAGCGGAGCCTTCGCTCTGATCCTCCTCAATGTCGAAGACGTGAGCCGAGGGCAGACCGAAGGTCAGGTTCTCGAAACAGCAAAAGCAATATCTCGAAGCGTCGATCGTGAATTGGAACGCGGCATCGGGGTGGTCACTGCGCTTAGCGCTTCAAAGGCTGCAAAGGACCGCGACTGGAAGGCGCTTGATCAGCAGGCACGTTCAACACTCGTCGAAGATGGCGCCTGGATTTTGGTTCAGGATCGGTCTGGCCAGCAACTGGTCAACACGCGCCTGCCACCCGGGACCAAGCTTCCGCGAGCCCCTGCTCCGGTCGACATGTGGCGCGAACTTGAGAACGGCAAGCCCCGGGTCTGCAATCTCGCAGGTGGCCAGGTCGCTCCCTGGATCGTCTGCATCGATGCCCCGCTTGGAACGACCAAACCAGAGTTCGCAGTGTCCATGGTCTTCGAGCCGGCGCTCTTCAGGTCGCTGGTGACGCGCGACAGAGCTCAAAATGGCGACATCGCTACTCTCGTCGATCGAACGGGTACGGTGATCTGGAGGAACCGTAAGCCGGACGAGTTCATCGGTCAGAAGGCAACCGGCAGCATGCTGGCAGCGATAAGCTCAAAAACAGCCAGCGGGGTCAAGCGTACCGTGAGCCTGGAGAACGTACGCATGCTGTCCGCCTACGACCGATCCTCTTTATCGGGGTGGTCCGTGATCGTGGGCGTTCCGCTTGATCAAGTCGAGGCGGCAGCCCGCGGCGCCCTATGGCGGGGATCCATCCTTGCTCTTCTCGTTCTGGTCATAAGCGGTGCAGTTGCGGTCTTTCTTGCGGGACGACTGGTGCGGGGCGTCGCTCTCATGACGAAGGCGATGGAGGCGGCGGGACAGGGCAAGACTGCCGAACTCTCCGGAATCAGAGAATTGGATGAGGCCACGACGGCCGTTGAGCAGGCCACGATTGCCCGCCTCAAGGCCGAGATGAGAAAACAAGTCCTCATCGGCGAGCTAAACCACCGCGTGAAGAATACCTTGGCGATTGTTCAGAGCTTCGCTCACCAAACCTTCAGGAATGGGTCGTCCCCCGAGACCGCTCTCGACAAGTTCGAGGGACGCCTGGGAGCACTGGCTGGGGCACATGAAATCCTCACTCGAGAACGCTGGGTGTCCGCCTCGCTGAAGGACGTGATTTCGACGGCTCTCAAACCGTTCTGCTCAGCGGATCGCTGCCAGATGGACGGGCCTGACGTCACCTTGGCACCCCAAACAGGCGTGAGCCTCTCGCTCGCCCTGCACGAGCTTGCGACCAACGCTGCCAAGTACGGATCACTATCAACTCCGACCGGCTTGATCTTGGTCAGTTGGCGAGTTTCGAGCGGTGGATTCGAACTGCAATGGCAGGAAATCGGTGGGCCCACGGTATCGCCTCCGAACAGGGAAGGCTTCGGCATGCGCCTGATCAAGCGGCTGCTGACAAGCGAGTTTGAAAGCGTCGACGTCCGGTTCGAGGACCAAGGCATCGTCTGCATCATCAAGGGCGCCGTGCCGGCACCCGAGAACCTGTTCAAGGCCTATGAAAGTGACGCGGCGAAGTAGGTCGCCGTGCGCGTCGGCGGCTCTGTCGAGCAGAGTTTTGAAATGATCTGAACCCATGCGTTCCGAGGCTGCCTTGCTCTCCGGTTCAGAAGTTCTTTTCGCGGCCTTCGACGCAGCCTGATCCAGCCATCCAGCGGCGTCATGCGCCTTCGTTGGCGCTGGTCTGCTCGTATCCGCGCAGGAACAGGTCGACGGCGGACTGGACTCGGCGCTCTGCTGCGGCGGGGTCGGACTTTCCGGCGAACCTTCGCTCCATGTCGGCGAGGCCCTTGCACATCGCGGCAAGATGCTCGGCGGCCTGCATCGGGTCGTCCATTCTGAGCTTGCCGCGGGCCTGCTCGCGCTCAAGGAGGCTGGCGAGCGCCTTGTGCATGCGCCGTGGACCAGCATCGAGAAAGCACTGACCAAGCTCCGGCTCCAGCTCCACTTCGGCGGCGATGCGTTGCTCGAAACGGATCATCTCCGGCCGAGACAGAAAGGCGACCATGGACTGGCCGAAGGCGATCAGCCGTTCGCGGACCGAGCCCTGGTTGTCGTCAAACAGCAACTGCCCGCGGATGTTCTCGCATTCATGCTCAACGGCCGCGATGAACAGGCCGCGCTTGTCGCCGAAGTGGTTGTAGACCGTAACCTTTGACACGCCCGCAGCCGCAGCGACGGCCTCAATGCTCGTTGCAGCGTAACCGTGATCAAAGAAGGCGCGCTTGGCGGCGAGCACGACGCTTTCCCGCTTCTGCAGGTCGGCGGTGCGACCACGCCTGGGCTTTCGTCCAGTTGACAAATTGAACGGCTCCGTTCACTTGAACGCCTACGTTCAGGTATGAGCGTCCGTTCTGCGTCTGGCAAGTTCAACACTCTCAAGGCCGTGGCGCCATGACCTGGATCGCGATCCGAATGCTGACGGGTGACCGCCAGAAATTCTACGGCCTGGTGTTCGGCATTGCCTTTTCGACCCTGCTCATCACGCAGCAGCTGACGATCTTCGTCAACCTGCTCAACCGTGGCGCCACCGCGGTCCACAACATCGCCACGGTGGACGTCTGGGTGATGGACCCGGTCAGCCGGACGCAGGACGTCATCTATCCGATGCCCTCCACCGCGCTCGACCAGGTCCGCTCCGTTCCGGGCGTCGCGTGGGCGGTGCCGCACCTGCGGGCCAATGCGGCAGTTCGAACCCCGGACGGCGACCTGGAAGGAGTGACGGTGGTCGGGGTCGACGATTCCACGCTGATCGGACTTCCGCCGACGATGATCGCAGGGACTCGCGATCAGCTGCTTCTTCCCAACAGCGTGTTTGTCGATGGTGTGGGCCGCACCCGCCTGTTTGCCGAAGATGCGGAGCCAATCGGCGCGCGGCTTGAGCTCAACGATCAACGCGCGGTGGTGCGCGGCATCGTGGACGTGGACCCCAGCTTCACCAGCCAGGTTGTGCTCTACACCCGCTATTCCAATGCGCTGAATTATGTTCCGGGCACCCGCAACCGCCTGAGCTTCGTCCTCGCCCGGGCAGCACCCGGAGTGACGCCCGAGGAGCTCGTCCGCCGCATCGAGGCTCAGACGGGGCTGAAGGCGCGCACGCGTACAGACTTCGCGCAGGACGGCGTGAACTTCATCATCGAGAACACGGGCATCCCCATCAACTTCGGGATCACGGTCGCGCTGGGCTTCATCGTCGGGATCGCCATCGTCGGCCTGACCTTCAGCCTATTCATCCGCGACAACATCAAGCAGTTCGGCGCGCTGAAAGCCATCGGCGTTCACAACGGCAAGATCCGCATGATGGTTGCGGCGCAAGCCGGGTTGGTCGGGCTCATCGGCTATGGCCTGGGCGTGTTGATGGCGACCTTGTTCATCAGCATCGGCGGGGCGACCAGTGTCGACTTCAAGGGCTTCTACACGCCCTGGCAGATCCCGCTGCTGACCCTGCTCGGCGTGACCTTGATCATCCTTGCGACCGGCTGGCTCGCTTTGCGGCGGGTGCTGAAGACCGAACCGGCGGCGGTGTTCCGATGAGCGGTTGTGCAACGGTTCCGGACAACGGCGCCGCGATCAGCGTTACCGGCATTGCCCGCGACTTCGAAGCCGGCGGGCAGGTGCTGCGGGTGCTGCACGGGATCAACCTGGATGTGGCGGCCGGACAGCTGACCTACCTGGTCGGCGAGTCCGGGTCGGGCAAAACGACGCTGATCTCCATCATCGCCGGAATCCTTTACCCCACAGAAGGCTGCGTGCGGGTGTTCGGGACCGACATCTATGCGCTGAGCGACCGCCAACTGGTCGAGTTCCGGCTGAACACGATCGGCTTCATCTTTCAGCAGTACAACCTCATCCCCACGATCGACGCTGCTTCGAATGCGGCCGTTCCGCTGATCGCCCAGGGCATGGACCGGCTGGAGGCGACCGAGCGCGCCCGCGTCATGCTGGAGCGGCTGAACATTGGCGATCAGGCGAGCAAGCTTCCGAGCCAGCTGTCGGGTGGCCAGATGCAACGCGTGGCAATCGCCCGCGCGCTGGTGCACCAACCCAAGCTGGTGGTCTGCGACGAGCCGACGGCGGCGCTGGACGCCAAGTCCGGCCGGCGCGTCATGGACCTCCTTCGAGATGTGGCGGTGGCCAGCGACCGTTCGGTCATCATCGTCACGCACGACAACCGGATCTTCGATCTCGCCGACCGCATCCTCGTGATGGAGGACGGCCGGATCACCCATGACGGTACCGAAGTGCCCGCACACGAGAGATAACATATGGCTCTGTTCCGATCCCGCCCGAGCTTCTCCCGCAACATCCTGCCGATCGTGGCGGTGATCGGTCTTGCCGTTGCCGCCTTCCTCATCTGGCGCGGCCTGCCCGACCGGCAATTGGAAGAGCCGGACGAAACCCCGGCCCGGGCGACGGGCGCCCTGGCCAATGCGCCGCGGGTGGCGGGTGCCGGCGTGGTGGAGCCCTCGAGCGAAGTCATCGACTTGGGCACCGCACTGTCGGGCCTCGTCACCGCGGTGCTGGTGCGACCCGGCGATTATGTGAGCCGCGGCCAGCCTCTCTTCCAGGTGGACGACCGCGATGTTCGCGCCCGACTGCTGGAGGCGGAGGCGAGCATCCGGGAGGCGAGCGCGGCCATTGCCGAAGCGCGTGCCGCCGAAGCCGTCGCAGTCCGGCAGCTGTCGCTCTATCGTGACATCGCCGATCCGGCCGCCGTGTCGCGTTCGGAGGTGATCCGGGCAGAGGGTGACGCTTCCGTGTCACGTGGCCGGCGCCAGCTTGCCGAGGCCCAGCTTGCGGCCGCGCGCGCCTCGCGCAACCGAGCTCGTGTTGAGCTCAACCGGCTTGTGGTGACGGCGCCGATCTCCGGCGAGATTCTGCGGATTGACGTCCGCCCGGGCGAGTTCGTTCAGGCCGGTCAGCAGGGCAACAGCAGCACGCCCTACATCCAGATGGGTGAGACGCGTCCGCTGCACGTTCGCATCGACATTGACGAGGACGAAGCCACCCGTGTCGCGCTTGGTAGCCCCGCCATCGTCAGCCCCCGCGGCGCCGCGGATCGCCAGGTCCGAGCCCGGTTTATCCGCGCGGAGCCGCAGGTCGTCCCCAAGCGCTCGCTCACCAACAGCGCTGCGGAACGGGTGGACGTCCGCGTGCTGCAGCTGATCTACGAGCTGCCTCGGGCCGACGGCCTGTTCCGGGTGGGTCAACAGGTCGATGCGTTCATCGCAGCGCGCCCGGCAGCCGTCCGGCGCGAGGGTAGCGCGCAATGACCCGACGGCTTCTTCTGGGGGCCGCCACCCTGATGCTGGCGGGGTGCGCGACGGGCCCGGGGCCGCTGCCGAGTGCCACCGAGGTGGTCTTGCCGTCTGCATTCCGGTTCGCTCCGGATCAAGCGACCCAGGCCAACGTCAAATCTTTGCTGCCCCTGTCCGATCCGGCCTATGTCGCTCTGTCCGCCGCTGCGCTGGCCGACTCGCCGACCCTTGCCGCTGCCCTTGCAAGGATCGACATCGCACGGGCCGAAGCCAGTCGGGCGCGGGCTGACCGACTGCCCGAAGTGGACGGCGCGCTCTCTGCCGAGCGCTCTCGCGCCAGCGCCGCCCAGACCGCCGCACCTGACATTCCGGGCGTGGACATCGATCGCACTCGGACGAGCTTCGGCGCGAACCTGACCGCCGTTTGGGACGCCGACCTGTTCGGGGGCCTTAGAGCGCGCCAGCGTGCGGCACTGGCCCGGATCGATGCCGCCGATGCGGACGCCGCCGCCGTTCGGCTGGCCCTGCGCGCGGAGATCGCGGGCAGCGTCACGGACTGGCGCACCCTGACGGCGCGTGAGGACCGGCTTAGGCAGGATCTGGCCGCTGCTGAGCGATTGATCGAGCTTGCGGGGGTTCGCGAACGGGCAGGCATCGCGCCAGGGCTGGATCGGGTGCAGGCCGTGTCCGTCGCGGCGAGCAGCCGCACCCGGGTGCAAGCGCTTGACGGTGAGCGGGCGCGCATCATCGGGCGATTGGTGACGCTGGTCGGGCGCCCTGCAACCGAGGTGGAGCAACTCCTCGCCAGCTCGCAGCCGCAAGCGACCCTGACGGCGGCGCCCCCTGCCCTGCCTTCGACCCTCCTGACCAACCGCCCTGATGTGCTGGCGGCAGGAGCCCGCCTGCGAGCGGCCAACGAGCAGGTCGCCGCGGCGGCCGCGGCCCGCTATCCACGATTGACCCTGTCCAGCGCACTGGGCTTGTTAACGTTGTCGCTCGGTGGTCTCCTGGATGGCGAGGCGCTGAGCGGTTCCGTAGGCGGAGAACTGGCCGGCCCACTGCTCCACTTCGGACGGATCGCGGCGGACATCGACATTGCCGAGGCCGAGACCCGGAGCGCGTTCGCGAGCTATCGTGACGCGGTGTTCACCGCGCTGGGGGACGCGGAAGGGAGCTATGCGCTGGTTGCAGCCGCCGACGGCGAACTTGCCGCCGCACTGGCCGAGGCGGAGGCCACCGATCGTGCCGCGCGGCTTTCCGAGACTCGCTTTCGGGCTGGCCTCAGCAACTTCCTCCTGGTGCTCGACGCCCGGCGCTTGGCGCTCGCGGCCGGTGAGCGGGCGGCTGCAGCCCGAGGGCGTGCGCTTCGGGCGCGCATCGTCCTCTGGCAAGCGCTCGGCGGGTCTTGAGCAGGTCGACCACGATCATCGGAAACGCACGAACACCGGCATCATAGAGCTGGATCCTTGCGGAACCGTCCCTCGGCGATGCGCATGTCGCAGGGCACGGCATCCGGCATGTCCGCGAGGACGCGCAGGCTGTCCTTGTTGCTGGCCTTCTGCGCGAAGTAGCTGGAGAAACCCGAAGCGCCGAGTGCGTTTCGGAACTTGGCCACTACCGCCTCGTGGCGCGGTGTCTGGAACAGGCGGATCACCGCCGGCTGCGCTTCCGTCCCCAGATAGTAAGCTGCGTTGTCGGCCATGATCAGCCGAAGTTCCATGTAGTCGATCAGGGCGTCCGCCGAGGTCTTGCCCGGCCCGAGCGGCGTTTCGATGCCGGCGATTGGCTGTTCCGCATAGCGGCGCATGGTATCCAGGTTCCACTTGCTCTCGTCACCGAAGCCCGCCCGCGGCGGCCTGTCCCAGTTGTGGATACTGTAGGGGAAGCAGCGGTTCGCCCGCCAAGTCCGCTGCCATGCCTGTTTCTCGATCCGCTCAGCCGCAACCGGCGACTTGTAGGATGCGCCGACCTGCTTGGCGTATCGGCTGGCAAGGGCGTCGATCGCTTCTTCGCTGCATCCATTTGGTTCGCCCGAGAGGCCCAGAACCGAGCCATAGGCCGATACCTGGCACCGAACGGCCATGCGGACGCCTTCCGTCATGGTCAGAAGGCTCGCTGGATCCGCCGTTCGGCCGGTCGCGACGAACAGCCCGCCCCACAGCGCCAGAGCGCCGCCCGCCGAGGCCCAGACGATGGTGGCTCCGCGCGGTCTCAGGCCGAACATGTTCCGCTCCGGATCGCGAGTCAGCCGGAAGATGCCCCAGATGCCCGGGCGCTCGGCGGCGACGACCTCGGCCATGAGGTCCTCGCCCATCGCGCGTCCAAAGCCGCCGCGCTGCCGCTGCTCCGGCGGGCGGGTGTCGCGCCGGAGCGGCGCATAGGCCATGGCCGGTCCGGTGGTCTGCACCAGCGCGGCAATTCGCTGGGCGATGCTCGGATGGGTCGCGGCCGGGCCCTCGACCGCCCCCGCGATCAGCATGGCGTCATGGCTCTCGGCAAGGCCCGCAATGCGATCGCGGCCGTGCACCTTGCGCAGGGCGGAGGCGAGCGCGGCCGGGTTATGCGTCAGCCGCACGGCCTCGGCATCGGCGATGAACTCGCGCGAACTGCTGATCGCGGCGCGCGACACATAGCCGATGCGGTGGGCGAGATTTCCGATGAACCAAAGGGCGAGCATCAGCGGCAGCGCCACAGGGAAGATGATGAAGCCGACGATCGACCGGCCATTTTCCAGCTTTTCGTCGTCGAGGAGCTGCCCACGAAGCGCGCCGAGGTTGCCGAGAAACGCGTTGGCCGCGGCCATCAGCCGGGTATCGCGATTGCGGATGTGCATCAGCTCATGCGCGAGGACCGCCTCGAGTTCCTCGTCATCCAGGCCGTCGAGCAGACCGCGAGTGACCACGATGACCATATTGGAGTCACGCACGCCGACCGCGAACGCGTTCATCGCTCCGCTCTCGATCACGCCGGCGAAGGGCGGCTTGATCCCCGCCGCAATGATGAGCGGCTCCAGCAGCCGAACCAGCCGGGGCTCGTCCGTGCCATCGACGTAGCGAAAGCCCGTATCCTTGTGCACCGCGCTGACGTGCCACCAGTAGCGGAGCAGGAAGATCACGGCCCCGACCGCGGTCAGGGGCAAGAGGTAGCGCCGGCTGTACCCACCCCCGCCGAACACGGGGGTGTGGGCCGGGTCGAAGATCAGCAGCGGAAAGGTCAGAACCGCTGCGGCCATGAGGTGGAAAGCGACCAGGAAGCCTGCGAACAGTACCAGTGACCGCAACTGGTTGGACCGCACATGGCTGTACAGCCCGACCGGCGCCGCCATTGCGCGAACCGGACCTCGCATCAGGTTCATGGCTTGTGCCCCGCTCGCCCGATCAGAACTGGATGGCGACCGGCTCGTCCATGATCAGCCGCTCCACCCCGAGTTCATAGGGTCGGCGGGTGCTCAGCCGGCGATAGCTGGCGATGCGGCTGCCGGGGAACTGGCGAATGGCGGTGTTATATTCCTCGACCGCCAGATTGTAGAAGCGGCGCGCGGCGCTGACGCGGTTCTCAATGTCCGTCAGCTGTCCGGAGAGGTCGCGGAAGTGGCCGGATGCCTTCAGGTCGGGATAGCTCTCCGCGATGCTGAGCATGGCGTTGATCGACTGGCCAAGCTGCTGCTCGGCCTCCAGCCTCATCTGCGGGGAGGCAGCGCCGAGCGCCGCGGCACGGGCCTGTGCAACGTTCTCGATCGCCGCAGTCTCATGCTTGGCGAAGCCGCGCACGGTCTCGACCAGGCCGGGGATCAGGCTGTGCCGGTGCTTCAGCTGGACGTCGATGTCGGCGAGCGCGGTATCGCAGCGCGCATCCAACGCCATGATCCGGTTGTAGCCTGAATAAACAATCATCAGCGGGACAGCGACGATCGCCACCAGCAACACGATAAGCAAGATGACAACGCCGGTCATGTTCTTCCCCCAGGTCCAAACGACGTCCTGCTAACCGACAATTGGTTGCGAATTGCCAAACGGGGTCGATTTAACTGCTTATTAGCGGGTCCCGTCAGACAAGTGCCCGCAAACGAGCAAGGGGAGCGTAAGATGGCCGAGTCAGTTTTTCTTCGTGTCCGCAGAATTCTGTCCGGGCGGATCGAGGACACGGTCGATCAGATGGAGCGGAACGGCGGCGACGGCGTGATGCGCGAAGCTATCCGCGAGGTCGACCGGGCCATTGATGAAATCCGCAGCCAGCAACAGAGCGCCATGGCTCGCCGGCTGCAAGCCGCCAAGCAGCAGAAGATGGTGGAAGCCAAGATCGCGGAATTGGGCGAGAAGGCGCGCTTCGCGGTGAACGAAGGCCGTGACGATCTCGCCGAGGCGGCCCTCGTCCGCCAGGTGGATTTCGAGGCGGAGATCGGCAAGCTCGTCAAGGTTCAGGAGTCGACTGGCGAGGAACAGGCCAAGCTCGAGGACAGCCTCGCCTCGCTGCGGTCGCGCAAGACCCAGATGGAAGATGCGCTCCGCGCCTTTGGCGAAGCGCAGGCCGAGGCGAGCATGGGCGGGGACAAGGGCTTCCAGGTCCAGCGCCAGGTCGAACAGAAGGTCGAGCGCGCCGAGGCGGCCTTCGATCGGGCAATGGGCGGCGCTGGCGGGGTCAACTTCACGCGTGCCGACGCCGACACCATCAACAAGGTCACTGAGCTTGACGGCCTGCAGAAGAACGCGTCCGTGCAGCAACGACTGGCGGCACTCAAGGCCGGCAAAGCGGCGTGAGCCTGATCTGCAAGCCGACGGCGGCGGAGCAGGCCAGCCCGCTCCGCCGGGCCGCGGAAGCGGGTTTGCGCAGCGGTCGCCAGTTGCACGAGGCGGGTCGCGCGACAAGCGAAGTCGCCAAACGTGGTGCCAGCAAGGCTGCGAGCCTGTGGCTGCTGGCAATGTTCACATTCGGCGCCCTGACGGCGAGCAGCACGGGTGCAAAACTGTTTGGCCTGCTGTTGATGTCACCCTTCTACTACCTGGCTTGGCGAAAGTGGGGCCGGCGACTTTGAGCGAAGTGCTTTAGCCGTTCAGCGTCACGATGGCAGGCCCTTGCGTCCGAACCCGCGTGCCGCCGGGGCAGAGTCAACCGTCGAAGGGTCCGCCCGCCCAGCCATGTAGCGCTCGAAGGCGCCGTCCACGTCGAACTGCGGCTTCTCATGCGCGGCCGGTTCGGACTTGTCTTCCAGCCACCCGTCAGCCCGCTCGATTGCGGCATCGACGAGCGCTCCCGCCGGATCGGTGACGAGATCCACGAGCGCCAGGGGGTCCGCACCACCCGTGCTGCCGGCCTTCTGATAACCTTGGTACAGGACATACCCACCAGCCAGTAGGCAGGCGAGAGCGAATTGCGCCGATCCACTAACGAGTAGCCAGCCTGCTGAAAGCAGAAGCCCAGTGCCAATGAGAAATGAGGGCCAGCTGCGCATGTTCGTCACCCCGGTGGCAATCACCGCGGCCACTGCTAGCGAAGGTCTCTCAAAAAAAGGTGAAACTCCGACCCGCGATGCCGCTCAAGGCGTGACTTCTGTGATGCGGAGGGGGCTTGTCGGAGGACAGGAAGATCCCTCGCACGCAGGCCCGATCAGGATGCGTCCGACGCTCACCGCGCTGTCGGCAGCCTCGGCCTTCCGGTTTTCGCCACGGTCGGCCAGCGATGCGCGGACCGCGGGTGTGAAGATCCGGTCGAAATCCCGCTCGAGCGCCGTGGCTGAACGATAGGTCTCGGTGGCGCCGTCTCTGTGTACGCGCAGCGGGAGGCGGGTCAGCTGAACCACTCTCCGACGGTCACCGGATCGGAGAGCGGCGCGCAGGTCAGACATGAACTCGCCGCGACGGTCGACAACGGCGAGCGGGCTGGCCTGCGCCAGCGCTCCATCCGAGAGGTTGGACCGCTGGACTCTGGACCCCGTCACGACGACGTCGCTTTCTTCGTTTGGTTCAGGTCGATCGGCACCCGACAGGTTCGATGCAGAGGGAGGCGGAGCGGGTGCCGGCGGTGCGGCCGCGACCATGGCCGGGGCCGGGGAAGTCGCCCTCGCGGCCACGCGATCGCTCCTCACGTCCGCAACTTGCGGATCGGAAGGTCCTGCAGCCGGCGGGACGGCGGCCGGAGCCACCGAATTGGGCGGCTCGAACGCCAGCCGTTCCTCCACGGCATCGGCCGTCTCGGGGGTAGCCTGCTGGCTAGCGCAGTCCGGGCCGGTGCAGGCCGGCGCAGCAGCCATGGCGTCGGGCGAGGCTGGAGCGCTGGTTGGAGCGGATTCGCGCAGCGTGCCGAGGCCAACGGGAAGGCTTACGACCAGGACCAAGGCCGCGGTCGCAAACGCGCCTGCCGCCCGTTGGTGCGTCCTGGCCCAACCCATCCAGCCCGCCCGCCGCCGCGGGACGTCGGAGCCTGTCGGTGAAGGCTCCCGGCCATCGAACTTGCGAAGCGCCGCATCGATTGCGGCCTGCCGTGCGGCAGGGCGCGGAGGCGGAGCCCGGGGCAGCGGGACCGGTTCATCGGCCTGGACCGCCATCTACCGCGTTCCTTCGAAGAGCAGCATGGTCTGACCATACTGGCAAAGTTGAGGGTGTCGAAGGCATCTTTTGGCCGCCGGAACCCTCGCGAGCGCCGGCGGCCGTGGGACTTATCGTTCGAGCCCCGCCATCGTCCGTGCGCCTTTCGCCGCCCGGACCAGATCGAGGAACTCGGCCCGATAGCCGAACTCGTCCGGGCCTCGCGACGCCTGTGCCAGCCGCAGCACGTCATCGTAGGTCAGCGTGCCGGTGTACTTGCCGCCGCGCAGCAGCTCTGCAAAACCGGCGACAGCCGTGGCAAAGCGTGCATCCCGAGGGGCCTGCGCGAAGGAGGCGAACTCCGCGCGCCGGTCGATCGGCGTAGTGATGAGCCGGCTCGTGGCAGACTTGGGCAGCTTGTAGCGGATCTTCACGAAGCCCAGCTCTCCGGCCGGTCCGGGGCCGGTGGAGACCGGCTTCGAGTAGCGCAGGTCACTCATCGTACGTCGGCCGCCCACCGGCACCACTTCGTACAGAGCAGTCACCGTCTGGCCTGAACCGACGTCGCCGGCATCCACCTTGTCATTGTCAAAGTCATCCCGGTTGAGCGCCCGGGTCTCGTAGCCGAGCAGCCGATATTCGGCCACGGCCGCCGGGTTGAACTCGACCTGGATCTTCACGTCCTTGGCAATCGGGAACAGCGTCGAGCTCGCCTCCTCGACCAGCGTCTTCCTGGCCTCACCGACCGTGTCGATGTAAGCCGCCACGCCGTTGCCGTTCTGCGCAAGCGTCTGCATTAGGGCGTCGTTGTAATTGCCGGTTCCGAAGCCGAGCACCGACAGGAACACGCCTTTCTCACGCTCCCGCTCAATATAGCCCTTCAGCTCGTTCTGGTCGGTGATGCCGACATTGAAGTCGCCATCCGTGGCCAGCAGCACGCGGTTGACGCCCTTCGGATCGAAGTTCGCCTTAGCCAGCTCATAAGCCTGCCGGATGCCCTCGGCGCCCGCAGTGCTGCCACCGGCGCCGAGCCGGTCGATGACCGCCCGGATCTTCTCTTTCTGACTCGCGGACGTCGGCTCGAGTGCTGTTCCCGCCCCACCGGCATAGGTGACGATCGAAACGGTATCGCGTTCGTCCAGCTGATCCAGCAGCAGGTTCAACGACTGCTGGACGAGCGGCAGCTTGTTCGGCGCGTTCATCGACCCCGAGGTGTCGATCAGGAAGACGAGGTTCGCGCGCGGCCGTGTCGAGCGCTGCACCGCATAGCCCTTGATGCCGATCCGCACGAGCTTGCGGCCGGCAGACCAGGGACTGGGGAACACCGCGACATTGGTGCTGAACGGCTGCTCGGCGCTTCGTGGGGAAGGATAGTCGTACTGGAAGTAGTTCACCAGCTCTTCGGTGCGGACGGACGCGGGCTGGGGCAGCACATTCTGACTGAGCGAGGAGCGCACCCAGGAATAGGATGCCGTATCCACATCGATCGAGAAGGTCGAGACGGGCGCCTCCCGCACGATCTTGAACGCGTTCTCCGCTACGGTCGTGAACTTGTCTCGGCCGACGTCCTGATAAGGGACGTTCCACACCCCGGGAGGAGGTGCCGGCGGGGCCATGACCGACAGGGCCGAGGGTGCGCCCATTCGGGTTTCCACCCGGGATCCGGTCACCACCAGCTCGTCGGCGGCAGCTTCCTGGATGGCGGGCTCCGGCTGCGCAGTGCTCTGCGTATTGACGCTCGATCCAGCGCACGATGCGAGCAGGACGGCGCTGATGACCAGACCTGAGTGGCGGAGTTGATGCTCCATGAAGACCTCCCTTAGAACCGGCGCGCATCATCGCTCGCCTGTTCCTGTGACGTGGGAGCGGGAGACTTCCTTTGAGCTGGAGCGAAATCATCTGGCTTTAGGCGGAGCCGCCGTCCGCCGAGAGAAGCCGCCGCACCTCGTGCATCCGCCAGCCGACGGTGGCTTCCGCGACCCCAAGGATCTCCGCTGCTTCCGCGTGGGTGAGTTGTTGCCCGGCCACCAGCACGACCGTGTCCCGGAGAGCAGGCTTCAGCCGCGCAATGGCGCTCTTTAGCCATATGGCATCATGGAGGTCGCGGCCATCCGGAGCCGGTGCCAGGCCGGCTAGTACCGTCAGCCGTTCGCCAAGCGACCAGATCGACCGCCGCCGGCGCATCAGGTCGCGGCAGGCGTTGTACGTGATGCCGCAGAGCCAGGTGCCGAACTTCGCCTCGCCGCGGAAGGTGCCGATCTTTTCCACCAGCGTGCAGCAAACGTCCTGCGCGATATCGTCGGCATCGGCGCGCGTGCCGGTCAGCTGCCAGGCGAGAGCGTGGATCCGGTCGTAGTGGCGCTCGAGCAAGCTGGCGAACGCATCCCGGTCGCCGGCGCAGGCCGCGGCAACGAGACTGTGATCTGGATCGTTGCCGATCTGTAGCATCCGTTGTCCTGCGACGCGCCCTTGCTCCTTGCCGGTTATGAACAAAGGGAGCGGCACTCGCCAGCAGGGTTGATGCTCACGATCGTGACCACCGTGAGGGAGCGAGAACTGGTGAAGAAGGTAGCTGACATTGACGCTTGCGGCCAAGGTGCTTGGCACCGGGTGCGCGTGCTCGTGCCGGTTGGGAGCGGGACGACCGGCAAGTGGACGTGAGTGTTGGCAGTGTCATCGTCCTGGCGACGATCGCGACGTTTGTGCTCGTGCATGTCTTCGGCAACCGGCTTCGTTTTCTTGCAACCACTCCGAGAAGCGTCTGGCTCTCCGCCGCTGGCGGGGTCTCTGTCGCTTATGTGTTTGTTCATCTGCTCCCCGAGCTCGCAGAGCATCAGGAAACGCTTGGCGAGCGAGCCCGGGATGCCGGCTTCTTCGCTTCAGTGGAGAGTCACGCCTATCTCATCGCGCTGCTCGGCCTCGTTCTGTTCTACGGAGTAGAGCGGTTTGCGCGGACTGCAGGCGGCGCAAGGCTCGGATCTGGGCGCGCGGAGACGCCGCTGCCCGTGTTCTGGATTCATCTCGGCGCCTTTGCGATCTACAACGTGCTGATCGGCTACCTGCTTGTGCATCGCGAGGAGGCGGACCTCCGAGGGCTGATCATCTATGCCGTTGCCATGTCGCTTCATTTCGTCGTGAACGACCAGGGCCTGCGCGAGCAGCACGGGTCAACATACCACCGATATGGCCGGTGGGTCCTGGCCGTTGCTCCGGTGGCCGGCCTGGTCATCGGTGTCGCAACGCAGGTCTCCCCGCTCCTGCTCAGCACCCTGTTCGCGATCCTGGCGGGCGGCGTGATCCTCAACGTGCTGAAGGAGGAGCTGCCCGAGGAACGGGAAAGCCGCTTTGCAGCCTTCGCATTTGGCACGGCTCTCTACGCCGCGCTGCTATTGCTGACCGCCTGAGCCAGCGAGTCAGGCCGCCTGCGCCTCGATCTGCTCGCTTGCCTCCAGCCAGCGCTGTTCAGCCCGCTCGAGGTCCGCGGCCAGCTTCGCCCGCCGCCTCGAAAGCTCGCTCATCGGCAGTGATGCCAGACTGGGGTCGGCCGATCCCGGATCGAACATGGCCCGGTCAATGGCGGAGCATTGAGCCGCGAGTCGCGCGCTTTCCGCCTCCGCAGCCTCGGCCGCCTTCCGCAACGCACGGGCCTCTTCGCGGGCCTTCGCCTCCGCCTTGCGATCAGTCTTTGCGGCGTTCGGCTTGCCTGCGACCTTGGATGGGTTCCGCCCGAGAACGAAGTCGATGTAATCGTCGATGCTGCCGGGGTAGTCGATGGCCGCTCCATTCTCGACCAGCACCAGCCGGTCCGCAGTCAATTCCACCATGTGGCGATCGTGACTGATGAGAATGACCGCGCCCTCATAATCGTTGAGCGCCTGGACCAGCGCCTCGCGAGCATCGACATCGAGGTGGTTGGTCGGCTCGTCGAGGATCAGCAGGTGCGGAGCATTCCTGGTGATCAGAGCCAGTGCGAGCCTGGCGCGCTCACCTCCGGACAGCTTGCTGGCGGCAGTCGTCGCCTTGTCACCCGAGAAGCCAAAGCGGCCAAGCTGGGCGCGAATGGCGCCCGGCGTCTGCCCTTGCATGGCGCGGCTCATGTACTGCAGTGGCGTATCGTCGCCCTTTAGTTCCTCCACCTGGTACTGCGTGAAATAGCCGACACGCATCTTGCCCGACGCATTGATGGCGCCCTCCATGGGCGCGAGCTGCGCAGCAAGGAGGCGGGCAAGCGTGGTCTTGCCGTTGCCGTTGCGTCCCAGCAGTGCAATGCGGTCGTCGGGATCGATCCGGAGGTTGAGCGAGCGGAGCACGGGCGCTGCGTCAGCATAGCCAACGGCGGCCATGTCCAATGTGATCAGCGGCGGCTTCAGTTCCGTCGGGCTGGGAAACGAGAAGCTGAGGCTGGGATCCTCGGCCACGGCTGCAATTGGCTGCATCTTGGCCAGCATCTTTGCGCGGGACTGGGCCTGTTTGGCGGTCGATGCGCGCGCGCTGTTGCGTGCGATATAGTCCTGGAGCCGCGCGCGCTGAGCGTCCTGCGCCGCCTTGGCCGCCGCCAGCTGCGATGCGCGCTCAGCACGCTGCCTCTCGAAATCGTCATAGCCCCCGGCGTACAGCGTGATCTTGCCCCGCTCGAGGTGCAGGATCGTGTCGACCACGTTGTTGAGCAGGTCGCGTTCGTGGCTGATCACCACGAGCGTGCCCCCGTAGCTCTTCAGGAAGTTCTCGAGCCAGAGGGTGGCTTCAAGGTCAAGGTGATTCGACGGCTCGTCGAGCAGGAGGACGTCGGGCTCGGAGAACAGCAGCGCAGCCAGCGCCACGCGCATCTTCCAGCCTCCGGAATAGCTGTCCAGCGGCCGTGCCTGCATCTCCTCGTCGAAGCCGAGACCCAGCAGGATCCGCGATGCCCGCGACGGCGCGCCATAGGCGTCGATCGCCAGGAGCCGCTCGTGCACGTCGCCCAGGCGATCGGTGTCAGCGCAGGTATCCGCCTCCGCCATCAGCTCGGCCCGTTCCCGATCCGCCGCGAGCACGGTCTCGAACGGCGTCGCGGTTCCGCTCGGCGCCTCTTGCGCGATGTAGCCGAGCCGCGTCCGGCGCGGCATCTCGATTTCGCCTTCATCCGCCTCGAGCTGGCCGATCATCACCTTCATCAGGGTCGATTTGCCCGCACCGTTGCGGCCAATCAGCCCGACCCGGCTGCGCGGTCGAATCGAAGCCGTAGCGCGGTCGAGGATCGTGCGCCCGCCAAGGCGCACCGTGATTCCGTTGATGGTCAGCATGGCGGGCCGCTTACCAGCCAAACGTGGCGAACCCAAGACAGGGCGGCGCGACAGGAACGCTGCCGGAGATGCTCCCCAGATGTGGGCAGATCTGAGGCAAGGCAAGCTGTTGCGATCGGCTCAAAAGGTGCGCTGCAGTGCACCGAGGCCGACGCTTCCCCTTCCGCTATTCGTACCTTAAGGATGCGGCAGGGTGGTGCCTGCGGTGCCGGACCGGTGTCCGGCGGCCACTCGAAAGTTGTTGTACGCGTATGTCTTTGAGCATCGGTGAAAAGGCGGCGGATGCACCGGACTTCCTGACAAGCGGCGGTGCCATGGGTGCGCTGATGCGCAGCTGGGACTGGTCGAATTCGCCACTCGGCGCGCCCGAAGCGTGGCCTCAGTCTCTGCGCTCCGTTGTCGGACTGCTGCTAGGCTCCAAGTTCCCGATGTTCGTGGCTTGGGGCGATGAACTCGGCTTCCTCTACAACGATTCTTATGCCGAGATCCTCGGCATCAAGCATCCGCAGGCGCTTGGGCGACCGTTTCGGGAGATCTGGGGGGAGATCTGGGAGGACATCTCGCCGCTGGTGGACGCGGCGATGGCGGGAGAGGCGACTTATCGCGAAAATCTGCCGTTGCTGATGAACCGGAAGGGCTTCGACGAGCCCACTTGGTTCACGTTCAGTTACTCACCGGTGCGCGATGAGAGCGGAAAAGTCGCCGGAATGTTCTGCGCTTGCACGGAAACGACGCAGGCCGTGCTCGCCGAACGTCGAAAAGCCGAGGAGCGCGAACGCCTGGCGCGGATGTTCGAACAGGCCCCCGGCTTCATCACGATCCTGACCGGCCCGGAGCATGTATTCGAGTTCGCGAATGCGACCTACCGCCGCCTGTTCGGGGATCGGAATTATGTCGGCCGGTCCGTGCGCGAGACCTTCCCCGACCTCGCGGACCAGGAGTTCTTCGGCATCCTCGACCGGGTCTACCAAACGGGAGAGCGCTTCGTCGCGTCCCGTATCCCCGTCAGGCTCGCCCGGCAGTCCGGCAGGGGATGGGACGAGCGTCACGTCGACCTGATCTACGAGCCGATTACCGACGAGACGGGCAAGGTGACTGGGATCTTCGTCGAAGGATATGACGTCACCGAGCAGTATCGTGCAGAAGCGGAACTGCGAGAGAGCGAGGCCCGGCTCCGCGCATTGACGGATAATCTGCCTGCCGGAATGGTTTACCAGATTGCGACGGGACCGGATGGGACCGACCGCCGCTTCCTGTATGTTTCCCAGAGTCACGAGAAGCTGACCGGGGTCCCGGCCTCGGCCGTGATCGAGAACCCGTCGATCCCGTACGAGCTGATCCTGCCGGAGGATCGCGAGGAGCTCGTCCTCGCAGAGGCGGAGGCGATCCGGGAGGGAAGCCAGTTCGATGTCTCCGTCCGGTTCCGGCGGACCGATGGAGAAACGCGCTGGTGCCGCATCCTGTCGGCTCCTCGCAAGCAGCCGAACGGTTCGCTGATCTGGGACGGAATCCAGATCGATACGACGGAGCAGAAGACCACCGAAGCCGCGTTCCGGGATCTCAACCAGACCCTGGAGAAGAGAGTGGCCGAGCGCACCCAGGAGCTCGAGAAGGCGCACGAGCAGCTTCGGCAAAGCCAGAAACTTGAAGCCATGGGCGCCCTGACCGGCGGCGTTGCCCATGACTTCAACAACCTGCTCAGCCCGATCGTCGGCTCACTGGACCTGTTGCAGAGGCGGAATGTTGGAGGCGAGCGGGAACGCCGGCTGATCAATGGCGCGCTGCAGTCGGCCGAGCGCGCACGCGTGCTCGTTCAGCGATTGCTGGCATTTGCGCGCCGGCAGCCGCTGCAGCCGAGGTCGGTCGACGTGGGTGCCTTGGTTTCCGGCATGGCCGACCTCATCGCCAGCACCACGGGACCCCAGATCCGGGTCGTGGTCGAGGTTGCCGATAGCCTGCCGGCGGCCTTCGCCGATCCCAACCAACTGGAAATGGCGATCCTCAACCTCAGCGTGAACGCCCGGGATGCCATGCCGGAGGGGGGCTCGCTCCGAATCTCCGCTCACACTGAAACGGTGGCCGAGGGCAATCGGGAGCGAATCCAGCCCGGGCAGTATATCCGCCTCTCGGTCGCGGACACCGGCATTGGGATGGACGAGGCGACCTGCAAACGGGCGGTGGAGCCGTTTTTCTCGACCAAGGGCATCGGGCGTGGGACCGGGCTGGGGCTCTCCATGGTCCACGGCTTGGCGTCGCAGCTGGGCGGTGCACTGACGATCGAGAGCCAGCCAGGCCTGGGCACCAACGTGGAGATGTTCCTGCCGGCCACCACGGCGGATGCTGAGCAAACCCCCGATCCCAACCTCGCGGCCAGTGTCGTCACCGCAAACGGGACCGCGCTGCTGGTGGACGACGAAGACTTGGTCCGGGCAAGCACGGCCGACATGCTCACTGACCTTGGCTACGAGGTCGTCGAAGCCGCTTCCGCCGAGGAGGCGCTAAGGCTCGTCGAGAATGGGCAGTCGGCGGACCTGCTGGTCACGGACCACCTGATGCCGGGAATGACCGGAACGGCCCTGGCCCGGGAGCTTCGGACCCGGTGGGAGGACCTCCGGGTGCTCCTCGTGTCCGGCTATGCGGAAGCGGAGGGAATCGCGCCGGACCTCGTGCGGCTGGTGAAGCCCTTCCGTCAGGCCGACCTTGCTGCCAAGCTGGTCGAGTTGGAGGAGCTCGAAGGCTGAGGCACCCTCTCGTTCAAGCGCCCGGTACTGCCCAGAACCTCGACTACCTCTCCGATCAGCCGCACTTGGAGTAACCGCACTCCAGGCAGTTGTTGCAGCCTTCGACCTTGACGATCGCTCCGGCACCGCACTGCGGGCAGGCCGGGCGCGGCGTAGCGGCGGCGACCTCGGGCTCCGGCTGCGGCTTGCTCTCGGACATCGCGGCTCCGCCAAGCTGCGAGAGATGCCGCTCGATGATGTCGCCGATGGCCGCGAGCAGCGAGGGCACGTACTTGCCCCCCATCCATGCGCCGCCACGCGGGTCGAACACGGCCTTGAGCTCCTCCGCGACGAAGCCGACGTCGGGGGAGCGGCGGAACACGGCGGAGATCATCCGCGTGAGGCCGAGCGTCCAGGCATAATGCTCCATGTTCTTGGAGTTGATGAAGATCTCGAACGGCCGCCGGTCGGCGCCTTCCCCGATGTCGTTGATGGTGACGTAGACCGCATGCGCGCTGTCGGGCCACTTGAGCTTGTAGGTCGTGCCGTGCAGCGCCTCCGCCCGCGGCTCCAGCGGCGGAACGACCGGAGCGGCAGGCTTCTCCTCCTTGGTCGTGGACAGCACCGACCCGGTGATCGCATTGGGCCGGTAGGTGGTCAGGCCCTTGCAGCCGAGGTGATAGCCCTCGACGTAGATGTCGGCGAAGTCCTCGAAGCTGATGTCCTCCGGGCAGTTCACCGTCTTGGAGATGGAACTGTCGACCAGCTGCTGCGCCGCCGCCTGCATCGCCAGGTGATCGGCGGGCTTCAGCGTCTGGGCGCTGACGAACAGGTCGGCGGGGGGCACTTCGTTGCCCTTGAGCTTGCGCCAGACGTGCATGGCATAGTCTTCGACGGGCTCAATCCGGTGGGAGCCGTCCTTCTGGAGAATCCGGCGCTCGTAGCTGTAGGCGAAGACGGGCTCGATGCCCGACGAGACGTTGCCCGCCAGCAGCGAGGTCGTGCCGGTCGGGGCAATGGAGGTCAGGCAGCCGTTGCGCAGCCCATGTTCACGGATGAGAGCGCGCGTCTCCTCGTCGAGGCTCCGGAGGCTGGGAGCGTCGAGCATGGCCGGATCGTAGCAGGGGAACGCCCCCTTCTCCGCCGCCAGCAGCGCCGAGGCGCGATAGGCCTCGCGTTTGATGACGCCAAGCCAGCGCTTGGTCAGCTCCACGGCTTGCGGGCTGCCGTAGGTGGCACCGCAGAACAGCAGGGCGTCGGCAAGGCCGGTGATGCCCAGACCGATGCGGCGCTTGGCCTTGGCCTCGGCCTCCTGCTGCGGGAGCGGGTAGCGCGAGATGTCGATGACGTTGTCGAGAAGGCGCACGGCGGTGCGGGTCAACTTCCCGAGATGATCCTCGTCGAGCAGGGCCTCGCGCTCGAACGGGCGGTCGACCAGCCGTGCCAGGTTGATGGAGCCGAGCAGGCAGGCACCGTAGGGCGGCAGCATCTGCTCACCGCAGGGATTGCTGGCGCTGATGGTCTCGCAATGTGCCAGGTTGTTCTGCTGGTTGACCCGATCGACGAAGATGACTCCGGGCTCCGCGGCATCATAGGTCGCGCGCATCAGGCGTTCCCACAACTCGCGGGCGCGAACGGTGCGGTAGGTCTTGCCACCGAACACCAACGGCCAGTCGGCATCGGCACCGAGCGCTGTCATGAACGCGTCCGTCACGAGCACCGAGATGTTGAAGTTCCGGAAGCGCTTCGCGTCACGCTTCGAATCGATGAATGCCTCGATGTCCGGGTGGTCGATGCGCAGGCAGCCCATCATCGCGCCGCGCCGCTGGCCGGCCGAGATGACGGTACGGCACATGGAGTCCCAGCAATCCATGAAGGTCAGCGGGCCGGATGCCTCCGCGCCCACGCCGAGCACGGGCGACCCGCTCGGCCGAACGGTCGAGAAGTCCATGCCAACGCCGCCGCCCTGCTGCATGGTGACGGCCGCCTCCTTGAGGTGCTCGAAGATGCCGGACAGGCTGTCGGGGACGGTGCCCATGACGAAGCAGTTGAACAGGGTGACGGTGCGGGAGGTCCCCGCCCCCGCCAACACGCGGCCTGCCGGGATGAACTGGAAATCGCGGATGGATTCTTCGAAGCGGGCGCGCCACTCGTCGCGGTGTTCCGGCGCTTCGGCCTCCGCAACCGCCTTGGCGACCCGCGCGGCGGTCGCATCGAAGCTCTCGTCGCCGCCGCCGTCAGCGGGCTTGAACCGGTACTTGGCGGTCCAGATTTCCTCGGCGATGGCGATGTCAAAACCCATGGCGTCCTCCCAAGATGATGTAGGTAGGGAGGCTACTGACTACAAGCTGTTGTAAGTTGATCCTGATCATCGCGCCGCTGGAAAGCATCGATTCGCCCACAGCTAATCAGCGTGTCTCCCCGGCGCGCGGGCCGAACAGAATGGGGCCGTAGCTGAGCAGGAACAGGCCGAACGCCGCGATCCACAAGAGGGCGCTGCCGCGCATCAATTCCGTGTAGCGCTCGATCAGCAGCGGGGCCGCGACGCGTGTCACAGCGCCCAGCGTGATCAGCACATAGATCGCCTGCGTCGCCCCGTTCGCCTTCAACTCCCGTCCCGTGTGGCCGAGCGTTGCGCGGGTCATCACGGCCAGGATCATGCCCGCCATGGCTCCGGCAGTCAGGGCGTGGACGGCGGCAGACTGCACGATGGCGGGGTCGAGGATGCTGGCACCGAGCATCCCCAGTCCGATGGGAACCCACAGGAAGGCGACGTGAAGCATCAGCACCAGCGGGTCGGCCGTGGTGCGATGGCCTTTCCAGCGCAGCAACCGAACGAGCTGCAGCGCACCCGCGGCGAGAAGCATGGTCGCGGTCAGGGGATGGCTGGGGAAGAGCACCCAGGCGAGCGCCGCAGCGAAGGTGATCCCGACGCAGGCCAGGTCAAACGGGCCGGGCTGCGTGGGCAGACTGTCCTTCACGCCCCGCTTCGCGAGCCAGTTGCGCGTGAAGCTTGGCACGATCCGGCCCCCGATGAGGCTGATGAGCACGGTGATCATGCCCACGGCCAGCCTGACCCCGGCCGTGGTGTCCTGAACCAGGCCGGCCATGCCCGCATGATCGAGCGCGCTAGCGAGGGCGAGGAGGAGGACGATGCCGACCACCGGAATGTTGCGGTTCCGAGCGGCGATGACCTCCTGTCCGGCAATGAAGGCGAGCGCCAGGAGGAAGCCGACGTCGAGCACCGCGGCGAAGGCCAGTCCGACCTCGCCCGAGAAGAAGACCGCCAGGCGCGCCGCAAGCCACAGTCCGGCGAAGGCTGCGAGCGGCGGGCCGGCGATGGGCAGGCGGCCGGTCCAGTTCGGGATGGCGGTGAGCAGGAAGCCCGCGATCACCGCTCCGACGAAGCCGAACAGCATCTCGTGCCGGTGCCACGCGAGCGGGTCCATGGCGGTCGGCAGTTGCACCGTCCCCGAGAGGCTGAGCAACCATGCGACGAGCGCCAGCAGCGCCCAGGCGGGGCCTGCGAAGAAGAAGGGGCGGAAACCGCCACGCAGGAAGGGCGGCGCATTTGCCATCCGCCTCCGGCGCAGGTCGAGCATCTGTTCACCACGGGTCAGCATGGCCCGCGAATGCGCTCGGCACAGAGGCGCAGCTATGCGGAATAGTGCGTAGTCAGGTGAGCCAGGAGCGGATCACGAACGCAACCGCGCCGAGCACGGCGACGCTGGCGGCCCAGATGAGCACCAGCCAGCCGAGCTTCTTCCACCATGGGCCGGGACCATCGCCGTCCATCAATGGTAGCCCTCGGAACCGACCTTCCCGCGGAACACCCAGTAGGCCCAGGCGGTGTAGGCGAGGATCACCGGCATGATGATTGCGACGCCGACCAGCATGAAGACCTGGCTGCGCTCCGGAGCGGCGGCGTCCCAGATGGTGATGCTGTCCGGAATCACGAACGGCCACATGCTGATGCCGAGACCGATCATGCCGAGCACGAATAGGCCGAGCGAAAGCAGGAATGGCCGGTAGCGCCGGCGCTTCGCGATGCTGCGGAAGAGCGCGAAGAACAGGATGCCGGTCAGCAGCGGGACCTGGCTGGTGAACAGGATGTTGGGCCAGTCGAACCAGCGCTCCCAATATTGCCGGGCGAGCAGCGGGGTGGCCAGGCTCACCGCGAGCATGAGGACCGCCGTGCCGATCCCCGCCTTCACGGCAAGGCGATAGGCATGCTCCTCTGCCCGGCCGGTTACCTTCATCGCCAGGAACGCAGCGCCCAGGAGGGCGTACCCGACGACCACGCCGACGCCGGTCAGCAGCGAATAGGGAGACAGCCAGTCGAGCCAGCCGCCGGCATAGTTGCGGCCCTCGATCGCGATGCCCTGCAGCAGCGCGCCAAGGATCATGCCCTGCGACAGGGCCGCGACCAGCGAGCCGACGAAGAAGGCGAAGTCCCAGAAGCGCTCGTGCCGCGGGTCACGCCAGCGGAACTCAAAGGCGACGCCGCGGAAGACGAGGCCCAGCAGCATGGCGATGATCAGCGGGTAGGTCGCCGGGAGGATGATCGCGTAGGCCAGCGGAAAGGCCGCGAAGAGGCCCCCTCCTCCGAGCACCAGCCAGGTCTCGTTGCCGTCCCAGACCGGAGCCACCGCGTTCATCGCCTGGCTTCGCTCCTCCCCTGGCTGGAAGGTCGGGAAGAGGATCCCGATGCCAAGGTCGAACCCGTCCATGACGACGTACATCAGCACCGCGAAGGCGATGATGAACGCCCAGATGGTGGTCAGATCGAAGTTCACCGCCATGAAGTTACTCCGCCGGGCTCGGGAAGGCTTCCCGGCCGCCTTGGGGATGCGGGTTCTGCGTCGGACCCGGCGTGATCCCGGCCGTGCGGATGGGCGCGGTCTCGTCCTCGCCGGGCTGCGTCTCGCCCGTGTGCGGCGGCTTGTGCATGAGCTTGAGGATGTACCAGGTGCCGATGCCGAAGACTGCGAAGTAGACGACGACGAACGCGGCCAATGAGGTGGCGACAGCGGGAGCGGCCAGCGGGCTGACGCTGTCCACGGTGCGGAGCAGGCCGTAGACGGTGTAGGGCTGGCGGCCGACCTCGGTCGTGACCCAGCCGGCGATCACCGCGACGAAGCCGGACGGCCCCATCAGCAGCGCCGCCCGGTGCAGCGCACGCCAGTCGTAGAGCCGCTTGCGCCACCGTGCGATGAGGCTCCACAGCCCGATACCGAGCATCAGGAAGCCGATGCCGACCATGATGCGGAAGGACCAGAACACGATCGGCACCGGCGGCTGCTGGTCGTCCGGCACGGTGTCGAGGCCGCGAACGGGTGCGTTCAGGTCGTGGTGGAGGATCAGGCTGGAGGCCTTGGGGATGCCGAACGCATAGTCGAGCCGCTGCTCCTTCTCGTTCGGAATGCCGAACAGGTAGAGCGGCGCGCCGTCCGGATAGCTGCGGTAATGGCCTTCCATCGCCATCACCTTGGCTGGCTGATGCTCCAGCGTGTTGAGGCCGTGCAGGTCGCCGACGAAGATCTGCACCGGGGCGACAAGGGCCGCCATCCACATTGCCATGGAGAACATCTTGCGGGCGTGGGGATTGGCCTTGTCCCGGAGCAGGTGCCAGGCGCCGACCGCTCCGACGACGAACGCCGTGGTCAGGTAAGCGGCGGTCACCGTGTGCACGAGCCGGTAGGGGAAGCTGGGATTGAAGATAATGTCGAGCCAGCTCGGGCCCGGCAGGAAGCGGCCGTCCGGCGACATGACGTGACCTGTCGGGGTCTGCATCCAGCTATTCACCGACAGGATCCAGAAGGCGCTGATGAACGTGCCGAGCGCCACCATCAGCGTGGCGGCGAAGTGGAGCTTCTTGCCGACCTTGTTCATGCCGAACAGCATGACGCCCAGGAAGCCGGCCTCCAGGAAGAAGGCAGTCAGCACCTCGTAGGCCATCAATGGGCCGATCACCCCGCCGGCCTTGTCGGAGAAGACGGACCAGTTGGTGCCGAACTGGTAGGACATGACGATGCCGCTGACGACGCCCATGGCAAAGGCAATCGCGAAGATCTTCAGCCAGTATTTGAACAGGTCGAGGTAGAGCGGCTTGCCCGTCTTCAGCCACAAGCCTTCGAGCACGGCGAGGTAGCTCGCCAAGCCGATCGAGAAGGCCGGGAAGATGAAGTGGAAACTGACGGTAAACGCAAACTGGATGCGCGCCAGCACAATGGCCGTGGGATCCAGGTCCATGGTCGAGTTCTCCGCGTGTTTACAGTGCACCCGCGCTGTCCCCCAGAATGTAGGGTTTCGTGGAGCGGATCAAAGGCTCGGGGAGCGCGAAAATCTCACATTTATGTCGCCGGAGAGCGTCTGAGACGAACAATCGCGTTAACACTTGTAAGCGCAAGGAACGAAGCTTTTCTCCGGTCATTGGAGTGACGTGCTTAACCGTTCCTTTTCCGCAGGTTGCCAGTGACTTCTCGAGTGGAAATGCCGGAGCTTCCGCCCTGGCTTGCGGCATTGCCGCTTCTGTTCGCCGCCCGGTCCGCCAACGACGATGATTACCACGTCAATGCCGCACTTGCCGCCGCGTCGGCGGCGCTGGAGGCGGACGTCGAGCGACGGGACAGCCGGTCGCGCATCTCGTTCCTGCTCGCCGAGCTTGCGGCACAGCACGGGCGACGCACGGGCGAGAAGTCCGCGCCGATCCCGGTCAGTCTCACCCAGCTGGCGCGCGCCGCGGCGATCAACCTGACGCGAGTGAAGCGCATCCTGGGCTTTCTCACCTTGTCGCAGGTGGTCGAGGTGAAGCCCCGGGCCATCCGCGTGCTCGACTGGGAACGGCTGTGCAAGCTGGGCCAGTATGACCGGCGGTGGGCCGGTCTGGCAGAGGAGGCAGAGGAAGGCGCCGAGCCCCTACCCGCACCCACTCCCCTGCCC
Organism: Sphingomonas arenae; assembly: GCF_016924655.1. Lineage (GTDB taxonomy): Bacteria > Pseudomonadota > Alphaproteobacteria > Sphingomonadales > Sphingomonadaceae > Sphingomicrobium > Sphingomicrobium arenae. The sequence continues at coordinate 340,815 of NZ_JAFFJU010000001.1, forward strand.
GCTTCGCCAATCACTCTCGCCGGGGAGCCGGCAAGCTTCGTCTAGGACAGGAACGGGTCGTCCGTGCTCTGCGGCGCGCGTTCCATCGGCTGGTCGGTGAAGCCCTCCAGCGTCGCCAGCTCTTCGACGTCGCGCTCGATCTCGACCGGACTGGTCGCATAGGCGCAGATCAGTTCGGCAACCGATTTCAGCGCGTGGATATGGATGCGCTCGTAGCTGTGGCTCGCATCCACGCCGAAGGTGATCAGCGCGGTGCGAACGTCGGCCCCACCCTCCAGCGCCGAGGCGCTGTCCGAGCGGTAATAGCGGAACACGTCCCGCTGGAAGGGAATGCCTTCCGATTCGCACATGCGGATGAGCTTGCGGGTGAGGTGATATTCGAACGGTCCGACCTGGTCGGCCATCGCGATGGTGACGCCGGTCTCCCGGCTGTTCTGGCCCGGAGCCGTGGTGCCGTTGTCCACCGAGACCATGGAGACGACATGCTCCAGCAGCACGGCGGACGCGCCGGAGCCGACCTCCTCCGTGATCGTGAAGATGAAGTGGATATCGACCGGCGTGACCGCCTGCCCGGCGATCATCGCCTGCATGGCGGCGAGCATGGCGGCGCAGCCCGCCTTGTCGTCGAGGTGGCGTGAAACGATGTAGCCGTTGTCGAGGAACTCGGTGCCGGGATCGATCGCCACATGGTCGCCGATGTGGATGCCGAGCGCCTCGGTGCTTTCGCGGTCGTGGCAGTCGGCGTCGATCCGCACCTCGACATTGGCCCAGCTGACCGGCTGGGTGTCGATCTCCTCGTTGAAGGTGTGACCGGACGCCTTGAGCGGCAGGATGGTGCCGCGGAACGAGCCCGATTCCGTGAAGATGGTGCAGCGCGTGGTTTCCGCGGAGCGCGACGACCAAGTGCCGATGGGGACAAGCTCCAGCCGCCCGTTGTCCTTGATCATCTTGACGGTCGCACCGAGCGTATCGAGGTGTCCCACGACCGCGCGCGCCCCGTCGACTTCGCGCCCCCGGTACAAGGCCAGGATCGCACCGCGCCGGGTCACCGAATAGCGGATGCCGAGCCGCTGCAACTCCTCGCAGACGTAGCGGACGACGGAGTCGGTGTACCCCGTGGGACTGGGGATCGCGAGCATCCGCTCGAGCACGTTCGAGAGGTAGTGGAGATCAATCGTCGCGGGCATTGGCTCTCCGGCGTCGCCCTGCTGGAGCGGGCATGCTCAAGGGGAAGAGCAGGTCGATAAAGCGCTCCGCCGTGGGCTGAGGCTCATGGTTGGCGAGGCCGGGGCGTTCGTTGGCCTCGATGAAGACATAATCCGGCTCGGCGGGATTGCGGACCACGAAGTCCACCCCGACCACGGGAATGTCGATGGCGCGAGCAACGGCGATTGCGCCCTCCACCAATCGCGGGTGCACGAGCGAGGTCACGTCGTGGATCGTGCCGCCCGTATGGAGATTGGCGGCCTTGCGGACCGGGAAGGCGTGCCCCTTGGGCGGCACCTCTTCCAGCGTGTAGCCGGCCTGCCGCACGCAACGCTCCGTCTCCTGATCCAGGGGGATCCGCGACTCTCCGCCGGTGGCGGCGGCACGGCGGCGGGACTGGCGCTCGATGAGTTGCCGGACCGTGTGGCGCCCGTCGCCAACGATGGTTGCCGGCCGGCGCACGGCCGCTGCTACCAGCTTGAAGCCGATGACGATCAGCCGCAGGTCCTCACCCTGGTGGAAGCTCTCGACCAGGACCCGGTCGCTGTGCTGCCGCGCGACGCCGATGGCGCGCTCCACATCCTCGAAGGTATCGAGATCGACGGCAACGCCCCTGCCCTGCTCACCGCGTGCGGGCTTCACGACCAGCGAGCCATGCTTCTCCAGCATGGCACGGACGGCGTCCATGTCCTCGGCCTCGACCTCCTCCGGCACTTGCACGCCGGCGGCCTGCACGAGGCGCCGGGTCACGGCCTTGTCGTCGCAGATGGACAGGGCAACGGCCGTGGTCAGGTCGGACAGTGATTCCCTGCACCGGATGCGGCGCCCGCCGAAGGTCAGCTCGAACAGCCCGCCGGCGGCGTCGATCACATCCACGCCTATGCCGCGCCGCCTCGCCTCGTTGATGATGATGCGCGCATAGGGATTCATGCCCTGCGCGGGGTCGGGACCGGAGAAGAGCCGCTCGTTGATCATGTTGCGGCGCTTCACGGCGAACACCGGAAGGCGCTGGAAGCCGAGCTTCTCGTAGAGTGCGATCGCGCCTTCGTTGTTGTGGAGAACGGACAGGTCCATGTAGCCGGCCCCGCGCGTCTGGTAATGCTCGGCCAGCCAGCGGATCAGCGCCTCGCCGACGCCGGCATGCGGCGTCTGCGGGTCCACCGCAAGGGTCCACAGCGATGACCCTTGTTCGGGATCGTCGAACGCCTCGCCGTGGTCTATTCCCGTCACAGTGCCGATGACCGCGCCGGTCTCTTCATCCTCGGCGACATAGTAAGTGATGAGCCGATTGTCGGGGCTGAGCTGCTGGCTGAAGAACTCCGGCCGGACCTCGATCATGCGGTGGAGCGCGTAGAGGCGGTTGACCGCGTCGGAGTCCGTATCGGGAACCATGCGGCGGACCAGGAAGCCGGTTGGACGACGGTCCGAGGGACGGTAGGTCGCGAGCTGCAGCCGATAGGTATGCGAGGGGTCCAGGAACAGCTCGGCCGGAGCAGCGGCGAGGACCACGTGCGGGTCCGTCACGTACATGGCGATGTCGCGCTGCTCCGCGCCTTCCGCGCGAAGCTCGTTCAGCAGATCGCCGGCATTGGTGAAGGTCTGCGCAAAGAGGACGCGACCCCAGCCGACGTCGACGACCGCATTGGGGGAAGGCTGAGGAGCGGTCGGGTTCAGGAGAAAGGGGAAGAGCCCCGGGGCCCGGCTCGCCCGTCCCCGCAGTCGGCTGAGCGGCATCAGCCGACACCGTGCTGCTGAAGCCAAAGCTCCAGCAGGCCCACCTGCCACAATTCCGATCCTCGCAGCGGAGTGATGTGCCCCTTGGGGTCCGAGAACAGCATGGAAAGGTAATCGCCCTCGAACAGCGCGCGTTCCCTCGCCGCCTGGCTGGACAGCGCATCGCGGACGAGGTCGAGGTACGGACCATCGATGTACTTGAGCGCGGGCACCGGGAAATAGCCCTTCGGCCGGTCGATGACCTCGGCCGGGATGACCTTGCGAGCCACCTCCTTGAGGATGCCCTTGCCGCCGTGAGCGAGCTTCATACCGGAGGGGATGCGCGCCGCGAGTTCGGCCAGATCGTGGTCGAGGAATGGTACCCGTGCCTCCAGCCCCCAGGCCATGGTCATGTTGTCGACCCGCTTCACGGGATCGTCGACGAGCATGACCGTGCTGTCGATGCGCAGCGCCTTGTCGACGGGATCGTCGGCACCCGGGCGGGCGAAATGTTCGCGGACGAAGTCAAGCGGCGCGCCGCCGTTGCGCCAGTCAGGCCCGAGCTGCCGGTTCAGGGTCTCGGCGTCGCGGTCGAAGAAGGCGCGGCTGTAGCTTGCGACGGGATCGTTGGCGGAGGCCATGGGCGGGTACCAGTGGTAGCCTCCGAAGACCTCGTCGGCGCCCTGCCCCGACTGGACCACCTTGATGTGCTTCGCGACCTCGCGGGAGAGAAGATAGAAGCCGATGTTGTCGTAGGAGACCATCGGCTCGGCCATGGCCTCGATCGCGCCCGGCAGTTCCTTGAGCAGGTCGTCGGAGGGGACGAACAGCTTGTGGTGGTCGGTGCCATAGTGGCGGGCGATGAGATCGGAATAGACGAACTCGTCCCCCTTCTCGCCATGCGCTTCCTCGAAGCCGATGGAGAAGGTCGAAAGGCAGCTCTGGCCGAGGTCCGCGAGCAGCCCGACGATGAGGCTCGAGTCCACGCCGCCGGAGAGGAGAACGCCCACGGGCACGTCGGCCACCATGCGTCGCTCGACCGCGGTGCGCAGGGCGTCCAGCAGCAGCTCCTGCCACTCCCCTTCGCTGCGACCGGCGTTTCCGTCGGCGAGGCCGAACGGCGGGTTCCAGTAGGACCAGTCGGCGAAGGTCCCGTCCTCTTCGTACACTCGCACGGTGGCTGGGGGCAGCTTGCGGACGCCCTTGAGGATGGTGAGCGGTGGCGGAACAACCGCATGCCAGCTCATGTAGAAGTGCAGCGCGGTGCGATCGATGGACGTGTCGACCTCTCCCGCCGCGACGATCCCCGGCAGCGTGGAGGCAAAGCGGAGGCGGCCCGGCGCCTGGCTGTAGTAGAGCGGCTTGATGCCGAAGCGGTCGCGGGCGAGCACGATCCGGCCGCTCTCCCGCTCGTGGATGGCAAAGGCGAACATGCCCTTGAACCGCTGGACGCATTCCCGGCCCCAGGCGTGATAGGCCTTGAGGATGACTTCCGTGTCACCGCCGGAGAAGAAGCTGTAGCCCAGCTCCTGGAGTTCGGTCCGGAGTTCCTGATAATTGTAGATGCAGCCGTTGAAGACGAGGTCGAGGCCGAGCTCCGGGTCCACCATTGGCTGGGCCGAGCGGCTGGACAGGTCGATGATCCGGAGCCGCTGGTGACCAAGGCCGATCCGGCCGCGCATCAGCTGGCCGCAGGCGTCAGGCCCGCGCCGGACCTGGCTCTTCATCATGACGGCCACGGCCGCGGCATCTGCGGTCTGGCCGTCGAAGCGGATTTCGCCGGCTATCCCGCACATGGGCAACCGCGGTGAGAACAGGGAGGATTGTGACCCATTTTCCGATCAGCGATGGTGGTGGACGCCGGAACAACCGATGCGTCCCCGAAAGGGTCCGAGCGGCTGCGATCGAAGTGGATCCTGCGCTGGCTCCGTCCGGGTGCCGGAGCGTTATGCGTTTCTCGGGAGTGCTGCGAATGAAGTCCACACATGTCCTCGCCGGCCTTGCGGCCGCCCTTGCGCTTGCCGGTTGCCAGAGCATGGCGCCTGCTCCTCTGGTTGCCGGTGAGTCCGTTGCCGAAGCGCCGGCACCGCCGCCCGCGCAGCCGCGGGTCAGCACCGAGCGCATGTCGGAGATCACCCGCGTCCTTGCTTCCGACCCGTTCCAGGGCCGGTCGATGGGCACCCCGGGAGAGGAGCGCACGGTCCAGTACCTGATCGAGCAGTTCCGCGAGGCTGGGCTGGAACCGGGCGGCGAGAACGGGGGCTGGACGCAGACCGTCCCGATGATCCGGACCCAGCTCAAGAACCCGGTCGCCTTGTCGGTGCGGCAAGGCGGGTCCAGCCGCACGCTGCGCTTTCCGGAAGACATCTACCTCAGCACCGTGCGTGCGGTGGACCGCGCGAGGATCGCGAACGCGCCAATGGTGTTCGTCGGCTTCGGCGTGAACGCGCCCGAGCGGCAGTGGGACGACTTCAAGGGCGTGGACCTGAAGGGCAAGGTCGCCGTGTTACTGGTCAACGATCCCGATTTCGAAGCGGGCGAGGACGAACCCGTCAGGGGCAAGTTCGGCGGCAAGACCATGACCTATTACGGCCGCTGGTCCTACAAGTTCGAGGAGGCGGCGCGGCGCGGCGCCATCGGGGCGCTAGTTGTCCATGAAACGGAGGGCGCCGGCTATGGCTGGAACGTCGTGCAGAGTTCGGCCGGCGAGAATTTCAACATCGTCCTGGGCGAAGGGCAGCGGCAGCCGGTCCTGCTTCAGGGCTGGATCCAGGGACAGGTGGCGGCCGATCTGCTGAAGAAGGCGGGGCATGACTTTGCTGAGGTCAAGCGGGCCGCCCGCCGCGCCGACTTCCGGCCGATCGACCTCAAGGCGAGCTTCTCCGCGGATGCTCCGGTCGATTTGTCTCGCATCACCAGCCGCAACGTGATCGGCAAGCTGACCGGCAGCCGCCATCCAGGCGAGACCGTCTCCTATGGCGGGCACTGGGACGCCTATGGGATCGGCCCGGCGGATGGGCAGGGCCGCACGATCCGCCCCGGCGCGGCCGACGACGCGCTGGGTCTCGCCGCCATGGTCGAGATCGCGCGCCTGTTCGCCTCCGGACCGCGACCGGAGCGCAGCCTGGTCTTCGCCGCCTGGACCGGGGAAGAGCGCGGGCTGCTCGGGTCGGAATATTACAGCGCCAACCCGCTTTATCCGCACGAAACCATGGTGGCTAACCTGACGCTGGACACGCTCCAGACTGCGGGTGCGGCGCGGGATGTCGTGCTGATCGGCAAGGGCCAGAGCGAACTCGAGGACTACCTTGCCGCAGCGGCGGCGCAGCAGGGACGAACCGTCACTCCGGAGAGCCATCCCGAGCGCGGCCTGTTCTACCGCGCCGACCACTTTGCGCTGGCCAAGCGGGGCGTTCCGGTCCTGCTGATCATGGCGCTGGCGGGCGGCAACGACCTGGTCGAAGGCGGGCGGGCTGCGGGCGAGAAGTGGGTCTCGGACTATACGAGCAACTGCTATCACCAGACCTGCGATGCCTGGAGCCCGGACTGGGACCTCCGCGGCGCGGCGCAGGAAGCCGAGCTGATGTATTCGATCGGCGCGCGCCTCGCCAACAGCCGGGAGTGGCCGGGCTGGCAGAGCGGTTCGGAGTTCGGGCAGGTGCGGGAGAAGAGCGCGGCCGCGCGCCGGCCGTGAGCGGGCGAGCGCTCTAGCTGCGTTCGAGTTCGCGCAGGCTGCGACCGCAGGTTTCGCGGCCTGCCCAGCCGATCAGGCCGGCGGAGGCGGCCATGGGGGCGAGCAGGCCGAGCGCCGCGCCGCTGAGCGTGGGAATCAGCCCGGCGAGCGCGAACAGCTGCACCGCGACGCCGCCAAACTTGCTGCTGCCTGCCACCAGGCCCGTCGCGCGGGCGCGGATGCCGAGCGGATAGCTTTCGGCCGTGTAGGGCAGCAACACGGCGATCATCCCGTTGGTGCCGACGATCAGGCAGGCGATGACGGCGATTAGCAGCGGTGGCCAGGTCAGGACCTGGGCGGGGAGGACGGCCCCGACCAGCCCGACGAAGGTCAGGAGCGCGGTGCCGACCAGGGTCCACTTGCTGCTCCACCGGCTGTAGAAAAAGGCGGCCAGCATGACCGTGGGCAGGGCGAGCACGGCCGAGCTGGCGATGATGCCGCTGGCCAGTTCCGCGCTGTAGCCGCGCGCCTGGAGGTCGCTCGGCAGCCACAGCAACAGGCCGAAATTCACGAAGCTCCACGACAGGGCGGCGACGGTGAGGGCCACGGTCAGCCGACGGTGCCGGAGGTCGCCGGAGCCCGTGCTCTCCACGCCGGGAGCGCCGCGGGGAACGATGCCGAAGCGATGCTCCATCTGCTTGAGCTCGACCATTCGGCCCTGCTCCGCCAGGAACCGCGGGGATTCGGGGATGAGGCGGGCCAGAGCCAGCAGGAGGAGACCGCTTGGGAAGCCCTGCAGCCAGAGCGAGCGCCAGCCGTAAATGGGCTCGAACGTATGGGCCGCGGCGCTTGCCGCCAGGTAGCCGCCGACGAGCCCGGTGCCGCCGACGAACACGAGGATCCACGAGCGGTGGCGGGGCGGCATGACCTCCGCGAGGAGGGTGTAGACCACCGGAAGCATCCCGCCGGCCGACGAACCCATCAGGAAGCACATCAGGAGGTTCCACTCGAACGCCGGCATGGCGCCGCAGATCGAAGTGGAGACGAACAGGATGGTCGACAGCAGGATCGAGACCCGGCGGCCGTAGACGTCCGCAAGCCAGCCCCACAGGAGTGAGCCCACCGTCGTTCCGATCAGCGCCACCAGCGGCAGGAGCGCCGCGGTGGAGCGTTCGATGCCATATTCGCGGGCGAGCCCCGGCAGTACGAAGCCGAGAGTTGCTGGCTTCATGACGTCGATCACCAGCCCCAGCGTCAGCACCAGCAGGACCCCGGCATGCCAGCGGTTGAGCGGTGTGTCGTCCCGCGCCTCGTAGCCGGTCGCCGCGGCGGAATCGTGTGGGGCGCGGTGCCTGGGCAAGGCTCCCCAGCAGGCGAGCGGGACACCGATGAAGATCAGCGCCATGCCAAGCATCATCCAGCCGTCCATGGGCATGTGCGACATGCTGTTGTGACCCATGGCATGGGCATGGGCGAGCATGGGCAGGTGCAGCAGGACGCCGACACTGATCGCCACGCACCCGGCCCAGAACCAGGGTGCGCGCTCTCCGACGATCGACGGCCGATCCACTGAAACACTCGCTGTCATGAGGAAAGCTCTAGATGATGATGGGAAGGCGGCAAGTGCGGGGATGCAAGATGCGGTACGGTGGTCAGGCGTCGATGTTGCGGGTGCGGGTTTCAGGAAGGAACAGCAGCCCGACGACGACGGTGACCACGCAAACCGCGATCGGATACCAGAGCCCGTAGTAGATATCGCCGGTGGCAGCGACCATGGCGAAGGCGGTGGTGGGCAGGAAGCCTCCGAACCAGCCATTGCCGATATGGTAGGGCAGCGACATGCTGGTGTAGCGGATCCTGGCGGGAAACAGCTCAACCAGCAGCGCGGCGATCGGGCCGTAGACCATGGTGACGTAGAGCACGAGGATGAACAGGATCGCGATCACCAGCGGCTTGTTGATCGCGTTTGGGTCGGCCTTGTCGGGGTAGCCGACAGCCTTCAGCGCGGCGGTACCCGAGGCTTGGAAAGCCTTGATTGCTTCTGCCCGTTGGGGTCCGGCGATGGCGTTCGGATCGACCCACGGGATCAGGGTGTCGCCGATCTTCAATTGCGCAAGCGAGCCGGGCGGAGCGTCCACGTTTGCGTAGCTGATCCCCGCCTTGGCCAGGTAGGATTTCACGATGTCGCAGCTGCGCGCATCGAACTTGTTCCGGCCTACCGGATCGAACTGGACCGAGCAGTCTGCCGGGTCGGCAATGACGCTGACCGGCGCGCTCGCCTGGGCGGCATAGAGGGCGGGGTTGGCGGCCCGCGACAAGGCATGGAATAGCGGGAAATACGTGAGCGCCGCGAGCACGCAGCCCGTCAGGATGATGGGCTTGCGCCCGATCCGGTCGGACAGCCAGCCGAAGAAGATGAAGAAGGGCGTGCCCAGTGCCAGCGCGACGGCGATCAGAATGTTGGTGGTCGCGCCATCGACCTTCATCATCTTCTCGAGAAAGAAGAGCGCGTAGAACTGGCCGGTGTACCAGACCACCGCCTGACCGGCGACGGCTCCAAGCAGGGCGATGATAACGAGCTTCAGGTTCGGCCACTTGCCGAACGCTTCGGTCAGCGGCGCCTTGGACGTGGTGCCCTCCTCCTTCATGCGCTTGAACACTGGGCTCTCGTTCAGCTGCATCCGGATCCACATGGAAACGGCAAGGAGCACGATCGAAATCAGGAAGGGAACGCGCCAGCCCCACGAGGCGAAGGCTTCCTCCCCCAGGGCATAGCGGACGCCGATCACCACCAGCAGGGCAGCGAATAGGCCGAGCGTGGCCGTGGTCTGGATGAAGCTGGTGTAGAGGCCGCGCTTGTGATTGGGCGCATGCTCCGCGACGTAGGTGGCCGCGCCGCCATATTCGCCGCCCAGCGCCAGGCCCTGGAGGAGGCGCAGGAGCACCAGGATGACGGGAGCTGCGACTCCGATGCTCGCATAGCTGGGCAGCAGGCCGACCAGGAATGTCGACAGGCCCATGAGGCCCATGGTGACGAGGAAGGTGTTCTTGCGCCCGACGAGGTCGCCGATGCGGCCGAAGACGATGGCGCCAAAGGGCCGGACCGCGAAGCCGGCCGCGAACGCCGCAAGCGCGAAGATGAAGCCGGTGGTCTCGTTCACGCCCGAGAAGAATTGGGCCGAGATGATCGTCGCCAGCAAGCCGTAGAGGTAGAAGTCGTACCACTCAAACACGGTGCCGAGCGAAGAGGCGGCGATGACGAGCTTCTCGCTCTGCGTCGCCTCATGATGCTTGGGCGTGTCTCCCGCTTGTTGGGCGGTGGCCATTCACGTCTTCTCCCCCTGACTTGGGCATGGTTGCGCGTTTCTGCGCCGAAGGGAACAGCCGTCGAAGAGATCAGTGGAAATCGTGGGTGCGGATGGGAATGACTTCCTCCGGGTCGCAGCCAGTGCGGAAGGGCGGATGGTAGAGGTTGCGGGGGTTCGGGCGCCAGCCGGTCTCGCCACGGTCGGGCGAGCCGCCGTTGGTGGCGCCGTCGCCGGGACTGGTCAATCGCGGCAGGTCGATGTCGCCGACTTGGCGGAGTAGAGGCGTTTGGTCGTGGATGCGGCTGGCGATGACGTGGATGACCTCCGCCTCGCGCTGGACCACGCCGGTGACGCTGATCATCGCCGAGGACATGACCACCGTGCGCTGCGCTTCGAACCGGTCGGGCCACAGGATGATGTTGGCGACGCCGGTCTCGTCCTCGATGGTGATGAACAGGACGCCCTTGGCGCTGCCCGGCTTCTGCCGGACGAGGATGATGCCGGCGACCTCCACCCGGCGGCCGTCCTTGACGTTGGCGAGGTCGGCGCAGCGGGTGATGCGCTGGCGGCTGAGTTCGTCGCGCAGGAAGAAGAGCGGATGCTGGCGCAGACTGAGCTGGGTGGCGCGATAATCCTCCACCACTTCGCGACCTGCGGTGAGCGGTACCAAGCTGACAGGCTCCTCCCTCCGTTCGGCCGCTTCCAGCAGCGGCAGCGGGGACTCTCCGAGCCCGCGGATCGCCCACAGCGCCTGCCGCCGGTTGAGGCCCAGCGACTGGAATGCGTCGGCCTTGGCCAGCTTCTCCAGCGTGGCGAGCGGTACGCCGGAGCGGCGCCACAGGTCCTCGACTGAGGCGAACGGCCGCTGGTCGCGCGCCGCGAGGATGCGGGCGGCGTGGATCTCGGGCAGACCGTGGACGACCTTCATGCCGAGGCGCAGGGGGAGGTAGTTGGCTGCGTCATTCCCGCGGGGGCGGGGATCCATCTCGTGCCCTCCTCTCCCGTGACCGGGTTGGGAGATGGATTCCCGCCTTCGCGGGAATGACGAGTTACTGGCGGAAGCTATCCCAACCAGCCGCGTGTCCCATTGGCTGTCATTCACGCACACCGGGCGGATCTCCACCCCGTGGTCGCGGGCGTCGCGGACGATCTGGGCGGGGGCGTAGAAGCCCATCGGCTGGGCGTTGAGCAGCGCCGCGCAGAAGACTTCGGGATGGTGGCACTTCATCCATGACGAGGCGTAGGCGATCTTGGCGAAGCTCGCCGCGTGGCTCTCGGGAAAGCCGTAGGAGCCGAAGCCCTCGATCTGCTTGACCAGCCGCTCGGCGAATTCGGGGTTGATGCCGTTCTTCGCCATGCCGGCCATCAGCTCTTCTTTGAACTGGCCGACGCCCTGCGTGTACTTGAACGTCGCCATCGCCTTGCGCAGCTCGTCGGCGCGCGCAGGCGAGAAGCCGGCGCCCTCGATCGCGACTTTCATCGCCTGTTCCTGGAAGAGCGGCACGCCAAGCGTCTTTTCCAGCACCGCCTTCAGCTTCGCGCTGGGATATTCGAACTCAATATGGGGGTTCTCGCGCTTCTGCTGGCGGCGCTTCAGATAGGGGTGGACCATGTCGCCCTGGATTGGGCCCGGGCGGACGATCGCGACCTGAATGGCGATGTCGTAGAAGTTCACCGGCTTCATCCGCGGCAGCATCGCCATCTGCGCGCGAGATTCGATCTGGAAGGTGCCGAGCGTGTCCGCCTTCTGGATCATGGCGAAAGTGGCCGGATCGTCCGTCTGCAGCTCGGGCGACGAGAGCGTCAGGTCGAGCCCCTTGTGCTCGCGCAGCAGGTCGAAGGCGCGCCGCATGCAGCCGAGCATGCCGAGGCCGAGGATGTCGACCTTCATCAGGCCGAGCTCCTCGATATCCTCCTTCTCCCATTCGACGACCCAACGATCTTCCATGGCGGCGGGTTGGATCGGCACGAGGTCGTGCAGCGGATCGCGGGTCAGCACGAACCCGCCCGGATGCTGCGACAAGTGCCTGGGTGTGCCGATCAGCTCCCGCGCCAGTTCCAGCGTCAGCGCGAGCCGCGGGTCGCCGCGGTCGAGATTGAGCGCGTCGACATGCTTGTCCGCGACCCCCTCCTCCGACCAGCCCCAAACCTGCCCGGCCAGCGCCGCGGTCATGTCCTCGGGCAGGCCGAGCGCCTTGCCCACCTCCCGCACCGCGCCACGGGCCCGAAAGCGGCTAACTACGGCGGTCAGCGCCGCATGGTCGTGGCCGTAGGTGCGGTAAATCCACTGGATGACTTCCTCGCGGCGCTCGTGCTCGAAGTCGATGTCGATGTCGGGCGGCTCGCGCCGGTCGGGCGAGATGAAGCGCTCGAACAGCAGCTGGTGCTCGATCGGGTCGATCGAGGTGATGCCCAGGACGAAGCAGATCATGGAGTTCGCCGCCGACCCGCGACCCTGGCAGAGGATGCCTTGGCTCCGCGCATAGCTGACGATGGAGTTCACGGTCAGGAAGTAAGGCGCATAGGCCATCTGCTTGACCAGCCGCAGCTCATGCTCGAGCAGGTCGAGGTAGCGCTGGTCGGGAACGCCGTTGAAGGGCGGCTTCTGAAACAGGCGATCGAGGGCGTCGCGGGCGAGTTTCTCCAATGCATCCTGCGGCGACCTGCCGCTGATCACGATTTCTTCCGGATACTGGTAGCGGATTTCGCGCAGAGAGAAGGTGCAGCGCTCCACGATCGCCTGCACTGCCGACAGCGCTTCCGGGTATCGGGTGAAGCGCCGCTCCATCTCTCCGGGCGGTTGCAGGCAGCGGTCGGCTGAACGCTCGCGGCGGAGGCCGAGGTCATCGATCGTGCACTTCTCGCGGATGGCCGTGACTACATCCTGCAGCGTGCGCCGGTCAGGCTCGTGGTAGAGCGCATCCCCGGTCGCGAGTGGGGTCAGGCCGAAGCGGCGAGCTTCCGCAGCGATCCTGTGCAGTCGCCGGCTGTCGTTCGGCCGGCGCAGGTGGGTCAGGCAGACATGGCCACGATCGGCCCCAAAGATGTCCGCCATCCAGCGCAGTTCCGCCTGGTCCGCACCGTCGGGTCCGGGCACGAGCGAGGCGAGCAGCCCGTCCGAATAGGCGGCCACGTCATCCCAGTGGAGGAAGCATTTGCCTTTCTCCCCGGCCCTTGGGTCGGCCCGCTTGTTGCCCAGGCTGAGCAGCCGGGTCAGCCGAGACCAGGCGGCGAGGTCTTCGGGCCAGACCAGCACGGACGCGCCGCTGACCAGGTCGAGGCGGCAGCCGGCGACCAGGCGGATGTCGAGATGCCTGTCCTTCTTGATCTGCTCGGTCGCATAGAGGGAGCGGACAAGCCCAGTGACCGAATTGCGGTCCGTGACGCCCAGCGCAGGCATGCCCATCAGCGCGGCGGTGGTGAACAGCTCCTCTGGCGAGGACGCGCCGCGCAGGAAGGAGAAGTGGGTAGTGGCCTGAAGTTCGGAGTAGGTCATGGGACGAGGTCAATCGACCCTGCCGTGGAGGAACCAGCTGAGGTCTCCCGTTTCGCTGCGCACGCCGTCGCCCCGACGGTAGAGCCAGAAGCGCTGACCGCTTTCCACTTCCACCTGGAAATAGTCGCGCACTGCCTGGCGCTCCGCCGGGCGGCGCCACCATTCGCCAGCGATGCGCTCCGGCCCGTCGGCGCGGACAACGCGATAGGCCTTGCCGCGCCAGGTGAAGCGGCGGGGCGGCTGATCCGGCAATTCGGCCATAACATGGTGCACCATCTCGGGCCGGCGCAGCAGCCGGACCGGACGGGGCCAGCGCGGATGCCACGGGTGGTCGGGGGCGCGGCTATCCAGCAGGCGGACGTCGTCGCGCTTGGCCTTGGCGAGACGCTTGGGTCCAGGGTCGAGCGGCGGCGCGAGCGCAACCGACCGTTCGGGCACATCACTCTCCACCGGCGACGCGCGCCACAACCGGTCGGCGCCGATCCGGTTGGCCAGCGTGTCGACGAGCGGCGCCAGGTCCGGCACTTGCGGGTCCGCGAGGGCGGGCGCCAGCGACTCCGGGCCGAGCGGGTCGGCGCGGTGGACGTGAAGGGCGATCGCATCGATGCCGAAGCCAGGCTCGATCTCCTCGATGCGGCGCAGGGCCAGGCGCAGCATGTGCGCGGGGTCGCGGGTCGGCCGGGCAAAGCCCAGCCGGAGCCGTTGGGGGACACCGTCGACTCGGGCTGCGATCAGCTCGACCGAGCGGGCGCCCTGCCCTGCTTCGGCGAGCGCGCGGGCGAGGCGCGGCATGAGCTGCCGAAGCCAGTGCTCGATCGCTTCCGCCGTCGCGATCGGCTCGGCGAAACGCTGCTCCACGGTGACCGTGGTCGGCGGCACGACCGGGTCGAACGGCTCCGGCACCCGGCCGGTCGCCTGGTCGAGGCGCAGGACAATGGCCTTGCCGAACCGGCGCACCAGCGGCGCGCGCGGCATCGCCAGCAGCTGCCCGGCCGTGTCCACCCCCAGGCGCGCGAGCAGCTCGAGCGAAGCGGGTTCCAGGCGCAGCGCGGTGACTGGCAGCGGGGCGATGGCGGCGTCGTGCTCCCCCGGCTTGACGATCAGCGCTGCCCCTCCGCCGCCATGCCGCGCCAGCGCCCAGGCCGCGCCCGCCGTGTCCGCGATCGCCAGGCGCGCGGTGACCCCGTGCCGGGCAAGCAGGCGCAGCAGTCGGCGGGCAAAGCGCGCCTCGCCCCCATGCAGGTGGGCAACGCCGGTCAGGTCGATGAACAGGCCGTCCGCATCGGAGACCGCGACCACCGGCGACCAGCGCCGGGCCAGCAATTCGGCCAGTGAGCGGAGGTCGGCGGCATCGCCTTCCGGGTCGGCGACGCGGACCTCCAGGCCCGGGACCTGCGCGCGGGCCATGGTCAGCGCCATGCCGGGGGTGAGACCAAGCGACCGCGCGGCGGGGTTGGCGGCGGCGATCTCCACCCGCGGGCCGACCTTGTGCGTGGTGACCAGCGGCGGCTCGTCAGGCGGAAGGTAGCCGATATCGGTGAGAGCTCCCTCCTCCCGGCACACCCGGGCGACCACGCTGCCGAGCGTCCGGCCAGTCTGGAAGAAGCGGCCTTGGCCATAGGTCGGCGCGATCGGTTCGCTCTTGCCGTGATTGTCGGGGTGCGGCCCCTCGCCCGGGAACTGCACGGCGGGCATGGCGGCAAGCTGAGCCAGACTGGGCGGCGCGATGTAGCCGGCCTCCCCGCCATGCCCGTCGCGGGCGCTGCGCCTGGGTGAGCGCTGGGCCCGGCGCGTGGCGACATCCTCACCGGGGAACTGGACGGACGGCAAAGCGGCGACACGATGGATCGAGAGCGGCCCATGCCCTACGACGCCGCTCAGGACAGGCGGAGCCTCGTTGCGGTAACGGTCGCGCTTCGCCTCGGCCCGCAGCGCGGCGCCACGGTTGGCCTTGGCGGGCGCGTCCTCTCCCGGAAACTGGAGGGAAGGCATGGGCACGCGATCCGCGATGCGCCGGCCGACCTCGTCCGAGGGCATGGAGCGGAACGGATGCTCGGCCGCCTCCGTCCGGCGCGACAGCTCGCGCAGCAGCGGCGGTGGCGCGACGCGCTCCTCGGGCGGGCGGGAAAGGCCCTTCTTCGGCTCAGAACCCCGGAAGGGATTGTCGGCCGCGACGCTGACCCGTCCGAGCTCGCGCTGCGGGGGGCGGCGGTGCTGGGGCAGCGCCTCGATCGCGGCCTCCACCTCCTCGCGGGTGTCGGCCAGCCCGCTTCCCGGATCGGACTTGGCCCAGCGTGCACCCGGACGCCAGCCGCCCTCCTTGGGCACGGAGCAATGCTGCAACCGCTCGGCCGCCGCCTCCGCCCCTAGCGCATGATATGCCGCCTGGGCGTCGGCTTCAGGCGACGGCGCGGAGCGGCGCTCGGCCCGCCGCAGCCGGTCGATCGGCCAATAGGGCAGGTAGAGCGAGGCGACCCGTTTCATCTGGAGCCTCCACAATCATGTCGAAAGGTCCCCCCCCACGCTGGCGGACGCAGGACAGGCGCCAGCAGGCGCGGCCAAGCCCCTCCCACGGGACCGGCACCGATGGCGCGCTTGCCACCTGCCAGCGGGTCACGGCAGCCGACGGCATGGCCAGCGGATCGCCGCCGTCCCGCGCGGCTCGCTTCAGCAGCAGGGCCGGCGTGCTCCCTCCTTCGGCAGCCAGCTGGAGCCGGCGGGTCGAGGCCATGGCAACGCGCTTCACCTCGCCGATCACCGCACCAAGCCCGCGGTGCCGCAGCCCATCTTCCATCAGCGCGAGCAGCTCCGCATCGTCGCGGGCCTCCGCATATATCACGCGGCTCGGGTCCAGCCCGGCCTGGTAGAGCCCGGGCGCGAACAGGTCGCGGGCCCGCACGACCCACAGGATCGGCCCCTCCGTCCGGGCCGCGATGCCGGCCATGAACAACACCGCCGCGGCATCGTCGCCCCAGCCGGCACCCTCGCCCGCCACCTCGTGCAGGGCATCGAGCCGCAGCCCCTCGCCCGCCAGCCGCTCGTCGATCGCAGGAACCCCGAACGGCAGCACTGGCCGGTGGCGATCGCCATCGCCTTCCAGCGCACGCACGGTTTCGCGCAATTCGGCAAGGGTTGATGGTAAAGCAGGCACAGCGCGACTCGTAAGGCAGTTGTTCTCGTTTTGTTCCTGCCGTCCCGCGGAGTCAATGCGCTCGCACAGACACCTGAAAAAGCTTCAGGCGGGGCCCAAGCGAATCCGCTCGAACCCCGCCTTCCGCCGTTGGGCACCGTGTGACCGACGCTCACCCCCTTGGGTCATCTCATCTCGCCGCCGTGATCACCCGGGTGCGATCCTCGGACCTGACGACTTCCGCCGCCTCCGACTTGCCGAAGCACGTCCGCTTGAGGCGCGCGGTCGGGGACTTGTGAACCACCCTGACGCGGCAGGTCCTGCGGTTCCCTTCCACGGAGTCCGTCTTGCCGGACCAGCCCGCCTGTCCATCCGAGCGCGGCGCTGCGGATGCCGGCGGCGTGGCGCCTGCCGCGACCAGAGTCGCCACCACGCCGCCGAGCAGGATTGCCGAGACCTTATTGCGGTCCAGGCTCCCCTTCTTCCCTGCCGCCTCCCGGCGAGAGGTGCCGGGCTGCAGCCAGGAAGGCTTTGCTTCGAATGCGATCATTGTCCTGTTCCCTTGAGTTCGTGTCGATGAAACCGTGAAAGCCGTCCTGCTTCAGGGGCGCACTTCGAGCACCATGTTGAACGGTGTTTCGGTGGCCCGCCGGACCTGGGTGAAGCCCGCGGATTCCAGCACCTCGCGGAGCCTGCGCTCGCCGGCCTGTGCCCCGAGCCCCAGCCCGACCTCCTGCGCCAGCGACGCCGGCGTGCAGATCATCGTGGAGGAGGCATAATAGAGCCGCCCCACCGGGTTGAGGTTGTCCTCCAGCCGGTCACCGGCCAGCGGCTCGACGATCATCAGGGTACCGTCGGGCTTGAGCGCCTGGCGGATCTGCCGGGCGGCGCCTGCCGGATCCCCCATGTCGTGCAAGGCATCGAAGATGGTCACGAGGTCGAAGCCTTCGCCCGGGAAGTGCTGCGCGCTCGCCACTTCGAACCGCACGCGATCGGCCACTCCGGCCTTCTCAGCGGCCGCCCGGGCATGTTCGATCGACTCCGCATGGTAATCGAACCCGATGAAGGTCGAGTTGGGGAAAGCCTCGGCCATGATGATGGTCGACGCCCCATGCCCGCAGCCGACGTCGGCGACGCTGGCCCCCTGCTCCATCCGCTCGACCATGCCGTCCAGTGCCGGAAGCCAGTCGGCGACCAGATGAGCAACATAGCCTGAGCGGAAGAAGCGCTCGCATCCGCAGAAGAGCATCTGGTCGTGCTCGTGCCAGCCGACCCCTGCGCCGGTCCGGAACGCCTGCTCGATCTTCGGACTGTCGATGACGTTGGAGCACAGGATCTCGAACGATCCGACGAAAAAGACGGGACTGTCCTCGTCGGCGAAGGCGAGGGCCTGTTCGGGAGTGAGGCCGTAGCGCTCCTCCGCCGCATCATAGGTGATGTACCCGGCGGCCGCCTGGGCGGCGAGCCATTCCCGCACGTAGCGCTCGTGCGTGCCCGTCGCATCGGCGAGCTGGTCGGAGGTCAGGCCCTCGCTCGCAGCCAGGGCCTTGTAGAGGCCCAGGCGATCGCCGAGCACCACCAGCGGCGCCGTCGCGGCCGCACCGGCGTCACCGACTAGCTTGCCCATGAATTCCTGCAACTTCGCTTCGTCGAAGGCTGGTGTTGATGTCTTGTCGAGCATGATCTTCCCCGCATGTTCAGGATTGGACGAACAACAGCCCTCATCGGGCTTCTCGGGAGACAGGCGCGGAAGGTCGTCGAGCCAGTAGCGATCGAACAGCTCGGCGAAGCGCTTCCTGCACTCCGCCAGCTGCTCCTCGACACCGAACCCAGATTTCCCCAACGCGACTGCTCCTTTCGCCGGCTTATCTGCCGGGGAAGCGTCACGACCCGACGTCGGCGCAGCCGGAAAATGGTCACGATTGTAACAGGCTCTGCCGGCCGCATTGGCGATGCGAGTTAATGCGGTACATTGTGCGCCAGCAGTCAGGGGCCTGCCGGATGCAACGTGTTGACCTGGTGGACGAACCATCCTCGATCGACGGCGACCTGCCGTTCCGGCTCCTTGCCGACCATCTTCCGGCGCTCTGCTTCATGGCGGACGGCGGCGGACGAGTGCGGTGGTGCAATCGCAGATGGTACGATTACACCGGCGCGCTCCCTGGAGCCGATCCCCACGAGATCTGGCCTTCGCTTCATGACCCGACTTTGCTGGATGAAATTCAGGCGCGTTGGGATGCCAGCATCCGCAGCGGCGAGGCCGGCGAGATGGTGGTCCTGCTTCGAGGGGCGGACGCGCGCTTTCGGCCGTTCCTGACCCGCGCCGAACCGGTCAAGGCGCCGGACGGCTCGGTGCGATGCTGGCTCGGCACGATGACCGAGATCGGCGAGCAGCGCGAGGCGGAGCAGAACCAGCGATTTCTCGTGCAACTGGGTGATGCGCTGCGCGACAAGAGCGATCCCGCGGAGATCCTCTTTGTCACGGGCCGCCAGCTTGGCACCCACCTTGGCTTGAGACGAGTCGGCTACGGCGAAGTCGAAGAGGACGGCAATACGGTCATTGCAGGCGGCCGGGGTTGGCAGCCGACGGATGAGCCCGCCGTCACCGAAATGCTCTCCCTCGACAGCTTCGGGCGCGGAATGGCCGACCAGCTACGCCGTGGCGAAGTCTCCGTCATTGCCGACACGCTGATCGATCCGATGACGCACGGTGCAGCGGAGGTGCAGTCGGCCTACGACATTCGCGCCAGCGTCACGGTTCCGCTGATCAAGAACGGCCGGTTGGCGGCGGTGCTCTATGCTCAGGATTCCTCGCCGCGGGCCTGGCGCGATGCCGAGGTGCAGCTGATCCGGGAAGTGGCCGAGCGAACCTGGGCGACGCTCGAGCGGGCGAGCGCGGAGACCGCCCGCAGCGAGAGCGAGCAGAGGCTGCGCGAGAGCGAAGCGCGGCTGCGCGCGATCGTCGACGCCACCCCAGAGTGCGTGAAGCTGGTCGCACCGGACGGGTCACTGGATCACATGAATGCCGCCGGGCTCCGGATGCTCGAAGCAGATACGGACGCGGATGCACTCGGTCGTGACATCGTGAAGGTCATCGCGCCCGAGCACCGCGCCCGCTGGCGCGAGAACCACAAGCGCGTCTGCGCGGGCGAGAGCCTCGTATGGGAGTTCGATGTCATCGGCCTCAAGGGCACCCGGCGACATATGGAGACGCACGCCGTGCCCCTGGCCGACGCGCATGGCCGCATGCAGCAGCTGGCCGTCACCCGGGACATCAGCACGCGGAAGGCGACCGAAGCAGCGCTGGCGGAGAGTGAGGCCCGCTTCCGCGGAGTCATCGAGACCGCGCACGAGGGCATCTGGCTGGTCGACCGGGAAGCGCGAACGCTCTTCGCCAACCAGCGGATGGCGGACCTTCTGGGGACCACACGGGAGGAGATGCAGCAGCGCAGCGTTCCGGACTACAGCTTTGCCGAAGACCTGGAGGACACGCGCCAGCGGATCGGCAACAACCTGTCAGGGAACCCCGAGCAGTTCGAGTTCCGGTTTCGCCGGACCGACGGCACGCCCCTGCCGGTGCTCGCGGCTACGGCACCGCTTCGAGATGGCGAGGGGAACATCGTCGGCGCCGTCGGAATGTTCAGCGATCTGACGGAACGCAAGCAAGCCGAAGAGAAACTGCGCGAAAGCGAAGCGCTGCTAGCCGCGTTCATGAAGCACGCCCCGATCGGCATGTACCTGAAAGATGCCGACGGGCGATATCTGATGCTCAATCCGGAAATGGCAAAGGTGTTCGACCGACCGCTCGAGGAGGTCGTCGGCGAGAGCGCTGCAGAGCTGTTCGGTCCGGAAGAAGCGGCAATGATCGCCGAGTTCGACCGCGAGATCCTGGCCTCCGGCCGGTCGAGGCGGGTGGAAGAGCATCTTCCCGGTCGCGACGATTACGAGTGGTCCCTGGTGGTTCGGTTCCCGCTCGCCTTGGACGAGGAGAAGTCCACCCGCATCGGCGGTTTCGACATCGACATCAGCGACCGCAAACGGGCCGAGGCCGAACTGCAACGATCGCGCGAGGCCTTATACCAATCCGAAAAGCTGACCGCCCTGGGCAGTCTGCTGGCAGGGGTCAGCCATGAACTGAACAATCCCTTGTCCGTGGTGCTGACCTTGTCCGAACTGCTGGAGCAGAAGGCCTCCGGAACCCCATTCTCCGAACGTGCCGCCAAGATCCATGCCGCGGCCGCACGATGCGGCAAGATCGTCCAGACGTTCCTCGCCATGGCTCGCCAGAGAGCTCCGGTGCGTCAATCGGTCAGCGTCAACGCGCTGGTCAGCGGAGCGCTGGAACTGACCGCCTACAGCCTGCGCACGGGCGGCGTCCAAATCGTCCAGGAACTGGCCGAGAGTCTTCCGTTGATCGAAGCGGATGCGGACCAGCTTGGTCAGGTGCTTGTGAATCTCCTGGTCAACGCGCAGCATGCGCTTCTGGAGCGGGATACCCAGCGGGTGCTGACGATCCGCACATCTGCGGACGAGCGCAGCCGAAGGGTCCGGGTAGAGGTGGAGGACAATGGCCCCGGAGTAGCACCGGAGATTCGCCGAAGGATCTTCGACCCTTTCTTTACCAGCAAGCCGCAAGGCCAGGGCACCGGCATCGGCTTGACCTTCAGCCTGGGTATCGTGGAAGCCCACGGCGGCACCCTGCGGCTCGACGATCCGCCGGATGGAGGCGCGCGGTTTACCATCGAACTTCCGGCTCGTGGGGAGGCAATGCCTGCACCCGGAAATGGCAACGAGCGGACTGCGGAAAGTGCATCCGGCCGAGCGCTGGTAATTGATGACGAGCCGGATCTTGGCGATGCTCTCGCGGAGATGCTAGCTGACGAGGGGTACCGGGTCGACGTCGTGCGGTCCGGCGAAGACGCCAAGAAAATGATCGCGCTGCATGACTATGACGCAGTGCTGTCCGATCTGCGCATGCCTGGGGTGGATGGCCCCTCGCTGCTCGACTGGCTGGAAGACGAGCACCCCTATCTGGTACGCAGGCTCGCGTTCGTAACCGGCGACACGCTCGGCCCAACGGCCGCCCGTTTCCTGGATCGCGCACGCCGGCCGTTCCTGGAGAAGCCATTTGATCTCTCAGGACTGCGACGCATTCTGGCAGAGCTTGGCGAGGGTCGTCATGGCTGAGGAGGTCGGTGCCGCCCACATCGTGGTCGTGGATGACGAGCCGGACCTGCGCGAGGCCGTGCAGGAGTATCTGCTCGACCATGGCTTTGCCGTCAGCGGCGCGGATGGCGGCCGGTCGCTTCGTTCCCTGATGAGTGAGCGGGCCGTGGACCTGGTCATCCTCGACATCAACATGCCCGAGGAGGACGGCCTGTCCATCGCCCGCTACCTGCGCGGGCTTGGACCCATCGGGATCATCATGTTGACCGCCAACCGGGATACAGTGGACCGGGTCGTGGGACTGGAGATCGGCGCCGACGACTATCTGCCCAAGCCGTTCGAGCTTCGAGAGCTGCTCGCACGGGTTCGAGCGGTCTTGCGACGGGTGGCAAAGCCACACGCGCCCGCGGCGACCATGGCCCATGAGGTTCGGGTCGGTCGGTGCATGCTTAACCTAGAGTCTCGCCGGTTGTTCGACCTGGAGGGCGGCGAAGTCCCGATTACCGCGATGGAGTTCGACCTGCTCCGGACCTTTGTCGAGCACCCCAATCGCGTCCTCACACGGGACCAGCTGCTGGATCTCGCCCACAACATGGAAATGACACCATTCGATCGCTCAATCGACATGCGAATCGGTCGCCTGCGCCGGAAGGTCGAGCCGGACCCGAAGCTTCCCAGGACCCTCAAGACCGTGCGCGGCGCGGGCTACATCTTCGTCCCGGCCGCTATTTCGGGCTGACCTGTTGTTACGTTTGTGACACAAGATGCATCGGCCTGACGTCATCTTGTGAGTCAGCACGCGTAGATCGCCCTCCGACAAGAAAGTTGGAGGGTGACATGAGGTACAAAAGTAGACTGGTTCGACGACCTTGGGCGCGCCTGCAGTCGGCGCTGAGGTCGGGAGAGACGCGAGCCGCGGCGGCAGCGGCCGCCTCAGCCGCAGCTGCGGCGAGTTGCGCTTTCGTTCTGTCCGTTCTTCCGCCCGTTGCTTGAGCCAAGCGGGCTCACACCCAGGAGACGTCCAATGATCCGCTTCCTGATGCTCGGTGTTGCCGCACTCGCGCTGACCAGCGCCGCGCCCCTACCGGTTTCGATTTCCGCCGACGCCATGTCGGTCCTGGATCCGCTGAAGCAAATCCGCTTCCGCTGCGGCGGGGGCCGGGAACGCGGTGCGCTGATCCGGGCGCGGCTCCAATTGGCGCTCGCGTCCGGTGCGCTGCCAGCAGACGGGGCGGCGGCCGCACCCCTGATCGAGGGCCTGAGCGCCGTCCGGTATCCGATCACCGCTGCCAACGAACAGGCGCAGGCGTACTTCGATCAGGGGCTGGCGCTCGCCTACGGATTCAATCACGACGCGGCCGTGCGGGCCTTTCGGACGGCGCAGAACCTCGATCCGAGCTGCGCCATGTGCTTCTGGGGTGAGGCCTATGCGCGTGGTCCGAACATCAACGCGCCCATGGATCCGCAGGCGGTCGAGCGCACGATGACCGTGCTGCAGCGCGCGTTGGCGTTGCGCGACCGAGCCTCCGAGAAGGAACGGGCGCTGATCGATGCGCTGTCCACCCGGTACACGGCAGACCCGAACGCCGACCGTTCAGCGCTCGACAAAGCTTATGCCGACGCAATGGACCAGGTCGCCGCCCGGTTCCCCCAAGACGACGATATCGCCATCTTGGCCGCCGAGGCGGCGATGGACACGCAGCCCTGGGATTATTGGGAGAGCGACCGGCGGACCCCCAAAGGGCGGATCGGCGCCACGATTGCGCGGGTGGAGCAGGTCCTTGCCCGCAACCCCAACCACCCGCAGGCCATTCACCTGTATATCCACCTGCTGGAAGCATCGGCGATGCCGGAGAAAGCGGAGGCCGCGGCAGATCGTCTCGCCAGCCCGCTTGTTCCTGCCGCGGGGCACCTCGTCCACATGCCCGGCCATCTCTACTACCGGCTCGGGCGGTTCAAGGACGCCGTCAAGGTGAACGTCGCGGCCGCACTGGCTGACGAAGCCTACCTCCGCACGGCCGACGACAAGGGAATCTACCGCTACGGATATTACCCGCATAACGTGCATTTCATTGTCACTTCCGCGCAGATGGGCGGCGACAAGGCGACGGCGATCGAGCAGTCTCGCCGCTTGCAGCAGGTGCTTGGCGTGGATGTGGCGCTCGCCATGCCATGGGTGCAGGCGATCTGGGCAGCCCCTTACTTCGCCCATGCGCAGTTCAGCGGTCCCGCGGAGATTCTGGCGCAGCCCGCGCCCGACGCACGCATGCCCTATGTCACCGGCATGTGGCACTACTCTCGCGCGGTCGCCCACGCGCTCCGCCGGGATAGCAAGCGTGTCGAGCGCGAGCTTTCGAAGTTAAAGCAGCTGCGCGAGAAGTCGGACTTCACGTCGATGACCGCGGGAGGAGTCCCCGCACCGGACTTGCTCGAACTCGCGGAGCATGTCGCGCGAGGACGCCTTGCGTTTGCCCTTCGCCGGCCGACGGAAGCAATCCGCCATTATCGTGCTGCGATCGCGATCGAAGACCGCATCCCGTACATGGAACCGCCTTACTGGTATTACCCAGTGCGGCAGTCCCTAGGCGCGACGCAGCTCGTCAGCGGTGATGCAGCGGGCGCGAGGCAGACGTTCCTCGAGACGCTCGCGCGCTCGCCCAATAACGGATGGGCCCTCTACGGCTTGGCAGAGGCGCAGCGGAGACTTGGCGAGAGGGTCGCACGCCGTTCCACCTTGAGCGCTCTCCAGCAAGCGTGGCTCGGCAAGCGGAGCGATCTCACGCTGGCACGCCTCTGACGAAGCTCCGCAGCCTGCGCATCCGAGGGACCACTTGACTCCCCGGCCGCTCCAGCGCCCACTGGAGCGGCTGGAGGTTGTGCATGCTGCGAAGCGTCGCTGGCCTGATCGTTCTCGCACTGGCCGGGTTGGTCCTCTCGCCCTCGCCTGCGCAGGCGGAGAGCCGCCGCATCGTGGCGGTGGGTGATCTCCACGGCGATTGGGACGCATGGCAGGCGATTGCGCGGGCGGCGGGCCTGATTGACGGCCGGGATCGCTGGCAAGGCGGACGGACGATCCTCGTCCAGATGGGCGACGTGGTCGATCGTGGGCCGGACAGCCTCCGGATCGTCCGGCATCTGCAGCAGCTCCAGCGCGAGGCGCCGCGCGCCGGCGGCCAGGTCATCGCCCTCATCGGTAACCATGAAGCCATGATGATGACCGGCGATCTGCGCTACGTTCATCCCGGCGAATATGCGGCGTTCGTGACACGCTCGTCGGGCGAGCTGCGCGACAGGACCTTTGCCGAGAACCGGGTGGCGATCGAAGCCGCGTACCGGCGCGATCGTCCCGCAATGACCAGCGAAGCCATCAAGGACGCCTGGATCAAGGCGACGCCGCTCGGGCAAATCGAGCACCAAGCCGCCTGGAGCCCGACCGGGAGGCTCGGCCGCTGGACCCTGTCCAACCCCGCCGCAGTGATCCTGGGCGGCACCCTGTTCGTGCATGGGGGCCTCAGCGCCGAACTGGCCCCGCTCGGGATCGAGCAGATCAACCAGCGGGTCCATTCCGACCTGCGGATGCAGCGAACGGAGCCGACGGCCATCATCAACGATCCCCTGGGGCCGCTCTGGTACCGGGGACATATCAGCCGGGAGCCCGAGGGTCCGCAGGTCGCGCCTTCGCCTGCTTTGTCCGCCACCGCGCAGCCTGGCCCTCCGCCGCGGCCCGGCATCGACGAGGAGCTGGACGTGGTGCTGCGGCTGACCGGCACGCGGCGGATCGTGGTCGGCCACACGCCAAGCCTGCGAGGCATCATCGTCGATCGCGGGGGCAAGCTGGTGCGCATCGATAGCGCGATCAGCCGCGCCTACGGCGGCACCCTCTCCTGGCTCGAAATCGAAGGAGACCGGGTGACCACGCGCAGCACCGCGCGCCCAGGTGGAGGTTGACCCATGCGAACCTTCGTCACATTTCTCATTCTTCTTGGAACGGCGGCCGCCGCCGCCGCACAGGAGGCCTCCCCGCTTTTCGCCGGGCAGGAGCCGATCCGCATCGTGCTCACCGGGCCGATCTCCTCCTTGCAGGGGGACCGGAGCGAGACGCCGCGCCCGGCGACGCTGACCCTCGGGGCCGAGGCCCATTCCGTGACGCTGGCGCCGCGCGGGATCACCCGGCGGATGAAGGACATCTGCCACTTCCCGCCGCTTCGGGTCAGGTTCGTGCCGCCGCCTGCTCAAGGCCTGTTTGCGGGGCAGCAGCAGCTGAAGCTGGTCACCCATTGCCGCGCGCCTGAGCGGTTCCAGGATCATGTCCTGCTCGAATATGCCGCTTACCGGATGCTCAACAGGCTGACTCCGCAGTCGCTGAACGTCAGGCTTGCCCAAATCGCCTATCGCAACCCGGACGGGAGACCGCTGGTCACGCGAGCGGCATTCTTCATCGAGGATTGGGACGGCGCAGCAAGACGGTTGGGCATGTCGCGCCCGCGCGTCGGCGATGCGGTCGCCCGGACGCAGCTAAGCCCAGCGGAAGCCGCCAGAGCGGCGCTGTTCGCCTACATGATCGGGAATCTCGACTGGTCCATGCGCGTCGGGCCGAAAGGCGAAGGCTGCTGCCACAACTTCCGCCTGCTTAGCCCGCCAGGATCCGCTCGCGTCGTTCCGATCCCTTACGACTTCGACTTTTCCGGGTTGGTGGATGCTCCTTATGCGCAGGTTCCTGAGGGGCTGCGGCTGAACAGCGTGCGCGAACGGCAGTATCGCGGCTATTGCATGCACAACGCCGAGGCGGTCGCGGCCGCAGCGGATTTCCGGGGGCGGCAGGCGGAGCTGATGACGGTGGTCTCGACGGTCCCCGGCCTGAGCGACGGCAGCAAACGGCGGGCCAGCGCCTACATCGGTGAGTTCTTTCGGGACATCGCAACCGAGGAGAAGCTTCGCAGCAAAGTGCTGCGGACCTGCATCCGTTAGGCCGGCTTCGCCGGCTCGGACGGAGGCTGCGGAACGATTGCGGCCGATGCCGCGGCGGCAGCGGCCGCCTTGCTCTCAGGATCGTGCGGGTCGAAGTCGCTCATGTAGCGCTTCATGCCCTGCCGTTCGCCATATTCGGTGAGCCACAGCACGACAAAGCTGATGGAGAAGGCGAGGCTCATCACGTAGGCAAGCTCCGCAGCGCCGGTGCCCGCAGCCAGGCCAATGCCGACCGACAGCAGGATGTAGAGCGCGTCGCCGGAACTCTTCAGGCTGTTCTTGAACCGCACCGCGCCGGCGATGCCCCCGAGGGCAAAGGCTAGGCTGAGCGAGTTCTGCACGATGATCACGATGGAGGTCACGGTGATCGGCAGGATCAGGATCGTGCTGATCAGCGACTGGTCATATTCCTCCTCGCTGCGGGTATTCATGTAGACCCAGCTGACTGGCAGCGCGGCGAGGAAAGCGGCCAGCACG
The DNA here is from genome assembly GCF_016924655.1 of Sphingomonas arenae. Lineage (GTDB taxonomy): Bacteria > Pseudomonadota > Alphaproteobacteria > Sphingomonadales > Sphingomonadaceae > Sphingomicrobium > Sphingomicrobium arenae. The sequence goes on from NZ_JAFFJU010000001.1 coordinate 367,952, forward strand.
GCCGCGAGCATCCAACCGATGCTGCCCCCGATGGTGGCGACCTGATCCAGGCTTCCCTTCGAGACCTCCCGCAGGGCATTGGCGCCTTCCTGGCTGCCTGCGGGTTGTTGGATCAGGTGCTGGGCGCTGCCGATCGGCAGGTGACTCTTCAGTTCGGGCGACTGCGTCAGCAGCAGTGCCGCAAGGCCCGCCAGCACCCCATAGTAGACGACCAGCAACGCAAGCAGCCGAACCGCGCGCATCCTGACAACCCCCTGCAGCGATGCTTTGTTGTAAGGCTATGCCGAAAGCGTGATTCCGCAAAGCTCAATCGTCGAGCACAACCGTCGCCGGCGGAATGGGCTGGAGCACGCTGTAGGTTTCCGGCAGAGGTTCATGCTCGAGGGGCGGCCACTCCATCTCCGGGACCGGCAGGTGCGTGTCGGGCAATCGATCCAGCAGATCGCGGATGAGCGTCAGCCGGCCTAGCCCCTGGTTGTTGAAGTCGACCAGCGTCCAGGGTGCGTAGTCGGTGTGGGTCGCACGCAACATGCGTTCCCGCGCTTCCGTATAGTCCGCGTAGTGCTTGCGCGCCTCACGATCGATCGACGAAAGTTTCCAGCGCTTCATGGGGTTTTCCACCCGCTCCCGAAAACGTTTCTCCTGCTTCGCCTGATCGCAGCACAGCCAGTATTTGAAGAGCAGGATGCCGTCGTCCACCAACTGTCGCTCGAACCGGGGCGCAGCCTCGAGAAAGGCGTCGACCTGATCGGGCGTGGCGAACCCCATGACCGCCTCGACCCCGGCGCGGTTGTACCAGCTGCGGTCAAACAGCACGATCTCTCCTGCGCCCGGCAGGTGCGGCACGTAGCGCTGGAAATACCATTGGGTCTTCTCGTGATCGCTGGGGCTCGGCAGCGCCGCGACACGGCACTGACGCGGGTTGATGCCGCGACGGATGGCGTCGATCGCGCCGCCCTTGCCGGCCGTATCGCGCCCCTCGAAGATGACCACGATCCGTTGCCGGGTCTCGCAGACCCAGCGCGCCATGTCGCTGAGTTCCTGGCGCAAGGGCTTCAGGTTCTTCTCGTACTCCTCGCTGGTCAGCTTGCGCATGCATCCTCCCGGAATCCGGCCAGGATGGCACGACGGCAGCCGATGGCGCAAATCAGCCGATCAGCTTGCCCGGATTGAGGATGCCGGCCGGATCGAGCGCGTGCTTGATCGCTTGCAGGCTCCTGAGCCGCGCGGGCGGGAGCAAGCGGGCAAGCTCCTCCCGCTTCATCTGACCGATACCATGTTCGGCCGAGATGGAGCCGCCGGCTTCGGTGACGAGGTCATGGACGAAGCGGGAAACCGCCTTGCCATTGCCCTCAGGCCAACCGGCGGCTGCACCCGTCGGCGCCCGCACATGGAAGTGGATGTTGCCGTCGCCCAGGTGGCCATAGCCGAATGCTTCGGTGCCGGGGAAAGCACGCTCCACCTGCTGCGCCGCTTCCACCATGAAGCGAGGCATCACATCGACGGGCACGGAGATGTCATGCTGTGCCGCCATCCCACTCGCGCGCTCGGCCTCCGAGATACTGTCCCGCAAGAGCCAGAATGCCTCGGCCTGCCCCTCGCTGCTGCTGATCGTGGCGTCGGCAGCCGTCCCGTCCGCGAGCGCGTCCTCCAATAGCCGCTGGAGTAGCTGTTCTGGTGTCTCGGATCCCGAGGCGGTCGACGTGGCCTCGACCAGTACATGCCATGAGTGAGCGCCTTGCAGTGGTGCGCGGGCGGCGGGGATGTGTTCGACGACCCGGCGGAGCGCCGCCTCGGGCAGGATCTCGAAGCTTTCGATCCGGTCCGTGACGCTCTCCATGGCGCGGAGCAGAGCAAGCGCCCGCTGCGGGTCCGACAGTCCGACCCAGGCGACGGCGCGACTGGTGATCGCGGGGACCAGCTTGACCCGGACCGCGGTGAGGACCCCCAGGGTGCCCTCGGAGCCGATCAGCAAATGATCCAGGCTGTACCCGCGGTTGTCCTTCTTCAGGCCGGAAAGACCATTGTGGACCGAGCCGTCCGCAAGCACGGCCTCCGCGCCGAGCACCAGCGCGCGCATGGTTCCGAACCGCAGCACCTGCGTACCGCCCGCATTGGTCGCGGTAAGCCCCCCGACCGTGCAGCTTCCGCGAGCACCGAGAGTGAGCGGGAAGCGCTGGCCCTGATCGGCCGCCGCCGTATGAAGATCGGCCAGGATGACGCCGGCCTCTACCACCGCGGAGCCCGCTTCGATGGAACGGATGCGGCTCATGCGGCGGAGTGACAGCACCAGCGCGCTGCCGTCCTCAGGCGGAGTCGCGCCGCCCACCATGGATGTGTTGCCACCTTGCGGCACCAAGGGCACCCCAAGTTCGGCGGCCAACCCGACCATTGCCGCGGCTTCCCCCGTGTCGGCAGGGGCGAGGATACCATCTGCGCGCCCGTGCCAGCGGCCCCGCCAATCGGTCAGCCAGGGGGCAAGGTCCGCAGGATCGGTCAGCACGGCACGCGCGCCGAAGCGCTCCCGCACCTGCTCGATTAGACTGGACCTTGCATCTTCCGACGACATGCTTGCCACATAGGAGGGAACGGGCGGGCTTGCGAGCCACCGAGCTTGGCAGCCGGACGGCGCTCGTCCAAGAACGGGCCATGACGGCTCTCTGGATTGGCCTGTTGATCGTGGCTGCGGCCACCCTGCTCATCGCGTTGAGCGGCGAGAAGCTGCGGCGTCGGCTGCGCTCGGGGCGATCCGACCAGAGCTCCCCGGCCAGCATCTGGAGCCGCGCCTACCATGCGGATGTCGTTCCGGGCGGCCCCGTCACGCTGATCGTCGCGCGCGCCCGCAATGGCGTGATCGGGCGCGATGGCCAGCTGCCGTGGCACATCCCGGCGGACCTGAAGCGCTTCAAGGCCCTAACCATGGGTAGTGTCATGATCATGGGCCGGAAGACCTTCGAAAGCTTGCCGGGCCTCTTGCCGGGCCGGGAGCACGTGGTTCTGACCCGTTCGAGGGAGTGGCAGGCAGAGGGCGCAATCGTCGTGCACACGGTAGTGGAGGCGCTGGCGGCAGCTTCGGGGCGACCGGTTAGCGTCATCGGCGGCGCGGAGGTGTTCGCCCTGTTCCTGCCGCTCGGCAATCGGATCGAACTGACCGAGGTGCTGGCGGAGGTGCCCGGCGACACGACCATGCCGGATCCGCGGGAGGGAGGCGGCTGGGCGGAGGTCGCACGGGAGGATCATGAGGCGGAGGCGGACCGTCCGCCATTCGCCTTCGTGACGCTGGAACGCGCTTAAAGCTTCTTGTCGCTGTTCGTGGCGAAGGTGCGCAGCCGCTTCATCTGCTCGCCAAGCACCTTGTCGACGACCGGCGCCAGCCTCGCCGCTCCGCCATTGGCAAAGCCCGAAGCCTTGTAGCTCATCTTCAGGACCGAGCCCCCCGCGGTCCGTTCGACCTGGAAGTCCATGACCCCGCTGACGCCTTCGTAGAGCAACGGCCCGAGCGCTCCGGTCAGAACCACGCGCTTGCCCGGTTCGAGGTAGGCTACGCGCAGATGCTCGATCCCTCCACCGCTATCCAGGCGCTCGCAGAAGCAGCCGCCCGGCCGAAGCTCGAGAGACAGGTTGGAAGCGTTGCCGGAATAGGTATGGTCGGGAGACCACCAGTTGCGGACCTCTCCGATGGACCGGAATGCCACCTCGGGCGGAACCACCAGCGTGGCGCGTTGCTCGATCACGAAGCCGTGCTCGGACGCGCTCTTGACCTCCGCGGACGCGGCGCTTGCGGTCAGACCAGCAGCGAGAGCGAGAAGGATGCGCATGCCGACATCCTGTCACCAGACGACCCAGGAGGCAATCAGAGCCGGACGGCCCTAGCTGGGAGTCCGTCCAGGATCGCATCGATCTGGCGCGCGACCTCTTCGACACTTGCCATTCCGTCGACACGCCTTACGAGACCCCGCTCCTCATAATAGGGCAGGATCGGCGCGGTCTTCGCCCGATACTCGGCCATGCGGGTGCGCACCGTCTGTTCATTGTCGTCAGGCCGGCGCTTGAACTCGTGGGCTCCGCAGACGTCGCAGGTCTTCTCGACCTTCGGAAGCTTGAAACGGTCGTGATAGCCCACACCGCAGTTGGCACAGGAGAAACGGCCGGTGATGCGCTCGACCAGTGCCTCCTCGTCGACCTCCAGCTCGATCACATGATCCAGCGTGCGACCCTTCTCTCCGAGCAACATCTCCAGGGCAGCCGCTTGGTGCTTGGTGCGCGGGAAACCGTCGAAGATCGCGCCCCGGTCCTGCGAGGCATCGAGGTGCTCACCGATCAGCGCGGACACGATGGCATCGCTGACCAGCTCGCCCGCTTCCATCACGGCCTTGGCCTTGAGGCCCACAGGCGTTCCCGCCTTCACCGCCGCCCGGAGCATGTCACCGGTGGACAGCTGGACCATGCCGCGGGTATCGACCAGACGCTGGGCCTGGGTTCCCTTGCCCGCTCCTGGCGGCCCAAGAAGGATGATGTTCACGCGCGTTCCCCTCCTGCGTGGACGTGCGCCTAGCGGCGCCGCGCGCCCTTGAGCTTCGCCTTCTTGATCAGGTCGCCATATTGATGAGCGATCAGATGGCTCTGAATCTGGCTGACCGTGTCCATCGTGACGTTCACCACGATTAGCAGGCTGGTGCCACCGAGGTAGAACGGGATGCCCGCCTGGGTGAAGAGGATCTCCGGCAACAGACAGATGAGCGTCAGATAGGCGGCGCCGATCACGGTGATGCGGGTCAGCAGATAGTCGAAGTACCCCTCGGTCGCCTTGCCGGGCCGAACGCCTGGGATGAAGCCGCCATGCCGCTTCAGGTTCTCGGCCGTTTCCTCGCTGTTGAACTGCACCGAGGTATAGAAGAAGCAGAAAAAGATGATGCCCAGCCCGTAAAGGGTCATGAACACCGGTGAGCCGTGCTGGAGGTACGTGCTGAGCGTGATCAGCCAGTCGCTGCCGCCGTCCGCGCTCGGCTGCGCGCCAGCCATCTGAATGACAGTCAGCGGCATCAGCAGCAGTGAGGACGCGAAGATCGGCGGGATCACGCCTGCCGTGTTGATCTTGATCGGCAGGTGGCTGCGCTCCTGCTGCATCATGCCGCGCGCCGTCTGGCGCTTCGGATACTGGATCAGCACCCGGCGCTGCGCCCGCTCCATGAAGCAGATGAACAGGATCAGGCCGACTGCCATTACCACCACAAGCGCGATGACGAGCGGATCCATTGTTCCGGTCCGACCACCTTCGAACAACTGGGCCAGACCGCGTGGGAGGCTGGCGACGATGCCGGCCATGATGATCAGGGACACGCCATTGCCGATCCCGCGGCTAGTGATCTGCTCGCCGATCCACATCAGGAACAGCGTGCCGCCCACGAGGCTGATAGTCGCAGCGATCCGGAAGGTCATTCCCGGCTCGACAACGGCCGCGATGCTCTGGCTGGCGCCCAAGCCCTCGAGCCCGACGGCGATGAAGTAACCCTGCACGGTGGTCAGCAGCACCGTAAGATACCGGGTGTACTGGTTGAGCTTCTTGCGTCCGGTCTCACCCTCCTTCTTGAGGGCCTGCCAGGGACCATACATGGTCGCCCCGAGCTGCACGACGATGGACGCGGTGATGTACGGCATGACGCCGAGCGCGATGATGCTCATGCGCTCCAGGCTGCCGCCCGAGAAGGTGTTGAAGAAGTCGAGGACACCGCCACGCTGCGTATTGAACAGCTGCGCCATGGCGCGGGGGTCGATGCCGGGCATCGGCACGTGGGAGAGCAGCCGGAAGAGCACCAGTGCACCCAGCGTGAACCAGATGCGCTTCTTGAGCTCCGTCGCCTTGCCGAAGTTCGCAAGGCTGATGTTGGAGGCCAGTTGTTCGGCTGCGGATGCCATTCGTGGTCCTTAATCAACTAAAAGGCGGCGAAAGGCATCGCGCCCCCCGCCGCCCCATATAGTCCGCCGCGCCCGCTTGAGAAGCGAGGACGGCGTCAGCGGCGCTTACTTGCCCGACTTGGCTGCCTTGTCGGCAATCCGGGCTTCACGCGCCTTGCCCTTCTTGGCAGCGGCCAGCTCCGCCGGAATCTTGCGCTCGATCAGCTCGATCGAACCACCGGCGGCCTCGACGGCCTCACGGGCGCCCTTGGACGCACCGGCAACCCGGAAGTTCAGCTTGGCCGAGAACTCACCCTTGCCGAGCAGGCGAACGCCGTCCTTGCCGCCACGGGCCAGTCCGGCGGCCTTGAGCGCGTCATGGTCGATCGCGCCCTCCGTCCCGAGCTTGCCGGCGTCGACCAGCTTCTGGATCGCCCCCAGGTTCACCTCGGCATAGTCCTTGGCGAACGGGTTGTTGAAGCCACGCTTCGGCAGCCGCATGTGGAGCGGCATCTGACCACCTTCGAAGCCGAAGATGGAGACGCCGCCACGGCTCTTCTGACCCTTCTGGCCGCGGCCTGCGGTCTTGCCGAGGCCGGAACCGATGCCACGGCCGACGCGAACGCGGCTCTTGCGGGCACCAGGATTGTCGCGGAGATCATTCAGTTTCATGTCGTGCACTCGCTTTCGCTTTTGTCGCGCAGGTGCCCCCACCTGGGCGGGGGCACCGGAGGGTTAGCGTTCGACGCTCACCAGATGCTGTACCTTGCGGATCTGGCCGAGAACCTCGGGGGTTTCGTCCACTTCCACGGTGCGATGCATCTTGTTGAGCCCCAGGCCGACGAGGGTCGCGCGCTGGGTCTTGTCACGGCGGATCGGCGAACCGGTCTGGGTGATCTTGATCTTGGCCATCAGCCTTACTCCGCGATCGCTTCGGCCGTGGCTTCCGCCTCGGCGCTGCCCATGCCACCACGGCCGAGCAGGTCCGCGACCTTCTTGCCGCGACGCTGCGCCACCGAACGGGGGCTGGTCTGTTCCTTGAGCGCCTCGAAGGTCGCCCGGATCATGTTGTACGGGTTCGACGTACCGACCGACTTGGTTACGACATCCGCCACGCCGAGGCTCTCGAAGATGGCGCGCATCGGACCACCGGCGATGATGCCGGTACCCGAGGGAGCGGCCCGCAGCGTGACCTTGCCAGCGCCGAAATGGCCATTTCCGTCATGGTGCAGGGTGCGGCCATCGCGCAGTGGAACGCGGATCATGGCCTTCTTGGCCGCCGCGGTCGCCTTGCTGATCGCCTCCGGCACTTCGCGAGCCTTGCCGTGACCAAAGCCAGCGCGACCCTTGCCATCGCCGACCACGACGAGCGCGGCGAAACCGAAGCGCTTGCCGCCCTTCACGGTCTTCGACACGCGATTGATGTGGACGAGCTTCTCGATGAGCTCCTCGCCCTCTTCCTCGCGATTGCGCCGGTCGTCGCGGCGGCCACGGCCACCGTCACGCCCACCGCGTCCGCCGTCGCGGCCACCGCCACGACCACCCCGTCCGCCGCGCGGACCACGGCCTTCCTGCGCCGGAGCGCCACCGTCAGCTGCGGCCGCGGCGGCCGGCGCGTCGGGGTTCCCCGCCTGGGTCTGCGTCTCGACTTCGTCAACCATCACTTAGAACTCCAGGCCGCCCTCGCGGGCGGCGTCGGCCAGGGCCTTGACCCGGCCATGGAAGAGGAAACCACCGCGATCGAAGACGACGCGGTCCACACCTGCGGCCTTGGCGCGCTCGGCGAGCGTCTTGCCGACCAGCGCCGCACCTTCGGTAGTGGCGTTGGTCTTGCCGCGCAGGTCCTTGTCCAGGGTGGAGGCAGCGGCAAGGGTCTTGCCAGCGGCATCGTCGATGACCTGCGCATAGATGTGCCGGCCCGAGCGGTGCACGGAGAGCCGCGGCTTGCCCGCGGCGCGCGCCCGCAGCGCGGTACGAACCCGGCGCCGGCGGCGGTCGAAAAGAGAGAGCTTCGCCATGGCTTACTTCTTCTTGCCTTCTTTGCGGAAGATGAACTCGCCGCGATACTTGATGCCCTTGCCCTTGTAGGGCTCTGGCTTGCGCCAACGACGGATTTCGGCCGCGACCTGGCCAACCTTCTGCTTGTCGATGCCGCTAATCTCGACCGTGTTCGGGTCGGGAGTCTTGACGTCGATGCCATCGGGGATCGCATAGTTCACGTCGTGGCTGTAGCCGAGTTGCAGGCGCAGGTTCTTTCCCTGGGCCGCCGCGCGGTAGCCGACGCCGGTGATCTCCAGCACCTTGGTGAAGCCTTCGGTGACCCCGGTAACCAGGTTCAGCACGTTGGTCCGCTGCATGCCCCAGGCCGCGCGGGCCCGCTGGCTGTCATTGACCGGCTGGACGCTGATCTGGCCGTCTTCAACCGTGGTACGGACGAGCTCGTCCATCACGGCCATCGAAAGCGTGCCCTTGGGTCCCTTCACGGAGAGCGTGGAGCCTTCCAGGTTCGCGGTGACCCCTGCGGGCACAGGAACCGGCTTTTTGCCGATACGGGACATCTTAGAATACCTCCGCCAGCACCTCGCCGCCAACGTTCTGGTCGCGCGCTTCCGCGTCGGACAGAACGCCACGAGGCGTCGAGACAATGGTCATGCCAAGGCCGTTGCGAATCCGCGGCAGTTCGCGAGCGCCCGAGTAGACCCGGCGACCGGGCCTGGAGACACGCGCAACATGCTGGATCGCAGGCTGGCCTTCGAAATACTTCAGTTCGATCCGCAGGCCCTTCTGGCCCGCCAGCTCCTCTTCCGAGTAGCCGCGGATATAGCCTTCACGCTGCAGCACGTCGAGGACGCGGGTACGCAGCTTGGAGGCGGGCGTGAGGATGGAATCCTTGCGCGCCTGCTGGCCATTGCGGATGCGGGTGAGCATGTCACCCAGGGGATCAGTCATCGGCATCGGCTAACCCTTACCAACTCGACTTGGTGAGACCGGGAATCAGGCCCTTGTTGCCCAGCTCCCGAAGCATGATCCGCGACAGGCGGAACTTGCGATAATAAGCGCGCGACCGGCCTGTCAGCTCGCACCGGTTACGGATGCGGGTCGGATTTGCGTTGCGCGGAAGCTCCGCCATCTTGAGGCGCGCGATCAGTCGCTCGGTCTCATCGCGGGACTCATCGTCCGCGATCGCCCGCAGCTTCGCATACTGCGCCTTGTACTTTTCAACGAGCTTCTTGCGGCGCTCGTTCTTGTTGATCGAACTCAGTTTCGCCATGACTTAAGTTCTTCTCTCCTAGCGCAGCCCGCTCACGCGGCCTGCTTGGTCTCGGTGTCGGCGGCAGGCGCCGGGAACGGGAAGTTGAACAGACGCAGCAGCTCGCGCGCCTCTTCGTCGGTCTTCGCCGTCGTGGTGACGATGATGTCCATGCCCCGGACCTTGTCGATCTGGTCATAGTTGATCTCGGGGAACACGATCTGCTCCTTAAGACCCATGGCATAGTTGCCACGACCGTCGAACGACTTCGGGTTGAGCCCGCGGAAGTCGCGAACCCGCGGCAGGGCCACCGTGACCAGACGGTCGAGGAACTCGTACATCCGCTCGCGACGCAGGGTCACCTTGCAGCCGATCGGCATGCCTTCACGCAGCTTAAACTGCGCGATCGACTTCTTCGCCTTGGTGACCACCGGCTTCTGACCGGCGATCGCCTGCATCTCGGCCGCGGCCTGCTCGACCTTCTTCTTGTCCTGGGTCGCCTCGCCGACGCCCATGTTGATGACGATCTTTTCGAGCTTCGGCACTTCGAACTTGTTCTTGTAGCCGAACTTCTCGGTCATCGCCTTGGCGATGCGCTCGTCATAGTCCCTCTTCAGGCGCGGAGTGTAGCCTTCAGCCATTGATCAGTTCCCCGGACTTGGCCGCTACGCGAACCTTCTTGCCGTCACGCTCCTCGAAGCGGACGCGGGTCGGCTTGCCGGTCTTCGGATCGGCAACCGCGACCTTGGACACGTGCAGCGGCGCTTCCTTGCGCTCCAGGCCACCCTGCGGGTTGGTCTGGCTCGGCTTGCGGTGACGCACGGCGACATTGATGCCGCTGACGACCACCTTCTGCTCCTTCGGCATGGACTTGGTGACCTCACCGGTCTTGCCCTTGTCCTTGCCACTGAGGACGACGACGCGGTCGCCCTTCTTGATCTTCGCGGCAGCCATTACAGCACCTCCGGCGCGAGGCTGATGATCTTCATGTGCTTCTTGGCGCGCAGCTCACGCACCACCGGTCCGAAGATACGAGTGCCGATCGGCTCCTCGTTCTTGTTGACCAGCACGGCGGCATTGCCGTCGAAGCGGATCACGGACCCGTCAGGACGGCGGATGTCCTTGGCGGTGCGGACGATCACCGCACGGTGAACGTCGCCCTTCTTCACGCGGCCACGCGGAGCGGCTTCCTTGACGGAGACGACGATGATGTCGCCGACGCCCGCGGTGCGGCGCTTGGAGCCGCCCAGCACCTTGATGCACTGGACGCGCTTGGCCCCGCTGTTGTCCGCGACGTCCAGGTTGGACTGCATCTGGATCATGGGTCTACCCTATCCCTTGCGTTGCGGTTCAAGCGTTGGCCGCTTCGGCGAGATCGGAGGCCTTGGCCTCGTTCACCCGCTCGACCACGGTCCAGGTCTTGAGCTTGGAAAACGGTGCGCATTCCTGAATGCGCACCTGCTCGCCGACGGAATAGGCGTTCGCCTCGTCGTGAGCGTGATACTTCTTCGACAGCTTGATGATCTTGCCGTACAGCGGGTGCTTCACCCGCCGCTCGACGCGGACCACCACGGTCTTGTCACCCTTGTCGGACACTACGGTGCCGGTCAGGACGCGCTTTGGCATCTTGTCTACTCCTTACGCCTGGGCCGCGTCAGCGGAACGGGCGCGCTGGCTCTGCAGCGTCTTGATGCGGGCGATGGTGCGGCGCACCTCCTTCACCCGCGACGGCTTCTCGAGCTGGTTCGTCGCCGCCTGGAAGCGGAGATTGAACTGCTCGCGCTTGAGCTCCGACAGCTGGGTCGCCAGCTGGTCGTCGGTCTTCACGGTCAGGTCTTCACGCTTGGCCATGATCAGTCAGCCTCGATCAGGGTTTCGCCAAGGCGGGCCACCACCTTGACCTTGATGGGGAGCTTCTCGGCCGCACGCTCGAACGCCGTCTTGGCGAGGGGGCCGGGCACCCCGTCCAGCTCGAACAGAATGCGGCCGGGCTTGACGCGGGCAACCCAATACTCGGGCGCGCCCTTGCCCGAGCCCATGCGGACTTCGGCGGGCTTGGAGGAGACCGGTAGGTCCGGGAAGATGCGAATCCAGAGACGGCCCTGACGCTTGATGTGACGCGTAATCGCGCGGCGAGCCGCCTCGATCTGCCGCGCGGTGATCCGCTCCGGCTCCATTGCCTTGAGGCCGAAGGCGCCGAAATTGAGCTCAGTGCCACCCTTGGCATTGCCATGGATACGGCCTTTGAAGGCCTTGCGGAACTTGGTGCGCTTTGGTTGAAGCATGATTTCTGTTCCTTACCGGCGCCGGTCGTCGTCGCGCGCCGGGCGAACGCCCGAAGTCTGCGCTTCCATCATCAGGCGGTCCTGAGCCGTCGGATCGTGACCAAGGATCTCGCCCTTGAACACCCAGACCTTGACGCCGCACACGCCATAAGCGGTGTGCGCCTGAGCCTCGGCATAATCGACGTTGCCGCGCAGCGTATGCAGCGGCACCCGACCTTCACGGTACATCTCGCTGCGGGCGATCTCCGCCCCGCCCAGACGCCCGCCGCAGGCCACGCGAATGCCATCGGCACCAAGCCGCATCGCGGACTGAACTGCACGCTTCATGGCCCGGCGGAATGCGATGCGGCGCTCAAGCTGGTCGGCGATACCCTGCGCGATCAGGCGAGCATCGACCTCCGGCTTGCGGATCTCGACGATGTTGAGGCTGACTTCCGAACCCGTCATCTTGGACAAGGTCTTCTTCAGCTTCTCGATGTCCGAGCCCTTCTTGCCGATGATCACGCCAGGGCGCGCGGCATAGATCGAGATCCGGCAAAGCTTGGCCGGTCGTTCGATCACTACCTTCGAGATCGCGGCCTGAGGCAGCGTCTTGAAGATGTACTGGCGAATCTTCAGGTCCTCGAGCAGCAGGCGGCCGTAATCCTGACCTTCCGCAAACCAGCGGCTGTCCCAGGTACGGTTGATCTGCAGCCGAAGGCCGATGGGAGACGACTTCTGACCCATTACGCTTCTTCCTGCTCGCGCACGACGACGCGGATACGGCTGAACGGCTTCACGATCCGCGACGAACGGCCGCGGGCGCGGGTGGCAAAGCGCTTCATCGAGATCGACTTGCCCACGCTCGCTTCGGACACGACCAGCGCGTCTACGTCGAGGTTATGGTTGTTCTCGGCATTGGCCACGGCCGACGCGAGCACCTTGTACACATCCTCGCTCATGCCCTTCGGGCTGAACTTGAGGATGTTGAGCGCTTCCTCGACGCGGCGACCGCGGATGAGCTGAGCCACCAGGTTCAGCTTGCGCGCGGAACCACGAATGGTGGTACCAACGGCGAGCGCTTCCTTGTCGCCCACCTTGCGGGGTGCTGCTGGCTTGCTCATTAGCGCTTGCCCTTCTTGTCGGCGGCGTGGCCCGGGAAGAAGCGCGTGGGCGCAAACTCACCAAGCTTCATGCCGACCATGTCTTCATTAACCGACACCGGCACGAACTTGCGGCCGTTGTAGACGTTGAAGGTCAAGCCAACGAACTGCGGCAGAATGGTCGAGCGACGCGACCAGGTCTTGATCGGCGCGCGCTTTCCACCCTCCTGAGCGGCTTCCGCCTTCTTCAGGAGCGACAGCTCGACGAACGGACCTTTCCAGACGGAACGAGCCATCTTCTGTTAGCCCTTCTTCTTCGCGTGACGCGACCGGATGATGAACTTGTCGGTCGCCTTGTTGTGACGGGTGCGGGCACCCTTGGTCGGCTTGCCCCAGGGAGTGACCGGATGACGGCCGCCCGAGGTCCGGCCCTCACCACCGCCGTGCGGGTGGTCGACCGGGTTCTTGGCGACGCCGCGGGTCAGCGGACGCCGGCCAAGCCAGCGATTGCGGCCGGCCTTGGCCAGCGTCTGGTTGGCGTTGTCCGGGTTGGACACCGCACCAACGGTTGCCATGCAGTCCGAACGAACATAGCGCTGCTCACCCGAGTTCAGGCGAACGATCACCATGCCGCGGTCACGGCCCACCACCTGGACGTAGGTTCCTGCAGCACGGGCGATCTGGCCACCCTTGCCCGGCTTCATCTCCACGTTGTGGACAATGGTTCCGACCGGCATCTGGCCGATCTCCATCGCATTGCCCGGCTTCACGTCGACCTTGCGGCCAGCGAGCACCTTGTCGCCCGGAGCGAGACGCTGGGGAGCTAGGATGTAAGCCTGCTCGCCATTCTCGTAAGTCACAAGCGCGATGAACGCGGACCGGTTCGGGTCGTACTCCAGCCGTTCGACAGTCGCCGACACGTCCCACGTGCGGCGCTTGAAGTCGATGATCCGGTACTTCTGCTTGTGACCGCCCGCGATGCCGCGGCTCGTCACATGCCCCTTGTTGTTGCGGCCGCCAGTCTTGCGCTTGCCTTCGGTCAGCGCCTTGACCGGCTTGCCCTTCCAGAGCGCCGACTTGTCGACGAGGATCAGGCCACGGCGGGCCGGGCTCGTCGGCTTGTACTGCTTGAGTGCCATGGCTCGTTAGATCCCGCTCGTGATGTCGATCGGATCCTGGCCCGGAGCCAGGGTCACGATGGCCTTCTTGGCGTCCGACCGCTGGTAGGGCGTGCCCTTCCACTTCTTGGTCTTGCCCTTGCTGACGATCGTGTTGACGCTGGCCACCTTGCGGTTGAACAGCGCTTCCACGGCCGCCTTGATCTCCGGCTTGGACGCGGTCCCGGCGACCTTGAAGACGACCGCATTCTGCTCGGAGAGCATGGTCGACTTCTCGGTGATGTGCGGCGCCAGAATGACGTCGTAGTGGCGGTTGTCGACCGCCGCGTTGGTCGGCTTCTTAGCCATGGAAGCGAGCCTCCAGCTTCTCAACGGCTGCGCGGGTGAGAACCAGCGTGTCGTGCCGCATGATGTCGTAAACGTTGGCACCGACCGCCGGAAGGAGGTTGATGCTGCCCAGGTTCGACGAAGCACGAGCGAACGAAACGTTCAGCGCATCCCCATCGATCACGAGCGCAGTCTTGCCAAAGCCGAGCTTGGCCAACCGCTCCTGCAGCGCCTTGGTCTTCCCCTCGGGCACATCCAGGCTGTCGAGCACGATGAGGTTGCCCGCCTGAGCCTTGGACGACAGCGCCATCTTGAGGCCAAGCTGACGAACCTTCTTGTTCAGCGAGGCGCTGAACACCCGGGCGCGGGCGCCATGGGCCTTGCCGCCGCCGATGAAGATCGGAGCACGACGATCGCCGTGACGAGCGGTACCGCCGCCCTTCTGACGACCGAACTTCTTGCCGGTGCGGGCAACGTCCGAACGCTCGCGGGTGGCGCGCGCCGGAGCGCGGCGGTTCACCAGCTGCCAGGTAACGACGCGGTGCAGGATGTCGGCGCGGGGCTCGACGCCGAACACGGCATCGTTGAGCTCCAGATCGCCGCCAGCCTGTGCGTCGAGGGTCTGAACAGGGACCTTCATCGCTTAGCCTTCCGTGCTCTCGTCGGCAGCCGGCGCGGTGTCCGCGGCAGGCGCTTCCGAAGCGTTGTTGTTCTGGGCGGCGGCAACCTGCTTGAGGCCCGCCGGATAAGGCGCGGTGTCGCTGCGAGCGACCTTGACCGCGTCGAACACCGTCAGCCAGCCGCCCTTGTGGCCCGGGACCGAGCCCTTGACGAACAGCAGGCCCCGCTCCGCGTCCGTACGGACGATCTCGAGGTTCTGCTGCGTGCGGTTACGGGCGCCCATGTGACCGGCCATCTTCTTGTTCTTGAAGACGCGGCCCGGATCCTGACGGTTACCCGTCGAACCGTGCGAGCGGTGCGACACCGACACGCCGTGAGTGGCGCGCAGACCGCCGAAACCCCAGCGCTTCATGGCGCCGGCGAAGCCCTTGCCCTGCGTCACGCCGGAAATGTCGACCAGCTGGCCGGCAACGAAGTGATCAGCCGAGATTTCCGCGCCGACGTCGAGGAGCGCGTCCTCGGCGACACGGAATTCGACGACCTTGGCCTTCGGCTCGACTTCGGCCTTGCCGAAGGCGCCACGCTGCGGCTTGGCGACATTCTTCGCCTTGGCCGCGCCAGCGCCGAGCTGAACGGCAGTATATCCATCACGATCGGCCTCGCGGCGGCCGACGACCTGAACGCCGTCCAGCTGCAGAACGGTGACCGGCACGTGCCGACCGTCTGCCTGGAACAGGCGGGTCATACCCACTTTCTTCGCGATCACGCCGGTGCGCATGATCCACACTCCCTTACAGAGGCCCGCCACCTCACGATGACGGGCATGCAGCCCAGTGAATGATGCGAGCCCCCGCCGGGCTATTCTCGCCAGAAGCGAGAAGCGGGGGACGCAGACCGGGTGGTCCGAAGACCGCCCGCGGTATCCCTTGTTCGTTGCTCAGCAGGATCGCTGGAAGAGCGATTCAACCGCTGCGCACAGGCCCTTAGGCCAGTTTGATCTCCACGTCTACACCCGCGGCGAGATCCAGTTTCATCAATGCGTCGACGGTCTGCGGCGTCGGCTGAACGATGTCGAGCAGCCGCTTGTAGGTGCGCACCTCGAACTGCTCACGCGACTTCTTGTCGACGTGCGGCGAGCGGTTCACCGTGAACTTCTCGATGCGCGTCGGCAGCGGAATGGGACCGCGGATCAGAGCGCCAGTGCGACGGGCCGTATCGGCGATGTCACCAGTGGCCTGATCGAGCACACGGTGATCGAAGGCTTTGAGGCGAATCCGAATGTTCTGCGTTTCCATGTCCACTACCGATGCGAAAGAGCCAAACCTCCAATCGTCTAGAAACGGAGGCCTCTACTAAAAGGCAAGCGCGACGCTGGCTGTTCAGCCGGCACGCCGCGCTTGACCAAAACTGAAGCGAGCCGCGAATCCCCAAAGGGTCGCCGCGGCCCGCCCTATATTACTTCGTGATGGTGCCGACAACCCCTGCGCCGACGGTCCGGCCACCTTCGCGGATGGCGAAGCGCAGGCCCTGGTCCATGGCGATCGGAGCGATCAGCTTGACGCCCAGCGACACGTTGTCGCCCGGCATGACCATCTCGGTGCCTTCCGGCAGCTCCACGGTGCCGGTCACGTCCGTCGTGCGGAAGTAGAACTGCGGACGGTAGTTCGCGAAGAACGGCGTGTGACGGCCACCCTCGTCCTTCGAGAGGACGTACACCTCGGCCTGGAAGTCCGTGTGCGGGGTGATCGAACCCGGCTTGGCCAGAACCTGGCCGCGCTCGACGTCCTCACGGCCGATACCACGGAGCAGCGCGCCGATGTTGTCGCCGGCCTGGCCCTGATCGAGCAGCTTGCGGAACATCTCGACGCCCGTGACGACCGTCTTCTGGGTGTCCTTGATGCCGACGATTTCGACTTCCTCGCCGACCTTTACGATGCCGGTCTCGACGCGGCCCGTCACCACGGTGCCGCGGCCCGAGATCGAGAACACGTCCTCGATCGGCATCAGGAATGGCTTGTCCAGCGGACGCTCCGGGGTGGGGATCCATTCGTCAACGGCAGCCATCAGCTTCAGGATCGCCTGCTTGCCGATCTCGTCGTTGCTGTCCTCGAGAGCGGCAAGAGCCGAACCGGCGACGATCGGAATGTTGTCGCCGTCGAAGTCGCGCTTCGAGAGCTCCTCGCGGATTTCGAGCTCGACGAGCTCCAGCAGCTCGGGATCGTCAACCTGGTCGACCTTGTTCAGGAAGACGACCATGGTCGGCACGCCGACCTGCTTGGCGAGCAGGATGTGCTCCTTGGTCTGCGGCATCGGGCCGTCAGCGGCCGACACGACCAGGATCGCGCCGTCCATCTGGGCCGCGCCGGTGATCATGTTCTTCACGTAGTCGGCGTGACCCGGGCAGTCGACGTGCGCATAGTGACGCTGCGCCGTCTCATACTCGACGTGAGCGGTCGAGATGGTGATGCCGCGCTCGCGCTCTTCCGGAGCCTTGTCGATGTTCGCATAGTCGACGAAGGTCGCGCCGCCCGTCTCGGCCAGCACCTTGGTGATTGCCGCGGTCAGCGACGTCTTGCCATGGTCGACGTGACCGATGGTTCCGATGTTCACGTGCGGCTTGTTCCGCTCGAATTTCGCCTTCGCCATTTTACGCCTCTTCTTGGGTTCAAACTGGGCGGCCCGCCCAATGCGAGCGCGCCCTTAGCGTCAAAAAAGTGATTACGCCAGCTTCGCCTTGACCTCGTCCGCCACGTTCTGCGGAACTTCGTCATAGTGGGAGAACTGCATGGTGTACTGCGCCCGGCCCTGCGTGAACGAGCGGAGCTGGTTCACGTAGCCGAACATGTTCGCCAGTGGGACCATGGCTTCGACGACCTGGGCGTTGCCCCGGCTGTCCGTGCCCTGGATCTGACCGCGCCGCGAGTTGAGGTCGCCGATGACGTCGCCGAGGTAATCCTCGGGGGTCACGACCTCGACCTTCATGATCGGCTCGAGCAGCTTGATTCCGGCCTTCTGCGCCGCTTCCCGCATGGCACCGCGGCCGGTGATCTCGAACGCCAGGGCGGACGAGTCGACGTCGTGGTACTTGCCGTCAAGCAGGCGGATGTCGAAGTCGATGATCGGGAAGCCGATCAGCGAACCGGTCTCGGCGGTCTCGCGCATGCCCTTTTCCACCGACGGGATATATTCGCGCGGAATGTTGCCGCCCTTGATCTCGTCGATGAAGTTGATGCCCTGGCCACGCTCGCCCGGAGCAAGCGCCACCTTGACCTCACCGAACTGACCCGAACCACCCGACTGCTTCTTGTGGGTGTAGGTCAGCTCGACCGGCTTCGCGAGCGATTCACGATATGCCACCTGCGGCGCGCCGACATTGGCCTCGACCTTGAACTCGCGCTTCATGCGATCGACCAGGATCTCGAGGTGGAGTTCGCCCATCCCCTTGATGATGGTCTGCCCCGACTCATGGTCGGTGCTGACGCGGAAGCTGGGGTCTTCGGCGGCCAGGCGGTTGAGGGCGATGCCCATCTTCTCCTGGTCGGCCTTGGTCTTCGGCTCCACCGCGACCTCGATGACCGGCTCCGGGAACTCCATGCGCTCCAGGATGATCGCCTTGGAGGGATCGCACAACGTGTCGCCCGTGGTCGTCTCCTTGAGGCCGGCGATGGCGACGATGTCACCCGCGCGCGCTTCCTCGATGTCCTCGCGGCTGTTCGCATGCATCAGCAGCATGCGGCCGATCTTTTCCTTCTTG
The DNA here is from genome assembly GCF_016924655.1 of Sphingomonas arenae. Classification (GTDB taxonomy): domain Bacteria; phylum Pseudomonadota; class Alphaproteobacteria; order Sphingomonadales; family Sphingomonadaceae; genus Sphingomicrobium; species Sphingomicrobium arenae. The sequence goes on from NZ_JAFFJU010000001.1 coordinate 386,284, forward strand.
TCCTTGACCGAATTGAGCACGGTGCCCTTGGTCAGGGTGCCCGAATAGATACGGGCGAAGGTGAGCGAACCGACGAACGGATCGTTCATGATCTTGAACGCGAGCGCCGAGAACGGAGCCGTGTCCGACGCCTCACGGGTGTCGGTCGCTTCCGTGTCCGGGTTCACGCCTTCGACCGGCGGAATGTCCAGCGGGCTAGGCAGGTAATCGACGACGGCGTCGAGCAGCGGCTGCACGCCCTTGTTCTTGAACGCCGAGCCGCACAGCACCGGCACGAACGAGAAGTTTAGCGTGCCCTTGCGGATCAGCGCCTTGAGCGTGGCCGTGTCCGGCTCGTCGCCGCCCAGGTACGCTTCCATGACTTCGTCGTCCTGCTCGACAGCCATCTCGATCAGCTCCATGCGAGCTGCGGCAGCGGCGTCGGCCAGTTCGGCCGGGATTTCCTGGTACTCGAACTTCGCGCCAAGGCTTTCCTCGAGCCAGATGATCGCGCGGTTCTCAACGAGGTCAACGAGGCCCTTGAAGCCGCTCTCAATGCCGATCGGGAGGTACAGAACCGCCGGACGCGCGCCGAGGCGGTCCTTGATCATGTCGACGCAGCGCTCGAAGCTGGCGCCGGTGCGGTCCAGCTTGTTGACGAAGCACATGCGCGGAACCTTGTACTTCTCCGCCTGGCGCCACACCGTTTCGGACTGCGGCTCCACGCCTGCAACGCCGTCGAAGCACGCGACCGCGCCGTCGAGCACGCGCAGCGAGCGCTCGACTTCGATCGTGAAGTCGACGTGACCCGGCGTGTCGATGATGTTGATGCGGTGCTCTTCGCCCTTGCCTTCCTCGGCCCGCCAGAAGCAGGTCGTGGCGGCCGACGTGATCGTGATCCCGCGCTCCTGCTCCTGCTCCATCCAGTCCATCGTCGCGGTACCTTCGTGGACCTCGCCGATCTTGTAGGACTTGCCGGTGTAGTAGAGGATGCGCTCGGTCGTCGTAGTCTTGCCGGCGTCGATGTGCGCCATGATGCCGATGTTGCGATAGCGCTCGAGCGGATGGCTGCGGGCCATGGTCGTCAGTTCCTTAGCAATGTGGGGAGCCGACAGCGCCGGCTCCGCACGATATAGGTATGAAAGTTACCAGCGGTAGTGGCTGAAGGCGCGGTTCGCTTCGGCCATGCGGTGGGTGTCTTCGCGCTTCTTCACCGCATTGCCGCGATTCTGTGAGGCATCCATCAGCTCACCCGACAGCCGGCCGGCCATGGTCTTCTCCGACCGGGCACGCGCCGCCGAGATCAGCCAGCGGATCGCCAGGGCCTGGGCGCGAACGTCACGCACCTCGACCGGCACCTGGTAGGTCGCGCCACCGACACGGCGGCTGCGAACCTCGATCCCCGGCTTCACGTTGTTCAGTGCATCGTGGAAGACCTGCAGCGGGTCCTTCTTGAGACGGGCCTCGACGTTGTCCAGCGCACCGTAGACGATGAGCTCGGCAACCGACTTCTTGCCGTCCAGCATGACGCTGTTCATGAACTTGGACAGGGTAACGTCCCCGAACTTCGGATCGGGAAGGATTTCGCGCTTTTCGGGGCGACGACGACGGGACATAGGGTATTCCTTTCGACGAGCGGTGCGCCCGGCTCACGGGCCGGCGCAGCGACGCAAACCAGCTTACTTCGGACGCTTGGCGCCGTACTTGGAACGGCTCTGACGGCGGTCCTTGACACCCTGGGTGTCGAGCACGCCGCGCAGCACGTGGTAGCGGACACCCGGAAGGTCGCGCACACGGCCGCCGCGGATCAGCACGACGCTGTGCTCCTGGAGGTTGTGGCCTTCGCCGGGAATGTAGCTGATCACTTCGCGCTGGTTGGTCAGGCGGACCTTGGCCACCTTGCGCAGCGCCGAGTTCGGCTTCTTCGGGGTCGTCGTGTAGACACGGGTGCAGACGCCGCGCTTCTGCGGGTTCTGCTCCATCGCAGGGACCTTCGACTTGGCCTTCTGCGGTTCGCGACCCTTGCGGATCAGCTGGTTAATCGTCGGCATGAAGCCCTTCACCTTTCAACTGCGGTTACTTTGCCCAACGCAAATGCGTGAACGCCGAAGCAGCCACTGGCCGCCCGGCCTTCACGTCGTTGAGCAATGTTCAGCTCTTGCCCGGCGCAGGGAACGAGGACGCAGCCCCGCGCGGACGAGCGGCCCCTTACAGGGCCCTGCGCGAGCGGTCAACGGGCGAAGGGGTCCAATCCGCTACTCCGTGGTCTTGCCGTCCCATTCGTCATTGTCGTGGTCGCGCTCGGCCTGCGCCTTGTCCTTGTGAACCGTCTTGTCCTTGTGTTCGGGCGGCCCGTACAGTGTGTAGAACTGCAGCGGCTCGTCGCTGGTGTTCCTGACGTTGTGACGCGCGCCCGCGGGGACGATGACTGCGAAGTCGTCCTCGACCTTGTTCTCCTTGCCGTCGATGACGACCACACCCTCGCCTTCTTCGAACCGGAAGAACTGGTCGCGATCGTCGTGGACCTCCTCACCGATCTCCTCCCCCGGCGCGAGGCTCATCAGGACCAGTTGCAGGTGCTCTCCGGTATATAGCACTCGCCGGAAATCGCTGTTCGCGATCGTGGCTTCGTTGATGTCGTTGCAATATCCGCGCTTCATCCCGGCTTCTCCGTTCTAGCGACCTTGGTTGAACTCGTTGAGGTGCTTCTGGACCGTTCCCGTGGCCTTGGCCGCATGGTCCTTCAGTGGTCCGGGCTCCGCCGTTGCCAGATAGCCGTTCAGGATAGCCAGGGTCTGCTGGTGGGACGCAGTCTGCTCGGCCATCCAGCGCCGGTCGAACTCCTCTCCGCTCAGGCCCCCCAGCTGCTGGAGCTTGGCCTGGAGATCCGCCGGAAGAGCGGTTGGTGGCGCCACCGGCGGGTTGGAGCGGGCCAGCAACGCCTTGAGCTCCTCGCTCGACTTGCTGTGCTCCTCCACGAGCATCTCGCCGAAGCCCTTAACCTGCGCCGACTGCCCTTTCTCCTGGGCGAGCTTCCCCGCCTCGATCTCGAACAGGTCGCTCGCTGCAAGCGCCGTCACGAACTGCGCCGGCGACTGCGGGTCAGGCGTGGGAGCGGCGGCCGCACCGAGGTTCTCAACGCCAGGCTCGTCCGGTCCTCCGTCCGGCGTCCCCGCGACATTGTTGCTGACGGTCGTGCCAGGCTGTTGGCAGCCGGTCAGTCCGAGGGTCAGCCCCAACGTGCTGCCCAGCACCAGGAGTGCCTTCCTCATCCGATGTCCTCCACGCCGCGACAATACGGCTCGTGCGAGGAATGCGCCGGCTCTCCTGACGTTCCCGAAGAGCGATCAGCGGTTGATCGGAGGCGCCTTAACCAGGGTGCCGCCCTTGATCACCGCGTCCACATTGGCAAGCACGGACACGTCCCGGAGGGGATCACCCGAGACCGCGACCAGGTCGCCATACCGACCCACCGCGATGGCGCCGAGGTCCCGCTCACGCCCCAATGCTTCGGCCGCGTTGCGGGTGGCCGCCTGGATCGCCTGGAGCGGGGTCATCCCATATTGCACCATGGTGCCGAACTGGCGACCCACCTGGCCATGCGGCATCACGCCAGCGTCAGATCCGAACACCATCCGCACGCCAGCGCGGTGCGCCTTGCGAAAGTTGTCCCGCTGGATCTGGGCGACTTCCCGATCCTTACGCAGATTGTCCTCGAGCACGCCGTTCTTCTTGCCCTCGGCCTGGGTGTAGTCGGTGTTGTAGATGTCCATCGAGAACCAGACCGGCTGCTTGCGCTGCACGGCCAACCGGATGCCCTCGTCGTCCACCAGGCTGACATGCTCGATCGTGTCGATGCCAGCGCGGATCGCGGCCTTGATGCCCTCCGCGCCGTGAGCGTGCGACGCTACCCGAAGTCCCCACATGTGCGCTTCGTCGGCGACGGCGCGCAGCTCGCCCTCCGACATCTGCTGCTGGCCCGGTTCAGTGTTGCGGGAGAACACCCCTCCCGTGGCGCAGACCTTGATGACCTCCGCGCCATACTTGCGCTCCCGGCGGACCTTGTAGCGGAACTCCTCCGGCGTATCGGCGACGCCTTCTTCCTTCTCGGGCTTTTCCATGCTGGGCGGATAGAAGGTGCTGTCGCAGTGACCGCCCGTGACACCCAGCGCATTGCCCGCCGGCACAATCCGCGGTCCCACTGTGTAGCCGTTATCGATTGCCTGCTTCAGCCCGATGTCGTTGCGGTTCTGGGAACCGACGTTGCGCACCGTCGTGAAGCCCGCATTGAGCATCGCCTGTGCATTGCCGACCGCGGTCATGCCAAAGAAGCTGTCCGTGAACTCCAGCCCGCGGTAGCCGCCGATATCTGCCGGGCTGTCGAGGTGAACGTGCATGTCGATGAACCCAGGCAGCAGGGTGCGTCCGGGCAGCGCGATGTGCCGGACGTCACTGCCCCAGCGCACCGTCCGCGCATCCGCAATGCTGGTGATCCGACCGTCGTCACCGATGAAGACTGCGGGGTTGTCCACCACCTTTCCGGTCAGCACGTCGACCATCCGGTCGGCAGTCACCACGACCTGCTCGGCAGCGGCCGGAGCGGAAGTGAGGCAAAGGGCGGCGACGGCGGCTAGGAGGAGCATCTTCATGGCCGCGATTTCTGTGGCACTTCGGCCACCCGCGCAAGGGCCGATTGACAGCCCTTGGCTTAGCCGTCCCTTAGGTTAAGCCTGTCACAGCGGCCCGGGGGACATTCGCTGCACATATGACAGCCACGATCAGCCAGGTTACGTTCGAACATGCGGTTACGAGCAGCGGAGGTCGGCTGGCGCTACTGACCGCCCGGCCAGAGATTACCGCCTTCGCGGCTCTCGTAGTCTGGGTTGCTGTTTTCTGGAACGGCCCGCTCATCAACGACGTGGGCTGGCAGCTCTGGATCGGGCGGCAGATCAACAGCGGCTCACGCCTGTATGTCGACATCCTGGAACTGAACCCGCCACTCTGGTTCTGGTTCGGGGCGCTGATCGAGCGGACGACCGATGCGACCGGCGTGACCGGTGCGAGATCGCTGACGGTGGCTCTCGCGCTTCTCGCGGGAGCGGGGGTTCTTCTTTGCCGTCGGTTGTTGCCGGACCGCGCGCAGCGACTTGCATTGTGCGGCGCGCTGGTCCTCACCCTCTTCCTGACCAGCCCATTCGCGCTTGGACAGCGTGAGCAGCTGACCGCCGTCACCATCCTCCCCTACCTCGCCCTTGTCTCCGCGCGTGCGGAGGGTCGACGGATCAAGGCCCCGCCGGCGATCGCGGTGGCGCTGTTCGCGGCCGTCGGGCTAGCGCTGAAGCACTACTTCGCCCTTGCCCCGTTGGCGCTGGAGGTGTGGCTGCTCTGGCGGACAAGGCGGTGGTCGCTTCGGCCGGAATTTGTGACTCTCGTGCTTGCGGGAGTGGGCTACCTTGGGTCGATCGCGCTGTTCACCCCCGCTTACTTGACCACCATGGTCCCACTGCTGCGTACCGCGTACGGGGGTTACAACCAGCCGCTGCCGATCCAGCTGAGGGAGCCCGCGCTGTTCGCCGCACTGTTCACCGCCGGCGTGCTGATCTTGCGGGACCAGAAACGGCCACCGCTAGCCGGTGCAGCAATCGTTGCGACCGCAGCGTTCACGATCGGCTACTTTCTGCAGGCGAAGGCTTTCGCGTATCACGCCGTGCCCCTGCTCGCGACAACCCTGGTTGCCCTTCTCCTCGGCTTGTTCACAGCCGGAAATGCCAAGCAGCCACTCATCGGAAAATTGCTCGGCCTACTAGCCTCCGGATGCGCGCTGGCGGTTCCGTTTGCCGCAGGAGCAGCAAGGTACGACCAGGCAGCGGGACGAGCCACCGCAGCCCTGCCCCATGGTTCCGCGATCACTGCTCTGACCGCAAGCGGCGTCACGGTATGGCCGCTTGTTCAGGAACGCGGCTTTCGCTGGCACTCGCCGCACATGATGCTCTGGATGCTGGCGCCCGCCTGGTCCGAGCGGCAGGACGGCAGGATCGATCCGGCGCTGGAACAGCTGGCCGCGACGACCCGGCGGCAGGCCGCGCTCGAGATCGCCTGCAAACGGCCGGCCATGGTGCTCGTAGACCGCCGCTACGACAGCATTGTCCCGGAGGGCAGTGTGTTTCGCTTCTTCGTGGGGGACCCAGTGTTCCGCACGGCAATCCGCAACTACGAACCCGCACCCGATGCCGACTACTTGCAGGTGTTCCGCCGTCGCGGGGGCGATGGCGCGCCGCCTCAGATGTGCAGCACGCGCTCGTAGGCTGCCAGAACGCTTTCGTGCATCATCTCCGACAGCGTCGGGTGCGGATAAACGGTGTTGATGAAGTCCTCCTCCACCAGCTCCGCCGTCTTGCCGACCGTATAGCCCTGGATCAACTCCGTCACTTCGGCGCCGATCATGTGCGCGCCGAGCAACTCGCCGGTCTTGGCGTCGAACACCGTCTTGATGAAGCCCTCCGTCTCCCCGAGCGCAATCGCCTTGCCGTTGCCAATGAAGGGGAACTTGCCGACCCGGACCTCGTAGCCGGCCTCCTTGGCCTTGGCTTCGCTCAAGCCCACGGATGCGACCTGCGGATGGCAGTAAGTGCAGCCCGGGATGTTGCTCGCATCCATCGTGTGCGGGTGGACGTCGGCGTTGCCGAGCTCCTTGGCGATACTCTCGGCCGCGATGATGCCTTCGTGACTGGCCTTGTGTGCCAGCCACGGCGCGCCTGTAACGTCGCCGATCGCCCACACACCGGGCACATTCGTGCGGCCATAGGGATCGATCGTGATCCGGCCCTTCTCGACCACGACACCGAGCTCCTCGAGCCCGATCCCCTCGATATTGTGGACAATGCCGACCGCAACGATGACGTGGCTGAAGCGCTTGTCCTCGACCGTGCCGTCCTTGGTCTTGATCTTCGCCGCGACGCCGTTCGCGTCGGCGGTGAGGCTCTCCACCCCGGCGGAGGTCAGGATGGTCATTCCCTGCTTGGTCAGAGATTTCTGCAGAAGTGCCGAGACCTCCGCATCCTCTGCGGGTACGATCCGGTCGAGCATCTCGACCACTGTCACCTTAGCGCCGCAGTCGTTGTAGAAGCACGCGAACTCGATCCCGATCGCGCCGGACCCGATGACCAGAAGCTCGGCGGGCATCTCCTCCGGGACCATGGCGTGCCGATAGGTCCAGATGCGCTTGCCGTCTGCCTTGGCGAACGGAAGGTCCCGGGCCCGAGCGCCGGTAGCGACGATGATATGCTTCGCCTGGAGGTCCGCTGTCTTCCCGTCGTTGAGCGCGACGACCATCTTGCCCGTAGCTGTCAGCTTGCCGGTGCCCATGTAAACGGCGATCTTGTTCTTCTTCATCAGGCCGGTGACGCCCTGGTTGAGCTGCTTGGCGACCGCGCGGCTGCGGGCGACGATCTTGGGCAGGTCCGCCTTCACTTCGCCGCTATTCACTAGGCCGTAACTGTCCGCGTGCCTCATGTGGTGCAGCATCTCGCCGGAGCGGAGCAACGCCTTGGTTGGGATGCACCCCCAGTTAAGGCAGATGCCGCCGAGGTTCTCGCGCTCGACAATGGCGGTCTTGAGCCCAAGCTGGGCGCATCGGATTGCCGCCACATAGCCGCCGGGTCCGGAACCGAGCACGATCACATCGAATTGGTCAGCCATTCGTCATTTCTCCTGCCGCAATCGTTCGCGGCCGATCATGATTATCCAAGGCAACAAAGGTGAACTCACCGGAGGCGACGAGCTTCTCCGCCTCTCCGTCCCGCTCCCGCGCAATTGCTTCCGCCCTCAAGCGCAGCGACGTCCTGCCCTGCCGCAGCAGCTCGACATAGACTGACAGCTCATCCCCAACCGCCATTGCGCCGGGAAAGCGCACCTCGTCCGCCGCTACCAGGATCGCCTTGCCCTGCGAGTGCCGCGAGGCGAAGGAGCCGCAGGCGAGGCCCATCTGGCCCATCAGCCACCCGCCGAACACGCCGCCATAGGGGTTGGTGTCGGCCGGCATGGCGGTGGTGCGGATCACCGGGACCCGCTCGGTCGTCATGCTAAGCCACCAGCCCCAGCGGGCTCTCCACCAGTTCCTTGAACGCCTTCATCAGCCGCGCGCCGTCCGCACCGTCGATGGCGCGGTGGTCGAAGCTGCCCGTGGCGCTCATCACGGTGGCCACGGTGAGTTCGTCACCGAGCACATAGGGCCGCTTCTCGCCCGCGCCGATCGCCAGGATCATGGCCTGCGGCGGGTTGATGACGGCATCGAACTGCTTGATCCCGAACATGCCCATGTTGGAGATGCTGGCGGTGCCGCCCTGATATTCGTGCGGCTGGAGCTTGCCCTCCTTCGCACGGGCGGCGAGATCCGCCATTTCCTTGCTGATCGCCGAAATGCTCTTGGCCGAAGCGTCGGCAACGATAGGCGTGATCAGCCCGTTCGGGATCGACACGGCCACCGAAATGTCGGCCCTGCTGTACTTGATCAGCTGATCGCCGGCGAAACTGACGTTGCATTCCGGCACTTCGATCAGCGCCAGCGCGAGTGCCTTGATCAGCATGTCGTTGACGCTCAACTTCACACTGCGGGTCGCCAGGCTGGCGTTGAGCTCGCCGCGCAGCTTCAGCAGCGCATCGAGGCGCACGTCCACCGTCAGGTAGATGTGCGGGATCTGCTGCTTCGACTCGGTCAGACGCCGCGCGATGGTCTTGCGCATGTTGCTGAGCTTGACCGCTTCATGCGGGATCGTGGTCTCGAACGGCTGTGGAGGTGCAGCCGCAGCCGAGACCTGGGCGGCGGGGACCTGGGGCTGCGCGTGCGGTCGAGCCAGGGCTCCGCCAGCCGCCTGGCCGAGATCGGCGCGGACGATGCGCCCGCCCGGCCCGCTACCCCTCAGGGTGGACAAGTCGATCCCTTGCGCCTGCGCAAGACGGCGCGCGAGCGGGGAAGCCTTGATGCGGTCGCCTTCACTTGCAGCCGGAGACGCGGCCTGGGGCGGAGCGGCGGGGGTCTCGACCGGCGCAGCAGCGGTCGGCGCGGGAGCGGTTGCGGGCTTTTCGTCCGCCGCTGGCTGTGGCGCTTCGACAGCCGGAGCCGGGGACGGCGCGCTCGACGCGGCGATGACGTCCTCGCCCTCCCCCGCGATCAAGGCGATCGGCGTTCCGACCTTCACCCCGTCCGTACCCTCGGCGACCAGGATCTTCGCAACCGTGCCCTCGTCGACGGCTTCGAATTCCATCGTGGCCTTGTCGGTCTCGATCTCCGCCAGGATATCGCCGGAGGACACGGTGTCCCCTTCCTTCACCAGCCACTTGGCGAGCGTGCCTTCCTCCATGGTCGGCGAGAGAGCGGGCATCTTGAGTTCGACGGGCATGAGAAACCTTCGCGCGCGGGGGCAAACAGCGCCGTCGCTCAAAGACCATGCGCCGGTGCGGGTCAAGGCGGTGCTGAGCCTCCTTGCGTGTCGAAGCCGCTTCGCGCACGGTGAACCGGTGGACCAGCAGCAGACCCGCACGTACCTCGTCGTGATCGACGACAGCCCGGAAGCACGGGTCGCCTTGCGCTTCGCAGCGAGGCGAGCGGTCAAGACCGGCGGCGCCGTGGAAGTGCTGGCGGTCGTCGAGCCGCAGGACTTCGTGCAGTGGGGCGGGGTTCAGGCCGCGATCGAAGAAGAGCAGCGGCTGCGCATCGAAGCCAGCATCACCGCATCGCTGGGCGAGATCGTGGACGCGGCCGGGATCGAGCCCAATATCATGGTGCGCGAGGGAGAGCCGGTCTCCGTCGTCCGCGCATTCATCGGTACCCGAGACGACATCGCCGCACTGGTGCTCGGCGCCAGTCCGAGCGGCGACCCCGGCCCTCTGGTCAAGGATTTCACGGGGACGGACGCCGGCAAGCTACCCTGCCCCGTGATGATCATTCCAGGCTCGCTCAGCGACGAGCGGCTGGAGCAGCTGAGCTGAGACGGGAACAGTTGCGGCAACTACTCGTGCGCTCACCCTGAGCTTGTCGAAGGGTGACGAAGTACGCTTCGACAGGCTCGGCGTGAGCGCGGCTACAGCACTCGCGCAAGCACTTCACAGAGCGCCACGCACCCGTCCTCGTCCTCTTGCGTGAAGCGCGCGACCCTTGGGCTGTCGAGGTCCAGCACCGCGATCAGTTCCCCATTGCGAGCAATCGGCACCACCAGCTCCGAAGCGCTCGCCGCGTCGCAGGCGATGTGACCCGGAAAGGCGTGAACGTCGTCCACCCGCTGCACCTGGAGAGTCTCGGCCGCGGCGCCGCACACGCCCTTGCCGAACGGGATGCGGATGCAGGCGGCACGCCCCTGGAACGGCCCCAAGACCAGCTCGCCTCCAACATTGCGGTAGAAGCCAGCCCAGTTGAGGTCGGGAAGCGACTCCATGATCAGTGCGGAGGCATTCGCCATGTTGGCGGTCGGATCGGGCTCGCCAGTCACGAGGCTCTCGAGCGCCGCGACGAGGTCGCGATACAGCTCGGCCTTGCTGTCGGCCTGAATGCGGAGGTCGTACATCAGTCGAGTTTCACCTTTGCTCGGGCAGCCTTGATCGCCCCGCGCCCCTTCTTGGCATCCACGCGCTTGGCCTTGGCAGCACGCGATGGCTTCGTGGGGCGGCGCTTCGCCTGCCTCACATGGGCAGCCGCGATCAGTTCCGCCAGCCGCTTTCGCGCGTCCTCGCGATTGGCTTCCTGCGTCCGGTAATTGCGCGCCGTGATGACCAGCTCTCCGCCCGTCGTCATCCGGCTGCCCGCCAAACTCTTGAGCTTGTCGTAGGCGTGCGGCGGAAGACCCAGCCGGAAGACGTCCACCCGCAGCTGGCAGGCAGTCGCGACCTTGTTGACGTTCTGCCCGCCCGGACCAGTCGCGGCCAGGAACTTCTCGGTCAGCGCGTCCTCCGGGATGACGATGTCCTCAGGGCTCACTTCGCCATTCCTCCGGCCATTGGTCCGGCAGGGGTGCAGTGACGTCGATGGTCGTCTTGCCCTCCCGCGGCACCACGAGACGTGAGGCATGGAGGAGCATTGCACCGCCCGGGATCCCGTAGATCCGGTCTCCGACGATCCCACCGCCGAACGCCTCGCGCGCGTGGACGCGAATCTGGTGCGTGCGGCCGGTCACCGGGCGGAACTCGACCAGTGTTCGACCGTCGCGAACGGCGATGCGCCGCCAATGGGTGACCGCTTCTTGTCCCTTCGGATCCGACACCATCCGCCATCCCGCCTCCGCACTGGAGCGCTTGGTAAGAGGCAGGCTGATCGTGCCGCTCTCCTCTCCCACCTCCGTGCCGATCAGCGCCAGGTAAGCCTTTTCGACGCGTCGTGCCTCGAACGCCTGCTGCAGTTGCGCGCGAGCCCGCCGATTGCGCGCGAACAGCAGGCACCCAGACGTATCCTGGTCCAGCCGGTGCATCGCGGTGGGCGGCCGCTTGAACCCCGCCTTGAGCTCATCCAACCGCCGCTCCACGCTGTCGCCCCCGTGACGCGGGGTATCGACCGGCAGTCCGGGCGGCTTATCGAGCACCAGCGCGTCGGCGTCGATGAAGAGGATGCGATCGGAAAGCATGAGGCGGGCGGGTGGCACCTTCTCCCTCCCCTTTCAAGGGAGGAGGTTCGGCAGCGACTGATGCACCCAAGCAACGATTCCGCCGGATTCCAGTCTTTTAGATCATATTAACCTTTTCCGGCGACACCCCGAATGGTTAATGCACGCTTCAAGGCCGTTAAGCTCGCGTAATACTCTATAGTGAGCCCAAAGCCGTTGAACGGGGGAAATCGAAATGCGGGTGCTGCTGATCGAGGACGAGCCGACGACTGCGAAGAGCATCGAATTGATGCTCGGGACGGAAGGCTTCAACGTCTATACGACCGATCTCGGGGAAGAGGGCCTCGATCTCGGCAAGCTATATGACTACGACATCATCCTCCTCGATCTGAACCTGCCGGACATGCACGGCTATGACGTGCTGAAGAAGCTGCGCACGGCCAAGGTGGGGACGCCCGTCCTGATCCTGTCCGGCATCGGCGAGATGGACAGCAAGGTCCGGGCGCTCGGCTTCGGTGCCGACGACTATGTGACCAAGCCCTTCCACCGCGACGAGCTGGTTGCCCGCATCCACGCCATCGTCCGCCGCTCCAAGGGCCACAGCCAGTCAGTCATCCGCACCGGCAAGCTGGCGGTGAACCTGGACGCCAAGACGGTTGAGGTCGACGGCAGCCGCGTGCACCTGACCGGCAAGGAATATGCGATGCTGGAGCTACTTTCGCTCCGCAAGGGCACCACGCTGACAAAGGAAATGTTCCTCAACCACCTCTATGGCGGGATGGACGAGCCGGAACTGAAGATCATCGACGTCTTCATCTGCAAGCTGCGCAAGAAGCTGAGCCTTGCATGCGGCGGCGACAATTACATCGAGACGGTTTGGGGCCGCGGCTACGTGCTGCGCGATTCCAACGAGAGCGAACTGCCGGAAGCGGCGGTCGCCTGACACTCACCTGCTGGCGGGAGCGGACGGCGGGGCGGCAACGCTCCGCCGTTTTTCGTTATCGGGCGAATGTCCGCTATGGCTGGAGAGCTACCATTCCTAGCGGTCGGTAGCCGCGTACAGCCAAGCCCAGCCTAGCGCCTCGCATACGAAGATGATGGGCCAGACCACTTGCGGCGGCCCCAAGCACTTTCATTCCACGTCATGGCCATAGTTCACCAGTGTCCGCAATGGGTCGGACGCGGACACCGCGCCTGCTCTACAAGGTGAGCCGCTCGCGGAAACCGGCTGGAGCGCATGAACGCCCCATTGACGGGTAGGAAAGCCCAACCCATATGCGCCCCGTCGCTGGCACTCCTGCCTGAGGAGTGCCAGCGGAACCGTTCAACACTAGAGCAAAGAGGGGCTAGGCATATGGCTTTCAGGCCGCTTCATGACCGAGTTCTCGTCCGTCGGGTCGAGGCTGAAGAAAAGACCGCGGGCGGGATCATCATTCCCGACACCGCCAAGGAAAAGCCGCAGGAAGGCGAAGTGATCGCCGTCGGCACCGGCGCCCGTTCCGAAAACGGCACCGTGACCCCGCTCGAGGTCAAGGCCGGCGATCGCATCCTGTTCGGCAAGTGGTCCGGCACCGAGGTCAAGGTCGACGGTGAAGATCTCCTGATCATGAAGGAGAGCGACATTCTCGGCATTCTCGAGGGCGCCGCCGCCGTTCGCGAGGCCGCGTAAGCGACGCCGCAACCGCGAACTTTCGGAACATTCGAGATCAAGGAAAGGGTTAGCCAATGGCAGCCAAGGACGTAAAATTCAGCCGTGACGCGCGCGAGCGCATCCTTCGTGGCGTCGACATCCTCGCCGACGCGGTCAAGGTGACACTGGGCCCCAAGGGCCGCAACGTCGTCATCGACAAGAGCTTCGGCGCTCCGCGCATCACCAAGGACGGCGTCACCGTTGCCAAGGAGATCGAGCTCAAGGACAAGTTCGAGAACATGGGCGCGCAGATGCTGCGCGAAGTGGCCTCGAAGACCAACGACATTGCCGGCGACGGCACCACCACCGCGACCGTTCTCGCCCAGGCGATCGTTCGCGAGGGCATGAAGTCGGTTGCGGCCGGCATGAACCCGATGGACCTGAAGCGTGGCATTGATCTGGCCGTCGGCAAGGTTGTCGAGGACCTCAAGAGCCGCTCCAAGCCGGTTGCGGGCTCCAACGAGATCGCCCAGGTCGGCATCATCTCGGCCAACGGCGACCGTGAAGTCGGCGAGAAGATCGCCGAAGCCATGGAAAAGGTCGGCAAGGAAGGCGTCATCACCGTCGAGGAGGCCAAGGGCCTCGAGTTCGAGCTGGACGTCGTCGAAGGCATGCAGTTCGACCGCGGCTACCTGTCGCCCTACTTCATCACCAACCCGGAGAAGATGCAGGTCGAACTCAACGACCCTTACATCCTCATTCACGAGAAGAAGCTCAGCAACCTGCAGGCCATGCTGCCGATCCTCGAAGCGGTCGTGCAGTCGGGTCGTCCGCTGCTGATCATCGCCGAGGACATCGAGGGCGAGGCTCTGGCCACGCTCGTGGTGAACAAGCTGCGCGGCGGCCTCAAGGTCGCGGCGGTCAAGGCCCCGGGCTTCGGCGATCGTCGCAAGGCGATGCTCGAGGACATCGCCATCCTGACCGGCGGCGAGATGATCTCCGAGGATCTCGGCATCAAGCTCGAGAACGTTACTCCCGCGATGCTCGGCACCGCCAAGCGCGTCACCATCGACAAGGACAACACCACCATCGTCGACGGTGCGGGTGAGAAGTCCGGCATCGAGGGCCGCGTCGCAGCGATCCGCCAGCAGATCGAAGTCACGACCAGCGACTACGACCGCGAGAAGCTCCAGGAGCGTCTTGCCAAGCTCGCCGGCGGTGTTGCGGTGATCAAGGTCGGCGGTTCGACCGAGGTCGAGGTGAAGGAGCGCAAGGATCGCGTCGACGACGCTCTCCATGCGACCCGCGCCGCGGTCGAGGAAGGCATCGTTCCGGGCGGTGGTACTGCCCTGCTCTATGCGACCCGTGCGATCGAGGGCCTCAAGGGTCAGAACGACGACCAGACCCGCGGCGTCGACATCATCCGCAAGGCGCTTTACGCGCCGGTCCGTCAGATTGCGGCGAACGCCGGCCATGACGGTGCGGTGATCTCGGGCAAGCTGCTGGACGGCAACGACACGTCGCTCGGCTTCAACGCCCAGACCGACACCTACGAGAACCTGGTCCAGGCCGGCGTGATCGACCCGACCAAGGTCGTTCGTACTGCCCTCCAGGACGCGGCTTCGGTCGCCGGCCTGCTCATCACCACCGAAGCGGCGGTGAGCGAGCTGCCGGAAGACAAGCCGGCGGCCCCGATGGGCGGCGGCATGGGCGGCATGGGCGGGATGGACTTCTAAGTCTGCTCCGCCGGACTGCTCAGTCCGACGAATTGGAAGGGCCGGTGCCTTCGGGTGCCGGCCCTTCTTCGTTGAGGCCGTTCAACATCGCCTCGGCCTCGTCCAGGCGACGGTTTTCTTCCGCGGTGGGAGCTGGCGGTCGGTCATCGCTGCAGCCGGTGAGCAGGAGGAACAGGGGGAGAAGCGCCTTCATCCGATCAGCTTAGCAATTCGGCAGGCAAGCAAAAGGGCCGCCCGGTTGCCCGAGCGGCCCTTCCGTTTTCGTCAGTGACGAACGTGGGGCTTACTGGCCCGCGACGTTGTCCTGGCCGTTGGCGACGTCCTCAGCCGCGTTCTCGACGGCAGCGCCGGCGTTCTCGAGCGAGTTGCCAGCAGCGTCCAGAGCGTTGTCAGCCGACGCGCCGAGGTTCTCGGTGCCAGCTTCCGCAGCGTTCAGGTCGGTAGCAGCCTCGGTCTCGATGGTGTTCTCGGTCGAGGTGGCGTTGTCGGCGGCGTTGTCCTGGCAAGCAGCCAGGCTGAGGCCGAGAACCGCAACAGCGGCAAGAGCAATCTTCTTCATGATCGTTCCATCCCTATCAATCATGTGCCGGATTCTTTGCCCGGCACGGGGCTCGGCCCGCCGCATATTTGTGGTCAGGCCAGCGCGCGGATTTAGGCAAGCGAGCGGCGTCACGCAATCGTCATTTGCGATGAATCGAGTTGCGCCCATGAAACGCACTCGAGAACGTTGACGATATAAAGATATCTTTATATCGTTATCTCGTGAGCCAGCCGCTTCCTCTCGCCGATCTGTTTCAGGCTCTCGCCGATCCTACGCGGCTGAGAATCCTCGCTCTTTTGAGAACGATGGAACTGTCGGTCGGGGAATTGGCGCAAGTTCTCGCGCAGAGCCAGCCGCGGGTTTCGAGACACATCAAGATTCTTACGGACGCAGGCCTGGTGGAGCGCCGCAAGGAGGGAAGCTGGGTGTTTCTCACCCTTGGACGGGCAGAGCTTGCAACCGCGCTGTTCGCGCTCACCGACGTCGCCGAGGAGGACAGTTCCAAGCGAGTCTTCGCGGCCGATTCGGCAAGGCTCTCGGCCGTGCGCCAGGACCGGACCGAGGCTGCTGCTCGCTACTTCGCCGCGCATGCGGGCGTGTGGGACGAAATCCGGTCGCTTCAGGTCGCAGAGAGCGAGGTCGAGGCAGCGATCAGCCGTGCACTAGGCGGAGACCCGCTTGGCCGGCTCGTCGACATCGGGACCGGGACCGGACGGATGATCGAGTTGTTCGGTCGTCGTTCGACGGACGCCGTGGGCATCGACAAGAGTTCCGAGATGCTGCGGGTGGCTCGGGTGAAGCTTGAAGCCGCCGACGTTCGGGCAAGCTTGCGGCAAGGCGACATGTACGCCCTCCCGCTCGAGGATGGCAGCGCCGACGTCGTTCTGCTGCACCAGGTCCTGCACTACGCCCACAACCCGGCTGCGGCGATTACGGAGGCTGCGCGGCTGCTGGTACCGGGCGGACGTCTGCTGATCGTGGACTTCGCGCTGCACGAGCGGGAGGAGCTCCGGCTGCGCGACGCCCATGCCCGCCTTGGCTTTGCGGACGAAGCCGTGGTGGGCTGGCTGGAGGCTGCTGGTCTCAGCGGCAGCGTCGTCGAACATCTGGTAGGCGGAGAGCTGACGGTCACGCTGTGGGCGGGCGACAAGCAGGCGCTGCGCGCGCGGAGGGCCGCATGAGCCCCGCGGCACTGGCACCTGTCCCACCGCCGGAACCGGCTCCCTTGTTCGCCCACACCTGCGGCGACATCGGTGTCAGCTTCGAGTTTTTCCCGCCGAAGACCGACGCCATGGCCGACACGCTGTGGCGCTCAATCGAGATGCTTGCGCCGCTGCATCCCCGCTTCGTGTCGGTAACTTATGGCGCAGGCGGCTCAACCCGCGAGCGCACCCACGCAACCGTGGAGCGGATCGTCCGTGAAACGCATCTTCCTGCCGCCGCGCACCTCACCTGCGTGGACGCAACCCGGGGCGAGATCGACGAGATCGCTCGGGAATATTGGGACATTGGCGTCCGTCATATCGTGGCGCTGCGGGGCGACCCGCCGGAGCCTGGCCGTCCCTACGAGGCCCATCCAGATGGGTATGCCGATGCCGCCGCACTGGTGGAGGGGCTGAAGAAAGTTGCTCCGTTCGAGATCAGCGTTGCCTGCTACCCCGAGACCCACCCGCAGGCGAGCTGCCCAGACGCGGACCTCGACAACCTGAAGCGCAAGGTCGACGCCGGGGCCGACCGGGCGATCAGTCAGTTCTTCTTCTCGGCGGACAGCTTCTTCCGCTTCCGCGATCGTGCCGCCGCCGCAGGCATCCGGGCGGAGATCGTCCCCGGCATTTTGCCCGTGAGCAACGTTTCACAAACCCGAAAGTTTGCCGGGCTTTGCGGAGCCGCCATTCCGGCGTGGCTGGAGGATAAGTTCGAGGGTCTGGACGAGCTCCCGGCGGCGCGCCAGCTCGTTGCGGCCACCATCGCTTCGGAGCTCTGCGGCCAGCTTTATGCCGGTGGGGTCCGCCACTTCCATTTCTATACGCTCAACCGGGCGGAGCTGGCCTATGCCATCTGCCACCTGCTGGGCGTCCGAGCGAAAGCCGTGACCGCGTGAGCCCTGCCCAAGCCTTCCGATCCGCTGCAGCGAAACGTATCCTCGTCAAGGATGGCGCCTTCGGAACCGCGATCCAGCGCGCGGGGCTGAAGGAGGCGTGCTATCGTGGCGACCTGGCGCTGAACAAGGATCAGAAGGGCAATAACGACCTGCTCTGCCTGACGCGCCCGGAGCTGATCGCGGAAATCTGCGAAGGCTATGCGGCGGCGGGCGCGGACGTGCTGGGTACGAACAGCTTCAATGCGAACCGGATCAGCCAGGCCGATTATGGCGCGGAGCATCTGGTCACGGAGATGAACATCGCCTCGGCCAGGATCGTGCGGGAGGTTGCCGAGCGGCAGGCGCAGAAGGATGGCCGCCGTCGCTTCGTTGCCGGAGCGCTGGGGCCGACCAACAAAACGCTGTCGCTGTCCCCTGACGTGAACGATCCCGCCTACCGCGAGGTGGATTTCGACACGTTGAAGCAAGTGTACCGCGAACAGGTTGATGCGCTGGTCGAGGGCGGGGCCGATTTCATCCTGATCGAGACCATTTTTGACACGTTAAATGCCAAAGCGGCCATCATGGCGACCCTGGAATCGCAGCAAAATGTCGGCCGCGAGCTGCCAATCATGATTTCCATGACGCTAACCGACCTTTCCGGACGCAATCTGTCGGGACACACGGTGGAAGCCTTCTGGGCGAGCGTCCGGCACGCGCGACCGCTGACCATCGGGCTCAACTGTTCGTTCGGAGCGGCCCAGTTGAGGCCGCACCTGGCCGCGTTGTCGCGGCAGGCGGATGCGCTGGTCATGGCCTACCCCAATGCCGGTCTGCCCAACGAACTGGGGGAGTATGACGAGGCTGCCGAGGAGACGGCGGCGCAGGTGCGCGAGTGGGCCGAGGAGGGCCTCATCAACATCGTGGGCGGTTGCTGCGGGACGACCCCGCAGCACATCGCGGCGATCGCGGAAGCGGTGAAGGACTTCCCCCCGCGGACCCTGCCGACGGCGCCGCGGACGACCCTGCTCGCGGGGCTCGAACCAATGGTTCTCGCCGCCTGACATGACTGCTCAGTCCGACATCAGCGCCGCCGCCGCGGCCACCCGCTTCGTCAACATCGGCGAGCGCACCAATGTCACCGGGTCCGCGCGGTTCAAGAAACTCGTGCTAGCGGGCGATTATGACGCGGCGGTCGAGGTGGCGCGCCAGCAGGTCGAGAACGGCGCGCAGATTATCGACGTCAACATGGACGAGGCGCTGCTCGATAGCGAAGCAGCGATGACGACCTTCCTGAAGCGGATCGCCGCCGAGCCGGACATCGCGCGGGTGCCGGTGATGATCGACAGTTCCAAGTGGAGCGTGATCGAGGCCGGCCTCAAGTGCGTGTCGGGCAAGCCGATCGTCAACTCGATCAGCCTGAAAGAAGGCGAAGAGCCGTTCCTGGATCAGGCCCGGACGCTGCGCGCCTACGGCGCCGCGGTCGTGGTCATGGCCTTCGACGAGACCGGCCAGGCCGACACGGCGCAGCGCAAGATCGAGATCTGCGAGCGGGCCTACCGGTTGCTGGTGGAGAACGGCTTTCCGGCCGAGGACATCATCTTCGACCCGAACATCTTCGCCATTGCGACCGGCATCGACGAGCATCGCCGCTACGCGCTGGATTTCATCGAAGCCGCGCGGGAAATCCGCGCCCGCTGCCCCGGCGCGCATATCTCCGGCGGCCTCAGCAACCTCAGCTTTTCGTTCCGCGGCAACGAGCCGGTTCGCCGAGCGATGCACAGCGTGTTCCTCTACCATGCCATCCCGGCGGGGCTGGACATGGCCATCGTCAATGCGGGCCAGCTGGACGTCTATGACGCGATCGACCCCGAACTGCGCGAGGCGTGCGAGGACGTCATCCTCGACCGGCGGGACGATGCGACGGAGCGGCTGATCACGCTGGCCGAACGGTTCCGCGGCACGGACGCAGTGGCCGAGAAGGAAGCGGAGGCCTGGCGCAGCTGGCCGGTGCACGATCGCCTGGCGCATGCGCTGGTGAAGGGCATCGACGCCTTCATCGTCGAGGATACGGAAGAAGCCCGCCAATTGGCCAAGCGCCCGATCGAGGTCATCGAAGGGCCGCTGATGGACGGCATGAACATCGTCGGCGACCTGTTCGGTTCCGGCAAGATGTTCCTGCCGCAGGTGGTGAAGTCCGCCCGCGTGATGAAGAAGGCGGTGGCGCACCTCCTGCCCTACATCGAGCTGGAGAAGGACGAGAGCGCGAAGGGCAAGGGTCGGATCGTCATGGCGACCGTCAAGGGCGACGTGCACGATATCGGCAAGAACATCGTCGGCGTCGTGCTCCAGTGCAACGGCTATGAGGTGATCGATCTGGGCGTGATGACACCCTGGACGACGATCCTCGACACGGCGCGGGAGCAGGACGCGGACATGATCGGCCTGTCCGGGCTCATCACGCCCAGCCTGGACGAAATGGTGACCGTCGCTTCCGAAATGCAGCGAGCCGGCCTCAGCATGCCGCTGCTGATCGGCGGAGCGACGACCAGCCGGGCGCATACTGCGCTGCGGATTGCACCGGCCTACACCGGGCCCGTGATCCACGTGCTGGATGCGAGCCGCGCGGTCGGTGTCGCGTCGGCCTTGGTCAGTGACGGCGAGCAGCGGCAGGAACTGATCGACCGCACCGCCAACGACTACCGGTCACTGCGGGAAAGTCGCGAAGGCCGCGGCGCCAGCGATCTCGCCACGCTTGAGGAAGCTCGCGCCAACCGCTTCGACGGAGACGCGGCCAGGCCCGCGCCGACGCCCCTCCAGCCGGGCGTGCATTGCTTCGAGAGCTGGAGCCTGGAAGACCTTCGACGCTGCATCGACTGGACCCCCTTCTTCCGCGCCTGGGAGCTTGCCGGCACCTTCCCTGCCATCCTCGACGATCCCGTGGTCGGCAAGGAAGCGCGCACCTTGTTCATCGATGCCGAGCAGATGCTTGATCGGATCATCGGCGAAGGCTGGCTCCAGGCGCGCGCCGTCGTCGGCCTGTGGCGGGCGCGCCGGGAGGGCGACGATGTGCTGGTGATCGGCGGGAACGAGGAGGTGCGCCTGCCCTTCCTGCGCCAGCAGATGAAGAAGCGGCAGGGTCGGCCCAACATGTGCCTGGCAGACTTCGTCGCGCCCGCGGACGACTGGATCGGCGGCTTCGCGGTCGCGATCCACGGCATCGAGCCGCACCTTGAGCGGTTCAAGGCGGACAACGACGATTACAGCGACATCCTGCTGAAGGCGCTGGCGGATCGACTCGCCGAGGCGTTCGCGGAGCGGCTTCATAGCCACGTCCGGACCGTCCTGTGGGGCTATGCGCCGGACGAGCACCTGTCGAACGAGGACCTGATCAAGGAGCGTTACCGCGGCATCCGCCCGGCGCCGGGCTATCCCGCCTGCCCGGACCACAGCTTGAAGCCCCTGCTGCTGGAACTGCTGGGCGAAGGCGCGGGCGTACGCCTGACGGAGAGCTTCGCGATGATGCCGGCGTCGGCCGTGTCGGGCTTCTACTTCGCCCATCCGGAGAGTGCCTACTTCGGCGTGGCCCGGATCGGACCCGACCAGCTGGAGGACTATGCCGAGCGGCGCGGCGTGGACGTGGAGACCGCGACGCGCTGGCTCCGGCCAAACCTGGACTGAACTTGCCGTCGCGAGCGGGATGATGAGTCCATTCCTCTAGACTCTGTCGCAAGGCCCTGCAGGAGGCCCGGCGCTCACCCTGGGCTTGTCGAAGGGTGGGGAAAGACGCTTCGACAGGCTCAGCGTGAGCGCATGCCCCGGTCCTCGGGAGGGATTGCTTCACCTTCGGTTCGCAATGACGCTATTGGGCTGATGCTTCGCTTCTTCCTTCTGCTGCTGACCTTCCTTGCTGCGCACCCGGCCGCCGCGCAGCTGCGGCCATCCGGCAACACCGCGATCACGCCTCAGCTGGTCGTGGATGGGCCAGTGCGGCCCGGGAGCGAGGTCGACCTCGCCATCGTGATGACCCCGGAAGCGGGTTGGCACGGCTATTGGGAGAACCCGGGCGACGCGGGCCAGTCGATGAGCGTGGAGTGGCAGCTGCCACAGGGCACGAGCGTGGGACCGCTGCGCTATCCGGTGCCCGAGCGGCTGACGATCGCCGGCCTCATGAACTATGTCTACAAGGGGCCCTACGCGGTGCTCACCCGGCTGAAGGTTCCGGCGAATGCCAGCGGGATCCTGCCGGTCCGGGCCGAGGCGCAATGGCTGGCCTGCACCGACAAGATCTGCGTGCCCGAGCAGGGAAGCCTCTCCCTCGACATCCCGATTGGAGGCGGGCCTGACGAGAGTGCCCGCTTCGACGAATGGCGGCAGAAGCTGCCTCGCCCCCTCGGTAGCCCGACCAGGTTCGCCCTGAGCAGGGACAAGCTCCGCCTCGCCATTCCGCTGCCGCGGAGCGTCACGATTGGCGAGCCCTATGTCTTTCCGGCCGAGGACGGGACGGTCGATTATGCCGGCGAGCAGCAGTTCCGGCGATCGGGCGACACGCTGGTTGCAGAGCTTCCGCGCCGTTCCGGAGAGCCGCGGCGCTTTTCCGGAGTGCTGTCGCTGGGGGACGGGCGCGGGCTGTCGTTCGAGGCGGTTCCGGGGCCTGTGCCCGAAGGCGGGCGGCCACTTGGGGGTGACGGAGCGGACGCGATCCTGCTGGCGGTGCTCGGCGCGCTGGTCGGCGGACTGTTGCTCAACCTCATGCCATGCGTGTTCCCGATTCTTGCGCTGAAGGCGCTGGCGCTCGCCAAGGCGGGCTCGGGCGAGCGGGAAGCTCGGCGCGACGCGCTGGCGTACACGGCCGGGGCAGTGATCGGAACGGGCGCGCTGGGGCTGATCCTGTTGGCAATCCGAGCAGGAGGAAGCGCGGCCGGCTGGGCCTTCCAGCTTCAGGACCCCCGGACCATTCTCATCCTGCTGCTGCTGTCGGTCGCGATCACGCTTAATCTGCTGGGGCTGTTCCGGCTGCCCGTGATCGGTGGAGAGACCAGCCCTCGAAGCGGGTTCGCAACGGGCGCGCTTGCGGCGTTCGTGGCGACGCCCTGCGCAGGTCCGTTCTTGGGGGCTGCCCTGGGGACCGCGCTGCTGCTGCCGGCGGCCGGCGCGGTGCTGGTGTTTGCGGCGCTCGGCCTGGGGCTGGCGATCCCCTTCCTGCTGGTCGCTTTCGTGCCCGCGCTGCGGCGTCGCCTGCCCAGGCCGGGTCCATGGATGCAGCGACTCCAGCGCTTCCTCGCCATTCCGATGGCCGCGACGGCCGCGGGCTGCCTGTGGCTGCTGTGGCGGCAGGGCGGCTGGAGTCCGCTGCTGGCCGGAACCGTGGCGGTCGTTCTGCTGGGGTTCGCGCTGGCGCTTGCGGGTCGGCGGCAGCGCTCGGGTCAGCCGGCGCTGGGTCCGGCCGTGGTGCTGGCGCTGGTTGCGGCGTCTTTGCCGATCCTGGGCCTCGGACGCGGGGAAATGGCGGTGGCGAGCCGCGTACCTACGGGAACCGCGCAGTGGAGCGAAGAGCGGGTCGCAGCCGCACTCAAGGAGGGCCGGCCGGCGTTCGTCTACTTCACCGCGGACTGGTGCCTGACGTGCAAGGTCAACGAGGCCGGAGCGATCAACAGGGACAGCGTGCGCGAAGCATTCAAGGCCAATCGCGTAGAGCTGCTCGCGGGCGACTGGACCAACGGCGATCCGGCGATCACCCGCTTCCTCGAAAGCCGCGGCCGAGCGGGCGTGCCGCTCTACCTGTGGTATGAGCCGGGGCAGGCCGAGCCGGAGGAGCTGCCGCAGGTGCTCACTCCCGGCATGCTGACGGAGCGGGCGCAGCGCCGGGGCTGAGCGGCATTGTCGCCTCCGGCCCGAGCCGCTAGGCCGCAGCCCCATGGACCTGCCCTCCCCCACTATCGAAGATATCCGCGCCGCCGCTGCCCGCATCGAAGGGGCCGTCCTGCGCAGTCCGACGCTGAAGAGCCGGACCCTGTCGGAGATCACGGGGGCGGAGGTCTACCTGAAGTTTGAGAACCTGCAGTTCACCGCCGCCTACAAGGAGCGCGGCGCGCTGAACAAGCTGCTCCACCTGGATGCGGACGAGCGTCGCCGGGGCGTGATCGCGGCCAGCGCGGGCAACCACGCGCAGGCGGTGGCCTACCACGCCAAGCGCCTCGGCATCCCGGTGACCATCGTCATGCCAAAGCCCACGCCCACCGTGAAGGTGATGCAGACGGAGGAGCATGGCGCACGGGTAATCCTGTTCGGCGAGCGCTTCGACGATGCCTACGCCCATGCGCGGGAGCTGGAGGCCGCCGAGGGGCTGGTCTTCGTGCATCCGTTCGACGATCCGCACATCATCGCGGGCACGGGCACGATCGCGCTGGAGATGATCGCGGCCGTGCCGGAGCTCGACACCCTGGTGGTGCCGATCGGGGGCGGCGGGCTGATCTCAGGCGTCGCGATCGCGACCAAGACGCTGCGGCCGGACATCGAGGTCGTCGGGGTGGAGGCGGAGCTCTACCCGTCGATGAAGAATGTCATTGACGGCACCGAGACGGCGATTGGCGGCGACACGCTGGCCGAGGGCATCGCGGTCAAGGAGCCGGGCGAGCTCACGCGGCGGATCATCCGGGAGAGGGTAGACCGGATCGACCTGGTGGCCGAGCGGGACATCGAGCATGCGGTGGCGCTGCTGGTCGCGATCGAAAAGACCGTGGTCGAAGGCGCCGGCGCGGCGGGGCTGGCGCGCATCCTGGCGGAGCCGGAGCGGTTCCGGGGCAGAAAGGTCGGGACGATCCTGTGCGGCGGGAACATCGACACGCACCTGCTGGCCAACGTGCTGATCCGCGAGCTGGTGCGTTGCGGGCGGATCGCGCGGCTGCGGATCGCGGCGCAGGACCGGCCGGGTGCGCTGGCCGCAATCACGGCCAAGTTCTTCGAGGTCGGCGTGAACATCATCGAGACCAACCACCACCGGATCTTCACCCGGCTGCCGGCCAAGGACACGGTCATCGAAGTGGAATGCGAAGCGCGGGATTCGGAGAGCATCGACCGGCTGGTGGCGAAGCTGGAGGAGGCGGGATTCCACGTGACGCGAGCCTCGCTGGACTAGGTTTGCGGCCCTCGCGGGGATTTCGCCTGCCCCGCCTTGGCACAGCTCGCCTCATTAACCACCTTCCTGATGGCTCCACCTCTTTCCAAGAGCGTTGAGCACAAGCATAAACGAGCTCGTAACCATCTTGAGGGCGGCCCCTTGAGCGCACCGTTTCGCTTTCCGAAGTTTTTCGTCACCTCGCCGAGCCCGTGCCCGTACCTGCCCGGCAAGGTGGAGCGGAAGGTGTTCACCGAATTGTCGGGCGCCCATGCCGGTGAACTGAACGAGGCGCTCGGGCGGATCGGGTTCCGCCGGAGCCAGTCGGTGGCGTATCGCCCGAGCTGCATCGATTGCAGCGCCTGCGTGTCGGTGCGGGTCGTCGCGGACGAGTTCGAGCCCACCCCCACCCAGCGCAAGTTGATGCGGCGTCACGCCGACCTGGAGGTGACGGCCTGCAAGCCGTGGACGACCCAGGAGCAGTTCGACCTGCTGCGCCGCTATCTTGCCATCCGCCATCCGGGCGGCGGCATGGCTGAGATGGACGAGAACGACTTCGCCGACATGGTCGAGCAGACCCCCGTGCGGACCTTCGTGGTGGAGTATCGCGAGCCGTCGGTGAACGGCCGGCCGGGCAAGCTGGTCGGCGCCTGCCTCAGCGACCAGCAGGGCGATGGGCTGAGCATGATCTATAGCTTTTACGATGCCGGTCCGTCGGCGCGCAAAGGGCTGGGCACCTTCATCATCCTCGACCATATCACCCGGGCCGCCCGCGCCGGCCTGCCCTATGTGTACCTTGGCTACTGGGTCGAGGGATCGGACCGGATGGGCTACAAGGCCAACTTCCGGCCGCTGGAGCGGCTGGGCCGCGACGGTTGGCGGCGGTTCGAAGCGCCGCAGGGACGACTCCCCGCCGACCGCGGCGTGACGCACGCGGCACCGACTGAGCGGCGGCTGGGACTGCTCAAGGTCTAGAGCCGCGCATGGGGTCCGAGCTTCCCGTCCGGGACAATCGCGAGGAGGAACGGTTCGAGATCGTGCTCGACGATGGGGAGGTCGCCTTTGCCGAGTACAAGCGGCTGAAGAACGCCATCCTGTTCCCGCACACCGTAGTTCCGCCGAAGCATGAGGGCCAGGGGCTCGGCAGTCGCCTGATCCGGGCGGGATTGGATGCGGCGCGGTCAGAAGGGCTGAAGGTGATGCCGCAGTGCCCCTTCTTCGCGAGCTACATGAAGCGGCATGCCGAGACTCACGACCTGCTGGACCCCAGCTACGCCAAGCTGCTCGGGCTCGGCTGAGGTTCGCGCCGGAGAGTGAAGAAGAAGGGGTTTGCCGACCCCCGGATGTCCATGGCGCCGAGAACGACGTCCGGGGTGATCATCCGGAAGACGTCGTTGATCGGCAGATCGTCGTAGATCATCGTGGCGGTCGTAACACCGCGATATTCCGTCAGGCGCAGCCGCGCACGCGCGCGCTTGGTTGCGAGCCACGGCGCGATCTTGCGAAACAGGGCGGCGGAGAGCGGGTGCCTGGCAAGCCCCGGCAAGCGCTGGATCAGTCCGATCGGCATGATTGCCGGATTGCCCGCGAAGAGCCGGCCGTTGGTCCGGCGGAAGATCAGGGGATCGACATCGTCGGGAGAGCGGAAGCGCTTGCCGTGCCAGCCCGAGGGTCCGAGCAGTCCGTCGAAGGCGTGGCCGGTGGCCAGCTCTGCGCCGCGCCAGGAGCCCAGGATGGCATCCACGGGCACGGGCGGTAGGCTGTCGTAGAATCGCAGGACGTCTGGAAGCGGAGCTGCGGGCTCCAACTCGGTTAGGCGAGATAGGTTGTCGGTGTTGTCCGGCATGGACCGAGTGTCGGACAGGAACGGGACTCGGGCAAGTCCGGCAAAAGAAGGGGAGATGAAGTCTGTTCGCGCTCACGCTGAGCTTGTCCAAGCGTACTCTTCCACCCTTCGACAGGCTCAGGGTGAGCGCGGGTGAGAGGCGGCTCCAACGACCTTGGACAGGCTCGGGGTGGGCGCGGGTAAAAGTATTGATCGAGCTCGTCAGTCCGCGAGTGCGGTACTCACGGAGCCCTGCTCGTTCGTGTCGCGATAGGCTTTGGTCTTCTTCAGACGCGCCGCCATATTGTCCCAGGCTTCGGCTGCACTCAGGCAGCGTTCGCGGACGTTGGTCAGGGAGGCCTCGGTCGCTTGCTGACGGCACTCCGCCGCACGCTCCTCATAGAATGTGATGGTCACCATTCGGTGGTCCTCCTTGAGAAAGAGGCTCCTCCGCCGGTGAGCGAAGGAGCCTCCTGTCAGTTTAGGCGCTCTGCAGGTTCACTGCGCTGGCCCGGCCGCGCCGGTCATTCTCGAGCTCGTAGGTGACGCGCTGGTCGCGATCGAGCGTGCGCATTCCGGCGGCCTCAACCGCGCTGATGTGCACGAACGCGTCCGAGCTGCCGTCCTCCGGCTGAATGAAGCCATAGCCCTTATCGGCGTTGAAGAATTTAACGGTTCCGGTGATCATGATGTTGGTTCCTTCCTGAGGCCGATGGCCGACCTCTCCAATTGCTAAGAGAGGCGAGCGAGAAGGAAGTGGAGCCGCAAAGCACCGAAGACCGACTGAATGCGACTAGTAGCGAAACCTATATGGGGCCGCGCGCCCCGATTGCAAACCCGGCCGCGAATTAGCGCGGAACGGCGGGCACCAACCCGAGCCGTTCGCGCCTGCTCCAGCGGGTCAGCATGAGGGCCGCGACGATCGCCAGGCCGATCGCCAAGCCGGTCCACACGCCCACTCCCCGCCAGCCCAGAACGAACGCCAGCACCGCTCCGCTGCCGAGGCCGCATAGCCAGTAGCCGAAGCCCGCATAGATCATCGGAACGCGCGTATCCTGGAGGCCACGCAGCATGGCGGCGCCCACGACCTGGGCGCCGTCGGCCAGCTGGAAGACGGCGGCGATGACGAGGAATCGCACGGCAAGGTCCAGGACCGGACCGCTGTCCGGCCTGGTGCGATCGAGGAACAATCCGGCCAGTTCTCGCGGGAAGGTCCACATGACGAGGGCCGCGCTGGCCATGAAGACCATGGTGAGCCCGAACGCCACCCGGCCGGCCAGGCTGACCCAAGCCGGGTTCTGCGCTCCATAGCCCAGGCCCACGCGGATGGTGACCGCCTGCGCGAGCCCCATCGGCACCATGAAGGTCAGGGAGGCCAGCTGAAGCGCAATGACGTGCGCCGCGACGGAGACCGTGTCGATCAGGCCCATCAGGTAGACGGCGGCGCTGAACACCGTCACCTCGAACGCCCAGCTTCCGGCGATCGGCAGGCCGACGACCCAGAGCCGCTTCAGCCGCGACCAATCGGGCCGGAACAGCCGCCCGAACAGGTGCATCCGGCGGAAGCGCGGGGCGAAGCGGATGATGAGGCCGAGCGCGAGCGCCATGGCGAGGTTGGTGATCAGGCTGGCGATGGCGCTGCCGACGAGTTCCAGCCTGGGAGCGCCCCAGTTGCCGAAGATCAGCAGCCAGTTGAGGCCGGCATTCAGGACAACGCCCGCCAGGGTCACGACCAACGTGATCGCGGTCCGGTCAAAGGCGGTGAGCAGCGTGCGGAAGACCGCGATCACCAGGGCGGGCCAGATCGCCCACATGATTACGTTCATGTAAACGGCCGCCTGTGCGGAGAGACGCGGATCCTGGCCGAACAGGATGAATAGTTGTTCGGCGTTGGCGAGGACCAGGAGGCCGGCCGCCGCGTAGAAGCTGACCAGCCACAGGCCCATGCGGAAGCTGCGCCGCGTCTCGCGCACGGCGTGGCGGCGGGCTCCAAGGGCGGCAGCAATCAACGGCGCCGTCGCCACGCCGAGACCCATCCCCGAAAAGAGGATGATGTTGAACAGGTTGACCGCGAGCGCCGATGCCGCGAGCGGCTCTGCCCCCAGCCATCCGACCATCAGCACGTCGGTGGTGGTGATGGCAATTTGCGCGAGATTGGCGAGCACCAGCGGCCCGCCGAGCCGAAGCATCGCACGGAGCTCTTCGCGCCAGTTGGCGGGAGCAGAGGCGACGGGGATCGGCATGGGAGGAAGCGCCTAGCCGCTGCGTTGCCGTTCGTTAAGTCGTCGTTGGTCGAAACCCCCTTACCGGGGTGCCCGGCGTCGGCTAGCGGAATGGCAAGGCAAAGAGGAGTGCAGGACCGATGCGGTTCGTTCGGGGTGTGTGGCATCTGCTGGTCGGCGTGAAGGACGGGCTGGTCCTGGTCTTCATGTTGCTGTTCTTCGGTGCCCTCTACGCGATCCTGTCCGCCCGCCCCTCCCCAGCCGTGGCGGAAGGCGTGCTGACGATGGACCTGAGGGGCCCGATCGTGGAGCAGCCGGCAGAGGCCGATCCGGGCGCCTTGCTGAGCGGCGGCAGCGGACCGCGCGAATATGCGCTGCGCCAGCTTCGCGCCTCGCTGCTGCGCGCCAAGGACGATGAGCGGGTGAAGGCCGTTGCGCTGGACCTCGATCGCTTCGGCGGCGGCGGCGTGTCGGCCATCGGCGAGGTTGGCGAGGCGCTCAGCGAGGTGCGGCGCGCCGGCAAGCCGGTCCTGGTCTATGCGACGGCCTATACCGACGATGCCTACCAGCTGGCCGCACACGGTTCGGAGGTCTGGCTCAATCCCATGGGAACGGTCGCCATCGCCGGGCCGGGCGGCAACAACCTGTATTTCAAGGGCCTGCTCGACAAGCTGGGCGTGACCGCGAACGTCTATCGCGTCGGCACCTACAAGTCCGCGGTGGAGCCATTCGTCCGCAGCGACATGTCGCCCGAGGCGCGGCAGAACGCCCAGGAACTGGCCGGCAACCTGTTCGAAAGCTGGCTCCAGGACGTGCGCCAGGCACGCGGCAAAGCGCGGCTCGAGCCGTACATCCGTGATCCGGCGGCGGCGGTGACCGCGGCCGGTGGCGACTTCGCGCAGGCGGCCTTGCGGTCGGGACTGGTCGACAAGGTCGGCAGCCGGCGCGAGTTCGAGGCGCGGCTGGCGGCGCTTGGCGGCGAGAACAAGACGGCCCGCGGCGGCTACAACCGCATCAAGCTGGAGAACTATCTCGCGGCCACCGACACGAGCGCCGAGAAGGGGCCGATCGGAGTGGTAACCGTGGCCGGGACGATCGTCGATGGTCGCGCTCCGCGAGGCACGGCGGCCGGCGACAGCATCGCGGAGGCGATCGAGAAGGGCCTCGCCAGTGACCGGATCAAGGCGCTGGTGGTTCGGATCGACTCCCCGGGCGGATCGGCAACCGCGTCCGAGCGTATCCGGCAGGCGCTGCTGCAGGCCAAGGCGAAGAACATCCCGGTGGTCGCGTCGATGGGCAATGTCGCCGCATCGGGCGGCTACTGGGTGGCGACGGGTGCGGACCACATCATGGCCGAGCCCTCCACCATCACCGGATCTATCGGTGTGTTCGGGATCCTGCCGAGTTTCCAGGGCAGCCTGGAGAAGCTGGGTATCGGCGCCGACGGGGTGAAGACCACGCCGCTGTCCGGGGAGCCCGACCTGCTGAACGGCCCCTCGCCCGAGGCAGGCCGCCTGGTGCAGATGGGGGTGGAGAGCATCTACCGCCGCTTTCTCGCGATCGTGGCGCAGAGCCGGGGCAAGACCCCGCAGCAGATCGACCAGATCGCGCAGGGGCGCGTCTGGGCCGGCGGCACGGCGCGGCAACTCGGACTGGTGGACAGCTTCGGGGGGATGGACGCGGCGATCGCCAAGGCGGCGCAGCTGGCCAACCTCGGCGAGGAGCGCAAGGTCACTTACCTGGAACGTCCGCGGAGCTCCTGGGCGGCCGTGCTCGACATGCTGCAGGGCGAGGAAGAGGCAGAGGGTGTCGACGCCTTTGCGGCCATCGGAGCACGGCACGAACTGCAGCTGGTGTCCGCGATGGCCGACGCGCGCGCGATCCTAACGGGGCCGACGGTGCAGGTGCGGTGCCTGGAGTGCGGGCCGGCGGTGGGTGCAGCTCCGCGGGTCGCGTCCCAGGAACAGTCGCTGCTTGGCAACCTGCTGGGCTGGCTCGCCCGGCGCTGATCAGTCGCTGTTCGTCTTTCGGCGGCGGCGAACGCTGAGCGGAAGGAGGAACAGCGCAAGAAAGCTGGTGAACAGGGCGGCGAGGCCGAAGCCCAGCACCCAAGGGTTGTGCGTGTCCTCGCGAGTGTCGAGGTCCATGATGTGGAGGCCCCACATCCAGTCGTAGATGCGCCACCAGCGGGTGCGGCGGGCGAGGATCTCGCCGGTGGCCGCGTCGACATAGAAGCGCGTTCCGTCCGTCATCTCGACGGCCCATGTGGCGACTGGTCGGCGCAGGTCGAGCGGGGGAGCGTCGGCGGAGGTGCGGCGGACGGTGGCGACCGACGCCCTGCCACGGTAGCGGCTGGTGACCTCCCGCGCGGCGTCACTGGGCCCGAGCGCGGGGAGCAGGCGTCCGGTGAGCGGGTCGGCTAGCCGCTTGGGTCCGCCCGCCAGCGCGATGACCCAGCGCGGTCCGTCGGCCCGCGGCTCCAGCGCCAGGCGCTCGACAGGCAGTCCAGCGACCTGGGGGGGGACCACGGGCGGCGCTGTCAGCCGCGCGGGCGGCGGATCGGCGAGAAGATCGCTGCCGCGCACCTCCTCGATCGGCTTCCAGACCATGATCACGCCCGACACAGTCCAGAACAGCATGGGGATACCAACCAGCCAGCCCAGCCAGATGTGCCAGCGGCGAAGGGTCTGGCGAACCTTCACGCGAGGTGTCGCTGGAAGTGTGCTGCCAGAAGATCCGCGGCTTGCGCGACCAGGTCCGGACTGTCGTAGAACGCGACCTGGCTGGCGCCGTCGAGCCAATGCATGGATTTCTCGCCGGGCAAGGCGTCGTGGAACTGCCGTGCCCAATGCCGCGAAAGGGCGTTCTCCCCGTGGATCATCAGAACAGGTTGGCGCAGCTTCGGTGCGGCTTGCTGAACATCGAAGGGGACAAAATGCTCGCGGGACATGACGGCGAAAGCGTTGGTGTAGTTCGCGACCCCGGCCCGGGAGGTGCCGTAATAGTCGAAAAGCTCAGCGGTTTGCATCGCCGCATCGCCGTCGAGCGCGACAGCGGGAATGGTCACGACCTCTCCGGTTGCTTCATAATGCTCACGGGCCGCCCGCCCTTCTGCGACCTTGGCGTCGAAGCCGTCCGGATCGGCATTGCGCATGGCGGCTGGGTCTCGATAGTAGCCGACCACCAGCCCGAGAGCGCGGATGTCCTGGCGCTGCGAGGCGGCTGTGGCGGCATAGCCGGACCCAAGGCAAACGCCGGCAAGGCCGACGCCAGACACATCCTCACGTGACTTCAGATGATCGAGAGCGGCGTGGAGATCGGCGATCTTGCGACCCCAATGTTCGTACTGGCGCGGCTCACCCTCGCTTTCGCCGTACCCACGATGATCGATCGCCAGCGCCGTTATGCCGCGCCGTGCTAGCGCGGCGGCGTAAACGCCAGTCACTTGCTCCTTCACGCTGGTCATTGGGCCGGCAACGACCACAGCCGGATGCTGGCCGGGAGCGGTGGGGAGGTGGAGGTCGCCAACGACGGAGCTGCCTTCCACCTCGAAGCGGATTCGCTCGGTCATGGCGCTTCTCCTCAAATGTGGGCTGGCTTGCCGAAGACACCATCGCCGGCTCGTGACAAGCCTCGGTGTAGTGCGGGAGGGGGTGGCAGGTGACGGTTCAACGTGCAGGCTCCGGGCCAGAACGGAAAATCACCGTCTTCCCATCAGTCGTCACTTCGTAGCCGGCCGGGCTCGTCATTCGCCAGTCCGATCGGAAGGGCTTTGGCGATGCCGAGGGGTTCGCCCGCATGGTGCCGGTGAAGGTCAGGCCCGCCGAGCCCTTCCGCACCACGCCTCGCCCAATTCCGCCAAGGGAGGTGTAGTAGGTGAACAAAAGCTCTTCGCCTTCGAGGCTGTAAAGCGTTTCACCGGCGTAAACGACGCGCCCGCCAACGCTGACCTGGTGTTCGTCGCGGACGTGCCGCCCGTCCAGGATCGCGGAAAAGCAATGCCGGTCGACCGCTGTCGGCGAAACCTGGCCGGTCCAGCAAATCCCGACCCAGGCTTGCAATGGCGCAAAGCCTGGGGCCAATGCTGCAGCGCCGGCCAAGGCGAGCAGCGCGCCTGTCATCAGATGTGGATCGGCTTGCCGCGGACCGCCATCGCCGCTTCCTTGAAGGCCTCGGCGTGGGTCGGGTGCGCGTGGCAGGTGTAGGCGATGTCTTCCGACGTGGCGCCGAACTCCATTGCTTGCGCCGCCTGTGCGATCATGGTGCCGGCGAGATTGTTGATCATCCAGACGCCGAGCACGCGGTCCGTCTTGGCGTCGGCGATGACCTTGATGAAGCCGTCAGGCTCGCGGTTGGTCTTCGCGCGGCTGTTCGCCATCATCGGGAACTTGCCGACCTTGACCTCGCCCTCGGCCCGGGCCTGCTCCTCGGTCAAGCCGACGCCCGCGATCTCCGGCGTGGTATAGACCACGGACGGGATGACCGCGTGGTTCACGATCCCGGTCAGGCCGGCGATGTTCTCGGCCACCGCAATGCCCTCATCCTCCGCCTTGTGGGCGAGCATAGGACCGGGGATCACGTCGCCGATCGCCCAGATGCCGGGCACGGACGTGCGGAAGCTGTGGTCGGTCTCGATCTGGCCGCGGTTGTTGACCGTGAGGCCGGCCTTGTCGAGGCCGAGGCCTTCCGTGTTCGGACGACGGCCGATGGAGACGAGGACGTGGCTGGCCTCGATGGTCTCGGCCGCGCCGCCTTTGGCGGGTTCGACCGTCACGGTAATACCATTGCCGTTCGCCTGCGCGCCGGTGACCTTCGTTCCGAGCTTGTACTCGAAGCCCTGCTTCTTGAAGATCTTGTTGGCTTCCTTGCGGACTTCCTCGTCCATGCCGGGCAGGATCTGGTCGAGATACTCGACAACGGTGACCTTGGCCCCGAGCCGCCGCCAGACGGACCCAAGCTCTAGGCCGATGACGCCGCCGCCGATCACGACCAGGTGCTCAGGAACCTGCGGCAACTCGAGTGCGCCGGTGGAATCGACGATCCGCTGCTGATCGACCGTGACGCCCGGAAGCGGGGTGACGGACGAGCCGGTCGCGATCACGATGTTCTTGGCGCGGACCGTGCGGTCGCCAATGCGGACACTGTCCTTGCTTTCGAAGGTGGCCTGACCCTTGAGCCATTCCACCTTGTTCTTCTTGAACAGGAACTCGATGCCCTTCGTGAGGCCTCCGACCGCTTCCTTCCGGCCCGCGTGCATCTTGTCGAGATCAAGCTTGAACTCGCCCGTGATGCCCCACTGCGCCATGTGGCCGTGCGCGGCTTCCTCGAACAGCTCGGACGCATGCAACAAGGCCTTGGAGGGGATGCACCCAACGTTGAGGCAGGTGCCGCCCAGGGTCTCGCGACTTTCGACGCAGGCCGTCTTGAGCCCGAGTTGCGCGGCGCGGATCGCGGCGACGTAGCCGCCGGGGCCGGCACCGATGATGAGAACGTCGAAGTCGTAGTCTGCCATGGGTCTTTCCCAATGCGCTCAGATTGAGCTTGTCGAAATGTGAGCTTCTCGAACGTGGAGGTCACCCTTCGACAGGCTCAGGGTGAGCGCGCTTCTTCTTGCCTAAAGGTCAATCAACAGCCGGGTCGGATCTTCGATCGCTTCCTTGATGCGGACGAGGAAGGTCACTGCCTCACGACCATCGATCAGCCGGTGATCGTACGAGAGCGCCAGGTACATCATCGGCCGCGCGACGATCTGCCCGTCCTTGACCACCGGCCGTTCCTCGATCCGGTGCATGCCGAGCACGGCCGACTGCGGCGGGTTGATGATCGGGGTGGAGAGGAGGGAGCCAAAGACCCCGCCATTGGAAATGGTGAAAGTGCCGCCCTTCATGTCCTCGGCGGTGAGCGTGCCTTCCTTCGCCTTCTTGCCGAACCCGGCGATCGCCTGCTCGATTTCGGCGAAGCTCATCCGGTCGGCGGAGCGGATCACCGGGACCACCAGGCCCTTGGGCGCGGACACGGCGACCGACACGTCGAGATAGTCGTGGTAGACGATTTCGTCGCCGTCGATGCGGGCGTTGACCGCGGGAACGTCGCGCGCCGCCAGCGCTACCGCCTTCACGAAAAAGCCCATGAAACCGAGGCGGATGCCGTGCTTCTTCTCGAACAGGTCCTTGTAGCGGGCGCGGGCGGCGATGACCTCGCTCATGTCCACGTCGTTGAACGTGGTCAGCAGCGCCGCCGTGTTCTGCGCGTCCTTGAGGCGCGTCGCGATCGTCTGCCGCAGCCGCGTCATGCGGACGCGTTCCTCGCGGCGCTCACTCGTGGTGGCGGCGGTCGTCGAGGCAGGCGGGCTCGGCGGGGTTGCGGCCTGAGCGGGAGCACCAGTCTTCTTCGCTTCCGCCGCGGCGACGACATCGTCCTTGGTCAGGCGGCCGTCCTTGCCGGAGCCCTTGATCGTGGAGGGATCGATCCCTGCTTCAAGAACAGCGCGGCGCACGGCCGGGCTGAGGCGCAGCGAAGATGCCTCGGCATCGCTCAGGTCGTGCGGTTGAGCCGGCTCGGCTGGAGCCTCGGCCTGGGCTGCCGCCGGCGCGGGATCGCTGGGAGCAGCCGAAGCACCCGCTCCGTCGCCGATCGTGGCAATCACCGCGCCGACGTTGACCGTGTCGCCCTCGCTGACCAGCGCTTCTCCGAACACGCCAGCCACGGGCGACGGCACCTCGACCGAGACCTTGTCGGTCTCGAGGCTTGCCACCGGCTCGTCGGCCGCCACGGGGTCGCCGGGCTTCTTGAGCCACTGGCCCAAGGTCGCTTCGGTGATGCTCTCGCCCAGAGCGGGGACTTTGACCTCAATGCCCATTCTTGTTCTGTCCTCAGGCGTTAGCTTGTGCCGGCGCCGGCTGCTTAGCCTCAACCGCCGCATTTGTGGAATGGGGGGTGCCCAGCGCGTCGCCGATCAGGTCCGTCTGCTCCCGCGCGTGCCGCTTGGCGAGCCCGGTGGCCGGTGAGGCGGCCGCAGGACGTCCGGCGTAACGCGGACGAAGGTTGTGCCCGCTCTGCTTCAGGCACTCCTCGAGGAATGGCTCGACGAAGAACCACGACCCGTTGTTGCGCGGCTCTTCCTGCGCCCAGACGACTTCCTCGAGCTTCGGCATAGCCTGCAGGCGCTTGACCAGCGGCTCGGACGGGAACGGGTAGAGCTGCTCGACCCGGACGACCTCGATGTCCTTCGCGCCGGCCGCGTCGCGCGCTTCGATCAATTCGTACGCGATCTTGCCGGAGCACAGCACCAACCGCTTGGTCTGCCCTTCTGCAGGCGGGTTGGTATCGCTGAGGATACGCTTGAAATGGCTGTCGCCGGTGAAATCCGCGCGGCTCGAAACGGCGAGCTTGTGCCGGAGGAGCGACTTGGGGGTCATGACGACCAGCGGCTTGCGGAAGTCGCGCAGCAGCTGCCGGCGAAGGAGGTGGAAGTAGTTGGCCGGAGTCGTGCAGTTCGCCACCTGCATGTTGTCCTCGGCGCAGAGCTGGAGATAGCGCTCCAGCCGGGCGGAGCTGTGCTCCGGCCCCTGCCCCTCGAACCCATGCGGCAGCAGAAGGACGAGGCCGCTGGCCCGCAGCCACTTCGCTTCGCCCGACGCGATGAACTGGTCGATGATGACCTGCGCGCCGTTGGCGAAGTCGCCGAACTGCGCTTCCCACAGCACCAAGGTGCGCGGGTCGGCGAGGCTGTAGCCATATTCGAAGCCGAGCACGCCGAACTCGGAGAGCGGCGAATCCCGGACCTCGAACCGGCCGCCCTCGATGGTGGTCAGGGGCACGAACTTGTTGCCGGTCTTCTGGTCGGTCCAGACCGCGTGCCGCTGACTGAACGTGCCGCGGCCGCTGTCCTGGCCGGAAAGGCGGACGTTGTGCCCCTCCGCGATCAGGCTGCCGAACGCGAGTGCCTCGGCGGTGGCCCAGTCGAAGCCGTCGCCGGACGCGAACATCTGCTTCTTGGCATCCAGGATGCGCTGCAGGGTCTTGTGGACGGTCAAGCTCTCGGGGATTGTGGTCAGCACTCGGCCGACCTCGTCCAGCGTCGCGTCGCTGACCGCCGTGCCGGTGTTGCGGCGACCGCCGACGGGCTCGTCGGGACGGTTGAGGCCCGCCCAGCGGCCCTCGAACCAGTCGGCCTTGTTCGGCAGATAGTTGGCGCCCGCCTCGAACTCGCCCTCGAGGTGGGTGGTGAATTGCTTGGTCTTCTCGTCGATCCAGGCCTGATCGACCACACCCTCGGCGATCAGGCGCTTGCCGTAGAGTTCGCTGACCGGCGGATGCTTGCGGATCGCGTCGTACATCAGCGGCTGGGTGAAGCTCGGCTCGTCACCCTCATTGTGGCCGAAGCGGCGGTAGCACCACATGTCGATCACGATGTCGCGGTTGAACTGCTGGCGGAACTCGATTGCGAGCTTGCAGCAGAAGGTGACCGCTTCCGGATCGTCGCCGTTGACGTGCAGGATGGGGGCCTGGATGCCCTTGGCCACGTCCGACGGGTAGGGCGAAGAGCGGGCGAACTGGGGCGAGGTGGTGAAGCCGACCTGGTTGTTGATGACGAAGTGCAGGCAACCACCCGTGTTGTAGCCCGGGAGCCCCGAGAAGCCGAGGCATTCCCAGACGATGCCCTGGCCGGCGAATGCGGCGTCGCCGTGGAGGAGAACCGGAAGGACCTTGTCCCCTTCCTGGTCGGCCTTGATGACCTGCACGGCGCGGGCCTTGCCGAGGACCACGGGGTTCACCGCCTCCAGGTGCGACGGGTTGGCCTGGAGCGAGAGGTGGACCTTGATGCCGTCGAATTCGCGGTCCGAGGACGTGCCGAGGTGGTACTTGACGTCGCCCGAGCCGCCCACGTCCTGCGGATTGGCACTGCCGCCCGCGAACTCGTTGAAGATGGCGCGGTAGGGCTTGCCCATGACGTTCGCGAGGACATTGAGCCGCCCCCGGTGGGCCATGCCGATCACGACCTCTTCGACGCCATACTGGCCGCCGTACTTGATCACGCCCTCGAGGGCGGGGATCATGCTCTCGCCGCCGTCCAGGCCGAAGCGCTTGGTCCCGACATACTTGCGAGCGAGGAACTTCTCCCACTGCTCGCCGTGGATCACCTTCTCAAGGATCGCCTGCTTGCCCTCGGGCGTGAAGCTGATCTCCTTGTCACGGCCTTCCATGCGCTCCTGGAGGAAGCGCCGCTCCTCCAGGTCGTTGATGTGCATGTATTCAAGGCCGACGTGGCCGCAATAGTTAGCCTGCAGGATGCGGACGATCTCGCGTACGGAGGCCTGTTGCAGTCCGAGCGCGCCGCCGATGAAGATCGGGCGGTCGAGATCGGCATCGGTGAAGCCGTGGTAGGCGGGCGTGAGGTCTGCCGGGAGCTCGCGCGTGGACAGACCGAGGGGATCGAGGTTGGCGGCCAGGTGCCCGCGCACCCGGTAGGTTCGGATCAGCATCATCGCGCGGATGCTGTCCTCCGCGGCGCGGCGAATGGTGCCTTCGTCCGTGACGCCGGCAGCGACGGCCTGCGCCTTCGCCGCCTTCGCGACCTTCTCGATTGTCGCCTCGGTCGGGTCGAGGCCCAGGTTGATGTCGTCAAGCTCGGACACCGGCCAGTTCGGCCGCTGCCAGCTCGGTCCCTGTTCCGCCTCGAACGCCATCGAGTCCATGATCACTTAACCTTTGAGGAGCTCCGTGAGGGTACGGCCTAGCTCAGATGGGCTTGGGGAGACCTTAATTCCAGCCGCTTCCATTGCTGCGATCTTGGAGTCCGCGTCGCCCTTGCCGCCGGCAACGATCGCGCCGGCATGGCCCATGCGCCGGCCGGGAGGGGCGGTGCGGCCGGCGATGAAGCCGACGGTGGGCTTGCTTCGGCCGCGCTTAGCCTCGTCCGCCAGGAACTGGGCTGCTTCCTCTTCCGCGCTGCCGCCAATCTCACCGATCATGATGATCGACTTGGTCTCGTCGTCGGCGAGGAACATCTCGAGCATGTCGATGAACTCGGTGCCCTTGACCGGATCGCCGCCGATGCCGACCGCGGTGGTCTGGCCGAGGCCCTCGTTGGTTGTCTGGAACACCGCCTCGTAGGTCAGCGTGCCTGAGCGCGAGACAACGCCGACACTGCCCTTCTTGAAGATATTGCCCGGCATGATGCCGATCTTGCACTCGTCCGGGGTGAGCACGCCCGGGCAGTTCGGCCCGATCAGCCGCGACTTGGAGCCGTCGAGCGCGCGCTTGACCTTCACCATGTCGAGCACCGGAATGCCCTCGGTGATGCAGACGATCAGCGGCACTTCCGCGTCGATCGCCTCGAGGATCGAGTCCGCGGCGAAGGGCGGCGGCACGTAGATGACCGACGCGTCAGCGCCGGTCTTCTCCACCGCTTCCTCGACCGTGTCGAACACCGGTAGGTCGAGGTGGGTCGTGCCACCCTTCCCGGGAGTGACGCCGCCGACCATCTGCGTGCCGTAGGCGAGCGCCTGTTGCGTGTGGAAGGTCCCGGTCTCGCCGGTCATGCCCTGCGTGATGACGCGGGTATTCTTGTTGACGAGGATGCTCACGCGCCGAGGCTCCCGTCGATCTGCTTGCAAGCCTCCAGCAGACCCTTCACCTCGCCGACGCTGACCTGGAGGTTCTGCTTGGCCTCATCGTCGAGGTCGATCTCGATCACCTCTTCCGCGCCGCCGGCACCGATCACCACCGGCACGCCGACGTAGAGGCCGTCGAGACCGTACTTGCCCTCCACATAGACGGCGCACGGGAGGATGCGCTTCTGGTCGCCGAGATAGGCTTCGGCCATGGCGATGGCGCTGGTCGCGGGGGCATAATAAGCCGAGCCGGTCTTGAGCAGGCCGACGATCTCGCCGCCGCCGCCGCGGGTGCGCTTGACGATCTCGTCGATGCGCTCCTTGGACGACTTGCCCATCTTGACGAGGTCATCGACCGGAATACCGCTGACGGTGGTGTAGCTGGTCACCGGAACCATCGTGTCGCCGTGGCCGCCGAGCACGAAGGCATTCACGTCCTTGACCGATACGCCGAACTCCCATGCCAGGAAGGTCGCAAAGCGCGCGCTGTCGAGTACACCCGCCATGCCGACGACCTTGTTGTGCGGCAGTCCGGAGAACTCGCGCAGCGCCCAGACCATCGCATCAAGCGGGTTGGTGATGCAGATGACGAAAGCGTCGGGCGCGTGAGCCTTGATGCCCTCGCCAACCGCTTTCATCACCTTGAGGTTGATGCCGAGCAGATCGTCGCGGCTCATGCCCGGCTTGCGGGGCACGCCCGCCGTCACGATGATGACGTCGGCGCCCGCGATATCGGCGTAGTCGTTGGTGCCCTTGATATTCGCGTCGAAGCCCTCGATCGGCCCGCACTGCGCCAGGTCCAGCGCCTTGCCCTGCGGCAGGCCCTCGGCGATGTCGAACAGGACGATGTCGCCCATTTCCTTCTTCGCGGCGAGGTGGGCCAAAGTTCCGCCGATCATGCCGGCGCCGATGAGGGCGATCTTCTTGCGGGCCATGAGGGTGCTTCGCTTCCCTTTATAGAATGTGAGGGCCGCTCCGGGCGGGGCGGCATGCGCCGCGCGCTCTAGACCGGGGACGGCCACGGGGCAACCCGAGGAAGGGCCTGCAAGTCAGAGTTCGTTCATTACCTTTCCGGCATGATCCGCGACATGAAACAGGCATTTCTGCTCGCGGGCGCAACGCTGCTCGCTCTCGCCGCCAGCCCGGCCGACGCAAAGCCGGGGAAGGGCAACCCTCATGCGGGTCACGGTCAACCGGCAGGCTACGGGAGCTGCCCGCCGGGACTGGCCAAGAAGAACAACGGGTGCCTGCCTCCGGGCCAGGCCAAGAAGCTGTACCGCGTGGGCCAGCGTTATCCGAGCGACTACGGGTCGCGGTGGAGGTACGACCAGATTCCGTACGACCTGCGCCAGCGATACGGCTTCGACCCGAATGACCGCTATTATTATGGCGACGGCTATGTGTACCGGGTCGACCCCAGGACCTTGATCATCGAGCAGGTGATCAGCGCGCTCCTGCGCTAAAGACGGCCGATCGGGAGCTCCCTCACCTCCCGGCCAACTGCTTCAGCATCATCTCCCAGAACAGGGTGTTGTCGTAGATGGCGCGCACCGGCATGCGCTCATCAAGGCCATGGGCGCGCTCGTCGTCCGGCGAGATGCCCCAGCTTCCATCCACGCCGTAGACCGGGATGCCGACGGCGCGGAAGAACAGACCGTCCGTTGCACCCGTGGACATCTGCGGGATCACGTCAACGGACGGGCCATGGAATGCGTGCACCGCGTCCGTGTAGGCCTTCACGACGTCGGGACGAAGCGGCGATGCGTCGGTAGGCTTGCCCACGTAATTGTCCTTGGGCGTCACCTCAACAGCCGCTCCGAACAGCTGCTTCAGCTCTGCTTCTACGGCCGTGGGCTGCACCCCTGGCATGATCCGGCAGTTGACCCCGGCGCGAGCCATCTGGGGTAGCGCGTTGTCGGCATGGCCGCCTTCGAGCATGGTCGCGACGCAGCGGGTCCGGGTCAGCCCCACCTCGAGCTCATTCGCCTCAATTGCGTCCGCCGCTGAGGCGTCCTTTTCATTCGCGAGCCATGCGCGCATCGCCTGGCCGAGCGGGCTGTTCCCCTCCTGCTTGGCGCGCGCTGCGAAATAGCCGCGCGTCGTTTCGTTGAGCATGGGCGTGAAGCGATGCGCCTCCAGCTTCTTCAGCGCGGTCGCAAGCTCGTAGATCGCGTTGTCGGGGCGCGGACGGGAGCTGTGGCCGCCGCGGTTCCGGACGGTCAGATTGTAGCTCTGGTAGGTCTTCTCCGCCGTCTGCAGTCCGTATCCGAGCGGACGTCCGTCCGCTGTGAACGCGCCGCCGCCTCCATCGGAGTTGAGGGCAAATTCCGCGTCGATCAGTTCGCGCCACTGGGTAGCGCCCAGCTCGGCACCGCGACCGCCGGTCTCCTCGTCACCGGTGAAGAAGACGATGATGTCGCGCTTCGGCTTGAAGCCGGCTGCCCGTAGCTTCAGCAGCGAGGTGACGACACCGGTCAGCCCTGCCTTGTTGTCGCCGGTCCCGCGACCGTAGAAATAGCCGTCCTTTTCGACGAGCTTGAATGGGTCGAGCTGCCAGTCGGAGCGGCGGGCCTCCACCACGTCCATGTGGGCCAATAGGAGGATCGGCTTGGCGGTAGGCCGATCGGCGCGCCACCGGGCGACGAATGCCGCGGTATTGTTCCCGGGTCCGCCTTCGTAGGGCAGGATCTTGATGTCGTCAGCGTTCCAACCGGCCGCGCGGAACTGTCCCGCCAGATACTCGGCCATCTTCTGGTTCTCGTTGCGGCCTTCGACCGTGGGGAACTCGACCACAGCCTTGTAGAGCGCGCGCGTCTTCGCCTGCCACTCCGGGCTGAGCTTGGTCGGCTGAGTCACCGGGTTCGCGGCGCTGGCGGCGGTGGTGGACAGTAACGAAGCGGCAAGGACAAAGGCGATGCGGTGCATGGAACCCCCCAACAATCCAGCCCACGCTTCGACAGGCTCAGCGTGAGCGCAACAGAGCCGGACCATCCTAAGCGCTCACCCTGAGCTTGTCGAAGGGTGAAACTCAGCCCGCGCCGTGACCCTCCGCAAGGTAATCGGCGCTGCGCATTTCCTCGAGACGGCTGACGGTGCGCTGAAACTCGAACGCGCCGTGCCCGGCCGGGTAGAGCAAGGCGGGTTCCGCATCGGCGGCAGCGAGCAGCTTGACCTTATGCTCGTAGAGAGCGTCGATGAGGGTGACGAACCGGGCCGCCTCGTTGCGGTTTTCGGGGCCGAGCACGGGGATGCCGACGATGATCACCGTGTGGAACCGTTGGGCGATCGCGAGATAGTCCGCCGCCCCGCGAGCCTCTCCGCAAAGGCGCTTGAAGGAGAAGACGGCGACGCCCTTCAGGCTCTTCGGCACGTGCAGGGTTCGCCCTCCGCCGACCTCCAGTTCCTCGCTCGGGACCTTGGCGCGGTCCTCGACAGGATAGTCGGTCAGCTGAAAGAAGGCGCGGCTGAGGGCGGCGGTTGCCTGGGGACCGTTGGGCACGTGCCAGGTGGTGACCCCCTCCAGCCGGTCGAGCCGGTAATCGGTGGGGCCGTTCAGTTCGACCACCTGGAGCCGCTGCTCGATGAGATCGATGAAGGGCAGGAACAGCTCTCGGTTGAGGCCGTCCTTGTAGAGGTCGCATGGCGGGCGGTTGGAGGTGGTGACCACCGCCACGCCTTCATCAAGCAGCGCCGTGAACAGGCGGGAGAGGATCATGGCGTCGGCGGTGTTGTTGATGACCATCTCGTCGAAGCAGAGCAGCTTTGCCTCCGCCGCGATGCTCTCCGCAACCGGCGGAATGGGGTCACCCCTGCCCTCTTCCCGGGCGCGACGGATGCGCTGGTGAACGTCCAGCATGAAAGCATGGAAGTGGACCCGCCGCTTGGGCTCGGTCGGGATGTGGTCGAACGCCAGGTCCATGAGCATGGACTTGCCGCGGCCCACCCCGCCCCACAGGTAAACGCCGCGTACGCGTTTCGGACCTTTGCGGAACAGCTTCCGCAGGACCCCGCCGCCACTGCTGGCAAGGTCGAGCGACAGGCGGTCCAGCGCTGCGGCCGCCCGCCGCTGGTCGGGATCGGGACGAAGCTCGCCGGCGCTCAGGAGCTGTTGATACGCATCAAGGACGGGGGACACGCTCTGCGCTTAGCGGAGGCGGCCGCCGGCTGCCAAGCGCGCTCGACTTGGCTTTGGACGCCGGGCTAGAAGATCAACGGGGTGTGGGAGGACACAGCGTGAGGATCAGGCCGGCCTGGGTGATCGTGATCCTCGTCATCCTGGCCGCCGCGGCAGGCGCCTGGTGGTGGACGCAGCGACCGGTGGAGGTGACCGGGACAAGGCCAACCATCGGACCCGCCATGGAAGTGATCTACGCCACCGGCTTCGTCGAGCCGCGTCGACCCGTCGAGGTTTCTTCGCGGATCACCGCGCCGGTGGTCGAGCTGTACGTCGAGGAAGGCCAGCGGGTCACGCCGGGACAGCCGCTGGTGCGGCTGGACGACGTGGACCAGCGGCAGACGATCGCGCAGCTGGCGGCACAGACCCGCTCGGCCGAGCAGGACGAAGGCCGCACCCTCGCGCTCTACCGACAGGGCTTCGCCTCGGCCGCGGCAAGGGACCGGGTGGTGACCGCAGCCCAAAGCGCTCGAGCGGCGGAAGCGGCGGCGTGG
The DNA here is from genome assembly GCF_016924655.1 of Sphingomonas arenae. Classification (GTDB taxonomy): domain Bacteria; phylum Pseudomonadota; class Alphaproteobacteria; order Sphingomonadales; family Sphingomonadaceae; genus Sphingomicrobium; species Sphingomicrobium arenae. Next base: position 430,286 of record NZ_JAFFJU010000001.1, read on the forward strand.
GGACGCCTGGCGCAGTTCACCATCCGCGCAAGCATTCCGGGAGTCGTGCTGCGGAGGGAAGTCGAGCCGGGCGACCTTGCTACGCCGAGCAGGACGCTCTTCCAGATCGGCGATCCCGCGCTGCTGCGAGTGACCGCAACCGTGGACGAGCGCGACATTCCCCGCGTGCGCGCGGGAGCCGAAGCCATCATGTCCTCCGACGCCTATCCCGGGCGGACGTTCAAGGGCCGGGTGTATGAGGTGACCCCAGGCGGCGATCCGAGCCAGCGGTCGTTTCGAGTGCGGATCGCGCCGGACCCCGGCGTCGTGCTGCCGGTGGGCCTGACTTTGGAGGTCAACATCGTTTCCACGGTGAAGCACGGCGCCCTTCTGCTTCCCGCGAACGCAATCAAGGGGGGCAAGGTCTGGGCTGTCGACGACGGACGCGCGCGTCAGATCGATGTCCGCGCCGGGGTAGAAGGCGCGGAAAAGACTGAGGTCGTCCGAGGCCTGAGCCGCGCGAGCTGTGTCATCGTCGCCCCACCGGACGGGTTGGCCGATGGACGGCGCATCCAGGTGAGCGGCTGCTGAGGCATGTTCGCCCGGACGCGCCTGATCCTCGGCATGGCCGGCCGCTATCTGGTAAAGCGGCGACGGCAGACCATCGTCGCCGTCGCGGGTGTTGGGGTCGGCGTCGGCTTCTTCCTGGCGGTGTCCGCACTGATGATCGGGAGCCAGAACGATTTCGTCGAGACGCTGATCGACGCCGCGCCCCACATCATCATCTCCGATGAAATCCGCAGTCCTTCACCCCAGCCGGCCGTGGTCGCGCTGCCCGGCGGGGCGGTGCAGGTGCGAGGCTACAAGCCACGGAACGAGGTGCGCGGCCTCAAGGACTGGCAGCAGATCGCGCGCGCCGCGGAGGCAATCCCGGGCTCCGTCGTGGCACCGTCGCTGTCGGGCGCGGTCACGCTTCGCGTGGGTGGACGGGAAGAAGCCTTGGGTATCATCGGGGTGGACCCGGCCATCCAGGAGAAGCTCGGGAATATCGAGGAGAACCTCGCCCAGGGCCGGCTGCGGGACCTGGAGACGACGCAGGGCGGGATCATCATCAGCGAGGACCTGGCGGATCGGCTCGGCGTGGGGATGGGCGACATCGTGGGCGCGACCAGCCGGGTCGGGAACCGGACGCTCAAGGTCGTCGGCTTGCTGGCGCGCGGACGGGGACAGCTGGGCGGCAACGGCTATGTCCTGCTGCGCGAGGCGCAGTCGTTGACGGCGCAGCCGTTCGTCATCAACTCGATCGGCATCACCGTTCCCGACCCCTATGCCGCCGAGGAGATCGCCGCGGACCTGGAGGCGCGGTTCGGTTACAAGGCGCAAAGCTGGCAGGAGCGCTCGGCCGACTTCCTGGCGCTGCTGCTGACCCGCAACGTCATCATGTATTCGGTTGTCTCGGCTATCCTGCTGGTGGCGAGCTTCGGCATCTACACGGTGGTGTCGAACTCCGTCGTCGATAAGCGGCGCGATATCGCCATCCTGCGCTCGGTCGGCTTCTCCGAGGCTGACCTCCAGCGCATCTTCATCGCGCAAGGGATCGTGCTGGCGCTGATCGGAGTGCTGGTCGGCTGGGGGCTTGGTCTGCTGCTGATGCAGATTCTTGGCAGCCTGGAGTTCAACATTCAGGGGCGGGTCGAAAACATCCCTCTGGACCGGCGGCCACGGCAATTCCTGATCGCGGGAGGGGCGTCCCTGTTCTGCGCGGTGATCGCGGCCTGGCTGCCGGCGCGAAAGGCGGCGCGCGTCGATCCCGTGGATATCCTTCGGGGCGCCGCGTGACGGCGCTGATGGAAGCGCGCGGGCTGGGCCGGACGCTGCCCGGCGAGCCGCCCGTTCCTCTGGTCCGCGGGGTGGACCTGGAGATCATGCCAGGCCGCTTTCATGCGGTGATCGGGCCGTCCGGTTGCGGCAAGTCCAGCCTGCTCTACCTGCTTGGCTTGCTTGATCGTCCGACCGCCGGAACGCTGACGTTCGACGGGGTCGACACCCTGCCCCTGGACGGCGATGCGCGAGCCCAGCTTCGGCTGGAGCGTTTCGGCTTCGTGTTCCAGTTTCACTTCCTGCTCGCGGAGTTCACGGCACTGGAGAACGTCGCCCTGCCGATCCGGCGATTGGGCAGGCTGTCGGGCTCGGCCGCCACCCAGCAGGCCATGTCGATGCTGGAGGCCATGGGACTGGCGGATCAGGCCGGCAAAACGCCCGATCGCATGTCCGGTGGGCAGCGGCAGCGGGTCGCGATAGCCCGGGCGCTCGCGAATGATCCCAGCCTCGTGCTGGGAGATGAGCCTACCGGCAACCTCGACAGCCAGAACAGCGCGCGAGTTGTGGAGATCTTCCAGCGCCTAGCGCGGGACCAAGGGCGGGCAGTGGTGTGCGTGACCCACGATCCGGAGGTCGCGGCGGCAGCCGACGTGCGCATCCACATGCTGGACGGGATAATCGAGAAGATCGACTAGCTGCTTTCGCGCAGCTTCTTGAGCGTGCCCGTAAAGCTGTAGCACGCCTCGCCATCCTGCTTCACGACTCCTTGCAGGAAGGCGAGGCTGCGGGTCTGGCGGATTAGTTCGACGTGCGCGTCGAGCGGCACGCCCGCCCTCCCCCGCGAAAGGAACTTGGTGGTCAGGTCCAGCGTGACGTAGTGGGCACGCGACATGCCGGCGCAGCGACCGCCGCCGAACAGCGCCATGTCGATAAAGCTCATCACCGCGCCGCCATGTAGCGACCCGCCGAGATTCAGGTGCTTCTCCGTCGGGAACATCCGGACGATCCCACGGCCTGGTCCATCGGGACGGAACAGCAGTTTGCCGGTGGCTGCCGCGAAGCTGTCCGCGGGTATGTCCTCCCAGCTCCACCAGCCGGGATGATCGGGATCTTCACGAGCGCCGGACGGGCGCGGGGTGTCTTCTGCAGCGTCCATGGGAGCGAGGGTTAGTGGGGGCTTGGGTGCAGTGCAACATTGCCCGACGGCAGCGCTCATGCCGCGTTGGAGGTCGAGCAAGGCTCGGCCCCGTATCGAAGCACCAAGAGCCCTTCGATACGCGGCTGCGCCGCTACTCTGGGTGAGCGCGGTGAATGGCCTACGCCGCCCGTTCCGCCACTAGCTTCTTCGTCTCCGCGATGGCCTTGGCCGGGTTCAATCCCTTCGGACAGACGTTCGCGCAATTCATGATCGTGTGGCAGCGATAGAGCCGGAACGGGTCTTCGAGCTGGTCGAGCCGCTCACCCGTCATCTCGTCGCGACTGTCCGCCAGCCAGCGATAGGCCTGAAGCAGGATCGCCGGGCCCAAGAAGCGGTCGCCGTTCCACCAGTAGCTCGGGCAACTGGTCGAGCAGCAGAAGCAGAGGATGCATTCGTAGAGGCCGTTCAGCTTCTCGCGATCCTCGGGTGACTGCAGCCGCTCCTTGCCTGACGGTGACGGCGTCGCGGTCTTCAACCAGGGCTGGATGGAGGCGTATTGTGCGTACAGGTGCGTGAAGTCCGGCACGAGGTCCTTGACCACGTCGCAGTGCGGTAGCGGCGTGATGCGGACCTCCCCGCTGACGTCTTCGATCGCGGTGGTGCAGGCGAGACCGTTGCGGCCGCCGATGTTCATCGAGCAAGAGCCGCAGATGCCCTCACGGCACGAACGGCGGAAGGTCAGGGTCGGGTCGACCTCGTTCTTGATCTTGATGAGGGCATCGAGGACCATCGGTCCGCAGGTGGAAAGGTCCACCTCGTACGTGTCGTAGCGCGGGTTCTGGCCCGTTTCCGGATCATAGCGGTAGATCTTGAACGACTTGATCCGACCACCGGCGCCTTCGGCCTTGTAGGCCTTACCCTTGGTGATCCTGCTGTTCTTCGGAAGCGTGAACTCGGCCATGAAACGATCCTGATCGACGGGAGGACCCCGCAAGCGTGGCGCCGAGATAGTCGGGCGAACGTCAATATGCCAGCCCTGCCAAAGGCGATGCTACTCCTTGTCCGCATCCTCGGCCGCGGTCGGCTCGACCATCTTCTTGAGCGGCGCGAGCAGGTACAGAGTCACGAAGGTCATCAGCGTCAGCATGACGGCCACGTCGAGGCTTTCCAGCGCCACGGCGACCCCGATCGCACCGGTGACCCACAGGCTGGCCGCGGTCGCGGTTCCCTTGACGCTGTTCTTGACCTTGAGAATCGCGCCGCCGCCGATGAAGCCCATGCCGGTGATGAGGCCCTCGATCACGCGGGCCATGGCCTCGGGTTCATCGCCGACCATGGACTCGGCGGCCTGAATGAAGCCGCAGCAGGCGACCGCCACCAGTGGGAAGGTGCGGATGCCGGCGCTGCGCTCTTCCTTCTCGCGGTTCCAGCCAATCGGAAGCGCGAGCAAATAGGCCGTGAGCAAGGCCGCGACGTGCGGGCCGATGTTGAAGTTGGCCGGGTTGAACAGCTCCCCCATCAGAGAGCCTGGGCGGCTTTCAGGACCTCCGCCGCGTGGTTCGGGACCTTGACCTTGCGCCAGACCTTCCGGACCGTGCCATCGGCACCGATCAGGTAGGTGGCGCGCTCCATTCCCATATACTTGCGGCCGTACATCGATTTTTCGACCCACGTTCCGAACGCCTCGCTGATCGCGCCGTCGTCGGACACCAGCGGGACCGCCAGGTCGTACTTGCCAATGAACTTCTGGTGGCTCTTCATGTCGTCGCGCGACACTCCGACCACCTTCACGCCGGCGCTCGCGAAGTCTGATGCCAAGCTCGTGAAGTCCTGCGCTTCCCGGGTGCAGCCGGACGTATCGTCCTTGGGATAGAAGTAGAGCGCCAGCGGCGTGCCCGGCGCTGCGAGGTCGATGCTGTCGCCAGCAGTGGTCGTGACCGTCAGCGCGGGCGCGCGGTCCCCTTCGTTCAACATGGCCCCTCCTTCACTCGGTTCCAAAGCTCGGCAATTCTCTGGCGCGCCGCGTCGTGGGCTGCAAGCAGCTCGTCCCAAGTGCCGTATCCGCAGAGGCCAGCCACGAGAGCACGGCTCTCCCCCGCCGGCTCCATCGCGCCTGCCGGAGCGACGAGGCGAAGCACGACCAGCATGCGGCTCAACAGGCGGAGGTCGGGGTCGACCTGCGGGTCGAGCAAGCCCGCCTCGGTGAGGGCTGCGATTGCAACCTCCAGCCGCGGGTCGAGCCCCACCCTGGTGGTGAGCTGCAGGGTGTGGACGGCAAACTCGAGGTCCACCAGCCCGCCGGGGCCCAGCTTGATGTCCAGAGGTCCCGCCGGCGGCTTGTGGCGAGTAATTTCCAGCCGCATCGCTGCGGCGTCGCACCGCACTTTTTGTGCATCGCCACGGTCCGTCAGGATCGACCGGATCAGACTGGCGACCTTGGCCTGCAACGGGGGAGAGCCGGTGAGTGGCCGGGCGCGACAAAGGGCCAGATGCTCCCAGGTCCAGGCTTCCTTGCGTTGGTACGCTTCGAAGTAATCGAGGCTGACCGCGAGCAAGCCATGCGAACCCTGCGGACGGAGCCGCGTGTCGACATCGTAGAGAGGTCCCGCGGCCGTCTGAACGCTGAGCGCTGCGATGATCCGGCTGCCGAGGCGATTGTAATATTCGGTTGCGCCAAGCGAACGCCGGCCGTCCGAGCGCGCATCCAACGGAGCGTCAAACAGCAGGATGAGATCGAGGTCGCTCGCGTGGGTCAGGGCCCGACCTCCCAGGCGTCCCAGAGCCAGGATGACGAGTTCCCCGTCCGCGATGCGGCCGTGTGTCTGCGCAAACTCCTCTTCCGTCGCATGCGCCAGCGCAATGACGCTCGCTTCCGCGACGTCACTGTAGCCCTCGGCGATGGTGATCGGGTCTCGGTGTGCGGTCAGCAACTGGACACCAAGCGCGAACCGCCGTTCACCGACGAGGCGACGAATGCGATCGAGGGCCCGGTCGAATGGTTCACTGGCGATGGCCGACTGGAACCGGTCGGCAAGCTCCGCGGCGTCGGCAGGCAGGCCGAAGGTCGACGCGTCCAGCAGGCCGTCCAAGAGGTCTGGCCGTCTGGCAAGCTGGTCCGCCAGCGCTGGCGCCCGGCTGAGAATGAGGGCGAGGAGCTTGCCGAGCTCCGGCTGGGCACTGATCAAGCGGTAGAGATTGACGCCGCTGGACAGCCTCTCGACTAGATCCCCGAAGCGGTTCAGCGCGCGGCCGGGATCAGGTCCCTCCGCAACGGCCCGGAGGAAGGCCGGAAGCATGGTCTCGAACGCCTCGCGCGCGGCGGTGGAACGCAGCGAGCGGGCCCGGCCAGAGCGCCACTCCGCGACGTGGGCAGCGGCGAGCTCGGGGTCGGCATAGCCCATCTCCCGCAATTCCGTCCGGAGAACCATCGGATCGTTGGACAGCTTGCCGCCACGGTCATCGCTAAGCGTCCCGAAGATCGCTTCCACTCGGCCGACATGCGGTTCGAGCAGGGCCAGCAATTCGCTGCTGCCCTCCAGTCGGTGCAGCCGGGCGACCTCCGCCAGGGCGTGCGGGTCCGCCGGGAGCAGGTGGGTCTGCGCGTCCGCGATCATCTGAACGCGGTGCTCGACGGTGCGGAGCAGCCGGTACGCTTCGGACAAGGCGCGGACGTCCGCAGGATCGAGCTTGCCTGCCTTGCCGAGCGCCGCCAAGGCATCCAGCGTCGCGGGTGCTCGCAGGGCCGGGTCGCGGCCGGCATGGATCAGCTGCTGGATCTGCGCGAAGAACTCGACTTCCCGGATCCCACCCCGGCCTCGCTTGAGGTCGTAGCCGGGACCAAGCCGCTGACCCTGCTGATAGTGGTCTCGGATGCGCGTCGAAATGGCGCGGATTTCGTCCACGACGCCGAAGTCGAGGGAGCGGCGCCAGACGAACGGCTGGATGGCCGCGAGGAAACGGCGACCGAGGTGGAGATCGCCCGCGCATGCCCGGGCACGGATAAAGGCAGCACGCTCCCAGGGGAGTGCAGAGGATTCATAATAGGAGATCGCCGCGTCCACGCTGAGCGCGATCGGCGTGACCTCCGGAGACGGCCGCAAGCGCATGTCGACCCGCGCCACGTAGCCGTCCGCCGTGCGGTTCTGGAGCAGTTCGACGAGCCGCCTGCCGTAGCGCACCGCCGCAGGGCCGGGCTCGTCGCGCGCGCGTCGCGGGACCGTGTCCGGATCGAACAGCAGGATGAGGTCCACGTCCGACGAATAGTTGAGTTCGTGGCTGCCGAGCTTGCCGAGCGCGAGGACCGTCATGCCCGCGAAGGGTGCGTCCCCGACCCGCTCGGCTACGGCCGCCCGGAGCGCCCGGTCGATGGCATGGTCCGCAAAGTCGCTCAGAGCGCCGGTGACCGCCTCCAGCGGAAACTCGCCGGACAGATCGCCGAGGGCGACGGCGAGGGCGAGGCCGTGACGCTGCCGTCGCAGATCGGCGCCGACATCATCATTCGTCGCAGCCAATGCAGCAGTGACCGCTGCCTGCGCCCCATCCCGATCGAACGCCTGGGCGACGTCCTGCCTCTGCCGGATCGCCTCGCGCAGGAAGGGGGAATGCCGCTCCGCCCGCTGCATGGCATCGTTGCGGGCGGCGGACGCAGACGTGTGCAACATGGACACAGCTTGTGCCCGAAGAGATTGCAGAGCGAAACCTGTTCAAGGCTTTGGCGTTATGTCCTCAAATGGTTTCCGACCCCTCAAAGAAGGCGGCGGCGGAAGAATCGATGGATCGTCGTATCATTCGTGTCGAACTTCCGCCCGCTCATGCCGGCGTCACCGCAGCCCTAAGGCGAGCCTTCGCGGCCGTCCCGAGCGGGAATGCGGATCGCGACTTTGCCGAGCTGCTGCAGCGGCTGGGCTGAGCAAAAAAAGGACCGCTGAGCGGCCCTTTTTCCTTGTTTCGATAGCACCGGCTCGAGCGCTTAACCTTAGTCGCGATCCCTGGACAGGTCGTCCACTTCGCCCATGATCTGGGCGAGGGCGGATGTGTTCGGGTCCGTCTTGTGCTGCCGCCGTGACGGGAGCTTGCCGCCGGTGAGCAGCTGCTCGAGCGCCACCCGGCCGCGGGCGACCCGGCTCTTGATGGTGCCGACGGCGCAACCGCAGATTTCGGCCGCTTCCTCATAAGCGAAGCCGCCTGCGCCCACTAGAATGAGGGCTTCACGCTGAGGCTGCGGCAGGTGCATGAGCGCGCGCTGCATGTCGCCCAGTTCGACGTGACGATCCTGACTGGCCGGCGCGGCGAGGATCTTGGATGCCGTGAGTTCGTCCCATTCCCCCTTGAAGCGCGCGCGGCGCATCTGGCTGAGGAACAGGTTGCGAAGGATGATGAAGGTCCAGGCACGCATGTTGGTGCCGGCCTGGAAACGCTTGCGCGCGGCCCAAGCCTTGAGCAGCGTTTCCTGGACCAGGTCGTCGGCGAGATCGCGGCTGCCCGAAAGGGAGCGGCCGAACGCACGGAGGTGCGGAATGACCTGGGCGAGCTGATCCTTGAACTCCGGGTCCGACAGCGGCACCGGGTCGCTGCGCACGGGCTCCACGGCCTCGGTGTCGCTGTCCTCGATCACGCTTCCCCACCCTTGCTTGCGGGCGCCTGCAGGCGCGGCGCCACTTGCGATTGCTTGCATCTGCAAATGCCGGGCTCAGCCGGCGACGATCAAGATAATGGCAAAGATCAGGATGACCAAACCGAGGCCTCCGAGCAGTGCCACGCGCGCCATATGCGGCGTCGTGCCGGCACGCGCCTCCGTACCGGTCAGATGTTCAGGCCGATTGTCGTCCATTGAGTTGGCATCCCCGAATTCATTTTGGTTAGCCAACGCAACGAGTGGAACCGAAGTTCCCCGCTTAACCCGCCGGTACGGTTGCCGCGTCGAAGAATAGTGCCTGCGCGATCGCGGCCTTTACGGTCGCACGCTGGAACGGCTTCGTGATGAGGAACGTCGGCTCCGGCCGGGTTCCGGTCAGGAGGCGCTCCGGGAAGGCGGTGATGAAGATCACCGGAACCGAGAACTCCGCGAGGATGTCCCGAACAGCGTCGATCCCGCTTGAATCATCGGCGAGCTGGATATCCGCGAGCACGAGGCCCGGCGGGTGGGCGCGAGCCTGGGCAACCGCCTCGTCACGGGTAACGGCAACGCCCGTGACATTGTGCCCGAGATCGCGAACGATTGTCTCGATGTCCATGGCGATGATCGGCTCGTCCTCGATGATGAGGACATCCGCCAGGGTCTGGCGCTCGATCTCTTCCAGCGCCTCGGAGACGAGGTTGTCCACGTCCTGCGGGTTGGCGCCGATCAGGTAGCCGGCGTCCGACGACGAGAAACCTTCCAACGCCGTCAGGAGCAACGCCTGCCGCGAAAGCGGGGTGATCCGAGACAGGCGGGCCTGCGCAATTCCTTCCGCGCTGCCGAAGCTGCCGCCGGAAGGCTCTTCGCCCTCTTCGATGTTGGCGGTCGACCAGATGGCATGAAAGGTCTTGTACAGTCCCAGCCGCGGCTCAACATCCCGCGGGAAACTTTCCGGAGAGGCGACGATCGCCTCCAGCGTAGCGCGGACGAACGCGTCGCCATGGGTCTGGCTACCGGTCAAGGCGCGTGCATAGCGGCGCAAGAATGGTAGGTGCGGCGCGAGTTCCTGGCCAAGCGACATACGTGCGTTGCTCCCTAAATCGTTGGGCCCCTATTGGTGACCGATGCCCGATTGCGCAAGCCTGCTGGGCGGTCACAAACTCCCTGGCCGGGGAGTTCGGGACTTCTTTTCCGAAGCATGGAACAAAGGTTGTCCGATTTGGTTTCCGGGGCGGGCAGCTTCAACTCGCGAAATACGTACGCGCGGTGCGTTGACGAGTCGGCTGAACCACTTTTAGGGGGGAGCTTCGTTGCGCGACGTCAACAAGCATTTCACCATCATTCGCTACGCACCGTCGCTAGCGTGAGGGGGACGAGAGGTTGAGTGGTACCGACAAGGCCGAATCGCGACGTGCCGACGAATCTCCGGAGTCGTCCGCAAAGTCGGCGAAGGCACGAAAGAAGCGGGGTGCGGCGCCGGCCGACCTCGGTCGTGCCCTGCGGTCGGTCTATGACGAGACGCTGCGCGAAGACGTGCCGGACGATTTCCTCGACCTCCTCGGCAAGCTTGAATAGCTCACCCCTAGCGTCCGGAATGCTGGAATGATTGGAAAGGTCAGGCGCTGGTTTCAGCGGCTGCCGACAGCGGGCAAGCTGCTGGTCATCCTCTCGGCTGCCGTTCTCCCTCTCGGGCTGGTTCTCGTGCTGGCGGCGACGGCGGGCATCGGTCAGGCCAACTCGGCTTTGCGCGCCAATGCCGAAGCACAAGGACGTTCGGCAGCAAGGGCAGTCGAGTCCCTGATCGCTCGCAATGCCTTGGCTCTTCGAGTGGCCGCAAGCGGGGCACTCAGGGAACCGGAAAATCATTGCGAATACGTACGGCGCTCCCTTCGGCCCACCAGCGGAGTTGCAGAGAATTTCGCGCTCACGGACGCGCGAGGGCTGGCACTCTGCGCTTCGGGGAGTGATCGCTGGGAGAGGCTGAAGGAGCGCGTCACCCCTGGCGACATCCGTCTATGGATCTCGCAGGGCGGCAGTGGGCTCTATTATCGCGTGGGGCTTGCCGACGGTCATGCCACAGGACTGCTCAGCAGCCAGCAGTTGCGCGACGCGGCCCTGAGTTCGCAGGCCGACGTCGCTCGCATCGTCGTGACCGACGGCACGCGCACCATCAGGCTGGTCGACAATCCACAAAGCGGGCCGTTCCAGCCGGATCTTCTCACCACGACCCGACGCGTCGGCCGAGGCCAGATCGACATCACGACCGCAGTGCCGATCAGCCGCATCGAGTCGATGGACCGGGTCATCATTCTGCTACCGGTCCTGATGTGGGTGGCCGCAGCGCTGCTCAGCTGGTGGCTGGTCAACAGCTTTCTTATTCGGCCGCTCCGACGCATCCAGAAGGCAGTCAGCAGCTACCAGCCAGGGGGAGAGCCGTTCCACCTGCCCGAGCGGCTCGGCTCCGCCAACGAGATCCAGGAACTCGGCCAGGCTTTCACCCGCGCGGTGGAGCGGATCGAAAAGTCCGAGCACGACATGGCGGAGGCGCTCGAAGGGCAGCGGAAGCTGGTCCGTGAGGTACACCACCGGGTGAAGAACAACCTGCAGGTCGTCGCCTCCCTGCTGAACATTCATGGCCGCAGCGCCGGATCACAGGATGCCCGCGACGCCTACGCGTCGATCGGCCGCCGAGTCGATGCGCTGGCGGTGGTCCATCGCAACCATTATGCGGAGCTCGAAGAAAATCGCGGCATCGCACTTCGGCCGCTGCTGAGTGAACTCGCGGCTTCCCTGCGTGGAAGCGCGCCTGACAATGCGCGGGGGCTGGCGATCGACCTCGACCTGGAGAGCTTGAACACCACGCAGGACGTCGCGGTCGCCATCGCATTCCTCACTACGGAAATCGTCGAGTTCGCGATGCTGACCCAACCGGAGCAGACAGTGCAATTGTCCCTGCGGCGGCGGAACGACCTGTCTGCCCGCTTCGAACTTCAGAGCCCCGCACTGGTGGACCACGACAACGACGAACCCGATCGCAAGCAGTTCGAGCGCATCGTCGCAGGCCTGGCGAAGCAGCTTCGCTCGACGCTCGACCGGGAGCCTGGGAAGTACGGAGTGGATCTCCCCATTTTCCCGCCGCGTTAAGCGATCAAAATAATTTTACGACGGTTGGAACCCTCGCGAGGACGGGTCGTTCTTGTATTCGGATAGTGACCTTTTGCCCCCCCGCTCTCGCTATCCGCTTACATGGGCCCGGAACCGCCAACCCTCCCCCCCCCCGGTGGCGCTTCCGGGCCCAAACTTGTCTGGGGCCCCTCAACATCGGCGGAAGTGGAAGCTGCGGCACGGCGTGCTGCGCGCCAGTGGGTCAGCCGGATGGCAATGATCGAGCTTTCGTAGAGCAGCCATAGGGGTATCGCGAGCATCAGCTGCGACACCGCATCCGGCGGGGTGAGCACGGCCGAGATCGCGAACGCCGCAACGATGGCGTAGCGCCGCTTGGCTGCGAGTTGCTGGCGGGTCACCAGACCGGCCCGCTCGAGCACCATCAACAGGATGGGAAGCAGGAACGCGACACCGAACCCGAAGAGGAATCGCGTTACGAACGACAGGTAATTGCCGACTCCCGGTAGAGCTTCCTGCTGGACCCCGCCGCCGACATCGCCCTGGAAGCTGAGCAGGAAGTGAAGCGCCCAAGGCATTGCGACGTAGTAAGCGAAGGCCGCACCGCCGGCGAAGAAGACGGGGGTCAGGAGCAGGAAAGGCAGCAGCGCCTTCTTCTCCTTGGCGTAGAGGCCCGGCGCAACGAACCGCCACGCCTGGGTCGCAAAGATCGGGAAGCAGACCATCAACGCGGAAAAAAGGGCAACCTTCACCCGCACCCAGAAGGCTTCGAACACATCGGTGTAGATAAGCTTCCCTTCGCCAGCCGCCTTGAGTGGCTGCACCAGGACGCTGAAGATAGGTGGTGCGAAATAGTAGCAGGCGAAGAAGGCCACCACGAGCGCGGCCAGGCTCCAGAGAATTCGCCGCCGCAGCTCGATAAGATGATCCATCAGCGGCTGCTTGCTGTCGTCAATGTCCTTCACGGAAGTGGCCGCCCATGATGCTCAGGGGGGTCCAGCGGAAGTTCGGGCTCCTCGCCAGCTACAGGGTGGTCGGTGGAAGGCGCAAAGGCCTGCGGGTCGGCACCGGGGTACGGAAGAGCGACCGGATGCTCGCGCATGATCCGCTCGTTCTCTTCACGCCACTTGCGCTCCATTTCCTCCAGCTCGGCCTCCCGCATCACGTTCTCGATGCCGGCAGTGAAATGGCGCGCATGGGCGCGGATCCGGCCCACCCAACGACCCACGGTCCGCATGGCGGTGGGAAGTTCCTTGGGTCCGATGAAGATCAGTGCCGCGAGCGCGACGATCAGCAGTTCGGAAGAGTCGACGCCGAACATCGGCGGCTCCGGTGCTTAGCGGGGCTGCTGGTCCGAGGGTGGCGGCGGTGCGACGGGGTCCTGCACGCGGGGGTTCGGCGTGACATCGATCGGCCGGTCCTGCGCGCCCAACCGTCGCTGCTCCTCGAACCGCTTCTTCTGCTCGTCGTCATCCTCCGACAAGCCTTGCTTGAAGCTCTTCAGTCCCTTGGCGACATCGCTCATCATCGCCGAGAACCGATTGCCGCCGAACAGCAGCAGGATGACGACGCCGAGGATGAGCCAGTGAATGAGGCTGAAACCGCCCATGGGAATAAACTCCTAAACCGGGGCCGTATCTAGTCGTCTTCGTCGACGCTTTCCAGTTGCAGTTGGCTGAAGGCCTCGTCGAGCGGATCGAGCAGGCCGGCCGCCTTGAGGTCGTCGATCCCTGGGAGGTCGCGGCGCGAGCCCAGACCGAAGTGGGCCAGGAACTCGGCAGTGGTTGCATAGAGCAGCGGACGACCAGGTCCTTCGCGCCGTCCGGCCGGCCGCACCCATCCGGCTTCCATCAGCACATCGAGCGTGCCTTTCGAGATCTGGACGCCGCGGATCGCTTCGATCTCGGCGCGGCTCACGGGCTCGTGGTAGGCGATAATCGCCAGCGTTTCCGTCGCGGCGCGCGATAGCCGGCGAGGCTCCTCCCGGGTGCGGCGGAGAAGGTGCGCAAGGTCCGGCGCGGTCTGGAAGTGCCACCGCCCGCCCCGCTCGACCAGTTCGATGCCGCGCCCAGCGTAGTCGTCCGTCAGGCTGTTGAGGGCGGCAGACACGTCTCCATCCCCTGCGTGGAGAGCGATCTCGTCCGGCGTCAGCGGCTCGGTGGACGCAAATAGCGTGGCCTCGACCGCGCGGGTGAATTCATCACGGATCATGCGGCGCGGATCATCAGCGGGGCGAATGGGCCGTCCTGCTGGATCACGACCCTCCCCTTGCGCGCCAGTTCCAGTGCTGCGGCAAAGGAGGATGCGAGCGCCGACCGACGGTAGGCCGAATCCTGGGTCGAGGGGAGGAAGGATTCGATTCGAGCCCATTCGAGACGACTGCCGACCAGTGCTGCGACCCGTTCGATCGCGGCCTCTAGGGTCAGGACGGCGCGGTGCGCGACGATGTGCATCGCGGGGGCCGTGCGGGCGCGCACACCGCCGTAAGCAGAGAACAGGTCGTAGGCCGTCGCCTGCCAGGCCGCCTTGCGGACCAGTCGCAGACCTTCCGGAGTTCCACGGATGAAGACGTCGCGCCCGATCCGGTCACGGCCCATCAGCCGTGCGCCCGCTTCCCGCATTGCATCGAGCCGCTGGAGCCGCAACTGCAGCCTGGCCGCGAGCTCTTCCGGCGAGGGGTCCTGCTCCGGATCCTTCGGCAGCAGCAGACAGGATTTCAGATAGGCGAGCCACGCCGCCATCACCAGGTAATCGGCGGCGATCTCCAGCTTCAGCGCTCGGGCGTCGGCGATGAACACGAGATATTGTTCGACCAGCTGAAGGATGGAGATTCGCGCCAGATCGACCTTCTGGGCCCGAGCGAGGCTCAGCAGCAGGTCGAGCGGCCCCTCCCATGCGCCAAGACTGAGCGTCAGCTCGTCATTGCGGCGGAGCGGCAGTTCGTCGGTCACGAGCCGGAGACTAAACAGTCTTCATGTCACGGCAAGACCGTCAGACGAGCGCGAGCAGCTCGTCCCGCTTGGCCGATGCTTCCGCAAGGTCCGGGCCGGCATCGTCCACCATGGTTCCCGCCATGGCACGTGCGAGCCGGGCTTCCCCCTCGTTCGTCATTGCTCCGACATGCTTGGCGACATCGAGCATTTCGTCGAACTTGCCCGAGCAATGCAGGGTAGCGTCACAGCCAGCCCTGAGGGCTGCGGCCGAGCGCTCGCCGGCACTGCCACTGAGCGCCTGCATGCCTATGTCGTCCGTCATCAGGAACCCGTGAAAACCGATCCGGCCGCGGATGATCTCTTCGATGATCGTGGGCGATTGGCTGGACGGGTGATCGGCGTCCCAAGTGGTGTAGACGATATGGGCGACCATCCCCATGGGCGCGTGAGCCAGCCGCTCGAACGGCTCGAGATCGATGTCCAGCTCCTCGGAGGTTGCCGTGACGATCGGTAGTTCCTTATGGCTGTCCACCAGCGCCCGGCCGTGGCCCGGTATGTGCTTGAGGACCCCGATCACCCCGGCGGACGCCATGCCATCGAGCACCGCCCGCCCGAGAGCCGCAACCTGCATCGGTTCACCGCCATAGGCGCGATCACCGACGATATCGGTCGCGCCGGGCTGGCGCACGTCCAGCATGGGGAGGCAATTCACGTTGATCCCGACAGCACTCAGCATCAGCGCGATGGCACGCGCGTTCATGCGCGCCGCCTCGATCGCTGACGATGGCGCCACCTGGTAGAGCCGATTGAAGGTCTCGCCGCGCGGGAAGCTGGGCCAAACCGGCGGCTGCATGCGAGCGACACGGCCGCCTTCCTGATCGATCAGGATCGGCAGGTCAGCCCTGCCATGGAGCGATCGGAGATCATCTGTCAGGCTTCGCAATTGTTCTGCATCGCAACAATTACGCCTGAACAAAATGTAGCCGGCGGGATCCGCCTCGCGGAAGAAATCGCGCTCGTCCGGTGTGAGTTCCGGCCCCGCAAGGCCATAGATCGCCGCCTGCATCAGCGCACCACGAAGCAGTCTTCACCCGCTACCTTCAGCAGCTGGCAGGCTCGCTGCGCCTCGGCCGGCGAGGTTGCGCCCGCACGAAGACGGTAGCCGGTGCGACCCTTGGTCGAAAACGGAATGACGATCTTGTTCATCGCGCCAATGGCCGAGAAGCGGCTGGAGAGCGCTTTCCAGGCCGCCTCCGCCTGCGCGGGGCTGTCGTAGGCGCCCAACTGGACTGCACTTCCCGACGACACAGGAGTCGCCGACGGCGCGGCCGGTTCGTCAGCAGCCACCTTCTCCTCATTGCTGGGGAGGCGCTTGGGAGAGGTCTCTTCCGCGGGCGCGGGCTTCGGCTTGGCAAGCGGAGTTTCGGGCACTGCCCCGAGGTCCAGCTGGGCCTCCGTTTCCTCGCCAGCGCTGGTCGCATAAGCCGTGCCGCTGTCTCCCGCCACGTCCAGGCCGCCCGGGTTCTCCGGCTTCATCTTGTAGGGACCGGGCTCGGCCTTGATCAGTTCGGGTGGTCCACTGCCACCATTGCCGGTGCTGCGCCCAAGCCAGAACAGGGTGCCGGCCACCAGTGCCGCGCCGAGAAGAACGACCGCAAGGGCGGCGAGCATCTTCCTGGCCGACAGCGCCTGCGGCTCATCCTCGTCCTCGACTGCTTCCAGCCACGGGAGAGCCTCCTCATCGCCACCCCGGACCACCTGACGAACGTCCATCAATCGACCACTCACTCCAAGCCGCCCTGCTCCCGGTCATGCGCAGGCATATGCCAGCGCGCCGGAATTGCGAAGCGGGTGTGATCCCGTCTCCGGATCACCTTCGCTCGCGTGTCAGCGCATCTCCTCCGCTGCCTCGACGCCCATCAACTTGAGCCCGGAGCGAACGACCTGCGCGACTGCGGTAGCCAGTTCGATCCGCGCCCGGCTGAGTTCCGGCTGGTCCTCCAGCAGGAACCGACGCGACGGGTCATCATTGCCCCTATTCCAGAGCGCGTGGAAGGCTGCCGCCAGATCATAGAGGTAAAAGGCGATGCGGTGTGGCTCATGGGACAGTGCGGCGCCCTCGACCACGCGCGGAAATTGGGCCGCGAGCTTGACGAGCCCGAGTTCCTCTTCGTCCAGCAGCGACAGGTCGGCCGTGTCCGCCACGGGCAATGTGCCGGCCGCCGCCTTGCGTTGGAGCGAGGAAATCCGCGCATGGGCGTACTGCACGTAGAAGACCGGGTTGTCCTTCGACGCCTCCACGACTTTGGCGAAGTCGAAGTCGAGCATGCTGTCCGTCCGCTTGGTCAGCATCATGAAGCGCACGACGTCCTTGCCGACTTCCTGGACGACGTCGGCCAGCGTGACGAAGGAGCCCGACCGCTTCGACATCTTCACCGGCTCGCCTGCCCGGAACAGCCGGACCATCTGGACCAGCTTGACGTCCAGGTCGACGTGGCCATCCGTCAGCGCCGTCACGGCCGCCTGGATGCGCTTGACGGTCCCGGAATGGTCCGCCCCCCAGATGTTGACGAGGTGATCGGCACTTTCAGCCTTCTGCAGGTGGTAAGCGGCGTCGGCCCCGAAATAGGTCCAGCTCCCGTCCGACTTCCTCATTGGCCGGTCCTGGTCGTCCCCGAACTCGGTCGAGCGGAACAGGGTCAGTTCGACCGGCTCCCACTCGTCATGCTCATCGAGGCTCTTGGGTCGCTCAAGCTGGCCTTCATAGACGAGCCCCTTGGCCCGTAGCGTCTCCAGCGCGCGTTCGGGCGCACCGGACGCCTGCAGTTCGGCCTCCGACGCGAACTTGTCGTGGTGAATGCCCAGCAGCGCGAGATCGTGGCGGATGAGGTCCATCATGGCCGAGACCGTCTTGCGCTTGAACAGCTGCAGCCAGTCGGCCTCCGGCGAGCCGGCATAAAGATCGCCGAACTCGGAGGCGAGGAGAACCCCGACCGGCTTCAGATAGTCTCCGGGATAGAGACCCTCCGGGATTTCGCCGATGTCTTCACCAAGCGCCTCACGATAGCGGAGGTGGGCGGAGCGGGCCAACGTGTCGACCTGGCTGCCCGCATCGTTGACGTAATACTCTCGCGTGACGCGAAAACCCGCGGCTTCGAGGAGGCTGGCGAGCGCATCGCCAACCACCGCACCGCGGCAGTGACCCATGTGCATGGGACCGGTCGGATTGGCCGAAACATATTCGACGTTGACCCGCTCACCCTTGCCCACGTCACGCCGGCCATAGGAGTCGCCCTCGCGAAGGATCGTCGCGAGCTCCGTCCGCCAGCTGTCCGGGGCAAGTCGCACGTTGATGAACCCGGGACCGGCGATCTCCACGCCGACCACATCTGCCGCCTGTTCAAGCCTGGAGGCGATCAGCCCGGCGAGCGCCCGCGGGTTGGTGCCGGCGCTCTTCGCCAGGACCATCGCCGCGTTCGTGGCCAAGTCTCCGTGGTTCGCGTCTCGGGGCGGTTCGACGGCCACTCCGCGGCGGTTGAGCTCGCCGGGCAACGATCCGTCGGCCACAAGGCCATCGAGAATCTGGTCGAGGAGATCGGAATAGCGGGCGTAAAGGCTCAAGGTCAGTCACCGAGTTGCGGAGAAGCGAGCGCTCCTAGCGCAGCGCCCGCTCTTCGTCACGCCTCGGCGCTCGCCTCTAAAGGCACCACGTCATACCCATGCGGAGCCGCTCCTGCCGACCAGTCCTGCGACCCGCGCAACTGGGCCACGCGCCGCATGAGCTTGGGGAACTTGCGCCACCAGATGCGTGGCCGATGCTCCCACAGACGAGCCAGTTCGAGCGCGGGATGATGGAAGTTGAGCGCGATACTCACCCGGTCGCCGGGCCCGTTGTGCGGCTCGACGCTATGGAAGAGCGTCGCGGGGAAGATGATAATCTCCCCTTCTGCCGGGATATGCCGAAAGGTGCGCGACGGCTGACCTCCCTTCGGTCGCAGCCCGGTCCCGCGCTCCTCGAGCACCAGCGCACCGCCGACCTCTTCGCGGGCGATGTCGGGCAGATCGACGTAATAGCAGGCGGACCAATTCCAGTTCCGCTGGGCATGGGTGTGGCTGATGTTGTGACCACCGGGCGGATTGACATTCGCCCAGCCGTTCAGGCGCCAGCTGCCGAGCAGTTCGGAGTTCGCGACGGCATCTCCGCTCCAGATGAGACTGCTCTGCCGAACGCAAGCCGTTGCCCAGCGTACCAGTTCCAGGAAGCCGGGTTCCTCCCATGCCGGCAGGTCAGTGTCGGAGTGCCAACCGTCCCGGTTGGTGCGCACGATGCCCGGCTCCGACGCGCGCCTGTGGCGAATGGTTTCGAGCAGTTGCGACTTGCGTTGCTCGGCCTCGTTCCACTTCCAGATGAACACGGGAACGGGAAACAGGTCGAGCCGCCGGCCACCTTCCTCGGGGGCAGCGCTAGCCGAGCTTCGATCCGTGGGTCGGTTCGCAAGCGTGGCCATGCCTATGGGTTCCCATCACTAGAGTTTCAGCAGTTCTGCTGCATCCTGCTTCGCCTGCTCACTTGCCGCAAGTTCGGGCCATATCGGCCGCAGCATCCTCTTGAGACCAACTCCGCGCGTGAGTTCGGCATAGTCGCCGTCCCAGGCGGCGTTGATCTCGAGTAGCATCGGACCCTGCTCCGTCAGCGCGATGTCTGCGCCCGCCAACGGGCATTCGGGACAGACCGCCGCAGCGCGCAGAGCCAGGTCCAAGGCCTCGAACCAGAGCGGAAGCCTGGTTCCGGTAATCTGGGCACCGGTCACCGGATGATGCGAATATTCGGTGAGGAGAAAACGCTGCCCCTGCGATCGGCCATAGGCCTTGAGGATCTCCCCGGTGCGCTCGTCGATCGAGGCAAGGATATTGCCATTTCGGCCGCCACCGAAGTTGTCGACGATTCCCGGCCGCCCCATCAGCTTGAGGAAGTGGAACAGGAGAATTGGGCCACCCTTCAGCATCGCGGTCGTGATCCGGAGCCCGCACAGCCCCAGCTGGCCACCCAGGGGTGTCAGGTCCGGGTGGGATCGAAGGCGCGGCTGGATCAGCGTGCCCATCGGGTCGGCATCCGCCAGTAGCCGGTCGGACAGCTGGCTCGTCGACAGGGTGACCCCGTCCACCATCCAGGTGGAACCATGCCGCTGCAACAGGCGGACCTTGCCGCCGCGGCTCCCGCCAGCCGGCTTGGCGATTAGCTCGGGTGGAGCGGAGTCGAGAACCCGGGCCAGCGTTGCGGAATCGTGCACCACGGTATGCCGTCCCGCATGGGGGTGCCTGCTCTCGTCACGACCGACCACGGCCACGATTGGCGCAGCGGCGACGCCGTGCTCAGCGTACCGATCCGAGGTCACCAGCTTGTCCTCAACCAGCCGGCCTCCATCCAAGTCCCAGTTGAGGCGCTGCAGGGCGGAATGGAGCTGGCCCCAATAGCGAACCGAGTCGACGACCTGACTGGTTGGTCGCGAGCAAAGACCGCTCTGCACCGCGTTCGCCGGACGGATGCGGATGCGTAGGCGAGCGTTCAGCGCGCGAACGATAATGGCGGGAGCGGTGGAAGGATCATGACGGACCGCCTCCAGGATGAAGGCGAGCCAATCTCCGATGCCGGCTCCAAAAGGGCGACGCCTGTAATCGGAAGAGCTCGCAGGTCGCGTGGCCTCAACTGTACCGCTCTCGATACTACACAACGCTCGATCAGCTCCCTGCGACTGCCGCTGGATATACCGCGAAGACTTACAGGTAAATCGAGAGCGTTGAACAAAATCTTTACAGCAAATGTTTTACTTCGCCGCATTGGACCGGAACCTCAGAAGCGATCGGGCAATTCCACAGGCCCCACCAGTTCCTCATGCCGGCGAATGGCGAATGGGTCGGTCATCCCAGCAATGTAGTCTGCCACGGTCCGGGCCCGCTGAACCTCGTCTTTCGTGACGTGAATCCAGCGCTCTGGGAGCAGCGATGGGTCACCGAGGTACGCCTGCGCGAGGTTGGAGACCACCCGTTGCGCCTCGCGGCGGACGGGCTGGAGCTGAGGCGCGTTATAGAGGTTCCGATAAAGGAACTGCTTCAGCCGTCGCTCCTCGGCCGCCATCGCGTGCGAAAAGCCGACCAGAGCCTGACCGGCATGACGGACCTCATCGAGCGACCGAACCCCGCTGTCGGCGACCCGCCGCTCAGTCTCAGAGATCAGGTCGCCGACCATTGTTCCGATCTGGTCGCGGACTACGGCGCGCAACTTGCGGTCGAGCGAGATGCCGGGATGTCGAGCGTCGACCAGAGCCCAGTGCCGCGCCACCAGTGGAACCTCCAGCAGCGCTTCGAGATCGATCACGCCTGAGCGCAGGCCGTCGTCGATATCGTGGTTGTCGTAGGCAATGTCGTCGGCCAGAGCGGCAACCTGCGCCTCAAGGCTGGGCCAGGTTGTCAGTTCGAGGCTGAATTGGTGATCGGCTTCCGCCAGCGCCCAGGCAGGCCTAGCAACGGGGCCGTTGTGTTTGGCCAGGCCCTCCAGCGCCTCCCATGTCAGATTAAGGCCGTCGAAGTCGGGATAAGGCGTCTCAAGACGGCTGACCAGGCGCAGCGTATGGCCATTGTGGTCGAACCCGCCCCATTGCGCGAGCGCTGCATCGAGCGCGTCTTCGCCCGCGTGACCGAACGGAGGGTGACCGAGGTCATGGGCGAGGCACAGTGCTTCGGTCAGGTCCTCATTGAGCCCGAGGACCCGCGCGATGGTGCGGCCGATCTGGGCAACCTCGATGGAGTGGGTCAGGCGTACGCGATAGTGGTCACCGTCCGGCGCAACGAACACCTGGGTCTTTTGCCTGAGCCGGCGGAAGGACACGCAGTGGACGATCCGGTCACGGTCGCGCTGGAAGGCGTCGCGCGGTCCGCGGGGCCCGGACTGGCCTTCGGGAAAAGCGCGGCCGCGCGAGCCGGACGGATGAGCGGCAAGCTCGGTGGGCAGGCCCATCCCTATGGCAGTTTCCGGACAGCCTGCCCTTGGGCGCTGGTCCACGGGAAGGCGTCGACCCGAGCCGTTTCGAGGTCGTCGGCGAAAATCCGGGCGTCGTCCGCATCGCGGAAGGGGCCGATCAGCAGCCGTGCCTTGCTCGGTTCCTCCGCGACATAGCCGCTGATCCCATCAAGAAGCTCACTGTTGCGGGACTTGATTCGGCGAAATTGATCCGCAAGCGCGGCAGCACTCTGCCCGCTCGCCAACTGGACCCAGTAGCGACGCGGTGCGGGAGCGGCCCGGGCAACAACCGGCTGCGCGATGGCCAATTGTGCTGCCGGCGGAGGTGGAACAGGCTGCGTTATGGCGGGCGTTGCAGCTGAAGACGTCGACACGGACGGGGACGCTTTCAGCAATTGCTCGATTTCCGCCATGCGGTCCGGCCGTGGTCCGACCGGCACCGTCGACGCATAGCTACCGTAGGCGGGAGATGACTGGTCGTCACCGGGGAGCTGGCCGAAGTGCACGGCCGCTGCCTTCTCGTTCGGCCTCAAGCTCGGCAACTGGCGAAAGAATGGGTCCATGCTGGCAGCCATGCCGGGCGCTACCACTGTCACGGCCGTTCTGGCGCCGGCCGCATCCCCACTCAGCGCCAGCACCAATGCGCGAGTGCGGATTGCACCAGGATCGCGACGGGCCAGCAGCGGATCTAGGATCGCCAGCGCTTCAGCCTTCCGGCCGCTAATGCCGAGGCTCAGGGCAAGCCGGCGACGCGCCTCCGCACCATCGATGCCGTTCAACGCGACGCGATAATCGGATTGCGCGCGGGCTTGGTCGCCGAGAAGATCGAATGCCAGCCCCCGCTCGAGCGCGACACTCGCCTGGGTGGCACCGAGCCGTTGCGCCTGCTCGAACGCCCGTAATGCGGCCTGAGGTTCGAGCAGGTGGACGAGCGCTGCGCCCTGCCCGATCTTCGGCACCCAACTGGTCGGATGAACCTCTTCCGCCCGCCCGAAGAAGCCTGCCGCCGCCTGCGCATCGCCAAGGTCGAGCGCGGCCTGACCGGCCCCGACCAGCGCGTCATAGTTGCGCGGGCTGCCCGCCAGAATGCGGATGTTGCGGGCGAGCGCCGCTTCCGGTGTCTCCGGCGTTCCAGCGGCAGGCGGTGGTGGAGGGGGAGGCGCTCCCCCGCCGATGTACTGCCCCGCAGCCGACCCCGGCAGTGCCGCAGCCGCAAGAAGCGCCAGCAATGTGGTGCGAACCATTCCCATCCCCGTAGCGGGTCCTACCTTGCCGGGAGCTTGCTGGAAGCAGGCGAGCGGCAAGGCGTGTTCAAGAGCGGGTGAGCGGTGCGAAAAACCCCGGCGGTCAGGCCGGGGCTCTCCGTTTCCAGTAAGCACTCTCACCGGCGCTGCCGGCGGGCCACTACTGATTGTTCTGGCGGTTCAGGAAGCGAGGGATGTCCAGCGGCTCGCGACGGATGGTCGGGGTCGGCTCGTCTTCGACCTTGGCCGCGCCGCGGGCGATGTTCGACATCCGCTCGAACAAGGTGCCGCTCTCGCGGGCGAACTTGGAACGAGGAGCTTCGTCCTCCTCCGACTTGGGCGGGGCGATCGGAGGAACCCCGACCGGCGAGGTCAGGATATCGTCGCTGTCGAGAAGCAACTCGTCCGAGCCCTCGTCCGATCCGAGATCGAGCGGAGCTTCGACCTTCGTCTCCGCAACGACGGGCTTTGGAGCCATGGTCGACGTCGGAGCCGAAGTGGGTGCGCTCGCGACAGGCGCCGCCGTCGCGGCGCTCGTGCGACCCGGGAAGCTGTACACCTTGCTGCTGGTGGACGCCGGCTGGTGCGACGCTTCAGCCTCGATGCCGGTTGCGACAACGGAGACGCGGATGCGGCCATCGAGATCGTTGTTGAAAGCCGAACCCCAGATGATGTTCGCGTCAGGGTCGACCAGTTCCTTGATGTGGCTGGCCGCCTCGTCGACCTCCATGAGGCGCATGTCCTCGCCGCCGGTGATCGAGATGATGACACCCTTCGCGCCCCGCATCGACACGCCGTCGAGCAGCGGATTGCTGATCGCCTTCTCGGCCGCCTCAATGGCCCGATTGTCGCCGGACGCCTCGCCGGTGCCCATCATCGCCTTGCCCATCTCGCTCATCACCGAGCGGACGTCGGCGAAGTCGAGGTTGATGAGGCCGGGCATGACCATCAGGTCGGTGATGCCGCGGACGCCCTGCTGCAGGACCTCGTCGGCCATCTCGAAAGCTTCCTTGAAGGTCGTCTCCGAGTTGGCGAGCCGGAACAGGTTCTGGTTCGGGATGACGATCAGCGTGTCAACGTGCTGCTGCAGCTCTTCGATGCCGGCCTCGGCAGCGCGGGAGCGGCGAGCGCCTTCGAAGGCGAACGGCTTGGTGACCACACCGACCGTCAGGATGCCGCGGTCACGCGCGGCCTTGGCGATCACGGGAGCAGCACCCGTTCCAGTGCCGCCGCCCATTCCGGCGGCGATGAAGCACATGTGCGCGCCGTCCAAGGTGCGCTCGAGTTCCTCGAGCGTCTCTTCGGCAGCGGCCCGACCGATCTCCGGACGCGAACCCGCGCCGAGCCCCTGGGTGATCTTCGGACCGAGCTGGACACGACGGTCGGCAAGCGACTGGTTCAGCGCCTGCGCATCCGTGTTGGCGACAAGGAAGTCGACGCCCTGCACGTCCCGGCGGATCATGTTGGCAATGGCGTTCCCACCAGCGCCGCCCACACCGATAACGCTGATCCGCGGCCGCAATTCGTCGACCGCCGGACGGATGAAATCGATGCTCATGGATGCAAGCTCCCCCTCGAGCGACTAGCGCGTTGAACCCTCAAGATGAATCTATGAATCGCCGGACTCCGCGGCACAAGCGAAAAAGTTAACGATGGAGGCAAAAACACGGCGGAATGTGTCACTTCGGACTCATGTGATTCAGAGTGGGACAGAAGAGGGAGCACTCCGCCGCGCGTTAACCATCAAGCGCCCCGCATGGCGGCGACGAGCCGCCCGATCAGACCGGTCGGCGCCTTCTTCTCCTTGACCGCGCCGAGCGCCAGATCGCGAATATCGCCGGTGCCGCTCCCCGCCAGCATGGCGAGGCCGACGAGGGTCGCGAACCCCGGTCCGCTGTGAGCATCCGGCAGGCCGGTGATCGCCTTGGGCCGCCCCACGCGGACCGCTCGGCCGAGTACCCCCTGCATGAAGTCAGCGATGTTCTTCAATTCCGCGCCGCCGCCGGTCAGGACGACCTGCCGTCCGACCGGTCCCGTGAACCCAAGGCTCTTCAGCGCGGCGTCGACCTGGTTGGTAATCTCCTCCACCCGCTGGCGAATGACCGTCATCAGCTGTGCACGGCTGATCCGCAGCGGCTCACCCCCCTCGTCCGAGCCGATCCCCGTGGCCTCAATCATTTCGTGATTGTCGCGCGGGCTGGTCATGGCCGAGCCATGGAAGCACTTCATGCGCTCGGCATCCCGACGTCGCACTCCGAAAGCGCAGGCGATGTCGTCCGTGATGTCCTTCGCTCCCAGCGGAATGGAGCGGAGACCGACCAGCATACCGCCGGCGTGAAGCGACACGTTGGTGACCTCGGCCCCAAGTTCCACCAGCGCCACGCCGAGGTCGCGCTCTTCCTGGGTCAGACAGGCCAGGGCCGACGCTATCGGCGCGGCTACGATCGCCTTCACGCCAAGATGCGCTTGGCGAATGGTGAGGTCGATGTTGCGCAAGGGGGCCGGATCGGCCGCGATGACGTGAATGTCGACACCGAGCCGGTCGGCGTGGAGCCCCACCGGCTGCACCACGCCCTCGACTCCATCCAGGGTGTAGAGCGCGGGATGGGCGTGGAGCACGACCTGGCCCGGTCGGTCGATAGCCCCCGTTCCGGCGGCGAGCAGTTCCGCTACGTCGGACTGTTCGATCTGATGACCGCCGAGCTCCGCCTCGACATTTGCGATGTCGCTGACGAGACCACCCGCGCCATAGCTTGCCCAGACGTCATCGATGGTCAGGCCCGACATGCGCTCGGCCTGTTCGACAGCTTCGCGAACCGCCACTTCGCTCGCCTCCATGTCGGTGATGTAGCCGCGTTTCACGCCGCGGCTCTCGCGCTGGCCGGTCCCCAGCACGCGGAGACGCCCATCGTCGTCACGGGTGACGATCAATGCCGAGACCTTGGACGACCCGATGTCCAGCGCGCCGATCAGCGGGCGATCGGCGCCGTTCTTCAACCCTCCAACCGCCATCAGCTCGGAACTTCCTGCGTCTCGGTGATGGTCTCGCCAGGAGCACGGGGAAGACGGACGATCATCTTGCCCGGGATTCGCAGATCGAAGCGCTTTATGTCACGGCCGAGCAGGCCCGCGCTGCGATCCATCTTCGCAAACTTCACCAGCGCGTCCGTCGCGGCCTTCTCCCCCTCCGGCAGGGCAACGGTCTCTCCCGTCTGGAAGGCGACATCCCAGCGGCGATTGCCGATCCAGGTGGCGGAAGCGAGCTGCGGCTTGAGCGTCGGCACTTTGGCCATGATCCGGTTGAGTTGATCCGCCCGGCGGTTGGCACCAGCCCCGACGAGAAGCGGCAGGTCCGGCATCCGGTCGACGGGCACGCGGTCGAGCACCACGCCGTCGGCGTCCACCAGCGAGAGCTGCTGTTTGTTCTGCCAAAGGGCGGCGGGCGTCCGTTCCACAATGTCGATGACCAGCATGTCGGGCAGTCGGCGCGACACGCGCGCGTCCTTGACCCAACCATAACCCATCAGCTGTTCACGCATCTGGTCCGCATCGACCAGCGCCTGGGGAGGCTTGCAGTCGTCCTTACCCGCAGCGGCAGCGGCACGGCACAGTTCAGCCGTGACCACGGCATCGACTTTCTTGCGCTGCATGCGCTTGAGGCCGACGATCTGGTAGCCGTCCACCTCGAACCCTGCATCGCCCATGGCGGTGCCGGCAGCGCGCCCGGCTTTGGCCGGCACATCCAGCGCGATGATTGCCACCAGCGCCAAGGCTACGACGAATAGGCCGAAAGCCCATCCCGCGACACGGCTCGCGCTCTTCTGGTTGACCGGAAGGGTCCTCGCGATCGACTTCGACGCGCGTGCCGGCGCCTTGCGCGGCCGTGATCCCGCTCCGCTCCCCCGGCGGACGGTCTGTGCGTTCATCCGCGGCCCTCCAGTGCTTCGGCGATGATGCGCTCCACGAGCTCACCGTAGCTGATGCCCTTCTGCCGCGCCTGCTCCGGCACCAGGCTGAGCGGTGTCATGCCAGGCTGGGTATTGACCTCCAGCAGGTAAATGCCTTCCACTCCCTGCCTGTCGTCCCATCGGAAATCCGATCGAGACGCACCCTTGCAACCGAGAACCCGGTGAGCGGTGGCGGCCATGTCGAGCATGGCCTGGGCAATGTCGTCGGGAATCTGGGCCGGGCAGATATGCTCCGTCAGTCCATCCGTATACTTGCTGTCGAAGTCGTAGAAGCCGACCTTGGGCTTGAGTTCGGTGACACACAGCGCCTCGTCGCCCAGCACCGCCACGGTGAGTTCGTGCCCGGCGATGAACGGCTCGGCGAGTAACTCTTCGAACTGCTGCCAGGGGCCTTCCACGTCACGCCCGATCGGATTGCCAGTGTTGCCATCGGCCGTGACGATCGCGACCCCTACGGACGAGCCTTCGTTGACCGGCTTCAGGACATAGGGCCGGGGCAGCGGGTCACGCTGGTAGAGGGCCTCGCTGCGTACCATGGTGCCCCTCGGCATCCGGACGCCGGCGGGGACAAGCAGCAGCTTGGTCAGTTCCTTATCGATGGCGATGGCCGACGTGGTGACCCCCGAGTGGGTGTAGGGGATCTGCATCAGCTCCAGCATGCCCTGCACGGTGCCATCTTCGCCGGGCGATCCATGAAGCGCGTTGAAGACGATGTCCGGTCGAAGCTCGTCAAGCACGTGAGCGACGTTCCGGTCCATGTCGACCTCGGTCACCCGGGCCCAGCCCCGCTCCCGAAGGGCGGCGGCGACTCCGCGCCCGCTCATCAGGGAGACCTCGCGCTCGGAGGACCAGCCACCCATTAGGACGGCGACGTGAAGATCTCGGTTCAGCATTTCGTCAGCCCCGCGCAGGCGGGGGTCCAGCTCCGGTCGCCCCCAACCCGTCCAGAGGTTGGGAGAAGGATTCGCGCTTTCGCGGGAATGACTGACCGAGGAATCACTTTTCCACTCCCACGCGTTGGATTTCCCACTCGAGCTCGACACCGCTGTGCTCCCGAACGCGGCGGCGGACCTCCTCGCCCAACGCCTCAATGTCGGCACTGCTGGCGGTACCGAGATTGAGCAGGAAGTTGCAATGCTTTTCCGAGACTTGGGCGCCGCCGAGCGTCAGCCCCCGGCATCCGGCCGCGTCGATCGCCTGCCATGCTTTCTGCGGCAGCGGATTCTTGAAGGTCGAGCCACCCGTACGACTGCGCAGTGGCTGGCTTTCCTCGCGACTGGCGGCGATACGATCCATCTCAGCCTGGATATCCGCCGGATCACCAGGCTTCCCGCGGAACGTTGCGCTGACGACAATGGCCTGCTCCGGCAGCTCGGAGTGCCGGTAGGTGTAGCCAAGGTCAGCGTTGGACAAGGTCCGAACCTCGCCCGAGCGGAGGACGACCTCCGCCTCGACCAGGATGTCCTTGACCTCACGCCCGTAGGCGCCGCCGTTCATTCGGACGAAGCCGCCCACGGTGCCGGGAATCGAGCGAAGGAACTCCACTCCCCCAATCCCCGCATCTCGCGCGGTGGACGAAACGAGGATGCCCGAGGCCCCTCCTCCGCACCGAAGCGTCACCGGATCGAGCTGCTCGACCTTCGCGAACGCCTTCCCGAGCCTCACCACCACGCCCGGCACTCCGCCGTCCCGGATGATGAGGTTGGACCCGAGCCCCAGCGCCATCACCGGCACAGTGGGGTCCAGGTTGCGGAGGAAGCTCACGAGGTCATCATGGTCCGCCGGCTCGAACAGCGACTGCGCCGCTCCGCCCGACTTGAACCATACTAGCGGGGCGAGCGGCGCGTGCGCCTTGAGCTTGCCGCGGACCGCCGGAAGAGTGGCGACGCTCACTTGTGGGTCCTCGCGTCGCAGATCCCGTCCGCCAGCCTGGCCGCCCACTTGGTGATGTCTCCAGCGCCCATGCAGATGACCAGGTCGCCCTCGGCTGCCAGGTCCCGCAAGGCGTGGCAAAGGTCATCGAGATCGCTCACCGTGCGAACCATGCGGTGGCCGTGCGCGCGGATGCCCTCGGCAAGAGCGGTTGCATCGACTCCTTCGATCGGCTGCTCCCCGGCCGCGTAGACCGGTGCGACGAGGACCACGTCGGCATCGTTGAACGCGTTGGTGAAGTCCTCCATCAAATCGCGCAGCCGGGTGAAGCGATGCGGCTGGACGACGGCGATCACCCGCCCCTCCGCACTGTCCCGGGCCGCCGACAGCACGGCACGTATTTCGACGGGGTGATGCGCATAATCGTCGATGATGACCGCGCCGTCGACTTCTCCGACGCGGGTGAAGCGGCGCTTCACGCCCTTGAAGCGCTCGAACCCGCGAGCGATCGTCGCGTCATCAAGGCCCAACTCCATGCCGACAGCGATCGCCGCGAGCGCGTTCTGAACGTTGTGACGTCCAGGCATGGGCAGGCGCACGCCTTCAATCATCCGCCGCTCGCCCGAGCGGTCCAGCACCCGTGCGTCGAAGCGGGATCCCCCGTCCGCCGCAACGACATTCTCCGCCCGCAAATCGGCGAGGGCCGAGAAGCCGTAGGTCACGATCCGACGATCACGGATGCGGGACAAGATATTCTGCACCTCGGGATGGTCGACGCACATGACCGCTAGGCCATAGAAGGGCACGTTTTCGATGAACTCGACGTAGGCGTCCTTGGCGCGATCGAAATCGCCGTAATGTTCGAGGTGCTCGGGATCGATGTTGGTCACGACTGCGATGGTGCCGTCCAGGCGCAGAAAGCTCCCGTCGCTTTCGTCCGCTTCGACCACCATCCAGTCGCTCTTGCCCAGCCGAGCGTTGGAGCCGTAGCTGTTGATGATCCCGCCGTTGATCACGGTCGGGTCCATGCCGCCTGCGTCGAGCAGCGCCGCGACCATCGAGGTGGTCGTGGTCTTCCCGTGCGTGCCTGCGACCGCGATGGTGTTCTGCATCCGCATCAGCTCGGCCAGCATCTCGGCCCGGCGGACACGGGGAATGCGGCGCTCGGTCGCGGCCTGCAGTTCGGGGTTGTCGGGGCGGATGGCGGTCGAGGTGACGACCACCGCCGCATCGCCCAAATTGTCGGCGCTCTGTCCGATCATCACCGGAATGCCGGCCTTGCGCAGTCCTTCGGTGACGTAGCTTTCCACCTGATCCGAGCCCTGCACCTTGTAGCCGAGCTGGTGCATCACTTCCGCGATCCCCGACATGCCGATGCCGCCGATGCCGATGAAGTGGATAGTGCCGATATCGCGCCCGAATGCCTTCACGCCGCTGCCCCTGCGGGAGCGAAGCCGATGCCCTGCTCACGGCTTTCGACCGAGGCACGACCGACCAGCAATGGCGCCTGCTTGTTGGCGACGCGCTCGACCAGGTCCGCGAGGTCGCGGGCAGCATGCGGGCGGCCCACCGACAATGCTCGGCCCGCGGCATTGGCGAGCGCCTGAGGGTCCGCGGCCAGCGCCTCGATCTGCCGGGCGAGCCGTTCCGGCGTGAACTGATCCTGCGCGATCATCCTGGCACCGCCGGCACGCGCCATCTCCCTGGCGTTGGCGGTCTGGTGATCGTCGGTGGCACTGGGCAGCGGGATCAGGATGGCGGGACGCCCCGCCGTCGTCAGTTCCGCAATCGTGGAAGCGCCCGCACGCGCGATGATCAGATGCGCCTCGGCCAGCTTGGCGGGCATGTCCTCGATATAGGTCATCAGCTCGGCGGGAATCTCGAGCAAGCGGTAGGCGTCGCGGACCTGTTCGATATCGTCGGGTCGGCACTGCTGCACGACCTGGAGACGGTGGCGCAAGGATGGCTTGAGCTCGCCGAGGCCGGCAGGAACGATCTGGCCGAGGATCGAGGCGCCCTGACTTCCCCCGGTCACCAGGATCTTCAGCGGAGCCGTATCGTCAAAGGCGGGGAACGGCATCTCGCCAAGACGGACCACCGCCTCGCGCACGGGATTGCCGACCAGCACCGTCTTCGATTCGAAGGCGGGCTTCAGGCGCTCTACCCGCTCGTAAGCCGTGGCGATGGCATGGGCCTCGCGGGCAACCAAGCGGTTCACTCGGCCGAGCACCGCATTCTGCTCGTGGAGCACGGTCGGGATCTTGGACGCGCTGGCGGCGATTAGCGACGGAAACGCCGGATAGCCGCCGAAACCAACGACCGCGTCCGGCCGGTGTTGGCGATACAAGTTCCGTGCGTCCCGCCGACCGGCGAGCACGCTCCGCCCGGCACGCAACCAGCCGAGCGGCCCTCCGCCAAGCCGCCCAGCCGGAAGCACGTGAACCGGCACGTTCTCGAACAGGCCCGGGATGCGCGCACCCCGCTCGTCGGTGATCAGCAGCACGCCGTGACCGCGGCTGCGGAGCTCTGCGGCGAGCGCATGGGCCGGGATCATGTGGCCACCGGTACCCCCGGCGGCGAGGACGAAGTTCATTTGGCCGAAGGCTCCCCGCTCCATTTCACGACATAGGGCGAGCGCTTCAGATACGGGTTTCTGCGCGTCAAGGCGAGCAGCAGGCCCATGGCGATCGACAGGGCCAGCATCGACGAGCCGCCATAGGATATGAACGGCAGGGTCATGCCCTTGGACGGGGCGATCTGCACGTTCACCGCCATGTTGATCAGGGCCTGCAACCCAAACTGGATCGCGAGGCCGGCGGCGGCCAGAATGGCGAAGCTGCTCTCCTCGTCGAGCAGCTTCACCAGCACTCGGGCGACGATGCCGAGGTAAAGGCAGGCAATGGCGATGCAGGCGATCAGGCCGAACTCCTCGCCGATCACGGAAAAAATGTAGTCGGTGTGCGGTTCCGGCAGGCCGAACTTGCGGGTACCGCCGCCCGGACCCATCCCGAACAGGCCGCCCGCGGTCAGCGTGCGCATGGCATTCTCGACCTGGAAGTTGTCGCCTTCCCCGAACAGGAAGCCGTCAATGCGGACGGTGGCCACGGGGTAGAAGAAGTAAGCGAGGATCACTCCCAGGACCGCGCCGCCGGCCAGGATGCCAAGCGTCCGGAAGGAGATGCCGGCCAGCGCCATCATCGCGATCCACACGGCGCCGAAGATGATGGTCGAACCAAAGTCCGGCTGCAGCATCAGCAACACCGCAACGAAGCCGACCAGCCCCGCGGAGAGCGGGAAGACCGGAAGCGCCCTGTCCTTCTCCCGCAGCGAAAGCAGCCAGGCCATGGCGACGACGAAGAAGGGCTTCAGGAACTCGGAGGGCTGGAACTGGGTGAAACCGACCCCGATCCAGCGCCGGGCGCCGTTCACTTCGGGCCCGATCACGGGCACGAACATCAAGGCAGCGAGAAAGATGGCGGTGCCGATGAGGCCGATGCGCTGCACCCGCTCCCGCGGGAGCATGGAGATGGCGATCATGACCGGGACCGAGAGGGCGATCCAGACGATCTGGCGATAGAAATAATGAAGCGGCGCAAAGGTGACGTTGCCGCCGGAATAGCGCTCTGCCGCAGCCGGCGATGCGGCGGCAACGGCGACGAGGCCAATGCCGATCAGCACGGTCACCATCAGCAGGAGAACGCGGTCGATCTCCCAGAACCAGCGGCCCAGCGCCGAGCGGTCCGAGCGGCCGTAGCGGCTCGGGTCCATGAACGGCGCGGCTTTCAGCTTGCCCGACAGGATCGTGCTCATAGGTCCCCCACCAACGCCTTGAAGGCGTCCCCCCGTGCTTCGAAGTCGCGGAATTGGTCGAACGAAGCGCAGGCCGGGGAGAGTAGAACAACATCCCCCGCCTGTGAATCCGCCGCGGCACGTTTCACCGCATTTTCAAGCGTTTCGCATTCGGTAACGTGCACGTCGGCTGCGCGGAGCAGTTGCGCAAACATCGGGCCCGCCTCGCCGATGGTGTAGGCGTGGTCCACATGGTCGAGGTGCTTGGCCGTGTCGCCGAGGTCCTTGGTCTTCGCCTGCCCGCCGACGATCCACCGCACCCGCGGGTAAGCCGCCAGTGCAGGCGCGGCGGCTTCGGGGTTGGTGGCCTTGCTGTCGTTGATGAAGACGACGCCGTCGTGCTCGCGCACGCGCTCCATGCGGTGCGGGAGGCCGGGGTAGGTGCGGCAGCCTTCAAAGAAGGCCAACGTGTCGTTAATCGGCAGATTGAACCGCCCACTGAGTATCTTCACGACGTCCCAGGCGGCGGCTGCATTCTGGCGATTGTGTGGACCCTGCAAAGCGGGCCAATCCCGCCCCGAATTTCGCTCAAGTTCTTGGATGGCCTTCAGGTGTCCACCGCCTTGTCGATAGGGGTCAGGAAGCAGGCCGCTGTAAGCCAACTCCCACGGGTACAACGCCAAACTCCGGGGAGATTGCATCTGCAACAGCCGCGCCTTCGACGCCGCATACGCCTCGAAGCTCTCGTACCGGTCGAGGTGATCCGGCGTGATGTTGAGCAGCACCGCGACGTCGCAGTCGAGGCTCTGGGTCAAGTCGATCTGGAAGCTTGACAGCTCCAGCACATAGACGCCGCCCTCCGGCAGCGGGTCCTGAGCGAGGATCGGCAGGCCGATGTTGCCGCCCATGGTCGTCGGCACGCCCGCGGTGCGGAGGATGTGGTGGACCAGCGCGGTTGTGGTGCTCTTCCCATTGGTGCCGGTGATCCCGACCACCTTGTGCGGCGGAAGCTCAGGCCGGGCGCGGGCGAACAGCTCGATGTCGCCGATGATCTCGAGGCTGGCGGCGCGGGCGCGGGCGGCGAGCGGGTGAGTGTTGAGGGGAACGCCGGGGGAGACGACGAGGGAGTCGAAGAGGCTAAAGTCGGCGGTGTTCAGGTCCAGCAGCTCAGCACCGCCCGCTTGCGCCCTCGCCTCCTCCCGCTCATCCCAAGCCGTCACCCTGGCCCCGCTCGCCAGCAGGGCACGCACTGTTGCCAACCCGGAGCGCGCCAGACCGTAGACCGCGTAATGCTTGCCCGCCCAGGCCTTGGCCGTGATCACCGCAGCTTGAGGGTGCTGAGGCCCGCGAGCGCCAGCACGAAGGCAATGATCCAGAAGCGGATCACGACCGTCGGCTCGCTCCAGCCCTTGTGCTCGAAATGGTGGTGGATCGGCGCCATCAGGAAGACACGCTTGCCGGTGCGCTTGTAGACGAACACCTGGATGATGACGCTCAAGGCCTCCACCACGAACAGGCCGCCGATCACCGCCAGCACGAATTCGTGGTGCGTCGCGACCGCCACGGCTCCCAGCGCTCCGCCCAGCGCCAGGCTACCCGTGTCCCCCATGAACACGGCAGCCGGGGGCGCGTTGAACCACAAGAAGGCGAGGCAGGCACCAACCACCGCTAGCAGAAGGACCGTGAGGTCGCCGACGCCCGGCACATGCGGGATGCCGAGGTAGGTCGCGAAGCGGGCGTTCCCGACAAGGTAGGCGATCAGCACGAAGGCCAGCGCCGCGATAACGACGGGCATGGTCGCAAGACCGTCGAGCCCGTCGGTCAGGTTCACGGCATTGCCGAACGCCACGATCACGAACGCTCCGAAAGCGATATACAGCCAGCCGATGTCCAGCACCGCGCCTTGGACGAACGGCAGGTAAAGGTTGGTCCCGGAAACACGCACCATCAGCCAGGTTGCCGCGCCGGCGATCACGAATTCGAGCAGCAGCCGCAGCTTGCCGGGGATCCCCGCGTGGTGCGCCTTCTTGACCTTGTCGTAATCGTCGAGGAACCCGATAACCCCGAAGCCGATGGTGACCAGCAAGCAGGCCCAGACGTAGGAATTGGTGAGGTCCATCCACAGCAGCACGGCGATGGTCAGCGATACTAGGATGAGCAGGCCGCCCATGGTCGGCGTGCCGCGCTTCGCCAGGTGGGTTTGCGGACCGTCCACGCGGATCGGCTGTCCCTTGCCCTGCCGCACCCGGAGGTAGTTGATGAACCAGGGGCCGAGCAGCAGGCCGATCGCGAGCGCGGTGGCCGTTGCGGCGCCGGCGCGGAAGCTGATGTAGCGCACAAGGTTGAGGAGCCCGGGGAACCCAAGCTGTTCTGCGATCAGGTAGAGCATGTCGCGGCGCCCCCTGCCACTCGCTCCACCAATCGGGCAAGCCCGACGCCATTCGATGCCTTGACCAGCACCGCATCTCCCGCACGGATCGTCCCGAGCAGGCGGTCGGTGGCGTCCTCTGCCGTTCCGACGCGTGAGATGGAAATCCGACCGGCCAATGCGTCCTCCAGGGGGCGGGTTTCGTCCCCGACCAGGATCAACTGCTCGACGTTCGCCGCCAGGATGTGCGGGGCAAGGCCCGCATGCGCCTCGTCGCTGTGCTCTCCCAGCTCGCGCATCGTGCCGAGAACCGCGATCCGCCGGCCTTGTACCGGCTCGGCGGCGAGGTTCTTGAGCGTCGCCGCCATGCTGGCGGGATTGGCGTTGTAGCTTTCGTCGATCAGCAGCGCCTCACCCCCTTCCAGGGGAATGCGCAGGCGCTCGCCCCGACCCTTCAGTCCGCCCATGTCTCCAAGGGCGAGGCCGGCGGCCGCCAGGTCGGCTCCCGCGGCCTCCACGCAGGCGAGAACGGCAAGGGAGTTCGACACCCAATGCTCGCCCGGCTGCGCGATGTTGTAGGTCAATTCGCTGTCCAGCAGGCGGGCGGTGACCAGGCTTCCACCATTCTCCGCTCGAACCGCATGGACGGCGGTCACGTCGGCGTCGCCGATTCCGAAGGTCACGATTTGGGCAGCATGACGCCGCGCCGCGCGAAGCAGGCGGTCGCGATGGGGCGTGTCGTTCGGCAGGATCGCGGTTCCGCCCGGCTGAAGACCTTCGAAGATCTCGGCCTTGGCATCCGCGATCGCCTCCATGGAGCCGAGGTTCTCAATATGGGCGGGCGCAATGGCGGTGATCAGGGCGATGTGCGGCCCGACCAGCGCGGTCAGTTGCCGGATCTCGTTGGCGTGGTTCATGCCCATCTCGAACACGCCAAACACCGTGTCGCGGGGCATGCGGGCAAGGCTCAGCGGAACGCCCGTGTGATTGTTGTAGCTCTTGACCGATCGATGGACCTTGCCGCGATGGCGGCGCTCGAGTGCGGCGGCGAGCGCTTCCTTCGTGCTGGTCTTTCCGACGGAGCCGGTGACGCCAAGAATCGTCGCGTCGACCCGGTTGCGGGCGGCGAGAGCAAGCGCCGTCAGGGCGGCGGCAGTATCCTCCACGAGGACGTGGGGACCGTCGACATGCCGGCTGACGATCGCCCCGGCTGCACCGGCGGCGAACGCCTTGGTGACGAATTGGTGACCGTCGGCGACGGTGCCGGGCATCGCTACGAAGAGCGAGCCGGGCTCCACCTCACGGCTGTCGAAGGTCACGCTCAAGACCTCGAACGGCTCCGAAGCGCGGCCGCCCGTCGCCTGTTCGATCTCGGCGGAGGTCCACAGGGGAGCGCTCATGTGGCGCACTCCCGCGCGACCTGCACGTCGTCGAACGGGAGGATGCGGCCGGCGATCTCCTGCCCGGTCTCGTGACCCTTGCCCGCGAGCAGGATGATGTCGCCCGCCTGCGCCATGGCGATCGCATGGGCGATGGCCTCGCGGCGGCCGTCGATCTCGATCGCTCCGGGTGCGCCGGCGAGGACTTCGGAGCGGATTGCAGCCGGATCTTCGCTGCGCGGGTTGTCGTCGGTGACGATCACCACGTCGCTGAGCTGGACCGCGACCTGCCCCATCTCCGGGCGCTTGCCCTGGTCGCGGTCGCCGCCAGCGCCGAAGATGGTGATGAGCTTGCCTTCCACGTGAGGACGAAGGGCCGCGATGGCCGCCTCTAGCGCGTCGGGGGTGTGCGCGTAATCGACGTAGATCGGAGCGCCGGAACGGGTGATTACCGCCCTTTCCAGCCGTCCGCGGACGGGGGAAACGCGGCCCATGGCCTGGAAGGTCGAGTCCCATGTTCCGCCGGTCGCGAGCACCAGCCCTGCGGCGACGAGGACGTTGGCGGCCTGGTACGCGCCGATGAGAGGGAGGACGAGCTTCTGTTCCTTGCCGCCTTCGTGGCGGAGGGTCAGCGTTTGTCCGAGCGCGCTCGGGACCTGGTCGAGGAGATCGATGGTGCCGCCGCCCGGGCCGACGGTCAGCAGAGCGAGGTCGCGCTGGCGGACTCGGTCGATCACGGAGGCGCTGCGCGGGTCCCCGGTCCAGACGACGGCCGACCCGTTGAGTGACACAACCTCGTCGAAAAGACGCATCTTTGCGTCGAAATACGCGTCCATTGTGCCGTGATAATCGAGATGATCGCGCGAAAAGTTCGTGAAAGCGGCGGCGCGGACCGGCAGCCCTTCACTGCGATACTGATCGAGGCCGTGGCTGGAAGCTTCGTAGGCGACATGGCTGATGCCCATGCGCTCCATGCCCGCCATGTTCTGGAGGAAGGTGACGATGTCCGGGGTCGTGAGGCCCGTCCGAACCTGGTCGTCCGCGGTTGTGACGCCGAGGGTGCCGACGGATCCGGAGCGGTGGCCGGCCATGCGCCACATCTGGCGGGCCATCTCGACAGTGGAGGTCTTGCCGTTTGTGCCGGTGACGGCGACCACCACTTCGGGATAGGGCGCGAAATACTTGGCGGCGAGCTGGGCGAAGAGGCGGCGGGGTTGCGGGTCGGCGAGGTGAGCCGCGCCTTCGACCTTGGCCTCGGGACGAGCCACGACGGCAACGGCGCCGTGCTTCACGGCTTCGGGGATGAAGTCCTCGCCATTGAAGCGGCTGCCCTGAAAGGCGCCGAACACGGTGCCGGGAGCGACCTTGCGGTGGTCGATCGCAAAGCCGGTCACTTCGGAATCGCCGCCGATGCCCGTGAGCTCCACCAGGCGCATCGGCTTACTTCTCCTCGCGGACGTAAGGCAGCACTTCCGCCATGTTGGGTTCGCGACGCATGTCCGGCCGGACGCCGAGCATCGGAGCGATCCGGCTCACCACCTTGCCGAAGGTCGGCGCGGCGTTCCAGCCGGCGGTGCGGAAGCCGAAGGTCTCCGCTGTGCCCTTGGGTTCATCGAGCATGACGACCATCGCATAACGCGGCTCGTCCATCGGGAAAACGCCCGCGAAGCTGGTGACCACCACCGTCTTGGAATAGCGGCCACCGATGAGCTTTTCGGCGGTGCCGGTCTTGCCGCCGACGCGGTAGCCCGGGGCGTCAGCCTTCTTGCCGGTCCCGTGCGTCACCACCAAGCGGAGAAGCGAGCGCATCTTGTAGCTGGTCTCTTCGCTGAAAGCGCGCCGGCCCTTGGCGACAGCGTGGCCCGGGCCGACCTTCAGCAAAGTGGTGGGCCGGTAGATCCCGCCGTTGAAGAGGGTCGCGTATCCGTTTGCCAGGTGCAGCGGGGTGACGGCAATGCCGTGGCCGTAGCCCACTGTCATCGTGGCCAGAGGGCTCCAGTCGCGGGGCGCCAGGGTGCGGCCCTTCTCCTTCAGCTCAACCTCGATCGGATCAAGGAAGCCCATGAGCTTGAGGAACTGCTTCTGCGCCGCAGCGCCCGTCTCGGCAGCGATCTGCGCGGTGCCGATGTTGGAGCTTTCCTTCATGATCTCGGCGACCGAGCAAGCGCGGCCGAACGGGTGGGTGTCGTTGATCGCGCGGCCGTAGACCTTCAGCTGCTTGGGACAGTTGTAGATCTGCCCCATGGATTTCACGTTGCCGTGATCCATCGCCATGGCGACCGTGAACGGCTTGAAGGTCGAGCCGAGCTCCCAGACACCGAGGGTAGCGCGATTAAAACGGGCCTCGGGATCCATATTGCCGGCGATGTTGGGATTGAGCTGCGGGAGCGAGGTCATTGCCATGATCTCGCCCGTGTGGATGTCGAGGATCACGCCCGCGGCACCGATGGCGGAGAACTTGGTCTTGGCGTCGAGCAGCTCGTGCTCCAGCGCCTGCTGCACGCGGCTGTTGATCGAGAGCACCAGCGGTTGGCCGCGGGTGGCGGGGTCGGACAGGCGCTCGTCGAAGGCGCGCTCCATGCCGGCGGCGCCGTGGCCGTCGATGTCGGTAAAGCCGAGCACGTGCGCGGCGAGGTCGGTCTGCGGGTAGAGGCGGTCGGGCTCCCGCTCCAGCGCGAGGCCGGGTTCACCGAGGGCGTTGATCGCCTGTACCAGCGATGGGGCAGCACGGCGGCGAAGGTAGATGAAGCGCTTGTTGGACCGCAGCAGCTGAAGCCACTGGACCTCATCGCGTTCCGGCATGAGCTTGGCCAGCCGGACCGCCAGCTCGGCCTTGTTGCCGAGCACCTTGGCCGGGTGCAGGCCGATGGTCCACGCGTCGATGGTCCGGGCGAGCGGGTGGCCGTCGCGATCCACGATGTCGCCGCGTGGCGGGACGAAGCTGGTGAGGGACTGCTTGCGGCCCGCGTGATCGCCGAAAGCTGCCAGGAACAGCAGGCGCCCGACGATCAGCGTGACCACCGCCGCGAAGACGATGAGCCCGAACATGAGCCGCTGATGCATGACCGCCAGGATCTGCCGCCGCTGGCCGACCAGCCGGAGGCGATCGGGCCGGGCGACGAGAGCGGGAGTTGGCGCGTTCATTGCTTCGGCTTGGCTTCCCTGGACTTGGCCGGCTTGGGCGCGAGCGGATCAACTTTCGGCTGCGAGGTCTTAGGCTTAGCAGCCTTGGCCGAAGTGTCAGCAGCCGCGGTCTTCACCACGATCGGCTTATCCACAACTTTCTTGGCCGCAGGCTTCGCCGGCGACTTGGACGGCGCGGATGATACGGCGCTCTTGTTGTCCGCTGTCTTCGCTGCGGGCGGCCGAGCGGCCGTCTTCTTGTCCGCAGCCTTGGACTTCGCATCGGCGGCTGCTTTCGCCGGAGCGGCCTTCGCGGGAGCGGGTACCGGCTTCACGACCATCTGGCGCTGCTCGGGGGCAGGCAGATCGCGCTTGAAGCTGGCGATGTGCATCATGCTCTTCGCGTCGGTTCCGGCAGGCTCAGCCGGATTGGCAACATCGGCGTCGCTGGACAGCAGGGGACGAGCGGACGGCGATGGCGCCGGAGCGGATGCCAGCAC
This sequence comes from Sphingomonas arenae, assembly GCF_016924655.1. Taxonomy (GTDB): domain Bacteria; phylum Pseudomonadota; class Alphaproteobacteria; order Sphingomonadales; family Sphingomonadaceae; genus Sphingomicrobium; species Sphingomicrobium arenae. The sequence continues at coordinate 470,158 of NZ_JAFFJU010000001.1, forward strand.
CACCGGCGCGGCCGGATCGACGGTCTTCTTCGGCGTGACCATGGTGGCGAGCTGGAACTCGCCATCGAGGAACTGATTGGCCTGGGGCGCCGACAGGGCCAGCACCTTGACGTTCCATTGCTCGAGCTGGGCGAGGCGGCCGCGAGTGCCGATCTCCGTCTGGAGCACGCGAATGTCGCGCTGGGCGACGACAATCTGCGTCTCCACGTCTTCCAGCGACGCGCGGGTCGACGCGACCTGCAGGCTGACCATGTAGCAGCCGAGCGCCGTAGCGGCGACGCCCGCCACCCAACCGACGGAAGCGAAACCGCGCGCGCTCATGCCACCATCTCCCTGGACTCCCACGCGGGGGCATCGGTCCGGATCGCGGTGCGCAGCCTGGCCGAGCGCGCACGCGGGTTCGCCGCAACCTCCGCTTCACTGGGCGCGATGGGCTTCGGGACATCCCGAAAGGTCGGGCGAGGGCCGGCCGCGGCAACAGGCAGATGCCGCGAGCCGGCCGGTGCCGCCCCGCTGCGGTCACGCAGGAAACGCTTCACAATACGATCTTCCAGACTGTGGAAGGTGACGACGGCCAGGCGGCCGCCAGGACGAAGGCTGCGCTCGGCAGCGCGGAGACCCTGCTCCAGCTCCTCCAGTTCCGCATTCAGGTGGATGCGGATGGCCTGGAAGGTGCGGGTCGCGGGATCGGTCTTCATGCCGGCGTGGTGACCGAGCGCCTTGCGGACCACGGCAGCGAGTTCGGCTGTTCGGGTCAGGGGACGGGCTTTGACGATGGCGCGCGCGACGGTGCGGGCACGCGGCTCCTCGCCATAGTCGCGGATCACGCGGGCGATCTCCGCCTCGTCGGCGTGGTTGAGGAAGTCGGCGGCGCTGGTTCCCGCCTGGCTCATCCGCATGTCGAGCGGACCGTCGTTCTGAAACGAGAAACCGCGATCCGCCTGGTCGAGCTGCATGGAGGAAACGCCGATATCGAGCGCGACGCCGTCCACCGGCAGGGCGTCCAGGTCCTGGAGCGCACGGTCCATGTTGCTGAAGCGTTCGTGGACGAGGGTCAGTTGGCCCCCTTCCTTGAGGGCGTCCGGGACGAGTGAGGGCCCGTTGGCGATCGCATCCGGATCGCGGTCGAAGCCGATCACTCGTCCCGCCCCCGCCCCGAGCATGGCGCGCGTGTAGCCGCCTGCTCCGAACGTGCCGTCGACATGCGTCTCGCCAGGGACAATGGCGAGCGCCGCGACGACCTCATCGACCAGTACCGGCTGGTGGGGGGCACGGGGGGTGGGGACGGCGCTCACGCGCTGACCCCCCGCTCTTCCAGCCGGTAGCGGGCGATATCCTTCATGTCCTCGGGGATGTTGGGGTCCGCGAGGAAGGTGGTGGGATTCCAGATCTGAAACGTCTCGCCAGTGCCCAGGAACAGGGCGAGGTCGCCGATGCCGCCCTTGCGGCGCATCATGGGCGGCAGGACGACGCGGCCGGAGCTGTCGTAGGGCACCTCTTCGGTCGCGGCGAAGGCCATCAGGTTGCGCTGCTGGTAGATCAGCTGCGCATCGGCGTCGGTCTCTTCCTTTTCGAGCAGTCGCTCGAGCTTGGCATGCTTCAACGCCGCGTAGGCGGGGTCATAGGCGTCGAGGCAGGTGAACTGGGTGTGCTTGGCGAGGACGATGGTGCGGGAGTCCCCGCGGCGCTCGATCACGGTGCGCAGGAAAGCGGGCACGGAAACGCGACCCTTCGCGTCCACCGCGTTCAAAGCACTGCCTTGAAACAGATGCTCCAGTGCCACCGCGAACCACTCCCGTCGCGCGGCAAGACTTCCCCGTTCGCCGGATGCGCGGGATCGCCCGCACTCCGACGCTGTTCACCTGAATCTGGGTCAGCCCCGCGCTACCCGATGTGTGTAACGCGGGCTGCCATGGGATACAACGGGATTTGATGCCACTGCATGGGATTTCATGGGAAATGACGGATTTCTGCGGCTTCTAGAACACAGGAATACGGCTTTGTTCTTCCTCCGTTCGCGACCGTTAAGTTGTGGATAACCCTGTTTGCAGCTTATCGTGGCCAAGACTCGGGGGCTAGTGGCACGCGGTGGCATCCGATTCCGTACCGAGCGGGTCGGTTAGTCCCGAAGCGCCTTCAACTCCGCGGCGAGGGCATCGAGGTTGGCATCGGTCGGACCGTCGAGACCGCCGGGCACGTCCACCTGGACGAGGTCGGCGTCGGCGACGATCACTGCCCGCCCCTCCCCTAGACGGCAGCGGGCGACGAACCGGTCCTCGCTGATCGTGCAGGGGGACCCCTGCTCCGCCGACAGGGTGCCGGGCGAGGCGGCGAGAATGTTGGTGCCACCAAGGGTGCGCTCGACCGGTCCGTCGGGCTCCGGCCCGTTGAGCGTCAGGCCCCAATGATCAAGGAGGCCGGTGTCGGGAAACTCAAAGGGAGGCCGGCGGCGATCGCCGAGGGAGAGGCTGCTTTCCCAGCTGAGGCGAGGGTCGGCGAGCAGCAGCAGGCGTCCGCCGGAGCGGATCCACTGATCGAGCGCGACCAGGCGCTCGGCGGTCAGCGCCTGCGGCTGGATGGCGAGCAGGAGGCCGCCGGGAGCAAGCTGCTCCGGTCCGTCCACCAGCGTCACGCGGTAATCGCGCTCGAGCCGCTGCATCGCGGGGTGCGGCGGGGCGTCGAGGCGGAAGCCCTCGGCCAAGGCGAGCGGGAGGGAGGTGAGGAGTGCCAGGTCGGCCTTGGTGGTATCGCTGGGCGGCGTGCGGGCAGGTTCTTCCCGGCATCCGAGGACCAGCAGCGCGACGAGCGCCGCGACGAGCGACTTCACGGGGTGCTCTTGCCTGCCGGCTCCGCCTCGTTTTCGCTCTGTCCGGGCGCGACCCCCAGCTCCGCCAGCGGCTCGTTCGGCTCGGCGGCGTTCACGGCTTCGTTGCTGGGAGCGGGGTCTCCGTTGCGGCTGATCGCGGCGAACAGCATCACGAAGAGGAAGACGAAGGCGAGGCCCGTCAGTCCGATCCGGATGCGCTGCATGGAGTTCAAGCGTTCGTTTCCCACCCCCGTGAGCGCCTAAGCCTACCCCGATGGGCGAGCATTGCAATGAGGTTCGTCGAGAAACCATTGACGGCTCGCTCCGCACTCGCAAAGGGGCCTTTCCATGAACCGCACCCTCCCCCTGCTCACGCTCGTCGCGGCTGCCGCTCTTGCCGGCTGCGACCAAGGCGACCACACCATCGTCCAGAAGGGTCCCAAGGACACCATGGCGAACGAGCTCGCGGCCGCGCCGCCGGTCGAGCTCCCTCCCTCCATCGCGGCTTCCAAGACGTATCGCTGCAAGGACAACAGCCTGGTCTACATCGACTGGCTGGAGAAGAACGGCCAGCCCGCGGGCGCCAACTTCCGGTCCGAGCGGACGGGAACGCCGACCTCGCTCAAGCCGGGCGCGGATGGCGCGGCGCCGTTCACCGCCGAGGGCTACAGCCTGTCGGGCGACAAGGCGGCGTCCACGGTCGAGCTGACCCGGCCGGGCAAGGGCGCGCAGAGCTGCAAGGCCTGAGCTTCCACCTTTCGACTTCACCAACCCCCGGTTTCGGCCGGGGGTTTTTTTATGCCCCCCGCGCGGCTAGTGCGCGCGCATGTCCGAGATCACCCCGCAGATCGTCGCCGACCACGGCCTCTCCGAAGACGAATACCAACGCCTGCTGCACGCGCTGGGGCGGGAGCCGAACCTGGTGGAGCTCGGCATCTTCTCGGTCATGTGGTCGGAGCATTGCTCGTACAAGAGCAGCCGCATTCACCTGAAGAAGCTGCCGACGCAGGCGCCGTGGGTGATCTGCGGGCCTGGCGAGAATGCGGGCGTGATCGACATAGGCGACGGCGACGCGGCCATCTTCAAGATGGAGAGCCACAACCACCCGAGCTACATCGAGCCGTACCAGGGTGCGGCGACCGGCGTCGGCGGCATCCTGCGCGACGTGTTCACCATGGGCGCGCGGCCGGTCGCGAACCTGAATGCGCTGCGCTTCGGCGACCCCGAGCACCCCAAGATGCGGCACCTGATCAGCGGCGTGGTCGCGGGCATCGGCGGCTACGGCAATTGCGTGGGCGTGCCGACCGTCGGCGGCGAGGTGAACTTCGATCCGGCCTACAACGGCAACATCCTGGTCAACGCGATGACGGTCGGCGTCGCGAAGACCGACAAGATCTTCTACTCGGCGGCAGCGGGTGTCGGGAACCCGGTGGTCTATGTCGGCTCCAAGACCGGCCGCGACGGCATCCATGGCGCGACCATGGCGAGCGCGGACTTCGGCGAGGACAGCGAGGAGAAGCGGCCTACCGTCCAGGTCGGCGATCCATTCACCGAAAAGCTGCTGATCGAGGCCTGCCTTGAGTTGATGGCGTCGGACGCGATCGTCGCCATCCAGGACATGGGCGCGGCGGGCCTCACCTCCTCCTCGGTAGAGATGGCGAGCAAGGGCGGCGTGGGCATCAAGCTGATCATGGACCAGGTGCCCTGCCGCGAGGAGGGCATGACACCCTACGAGATGATGCTCTCCGAGAGCCAGGAGCGCATGCTGATGGTCCTGAAGCCCGGCCGCGAGGCCGAGGCCGAGGCGATCTTCCGCAAGTGGGAGCTGGACTTCGCGGTGATCGGCGAGGTGACCGACACCGGGCGCATGGAGCTGATGTGGAAGGGCGAGAAGGTCGCCGACATTCCGCTGGGGCCCCTGGCGGACGAAGCCCCGCTCTACGACCGGCCGCACATGAGCCGTGAGGAGTATAAGGCGTGGGCGCAGGTTAAGCCGCTCGGCGAGGTGCCGGAAAGCACGGACATCGCCGCGGACCTCCTGAAGCTGATGGGCTCGCCGCACCTCGCCAGCCGGCGGTGGATCTACGAGCAATATGACCAGCAGGTCGGCGGCGACACGGTGCAGCGCCCCGGCGGCGACGCGGCGGTAATGCGGGTGCATGGGACCGACAAGGCGCTGGCGATGGCGACCGACTGCACGCCGCGCTATTGCTATGCCGACCCGTACGACGGCGGAAAGCAGGCCGTCGCCGAAGTCTACCGCAATCTGTGTGCGGTGGGCGCGACGCCGCTGGCAATCACCAACTGCCTGAATTTCGGCAACCCCCAACGGCCGGAGATCATGGCGCAGATCGTCGGCTGCCTGGAGGGAATGGCGGACGCCTGCCGGGCGCTCGATTTCCCTATCGTGAGCGGGAACGTCAGCCTTTACAACGAGAGCAAGGCCACGGGCGGCGGAAGCGCGATCCTGCCGACGCCGGCGATCGGCGGGGTGGGGCTGCTGAAGGACTGGCGGAAGAGCGCGACGATTGGGTTCAAGGCTGAGGGTGAGCACATCTGGCTTCTGGGGGGACGCAAAGATCGAGGTCACCTCGGTCAATCATTGTGGTTACGTGAGGTACGCGGGTTAGACAGCGGTGAACCGCCCGTCGTCGATCTAGAGCGCGAGCGAGCGGCCGCGGAGCTCGTCCACTGGGCAATCAGGAACGATCTTGTAACCGCTGTGCACGACGTTTCTGACGGCGGATTTCTCGTGACGATCGCTGAGATGGCCTTGGCCGGGAATATCGGCGCCGTGGTAGATCCCGACTGGTCATTAGGCTCCCCTGTCACCGCCGCCATGTTTGGCGAAGAACAAAGCCGTTTTGTGATCACAGTTGCGGACGGCAACGACCACCGGGTCATGGAAGAGGCTGAGCGACGCGGCATTGAATTCGTCTGGCTCGGGATATGCGGTGGCGATAACGTGGCGATTGGCGACTACAATGAACCGCAATTCGGCGCCGTGAGCCTCACCGACCTCCGCGCTGCGCATGAGGGGTTCTTCCCTAGACTGATGGGCGGCGAGCACCCGGTCGCCTGATCCTTCACCGTCGTCCCCGCGTAGGCGGGGATCCACTCCGTGACCTGTTGGCGCTTCGGTAGGTCAGGGGATGGACTCCCGCCTGCGCGGGAGTGACGGTGACCTTCATGGTTGTCCGGCCTACGCACATCCCCCTACTTGCGAACGCCTCGCATTATCGACTACACCGATCTCCATGATCGTTTGTGTCTGCAATGCGATTCGCGAGGAAGACCTCCGGCGGGAGGCGCGCAAGGGAGCGACTAGCCCGGGACGCGCCTATGCTCAGCTGGGCTGCAAGGCCAAGTGTGGATCGTGCCTGCCGTTCGCGCGCCAGATCATCGACGAGGAGCTGGAAGCGCTGTCCGAAGCGACCTCCGCCGCAGCCTGATTTCTGCCCTTCTTGCGAGTTGTTAGCGCTTCGTTCCGGCGCGCCGCTGCGATAGAAGCGCGGCAACGAAAGGAACGCACATGAAGGGCGACCCCAAGGTCATCGAGCTTCTGAACGAGGCGCTCAAGGCCGAGCTGACCGCGATCAACCAATACTGGCTGCACTACCGGATGCTGGAGCATTGGGGCGTCCACAAGCTCGCCGACTATGAGCGGCACGAGTCCATCGACGAGATGAAGCATGCGGACCGCTTTGCGGAGCGTATCCTGTTTCTCGATGGCCTGCCGAACTTCCAGGCGCTCGGCCGGCTGCGGGTCGGCGAGACGGTCGAGGAGATCCTGCGCGCCGATCTGGAAGCCGAATACGAAGCGTGCAAGATGTACCGGGACGCGGTGCAATATTGCGAGAGCGTCCGCGACTATGTCAGCCGTGACCTGTTCGCCGAAGTCCTGCGGGACGAGGAAGGGCATGTCGATTTCCTCGAGACCCAGTTCGAGATGATCGAGCGCATGGGGCTGCCCAATTATATCCAGCTGCACAGCAAGGCGGCTGAGGCCTGACCGAACGGCCGCAGGGCAGACTCCGGCTTGCCTTGCGCGGCACGGGAAGGATCGATCATCGACGCTGACCAGAACCGCATCGCCTCGCTCGACGTGATCCGGGGAGTGGCGGTGATGGGCATCCTGGTCGCGAACATGCCGGGCTTCGCCCTGCCCGCCCCCGCCTACTTCAGCCCGCTGGCCTCGGGCGGTACCGGCCAGGCCGACCTGACCGCCTGGTTTGCGACCTTTGTCCTGATCGAGGGCAAAATGCGCGGCCTGTTCACCTTCCTGTTCGGGGCCTCCATGCTGCTGGTCGTCGAGCGGGCGGAGGCAGCGGGCAGAAGCGGAGCGGCAGTTCACTTTTCGCGGATGGCGGTTCTGCTGCTGATCGGCCTTGCCCACCGCTACTTCGTCTGGTGGGGCGACATCCTGGCTCACTATGCGCTGGTCGGGGCCATCGCCTACCTCTTCACCCGGCTGGATGCGCGGCAGCTGCTTGCCGCGGGGCTGGTCGCGCTCGGGGCGACGCTCGCCTGGAATGCCCTGACGTGGAGCACGCTGCTGTGGGCGGGAGCGCGCTCGACCCCGGCGCAGGTGGAGACATGGAACAACTTCGCCTGGGCCTTCGGCGTGCCGCCGCGAGAATGGACGGAGAGCGAACTGCTCGCCATGCGCGGCGAGTGGTGGGACCAGGTCCGGTGGCGCTGGGCGTACCTGGAGAGCGAGTGGAGCTTCCTGAAGTCGGTCGGTAGCGAGACGCTGGCGGCGATGCTGCTGGGCATGGCGGCGTTCCGGTCCGGTTTCCTGACGGGCGAGTGGTCGCGGGAGAGCTACCGCCGGTTCGCACTCTGGGCGCTGGCGGTCACCTTTGCGGCTTACGTCCTGCTGGGGCTGAACAGCCTGCGGCACGGCTTCGACCAGCGCTGGGTGTTCTTCGACTCCATCGTGGCGACCGTGCCGTTCCGGGTCCTGGGCGCGGCCGGCTATTCGGCGCTGATCATCCTCCTGCTTCGTCCCGGAGGCTGGCTGACGGAGCGCATGGGGGCGGTCGGACGCGCGGCGTTCAGCAACTATCTGGGAACGTCGCTGATCGTGACCGGCATCTTCTACGGCTGGGGTCTGGGGCTGTTCGGGAGCCTGAGCCGCGCCCAGCTGTACGCCGTGCCGCCACTGGTGTGGCTGCTGATGGTGACGTGGTCGAAGCCGTGGCTGGACCGGTATCGCTACGGGCCGCTGGAGTGGCTGTGGCGGAGCCTGTCGCGAGCGCGGCTGGAGCCGTTGCGCCGGGCCGCCGCGTCCGGATCGACCTAGATCCGGCCGAAGTCCTGGTTGGCGGCCCGGCGCCCGAAACCGCTCGGCGCCTGACGCGTGAGCAGCGGATTGGTGGCGCGGTCGAACAGCTCGATCGTCTGGCTGAACAGTCGGCGGAGCTGCACGACTTCCGGTACCAGTTCGTCGGGAAAGCGGCGGGTCTCCACGCACAGGCGGGCGGTCGATTCGATCACCTCTGCGACCTTGGCCAGCGGCTCCGCCCCGAACTGCCGCGCTTCACCCTTGATGGTGTGGGCGGGAATGACCAGCGCGACGGTATTCTCTTCGCGCATGGCCTGTTCGATCTGGGCGACCGACTTGGTCCCATCCTCCCGGAAATAGCCGAGAATCCGGATGAAGCCCGGTCCGAGCTCCGCCCGTGCACGTTCGAAGTGCACCCAGTCGACGATATCCGCGTCGCCCTCTTCCAACGTCACTGCCTCCGGTCATGCATGCCGGGCGGGTGTACGAGGCAAAGGGTAAAGACGCGGTTATTTTTCCCTGTCGGAATGGAAGGGATTCTTCGGCGCGCGCATCGTCATCCGCAGCGGAATGGCTCCCAGCTTCAGGTCGCGACGCATGCTGTTGAGCAGGTAGCGCCGGTAGCTTTCGGGCAATTGGTCCACGCGGGTCCCGAAGACGACGAAGGATGGCGGGCGGGATTTCACCTGCGTGATGTAGCGCAGCTTGATGCGCTTGCCGCCAGGTGCGGGCGGCGGGTTGGCCTCGACCGCGCGTTCGAACCAGCGGTTGAGCTCGCCGGTTGACACGCGGCGGCTCCAAGCGTCGCGGAGCTCGAAGGCGGCGCCGAGCAGCTGGTCGATGCCCTTGCCGGTGATGGCCGAGACCGTCAGCACGGGCACGCCCTTGAGCTGCGACAGACCCTCTTCGAGCGCCGCCTTGACCCCGTTGAAGAGCGAGGAGGCGTGTTCCGCGACGTCCCACTTGTTGAGGGCGATCACCAGCGCGCGGCCTTCCTCGACGACTTGGTCGGCGATGCGCAGGTCCTGGGATTCGAGGCCGCGGGTGGCGTCGAGCAGGAGAACGACGACTTCGGCATAGTCGATGGCGCGGCGGGTATCCTGGGTGGATAACCATTCGAGCTTGTCGTCGACCTTGGCGCGCTTGCGCAGGCCCGCCGTGTCGACCAGCCGCACCGGGCGGCCTTCCCATTCCCATTCGAGGCTGATGCTGTCGCGGGTGATGCCGGCCTCTGGACCGGTGATCATCCGCTCTTCGCCGAGCATGCGGTTGACCAGCGTCGACTTGCCGGCGTTCGGGCGGCCGACGATGGCGAGCTTGAGCGGGCCCTCGCCGGGCTCGTCCGCTTCCTCCTCGAGTTCGTCCCGTTCGACGAAGGGGCGGAGGGACTCGAACAGGTCGACGACCCCCTCGCCATGTTCGGCGCTGATCGCCAGCGGTTCGCCGAAGCCGAGCGAGAAGGCTTCCAGGCGGCCCTGCTCGCCCTGGCGGCCTTCGGCCTTGTTGGCGGCGACGATGACCGGCGTGTCCTCGGCGCGGAGCCAGCGGGCGATCTCCTCGTCGAGCGGCGTCACGCCTTCGCGGGCGTCGATCAGGAAGAGCGCGACGTCCGCCTCCCGCACCGCGGCCTCGGTCTGCTTGCGCATGCGGCCGGGGAGGCTGGCGGGATCTTCGTCCTCGAAGCCGGCGGTGTCCATCACCCGGAACTCGAGGCCGAGCAGCTTGCCATCCCCTTCCCGGCGGTCGCGGGTCACGCCGGGGCGGTCGTCAACCAGCGCGAGGCGCTTGCCAACGAGGCGGTTGAACAGCGTGGACTTGCCCACGTTGGGGCGGCCCACGATGGCGACGGTCGGAAGAGGCATGGCGGCGCCCCTATCAGGAGGACGCCGCCAATGCGAGCGAGCTTAGCGGAAGGCGTGCAGGCGGCCGCGGTCGTCGAGGATGTACAAGGTCGAGTTGGCGACGGCCGGGGAGAGGCTGACGCCGGCGCCGACATTGGTCTGCGACTGGAAGGACCCGGTGTTGGGATCGACGTTGATCAGCACGCCGTTCGAGCCGGCGACGATCAGCCGGTCACCCGCCAGGACCGGGCCGACATAGCTGATCGGGCCGCGCTTGCCCTTCGGGTTCTCGAAGGCGGGCAGCTGGTTGATCCAGCGGACCTTGCCCGTGTCCCGCTCGATCGCGACGAGCTTGGCATCGTCGGTCACCACGAACACCCACTGGCCCGCGACCCATGGGGTCGAAATGCCGGCGATGTTGAGTTCCCAGATACGCTGGCCGCTGATGAGATCGAGCGCCACCATGCGGCCGCCCTGGCCGACGGCGAAGACCTGGCCGTTGTCGATCACCGGGCTGGCATCGATGTCAGACAGGTTGGCGACGCTGGTCCGGATGCTGGTGCGCTGGAGGGCGTCCTGCCACACGAGGCGGCCATTCTCGTAGCGGTAGGCGTTGAGCTCTCCGCTGGAGAAGCCGGCGACCACCGTGCCCTGGCCGATGGCCGGGGCGCCCGTGCCGAACACGCCCGCGATCTCCAGCGCGGCGGCGGCGGACCAGTTGGTGGTCCCGTCACTGGTCTTGAGCGAGTAGAGCTGGTTGTCCTGGCTCATCACGTAGAGCGTGTCGGCCGAGATGCTGGGCGCACCGCGCAGGGGGCCGCCGGGACGGACCTGCCAGACGATGCCGCCGTTGGTCGCGTCCAGCGCCGCGACGAAGCCGAGGCCGTTTGTCGCGAAGACCCGGCCGTCGGCCACGGACACGCCGCCGCCGTAAAGCGAGGCCGAGTTGCCCTTCTCCGCGCCGAACTGGGTCGCCCAGACCTGCTGCCCGGTCTGCGCATTGAAGGCGCGAACCGTGGCGGAGGTGTCGATGGTGAAAACGCGGTTGCCGGCGACGACCGGAGGCGAGGCCAGTCGCGCGTCGGGCGTGTTGCCCTGCCCCGCCTGGATCGAGAAGGCGGTGCCGAGCGAGGTTCCGAGCGCGAGGTGGCCCGCGGCCTTTGAAGGACTGCCACCCGGCTGACCCCAGTCCGTGTTCGCGGTTGCCGGAGGGAGCGTGAAGGGCAAGGCTGCAGTTGCGGGATCAACGGCGATCTCGAGCTCCGTGTTCAGCACGGACACCCGATCGCCCACCACTGGGGTCTTGGGCCGCGACTTGTTGAACGGATTGCACCCCGCGACCAGCACGGCGGCGACCACAATCCCGACGACCTTGTTGTTCATGCTTTTGTGTGTCCCTGAAAGACTATTGCTGCTCCGCCATCGGCAGTTGTGCCGTGGCGTCGATTCCCAAGGTGCCCGCGATCTGAACGGCCCGAGTGCGGGTCGACTGGGGCACCTGCTTGTCGGCAGCGATGGAGGCGAACATGCGCCCGGCGTCGCCGCGGCGATTCTGCTTGAGGAGCGCCATGGCAGTCAGCTCTCCCGCCGTGCCGAACCAGGGGTTGCCGGGCTTGGCCAACGGCTGCAGGCGGCTGACCACGTCCTCCGGTTTCAGCGCGTCGAACTCCAACGCGGTGAGGCGGACAAGCGCGGCGTTGCGATATTGCTCGGGAAGGCCGCCATCCTGCTGGACCCGGCGATATTCGGCGATGGCGGCGGTGCGGTTGCCGCCCTGCAGCGAAAGCGCGGCCTTGGTCAGCAGGGCCGACGCGCGGTAGACGTCGTTGCCGTCTTTCGCGATAGCGTCGAGCCGCTGCGGAACGTCCTTGGTTTTGCCGGTGCCGATGTCGGCAATGATCGCGCTCAGCTCCTCGCTGTGGCGCCGCGCCTCGTCCGCCTGGTGCTGGCGCCACCACAGGAGGGCAGCGGCGGCGATCAGCAGCAGCAGGACGCCGCCAATGATGAGGCCGCCCCAACGCTTGAAGAAGTCCTCCGCCTGGCTGCGGCGGAGGTTCTCGTCGACTTCGCGGATGAAAGTTTCGCTGCTTTCGCCTGGAGCAAGGGCCAAGGTGTGTCTCTATCTCTTCGTCAACGTCGCGCCAGCTGCGGGCCCACATCCCCGGTCGGACATGAACAGAAGCTTGGCGCTGCGCGGTCTAGCCGCAGTTTGCGGCCGTGGCAAAGCCGCCCGGAACCAACCTCAAGGCTTGGGCCGGTAGGTCTGATCGGACGTCGGGAAGGCGCGTGACCTCACTTCGGCCGCGTAGGTCTCGACGGCGGACCCGATCCGGCTGGCCAGATCGTCGTAGCGCTTCACGAAGCGTGGGGTCCGCTCGAACAGGCCGAGCATGTCCTCAGTCACCAGGACTTGGCCGTCGCAATCGGGCGACGCGCCGATGCCGATGATCGGCGGTGCGACCGCCCGCGTGACCTCTGCCGCAATGTCTTCCAGCACGCCTTCGACGACGATCGCAAAGGCTCCGGCATCCGCAACCGCCTTGGCATCCGCGAGGATCTTGGCGGCTTCCGCCTGGTCACGGCCGCGCGCACCATAGCCCCCAAGCATGTTCACCGCCTGCGGCGTCAGGCCGACGTGGCCGATCACGGGGATGCCGCGCTCGCTGAGGAAGGCGATGGTGGGCGCCATCGCCTCTCCGCCCTCGAGCTTCACGGCCGCGCAGCCGCTCTCCTTCAGGATGCGGGCAGCGGAGGCGAAGGCCTGCTCGGGACCGGCCTCGTACGAGCCGAACGGCATGTCGACCGCGACCAGCGCATGCCAGCTGCCGCGGACCACCGCCGCGCCGTGAGCGCACATCATGTCGAGCGTCACGGGGACCGTGGACGGCAGGCCGTAGATGACCTGGCCGAGGCTGTCGCCGACGAGAAGCAGGTCGCAATGAGGGTCGAGCAGCTGCGCCATCCGCATCGTGTAGGCGGTCAGCATCACGATCGGCTGCTGCGTGACGCCATCGACCTTGCGGCCGCGGAGGGCTGGCACGGTCATGCGCTTCATCGGCACCGGGGTCGGAGTGGCCCGACTGGTCGCCGTATCTAGAGTGAAGGTCGACATGGGCGTCGCTTCTAGCGGGCGGCGTTCAGGCCAGCCAGCCCCGCTGCTTGCTGTGCCGGGCGAACCAGAAGATTGTCCAGGTGAGGACGAGCACGATCACCGGCACCGTGAGCTCGCTCGACGAGACGTTGGCGCGAAGCTCCGGCACGATGAAGAAGGCCGCGAACCAGATGATCGTCCCGAGCAGCGACACGAGCAGGACCGGAACGGACAGCGCCTTGCGCAGCAGCAGCAGTACGGTCCCGGCCAGGCCTGCCCAGACGGCCAGGCCGTAGCCGCCGGTCATCCACCACGGCTCCGCTTCATACAGGGCGCGCTGGTCGAGCGGCATGGTTGCCGGATCGCTGTAGACGTAGAGCAGGTAACTGACGGCCCCCACCAGCATGAACAGGACCGACAGGATGGCCGCCGGGCGGAACCATCCCGCCAGAGGACGTGGGCTGCGATCCGTCAGGTCATCCATGCTCGAACCCTTCCTGGAGTGATTTCCTCACGGTCATAACGCGGGGACTTGACGCTGGGAACGCATTCGCAACCATTGGCGTAGTATGGAGGTGGAACAGGAGTGGAGGTATGACCCAGCGTCTGGTCACTCGCGAGTTCGAACTGCAGCTTGAGGGCTATGGCCTGAGCCTCGTCGAGGTTCACTACTTCATGCCCGATCACCCGAGCCTTCTGCAGCAATTCTCGTTCCAGCAATATGACGTGGCGCCGCGTTACCCGGCGCTCCACCATTTCCTCGATCACTGGCGGCGCGAGATCGAGGCGACGATCCAGTCCATCCGGCTGGCGCACCAGCAGCTGATCGGTCCGAACGAGTGGCGGACGGTCGACCGGGAATGGCTCATCAACTGAGCGCTCCCTGCAAGCAATCGCAGGCATAAAAAAAGGGCCGCATGCACCGAGGTGCACACGGCCCTTTTGTTGAACTGGGTGCCGTTACGCGAGCTGGGCCAGCGTGCCCTTCGCCTGGCGGCGGCGCATCGTGAAGCCAATGGCGCCGAAGCCGAGCAGCATCATCGCCCAGGTGCCGGGCTCCGGCACGGCCGAGACAACGCCGATGTTGTCGATCTCGAGCGAATTGCGCGAGGACAGCAGGCGGATGCCGGTGATCGCGTCGCCCGCCGAGGCGGTGAAGGTCAGGCGGCCGTTGGTCACCATCGAAGACCGATCGCCATTCGCTGCAGCCGGAATGGTGTTCAGGATGTCCTGGCCGGTCCAGGTCTCGGTGCCGCCGCTGGCGAGATAGACGACGAACGTGTTGTAATCGTCGGCCGAACCGTAGTCGAAGCCGACTTGGCTCAGCGGATCGGCGAAGGTGAAGGTCGCGTCGCCGCCACCAAGCACGCTGAAGAAGATGTCGCCCTGGTCCCCAGTCGCCGGCTCGGCGCCCTGGTTGCTGCTCGGCGGGCTGAGGTACAGGAAGCCCGAACCGCTCGGCGACCCGGTGGTCGTGTCGAAGTCGGCATAGGAAACTTCGCCGGAACCAAGGCCGCCGGCACCCGGAACATAGTCGAAGGTGGCGGCTGCATGAGCAGGAGCAGCGATGGCGAGAGTTGCAGCGCAACCCAGGATGGAAAGGCCGAGCTTCTTCATGTGGGCGGGTCCCTCTGTTAACTTTTACGAATCGAAAGCTGCAGCCGTTATACCCCAAATTAACAAAAAATAAAGGTTTCGCGTAAGGAACGTCATCCCGTTTCGGCACAATTCCGCCGGTTCTTGGCTCGGCCGGTCAGATCTTCATTGAAGAAACTTGGTTAAAGCGAACCCTCGCCCAGCCTGACCGGGCAAGGGTTCGGCGAGGGGTCATCTCAAGCTTAGCGCTTGGACCTGCCCGACCGGCTATCGCTTGAAGCGTCGGTGCCCATGCCGTCGGACTCCGACCCAGCGTTGGGGTCCGAAAGGTCTTCACCGGCGCCCGAAGCACCCGAGGTCGGGCTGGACATTGCCGGCCCGCCAGCATCCGGCCCCGGCCCGGCGGAAGCGCTTCCCTGCTGACGGCGATTCTGTCGCCAGCTCTCGAACTCGCTGGAGAATCTCCGCTCGTTCTCGCGGCAATATTCCTCATAGTCGCGGTCGAGTTCGGCGATCTGGCGGTCGCGCCAGCTGCGGTAATGCGCATGAGGGTCGTTGCGCGAGCTGTCCTGCCCGCCCCGCTCCATGCCGAGCCCGCCGCCCTGACGCGACGAGCCGCTCAGCCCCATGGGCGGACGCATTCCCCGGCTGCGCTCTTGGTGGTCATCGCCTCGCGCCCCATGCTGCGGCTGATGGCCGGAGCGTTCGAGGAAGCCCTGACCCCGATATTCGTCGCGATCGCCGCGGCCTTCGAAGCGCCTGGAACGAGGCGCCTCGTCATCATCACCGAGCCACGAGCGCATCCGCTCGCCGGCGCGTTCGATCATGCCGTGATCGTCGTCGCGGCTGCGCCAGTCACCGCGATCATCGCTGCGGTCGCGGTCGCCGAACATGAACTCGCGCCGCTCGTCCGGATGCCGCTCGCCCCGGTGGACCCGGCGATCGTCATCCCGGCCGCGACGCATGTCCGCGTAGAAGTCGTCGTCGCCATGGTCGCCATATGCGCCGTAGCCATCGCCACGATAGCCTGCCATCTTGCATTCTCCTCCTGCATGAAGCCGCTTCCCTTCCGGGAACCAACGCCTGGCAAAACGCGCGAGTGGCACGGTTGGCTTCGCTTCCCGCCGCATGCGGTTCGTCACTCGCCGCAGCCGGCATGGGGTTGATCGGCCGGGGAAATCCGCGTAGGGGCCCGCGCAGTCCGGCTTCGGCTGGGACACCGTCCGAGACAGCTGGTGGGCTCGCCCTTAATTTCCGGCCTAGACGGGGAAGAGAGATTTTCCGGGCGCCGCGCAAGCGGGTCCGTCGTGCGTTGGCTTTTCGGCGCACACCCTCCCAACCCCACGGACTAGAGTGCTTCGCGCCGGTTTTCGGCCGGTGTCGAAGTTGGTTGAACCTCGTTCGGAGCCTCGGCTTCGGGCGAAACCTTTGGAGTTGGCATGGATCGTTCGCAAAAAGCGGATCTGGTTGCCGAGCTGAAGCAGGTGTTCGCCGAGACCAGCGTGGTGGTGATCACCCGCAATCTCGGCCTGTCGGTGGCCCAGTCCACCGATCTTCGCCTGCGGATGCGCGACGCCGGTGCGCAGTTCAAGGTTGCGAAGAACCGCCTTGCCCTCATCGCGCTCGATGGCACGCGCTATCAGCCCATCGGCGAGCTGCTCAAGGGCCCCACGGCCCTGGCCACCTCGACCGACCCCGTTGCGGCCGCCAAGGTCGCAGTGGACTTCGCCAAGACGACCGACAAGCTCGAGATCGTCGGCGGAGCGATGGGCGATACCGTTCTCGACGTGAATGGGATCAAGGCGCTGGCCGAGCTCCCGAGCCTCGACGAGCTTCGTGCAACCCTCATCGGCCTCGTTCAGGCGCCGGCGAGCAAGATTGCACGGACCATCAACGAGCCGGGCGCGATGCTGGCACGGGTCTTCGGTGCTTACGCGGCGGAAGCCGCCTGAGCGCACACACGATTATCAACGCACGATTGGGGCGCTGCCCCGCACTTGGAGTAGAAAATGGCTGACATTCAGAACATCGTCGACCAGCTGTCGGCGCTCACCGTCCTCGAGGCCGCCGAGCTGGCCAAGGCTCTCGAAGAGAAGTGGGGCGTTTCCGCCGCCGCCGCGGTTGCCGCTCCGGCCGCTGCCGCTGCTGCCGCTCCGGCTGCCGAAGAGAAGACCGAGTTCGACGTGATCCTCACCGGCGACGGTGGCAAGAAGATCAACGTAATCAAGGAAGTCCGCGCCATCACCGGCCTGGGCCTGGGCGAAGCCAAGGCGCTGGTCGAGGGCGCTCCGAAGGCGCTCAAGGAAGGCATCGGCAAGGACGAGGCCGAGAAGATCAAGAAGCAGATCGAGGAAGCCGGCGGCACCGTCGAGCTCAAGTAAGCTTCTTCGACTTCGGTCGAGACAGGAAAGGGCGGCTCCCGCGCGGAGCCGCCCTTTTTCGTTGTGCCTAGCGGTCCTGCGGGAGGTTCTGGGAACCGGCGACCCCCGTCTGCTGACCGTTGGAGATCATCTTGTCGGGCGGCTGCGTGCCGTCCTTGCGGTTGGGGCTGCCGGGGAGGTTCGGCCTCGCCTGGACCGTTCCGGATGGCGGGCGGGTCCCGGTGGCCTGGTCGTTCGCGACCTGGGCGACGCCGCCTTGCTGCAAGGCCTGCTGAGCGGCGGCGTAGTTGTCCGACCCGCTGGCTTCCATCCGGTTGGCCTGGTCGTTCAGGACCTGAGCGGCCGCCGGATCGGACTGGTTGGCCGCGTTCCGCAGCGCCTCGGCGGGATCTTCCTGCGCCGACTCGCCGGTGGTCTGCCCGCAGGCGGCGATGAGCAGGGTGGCGGGTGCGAGCAGGGCGAGGCGCATGGGAACTCCTGAAGGCTGGTCAGCCCGCCAACCGACAGCGAGGTTTTTGGTTTCTTCCCTCTTCCAATTCGCGAAGGAGAGCGTATATGCAGCCCTATCCAACACATATCGGCTCCGCCGCACGCTGTCGTGCGCCCGGGGCTTTTCCTGTCCCCGCCGGGACACGGGCCGGAACCGCGCATCGGCCTGCACGTATGGCGGGGAGCTCACAGGAACCGCGCCGGACTTGAACAAGGGCCCGCGACCCGTTCGTGTGCCCGGAGCGCAGGGAATCACATGGCGACCAAGGCGATCGACGCACCCCGGAACACCTCCAGCGGAGCCGGGACCAACCAGCGCCGCATCCGCAAGATCTTCGGCAACATCCACGAGATCAGCGAGATGCCGAACCTCATTGAGGTTCAGCGCGAATCCTACGAGCAGTTCCTGCGTTCCGACCCGGCCACCGGCTATGTCTCTGGCCTCGAGAAGACGCTGCGCTCGGTGTTCCCGATCCAGGATTTCGCCGGCACCGCGCACCTCGACTTCGACCATTACGTGCTCGAGGACCCCAAGTTCGACACGGACGAGTGCCGCCAGCGCGGGCTGACCTACGCCGCGCCGATGCGTGTGACGCTGCGCCTGACCTCGTTCGAGATTGATCCGGATACCGAGGCCAAGTCGGTCATCGATATCAAGGAGCAAGACGTCTACATGGGCGACATGCCGCTCATGACGCAGAACGGCACCTTCATCATCAACGGCACCGAGCGTGTCATCGTGTCGCAGATGCACCGTTCGCCGGGCGTTCTGTTCGACCATGACCGCGGCAAGACCCATGCCTCGGGCAAGTATCTGTTCGCCGCGCGCGTCATCCCTTATCGCGGCAGCTGGCTGGACTTCGAGTTCGACGCCAAGGACATCGTCAACGTCCGCATCGACCGCAAGCGCAAGCTGCCGGTGACGGCGCTGCTGCACGCGCTGGGCCTGAGTTCGGAAGAGATCCTCAACGAGTTCTACAACACGGTCAGCTACGTGCGCGGCCCGAACGGCTGGCAGATCCCGTACGTCGCCGAGCAATGGCGCGGCCAGAAGCCGACCCATGACGTGGTCAACGCCGACACCGGCGAGGTCGTGTTCAAGGCCGGCGAGAAGATCACGCCCCGCCGCGCCAACCAGGCTGGCAAGGAAGGCCTCGCCAACCTCATCATCCCGACCGAGGAAATCTTCGGCCGCTTCTCGGCGTTCGACCTCATCAACGAGGCGACGGGCGAGATTTACATCGAGGCCGGCGACGAAGTCACCGGCGAGAACCTGGAGAAGCTCGACAAGGCCGGCGTCGACCGGCTCGAGCTGCTCGACATCGACTATGTCAACACCGGTCCCTGGATCCGCAACACGCTGAAGGCCGACAAGGCCGAGGATGGCGACCAGGCACTGTCGGACATCTACCGCGTCATGCGCCCCGGCGAGCCGCCGACACGGGAGACGGCGGATGCGCTGTTCTACGGCCTGTTCTTCGATCCGGAGCGCTACGACCTGTCGGCCGTGGGCCGCGTGAAGCTGAACATGCGCCTCGGCCTCGACGCCGAGGACACGGTCACCACCTTGCGCCGCGAGGACATCCTGGCGGTCGTCAAGGAGCTGGTGAACCTCAAGGACGGCAAGGGCGACATCGACGACATCGACAACCTTGCCAACCGGCGCGTGCGTTCGGTCGGCGAGCTGCTGGAGAACCAGTATCGCGTCGGCCTGCTCCGCATGGAGCGCGCGGTGAAGGAGCGCATGAGCAGCGTGGACGTGTCCACCGTCATGCCGAACGACCTCATCAACGCCAAGCCGGCGGTGGCTGCGGTGCGCGAGTTCTTCGGATCCTCGCAGCTGTCCCAGTTCATGGACCAGACCAACCCGCTGTCCGAAGTCACGCACAAGCGTCGTGTCTCGGCTCTCGGGCCGGGCGGCCTGACGCGTGAGCGCGCGGGCTTCGAGGTCCGCGACGTCCATCCGACGCACTATGGCCGTATCTGTCCGATCGAGACGCCGGAAGGCCCGAACATCGGTCTGATCAACAGCCTTGCGAGCTTCAGCCGCGTGAACAAGTACGGCTTCATCGAGACGCCGTACCGCCGCGTGGTCGACCACAAGGTGACTGACGAGGTCGTCTACCTGTCGGCGATGGAAGAGGCCAAGCACACGATCGCGCAGGCCAACGCCGAGCTGAACGAGGACGGCAGCTTTGCGGAGGACATCATCTCCTCGCGGCGTGCCGGCGACTTCCTGATGGCGCCGCGCGACCAGATCACGCTTATGGACGTCAGCCCCAAGCAGCTCGTGTCGGTGGCCGCGTCGCTGATCCCGTTCCTGGAGAACGACGACGCCAACCGCGCGCTGATGGGTTCGAACATGCAGCGCCAGGCGGTTCCGCTGATCCAGGCGGATGCGCCGCTGGTCGGCACCGGCATGGAAGAGACCGTCGCCCGGGATTCCGGCGCGGCGATCGCTGCCCGCCGTTCAGGCGTCGTCGACCAGGTCGATGCGACCCGTATCGTCATCCGCGTGACCGGCGAGCTTCGTCCGGGCGAGTCGGGCGTCGACATCTACACGCTGATGAAGTTCCAGCGCTCCAACCAGTCCACCTGCATCAACCAGCGTCCGCTGGTGAAGGTCGGTGACACGGTCGCGCAGGGCGAGATCATCGCGGACGGCCCGTCCACTCAGTTCGGTGAGCTGGCGCTCGGCCGGAACGTGCTCGTCGCGTTCATGCCGTGGAACGGCTACAACTATGAGGACTCGATCCTGATCTCTGAGCGGATCGTGAAGGACGACGTCTTCACCTCGATCCACATCGAGGAGTTCGAGGTCATGGCCCGCGACACCAAGCTCGGGCCGGAGGACATCACCCGCGACATCCCGAACGTCGGCGAGGAAGCGCTGCGCAACCTCGACGAGGCGGGCATCGTCTACATCGGCGCCGAAGTGGAGCCGGGCGACATCCTGGTCGGCAAGATCACGCCGAAGGGCGAAAGCCCGATGACGCCGGAAGAGAAGCTTCTCCGCGCCATCTTCGGTGAGAAGGCGTCGGACGTGCGCGACACGTCGCTGCGCCTGCCGCCTGGCGTCACCGGAACGATCGTGGACGTGCGCGTCTTCAACCGCCACGGCATCGACATCGACGACCGGACCCGCGCCATCCAGGCAGAGGAGAAGGACCGGCTGAAGCTGGACGCCGACTCCGAACGGGCGATCCTGAACCGCGCCACCTTCGCCCGTCTGCGGGAGATGCTGCTCGGCCAGGTCGCCACGGCTGCGCCGAAGGGTCTCAAGAAGGGCGCGACCCTCGACGACGAGACGCTGGAGAGCATCGAGAAGCACGACTGGTGGAAGATCGCCGTCAAGGACGACGCCCGCCAAGCCGACATCGAGGCGCTCAAGGGCCAGTATGACGAAGCCGTTGGCGTGATCACCCGCAAGTTCGAGGATCGCGTCCAGAAGGTCGAGGCCGGCGACGAGCTCGCCCCGGGCGTGCTCAAGATGGTCAAGGTCTTCGTGGCGGTGAAGCGCAAGCTTCAGCCGGGCGACAAGATGGCCGGCCGTCACGGCAACAAGGGCGTGATCAGCCGCATCCTGCCGATCGAGGACATGCCGTTCCTCGAAGATGGGACGCATGCCGACATCGTGCTCAACCCGCTGGGCGTGCCGTCACGCATGAACGTCGGGCAGATCTTCGAGACGCACCTGGGCTGGGCCGCGCGCGGCCTCGGCAAGCAAATCCAGGAGATGCTCGAGGACATGCACCATCGCGGCGCAGAGTTCACGGGCAAGGACGTCGAGCAGGTCCGCGCCAAGCTCAAGGACATGTACGGCGAGCAGTATCACGAGGCGATCGATGCCCGTGATGACGGCGGCGTGATGGAGCTGGCGCAGAACCTGACGGGCGGCCTGCCCATGGGCACTCCGGTGTTCGACGGCGCGCGTGAGCCGGATGTGGCCACCATGCTGGAGAAGGCAGGTCTCGACGCGTCGGGCCAGGTTACCCTGTACGATGGCCGCACTGGCGAGCCGTTCGATCGCAAGGTGACGGTGGGCTACATCTACATGCTGAAGCTGCACCACCTGGTGGACGACAAGATCCACGCCCGGTCCATCGGCCCCTATAGCCTCGTCACCCAGCAGCCGCTGGGCGGCAAGGCGCAGTTCGGCGGCCAGCGCTTCGGCGAGATGGAGGTCTGGGCGCTGCAGGCCTACGGCGCCGCCTACACGCTGCAGGAGATGCTGACGGTGAAGTCGGACGACGTGATCGGCCGCACCAAGGTCTACGAGGCGATCGTCAAGGGCGACGACACGTTCGAGGCCGGCATTCCGGAGAGCTTCAACGTGCTGGTGAAGGAAATGCGCTCGCTGGGCCTGAACGTCGAGCTGGATAGCATCGACAACCTGGACGACGAGCCGCCGGCCCTGGCTGCGGAGTGATGCTGGAGGCCCCTTCCCGTTCACGGGAAGGGGCACCGTCCCGAGAGAACATTCCTACCCTGCCCCTCGCTGAGGGGAGTGGAGTTAAGACATGAACGAACTGACCAATTTCGCGAACCCGGTGGCGAAGCCCGAGACGTTCGACCAGATCAAGATCGGCATCGCGTCGCCCGACAAGATCCGCTCCTGGTCCTTCGGCGAGATCAAGAAGCCGGAGACCATCAACTACCGCACGTTCAAGCCGGAGCGTGACGGCCTGTTCTGCGCGCGCATCTTCGGTCCGATCAAGGACTACGAGTGCCTGTGCGGCAAGTACAAGCGCATGAAGTACAAGGGCATCGTCTGCGAAAAGTGCGGCGTGGAAGTGACCGTCTCGAAGGTCCGCCGCGAGCGCATGGGCCACATCGAGTTGGCCGCGCCGGTTGCGCACATCTGGTTCCTGAAGTCGCTGCCGAGCCGCATCGGTCTGCTGCTCGACATGCAGCTCAAGCAGCTCGAGCGCATCCTCTACTTCGAGAGCTATGTCGTGATCGAGCCGGGCCTGACCCCGCTCGAGAAATACCAGTTGCTCACCGAAGACGAGCTGCTCAGCGCGCAGGACGAGTATGGCGAAGACGCCTTCTCGGCCGGCATCGGTGCCGAAGCGGTCCGCACCATGCTGATGGACCTCGACCTCGAGGGTGAGCGCAAGCAGCTGCTCGAAGAGCTGGCGGTCACCAAGTCCGAGCTCAAGCCCAAGAAGATCATCAAGCGGCTGAAGGTCGTCGAGAGCTTCCTGGAGTCGGGCAATCGGCCCGAGTGGATGATCCTGGAAGTCATTCCAGTGATCCCGCCGGAGCTTCGCCCGCTGGTTCCGCTGGACGGCGGCCGGTTCGCGACGTCGGACCTGAACGACCTCTATCGCCGCGTGATCAACCGTAACAACCGCCTGAAGCGGCTGATGGAGCTGCGCGCGCCGGACATCATCGTGCGCAACGAAAAGCGCATGCTGCAGGAAGCGGTTGACGCGCTGTTCGACAACGGCCGCCGCGGCCGGACGATCACGGGCGCCAACAAGCGTCCGCTGAAGTCGCTGTCCGACATGCTCAAGGGCAAGCAGGGCCGGTTCCGCCAGAACCTGCTCGGCAAGCGCGTCGACTATTCGGGCCGCTCGGTCATCGTGACCGGTCCGGAGCTGAAGCTGCACCAGTGCGGCCTGCCGAAGAAGATGGCGCTCGAGCTGTTCAAGCCGTTCATCTACTCGCGCCTCGACGCCAAGGGTCTGTCCATGACCCTCAAGCAGGCGAAGAAGTGGGTGGAGAAGGAGCGCAAGGAAGTCTGGGACATCCTGGACGAGGTGATCCGCGAGCATCCGGTGCTGCTGAACCGCGCCCCGACGCTCCACCGCCTCGGCATTCAGGCGTTCGAGCCGGTGCTGATCGAGGGCAAGGCGATCCAGCTTCACCCGCTGGTCTGCGCGGCGTTCAACGCCGACTTCGACGGCGACCAGATGGCCGTGCACGTGCCACTGAGCCTGGAGGCGCAGCTGGAAGCCCGCGTGCTGATGATGTCCACCAACAACATCCTCAGCCCCGCGAACGGCAAGCCGATCATCGTTCCGTCGCAGGACATGGTGCTGGGTCTCTACTACCTCTCGATGGAGAAGGATGGAGAGCCGGGCCAGGGCATGCTGCTGGCCGACATGGCGGAGGTCCACCAGGCCATCGCCGCCGGTGCGGTGACCCTGCACTCCAAGATCGTCAGCCGCGTTCCCCAGACGGACGAGGCCGGCAACACCTACATGAAGCGCTTCGAGACGACGCCGGGCCGCATGCTGCTCGCCGAGACGCTCCCGAAGAGCCATCGGGTGCCGTTCGAGACCGTCAACCGCCTTCTCACCAAGAAGGACATCGGGGACGTCATCGACGAGGTCTATCGTCACACGGGTCAGAAGGAGACCGTGCTGTTCGCGGACGCGATCATGCAGCTCGGCTTCCGCCATGCGTTCAAGGCCGGCATCAGCTTCGGCAAGGACGACATGGTCATCCCGCAGGCGAAGGAGCCCCTCGTCGAGGAAACCCGCGCCCTCGTGAAGGACTATGAGCAGCAGTATCAGGACGGCCTGATCACCCAGCAGGAAAAGTACAACAAGGTGATCGACGCCTGGTCGCGCTGCGGCGACCGGGTCGCCCAGGAGATGATGAAGGAAATCCAGGCCACGCCGAAGGGCGAGGACGGCCGCGAGAAGCCGGTGAACTCCATCTACATGATGGCCCACTCCGGTGCCCGTGGTTCGCAGGCCCAGATCAAGCAGCTTGCGGGCATGCGCGGCCTGATGGCCAAGCCGTCGGGCGAGATCATCGAAACGCCGATCATCTCGAACTTCAAGGAGGGCCTGACCGTCCTTGAATACTTCAACTCGACCCACGGCGCCCGCAAGGGTCTGGCCGACACGGCGCTCAAGACGGCGAACTCGGGTTACCTGACCCGCCGCCTGGTCGACGTGTCGCAGGACGCCGTCATCGTCGAGGAGGATTGCGGCACCGACCAGGCGCTGGAGATGCGCGCCATCGTCCAGGGCGGCGCGGTGATCGCCTCACTCGGCGACCGCATCCTGGGTCGCACGACCGCCGAGGACGTTGTCGATCCGAAGACCGGCGAGACGCTGGTCGAGGAAGGCGTGCTGCTGGACGAGGCAATGGTCGCGAAGCTGGAGGCCGCCGGCCTGCAGGGCATCAAGATCCGCTCGCCGCTGGTCTGCGCCAGCCGCCAGGGTGTCTGCGGCAAGTGCTATGGGCGTGACCTCGCCCGCGGTACGCCGGTGAACATCGGTGAAGCGGTCGGCGTCATCGCCGCCCAGTCGATCGGCGAGCCGGGCACCCAGCTGACGATGCGGACCTTCCACATCGGCGGCGCGGCCCAGCTCAACGAGCAGTCGAACCTCGAGGCGCCGGTCGACGGCACCATCGAGCTGCGCGACATGCCGACGATCACCGACCCGCGCGGACGGCACATCTCGCTGTCGCGTTCGGGCGAGATCGCGATCCTCGACATGGACGGGCGCGAGCTGTCGACGCACCGCGTTCCATACGGTGCTCACCTGCTCTGCGAGAGCGGGCACATCGTCAGCAAGGGCGACCGCATCGCCGAGTGGGATCCGAGCTTCAGCCCGGTGATCACGGAGCGCGCGGGCACGGTGAAGTACCAGGACCTCATCGAGAACCGCACGATGACCGAGGTGACGGACGAATCGACCGGCATCTCCCAGCGCGTGGTGACCGACGACACCGGCCGCTCCAAGAAGGACGACCTGCGTCCGCGCCTGACCCTGCTGGGCGAAGGCGCGAGCGAGGCAGGCGTGTACCGCCTGGCACCGGGAGCGATCGTTGCCGCCGAGGACGGCCAGCAGGTCGAGGCCGGCGAAGTGCTGGCGCGCATGCCGCGGGAAGCCGCGCGTACGCGTGACATCACCGGTGGTCTGCCGCGGGTCGCCGAGCTGTTCGAGGCCCGCAAGCCGAAGGAGAATGCGATCATCGCCAAGGTGTCCGGCAAGGTCACCTTCATGAAGGACTACAAGGCCAAGCGTAAGGTCGCGATCGTGCCCGACGATGGGTCGGATCCGGTCGAGTATCTGGTGCCCAAGTCCAAGGTGATCGACGTCCAGGAAGGCGACTACGTCAAGCGTGGCGACAACCTGGTCGGCGGTTCACCCGATCCGCACGACATCCTGGAAGTGCTCGGCGTTGTGGCGCTGGCCGAATATCTCGTCAGCGAGATCCAGGAGGTCTATCGACTGCAGGGCGTGAAGATCAACGACAAGCACATCGAGGTGATTGTTCGCCAGATGCTGCAGAAGGTCGAGATCACCGACGGCGGCGATACCACGCTGCTGGCGGGCGAGCAGGTCGATCGCGAGGAGATGGACGAGATCAACGGCAAGCTGGGCAAGAACGAGCGTCCTGCCCAGGGCAAGCCGGTGCTGCTGGGCATCACCAAGGCCTCGCTGCAGACGCGGTCGTTCATCTCGGCGGCCTCCTTCCAGGAGACCACCCGGGTGCTCACCGAGGCATCGGTGCAGGGCAAGATCGACACGCTCAACGGCCTCAAGGAGAATGTCATCGTCGGCCGCCTCATCCCGGCGGGTACCGGCGCGGGCATGAACCGCCTTCGGGTCGCGGCGTCGTCGCGCGATGCGGCGCTCCGGGCGACGCAGCGCAAGATCCAGGAGAGCCTGTACCTCCCGGATACTGCCGAGGAAGAGCATGCGGCCGAGCTGGCCCAGGGTCCGGAAGCGGCCATCAATGCCGATCCGCTGGCGGACGTAATGCCCTCGGGTCACGGCACGGACGCTGACGCGGGCGATTACCTGCAGAGCTAGGCGACTTCGCCCCTCCTCTTCCAGGAGGAGGGGCCCCTAGCTGCTTGTTTCGCGGAAGCTCCAGAAACGAAAAAGCCCCGCCGGAGGACCTCTCCAGCGGGGCTTCTTTCTTGTGAACGTTGGTGCTTAGCAGCGACCGCCGTTGATCGTGTTCTCCGTGCAATTGGCAGCGGAGTTGATGTCCTGCGCCGCACCGCGAACGGTGTTGCAGGCGGCCAGAGCCAGCGATCCGCCGATCAGCGCCAAAGTCACGAACTTCCGAACCATGATCATCTCCATTACCAAACCGAAATGACCATGGCCTCGGCGCCAACCTGTTGTCGAGCGCTTAGTTGATCGCGTTTTCCGTCGCGTTTGCTGCCGAGTTCACGTCTTCGGCCGCGCCACGGACGGTATTACAGGCGGCCACCGCGAGGCTTCCGCCAATCAGAACCAGGGTCATTACCTTGCGAATCATGGTCCAATCTCCTGTCTAGCGGCTGAACAAACGCCGACAGCCCGAACCGGGTCCATGACGGACCCGTTATTTTCCGATTGAACGAGGCCCGCCGGCTACACTGCGACGGGTGCGGCGATATGCGGGTGCGGATCGTAGCCGCTGATCTGGAAGTCCTCGAACTCGTAACCGAACAGGTCCTGCCCGCGGTCGCGAATCTCCAGCCGGGGCAAGGGCCGCGGGTCGCGGGTGAGCTGCAGCCGTGCCTGGTCGAGGTGATTGGAGTAGAGATGCACGTCGCCGCCGGTCCACACGAACGTGCCCGGCTCCAGCCCGCATTCTCGCGCCAGCATGTGCGTCAGCAGCGCATAGGATGCGATGTTGAACGGGACGCCAAGGAAGAGGTCGGCACTGCGCTGGTAAAGCTGGAGGTTCAGCCGGCCTGCGGCCACTTGCGTCTGGAACAGGCAGTGGCACGGGGCGAGCGCCATCCGGCCGATCTCCCCCGGGTTCCACGCCGTGACGATCTGGCGCCGTGACGCGGGATCTCGTCGGATCAGCGCGACCAGCTCGCGGATCTGATCGATATGGCGTCCGTCGGCGCTCTCCCAGTCGCGCCATTGCTTGCCGTAGACCGGTCCGAGATCGCCTTGCTCGTCGGCCCACTCGTCCCAGATGCTGACCTTGCGGTCCTGCAACCAGCGCACGTTCGTGTCGCCGCGCAGGAACCAGAGCAATTCAATGATGATCGAGCGCAGGTGCAACTTCTTGGTGGTGACCAGTGGAAACCCATCGCGCAGGTCGAAACGCATCTGCGCCCCGAACAGAGAGAGGGTGCCGGTTCCGGTGCGATCCTGTTGCGGCACCCCTTCCGCGAGCACGCGCGCCATGAGGTCGTGATAAGCTTGCATGCCGCGGTGGTAGCCCGGACCCTGCACGGCAGGAAGAGGCCGGGTTGGACCTTTTCACATGGTCTCGCCTCCGCTTCGGACCCGATCTGCCGCGCCAGTCCGCCCGGGCCGTCCTACAGGATAGGAATGTCGTTCCAGCGGGCCAATTTTCCTGTGACACTCAAGGGCAAGGACGCCGCTCGGGCGTTCCTCGCTCCCTCCGTCATCGGGGATCGGTCCGGCGGCTGGTGGGTCGCCCACGTGGACGAACAGGTCCGGTGCATCCACCTCGCCCGCTATCCGTCCGAACCCATGGGGGCGGACGATGCGCTGCCGGCCGGAGCGATCCTAGGCGATGCGGTTCGGCTGGGGAGCGCTGGACTGGTACTGGCCAGCCCGTCGTCGTCGCAGTCGGAACTGGCAACGCGCGGCCGGCTGACCCGAGAACTGGCCCGTGTGGCGGAATCGGTCGACGTGACGGTGGTGGACCATCTGCTCTTCACGGGCGGCCATTGCGTCAGCCTGAGGGGCGTGGGGCTGCTCTAGTCGCACCGCGCGGAAGACGGCGCGTTTCGAGGAGCGCCGCGACGGCAAGGACGTCCCGCTGCTTGCCGGAGGGGTCCCTTTCCTTGCGACACCCCGCTTCAGGGTTTCTCGTTTGCAGCGTTTCCGCTTGGGCTTACCTGCCGTGGGTGGAGTTGTTGCTCGCCACTGGCGGAACCCGTTTGGAAGCGAAGCGCTAACCGGCGGCGCGGGAAGACCGCTGATCGCCGTTTGCGGCGCGATGCTCATCTGCGCGCGAAGACGCCGCTCCGCGCGGCAGCGCGAGGAGCTTGGGTCACGGTGTACGAGTTCGACGAGTATCACCTGCTGCTCGGCGGCCTCGGCGCGGCGATCGTGCTGTCCTACTGGCTGCCGCGCTTCCTGTCCGGGCGGGAGCCGGCCGCGTCCGCGCTGCTCATCGTCATGGGCGTCGCCCTGCTCTCGCTAATCCCGGGAGTCCGCGACTTCCTGGACCCCACCCGCTTCCCGCGGGTCTGGGAGGTCCTGGCGGAGCTGTGCGTGATCATCGGCCTGTTCGGGACCGGCCTCCGGATCGACCGCCTCGCCGATCGCAAGCAGTGGCAACCTACCATCCGGCTGCTGGCCATCGCCATGCCCCTGACCATCGCCGCCGTGGCCCTGTTCGGCTGGGCGGCGGCCGGCATGACGCTGGCGGGCGGCATTCTCCTGGGCGCGATCCTCGCCCCGACCGACCCGGTGCTGGCCGGCGACGTGCAGGTCGGTCCGCCGCTGGAGGGAGGCGAGCATCCGGTCCGCTACACGTTGACCAAGGAAGCGGGGCTGAACGACGGGCTCGCCTTCCCCTTCGTGCACCTCGGCATCCTGGTCGCAACCGCTGGCGGCCTCAGCCTCGAGCTTGGCGGCGAGTGGATCCTGCGCGACGTCCTGTATCGCGTCGTGATCGGAGTGCTGATGGGCATCGCCGTGGGCTGGGTACTCGGCAAGCTGCTGTTCGACTGGCCACGGGAGAACGCGTTATCGAAGACCGGTTCCGGCGTGATTGCGCTGGCCGGCGTCCTGATCGCTTACGGTGCCACCGAGCTGGCCGAGGGATACGGCTTCATCGCGGCGTTCGTGTCCGGACTGACGCTGCGCCGATCCGAGTCCGAACACCAGTTCCACCGCCGGCTCCACGACTTCTCGGAATCGCTGGAGCATGCGCTGACCTCCATCCTGCTGGTAGCGCTCGGGGCCGTGCTCCCGATCCTGTGGCCGTATCTCGGCTGGCCGCAGGTGCTGATCGCCGTCGCGCTGATCTTCGTCATTCGGCCACTGACTGGCTGGCTTTCGCTCATCGGCAGTGCCCTGCGCCGGCGCGAGCGGCTGATCGTAGCCTTCTATGGCGTCCGGGGCATCGGCTCCATCTACTATCTCGCTTACGCCGGACACCATGTCGAACTGGTCGACGAGGAGCAGCTGTGGGCGACCATCGCGTTCACCATCCTGCTGTCGACCATCGTGCACGGACTGACAGCCGGCCTTGCCGTGGAACGCGTAACAGGCGAGCATCAGACCGGCCCCACCCTGCCGCCGCGCGGCGCGGATTGAAGGAGACGAACGTGGAGGAGCAGCGGGTGAGCAACCCCAGGTGGACGATCTGGGCCGGCGTCGCGGTCGTGATCGGCTGCATCGTGACCATCTTGGCGACGCTCAACGACATCTTCTGACGTTAAGGGTCGAGCAGTGGCACGCCATAGCTCACCAGCACCGCACGGATGTCGGCCGAGCGCTTCTCCAGCGCCTGCTCGACCTCACGGCGAAGCTCTCGATCGGCCCGCCGCAGGCTCATCGAGATGTCGAAAGCCATTGGCAAGCTGAAGCCATCCGAGAGCGGGCTGACTGGGCTCAGGCTCAGCGGCGTGTTCTGCTGCGCTTCATCTCTCCCCTATCCGCAGGCTCCTCCCGAGAACCCACGCAACCGTTACAATGCCGAAACGGCAGGTGAGTTCCTGAAGAAGCTCGCTTGGCCCGTGCCACGTTGGTGGAAGAAGGGTCCCGATCCTGCACAGCCGGATCTGCGGACCGCGCCGGAACTGGCCTTTGCCGCCGCGCACTCATAACGTGTGGGAAACCAGGTGGAGCGGGGGTGCCCAGATGATCGATATCGCCGCGCTGTTCGAACAGAAGACGGCCTTTCCCCAGCCCGCCGCGCGGGAGCGGCTGAACCGCCTGGTCGGACTGGACAGACAGAAGCAGACCTTGACCAAGGTGCTTGCCCTCCTCGTCAATCCGAACGGACTGAAACGTTGGCGTGATCAGCACCATCCAAGGGCCGGCTTGTTGCTGGACGCGGTCCTGCATCGGCCCCGCCTCGTAATCCTTGCGGGCGATGTCGGTTCGGGCAAGACGGAGCTTGCCGAAACGATTGGTGACGCGGTTGCGCGGCAGGAGGGGATCGAAGTCGTCCTGCTGCCGCTGAGCTTGTCCGCCCGCGGCCAAGGCAAGGTGGGCGAGATGACGCAGCTCATCTCCGCCGCGTTCGACTATACGGTGAAGGAAGCCTCCTCGCTCGCGTCAAAGGGCAAGGCCGAGGGCGCGGTCATCCTTCTGGTCGACGAAGCCGACGCGCTGGCACAATCGCGCGAGGGGGTCGACATGCACCATGAGAATGTCAGCGGCGTGAACGCCTTCATCCGCGGCATCGACCGGCTCGCCAACGCGCGTCTGCCGGCCGCAGTGGTCATGTGCACCAACCGCTACGAGGCCATCGACCCTGCGGTCCGCCGGCGGGCGGCGGAGATCCTGCTGTTCGGTCGGCCGGGGGAGGAACAGCGCCGCCTTCTGCTGCAGCCGCGCCTTGCTGAGTTCGGCTTTTCCGTGTCGCAGATCGAAGCGGTGGTCGCGGCAACCGGACCGCGCGATGGCGGGCCCGGGTTCACCTACTCCGACCTGACCCAGCGCCTGCTTCCCGGGATCATCCTCGACGCATACCCCGACCGTTCCGTGGAGCCGCAACGCGCGCTGGAGATCGCCTGCGAACTGAAGGCCACCCCCCCGTTCAAGGAGTGAGCGGGGCACGGCTTGAGTGCGAGCGAACTTTAGCTGGGCAGCGTCTGCGCCGGCCTCCGGGCACCGGGTGGGCAGAGAGCGCGCAGGCCGCCGACCCATGGTGAGGAAATGGTGCCCAGGAGAGGACTCGAACCTCCACGCCCTTGCGAGCGCCAGCACCTGAAGCTGGTGCGTCTACCAATTCCGCCACCTGGGCACAGGAGCTTGTTTCAGCTGGTAGGCGGCGGCGCTTAGAAGGGGGGGCGGGCGGCTGTCAACGGTGTCTTGTGCAAATCCCGGCGACTGCTTGTCTTTGCGACGGGTTGTCGGCATGGACCGCCGCCATGAAGGACCCCAAGATCAACTGGCGCGAGCGCATCATCACGGTGCTGGGCGGGGGCGGCTTCATCGGCCGCTACGTGTGCGAGGAGCTGTTCAAGACGGGGGTTCGCGTTCGCGCAGCCCAGCGTGAGCCCCGCGCTGCTCACTTCCTGCAGCCGCTTGCCGCCGTGGGCCAGCTCGACCTGGTTGCCGTCAATATGCTTCGGCCGGAGTCGCTGGAGCGGGTAATCGAGGGTTCGTGGGGCGTCATCAACCTCGTCGGGGTGTTCGGCGGCGACCTCGAGCGCATCCATGTTGAGAGTGCCGGCCGCGCCGCGGAACTGGCGGCAAAGACCGGCGCGCAGAGCTTCGTCCATATCTCCGCCATCAACGCGGATCCCGAGGCGCCGAGCGTCTATGGCTCGACCAAGGGCCGCGGCGAGCTGGCGGTGCGCGCGGCCTTTCCCGGCGCCACGATCATCCGGCCGAGCCTGGTCTTCGGACAGGAAGACCAGCTGACCAACCGCTTCGGGTCGATGTCGCGACTGCCGATCCTTCCGGTGCTGGGCGGCCGGACGAAGTTCCAGCCCATCTATGTGCGCGACCTTGCCCAGGCGATCGCGATCGCGGCGACCAACCCTGCCGACCATGGCGGCAAGACCTTCGAGCTCGGCGGCCCGGAAGTCATGACCATGCGGGAGCTGAACGCGACGATCGCCGAGGCTGCCTGCCAGAAGCCGGACATCGTCGAACTGCCGGACTTCGTCGGCAACGCGATGAGCTATCTCGGCTTCCTTCCGGGCGCGCCGCTCACCCGTGACCAGTGGCTGATGCTGCAGAAGGACAATGTCGCGAGCGGTCAAGGCCTCGAGGCGTTCGGAGTCCAGCCGACCCCACTTGCGGCGGTGGCCCCCGAATGGCTGGGACGTTTTCGCAAGGGCGGCCGCTTCCAGGGGCACCACACCCGCAGCCAGTCCACCGCCGGCTGATCACGCGTGCCGATCCTCTGGCTGGTCATCATCCTCGGCATCGTCGAGGGCCTCACCGAATATCTGCCGGTCTCGTCGACCGGGCACCTGATCCTCGCGACCGAACTGCTGGGCTTCAAGGCAGAGGAATGGGAGGCGTTCAACGTCGCTATTCAGCCGGGCGCGATCCTGGCGATCATCGTGCTTTACTGGCGGACCTTCTGGGACGTGTTCCTCGGACTCTTCCGGAGGGAGGACGCCGCGTTCCGGTTCGTGCGCAACCTTGTGATCGCCTGCATCCCAGCGGTCGTGTTGGCGCTGCTGTTCGGCGACTATATCGAGGCGATGCTCGGCAGCGCGACGATCGTCGCCTGGGCGCTGATCATCGGCGGGGTGGCCATCCTGATCCTGGAGCGGACGGTGAAGCCGGTCCAGTGCAACGGCGTCCAGAACCTCAGCCTGCGCCAGTCAGCGATGATCGGCCTCGTCCAGTGCCTTGCCATGATCCCAGGCGTCAGCCGCTCGGGCGCGACCATCCTCGGCGCGATGGCATTCGGCGTGGACCGCAAGACGGCGGCGGAGTTCAGCTTCTTCCTGGCCATGCCGACGCTCGGCGGCGCGACGGTCTACTATCTTGCCAAGCACCATGATCGGATCGCGCCGGAGATGTACGGCAATATCGCGATCGGCTCGCTGGTGAGCTTCGTCGTGGCGTTGGTGGTCGTGAAGCTGTTCGTGGGCTTCGTCACCCGCTACGGTTTTGGGCCGTTCGCCTGGTACCGGATCATCGCCGGAGCCGCCGCGCTGGTTTGGCTGAACTGGGGATAAACGTTCATGGCGCGGCAAGGGCTGTGCGCATAGCCTGCGTGCCGAACCAAAGACGACTCGGGAACACGTCCATGCGCATGACGCTGGCCCTTGCGCCGCTCCTCCTCGCCACCCCTGCCGCTGCCCAGCAGGCGCCGGCCCCGCAGCTGCCGCCGGAGATCACCGACGGGCGCATTGCCGACCAGCTCGGCAACGTGGCCGGAGCGCTCGCCCGGGCGCTGCTCGACCTGCCGGTCGGTGAAGTGCAGGCGGCGATCGAGAACCGGCCGGTCACGGCGCAGGATCGGGGCAAGACCGTCCGCTCGATCAGCGGCATGGACGAGCGCGAGCTGCAGCAGGACATCCGGCAGGGCACCGAAGTCGCCAAGGCGGGCACGCAGGCGATGGTCCGCTCCCTCCCGGTGATCACCCGCGCGCTGAACGAGGCGGGCGAGCAGATCGGCCGGGCGATCGCGAACATGCCTTCGCCGGTTTACCCGAAGCAGTAGCTGCACCCTTGCCGTCACTCCCGCGAAGGCGGGAGTCCATCTCCTGCCCGGTTTCGTTGTGCGAGCTTCGGGAGATGGATCCCCGCCTGCGCGGGGATGACGCTGGACGGAACTCGCCACCGCGCTAAAGCAGCGACCCATGTGGCAGCTCCTGCAATTTCCCCTGTGCCCCTTTTCCCGCAAGGTCCGGCTGGTGATGGCCGAGAAGGGCGTGCCGGTGGAGCTGGTGCGGGAGAACCCGTGGGAGCGGCGCGACGAGTTCATCGACGTGAACCCGGCTGGCGAGACGCCGGTGCTGGTCGAGCCGGACCAGGGCATCACCCTCATCGGCAGCCAGCCGATCGCCGAATACTTCGAAGAAACCGTGGAAAAGATGCCGCTCATCCACGGCAATGCCGTGATGCGGGCGGAGATCCGGCGACTGGTGGAATGGTTCGACGAGAAGCTGTTCCGCGAGGTGGTCGAGCCGCTGATGGTCGAACGGATGCGCAAGCGGCTGGTCAACAAGGCGAGCCCGGATACGCGGGTCCTGCGCGATGCCATGCGGATCGGGAACAACCACCTCGATTACCTGGATTATCTGCTGGACCATCGCCGCTGGCTGGCGGGATCGGGCTTGAGCCTGGCCGATTTCACCGCCGCGGCGCACCTGAGCGTGATCGACTATCTGGGCGCGGTCGACTGGCGCGGGCACAAGCAGACCAAGGACTGGTATTCAGTCATGAAGAGCCGCCCCGCCTTCCGGCCTTTGCTCGGCGAGCGGATGGAGGTGATCGTGCCGCCGCAGCATTACGACAAGGTGGACTTCTAGGCGGGGAGTTCGCGCAGCCGCGCGTGAATGTTCACAATGTTCGTGGTCGTGGACGCCCGGCGCTTTGCGGGATCCTACGAAGTTTGCGAAGTTTCCCTGGTGAAGGCTGTTTTCGCGCTTTCTCCGCCGTATGGGTGGGAGCGCGGATCGACGATTGGAAAGAGCCCGCGGCAAGGCCGCGAAGCAGGTTGGAGCAGGCGCGATCCTATTGTTCAAGGATCGCGTGAATGTCCGTTATGGGTGGAAAGCGGACGTTAGCCGACTTGCTTGCCCTTGCCTTGCTTCCCCTCTCGCCGTGCTCGACGAGCCTCCCGCCTTGTCATCCGCTGCGGTAAGGCTGGAGGCGGCGGATCAGTTCGCTTTTTGCGGGTCGGCCAATCCAGCACAAACCACGAGAAGATTTCGGCTAAGAGGTCGCTCGCCATCTACGAAGCTTAGGTGCGGGTGGGAACGTCCGCAACGGGTGGAAAGCGGACTTCCCGCTCTTCCACATTGCGAATTGCTGAGAAGGTTTATTTACCTCCGCAGATGCACAGCGCGCCCCAACAGCCGAAGGGGTAAGATGATGAGATTATTGTGGATCGGTGGGAGTGCGCTGCTGTCGTCATTCGCGGCGCAAGCCGAGGCCGCAAGCACGACTTACGCGAAAGTCGGTGGGTGGGAGATTTCGGCGGAGCCACCGCGATGCATCATGCAGGGCTTCTTCGGTGGCAAGGATGGGAAGAAGGTTGACGGCCTGACAATTCTCTATGCTGCCGACAAAGGGGGCGTCTTGCTGATTTGGTCCAACAACTGGATGACGTATCTGCCTACGAAAGGCGAACTGGATCTAGGGCTTGTTTTCGGAAAGGACGGCACTTCTGTCGATGCGTCTTGGGGAAGCAGTAAGCTTCGCTACGAAAAAGTCGGCAATGATTATATGTTCACTCGCGCTTTCAAGGACCCGCAGGAAGCTGAAAAGTTTCTTCGTGATTTCGGTGGAAGCCAAGTCATGGGGCTCACTTTAGGTGGCACTTTGCTTACAAGCGTTAAACCGAATGCCTCAGAAGCAATCATGAAGCTACGTGAGTGTTCGTTGAGCGGCAGCAGCGCGGAGTAAAGCAGCCGTTGTGGGCCGCCGTGTCGAACGTCCGCAACGGGTGGAACTCGGACGTTGGCGGCGGCACCGGAACGCACAGGCGTCATCTTTAACATTCATTTCATCTGACTGTGGTTGGAGCATGCCTGCAAGGCTCAACGGCCAATCTCTCGAGGAATGTAAATGCGTATCTTATGGCTGCTCACGCCCATCATGCTGTTCAATGCTGCACCGGCCTTTTCCGCCACATCTTATCTCCAGTGCCCGGTGAAAGACGAGAAAGGCAAAAGTGCTGTGAACGTGGCGCTGACCCTCAATGAAGACGCGGGAACCGCTGCCATCTACTTCCAGGAAACCGGCTATTCCCTTGAAGGCCTGCCCGCGACGTTCACGCCGGAAGCAGTGCGTTGGGAGAAAGTCGATGACCTCCTGCACAGTCGCTTCACGATCGACCGCAGCACATTGGGATATGTGGAAACTCTCTCCGTTAGGACCAAGACGTTGATGACCCGTAAGGGCACGTGCACCCTTTCTCAGCCAAGAGAGCCCAAGTTCTAGTTCGAGCGTTCTGCCAGACCGCTATGTCCGATTTGGGTCGTAAGCAGACATAAGCGTGGTAGCCGCGGAGGCGGCATCCATCTCCTGAGGGGACGGTCGACCGGCTGTTCGGATGGGCTCCAAGTCGAGGATAGGGAGCACTCGGACAGGAGAGAGCACGAGATGGGCTCCCGCCTTCGCGGGAGTGACGGGTTTAGGTGGCGGCGGGTTTGCCTGGCACGGACTGGCAGCGATGACCGGGCTTACCTGCGGCCCCTCCCCTCCCATGCACCGTTCAGCTAAACGCCCTTAGCGACGCACGCAGACGTCAGTAGAAGACCCGCTTGAGCTCCTATCGCCTTCGGTCCGCGCAGGAACAAAGTCCGCTCCGGCAGCGGGTGTCCGGCTTTGGGCTGGCGGTCGGGCTGAACCTGCTCGCTTTGCTGGTGCTGCTCGAGGCGGGAGTGATCGAGCCCGTGCCGATGAAGCGGTCCGGCGCGGTGGTGATCGACTTCATCAGCGATTCGCCTGAACCCGTTGCCGCCGCTCCGAAGGCTGCGCGCAAGGAACAGCCCCGGCAAGCGGAGCGCGAACCGGAGCCTGCCGTACCCAAGGTCCCGGAACCCAAGGTCGTCCTCCCCCCGAACGAGCTGCTTTATGTGCCCATGTCCCGGGCGGACATGGCGGCAGCGGACCTGCGCAACTTCCAGAAACCCGCGGACGGTCCAGCGCTGGCGCGCGATGACTCGGAGGCCGTCGGTCGTGGCCCGCGGGGCGAGGTGCTCTATGCGGCCGAATGGGCGCGCGAGCCGACCAATGCGGAGCTGGCCGGCTACCTGCCCCCGAACGCGCCGAGCGGCTGGGGCATGATCGCGTGCAAGACGGTGCCGGGAAACCGCGTGGACGACTGCGTGGAGCTGGGCAACGATCCGCCCGGCTCCCGGCTGGCCAGTGCAGTGCGGCAGGCGGCGTGGCAGTTCCGGGTGCGGCCGCCGCGCAAGAACGGCAAGCCGATGATCGGCGAGTGGGTCCGCATCCGGATCGAGTATCGCGGTTTGCGAGCCTAGGCCCGGGCGGCGGCCACCAGATAGTTGAGCCGCATGTCCTCGCTGAGGTGCAGGCCGCGGGTCGGGCTCCAGGCGATCCCTTCCATGTCCAGCACCTTCAGCCCCGCGTCGCCCATCAGCTTCGTCATGCCCTCGGGCGAGATGAACATGTCATAATCGTGGGTGCCGCGCGGGATCTGACCGAAGCCCTCGGCCAGCGTGATGGTGAGCAGCCGCGCCCACGCCGTGCGGTTAGGCGTGGAGAGGAGCAGCAGGCCGTCGGGGGCGAGGCGCTCCGCCAGCGAGCGGAGGAAGGCGATCGGCGAGGCGACATGCTCGATCACTTCCATGGCGGTGACGAGGTCGAATTGGCCCTCGACCTCTTCGACCCCGCAGGCGCGGTAGGTGATGGCGAGCCCCTGCCCTGCGGCATGCTCCCGCGCGGCGGCAATCAGTTCGGGCGCCGCATCGACGCCGGTGACCTCGGCGCCCAGGCGGGCAAGCGGCTCGCACAGCAGGCCTGCGCCGCAGCCGACGTCGAGCGCGCTCTTGCCCGACAGCGGCCTCAGCGTGCGTTCGTCGAGATGCCAGTGCTGGTCGATCCAGTCGCGGATGTAGCCGAGCCGCACGGGATTCAGGCGGTGCAGCATGGCGGACTTGCCCTTCGGGTCCCACCAGTCGCCCGCCAACGCGCCGAAGTGCTCGGCCTCGCGGGCTACGATACTCGTCTCGGACATCTCTTCCTCGCGCTCACGCTGAGCCTGTCGAAGCGTGCTTAGGCCGATGCCTGGCGGAAATACACCCTTCGACAAGCTCAGGGTGAGCGCGGTTGAGGGGTCAGGGTGAGCGCAAAGGATGGCCTAAGGGAGAGCGCGTGCAATGGCTCTAAAGTGAGCGCAGTTGCGAGCGTAGGCCTCTCCACTTACAGGCGCGCCATGGCTCGCATCGTGATGAAGTTCGGCGGCACCTCCATGGCGGGGATCGAGCGCATCCGCAGCGTGGCCGAGCGCGTCAGGCGCGAGGCTGACGCCGGCAACGAGGTGCTGGTGGTCGTCTCCGCCATGGCGGGCGAGACCGACCGGCTGGTGCAGTTCTGCAAGGAGGCCGCGCCGCTCCACGATCCGCGCGAATATGACGTGGTGGTCGCCAGCGGTGAGCAGGTCACGGCCGGGCTGCTGGCCATGACGCTGCAGGCCGCGGGGCTGAATGCGCGCAGCTTCATGGGTTGGCAGCTGGTGCAGGCGACGGGCGCTCACGGCAATGCGCGGGTGGAGGCGGTCGAGAGCGCCGTGCTGGACGAGGCGCTGAAGGCCGGCATCGTGTGCGTGATCCCGGGCTTCCAGGGCGTCAGCGAGGACCGGCGCATCGCCACGCTCGGGCGGGGCGGGTCCGACACCAGCGCCGTTGCGATCGCGGCCGGGGTGAAGGCGGACCGCTGCGACATCTACACGGACGTGGACGGGGTCTACACGACCGACCCGCGGATCGTGCCGCGCGCACGCAAGCTCCAGCAGATCACGTTCGAGGAGATGCTGGAATTGGCGGGTGTGGGCTCCAAGGTGCTGCAGGTGCGCTCCGTTGGGCTCGCCATGCGTGAGAAGCTGCCGCTCAGGGTCCTGTCCGCGTTCGAAGACAGGCCGGGAACCGAGATCGTCGAACGATTGGACGCAAGCATGGAAAGAAACGCCATCGCGGGTATCGCCGCCGACCGCAACGAGGCACGGGTCACGCTGACCGGCATCGCCGACCGGCCCGGCACCGTCGCCAACGTGATCCATCCGCTGAGCGAGGCGGGGATCAGCGTGGACATGATCGTCCATGCGGCGACGCCGAACACCGGGTCGTCCGACCTCACCTTCACGCTGCCGCGTGCGGGCCTCGCCCAGGCAATGAGCGTGATCGAGCAGCGCAAGGACGCGATCGGTTATGCCGAGATGATTACCGACGATCGGGTGGCGAAGGTCTCTATCGTGGGGGTGGGCATCCGCTCCAACCCCGCGTTGGCCGCGACCATGTTCGACACGCTGGCCGAGCGCGGCATCAACCTGCTCGCCGTCTCCGCCTCGGAGATCAAGGTGAGCGCCCTCATCGCCGAGGACGAGCTGGAATTGGCCGTCCGCGTCCTGCACAGCGCCTTCGGCCTCGACGCCGCCCCGGGAGTCTCCGCGTGAACCTTCAGACAAGCCCCATGCCCGCCGACAGCATCGGCCACCAGCGCCTGCGCGATCTGATGAAGCGGGGCTGCGATTTCCTCGGCTGCGAGGTCGCGGTGATGGGCGGCGCCATGAGCTGGGTGTCGGAGCGCAACCTCGTCTCCGCCATTTCGAACGCCGGCGGCTTCGGGGTGATCGCCTGCGGAGCGATGACGCCCGAGCTCCTGGATACGGAAATCGCAGAGACGAGGGCCCGGACGGATCGGCCGTTCGGCGTCAACCTCATCACGATGCACCCGCAATTGTTCGACCTCATCAACATTTGTGCGAAGCACAACGTCAGCCACGTAGTGCTGGCGGGGGGCTTGCCGCCGGGCGGCGCCATCGAGCGGATCAAGGGGCATGGGGCCAAGCTGATCGCCTTTGCTCCGGCGCTGAGCCTCGCGAAAAAGCTGATGCGCTCGGGCGTGGATGCGATCGTGATCGAAGGGATGGAGGCCGGCGGGCACATCGGCCCGGTCTCGACTAGCGTGCTCGCCCAGGAGATCCTGCCGCACATCTGCAACGACATCCCGGTGTTCGTCGCAGGTGGCATTGGCCGGGGGGAGGCGATCGCCGGCTACCTGGAGATGGGCGCGGCCGGCGTGCAGCTGGGGACGCGGTTCGTCTGCGCGACGGAGTGCATCGCGCACCCGAACTTCAAGCGTGCCTTCATCCGCGCATCGGCCCGCGATGCGGTGCCGAGCGTGCAGATCGACCCGCGGCTGCCGGTCATCCCCGTGCGCGCGCTCAAGAACAAGGAAACCGAGCGCTTCGCCGCCAAGCAGCGCGAGATCGCGGCCCAGCTCGACGGCAAGGAGCTGGAGATGGCCGAGGCCCAGCTCCAGATCGAGCATTACTGGGCCGGGGCACTCCGGCGAGCGGTGATCGACGGCGATGTGGAGACGGGCAGCGTCATGGCCGGACAGTCGGTCGGCATGGTGACCAAGGAGGAGCCGGTCGTCGACATCCTCCACACCCTGATGGAAGAGGCCGCGTCGGCGCTGGAGGCGCGCGCGTAGAGAAGCGAGCCACACACCGCCGGCCGCGAGAAAGGGAACGGACATGGCACTGGTGAGCGACGGAACCGTCACGGCATTCCTTTACACCACCGACGTGGACCGATGCCTTGCCTGGTATCAGGGGGTGATCGGCCTGCCCGCGCACGGCCGCGACGATTATGGGGCGTTCCTCAGCAGCGGGTCCGCACTGGTGCGCGTCACCGTGTTGCCTGACTTCAAGGCTGGGGAGCATCCAGTGCTCGGCTGGGACGTGCCCGACATCCGCGCTGCCGCCCAGGAGCTGCGTGAGAAGGGCGTGACCTTCACCGTCTACGACGACATGGGTCAGGACGAACTCGGCATCTGGAACTCGCCGGACGGCGAGACTAGGCTGGCCTGGTTCACCGACCCGGACGGCAATGTCCTGAGCCTATCGGAAACTCCGAACCGCTGAGCCAACCGGTCGACGATGTCGAGCAGGCGCCGCAGACGGTCGAGCGGCTGCACGAACGCATCTTCGCTGACCGGATCGCCGACCGCGTAGGCGAAATGGAAATCGAGGGCGTCAGCGAACGTCTTGTAGATCATGTTAAGGTGGAACGGGGGCTGTAGAACCACCAGGGTCGTCCCCTGCGGCGCCGTCATGACGGCGTGGGAAAGTGCCGAGCCCTCGGGCGAAATCACCACCCTCGCGGAGGAAAGCGTGCGCGCAATCTCCCACGGCGTGCTCGTCTCGGGCTTCAGGATGGCAAAGCCCAGGCCCGTCAGCATGGCTTCCACCTCGGCTTCGTTGGCAAGCGTCCGTCCGGCGCCGGACGAGCCGCGCGACATGAACACATGGCTGGGCCCGTCCGCTGGAACGGCGGCGCGGATGCGTGCCCGGATGCGCTGTAGCCGCGCGACCCGGTCGTCGCTCAACTCGTGGTCGTGCAGATACCAAAGCTCACCCACTCTCGCCGTGTCCACATGCCGCGCGGCAAGCCCGGAGAGTTGACGGTAGCCGGGCTCATGGACGCGGCCGGGAGGACTAGTCAGAACCAGCGGCTGCGAGCCCTGGTCACGGGCCCATAGCTCGTGGCTGAGGCCGTCCTTCAGCCAATGTCCGAAGTATCGTTCCGTCACGTAAGTGCTGCAAAAGGTGCCTTCGTCGAGCTGCTCGACGGGCGACCGGAGCAACATGCGCCTCCGCCGTTCGGCCACGACCGATAAGGCTGTGCGTGCCATCACCGTTCCATCTGCGATGATCACATCGCGAAGTCTCAGCGCGAAGCTCTCCCCTTGCCGTACCGGCTCGCATCGCAATCGGGCGAGGTTCGTCGAAGGCGTCGAGTCGGGGTGATGGCCGCGAGTGCGGTCTGCTTCATCGGGGAGTGAAATCA
The DNA here is from genome assembly GCF_016924655.1 of Sphingomonas arenae. Taxonomy (GTDB): domain Bacteria; phylum Pseudomonadota; class Alphaproteobacteria; order Sphingomonadales; family Sphingomonadaceae; genus Sphingomicrobium; species Sphingomicrobium arenae. The sequence goes on from NZ_JAFFJU010000001.1 coordinate 511,962, forward strand.
GCGGCTTCGAGGGCCGCTCCACGGGAGGCGCGATGACGCGGCGCTCCACAGCGGCATCCACCAGATGCCGCTTCCCGAGCCGCGCGAACAGGCGACTGGTCACGGGTCGGATGCTCAGCATGGCGTGCTCCAGGCAAAGGTCACGACGCATCACATCCGCGGCGATCAACACCGCTTCGGTGCTGAATGACGCGACGCGCTGTATGGTTCCCGCACCCACGGGGCTGACAGTTCCCGCGCAAACCTGTTAGCGGTGCGTCGATGCCCACCTCCGCCGCCGCCGCCGCCAGAGAGATCCTTACCGGTCTCCACGACGTCATGGCGAGGCGCGGCTCGGCGCAGGCCAAGCTCGACCACGTCGTCGATATTATCGCGGAGGCGCTGCAAAGCGAAGTCTGCTCGATCTACCTGCTCCGCGACAACAGCCTGGAGCTGTTCGCCACGCATGGCCTGCGCAAGGAAGCGGTGCACGTCACCCGGCTTTCGATGGGCCAAGGCCTGGTCGGCACGATCGCTGCGGAAGGCCGTATCCTCAACCTTGCCGAGGCATCCAGCCATCCCGCCTTCGTGTATCGTCCGGAGACTGGCGAGGAGAGCTTCCACAGCTTCGCGGGTGTGCCGATCATTCGCCGCGAAAGCGCGATCGGCGTTCTCGCCGTCCAGCATGCCGAACCGCGACGGTACGAAGATGTGGAGATCGAGGCCCTGCAGACGGTCGCCATGGTGCTTGCGGAACTGATCGCCGGTGCACGGCTGACCGACGGCGCGCAGCGGGGCGGCAGCCGTGATCGGGGGATGGTCCGGCTGGCGGGGCTGAAGCTGGTCGCAGGCATGGCCAAGGGCACTGCCGTCTTCCACCAGCCACGGGTGGTGGTCGAGCATACGGTCGCCGAGGACACGGAGCTGGAACGCGCCCGCGTCTATGCGGCCTTCCGCCGAATGCGCGAGCAGATCGAGAACATGACCCGGGAGGCGGAGTTCGGGACGGCCGGCGAGCATCAGGAGATCCTCGAGACCTACAAGATGTTCGCCTATGACGAAGGCTGGTCGCGGCGCATCAACGAGGCGATCGACAGCGGCCTGACCGCCGAAGCCGCGATCGAACGGGTCCAGCAGCGTACCCGCGCCCGGATGCAGGAGATCGACGATCCGCTCCTCAAGGAGCGGATGCACGACCTGGAGGACCTGTCCAACCGGCTGATGCGCATCGTGTCGGGGCGGCTCGGCACGGCTGCCCAGACCGGCCTCAACCGGGACGCGGTGTTGATCGCCCGCAACCTGGGTCCGGCGGAGCTGCTCGAATATGACCGGCGCCGACTGCGCGCTGTGGTGCTGGAAGAAGGGTCGCTGACCGCGCACATGACGATCGTGGCGCGGGCGATGGGGGTGCCCGTCATCGGCCGGGTCCACGATATCCGCCACATCGCGAACGAGGGCGATACGATCCTGGTCGATGGCGACCAGGGCAGTCTCGTCGTCCGCCCGACCGGCCAGACCACCGCCGCGTTCGATTCACGCATGGCGATGAGCCAGAAGCGTCGCGCCGAGTTCGCGGCCATTCGCCCGTTCCCGCCGATCACCAAGGACGGGCGGCGGTGCGAGCTGATGGTGAACGCCGGTCTGGCCGAGGATGCGGCGACGCTGGAGATCGCCGGCGCGGACGGTATCGGCCTGTTCCGCACCGAGTTCCAGTTCCTGATCTCCGCCACTTTGCCGGGGCGTGAAAGCCAGCAGCGGCTCTACAAGCAGGTGCTGGATGCGGCCGGCGACAAGCCCGTCGTCTTCCGGACGGTGGACATCGGCGGGGACAAGGCCCTGCCCTACCTCGCCGACGAGGAGAAGGACGAATCGGAGAACCCGGCCATGGGCTGGCGTGCGCTCCGGCTCAGCCTGTCGCGCTCGACCCTGATGAAGGCGCAGGCGCGCGCGTTGATCGAGGCGGCCGACCGAAGAGTGCTCCGCGTCATGTTCCCGATGGTCTCCGAGCCATGGGAATATGAAGAAGCGCGAGCCTTGTTCGAGGATCAGCTCGAATGGGCGCGGACCAACCGTAAGCCGTTGCCGAGCCGGGTGGAGTTCGGCGCGATGCTGGAGGTTCCGAGCCTCGCGGAGATGCTCGACTGCATCCTGCCGCGCCTCGACTTCCTCTCGATCGGCACCAACGACCTCACCCAGTTCCTGTTTGCGGCGGACCGCGCCGATCCGCGCCTGGCGGTTCGCTACGACTGGCTGTCGCCAGCTATCCTGCGGTTCCTTCGCCGCGTCGCCCGGGAGGCGACCGCGGCCCACGTTCCGGTCCGGGTCTGCGGGGAGATGGGCGGTCGCCCGCTGGAAGCCATGGCGCTCATCGGCCTCGGCATCGAGAACTTCTCCATCACGCCGGCAGCGGTCGGACCGGTCAAGGCGATGATCCGTTCGCTCGATGCCTCCGCCATTCGCGCACGCATGGAGCAGCTTCTCGCCAAGCCGCCGCGCGACATGCGCAAGGCGCTGACCGATTGGGCCCGCAAGCAAGGTGTCGTGATTGGTTAGTGAGACATGCCGCGCCAAGAGGCGTTGACAGGGACAGGTGCACCCTCAACAAGACGCGCGCAAATACCGGGCGGGAAACGGAACACGGATGGCCGAAATCGAAGCGGGTACCGAAGCGACGGTGGGCGAGCGACTGCGTGCCGCGCGCGAATCGCAGGGCCTCAGCCTAGAGGACATCGCCGCTCGGACCCGAATTCCTACGCGCCACCTGGAGAGCCTCGAAGCGGGCGAATGGGACCGCCTTCCGGCCCCCACCTACTCGCTCGGGTTCGCGAAGAGCTACGCAAGCGCCGTTGGGCTCGACCGGACCGAGATCGGCGACAGGCTGCGCGAGGAAATGGGCGGCACTCGCAGGGCCGCCGCGGTTCACGAGGTGTACGAGCCCGCCGATCCGGCGCGGGTCATGCCCAAGTGGCTGGTGATTGCGGCGATCGTCGGGGTGGTGGCGGTCGTCGCGGCGCTCCTGTTCCTGCGGCAGCGCGAGCTGTCGGAACCAGGGGAAACTCCGGCCGCTGCCGTGGAATCGCCGGTGGCTGTCTCAGGCGCGCAGAACCCCGCCGCGACCGCCACGCCATCCACGGCGGCGCCGTCCGGTCCGGTGGTGATCACGGCCAACGAGCCGGTGTGGATCCAAGTGACGGAGCGCGCCGGGCCCCGACTGTTCGAAGGCGAACTGCGCGCCGGTCAGAGCTTCCAGGTGCCGACCGATGCCAAGGCGCCGCTGCTGCGCACCGGCAAGCCGGAGGCCCTGCGCATTTCTGTCGGTACGGCCGATGCGCCGCCGGTCGGCCCGGCTGCGACCACCGTGCGTGACGTGAGCCTGCTCGCCGCGGACCTGATGCGTAGCGGCGGTGCAACGCCGGCGAACCCGGCGGCTGGCGCCCAGCGCTGATTCAGCGTGGAGCAAGCCCGGTGCCTGCAGCCATCAACCATCCGCACCCCTGATCGAGACCCATGATGCGCAGCCTTCTGATCGCCAGCACCGCTCTCACGCTCTTCGCCGCTCCCGCCGCGGCGCAACGGCAGCCTACGCCCGAACAGCGCATCGACAGGGTGGAACGGCAGCTCCGGCAGGTTCAGCGGCAGGTCTTCCCCCGGGGCCAGCCGGCCGACACCGCCGGATTCAGCGACGATCCGGCCGCCTCGCAAACGGTCGTCGTTGCCCTCTCCGCGCGGATCGACAACCTCGAACGCCAATTGGCGGACGTGACACGGCTGGCGGAGGAAAGCGGCAACCGGGTCGCTACGCTCGAAGCGGAGCTGGCTCGGCTTCGGGCAGACCAAGAAACCCGTTTGCGCGCCCTGGAGACCGGAGCCGCCACGGCATCGGGGACTGGCTCGAATGCACCCACGGAAGCACCTGCGACGAGCGAAAGCCCGCCGCCCCGCCCGCAGCCGAAGGTGGAGACACCCGCGACCACGCGGCCCTCCGCTACGGCTGCCACCGTTCCGGCAACACCGGCGACGGGCTCCTTCGCCGCCGACGGCGAAGCTGCCTATGACGTGGGCTTCCGCCTATGGGAGCAGAAGAAGTACAACGAGGCGATCGCGGCCCTGCGCGCAATGGCGTCCTCCTTCCCCGGTCATCGCCGGGTCAGCTGGGCCAACAACCTTGCCGGCCGCGCCCTTCTCGACAAGGGGGAGCCGCGCGCGGCGGCCGAGGCACTGCTGGCCAATTACCGCAGCAATCCCAAGGGCGAGCGGGCACCGGACAGCCTCTTCTATCTCGGTCAGTCGCTGATGGCGCTGAAGCAGCCCGGTCAGGCCTGCAAGGCTTATGCCGAGCTGGAGGACGTCTACGGCAGCACCATGCGCCCGGCCCTACGGGAGCTGCTGCCCGACGCCAAGCAGAAGGCCGGCTGCCGATAGGCGCCACGCCACCCTTTGCCGCGGGACCGGATTGCTCCACACCGCGCGCGATGGTGAGTGACTCCAGCCTGCAGCGCTTCCGGGCCGATCTCGACGCCCTAATGGGTTCGGGGCCGATCGGTGTCGCCGTGTCCGGAGGACCGGACAGCCTTGCGCTCCTGCTGCTGACCGCGGCCGCTCGGCCCGGAGCCGTGGAGGCTGCGACGGTCGATCACCAGTTGCGACCGGAAAGCGGCGCCGAAGCGGGCATGGTGGCGGAGGTCTGCGCGAGGTTGAACGTTTCCCACGCGGTGCTTGCCGTGTCGGTTCCGGCTGGAGCGAGCCTACAAGCCCAGGCACGGTCCGCTCGCTATGCCGCGCTCGAGGACTGGGCGAGGTCGCGCCACCTCCACGCCATCGCCACCGCGCATCACGCGGACGACCAGGCGGAAACCTTGCTCATGCGGTTGAGCAGGGGTGCAGGGCTCGGCGGTCTGGCGGGTGTCCGCGCATCACGCCTCTTGGGTGAAGTGCAGCTAATCCGCCCGCTCCTCGGCTGGCGCAAGCGGGAGCTGGAGGCGATCGTGGCGGACGCGGGACTTGAACCGCTCGAGGACCCGTCCAACCAGGATAAGCGGCACGACCGGACCCAGGCACGTCAGCTGCTCGCCGCCGTTCCCTGGCTCGACCCGGCCCTGATCGCCCGAAGCGCCGCGCATCTGGAGGACGCCGAAGAAGCGCTCCAGGCGGTCACGACTAGGCTTGCTGCCGAGCGGCTGGAGTTCGCGGACCGGCGGTGCCGGCTAGACGCCGCGGACCTACCGCGGGAGCTGCAGCGGAGGTTGTTGCTGGCCGCCATCACGCGACTGGATGGCCCGACCCCGCGCGGACCCGATCTCGACCGCGCGCTCGGCGTGCTGGCGCAAGGGGGCACCTGCACCCTGAGCGGCTTGAAGCTGGAGGGCGGACAGACCTGGCGCCTGTCCCCGGCGCCGCCGAGACGAGCCTAGTTGGCGCCCAGCGGACTGGCCATGAACGGCCGGCGCACCATCGACACGAACCCGTCGTAGATCGCCCGCGCGGCTTCCGCGATCGCGCGCGGCCGGTCCGTTCCTCCGCGCGCGAAGAACGCCACCGCCAAGCGGCGCCCGTCCGGCAAGGTGATGAACCCGACGTCGCTGGTGTAGTTGTTGAGCGTTCCGGTCTTATGGGCGACGGGGGTGAGGGGCGAGAGGAGGCCGCGCATCCGGTTCTTGCCCGTCTGGCACCGCGCCATGACACTGAGGAGATATTGCCGGCTGTACGGCGAGAGCACCTTGCCGCGATCGAGCTTCTTCAGCAGCTGCACCATCGCGTTGGGCGTGCTGCTGTCGCGGACGTCCCACAGATCGCGCTTGTCCGCCAGCAGCCGGGCGATCGTGCGATCCACGCGGATGTTGCTCAACCCATTGAAGCTCAGCCAGGTCTGGACGCTGGACGGTCCGCCGAGATTGCGAATGAGGGCGTCCGTCGCCGGATTGCTGCTGCGGATCAGCATCGCTTCCATCAGCTGCCGCGCCGTCTGCCCGCCGATCTGATCGTCGAGCGATCGCCGCCCGTGATCCACCTGCGCGAGGTAAGCGGCAGCCACGGCGACCTTGACCGTGCTCGCCATGGGATAGGCCTTGTCGCCGTTGATGCTGATCGCTTCACCCGTGTCGAGATCGAGGGCCGACACGCCATAGTCGCCCGGGCGCGAGGCCAGCAGGTAGGCCAGCTGCTGCTCCAGTGGCTGAAGGGTCGCACTGGTGGCCGCCAGCGCAGGCTGCGTGGCGAAAAGGGCGGAAAGCCAGCAGAACAGGGCAAGAACGCGCATCTCGTCTCCCGCGATCCCGGTGGTTCCGGTGCACTATCGCACCAAAAACCCAACCGGTTCCTTAACGTTGTCCGGTCGTGTCATGCCGGAACAAGCGAAGCATGGCAGCCCGTAGGGGATTCGGACTGTCGCTCTCCTGAACCTCCTCACCGCGACGTCCCTGCCCTGTGTTTCTGGCGGCACACCCGTCGGGCTCCATTGTTATTAAGGCCTGCTCGCCTATCTTGAGCGGCAAGACTCGCGGAGCGACGAAGACGCATGGACGACAAGAACAAGGACAAGAAGCCCGGCAATCCCTGGACCAAGAGCCTGCTGATCTGGGTTGGCGTGCTGTTCGGATTGGTGCTGTTCGCCCAGATGATCGAGGGTGGAAGCCGCACGGCCGCGGGCGATCCGATCGCCTATTCCGACTTCGTCCGTCAGGTGGACGAGGGCAATGTCCGCAGCGTCACCGTTGCGGCCGCCGCGACCGGCACGCAGACCATCAGCGGCAAGCTTGGCAATGGTCAGTCCTTCCGCACCACGGCCCCTGCCGACGCACAGGTCACCGAGCGGCTGATCCAGAAGGGCGTGCAGGTTCAGGCCAAGGAAGCCGAGCAGTCGAGCTTCTGGCTGATCCTGCTCTACCAGTCGCTGCCGTTCATCCTGATCCTGGGCGTGTCCTTCTTCATCATGCGCCAGATGCAGAAGAACGCGGGCTCCGGCGCCATGGGCTTCGGCAAGAGCCGCGCGCGCATGCTGACCCAGAAGGAGGGCCGCGTGACCTTCGCGGACGTCGCCGGCATCGACGAGGCTCGTGAGGAACTGCAGGAGATTGTCGAGTTCCTGAAGGACCCGGGCCGCTTCGCCCGCCTGGGCGGCAAGATCCCGAAGGGCGCGCTGCTCGTCGGCTCGCCGGGCACCGGCAAGACCCTGCTCGCCCGCGCCATTGCGGGTGAGGCGGGCGTGCCCTTCTTCACTATTTCAGGCTCGGACTTCGTGGAGATGTTCGTCGGCGTCGGCGCGAGCCGCGTCCGCGACATGTTCGAGCAAGCCAAGAAGTCGGCACCGTGCATCGTCTTCATCGACGAAATCGACGCCGTGGGCCGTCACCGCGGCGCAGGCCTCGGCAACGGCAATGACGAGCGCGAGCAGACGCTGAACCAGCTGCTCGTCGAAATGGACGGCTTCGAGGCGAACGAGGGGATCATCATCATCGCCGCGACCAACCGTCCGGACGTGCTCGATCCCGCCCTGCTGCGCCCGGGTCGCTTCGACCGCCAGGTCGTCGTGCCGCGGCCCGACATCGAGGGCCGCGAGCAGATCCTGGGCGTCCACATGAAGAAGGTGCCGCTGGCCCCCGACGTGGACGCGCGCGTCATCGCCCGTGGCACTCCGGGCTTCTCCGGCGCGGACCTCGCCAACCTCGTCAACGAAGCGGCCCTGCTCGCCGCCCGCAAGGGCAAGCGGCTGGTCGCCATGCAGGAGTTCGAGGAGGCCAAGGACAAGGTGCTGATGGGCACCGAGCGCAAGTCCATGGTCATGACCGAGGACGAGAAGCGCATGACCGCCTACCACGAGGCTGGTCACGCCATCGTCGCGCTGCACGAGCCCGCGTCCGACCCGATACACAAGGCCACCATCATCCCGCGCGGCCGCGCACTGGGCATGGTGATGCGCCTGCCGGAGCGGGATAATTACAGCTACCACCGGGACAAGATGCACGCGAACTTGGCCGTCGCCATGGGCGGCCGCGTCGCCGAGGAGATCATCTTCGGCTACGACAAGGTGAGCTCCGGCGCGTCGTCGGACATTCAGTATGCAACCGGCCTGGCCCGGGACATGGTGACCCGCTGGGGCATGTCGGATGCGCTCGGCCCGCTGCAATATGCGGATGCCGACGAGGAGGTGTTCCTCGGCTATTCGATGAACCGCCAGCGCCACATGTCGAACGAGACGGCGCAGCTGATCGACAAGGAGATCCGGCGGATCGTCGATGGCGGCTACGAGCGTGCCCGGACGCTTTTGACCGAGCATGAGGAGCAGCTGCACAGCCTGGCCAAGGCGCTGCTCGAATATGAGACGCTGTCCGGCGAGGAGATCAAGACTATCCTCGACGGCGGCACCGTGGATCGTGGGCATTCCACCAAGCCGGTCATCCCCGCCGCCGGCTCGTCCATTCCCAAGAGCCGCAAGCCTAAGGCAGGCTTTGGCGGGGCGGCTCCGGCCGGGGCCTGACGTGGTCCGGGGAGCGTTCCTGGCAGCCGCGTTGCTGCTGGCCGCGCTCCCCGCCCAGGCCGCTCCTGCCGGATCGGCACAGAACTTCCTCGATCGTGCCAATCGGCTGAAGGCCAAGGGTCCCCTCGCCTTGTTCGACAGCGATTATCGCCGCCTCAAGGATGAGGCGACCGCTGCGGGCACGTCCATTCGCCTGGAGCGGGAAGCCGCCGAACGAACCGGTCGGCCAATCCTCTACTGCTCGCCCAAACCGCGGGCGGAGCTGGGGCAGACCGAGTTCCTCCGCGGCCTCGAGGCCATTCCACCCGCCGAACGCGCCCGGGTCAGCCTGCGCGCGGCCATGCTGAGGATCCTCCAGAAAAAGTATCCCTGCCGGCGGTAAGCCGTTAAACGCGCGTTCAGCCGGTGGACCCTCTTCTGGCGTTCATCACGTCGGGGAGGTTCTTCTTGCGTCTTGCCATTCTTGTCGCGGCCGTGCTGGCTGCCACGCCGTCGGTCGCCACCGCTCAGAACATGAACGCACAGCTGTTTCATGAGAGGGCAACCGCGCTCAAGAAGAAGGGCGCGATGGCCATTTTTTCCCGCGGCGAGATCAAGGCGTTGATGACCGAAGGGCAGGCCGCCGGGCTCAAGGCCCGCGAACACCGCCTTGCCGCGGCCAAGTCGGGCACCAAGGCCCGTTTCTGTCCGCCCGAAGGCAAGCAGAGCATGGACAGCACCGAATTCATGAAGCGGCTTTCCGCCATCCCCGAAGCCGAGCGGCGCAAGATCGACATGAGCGAGGCGACCTTGCGCATCCTCGCGGCCAAGTACCCGTGCCGCGGCTAGGCTAGTCGAAGATACCAAGCGTCAGCAGAACCAGCAGAAACAGCGTCGTGGTGACCGCGACGACGAACACCAGAGCGATCGTGCGCCACAGCGCTCCAACCCTGCTGAGCTGATAAGCGCCCTTCAGTTGGCGATACATATGGAACGGCGGGATAAGCCAGAGCAGGCCTGACATATTGGCCAGGCCGAGGCGGATCATCACCGCTGCCACAACCGCCAACAACGTCATGAAGCAGAGCGAATAAGTCACGAAGATCGTGTGGTCGTATAGCCGGAAGCGCCGGCTGAACGGGAAGAGCAGCCACATGAATGGGACGCTCAGCGGAATGAGCATCCAGCTGAACTTGTACGCGTTGGTCTTGAGCTTGAAGAAAAGCAGGTCCGGGTTCCTGGCGACCTTTTCGATCGGCTCGCGCAGCCACGGGGGAATCGAGGCCCGCTCTTCCGCCGTATCGAGCTTCAGCACCCGCTGGTCGCGAAATGCCTCGGTGACCTGCAGGTCGTCGCGCGCCGCCTGCAGTTTCCGGTCGATGTCCGCGGTGGGACGCTGCTGGGCCACTGCGGCGGCGCGTTCCGCTTCCAACCGGCGGACGAGTTCGCGCTGCTGGTTGGCGCTATTCTCGATCCCTTCCCGGAGCTGGTCTCCTGACGCCATGTTCAGCGTTCCGGTCAGTCCCAGCACCGCAAACATCAGGAACACGCAGAACAGAAACAGCGCGATTGGCGAGACGAAGCTGGCGCGCTGCCCCTCGATGTAGCGCCGGGTCAGCTCGCCCGGGCGCCACGCGAGCATCGGCAGGGTGCGCCAGATCTTTCCCTCGAAGTGGAACACGCCGTGCAGCAGGTCATGGCCGAAGGCATGAAGCGAGCGGTGCACGTGCGCCCGCTGCCCGCAGGCATGGCAATAATCCCCGACGAGGCCCGTGCCGCAGTTGAGGCAGGACCGTTCCTGCGTATGGCCGTCCGCGCCGACCGGTGCCCCGGTTCGCGGTTCAACCGCTGCCCCGAGAACGCCGCCCGTGACTGCATCTGCGATCGGCTCGACTGCGGTCATTCCTGTTCCCCTGAGCCGACAGTGGCTCAATCCGTCGTGTGCTGCTAGTCCTCCCATTGTGCGGCGCATCGGGCTTCTGGGGGGCAGCTTCAATCCGGCCCATCGCGCGCACCGGCGGATGAGCCTGGCGGCGATGGAGGCGCTTGGCCTTGACGAGGTCTGGTGGCTGGTCTCGCCCGGCAATCCGCTGAAGTCCGCTACCGGCATGGCGCCCTTCGCTGCCCGCCTTGCCTCCGCCCGGCTGCAGGCACGGCGAGCGCCGATCAAGGTCAGTGACTTCGAGGCGCGGGTGGGGACCCGCTACACGGTGGACACCCTTCACAAGTTGCTCGCCCGCCATCCCCGGCACCGCTTCGTCTGGCTGATGGGGGAGGACACTGTGGCGCAATTCCATCAGTGGCGGCGCTGGCGTGACTTGGCGCGAATGGTCCCGATTGCCGTGCTTTCCCGGCCCGGGTATGATGACGACGCCCGCGCGGCTCGCGCGATGGGCTGGCTCCGGCGCTTCGTCCGACCCCGGGGCCAGGCAAGAGACTGGACGCGTTGGAGTGCACCGGCGATTATCTTCCTGAGGCTTCCGCCCGACCGGACCTCCGCCACCGCCCTCCGCGCGCTCGACCCCGATTGGCACAACCGTTTCGCCTGCAACATGAGCGGGCCTTCGCGCGTTGACCCCGACAACAACAGGAGAGAACTTGGCCGACGACCCTAAAGAAGCTGGCGCTCCCGCTGTCGCCACGGTGGAAGAGCTTCACCGAAGCGTGCTCCAGTCGCTGGATGACGACCAGGCCGTCGAAGTCGTTTCCATCCCGCTGGCGGGCAAGTCGAGCATTGCCGATCACATGGTCATCGCCTCGGGCCGCTCGACGCGGCAGGTGGCGTCCATGGCCACCAAGCTCGCCGACCGCCTGAAGAAGGAGTTCGGGAAGAATGTCCGGGTCGAAGGGCTGCCGGCTGCCGACTGGGTCCTGATCGACGCCGACGACGTCATCGTCCACCTGTTCCGTCCGGAGGTCCGCACCTTCTACAATCTCGAGCGCATGTGGGCGTTCGGGGACGAGCCGGTGAAGCAGGCGGCGGGCGCTTCCCCGGCCTGACTTGCTCCTCCACATCACCGCCCGCGGGAAGATTGGTCGCTCGCCCGAAGCCGAGCTGGTCGACCGCTACCTGAAGCGCATCACCTGGCCGACCAGACTGACGGAACTGCCCGATCGAGGTGGCACCGTTCCCCCGCTCCCCACCAACAGCATCACCATTGCGCTGGACGAGCGTGGAGCGGCGCTCTCCTCCGTCGACCTGGCGCGAAAGCTGGAGCTTTGGAGGGACTCGGGAAAACGCGAGGCGCGCTTTCTGATCGGCGGGGCGGATGGCCATGGCGAGGAGAGCCGCGCCTCGGCCGACCTGCTGCTGAGCTTCGGGCCGGCGACATGGCCGCACCTATTGGTCCGGGCAATGCTCGCCGAACAATTGTTCCGGGCCACATCCTTCCTTGCAGGACACCCCTATCATCGCGAAGGATAGCGGCATGCGCCGTCTGGCCCTTCTTCTGCTCGCGCCTTTGCTCGTGTCGGCCACCGATCCGGCGAGCCAGGCGCGCGCCGATGCCGCGGCGGCGGGTCGCGAGGTCCAGCGGCTGGAGCAGGCTGCCCGGGACGCGCGGACCGAGGCGGAGAAGTTGCGCGCCGAGCAGGCCGCCGCAGCCGCGTCCATCGTGGCGGCGGAAAGCCGGATCAGCGCCGCCGAACTGCGCAGCGCCGCGCTCCAGCGTCAACTCGCAGAGCGCAAGGCGAAGCTCGCCGCGGAGCAACGGCCCGCGGCCATGCTGCTCGCCGGCGTGGCCCAGATGGGCCGTCGTCCGCCGTTGCTCGCGCTTGCCGACCGCGGCTCGATCCGCGACTTCGTCACGATCCGGGCGCTGCTCGACACCACCGTCCCCGTTATCCGGGTGCGAACCGCTGCTCTCAGTACCGAGCTGGCAAAGGTCCAGCGGCTCGCGGAACAGGCCCGCGCCAATGCCGCCGAACTCGCACGCGAGAGGATAACGCTCCGTGAGGCGCAGCAGCGTTTCGCCGCTCTCGAGCGCGCGGCGATCGGGCGTGCGACGCGGCTCGGCGGTCAGGCCATCGCGGCGGGTGACGTGGCACTTGGCGCCGGCGAGCAGGCGGCGATGCTGGAGCGCGAGGCGGTTCAGCAGCGCAGCGCCGCACGGCTCGCGGCCGACCTCGGCCGGCTGCCACCCGCTGCCGCCCGCCCCTTCCCGCCGGAGGGCGGTCCGGCCCCTCCCGCCCTCGACTGGCAGATGCCGATCCAGGCGCGCGTGCTCACCGGCCTGTCCGAAGTGTCCGAGCATGGCGTGCGTTCACGCGGGGTCACGGTCGATGCCTACCGGGGCGCGCCCGTGCTCGCTCCCGCCGACGGTCGGGTCGCCTTCGCCGGTCCATTCCGCCGCCGTGAGGGCGTGGTGATCCTCGACCATGGCAACGGCTGGATGACGCTGATGACCGAGGTAAGAACGACGTTGCCGGTCGGCTCTGCGGTCTCGAAAGGCGTGCCGATCGGCCGGGCGCTGGGCGACATTACCGTGGAATTGAGCCGAAACGGCACGCCGCAGCCTTCGGCCCTCATCGCGCGTTCATCTCCCTTGCTGTCAAAGACCGGCAAGACAGGCTAGATGGTCCCATCTGACCGCAAGGATTCGCGTATGATCCGCAAGCTGCTTCCCCCGCTCGCTCTCGTCGGCGCCCTGGCGCTGGTTCCGGTCACCACCTCTTCGCTCGCGGCGGCGGATGTGGACACCTACAAGGAGCTCGAGACCTTCATGGGCGTGTTCGAGCGCGTCCGGGCCAATTACGTCGACAAGGTGGATGATCACACGCTGATCAAGGGCGCCATCGACGGCATGCTCGCCAGCCTCGACCCGCACAGCAGCTACCTGGAAGCATCGGACTTCCAGCAGATGCGCACGACGACCGAAGGCAATTACGGGGGCCTCGGCCTTTCGGTCACCATGGAGGACGGCACCGTCAAGGTGATATCCCCGACCGAGGACACTCCCGCCGACCGCGCCGGGATCAAGGCCGGCGACTACATCACCCACATCAATGGCGAGCTGCTTTATGGCCTCGACCTCGACGAGGCGGTCGAAAAGATGCGCGGCCCTCCCGGCAGCGGCATCAAGCTGACCATCGTCCGTCCGGGTCGTGACAAGCCGTTTGACGTTGCGCTCAACCGGGAGCGCATCGAGCTTCGCCCGGTGAAGTGGGAGATCAAGGACGGGATCGGCATCGTCAACATCAACAGCTTCTCGGCGAACGTGGGTGCCGCCACCGAAGCGGCGCTGAAGGCGATCGACAAGGCGGCGGGCGGCAAGCCCATCGGCTACGTCGTCGACCTGCGCTCCAACCCGGGTGGCCTCCTCGACCAAGCGATCGAAGTGTCGGACGCCTTCCTGGAGCGGGGTGAGATCGTCTCGGAGCGCGGCCGGGAGAAGGATGACATCGAGCGCTTCTATGCCACGCCGGGCGACCTGACCGGCGGGCGGCCGATCATTGTGCTGGTCGATGCGGGTTCCGCCTCGGCCGCGGAGATCGTCGCCGGCGCACTGCAGGATCAGCGCCGCGCGATCGTCATGGGCGAGCGCAGCTTCGGCAAGGGCTCTGTCCAGACCGTCATTCAGCTGGACCAGGACAGCGCGCTCCGCCTGACCACGGCGCGCTACTTCACGCCTTCGGGCCGGTCGGTGCAGGCGGGCGGAATCGATCCGGACATCGCCGTGCCGCAGCTGAGTGATCCCGACTACAAGGACCGGCCGACAGTCCGCGAAGCCGACCTTCGCCGGCACCTCGTCGCGCAGAACAAGGTGGACGACGCGCTGCTCGAAAAGGACGACACGACCGATCCGCGCTTCGCGATGACCGCCGCGGAGCTGGAGAAGAAGGGCGTGAAGGACTTCCAGCTGGATTATGCGATCAAGACCCTGAAGCGCCTGAACCCGGCGCTGCGCACCGCGGCCGGCGGGGCGGCAGCCAAGTCGCGTTAAACCGATGGACGCTCGACGGGGCAGCATCGGCGTGAGGGCAGCGGACAGCAGCCTTCGCCGGGCACAATGGCTGTCGGTACTGGTGCCGTTCGGGCTCCTCGCCGGAGCATTGGGCTCGCAGCATCTCGGCGGCTTGAACCCGTGCGAGATGTGCTACTGGCAGCGTTATCCGCACTGGGCCGCGCTGGCGCTGGGCGGCTTGAGCTTCTTCCTCCCCCGGGGCGCACGCCCCCTGACTCTGCTGGCCGCGCTTGCGGTCGCCGTGTCGGGTGCGATCGGCGTCTTTCATGCCGGGGTCGAGCTCAAGTGGTGGCAGGGCCTCACGGAATGCACCGCCACCGGCGCGCGGACTCTCGAGGAAATCATGGCCTCACCGCTCGTCCGCTGCGACCAGGTCCAGTTCGAGTTCCTCGGCGTCTCCATGGCAGGCTGGAACGCCATCATCTCCCTTTCCGCTGCCGGAGCGATCGCATGGCTGAGCCTCAAGCGCCGCTGAGCGAGGCGCGCTGGCGCCCCGGTGATCGCGTGCCGGACACGGCGTCGATGATCCGCGTCGACCAGGCGGGCGAATATGGCGCGACCCGCATCTATGCCGGTCAGCTGGCCGTGCTTGCGTCCGGGTCGCCCGCCGCGCACCTCGTCGCCCGCATGGCTGCGCAGGAGGAGCGGCACCTCAAGCGCTTCAACCAGCTGATGGCAGAGCGGCGGGTCCGCCCGACCCTGCTTCAGCCCTTGTGGAATGCTGGGGGCTTCGCATTGGGAGCGGTCACCGCGCTGATCGGCGAGAAGGCGGCCATGGCCTGCACGGACGCGGTCGAAACGGAGATCGACCGCCACTATGCCGAGCAATTGCGCGACCTCGGTGATAGCGATCCCGAGCTTGCGGCGGATATCCGCGACTTTCAGGCCGAAGAGCTGGAGCATCGGGACGTTGCACGGGAAGCCGGCGCGATGGATGCTCCGGCCTATCCGGTCCTGACCACCGCCATTCGCGGCATCTGCCGGGTCGCGATCGGACTTTCGAAGAGAATCTAAGGGGATACGCCGGGAGCCTTCATCCGTTCTCGGCGACAGAAAGGAAGCGTCATGTTGAAGTTTGCTCTCGCGGCCGCCGGCCTCGCCGGAACTGCCCTCACCGTCGCGGCCGCCGGCGCACCCGCCGCGGCCCAGAATGCCAGCGGCAATATCAGCGAGATCATCGTCTACGGCACCGACCCGTGCCCGCGCTCGACCGATGACGAAGTCGTGGTCTGCGCCCGCAAGCCGGAGAGCGAGCGCTATCGTATCCCTGAAAACCTCCGCACCGGCGGCGCCCGCCAGACCCGTGAAAGCTGGGCGGCGCGTGCCCGCAGCTTCGAGACGGTCGGCCGCACCGGCATCAACAGCTGCTCGGCCGTCGGTCCGGGCGGGCACACCGGCTGCCTCCAGCAGATCATCGACCAGGCCCGCGCGGAGAGCGCCGAGGCGGCGGTCGAAGGCACTCCCCCGGAGCAATAAGGACGTTGTTACCCCGGCCTTGAGCCGGGGTCCGCCTTACTACCGAGTCACGAGGTCTAACCCCGCTCCGCCGCAATCCACCCCTTCACTTGCGCCTCGAGCACATCGAGCGGCACCGACCCTTGCCCCAGCACCGCGTCATGGAAGCGACGCAGGTCGAAGCGGTCGCCTAGCTCCCGTTCCGCCTGCGTGCGCAGTTCGCGGATCTTCAGTTCGCCCAGCTTGTAGGCGAGCGCCTGTCCCGGATCGCTGATGTAGCGGTTCACCTCGGCGTCGATGTTCGCTTCGGTCAGCGTGCCGTTGTCGCGGAAGTACTGGACCGCCTGTTCCTTGCTCCAGCCCTTGGAGTGGATGCCCGTGTCCACCACCAGCCGGATGGCCCGCCACATCTCGTAGCCAAGCCGGCCCATATCCTTCTGCGGCGTGTCGTAGATGCCCATCTCGATCCCGAGCCGCTCGGAATAGAGGCCCCAGCCCTCCACGAATGCGGTGAAGAACGCGAGGTTCTTGCGCCACGGCGGCATGGCCAGTTCCTGCTGCAGGGCGATCTGCTGATGGTGACCGGGAACGGCCTCGTGGACCGTCAGCGCCGGGATCTCCCAGAACGGCCGTTGGTCGAGCTTGGTGGTGTTCACGAGATAGAAGCCCGCGAGCCCGGTCTCGACGCTGCCGGGCTGATAGCGCGCGGTGGTATCGCCCGGCGCGGTGGCGAGATTCATCGGCCGGATGCCATAGGGCAGGCGCGCCAGCCGCCCAATCAGGCTCGGCATCTTCCCATCGATGACCTTGGCCTGGAGAGCCGTCTTCTCCAGCAATTCCTCCGGCGTCCTGGCGAACCATTTGGCGTTGGTCCGCATGTCCTGGATCATGGCCGTCCGGCTCGGGAACCCGGCCTTGCTCGCCACCTGGTCCATCTCGGCGCGGATCCGGGCTACTTCCTTCAGGCCAATCTCGTGGATCTGCTCGGGCGTCAGGTTCGTCGTGGTGTGCTGGCGAACCAGGAAGGCGTAATATTCACGGCCCTGCGGCGTGGACGAGATGCTGATGTTCTGACGGCACCTGCCGGCAAGCTCCCTGGCATAAAGCTGCGCGAACTCACGATAGGCCGGGTTCACCTGGCTCCGGATCACCTCCTGCGCGCGCGCCTGCAACGCCGCCCAGTCCGCCGCTGCCACTCCGCCCGGCCGCTGCCCGGCGAACGGCGCGTAGAAGCGCGACTTGGCGGGGTCGTCCGCGATCTGCCCGGTGATGGTGTCGGGCATGCGGGTCAGCGTCACGCACGGCTGGACGAAGCCCTCCCGCGCCGCCTTCCGGCTGATCTCGCCATAAGCCTTCATCCGCGACGGCACGAGAGCAAGGCGCGCAAGGTAGTTGTCGTAATCCGCCTTGGTGCGGAACGGCAGGGTCTCGCCGAGCCCCGCCAGATTGTCGTGGTACGACCCGAGCGTCGAATAGAGCATCTGCCGGTGCCCGAAGCGGTTCGCCTCGACCTGGTCCGACAGCATGGTGCGAAGGATCGCATGGTTGGTCTGGTCCGCCGGGCTGAGCGCACTCGTTGGGATGGCTTGCAGTCGCTTCAGGAACGCGCCGGCTTCCGCCGCCTGCCGGTCCATCTCGGCGAGGCTGAGCGGCGCCAATTCCCGGTCGTAGGTCGACACGCCGACCTGCGTCGCAAAGATCGGGTAAGTCTTCAGCGCCGCCGCCCAAACGTCGTCCTGCAGCTTCGCGAAGTCTTCCGTCGGGCCCGCGACGGCAGGCGCGCCGAGAGCCAGCACGCTGGCGGCAAGCGCAAGAGTCCAACGGCGCATTCATTCCTCCCTCACCCGGTTGCGCGAACAGGAGAGGAGAAGGCGAACCCCGGGTCAAGCCCGCGCCGACGAGAGCTCAGGCGAAGGTCCGGCCAATCGGCTCCCGCGGCGCGAACCGTTCGAACTCGACCCGGTCATGGGCACAGAACAAGGTGACCTCGCCCCGACGCTCCACGGACAGCGCCCGCAGCTTTTCCTGGTTGGTCAGCCGCGCCTGCCGATCCACCTCCATCATCCGCTGATAGAAGCGCATTCCGGGCGGGCAGCGCCGCTCCGTGTGCCCGACCTCGCCGTGAAAGAAGTAGGCGTCGGCCGCGTAGAACAGCCAGCCGTTCCCAGTATCCACCGCCACTCCGCTATGGCCCCAGGTGTGACCCGCCAGCGGGACCAGCAGGATCTCGGGCGGAAGGCCGTCGAGCTGGCGAACGGCATCGAAGCCCATCCACGGCTCGCCCCGGCCCATTGGGTAGAGCTTCCACTCCTTCACCTCGTCCCATTGCTGGGGACGGTAGCGGCGCGTCCCGACGAAGGCGCCGCCGCGCTGTTCGTCGGCGACTTCCTTCTCCCGCGCGGTGATGTGCACGGTCGCATTCGGAAAGTCCTCGAGCCCCCCGGCGTGATCGAAGTCGAGATGGCTGACCAGGATGTGCCGAACGTCGGCCGGGTCGAAACCGAGTGCGCGCACCTGGTGAGCGGCGGTCTCCCCTTCGCGGAACTGCGGCTGGTTGAGGAAGCGAAAAAAGCCACTCAGCCGCGAGCGCCGAGCAATGTCCTTCCGGCCGAAGCCGGTGTCGACCAGCACCAGGCCGGCATCCGTCTCGATCAGCATGCAATGGCAGACGATATGCCCGTGCAGCAGGCCGTGGCTCGATCCGTCGAACACCCGTCCGCCCCAGGGACAACAGGTTCCACAGTTCAGATGATGGATGCGCATCGGCCAAGACTCCTGTGCCCGCCAACGCCTGCCCTGCCCACGCGGGACCAGCCGTTGCGCGCGCGGAACGGAGCCGGGGTCCAGCCGTTCGCCACTCAACAGGAGGATCGTTCATGGACGCCAGCGCACGGCTGACCACCCTCACCCGCCTCGGCTTTGCTGCCCGCGGGCTGCTCTACCTCGTCATCGCCTATCTGATTATCCGCACCGGTCGAACCGAGGATGTCAGCGGCGCGCTCCGCTACCTCGGCGAGGGTGGCGGCAGACTCCTGCTGATCGTCATGGCCGCTGGCCTAATCGGCTACGGCCTGTGGCGCCTCAGCGATGCCGCCTTCAACGTCGAGCGCCATGACGACGACAAGCAGGGGATGGCGCAGCGGGCGGGTGCGGCTGGGAGTGGCCTCATCCACCTGTTCCTCGCCTGGCAAGCAATCTCTCTCATCCGCGGAGCCGCCCGTTCCAGCAGCGGCAACGGGACCCAGGAAGGCGCACAGTCCGCGCTCAGCCTACCCGGCGGAACGCTGATGCTGCTGCTTGCCGGCCTGGTCCTGATCGGCGTCGGGTTCTTCCAGCTGGTGAAGGCCGCAAAGGCGAGCTTCTGCGACAATCTCGACCCAAGCGTTGCGCACGAGCCATGGGTGAAATGGGCGGGACGCCTCGGCTATGCGGCCCGGGGCATCGTGTTCCTCATCAGCGGCTTCTTCCTGTCTCGCGCGGGAACGGAGGCGCAGGCGAGCGAAGCCGGCGGGATGGAGCAGGCACTGTCCTGGCTGACCAGCCCATGGGACATGATCATCGCCATCGGCCTCGCCGCCTTCGGGATCTTCAGCCTGGTCGAGGCCCGCTACCGGATCATCCACAACCCGTCCGCGGGGGCGCTCGGCCAGCAGGCCCGGTCCAAGCTGTCCGTCTGACCTAAACGCCGGAAAAGCAACGAAAGCTTGCGCGAGCGAGCGCGTGAACATATATCGAACAGATGGCGCAGCTCGACACCCGCGAGAAGCTGGCGATCCTCGCGGACGCGGCGAAATATGATGCGAGTTGCGCGTCGTCCGGCACGACCAAGCGCGACAGTCGCGGCGGCAAGGGCGTCGGCTCGTCGGAAGGGATGGGCATTTGCCACGCCTATGCGCCGGACGGGCGCTGCATCAGCCTGCTCAAGATCCTGCTGACCAACAGCTGCATCTTCGACTGCCATTATTGCATTAACCGCAAGAGCTCGAACGTGCGCCGCGCGCGGTTCACCGCCCAAGAGGTCGTGAACCTCACCCTCGCCTTCTACAAGCGCAACTATATCGAGGGGCTGTTTCTTTCCTCCGGAATCATCCGCTCGTCCAACTATACGATGGAGCAGCTGGTGGAGGTCGCCCGCTCCCTGCGCGAGGACCACGACTTCCGCGGCTACATCCACCTCAAGACCATTCCCGATGCCGACCCGGAGCTGGTGCGGCAGGCGGGACTTCATGCCGACCGTGTGTCGATCAACGTCGAGCTGCCGACGGAGCCCGGCCTCGCCCGTCTTGCTCCAGAAAAGAGTGCGCCGCAGATCGAAGGGGCGATGCGCGACATGAAGGGCGCGATCGAGGACACGAAGGATGCGCGCTCCAAGTACAAGAGCGCGCCCAAGTTCGCGCCCGCCGGCCAATCCACGCAGATGATCGTCGGGGCGGACGCCGCCACAGACACAGACATCGTGCAAAAGGCGTCGACACTCTACGACCGCTTCTCACTCCGGCGCGTCTACTACTCAGCCTTTTCGCCGATCCCCGACGCCAGTGCGGTTCTCCCATTGCAGCGCCCGCCATTGATGCGGGAACACCGGCTCTACCAGTCGGACTGGCTAATGCGCTTCTACGGCTTCAAGCCGGCCGAGGTGGTGCAAGCAGCGGAGCCCAGCGGCATGCTCCCGCTCGACATCGACCCGAAGCTCGCCTGGGCGCTCAAGTTCCGCGAGCACTTTCCCGTCGATGTGAACCGCGCCAGTCGCGAGCAGTTGCTGCGCGTGCCGGGCCTCGGCACCAAGGCCGTGGACCGCATCCTCAAGTCGCGCCGGTTCCGCACCTTCACCCTCGACGACGTGGCGCGCCTGACCGTCAGCATCGCCAAGCTGCGGCCGTTCATCGTCACCAGTGACTGGCGCCCGACCCTGCTCACCGATCGGGCCGACTTGAAGTCCCTCGTGACGCCCAAGCGCGAACAGCTGGAGCTGTTCGCGGCGTGAACCGCTGCTTTGAGGCAGATCAACTCACCTCGCTTTCCCCGCTCCTAAGGCTCGCTTCGACAACGAGAACAGCCACTGGGAGCGATCATGAAGACCGGGTTTTTCCTTGCCGTTGCAGCCATCGGCGTCGCAGCGCCGGCCCATGCGGAAGCGGGCGACATCCTGCTGCGTGCACGCGCCATTGCCGTCGCGCCGCAGGAGGATTCGAGCGGCATAACGCCAGCCTTCTCGAGCGAGGAGGTGAAGGTCTCCACCAGCTTCGCGCCGGAGGTCGACATCACCTACATGGCGACGGACAACATCGGGTTCGAGCTGATCGCCGCCACGACCAAGCACAAGGTGTCGGGCAAGACCGGAACGACCGGCTCCATCGGCAAGCTGGCGTCGACCTGGGTGCTGCCGCCGACGCTCACCGCCCAGTACCACTTCAACCCCAAGGGCAAGGTCCGGCCTTACGTCGGCGTGGGCGTGAACTACACCCTGTTCTACTCGGAGAAGGCGAGCGACGGGCTGGAGGCGGCGGTTGGAAACACCGACGTGAAACTGGACAGCAGCTTCGGCCTTGCGGCGCAGGTCGGGCTGGACGTGGCAATTACGGACCGGGTCTTCCTGAACCTCGATGCCAAGTACATCGACATCGACACGGATGCGCGGCTGGCGACGGCGGCTGCGGGCACGCAGCGGGTAAAGGTGAGCATCGATCCGCTGGTGTTCGGCATCGGAATCGGGACGAAGTTCTAGGTGCGAGCCCTCCTCCCCTCACGCAGGGGAGAGGAGCATGACCGGCCCCGTTCGGGTCACCCTGAAGGAGCCGGACGATTTCGACGGGTGGCGTGACGCCGCGCGCGACCTCCTCACGGCCGGACTTCGGCCACCGGAGGTCGTGTGGACCGTCGAAGGCGGGGAGGCGGAGCTGTTCGGCCGCGAGGCGTCCCGGGCGGGGGCGTCCGAGGGTGCGAGCTTCTCCGTCCCCCGCCAGTTCGTGGACCTCGCCAAGGCAGTCGTCTGCCACTCCGACCCGGAGCGCTTCGGCCTGCTCTACGCCATGCTGTGGAAGCTCAAGGCGAACCGGAAGGCACTGGAGGACCGGGCCGACCCGCTGACCGATCGGCTGGAGCGCCTCGCCAAGGAGGTGCGCCGCGACGCGCACAAGATGCATGCCTTTGTCCGCTTCCGTGAACTGACGGAAGCCGATGGGCAGACCCGCTTCGTCGCGTGGTTCGAACCGGACCACCACATCGTCCGGCGCGAGGCCGGCTTCTTCGTCCGGCGCTTCGCCAACATGCGCTGGTCGATCCTGACCCCCGAGCTGTCGATCCACTGGGACGGCGAGAACCTGACCGAGGGGCCGGGCGCCACGCAAGCCGATGCGCCGGGTGGCGATCCGCTCGAGGAGACGTGGAAGACCTATTACGCCAGCATCTTCAACCCGGCGCGCCTCAAGGTGAAGGCGATGCTGAAGGAAATGCCAAAGAAATACTGGCGCAACATGCCGGAGACCTCGCTCGTTGCCCCGCTGATCGCGGGTGCCCGCGCCAGGGAGCTGGAGATGATCGACCGCGCAGCCGCTAAGGACGGGCTCGCCAGTGCGCTGGAGGCCGAACGCCGCATCGAGCCCGGCGGCAACCTCCGCGCCAGCTGGGAAGCGCTGCTGGCCGAAGCTCGCTCATGCACGCGCTGCGACCTCTACAAATGCGGCACCCAGACGGTGTTCGGCGAGGGGCCGCTCAATGCCCGCATCCTGTTCGTCGGGGAGCAGCCGGGGGACCAGGAAGACCTTGCCGGCCGTCCGTTCGTCGGCCCCGCCGGCCAGCTGTTCGACGCCTCGCTCCAGGCCGCGGGTATCGACCGCACGCAGACCTACGTCACCAACGCGGTCAAGCACTTCAAGTTCGAACAACGCGGCAAACGGCGCATCCATTCCAAGCCTGACGCCGGCGAAATCGAAGCCTGCCGCTGGTGGCAGGAGCAGGAGCGCGCGCTCATCCGCCCGCCGCTGACCGTCGCCCTGGGCGCAACGGCGGCCCGCTCGCTAACCGGCAAGACGGTGACCATCAGCCGCGCACGCGAGGCGCCGCTGACACTCGCCGACGGCAGCGAATGCTGGATCACCGTGCACCCCAGCTTCCTCCTCCGCATCCCGGAAGAGGACCGCCGAGCCGAAGAACGCGCCCGCTTCGTCGAGGACCTCAAACGAATCCGCCTCCGAAGCGAGGAACTTGCCGGATCGTGACGCCTAGAAGTCCAGCTTCAGTGTCGCCCGCGCGGTCCGGTGCGCGCCCGGTGCGATGTTGTTGTCGTTGTGCGCGGTCGCGAAATAATCCGCGCCAAGCAGGTTCTCCACATTGAGCTGCGCATTCACCCCATTCGCGATGCGGTAAAAGGCCGCCGCATCGACCCGCGCAAAGCTCGGCAGCACCACCTGGTTGCTGATTGACGCATAGGACTTCGACCGCGCGATCACGCCCACGCCCACCCCGAGCGGCTTCGACACCTGGTAGCGCGTCCAGAGCGAGGCACTGTGCTTCGGGACCAGCGCGACCTTCCGGCCGGCGGGAGCGGCCGTCGTGGTCCGCGTGATCTCCGCGTCCTGCCAGGCATATCCTGCCGAGACCTGCCAATCGTCGCTGATGCTGCGCTCCAGCCCCAGTTCCAGGCCGCGCGTCCGCTGCTCGCCGGTCAGCACGATGCGGGTCGGATCGGCCGGGTCGGTGGCCCGCGTGTTGCTTCGGTCGAGGCGATAGATCGCGGCCGTCGCGAGCAGGCCCCGGACCGGCTCCCACTTGGCGCCAAGCTCGAGATTGTCGAACCGCTCCGGCTTGAGCGCCTCGGTCGTGAGGTCGAGCCCGCTGAACTGGTCGCCCGATTGCGGCAGGTAGGAACGGCTATAGCTCGCGTAGATCGACAGGTTCTCGAGCGGCTTCAGGATCACGCCCAGGCGCGGCGAGACCAGCTTGTCCGTCCGGACGA
Organism: Sphingomonas arenae; assembly: GCF_016924655.1. Taxonomy (GTDB): domain Bacteria; phylum Pseudomonadota; class Alphaproteobacteria; order Sphingomonadales; family Sphingomonadaceae; genus Sphingomicrobium; species Sphingomicrobium arenae. Next base: position 535,765 of record NZ_JAFFJU010000001.1, read on the forward strand.
ACTCGGGCCGAGCCGCGGTCGGGCGGAAGTCCGCCACCTCCAGACGGAAGTGATCGAAGCGCAAGCCGGCCAGGATCTCCAGCCATTCCGTAGGACGAAGCTGTTCCTGCACGTAGACCGCGGCCACCTCGGCCCGGGTCCGGTTGTCGGCATCCGTGCCCGCAGGCGAGGGCGCGAAGGTGACGTCCACGTCCACCGTAGGGTCGCTGAGCGGGGCGCGGTTCCCCGGCAGGCCGGAAATCGTGCCCGACAGGCGCTGATTGCGGCTCTTCTGCCAGCCCACCTCGAACCCTACGAGCAGCGTCTGGTCGATCCCGCCCAGCGACCCTTCATAGACAAGGTCCGTCTGGCTGATCAGGTTCTTCCGGTCGTTGCGGCTGTTGTATGCGCCCAGCGTCACGCCTTCCGGCAGTGGGACCGGCGTGGTCTGCGCGGCAAGCACCGTGCTCGACGGGTACACGTTCTGGTAGAACTTGTCGTAGTCGCCGAGCAGCGTGCGGTTGCGGATGCTGAGCCCGCCGCCGAAATCGTGACTGATCGCGAAGGTGGCGATGTTCACGTCGGCCCTGGAGAAACTGAGGTCCGGATCGCCGAAGAAGGTGCGGTCGAAGCCCTCCAGCGGCTCGCCGTTCAGCGATGGCACGCCGCGATCGGTGGTCCGCCGATCGTGGAAATACTCGTAGCCAAGGTCGATCCGGGTGTCGGGCGTGACCAGCAGGCCCACCGTCGGGTTGATGCCGTAGCGCTCCAGCTCGACATGCCGGCGGAAGCTCTCGCCATTCTCGTAGACTGCGTTCAGCCGTCCGCCGACGTTCTCGCCGAGAGGATGGTCGATGTCCGTGCTCAGGCGATAGCCACCCTCGCTGTCGACCGATCCGATCGCCTCATAGTGGGCACCGAGGCTCGCGCGCTTGGTGACACGGTTGATGATCCCGCCGCCGCCGCCCCGGCCGAAGACCATCGCGTTGGGCCCGCGCAGGACCTCCACCCGGTCCACGTTGTAGAAGTCGCGGAAATACTGGACGTCGTCCCGCAGGCCGTCGCGGAAGAAGTCGGCCGTCGTGTTGTTACCGCGCAGCGTCAGCTGGTCGCGATTGGCCTCCCCGGTCCCGGGCGTCGCTCCCGGCACGAACAGCAGCAGGTCCGCGACGGAGCGGAGCTGCTGATCCTCGATCTGGCTCTCGGAGATGACCGTAAGTGCTTGGGGAATGTCCTTGATCTGGGTCTCGGTCCTCGTTGCGGTGCTGGTCGACTTGACGCCATATTCCTCGCGCTGACCGGTCACGACGATCGGATCGACATTCGCCATGTCGGCCGCGTCCACGCTGGTGGAAGCAGCCGTGGTGCCGGTGTCGGTGGCATGAGCCGCCGAGGACAGGACGAGCAAGGACGTGGCGCCAAGCAAGGCGCGAACAGCGACGGACACGGTACTTTCCCCTTCGAACGTGGTTCGTTTCGTGTCCGCCCGATTATCGCTAATGAGAGTCGTTCGCAATCACGTAGCGGCCGCAATCGAGAATCATTATCAGTTCATGGGCTTCAATCGATTATTCCGCCGCGAGCAGGGTCTCCGCCGCGCCGAGATCGACGGAGACAAGCCGGCTGATGCCCTTCTCGATCATGGTCACACCGTAGAGCCGGTGCATCCGGCTCATAGTCACGGCGTTGTGCGTGACGATCAGATAGCGGGTGTCCGTCTCCGCGCTCATTCGCGCGAGCAGGTCGCAGAAGCGTTCGACATTGGCATCGTCCAGCGGCGCATCGACCTCGTCGAGAACGCAAATCGGCGCGGGGTTGGTCAGGAACAAGGCGAAGATCAGCGCCACTGCCGTCAACGCCTGCTCGCCGCCGGACAGCAGGGTCAGCGCGGTCAGCCGCTTGCCCGGCGGCTGGGCCATGATCTCCAGCCCCGCCTCCAGCGGATCGTCGGACTCGACCAGCTGCAGATGCGCCTGGCCGCCGTCGAACAAGGTGGTGAACAGGCTCCGGAAGTGCCGGTCCACCTGCTCATAGGCCTCCAGCAGGCGAATGCGACCTTCGCGGTTGAGGTTGCCGATCGAGCCCCGCAGCCGATGGATCGCCTCCTGCAGTTCGTCCCGCTCCGCCGCGCCCTTCACCCGCGACTCGTCGAGCTCGGCGAGTTCCTGCTCCGCTACCAGGTTGACCGGCCCCAACCGCTCCCGGTCCGCGGTCAATTTCTCAAGCGTGGCGCTCTCGTCCGCCGGGTCGGCGAGGTCGGCCGCGTCGAAGCCGAGCTTGCCCGGAAGCAAAGGTGGCGGGCATTCGAACTTCTCGCCGCTCACCCGACCATATTCGATCCGCCGCGCGACCTGCCCTTCGGCCCGGGCGTCCGCTGCCGCGCGTCGTTCCCGGGCGCCCGCCATGGCCTCGTTCGCCGCGCCGAACGCGCGCCCGAGTTCCGCCAGCGCCGCCTCTGCTTCGCGCTCCGCGGCGAGTGTCGCCGAGATCTGCCCTTCGCCGTCACGCGCCTGCCGCTCCAACGAGTCGATCTCCTCGCTCAGGCGATCCGGTTCGTCGGCAAGGGCATTTTGCTCCTCGGCCAGGGCATCGGCCCGCGCCGCCGTGTCCGTGATGCGCTGGTCCGCGGCCTGGGCCCGCTGCTCCCACGCCAGCTGTTCCTTGCCCGCCGCTGCATGGCGCTCACGGTCCGCCGCCGCCGTGCGCGCCCGGGTCGCCGCCTCGGCCCGTTTGTCGGCGACCGCTGCTCCGTGCCGCGAAGCCAGCGCCCGGGCCGCGACGATCTCGTCGGCGAGGAGGCTTGCTTGAGGGAGCGCCGCCAGCGCGGCTTCGGCCTGCGCGACGGCTCCTGCCGCTGCGTCTCGGACCGGCTCCAACTCGACCCGCCGCTCCGCGAGCACGGTCCGCTGCCCCTCCAGACGTTCTAGCGCAGCACGGGCGGCATCCTCCGCCCGTGCGGCCTCACGAGCGTCCCGCTCAGCGGCAGCAATCTGCTGACGAGCACCGTCGGCGGCCCGGCGAGCCGAGTCGATCGCCTCCATGGCATCGCGCCGAACCTCCTCGGCCGATTCCACGTCGCTGCGCAGATCCGGAAGCACCCCGTCCAGCTCCGCCAGGCGATTCTGGCGGACCAGCCGCTCGGCCGCCGCCGCACCTCCGCCGGTCGCGACAAAGCCATCCCATCGCCGCATCCGGCCGTCGCGAGTGACGAGCCGCTGCCCGACCGCAAGAACCTGTCCGCTATCCGTCTCGGCAACCCCGACCTGCCGCAGCCGCCGGATCAGCTCCCTCGGAGCCTGCACATGGTCCGACAAGGGGACCAGATCGCTGGGCAGGGCGGGGTCCGTTTCGCGGCTCGCCGCTCCTCCCCAAAATCGGCTTCCCTCTTCGCCCACGGGCGCGTCGAGGTCATCGCCCAGCGCTGCGGCAAGCGCGCGTTCAAGGCCGGGCGCCACCCGAACGCTCGCCAGAACCGCCGCCCCGCCGCCACGTTGCAGGGCCTGGTCCAGCGCCCGCCGCTCCGCTTCCGCCGCCGCAAGCGCCGCTTTCGCCGAAGCGAGCGTGGTCTCGGCGGAGTCCCGTGTTTCCGCTGCCGCGGTCCGCGCCTGCTCCGCCACGGCGAGTTCCTGCTCCGACCTCGCCTGCTGCTCCGCCGCCGATGCGCGCCGCCGCGCCGCATCCTCCCGAGCTCGCTGCTCGGCGGCCCCGTCACCCAACGCCGCCTGCTGCGCCGCGAGCCGCGCCTCTTCCTGCTCGGTCCGCGCAAGCTGGGCCCGCGCTGCCGTCAGCGCAGCTTCGGCTACGCTGCGTTCGGCCTTCATTGCTGCCTCGCGCGCGAGCAATCCGGCGAGCGCCGCCTCGGCCTCGCGCGACAGGGCTTCGGCCGCCGTCAGCTCCGATGCGATCCGGGCCGCATCCTTCTCCCCGCTGGCGAGGCGCGTATCGATCGCGGAGCGCTCCTGAACCAGCGCCCGTCCGGCCGCCTGCGCATCCTCCCGCAATGCCAGTTCACGCGCCCGCTCCGCTTCCAGCTGCTCGGACAGCCGCTCCAACTCGACCAGCCGCCGCCGGACGGTGTCGAGCCGCGCCCGGGCGGTCGCGAGCTGGTGCGCCAGCGACTGCCCCCGCTCCCGTGCCGCGGACGCCGCAGCGCGCCGCTCGGTAACCAGCAGCGCCGCCCTGCCCTGCGCCTCCTGCGCCTCGGCCAGCTTGCCCTGCAGCGCCGCTACCTCGGCGCCCGCAGCCTTGGCTTCCGCGCTGGCGGCCTGTGCCGCCCGGTCGGCTTCGGCCCAGCGCGCATAGATCAGCCGCCCTTCCGACAGGCGGATGCGCTCGGTCAGCGCCCGATAGCGCTCCGCCACCCGCGCCTGCCGCCGCAGCGCGGACGCGCGGGCCTCCTGATCGGACAGGATCTCGTCGAGACGCGAGAGGTTCGCCTCCGTCGCCCGCAACTTCTGCTCGGCATCCTTGCGCCGCGCGTGGAGGCCGGCGATGCCCGCCGCTTCCTCCAGCATCTGCCGCCGCTCCGTCGGCTTCGCGGCGATCACCGCGCCGATCCGCCCCTGGCTGACCAGCGCGGGCGAGTGCGCTCCCGTCGCCGCATCCGCGAACAGCAGGGCGACGTCCTTCTGCCGGACATCGCGCCCGTCCAGCCGATATGCCGAGCCCGCACCCCGCTCGATCCGCCGGGTCACCTCGCTCTCGCCGCCCTCGCCTCCGTCCCGCTCGACCAGCATCGACACTTCGGCGAAATCGCGCGGGGGCCGGGTCGCGGTGCCGGCGAAGATCACGTCCTCCATCCCGCCGCCGCGTAGGGACTTGGGGCTGCCCTCGCCCATCACCCAGCGGATGGCCTCGAGCAGGTTCGACTTTCCGCAGCCGTTCGGGCCGACCACGCCGGTCAGCCCGGGCTCGATGCGAAGCTCCGCCGGCTCGACGAAGCTCTTGAAGCCGCTGAGTTTCAGCCGGCGAATGCGCAAGCGTTAACCCCCCGATCACATAGCCTTAGCCGCCGAGCGCCTCCCGGATCGCCGGCTCCAGCGTTTCCCAAGTGGCCGTCTGCTCGGCGAGCTGGCCATTGATGACGAAGGACGGCGTTCCGGTCAGGTTATACTGGCTGGTGCCGTCGCTGGTCATCTGCACCAGCCGGTCCACCGTAGCCTGGTCCGACAGGCAGGCGGACGTCTTGGCGGACGGCAGCCCCCGCTGCGCCGCCCAAGCCGGGAGCCCTGCGAACTCCGCCATCTTCTGGAACTGCTGCCCGGCCGGCAGTGTCTGCAGCGCCTGCTGCTGGTCCGCCGGGATCGCCTGGACTCGCTCGAACACCGCCTTCTGGTCGGCGAACAGCTGCGACGTCAGCTTGAAGAAGGTCGGGTTCGGACCCGCGCAGCGCGCAACCAGCGACATGGTGAGGTCGAGCGGATCGCGCACGAAGTTGCGGAACTCGTAGGACACCTGTCCGGTCTTCACATATTTGTCGACCAGCTGCGGCTCGCCCTTGGCGGAGAATTCGGCGCAATGCGGGCAGGTCATCGACGCGAACTCGATTACCTTCACCTTGGCATCCGGATTGCCCATCAGCATCCCGCCTTCGGGCGTCTGCGTGACCATTTGGGTCCAATCGCCGCCATTTGGCGCCGCAACCGGCGTGATTGGAGCGTCATTTGTGGCATTCAACGTGTTGCCATCTCCGCCCCCGCAGGCCGAAAGGGCCGCCGCGGCGGCAAGCAGGCTGAGCTTCTTGATCAAGAGTTCACTCCGGATTGTTGATGGGGTTGGGCAGGCGCGGTTGCGGCACGACGCGAGGGGCGCCGTTGGTCGCCGCGATCCGGCCCGCAAGGGATTCGAGGACCGTCCGAAGCTCATCGTCGGCAATGGCGCGCAGACCCTCGCCAAGCTCGCGCGGCACAGCGGCGGGCTGGACCCGCTCCGGCTTTGGAGCCGGCTTGACGGGCGCACCGCGACGGAAAGCTACCTTGGCCACGGCCTCGTAGCCGAAGAACCGGTTCACCCGCTCGATGATCATCGGCGTCAGGTGCTGGATCAGCGGCCCGTGCGCGCCTTCGATCAGCAAGGTCAGCGTTCCGCCCGCTTTCCGTCCCGCGGGAAAGCGGATTGATTCGGGCGTGGACACCCCGGCATAACGCTCGCCCACGATCTCCGGCCACCGGCTCACGATCGAGCCCTGGACGAAGCCGAAGCGCTTGAACGCCATGCCGCCGATGTCGCCAACCATGTCTCCTGCCTTACGGGCGCGGTTCTGACGCGGAGCATCGTTCGGCGTGGGCTTTTGCTTCGACATTGCGGGCGGTCATGCCATAGGCGAGCCATGCACGCCAATGCGGCAAATCGCCTTCTCCACCATTATCGTGCAACCGCCCGCGACCTGCCCTGGCGCGCGCGGCCGGGCGAGCCTGCTCCAGACCCGTATCGCGTGTGGCTGTCGGAGGTGATGCTGCAACAAACGACGGTGGCAGCGGTAACCCCGCGCTTCCTCCGCTTCGTCGAGCGTTGGCCGACCGTCGAGGCGCTCGCGGGGGCTGCGGACGAGGACATACTCGGCGAATGGGCCGGTCTCGGCTACTACGCCCGTGCCCGCAACCTCATCGCATGCGCTCGCGCCGTCGCCGTTCGTGGCGGCTTCCCTGAGACCGAGGAAGAACTGCGCAAGCTGCCGGGGCTCGGTGCCTACACTGCGGCAGCGGTTGCAGCGATCGCCTTCAGGCAGCAGGCCGTGGTAATCGACACCAATGTCGAGCGGGTCGTTGCGCGGCTGTTTGCCCTCACCGCAAAGACAGACGTGCGCGCCGCCGCCGAAGCCTTCTGGCCTCCTGAGCATAGTGGCGATTTCGCGCAGGCCTTGATGGATCTGGGCGCAACCATCTGCCGGCCCAAGTCGTCCGCCTGCTCCGCCTGCCCGCTCCTGCCCGACTGCAAGGCTGCGGCGCTAGGGACCCCAGAGGCATTCCCCGCCAAAGCCGCGAAGAAGGCGAAGCCGCACAGGTTCGGCGTCGCATGGTGGTCACGTCATGGCGAAGCCGTCCGCCTCGTCCGCCGTCCTCCCAAAGGGATGCTCGGCGGAATGGCAGCGCTTCCCGGACCGGAGTGGTGCAGCGAGCAGCCTGCCGCCAATCCGATCGCGATCGTGCGGCACGAGTTCACTCATTTCACCCTGGACCTTCTGATTGTGCCAGCCGATCATGACGAAGGCTGGTGGCAGCCCCTGGCCGAGTTGGCCAAAGTCGGACTGCCGTCCCTCTACCGAAAGGCCGTCGACGCCGCGCTTGCCGCAGAACGGGAGCCGCGCCTTGCCGCTTGATCCATTCTTCTCCGGCAGCGGTCTCGACCGCGCCGACCTCCTCCGGGCCGACGAAGCCACGCTCGCGGACCTGGCGGCCCGCAGCGACGCCCGCGAATTGCTGTGGAACGGCGCCCTTCCGCGGCTCGACGATCACGGTCGGCTCGGATGGGGTCCGATCCAGTCACCCGAGTTGTTCCTGGGCCTTGCTCCCGACGGCTCCCCTCGCTTCTCGGCGGTCGGCAGCGGCGCCTTCGATTACCGCGCGCAGTTCGGCGCGCTCAGCATCCTCGACCGAGCCGAGGCTGCCACCTGCGCCGCCGCGCTCAGCCTGGCCCAGTGGCATCGCCGGCATCGCTTCTGCGCCAATTGTGGCCAGCCCAGCCGATTGGTGCGCGGCGGGTGGTCCCGCCGTTGCCAAGCCTGCAGCGCCGAACATTTCCCGCGAGTCGATCCGGTTGTCATCATGCTTGCCGAGCATGACGGTCGCCTGCTCCTCGGCCGCCAGCCGCAATATCCTCCCGGCCGATATTCCGCCCTGGCCGGCTTCGTCGAAGTCGGCGAAAACATCGAAGCGGCCGTCGCGCGTGAGTTCCACGAGGAAGCCGGCATCACCGTCCGTGATGTCCGCTACCTTGCCAGCCAGCCTTGGCCGTTCCCATCCTCGCTGATGATCGGTTGCTGGGCAGAGGCGATTGACGACCGGCTGACGATCGACACCACGGAGCTGGACGATGCCCGCTGGTTCTCCCGCGAAGAGGTCGCATCCGCGCTCGCCGGGGAGCCGGATGCAGCCTTCCTCCCGCCGCCGCCATTCGCCATCGCGCGCACCCTGCTCGAGTGGTGGCTGGACGCTTGAAGAAGCGCAGGGGTGCCTCTAAAGGAGCGCGCAATTCTCTCACCTTCGGACACCATCATCCATGAACGATCGCAACAACACCATAGCCGGCTGGGTATTGTTCGCCGGCATCGTCGCGCTGGGCGGCTCGCTGGTCGCGGGTGAGGTGTTCAAGGGCGAGCGCCCGGAAACGATGGGCTATCCGATCGAGGGCGTCGCGGCAGAGGCCGGCGCCGAGGCGGAGAAGCCGATCGAGTTCTATCTCGCCACCGCCGACGCGGCGAAGGGTGCGGACGTCTTCAAGAAGTGCCAGGCTTGCCATACCGTCGACCAGGGTGGCCCGAACGGGCTCGGCCCGAACCTGTGGGCTGCCATGGGGAAGCCGCACGGCCACGTCCCGGGCTTCGCTTATTCGGATGCGCTGAAGAGCGTTCCTGGCGTTTGGGACTGGAAGAGCATGAGCGAGTGGCTGGCGAACCCCAAGAAGTATGCGCCGGGGACCAAGATGACCTTTGCCGGCCTCTCGAACCCGCAGGATCGCGCCAACGTGATCGCGTTCCTGAACAGCAAGAGCCCAGCTCCGCTGCCGCTCCCGGCGGCTCCGGCCGAAGGTGTCGCCTCGACCCCGGGCGCGGCTGGCGACAAGGCGGCGGCCGAGGCCGACGACGCCGGAGCCCAGAAGGCCGAGAACGAGCCCGTGCTCAACGAGCAGCAAGCGGCCAAGGGCGGCATCGCCAACGTTCGCGGCGAAGGCGCTCCGGCGGTCACGGCTCCGGGCACCACGGTCCCCGAAAAGAAGTAAGCCGGGCGTGGCGCGCAGCTCCGCCGCCACTCCCGACGCCTACATCGCCGAACTCGATCCCGCTCGCGCGGAGGACATCCGGCGTGTCCGCACCCTCGTGAACCAGGCCCTTCAGCCCGGCTTCGTCGAGCGCATGGCCTGGGGGATGATCTGCTGGGAGGTCCCGCTGGAACTGAGCGGACCCACGTACAACGGACAGCCTCTGGTCTATGTGTCCCTAGCCGCCCAGAAGAACTACAACGCGCTTTACCTGAACTGCTGCGATGCTTCGGACGAACGCGGGGAGCGCCTGCGCGCCGCGTTCGAGGAGGATGGCAAGAAGTTCGACATGGGCAAGAGTTGCCTGCGCTTCCGCCACGCGGCCGATCTCCCCGAGGAGGCGATCACCGCAGAGATTGCCTCGACCTCTGCCGAGGACTTTGCGGCTCGCTACCGATCCGACCGGGGCTGAGGGCCTGAGCCGTCAGGACGCGGCGCGCCACTCCTGGCTGTCGGCGTAATGCTCGCAGACCGTGGCCCAGCCCTCCTCGGCTGTCTCGCACCAGGTCAGGAGGTCGAGATCCCGTTCCGAGATCACGCCTTCATCGACCAGCGCCTCGAAGTTCACGACCCGGTTCCAGAACTCTCGCCCATACAGCAGGATCGGCAGCCGGCGGACCTTGCCTGTCTGGACAAGGGTCAGCAGCTCGAACATCTCGTCGAACGTGCCGAAGCCGCCCGGGAACACCGCCACTGCCCGGGCGCGCAGCAGGAAGTGCATCTTACGCAGCGCGAAATAGTGGAACTGGAAGCTCAGTGAGGGCGTGACATAGGGGTTCGGGAGTTGCTCGTGCGGAAGCACGATGTTGAGGCCGATGGACTCGGCGCCGACGTCCGCCGCCCCACGGTTCGCCGCCTCCATGAAGGACGGTCCACCGCCCGAGCAGACCACCAGCTGACGCTTGCCCTCCTCGTCTACGCCCGCCCGGCTCGCCAGGCGCGCGAGTTCCCGCGCCACGTCGTAGTAGCGAGACTTCGCCTTCAACCGCTCGGCGATCTCACGCTGCCGGTCGGTCTGCGCCGCAGCAATCACGGCGTCCGCCTTGGCCGGCTCCGGCACTCGGGCTGAGCCATAGAAGACAAAGGTCGAGCCGATATCCTGCTCGTCGAGCAGCAGTTCGGGCTTCAGCAGCTCCAGCTGGAACCGGACGGGCCGCAGATCCTGCCGGAGCAGGAACTCGTTGTCCTGGAATGCGAGCTTGTAGGCCGGATGCTCCGTCTGCGGCGAGGACGGAACATGCTCGGCCGCCTTCGCGTCGACCTTGGCGTCGGGGAATATGCGCTTGGGGGGTACTACGTCAGCCATAAGCGGCGCGGCCTAGGCGCTCTTTCACCAGACGTCAAAGCGCTGCCGGGTCTGTTCTTGCCCCACCGGTCCAGTCCAGCCGCCGGGTCACGTACATCGTCCCCGCCAGCGCGGCGAACAGCAGTAGCGACCCGATCAGCAGCGAGTAGGCCTCGAGGCTCAGCAGGATGTAGAGCATCGCATAAAGGCCCAACAGGATGGCGCCGATCACCGCCCCCCGCCGCCAGCTCTTGAGCACGGCCGCGGAATAGGCGGTGTTCAGTCCCGCGATGGCGCCGGCCGCCAGCACATAGGCCGGCGTGAAGCCGATCACCTCGGCCAAAGCCAGTAGCAGCACGAAAAACAGCACCAGCGCGGCGCCGGCCAGCAGATATTCGATGGCCGCGACCCTCACGCCTCCGATGATGTCGAAGAGCAGGTAGGCCAGGAAAGTGAAGCCGATAAACAGGAACCCGTACTTGGTCGCACGGTCGACCTGGGAATAGAGGTCGACAGGCTCCATCAGGTCGACGCCGGCCACGGCCGAGGCGGAACGCTGCCCCGCGATGACGGGCGGGGGCGGAGTGCCGCCCGTGTCCACCTGCGGTCCCCCGGCACCATCGAGGAAGACCAGCGCCCGTCCGAGGGCCAGGTTCCCAATGCGATATTCCGCATCGAACCCGTCATTGGTGACGCTCCGCCGCTCGGGCAGAAAGCCGCCCGTGAAGCTCGGGTTCGGCCAGGTGGAGCCCACTTTCCACCGCGTGTCACCCGCCCGCGGAGCGAGCGCGATCGACTGGTTGCCCCGAAGCGCGAAAGCGAAATCCACGGAGAAGCGGGCCGGCTGCGCGGTAAGATCGACCGGAGCGTAGAAGCCGCTCGTGATCAGGCTCGTCCCGTTGCCGGGGCCGAGCGGCAGCACCCGTTGTCCGATCCGCACCACGGGGTTGGCGGTCAGGCCGCGCGCATCCGCGACCCCGAACCGCAGTTCGGCCCGGCCCAGTTCCAAGGTGCTTGCGTCCACGCCATATTTGCCGAGATCCTCGGGGATTGCGAACGTCGCCCGACCACTGGTCTCCGCGCGGTAGATCACCACTTCGTAGATGGAGCGGGAACGGCGTTCCGGCATGATCTTGGTCCCCGCATCCACGCCGACGGGCGCCAAGGTGAGTCGCCGCTCGACGGTGGTCGCCTGGGTTACCGTCTGACCGTTGCTGATCGTGGCCGGCACCGTGGCCTTGAACGGGATGCTGAGCTCTGGTCCGGCGATCACCTGCGGACCGCCCCAGCCCTCCGCGATGCTGGCGCGGGCCTGCTCCGACTGTGACTGGCGGTCATAGACCAGCAACCAGGTGACGAAGATCGGGACTGAAAGGAGGACGCCGATGAGCAGGGCGCGGAACAGCTTGCGGCTGGGGGTAGGCTCAGTCACGCGCACGTCTCCTCAACAGCAGCAACTCCGCTCGTCTACAGAAATGCACGGTTCGTCGTCAAGTGCGTGCGGGACACGGGCGAATGACGAGGTCGCGAACGGCTCCGGTTTGGAGTTCATGCGTTGGCCATGATCAAGCTGGTAGTCGGGACGTGGGCATGAGCAAGCATGATCATCTGGCGCCTCCGCCGCCCCCTCGGCGGGAGCGGAGGACCTGGACCCGTGCGGAGGACTATCTCCCCAATCGGCGTCGCCGGCGGTCCGCGCCGCGCAAGGACATTGGCGAGCGGCCCGAAGCAGCCTCGAGAGCACGCCCTTTCCTCGGCATAGTTCCTTTCATGCTACTGATGTTCGCTCTTGCCGTGCTGGCCGTTGCCATCATGGTCGCCGCCTACCCGGGCCAGGTGCACTCGGCCAAGGCTCCGCAGCCGGTCAGGGAAGATGGCACCGCCGCTCCCGGCTGGCTTGTGGAACCGAGCGAGTAGAACGTCTTCGCTGCGACCTCAGCCGGTCCGGTGCCCGGCGGACTTCATTCCTACTTGTTCTGGCACGAAGGCCTCTCCACGGGCGAGCGATTGCTGGCGCTTGCGGCGGAAGTCCGCGGCGTAGCGTCCTTCTTCGTGGAGCCGCTCCGAAGCGTCGAACATGGCGGTCGCCAACCTGCGCGCGATCCGCCGGCGGCCCCTCTCCTGCCAATAGCGTGACGGAAGCACCGCTCGGGTCCGATCGGTAGCTGCAAGGTCAATCATGATGTGCACGCGCGGTGCGTTGCTGCTGTTGAACACCCGGTGGGGGAAGGTAAAGTCGCTGTACCACAGGATGCCGGGCCGCAGTTGCACGCGATGGTGCGCGAGCTCCATGATGCAGTCGGCACTGGTGAGGACCGGTAAGTGCAGCCGCATCACCGACCGATCGGCCGACTCCCCCGGATCACGATGCCAGCGGACATAGGCACCAGGCTCCATTCGAGAGATGATCGCACGGTGGACCTGGCCGTCCATGTTGGAAATCCATCGGCGCAGGGTGGGCATCAGCGCGAGCACCGGCGTTTCCCGCGGCTCTTCGCCTGACGCCGCATAGGAGCGTTCCGGATCGCCGCCGGGTCCGACAAGCCCGATGCGACTCCACTTGCCGTTGTGATGCGGCCCGGTCTGGATCGTGGCTCCGTGCTGGCGCTCTACCTCCCCGAGTTCCCGCCGCAAGGCGGCAAGATCGAAGCTTACGTCGAGGCGCTCGACGAGATGGAGTCGCAGGGCGGCGCTAGGCCAGCACCAGGGATGGACGGCTCTCGGTAGGGGCACCCTCGACTCCTCGATTGCTCAGGAAGAACCCGTACGAACCTCGCTTGTGCCTTTGAAGCCCTGGGCGACCACATACCACTCGCTCGAGTCCTTGCGACTCGCGGGCGGCTTGGCATGTTTAACGGTGGCAAAATGCATCTTCAGTTCAGCGAGCAGCTGATTGTCCGTGCCCCCGGCCAGCACCTTCGCGACAAAAGCGCCGCCCGGCCGAAGCACGTCCTTTGCGAACTCGAGCCCGAGCTCGACCAGCCCCATGGTCCGTAGATGGTCGGTTTGCGGGTGGCCGACCGTGTTCGCCGCCATGTCGGACAGCACCAGGTCAGCGGGGCCGCCGAGCGCCGCCTTTAGGCGCTCCTCCGCATCGTCGGCATTAAAGTCCATCTGGAGGATCGCCACTCCCTCGATCGGGTCGGTCGGCAGCAGGTCGATACCCGCGATCTTCGCGGTGGGCGCCTTCTTGCGAACGACCTGGCTCCAGCCGCCCGGCGCGATGCCCAGGTCCACGACGCTCTTCACGCCCTTGAGCAGCCCAAACTTCTCGTCCAACTCGAGCAGCTTGTACGCGGCGCGGCTGCGATAGCCCTCAGCCTTGGCGCGCTTCACGTACGGATCGTTGAGCTGCCGCTCCAGCCAGCGGGTCGAGCCGACCTTGCGGCCTCTGGCCGTCTTGATCCGCTTCACAGCACGTAGCCGTCGCGGGCCATCAGGCTCCGCAGAATGCCCTCGCGAATCCCGCGGTCCGCCACGCCCAGCTGCTGCGCGGGCCAGATATCGAGGATCGCTTCCAGGATCGCGCAACCGGCCACGACCAAGTCCGCACGCTCTGCGCCGATGCACGGCAGGCTCGAGCGCGCCTCGAGGTCCATTTCGGAGATGGTGCGGCTGATCTCCCGCATGGCTTCGATGGGCACGTGAAGCCCGTCGACAGCGCGCCGGTCATAGCTGGGCAGCGCCAGGTGCACGGACGCCAGGGTCGTCACCGTCCCGCTAGTCCCCAGCAGGCGGATGTCCTTCGCGTCCTTCGGCAGCAGTTCAGCAAAGCGCGCAAATGCCCTTCGCGCCCGTTCGCGCATGCGGGCATAAGCGGAGACCCGTTCGTCGCCCTCAATCGCCTCCCGCCCCTCGCTCTCGGTCAGCGACACCACACCCCATGGTGCGCTCCACCACGCTTTGATTCGGGGCGTTTCGTCATCCTCCCCGGGCTCGACGAGCACCAGTTCGGTCGAGCCTCCGCCAATGTCGAAGATCAGAGCCGGCCCATCCCCCGGTCCAAGCAGCTTGTGGCAGCCGAGCACGGCCAACCGCGCCTCCTCTTGGGGAGGGATGATCTCCAGCACCACCCCAGTTTCCCGCCGCACCCGTTCGGCAAACTCGCGGCCATTCGCGGCGCGGCGGCAAGCTTCGGTCGCGACCGAACGGGCGAGGCTCACCCGACGGCGGCGGAGCTTGTCGGCGCAGACCCCCAGCGCCTCCACTGCCCGGTCCATCGCGCGGTCGCTCAGCCGGCCGGTCTGCGCCAGGCCCTCGCCAAGCCGAACGATGCGCGAGAAGGCGTCCACCACCGTGAAGCCGCCCTCGCATGGCCGCGCGACCAGCAGCCGGCAGTTGTTGGTTCCCAAATCGATTGCGCCGTAGGTGTGCCGACTGGACCCCCGGAAGGGCAGTTTCGCATCGGCCGCGGACCCGGCCACCAAGCCCCGCGGCGCACTGGCGGCCTCTTGCGCCATGTCTCGCCCGTTCTTTCCTTCACCGTCGCGGAGGGATCCGGACGGCTGACTTGACCGGGGTTTTAAGCGGAAGTTGACCCCTCCGGCAAGCGGCGGCGTCGGTTGACAGGGTCGAGCGCACTTCCTAGGTGGCAGCCCGCGGCGCGATGCGTGCGCGCCACTTCGGCGCTGCCCGATCGTCTAATGGTAAGACTACGGACTCTGACTCCGTCAATCGTGGTTCGAATCCACGTCGGGCATCCACCGCCGCCACCGTCAAAGGCCAGTTCCGCGGCACATAGGCGAACAGTCACATCAACAACGAAGTTAGCCGTAGCGCGCGTGCTTCGGCCACACCTACTCCGCTGCCACCCCGGCCGCCTCGAACAGACCACCCTCGTCACCGCCCTCGTTCGCCGCTTCGCCGGCGCCCGCCTTGGCTTTCATGCGGCGATCGAAGTTGTCCCAGACTTCGTTCCAGTTCCCGCGCGTCGCGGCCTTGGAGTACTCCGTCGCGCGGGTTTCGAAGAAGTTGGCGTGCTCGACGCCGTTCAATAGCGGGGCAAGCCAGGGGAGCGGGTGCTCGTCCACCATGTAGATGGGCGCGAAGCCCAGCTGGCCGAGGCGCCAGTCGGCGATGTAGCGGATGTACTTCTTGATCGCCTTGGGGGTCATGCCCTCGACCGGGCCCTGCTCGAACGCCAGGTCGATGAACGCGTCCTCCAGCCGCACCGTCTTCTGGCAGGTCTCGATGATCGAGTCCTTGACGTCGGCGGTCAGGCAGTCGCGCTCCTTCACGAAGGCGTGGAACAGGCGGATGATGCCCTCGCAGTGGAGGCTCTCGTCGCGGACCGACCAGCTGACGATCTGGCCCATGCCCTTCATCTTGTTGAAGCGCGGGAAGTTCATCAGCATGGCGAAGCTGGCGAACAGCTGCAGCCCCTCGGTGAAGCCGCCGAACATGGCCAGCGTCTTGGCGATGTCCTCGTCCGTGTCGACGCCGAAGGTGTTGAGGTAGTCGTGCTTGTCCTTCATCTCCTTGTACTGGAGGAAGGCGCTGTACTCGCTCTCGGGCATGCCGATGGTGTCGAGCAGGTGGCTGTAGGCCGCGATGTGCACCGTCTCCATGTTGGAGAAGGCGGTCAGCATCATCTTGATCTCGGTCGGCTTGAACACGCGGCCGTATTTCTCGTGGTAGCAGTCCTGCACCTCCACGTCTGCCTGGGTGAAGAAGCGGAAGATCTGGGTGAGCAGGTTGCGCTCGTGCGGGGTGAGCTTCTGCGCCCAGTCGCGGCAGTCCTCGCCCAGCGGCACTTCCTCCGGCATCCAGTGGATCTGCTGCTGACGCTTCCAGAACTCGAACGCCCACGGGTATTCGAACGGCTTGTAGGCTTTGTTGGCTTGGAGGAGGGGCATCAGTTGGCTCCCGAGGCTGAGGTGTTGAAGTCGTACGGCTCGGTCGTCGCGTAAGCGATGGCGAAGCCGGTGAGGACGAGGCCGAAGGCGAGCGCCATCATGCCGGCGATCAGCAGGCCGGTGCTCTTGCGAGACTCGCCGACGCGGCCGCGCAGGGCGGTGATCAGCATTCCGGCTCCGAGAAGGATGGCGAGGCCACCGACGATGATGAAGAGGATGTTCATGTCAGATGATGTCCGCTGCAAGGAGCGCGAACACCGCGCTCGAGAGCAGGAACAACGCACCGGCGGTGCGACTGTTCTTGGCCTTGAGCGGTTCCTCCAGCCGGCGCGCGCGCGCGATCTGTATCAGCCCGGCGAGGGCGAGCAGGGCCGCGGCGAGCCACTGGATGAGCGACGTGTTCCTCACCAGAAGATCCTGCCGCCGCGCGGACGGCTGCCGTTGGCGACCCGGATCAGGCGGCCGCGGAACATCTGGACGTAGAGCCACAGCCCGGAGAAGGCGAAGAAGATCAGCGCCAGCCCGGACAGGATGGAGATGGCGACGCCGACGGGGCCGAACGTTTCGCCCGAATGCAGGTGGTGCAGCAGGCCGACGTTCCAGCCGCCCGGCTGCGGCTTAGGCCGGCAGTTCATCGTCTCCGGGCAGACGAAGCCCGCAGGTGCAGCCGGCTTCGGGGCGGCGGCCGCACGGGCGTCGTTCACCAGGCTGCCGACCTGGCTGAGCACGCCCGTGACCGCGATCCAGAAGATGAACAGGCCGAACAGGACGGACAGCCAGCGGTGGTACCTACGCATTACTGGCAGGCCAGGCATTCGTCGTAGTCGGTGGTCGCCAGCTCGTACTTCGGCGCTTCCGAAGTGTTGTCAGCCTCCACGCCGCCCGCGAAGCCGGCGCGCTGAACGGACTTGGAGCGGAGATAGTAGAGCGACTTGATGCCCAGTTCCCATGCGCGGAAGTGGAGCATCATCAGGTCCCACTTGTCGACGTCGGCCGGGATGAACAGGTTCAGCGACTGAGCCTGGTCGATGTAGGGCGTGCGGTCGGCGGCGAGCTCCAGCAGCCAGCGCTGGTCGATCTCGAAGCTGGTCTTGAACGTGTCCTTCTCGTCCTGGGTCAGGAAGTCGAGGTGCTGGACCGAGCCGCCCTGCTCCAGGATCGAATTCCAGACCTGCTCGCTGTTCTTCGACTTTTCGATCAGCAGCTTTTCGAGGTGCGGGTTGCGGATCGAGAAGGAGCCCGAGAGCGTCTTGTGGGTGTAGATGTTGGCCGGGATCGGCTCGATGCAGGCCGAGGTGCCGCCGCAGATGATGCTGATCGACGCGGTCGGCGCGATCGCCATCTTGCAGCTGAAGCGCTCCATCACGCCCATGTCCTGCGCGTCCGGGCATGCACCCCGCTCCTGCGCCAGCATCATCGAGGCTTCGTCGACCTGCGCCTTGATGTGCTTGAAGATGCGCAGGTTCCACGACTTGGCCATGGCGCCTTCGAACGGCAGCCCGCGCGCCTGGAGGAAGGAGTGGAAGCCCATGACGCCGAGCCCGACAGAGCGCTCCCGCTCCGCGCTATACTTGGCGCGGGCCATCTCGTCCGGCGCGCGGGCGATGTAGTCGCTGAGCACGTTGTCGAGGAAACGCATCACGTCCTCGACGAACTTCTTGTCGCCGTTCCACTCGTCCCAGGTTTCGAGGTTCATCGACGACAGGCAGCAGACGGCCGTGCGATCCGCGCCCAGGTGATCCTTGCCGGTCGGCAGGGTGATTTCCGAGCAGAGGTTGGACGTCGACACCTTGAGGCCGAGATCGCGGTGATGCTTGGGCATCGACCGGTTCACCTGGTCGATGAAGATGATGTAGGGTTCGCCCGTCGCCAGACGGGTCTCGACCAGCTTCTGGAACAGCGAACGGGCGTCGACCTTGCCGCGCTCCGACCCATCCTTGGGGCTGCGCAGGGTGAACTCGGACCCTTCGCGCACCGCTTCCATGAACTCGTCGGTGATCAGCACGCCGTGGTGGAGGTTCAGCGCCTTGCGGTTGAAGTCGCCCGACGGCTTCCGGATTTCAAGAAACTCCTCGATCTCCGGGTGGGAGATGTCGAGGTAGCAGGCCGCCGACCCGCGCCGCAGCGACCCCTGGCTGATGGCGAGGGTCAGCGAGTCCATCACGCGGACGAACGGGATGATGCCGCTGGTCTTGCCATTGAGGCCGACCGGCTCGCCGATGCCGCGGACCGCGCCCCAGTAAGTGCCGATGCCGCCGCCCTTGGACGCGAGCCAGACGTTCTCGTTCCAGGTGTTCACGATGCCGTCGAGGCTGTCTGACACGCTGTTGAGGTAGCAGCTGATCGGAAGGCCGCGCCCGGTGCCGCCGTTGGACAGCACCGGGGTGGCCGGCATGAACCACAGCTTCGAGATGTAGTCGTAGATGCGCTGAGCGTGGGCTGCATCGTCGGCGTAGGCCGCGGCGACGCGCGCGAACAGGTCCTGGTAGGACTCGCCCGGCAGCAGGTAGCGGTCGCGCAGGGTCTCCTTGCCGAAATCGGTCAGGAGCGCATCCCGGCTCGGGTCCGTTTCGACGGGAAAACGGCGCTCATGCACGCTCTTGCTGCCGGTGCCCGTGCTGGCGACCACATCCTCGGATCCGACATCGGTGCCGCTCGAGAAGTCCATGTTGCGCATCCTCCTGTGACGACTCGGAAGCCGCCTTGTTCCTGTTCCGTTCTACTCCGGTTGCTGCCGCCGCAACAGCCGGTTTGCCGCGCTCCGGACGACTCCAGAGGGCTTGTCCCCGCTATCCACAGGGACGCACCTCTCCTTCGCCGGGGATAGGTTATCCCCAGCGCCAACCACAAGCTTGTGCGTTGGTCCCCCCGATGCGCTACCAGATGTTGTGCTTTGAACCGCCCACCGACGCAAGCCGCTAATTTCGGATCAACCGTCTTTTTTGTGGAAAGTAGTGGCCGGCGCGCAGCACTCGGGCCATGCGCTCTCCCAGGGGTTGCGGATGCAACGAGGGGCCCCACATACGCGCGCAACATTCGGCCGGCACGACTGCGCGGCCAGCCTCCCCTCCTATTCGGCGAGAGCCAGTTTCCACGCTCATGACCGCTTCAACGTTTCCCGCGCCGCGCCTGCTTGCGCCCCGAAGCCACATCAGCTCCGCCGACCGCGCAGGAGCCGTGCGCAACCTGCTGATCGACGCCGCCGCCGCGACCGCAATCGGCGCGCTCAACAGCGGCGTGGTCCTGCTGGCGCTGGCGCTGCACATCGGTGCGTCCACCATGCAGGTCGGCCTGCTCGCCGCTATCCCGCTGATCACCCAGGTGCTGCAGGCGCCCGCCGTGAAGCTGGTCGAAGCCCTGCGCCGGCGCCGGCTGATCTCGGTTGCAGCCCTGGTGATCGCCCGCCTGGCGCTGCCGGTCTACGCGGTGGTGCCGTTTATTGCGGACCGCACGGTCGCCGTCAGCGTGCTGCTCGGGGCGGCGCTGGTCCATTATGGCTTCAATGCGGTTTCGGCCTGCAGCTGGAACAGCTGGATCAAGGACCTGATCCCCACCGAGGGCCTGGGCCGGTTCACCAGCCGGCGCACCCTGGTCGGGACCGCGGTCAGCGCGGTTGCGACCCTGGGCGCCGCAATTGCGCTGAATCAGGCGCAAGGCAGCGAGCAGGCGGCCGACCTCATCTTCAGCGGGCTCTACCTGTTCGGCTTCCTATGCGGTGTGGTCAGCACGGTTGCGCTGGCCCGCGTGCCGGAGCTGGCCATGCCGCCCCGCGACGGTACGGCCCCGCTAATGCGCCTGCTGGTGCAGCCATTGAAGGACCGCAACTTCCGCAGCCTGCTGCGCTATCTCGCCAGCTGGCAGTTCGCGGTGAACCTCGCGACTCCGTTCATTACCGTCTACATCGTGCGGGAACTCGGGTTCGACGTCAGCTTCGTGCTGCTGCTGACGCTGGCCAGCCAGGTCGCCAACATCGCGGTCGTGCGGCTGTGGGGCCAGGTATCCGACCGCTTCACCAACAAGACGGTGCTGTCGGCAGCGACCCCGCTCTACATCCTGTGCATCGTCGGCATGGCCTTCGCCGGGGAACTGAGCGGCTCGGCAACGCGCGGCGCCTACCTCTTCCTGTTGCACATCGTAATGGGTGCGGCGGGCGCGGGTGTCGGCATCGCGTCGGGCAACATCGTCATGAAGCTCAGCCCCAGCGAACAATCGACCAGCTACATGGCCACGAATGCACTCATCGGCGCCCTGGCCGCCGGGGTCGCACCGGTGATCGGCGGCTGGGCGGCGGACTTCTTCGCGCGCCGCAGCCTAAGCCTGGAGCTGAGCTGGGCCAGCCCGCAAGGCGTGGACGAGCTCATCGGCCTGTCCTTCACCCACTGGGAGTTCTTCTTCCTGCTCTCGGCCGTCATGGGCTTGTACACGCTTCACCGACTGTCGTCCGTCAGCGAGCCGGGCACCGTGCGCCCCAAGGAACTGGTGCAGCTGGCGTGGAGCTCGGCGCAGCGCGCGCTCCGCAACGCATCCTCCGTGGCGGGGCTGCTCGTGGCGGTGAACTTCCCGGCGGCGGACCTGATCGATGCTCGCCAGCGGCGGCGGCTGACCGAACGTGTCATCGATCCAAGCGACCCATTCCGCAGCAGCGCGCGCGAAGCGATGGGCTTTCTGCTGCGCAACGCGTTCGACGAGCCTTCCGCTGCCACTGGGGACTTCGACGATGTGCTCGCGCGCCTTGACCGCGTGACGACGCCCTAGCGGGGGAGCAGCGCGAGCGCTCGACGGAAAGCGCGTTCTTCCGCGGCCCGGAATCCGGTGCGCCCGGCGGGCGTGTCGTCGGCGAGGCCGGTCCGGAAGTAAGCGATGCCCGTACCCCTCTCCGGATCGATCCAGAGGCCCGAGCGGAGGCCATACGCCTCACCGGCGTGCCCCACCCGGATCACGCCGTCCCCCGCCGCATCGTCATCGCAGCCCCGGGCGCGGGTCCCGATCTGCTGGGCGGCCAGTCCGTAGCTGCAATAGAAGCCTTCCGGATCGCCGTTGCGCCCATCGAACCGCCATTGCGGGCGCAGCAGCTCGGCAACGCTCGCGGGAGAGAGGATGCGGGCTCCGTCTAGCTCGCCCTGGTTGAGCAGCATGCGCCCGATGCGCGCGAGACCCCGCGCCGAGACGCGCAGGCCGCCTTGCGGCGCGAACAGAGCCCCGTTCTCGCCCGGTCTCCATGCGTCGAACTCACAGGGCTGGCCTTCCCGCACGAACACCGGACAGGAGGGTCGCTTGCCGCCGAGGTCGTCACGGACCGGCTCGCCACCCTGGGTCAGCACGACGGCCCGGGCAAGGGCTTCGTCGCTGCAGGTGGGCCAATTGAAGCAGCCATCGATGCGCATCGGTTCGAGCAATTCGCGCCGCATCCAGCGATCGAACCGCTCCCCGGTGACCCGTTCGACGACGGAGCCCACGACTGGGAAGTTCATGTTCGAATAGGTGAACCAGCCCTCGCCGGGACCGTGACGACTGTCCCAGCTGCGTGGGTCCGCCATCACCTCCCGCACCGATCCGCCGAGTGGAATGGCATATTGGTCGTCGTGGTCGCGGATGCTGGACGTATGCGACAGCAGCATGCGCAGGCTCACAGGGCGCTGCGGAAAAGCCGGGTTGCGGAGCGACCAGCCCAGATGACGGGAAACGTCCTCGTCGAGGGACAGCCGGCCCTGCTCCACCAGCTTCATGACGCCGATGGCGACCACCAGCTTGCTGACGGAGGCGACCCGAACCGGATCGTCGGGGGACACACCGCGCCGCGCAGCAGGGTCGGCCAGCCCCTCGGCATAGAAACCTTGATCTCCCGCTCGGTCGAACGCCACGCCGACCTCGGCACCAGTATCATCCTGGGTCCCGGCAACAGTGGCGCAGGAGGTGAGCGCGAGCAGCGCGGATGCGAGAAACAAGCGAGACATCGGCCCGCAGCATCCGCTCGAGGCTCGCCGCTGGCAAGCCTCGCCCGGTCACGTCCGAACGTCCGTATCTGCCGCCTCTTGAAGTCGGACCGCATCCGTCTTATTCAGAGTGGGCGGACCGGGCCCCTCTGACGCGGGCGCACTGAGCTTTTCAGGCGCTTGCGTGATGTCGGACCGCATCGGAAGTTTCCGATGTGCGCGTGGCCCGGCTTACCCGCCTTCCTGGCACTGCACAGCGTGGAACCTCCGATTGATCGCAATGGTCATGAAGAGGAGATGTAACGTGCATTCGCGCCTGTACCGCCTGATCGAGACTCACCAGCGGATCGACCGCGCGCTCCGTGACGAGCAGCGCCGCCGTGGTGCCGATCCGATGCGGCTTACTCAGCTCAAGAAGATGAAGCTGAGAGTGAAGGACCTCATCCATCGCTTCACCATGCGGCGCGCCCACGCCTGAGTTCAACGAACCAGGCCCGGCAGCAAACCGGGCCGACCAGTTCCCCACGCCGCCTGCCAGCCCCCCTTTGGCAGTCGAACCTGCCCGATCTGCTGCCGCGGTAAGGCTTCGGGCTCTCCATGCGGAGCCGCGGCGTGGGGAAACCTCCAAGGTCCAGGCTCTGATGCCGGGGCTCCAGTGATCACGGCGCCGATGCGACCGGTCGCCGCAACAGGGAAACGAGTTCACCATGGAATTTCTGTTCACTGACTGGCTCGGAACGCCGGCCTGGTTCTGGCTAGCCTTCATTGGCCTGGTCATCGGCCTCACGGCCTTCGACCTCGGCATCCTCCACAAGGAGGACAAGGAGATGGGCATTGGCGAAAGCCTGAAGCTCAGCGTCTTCTACATCACCATCGCGCTGCTGTTCGGCGTCTGGGTATGGCTGGAGCGCGGACCCGAACTGGGCATGGCCTACTACACCGGCTTCTTCATCGAGAAAGCGCTGTCGATCGACAACGTCTTCGTGATCAGCCTCATCTTCACCTACTTCGCGATTCCCGCGAAGTACCAGTATCGCGCTTTGCTGTGGGGCATCATCGGCGTGATCGTGCTGCGCGGCATCATGATCGGCCTCGGCGCCGCGGTGGTGCAGCAATGGTATTGGGTGCTGTACATCTTCGCCGCCTTCCTGGTGTTCACCGGAGTGAAGATGCTGTTCGCTGGCGACAAGCCGATGGACATCGAGCACAACCCGGTGGTCCGCTGGATCAGCCGTCACATGCGGGTGACGAAGGAACTGCACGCCCAGCACTTCTTCGTGAAGGTGCCGGACAGCACCACCGGCAAGCTGGTGACTGCGGCGACCCCGCTGTTCCTGGCGCTGGTGGTCATCAACCTGGCGGACCTGGTGTTCGCGGTGGACAGCGTGCCGGCGATCTTCGCCATCACCACCGACACCTTCATCGTCTACACGTCGAACATCATGGCCATTCTCGGCCTGCGCGCGCTCTACTTCGCGCTTGCCGCGATGGTGCACCGCTTCCACTACCTGAAATACGCGCTGGCGCTGGTCCTGGTGTTCATCGGCTCCAAGATCTTCGTGTCCGACTTCCTGCTCGGCGGCGACAAGTTCCCCCCGGTCCTGAGCCTCGGCGTGACTGCGGCGCTGATCGCGGGCGGGGTCGGCTACTCGCTCTACAAGACCAAGGGTCAGCCGGAGCCCGGCTGGCCCGCGGACGAGGGCCCGGACGCGGCCCGGCGCCACATCGACGAGCTCACCGGCGGCAAGGCCGTCTGATCGTCGACGGATATACCAGCAGCCGGAAGTCCGTCCTCGCGCGCGATGCAGCTAGCTAGGCTCAGCTTGATGGGCCACGGCATGAGCAAGCCGCAACCCATCGTGCGTGGTGCCCGTCATGGAGCAAAGGCTGCGGGCGAGCCCACATTGCAAGCCCCGGCTGCGCGCATCGCCACCGGGGCTTGCTGCCGGAAGGACAGAGCGTCAGGCCGGGCTGGGGGAAAACATCCGACGACGCCTGAGAACGAACCCGATCGCCCCGAAGCCGACCAGCATCATCGCCCAGGTCCCGGGCTCCGGGACCGCTCCGCCGATCGGGTTGCCCGCGACGGTGATCCCGCTGAACGCCATACCGCTATGGTAGATCGTATCCGAGAAATTGGTGACCCCGAACTGCAGCATGTAGTCTCCGGCACCAGCGATCGAGTAGGTCGATCCAACCCAGCCCGTGTAACCGCATCCCGGCCCGAAGCATAAGCCCGAGTAGCTGCCAAGCGGCGACCATTGCGGGCCGCCCGAGATGATCGGCACGCTTGCAGGGTTTAGAGTTGCGGTGACGCCCGGTAAGTCCTGCCCCGGAATGATGCTCCCGCTGGGCTTGGTGCGCGCGGTAAAAAGGATCGCGACCTCATCGCCCGTCGACGTCAGGAGCCGCGCCCAGGCATAATCGGCGAAACCGCTGCCATCGCTCGTGATGTAATTGAAGAAAAAGTTCAGCGGATCGCCGGCCGCGGCGCTGAACACATCGGTGGTGAAGGTGGACCCGTTGGTGCCCGCGAAACCAGCCAACTGTCCGGCCCCGCTGACGCCACCGTTGGTGGTCACATAGCTATAATTGGTTCCTCCGGGCGGTGCGGTGACGACCCCGTTCGGTCCCAGGGTGCCGCAGGTGCCGATGCAGATCGAGGCGGCGGCCGGTGAAGCGCCGGCAAAGAGCCCGGCAAGATGCAGCAGGCAACGAAGGCGATTTCTCATCCTTGCCTCCTTTTATGGCACGAGCGCGCAACCACGGGTCACGCGAAGCGTGCACGGTGTCTTCGATAACCCTGTTTCAAGAGGCCTGCGGCGCCACAACGCGCGACTCACAGGATTACTGCTTAACACAGAATCAACGGAAGCGGTAGGAGCCGCCGGAGCATGGGTTGAGCGCATGTTGCAGAAAAGCCGGCTGGCCGGTGCAACCCGTGCGCTCTTCCTGCGCTTAGAGAAGGAGGTCGCGCTCCGCGACCCGGAGACGATCATGGCGGAACGGTCGGACAAGGGTTACGCCATGCTCCTCGGGTTCGCGCTGGGCGGGTTCTTCGACGGCATCATGCTGCACCAGGTGCTGCAGTGGCACCATCTGCTGAGCCTCGTCCCAGGCATGAACGACCTGCGGACGCAGATCCTGTGGGATGGGCTGTTCCACATCCTGATGTACGTGCTGGCCGTGATCGGTCTCGCCGGCCTGTGGCGAGCGGGACGCGGGGGGATCGACCGGCGGCAGCTCACGGTCCTGCTGCTGCTCGGCTTCGGCATGTGGCAGGTCGTCGACGTGGTGCTGTTCCACTGGATCCTAGAGATTCACCGCATCCGCGTGGACCGGCCCGAGCCGCTGCTGTGGGACGTGGGCTGGCTGGTTGTGGTCGGCGGTCCGCCCCTGCTCACCGCGTGGCTGCTCGGGCGGAGGCACCGCGCTATCAGCCTCCGCAACGCCCCGCCCCTGTTGCTCGCGCTGACGATCGGGACGGCGGCCGCGGGCGCATGGGCACTGCAGGGCCCGTCCGACCAGCGCTTCACCACAGTCGTGTTCGCCGGGGGCTTGAGCGAAGCGCAGATGATGGGCGCGCTCGCAGCCTCCGGAGCCGCCGTCGCCGGCAGCGCGCCCGACCAAGGCGTCTACGTCGTTGCGCTGGACGAGGGCAGTGGCTGGGAGTTGTACCACCACGGCGCCCTGTTCGTCGCCGGCTCGGGCACTCCCGCCGGCTGCTCCGCCTGGAGCGGGATCGCCTAGCCGGGCTGGCCGATATGGAAGGCCGCCAGCTTGTGGCCGTCCGGGTCACGGAAGTAAGCGAAGTAATAGCCGAACTTCGGGTCGCCCCGG
Organism: Sphingomonas arenae; assembly: GCF_016924655.1. Taxonomy (GTDB): domain Bacteria; phylum Pseudomonadota; class Alphaproteobacteria; order Sphingomonadales; family Sphingomonadaceae; genus Sphingomicrobium; species Sphingomicrobium arenae. The sequence continues at coordinate 561,633 of NZ_JAFFJU010000001.1, forward strand.
TACCCCGGCGCGCCCTCGTCCGTGCCGCCCAATTCCAGCGCCTTGGCGTGAAACGCGTCCACCTTCTCGTTCGAATCGAACACGATCGCGACCATGTTGCCATTACCGCAGTCCGCCCGGCCCTTGTCGTACGGCCGGGTCACGACAAGCGCCGGCTTGTCCATGCTGACGCCGTACATGGTGAAGCCGCCGTCCTCGTCGCCGAATTGCATCAGCCGCTTCGCGCCGATGGTACCAAGCAGCGCGTCATAGTAAGCGCGAGCCCGGTCTAGGTCGTCAGTACCGAGCGTGACGTAGCCGATCATCCCTTGCTTTCTCCTCCGCTGCATTCGCCGACGCGGCTCGCCTCCACCCGCATCGACATGGTCATCTGCTGGTCGGGCGCGTCGCCCTGCCCCTGCACGCGCATGTTCATCTGGTAGCTGTCGGGCGAGTAGGTGCCGTTCAGCGCCATAGTCTGCTGCCGCCCCTCTGCGCCGCAGCGCATGCGCACGTCGATCTGCCCCCCGCCCCATCTGAAGGTCTCGTAGCGGCAGCTCTTGTCGGCGCCGGCGAAGAAGTCCTCGCGCGGGTTTCTGGCCTGCTCGGGGGTGAGGCAGGTGACGTGCGTCTGGCTGGTGCCCATCGCCTTCTTCATGCCCGCGCGCATGTCGGCCGGCATGCCCGGCACGTCGATGTCGACAAGCGTAGCGCGCTGCTCCCAGCGGCCGGGCCGGACGAACTGCTCGTCGCGGCCGGCCTCGCGCAGCTTCTGCTGGACCTCGCCAACGGAGGCGTTCTCCGCCGTTACCGTCTCGTCCCCGCCGCCGCAGCCCGCCAGGACCGCCCCCGCCAGCATGATCGTGGGTGTTCGCATGATCGCCCCCTGATGCGGCGCAGCTTATGCGAAAGGCGCCGATTGGCAACCGTCAGCGCTTGCGCCGCGTCGGCGCATGGAAGTCGGGCGGCTTGTTCGCCACCCAGCGCAGGAACGTCGCAAGCCCCGCTTGAACGCGGAGCTTCGGCGGATCGTCCCCGATCTTGGCCAGCTCGATGTTGGTCAGGTGCACGTGCAGCGCCCGGTGGCAGATCGGATGGACCGGCACGGTCAAGCGTCCGCCACGGCTCTTGGGCACGGCGTGGTGATATTCTACCCGCCGACCGAGCGGGCGGGTGCAGAGCCAGCAGGTAGGTTCCTCAGGGCAGGCCACGACTCAGATATGGGGGTTGAGCTTATGTCCGCCAGCGATCCGAAGCGTCAAAGGCTATGGCGTGGACCAATCCCTAAGGCATTCTCATGGCTGCCGAGCAGCTGGCGGTGAACATGAGCTCGAAGAGGGTCAGGTCCGTGTCGTCGGTCACCCTCATTTTCCACTCCTGCCCGCTCCAGAACTTGTCAGGAGTGGCGCTTAGCAACTGACCCGAGAATCTCACGGCTTCCGTCCGCGCCGCTGCATCGTCGTCAAGCACTGTTCCCTGAAGGTCAGGGAATTCGTCGCCATCTGAAACGTGGAAGAAGTAGCGAGGCACAAGCATCTCCAAGCCTAGAGGCGGGAGCGCACTGTCTCTCAGCCACCGGAGCCCATGGTTCGACCGGTGATGAGCGCTATGTAGGATAGACGACGTACGGCGACTAGTCTCCAAAGCGGCACGATGTCCGTGTTCCACCCGAGGCAGACAATCGGCACGAATTGCCCCACGCCGTCTTCGCCCCCATATTCCCGCACAATGGCCATCCAGATCCGCACTTCCCTCGCCGAGCCGGAGACCGGCGGCGAGTTCGTTCCGCATCGTCCCGCCCGACCTGACAAGGCGGAGGGCGGCCGCAAGTTCGTGCTCAAGTCCGATTACGAGCCCGCCGGCGACCAGCCGACCGCCATCCGCGAGTTGGTCGACGGCATCTCCGAGCAGGGCGAGAAGAGCCAGGTGCTGCTTGGCGTCACCGGCTCCGGCAAGACCTTCACCATGGCCAAGGTCATCGAAGCGACGCAGCGGCCCGCGCTGATCCTCGCCCCCAACAAGATCCTCGCTGCCCAGCTTTATGGCGAGTTCAAGAGCTTCTTCCCCGACAACGCCGTCGAGTTCTTCGTCTCCTACTACGATTACTACCAGCCCGAAGCCTACGTTCCTCGGACCGACACCTACATCGAGAAGGAAAGCTCGGTGAACGAGGGCATCGACCGGATGCGCCACTCGGCCACGCGCTCGCTGCTGGAACGCGACGACGTGATCATCGTGGCGTCCGTCTCCTGCCTCTACGGCATCGGCTCGGTCGAGACCTATTCGGCCATGGTCTTCTCGATGAAGAAGGGGGCGCAGGAGGACCAGCGCGAGATCATCCGCAAGCTGGTCGCGCTGCAGTACAAGCGCAACGACCAGGCCTTTGCCCGAGGCAATTTCCGGGTGCGCGGCGACAATCTGGAGATTTTCCCTTCGCACTATGAGGACACCGCCTGGCGGGTGAGCTTCTTCGGCGACGAGATCGAGGACATTGTCGAGTTCGATCCGCTGACCGGCAAGAAGATCGCCTCGCTGCAGAGCGTGAAGGTCTACGCCAACTCCCACTATGTGACGCCGGGCCCGACCCTGAAGCAGGCGATGGGCGCGATCCGGCACGAGCTGGAGGAGCGCCTGAAGGAGATGAACGCGGAAGGCCGCTACCTCGAGGCGCAGCGGCTGGAGCAGCGCACCAACTTCGACCTCGAGATGATTGCCGCCACCGGCTCCTGCGCCGGCATCGAGAACTACAGCCGCTTCCTTACCGGCCGCCTGCCCGGCGAGCCGCCGCCGACTTTGTTCGAATACCTCCCCGACAACGCCCTGCTGTTCGTCGACGAAAGCCACCAGACCGTGCCGCAGATCGGCGCCATGGCCCGGGGGGACCACCGTCGTAAGATCACGCTCGCCGAGTACGGCTTCCGACTGCCGAGCTGCATCGACAACCGTCCGCTGCGGTTCAACGAATGGGACGCGATGCGCCCTCAATCGGTCTTCGTCTCTGCGACGCCGGGGCCGTGGGAGCTCAACGAGACCGGCGGCGTGTTCAGCGAGCAGGTGATCCGCCCCACCGGCCTCATCGACCCGCCGGTTGAGATCAAGCCGATCGAAGACCAGGTCGACGACCTCATCCACGAGGCGAAGAAGACCGCGCAGAAGGGCTACCGCACCCTCGTCACCACTTTGACCAAGCGGATGGCCGAGGACCTGACCGAGTTCCTCCACGAGGCGGGCCTGAAGGTCCGCTACATGCACTCGGACGTCGAGACGCTGGAGCGCATCGAACTGATCCGCGACCTCCGTCTAGGCGTCTACGACGTGCTGGTCGGTATCAACCTGCTGCGCGAGGGCCTCGACATTCCCGAGTGCGGGCTGGTGGCGATCCTGGACGCCGACAAGGAGGGCTTCCTCCGGTCCGAAACTTCGCTGATCCAGACCATCGGCCGCGCCGCCCGAAACGTCGAGGGGCGTGTCATCCTCTACGCAGACAGTATCACCGGCTCCATGGAGCGCGCGCTCAACGAGACCAACCGGCGACGCGAGAAGCAGGAAGAATACAACCGCATCCACGGCATCACGCCCGAGACGATCAAGCGGCAGATCAGCGACATTATCGCCCATGTCTCGACGCGCGATGGCGTGGTGGTGGACACTGGCGATCCCGACACGCCGCACCTCGTCGGCCACAACCTGCGCGCCTACATCAGCGACCTCGAGCAGCGCATGCGCAAGGCGGCCGCCGACCTCGAGTTCGAAGAGGCCGGCCGCCTGCGCGACGAGATCCGGCGGCTTGAGGAGGACGACCTCGGCATCCCGCACTCGCAGCGCGTCGCGCCGCGGGTCGGTCACTCGACAGAAGGCAAGCCCGGCACCCGCAAGACCCGCTTCGGCAAGCAGCAGCAAGTCCGCATGAACAAGCGCGCGCGGCGCTGATCCACCTGCGGCCCACTGGCAACACACGGCCGACCTAACTTCCTGTTAACCGTGTCCAGGTATAGCCTCAACGAACAAAGCTGCTAATCGCGCCCACCGCGGGGGGTCGGAAAGCCCTACGCAAGCCAGTCCTTGCCTGCTCCAGCCGCTTCTCGCCTGGGGGCGCATGGCAATTTTGGGTGTTCTCGCGTGTCAGAAGTTGCGTATTTCGTTCTTGCTGGTCAGTCGAACGTGAAGGCTTGGGTCAATGATCCAACGATCCTGCAAGCGTTCAAAGACGAGTTCCTCCGGCTCAATCCCCAATACTCCGACGTGCAGTTCTTTGACTGCGCGGTCGGCGGATCGGCGATGTTGTCCGCGAGCGCGCTCCGGAACGCCGAGGCAAGTGAGCTGCCGCCCGAGGCTGCTGCTGCAGCGCTCGACAACTACTGGTACAACGAGGTCACCCGCACCGACGGCCCGCTGCTCGACGAGTTGGAGGAACAGCTCGCCTCCTGGGCCGCAGGCAAGGACGTGCTCGGAGTCATCTGGGCTCAGGGTGAGGCGGACACGCCTTACGTGCGCGACTTGACCGCAGAGGTCTACATGGAGGGCCAGGCTCATGTCCTCGGCCGCTTGATGGAGCTTGCGGGCGCGGACGATGTCTTCATCCAGGCGCTCGGCGATCGATCCGGCTGGTCGCCGTCGCTCCATGGCGGGACGGACCTCATCCAGCAGGCGCAGCAGGAGTTCGCTCAGCGCTTCGACTGGGTGCATCTCTCGACAGCCGTGTTCGACCTTCCGCTGGTCGACACAGTGCACCTCACCAGTGATGCTTACCGGATTGCCGCGGCGCGCATGGCCAACGCGATTTCCACCGGCGTCGGCTCGCCGACCCTGGAGTTCGGCACCATGGCGGCGGACGGAAAGATTTATCTCTCTTTTAATCTCGCGGATGGGCAGGCGCTAGCAAGCCTGACGAGCGCCGCCGGGTTCCGGCTGGCAGATGGAACGAGCATGAGCATCGGGGCGGTGACCGTGGATGCTACCGCCGGGGTCGTCATCCTTGTTCCCGGAACACCTTCGGATCGCTTAAGCGTGCAATATGCAACCGCCAGCTTCTCACACCTCCTGACTGGCGGTGATCTCCTGTTCGCGGTCGGCCCGACCGGAACATTGCCGGTTCACCCGTTCAGTCTCAACCTGCAGAAGTCGGGGGTGGCGATCACCCGCTTCAAGGATGGGTTCCGGTTCGATTCCAGCGCCGCCGGTGAAGCCGTGCGCGGCTTCAACAGCGACGATCATCTGTTCGGACACGCCGGCAACGATACACTGGACGGCGGTGCGGGCCTCGATCGGCTGTACGGCGGGACCGGTAACGACGTCTACTTCGTCGGCGATGCAACCGACTTCGTCTTCGAATATGGCGGAGAGGGGCTGGACCAGGTCTACGCTTCAGTGAGCCATACGCTGCGAAGCAACGTCGAACGGCTGACACTCACCGGCACCGAGGCCATCACAGGCAGAGGGAATGAGCTCGCCAACACCATCACCGGCAATGATGGGGCGAACAAGCTTTATGGACTTGCCGGCGATGATCGCCTGTCCGGCGGCCTCGGGAACGATACACTGGATGGCGGAACTGGCAGTGACCGGCTCTATGGCGGAGCTGGCGACGACACTTACATCGTCGATGACGCCACTGACCGGATCATCGAGTATGCCGGTCAGGGCACCGACCGGGTCTACGCTTCGGTCAGCCACTTCCTTGCGGCCAATGTGGAAAGCCTGTTCCTGACCGGTTCATCCGCCACCAACGGCTACGGCAACGATTCCGCCAATGCGATCACGGGCAATGTTTCTGCCAACGTGCTGAAGGGTGGGGTTGGGGAGGACAGGCTATACGGCGGAGGAGGAGACGACACGATTAACGGCGAAAGCGGCAACGACTGGCTCGAAGGCGGCGCGGGGCGCGACCGCTACTTCGGCGGCATGGGGGCCGATGTCTTCGTATTCCGGGACGGCGACCTTGCCAGTGCCCTGCGCTCAAGCTGCGACCAAATCTACGACTTCTCCGCCGCCGAGGGAGATTGCATCCGCCTCACCTATATCGACGCAAACAGTATCGCCGCCGGCGACCAGGCTTTTGCGTTCATCGGAACTGACGCCTTTTCCGGCAGCGCGGGACAGCTTCGCTACCAGCAGATCGGCGACAACACTTACCTGTCGGGCGACACAGACGGCGACGGCATTGCCGATTTCACGATTCGCGTCGACGGCCTCCACGATCTCGGCCGAGGCGATCTGCTGCTATAGATCCGCCCGCGAGTGCGCATGAAGTCCTGCGGCGCTGAGGGTCAGCGCAGCACTCCGCTGGCCTGCTGACGGCGGGCGTAGAAGAACAGGGCTGCGGCGATGCCGACGATGACGAGCGGAATCCATGCAGCGGCGCCTTCGTCCATCCCCGCGGGTGCGGGCGGTCCGGCAAACTGGTAGGCGAAGCTCACCAGCGCGCCGATCAACGACAGGCCGAACGCCAGCACGGCCCAGCGGCTTCGTAGCAGGAGCAGGACGGAACCGGCCACCGCGCCCCAGACACCGAGCCCCCAGGCGATCTGCGCCCAGATTGGGAACCCGTCGATGTATGCGAGAAGCTCATCGGGGTTGATCCCCATCTGCGAGAGATACTCCCGGTTCCGTTGCCGGGTCATGAGATAGTCGTAGCCGCCGAACGCATTCCACAGCAACGAGACGGCTCCAACGATCCACAAGTGCACGGGCGTGCGAGATTGCGTGCTCATCTCTTCGGTCATGGTCACCTCCCCTATGTCGAGGCAGGCACGCCCGCCCCGACCCATGACGCCGCTCGTTTCGCGTCCGTGTCAAGCGGGGCTCGCGCATGCGCGTGGAGAGCGACTGTTGCACCCGCGTCACTTGTCCTTGTCGGACAACCCGGCCAAATCACGCAGTAGCAGGGCCGGTTTCCTGGAGCCCTGGGGGAGGATCTTTCCATCGTGCTTCATCGTACGCTCACCGGCGCCCTGCTCGGCGCATCCGCACTGGCCCTTGCTGCCCTGCCAACCGCCGCCTCGGCGCAGCGGGTCGACCGCATCGTCGCATTCGGCGACAGCTATGCGGATGACGGCAACGTCTTCCAGCTGACCGGCACGCCCCTGCCGGCGCCCTACTCCACGGGCCGTTTCTCTGGCGGCACCAACTACATCGACACGTTGAGCGCCCTGCTTGGCGTCCCGGTCGACAATTTCGCGATCGGCGGCGCGCTGACCGACAACCGCAACACCAGCGGCGCCCCCCTCGGCTTCCAGACCGAGTGGCAGAGCTTTTTGGCAGGCGGTGGTCCCGCCGCATTTCCGCGCGTCAGCGGCACGTTCGATGAGAACGACCTTCTGACCCTGTCGATTGGCGGCAATGACGGACGCGTCTACCAGCAGACTGGCGGCACCGTCGCCGGCGCGGCCGCCGCCGCAGCGACGTCGGTCGCGGCAGCGGAGACCGGACTCGACGCGCTGGTCGGCGCGGGCGCACGCACCATCAGCTACATCGCGGGCGACACCTCGCGCATGCCGGAGGTGGCCGGCAACACCGCCGCACAAGCGGTCCGATCCGCCTTCGCCCAGTCCTTCAACTCGGGCTTCCAGGACATCTTGGCCGGCTATGCGGACAATGGCGTGGTCGTGCATTACCTCGACCTCAACCTGATGGGCGACCGCATCATTGCCGATCCGGCCGCCTATGGCCTGACCAGCGCCGGCGGCTGCCCGGTTGCGCAGGCGACGCGCTGCGTCACCGATCCGGCCTTCGCCAACCAGTATCTGTTCTATGTCGACCAGGTGCACCTGACCTCGGCCGGGTTTGCAATCGTCGGACGCTACATCGATGCGCAGCTGACGGCTCCGCTGACGCTGGGCGCTGCAAGCAATGTCGGCTTCGACGTGGCCCGGCAGTTCGGTCGCACGCTGACCAGCCGGGTCGATCTCGGCTCCCCGCGTGACGGGGAGACCGCCGAGGGCACGCGCTTCTTCGTCGTCGGCGACACTTTCTCCCGCGACGTCGGGATCAGCACGACGACGAACGCCTATGACATCGACGGGGTCGGGGCGACCGCGGGGGTCGAGTTCGGCTTCGGCAACGGCGTGGTCGGCATCGCCGGCAACATCACGCGCCCGAAGGTCAAGTTCGCGACGGAGGAGGGCCGCGTTCGGGGACGCAGCCTGCAGATCGGCGCGTATGCCGGGACCGCCATCGGCCCGGTGTTCGTGCAGGGGCACCTCGGTTACGGCCGCGACAAGCACAAGGTGCGGCGCACGGGCGTGATCGACAACCTGTCCGCGCGTCCTGACGGCAGCCACTGGACGGCCGGCGCGAAGGCCGGATACCTGGCTCCACTCGGCGTATTCCGCGCCGGGCCGGTGGTCGCGCTCGACTACGTCAAGGCCAAGGTCGACGGCTACACGGAAGAGGGCGACGAAGCGCTGGCGCTCGACGTCCGCAAGCAGGACCTGAAGGCTCTCACCGGAGCGGTCGGAATTGAGGTGCGCGGCGACTTTGCAGGCGGTGGCATCCCGCTTCGCCCCTACTTCACCGCGGTTGCCGAAAAGGACTTCACTGGTGACGGCCGCACCGCCGTCTGGTCGCAGACCAGTGCGCCGGGAATCGTGAACCGCTTCGACATCGGCAACCGGTCCAAGGACCCGTACGTGCGCCTCAGCGGCGGCGCCTCTGCGGCACTCGCGACCAACATCAGCCTCGACGCCAACGTCAGCTCGACCTTCGGTCAGGATGACGGCGACGAATTGGGAGCCCAGGTCGGCCTGCGGGTCGGCTTCTAGGCCCCAGCTTAGCTGTAAGAGACAGGGGCCGGTACCTACGGGGTATCGGCCCCTTTTCTATTGGTACCAGCCCTTGTGCTGCTGACGTGCGCGCTTCCACTGCTTGACCGCGCACCCCGTCCACCCACCAGGGCCGACAGCCGAGCAGGACTGCGTCCCAACGTCACCCTCCTCGACCCAACGCGAGCGTTCGCGAGCGACGCTGTCCACCGGTCCTGACGGATCGAATGGAGCATTCGGATCGGTGACCTGATAGCGGCGCTGCGCATCACGACGGCCGCAGACGACAACCTCGTCGGCCTTCTCTCGCAAGCGGCATTCCTGCCGTGCGACTTCCCGGCTAGCGGCTCGCGCCAGGTCGGGACTGGCCTGTACGGCAAGAAGCACAAGCAACATTGGGCGAGCCTAGAGCGTCCGTGACGCGGGGCCAGGTTCCACCGGCGCCAATGGCACGTCCGCGCCGCGCAAGCGTTGTGCTCATCGCTTCAGGAGAAGGAACGCGGCCATGGATCGTCTCTGGTTTGCAGCCTGCGCGGTCGGATCAGCCCTGATCCTGGTTCCCGCCCCGTCCGCCGCCCAGTTCGCGAGCTCGCCTGTCAACGGATCACGGATCAGCGGACCCGTACAGTCCATGTCGCACGGGGTTCGCGTTGTGCGCGGTACGGGTGGACCGCAAGTCCGGGATCGGCGCCGCGGCCAGGACGTGGTCGTAGTGGGCGCGCTCGGTTGGAACGAGGGCTGGGCGCTGTACAACAACCGCACCTTCGCGCCGGACAGCTTCAATGACTGGTGGCACGATCGGCCGGATCGCAGCATGCCACGCTGGCTATCGGACAATCAGCGTTGCGAGCGCGTCTGGTCCTCGGGTGCGGGCTGGCGCTGCTAATCGCAACTCAAGGACGGCGAGCACACTCCCACGCCGCCCTCTATGCTCAGCCGATCGGCTCGCCGCTTTCCTCTTCCTCGAACAGGCTGGCGGCCACGTCCGCGTTGGCGGACAAGCGCACCCTGTCGCCTTCTACTGCGGCAATCAGCCCGGCCGGGATGTAATGGTGGTGGTCCTGGTGGGCGACCCCGCTGTCCGCCTTGGTCAGCTTGATCCGGTGGCCTTCCACGCGGTCCACGGTCCCGAGGTGCACGTCGTCGGCACCCACCACTTCCATATGCTCGCGGATGTTCTCGATCTGGTTCATCGTTTGCTCCTCCTTGCGCCGCTCCAACGCGCGGAAACGATGAGGTCTCCCACCGGAGCGAACAATTGGGTCGCAGCGCGACGCTAACGGAGGCCTGCTGGCGCGCGCTCGCCGTCCACGGGCAAAGCGAGGGGCTATTCAGACCCGCTGCCCGACCTCGTCACCTCGTTGGCGCCGGTGGACAGTTGGACCTCGTCATCCTGGACGCTGGCGATCAGGGAGCCGGACACGAACTGACCTCCCGAGCCGGACAGCTTTATGCGGTCGCCATCGACGCTTTCAACGACGCCCAGCAGGGTTCCGTCAGCGCTGAGCACCCTCTTCCCAGTGATGTTCTTGATGATGGGCATGTTCGGCCTCCTTCTCACCACGAGAGCCGCGCAGTAGCACGTCTCGCCGGCGGGAGGGAGCACCGACGTTCAGCTCCGCTCGCGCGCCCGGTCGATCGCCTGCTTCAGAACGTCGTAGCCCACGGCACCGTTCAGGACCCGATCCCCGACCACGAATAGCGGCGTTCCCGTCGCACCGAGTGTCTGGGCCAGCTGGTAGTTCCTGCGCAGCTCGGCATCGATGTCCGGTCCAGCAGGCGGTTCGAACGGAATACGCGCGGCGCTGGCAGCCTGTCGCAAGGTTTCCGGAGCCGGCCGACCAGCGGCATAGAGCGCGTCATGGAACTGGGTAAAGCGGCCCGCCTTCGAGGCCGCCAGGGCCAGTCGCGACGCGGCCTCGCTCTGCGGACCAAGGATCGGGAACTCTCGATAGACGACGCGGAGGCCCGGGTCTTCCTTAAGCAGGCGCTCGATCACGGGCAGGCTCGCCTTGCAGTAGCCGCAGGCATAATCGTAGAACTCGACCAGCGTCACCTCGGGCTTCGCCGCGCCTTGCCAGGAGGAGCCGAACGGTGTCTCCAGCGCCGCGCGATTGGCCGCAAGGATCGGGGCATATTGCCGGTCACGCAGCGCATCCGACGCTTCGATCAGCATCTCGGGCTGACGCTGCAGGGCCTCCCGGACCAGACGATCACCGAACCCCATCCGGGAAGCGATGAACAGGCCGAGCAGGACCAGTGCCGCTCCTGCGATCCCCCCGAGCAAGGCCGCGAGCCACGGCTTGCCCTTCGCTTCAACGGTCACGTCTGTTCTTGTCCTTCTTCACCGCGGTGCGGGATACCATGGCGATGTCCTGCGCGCGAAGATAGTCCGGCGTTCCCGTCGGAATGCCGCGCAGGGCCATTTCGGCGCTGACCAGGGCAAGCTTGGGTTCGCCCTGCAGGTTGTAGCGTTCGGCCGACGCCAGCGCCGCGCGGGCCGGGTCGCCCTTGCGATCGTAGATGATGCCCAGCTGGTACCAGGCGAAGGGATTGTCATTGTCGCGATTGACCGCAGTCTTGAGCACCTTCTCGGCCTCCGGGAAGTTCTCCTCCTTCTCCGTCGCGATCAGGGCGTGGCCGAGCATGGCCGCGATCATCGGAGCGTCGGGCGCGTTCTTCACCGCTTCCCGCAGCGGCGGCAAGGCGTCCTGCGGCTTGCCCGATTCCAGCAGCACCTGCCCCTTCAGCTCGAGGAAATAGGGGTCCTCCGGCGCCGTCTTGAGCAGGGAATCCGCCTCCTCCACGGCTTTGTCGCGATAACCGAGGCGATGGTAGGCGTAAGCGCGTGCGTAGTGCGCGGGAACGCTCCGGTCACTTTCCGGATAGCGCTGCAGCACCTGCTGCGGCTCCGAAATGTAGCCGACCAGCTTCGCCCGGACCCGCTGGAACCGCGCCTCGATCTGCGGGTCCGTCGGCCTGTTCCACGCCGGGTCCCTCTCATATACCTGCTTCAGGCTCGCGATGCGCTCGCTGGAAAGCGGGTGGGTGCGATCGTAGCTCTCGGTCGCATAGACGGCGAGCCGGTACTCCTGGTTCTGCAGCTTCTTGAAGAACTCGATCGACCCCTTGCCGCTGAAACCGGCCTTGCTGAGGTAGGATGCGCCGGCAAGATCTGCGCTGGTCTCCTGCGTCCGGGTGAATGCCAGGAGTTGGCCCATGGCGGCCTGCTGTCCCGCGGCCATCACGCCCATGCCGGCCTCGCCCGCTCCAGCCGCAATCGCCAGCCCGCCCAAGACCATGCTGAGGATACTCACCACCGTCGCCTGGCGCACTCCGTCATAGATGCGCAGCGAATGGCCGCCGGCGACGTGCCCCAGCTCGTGGGCGATAACACCCTGCACCTGGTTGGCGTTGTCCGCTGCGGTCAGCAGGCCCGTGTGGATGTAGACGACCTGCCCCTGCGCCACGAAGGCGTTGATCTCCGGGTCGGAGACCAGGACAATCTTGACGTTCTTCGGGTCGAGCTGCGCCGCCTCGATCAGCGGCTTCGACATGTCGGCGAATAGCCGTTCCGTTTCGCTGTCGCGAAGGATCGACTGGGCCGCCGCCGGCCGCGCTGCCGCGAAGGCCAGCAGACACGTCAGCATCAGCAGACGGGCGAGGGAGGTCAGGCGCCGCATGGCCCTGCCTTCCGCATTCGCGGCTGAACCGCGGATGAAAGGGGAGGTTCGCCGAAGCGAGGCGAAGCAATCGGAGGGCAGGATCCGGATTGCTTCGCCTCTCATCGGCATCGATACTAGCCGAAGGTGCGCTGCCACCACCCGCGCCGGGGCGATGCACCCGGCTCGGACGGAGCGGCCGGCGCCGCGTCGTTGCTGGCCTCCGGCGCGGATGCCGCCTCGGCTGGAGCTTCCGGCGCAGGCTCCGGCGAGGATACCGCCGCCTCGTCGGGCGCGGACGCAACCGAGTCGGATGGGACGACCTCTGCCGCCGCCTTTTTGGCCCGGCTGCGGCGCTTGGGCTTCGGCGCCTCTTCCGCGGCGACGTCGGCCGGCGCTTCGGGAGCGATCTCCTCGATCGCCGGCGCAGCTGGCGCCTCGGCGGGTGCCGCGTCAGCGGTCTTCCGTGCCCGCGGACGGCGGCGAGCCTTGGGCTTCTCCTCCTCCTGCGGGACCTCGGGAGTGGCGTCCTCGGACGGGACCGGCTCCTTCATCGGAGCTTCGTCCGGTGCCGGAGGAGCGGCCTGCTCGCTGTCGGTCGACTCCGTGCTCTCGGCGCTCGGCTCGCCCTGATCGGAACCCGTGTCCCGCTCGCGCGCCCGACGACGGCCTCCACGCCGGCCACGCCGCGAACGCGGACGCTCCTCGTCGCCCTCTTCCTCCGTCTCAGGCTGTTCCGGCTGCTCGAGCTGTTCAAGCTGCTCGGGCTGTTCTTCCTGCTCGACCTCTTCGGCCTCGGCATGGCCTTCGGCCTCACCGTCGCGCCGGCGGTTGCGCCCGCCACGGCGACGGCGACGACGGCGGCGTCCACCGCGCCCATCACCCTCGTCGCGGTCGCCTCTCTGCGAGCGCTCCTCGGACTCTTCCTCGTGCTCGTCCTCGAACTCGTCTTCCTCGACCTCCGGCTCTTCCTCGTCGACGATCGGAGCAGGCAGCGGGCGGGGGCGAGCCACGGGACGCGGACCCGAACTCTCGACGCTCATCCGGGCGCCTTCGTAGCTCGGGTCGACCAGCACCTCGACGGTAACGCCATAGCGCTCCTCGATGTCGGCCAGCTCGGCGCGCTTCTTGTTGAGGACGTAGACGGCCGCCTCGCTTCCGGCGCGCAGGCAGACCCGGTCACCGCGACCACGGCCGGCCTCGTCCTCGATCATCCGCAGCGCCTGGAGGCCCGCCGACGACGCCGTCCGCATCAGGCCCGTGCCTTCGCAATGCGGGCACGCCTTTGTCGACGCCTCGAGCACGCCGGTGCGCAGGCGCTGGCGGCTCATTTCCATTAGGCCGAAGCTGGAGATCCGACCGACCTGGATGCGGGCACGATCGTTCTTCAGCGCCTCCTTCATCGCCTTTTCGACCTTTCGGACATGGCTGTTCTGTTCCATGTCGATGAAGTCGATAACTACCAGCCCCGCCATGTCGCGCAGGCGCAGCTGGCGGGCGATCTCGTGCGCGGCCTCAATGTTGGTGGCGTAAGCCGTCTGCTCGATATTGTGCTCGCGCGTGGAGCGGCCCGAGTTGATGTCGATCGAAACCAAGGCCTCGGTCGGATTGATCACGATATAGCCACCGCTCTTCAGCTGGACGACCGGCTGGTACATGGCATTGAGGCTGTCCTCCACGCCATATAGCTGGAACAGCGGGGTCGCCTCGCCATGCTGGCGGACACGCTTGACGTGGCTGGGCATCAGCAGCTTCATAAAGCCGCGCGCCGCCTTGTAGCCCTCATCGCCCTCGACGATCACCTCGTCGATCTCGCGGTGGTAGAGGTCGCGGATGGCCCGCTTGATGAGGTCGCTGTCGCGGTAGATGAGCGCGGGCGCAGCGCTCTGCAGCGTCTTCTCCCGCACCTCGTCCCACAGTCGGGCGAGATAGTCGAAGTCGCGCTTGATCTCGGTCTTGGTGCGCTGGAGACCCGCGGTGCGGACGATCAGGCCCATGGTCGACGGCAGCTTCAGGTCCGCCATGATCGACTTCAGCCGCTTGCGGTCGGCGCCGTTGCTGATCTTCCGGCTGATCCCGCCGCCGTGCGACGTGTTGGGCATCAGCACGCAATAGCGGCCCGCGAGGCTGAGGTAGGTGGTCAGCGCCGCACCCTTGTTGCCGCGCTCTTCCTTGACGACCTGGACCAGCAGCACCTGCCGACGCTGGATGACGTCCTGGATCTTGTAACGGCGGCGCAGGTTCATGCGCTTGCGGCGCAGCTCGTCGGCCGCCTCGTCCGCGGATGACTTGCGGCGGCGCGGGCGGTCCTCGCCGGCCTGCTCGCCCTCGCCGTTCTCGTCGGCATCGCTCAGGTCGTCCGGCTCTTCCGGGCGGTCGTCGTCGCGGCCGTCATCCTCGTGATGACCGTCGATCGGCTCGAGGTCGTCCGCCTCGGCGCGCAGGCGCTCCTCCTCCGCCGCATGCTCCGCTTCCTCGCGGAGCAAAGCGTCACGATCCGACTTGGGGATCTGGTAATAGTCCGGGTGGATCTCGCTGAAGGCGAGAAAGCCGTGACGGTTGCCGCCATATTCGACGAACGCCGCCTGCAGCGACGGTTCGACGCGGGTCACCTTGGCGAGATAGATGTTTCCCTTGAGCTGCTTGTGCTCAGCGGACTCGAAGTCAAACTCCTCGATCCGGTTTCCCTTGACGACGGCGACCCGGGTCTCCTCCGGGTGGCGCGCGTCGATCAGCATGCGCATGGTCATTGAAATGTCTCCGAGCGCGCGGGCCCAGCGGGGCCAGGCGACGCGCGCGATCTGCGGCCATCACCGGCGCGGATGGGCCGGCTGGAATGGCGATGATGGTGGAATTCGTGTCTGCTGCCTGAGGTCCCCCGGATTCGGCGGGGGAACGCGCGCCGCTCGGCTCTGTCGAGAGCGGGATGCGGGCGTTCCTTGAACTCATGCAGCGTCAACCTGTGAAGTGCCGCGGCTGATCCCAGGACGGGAGCCGCGACGCAATCCGGCGAAACAGTTCCGCGGACGCTGCGGCGTAGCACCCCCTCGCCTCACCCGCAACAACCCGCTTCGGGTGAGGAAGTCACCTTTTCCGGCATTACCGCCCGATGATCCATGCTATGTGCCGCAACGGAGGGTGTGGGTTGCGCGCGTTGAACAAGAACCAACGAAGGTCGCTGGTGACCGGCGCGGCAATCGCCGTGTGCCTGGTCGGCTTGTCAGCTTATGCCCTTCAGCAGCGAGGCGACCGGAGCCAAGCTGACGAGGTCGCGCGTGGCGCGGTCACCACGCACTTGCCCCAGGCGGTCCGCGACGTGAAGGTCATCGAGGCCCGGGTGCCCGGACGACCGCTCGTGGTCATCGATGCCGGGCACGGAGGCGACGACCCGGGCGCCCCGGGCGTGAGTGGCACGGTCGTTGAGAAGGAGATCACGCTGGCCCTCGCGCGCGAACTGCGCGACCGGCTGGCCGAAGGTGGCCGGGTGCGGGTGGCGCTGACCCGCGACGAGGACCGGACACTTGAGCTCGACACGCGCGCGGCGATCGCGCGTCGCCTCGGCACGGACCTGTTCGTGTCCATCCACGCCGACAGCGCACCCAATCCGCTCGCCCGGGGAGCGACCGTCTATTCGGTGTCCGAGATCGCCTCCGACGCCGATGCGGCCCGGTTCGCCGCGGCCCAGAACGGATCGGGCGGACCCATGTCGAGCCTCCCCGACGGCAGCGTCCGCACCTTGCTTGCGGACCTCGCGGCGCGCGACGAAATGGCCGAGTCCGCGAGCTTCGCCGGACGGCTGGTGACCAAGTCGGCTGGGAGAGGCGTCGAGCTGCGGCCCGAACCTCATCGCTTCGCCGCCTTCCGCGTCCTGCGCGGGGCCGAGGCCCCGGCTGTCCTGTTCGAGGCCGGCTACCTCAGCAATGCCGAAGACGAGGCGGCCCTTCGCTCTCCCGAGCAGCGGGCCCGCCTGGTCCGGGCGCTCGCGGACGCGATCGAGGCGGAACTTGCGGTGAGGCGCGCAAGGCGCTGACGGTTAAGCTTTTCCCCGCCGCTGGGCTGGGCTAGATGCGGCCGGGCATGGATGCCGTCGCTACCCCCGCCGCCCCTCGCTGGTTCGAGCTTCACCAGAGCGCCGCGTCACGCGTGCGGGGCTGGCTCGCACGCAAGTGGGTGCGCCGCCTGCTCTATCTGGTAGCGTTCGGCTACCTGCTGTTCATCGGGGTATGGGTGACCTTTGCGGCCGGGCTTCCCTCCTCGGAGAAGCTGCTGGCGTACCAGCCGCCACTGCCCACCAACGTGCGCGGCTACGACGGGCAGCCCGTCCAGACCTTCGCCCGCGAACGGCGGGTGGAACTCGACTATGACGAATATCCGCCGGTGGTCGTCCAGGCGATCATCTCGGCCGAGGACAAGACCTTCTTCGAGCATGGCGGCATCGACTACCCGGGCCTGTTCGGCGCGGTCGGCGACTTCGTCACCAAGAAGGCGACCGGCGGCGGCCGCGCCCGCGGCGGATCGACGATCACCCAGCAGGTCGCCAAGGCACTGCTGCAGGACGACGCTTATGCCGTCAGCCGCAAGATCCGCGAGGCGATCCTCGCCTTCCGGCTCGAGAACACGCTCAGCAAGGAGCAGATCCTCGAGCTTTATCTCAATCAGATCTTCCTCGGCCGGAACGCCTACGGAATCCAGGCCGCGGCTCGCGCCTATTTCGACAAGGACGTGACCGACCTGGCGCTGCACGAAGCGGCCTACTTGGCCGTCCTGCCCAAGGCTCCATCCAACTACGATCCCGTCCGTGCAACGCAGCGAGCGCTGGACCGGCGCAACTACGTGCTCCGGGAGATGCACAACAACGGCTACATCACCGAGGCCCAGTGGCGAGACGCCGCCGCCCGGCCGCTCGGCACGATCCGCTACGGCAGCAACGAGAAGTTCCGCCAGCAGGGTGGTTACTTCATGGAAGACGTCCGCCGCGAGCTGATCCGCCGCTATGGCGAGGGCACCGAAAAGGGTTCGAACGGCGTCTATGCGGGCGGCCTCTGGGTCCGCACGTCGATGGACCCCAAGATGCAGGACGCCGCGGCCGAGGCCCTGCGCGAGGGCCTGGCCCGCTTCGACGGCGGGCGCGGCTGGCGCGACCTCGGCCTCAGCGTCGATCTCGACGGCGACTGGCGCGGCGAGCTCGACCGGGCGGCGGTGGGCACTGGATTCCCCGACTGGCAGAAGGCCGTCGTGCTGAGCAAGAGCGGCGGCTCGGCCGATATCGGCTTCACCAACGGCGACACCGGCGTGCTGCCGGCCTCCGCCGCCGTTCAGCCCAAGCGCGGAACGAGCACGGCGGCGTTCAATTTCCTTCGCCCGGGCATGGTCATCATCGTCAAGAAGACCGGCGGGAACAGCTATGCGCTGCGTTCCATCCCGGAGATCGGCGGCGGGTTTGTCGCCGAGGAGGTGCGCACGGGCCGGGTGCTGGCCATGCAGGGCGGCTTCGACGCGCGCGGGTCCAGCTACAATCGGGCCACACAGGCGCTGCGCCAGCCGGGCTCCACCTTCAAGCCGATCGTCTACGAAACTGCGCTGGAGAACGGCATGACGCCGGCCTCCATCATCCCCGACGCGCCCTTCTGCGTTTGGCAGGGCGCCGGTCTCGGCAACAAGTGCTTCCGCAACTTCGACGGCAATTACGCGGGCCCCAAGACCATGCGCTGGGGCGTGGAGCAGTCGCGCAACCTGATGACGGTCCGCGCCGCGTCGCAGACAGGCATGCAGAAGATCGTTGACACCGCGAAGAAGCTCGGCGTCGGTGATTACCAGCCCTACCTGTCGATCGCTCTGGGTGCGGGCGACACCACCGTGCTCAAGCTCACCAATGCTTACGCCATGCTGGCGAACCACGGCCGGGCGCTCACCCCAACCACCATCGACTACATCCAGGACCGCAATGGCAAGGTCATCTTCCGCACGGATAATCGCTGCGAAGTGATGGAGGGTCGCTGCAACGCCCCCGACTGGGACGGCAAGGCCATGCCTCGCCCGCCCTCCCGCACCAAGCAGCTGCTGGACCCGCAGGCGAGCTTCCAGATGGTGCACATCCTGACCGGCGTGGTGGAGCGCGGGACGGCGACGGTGCTGCGCGATCTCAACCGGCCGCTGTTCGGCAAGACCGGCACGACCTCCGGCCCGACCAACGTGTGGTTCATCGGCGGCACGCCGGACGTGGTCGCTGGTGTCTATCTCGGCTACGACCAGCCCCGTTCGCTGGGCGGCGGAGCGCAGGGCGGCCGCATTGCCGCGCCGATCTTCAAGCAATTCGCGCAAGCGGCGTTCAAGGACGTGCCGCCCGTGCCATTCGTGGCTCCGCCCGGCATCCGGATGGTGAGGATCGACCGCACCAGCGGACGGCGCGTCTTCGGCACCTTCCCTGTCCGCGAGGACCCCAAGTCGCCCGTCATCTGGGAGGCGTTCAAGCCGGAAACGGAACCCCGCCGCACCATCCGCCGCGAAGAGGCGGCCGCCAACGCCGACCAGGCAGGCGAACGCCCGCGCCGGCGCGCCTCGGCCACTCGCGAACGGCCGCGTCAGTCCGCGCCCCGCCCACAATCCGATCAGCCGGCCGACAGCGACTTCTTGCAGAGGCAGGGCGGGATTTACTAGGTGACCGTCACTCCCGCGCAGGCGGGAGTCCATCTCCTGAGCTTGACGCCCGCGAGACGGCCTGGAGATGGATCCCCGCCGTCGCGGGGATGACGAAAGAGGAAGACAACATATGCGCGCCGAAGCGCAAGCCCACGCCGACCAGATCAAGGCCGCCACCGCGCTCTTGCGCCGCTTCCTCGACTGGGATCGCGCGCTCCGGCGGCTGGAGGAACTGAACGCCAAGGTCGAGGACCCTACCCTGTGGGACGACCCCAAGGCCGCGCAGGAGGTCATGCGCGAGCGTCGCCGCCTGGAGGAAGCGATCGGCGCCACGCGCAAGCTGGAGACCGAGCTCACCGATACCGTTGAGCTGATCGAAATGGCGGAAGCCGAGGGCGACGACAGCCTGGTCGACGACGGTGTCGCCAGTCTCGCGGAACTCGCCGAGCGGGCAGAAAAGGACAAAGTCGCCGCCCTGCTCGCTGGCGAGGCCGACGCCAACAATAGCTATGTTGAGGTGAACTCCGGCGCGGGCGGCACCGAAAGCCAGGATTGGGCGGGGATGCTCCAGCGCATGTACACGCGCTGGGCCGAGCGCCATGGCATGAAGGTCGAGCTGATCGACTTTCACGCCGGCGAGCAGGCCGGGATCAAGTCGGCGACCCTGTTGATCAAGGGCGAGAACGCCTACGGCAACCTGAAGGTGGAAAGCGGCGTCCACCGGCTTGTCCGCATCAGCCCCTACGACAGCTCCGCCCGCCGCCACACCAGCTTCGCCTCCGTCTGGGTCTATCCCGAAGTCGACGACGACATCGACATCGAGATCAACGAGAGCGAGCTGCGCATCGACACCTATCGCGCGTCCGGCGCGGGCGGGCAGCACGTCAACACGACCGACAGCGCCGTCCGGATCACCCACATCCCGACCAACATCGTGGTCCAGTGCCAGAACCAGCGCAGCCAGCACAAGAATCGCGCCGAAGCGATGAAGCAGCTGAAGGCCCGCCTGTACGAGGTGGAACTGCAGAAGCGGGAGGCGGAGGCGAACGCAAACGCCGCCGCCAAGACGGACATCGGCTGGGGCCACCAGATCCGCTCCTACGTGCTGCAGCCCTACCAGCTGGTGAAGGACCTCCGCACGGGCGTCACCTCCACCGCTCCGGGCGACGTGCTCGACGGCGACCTTGACCGCTTCATGGCAGCTGCACTCTCGCAGCGGGTCACGGGCGAAAAGGTCGAGGTGGAGGACGTGGACTAAGGTGAGCCGCGCCAGGTTCCTCCTTGTAGCACTGGCGGTTGCGCTTGCAGGCTGCCAGGCGCAACCGCAGCAACCCTCCTCCTTTCCGCCATCGCAACGGGTCGTCGCACCCATCGTCTCCGATTCCTACTCGACCGAAGACGTGCGCGACCGGATCGGCGAGTTCGAGCAGGTGGTCAGCCGCGCCGGAGTGAAGCCGGGCATGTGGGTCGCGGACGTCGGCGCCGGCGAAGGCTACTATACCGTCCGTCTCTCACCCGTGGTCGGCCCTCGCGGCCGCGTGCTCGCCCAAGATATCTCCGCCCCGGTGCGCGACCAGCTTGTGCAGCGGGTCCAGCGCGAGAATCTGGACAATGTCGCCGTCCAGCTCGGACTGCCGCAAGACCCAAAGCTACCACCTGCAAGCTTCGACCGCATCTTCTTGGTCCACATGTACCATGAGGTGGCGAGCCCGTACGAGTTCCTCTGGAACCTGCGCTCAGGACTGAAGCCCGGCGCCGAAATCATCGTCGTCGACGCAGACCGGCCCATCCCGCGCCATGGCACCCCACCCACGTTGCTGGAATGCGAGTTCCGCGCCGTGGGGCTCACGCTCGACCGCTTCTCCCGGCTCCCCGGCGGCGACAGCTACTTCGCCGCGTTCCGCGCGTCCGGTCCAGCACCGGCCCCAAGTGCGATCCAGGCCTGCAAGCTCAAGGAATAGACGGCTTTAGCCGGCGTCAGCGCCGAACAGCTGTTCCAGTGCCGCACGGATCTGGTCGGCGCGATAGGGCTTTGGCAGAAGCGCCGCGCTGCCGGGCCACTCCACTCCGCCTTCCGCATATCCGGTCGCAAACAGGAAGGGGATGGAGCGCCGTTCAAGCTCCTCCGCGACGGCGTAACTGCGCTGGTCGTTCAGATTCACGTCCAGGATGGCGGCATCGATCCTTTCGGCTCGGGCAAGGTCCTGCGCGTCGTCCAGCCGAAACGCCGGACCCACCACCTCACAGCCCATGTCGGCGAGCATGTCCTCTACCGCAAAAGCGATCACCGGCTCGTCTTCGACCAGCAGGATGCGCTTGCCGGCCAGCATCAGTCCGCCTCGGCGAAGGGAGCATCGACCCGGCAGACCACGCCCTCCGGATCGAAGTCGATCTTCACCTTGCCGCCCAGTTCGGCCGCCAGTCCCCGCTCGATCATCCGGCTGCCGAAGCCACGCTTCGACGGAGGCTGCACGGGAGGACCACCGCGCTCATGCCATTCCAGTTTCAGCCGTCCGTCCTCGATCCTCCATGTAACAGAGACCGTGCCCTCGTCATTGCTGAAGCTGCCATATTTCACGGCATTGGTCGTCAGTTCGTGGACCGCCATGGCGATGCTCACGCCCGTCTTCGGCGCCACCATCAGGTCCGGGCCGTC
The DNA here is from genome assembly GCF_016924655.1 of Sphingomonas arenae. GTDB lineage: Bacteria > Pseudomonadota > Alphaproteobacteria > Sphingomonadales > Sphingomonadaceae > Sphingomicrobium > Sphingomicrobium arenae. Next base: position 583,328 of record NZ_JAFFJU010000001.1, read on the forward strand.
GAGTTGGAGGCGATGGTCATCGGCCTTCACGGCGGTAATCGTGTCGCAGATGACCTGACGCAGCGGCGCGGATTCCCAGCGCTGACGTGTCAGGATGCCGTGCGCGGCCGCCAGTGCGCCCAGCCGGCCCTCGAAGCTCGCGACCATCGCGGCGGGGGAGCTGCCGTTCTTGAAGCTTTGCTGCGCGACGCTCTGGATGATTGCGAGCAGGTTCTTGGCGCGGTGGCTGAGCTCGTCGATCAGCAGCCGCTGGTGCTGCTCCGCCCTCTTGCGATCGGTGATGTCCTGTAAGGTCACCACCGCGATATCGGGTTTGCCTGTCGGGCCGATCACGGGAGACGCATGGCCGAGCAAGTGGATGATCCGACCATCGGCGCGCCGGTAGCGCATCTCGTCGCCGACCACCGTTTCGCCGAACATCACCGCCCGGCCGAGTGGGTAGGCCTCCGGCGGCAGGGAATTCCCCTCCTCGTCGATCCCGCCGTAGCGGTTGTAGGTGGACGCATCCTCCGACAGGATCGGGTGACCGAGCATGTCCTCCAGCGCCTGGTTATACTCGAAGATCTCGCCAGAGGGGACCCGGGCCACGGCGACGCCAACCGGCATCTGCTCGATCACGCTGCGCAGCATCTCCTCGCTCAGCCGCACCTTCTCGGCAGCTTCGCGACGCTCGTCGATGTCAACGACAGACCCGACGTACCCCAGGAACCGCCCCGACCCGTCAAACCTCGGTTCGGCTGTATCGGCACACCAGCGATAGCCTCCATCCGAATGCCGAAGCCGGAAGTCGACCTGATAAGGTCGATGCTCGTCGTTCGCCGTCAGAAAGACGCGCTCCGCATTCTGCCGGTCATCGGGATGCACGGCCTTCAACCACCCTAGGCCCGCGCCTTCGCCGGGGGCCTGTCCGGTATATTCGTACCAGCGGCGGTTCAGATAGGTGCAGTAGCCGGTCTCGTCAGTGACCCACAGCATGACCGGCGTGTTGTCGGCCATGTTGCGGAAGCGCTCCTCGCTGTCGCGAAGGGCATCTTCCATCTCTCGCCGCTCATCGATGTCGATGACGGACCCGATATAACCCAAAAACTCGCCCGTCGGCGCAAAGCGGGGGGCGGCCGCGTCGATGCTCCACCGGTATTTACCATCGTGCCGCCGCAGCCGGTACTCTATCCGGAACGGCTCGCCTCGACGGTTGGCCTCAAGGAACACGCGCTCCGCCTCAGCTCGGTCGTCCGGGTGGGTGGCATCCAGCCACCCGAAGCCCTCAGCCTGTTCCTTGGTTTGACCGGTGAACTCGTACCATGAGCGATTGAGATAGGTGCAGCGCCCGTCCGCATCGGTCACCCACAGCATCACCGGTGCATGGTCTGCCATGTTGCGGAACCGAGCCTCGCTTTCCCGCAGGGCTTCTTCGGCTCGGCGCCTATCTCCGGTTTCCACGCAGACGGCGACGATGTTTGCGGGTTGTCCGTCTTCGTGCCGGACGAGGTTTACGTCATTGCTGACCCAAACGGCCTCACCTTCTGGACGAACGTAGCGCTTTTCGATGCGAAAGGACTCGCCATTCGCAAGGAGCTTGCCCAGTAGAACCTGGTTCTCTGGTAAGTCATCCGGATGCGTGAGGTCTGCGATGGTGATGCTGAGGAGGTCCTCGCGCGCTCGGCCGACGATTTCGCAGTAGCGGTCGTTCGCCGTGATGATACGCCCCTGGAGGTCAGCCTCCGCGATTCCGGCACTTGTCTGCTGGAACAACGCTTCAAGATGCCGCTCCCGATCACGCAGCGCCCGCACCGCACGAATCCGGTCCGTTGTCTCGATCACCACGGCAAGCACGCCGGCCGGGCGGCCATCGTCCCCAATCACCGGCGAATAATCGAGGTCCATCCAGACCTGTTCCGGAGCGCCACTTCGATAAAGCGTCAGCTCCTGGTCCTTGTAGCTGAGCGTCCCGCCTGCCAAGCCGACCTTCATCACATGATCGTTGAAGTCGGCGACCTCCGGCCAGCCTTCCCGCACCTTGGATCCGAGCAGCTGCGGATGCCGCCCTCCGGCGAACAGCGAGTAAGCGTCGTTGTAGATCATGATGCCGTCCTCGCCCCACAGCATCACCATGGGCACGGGGGAACGAAGCAGCAGGCCGGTCGCGGCCTTCAGGCTTTGCGACCAGCTTGCAACGGGGCCCAGGCTCCCGGACCAGTCTCGCGCTTTGATGAGGGCGCCGCACTCGCCGCCACCGTCCAGAAATACAGGCATCGCTCGCCGCGCTATCGCCTCGAACGCCGCGTGGAAAGAGGGCGAAATGTCATCGCGCTGGAAAGTTGGGGTGAGGGCTCCTAGCCTCTCGCCATGCCAAGCTACGAATTCGAAGGCCTTGCCCCGACGCTCTCAGACCGCGCGTGGGCCGCACCCTCCGCAGACCTGATCGGTGACGTTCGCCTGGGCCAGCGCGCCAGCGTCTGGTTCGGTGCGGTCATCCGCGCGGATAACACGCCCATTATCGTGGGCGATGAAAGCAACATCCAGGACGGGGCGGTCTGCCATTCCGATCCCGGCGCGCCGCTGACTATCGGCAAGGGCGTGACCGTGGGTCACCAGGCCATCCTGCACGGCTGCACCATCGGCGACGGCGCGCTCATCGGCATGGGCGCACGCATCCTCAACCGCGCCTTCATCGGCGCACGTTGCATCGTCGGCGCGGGCGCGCTGGTGACGGAGGGCAAGACCTACGAACCGGGCCTGCTGATCGTCGGCTCCCCCGCCCGTCCGCTTCGAGCGCTCACCGAGCAGGAACTCGCCATGCTGGAGATGAGCGCCGCCCATTACGCCGAACGGGCGCAGCGATACGCCGCCGGGCTGCGGTTACAAGCCTGACACTTGGCGGCTTTACGCGAACGTCCCACCTTCCGCTCATGATCGACATTCGCCCCTTCTCCACCCTCGGCCACGCCGATCACGGCTGGCTCGATGCGCGCCACCATTTCTCGTTCGCGAACTACTATGATCCCGCCCGCATGGGCTGGGGCCGGATCCGGGTGTGGAACGACGACCGGATTGCCGCCCGCTCCGGCTTTCCGCCCCATCCGCACCGAGACATGGAGATCGTGACCTATGTCCGCACCGGCGCGATCACGCACCAGGACAGCATGGGCAACAAGGGCCGGACCGCGGCCGGCGACGTGCAGGTCATGAGCGCCGGCACCGGCGTCACCCACGCCGAGTACAATCTGGAGGATGAGGAGACGACCCTTTTCCAGATCTGGATCGAGACCGACCGGCCGGCGGCCAAGCCTGGCTGGGGCGCAATGCCCTTCCCCAAGGAAGCCCGCAACGGCGCCTTCCAGTTGCTGGCGAGCGGCGATGCGAACGATGGCGCCCTCACCATTAACGCGGATGCGCGGATCCTTGGCGCTACCCTGCCGGCGGGAGAGAGCATCGCGCTGGAAGTGACCCCGGATCGTCACCTGTACCTCGTTCCGAGCGCCCGGGTCCGGGTCAACGGAGTGACGGCCAATGCCCGCGACGGCGTGGCGATCACCGGCGAGAATGGCCTCCGGATTGAGGCGGAGGAAGACGCCGAACTGGTGCTGGTGGACGCCCGCTAGGCCACAGCCGCCTTGAACCAGCGCCCGTATCCGGGCATGAGGCGCGGCAAAGCACAGGCTGGCCAGACGCAGGGACGTCTGGGGGCGCCGGCCGCTCACAAGGGATACCATCCGCCAAGTGCCTGACGGTCGCCGCGCGCCTGCCTCGTTCCTGCTTGTCCTGCTGCTCGCCGCGTCACCCGCGGTGGCGCAGAACAATAGCGCCGCGACGGTCGATGTGCCGGCGCCGCCCGCTCCGCGCGCAGATACGGTCGGACCAGAACAGCTGCGCGACTTCTCGCTTCCTGGAACGGTAACGCGCCGTTCCGACGAGCAGCCGGCGTCTCGGACGGCTCCAGCGACCGGTTCACCTTCGACTACGGCGACCCGCTCCACGCCGGCACAGCCGACTTCCTCTGCCAATCGCCCTCCGCCCGCGACACAGCCGGCGGGCACGGCGGAGGCGACCCCGCCAGCGGCACCCGGGCCCACTCAGGCACCCGCCGAGACCGCGGCTCCGGCCCCGTCGCTCAGCCTCGATCTCCCGCCGCCCACGCCGGCGCAGGAATTCTCTCCGCCGATCACCTCCCCGAACGACCTCGGGCCGCCGTCCACCGACGCGCCGCTGCAAGAGAGCACGACGGCCAGCTCGGCTCCGCGCCTGTGGCCGTGGCTGCTCCTGGCGGCACTGGCCGGGATCGCCGGGCTGCTCTGGTTCCGCCGGGGGTCGAGCCGGAGCGAGGGCGGTCGCTACGGGGAACTCGCCTTCGCCGGTTCCGCGCCAGCGCCCGAGCCGGCTCCAGCACCCACTCCTCCGCCTGCGCCGCCGCTCCGTCCCGCGGCCGATATCCCGCCGCCTCTCCGGCCGGCAGCCGAAACCCCGCCGCCGCCGCCCGCGCCCGTCGGCATCGTGTCCACTCGGCTGCGTCCGTGGATCGACCTCGAATTCGCTCCGCTTCGCGCCGTGCTGACCGACACGGAGGTCGTGATCGACTTCGAGATCGTCGTCCGCAACAGCGGCAGCATGCCCGCTCGCCAGGTGATCGTCGAAGCCGTGATCATCAACGCGGGCGAGGAGCAGGAGGAGGCGCTGAACGCCTTCTTCGCGCGACCGGAGATTCCCGGGGACGGGATCGACGCCGTGCCGCCGCTCGGCACGCTTCCGTTGCAGAGCCAGGTGCGGCTGCAGCGTGCGGCGATGCGGGAATATGCGGTCGAGGGCCGCCGTCTGTTCGTGCCGATCGTCTCCTTCAATGCCGCCTATCGCTGGAGCAGCGGCGCGGGCCGCACGTCGGCGGCGTTCCTGGTCGGCGTCGGCCAGCCGGGTGCTGACAAGCTCGGCCCGCTGCGGGTCGATCAGGGCCCCCGCGAGTGGCGCAGCGTCGCCGCCAAGCTGCTCCCTTCGGGCGTTCGGCGCTAAGCATACGAATACATCCGGCTTCCGCTTGCATCGCCGAGACGAGGGGGTAGTGGCGCGGCGCCGATGCACCCACATCCGTGCCTCGCACCCACATTCAGCCTATCATCGCCCTTCAAGAGACGCCCATGTCGCACCTCCCGCTCATCCTCGCCCTGTCGAACCGCACGTTCGCCGAACAGGAAATCCAGGCTGGGATCGCTCGTCTTGAACGGCGCCCGCGCGAAGGATGGCGCCGACGTCCCTGGACGGCAGTCCGCCGGGCCGTGACAGGTTTCACGCCAAAGAGCTGACGCCCGCCGCTCGTCTACCCGGGCTGCCGCAGACAAGGTCCTGCGAGGTCATCTAGCTCGGCTGCAGCCTTGGCCTCTGCTAGAGCGCGGTTCCGATCGAATTGTAGCTGTGCCACGCGAGCACGGCCGCCGCGCCCCGGTGCGGACGCCAAGGCTCGGCGATCGTCCGCAGCTGCTTCTCGCTGGGCTTCGCTTCCAGCCCCATCAGCCGCCCGATCTCGATCTGCACCGCCAGATCTCCGGCCGGCCACACGTCGGCCCGCCCTTCCGCGAACAGCAGGTAAATCTCCGCGCTCCAGCGGCCGATCCCCTTGATCCGCGTCAGCAGTGCGATCGCTTGCTCGTCATCCGCCGGCAAGGAGCCAAGGTCGAGCTCGCCCGAGAGCACCAGCCCCGCCAGACTCCGCGCATAGCCGGCCTTCTGCCGCGACAGGCCGGCGAGCCGCAGTTCGTCGTCGCTGGCCCTCAGCACCGCCTCGAGGTCCGGCGGCGAGCCATAGGCATTCTCCAGCTCGGCCCACATGGAGCGGGCCGCGGCCACGCTGACCTGCTGCCCGACGATGGTCCTGAGCAGCGTCGTCGCTCCCGGATCGCTGCACCGCGGTTCGGGCGCGCCGTGGCGATCGAGCACCGCGGCAAAGGCCGGCTCCACCGCTCCGAGATGATCGAGCGCCACCGCCATGCTCTGCGTGGTTCGGACCAAAACTACCTCCGCGCTCTCGCTGAGCTTGTCGAAGCGGCCTCGGGAGCCCACCGAACGCAACGCGCTTCCGCTGAGCTTGTCGAAGCGCAGCCCGAGCACCCTCCGACGGCCTCACGGTGAGCCCACACCGTCACGCCACGCTCGCCGCGTAGAGCGCCACCGCCGCCGCGTTCGACACGTTCAGGCTCTCCACGACGTCGCTGATCGGCAGCCGCGCCAACGCATCGCAATGCTCGCGCGTATTCTGGCGCAGTCCCGGCCCCTCGGCACCAAGCACCAGTGCAACCTTGGGCGGACCGAGCGCCTCCTTCAGCTCACCTGGCGCGTCGCCGGCAAGTCCGATCCGCCAGAACCCCGCCTCGGCGATCTCCTCCAGCGCCCGGGCGAGGTTGACCACACGCGCCCACGGCATCCGCTCCAGCGCGCCGCTCGCCGCCTTGGCCAGCGCCCCGCTCTCCGGCGGCGAATGCCGGTCCTGAGTGACGATCCCGATCGCTCCGAATGCCGCCGCCGAACGCAGGATCGCACCCACGTTGTGCGGGTCCGTGACCTGGTCCAGCACCAGCAGCGTGGCGCGCTCGTCCGCGTCACGGAGCAGGTCGCCGAGCCAGATGTCCTCCAGCGGCTCAACCTCGATCACCACGCCCTGGTGCGGCGCATCGTTGGGTACCAGCCGGCCGAGATCCGCCACGTCGGCATAGGTGACCGGCAGGTCGGACGGGAACTGCATGAAGCCAGCCGCCTCGCGGGTCGACCAGGCCTTCAGCACCCGCCGTTCCGGATTGTCGAGCGCGGCCGCCACGGCATGCTTGCCCCAGAAGCGGGGGCGGTTGGCGGAGCCATGGCCTTGATGCGATTTCTTGCGGCGGGACATGGCACGCCTTTGTCACCACCCCGCCGCCGACGCAAACGAAGTGCGCCTGCCAGCCACTCAGGCCGCCTGCGCTGCGACTCCGCTGACCGGCGCGCGCTTGCCTGCGTGCCACCCGGCCCAGCTGGTCGCGGCTCCGATCGCCATGCCCGCAAGCACCAGGCTCGCGCTCGGCACCGCCGCCAGGGCGACCAGAATGGCCTCCAGTGCCGGATTGCGGCTCATCAGCCCCATGGTCAGCATCTGCGCGACGATGAACAGACCGGCGACAAGAAACGGCCGCGCCTTTTCTCGCAGCCGCCACCAGAGCACGGCGACGACCACCAGCTCCACCGCCATGGCCCAGAGAATGGAGGGGATGAGCCGGTCGAAGTCTTGCGGACCCTGGATGGTCAGCCCGGGCATCACTGCGCTGAAGATCCGGCTGAGCGGAGATTCGAACAGGATCAGCGGCGTGGCCAGCATGTAGCCGGCATGCGTCCAGACCTTCCGGCGGAACTTGAGCGCCCGATAGTAGAGGACGAGGTAGGCCGCGATCGCCAGTGCAAGGCCGATCAGCATCTCTCCGCCGAACCGGACCCGCACCGGATCGTTGCCGGCGGCGAAGCCCTTGGCGGTCACGTCGATGATGGCCATCAGCCCGCCGATGAGGAACGGGAACAGCAGCAGGCTCGACTTGCCGAACGCGCGATGCAGGTTGAGCATAGCGTGGTGCGGCGTCCAGCTCTGCGCCAGGACCATCAGCACCCACAGGCTCGCCGCGACTCCGTGCGCGTGGAACTGCCACGGAACGCTGTTCCACAGTGTGAAGTAGCTCTGCCAGAAGCCGGCAAGGATGACCGCGACGCAAACCAGCACACAGTAAGGCGCACGTGGGTAAGGCATCGGAGTGTCCCCCTACCGTTGCTCGGACGCGGGCATAGCACAGGCAATGGCGCAAATGCGCGGATAATGCTTCCGCATGGGCTGCAGCGCACTTGCCCTCGCCGCCAGCTTCCCCCCACAAGGACGCCCATGACCCTTACCGACCTCCTCGTCCCTAGCCTCGTCAACCAGCTGCGGGCCCTCTCGGGTTGGCTCGACAAGGCAGAGGCCTTCACGGCCGAACGCGGCGAGAGCCCGGACGGGCTGCTTGGCCTGCGCCTCGCCCCCGACATGTTCCCGTTGACCACGCAGCTGCGGTTCCTGGCTTTCCAGGCGCAAGAACCGCTCTACCGGCTCCGTGGCGAGCCCGTCCCTGAGGCCGTGCTCGTCATCCGCCAGGAAGGCCGCGACGGCGGAGAGCAGCCCGGCACCTGGGCGCAGGGCCGCGCCCGCGTGACCGAGGCCCTTGCCGTGGTGGAAGCGGTGGGCCCGGGCGAGCTCGACGCCGCCGCCGACAAGCCGCTCGCCCACGAACTTCCGACCGGCATGGTCTTCGACATGACGGGTGAGACCTACGTCCGTGACTGGGCCCTTCCCCAGGTCGCCTTTCATCACATGATCATCTACGCGCTGTTCCGGCAGGCGGGCGTGCCGCTCGGCAAGGTCGACTACGTCCCGCACATGTGGGCCTACCTGCGGCCAGGAACCGCGCCGACGGACTGATCCACATGCCGAGGGGATGGGCCGCTGTCCCGTTTCCGGGCACACGGTTCGTTGAAGACGTCCCCCAGCTTGCCGCTCAGGCCAGCCCTGCTAGCCTCTTCACAGGGGGCAAGGGGGCGAATGCTGCAAACCGCGCAAAGGTCGAGATGGACGTGGCTGGTAAGCCTGTCGGGCACGCTTGTCGCCGCGCTGTTCTCGCTGTTCGCGGCCGCTTACGTGGCCTTCGACACCAGCCTGTTCGCGGATGGCGATACCAGCTGGCACATCGCCACCGGCCGCTGGATCCTGGAGCATGGCGCGGTCCCGTTCCACGATCCCTTTTCCTTCACCATGCCGGGCAAAAGCTGGCATGCGCACGAGTGGCTGGCCGAGGTGCCGATGGCGCTCGCCTACGATCTCGCCGATTGGCGCGCGCTGGCGCTTCCCTTTGTTGCCGCCTTCGCCTTCACCCTGTTCCTGATCGGGCGGGAGCTCAGCCGCCACTTTCCGGTGCGCTGGATGCTCGCCACGGTCGCGGCCGTCTTCAACATCCTGTTTGCGGCGACGCTGGCGCGGCCCCACCTGTTCGCCTGGGCGATCCTGGTCAGCTGGCTGCTCCTTCTGCTTCGCGCCCGCGAGGCTCACCGTGCGCCGCCACTGCTCGCCATCCTGCTGATGGTCGTCTGGGCGAACATGCACGCCAGCTACATCGTCGGCCTCGGGCTGGTCGGCGTCTTCGCCCTGGAAGCGCTGGTCCAGGATCGCTCCCCCGCCGCCACCTTGCGCGCCTGGGTACCCTTCGGATTGCTGAGCCTCGCCGCCGCGTGCGTGACCCCGTTCGGCATCCAGGGGTTCCTCTACCCCTTCCAGGTCAGCGGCATGGAAGCGCTCAGCGTAATCGGCGAGTGGCGACAGACGCGCGTCATCAGCGACGGCATCTTCCTCGCCTATTTCGTCGTCGTGGTCGGTTTCGCGGCGCTGTCTTGGCGCCGGGTCGGGATCGTGCGGCTGCTGCTGACCGCCGCCCTCGCCTACATGGCCTTGAAGCACATTCGCCACCAACAGCTGTTCGCGCTGGTGACCGTCCTGGCCGTGATTCCCCTCGCCATGGCCCGGTTCACCGGGCGCGACCGGCCAGCTCCCGCGCCGGCGATCGACCGCTGGACCGTCGTCCTGCTCGCAGCCGGTTTCCTGCTTATCAGCGCCGTCCGGCTGATGGTTCCGCTCGAGCCCAAGTCACCCCCGGGCTACATGGGCGGCGCATTCGAAGCCGTGCCCGCGGAGCTCCGGTCCAAGCCGGTGTTCAACACCTACAGCTTCGGCGGCCCGCTGATCCTGCGGGGGGTGAAGGTCTTCATCGATGGTCGTGCCGACATGTACGGCGACCGCTTCACGCTGGACTTCGATCGAATGTCTGACGGCGACGTCCGCCTGTTCCAGCAAACCGCCGATCGCTACGGCATCGAGTGGGTGATCCTCTGGAAGGCCGACGCGCTATCCGCGAAGCTGGACAAGGTACCCGGGTGGCGGCGGATCCATTCGGACGAGATCGCCACCGTGCACGTTCGTGAACGCCGGCAACCGCAGCCCCGATAAGCACAGCGATTAGGCCGCCCGTACCAGCTCCAGCAGCCTCGCAACCGATCGCGACATGCCCGTGCGGAGGCTCCGTGCGCTCAGGCTCCGCATGGCCCCCGCCTGCTCCGCCATGCTGACCAGCCGACCGTAGATGCCCTGCTCCTCCTTCGCCGAGAAGAAATGCGGGTAAAGCGAGCGCCCGTTGTCGGCCCGCCCGCCATGCCGGTCGATGTTGCGGCGGATGGCGCCGACGTTCAGCCACATCAGCTGCGACGGCGCGCCGACCCCGGCGTTGGTTCTGGGCTCCCCCACCGGATGGAAGCCGAGCATGGCCTCGTAGAAGCGCCGATGCCGCGGGTTCACTTCGATCAGCAGGTCCGTGCAGGAATAATGCATGGATCCATAGATGAAGATGATGTGGAACAGCGCCGCCAGCCGCGGCCGCGCCGGGCTAGAGGTGTCGAAAGCGAACCGCGTCAGCTCGCACAGCCTCGCTCCGGGCGCACGGCGGAACACATCCACCTCGTCCTTGAACGTCCGGTCGACGGCCAGCCCCGCGTCGGAATCGACGGTCAGCGTGAGCGTGCCGATCGTCGCCTCGGCGTTGGTGGCGGTGAAGGTCACGCTGTTGGGCTGCACCGGCAGCGGGTGGCTGGGGCCATAGCCGCGCCACTCGTACATCCGGCTCAGCAGCATGTTCGCGCGGTTCCGCTGCCCGTCGCAATCCGCCAGGCGAATGGTCATCGTCTCCGGCTCCGACCCGTGGCGGGTCGGCAGGTCGATCGCATGGAGGTGCGCACCCGGCGTCGGATCCGCAGGCACTTCATCGGCTCGCCGCAGTTCGCGGGAACTTCGCCACTTGAACTTCATTATCCCCCCACGATTCCAGATCGTGTCCCAAGGCCGTGCGATTACTGCGACCTGCAGGTTAGCAAGGGTAGACGCTGCTGTTCGTTGTGCGCTCACCTGTGAGCAGGTTGCGCCGAGTTGTTCCTGCTACTGCTTAAGTTACGGTAACGTAACGAGAAATGGCCCTGTTGCCTCCACGCAACGGGCTCGGAGCAATGGGCTGTTTCAGATCGGGATTGCGGAACCTCCTGCCGAGTTGATGATTTCCGCAATGGTTAAGAGATTCTTAATCAGTCAGCGGAGGTTTCCCAATGAAGCGTACACTCGGGTTGCTGGCGGCCGCATCCGCCCTTGCATTCACAGCCGTGCCGGCCCAGGCCGCCACCACGGTCATCACCCCCAGCGAGCAGCCTGCGGGAACCACCTTTGTCGTCGCAGGTGACATCTTCAACGGCCCGATTGCGGCCACCTTCGGTCACACTGGCATCACCGCCGGCGACTTCACCGACCTGTTCCAGTTCACCATTCCGCAGAACGGCACGGGCAGCGGTTCGGTCATCACCAGCGTCACGCTGCAGGACTTCCTCGGCGGGACCGACCTCGACTTCACCTCCGTGCTCGTCAACGGCATCGCCGCGACCCTCGTCCTCCGCGACGCGAGCGGCAATGTCTGCGCCGTTCGTGGCGTCGGCACCTGCGGCGCTTCGGAAAGCTTCGCGATCAACAACGTGCCGATCTTCTCCGGCATCCTGAACACGATCGAAGTCACCGGCGTTTCGCGTGGCCTCGGCTCGTACGGCGGCAATGCGACCTTCATCCCGTCCGCGGTTCCCGAGCCGGGCACCTGGGCGATGATGCTGCTGGGCTTCGGCGCGATCGGGTTCGCGATGCGTCGCCGCCGCAGCGCGCTTCCGGCGATGCAGGTCGCCTGAACCCACAGGGTTCGCGAACGGAAAGGGCGGCCCTCGGGCCGCCCTTTTTGTACCTGCGCGAGAGGAGCAGCCGATCAGGCGGCCTCGCGCTCCCCGCCGGCACGCCTGGACGGAACACCCTCACGCTTGCGCGGATGGCCAGTCGCGACCACGCCGCCGGACAGCGTCTTCACCCACGGATAGCGCACCGCCACCTCGTCCGTGTAGCCGAGGTTGAACACGGTCGGGCTCTTCTTCGGCCGTTCCGAGCGGTCGTAGAAAGTGCCCAGCACCTTGTCCCAGAAGTAGTTGGTGATGCCGTAATTGCCCTTTTCGTCGTGGAAGTGGTGCGCCATGTGACGCTTCTTCATTTCCGCGATGATCTTGCTCTTCGGCTTGTAGGCCAGGTGCTGGATGCAGTGCACGAACTCGTACACGCAGGTCGTGACCAGTCCCGCCGCCAGCGCCGCCGCCGCGCCACCGATGCCCCCGATCGCATAGCCGATCGGCAGCGTTACCGCCGCAATGGTCGGCAGCGTGGTGTGCAGCGCACCGAACAGCACCTCCAGGTGGTTCGGATCCTGGTGGTGATCATAGTGGATGCGCTTCCAGGTGGAGGCGAGCACCGGCACTTTGAACATCCAGTTCGAATGCAGCACCCAGCGGTGCAGCGCGTACCAGACCAGCGGATAGGCCACCACGGTGATGCCCACGGCCGCGGCCGTCTGCAGCGCACCCGCTGGATGGGCAAACCACACGCCGACCGACACCGCCGACAGCAGGATGTAGGCAATGATCGCCGGATACTGGAAATAGGCGACCCACAGCTCCTTCAGCGTCATGCGGTCCAGATAGTGGGACCGCCGCCAGATGCCGCCATTCACCGCTTCGCTCTTCACGTCGCTTGCCTCGAATTGCATTGGATTTTTCCCGGATCACTCCGGATATGGGTCACATTTCTGCAACCGCAATGCGGCGGAAGTAGGACCGCCTTTGGGCTAGCGGTCGAGCGCGGCCCGAAGATCGTCCGCGGTGGCCAGCCTCATCCGCTCCCCGTTCACCTCGAACGTCGGAGTTCCAGTCACACCGGCCGCCTGGGCCGAGGTCTGCGCGCTCTCCAGCCAGGCCATGTTCTTCGGGTCGCTGACGCACTGGTCGACCGCCGCCCCCGTCAGCCCATGCCGCGCCGCAATCGGCTTCATTCCTCCGACCGCGGCGACCCGCCGATTGAGCGCCGGCACGCCCTGCTCCTTGACGGCATTCAGCTGGCTCGCCGAAGCCCGCACCCGCTCGGTCACTGCGGCGCTGTTACGGTAATAGTCCTCGATGAACGCCAGCCGCCTGGGCGCTGGCACGCAGCGCGCGATCAGCGTCGCGGGAATGTCCTGCGGAAAAATCAGGAACGGCCGGAACTCGAAGCGCAGGCTCCCCACCCGCACCCGCTTGGCGATCTCCGGCAGCCCCTGTTCCGCGAAGTGCGCGCAGTGCGGGCAATGGAGCGAGCCATATTCCACCAGGCTGTCGGCCGCCTTGGCCGGCCCCACCCGCACCAGCGACGGCGCAGGAGCCGAACTCCCCGCTGCGAGGGCGGCGGCGGCAACGATCAGCAACGACTTGATCACTCTTCGCTCCTCACCAGCACCGTTTCCCCGATCAGCAGGAAGAGGAAGAAGGGTGCCCAGGCCGCCATCAGCGGCGGGTAGGCGCCCACATTCCCCATCGCGATCGCGAAATTGTCGGCCACGAAGTAACTGAACCCCAGCGCCATGCCGATGGTCGCGCGCAGCAGAACGTTGCCTGAACGGGCGAGGCCGAATGCCGCCACCGCCGCCAGCAGCGGCATCAGCAGGCTCGACAGCGGCCCGGACACCTTGTGCCACAGCCCGGCCTCAGCCTCGGACGTCGGACGACCCGCCGCCCTCATTTCGCCGATGGCCTCCCGCAGCGCGAAGAAGTCGCGTTCCTCCGGATCCACCTTCGCCAGCTTGATCTGCGCCGGCTCGACCCCCTCCAGCCCGCGCATCTGCGGCACCTGCCGCACCAGGCTCATGCGGCTATCGTAGATTTTCACGCCTTTCAGCAGCCATGCGCCATCGACCGGGTCGGCGCGCTCGACGTCGACGATCCGCTCCAGCCGGTTATCCTCGCGCTGGTAGATGGTGATCCGTTCGGCGTGCACGTTCGCTCCGAACCCGGCCGCGTGGCGCACGCGAACCAGGTCGTCCCCGGCCATCAGCCAGACATTGCTCAGGATCCCGCTCTCGGGCGGTAATGGGCGATAGTCGTTGTCGTCCCACGCCGTCACCATCCGGGTCGACTTGGTCACCACGAACTCGTTGAAGGCGAACGCCGCTCCGGCCACGAACAGGCTCGCGACGATCAGCGGCGCCAGGATCTGGTGCGCCGAGATGCCGGCCGCCTTCATCGCGATCACTTCGCTATGCTGGTTCAGAGCCGTGAAGGTGATCAACGCGCCCAGCAGCAGGCTGAACGGCAGGAACCGGCTGATCAGCATCGGCACCCGATAGGACACGTAGCGCCACAGCTCGGCCTCGCCATTGCCCGGCACCGCCAGGATCTTGCCGCTCTCGCCCAGCAGGTCGAGCGTCATCAGCACCAGCACCAGCGCGACCAGCACCGCGAAACTGCGGGTCAGGAACAGCCGGACGCTGTAGAGCGCAAGCCGCTTGGACGGGAAGAACTGAAGGTTGATCACGTCGCTGCGGCCTCACGCCCGAACTGCGGCAGCAGGCCGCGCACGAACTTGCCGACGCGTCCGGCCCCGCGCTCCAGCGCCCCGATCGGCTGGCCTCCGGGCTTGCTGGCCAGCGTGTGGTACATCCACAGGATCAGCAGCGCAAAGATCAGGAACGGCACCCACAGCGCCAGTTCCGGGTTCAGCCGCCCCTGCGCGCCCGCGTCCTCCGCCCACTGGTTCACCTTGTGGTAGGCCACCACGATCACGATCCCGACAAAGATCCCCAGCGCCGACGCGCTTCGCTTGGGCGGCACCGCCAGCGCCACGGCCAGCAGGGGCAGCAGCAGCATCATCACCACCTCGGTCATCCGGAAGTGGAGGTTGGCACGCGCCGCCAGGTTTGCCTCGCCGGTCGCGCCGCCCCCGTAGGCCTGCCGGGTCAGCTCGGGCAGCGTCAGCTCGTCGATCGCGTTGCCGCGCTGCCGGAAGCTGTCCACGCGCGGCAGGTTGATGGGCAGGTCGTAGCTTTCGAACGCCAGGGTCCGCGGCGTCTGGAACTTGGGCGACTGCTGGATCAGCCGGCCGCGCTCCAGCCGTAGCAGGATGGTGTCAGGATCGTCCGTCGCCAGGAATCGCCCGTGCTCGGCCGTGGCCACCACCGACCGGCCGGCCTTGTCGTCCACCTGCACGAACAGGCCGTGCAGCTGCGTGCCACCCTTCTCGGAACGGTCGATGCGCAGGGTGAAGCGGTTGGACAGGGTGTTGAACTCCCCAACCTTGAGGCTCGCGCCGAGCGCCCCGGACCTGAGGTCGAAGCGGAGCCGCTCATAGCCATAGTGGGTCCACGGCTGCAGCCAGCCGACGATGAACAGGTTCAGCAGCAGCAACCCGAACGCATAGGCATACGGCACCCGCAGCAGACGCCCGAACCCGGCCCCGAGGCCCCGCAGCGCATCCAGCTCCGACGACAGCGCCAGCTTGCGGAAGGCCAGCAGGATGCCCAGCATCAGCCCGATCGGGATACCCAGCGCGAAATATTCGGGGAGCAGGTTGGCCAGCATCCGCCACACCACGCTGACGGGCCCGCCGGCGTTCACAACGAAGTCGAACAGCCGCAGCATCTTGTCCAGCACCAGCAGCATGGCCGCCAGCAGCAGCGTGCCGAGCAGCGGCACGGCAATGGACCGGGCGATGTAGCGGTCGATCAGGGAAAGGCTGCGCACGAATTTGTCGCCGGAACACCACGATTTGGCCGCAAAGGGCCACGAGATGGAACACAGACGCTGGGCTCAGTCCCGGCGCCCCACACACGGCTTATAACGGATTGGCGTACAAAAGCATGTCCAAACTTCCGTTCCTCGCACTGGCCGCGACCGGGCTGGCCCTGCCCGCTTTGCTGGCGCTCGCGCCCGTGTCGGCCGCGGTGGTCGGCAAGGATGCGGCCGCGTGCAACGGTGGAAAGCCGTCGCTCCACGTCCAGGTGCGCGGGTTCAAGCAGGCTGCGGGAACGGTTCGGGTCGTCCTCTACGGGCCCGACGGCTACCTCCAGAAGGGCGGCTCGCTACGCAAGGTCCGCGTGCCGGTGCAATCCAGGGATGCACTCGACGTCTGCATCGCCGTGCCCGCGCCGGGCACCTATGCCGTCGCGGTCCACCACGACGTCGATGGCGACAAGCAGAAGGACCGCACCGACGGTGGCGGCTTCTCGCGCAACCCGAGGCTGAGCCTCACCAGCTTGAGGCCCCGGTTCCAGGCGACGGCGGTCAGCGTCGGCAGCGGCCCACGCGTGGTCCCGGTTCAGCTCCAGTATCTGCAGGGGCTGCGTATCGGCCCGGTGAAAGGCTGACATGGCCCAGGCGCGCATCGCCCTCCTCTCCAATCCGCGCTCCACCGGCAACGTGAAGCAGTTGCCCTGCATCCGCGCCTTCTGTGCGGAACGGCCCGACATCTTCCACTATGAGGTCGAGCAGGCCGACCAGATCGGCGAGGCGCTGAAGACCATCGCGCGCGTCAAGCCCAAGATGCTCGTCATCAACGGCGGCGACGGGACCGTGCAGGCGGCCCTGACCGAGCTGCACAATGGCGGCCACTTCGGGGAGGCGACGCCGCCCGTCGCGGTGCTCCCGAGCGGCAAGACCAACCTCATCGCGCTGGACCTCGGTGCCCACGGCGATCCGATCGTCGCGCTGGAGCGGCTCGCGAACCTCGCGCAAGCCGACCTCTCTCCGCACCTCGTCGCGCGCGAACTCATCGCCTTGCGCTGCGGCCCGGGCGAACAGCGCCCGGTCATCGGCATGTTCCTCGGCGGCGCCGGCCTTGCCGACACCATGCTCTATTGCCGTGACCGCATTTATCCGCTCGGGCTGCCGAATGGCCTCAGCCATGTCATCACGGCCTTTGCGGTCCTGCTTCGGCAGCTGCTGGGCATCAGGGCGAGCTTCCTGCCGCCCGATGCCATGCCGCTGCAGGTCTCCAGCAAGGGCGGCATGATCAGCGGCCGCTTCGCACTGCTGGCCGTGACCACGCTCGAAAAGCTGCTGCTCGGGGGCGACCTTCATGGCCGCGGGTCCGGACCGCTCAAGCTGCTCGCCATCGAGCAGCGCCCCTCCTCGGTCCTGCGCGGCGTGATCGCGGGCCTCGCCGGTCGGCTTGGTCGCGGTCAGCTCAACGGCGTGCATGTCGAGGAAGCGGACGAGATCAGCATCGAAGGCGACCAGTCCAGCGTCATCCTCGACGGCGAGATGTTCCACGCCAGCATCGGCAAGCCCATCCACCTGAGCCCGGCCTCGCCCCTGTCCTTCGTCCGACTGGCGGCCTGAGCCATGAGCCAGTTGCGCGAGCTCGTTCGCGAGGAACTCCTCGAACCTGTCGATCCGCGAGTCTCCGCCATGGCCCGCGCGCTAGCCGACAAGTACGGCAAGGCCAGCCGCGCGGTGCTCTTCTACGGCTCCTGCCTGCGTCAGCGCGAACTCGACGGGCTGATGCTCGACTTCTACCTGATCGTGTCTAGCTATGCCGACGCTTATGGCCGCAGCTGGCTCGCGCCCGCCAACCGGCTGATCCCGCCCAACGTCTTCCCGTTCGAACATGACGGGCTCACCGCCAAATATGCGGTGCTGAGCGAGGCCGACTTCTTTCGCCTCAACGGGCCGGAGACCCGGAGCGTGTCGGTGTGGGCGCGCTTCGCCCAGCCGTCTCGCCTCGTGTGGTTCTCGGACGTCGCCGCTCAAGGCCGAACGATCGCCGCCGTCGCCCGCGCCGCACCGACCCTGCTCTGCTCGGCCCTCGCCGTCCTCCCGAACGACCAGCCGCCGCTCGACCTGTGGCGGGCCGCCTTCGCCCTCACCTACTCCGCCGAACTCCGCGCCGAGAGAAAGGAGCGTGGCCAGTCGGTCGTGGACGCCGATCCGGAGCGCTACCTGCGCTTCACCGGTCCCGCCCTTGCCGCGGCCCGCGCCGAAGGCCGCCGCCGCAACGTCAGCTGGCGCCGCCGCCGGGTCGAGGGCAAGCTCCTGTCCGTGCTCCGCCTCGCCAAGGCCAGCGCCACCTTCGCCGGCGGCGCGGAATATATCGCGTGGAAGATCAACCGCCACGCCGGCACCGACATCCAGCTCAAGCCCTGGCAGAAGCGCTGGCCCCTCCTCGCGGCCGTCAGCCTCGCGCCGAAGCTGTGGAAGACCCGCGCCGTCCGCTAGCGAGCCATGGCGTGCCATCCCACGCTGCGCTAGGTCCCCGACCCATGACCCTCGTGATCCGCCCCGTGACCACCGCTGCCGACCGGCGGCGCTTCGTCGACCTCGCCTGGGACGTCTACCGCGACGACCCCGCCTGGGTTCCGCCGCTGAAGGACGAGGTCATGGGCCTGATCACCCCGGGCAAGAACCCGTGGTTCGAACATGCCCGCGCCGCCTTCTGGCTCGCTGAGCGCGACGGCAAGCCTGTCGGCCGGATCAGCGCCCAAGTGGACGAGCTGGTGCTCCACCACATGGGCGCCGGCACCGGCCAATGGGGCATGTTCGAAGCGCTCGACGCCGAGGCCGCCGCCGCCCTCATCACCACCGCCGAGCAGTGGCTGCGCGACCAGGGAATGACCCGAGCCCTCGGGCCCTTCAGCCTGTCCGTGTGGGACGAAGTCGGCCTCCTCGTGAAGGGCTTCGACCAGCCCCCGACCGCGATGATGGGCCACCATCGCCCCGCCTACGAAGGTTGGGTCGAGGCCGCCGGCTACGCCAAGGCCAAGGACCTCTATACCTACGAACTCGACATCCGCATCAGCATGGTCCCGCTTATCCAGCGCCTGATCACCGCGGGCGAGAAGAACCCCCGCATCCGCCTTCGCCGCGTCGACAAGAGCCGCTTCGCCGAAGAAGCCGCGCTGATCCTCGGCATCCTCAACGATGCCTGGTCCGACAATTGGGGCTTCATTCCCCTGACCGAGTCCGAGATCGCCTACGCCGGCAAGAAGCTGAAGCCGATCATCTTCGAGGATTTGGTCTACGTCGCCGAATATGAGGACGAGCCGGTCGCCTTCATGATCACCATTCCGGACATCAACGAACTGCTCGCGGACCTGGACGGCCGGCTGTTCCCGTTCGGCTGGGCCAAGCTGCTGTGGCGCCTGCGCAAGCCCCGGACCCGGCGCATGCGCGTGCCGCTCATGGGCGTGGCCAAGCGCCTCCAGGGCTCCCGCCTCGCCGGCCAGCTGGCCTTCATGATGATCGAGAAGTCCCGCGCCTATTCCGTCGGCAAGTATGGCGCCAGCCACGGCGAGTTCGGCTGGGTGCTGGAGGACAACCAGGGCATGATGTCCATCGCCCAGCTGCCCGGCGCGGACATCAACAAGGTCTATCGAGTGTACGAGAAAGCGCTCTGAGGCTGGTGATCGAATGTCCGCTCTGGGTGGAAAGCGGACACAACGGAGCGAACTTCGCGACGAACTTCTCAGCGTCCGCGTTCGAGGTTATGCGGACGACTTCGCAACCAACGGGAGCGAGCGCAGCAAGTCTGGCGATCTTCGCAGAGCCACTCTCGCGAGTTTTCCAGATGTAATTGAAAAACTCAGGTAGTGAGCGGAGCCTCTCCGGGCAGTTGTCTGCCATATCCGGTCGGGTTTGCCCGAGACCCAGAACTGCCCTTCGAAGCACTCGCCACAAGCGGAGACTTGCCGGTCGATCAATCCATATCAGCATGTCTGCTCGTGCTAGCCTGCTTGGCCAAGTGATAGAGTGACCACCCTCAAAGATCCACTCCTCTTGCTGCTCAGCCTCGCGGCACAAACGTGTCTTTTCGACCGTGCTTCGCTCAATCCATCCTGGCTGCCAGTGTATCTTATCAATATGGATGACCGGAAGGCCAGTGCGCTTCCCAAGCACGGCGGCTAGGGTGCTCTTCCCGGAGCCAGGCTGACCCACAATCATTATACGCTTGATAGATATGTTCTTGTGAGCAGCAAAAGCTTCCGTAGCAGCACTCATACGGCCTCTCTTCAAGCACAGGCTACCATCGGCCCTAATGCCTGCAATGGGTCTTAAGCAGACATAACCCCCTCAGCTCAGCGCCACCCACGTGGGCGCGTGATCGCTCGCCTTCTCCTCCCCCCGCACCCACTTGTCGACCGCCGCACCCTGCAGGCGGTCGGCCGCCGCGGGTGACAGCAGCAGGTGATCGATCCGGAAGCCCGCATCGCGCTGCCAGCAGCCTGCGGTATAATCCCAGAAGGTCCACAGCTTTTCCTCGCGCGGGTGAACGGCACGCAGCGCGTCGGTCCAGCCCTGGAACAGCAGCCGCCGCCACGCCGCCCGCGTCTCCGGCTGCAGCAGCGCGTCATGCCCCATCCGCGTCGCGGACCAGACGTCGCGGTCCTCCGGCACCACATTATAGTCCCCGGCCAGCACCACCGGCCGCTCGCTCGCCAGCAGCTCGGCGGCGTGCTCGCGCAGCCGCTCCATCCAGGCGAGCTTGTAGCTGAACTTCTCCGTGCCGACCGGATTGCCGTTCGGCAGGTAAATGGACGCGATCACAACCCCGTCCACCTCCGCCTCGATATAGCGGCTGTGGCTGTCGTCCGGATCGCCCTGAAGGCCTACCCGCCGCAGGTCCGGTGAGCGTCCGCGGGTCAGGATCGCGACCCCGTTGAAGCCCTTCTGCCCGTGCCACACCGCACCGTAGCCCGCCGCCTCGATGTCGCCGACCGGCAGCGCCTCGTCCGCGCACTTCAGCTCCTGCAGGCAGGCGACGTCCGGCTTCTCCCGCTCCAGCCATTCGAGCAGGCGGGGGAGCCGCGCGCGGATACCGTTGATGTTGAAGGTGGCGATTTTCATGGCCTCGCCCTAGCCCGCAACGATCAGATGGAGAAGCTCGACCCGCAGCCGCAGCCGCTGGCCGCATTCGGGTTCTGGACCTTGAACGCTGCCCCGCCGAGATCCTCGACGTAATCGACCGCGGATCCCTGGACCAGCTCCAGGCTCATCGCGTCGACCACCAGCTTGACGCCGTCGGTCTCCACCACCGTGTCGTCCGCCTCCGGCTCCTCGGCGAGGCCGAACCTGTAGGTGAACCCCGCGCACCCGCCGCCGTCGACCGACAGCCGCAGCATCGCCGGCTTGTTCTGCCGGGATGCGATCGCAGCAACTCGCTTGGCAGCGTTTGCCGTCAGGATGATGGGAAGGGCCTCGCTCACGAGGCCGAGATAGGCAGTCGGGGCAACCCGGACAAGCTTACTTGCGGCCCTTCTCGGGTCCGCCGAGCGCGACATGGTCCATGGCGCCGACGCCGGTGCCGTTGCGCATCGCCAGCAGGTAATCGGTGGAGCGCATGAACGGGATCGGGTTCACCGCGCGGCCGTCGATCCGCACTTCATAATGCAGGTGGCTGCCGGTCGACCGGCCGGTCGAGCCCATGCGGCCGATGATGTCGCCGCGCTTCACGCGCTGGCCGGCCCGGACGTTGAACGCCGACAGGTGGCCGTAGCGCGTCTCGATGCCGCGCCCATGGTCCAGCTTGATGAGGTTGCCGTAGCCGCCGTTGTTGTACCCTGCCTCCGTCACCACGCCGTCGGCAGTGGCATAGATCGGCGTGCCGACCGGACCTGCCAGGTCGATGCCCATGTGGCGGGCCGCACCAGCACCGAACGGGTCGGAGCGGACGCCGAAGCCGGAGGTGAACGCCGCGGTGCGAACCGGCTTGTCGGCCGGGACGGAAATCACGCCGTCCTGCAGCTGGTCGAGCTTCTTCCAGCTGTTGAACAGCGCCTTGAAGCTCGAACCGCCCTTGCCGGCCGGCTCGAACGGACCACCCACGGCCACGCGCTGCGGCGTGAGGCCGAGCTTGCGCAGTTCGCGTGCGGCCGTCTTGTAGCGCGCTTCCAGCTCGGCAGCGGCGGCGCTCTCCTCCGCGGCGAGGCGGTCCTCGGCGCGGGCGAGCGGACCGGCGATCTCAGCCGGCAGGGCGGCCATCTCCGTGGTCTTGGGCAGGTCGGCCGGGTCGATGTCCTGGCCGGACAGCATTGCGGCCAACAGTTCCTGGCGACGCTCGATCTCGCGGGCGCGGAGTTCGGCAGCGGCGGCGAGCTTCTCGATGCCGGCAGTGCCGGTTGCGACCGGGGTCGGCACCTCTTCGCCCCGGCTCATCAGCGCGGCGGCGTAGATCGACCAGCCGACCAGCAGCATCAGCGCGACCAGGAACATCCCCTGCACCGGGGCCGACAGGCGGATCCGGCGCAGCTTGGCGCCGTCATGCACGAACAGGTCTCGGCTGCGGAACAGGCCGTTGGTTGCTGTCAGTGCGTGCGCCATGCAGGTCTTCACTCCCGATCCACTACTCGGACATGCTCGCACGGCGTTGCTGCTCGCGCGCTCAAGTCCTTCATCTCAAAGGAGCTCCCCAGCCCCCGCCGACACGACGATTTGCCCCTCGCGTCATCGGCGAACAGGAAAAGACCCCGGTTGGTTAATGATTACAACCTTGACGCGGGCCATCCGGGACGAGTCGCGCAGGCGAAGCGATGAATGGAGCCGAGTCGTTGATCAAAATGAGTCCCGCGAATGACTCTCGAGGGAACTTATCCACAGAATCGGATTCGCGAACGCACTTGCCGCAACCCGCAAAAACACCTACGCGGGCCGCGGGCCACGCCGTCCCAACGCGGCGCGTGCTCTCTGCGAGGAGAGTTTATGACTGACAAGCCTCACGTGCGTCCCGCGCGTCCGTTCTTCTCTTCCGGTCCGTGCGCCAAGCCGCCCGGCTGGTCCCCCGACAAGCTGCAACTCGACAGCCTTGGCCGTTCGCATCGGTCCAAGCTCGGCAAGGCGCGCCTCGCCCACTGCATCGACCTGATGCGGGAGATGCTGCAACTCCCAGATACTCACCGCATCGGCATCGTGCCCGGTTCCGACACCGGCGCCTACGAGATGGCGATGTGGACCATGCTCGGCGCGCGGCCCGTGACCGCGCTCGCATGGGAGAGCTTTGGCGAGGGCTGGGTCACCGACGCGGTCAAGCAGCTGAAGCTCGATCCCACCGTCATTCGCGCCGACTATGGCCAGCTGCCCGACCTCTCCCAGGTCGACTGGAGCCACGACGTGCTGTTCACCTGGAACGGCACCACCTCCGGCGTCCGGGTACCCAATGGCGAGTGGATCGCCGCCGATCGCCAAGGCCTGAGCTTTGCCGACGCGACCAGCGCCGTGTTCGCCTACGACCTGCCGTGGGACAAGATCGATGTCGCCACCTTCTCCTGGCAGAAGGTGCTCGGCGGCGAGGGCGCCCACGGCGTCCTGATCCTGGGCCCTCGCGCGGTCGAGCGGCTCGAAAGCTACACGCCCGCCTGGCCGCTGCCGAAGGTCTTCCGGCTCACCTCGAAGGGGAAGTTGAGCGAAGGAATCTTCAAGGGCGAGACGATCAACACGCCGTCGATGCTGGCCGTCGAGGATGCGATCTTCGCGCTGGAATGGGCCAGGGGTCTCGGCGGTCTGCAGGGCCTGATCGCCCGCTCGGATGCCAACGCCGCCGCGCTCGACCGCATCGTGGAGCAGCGCGAATGGCTGTCCCACCTCGCCGCCGACCCCGCGATCCGCTCCCGCACCAGCGTCTGCCTGACCCTGGAAAGCGCCGACGAAGCCCGCATCAAGCGCATGGCCGCGCTGCTCGACGCCGAGGACGTCGCCTACGACATCGCCGGCTACCGCGACGCCCCTCCGGGCCTTCGCATCTGGTGCGGCGCGACGGTGGACACGAGCGACATCGAGGCGCTCGGCCCGTGGCTCGACTGGGCCCGGCAGCACACGGCCTAACCGTCATCCCCGCGAAGGCGGGGATCCATCTCCTGAACTCACAATCATGCGCGACGGCAGGACGAAAGAGACCCGCCTCCGCAGGAACGACGAGGTAAACATGACCCCCAAAGTCCTCATCTCCGACAAAATGGACCCCAAGGCCGCCGCCATTTTCCGGGAGCGCGGCATCCAGGTCGACGAGATCACCGGCAAGACCCCCGACGAGCTCGCCGCCATCATCGGCGACTATGACGGCCTCGCCATCCGCTCCTCGACCAAGGTCACGGCCAAGCTCCTCGAGCACGCTCGCAACCTCAAGGTCGTCGGCCGCGCCGGCATCGGCGTCGACAATGTCGACATCCCCGCCGCGACCGCGCGCGGCGTGGTCGTGATGAACACGCCGTTCGGCAACTCCATCACCACTGCCGAGCATGCCATCGCGCTGATGTTCGCGCTCGCCCGCCAACTGCCGGAGGCCGACGCCTCCACCCAGGCCGGCAAGTGGGAGAAGAACCGCTTCATGGGCGTCGAGCTCACGGCCAAGACGCTCGGCCTGATCGGCGCCGGCAACATCGGCTCGATCGTCGCCAGCCGCGCACTCGGCCTCCGGATGAAGGTCATCGCCTTCGATCCCTTCCTCACCCCCGAACGCGCGCTGGAGCTCGGGATCGAGAAGGTCGATCTCGACGACCTGCTTCGCCGCGCCGACTTCATCACGCTGCACACGCCGCTCACCGATCAGACTCGCAACATTTTGTCTCGGGAAAATCTTGCCAGGACGAAGAAAGGTGTCCGCATCATCAACTGCGCGCGCGGCGGCCTGATCGACGAAGCGGCCTTAAAGGACGCGCTCGACAGCGGGCAGGTGGCCGGCGCCGCCCTCGACGTATTCGAGACCGAGCCCGCGACCGCCTCTCCCCTGTTCGGCACGCCCGGCTTCATCTCCACGCCCCACCTCGGCGCGTCCACCAGCGAGGCGCAGGTCAACGTCGCCATACAGGTGGCTGAGCAGATGAGCGACTTCCTGCTGCTGGGCGGCGTTACCAACGCCATCAACATGCCCTCGCTCTCCGCCGAAGAGGCCCCGCGCCTCAAGCCCTACATGGCGCTTGCCGAAAAGCTCGGGAAACTGCTCGGACAGGTGCTGGGCGAGGAGGTCCGCTCCGTCGCGGTAGAGGTCGAGGGCGCGGCCGCCGAGCTCAACCAGAAGCCGATCACCGGCGCCGTCCTCGCCGGCCTCATGGGTACCTACAGCCAGACCGTGAACATGGTGAACGCCCCCTTCCTCGCAAAGGAACGCGGCCTGGACGTGCGCGAGATCCGCCACGAGCGCGAGGGCGACTACCACACCCTCGTTCGCGTGACCGCCGGTACCCCGGACGGCGAGCGGTGCGTGGCCGGTACCCTGTTCGGCAACAAGGCCCCGCGCCTCGTCGACATCTTCGGCGTCGGCGTGGAAGCCGATCTCGCCGGCTCCATGCTCTACATCGTCAACAACGACGCACCCGGCTTCATCGGCGCGCTCGGCAGCACCCTCGGCAACGCCGGCATCAACATCGCCACCTTCAACCTCGGCCGCCGCGCCGCCGGCGGGGAGGCAGTCGCGCTGGTAGCCGTCGACGGCACGGTCCCGCCGGAGGTCGTCGAACAACTCAGCCACCTTGAAGGCGTCCGCCAGGTCGTCCCCTTGAAATTCTAGGATTATCGCTCGTCCTGAGCGGAGGCCCTCCGGGCCGCAGTCGAAGGGCATCGGCAAGACATACGCCCTTCGACTTCCCCCCGGATCAAGTCCGGGGTCCGCTCAGGACGAGCGCACTAGCTCGGAGACCCAGATGAACACCATCACCTTCGACGACTTCCTGGCAGTCGACATTCGCGTCGGCACCATCATCGCCGCCGAGCCCTTCCCCCAGGCCCGGAAGCCCGCGTTCAAGCTCACCATCGACTTCGGCCCGGAGATCGGCACAAAGCGCAGCTCGGCCCAGATCACCGTCCACTACACGCCGGAGTCCCTCGTCGGACGCCAGGTCGCCGCCGTGGTCAACTTCCCGCCCCGCCAGATCGGCCCGTTCATGAGCGAAGTCCTGACCCTCGGCTTCTCGGACGAAGCGGGAGCTGTGGTGCTGGTCAGCCCCGACAAGCCGGTCCCGAACGGCTCCAGGCTGCATTAACTGGACCAATCCGGCCCCAGCCAATAGGAGCGCCGGCGGACTCGCGGCGGACAGGGTCGCCGCTCGGAAAGGACAGACACAGTGGGCAACGTCACCGTCATCGGCGGGCAATGGGGCGACGAGGGCAAGGGCAAGATCGTCGACTGGCTCGCCAGCCGGGCCGACATGGTCGTGCGCTTCCAAGGCGGCCACAATGCTGGGCACACGCTGGTCGTTGGTGGCGAGGTCTACAAGTTGTCACTCCTGCCGAGCGGCATCGTCCGCGGCACGCCCTCGATCATCGGCAACGGCGTCGTCCTCGACCCATGGGCCTTCCGCGACGAGGTCCAGCGCATCTCCGCGCAGGGCATCGCCGTCACCCCCGACGTCCTCCGCCTCGCCGAGACCTGCCCGCTGATCCTGCCGATCCACCGCGACCTCGACGCCCTGCGCGAGGACGCATCGGGCGCCGGCAAGATCGGCACCACCCGGCGCGGCATCGGCCCGGCCTACGAGGACAAGGTCGGGCGCCGCGCCATCCGTGTCTGCGACCTCGCGCACCTCGGCGAGCTCGACCCCCTCCTGGACCGCCTCTGCGCCCATCACGACCACCTTCGTGCCGGCTTCGGCGAGCCTCCCGTCGACCGCGCGCGCCTCAAGGCCGACCTCAGCGAGATCGCCGACTTCGTCCTCCCCTTCGCCCGGCCCGTGTGGAAGGACCTGGACGAGGCACGCGCGGAAGGCCGCCGCATCCTGTTCGAAGGCGCGCAGGGCGTTCTTCTGGACGTTGACCACGGCACCTATCCGTTCGTCACCTCGTCCAACACGGTCGCCGGCACCACCGGCAGCGGCAGCGGCACCGGCCCGGGCGCCGCCGGCTTCGTGCTCGGCATCGTCAAGGCCTACACCACCCGCGTCGGCTCCGGCCCCTTCCCGACCGAGCTCCACGACGAGATCGGCGAGCGCATCGGCGAGCGAGGGCGCGAGTTCGGCACCGTCACCGGCCGCCGCCGCCGCTGCGGCTGGTTCGACAGCGTCCTCGTCCGCCAGGCGGTCGCGGTCAGCGGCATCACCGGCGTCGCGCTGACCAAGCTCGACGTGCTCGACGGCCTCGACACCATCCGCATCTGCACCGGCTACCGCATCGACGGCCAGGCCTTCGACCACCTGCCGCCCCACGCCGCCGACCAGGCCCGCGTCGAGCCGGTCTACGAGGACATCGAAGGCTGGAGCGAAAGCACCGCCGGCGCCCGCAGCTGGGCCGAACTCCCCGCCCAGGCCATCAAGTACATCCGCCGCGTCGAAGAACTCATCCGCTGCCCCGTCGCGCTGGTCAGCACCTCGCCCGAGCGCGACGACACCATCCTGGTTCGGGATCCGTTCGCGGGGTGAGCCGAGCAGGTCCGCGGGTGAGCCGGTGAGCGCCGATCCTCGCGCAACTATGGCTGCGCGGAACAATGCCGATCTTTATGAGGCGGTCTTTCGATCGCGCGGGTTGGAATACGTTCGCACGCCGGCCGCCTTCATCGCCGGAGGCCCTCCTCCCCCATATTACTCGCACCTGACGATCCTTTCCGAGGGATATCCGGAGGAGGTCAAGGAATACCTCCGCCAGCTGTCATCCAGGTTTGGGGGTGCGATTGGATACAAGGACAGCTTCAGCGAGCTTGATCTGCGCGACCAAGGCTTCGACCTTCTATTCGAGGCATCATGGATCTACCGACCCGAAGGCCCCGCCCGAGAGCAGGTTGGCTGGGAAAGGGTCACTGATGCCCGCTCGTTGGAACAGTGGGAAGACGCATGGAAAGCGGCCGGCTCGCCGACAGAAGAGCGCATGTTCTGCGCGTCGCTGCTCCAAGCCGCCGAGATTACCATTTTGGGGAAAAGGACGGACGCAGGGAGCTATGCGGCGGGGTGCATCGCCAACGTCTCGGAATCCTGCATCGGCATGTCGAATCTGTTTTCCTTGATCGACTGCGACCTCGTCGGCGACGCCACGGGCGCCGTTGCATCGGTCAGGCCCGATCTCCCGATCGTGGGCTACGCTTCGGGAGGTCTGCTGGCCTCGGCATGCCAAGCTGGCTACCGAACTACAGGTGATCTAAGAATTTTCGCGGGACAGAGCGCCCGTCTGTAGGGTCGCTACAGCCGGGCTGAGTTTCACACCGTCGCGATGTCGGGCGCATCCTCGGCCTTCATGCCGACCACATTGTAGCCCGCATCCACATGGTGAACCTCACCGGTGACTCCCGACGCAAGGTCCGAAAGCAAATACAGCCCCGCCCCACCGACATCCTCGATGGTCACATTCCGGCGCAGCGGCGCGTTATATTCGTTCCACTTCATGATGTAGCGGAAGTCGCCGATCCCGCTCGCCGCCAGCGTCTTGATCGGCCCGGCGCTGATCGCATTGACCCGCACGCCCTCGGGCCCGAGGTCGGCGGCCAGATACTTCACCGAGGTCTCCAGCGCCGCCTTGGCCACGCCCATGACATTGTAATGCGGGATGACCTTCTCCGCGCCATAATAGCTCAGCGTCAGCATGGACCCGCCCGGCTGCATCATCCGCGCTGCGCGCTGGGCGCAGGCGACGAAGCTGTAGACCGAGATGTTCATCGTCAGCAGGAAGTTGTCGAGGCTGGTGTCCACGAACTTGCCGCGCAGCTCGTTCTTGTCGGAAAAGCCGATCGCATGGACCAGGAAGTCCAGCCCGCCCCACCGCTCCTGCAACGCCGCGAATGTGCGGTCCAACGCCGCCATGTCGCTCACGTCGCAGTCGACCAGCAGGTCGGACCCGAGCTCCGCCGCCAGCGGCCGCACGCGCTTCTCCAGCGCCTCGCCCTGATAGCTGAACGCCATCTCCGCGCCCGCCTGCCCGAGCTTCTGCGCGATCCCCCAGGCCAGCGACCGGTCGTTCGCCAGGCCCATGATCAGCCCGCGCTTGCCCTGCATCAGCGGAGTCATACCTCCACCCCCCCTTCTCTTTCCTTCGGTTCCGTTTCGTCGGGGGCGGCTTCCTCGACCTCCAGCTGGTCGCGGAACGGCCCCGAATAGACTTCGCCCTCTAGCGCCGTGGGCTCCACTTCCGCCAGTGCCGCGTTCAATTCCGCGCCCATCGTGACGCCCAGCCCGATGATGAAGAAGAACAGGAGGGCAATCATGATGCCCGCCAGGCTGCCGTAGGTCAGGTCATAGCCGCCGGCCAGGCTGATGGCCTCGGGCAACAGCTCGGCCGTGCCCAGCCACCAGACGGTGACCAGCAGCGCGCCCGGCCACTTGCGGCAGCTTTTCTTGCGATATCGCGACGGCGTCAGCACCACGAAGATGGTGTAGACCGTCCCGAACAGCGCCAGCGCGGGGATCACCCGATAGATCTGGATAGTGGACGCAATGTCCTCGAACTGCGGGAACACGCCGGTGATCACCCGCTGCAGCGACGCCATGAACACGGTGGCGGCGAACGCGATCATCAGCAGCAGCACCGCGCCGATGATGAAGGCGACGGAGATCAGCCGATATTCCCAGAATGGCGCCGTATATTTCACGCCATAGGCCCGCCGCAGGATGTCGCGGATCGTCTCGACGAAACTGGTCGCGGTCCACAGGCCGACCAGCCCGCCGAACCACAACAATGGTCCGGTCCGCGCCGTCAGCACTTCGCTGATCGGGTCGCGAAGCACGTCGGCAACGTCCGCGGGCACCTGCGCCAGGATCACTCCCACGGTCTGCGCGACATCTTCCGGCCGCCCGAGCAGCTGCAGCAAGGCCGCGGCCGAGATGAAGAAGGGGAACATCGATAGCAGCGACAGGTAGGCAAGGTTGCCGGCGTGGATGAAGCCGTCGTTGTATACGCCGAGCGCAACCCGCTTCAGGATCTCGAACGGCCGAGTCCCGGGGCGGACGCGGCGAACCACCTGCTCGCCGAAGCGGGCCTTCATGTGGGCGAGGTGCTTGCGCCGTTCTTCGGGGGATTGAGGAGAGGTTTCCAGCATGGATCAGGCGACTAGACGCCCAAGGCCGCCCGCGGGTTGCCGCCACCGCTCCATTCGCTGACGAAGCGCTCCAGCTCGGCGTCGGATGCGGGCAGGTCCACCGCCAGCGTCACCAGCTGGTCGCCGCGCGTTCCGTTGCGGTCGGAAAAGCCGCGCCCCTTGATCCGCAGCACCTTGCCGGACGAGCTCCCCTTGGGGACCGTCAGCATCACAGGTCCGTCCGGCGTGGGCACCTTGATCTTACCCCCCAGCACCGCTTCCTTCAGGGTCACGGGCAGGCTCAGGCGAATGTCCTTGCCGTCCCGCGTGAAGAAGCGGTGCGGCTCGATCGCGACGGTCACGATCGCGTCGCCCGTCCCGCCCGGACCCTGCTCGCCCTTGCCGGCGAGCCGGATCTTGGTGCCATCCTCGACACCGGCCGGCAGCTTGAGGTCGATGGTCTTGCCGTCGCCCAGCGTCACCCGTTGAGGGGCGAGCGTCGCCGCATCCACGAACGGCACCTTCAGCCGGTACGCGATATCCGCCCCTTTCTGGGGAGGAGCCTGCCGCCTGCCGCCGAACCCACCGAACGGCCCGCCGCCCCCACGCTTGCCACCGCCGCCGAACAGTCCTTCGAACAGGTCCGACAGGTCGGCGGTGTCGCCCGCGCCGAAGCCTTCGAACCCACCATTGCCGCCACCGGGACGCGCTCCACCGTAAGCCCCGCCGCCACCGAAGCCGCCGCCGAACGGCATCTTGGGATTGCCCTCCTCGTCGATCTCGCCCCGGTCGTAGCGGGCGCGCTTGTCCTTGTCGGACAAGAGGTCGTAGGCGCTCGTCACCTGCGCGAAGCGCTCGGCCGCCTTGGGATTGTCCTTGTTGCGGTCGGGATGAAGCTGCTTGGCGAGGCTGCGATACGCCTTCTTGATCTCCTCCTCGCTCGCGCCGCGCTTGATCCCCAGTCGTGCGTAAAGATCCATGCCTGTTCCAAATGTCCGCTTAACCGGTTGTTTGTGGGCGCGTGGCAGAACCGTCAATGACTCTGGTCATCGACGCGGTGCTCTGCCACCTTTGTTTCGGGGGAAATATGGAAACGAGTGGCTCCACCGCCAACCGGCGGCCGCTGAAGTCGCGCACCACCTGGTGGGCCGGGCTGGTCACGCGCGCCGCGCTCGCCAGCGGCATCAGCGCCAACGGCATGTCGGTGTTGGGCGTGCTGATCGCGGGGCTCGGGGCCGCGGCGCTGGTCTACGCACAGGACATGCCGTGGCTGTTCCTCGTCGCCGCCGTGTGCGTCCAGTTGCGCCTGCTCGCCAACATGCTCGACGGCCTGATCGCGGTCGAGGGCGGCCGTGGCTCGCCGACCGGCGCCATCTTCAACGAATTTCCCGACCGGCTCGAAGACAGCCTGTTCCTCGTCGCCGCCGGCTATGCGTCGGGTTTCGGCTGGCTCGGCTGGCTCGCCGCTTTGCTTGCGGCGGTCTGCGCCTACGTCCGGCTGCTCGGCGGCGCGCTCGGCTTCCCGCAGGACTTCCGCGGCCCGATGGCCAAGCCGCATCGCATGGCCGCGCTGACGGTCGGCTGCCTCGTCGCCGCCTTCTGGCTCCCCGCCATCCAGATCGCCCTCGGAGTCATCGCCGCCGGCACCGCCCTCACCATCGCGCTGCGCCTCACCCGCCTGAGCCGAGCGCTCCAGCCATGATCTCCGCCCTGCTGATCGGTCTCACACGGTTCCTGGTCGGCGGCACCGGCCAGTGGGTCGGTTGCGCGCCCTCCTCCCGCCAGCGCATCTACTTCGCCAACCATTCGAGCCATCTCGACACCATCATCCTGTGGGCTGCCATGCCCCCCGACCTACGCCGCCGCACGCGTCCGGTCGCCGCCGCCGACTATTGGGGCAAGGGCGCCGTCAACCGCTACATCGCCGTCAACATCCTCAACGCCGTCCTGATCGAGCGCAACGCCCGCGGCAGCGACCCGCTCGAGCCCCTGCGCGACGCCCTGGCCGCCGGCGACAGCCTGATCATCTTCCCCGAAGGCACCCGAGCCTTCGAGCGGCTCCCCGGCGCGTTCAAGCCCGGCCTCTACCACCTCGCCAAGGCCTTCCCGGAGGCGGAGCTCGTCCCCGTCTATCTCGACAACCTCCGCCGCGCCCTTCCCAAGGGCAGCTTCCTCCCCGTGCCGATCAGCTGCGTCGCGCGCTTCGGCTGCCCCCTTCAGCTCGAGGCCAGCGAGACCAAGCCGGCCTTCCTCGAACGGGCCCGCGCGGCCGTGGTGCAGATGGCATGACCCTTCCGACGATCGATCCCACCATGCAGCTGCTGTTCGGCGGCGTACTCGCCCTGCTGCTGCTCGCCTCCGCCGTCGGCTTCGCCCTCGCCCGACGGGTCACGACCGAGAACGGGCGCGAAACTGTCCGCAACCTCAACGCCCGGATCAAGGCCTGGTGGGTAATGGTCGGCGTGTTCGCCCTCGCCTTCATCTTCGGCAAGGGCGTCACCATCGTCCTGTTCGCGCTGATCAGCTTCTACTGCCTGCGCGAGTTCCTGACCCTCACGCCGACGCACCCGACCGATCACCGCCCGGTCGCCGCGGCCTTCTACCTGTTCCTGCCGCTGCAATACTGGCTCGTCTGGATCGACTGGCAGTCGATGCTCACCATCCTCATCCCGGTTTATGCTTTCCTGCTGCTCCCCGTGCTGGCCGTCCTGAAGGGCGAAACCGACGACTTCCTCGCCCGCACCGCGCGCATCCAGTGGGCGCTGATGCTGACCGTCTTCTGCATCAGCCACGCTCCCGCCCTCCTGCTGCTCGAGCTGCCCGGCGACCACCAGCCCATCTTCCTGCTCTTCTTCCTGATCACGGTCGTGCAGCTCAGCGACGTCCTCCAGTATGTCGCCGGCAAGCTGTTCGGCCGCCGCAAGATCGCTCCCAACGTCAGCCCGTCCAAGACGGTCGAGGGCTTCGTCGGCGGAAGCCTCGCCGCCACTGGCGTCGGCGCGGCCCTGTGGTGGATCACGCCCTTCACCCCGCTGGAGGCCGCAGCCATGGCCGCCGCCATCGTCCTCGCCGGCTTCCTCGGCGGCCTGGTCCTCTCTGCCGTCAAGCGCTCGCTCGGCGCCAAGGACTGGGGCGTGATGATCGAGGGCCATGGCGGAGCGCTCGACCGGATGGACTCGGTTACCTTCGCCGCGCCGCTGTTTTTCCACCTGGTGAACTACTTCTTCGCCCAATGAGCCTCATCGCCCTGCTCGCCTTCATCCGGGCACTCGGCCTCACCCTGCCGCTGTGGCTCGTCGCCGGCTGGAGCACGGCCGAGGCGATCCTCTGGTTCATCGTCGCCGACGTGCCGATCAGCTGGATCGCGGTCCGCAGCGGCACCCGCGCCGGCCTGCTCGCCGCCCTCGTCGCCGCCGGCAGCGCCACGCTGGGAGGGGCCGTCACCTACGCCTGGGCCGCCCACGAGCCCGCCGCGCTCGCCCACCTGATGAACGCCCTTCCGGCCATCTCGCCCACCCTGATGGCGCAAGTCGACGACATCTGGGCGGCAGACGGCTTCCTCGGCATGCTCGCCGGCAGCTTCGGCGGCACGCCTTACAAGCTCTTCGCCGCCGCAGCCGGGGAGCAGGGCAGCGCCCTCTTCCTCTTTCTCCTCGCCACCTTCTTTGCTCGCCTCCCCCGCTTCCTGCTCGTAGCCGTCCTCACCGGCGCGATCAGCGGGCTCCTCTCCCGCCACATCGGCGTCCGCGCCCGCCTCGCTATCCTGCTCGCCGTCTGGACCGCCTTCTACGCCTGGTACTTCTCCGTCATGCCCGCCTGACCTCGACTCCAGCGCAGAGGAGTCTAAATCAGCGCGCCATGACCGATCCCTTTGCCCTGTTCGCCGAGTGGTTCGCGGAGGCGCAGGCATCCGAACCGAACGACCCCGAAGCCATGGCCCTCGCCACGGCGAATCCGGACGGCCGTCCCTCGGTGCGCATGGTGCTGCTCAAGGGCCATGGCCCCGAGGGCTTCACCTTCTACACCAACCTCGACAGCCGAAAGGGCGGCGAGCTCGCCGCCAACCCCCATGCGGGCATCTGCCTTCACTGGAAATCGCTTCGCAAGCAGGTCCGCGCCACCGGTCCGATCGAGCGCGTCGCCGACACGGAGGCCGACGCCTATTTCGCCACCCGCGCCCGCGACAGCCAGCTCGGCGCCTGGGCCTCCGACCAGTCCCGCCCCCTCGACCGGCGCGAGACCTTCGAGCAGCGCTTCGCTGCCATGAAGTCCCGGTTCGAAGGCAGCGACGTGCCGCGGCCGCCGCGCTGGTCCGGCTTCCGCCTCGTTCCCCAAGAGATCGAATTCTGGGCCGACCGTGCGTTCCGTCTGCACGAGCGCCGACTCTTCACCCGCGCGCCCGACGGCTGGACCGAGGGCCTGCTCTTCCCATGAGGGTCACCGGCGACGCCCGCGCCCGCCTAACCCAGCGGGCGGCACTGGCCAGCGTCGCCATGGCGCTGGTCCTGCTCGGCGCCAAGGTCTGGGCGTCCATCGCCACCGACTCCACCGCCATGCTCGGCAGCCTTGCCGATACGGCGCTCGACCTTGTTGCCAGCCTCGTCACCCTGGCCGGCGTGCGCATCGCCGCGCTGCCGGCCGACCACGACCATCGCTTCGGTCACGGCAAGGCGGAAGCGTTGGTCGCACTAGGCCAGACCGTGCTCATCGCCGGATCGGCCATCGGCATTGCCTGGCGTGCCATTCATCGCCTGGTGGAAGGCGCACCGACCGAGAATGCGGAGCTCGGCATCGGCGTCAGCTTCGCGGCCATCCTCGGCACCTTCCTCCTGCTCGCCTATCAGAAGCGGGTCATCGCCCGGACCAGCTCCATCGCGATCCAGACCGACAATCTCCACTACAAGTCCGACCTGTTCCTGAACTCGGCCGTCATCCTCGCCCTGGTGCTCGACCAGTGGCTGCACGTCCGCGGCGCCGATGCGGCCTTCGGGATCGTCATCGCGGCCTGGCTCTTGTGGGGAGCGTGGAACGCGGCCCAGCATTCGGTCGACCAGCTGATGGACCGGGAATGGCCGATCGATAAGCGCGAGGCCTTCCTTGCCGCCTGTGCCGACTATCCCGAGCTCAAGGGCATCCACGACGTCCGCACCCGCTCCAGCGGAGCCCACGACTTCATCCAGTTCCACTGCTGGGTGCCGGAGGAGTGGACGGTCAAGGAAGCCCACGACAGGATGGACCGCGTGGAGGAAGACCTGCAACGCCGCTTCCCGGGCACGGAGATCTTCCTCCATCTCGATCCCGAGGGCCACACCGACCGGGAGGGCATGCTCCCGCACGAGATCACGGAGACACGATGATCCTGCCATTCTTCCAGGTCGACGCCTTTGCCGAGCGCCCGCTGACCGGCAACCCCGCCGCCGTCATGCCGCTCGAGCAGTGGCTGCCCGACGACACGCTCCAGGCGATCGCGGCCGAGAACAACCTCAGCGAGACGGCCTTCACCATCCCGTCCGACCGAGCCGACGCCGACTACGACCTGCGCTGGTTCACGCCGCTCGCCGAGGTCGACATGTGTGGCCATGCCAGCCTCGCTGCCGGCCACATCCTGCTGACGGGCGAGCAGGTCCGATTTGCCACCCGCTCGGGCATCCTCACTGTCCGACGCTCGGCCGATGACCTCCTCGAACTAAGCCTGCCGGCCGCCGAGCTGCGTGAGGTCGAGGAGCCCGAGCTGTGCGCTGCGCTGGGTCTTTCGAACCGCCCGGTCTGGCTCGCCAGCGAGTGCAACGACAGCGCCATCCTGCTGCTCGACAGCGAGGATGAGGTGCGTGCGCTCAGGCCCGATTTCGTGCGCCTGAAGTCGCTCCCGCGCATGGCCATCCCGACCGCCCCCGGCGACCGGCACGACATCGCCAGCCGGGTGTTCGTGCCCTATCTCGGTATCGACGAGGATCCGGTCACCGGCTCCGCCCACGCCGCCCTCGTGCCCTTCTGGGAAGAGCGACTCGGCCGCAGTCACTTCACCGCGTTGCAGGCCAGCAAGCGCGGCGGCGTTCTCGATTGCCGCCTCGCCGGCGACCGGGTGCTGCTCGGCGGCAGTTGCTTCACCACCATCGAGGGCAGCTTCCAGCTTTGAGCGGCCCCGCCGCCGACCAACCGAGCCTCCGCCGCGACATCGGTCCGCTCGGCTCGGCCCTGCTCTGCTTCAACGGGATCGTCGGCGCGGGCATCTTCGCCCTCCCCGGCACCCTGCACGCCCAGTTCGGCAGCTTCAGCCCCTGGCTCTTTCCCTTGTTCGGCAGCCTGTTCCTGCTGATCGTCATCCCCTTCGCCCGGCTCGCGGCCCTGTTCCCCGTCTCCGGCGGCCCCGTCGCCTACACCGCCGTGCTTGGCCGGCCGATCTCCTTCCAGGTCGGCTGGCTTTACTTCCTGGCCCGGGTGACGGCGCTCGCCGCCAACGCCACCGTGTTCGCCACCTATGCCGGAGCGCTCTGGCCGCCGCTTGGCACCACCCTCGGCCGAGCCGTCGTGCTCGTGACCCTCGTGGCGCTGCTCACCTGGATCAACCTCATCGGCCTGCGCCGGGCCGTTCGCGCCCTCGACGCGCTGAGCCTGCTCAAGGCCCTGCCGCTGGTGGCGCTGGCACTCTGGGCGCTCGCTTCGTCCGGCGCTGTGCCGTCCGGTCCGCCGCCCGAGTTCGGCGCCTTCGAAGCCGCCGCGCTCGCCACCCTCTATGCGTTCGTCGGGTTCGAAAACAGCGTCGTCCCAGCCGCCGAAACCCGCAGCCCGGAACGCACCATCCCGCGCGCGCTAATCGCCACGGTGATCGCCACCGCAGCGCTCTACACCCTGGTCCAGCTCGCCTATGCTGCGGTCATGCCACCCGGCCCCCAGCCGGACGCGCCGCTCGCCGCCATGGCCGAAGCGCTGATCGGCCCCGCGGGCATCCTGATCCTGAGCCTCACGGCCATGGCCTCGGTCGCAGGCAACCTCCTCGGCTCCCTCACCTCTACTCCGCGGGTGCTGCTCGGCCTTACGGACGAGAACTTGCTGCCTCGCTGGTTCGGCCGCGTGCACCCGGCTTGGCACACGCCGGCCAACGCCATCCTGTTCATGGGCGCGGTCGGCCTCGTTCTCGCACTCAGCGGCAGCTTCGTCTGGTTGGCCGTGATCAGCACCCTCGCCCGTTTGTTCATCTACGGCGCCAGTCTGGTCGCACTGCCGGTCGCCAGCCGGCGCCTCGCCCGCCCGCTCGGCCTCGCCATGCTCACCGTCACCGGCGCGGGCCTGCTGCTCTGCCTCTGGGCAGCGGCGCAGGCAAAGAGCGACTCCTGGGTCATGCTCGGCGCTTCGGTCGCTGTCGGTCTGCTGCTCTTCGTGCTGGCGCGCCGCCGCTAGCTAGAGCTTCGCCTCCAGCGCATCGAGGATCGGGCGCTGGCTCGGCAGGATCATCCTGCGCGCCTCCTCCAGACCCATCCACCGGGCCCGGTCCAATTCCGGGAAGCGCTGCATCTCGCCGCTGCGGGGCGGCCATTCCATCGTGAACTCGGCGCTGGTCATCGCCTCGGCGTCGAGGTCGCCTTCGACCGCGAACACTTCCACCACCTTGCCGCCCTTCTGCTTCACCGTGCACAGCGGGAACGGCACTTGCTCAAGCGCCATGCCCACTTCTTCCTCAAACTCGCGCATGGCCGCTTCCGCCAGCGCTTCGCCGTCCTCCACCGCGCCCTTGGGGATCATCCAGGCCCCGGCATCCTTGCTCCGCCAGTAGGGGCCGCCTGGATGGCCTAGCAGGACTTCCGTCCTTCCGTCGCGCTGCCTGAACAGCAGGATGCCGGCACTGACCGGTGGCGGCACCTTCAGGCCGCCTCGACCAGGTCCGCCGCAACGGTCTCCGCGATCCACCCCCCGCCGAGCAGCCGGTCGCCGTCATAGACCACCGCCGCCTGCCCCGGAGCCACGCCATATTCGGGCCGCTCGAAGATGATGCGGTCACCCTCTATCCGGGCGGGCACCGGAGCGCTCAGCGACCGGACCTTTACGGTCACCTCCCGCTGGTCCTCGCCAAGCCAGTTCAGCTCCTCCACCCGCGCTTCCGCCACCGCCAGCGCCCGTCGCGGCCCCACGACCAGCCGCCGCGTCTCGGGTTCGATCCGGACCACGTACAGCGGCTCCTTCTGCCCGCCGATCGTGATCCCGCGCCGCTGCCCGACGGTGAAGTGCACCACGCCCGGATGCTCGCCGATGACCCGGCCGCCTAGATCGACGATCTCGCCCGGCGCGGCGGTCTCCGGCCGCAGGCGCTTGACCAGCCCGGCATAGTCGCCGTCCGGGACGAAGCATATGTCCTGGCTGTCCGGTTTTGACGCAACCGTCAGGCCGGATTCCAGCGCGAGCCGCCGGACTTCGGACTTCGGCAGGTTTCCGAGTGGAAAACGGAGAAATTCGAGCTGATCTTGCGTCGTTCCGTACAAAAAATAGCTCTGATCGCGTGCCGGATCGGCGCCTTTTTGTAACTTAACGTGTCGCTCGGCGACGACCCGGCGCACATAATGACCCGTCGCCAGGCAGTCCGCGCCCAGCTCCCGGGCAAAGCCGATGAGGTCAGTGAACTTCACCCCCTGGTTGCACAGGCTGCACGGCACCGGAGTGCGACCCCGGGCATAATCGTCGGCGAACCGGTCGATCACTCCGCTACGGAAACGGCTTTCGTAATCAAGCACATAGTGCGGGATTCCGAGCCGG
The DNA here is from genome assembly GCF_016924655.1 of Sphingomonas arenae. Lineage (GTDB taxonomy): Bacteria > Pseudomonadota > Alphaproteobacteria > Sphingomonadales > Sphingomonadaceae > Sphingomicrobium > Sphingomicrobium arenae. The sequence goes on from NZ_JAFFJU010000001.1 coordinate 621,933, forward strand.
TCGCAGACCGTCCGCGCGTCGTAGATGTCCTGCCCCGCGCAGCACGACCCAGACCGCTTCACCGCCTCGCCATGGTCGTACAGCTGCAGCGTCACGCCGATAACTTCCGCCCCGGTCTGGGCCGCCAGCACGGCCACGACAGAACTGTCCACGCCACCAGACATGGCAACGACAATCCGTGCCTCCGCGAGAGGGCGATCAAGGTCGAAATTGATGGGCATTCGGCCGCTCTTTACCCCACATTCACTCATCCCCGCTAGACCATGCACACGGCATGCTGCCGAAGGACGCACGGATTGGCTCGATACGAGGGGAAACTGCAGGCGAATGGGGAGGCTTCGGCCGCGGAAATCCGCCTGATTCTGGCCAGCCACCCGAGCTGCGCGGTCACCGCGAGCGAGCGGCACAGCGCCCTCGTCTGCCTGCTCAGCGCCTCCGAAGGCTGGCGCGACGCATACAGCCGGGCCGGCGGAGCCTTCGCCGGCGATGATGAGGATGAGACAGGGTTAAAGAGTGTGAAGGAGGGATGACGCCTTTGTTTACCAGCGCGCTTCAGCTTTCTTTCAACGGGCGAACGGTAAACAGCGTCCACGACCACACCATTAACCGGGTTTGAGGAAGCAATGCTCGAGAATCAGAAGTTCAGGCCTCATCAAGTCATCGGCCCCCTCGGCGAGCCGTTGACGCTGGACTCGCTTCCTCCGCCCTCGACCACCCGTTGGGTGGTCCGGCGCAAGGCCGAGGTCGTGGCGGCAGTGCAGGGCGGTCTTCTGACGGTGGATGAGGCGTGCCAGCGCTACAGCCTCAGCCTCGAGGAGTTTGCCGGCTGGCAGCGCGCGGTGGACCGCAGCGGCATGCCGGGCCTGCGGGTCACCCGCATCCAGCACTACCGGCAGGTCTACGAGCGTCAGCAGCGCTACTGATCAGGCTCCGCAAGGGTCTGCGAACAGACAAATTTCGTTACGGGCACGTTATCGGTTAAGAAGCTGTTCCCTTGGCGGAACAAGTTGCGCGCATTGCGCGTCTTGGTCCGGCAAGGCCGCTGCATCTCAAGTAGGCGGCGGCACTGACAGGAGGGAACGCATGCTTACCTGGATTCTGATCATCATTGTCGGCGGCATCCTTGGCTGGCTGGCCAGCATCGTGATGCGTACCGATGCACAGCAAGGCATCCTGCTGAACATCGTCGTTGGCATCGTCGGTGCGATCCTCGGCGGACTGCTGCTTGCTCCGCTGCTTGGCGGTGGATCGATTACCAGCGGTGACTTCTCGCTGCCGAACCTGTTGATCTCGCTGCTGGGTGCGATCATCCTGCTCGCGATCGTCAACCTGCTGCGCCGCGGTCGAGTCCGCTAAACAGCGCAGGACACCAACAATGGCGGGCCGCTCGGGAGACCGGGCGGCCCGTTGCTATTCCACTACTGAAGCTCGAAACTCATGGTGACGCTGACCTGGAGCTGCTGCTCACCCGGGTCGATCTTGCTGCTGGCGTCCCGCGCCGCTTGCATCGCGACCGGCATCGGCGGCGGAACCGCAAAGCCCCCCGCCTCGCTGACGGACAAAAGGCGGGTCACCCGCATGCCCAGCGTACGTGCATAGAGGTCCGCCCGCGCGCGGCCATTCGCGATGGCCTTCGTGCGGGCTTCGTCGAGCGCCGCCTCGGGCTTGTCGATCGTCAGGGTCGGGCCGTTGATCTGATTGGCCCCCTCGGCGACCAGCGCATCGAGAATTCGGCCGGTGTTGCGGATATCGCGGAAGTTCACCGAGACCATGTTGGTCGCCTGATAGCCAACGAGCTGTGGCGACTGGTTCTCGACGTAACGGTAGTCGGGGTTCAGGCTGAGGCTGCTCGTCTGAATGTCGCGATCGGCCACCCCCGCGCGCTTGAGAGCGCTCCGAACCCGCTCCATGCGCCGGGCATTCTCGTCGATGGCCGCGCTGGCCGTGCTGCTGCGCGTCACCACCCCTGCCGAGATGACCGCGATGTCGGGAACCCGGCTCACCTCGCCCGTAGCCACGATGTCGAGCCGCGTCCCGGCAACCTGCGCCTGGACCGGCTGAGCGGCCGCAGCGGCGGGAACAGCCGCCGCGGCAAGCAATGCGCCAGCGATCTTCAAGATGGTCATGTGCTTCTCCCTTGAACCGGCGCCGAGACTGGTCCGCAGGCGCTGGCCCCAAGATGAACGGGGATCAGCGGCGTCTGCGAATGATGATCCGGTAGGCCAGCAGGATCAGGAACGCGCCGACGATCGCACCGATAATCCCGGCGCCGTCCATCGCGCTTTCCAGCCCGAGTTGCTGTCCAAGGAACCCTGCAAGCATCGCACCTGCGATCCCGAGCAGGATTGTGATGATGCACCCACCCGGATCACGCCCTGGCATCAGGAGCTTGGCGATCCCGCCGGCGATGAAGCCGATGATCACCCATGTCAGTGGATTGCCGTCTTCCAGCATGTGCGTGAACCCTCCTGTTGCGGGACATGTGCCCCATAGCCATCTAACCCGCACAATGGCGTGCCCACCATTCGCGGCGCAAGGGGCGTCATTGGTCGAAAAGCCATTGAGTGACAGCAGGCTCTAGGGCCCATTGCAACTAGTGACTTATTTCACTAATACAGCCGATGAGTCCCGTAGGGAGGGACGCGGCAAGGCAAGGAAGATGTTGCGCATGAACCGGGAAACGCGCCTCGAACGCGATGAAACGCTGATCGTCGTGGATCGCTCGAGCCGACGCCGCAACGTGATCATCGGCGTTGTGATTGCCTTGGCCGCGCTGGTGCTGGCGTACTTCATGTTCGCGTCCGGCGGGGATGAACCGGCCGCCGGCCAGGCAAAGGGTCCAGCCACGGCGCAGGCCGGCGGCGGCCAGATCCCGACCGTAAGCGTGGTTGTACCAGGCCAGAGCCAGGTTGCCCGGGTGATTACCGCGAGCGGAGCCCTTGCGGCCCGGCGTGACCAGCCCATCGGGGCCGCGGGCGCCGGTGGCCGGGTCAATGCCGTCCTCGTCGACGCGGGGACCTGGGTCAACGCGGGCCAGACGCTGGCGACGGTTGACCGATCGGTACAGGTCCAGCAAGCCTCCCAGCTTGCCGCCGCCGTCGAAGCTGCTCGCGCCAGTGCGGCGCTTGCGCAGAACGAATATGAACGCGCGGCTTCGCTCGTGAACCGCGGCTTCATCTCGCGGGCGGAGCTTGATCGCAAGGCCTCTGCGCGCGACCAGGCGAACGCCCAGGTCCGTGTCGCTCAGGCGCAGTTGGCGTCCACCCGTGCGGGCATCGGCCTCCTCGACATCAAGGCGCCGACCAGCGGCCTCATCCTTCAGCGCAATCTGGAGGTTGGTCAGGTGATCGGGCCGGGCAGCCAGGGGCTGTTCCGCCTCGCTCGGGGCGGCGAAATGGAGATGCGGGCCACCCTGTCACAGCAGGATCTTGCCGGCGTTCGGGTCGGCATGCCCGCTACCGTGACGCCGCTCGGGTCCGACCGGTCGTTCCGTGGCGCGGTCTGGCAGGTCTCGCCGGTGATCGATCCGACCAGCCGGCAGGGTGAGGTCCGGATCGCGATCCCTTATGACGCGTCCGTCCGGCCGGGCGGCTTCGCGGAAGCGCGGATTGCCTCTGGCACCACCAACGCTCCCTTGCTCCCGCAGAGTGCGGTGCTGAGCGATGACGACGGGAATTACGTCTATGTCGTCAACGCGAAGAACGAGGTCGAGCGGCGCGCAGTTAAGACCGGCAGCGTTGACGACAGCGGGGTGACCATCGTCGAGGGCCTGAGCGGCCAGGAGCGGGTCGTGCTGACCGCGGGGCCGTTCCTGAACCCGGGGCAGAAGGTCAATCCACGGCGGCAGGCGGCCGCGCGCTAACCAGGCGAGTTCAAGATCATGAATTTTCGTAACATCTCGGCCTGGTGCATCCGGAACCCGGTTCCGCCCATTGTCCTGTTCATCGCTCTGTTCCTGGCGGGCATCTACGCCTTTGCCACCATGGAGGTGACGGACAGTCCCGACATCGACTTTCCAGCCGCCCAGGTAAACATCTCGCAGCCTGGCGCCGCGCCGGCGGAGATGGAGAACCAGATCACGCAACGAGTGGAAGCGGCCATCCGCGGCGTGGAAGGTGTGGACGAGATCAACAGCTCTGTCCGCGAAGGCAACAGCAACACCTTTGTCCAGTTCAAGATCGGCACCCCCACCGATCGTGCGGTCACTGACGTGCGCGATGCGATTGCGCAGATCCGAGGCGACCTGCCGGACGGCATCCTCGAACCCCAGGTCCAGCGGGTGAACATCGGCGGGGACGGATTCGTGTTCATCGCCGCCGAGACCACGGACATGAGCCTGGAAGAGCTGTCCTGGTACGTGGACAACAAGGTCTCGCGACGGCTCCTCGGCCAGGAGGGTGTGGCCCAGGTCACCCGCGAAGGCGGCGTCGATCGGCAGATTCGCGTCGTGCTCGATCCTGCGGCGCTCCAGGCGCAGGGCATCACGGCAGCCCAGGTCAACCAGCAGCTGCGGCAGACCAACCTCAACGCGGCCGGCGGTCGCGCCGAAATTGGCGGGTCGGAGCAGACCGTCCGCGTGCTGGGCAATGCACAAACTGCCGCCCAGCTGGCAGACACCCAGATTGCGCTCCCCGGCGGTCGCTTTGTCCGGCTGGCGGACCTTGGCGATGTCCGGGACGCGTCGGCCGAAGTCCGCACCGCCGCCAAGCTTGGTGGGCGCCAAGTCGTGAGCTTCAACGTGGCCCGGGCCAAGGGCGCTTCGGACGTCACCGCCTATGATGCGACCTGGGCGGAGCTGCGGCGGATCGAGAAGGAGGATCCGCGGGTCAAGTTCGTGGAGATCAACAACTCTGTCGACTACACCAAAAACCAGTACAACAGCTCCATGCACGCCTTGGTCGAGGGCGCCGTCCTCGCCGTTCTGGTCGTGTTTCTGTTCCTTCGCGACATTCGGGCGACTCTGATTTCCGCGCTCGCCATCCCGTTGTCCGCGATCCCGGCCTTCTGGTTCATGGACTTGATGGGGATCAACCTGAACTTCCTCTCGCTGCTCGCTCTCGCCCTCGTGGCCGGCGTGCTGGTCGATGACGCGATCGTGGAGATTGAAAACATCGTCCGCCACATGCGCATGGGCAAGAGCGCCTACCAGGCCTCCATCGATGCGGCGGACGAGATCGGCCTGGCGGTTTTGGCGACCACCATGGCGATCGTCGCAGTGTTCCTGCCGGTGGCCTTGATGCCGGGCATTTCTGGCCAGTTCTTCAAGAACTTCGGCTACACGGTCGTGCTCGCGGTGCTGATGAGCTTGCTTGTCGCGCGAATGATCACGCCCTTGCTCGCGGCCTACTTCCTCAAGTCGCACGGCGTGCAGCCGCATGCCTCGGGCAAGTGGATGGAGCGGTACCTGAACGGGCTGCGCTGGACCCTCAAGCACCGCTGGACGACGGTGGTGGCCGGGTTCGCGATCCTCGGTCTCACCGGCTTGCTGTTCTCGCAGCTGTCCATGACCTTCCAGCCGGAGCAGGACGTTCCCAACAGCACGGTGCGGATCGGCCTTCCCCCAGGTGCTACGCTGGAGCAGACGCAGGACGTCGTTCAGCGGGTTGCCGACATCGTCGAGGAGCACCCCGACGTGAAGGACGTGTTCCAGCGCGTGTTCACGTCGACCGGCTTCATCAACGTCATCTACAATGAAGACCGCTCCAAGAAGAGCTTCGAGATCGAGCGGGAGATCACACCCAAGCTGGCGCAGATCCCCGATGCCCGGGTCAACTTCATGAGCCAGGGCGGCGGAGGTCCGGGCAGTGGTGGGCGCGCGATCACGCTGTATTTGGGCAGCGACGATCCGGTGAAGCTCAACGCGGTGGCGAACAAGATCGCCGACGAGATGGCGACGGTCCCTGAACTGGTCGCGCCGCGAGTCCAGGGCGACGACGTCCGTCCGGAGATCATCATCAAGCCCCGCTTTGACCTGGCCGCGGACCTTGGCGTCACCACCGCCGCGCTCGGACAGACGATCCGGATCGCGACCATCGGTGACATCGCGCAGAACAGCGCGAAGTTCTCGCTATCCGACCGGCAGGTGCCGATCATCGTCGGCATCTCGGAAGAGCAGCGCAAGGACATCGCAACGCTGCAGAACCTCCCGGTGCCGACGTCCAGTGGTGGTTCCGTGCCGCTGAAGTCTGTGGCCGACATCAGCTTCGGCTCTGGTCCGGTCACGGTGCAGCGGACGCAACAGATGCGCCGGATTGCGGTGGGTGCGGACCTCGCGCCGGGCCTCGTCAGCGGTGATGCCTGGAAGAAGATCGACGAATTGCCGACGCTGAAGAACATGCCGGAGGGAGTTCAGCGGCTGACCCTTGGTGACCAGAAGTGGCAGGGCGAGCTCATCCAGAACTTCGTCATCGCCGTGTTCGCCGGCATCGCCCTGGTGTTCGCGGTGCTGGTCCTGCTCTACCGCCGATTCCTGGCGCCGTTCGTGAACATGGGGTCGCTGATCCTTGCCCCGCTGGGTGCTGCCATTGCGCTGCACATCGCCGGCCAACCGGTCTCGCTACCGGTCTTCATCGGCCTGCTGATGCTGCTTGGCATCGTGGCCAAGAACTCCATCCTGCTGGTGGATTTCGCGGTCGAGATGATGGACCACGGAATGCCCAAGGACGAGGCGATCATCGAAGCCGGCCACAAGCGTGCTCAGCCGATCGTGATGACCACCGTGGCGATGGTGGCAGGCATGATCCCGGTTGCCCTCTCTCTGACGGGGGACAGCAGCTGGCGGGCGCCAATGGGCGTGACGGTGATCGGCGGCCTGATCTTCTCGACGGCGCTGACATTGATCCTGGTCCCGGCCTACTTCAGCATCGCGATTGATATCGAGCAGTGGATCGCCCGCAAGGTCGGCAGGTTCCTCCACGCGAGCGCCCATGAGGTACCGGAGGCCGTGCCGGAGCAGCGCGCTCCCGGGTCCCGCGGTGACACTCCGGGGGCCTTGCCGCAACCGGCGGAGTGAAACAGGAGCGCGGCTCGTCTATTGATGAGCGGATGAGCCGCGCAGACCCGTCGCCGAGGAGCCCCCTCGCCCGCTTCAATCCGGCCCAGCCCGGTGCGTCGGGGATGAAGGCGGCAGCCACGGGTCTGCTGATCCTGATGGCGGTGATCTTCTTCACCACGCGCGCGCTGGAGCCCGTCTATCCGTGGCTCGCCTATCTGAAGGCATTCGCCGAGGCCGCGATGGTCGGCGGCCTGGCAGACTGGTTCGCCGTCACGGCGCTGTTCCGCCATCCGCTCGGCCTGCCCATCCCGCACACCGCCATCATCCCGCGCAACAAGGATCGGATCGGCGATGCTCTCGCGACCTTTCTGCGGGACAACTTCCTTGTCGCCTCTGTCGTCGCTCGGCGGATGCGGACGATCGACCTTGCCGGAGCCGCGGGCCGCTTCCTCCAGGCGCCGAGCGGACAAGGCACGCGGATTCGGAAGGGCGCGTCACGCCTGATTGCCGACATCTTCGAAGCATTGGACGACGAACGTCTCGGTGGGATCGTCAAGGCGGCGCTCTCCGCGCGGCTGAAGCAGTCGGAGGTCGCTCCACTGCTCGGCCATGCGCTTGCGTCGACGATCAACGATGACCGCCACGTCCCGATGTTGGAGGCTGGCATCCGCGCCCTCGCCCGAACGCTCGATGCCAACGAAAGCCTGATTCGCGACCTCGTGAAGAAGCGCAGCAGTTGGGTGCTGCGGCTCGCCGGGCTCGACGAGAAGCTCGGCGACGCCATCCTCGAAGGGCTCCGCAAGCTGACGGTGGAGATGAGCACCGATCCGTCCCATCCCGTTCGTCAGAAGATGGAGCAGGCGCTCGCCGACCTCGCCAACGATCTCCAGAAGAACCCGGAGACCCAGGCCCGAGTCGAGCGGTGGAAGGAAGAACTGCTGGAGAACCGCTCCGTGGCGATGTGGATCGATGCCCTGTGGCAGCGTGGGCGAGCGGCGATGATCTCGGCCGCGCGGGACCCCGATGCGGCGTTCGCCGGCAAGCTAGGGGAAGTGCTACGGTCGATGGGCACGACGCTGGAGAGCGATCCTCGCATCCGAAGCGCAGTCAACCAGTTCGCCCGCCGTGCCATCGCAGGAATGGCCGCGAGTTATGGCGATTCCATCGTGAAGCTGGTCAGCGACACCATCCGGGGCTGGGACGCGCGGACGATTACCGCTCGCCTGGAGTCCGCCGTTGGCCGCGACCTTCAATATATCCGAATCAACGGCACGCTCGTCGGCGGGCTCGTCGGCCTCATCCTCCACGTGATCGACACGCTATGAGCCTGGATCCTGAAGCGCTGAAAGAGATGGCCGCGAACCGCGGCCTCAAGCTGCGCCGCTCGCGCATCCGCAATCCGGAAAAGCGGGGCTTCAACAGGTTCGGTCTTGTGAATGCGGCAGGCGAGGCGGTGTTCGGTTTCAGGCGGGACAAGCCCGCGGCCGATCTTCAGGAGATCGCCGATTACTTGCGTGGCGCAGAGGTGCAGGACTGGAGAGCTTCGCTGAAGGAGGTCGGAGCTGTGGTGCCCCGTTCCGGAGCTTCTGAGCCCGCCAGTCCGCCTGCCAAGAAGAAGTCAAAGCCAGATCCGACACCCGAGATCCGGGAAGCCCGGAAGGGGGACGCGGAGCAACTCGCCGCCCTGTTCGCAACGCTGGACCACCCGATCGACGCCAAGGCCGTGGCGGCGAACCTGAAGGTGCTGGAAAAGGCTGGAGAGCCGGTTCTGGTCATGGCCAAGGGGAAGGAAGTCATTGGGGTGATCGGCATCCATCGCACGACCAATCCTCATCGAACCTTCAACATCGGGCGGATCACGGTCCTTGCAGTGACAGAGGCATGGCGCGGCCGAGGGACCGGTCGTCTGCTGGTAGAAGAGGCCGAACGCCGCATGACGGCGATGGGGTGCGGCATGGTCGAGGTCACCAGCGCAGACCGCAGGGGCGAGGCTCACGCCTTTTACAAGCACCTGGGCTACGAGCGTACGTCCATCCGCTTTGCGAAGCCGCTTGCCAGAGGCTAGGGCGCGCGCATGACCAGCGATGTGCGCACCTTTACCGTCCGCGAGGACGACGATGGCATCCGCCTGGACCGCTGGTTCAAGCGCCACCTCCCCGACACGAGCTTCAACACCGTATCGCGCTGGGCCCGAACCGGGCAGTTGCGCGTCGATGGCAAGCGAGCGACCCCCGGTGATCGGGTCGAGACGGGTCAGACCATTCGCGTGCCACCTCCCGAAGCCCCTCCCGCCAAGCCTGCGCGCCCGGAGAAGCGCATTGTTCCGCTAACCCAGGACGAGCAGGCGTTCGTGCAAGAGATGGTCATCGAAACGGCACCCGACGCGTTCGTGCTCAACAAGCCGCCTGGCCTGGCGACACAGGGCGGCACCAAGACGAACCAGCATCTCGACCGTTTGCTCGACGGGCTGGCGGATCGGGAAGGCAATCGTCCGAAGCTGGTGCATCGACTCGACAAGGACACCAGCGGTGTGCTGCTGGTGGCCCGCTCCGCTCGCTCGGCTGCCTTCTTTTCTAAGAGCTTCTCGGGCCGGACCGCGCGCAAGGTCTATTGGGCGCTGGTCATCGGTGTGCCGTCGGCAGAGGAGGGGCTGATCGACCTGCCGCTCGCCAAGCAGCCGGGTACCGGTGGCGAGAAGATGCATGTCGACGAGGAGAATGGCCTTCCCGCCCGCACGCGCTGGCGGATGGTCGATCGGGCTGGAAACCGGGCTGCGTGGATCGAGCTTCAGCCGCTCACCGGCCGCACCCACCAGTTGCGCGCCCACATGGCCGCGCTGGGCCACCCGATTGTGGGGGACGCGAAGTATGGCGGCGCGGACGCGTTCCTCACGGGTGGGATCAGCCGCAAGCTTCATCTCCATGCGCGGCGGTTGAAGATCGACTCCCCGTCCGGCGTGATCGACGTCACCGCCGAGCTGCCGATTCACTTCGCGGAAAGCCTTGCCACCTTGGGCTTCGATCCCATGGCGGGCGACCACCTTCCGCTCGACAATCCAGACCCAGCCCGTGATCCTGAGGTCAAGAAGCAGCGGGTCGCCGCAGCGGCAAAGCAGCGTCGTCGCGAGCGCAAGGGAGAGCGTCGGTCGCGCGGCTCTACGCCGCAGCCGAAGGGCCGGCGTAAATGAACCGGCTGGCCATCTTCGACTGTGACGGAACGCTCGTGGACAGCGGGCACACCATCCACACAGCGCTTCACCGAACCTTCGAGACTCATGGCAGGGAGACACCGCCGCAGACCCAGTCCAAGCGGGTCGTCGGCCTTAGTCTGCATGAAGCTATGGCGATGTTAGCGCCGGATGCGGATGACACGGAACACGCGCGCATGACGCAGACCTACAAGGACGTCTTCTCCGAAATGCGTGCGCGGGGCTGTGTTCAAGAGCCGCTGTTCGAAGGTATCGCGCCACTGCTCGATGCGCTCGAAGCTGACGGCTGGCTGCTGGCGGTGGCCACCGGCAAGTCCGATCGCGGGCTCAAGCACTGTCTCGAGGTGCATGGATTGCTGGACCGCTTCGTGTCCCTCCAGACAGCGGACCGGAACCCGTCCAAGCCGCATCCTGGGATGGTGCTCGCGGCACTGGCGGAGGTGGGCGCAGATCCTGCCATGAGCGTCGTCATCGGCGACACGGCCTGGGACATGGGCATGGCTCGAGCCAGCGGCTGCGGCGCAATTGGGGTGGCTTGGGGCTACCATGACGAGGCTGAACTCTGGTCCGGGGGTGCCCACGCGATCGCAGCGAGCCCGCTCGAGGTGCTCGGCATCGCCGACCGGCTGGTAAGGAAGGCAGCGTGAGCAACGAGGAAGCGCTCTGGCGCAAGCGCTTCGCGATCTTCGCCTTGCTGAGGATCAGTGGCCTGCTCCTCTTCCTTTTAGGCATGGCCATCACCTTTTCGGACTTGATCCGCCCCGGCGGGTTCGTCGAACTCGGGCTCGTCGTCACCGGCTTGGGCCTTGCCGACGCTTTGCTCGGACCGGTCCTGCTGAAGCGCGTATGGGACAAGGAAGCCCGGTGAAGCGTTTCTGGAAGCAGGCCGCTGCGGTCGAGAGCAGTGGCGAGTGGCGTATCGAACTGGATGGCCGCCCGGTCCGCACTCCCGCGCGTGCGCTACTCGTGGTCCGGCAGCGCGCCATCGCAGATGCGATCGCGGCGGAGTGGCAGGGTGCCGGCGACACGGTCGACGCTCGAGCCATGCCGATGACGGGCCTTGCCAACGCCGCCATCGATCGCATCGCCCCCGATATCGAGAGCTTCGCGGCAGGGCTGGCGAAGTACGGCGAGGGAGACCTGCTGACCTATCGGGCTGACGGACCTCAGGTGCTTGTCGACCGTCAGGCGGAGCTGTGGGATCCGCTGCTGACCTGGGCCCGGCGGAGTTTCGATATCGATTTTGTCGTCACGACGGGAGTGACCTTCGTTTCGCAGCCGGACGCCACCGTGAGCCGACTCGCTCATGCCGTGCGAAGCCTCGAGCCCTTCTCGCTTGCGGGGCTCTCGCCCTTGGTTACCGTGGGCGGCTCACTGGTCGCGGCACTCGCCGTGGCGGAGCAGGCGATCTCCCCTGAGGAGGCATGGACTGCTGTCAGCGTGGACGAGGCGTGGCAGCTCGAAAAGTGGGGTTCCGATGCCGAGGCGGAAATCGCGCTGGAGAACCGCCGCCTGGACTTCCTGGCCGGTGCTCGATTCTTGGAACTTCTGCGCAGCTAGCGCTGGCCGGCGACCAGGTCGCGGGTGAAGGCTACCAGACCGACCTGCCGCTGGCGCTTCAGTCGCTCCGCGGCGACGATGGCACGCACCTGAGCCAGGCAATGCTCCGTTTGGTGATTGATGAGGACATAGTCATATTCGGCCCAGTGGCTGATTTCGCTCGCGGCACGCTGCATGCGGAAAGCGATCACCTCCTCGCTGTCCGTACCGCGTGACCGCAGTCGGCGTTCGAGTTCTTCCATCGATGGCGGAAGGATGAAGATGCGGACCAGGTCCTCGCCCATGGCAGCGTGCAGCTGCTGGGTGCCCTGCCAATCGATGTCGAACAGGATGTCGCGCCCGGCTTTCAGCGCCGCCTTTACCGGAGCCTTGGGAGTCCCGTATCGATAATCGAACACCGGCGCCCACTCGACGAATTCTCCATCCGCGATCATGCGGTCGAAATGTTCGGGTCCGACAAAATGGTAGTCCACGTCATCGACCTCGCCGGGCCGCTTTGGACGGGTCGTAGCCGAGATCGACATCGTTACCTCGTTATCCGCAGCAAGCAGCATCCGGCTGATCGTTGATTTGCCGGCCCCCGAGGGGGAGGAAAGAACGATCAGGAGCCCCCGTCGGCGGCGGCCAGTGATGGGGTCTACGGGAGCTTCGATGGGATCGCTGTCGAGGTCCATGCGGGTCCTTGGCAAAGCCGCCCACTGGGCGTCAATGCTGCACTGCACAAAAAGCGCTTGAAACCTACCGCAGTGCACTATATTGTGCAGTGCAACAGATAGGACGAATCATGGACAACATCGACGCAATCACCCCGATCGCCGACGCTCAGCCGACCGATGTCGCGGTCGAAGCAGGCGTTGAGAACAAGTCCGCTCCGAAGCGGGCGCGCCGGACGAAGGCGGCGCCGAAGGTCGTCGAAGCGGTCAAGAAGGTCAACGCCCGCCGCGTGCGGACGGAGAAGAAGCCTCGCGGCCGTCGTGCCGCCACTGCCGGCGCCGCGCCGAAGGCTGCCGCCCCGAAGATCGAGAAGGAAACCGTGATGAACTTCGATTCCGCCAACTGGATGAACAACTTTGCTTCGCTCAACACCCTCCCGGGTGCTGACAAGCTTCAGAACCTTTTCGCCGAGGTCGGCAGCCATGGTCAGCAGGCGGTGGAGCGTTCGCGCGCCGTTGCCGAGAACCTGGTCGAGATGACCAAGGCTAACGTCGAGGCTCTGGTCGAGAGCGGCCGGGTTGCCGCCGCCGGCGCCCAGACGCTGGGTCAGGAAGCCGTTGCCCGCACCCGTGAGGGCCTGGAGCAGGCCGCGACCCAGGTGAAGAGCCTCTCGGACGCGCAGTCGCCGACCGAATTCTTTCAGCTGCAGGGCGATTTCGCCCGCGTGCAGTTCGACCGCATCGTTGCCGACAGCTCGCGTTTTGCCGAGTCGCTGGTGAAGCTGGCCGGTGAGGCGATGCAGCCGATCTCCACCCGTGCGGCGCTGAATGCCGAGAAGCTGAACGAGCTTTCTGCCTGACCTCTCCTCCTCCTGTTCAGGCAAAAGGGCGGCCGTCTCCTTCGAGGAGGCGGCCGTCTCTTTTTGTGCCCATGTCGGCGGAGTGGGCGCTTGGCTCCTTGCCCGGCGTTTGCGGCGTGCCATATCTATCAGCGAATCATGATTGATCCGTACCGCATGGGTCCCGACGAAGACCGCCCAGGGCAGGGCGATGGCGTCGAGGAAATCGAAAAGGGTGTCGTTACCCGCACCCGTCCGCGCACGCGCAAGCCGAGCAACTACAAGGTCTTGATGCTCAACGACGACTACACTCCGATGGAGTTCGTCGTGTTGTGCCTGCAGCGCTTCTTCAACATGGGCATCGAGGATGCCACGCGGGTGATGCTGCAGGTTCACCAGCAAGGGGTCGCGGTCTGCGGCGTCTTCACCTACGAAGTTGCCGAGACGAAGGTGTCCCAGGTGATCGACTTCGCCAGGGAGAACCAGCATCCGCTGCAGTGCACGCTGGAGAAGGCGTAACAGTATCGATTCAGAAGGGATTGCACCTCCGGAACGAGGCCTTAAAGCGCCGAGATGGACTCCATTCACATCGTCGGTGGCAAGCGCCTGGAGGGCGCCATTCCAATCTCGGGCGCCAAGAACGCCGCGCTGACCCTGCTGCCATGCGCCCTGCTGACTGACGAGAAGCTGACGCTCACCAATCTGCCGCGCCTGGCGGACGTGGACAGTTTCGGTCACCTGCTCAATATGCTCGGCGTTTCCACCAAGGTGGAAGGTGTCAAAAAAGGCGAGTTCGGCCGCCGCATGACGCTGCAGGCGGATGACCTGCACTCCACCGTTGCGCCCTACGACATGGTCCGCCGGATGCGCGCGTCGATCCTGGTACTCGGCCCGATGCTTGCGCGAGCCGGCGAGTCCACGGTCTCCTTGCCCGGTGGGTGCGCCATTGGCGACCGCCCAATCGACCTGCACCTCCGGGCACTCGAAGCCATGGGTGCCGAGATCGAGTTGGCCGCTGGCTATGTGAAGGCCAGCGCTCCGAACGGAGGCCGCATCTCAGGAGGCGACTTCAGTTTTCCCGTCGTATCCGTGGGCGCCACGGAGAACGCGCTGATGGCCGCTGTGCTTGCGACCGGCCGTACCCAGCTGTTCAACGCCGCCCGCGAGCCGGAGATCGTCGACCTGTGCAATCTGCTGGTTGCGATGGGAGCGCAGATCCAAGGCATCGGCTCCTCCCACCTGATCATCGATGGTGTCGAGAAATTGCACGGCTGCACCTACGCCGTGATGCCGGACCGGATCGAAGCGGGCAGTTATGCCTGCGCGGCGGGCATCACCGGAGGTTCGATCGACCTGGTTGGTGCGCGGCCGGAAGACATGCTGGCGACGACCAACGCGCTCGCCCAATGCGGCCTGATCGTGGAGTTCCACGACAACGGCATCAAGGTCAGCGCTGACGGGAAGCTCCGCCCTCTCGCTCTTTCCACCGCACCGTTCCCCGGCTTCGCGACAGATATGCAGGCGCAGTTCATGGCGATGCTGTGCATGGCCGACGGCGAGAGCTTTCTTGAGGAGACCATCTTCGAGAACCGTTACATGCATGTTCCCGAGCTTCGCCGGATGGGCGCGAACATCGACGTCCGCGGCCGCTCGGCGATCGTCCACGGGGTGAACGGGCTCACCGGCGCCTCGGTGATGGCCACCGATCTGCGCGCGTCCATGAGCCTCATCCTCGCCGGCCTTGCGGCCGAGGGCGAGACCGAGGTGCTTAGGGTCTACCACCTCGACCGTGGCTACGAGCGGCTGGAGGAGAAGCTTTCCGCCGTCGGCGCCACGATCGAGCGGCGGTCGGCCGGTTAATCGATCTCGGTCAGCTGCCGCTGGCCTGCCAGCTTCGCCACGCGTCCCGACTTCATGACGAATCCGACGCTCTCCAGGAGCTGGATGTTGGCGAGCGGATCGCCGTCCACCGCGACGATGTCGGCATCCTTGCCCGCTTCGATCGTGCCGATCTGGTCGGAGCGTCCAAGCAAATCGGCAGCGTTGACGGTTGCGGTCTTGATCGCTGCCATCGGCTGCATTCCATTCTTCACCATCAGCGCGAACTCCTGGGCATTCTGCCCGTGCGGACTGACTGCCGAGTCGGTGCCGAACGCGATCTTGACGCCTTCGCGGACCGCCCTGGCGAAGCTCTTCTCCGCATTCCCGGCAGCCTGCCGCGCTTTTTCATATTGAGCGGGCGTCAGCGCACCCCGTTGCCCGTCCTTCAGCGCCGCGGCGGGGGCGAGCAGCGTCGGCACATAGTAAGCGCCCGACTGCTTGTAGAGCCGGAAGGTCTCGTCGTTGGTGAACGTGCCATGCTCAATGGAGTCCACCCCGGCACGCAGCGCACCGTTGATACCGTCCACCCCGTGAGCGTGCGAGGCCACCTTCCGGCCGAAGCTGTGCGCGGTCTGCACAATCGCCCGCATCTCGTCTTCCATCATCTGCTGGTTGAGCCCACCCGCCACGTTGCTCAGCACGCCCCCTGTGGCCGCGAACTTGATCACGTCCGCACCCGCCCCGATCTGCTCCCGCGTGGCGCGCCG
Source organism: Sphingomonas arenae (assembly GCF_016924655.1). GTDB lineage: Bacteria > Pseudomonadota > Alphaproteobacteria > Sphingomonadales > Sphingomonadaceae > Sphingomicrobium > Sphingomicrobium arenae. Next base: position 637,775 of record NZ_JAFFJU010000001.1, read on the forward strand.
ACAATCGTCCGGCCCGTTGCACACGTTGCCCATCGACTTGTGAGCGACATCCACCAGGTCGCGGTTGAGGCCGTTGCGCGGGTCGCCATGACCGCCGCTCACGGAGATCATCTCTGCGGCCATCACGACGGTTGGCCCGACAAACTGACCCGCCGCAATCGCATTGCGCAGGGCACGGATTCCCGGCGGATCGCCGCCCAAGTCCCGAACCGTGGTGAAGCCCGCCATCAACGTCTTCTTGGCATTCGCCATCGCCGTATAGGCCTCGTCCTCGGCGTTCCGCTGGCTCTGCGTCAGGCGGGCCTGGAGCCGGTCGTCCAGACCGCCGAGATGAACGTGCATGTCAATGAAGCCCGGCATGACGGTCGCGTTCCGCAGATCCACCACGCGCGCTCCAGGCACCTCAGCGAACCCGTCGCGCACCTCAACGATCTTGCGTCCCTGCACGATCACTGTGGCGTTCCGCTTCGGGGCGCGACCCGGCACGTCGATCAATGTTCCGGCATGAATAACCGTGGTCGGCTGAGCGGCCGCCGCGGTGGCAGCAGGCGTCTGGGCGAGCGCAGGCGTGGTGAGAGCGACGGCGGCCACCGCCACGAGAAGGCGAGCAGGTGTCATGGATCCTCCCTTGTTGAGGGGGAGCTTAGCGCTCGCCGCGCGCCTGCCAATAGGTGAACGCCTGTTCCTGCAGGCGCTGCACCAGCCGCTGCGCGTCAGGACCGACCCAGTCGCCTTTATGGCGATGCTTCTCCCAGCTGCCGACCCACCAACCCTGACCAGGCAGTCCATCGGACTGCCGAACGACCAGAACGGCCAATTCCGGTTCCCCGGCAGCTTCTGCCTGCTCGTCGACAGAGGCGAGAACTTTGCACAAGGCGCGCATCTTCGGACGGGAGAAAACATAGCCGAGCCGCTCCAGCAGCTCCGCATAGGTGAGTGCATGTCCTGCCGCCGCCGCGGCAATGAGATAAGCACGGACCTCCTGGGGGTCCGCCAGGCTCATTCTGCAGCTGGCTGCGCGGCGACGGGGGTCAGCTCGAAGACGTCCAGTTTCGACTGGGCACGCGGCCAAGGAACGACCAGCCGCCAACGAAATGGAGCAATCCGTTCCAACACGCCGGCCATGTCCCGGGCCTTGTTGTCGCCGTACGCAAGGGGCTGCTCTTCATTCCCCAGTGCAACGCTGCCCAGGAAAATCATCCGCGTTTGAACGTCATCTTCCCACAACCGCCCCGCCGGGCGCTCACTTCCGGTCTGCTTGACGATCGTCAGGAGCTCGCCCTCGACTTCGACATAGCAGAAGAAGGGCTTGAAGCTTTCAAAGGCCTTGGTCTTCGGCGTGTATCGCCCCAGGCGGACGAGCCGGCAATTGTAGCTGCCCGGAGTGGGGGCCGGTCGCGCGAGGGCCGCGTCGGCCTTCAAGAGGTTACCTTCCTTTGCGATCGCATCCGCAAAGCCAGCGCGTCTCGCCTCGGAGAGGGCCGCCGCCCATGCGCTGCTCAGTCGGCTGATGCGGTCCGCATCATCGGCGCTGGCCACCCGCAGCCAGGCATCAGCCTTGCGCGGCGGCTCCACGACGACAACGGGGCGCCGCTCTGGCTCCTTGTTGGTCGTGGTGCAGCCCGACAGGGCAAGAGCCACCAGGATCAGGAGGGGCGTGAGGCGCAAGGGGGCGGATCCTTTCATTGGCGTGCAGCGTAACAGCACGCTTGGCTCATTCCATGGTGAAGAGCCGTAAGGGTTAACAAATCCTTTCACTTGCGGCGCCTCGGCTCTAGGCGGCGGCGAATGGATGCACGCCCCTCCACAACGGCCAAGCAGGCTGATGCTCACGCCCGAACGGGCCTCATGCTGGGCATTGGCGCCTATGGCCTGTGGGGCCTGTTGCCGATCTACTTCAAGCTGATCGCCGCAGTCCCAGCGGTGGCCATCGTGGCCCACCGGATCGTCTGGTCCATGGTGGCGCTAGGCTTGCTGGTGGCAGTCACTCGCGGGTGGCGGCAAGTGCGCCAGGCGGTGAGCCATGGTGCGACCGCGAGGCTCCTGCTCCTCACTTCGATGCTGATCGCCACCAACTGGCTGATCTACGTCTACGCCGTGAACAGCGGGCACATCCTAGCCGGTAGCCTCGGTTACTACTTGAACCCGCTGGCCAATATCCTGCTTGGCCGCTTCGTCTTGAAAGAGCCGCTCAGCAGGCTTCAGTGGCTGGCTGTTGCGATTGCCGCGATCGGAGTCTCGGTCCTTGCTGCCGGGGCGCTCAGCCATCTGTGGATCAGCCTGACCCTGTGCATCAGCTTCGCGCTGTACGGACTGCTTCGGAAGATCGCGAAGGTGGAGGCGACGGCGGGTCTCACCATCGAGACCGGCTTTCTCCTTTTGCCTGCCGCTGGATGGCTGCTTTGGACCAGCGGCGGCTCTGAGCCAATCTGGGGTCGCAACACACTGGAGCTAGGCCTGCTGTTACTTGCCGGCGTAGCCTCGACGGTGCCACTGTTGCTTTTCACGGCCGCGGCTCGGCGACTTCGCTACTCGACACTCGGCATCCTGCAGTTTCTGGCGCCGACACTCCAGTTCCTGGTCGCGGTCTTCCTTTACGGCGAAGAATTCAGCGGCGCCCATGCGATTGCGTTCGGGGCCATCTGGACGGCGGCGACGCTATACCTCATTTCTTCCCTGAAGCAGGCTCGGCCGCCGCTTCCTGAATAGGAGAAGCCCGTCGATGTTGAACGTCGCGTCCCTGATCATCGGAGTGGTGGCGCTCGTCTGCGCAGCCATCGCCTTTCTCCCATTCCTCGGTTGGGCAAATTGGCTGATTCTTCCCCTCGCGGTCGTTGGCGCCGGAATAGGTCAGCTCAGCAGCAGCGGCCGGGCAGGTCGCAACCTCAACCTGTTCGTAATCCTGGTGGGGATCGTCCGGCTGAGCCTGGGCGGCGGAATCCTGTAAGTTCCAGAGCCCCACCCCTCGACGAGCCCAAGGTGAGCGCATCCGGCTAAGCGCTCTTGTCGCTCGCGCTGAGCTTGTCGAAGCGCAGCTTCAGCGCGACTTCACATAGCTTCCCGGCGCATCCTCGATCGCCTTGAGCTTGCCCTCGCCGGGTTGCCTCGCTCCTTTTGCCGGCACCTCAGCCGGATCTTGGTCCTTCAGCCAGCCAAGCCAATCTGGCCACCAGCTGCCCTTGTGCTCGGTCGCCCCTTCGATGAACTCGTGGAGGTCCGCCGGGTCCGCCTCGTTGACCCAATACTGGTACTTGCCGGAGCTCGGCGGGTTGACGACACCCGCGATGTGGCCGGACCCCGCGAGCACGAAGCGCTTCGGTCCCTGGAAATGGTGCATGATCTTCCACACGCTCTGGGGCGGCGCGATATGGTCCTCGCGCCCCGCCTGGATGTAGACGGGTGTCTGCACCTGCGTGAGGTCGATCGGCGTGTCGTCCACGTGGATACCGCCGCACTCCACCAGCTTGTTCCCCTTGTAGAGGGTCTCCAGGTAGTTGCGATGCCATCCGGCTGGCAGGTTCGTGACATCGCTGTTCCAGTGGAGCAGGTCGAAGGGCGCGGGCTCGTTGCCGAGCAGGTAATTATTCACGACGTAGTTCCACACTAGGTCGCGCCCGCGCAGCAGATTGAACGTCGCCGCCATGTAGCGGCCGTCCAAGGTTCCGCTTTCTGCGGTCAGCTTCTCCAGGAGGGCCATGGTCTCGTCGCCGAGAAAAAGCTTGAGGTCGCCGGCCTCGCTGAAGTCGACTTGCGCGGTGAAGAAGGTCGCGCTCTTCACCTTGCTGGCCTCCCCCTTGGCTTGAAGGTAGGCGAGTGTCGCGGCGAGAGTGGTGCCCGCCACGCAATAGCCGACGACATGCGCTGCCTCGACGCCGAGCAGGTCCCGGACCGTATCGATGGCATCGACTTGGCCGCCCAGGACATAGTCGTCGAGGGTCACGTCCTTCAGGCTCTCATCCGCCGACTTCCAGCTGACCATGAACAGGCTGATGCCCTGCTCGACACACCAGCGGACAAAGCTCTTCTCCGGCGTCAGGTCGAGGATGTAGAAGCGATTGATCCACGGCGGGAAGATGATCAGGGGCGTCTTCAGCACCGTATCGGTCACGGGCGTGTACTGAATCAGCTGGTAAAGGGGTGTCTCCTTGATCACCTTACCCGGCGTCGTCGCCAGGTTCCGGCCCACCTCGAACGCGCCCTTGGCGGTCTGGGTCAGCTGTCCCGCTCGAATATCGTCCAGCATGTGCCGCAGGCCATTGAGCAGGTTCTCGCCGCGGGTCTCCAGGGTCTTCTTCAGAACTTCCGGGTTGGTAAGCGCGAAGTTGGACGGGCTCATTGCGTCGACGAAGGCCTTGGTCGCGAACCGCAGCCGCTGGCGCGCTTCCTCATCGAGCCCTTCAATGGTGTCGACACCCTTCAATAGCTGATCCGAAATGGCCAGGTAACTCTGGCGAATGGTGTCAAAGACCGGATTGTCCCGCCATTCCGCCGCCGCGAACCGGCGATCCTTCGTTTCGGCAGCCTGCTGCGTCTGGGCAAGCAGGTTGCCCCAGGCCTGAAGCCCCTTGCTCCACGCCTCCGCACCCGCCGTGAGAAAAGCCATCGGGTCCGGAGCGGCCGCGCCAGGCTTGAATCCCGGCACCGGCTCGCCAGCTTTCAGGCTGTCGGCCCAGGCCTCCATCAGCATCTGCTGCGCCCGTCCCATGACAAGGGTCCAGTGCTGCCAGTCCTCAAGCGTGGGGAACTGCGGAGTTGTAGTGTCGGTACTCATGGCTGGAAGCTTACTCCGTCCGAGGCGCCAACCCAATCCCGCTCACCCGCGACATGTCGGAAGGTGCTCGAGAAGCTGCGGCTGCCGAGCAAGAGCCTTCGACAGGCCCAGGGTGAGCGCAGTATGGGATGCGCGTGACCCCGGAATTGCCCACCCCTTCCCTGCCCCAGGCACTGGTCCTGCTCGACTACTTCGGCATCGCCGTCTTCGCTGTCTCGGGGGCGCTGCTCGCGGCGGAGAAAAAACAGACGCTCGTCACGTTCATCTTCTTCGCGGTCGTGACGGGTGTGGGTGGGGGGACACTGCGCGACCTGCTGATCGGAGCACCGGTTTTCTGGGTCCACAGCAATATGGTGCTGCTGATCTGCATCGGAGCGGCCCTGGCGGTCTGGGCGGGCAGCAGCCGCACCTTCTCGGGCCAGGCGCTGCTGTGGTTCGATGCGTTGGGGCTCGCTGCTTACGCGACCTACGGCTCGGCCAAAGCCCTCGCCTATGGCGTAGCACCCGTCCCCGCCTTCGCCATGGGCGTGCTCACGGCTTGTGCCGGCGGGATCATCCGCGACGTTTTGGCGGGCGATCCTTCGATCGTCATGAGGCCGGAACTTTATGTCACTCCCGCGGCGCTAAGCGCTGGGCTCTTCGTGGGGTTCACGGTGTTAGGGTTCGGCGGCCCGGCGGGAGCGTTCGCAGCGGCATCAGCCGGCTTTGCCCTTCGCGGCTTCGCCATTGCCCGTGGCTGGTCGCTTCCACCCTATCGCCGTTGAGCCCGCCTGCTCGCTGCAAGGCGTTGCTTGACCTCAGAGCCATAGAGCGTCGCATCCGGCCAGCGCTTCAGCACTGCAGGCGCGCTCGCCTGCAACAATCGCGAGCCCGCTGACACGTCGCCACGCGCCACAAGGCAAGCTCCGCGCGTATTGACCACCCATGCAGAGCGCCATGGATCGTGGGGGTACGTCTCTGCCATGATCGGTGCTGCTCGTTCCAGCAGCGCCAGCCCTTCGGCATACCCTCCCGCCTTGCACCGCAGATCGGCAAGGTCAGTCATGATCGGCGCAAGAGCCGGGTGCTCGTGCAGCTCGGCGATATCCAACGCGCGGCGAAGGTAGCGCTCGCCGCTGCTCCGGTCCCCGAGTGCTGCCCTGGCCAAGCCGACATTAGCAAAAATGAAGGCCAGATCGTCGTGCTCCTCGTTGCGTTGGGCCAGGTAGATGTTCGCACTTCGGTTCAAAAGCTGCAGCGCGCCGGGCAACTTCCTCTGCTCCAGCAGAACCCGACCCAGGTTGTTGAGAGTGGCAGCGGAGTCCGGGTGATCGGGGCCGAGAACCTGTTGATCGCGGGCGAGCGCCTGTCTCCAATATTGTTCGGCACTGGCGGCATCGCCGGCTAGGTAAGCAATGGTGCCGAGTTCGCCGAGGTTCTCGGACACCTTGGGGTGAAGGTTTCCTTGCTGCCTGCGTATTGCAAGCGCGCGGGTGTAAAGCGCTCGCGATCTTGAAAAATCCCCTTCCATTTGGGCGGTGAAGCCACCGGCCTCCAGCGCGCGAGCCACCGACTGCCCCGTTGGACCCTCCCTTGCCAGGTCTCGTCCGAATGCCTGCCGAATGAGCGGCCACGCTTGCCCATATTGTTCCAGAGCGGCGAGAGACTCTGCCTGCCCGATCTGGATCTGAGACAGCAGCACCGGATCGCGGACCTTCTCGCCATCCGGCATGTAAACTGCCGCCCTGCGATATGTAGCAATAGCCTCCTGGTAATTGCCCTGAAGCGCGAGGGAAGCGCCTAGAGCCGCCAGCTGCCGAGCACGAGTCTCGCCGCTGCGAACCGGCAGGGATAGCGAACGGCGGATGAGCCCGTCGGCCTGCCGGTAAGCTCCCAGGCCCATGTAGACCTCGCTTAAGGTGCTAACCAGTTCCGCCTTTGTGTCGGGCTCTCCCGACAGCTCCCCCTCGATCTGACGGGCGCCCCGATCGAGCACCTCTCGAACCGTGATGCTGTTGCCCTTCGCCTCGGACGGGTCGGCCAACCGAAAGAGGTTCTTGACGAAGTCCGTCGTGCGCTGAGCGGTGATCGTCTTCTGCCGGGCAAGATCGCGCTCTCTGACCGCCTCCGCCCGCGAGATGAAGGCGAATGCCGCAAGTGCACTCATGAGGAGGAAGCCGGCAAGCGCTGCGCTCGCGAGCAGGACCAACCGTTTTTGCCGACGTGCCTGCTCCCGCTGGCGCAGTTCGTCGTAGCGGACTCCGATCAGCCCTGCGACGAGCTTCAGGAAGGCCGCCTGGCGACCGTCGCCCGACGGACGTGCATCTGCCGCCAGGGGCTCTATCCCAAGCTCCAGCAAGGCCGGCGGGAATAGCTGCGCCTCCGGGAGGAGCGGGGCTGCGGGATGCTCCGCCTCGGGAACAATCAAGCATTGGATCTGGCTGCGCCGACCCAGGGCAACGAACTCGCGCACCTCCTCGTTCACCCAGCGCGACTGGGCGCCGTTGGTCGAGCAGATGACGATCAGGTTGGCGGCTTCTTTGAGCGCCTGTCGAACGGAAGATGCCAGGTCCGTCGAGGCGGCAAGCTCCTCGCGGTCCTGGAAGACAGGCGCCAGGCGCGTTTCGAGAACGCCCCAAGCCACGGCACGGCCGACAACCGTATCCGGCAAACGGTATCGCTCAAGCTTGCCATGTAGCCAGGCGGCCCAAGCGCGATCTTTGTGATTGTAGCTGATGAACGCAGAGTAGCGGAGCGTGTCGCGCTCTCGGGCAACCTCGTCAGCGACTTCGCTGATCAGCCCGCCCATGCCACACGGCGACGGCGTCTCAAGGTCAAGCCGACCATGGCGAAGCCCAGCAGCATGGTCGCCCAGGTGCCAGGTTCAGGCACTGGCGCTCCGACCAGCTGACCGAGACCATCGAACACATAGCGCCGCGGCGCGAGCGGGCCGGTGGTTTCGACGAGGCCGCCTGGCAGGTTGAATCCGTATGTGCCCGTGTCGCCCAGCGCACCGGGACTATAGTTGTACTCCACGATGAAGCCGTCGAGCAGGTCCGTCAGCGTCATGGAGTAAACATCACTCGTGGCGGCGAGATTGGCGAGGAAGTTCAGCCGGCCTTCTTCGAACTGCTCTTCCAGCGATCCGGTGCCGGAGGAGAAATCGATCAGGATCTGCGTCAGTCCGTTGTCGTCCAGGTTGAACGCGTAATCGGAAACCAGTGCTTCGGTGAACGACCCGCACTCAAGGGTGTTGGCGCACGAGAACCAATTCACGGTGATGCTGTTTCCGCCGATCGACGAGGTTGCAACAAACGCTCCGTCAAAGCCGCGCGGGTCGCTGAAACTGTTGAAAAAGCCAGGTCCGTCCGCGAAGAAGGGACTGAACACCGGAACATCGAATGCAGCCAGACTCGTTGCTGGCGGAGGTCCTGAGTAGATGGGATTGTCAGGATCACCAAAGCTGTTCTGCGCAGCCAGATAGGTTTCGATCGATCCAAACGAGAGGACCCCGTTCGAATTCACATAAAAGTCGTTGTAGGTCTGGCTGCCGATCTGAACAGAGAACGGAAGGGCTGACGCGGCGCACGTTCCTGCGGTGGCCTCCAGTGGGCTACAAGCCCCGCCAGCAGAAATATTGAGGCCTGCGTCTATAACTCGTCGCCGAGCGTCAACAGGAGCCGGAAGTGCAAGGGACGCCGCGATTAAGGCACCCGCCGACGCGAACATAAACCGACGCAAACGCATGATCAGCCCCCATGCACGAGTCGAATACCCACATTCTAAACCATAGTCGTGTCCTTAACTAAGTTTTTCTCTGACGCTTTGGGGCTACTTTTCGCGCGGGACAGGCTCGCGTTACGTTCTTCCCTCGGGCATAGCCCTGCACATGCTTCCTGCTGAAGGTTCTCCGTTCCAGGTCGCGCAGGTCATCCAGTCGGCGGTGGCGCCCGTCTTTCTGCTTGCAGGGGTTGGCGCGTTCCTGAACGTGTGCGCGCTACGGCTGGCGCGCATTGTTGATCGGGCTCGCACCGTAGAGCGGCTGGTGCTGGAAAGCCGCGGCAGGGACCACGACCGATCCGTGCGGGAGATTCGTGTCCTCGATCGGCGCATGGCGCTGGTCAGCTGGGCGATCTTTCTGACCGTGCTGTCAGCGGTGCTGGTCTGCACAGTGGTTGTGTTGCTGTTCGCAAGCGGGCTGACAGGCGCGCATGTCGGCACCGCCATCGGCTTGTTGTTCATCGGATCGATGGTGAGCCTCGCGGTCGGCTTCGCACTCTTCCTGGTCGAGACCCGCTTCGCCCTGCGCAACGTCCGTATCGATCGCCACATCCTCGAGCATGAGGCGGACGAGGCCGCCGGCGACTAGTCACCAACCATGGCGACGACGGTCGGCGGGCGGGCAAGGTCCGATCCAGAAGTCCGATACGACCGCCACTTGCCCGCGGACTGCAGCCCCGCCTCCATGGCGTGATCGCGTGGGTCGATAACCAGATATCCTCGCCCCGCATGACTGCGAGACACCAGCAGGCCACTTTCCCAGTGCAGGGGGCCGCTGTCCGCCATCGCGCCGCGATACGCGTCAACGTCTGGCCCCAGCATGGCATTCAGGTCGACCGTGATCGGACTGTTCGTCAGCAGCCCGCTGTCGCCCGGCGTCCTGTTGATCGAACCCGCAAGCCGTGACCAATCGCCCGGTGTCTCCGCCATCTCGTTGACGGACGGCGGCACCGCGCCTTCGGCCCATTTCTCATCGTTCCCGCAGCCGCTCAGAACAACAGCCGCGGCAAGCATGACCCATCTCGACATGACCGACTGAACGCACGCCGCCTCGACAGGAGCCATTGGCTTTCCTAGTGCGAAGGCCAAAGCAGACAGGGAGCAATCATGATCCACGCCAGCAGCGTCCTCGACCGTGTCCTCGTATTGGAAATGGTGCGCGTCACCGAAGCCGCCGCCATCGCCGCCTCCAAGCTCATCGGGCGAGGGGACGAGAAGGCGGCCGATGCTGCTGCTGTGGAGGCGATGCGTGCCGCTCTGAACGAGTTGCCGATGGACGGAACGGTGGTCATCGGCGAAGGCGAGCGGGACGAGGCGCCGATGCTCTTCATCGGTGAAAAGGTCGGAAGCGCACAGGGCAGCGGCCCTGGGATCGACATCGCGCTGGACCCGCTTGAAGGCACCACCATTACGGCGAAAGCCGGTCCGAATGCACTCGCGGTCCTAGCGATTGCGGAGAAGGGCGGTCTGCTCAATGCGCCTGACGTCTACATGGACAAGCTGGCGATCGGGCCGGGCTACCCCGAAGGCACGATTGATCTCGCCCGCAGCGCATCGGAGAACGTCCGCTCCCTCGCGGCGGCCAAGGGGGTCCAACCGGACGAGATCATCGCCTGCGTACTCGATCGTCCCCGTCACGCCGAACTAATCGCTGAATTGCGCTCGCTCGGCTGCGGTGTGAAGCTGATCCCGGATGGAGATGTGGCGGGCGTGATTGCAACGACGGACCCGGACACCGGAGTCGACGTCTACATGGGCTCGGGCGGCGCTCCCGAGGGGGTACTCGCGGCAGCCGCCCTGCGCTGCGTCGGTGGCCAGATCCAGGGTCGGCTTCTCTTCCGCAACGACGATGAGCGTGGGCGGGCCCGGCGGTGGGGCATCGAGGACCTCGATCGCATCTACAGCCTCGAAGACATGGCGGCTGGAGACTGCATCTTCGCCGCGACGGGGGTGACAGACGGATCGCTCCTTCGCGGCGTTCACCGCGGCAAGAGCTGCATCACGACGGAGAGCATCGTCATGCGAGCGAGCTCTGGCACTGTGCGCCGCGTCATTGGCGAGCACCGCAAGGCTCTGACTTGAACCTGACCGTTGTAGCTGTATTGTACAGCTATGACAGTTGAGGTCGCGGAACAGGACTCGGCGGCCGCGCTCCTTCCGGTGGAGCGCGGCTACATCAACGTCGTGAGGATCCGCACCCTTCTCAGCTGGGTGCCGGTGCTGATCGGCGGTGTGGTGCTGGATCAAACCGTCATCGAGAGCAGTGCGTTTCAGGGGGCGCTCAGTATAGGCTTGCCGATCCTGGCGCTGATCACGGCGGTCACGGCCCCGCCTCGCATCTGGAAGCGCCTCGGATATCAGCTCACGCCAAGCCTCCTCCAGGTGGTCCGCGGATGGTTGTTCCATACCGATACGATCGTGCCGTTCATCCGAGTGCAGCACATCGATGTTACGCGCGGTCCGCTCGACAAGATGTTCGGAACGGCCACCTTGGTGGTGCACACAGCCGGAACCCACAACAGCATCGTCACGCTGCCTGGTCTTGCCCCGGAACGCGCATCCGAGATCCGCGACCTGATCCGGGGGCAGATCCGCTCGGACCTCGAATGAGCCCTCTTGCGGAGAGCGCCGACCTTGCGCGTCCCGAGCGGCTGCATCCGCTCATTCTCATCACGGGGCTCGGCGGCAGTCTGCGCGGTGTGGCCGGCGGCTATGCCGGTATCGGCTATCTTGCGGCGACGGGCCGACTGGAGACGGCACTGATCGCGGGCGGAGCGCTGCTGCTATTCCTCGCCCTCAGCCTGTTTCTGTACTGGCGCCGCTTCGAGTATCGCGTCGGCGCTCATGAGATCCGGATCGACAGCGGCATCATCAGCCGCACCCATCGTTCCATCCCGTTCGACCGCGTTCAAGACGTCGATATCAGCCAAGGCCCGATTGCCCGGCTGCTCGGGTTAGCCAAGGTGAAATTCGAAACTGGCGGATCGGCAGGGAGCGACGAAGCCGTTCTTCCCGCGATTGCCCTCGCGCGGGCGCAGTCACTGCGCGAGCACATTCGTGCGCGGCGCGGTGGGCCGACCCCTTCGGTTGTCTCAGACGACGAACCCCGACCGCTCTTCGCGATGTCCCTCAAGCGCGTCCTCACCGCAGGGATGTTCAACTTCAGCCTGGCGATCTTCGCGGGCCTGTTCGGCGCAACCCAGACCTTCGGAGACCTTCTCGGTTTCGATCCCTTCGAGCGGGAGTTCTGGGAGGTGACTCTCAGCGACAATGCCTTCGCCAGCTATGCTGCGAACCATAAGAATGCAGCCTTTGTGGCGGGTCTGTTCTTGCTGATCGCAGCTGGGCTCCTGACTGGGATCATCCGGACTCTCCTGCGGGATTTCCGCTTCCGCCTCGACCGGACGGGGACCGGACTTCGGCGTCGCAGGGGTTTGTTCACGCTGACGGACGTCACTCTACCGCTGCGCCGGGTACAGGCCGCGCTCATCCTTACCGGACCGGTTCGGGAGCGGTTCGGCTGGCGCGAGCTGAAGTTTCAGAGCCTCGCTAGGGACGAAGAAGCCAAGAGCGGCGATCACGTCATCGCACCCCTGGCGCAAACCGATGAGCTGAGGCCGATACTCGCGGAGCTCGGCTGGGAGGATGCGCTTGCCGCACAGCCGTGGGAGCACATCTCGCTCGCCTACGTCAGCAGCCTCGCGGTCTGGCTCCTAGGACCTCTGGTCCTGGCGCTGATCGGCCTCGCCTTCTCGCCCATGGCGCTCATCGGCATCGGTGCGCTGGCACTTGTGCTGGGCACGCGCTGGCTCGCCTGGCGACGGACCCGGTTTGCTCTTGCCGGCGAACGCCTGCTGATCCGCACAGGCTGGTGGAAGCGCAGCACCCTGATCCTGCCGCTTCGCTCCATCCAGAGCATCGACCTGACCCAGAACGCGGTCGCCCGCCGGTTCGGCATTGCCGCATTGACGTTTGGGGTCGCAGGCGGAAGCGGCTTTACCGGTCACTCCATCCCCGGCTTGCCGCGCAAAAGAGCGAGTCAAATCCGCGAAGCTTTGCTATCCCGCTTCGCATGAATTTCGCTCTGGGGGTGGAAAGGTCGCTCGGTGGTCAGCCGTGGCGTTGGCGGCGGCAGTGCGAGGGGGAACCGACCCCTGACGCGCTGGTGGACGAGCTTCTGCTTGCCCGCGGGATCGGTCGCGAGGATCTGGCGCGCCACCGCTCCCCGACCATCCGCGACTTCCTGCCCGATCCTTCGGCATTCCGGGACATGGACAAGGCGGCCCTTCGCCTTGCCGACGCTGTCGAGGCAGGGGAGCAGATTGCGATCTTCGGTGACTATGACGTCGACGGCGCAACGAGCTCGGCCGTGCTTGTACTCCTGCTTCGCCGGCTGGGGCTCGATCCGATAACCTACATTCCCGACCGGCTAATGGAAGGCTACGGTCCCTCCGGTCCGGCCCTCGTCTCGCTGAAGGAACGCGGCGCGACCCTGGTCGTGACGGTGGATTGCGGTGCTCAGGCGTTCGAGGCGCTTGAAGCTGCGCACACGGCCGGGCTGGACGTGGTGGTGATCGACCATCACCAATGCGCCGCCGCGTTGCCGCTGTGCCACGCGCTCGTGAATCCGAACCGGCTCGACGAAGCGGAAATTGGCGCTGCCCACGGCCATGTCGCCGCGGTCGGCATGGCCTTCCTGCTCGGGGTCGCCTTGCTCCGGGAGCTGCGGCGGCGCGGTCGCTTCAGCGATGGCACGGCCGAGCCCAAAATCCTGGACCTGCTCGACCTCGTTGCGCTCGGAACAGTAGCAGACGTGGCTAAGCTCCAGTCGCTCAACCGCGCCTTCGTCACGCAGGGCCTGAAAGTCATGGCGCAAGGCAACAACATCGGGCTTGCCGCGCTCGCCCAAGCCGCGCGTCTGGTGAAGGCGCCGTCCTGTCGGGACCTGGGATTCGCACTGGGGCCACGGATCAATGCCGGTGGACGCGTCGGCAAGTCGGACCTTGGTGTCCGCCTTCTCACGACAAGCTGCCCGGAAGAAGCGCGAACACTCGCAGCGGAACTGGACCGCCTCAATGAAGAGCGTCGAGCGATCGAGCAGATGGTCCTCGAGGCCGCCGAGCGGCAAGGCGAACAGCAAGCGGACGCCCCCGTGATCCTGGTGGCCGCTTCGGGCTGGCACCCCGGCGTGATCGGCATCGTGGCGGGCCGTTTGAAGGAGCGGTTTGGTCGTCCGGCGATCGTCATCGCGATTGAAGAAGACGGAAGGGGCAAGGGCTCCGGCCGTTCGATCAATGGGGTGGACCTTGGCGCGGCCGTGCTCGCGGCGAAAGACAGCGGCCTGCTTCTCGCCGGGGGCGGCCATGCCATGGCCGCCGGGCTGACCGTGCGACCCGGCGGCATCGACGCGCTACGCGCTTTTCTGGATCAGCGCCTCGCAGCAGATGTCGAGCGCTCCCGGGAGAACCGCTCCTTGCTGCTGGACACGCTGTGCGCACCGCGCGGGGTCGCGGCCAACCTCTGCGATGCGTTGGACGCGGGGGGGCCGTATGGAGCCGGCTGGCCGAGTCCGCGCGTCGCCTCCGGGCCGGCGCGGCTGCTGAAGACCGGCATCGTCGGCAACGGTCACGTGCGCGGGCTCGCCTGCGGGGACGATGGCTCGACGTTCAAGTGGATTGCATTCCGATCGGGCGAAACCGCGTTCGGTCAGGCACTTCTCTCGGCTTCCGCCGACCAGCGTTTCTGGCTCGCAGGATCGATCAAGCGGGACGAATGGAACGGCGGCAACAAGGCGGAGATGCACGTCGACGACGCAGCCTTCGCAACTTGAGTGATGAGCCCCGTGGTCACTCAATTGCTGATCGCCAGTGGGATGGTGACGCTCACGATCGTCATGCCCCTGGTGGGTCTGTGGTCCCTGCTCTAGGCGATGGGAGCGCACCGGCAAGCCGCCCGCCTGCACGGCGCTTCGTCCGAGCAGCGGGCGCTATCCTGATCGCTGCCCTCGGATTATTCGCCGTCCATTCGGCAGGAATCTGGGCTTATGCAGGCGCCTTCGATCTTGTGCGCGCGGTTCCCGACATCGAATCGGCCCTGTATCTCTCGACCGCGACCTACACGACGATCGGCTATGGAGACCTGACCCTGCCGAAGAACTGGCGCATCCTCGGCGCGACCGAAGGCGCGAACGGGATCATTCTGCTCGGCTGGTCGACCGCCTTCTTCGTGTCCGTCGTGAGCCGCTTTCGCTTGTTGGAGCGGCGCTTCGAAGAGTGGGCCTGTTCGCCTTGACCCCCGACGCCGCCTCGCCTAATCGCCCCTCGGCGCAAGCATGGCCCCTTCGTCTAGCGGTTAGGACGCGGCCCTTTCACGGCTGAAACACGGGTTCGATTCCCGTAGGGGTCACCACTTCCCGAAGTTCTTCAAGTAGAACAGGGAAATGCGGGCAAATCAATGCTTCCTTCACCGCCCGTACGAAAGGGTGGTACGAAGTGAGGCGCACCAAGGCAGCCCTGATCTACAAGCAGACAGGCGATCTGTGCGCAGTGCGGATCCCCCTCGGGCACAGTAAGATCGAGACCACCGTCCCGATACCTCGACGTCGAAGTGGAAGATCTCTGGCGCTGGCCGAAGCGACCGAGATCTGAACAGGAAGGTGGGCTAATTTTGCCAGCCCATCATCACCTCCCTCCAGATGCCCGCATTTGGCCGGAAGTCGAATGGCGGCTGTCGGGCTGGTAGCCGTCAGAAGCAGTCAGAAAGCTAGAACTGACGTCTACCCACCAGGCACCACGCCGCTGCCTCGAATTATTCAGCAAATCGACCGGGGAGCTTAAGAAGGAGCCCTCGGTCCGTATTCCTAGCTCTCGAACGACATGAGCGAGGATCTGAGATCGATCAGCTCCGGCAGGCTGCGGGCTCCTGTCTTCGAGATGATCTGCGAACGGTGGTCCTCGACCGTGCGCGGGCTTATGTTCAATTCCCGGGCGACTGCCTTGGTGGAGTATCCTCGCACCAGCAAATGGAAGACGTCGAGTTCCCGGGGGGTCAGAGCGGCGGTCAGTTCCTGGACGCGGCGCCGCTTCGAGCTCCACTCCAGCCCCTCCGCGACGGCCGCCAGAAGGCGCGGCTCGTCCACGGGTTTTTCTAGGTAATCGAGCCCGCCGAACCGGCGAACCGCATCCACGGCGCTCGACGTGGACGGCCATGCCGTCATGAAGACGATTGCCGTTGCGGTGTCGATTGTCCTCAGTCGCTCAGCAAACTGGAAACCATCCGTTGCGCCCATCATGACGTCGGTGATGACGCAGGCGGCGGGTGCGTGCTCGTAGGCGTCGAGCAGCGCATCGGGATCGTTGAAGGGTTCGGCTTGATAGCCGGACCGGCGCAAGAGCCGTGTCACAGAGGCGGCCAGGTCCTGGTCGTCGTCGACCACATAGACCAAGGAGTCCTGGATACTGTTCACCGTCATTCTCCAGCAAGTGGCAGTTGAAGGATGCACCGGACCCTGCCGGTGCCCGGACGATCGACTCGGAGTTCTCCCCCGTGGCTTTGCGCGACGATCTGGACGATGGAGAGGCCAATCCCCATTCCGCTTCGCCGCCCGGCAGCGGGATCGACCCGGTTCTCCACGGAGAACAGCGCATGTTCTCCGACGTGCGATACGCCCAGCCAGATGGTTCCACCCGGACGCGGTGAGGCGTTGATGGCATTGCGGACGAGGTTGAGCAGGGCTTGCCGGATCTCGACCTCGTTGACGGACAGGATCGCATCACTCCCGCCACGCAGTTCCAGCCGCACGCCCTCATGCTCTGCCTGCGTGGCGGTCATCCGCAACAGCTCGTCGAGCAGGTGGAAGGCGCTCACGGTCGTGCGGCCTTCGCCGGCGCCTTCCCCGAAGCTGCGAAGCCGTCGAATGAGCTCGGAGAGGTCCTGCGCTTTCCGCGCGATCCGCTCAGACATGTCCCGGACTTCCGCAAGATCGGGTTGCCTTGCAGCGGTGGCGCTGAGCAGGCTGTTGGCTTCCAGCGCGATGGTGGACAGCGGTTGGCTGACCTCGTGGATGACACCGAGCGACATCGCTCTTAAGGTCTTAAGTCGCTCCGCGTGAAGCAGCAGCCGGTCACGACGGCGGATCTCCGCGCGGGCAATGGCCTGAGCGTCGGCGTAGCTGCCCGCGATATAACCGCCGGCGGCGATGCAGGCGAGAAGCATGTGAGCATGCAGGCGCTGAACATCTCCCGCCGCGCCCGTGCTGAGCGGGAGAACGATCAGCGCGCTCAGGAGAATGGCGAGCCAGGCGGCCGGTCGCCCGCCGCGAAGTCCGGCCCAGCATGTGCCCAGGAGCACCGGCGCGAGGACAACTCCCAGGTCGACTTCCTGGATGAAGAAGACCAGCAGCCAGGCCAGCGCCAACACCAGGGCGACTTCGGGCCAGCGGGAGACTAGCACTTTCGGAGATGGCCGCGAGGCGTACGGGTTCAGCCTCTGGACCAGCCACAAGATTGGCGGCGCGAGCAGAAGCACCCCCAGCATATCGCCGAGCGCGAAGACCAGCATGGCGGAAAACAGCTCCGGTCCCACGAGCGTGTCGTTCGGACCGAGCTGCGGAACTGCCCAGAGCAGCGCCGCCAGGCTGGCAACGATGGGCGCGAGCGCCGCGGCGAGGGCGAAGGGCAGAGGATCGGAGGCCTCCGCACGGGCGAACAAGCGGTCGCGGACCAAGTGGATGACGCCGCCATACACCAGGCACGGACCAAGTACTCCGATCAGCGCGAGGAGGGAGCCCGGGGCAATCGCCACCGTCCCGCTGGCCGCACTCACCATCAGCTCGGCGAGGGCCGCGGCGGGGGTGATCCGCGCGCCGGCCGTCCAGATGAACGCGAAGCGCAGCCCCGCGGCCGGAAACCAGAGGCTGAACAGCCCCTGCGTTTGCCAGTGAGACGCCAGCACGCGCAGGAGCGTGAAGGTCACGCCGTAAGCAATCAGGACGGGGATCCAGAACAACGCGCGCGTGGGCAGGCGCTCGCTTCGGGCGAGACCCATGAAGCGATGCACTGCACGCGACTGACTGGACGCGGGCAGCAACCCCGCTGCCCGTTCGAAACGGCTAGGCATCGATACGCAGACCCCCGTCGCCCCGATACCGGTCATTGTTCCACTTTGGTATCCCCGTAGTCTTCCCGGATATCGCGGAATGCCCCGGCTGAGGCTTGTTCCGGCCCGGCGGCGCGTCCCGATTCCCTCCAGCCGGAGGTCGGGACGGAGCGGCATGAAGCGGGGCTTTCCTCCCGCGGGGGCACTCTTCGCAGTCCGGCGCGTGATCGGCGGGCGGCAGTTGTAACGGGGGCTGTGTTTGAGCGTGTTGTTCAAGCCGGTTGCGGAGGTCGTCGATCTTCCGCAACTGGCCCTTTCCTGGCTTGCGTCGGACGAGGTCGCGCGATTGCTGGTCGATGATCAGCTGCTGATCCGCTGGACCAACGCCGTCGCTTCATCCTGGCTCGATTCGCGCGCCGTTGTCGCAAGCGTCGAAGGCCGTCTGTGCGTGGGCCGGTCGGATGCCGAATTGGGGGCACTGCTCGCTCGGGCGCGATTCCGGCCCGAAGGCACGTGCATCCCTTTGCAGGACGGCGCGTCCCACCTGATCGTCTGCGCCCGGCGCGTGTCCGACGCGGGACAAGGCTGCGTCTACGGCCTTTCGCTTCGCCGCACCGACGAGCAGTGCAGCGGGCGCGCCGTCGGACTGGGCAAGGCCTATGGCCTGACCGCCTGCGAGGAAGGCATCGCGCAGCTGCTGTTCCACGGAGCAACGGCGCAGGAAGCGGCCGAGCGCCTCAAGATCTCGGTGGAGACGGTGCGCACCCACATCCGCCGGCTTTACCAGAAGCTGGGCGTTAACAGCCGCGAGGCCCTGCTGACCCAGGTGCGCCCGTTCATGATGATGTTCTGACTGTCCGATTTCGGAACATTTCTGCGAGCATCACCAAAGTTGGGGACGAACGAAAAACCAAGCCGATTAACAACCTGTTTACCGAAGTCGAAGCGAGTCGGACGACATGCCGGCCCACTTCTCCAAGCTTCGGTGGGGGGCGCGCTCATCATCCTGGTGGGTGCCGATCTCTCGGTTTCCTACTCCACTTTCCGATGAGGACATTTCCTATGAAGAAGCTTCTTCTCGCCGCGGTTGCCGCTGGCATTTTCGCGACGCCGGCTGCTGCCCAGACCGCTGCCAACCCGATCACCGCCGCTCACTCGCCGGTCATCAGCGTCGGTCTCTCGGGCACCCTCGACAAGCGTTGCACCGTTTCCGCTTTCCTGAATGGTCCGTTCTCGGAACTGAACCTCGAGAACCCCGGTGTGCAGGGTTCGGAAAGCCTCAGCAGCAAGTGCAACTACCCGGGTTACGCCACGCTGACAATCAAGTCGGCCAACGGTGGTAAGCTGAAGAGCGGCAGCAACGAGCTGGGCTATACCTTCAGCCTCTCGGGCGGCTTCGCCACCGACGCCAACCTCTCCAGTGACCTTGTGATCACCAACTTCCACAATCCGGCGAACGTGAACACGGACTTCACCCGGTCCATGTCCGTCAAGCTCGCGAACGTCGCGACCGTTGCTGGTACGTATCAGGACACGCTGACGATTTCGATTCAGCCGAACTAATATTCCTGGCCTCGGTCGCTTCGGCGACCGGGGCCTCCTTTCTTCCGGGGGTCTCCAAATGCGCTTACCGCGTCTTCGTCTCGCTCTTGCCGCCCTGAGCCTTCTTGCGCTCGCCCCGGCAGCCGCAGCCCAGGACGTGCAGCCGATCGTGAATGTGATGCAAATTCCGCGCGACAGCCGGGGCATCACGATCATGGTGCGCAACCCTCGTAACGTCGGCTTCCCGGTCACGTTCGAAGTGGTCGAACGCAAGGTAAAGCCGGACGGAACCGAAGATCAGATTCCCGCAGACGACCTCTTCACGGTCTTCCCGGCCCAAGCGGTGATTCCCGCAGGCAAGAGCCAGGCGGTGCGGGTCCAGTGGGCCGGCGGCAACGTGGACCAGTCCCGTTCCTTTACCCTGTATTCGGCCGAGGTCCCCGTCGACCTGACCAACAGCGGTCAGTCCGGCGTCCAGCGCATCCTGCGCGTGGGCGCGTCCGTCCACATCGTGCCCGCAGGTACTGCTCCGAAGCCGGTGCTCGAAGCCGCTGCACCTGATGGGGACGGCATGAAGGTCGTCATCCGCAACGACGGCAATCGCTTCGTCTACATCGACGCGCTCTCGCTCGCCTTCGGCGACAAGACGGTCGCCGGTACCGAGCTCGGCAACATGGCCGGGCGGACGCTGATTCCGCCGGGAGCCAAACGCGAGTTCACGGTCAAGGGCGTCTCCGGGCAGCCCACCCTCAAGCTTCTATCGTCGGCGCTCTAAGGAGTGATCGCGGTGAGGGGCGTGCTCCTGGGGATTGCGGCGATCGTCATGGCGTCGGGGGTGATTGTCCCTGCTTCCGCGCAGACGATCACCCCGATGGTCTATGACCTTGCGCCCGCAGGCAAGGACAGCAGCCGTGAGCTTGAGTTCTGGAACAGCCAGAACCGCCCCGTCGCCATCGAACTCACCTCCTCGCGCCGGTCCTATGACGAACATGGCGTCGCCTTGGATGTACCGGCGCCCGCCGACTTCACCATCGTCCCGCAACAGTTCATCGCCGCCGCCGGCGAGCGCAAGAAGGTCCGCCTGGTCTATAACGGACCCGCCGCCCTGGACCGCTCGGCGACCTACGCCCTGACCTTCCGGCAGGTGCCGATCTCCGCCGGTCAGGCGGACCCGAAGGTCCGTGTCCTGTTCGAGTTCACCACGCTCGCTCACGTCGTTCCCGCCGGCGCGAAGGAGAATGTCGAGCTCGCCGCGCAGGTGGCCGGCAGCACCGCCACGCTGACCTTCACCAACCGCGGGAGCCGTTACGCCCGGCTGGACGCCGCACCCCTGCGCATCCGCCAGGGCGGTGTGGACCTCAGTCTCGACCCCGCCCAGCTGCGCGACGCTTACGACCTGCGCTGGATCCTTCCGGGCGAGACGCGGGTCGCCGTGGTCCCGATCGGCAGCAGCCGGATCTCGCTCGCGGCGGCCGTGGAGAGCGTCACGGCGCTGGATCGGTAGCGATGCGCAGGAGCGTCACGGCCCTTCAGCTGGGCACTTGCCTGGGGACTGCGGGCCTGCTGGTGCTGGGCGCCACTCCGGCGCTTGCGGCGAGCGCAACGCCGGCCGCCACCGCCGACCGGCCGATGCCCGCGCCAGCGCGGATCAACCTGCCGCTGGTTTTCTCGGGCACATTCCTCGGCGATATCGGCGCGCAGATCGCGCCTGACGGATCAGGCCTGGCGCTCGATCCAGCCGACTTCGTTCGCCTTGCCGGCGACCGGCTGACCCCGACCATGAAGGCGCGGATCCAGGGAGCGCGCGGCTCGTCGGGCCTGGTCACCGCCGAGGAGTTCAAGGCGGCGGGTGTCGAGGTGGCCTACGATCCGGCGACGCTGGAGGTGTCGGTCAGCATCCCGCTCGACCAGCAGGGGCGCCGAAGCCTCGCGCTCGTCCAGGAAGCATCGGTCTTCGACAGCGACTATGACCCGCCGACGGGTTTTTCGGGCACCGGCATCTTCAACGTCAGCCAGAATGTCTCCCACGAGCAGGGCTGGTTCGGGGACTTCCAGCCGGTGAACGTTGCCGCGCAGACGGCCTTTAACCTGGGCGGAGCCAAGGGGCTGAACCTGTTCGCCGAGATGTTCTACGGCGGTGGGGAGGGCGGCTTGCGCCGCGGCGCCGTAACCCTGACGCGTGACGACCGGGACCGCGCGCTCCGGCTGATGGCCGGCGACATTTCGCCGACCGCTGCCGGATTCCAGTCCAGCCTGCCGATTGGCGGCATCGGAATCGAGAAGAATTATTCGCAGCTGCAGCCATACCGCAACGTCAGGCCGAGCGGGCTGTTCAAGTTCGCGCTGGACGAACCGGCGGTCGTGGAGGTGCTCGTCAACGGCGTGGTGGCACGGGCCTTCCGGCTCGAGCGAGGCCAGTATGACGTTCGCGACTTCAACTTCGCGTCGGGGCTCAACCGGATCGATATCTACGTCGTCGACGATTACGGGCGGCGGTTGCTCACGTCCTTTTCGCAATTCTTCAACTTCAACCTGCTCGACCCCGGCATCTCGGAGTTCGGCGCCTATGCCGGCTTTCCGCAGTTGCGCTCAGGTGGCGGTTCGATCGCTTATGGCGGCGATCCGACACTCACGCTCTTCTACCGCCGAGGACTGACGCAGTCCCTGACCGCGGGCTTCGACTTTCAGGCCGGTGGGGGACAGGCGGTCGGCGGCGTTTCGGCCGGGCTTGCGACCGGGATCGGAACCTTCGGCGTGGCGGGGGCCGTCTCGCGCGATGCCTTGGCGGGCGCGGGGCACCAGCTGCTGCTCAACTACGAGCTTGGTGGCAAGCCGGCAGCGTTCCTCGACAGCCCAGCGCTGAACGTGGAGGTCCGGCATCGGTCTAGGAACTTCGTCGCGCTAGGGGATGCCGCAGGCGACGACCCGACCAGGTTCGACCTTCGCGCGCGCTTCTCCGCCACGGTGTTCGACCGGTTCGGAGTTGGCCTGTCCGGGCTGATGACGACGAAGTACGGGAATCGGCCGAGCGACCGATCTCTCGGCTTGAATCTGTCCACGTCGCTGATGTCGATGACCTTCAATGCGAGCGCCGAGAGGACTCGTACGGAACGCGGGGCGGGGACGCGGTTCCTGCTTTCGGCGAGCCGTTCACTGGGCTTCCGGACCAGCGGCCGCTCGAGCTTCGACAGCCGGTCCCGCTCCACGCAGCTGGAATATTCCCGATATCGCGGGGACGAGCTGGGCGACTACGGATATCGCGCGCTCATATCCCGCGACCGCAGCGGTTTCGCCGGGTCGGGGGAGCTGAGCTACAATGCCAACCGCGCCTTCATCGCCCTTCGGCACGACCTCACGACCGACCTCGCCGGCAAGAACATGCGGCAGCGCTCTTCCTATTCGCTGGCGACCCAGGTCGCGTTCGCCGGTGACCGGGTCGGATTCGGCAGGCCTGTCGGAACGAACTTCCTGCTGGCCTATCCGCACCGGACGCTTCGCAGCAGCGTCCTCGTGACCCGTGGAATCGAGGACGAGAAGATCATCGCGCGGTCCGGGATCTTCGGCCCTGCGCTTGCGCCGGCCGGCGGAGCCCATGCGCCTCGGCGGGTCACGGTTCGTGCCGAGACGCTTCCTGACGGGTACGATCCTGGCAAGTCTTATTACGAACTGCTGCCCGGGCCGGCCACCGGCTATCTGGCGCAGGTCGGGTCCGACGCCTCACGCACGGTGCAAGGCAATCTGATCGACGGCAGCGGAGCCCCGATCGGCCTCGCTGTCGGCGACCTGGTGCGGATCGACAAGGCAGGCGGCAAGAAGGTTCAGATCTTCACCAATCGCGCCGGGAGGTTTGTTGCCACGGGTCTTGCGCCGGGCAAGTATCGCCTGGAGATCGGCGCAGACAAGCTCATCGCCGAGTTGGTCGTTGGCGAGGACCAGGATGGAATTATAGAAGTCGGTCGCGTTTCCGCCCGGCAGGAGGAACGCTGATGCTGCGGATGTTGAGTTTGGCCGCGGGCGCGTTGCTCCTCATGGCTGCGTCCCCTGCAGCGGCGGACCCGGCATGTGCGGCCTCGATGCGCCCGTCGGCGGGCGTCGCCCGCCTGATCTACGATCCGCTGAACGCGGTGCAGGAAACGCTGGAGATCGAACTCCTTCTCGAGCAGCAAAGCGCGAAACCGTGCCGTTACGCCCTGGCGATCGCAGGCGCGGGATCGAGCCGCCAGAGAATGATGCGCGATGCGCGCGGGCAGCTAACTTACGAGCTCCAGATCAATGGGGTGCTGGTCAGCAACGACCTGAATGCTCCGGCAGCGATCAACGGGAACGGTCGGCAGGTTTCGCGCGGAAGCGGGGAAGAGCGGAAGACGAGAACAATCCGGCTGAAGGCGATGATTCCCGCGGGTCAGTTCGCTCCCGCAGGTTTGTACGAGGACCAGCTGACCCTGCGACTGTACGATGTGACCGATGGTGTACCGCAGCAGGTCGGCAGCGATGTTCCGCTGATCATCGGAGGTGACGTCCCGGCGCGCGCCCAGATCAACCTGGCGGGGACGAGCTCGTCGGTGTTCGGGTCGGTCAACGCGGCCGGCCTGTCTTTCGGCCAGTTGGTCACGGGCGCGGAGCGGGATGCCTACATCCAGGTCCGTGCGACCGCTCCGGTTCTGCTGACGATTTCTTCGGCAAACAAGGGCGCCATGCGCCACAGGTCGGAGCCTGCCGCGACGGCGATCCCCTACGCTTTTTCTGTCGATGGGCAGGCACTGGACCTTCGTGGCGGGCCGAAGAGGCTGGACCGCAACCCGGCGCGCGGTCTGCAGGCCGAAAACTATCGGATGGCCGTACGGATCACAGACGCCGACAACCGCCAGGCAGGCACTTATGAGGACGTGATCACCATCACGGTCGAACCGAAATGAAGGGCCGCGCTATGGCGAATCCGCTGAAGATCCTGGGTTTGGTCGCGCTGGCGACTATGCCGTTCGAGGGAGCGGCGGGGCAGACTTCTGTCCAGATGCGGCTGTCCGGAACATTGCAACCTCGCTGCAATGCGAAGGTCCATGACTTGCAAGTGACGCCAGGTGAGGACCTCAAGCTAACTTTGCAGATCGCGCATAGCTGCAATGCGGCTCACACGCTCTTGCTGCGGGTGACGAAGGGGGCTGGTGCGGACCTCACCCGAACGAGCGTGAATTACAACGGGAAACAGCCGTCGATGAGAACGGAAGAGACTGTCAGCTTTCGCTACAATCTTCCGGTGACAACTGCCGGGCTGTTGACGATCAGCCTGCCAAGAGCTTCCAAGAGGGAGCGTGACGCCATCGTGCAGACATTCACGGTGATGATAGTTCCAGATTGAAAAGGATCAGCGATAGCGGAAGACCTGGTGCCTAATGATCTGAGGATTGTAGGGGATCGCCACAGCAGGAGTGATCTTTGGTTTCCGCTTCGGGGACGGAGTGGATTGGACTAGTCGGAAACGGCGTTAGTATCGTGATCTCGCGACAGTTTGCTCACCCGCGTAACTCAGACGCCTGTCACACCTAACCCGCAGCGGACAAGAGTCCGCTTGTGGGTGCCGGCAACCAGGTCATTGATGACTGGAGAGGGCGCTGTGCGGACAATCCAATTTGCATGAACAAACGTCTGCTGTCCGCCGGTGCTTACCCGTAAGCCGCCGTTCCGCTTCCCACCATGGGCGGACGTGCCCAACCAAGCGCGGTTGGATGATCAGGCATCAGTTACTCGGTCCGACGCACGGTGGGTGCAGACTTGACGTAGGCTTGATGGCGCCCGATTGAAGCCTGCAGGACGTACGTGTCGGTAGTACGAAGTTGTACGAAACGCCGTCGGACCGGATTGTAAGTTATTGACTTCAGGTCGTCACCGCGACGGCAAACCCCTCCCGTAGAGGTCACTACCAGGTTGCGGATCTAGATACCGGAACCCTGCGGTTCGCTCAGGCCTTGTTGACGAAGCGCGCGAGCCTGCTCGACGTGCAGGGACGACAGTCGCAGATGGAGCATCGCCGCCGTGGCGGACTTCGCCTTTCGGCTGGCATCAAGTTCATTGCGCGCGCGAAGCGCGTGAAATTCGATATCTTCGCTCACCGGTCCCACCCCAGGTTGCTGCCCGAGTCGTATGCCTTCCGAATGTGTCGGCAACATTTACATGTGTGACTCTTTTTGGTCGGCGGAAACCGCCGAGATTCGAGCGAGTGCCATGCCGAAGCTCTCATTTGACAGCATGAGTCGCCGTCTTCGGATCTGATGTCTCAGAAGCCGCGCGCATCGCTTGCCCGTCACCCGTAAGCTTCGCCACGCCGCCTGCACGAGTGTTCGCGCCCCGTTCATCGCCGCGGCGGTGCGGGCCTGTGCCTGCTCGATCCGTTTGGCTGCCATGGCTCGCTGAGCTTCAATCTCGGACTTCCGCGCCTCCTCCGCTTGGCGGTCGCATGCGTCCCGCACGATCGCGCTTTCGACGACAGCGGTTCCTTCCGGTCCGATCACCAGCAAGTGCTCGCGGCCGTCCCTCCGGATCAGCAGTACCGAACGGCGGCTGTCGATGGGGGTGCGCTCAACCACCTCGACCCGCCTTGGCCCTGTACCGGATCCTGTCATGCCTGGGCCGAGGTTGAACCGCCGGGCAAACCAGAGGCCGCCGACCAGTACCCCTAGGACCACGGCCAACGACCCAAGGGTTCTCAGCAGGGATAGCGCATCCATCTCAGCCGTTCCGACTCAGCATCTCGCCAAGCTCGAAGGTCATCCGGTCTCCTTTCACCTGAACCCGACCCCGCGCCACGGCAACGCCGTTGACATGCAACTCGCTCGGATCATCACAACCGCAATCGAGGGGGATCATGGTGCCGCGTCCCATCTTGAGCACCTGGCGAATGGTCAGCTGGGTGGAACCCAGCACCACCGACAATTGCACCTGAACTCCTGCTAGCGCGGTCATCGGCGAACACTCCTTCTTCTCGCTCCATAGAAAGGAGAATCGGGTCAGCCCGACTGGAGTAGGCAAAATCTGCCTAGAAGGGGACTAGCGGCATCGGGCCGCAAGGAAGCAATGGATGGACCTGAAGTCGGTCACCCAGATCTCCGCCTCGGGGCTTAAGGCGCAATCGTTGCGCATGCGGGTCATTGCGGAAAACCTCGCAAATGCAGACAGCGTGGCAGTCACGCCGGGCGGGGACCCGTACCGACGCAAGCTCGCCGTCTTTCGCCCGCATTCGACAAGTGCCGGGGAAGGAGTGAAGGTGCAGGGCATTGCTCGCGACCGGTCCGACTTTGAGCGCGTGTACGAGCCCGGCAACCCCGCAGCGGACGCGCAGGGCTATGTCAGGCACGCGAACGTCAACAGCCTGATCGAGACCGCCGACATGAAGTCCGCACAGCGCAGCTACGAGGCCAACCTCAACGCGATCGAAGCCGCGCGCGGGATGACCCTGCGCACCATCGACCTCCTGAAGTAACCGAAAGGAAGCCATTCATGTCCATCGGCGCACTCGATGCGGCGTCGGCCTATGCGCGCGTGCTCGGAACGGGCGCAGGCAAGCCGGCTGCCCCCACCACCAGCTCGAGCGAGGGCGGCGGCGCCTTCGGCGTCATGGTCGAAGACCTCGTCTCCTCCACCGCTGCCACCATGCGCACCGCGGAGCAGGCGACCGCCGCACAGGTCGCGGGCAAAGGCGATCTGATCGACGTAGTCACCGCCATGGGCGCGGCAGAAACGGCGCTCGATACCATGGTGGCGGTGCGGGACCGCGTAGTCTCCGCCTACCAGGACATCATGCGGATGCAGATCTGACCATGGCGCCCGCCGATGTCATGGAACTCACCCGCGCCGCGCTGCTGCTGATCCTGACAGTCGCGGGTCCGCTGCTGATCGCCTCACTGATCACGGGTGTCGTGATTGGGCTGCTGCAGGCGCTCACCCAGGTGCAGGAGATGACTCTGACCTTCGTACCCAAGCTGCTGGTGATGGGCGTTGTCTTCCTCATGTGCCTGCCGATGATCGGACAGGCGTTGGGGCAGTTCATGACCCTTGTTAGCGAGCGGATCATCGGCGGATGACCGCCGCGCTTTTCGCCGAATTCCCGCTCTACGCCACCACCTTCCTGTTGCTTTTCGCGCGGGTCGGATCGGTGCTGATGCTGCTTCCGGTCTTTTCGGAAGAAGCGGTACCCGGGTACGTGCGACTGCTGCTGGCGCTCGGATTGACGCTGGCGCTTTGCGGTCTGCTTGGCAGCAACGTGCTCCCCCATGCTCGCGATGAGCGCGCGCTACTCGGCCTGCTGCTCATTGAGCTGCTCGTCGGCCTTTCGCTTGGAATGCTGGTGAAACTGTTCTTTCAGGCAATCGGCATGGCCGGTTCTCTGGTCAGCATGCAGGTGGGTTTGAGTTCCGCACTGCTGTTCGACCCGGGCCTGGGCGGCCAAGTGCCGGTGCTGGCCAAGCTGTGCGCGCTTGCTGCCGCCCTGGTCTGCCTCGGGCTCGGCATCCACCACCTTTGGATCGCGGCCATCGTCCGCAGCTACAGCGTGTTCCCAGTGGGCGCCATGCCGACCCTCGGCGACCTTGCCCAGCTTGCGATCGCAACCGTCGGCAAGTCTTTCGCGCTGGCGGTCAGCCTCGCCGGACCCTTCCTCGTCTATGGTTTCCTGTTCAACCTGGCGCTGGGCTTCTCCTCCCGCCTGGCCCCGGCCATCCAGGTGTTCTTCATCGCGCAGCCTCTGAACTTGCTGCTCGGCCTGGCCCTGTTCGCCGGAACAGTCGGCGGCATGCTAAGCCTGTTCGGCGACCAGTTTGCGCTGTGGCTGCAGGACGGCTGGACTCGTGTCTGAGGACCAGGACAGCAAGACTCACGCGCCCACGCCCAAGCGGCTGGAGGACGCTCGCCGCAAGGGCGAAGTCGCGACCGCGCCCGAGATGCGCCATGCCGTCATGCTGCTGGCCTTGCTGGCGGCGTGCGCTTGGTTCGCCACCATCACTGTGACCTCCGTTAACCGACTGTCGGAAGGGCTATGGGGCCGCGCCGAGGATTTCCGCCTCGATCCTGCTGGCGCTCAACTCCTGGCTTCCACCCTGCTCCTGGAACTCGCGCGCGCGCTTCTCCCCATGCTGGGGCTATTCTTGGTGGCGGGCGTTGCGATACCCTTCATCCAAGGCCGGCCGACCCTCAGCCGGGCGCGGCTGAAGCTGCAGTGGAAGAAGCTCAACCCCTTTGCCGGCTTGAAGCGCCTCTTCGGCCCGCAGGGACTCGTCGAATTCGCCAAGACCCTCGCGAAGTGCATCGCAGTGCTGCTCATCTGCATCTGGGTCCTGCGCCCGCACCTAACCGCGCTCGACCAGCTTGTCGGTATGCACCCGGCCGACATCCTGCGCACCGCCGGCACCCTGTCGCTCACGCTGATCAAGGCCGTGCTGCTGCTGGTTGGCGCGATCGCCATATTTGACTTCCTCTACCAGCACCGCGCTTTCCTGAAGCGCATGCGCATGTCGCTTCAGGAACTGAAGGACGAGCACAAGGAAAGCGACGGCAACCCTGAGGTGAAGGCCCGACAGCGCCAGATCGCCGCCGCTCGCTCACGCGCTCGCATGATGTCCGCGATCCCGACGGCCAGTGTGATCGTCACGAACCCGACTCACTACGCGATAGCGCTCAAGTACGACCATGGCGCCATGCGCGCGCCGGTCGTGGTCGCCAAGGGCACCGACCTGGTCGCCCTGCGCATCCGCGAGCTTGCTGCCGAGCACAGGGTCCCGATCATCGAGAGCCCGCCCCTTGCCCGGGCGCTCTACGCCGGGGCGGATGTGGACCGACCCATACCCGTCGAGTTCTACGCCGCTGTGGCCGAAATCATCAGCACCGTGATGAAGCTCGCGCGGGAGCGGCGCGGGGCCGCTTAGTAAACCCGCGCCTTTGGCTTGATGTAGCCGACTTCCTCAGTGAGCGTGTATTCGTGTACCGGGCGGTAGTCGATGGCGACACCGCGGCCGAAATCGCCGCCCCACCCATCGAGCCACGCGACTGTGTGCTTCATCCAGTTCGCGTCATCACGCTGCGGATAGTCCTCATGCATGTGTGCGCCGCGGCTCTCCTTGCGGTTGGCGGCGCAGTGCATGGTGACAACGGCCTGGCCGAGCATGTTGTCGAGCTCGAGCGTCTCGATGAGGTCGGTGTTCCAGATCAGGCTGCGGTCCGTGACGCGTACGTCGGCCATGCGGCTGAAGATAGCATTGATGCTCGCCTTCCCTTCCTCCAGTGTCCGCTCCGTGCGGAAGACGGCACAGTCCCGCTGCATCGTCTTCTGCATCTCCAGCCGGATCTGAGAGGTCGGGCTGCTGCCCTCGGCATGGCGGAACCTGTCGAGGCGGGCGAGTGCCAGGTCGGCGCTGTCGGCCGGCAGCAGCTTCTGTGCCGCCCCGCCCTTGATCACCTCGCCAAGACGGTGGCCGGCAGCGCGACCGAACACCACCAGGTCAATCAGGCTGTTCGAGCCCAGGCGATTGGCGCCGTGCACGGACACGCACGCGGCCTCGCCGACCGCGAACAGGCCCGGCACCACCGCATCCGGGTTGCCGTCCTTCAGCGTGACGACCTCGCCATGATAGTTGGTCGGGATGCCACCCATATTGTAGTGCACGGTCGGCACCACCGGGATCGGCTGGCGGGTGAGGTCCACGCCGGCGAAGATCTTCGCGGTCTCAGTAATGCCGGGCAGGCGCTCGCCCAGGATCTTCGGGTCGATGTGATCGAGGTGAAGGAAGATATGGTCCTTCTCCTTGCCGACGCCCCGGCCTTCGCGGATCTCCATCGCCATGGAACGGGACACCACGTCGCGGCTGGCGAGGTCCTTCGCGCTCGGCGCATAGCGCTCCATGAAGCGCTCGCCTTCAGAATTTGTGAGGTAGCCACCCTCGCCGCGCGCGCCCTCGGTGATCAGCACGCCGGCGCCATAGATCCCGGTCGGGTGGAACTGCACGAACTCCATATCCTGCAGCGGCAGACCAGCCCGCAGCACCATGGCGTTGCCGTCGCCGGTGCAGGTGTGCGCCGAGGTGGCCGAGAAATAGCAGCGCCCGTAGCCGCCTGTCGCCAGCACAACGGCCTGGCTCCGGAAGCGATGAATGGAGCCATCGTCCATACACATGGCGACGAGGCCGCGGCACTCGCCGTCGACCATGATCAGGTCGAGTGCGAAATACTCGATGAAGAAGTCCGCGTCATACTTCAGGCTCTGCTGGTAGAGCGTGTGAAGCATGGCATGACCGGTGCGATCGGCGGCCGCGCAGGTTCGCTGGGCCGCCGGGCCTTCGCCCATGTTCTGGGTCATGCCGCCGAAGGCGCGCTGATAGATGCGCCCATCGTCCGTCCGGCTGAATGGGAGGCCGGCGTGCTCCAGCTCGTAGACGGCCGCCGGCGCTTCCCGGCAGAGATATTCAATCGCGTCCTGGTCGCCCAGCCAGTCAGAGCCCTTGACCGTATCGTACATGTGCCAGGTCCAGTGATCCGGGCCCATATTGCCGAGACTGGCGGCAATCCCGCCTTGCGCCGCCACAGTGTGGCTGCGGGTCGGGAAGACCTTGGTCACGCACGCCGTCTTCAGCCCCTGTTCTGCTGCCCCCATCGTCGCGCGCAGGCCGGCGCCACCGGCACCGACAACCACCACGTCATAGACATGGTCGATGATCTTGTAGGCAGTCGAACTCATTATGCTGAAGCTCCGAAGGCGATGCGCGCCAGGGCAAAGAGGGCAAGTGCCCCTACGCCCACATGTAGGAAGAGGCTGACGATGGTCCAGAACAGGCGGCCGCCATCGTCACCC
Organism: Sphingomonas arenae; assembly: GCF_016924655.1. Classification (GTDB taxonomy): domain Bacteria; phylum Pseudomonadota; class Alphaproteobacteria; order Sphingomonadales; family Sphingomonadaceae; genus Sphingomicrobium; species Sphingomicrobium arenae. Next base: position 668,773 of record NZ_JAFFJU010000001.1, read on the forward strand.
TGGTAATCGTCGATAATCACCTTCACGCCCTCGAGGCTGTGCTCGAAGCAGAGGTAGACGAACAGCGCCATCGGAACGAACCCGAGCGGAGAGCGCAGCCACTCGGCGAGCGTGTCCATGCGGAGGTCCGGCAGCAGAAGCAGCGATATGATGAACCACACGCCAAGCAGGAGGAGTGCGGCCGATGACACGCGCTCGCGGACCCAATGCTCACCACCATGACGCGCAGAGCCGAGCCCACGAACCTTCCCGAGGGCAGTCTTTCCCTCAGGGGCCGAGTTACGGTCGAAACGACCCATCTGCTTCGGACCGGTCATGCGCGCACCAGAAGGATGTAGGCCCAAAGGGCAAGGGTGAGGAGGAGCGAAGCCGCCATGGTGGCGTAAGCCATGGTCTTGTTGGTATTGAGTTCGAATCCCGCGCCCACGTCCATGATCAGGTGGCGAATGCCCGAAGCGGTATGCTGCAAGAAGGCCCAGGTCAGACCGATCAGAACGAAGAGGCCAAGCGGATGCGTTGCAGCCTCCGTGAACGTCTTGTAGCTCGCCGCCCCGCCAGCGATGGCCAGCAGCCACCAGGTAAGCAGGACGAGACCGGCAATGGACAGCGCCATGCCGGTCCCACGGTGGAGGATGGAGACCAGCATGTGTGGCCCCCACTTCCAGATAGTCAGGTGCGGCGACAGCGGCCGGTTGATGTTTCTAGCCATGAGCCGGATCGGGTTCCTCAACGAAAACAGGCGTGGGCGGCGCTTAAGGCCGCGCCGCGTTCAGGGCAAGCTGGACCGAAGGGCAGTCGGCCTAACCCGCTCTTAACCATTGCCGTTCCAATACGAGCCCAGCTTCAGACGGCACGCAATCGAAGAGGACGTTCATGGCAGGGCGGCAGAGTAAGGATCACGGCTACGATCTGGCGAAGGGACTCTCCCTGTACGACGCCAGCGGCGGCCTTCCGGAGCGTGCTGCAGCGCTGTGGCAGCGGATTGACAGTGCGCAGTCGGATCTCGCCCGTGAATTCTGGCGCCGTTATCGCCGCTCTCCGGAGATCAAGACGCCAATCAGTGACGAACACGTCGAGCAGCTCGCCGAGCGAATCCTGCCTTACCTGCGGGACAAATTCGCTCGCATCGACAATCCTGCCTGGGTCTCGACTGCCCGCTCCTATGTGGAAAAGGCCCTTTCGAACGGTGTGAGCCTCTCCACTCTGCTTGCAGGCCTTGCGTCGGAGACCGAGGCAGCATTCAAGGCGATCCGCTCCGCAGTCAGCGATCCCGATGAGATCATCCTCTTTTGCCGGACCCTTTCTGAAATCGAGGCGCTCGAGATCGACGTCTTCGTTCACCACGCGATCGATATCACCCGTACCGAAGTGGATTCTCGACAAGCCGGGCAGGCCAGTGAGTTCAACCGCAAGGTGATGGGTGTGGTAACCCGCTGCACCGGTGAAAGCGACCAACTGCGCACGCAGGCGGTCGCAACCTCGCAGAGCGCGCGGGGCATGCTCGGCAAGACCAGTGAAGTTGCCGCCGCTGCCGAACAATCGGCGGTCGCCATGCGCGAGGCTGCGCAGACGGCCGCCGGATTGATCCGCGCGATCGAGGATGCCCGCTCCGAGGTCGAAGTTGCGGCGGATGTCGCGACCCGCGCCGGAGACCAGGCTTCGCAAGCGGTGAAGGTCAGCCAGATGCTGTCCAGCCACGTGGAGGCGATCGAGTCGATCCTCGGGCTCATTCGCGATATCGCCGGCCAGACCAACCTGCTCGCACTCAACGCAACAATCGAGGCCGCCCGCGCAGGCGATGCGGGCCGCGGCTTCGCCGTCGTGGCGCAGGAGGTGAAGAGCCTCGCCAGTCAGACCGCGCGCGCAACCGACGACATCACCGCCAAGATCACTGCGATCCAGCAGGCCACTCGCCAGACGGTCGATGCGAACGGCTCGATCCAGAGCACCGTGGAGGAAGTACAAACCTCGGCCGATCGCATCCGGCAGGCGATGGAGCTTCAGGCCCAGACGGTCACCATGATCACTGCGGCGGTCGACGAAACAGCGCTTGCGGCAGATTCGATGAGCTCCACGATCGCCGCCATTCGCGCGGACACGGAAAAGGTCGCGCAGGAAATCGACCAGGTGGAACAGGGCTTCGGTCGCTTCAGCGAGCAGATCGCCGATTTCCGCAATGCGACGAACGAATTCGTGTCAAGGTTCGCCGCGTAGGTTCAACCGTCAATTCCGCGCAGGCGGGGATCCATCTCCCAGCCTCCTCGCCCAACCGACGTTGCCGAGATGGACTGACCTGACAGCCACTCCGTTTCCCGCCTCAGCGGGAGTGACGGCACGAGTGTCTTGCGATACTCGGAGCCCCCATGAACATCCTCCTCACCGGAGCCAGCCGAGGGATCGGCGCGGCCGCTCGCACCGCACTCGAACAGGCCGGTCACCGTGTCGCCGGCCACTCCACCCGGGGAGGCTCGGGGCTGATCGATGCCGACCTGGCCCTTCCCGACGCGCCCCGCCGATTATGGGACCAGGCCGTTCACGCGCTCGGCGGACGGATTGATGTACTGATCAACAATGCCGGCATCTACGAAGGTGTTCCCGACGACGCGCCCGACGAGGGTTGGCATGCGGCTTGGGCGCGGACCATGACCATCAACCTGCAAGCCTCGAGCGACCTCAGCCGTTTGGCTATCGCGCACTTTCGCACGTTCGGTGGCGGCCGGATCGTCAACGTCGCCAGCCGTGCCGCCTATCGGGGCGACTCGCCCCAGCACTGGCATTACGCTGCGTCGAAAGCGGCCATGGTTGGCGTCACCAAGACGATCGCCCGCGGCTATGCCGCCGAGAACATCGTGGCGTTCGCCGTCTGCCCTGGCTTCACCGTGACCGAGATGACTGAAGAATATCTCGCCAGCCGAGGTGGCGAGAAGATCCTCGCCGAGATCCCGCTCGGCCGAGTGGCCAGTGCCGCCGAGATCGGTGAGATCATCCGCTGGCTGGCGACGGAAGCCCCGGCATCCGCCACTGGCTCCGTCATCGATGCCAACGGTGCGAGCTATGTCCGCTAACCTCATCGTGCTGGCACTTGCGACGCAACAGATCGTCATCCCGCTCGGCCCGCCTCCGGCGCAGGTCGAGCGCGCTCGTGCTCCGATCGAGCAGGCTGGCCCCGAGTGGGTTCAAGCCTGCGGTGGCTCGACCGAGTGGGATCAGCCCGCGCCGCCCGTCCGCATCCACGGCAACACCTATCTGGTCGGAACCTGCGGCATTGCGGCCATCCTGATCACCGGTCGAGACGGGCACATCCTGATCGACAGCGGCACGGAAAAGGGCGCGGACGTCGTGGCGCGCAACATTCGTCAGCTCGGCTTCAAGCTCTCGGACGTGAAGTATCTTCTCCATAGCCATGAGCATCTCGACCATGTCGGCGGCATGGCTCGCTTGCAGCAGCTGACGGGGGCGCAGCTCATTGCGTCGCCAGCCGCCGCCAAGGTGTTCGCCACGGGCACCAACGGCGGCAACGACCCACAGGCTGGCATGCACAAGCCCTTCCCCGCCGCTCGCGTAGACCGGTTGATAGAGGACAACGGAACGGTGCGGCTGGGCGAACTCCTGCTGACGGCAATCGCAACCCCCGGCCACACGCCTGGCGCTCTCAGCTGGACCTGGGGCAGCTGTGACGGAGGCGTGTGCCGGCGCATGGTTTATGCGGATAGCCTGTCTGCCATCAGCAGCGACACATACCGCTTCAGCGATCATCCGGCCTATCTCGCCGCGTTCCGCTCCGGTCTGGCGAGGCTCGCCGCGACGGACTGCGACATCCTCCTTACCCCGCACCCGGCCGCCAGCAACCTGCCTGAGCGTATCTCGGGCACCGCCTCGCTCACCAACCCTCAGGCTTGCCGCGACTATGCGGCGGCAGCGGGCAAGCGCCTCGACGTGCGCTTGGCAGCGGAAGCGGCGCCCAAGTGAGCTGGCGCGTCACCCTCCCCTGCAACCGTGCCCAGGCGGAGGCCCTCCCCGAGGCCGATGACCTGTTCACCGAAACTGACGTCCCGCCGGTTCTGGTCGCTGATGAGCCCGATCCGTCCAGGCCGGATGACTGGCTGATCCACGCCTACTTCGAGCATGAGCCCACCGGCGACGATCTCGCGCTCCTCTGCCGCCTTTCCAGCGGACCGCCCCGCATCGAGCAGCTCGGTGAGGAAGACTGGGTCACGCAGAGCCAGGCCGGGCTTCAGCCGATCCAGGCCGGCCGTTTCTACGTCCATACGCCCACGCATCGCGATGCCATTCCGGCAGGAGCCATTGCTTTCGAGATCGACGCCGGGCTCGCCTTCGGCACGGGCCAGCATGCCACGACCGCGGGCTGCCTGGCTGCGCTGGACCGGCTGCAGCGCCAGGGCAAGCATTTCGTCAATGTCGCCGACATCGGCACCGGCACTGGCCTTCTCGCCTTTGCCGCACTCAAGCTCTGGCCCGAAGCGCGCGCCATTGCGACCGACATCGACCCGATTGCAGTCGATGTGGCCCGCGACAATGCGCTGATTAATGGCATCGCGATGGGACACGCTCCCGGCGAGCTGCTGCTGGCGGTTGCCGATGGCATGGACTCGCCCCTTCTCAGCGCCCGTGCTCCGTTCGACCTGCTCATCGCGAACATTCTTGCCGGCCCCCTGATCGAGCTCGCGCCAGACTTCGTGCAGGCACTCGCACCCGAGGCGACGCTCATCCTCGCTGGGCTACTGGACACGCAGGCGCACGCCGTCGCTGTCGCCTACAGACAGCATGGCCTAGAGGTTCTGGAGAAGAGTGAGGGCGAGTGGCCAGTGCTGGTGCTTAGCGGGCGTTGATCCTTCGGCTTGTCGACCGGCACCCAGCTTGTGCCGGGCTCGTCAGGAAGTCTTCGCTGACATCACGCCGAAGCAACGGTCGGGCGGCAGCCCAAGGCCGAAAGCCGCCCGAATGATCGCATGGGCAAGCACCACAAGCGCGATCAGACCCTCCGACGAGTGTCCATTCGGGCGGAGGGCCACGCCCGTCATGAGTGCGACCACGATGGCGATGCTGACATGCTGCTGCCAGAGTCGGTGCTTCACGACCAGTGCACGCCTCCGGTCGCGACGTAGTTCGCGAGTGGTCCGAGCCCGAGCCTCTTCAAGTTCTATTTGCCGCATCAGAAATGCGATGGGGTTCGGCTGTTTCGATATCGTCCGCTACACAGCCGCGTCCGACCTCGGCAAGGCCGGCTGTGCAGATGTCCGTGTCAACGCCGTGACCGGGAGGATGAGGAGGCAAGTTCAACAAATTGCTCACGCACAAGCAGGTGGGATATGTCTTTGAACCTGCCTGCGCCGCGCTGATACACCTGCTCCCACGGCGCGTTCGCGCGACGCGTGAGGTTCGACAGCTGCGACGCCGGGAAGCTCCCATACTCCTTATAGGTTCGGACAATCATCGCCACTTCAACTGCGTCCAGACCGGAGGAAGTTTCCGCGTCCGCTTGGCAGCTTGTGGTTCCAAAAACGGGATCAAGGCCTCGACCTGCCAGAGCGTCCGCAAGCCGGCGGTAGATCGGCCCATGGTCCCACGCTTCGGGTCGATCTCCCGTTAGGGGCTGACCAGTCGCGGCCAGACACCAACCATGAGCAATGTAGACCAGCTTCTGCAATTGCAGCTGGTCCAGCGTTCGGCCGTCCTGCTTGGCCAAAGCGATGAACTTGTCGGCCACTTCAGTTGACCAAGCCGGCATGAACAATCCTTTCGGTCCCGTTCTAACCCGCTCGGAACGAAACAGGAACTGCCTTCTCGTCCAGCTTGGAGGGAAGTGCCTCCGGGGCAGCGCCGTGGGCTCGACAGGACCTTTATGCTGGACCGTTCGTCGCGACTGGCTAGAGGGTTGAATCATGTCCAACGACAAGCTTGAAGCCTGGAAGAACCTCGCCACGAAGGAGGCCCGCGGCCAGGATCTGACCCGCACCACGCCGGAGGGCATCACTCTGAAGACGGTCTACGGTCCGCAAGACGCAGCCGGGATCGACAGCGGCTACCCCGGCGCCGCGCCCTACACGCGCGGCCCGTATGCGACCATGTACGCGGGGCGGCCATGGACCATCCGGCAGTATGCGGGCTTCTCCACCGCCGAAGAATCCAACGCCTTCTACCGCCGCAACCTCGCCGCCGGGCAGAAGGGCCTGTCCGTCGCCTTCGATCTCGCCACCCATCGCGGCTACGACAGCGACCATCCGCGCGTCTCCGGCGATGTCGGCAAGGCCGGCGTGGCGATCGATAGCGTTGAGGACATGAAGCTCCTCTTCGACGGCATCCCACTGGACGAAATGTCAGTCTCCATGACCATGAACGGCGCGGTGCTGCCGATCATGGCCTTCTACATCGTTGCGGGCGAGGAGCAGGGGGTCGACCGCGCGAAGCTTTCCGGCACAATTCAGAACGACATCCTGAAAGAGTTCGCGGTCCGCAACACCTACATCTACCCGCCCGAACCCTCGATGCGGATCGTTAGCGACATCATCGCCTACACGAGCCGCGAGATGCCGAAGTTCAACAGCATCTCCATCTCCGGCTACCACATGCACGAGGCCGGGGCGACGGCGGTGCAGGAGATGGCCTACACGCTGGCCGACGGCATTGAATATGTCCGCGCCGCGGTGAAGAGCGGGCTCGACATCGACGCCTTCGCGCCGCGCCTCAGCTTCTTCTGGGGCATCGGCATGAACCTCTTCATGGAAGTCGCCAAGATGCGCGCGGCGCGCACGCTGTGGGCGCGGATCATGACCGACCTCGGCGCCAAGTCCGAAAAGTCCAAGCTGCTCCGCACCCACTGCCAGACCAGCGGCGTCTCCCTGACCGAGCAGGACCCGTACAACAACATCGTTCGCACCACGATCGAGGCGCTGGCGGCGGTGCTGGGCGGCACTCAGTCGCTGCACACCAACAGCTTCGACGAGGCGATCGCGCTGCCGACCGACTTCTCCGCCCGCATCGCGCGGAATACGCAGCTGATCCTGGCGGAGGAGAGCTGGGTCACTGCCGTCGCCGATCCGCTCGGCGGGTCTTGGTATGTCGAGGCGCTCACCCGCGAGCTGGAGGAGCGAGCCTGGGCCTTGATCGAGGAGGTCGAGGCGCATGGCGGCATGACCAAGGCTGTTGCCGAGGGACTGCCCAAGAAGCGGATCGAGGAGGCCGCTGCCGAGCGCCAGGCAAAGGTCGACACGGGCGAGACGGTGATCGTCGGCGTGAACCGCTACCGACTGGAGAATGAGCCGGAAATCGACATCCTGGAGGTGGACAACGCCAAGGTGCGCGCCGGGCAGATCGAGCGGCTGGCCCAGGTTCGGGCGAGCCGGGACGAGGCGAAGGTGCGGGCGGCGCTGGAGGCGCTCGAGGCTGGAGCGCGAAGCTCCCCCCGCGCCCACGCTGAGCCTGTCGAAGCGTCTCTCACCACCCTTCGACAGGCTCAGGGTGAGCGCAACTTGCTGGCCCTCGCCGTGGAAGCGGCACGCGTCCGCGCGACGCTGGGCGAAATTTCCGATGCGCTCGAACGCGCCTTCGGCCGCTACGCCACCAAGCCCGAGCCCGTCACCGGCATTTACGGCAAGCGCTCAGACGTGCGCTGGCAAGGCGCACTCCAGGGCACGCAAGCCGTGACCACCCGCCTCGGCCGCAAGCCCCGCATCCTCGTCGCCAAGATGGGGCAGGACGGCCACGACCGCGGCGCCAACCTGGTGTCGAGCGCGTTCGGCGACCTCGGCTTCGAGGTCATCGCCGGCCCGCTGTTCCAGACCCCGCGCGAGGCGGCCGAACTGGCCGTCGGCAGCGACGTCGACGTGGTCGGCGCCTCCAGCCTCGCGGCCGGGCACAAGACGTTGATCCCCGAGCTGATCGACCATCTGAAGGACCTCGGCCGGGCCGACATCAAGGTTGTCGCCGGCGGGGTCATCCCACCGCAGGACTACGCCGCTCTCCGCGCCGCGGGGGTGCAGGCGATCTTCGGCCCCGGCACCAACCTCGCCGACGCCGCGGACGAGGTGCTGCGGCTGCTCGGGCACAACAAGCCGCCGATAGATGAGGCGGCGGAGTAAGGGGGAATTATGCTGGGTTTGCTGATGATGCTAGCCGCTACTCAGGCACAGCCGAACTGCAAGGAACCTCAGACGCAGACCGATATGAACGTCTGCTCCGCGCAAGCTGCAAGAGTGGCTGATGCAGCGATGTCTCAGCACTACGGTCAACTTGCAGGCAGACTGAAGCAAATGGATCGCGAGCAGCCCGGGTACTTCGCTGCACTTCTGGCGTCTCAGCGCGCTTGGTTGAGGTACCGGGACGAACAATGTCGCCTGGAAGGTTATCGGACGCGTGGAGGTACCGCAGAGCCAATGAACGTGAGTGGATGCTTGGAGCAGCTTAGTGTGAGCAGAACGCGAGAGCTAAAGTCGCTCATGGAAGCCTTCTGATGTTCTCCAAAATCCTCATCGCCAATCGCGGGGAAATCGCCTGCCGCGTGATCGGCACGGCGAAGCGCATGGGCATCAAGACCGTCGCCGTCTATTCCGACGCCGACGCCCGCGCGCCGCATGTGCGGATGGCGGACGAGAGCGTTCGGCTGGGGCCGGCGCCGGCAAGCGAGAGCTATCTCAAGGCCGAGCTGATCATCGACGCTTGCAAGGCGACGGGTGCGGAGGCGGTGCATCCGGGCTACGGCTTCCTGTCGGAGCGGACCAGCTTCGCCGAGGCGCTCAAGGCGGCCGGCATCGCCTTCATCGGCCCGCCGCCGAACGCCATCGCCGCGATGGGCGACAAGATCGAGTCCAAGAAGCTGGCGCGCGACGCGGGGGTGAACGTCGTGCCCGGCTACCTTGGCGACATCGCCACGACCGACGAGCCGGTCAGGATCGCGGCCGACATCGGCTTTCCGGTGATGATGAAGGCCTCGGCCGGCGGTGGCGGCAAGGGCATGCGGCTGGCGTACAGCGAGCAGGACGTGCGCGAGGGCTTCGAGGCGACCAAGCGCGAAGGGCTCGCCAGCTTCGGCGACGACCGCGTGTTCATCGAAAAGTTCATCGAGAGCCCGCGCCACATCGAGATCCAGGTGCTGGGCGACCAGCATGGCAACATCGTCTACCTTGGCGAGCGCGAATGCTCGATCCAGCGCCGGCACCAGAAGGTGGTCGAGGAAGCGCCGTCGCCCTTCGTCACGCCCGAAATGCGCAAGGCCATGGGCGAGCAGGCGGTCGCGCTCGCTCGTGCCGTCGGCTACTTCTCCGCCGGCACGGTGGAGCTGATCGTGTCGGGCGCGGACCCGACCGGCAAGAGCTTCTACTTCCTGGAGATGAACACCCGGCTGCAGGTGGAGCATCCCGTGACCGAGGAGGTCACGGGCTTGGACCTCGTCGAGCAGATGATCCGGGTTGCGGCGGGTGAGAAGCTTGGCTTCACTCAGGACGAAGTGCGGCTCGACGGGTGGAGCGTGGAGACGCGGGTCTATGCGGAGGACCCCTATCGGGGGTTTTTGCCTTCGACCGGACGACTTGTTCGCTACCAGCCGCCGCCCACCTGTCGTCACCCCCGCGAAGGCGGGGGTCCATCTTCTGAAGCATCATTCGCGCACGGAGGCAAGGAGTTGGATCCCCGCCTTCGCGGGAATGACGCAAGTGCGAGAGAGAATGACGAGGTCCGCACCCGCGTCGACGACGGCGTCTTCGAAGGCGGCGAAGTCTCCATGTTCTACGACCCCATGATTGCCAAGCTGATCACCTGGGGGCTGACGCGCGAGGCAGCGATCGACGCGCAGGTCGAGGCGCTGGACGGGTTCGACATTCAAGGTATTGGCCACAACGTCGATTTCCTCTCGGCGCTGATGCAACACCCCCGCTTCCGCTCGGGCAACATCACGACCGGCTTCATCGCGGAGGAGTATCCGGAAGGCTTCACCGGCGCCCCAACGGACGAGGCCCTCACCGCAGACCTCAGCGCCATCGCCGCGCTAATTGCATCGGTGCATGAGCGCCGTGCGTCCCTGATCGACGGACTGCTGAACGGCCCGGTTTCCGTCAACGAGGACCATATCGTTCGGCTCGACGGCGGTGCCGAGCATCGCGTGCACTTCGAACTCGACAAGGTCGTGGTGGACGGCGCGGAGCCGCAGGTGCTGGACGCCGACTACGAGCCGGGCCAGCGCCTCGTCCGCGCCCGCATCGGCAATCGTCAGCGCACGGTGCTGGTGGCGAAGGACGGCCGGTCGTGGAAGATGACCACGCGCGGCGCGACGCACCGGGTGACGGTCATGACCCCGCTGGTCGCCGAACTCGCGCGGCACATGATTGAGAAGGTGCCGCCCGATCTTTCGAAGTTCCTGATCGCGCCGATGCCGGGCCTGCTCACTCGGCTGGACGTGAATGTCGGTGACAAGGTCGAAGCGGGCCAACCCGTAGCTGTCGTGGAGGCCATGAAGATGGAAAACATTCTCCGCGCGGAAAAAAGCGCGACCGTGAAGTCGACACCCGTCAGCGCCGGCGAGAGCCTGAGCGTCGATCAGGTCATCGTGGAGTTCGAGTGATCAGCCTCGCCGAAGCTCGCTTCGCCTGAGCTTTCCCGTTGCAGTCTTCGGCAGTTCGGCAACGAATTCGATGAGGCGGGGGTATTTGTAGGGCGCGATGGCCTGTTTTACGAAGGCCTGCAGCTCCTCGATCAGCGCGTCGGAGGGCTCCGCGCCGGCGCCCAGCACCACGAACGCCTTCACTTTCTGTCCGCGTTCCTCGCAGAGAACTCCGACCACCGCACACTCGGCGACCGCGGGATGTCCGAGCAGGGCATTCTCAACCTCGGGTGCACCGATGTTGTAACCTGAGCTGACGATCATGTCGTCGCTTCGAGCCATGTACCAGAAGTAGCCATTGCCATCCCGGCAGTAGGTGTCGCCCGTGACGTTCCAGCCGTTCTTGACGTAATCCCGCTGGCGATCGTCGGCGAGGTAGCGGCAGCCGGTCGGACCCTTGATCGCAAGGCATCCCGGACCTTCGCCGGCGATCTCGCAGCCTGTCGTGTCGAGCAGCGCCGCGATGTAGCCCGGAACGGCGCGGCCGGTCGCGCCTGGGCGGATGTCCTCGCCGCTCGCCGAGATGAAGATGTGCATCATCTCGGTCGAGCCGATGCCGTCTATGATGCGGATGCCGGTACGTTGCTCCCATGCGCCAAACGTGGCTTTGGGCAGGTGCTCACCGGCCGAGATGCAGGTGTTGAGGGTCTTCAGTGCCTCGCCGAGCGCCGGGCTCGAGAGCATCGCCTTGTAGGCCGTCGGTGCAGTCGCGAGGTGCGTGACACCGTGCCGAGCGATGGCTTCAAGCATAGCGGGTGGATTGGCTTGTTCGAGCGTCGCGGCGGCCGCGCCGGCCCGGAGAGGGAACAGCAGGGTCGCCCCAAGACCGAACGTGAACGCGATCGGCGCCGACGTGAGGATTACGTCCCCCGGCGCCATGCCCACGACGTGCTTCGCAAAGGTGTCGCAGGGCGCAAGGACATCGCGGTGGAAATGCACGCAGCCCTTCGGCGCGCCTGTCGTGCCGCTGGTGAACGCGATCAGCGCAGGATCGTCACGGCCGGTCTCCATAGGCGGAAGGGGCGCAAGCGGCCCCGTACGCGTCTCAAGCTCGCCTCGGCCATGGTCGCCGTCATACTTGATGACGTGCTTGACGAAGCGCGTCTGCTCCACGGCCTCGCGGAGATCTCCGATGAAGCGGCTATCGCATAGAACGTGGCTGACCTCGGCCTTGTCGATGACAGTCGCGATCTCTCCCGGCCGAAGGAGCGGCATGGTTGCGACCACCACTCCACCGGCCTTGAGCACGGCCAGCCAGGCCGCGAAAAGCGTGTACGTGTTGGGCCCGCGCAGTAGCACCCGATTACCGGGTATCAGACCGTGTTCCACGACCAGTAGCCGAGCAATCCGACCCGAGAACTCGTCGAGGTCCGCATAGGTCCAACGCCCCAAATCATTCACGACGGCCAGCGCTTCGGGCGCACCGCCCTTCAGCAGCTCCGCCGCCGCGTTCAGGCAATCAGGATAGTGCAATTCCGGCAAGTCGAAGCGGAACTCGGGTAGAAGCTCCGGAGGAGGCAGGCGCTGTTCGACGAAGCGGTCCCTCATTCCGGCACCACCGCGGTCGCTTCGATCTCGACCTTGGCATGGGCCTCCACCAGCCGCACCACTTCGACCAGGGCCATTGCGGGATAATGCGGCCCCATGACCGCTTTCCATGCAGCCCCGATTTCCGCCAGGCTCTCTTGGTATTCCGCGATACTGGTGACGTAGCAGGTCAGCCGCGCGATGTTCTGTGGACCTGCACCATCGCAAGCCAGGATCGCCAGAACATTACGCAGCGTTTGGGCGAACTGACCTGCAAGGGTTTCGCTCGTGAAGCGCTCCTGCTCGTCCCAGCCAACCACTCCGGACGTGAAGATCACGCGTCCGCGCGCAGCCATGCCATTGCTGTAGCCCTTCGGCCGCGGCCACCCGGACGGGAGCAGCGTCTTCATGCGTGTGCGCACTTCAGCAGATCGCAGGCGATGATCTGCCGCTGAACTTCGCTCGCGCCTTCGTATATCCGTAGCGCTCGGATCTCCCGGTAGAGTTCTTCCACTTTCGCACCCACCGTCACGCCCAAACCGCCGTGCAATTGAACCGCCATATCGATGACTTTCTGAGCGGATTCCGTGGCATTGAGCTTGGCCATCGCGGCGGTCCGGCGGTCGGAAGCGCCGCTGTCCTGAGCCCATGCCGCGCGGGCGATCAGCAACGCGGCCGCATCGTTCAAGGTCGCCATCTCTGCTAGGTTGGCCTGCGTAACGGCATTGTCCGCGAGCACACCCGCACCCAGCTTTCGCGTCGCACTGAAGCGCAAAGCTTCGTCCAGTGCCCGCCGTCCCAGCCCCAGTGCAGCCGCAGCGACGCTGACTCGGAAGCGCGTCAGCGTCTGCATTGCGACGCGAAAGCCTTGACCCGGCGCTCCGATGAGTTGCGCGCGCACGCGTTCAAACCGCATTCGGGCAAGCGGGTGCGGCGCAATGACCTCGATGCGCTCCGATACGGAAAGGCCGGGGTCGTCTCCGCGGACGATGAAGGCCGAAATGCCGCCATGACCCTCGCCGCCGCTACGGGCGAAAACGGTGAGGAGGTCGGCGATGGTTCCGTTTGAGATGTAGCTCTTCTCTCCGCTCAGCAGCCAACCGTCAGCATCTTCCTCCGCGCGCATGGCGATGTTGGCCGCGTCGGAGCCCGTGTCCGGTTCCGTCAATGCGAAGGCCGCTATCGCGTCACCTGCTGCCACCTTGGGCAGCCACAAGGCCCTCTGCTCGGGTGAACCTGCAATCGCGATCGCGCCCGACCCGAGACCCTGCATCGCAAAGGCGAAATCCGCGAGGCCTGAGTGCCATGCAAGCGTCGCACGGGCGACTGCCAGACTCCGCACGTCGGGTTCGACGCAAGGCTGCAGATGTCCTGCCGCGCCTAGTGAGCGGACCAGACCCCGACAGGCGCTGTCGACGTCCTCACGATGAGCGAAGTCCTGCTGCCCGCACCAGCCTCCCAGCCGCTCCGCCAGCGCACGATGGCGAGGTTCGAAGAACGGCCAGGACAGCCAGTCAGTCACCTTGGAACTCCGGGGGGCGTTTGGCGGAGAAAGCCTCGTACGCCCGGCGGAAGTCGTTGGTTTCCATGCACTCGGCCTGGACCTCCGCCTCCGCATCGATGGCTTCGTCGATCGACAGGTGCCACTCCGCATCGAGCTGCCGCTTGGTGATCTCGTGCGCCAGGCTCGGGCCGGCAGCGAGGCTGCGAGCGAGCGTCTGCGCGTGCGCCAGCGGATCGTCAGTGACACGGTTCCAGAATCCCCAGCGCTCCCCTTCCTCCGCGCTCATCGACCGCCCGGTGAACAGCAACTCCGCCGCTCGGCCGTGACCAATGATCCGGGGCAGGATCGCACAAGCGCCCATGTCGGCGCCGGACAGGCCGACGCGAGTGAACAGGAAAGCGGCCTTTGCGTTCGGTGCGGCGATTCGCAGGTCGCTGGCCATGGCCAGAATTGCACCGGCTCCGGCACACACACCTTCGACGGCGGCCACGACAGGCTGCGGACAGGCTCGGACCGCCTTGACCACGTCGCCGGTCATACGGGTGAACTCGAGCAGGCCGCTTCGGTCCATATGGGTCAGGGGGCCGATGATCTCATGGACGTCACCGCCTGAGCAAAAGTTGCCTCCCGCGCCCGTGAGGACCAGCGCCTTCACCGTCCTGGTAAACTCCAGCTGGCGGAAGAGGTCGCGCAGCTCGGCGTAGCTATCGAATGTCAGAGGGTTCTTCCGCTCTGGCCGGTTCAAAGTGATGGTGCCGACCTCGTCCGCGAACGACCAGAGGAAGTGCGACGGCTCCAGCGAACGCGGATCGAGGGTCATGCGGTGGTCCCCCCATCTACTGTTACGCAGGCTCCCGTGACGGATCGTGCGTCAGGGTGGCACAGATAGAGGATGGCGTGCGCCACTTGCTCGGCCGTGACCAGCCGGCCATTCGCGTTCAGCGCGGCGAGACTCGCCCGGGCCTCGTCCTGGCTCCGGCGCGTCACCCGCGCGATCCGGGCGGCGCTTTCGTCCACCATTGGCGTGTCCACGAAGGCGGGGCAAACCGCGTTGACAGTGAGGTTCGTCTTCGCAAACTCCAGCGCGAGGCTCTTTGTCAGGCCGACCGCCCCGTGCTTGGATGCGACATAAGGTGCTGCGTATGCTGCTCCCCGGAGGCCCGCCACGGACGCCACGATCACCAGCCGCTTGTCCTCGCCTTGGAGCAGGTCCGGGAGCGCCAGCTGTGCCCCGTCGAACAGCCCCGTCAGGTTCGTCGCGATGATCCGATCCCAGGTCTCACGCGGCGTACGCTGAAAGGGGGCGCTGTCGCCAACCCCTGCATTGAGGATGACGAGATCAAGCGGGCCGTTCACCTCCCGCGCCTCGGCGAAAGCTTCTTCCTGCGAAGCCCGATCTGAAACGTCGCACGGTATCGCGGTCCCTTTCACCTCCGCAGCCACGGCTTCCAATGGCTCGCGTCGGCGGCCGAGAAGCGAAAGGCGAGCGCCCTCTGCTGCCAAGGCGCGTGCCGCGGCGGCGCCAATGCCGGTGCCCCCACCGGTGATGAGTGCGTGTCTCCCGTCGGCCCAGCCCATCGATGCTCCCCTTTTCGGCACGGGAGCCTAGGCATCGGGCGCAGACAAGAAAAGGGGCGGCCTGCACATGGCAAGCCGCCCCTTCCGTAACGTCTGACCCTTACTTGACGCCGATTACGTCCGGCTTGCCGTCCGGATCGCCCGCGACGTTGCCGCCTGCGCGAATGGCTCCAGTCAAGAGCAATCCGGCAAGGTGCGGAGTGGCCATGGAGGTCCCGCTGATGGTGTTGTATCCGCCGCTCAGCCAGGTCGACTTGATCGATACGCCGGGTTCGGAGAAGTCCACCGGCGGGTTCCCGTAGTTGGAAAAGCTCGCCCACTTGTCGCCAACGGAGAAGGCCGAGACCGTGTAGATGTTCTGGCCATTCGCGCGGGCCGGGGAGTGGTTGTTGGCATTATCGCTCTCGTTGCCTGCTGCCAGGGCGAAACGAACGCCGCCAGCAGAAGCGTTCACGACCGCTGTGTCGAGCGCGGTGCTGACGCCACCGCCAAGGCTCATGTTGGCGACGTCACCGGCGCGCCCGTTCTGGGCGACATAGTCGACGCCCGCAATCACGCCGGAGTTGGATCCGCTACCACGACGGTCGAGCACTCGGACCGCAACCACCTTGGCTCCTGGCGCGACGCCGATCACCCCAATGGTGTTGTTGATGGCCGCAATGGTTCCCGCGACGTGCGTGCCGTGGCCGTTCTGGTCGACCGGAGAGATGTCCCGAATGAAGCTCTTGCTGCGCGCAGTGTCGACGTTGAGATCCGGATGCGTGAAGTCGATCCCGGTGTCGATGACCCACGCCGTGGCGAAGGTGCCTGAAGCACCGCCGTTCACTCGGGCAATGCCCCATGGGGTCTCCTGCGCGGGCTGGACCGCGGACGCCTGTACGCCGCCTCCTTGAGCCTGCACCGGAACCACGGTGACCACCTGATCCTGCTCGCAATACTCGATGTTGCGGTTGGCGGCCTTGATCCGCTCGACCGCCTGCGGAGCCATGTTTGCCGCAAAGCCACGGATGGCGACGCTGTACACGTGGTTTACTCGAGCCCCCACCGAGGCCGCCGCGCGGTTGGCTTCGGCCTGTGCAGCACCTCGCGATACGGCATTCTTGTTGAACACGCAGATGTAGCTGCCGTCGATCTTGTCACCCGCACGCTGCGCTTGCGCAGGGGTAGCCAAGGCCGCGATGGGCAGGACAATCGCGGTCGCCAGAAGTGCTTTCTTCATCCCCATGTTTTCCTCTCGAACAACTCGTTTGACGCAACCAGGGGCACTGGAAGCAGAGTTGAAGCTAACGCGATTCGCGGCACTGTCGAGGAAAAAATGCTTTTAACTCAGGCGCTTAGAATAGACATACTTGAGCTTCGCCAGGCCGGCGGATCGCAGGGGATTCGCTTGGGAGGGATCGGAACTGGCGGTCGCAGGAAGCTATTCGGCTAGCGCGGCACTCCCGGTACGGAAGCCTGCTCCGGTGCGGCCCCAGTGGCGGCGTCCGGGCTCTCGAACCGCCGGTGACGGACGATATGCGGCGTGATCACGATGTAGAGTTCGGTCTTGGCTCGGGTGGACCGCTCGTTCCGGAACAAGGTCCCGACCAGCGGAATGTCTCCCAGGATCGGCAGCCGTCCCTTGGTTGTAAGGTTATTCTCCTGGGTCAGGCCCCCGATTACGAACGTCTCTCCGTCGCGTACCGATGCGGAGGTCTCCGCCTCGCGCTGGCTGATCGTGGGATAGCCCTGGCTGTAGCCCGTCACGGACGAGACGACGCCGTAGATCTGCGACGTAACGAAGCCATCGGAGCTCACGCGCGGCGCAATCTGCAGGGTCACTCCCACATTGACGTATTGCACCTGCTGACTGACGCCGTTCACGCCCGACAGGGTGATGGAGGTCAGGATCGGCAGCGCATCACCCGTGATGATCTTGGCAGTTGAACCGCTCTGTGCCGCAATCCGCGGACGCGAAACGATCCGGCCCTCCCCTTTCTGGACCTGCGCGTAGATCGCGGCCTGAAGCCCGCCCGACTTGAGGATGGTCGTCGGATCGAGGCCGAAGGGAAGGTTGGCACCGGTCGTGACCGTGCCCGTGGCGATCTGGCCCGATGAGTTTGCAAGGTCGATGCCGAGGTTTCGCGCGCCAGTTTCGGTCAACTCGACAAACTGCGTTTCCAGGATAACGGAATCCACAGGGATGTCGATCAATGCGATCTGCTGCTTGATGCGCTCGATCCGCTCGAGCGTGCCAGTGATCCAAATGGCGTTCAGGCGTCGGTCAATGGCGAGGCCCCGGCCGGCGAACGATTGACCGAGCGGCACACTGTTACCCTGCGCCTGGTTCTGAGCGCTGACATAGCTCGGCTGCGTGCTGGACGAGGCGATCGAGCCAAAGCCGGGCTCGCGGCGGATGAACACGTTGTTTGGCTGCACCGTCTCGCCTTCGAGCAGCAGGCCGATGACCTCGCTGACGTCGGCATACTTGAGCGGCACGAGTTCGTAGGAGTCTCCGGCCACACCTTCGGCGAAGGCTGGATTGTAGGCGGGCAGCTCGGATGCGGGAACGACCTGATCCGGGGTGGTGCCGATCGGCCGGATGCCGGTGGCCTCGCCCTCGCTCAGCCGGGTCACGACCACCTGGAGCCGATTATCGCCGGCCGGCTCCGCGGTGACCTGGGCTGGCGCCACGGTATCGAAGCGCCAGGCGAGCCCGCTTTCGGATGCCTCCAGGCTGCTCGACCGAACGATACTACGATGGCTACTGCGCTGGGGGACCTGCGGCGCGCGCACGGTTGATCGCAGCAGCAGCTCAGGGCGCGTCGGGTTGGCGTTCACAGGTGCAAATTGCGGAACAGCGGGTGAAAACCGGATCAGGAATGCCGCGCGGTCCTCATCTTGAGTGACCACCTTGACCTCTTCCACGACCGACGGAACCTGAGCATCGGCCAGCGTGGACAGCGGCAGAATGACCAGCGCGGGAACCGCAAGAAGGAACAGGCGCGCGGAGGCGCGAACGCAACGGAACAGTGTTTCGAACCCCCACACGGCCCGGGGGGCCACTGGAAACAGAGCCCAGCTTAGGACCAAGGTGCGCGAATGCAATTGCGTTTCGTCGGCCTCACGGCTCGATTTGTCGCGTGAACACAGGGAGTTGTCAGGACCCTTGGCCCCGGCGCTCCGGCGTGGCATCGGGGACCAACAAGGAGGACGACACGCCCATGAAGACCCGCGCAGCCGTCGCATTCGAAGCCAAGAAGCCGCTCGAAATCGTCGAACTGGATCTCGAAGGACCAAAGGCGGGCGAGGTGCTCCTTGAGATCATGGCGACGGGCATCTGCCATACCGATGCCTACACGCTGGACGGGTTCGACAGCGAAGGCATCTTTCCTTCGGTGCTAGGCCACGAAGGTGCAGGCATCATCCGTGAGGTCGGGGCGGGCGTCACGTCCGTGAAGCCCGGCGACCACGTGATCCCGCTCTACACGCCCGAATGCCGTCAGTGTAAGTCGTGCCTGAGCGGCAAGACGAACCTGTGCACGGCTATTCGCGCCACGCAGGGCAAGGGATTGATGCCGGACGGCACCACCCGCTTCAGTCACAGGGGGCAGCCGATCTTCCACTACATGGGCTGTTCTACCTTCTCGAACTTCACGGTCCTGCCGGAGATTGCGGTCGCCAAGATCCGCGAGGACGCACCATTCAAGACCAGCTGCTACATCGGCTGCGGCGTCACCACCGGCGTCGGCGCGGTGGTCAACACGGCGAAGGTTCAGGTCGGCGACACTGTCGTCGTATTCGGGCTGGGCGGCATCGGCCTTAACGTGATCCAGGGTGCGCGGCTCGCCGGAGCGACCAAGATCGTCGGGATCGACATCAACCCTGATCGTGAGGAATGGGGCCGCAGGTTCGGCATGACGGACTTCCTCAACACCAAGGGCATGAGCCGCGAAGACATCGTCGCGAAGGTTGTCGAACTCACCGATGGTGGGGCCGACTACAGCTTCGATGCAACGGGCAACACGGAAGTGATGCGCACCGCGCTCGAATGCTGCCACCGCGGCTGGGGAACCTCGATCATCATCGGCGTCGCGGAGGCAGGCAAGGAGATCGCAACCCGGCCGTTCCAGCTCGTGACCGGGCGCAATTGGCGGGGGACGGCGTTCGGTGGAGCCAAGGGTCGCACGGACGTTCCGAAGATTGTCGATTGGTACATGGATGGAAAAATCGCGATCGACCCCATGATCACCCACGTCCTGAGCCTTGAGGAGATCAACCGGGGCTTTGACCTGATGCACGCTGGCGAAAGCATCCGGAGCGTGGTGATCTATTGACGGGATTGGCACCGGTATCACCTCGGGTTTAGGCTGGCACCGTAACGATCGGCTTGGCGCGGAAGTGGCTGCGTGTTGGATCTAGGCGCCGCCGGTACTTAACCGAGGAGATCAGCCATGAAGAAGTCTCTGATCATCGTCGCGGGAGTGCTCGGTGCCTCTGGGCACGCCGGGGCCCAAGAGGCGGCGCGCGTCGTGATCCCGGGGCAGGGCCAGGGGACCATCACCTTCTTTGACGCCCGAGACTACCGCGGCTCGGCGGCGACTTTTCGCAGCAACGAAAACAGCGTCCGCCTCCCGTTCACGAACGCGGGCTCTATCCGGGTTGAGGGACGTTGGCGGGTCTGTTCAGGCGTGAACTTCAGCGGTCGCTGCATCATGGTTGATCGCGACTATCGTGACGCGCGCCCACTCGGCCTCCCCACGGTCCGCTCCGTTCAGCCGTTGGGCGGCGGCTGGTACCCACCGGGAGGTGGCTATCCGGGCGGGAACTGGGGCAACTGGTCCGGCCCGGTCGGCGGCCCGCAGCTGAGGGGGGAGAACACCATCTTCTTCGCAAGTCCGTCCATCCGCGGACAGCGAGTAAGCGCATGTCAGGGTGCAAACTGGGGCGGATGCGAACAGCAAACGGCGAACCGGCTGTGCAACTACACGGGATACAACCGGGCCATTGCTTTCGATCGAGTGCGCCTCGGCCGTGAGTGGTACCTCTCGGACGTGCTCTGTACTCGGCGCTAACGGCGACCCAGCCTGCTTGAGCTTTGCGGAAACGGCGCTACTCGCTCGTCGCTCAGACAACAGGAGGGTGAATGTTCAGCCACATGATGGTGGGGTCGAACGATCTTGATCGTTCAAAGCGCTTCTACGACGCCCTCTTCACCGCAATGGGCGGCAAGCCCGGACGAATGGATGAGAAGGGTCGGATCGTCTACCTCAACAATGGTGGAATTTTCATCGTGACCAAGCCTATCGACGGGCAGCCGGCGACGCACGGGAATGGATGCACAATAGGCTTCGCAGTCGATGGCCCTGAGCAGGCGAAGGCCTGGCACCAGGCCGGCCTGGAAGCGGGTGGAACCGCCATCGAAGATCCGCCGGGTGTGCGACAGGGCGGCTTCGGCAAGCTCTACCTTGCCTACCTGCGAGACCCGGACGGAAACAAGCTGTGCGCGCTGCACAGGGTACCGGCCTAGCTTCCCTCAGCCGCTCGCCCTGGGCCTGTCAAAGGGTCCGTGACGTTCCACAAGCTCCGCGTGAGCGCTAAGAAGGGGCCATGGAAACCTTGAGCGAAGCCAGGTCGCATGGCGGCCGTCAGCTTGTCGTCAGGCACCCGTCGACGGCGACGGGAACGGACATGACCTTCTCCATCTTCCTGCCCCCACAAGCGGAAGGCGGGGGCAGGCTGCCTGTGGTCTGGTACCTGTCGGGCCTGACCTGCACCCATGCCAACGTGACTGAAAAAGGCGAGTATCGCGCGGTTTGCGCGGAGCTGGGCCTGGTGTTCGTCGCGCCCGATACGAGTCCCCGTGGTGAGGAGGTGCCGGACGACCCGGAGGGTGCGTGGGACTTCGGGCTCGGGGCAGGCTTCTACGTCGATGCCAGTCAGGAGCCATGGGCACGGCACTACCGGATGTGGAGCTACATTACCGAGGAACTGCCCGCGTTAGTGGCCGCGGAGTTCCCGGTCGACCTGTCCCGGCAAGGTCTGACCGGTCATTCGATGGGCGGGCATGGTGCACTGACGATGGGCTTGCGCCATCCGGATCGCTTCCGCAGCGTTTCGGCCTTCGCTCCCATTGTTGCGCCCAGTCAGGTGCCCTGGGGTCAGAAAGCGCTAGGTCGCTACCTTGGCAATGACCGTCTGCACTGGCGGGTGCACGACGCAGTCGCCTTGATCGAGGATGGTGCTCGCGTACCCGAGTTGTTGGTTGACGTCGGAGACTCCGACCCGTTCCTGGATCGCGAACTGCGACCCGAACTCCTGGAACGCGCCTGCGCGGATGCGCAGATCGCACTGACTCTGCGCCGGCAGCCCGGATATGACCACAGCTACTACTTCATATCCACCTTCATCAGTGCCCACCTCCACTGGCACGCTGAGCGGCTCCGCTAGCACTCAGGGGCACCAGTGGATGTCGATCGGCTGCTCCGCTTCCGCGAGTACGCGACCGATCGGCAGCTTGCTGCTGTGCCCGTCCGCAATAGCCTGCTCGAGTAGTTGCCGCTTGCGATCGCCGGTTACCGTGATCAGCAGTGTTCGCGCGGATAGGATCGACGCCCGCGTGAGGGTCACGCGCGCGACCGGCGCATTCTCCGGAAGCGGGTCCGGCATGACCCCAACTGCCCGCCGCGCCTTCGGCGCATCCAGAGCGGTCTGCAGATCGGGACCGGGAAAAATGGACGCAGTGTGACCATCCTCTCCCATCCCCAGCCATACAAGGTCCGGCGGCCAGGGCAGGTCCTGCAGCACCGCATCCGCGGAGTTGCCGGCGAGGCGGTAGTCGGCATTCTCGGTTGTGATTGGCAGGACCCGTGCTCCGCCGGGAAGGAACGTCTTGGCGAGCGCACGCACGTTGCTGAGTTCGCTCTGGAGCGGAACCAACCGTTCGTCCGTCGGAATGATGGTGACGCGCTTCCAGCCGAGCTTCGCCTTCGCCAGTTCGGACAGGATTGGACCTGGCGTGCTACCGCCCGGCAGCGCGAGGAGAGCGGCATTCCGCGCTTCAAGTGCACTCTCCACAATGAAGGCGACATCCCCCGCGACCGCCGAAGCTAGCTCCGACATGTCGTCATATTCCCACCATTCCGCTTCGATCATGACGCTTGCGCTCCTCCGGTGCCGAGCCCTTCCTCCATTCCGGAGATTGTTGAAGTTCGGCGTATGTTCCACATTTGTCTATGGTGAGTTCCTGAAGGGAGTCACCAAGTGCCGGCATACTCGCCACAACTGGCAAGGTTCAGCGCAGGGTCCAACTTGCGCTGGATATGGGATGGTTGGGCCTGCCAAGCGGCTCGGCTCCTATTCCAGAGATCCCTGGAACACCATGCTGAAGTGACTCACTACTCGCGGGCATTGTGGTCGTAGGCGTTGCTCTGGCGATGAGCTCTCGATCCGGGTGGAAAAAGCGGGACAGGCTGCCGCTGCTGGGAGCGCTTGTGTCAGGCGCGGTTCTGTTGGCTTTGCTCGTTTCGCCGACCACGGCGGGCTTTGGGTGGACCGCTTCACGAGGGAGGTGATCGCCGGCCGCGAACCAATCGAACCGCTGCTGGATGTGAACAGATCGGTCCGGGACGGACTTGCAGGCGCGAACGCCTGACCAGGCTTCTTGCAGGTTAACCGAGATCGTGGTGCCGCTTACGTGACTCGAACACGTGACCCCATCATTACGAATGATGTGCTCTACCAGCTGAGCTAAAGCGGCGTACCCGGTGGGCGGCTCGCCCCCTAACAGCCTCGCCCACGCCAAACAAGCCTGCGCCGCGAATGGTTTGCGCCGCCCGTCAAATGGCGGGAGCGAGCAGCGGCTTCGACCGTTGTGTGATGGCCTCCTCGGAGTGGAGCCACATGCGCCATGAGATCCTGCCGCCGCACCAGCTGAGCCGCGAGTTGCGCCTCGGCCATTTGCCCGACCTCCAGCGGCGCCGCTGGACAGTCGGCTTGAGCTTCGGCGGAGCGGTGATCGGAATGGTTGTCAGCGCCTATCAATCCGGGCTGCTGAAGAAGCTCCCCGACATCCTCCCAGGCAAGATCTTCGACGCGGAGCAAGTTGACGCGTCCGATTACGCGTACAAACGGCTGCAGACTCCCGACGGTTTCCTCATGGTTCTGACCTATGCGGCAACGGCCGCACTCGCTGCTGCCGGCGGGCAGTATCGCGCCAAGCGCCAGCCCATCTTGCCAATTGCCGCCGCTGCCAAGGCCTGGTCGGACCTCGTCACCTGCCTGGTCCTTGCGCGCGAGGAATGGGCGGAGAACCGTGCCTTGTGCAGCTGGTGTCAGTTGGCGACCGCAATCAGCGCAACAACGGCCATGCTCGCAATGCCCAAAGCCTATCGAGCCTTGGCCGAAGTACGCGGAGGTGGGCAGTCATGACCGGCGGTCGCATGCCCGCTCCGACCCCGCCTAACCGGCGCTCGGGTCATTACTGGATACGGCCCGAGAGCTACCTTGAGCGAAAGGCTCTATTCTTCGGTCCCTCGGGCGTGGACGAGCCGCTGCGCCAAGCTCCGCGTCCTCGTTTCGACCCCCCGGTCGCGCTCGCTTCGCCTCCGGTAGAGCAGGCCGGCCTGCCCACAGTGTGGCGCCCGACAAAGCTCGTTCCGCCCATGCTAGCCCTGTTCCTGATGGCTCTCATGTGGATCTCGATGGGGAAAGCTGGCGTATTGCCCGCGCAGGCCGTCCGCAACCATTCGCGGCCCGCGCCCGCAATGACCGATATTCGAGCTGCCTTCGGGATCTGTCAGGCAGCCGGCGACCGGAACTGCGTCCATGATGCGGCGAGCTTCCGCTACGATCATCGCGAGTACCACTTGGCCGGTATCACGGCTCCACGTGCAACCCAAGCCGGTTGCGCAGCTGAGCGCCAGCTAGGCAGACTTGCCGCCGAACGCCTGCGCACATTGCTGAGCAGCAGTGCCGTCAGCCTGACCGCGCTGCCCCGGCCCACAGAAGCAGAGAGCCCGCCCGTGCACCAAGTGGCCGTGGACGGCCGCGACCTCGCCAGCCTGCTGCTTGCCGAAGGTCATGTTCAGTCGCGTGCGCACGGGGATCCACATTGGTGTGTCTGACCAGATGACAGGCCCGACTGAGCGCCGCTGAGCGGTTCTGCCTCTATAATGAAGGGATAAAACGGGTTTGGAGGGTTTGGGTGAGATCGAGATTGTTTCTGATCGCCCCGGCCGGGCTTGGAGCGATGCCGGCACTCGCCGCCCCGCGAATCAAGGACATTGTCTAGGTCGAGAACGTGCGGGCGAACCAACTGGTTGGCTATGGGCTGGTGGTCGGGCTCCCGGGCACCGGTGACCGGCTGCGCAACTCGCCCTTCACGCAGGCGTCCCTTCAATCCATGCTGGAACGGATGGGGGTGAGCGTGGGCGGCACCGACGGCAACAGGACTGGGTCGACGCAGCGCCCGCGTGTGTATGTGGAAGCACTGGCTGCGAGGGATTGAGCCGTCGCCGCCAGTGCTCCGCCGGGTGCACGCTGTCAGACACGGTCCCGTATGACAGGATCGAACTCGAAGTTCTCACCGTTCTGGCTCTGGATCTTCAAGGTGTAGTTATGCTGCGGGATCGTCGCCTCGTCGGCAGAGGTGTCGGTCACGTTCAGCTGGGTCGGACTCACTAGAGTGTACGAAAAGTCGTGCGGATTGGCGATGTTGATCGGGTCGTTGGAGTTGAACGTCCACACCTTCGACCCAGTCGAGACGAGGTTGAAGGAAATATTGCCGTTCACATCAGGCTCGACCGGATCCGCACTGTAGCTGATATTCCGCTGATCGTTGATCGATACGGTGACGCTACCGATTCCCACGTCTTCCATCGTGTCCTGCGGCATGTCCGCTCTCCTGGCTTGAGTTCACGCCTTCACCCGCGCGGCGACCGCGCAAATATGCTTGCGAAAGCACTCGCAGGGACGTCGTTCGCATCTCGATAGGGCTGCCCAAGACGTTGAACGGCGCGCAAACGCTGGATCGTCGCCCAAGTGGCCCTTTGCTGGGTCGGGACCAGCACCAGGGCCTCGCGCCAAAGTCGCTCGGCCTCTGCAGACTGGCGCTCGGCGATCCCGTCACCTTCACTGATAAGCACCGCCGCCAGAACGGCGCGCTCATCCGGCTTCAGCAACTGCCGCCGTGCCCATGCTTCGAGGATCACCGGGTCGGAAGCCTTCGCCGACGTACCCGTCAGCGCCCGCTCGATGGCGATCATCCGGAGCAGGTTCATTTTGTGGCCCCATTCGGGTGTTTGGGCGATGAGCTTTCGTTGCGTCAGGATCAATGACGCAATCTCCTCCCTCGCCTTGTCGCGGGCGTAAGCAGACCGCGCTACTGCCCTCCACATCCGGGATGCATTCCGATCTCCTGCCCACACGCTGTTGGCTGAGTCGAGTGCAACCAGCTCGTCGAATCGCCGCACGGCGTCGTCCAGCACACGCTCCGCGTTCCGCACCTCCCCCTCGGCAAGCAGGGCTGTTCCCATCTGCGCCAACGCGGTCGCGCGAGCCTCTTGGACCTCACGGTCGTTCGCTGAGAGCGGGGGTTCGCCCAGCACAGCCAGCTGCTCGCGCCGTGTCGTCAGCGCGCCTTGGTTGTTGCCGAGAGTGTACAGAGTCGTGGCCTTGTGCCCCAAAGCCTGATTAAGAGTCAGCGCAATGTCGCGGGTGCGGGGGCGGATGGCGTTCAGGGTTCTGGCTGCCACTTCGAAGGAGGCGAGCGCTTCCTGGAACCGGTCCTCGGCCACCAGCGCGATCCCGAGGTTCACCTCAGCCGACGCGAGTTCGACACGCGATTCTGGTCTCTGCGGAGCGATCGCCATCATGCGGCGGCCGAGGTTCCGGTAGGCCAGGAAGCGCGGCAGGGCGGAGCGGTTGTCGCCGCGACTGTGAGCGGCGTAGGCAAGCCAGAACTCGCTTTGGGCATGATCGTAGAGCCGCTGCCAGTTGTTCGGCTCCCGCTGCAGCAGCTCGCCCGTGGAGCGCGCAGCCTCGCGGAAGCCGCGCCGCGCCGCTTCCTCGTCGCCCTGGAGGTCGCCCACCTCCGCCACCAGCAGCATGGCGCGCGCCCGGCGACCGAGGGAGTCGCCGTCAAGCTGGGCGAGGTTCTGGCGGGAGTAGTAGACCAGCGCACGGTCGCCGACGCTTTTCAGCACGTCCAGCCGGCCGACCGGCTCCAGCTTGCCGCGCAGGTCGGTCAGCATGAATTCGACCAGGCCGTCGGCTTCGGCGCGCTGGCGCTGAGCCTCGTTGCGCTGGTCGCGGGCTTCGTCGCGGGCATCGATGGCCGCGACGGCAAGACCGCTGGTCAACGCCATGCCGGCGACCGAAGCAGCAGTGGCATAGCGCAGGCGCTTGTTGCGGCGCTGGGTCTCGCGCTGGACCAGCGCATCCAGCCGTACGCCGAGCAGCCCGGCGATGAGCTTCAGCCGGCCGAGCCGCTCGCCATCGCCCTCCTTGCGCAGGTCGGCGGCGATCGGCTCGGCAGGACGATCGGTCAGCTGCCCGGCCGCATCGACCGAGAAGCGTAGCGCGGGCGGAAAGCATTCCTCGGCCGGGTCGGACGCGAACGGCTGTCCCTCGACGATCGCCGCGAACACCCGACTGTCCCCGTGCAATCGCTTGAAGGCGCGGATCTCCTCGTTGACCCATCGCGACGCGGCCGCCGCGGGCGAGCAGACGACGATCAGCGCCGCCGACCGCTCAAGCGCCGCATTGATCGCGTCGCCCAGGCAACCAGCGGCGGACAGCTCTTCCCTGTCCTTGAAGATGGGCGTCAACCGTTCCGGCACGGGGCCGTTCGGCGAGTCCGTACCGACCAGGCTCCTCGGGACCCGATAGGTCTCGAGCGCGTGGTGAAGCCGCTCCGCCGCCCGCTTGTCGCGGTGGCTGTAGCTCAGGAACGCACGGTACAGGATCTCCGTGGCCATGCGACTCGCCCCCGTTCCGCGGCGAATAGTGCTGGCTTGCCTAGCACGAGGGCCGGCTACGGGACCACTGGCCTACCCGAATGCACCACGGGCAGTCGGCAGCGGCGTGAGGCGGGCCGGGTCAGGCCGAGAAGCGGCCCTTGGAACCCTGGCGAGTGAACGCGATCACTTCGAACGTATCCCTGGAGCCGTCCGGCATCTCCATGCCGGGCGAGCCGCGCGGCATGCCAGGGACAGCGATGCCGCTGATCCCCTTGGGCTTGGTCGCAAGCAGCTTCTTCACGGCGGTGAGCGGAACGTGACCCTCGACCAGATAGCCGCCGACCACGCTGGTATGGCAGCTGGCGACAGATTCCGGCACGCCAAGCTTCGCCTTGACCGCCATGATGTCCGGCACCTGGCGGACCTCCACCGCGAAGCCGGCGGACTGTGCCCGCTCGACCCACTTGTGGCAGCAGCCGCAGTTCGGGTCGCGGTAGGTGACGATCTTCGGCCGAGCCGGCATCCTCGCGAGCGCCGGAACGGGGGCTGCGGTGCCGGCGACGGTGATGCCACCGGCGAGGAACTGGCGCTTGGTCAGGTGAATCATGAGGGCTCTCCCGCTTCCCTCCCTATCGCTTGGCGCGCATAGCGGGAAGATGAACATCGGCGTGGTGGGAGTGGGCGCGATCGGCGGGTGGCTGGCGGGACGGCTGGCGCTGGCGGGGCACCAGGTGACGTGCGTGGCGCGGGGCGAGACGCTGGCGGCGCTGCGGGACGGGATCTTGCTGCGGGAGCAGGGCCGCGAGGAGCGCGCGCCTGTGCGGGCGGTGAGTGATGCGGCGGAAGCCGGAGAGCAGGACCTTGTCGTCGTGGCCACCAAGGCAACCGCGCTGGCCGATGCCGCCGGCGCGGCCGGACCGCTGATCGGGCCGGACACAGTGATCCTGCCGCTGCAGAACGGTGTGCCCTGGTGGTTCCTGCCCGGGGAGCCGCTGCGCTCGGTCGACCCGGACGGGCGCGTCGCCGCCGCCTTGCCGGCCGTTCAGGTGATCGGCGCGGTCGTCCACGCCGCCTGCCGCCGCGTCGCCCCCGCCGAGGTGCAGGTGGTGCACGCCGACAAGCTGATCCTCGGCGAGCCCGCAGGCGGGCCGAGCGACCGCGTCGAGCGCCTCGCCACCCTGTTCGAACAGGCAGGAATCCGCGCCGAGCGCAGCCCGGACGTCCGCCGAGCCATCTGGTACAAGCTGTGGGGCAACATGACGATCAATCCCCTGTCCGCCCTCACCGGCGCGACTGCGGACCGGCTGATCGGCAGCGCGGAGCTGAAACCCTTCATCCTCCAGGCCATGGCCGAAGCCGCCGCCGTCGGAGCCGCCATCGGCTGCCCCATCGAGCAGAGCGGCGAAGAGCGCATGGCGGTCACGGCGCGTCTGGGCGCGTTCAAGACCAGCATGCTGCAAGACGCAGAGGCGGGCCGCCCGCTGGAACTCGAAGCCCTGGTCGGCGCTCCCCGCGAGATTGCGGGGAGGATCGGTTCGCAGACGCCGGCGATGGATGCGCTCTACGCCATGACCAAGCTGATGGCCGAGAGTCGTGGGCTGGGGTAAACTTATGTCCGCTTAGGACCCGCTGCGGAGCCTCACGGCGGAACGCTTAGGTTATGAGATCTAGTTTACCCGCAACCGAACGAACGCCATGGCGCCGACCGGATTACGGCTGCCATACAGCTGCTCGAGTGCGTCCGGCACGAGGTTCAACGCGACCAATCCACCAGCACCGATGGACAGATTATTGGCAATCTGAAAATCCCGGACTGCGCCGACCGACACTTTGCCGACGCGGTAGGCCGGGCCGTGATCGTCTTCACCCTCGACTAGCTCGCGGTTCTCCGTCACTTCGCCGCGGCTGAAGACGGTCCATCCGTCTTTCTTGAGCGAAGCCTCGGCAACGAACGCATCGTCGCGATAGGTGTGGCCATGCTCTGACGTGGTTTTCCGGCCCCAGGCAAGGGTGGCCGCGAGTTTCCAGTCGCGACCGATGTCGGTGGCATAAAGCGCACTAGCGGACCAGCGGCGCTGGTCGACGTCGGGCTCAAGCTGTTCCGGCTCCTTGAACTTGCCCCAGCTGCCCTGGAGCGAGAGCTTGGCCGTTGGGTTCCACGAGAGACGAGCGGCAGTGGAGTCGAGTGGCCCGCTTTCGATGTTCCAACGATACTGATCTGGTTCACGAGCATTGAAGCGGCTGACTTCCAGCTTCAACCGGTCGGCAATCACGCCCGCCGTGAGCACACCAAAGCTGATGTGCGTCGAGTCGAGCCAATGGTGACTGATCGGTGCTTCAGGCGAGTCCATGATTGCTTCGCGGTGCATGAACGCGGGTGGGCCGAACGCCGGTTCGCCTGGCAGGCCACCGTAAATGAAGATGCTGCTTTCTGGACTGATGTTCTGAGACACTGACGCCGACAACTCCATGAAGAAGTCGTGCGGATGCTGGCGGTCAACCAGATGCTCGACCCCGTCCGCGGTCTCGCCGGTTGCGAGCAGGAGCGGGTAGCCACGCTTGCCCATCAACGGGTCTGGGCTAACCGTCGCCTTGAACTGGAGTTTGCCCTCCCCGAGCGACCGCTGAGCCATGCCCATCAACATGCCGGACGCAAACGCCTTATCATCCCCCCGGTCGCCACCTTGATGATCGTAAACGAGGTTGAGGACGGCGTGGCCCATCAGCATCCAGTCGCCTCTATGAACCATCACGCCCATGTGCTCGGAATTGTCCGGCTGCCAGGCCGTGCCCGACGCCTCGCGCTGCATTCCATAGGGGCCGAGCGCCCCGCTCATCGCGCTATGACCTTCACCATGGGTTGCATGATTGCGTTGCGTAGCGGTGTGTTCCGGCAGGGGCTTGGCGTTGTGCGCGCCATGGTCAACGGACCGAGGGCTCTTGCTCTTCGCTGGTGCTTGCTGGTGCATTTCATGCCCTTGATGCGCGGACGTGGCAGTTGCGGGCGCAGCTTGCCGCTGCTGCGGCTCGGCAGGCTGCGGGGCGCCGTGTTCCATTGCTCCATGATCCATGTTGCCATGATCCACGGACTGCGCGAGCGCGGGCGCAGCGACGGAAGCCAAAGCGAAACCGAGATAACGAACAAACACAGTCACTTCCTTACATGCCGGGGCATGGCGGCCGACGCCGCCGAAAACGGTGCTGGCGATTATCATCAGGTTTTCAGTGAGAGAAATGAACCTCAGCAGTACCCGAGAGCTTTCGCATCGAAGATTTCTCGACGAGGAGATAGGCTAGTTGGAGCACGTACCGTGCTCCGGCGTCTTGCAAGACAGTGCGGCAGGATAGCCGCGGGCCGTACCTATCCTAGTCAGCTTCGACGTACGACCCTCAATCTTATGTTCGCTTCCTACGCCGAGCAGACATCCACACGACCCTTGAACAGTAGGATTGCGCCTGCTCCAAGCTGGCAAGCGGCTCGCCCGCCGGCTCTTTCACATCACGAGATTGCTCCGGCGCAAACCCGCACGACCGTGAACATTGTGAACATTCGCGCGGTCGCTCGTGGACTGAGACGGTACGCCTTCTGATCGTGCAGCGTGGGACGGGTCTCAGGCTAAGCCGACCACCTCACCGGTGCACTCTCCAAAGCCGATGGTGACGAACCCCTTACGTTCGGCGCGCGCGGTGAGCGTCAGTTCGTCGCCGTCTTCGAGGAAGCTGCGGGTCTCGCCGGTGGGAAGCGTCACCGGTTGCTTGCCGCCCCGGCTGATCTCCAGGAGGGAGCCGAGGCCGTCGTTGCTGTCCGTGGACAGCGTGCCAGTTCCGATCAGGTCGCCCGGCTGGAGGTTGCAGCCGTTCACCGTGTGGTGTGCGACGATCTGGGCGGCGGTCCAGTACATGGCGGCGCTGGCGTTGCCGTGGCTGAGGCGGTGAGGGGGTAAGCCCCTGGCTCTCATCTGCTCCGTCGAGATCAGCGCCTCTATGGTGAGGTCCAGCGCCGGCTCCGCGCTACCGCCCTGCAGATACGGCAGTGGCTGCGGGTCGCCCGCGGGACGCGGCGGCTGAGCTTTCCGGAACGGGCGCAGCGCCTCTGCGGTGACCACCCAGGGGGACACGCTGGTCAGGAAGTTTTTGGCGAGGAAGGGTCCGAGCGGCTGGTATTCCCACGCCTGCAGGTCGCGCGCGGACCAGTCGTTGAGCAGGCAGTAGCCGGCGATCGCCTCGTCAGCCTGGTCGATCGGGATCGGTTCGCCGAGCCGGTTGCCGCGTCCGATCCACAGGCCGAGCTCCAGCTCATAGTCCAGGCGGCGGGACGCACCGAATACCGGCTCCTCGGCCTCGGGGGGCTTGCGCTGGCCGTTGGGGCGAATGACCGGCTCGCCCGACGCGCGGACACTGCTGGCGCGGCCATGATAGCCGATGGGGACGTGCTTGTAGTTGGGCAGCAGCGGCTGGTCGGGGCGGAACTGCCGGCCCACGTTGGTCGCGTGATGGATGCCGACATAGAAGTCGGTGTAGTCGCCCACGATGCACGGCAGATGCATGGTGGCCTCGCTCTGGCCCAGCAGCGCGGCCTCGACATCATCGCGGTGCTGCTCGTCGCTGAGCAGGTCGGACAGGCGGCGGCGGAGCGCCCGCTGGTCCTGGGGCCCGCGCGCCAGCCAGGCATTCAGCACCGGGTGCGACAGGTCGTCTAGCCAGTCCTCGTCCAGCAGGCTGCCGACCGTGAGCAGGTCGAGGATGAAGTCGCCGATGGCCGCCCCGACACGCCGGCCGGTCCCTTGCGCCGAGAAGATGCCGAGCGGAAGGTTCTGCACCGGGAAATGCGGGTGGCCGTTGGCGCTCCCAACCCAACTGGTCCGGGAGGGATCGTGGGTCTCGTCCAGACCGCTCACGGCAGGCGCGCCTTGGGGAAGTCGGCCCAGGCGAGGTCGTAGTCCGGCTGCGCCCGGCCGAGCGCCTCGGCGCACACCTGGTAGGGCCAGCAGCTTTCAACCATGAATGCCATGGTGCCGCCGATCTTGACGGGCTTGAGTTCCGCTTCGGATGCACGGCGCCAGGTGTCCACATCGGGACCATGGCCGGTCATGATATTGTGCAGGCTCATGCCCCCGGGGCTGAAGCCCTCCGCCTTGGCGTCATACTCGCCGGTCAGCAGGCCCATGCACTCGCTCATCACGTTGCGGTGGAACCAGGGCGGGCGGAACGTGTCCTCGCCCACCATCCAGCGCGGCGGGAAGATGACGAAGTCGGCATTGGCACGGCCCACGACGCTCGACGGTGAGGTGAGCACGGTAAAGATGCTGGGATCGGGGTGGTCGAAGCTGACCGTGCCGATGGCATTGAATGTCGACAGGTCGTAGCGCCACGGCGCGAGGTTGCCGTGCCAGGCGACCACGTCCAGCGGCGAGTGATCGAGGGTCGTGGTCCACAGCTGCCCGCCGTATTTCTGCACAACCTCCGTCGGCTCGTCGCGGTCCTCGAACCACGCGACCGGCGTCTCGAAGTCGCGCGGGTTGGCGAGGCCGTTGGCGCCGATCGGCCCGAGATCGGGCAGGCGAAACGGCGCACCGTAGTTTTCGCAAACGTAGCCGCGAGCCGTTCCGTCGGGCAGCATGACCCGGAAGCGGATGCCGCGCGGGAGGAGGGCAATCTGCCCCGGTTCGACCTCCAGCCGGCCAAGCTCCGTCAGCAGCTCCAGCCGGCCCTGCTGCGGCAAGATCAGCAGCTCGCCGTCGGCCGAGACGAACACGCGTCCGTCCATGCTTGCACTCGCGGCATATACCGACACCGCCACACCCTCCAGGTCGGCGGGCGAGCGGTTGAAGACCATGGTGGTGAGACCATCCACGAAGTCTGTTCCCGGCGCCGGCTCGGCGGCCGGATCCCAGCGCAAGCGGTTCGGAGCGAGCGGCTGATCGCCAGCGTCGCAGCGAAAGCGTTCTGCGCCTTCATAGCGGGTGAACGGCCGATGATCCGCGCTCGGCCTCATGCGGTACAGCCAGCTTCTCCGGTTCTCGTGGCGGGGCATGGTGAAAGCCGTGCCGCTGAGCTGTTCCGTGTACAGGCCGAATGCCGGCCGCTGCGGACTGTTTCGACCGTGCGGCAGCGCGCCGGGCACGGCCTCTGTGGCGAAATGCCCGCCGAAGCCACTCAGGTAAGCGGGGGAGGAGGTGCTAAGCATGGCCCCGCTCTACCGCTCCCGCGCTCAAGAGAAAACCCGCACCCGGCCGGGGCAAACGGCCGCGGTGCGGGTCTCCCACTCAAGCCTAGTTGATGTTGACGTCGATCTTGTCGGGAACGCTGATCTCCGTCTTGTCGCCACCGAAGCCGAGCTCGTTGCGGAAGAGGAAGAGCAGCGCGAGAACGGCGATGATCAGCAGCACGACGGCGATCAGCCCGCTGCCGCCGCCCCGGTCGGTTTCGACAATGGTGGTACGCTCCACCGTTTCCCGAGGTTCGTTGTTGTCCACCATGAGCGTCACTCCTGTTATGCAGGCGTAACGAACGCGGTCGGCTTGTAGCAGTTCCCATTCATTCGTTGGCGGCTTGCAGCTGGCAACGACGGTTTCCCTCGTCGCGGAGCGGGTGGCAGTCGAACCGACCCTTGATCCTGAGGTTGAAGAAGTTGCCTTTCGAACGTGCCCGCTGGAACTCGTCGGCGAGGCGCTGCGGCACTCCCAGATAAAGGTAGCGGCGGCCACCCACGAGGCAGAGTTCGAGCGCCTGAGTCTCTGGCCAGTATCGGGCTCCGCGGATCAAGGACGAAATCATGGTCCTCATCAAACCGATCCTGGCGGAAGATGGATTCGTCTCGCGTCGCCGGATGCGACAGAGCGATTCCCCCGCGAGTCGAAGTGTTTACCTCCCGGTCAGTTTCGGTCCGTTGCGAGCGCTGTCGGCCCACATGTCGAAGGTGACGCCTAAGCATCGCACGAGCGGGATGGTCTTCGCTCTCCGCGCAACGAGCAGCCCAGCCGCGGCTGGTACGAGGATCAGCAACATGGTCGTCAGCACTGGCAAGGCTCCTAAACGTAACGCCAGCGCTGCGTACCCCTCTAACCGCGACGGGCCCGTGACATCGTGAAGACAGTCCGTTCACCGCGACATGCTTAACGTTATCGTAAGCACTTTCCCGCAGTTTCGCGCGGAAATGGAGCATTTTGGAACACCCTGATGGACGGTTACCAGGCCCGCTACGAAGATCCGGTGGAGGAAGCCCCGCCTGCACCGCCCATCGAGATCGGCACCGATGAGCGCCGAATGCACGTGCGCGCCTACAATTACTGGGCATCGCTGCTGAAGGGTCGTGACTACCCGTCCATTGAGGACCTGGACCCCGTCAACATCGAAGACTTCGCCAGCAACAGCGTGCTGCTCGACTTCACGGAGAACTCGGAAAACCCTACGACCGCCTACATCGGTGTCGCGATCCGGGCCGAATGCGACATCGGACCCGAGGTCCAGACGATCGCGCAAGTACCCAGCCGCTCGCTCCTGTCGCGACTGACCGATCATTACCTGCAGATCATCGCCAACCGCGCTCCCATCGGCTTCGAAGCCGAGTTCCAGAACCAGCGGGGTCACGAGATCTGCTATCGCGGCATCCTGATGCCCTTCTCGTCGGATGGGGAGACGATCGACTTCATCTACGGGGTGATCAACTGGAAGGACACCAGCGTCGTCCCGCGCGAACTGGCCCCGATGCCGGCTGCGCCCCGCAACGAAGCCGAAGAGCCGCTTCTGCTCGAGGAGGCAGTCGAAGGAGATGAATTGTTGCTCATCGAGGTCGACGAGGACGCGGGCCTCGCTGACCGCTTGTGGGCTGCCCGGGAAAGCGCGGAGCTCTGTAAGGCAGCGGATGGCCGGAGCCGGGCCGCCCTCTACCGCGCCCTGGCGCTCGCCTACGACTTCGCCGTCGCGTCGCGGCGGGTGCCGGATGAGTTCGCCGAGATCCTCGACGATGCCGGCGTGAAGGCGCAGGCCCGCGCGCCGATGACGGCGATCGTCAAGCTCGTGTTCGGGATCGATTACGACAAGACTCGCCTGACGGAATTCGCCTCGGCTCTGTCCCATGCAGAGCGGCAGGGCGTAGACATTGGCGAGTTTGAGGAGTTCGTGAACGCGCAGCCCGGCGGCCTGAAAGGCTTGGTCGCCGCCGAGCGCCTGGCGCGGCGGCCGGAGCCCCGGCCCGATACTCGGCTCGAGCAGGGCCGCCTGCGCCTGCGCAATGCCGCTCCCAAGCCACTCTCCGCGCTGGCCGGTAATGACGAGTTCAGCCTCGTGCTGGTGCGTCGGGGCTCCGACGGCAAGGTCGAGCCGGTTTCCGCCGTGAGTGATCTCACGATGCTAGAGAAAGCGATCCGCAAGCTCGCCGCCTGACGGGTTGTCCCCCTCCGCCCAGAGGTCTAGACGCCCGCCCATCCTTTCAGATGCGGTGAGGCGAGTTCAGTGATGGCGGATGGTGAACGGGTAACCGGAACCCTGGTGCAGAATTTGCGGCAGGAACTGACCCGCGGCGCACTGCCAGGCGAAACGGAAGGCTTTACCGCCGAAGAGCAGCAATCCGCTGCGGCGTTCCTCGCCGAAGCTGCTTTGGAGCGTCGGCCCGGGAACGAGGTCATCCGGCTAGAATCGCGGGGCGGAGCCGACGCGATGAACCGGCGCATGCGGCTGGCGATCGTCAACGACGACATGCCGTTTCTGGTCGACAGCGTGGCAAATGCCATCGCCGGGCGTCACCTTGCCATTCATCGCCTTCTCCACCCGGTCGTATGCGTGACCCGCGACCAGCAGGGCCGACTCCAGAACGTTGAGGAGCTGTGCGAGGACGCGAACCGGCGTGAGTCCATGATGTACATCGAGCTGGACCGCGCCGACGCCCGCACCCGGCAGGAATTGGTGCAGGAGCTGCACGCGGTGCTGCAGGACGTTCGCTTTGCCGTGGCGGACTGGCGCGACCTGCAGGCGCGCCTGCGGAAGGACGCGGGGGCCGTCACCGACGAGGAAGGGCGCGCCCTTCTCCATTGGTTCGCGGACGGTGCACTGACGTTGCTCGGCTACCATGTGGAGCGGCCGGGCGAAGTCGCGTCCGATGGATTGGGCATCTTCCGCATTCCCGGGCCGCCTACCGATTCCGGCGGTTGCCGGGGTGCCATGCGCTACTTCGAGCAGGGGGGCTCGGTCCCGCTGCTCGCCAAGGCGGAGCGCAAGAGCACCGTCCATCGCCGCGTTCCCATGGACCTGATCGTGGTGCCGGAGCGCGAGGGCGACGCCGTCGTCGGAATTGGAGTCTATGCCGGCCTGTGGACCAGTGAGGCCATGGTCCACCCTGCCGAGCAGGTTCCCGTACTCCGTCGTAGGCTCGCGGAACTCGACGCCGAATTCGATTTCGATCCGCGCGGTCATTCCGGCAAGGCTTTGCGCCACGCGGTTTCGTCTCTTCCCCGCGACCTGCTGATCAACCTGTCGTCGGAGTCGGTGCGAGAACTGGTGGTCACGGCCATGTCCCTCGCGGATCGTCCACGACCGGCGATCGCGCTCGTCCGGAGCATCCTCAAGGGTCACCTGTTCGCCTTTGTCTGGCTTCCGCGCGACGACCTGTCGACCCGCCGGAGGCTCCAGATCGGCGCGATGCTCCAGGGAGCGATCGGGCGGGACATCACAAGCTACGCCATCGAACTGGGTGAAGGGGACCTCGCCCTGATCCGGTACACGCTCTACAGCGATCCCGAAGCGCCTTTGCCCAACATCGCCGAACTGAACGAGCGCCTGCACCTGATGGTGCGGGGTTGGCAGCCCAGTGTAGTCGAGGCGCTCGCCGAGAAGATCGGCGTTCCTCGCGCGACCCGGCTTGGCTTCACCTATCCGGAGGAAGCGTTCCCCCAGGGCTTCCAGGCCAGCACGCCGCCCGCCGATGCGGCTGAAGACATCCTTCGTCTGAGCCGCCTAGCTCCCGACAGCGATCGTGACGTGCGTCTCTGCCAGCGTGTGACCGGAACGAGCTGCGAACTGCACTTGCGCGTCTATGCGAGCGGTAGCCTCATCCCCCTCTCCGAAGCGGTGCCCGTGCTGGAGAACTTCGGTTTCCGCGTGCTCGAGGAAATTCCCACGGAGCTTGGTCACGGGGAGTTGGGCTATATCCACGACTTCCGGCTGGAGCTCCCGACGGGCACGGACGTGGGCGCAATCCTTGACCGCGCCGAGACCGTCGAGCGAGCGATCAGCGACGTCCTCGATGGCGTGGCCGAAAACGACGAGTTCAACATGCTGGTGCTGCTGGCCGGGCTCGATCCGCAGCCGGTGGTTTGGCTCCGCGCCTGGTT
Source organism: Sphingomonas arenae (assembly GCF_016924655.1). Taxonomy (GTDB): domain Bacteria; phylum Pseudomonadota; class Alphaproteobacteria; order Sphingomonadales; family Sphingomonadaceae; genus Sphingomicrobium; species Sphingomicrobium arenae. The sequence continues at coordinate 706,261 of NZ_JAFFJU010000001.1, forward strand.
CCGCTACCTGCGCCAGACCGGCGTTGCCTACGGCCTCCTAACGATCGTGGAAGCGCTTCGCCGTTCGCCCGACGCCACGCGCGCGTTGGTCACCCTGTTCCAGGCCGCGCATGATCCGTCGATCACCGGCGACCGCCAGCAAGCGGTCGGTCAGATTCGCCGCTCTTTCGACGAAGCCCTGTCCAGCGTGAAGGCGATCGATGACGACCGTATCCTGCGGCTGTTCCGGTCGGTCGTCGAGGCAACGCTGCGAACGAACGCTTTCGCCCGCAAGGATGACGAGGCGCTCGCCTTCAAGCTCGACCCATCGAAGATCCCGGGCCTACCTGCCCCCATCCCTTACCGCGAGATCTGGGTCTATTCGCCGCAGGTGGAAGGCATCCATCTGCGCGGCGGGCCGGTTGCGCGTGGTGGGCTCCGCTGGTCCGACCGGCGAGACGACTTCCGGACCGAAATCCTCGGACTGATGAAGGCGCAGCTGGTCAAGAACGCGGTCATCGTCCCAACCGGCGCCAAGGGCGGCTTCTATCCCAAGCAGCTGCCGCCCCCTTCCGATCGTGAGGCCTGGTTGGCGGAGGGCACCGAAAGCTATCGGGTGTTCATCCGCTCGCTCCTGTCCGTGACCGACAACATTGTCGAGGACCAGGTCGTCCATCCTGAGCGCGTGGTCATCCATGACGGGCAGGACCCCTATTTCGTGGTCGCGGCCGACAAGGGCACCGCGACCTTCTCCGACGTGGCCAACGCGATTGCGCTGGAACGCGGGTTCTGGCTGGGCGACGCATTCGCGAGCGGCGGGTCCAATGGCTACGACCACAAGGCGATGGGCATCACCGCCAAGGGCGCCTGGATCTCGGTCCAGCGTCACTTCAAGGAAATGGGTACCGACGTCCAGACCCAGCCCATTCGGGTGGTGGGTTGCGGCGACATGTCGGGCGACGTGTTTGGAAACGGCATGCTGCTCAGCCAGGCGATCAAGCTGGTTGCCGCTTTCGATCACCGCCACATCTTCATCGATCCAGACCCAGAACCGTCGGCCAGCTGGTCCGAGCGCAAGCGGTTGTTCGACCTGCCGCGCTCGTCGTGGGACGACTACGACCGTAAGCTGTTGAGCCGCGGCGGGATGATCGTTCCCCGCACCCAGAAGGAGATCGAGCTCACTCCGGAGGCGCAGGCGGCGCTCGGCCTTAGCGAGGCCGCGATCGATCCGACGAGCCTCATCAGCGCCATTCTGAAGGCGCCGGTGGATCTCATCTGGTTCGGCGGCATCGGGACCTATGTGAAGGCCTCGACGCAGGCCAACAGCGCGGTCGGTGACCCGACCAACGACATGCTGCGCGTTGACGCCAAGGACCTGCGCGCCAAGGTCCTCGGCGAAGGTGCGAACCTCGCCATCACCCAGGCGGCCAGAATTGAATTCAGCACCCTCGGCGGGCGCTGCAACACCGATTTCATCGACAACAGCGCGGGCGTGGATTGCTCCGATAACGAGGTCAACATCAAGATCCCGCTCAACCGGGAGATGCGCGAAGGTCGGCTGACGCTGGAGGATCGTAACGACCTGCTCGTGCGGATGACGGACGAGGTCAGCGAACTGGTGCTGGACGACAACCGACTCCAGACCCTCGCGTTGTCCATTGCCGAGCATGGTGGCGCCGCGGCCGTTCCCGCACAAGTTCGGACGCTGGAGCTGCTAGAGGCGACCGGCCGGCTGGATCGGAAGGTCGAGGGATTAGAGACCAGTGATATCCTGCTGCGGCGGGTATCAGACAACCGGGGCCTGACCCGCCCTGAGCTTTCGGTGCTACTCAGCATGTCCAAGTTGGCGCTGCAGGACGCGGCGGAGAAGCTGCACCTCGCGGACGAGCCGCTGCTCCACGAGCAGCTGCTGAACGCCTTCCCCAAGCCTATGCAGGAGGCCCACCGCGAGGCGATCTTGGCGCACCGCCTGCGTGACGAGATCCTCGCGACCAAGATCGCCAACCGCTTCGTGAATCGCCTTGGTCCAAGCCTGGCCATGGACATGACGGAGGAGGAAGGCTCGTCGCTCGGGCAGGTTGTGGTCGCCTTCCTGGCTGCCGAGCGCCTTCTGCAGCTCGACGTGCTGTGGCAGCGAATCGATCGCTTCGAAGGGAGCGAGGCCGCGCGCCTCGAGCTCTACGCGGCTGCTGGACGGAGTGTCCGATCGCACATCGGCGACATCCTCCGCGCAGGCGGTGGAGAGACCAACCTTTCCAAGCTGATCGCGCTGCTGGAGCCGGGACTGAGCAAGGTGAATGTCGCGGCCAAGACCATCATCCGCGAAGAAGTGAAGATCGAGGCAGCGGCTCGCCGGGGCCGCCTCGAAGCGCTGGGTGCAAGCGAGGAGATCGTTCGCGGCCTGGTGAAGCTCTACGAGCTGGACGGGGTCTTCGGCATCACCTCGCTGGCGAACCGGAAGCAGCTGGACGAGCTTGCGGTCACGCGCGCCTACGTGCGGCTGGGCGAAGTCCTTGGACTCGACTGGGCGCAGGGGCAAGTTGCCCGGTTCCGCCCGACGGATCAGTGGGAGCGACTGCTCGTGGCCGGATTGAACCGCGACTTCGAACAGCTGCGCATCGACTGGATGTCACGGATCCGGGCGGACGATCCCGAACATGCGGTGGAACGCTGGACCGAACGGCACCACGACCGAATCGACCAGTTCCGCAAGCTGATCGCCCGGGCGCGTGTGAGCGGCAATGCCACTGTGCCGATGCTGGCACAGATCGCCAATCAGGCCCGCATCCTGCTGTCCCGCTGATGCGTCTCGCAATGCTGACCCCGGCGCCCGATTATGGTGTGCCACATGATTGGGCTTTCGATGTTCAGGCCGATGCCTTGCGGGACGCGGGTGCGGACGTAACTGCCGTGCCTTGGACGAACGCGGAGAACCTCGACAGCTTCGACCTCATCCTTCCACTGGTCACCTGGGGCTACCACCTGAAGCATGAGCAATGGCTCGCCTTCCTCGATCGCCTTGAGACGGAGCGGCTACCGGTCGCCAACCCACCAGCCATGCTGCGCTGGAACAGCGACAAAGCTTATCTGGCGGAGCTTGGGCGAAAGGGCGTGCCCGTCGTCCCAACGCTCGAAGTCGACCACCTGAACGAGGCAGCTCTTGCGGCAGCCGCCGGGGTGCTCGGCGCCGATGAGCTGGTGGTGAAGCCACCCGTCTCTGCCAGCGCCTGGGGCACGTTTCGCCTTCACGGGCAGGACAGCGTACCGATGGAGGTGCATGGCCGCCGTATGCTGATCCAGCCCTACGTCGAGTCCGTGACGACCAGCGGCGAGTATTCGCTGATCCTGTTCGGCGGCGAGCTCAGCCATACGGTGGCCAAGCTGCCCAAGAATGGAGACTTTCGAGTCCAGCCGGAATGGGGCGGCACGAATGGCGCCGTCGAGGCTCCGGCCGGAGCGCTGGAGATCGCGAACGCAGCGCTGGCCGAAGCACCGGGTAAGGCGACGTACGCGCGGGTGGACCTGCTGGTCGGGAACGACGGGGATTTGCAGATCATCGAGCTCGAACTGATCGAGCCTGCGCTATTCCTTCACTGTGCTCCGCACGCGAAACCCAGGTTTGCGGAAGCGGTGCTATCAACCGCCAAGCGCGCGTCCGAACAGCCACTGGCGGATCGCTGAGGTCAGGTTCGGCGGCTCCGGCACAGTCATCCGCGCCTCGTCGATCTGCGCCACCAGCGCGTTGATCGGCATGGCCGCATCGCGGGCGGCGATTTCCAGCGCCTGCCAGAAGATCGGCTCGAGGCTGATCGATGTGGGATGACCCGCGATCAGCACGCTACGCTTCACCGGTGGTGAGTATCCAACTGTCTCCACGCCTCAGTACATGTGCTGGCCGCCGTTGATGGACAAGGTCGATCCCGTAACGAAGCCGGCATTCTCGTCGACCAGGAACGCCACCCCGCGGGCGATCTCGTCAGCGCGTCCGAGCCGGCCCACGGGGATGCGTGCGACGATCTTGCCGAGCACATCCTCCGGAACCGCCGCGACCATGTCCGTGTCGATGTAGCCAGGCGCGATCGCGTTGACGGTGATGCCGCTGCGCGCGCCTTCCTGCGCCAGGGCCTTGGTGAAGCCGTGGATACCCGACTTCGCTGCGGCATAGTTGACCTGGCCATATTGCCCGGCCTGGCCGTTGATCGACCCGATGTTCACGATGCGCCCGTAGCCGCGGCTCGTCATGCCTTCCCAGAGGGCTTTCGCCATGTTGAAGCAGCCGCCGAGGTTGGTGTCGATCACCTCCTGCCACTTCTGGTGATCCATTCGCTTCATGGTCGTGTCGCGCGTGATGCCAGCATTGTTGACCAGGACATCGACGGGTCCCACTTCGGCTTCCACCTGCCGCACGCCCTCCATGCAGGCGTTGTAATCGGACACGTCCCACTTGAAGGCCCGGATGCCCGTGCGGTCGGAGAAAGCGCGCGCGCGCTCGTCATTACCCGCGTAGTTGGCCGCAACAGTCATCCCAAGGTCGCGCAGGGCGAGGCTGATGGCCTCACCGATCCCACGCGTTCCTCCCGTAACGATCGCAACTCGTGCCATGGCTCTCTCCCTGTCCTCGGACGGGAGCCTATGCGGCCTCCACCCAGCCCGCAAGTTCGCGGCTGAGCAGCCCGTCGAGCATGGTGATCCCAGCCTCGCTTTCGTTCAGGCAGTCGAGGCGCGCAAAATGGGTTCCGCCGGCCTCCACGAAGGTCTCCTTGCCACGGATGCCGAGCTCCTCGATGGTCTCGATGCAGTCCGCGGAAAAGCCGGGTGCTGCGATGGCGATCTTCGTCACGCCCTGTTTCGGATAGGCTGCAAGGACGTCCTCCGTCGCGGGCTCCAGCCACTTGTCTCGCCCGAACCTCGACTGAAAGGCGGTATCCGTTGGAATGCTCAGCCGCTCCGCCAGCAGGCGGGACGTCTTGCGGCAATGGCAATGGTAGGGGTCACCCTTGCGCAGCGTCCGCACCGGCATGCCATGGAAGCTCAGCAATAGCCGTTCGGGCACGAAATCGAGCGACGCAAGCTGGGCTTCGATCGTAGCCTGCAGCGCGTCGATATACTCCGGCGCGTCGTGGTAGGGCGGGAGCGTGCGCAATGCGGGCTGCCAACGCATGCCGGCCAGCGTGGCGAAGACCAGATCATTCGCTGTCGCCGTCGTCGCGGCGCAATATTGCGGGTAGAGAGGAGCCACGAGAATCCGCTCGCAACCCGCATCCTTGAGCTTGTGAACCGCGGGTCCAATCCCCGGCGAGCCATAACGCATGGCCCAGTCCACCATCACCCGATCCCCCCAGCGCTGCTGCAACGCGCGCGCCTGGTTTCGGGTGATCACGGCCAGCGGAGATCCCTCGTCCGTCCATACCTGTCCATAAGCATGCGCGGACTTGCTTGGACGGGTGCGCAGGACGATGCCGTGCAAAATCGGCTTCCACAGGAAAGGCGAAAGTTCGACCACGCGCCGGTCTGACAGGAATTCGGCGAGGTACTTGCGAACGGACGCGGTTTCCGGTGCGTCAGGCGTGCCGAGATTGATGAGCAGCACGCCGACCTTGCGCGGCGGGATCGTTGGATGGTCATCGGGCGGATTCATGCTGCGGACATCGGGTTGAACGGCAATCTACGCAAGCGCTTCCCAAGCGCTGCGGCCAAAGCATTGCCCACGGCTGCCGCGACGACGGCAAAACCCAGTCCGCTAACCCCACCAGCGGGCTCTCGGCTCGGCAACAATTCGATCTCGATGGCTGGCGTGCGGTCAAGGCGCGGCAATTGCAGGTTGCTTGGCACCGCCATGCCGAAGTGAAACTCAGGAGCCCGGCCGGTGGCCTGCGCCAAGCCCGCGATCAGGCCGCCCTCGATCTGCTGGCGAACCAGGCCGGCATTCACCACCCGACCGCAATCCACTGCGGCGACAAGCCGGCTGACCTCGACCTGCTGGGTCGGGGATGCGGTAGCCACCGCGAGCAGGCCGATGTGCGATCCGTAGGCGGACAAGCAGGCGAGGCCCATGCTGCTGCCCTGGCCTCCGCCATCCCACCCGCCGATCGCCGCGGCCGTTGAGATGGCGCGGGCGAGGCGGGTGTTTCCGCCGAGCATCCCCATGCGGAAGGCCAGCGGTTCAGCACCTGCCGCCCGCGCCATCTCGTCGACGAAGCTCTCGGTGAAGAAGCAGGTCGCCGCATGCTCCTCCCCCCGCAGATATGCGGTCGGGACGGGAAGATCGACCGGAACTCCCTCCACCAGCACGTGGGGAACGGCATAGGGCGGCAGCGCACCCTGAAGACTGGTGGGCCCGTATCCGTCCGGACTCCCACCGAGCAACCGGCCCATCGTCGCCCGTGTCCCGTCGCTGCCGACCAGCCGCATCTTCCAAGCCGCGATCCCGCCCGTAGGGCTTGGCAGCGCAGAGAGCCGGGCCAGCATGGGAGCGCGCGGCCGGTCCTGGCGCACATTCTGTGCCCGGGAAAAGATCAGCTGGACGGGCCGTTGCGCCTCACGCGCTAACGCCACCGCGATCGGCACGGCGTCGGGCTCCAGCGCCCGCCCGCTCTGATCACCGACCGGCAAGGGGTAAAGCGTCGTCTCAGATAATTGCACCCCACCCGCCGCCGCCGCCACCCGCCGCGACAGCTCGGGTGCCTGGGTCGGAGCCCAGACCTCCAACCGGTCACCGGTGAAGCGTGCGGTCGCCGTCAGAGTTTCCAAGCCTTGATGGAGACCCGGCGCCGCTCCGTAGTCCGCCGACAGCGGGTTCACCCTGCCGGCCGCCGTTTGGTAGTCTCCCTGCTCAAACAAGACCTGAGCGTCGCCGGTGTCGAGCGCGCGGGTCAGAATTCCCTGCACGGCCCCATTTCCATCGGCACCTTCCGGTCCCTCGAAGCGGGCATTGGCCGCCTCCACCGCCTGCTCGGCGAGCCACCAGCTGGGCGCGATTGCCGCCAGCCAGTCGTCACCGGAAACCAGCCGAGCTCCCGTAAAGCGCCGAGCGGCACCGGCATCATGCCCAGTCAGTCTTCCACCCGGGGGAGCGCGGCGCAAAGACGCATACATCAGGCCGGGGACGCGGACATCGGCGCCCAGGCGAAAGGAGCCATCGCTCTTGGCCGGAAGATCGAGCCGAGCCAGTGGCTGGCCAATCAGCCTGCCGGGACCAGCCCGGAGGATGGGCGTCTCCGGCGGGCTCACGTCGGCGGCCGCGGCAGCAACCTGGCCGAATGGAAGGCGCTTGCCTTCATGGACGACGAAGCCCCCTTCCGTATCGCACTCGGCTGCGGCGACCCGCCATTGGGCCGCGGCGGCTTCGCAGAGCATGGCGCGGGCGGTCGCGGCGGCTTCTCGGAGCGGTCGCTCGAAGGCGCGCACCGAGGTGGAGCCCGCCGTGATGCGCAGTTCGCCGCTGTCGATCAGCTGCTTTGCCCGTGCTGGACCGACAACCTCAAGCCAGCCTGCCGCCTGAGCCAGCGGATTGCTGTAGACGGGGGAGGATGGCGCAGGCTCCACCGCCACCGACTCCCAGGCCGCGCCAAGCTCGTCCGCTACGATCTGCGGTAGCGCCGTCCAGATGCCCTGGCCGGTCTCGACCTGCGAAACCGCGACCGTAACCCGACCGTCCGTTCCGATCTTGACGTAATGACCGAAGGCGCCCTCGCCGGGTCGAACCGCCAGAGCACTGCCATAGTCCCGCGGCCACACGGCCCAGGCGACCAGCAGACCGACGCCCGCTCCGCCGCCGATCAGCAGGGTGCGACGATCAATGTCCGGGGTCTTGAGCTTCAAGCGGCGTAGCGCGTTTTCAGCGCCACCCGATCGATCTTGCCAGTTCCCAGGCGCGGCAAAGCGTCAGACGCAAAAATGAAGCGGGCCGGGATCTTGAAGGCGGCCAGCCGCGCCTGGAGGAAGGTTCGCAGGTCCTCTTCCGTCAGATCGGTTCCGGATGCGGGCAGGATCACTGCAACGGGCACTTCGCCCAGGCGCTCGTCGGGGGCACCGAAGACGGCGGCTTCCGCGACGCTCTCGCACGCATAGCAGGCGGCCTCGACTTCCGCGGAGGAGATGTTCTCGCCACCGCGGATGATGATGTCCTTCTTGCGATCCACGATGAACAGATAGCCATCGTCGTCGATGTACCCGATGTCGCCGGTCTTGATGTAGCCGTCGGGCGTAAAGGCGGCGGCGGTCGCGTCCGGATTGCGCCAGTAGCCCTTGATATTGGCGGCCGACCGGATGGCGATTTCTCCGCGTTCGTTCCGCCCCAGGTGGGTGTCATGCGCCCCGAGGATGGCGAGCTGGACGAACGGCTGCGCCCGGCCGGTGGACGCCGGCTTGGCAGCATAGTTGCCCCAGAAGTTGCCGCAGCCCACGGCATTGGTCTCGGTCAGACCATAGCCCAAGGCAGGCTGCGCTGTCTTGAAGCTGTCCTGAAGCCGTTCGACATGACTGATCGGGCGCGGCGCACCGCCAGCGGCGATGTCGGTCAGCGAGGAAATGTCGTAGCGCTCCCGGTCGGGATGATTCATGAGCTCCAGGCTCATCGTCGGCACGCCAACGAAGTAGGTGACCTTCTCCTTTTCGATCAGGCGCAGCGCCTCGCCGGCATCCCATTTGGGCATCAGCACCATGCCACGGCCGATGACGAAGCTGTTCAACAGGACGGGGACCTCGCCGGTGACATGGAACAGCGGAACGTTGAGCAGGGTGCGGGGCGGGTTCTTCGGCTCCTCGCCTTGGCTCTGCATGATTCCGAGCAGCACCATCAGCGAGGTCGCATAAGCGTAGACGCCCGTGGTCACCGCACGATGGGTCGACAACGCGCCCTTGGCTTCGCCAGTGGAGCCGGACGTGAACAAGATGGTCGCGTCGTCTTCCGGCACGATGTCGGGGAGGTGCGTCTCAAGCGGGGCGCCTTCCTCCATCAGCGGCTGCAGCGCGGTTCGGATCGGATGTTCAATCGGCAAGGTGACGATCGGCCAGGGACCGCAGGCGGCGGCGATGCGCTGGGCACGCGGCGGGTCGGCCAGGGTCAGCTTGGGCTCCGTCAGCTCGAGCGCATGGGTCATCTCGTGCGCCTGCCACCAGCCATTGAGCAGGGTCGCGATGCCACCCGCCTTGAGGATCGCCATGTAGGTCACGATCCAGGTCGGGCAGTTGCGCATCGCAATGCCGATGCGGTCGCCTTTCTGAACGCCATGGTGCGCCACCAGTGCGCGGGCCAGCTCGTCGGAGATGGCGTCGAGATCGGCGAAGGTCAGCCGCTCGTCACCGGCGATGACCGCCTCGACCTGGCCGTTCAGATGACAGAAGGTCTTGAAGAACATCGGCAGGGTGGCGGGGAAGTTCGCGACGATCGCGCGACCCTCCGCATCCTGGTCAACCACCACGCGCCCTCCCGGTCCAGTGACCGCGGCCAACACCGCATCAAAGCGTTGGTCGAGCTCACTCGGCATGCACGTCTCCTTGGCCTTTTACGCGGGCGTCCTTATGAGACGGCCAGCCCAAAGGGGGAAGATGTTTCCATGACTCCAACACCATCGACCGGAATTTTGTGGTCGGACCTCGGGCTGGACCCGGTCGCGTTGTCGATCGGACCGCTGGACCTTCGGTGGTACAGCCTCGCTTATCTGGCGGGCATTTTCCTTGGCTATGTCTACCTTCTGAAGCTCATCAAGCAGCCTGGCGCTCCCATGGCGCGCCGGCATGCGGACGACCTCGTATTCTATGCTGCTTTAGGCGTGATCCTCGGTGGTCGGCTCGGCTATGTTCTCTTCTACCGACCCGAATTCTACGCGCAGAACCCGCTCGAGATCGTCAAGATGTGGGATGGAGGCATGAGCTTCCATGGCGGCGTCATCGGGACCAGCCTCGGAATCATTTATCTCGCCTGGAAGGAGAAGCTGCAGTGGCTTCGCCTCCACGACTATGTCGCGTGCGTGGTGCCTATCGGCCTGTTCACCGGGCGACTGGCGAACTTCGTGAACGCAGAACTCTGGGGCGCACCGACGACCGTGCCTTGGGCGGTGCGCTTCCCTGAAGTGGTGGACGGTCTCGCCGTGGTCGGCCCGCCGCGCCACCCGAGTCAGCTTTACGAAGCGCTACTCGAGGGGCTCGTCCTGTTCGCGGTCCTTGCCTGGATGTTCTGGAAGACTCGCGCGCGCTACGAACCCGGCAAGCTGGTCGGGGCATTCCTGCTCTTCTACGGCCTCTTCCGGTTCGCGGTAGAGTTCGTCCGCGAGCCCGATGCGCACCTCGTCGAGTTCGCCCAGCGCACCGGCTTGCACATGGGGCAGTGGCTCTGCGTACCGATGATCCTTGGCGGCGCTTACCTCATGGCCACCGCCAAGCGCCGCCGCCAGCGGGTGGAGCCGATCGCGGGCAGTGAGAGCGTGGCCTGATCGTGGCGCTCACGTTGAGCTTGTCGAAACGTGGATCCACCTTTCGAAAGGCTAAAGGTGAGCGTCGGACAGATGACACCGCTTGAGCGCGCCCTGCACGACCGCATCCGTGCCGAAGGTCCGATCACGGTCGAGGCCTACATGGAGACCTGCAACAGCTACTATTACGCGACCCGCGACCCACTGGGGGCCGCCGGCGACTTCACCACGGCCCCTGAGATCAGTCAGATGTTCGGCGAGATTGTCGGGGCAGCGCTGGCCGACTGCTGGCAACGTGCCGGCAAACCCGAAGATGCAATGTACGTCGAGCTGGGTCCTGGTCGCGGCACGTTGGCCCGGGACGCGCTCCGGGTAATCACGCGCGCCGGCCTTCGACCGCCGGTCCACTTCGTTGAGTCCAGTCCCGTTCTCCGCCAGGCCCAGGAGCTGGCGGTGCCGCAGGCGCACTGGCACGAGAGCATCTGCGACCTGCCAGCAAGCGGACCCCTGCTGGTCGTCGCCAACGAGTTCCTCGACGCCTTGCCCATTCGCCAGCATGTCGGAGGAGTCGAGCGGCGGGTGGAGCTGATCGGCGGACACCTGGCCTTCGACCGAGACGGGGAGATCGTCGAGACCTCCCCCGCCCGCGATGCGGCCGTGACGGCCCTCTGCCGGCGGATCGCCGAGCAGGGCGGCGTCGCGCTCCTGATCGACTATGGACACGGGCGGAGCGCGCCGGGTGACACGCTCCAGGCGGTGCGAGCGCATCGCTTCGTGTCTGTGCTCGAAAGCCCGGGCGAGCAGGACCTGACCAGTCACGTGGACTTCCAGCGCGTGGCGGAGATTGCCGCCCAAGCAGGCGCGGAAGTCGCCGGACCAAGCGAGCAGGGGCCGTGGCTCGAGCGGCTGGGGATCACCGCGCGCTCGCGGGTTCTCGCCAATGCGACGCCGGAGCGCGCGGGCGAGATCGAGGCGGCGCGGGCGCGACTGTGTCGGCCTGACCAGATGGGATCGCTGTTCAAGGTGCTTGCCATCCACGCGCCGAAATGGCCAAGCCCGGCCGGACTATGATCATCCGTCCCGCCACCACTGCCGACCTGAATGCGATTGACCATGTGTTCCGGACCAGCTTCTGCGACACCTTTGCCAATCTCTATGCGAGCGAAGACCTGGACGCCTTCCTCGGGCAGTTCACTTGCGACGCCTGGCAGCGGGAAATGGCCGATCCCGCCTACGCCTTTGCGGTGGGTGAGCAGGATGGCGAGATCCTCGGCTACGCCAAGGTAGGTCCCAACAAGCTCCCGCACGTGTCGGCGCAGGGAGTGGCGGAACTCAAGCAGCTGTATCTTCTCAGGCGAGCGCACGGCACCGGCCTCGCGCGGCACTTGATGGAGTGGGTGCTGAACGAGGCGCGGCGGCGCGGGGCCCAGCGGCTGGCACTTTCGGTCTGGGAGAACAACCACCGTGCGCAGGCCTTCTATCGCCGTTATGGGTTCGAGGACAGGGGACCCTACGACTTCATGGTCGGCACACAGGCGGACCATGACCGCGTCTGGGAGGTAGCGTTATGAGCGTGGAGGCTCTGCGTGCCGGTGCACTGGCCTCGGTCCCCCACGGCTTTCTGGGCCGCCGCGGCGGCGTGAGCCAAGGAGACTTCGCGGGCCTGAACTGCGGATGGGGAAGCGGCGAGGACCTGGCCATTATCGTCGAGAATCGGCGACGCGCTGCGGAAGCGGTTGCTCCTGGCGCGCGCATCGTGTCACCGCACCAGATCCATAGCGCAAACGTGGTCGAGGCGGGCGACTGGCCCGACGACAGTCGTCCGCCCGCCGACGCGGTGGTGACGAACCGGTCCGGCATCCTGCTCGGTATCCTCACGGCAGACTGCGCGCCGGTGCTCTTCGCGGACGGCAACGCCGGGGTGGTCGGGGCGGCCCACGCCGGCTGGAAAGGTGCATTGGCAGGCGTGACGGACCGCACGATTGAGGCGATGGAGCGGCTGGGTGCAGACCGCTCCCGGATCGCTGCCGCCATCGGGCCCTGCATCGCTCAGCGCAGCTATGAGGTCGATCACGGCTTTCTGCAGGAAGTCTGCGAGCAATCACCGGAGAACGAGCGCTTCTTCGCCGAAGGGCCCGCGGGCAAGCCTCACTTCGATCTGGAAGGATATCTCCTCGCTCGCCTGGCTGCCGCTGGGATCGCGACGGTTGGCGCGCTGCATGAGGATACTTATTCTCAGCCGGACCGCTTCTACAGCTATCGTCGCGCCACCCACCGCCATGAGCCCGGCTACGGTCGCCAGATCAGCCTGATCGGACTTCCCTGACGGAACGCCTCCCTCGGCCACCCGTTCGCCGGACAAGGAGTGCCGAACCATGAAGCCGATGACCGAGCAGCATCTCGCCGTGCTCCGCCGGCACATGGTCGAGATTATCGACATGCATTTCGATCTCGCGTCCGACGAGATCGGCAAGGACGCGCTCGACCCGGCGGTCAGGCGCGCGCTGATGGACGTCCCACGACACTTGTTCGTCCCGGAGCAGATCGCAGCCGCTGCTTACCAGGACACGCCCCTGCCGATCGGCTTCGACAAGACGCTGTCGCAACCATTCATCGGCGCTCTGATGATCGACCTGCTCGACGTCCAGCCCGAATCCAGGGTGCTCGAAGTCGGCACGGGGCTCGGCTATCAGGCATCGGTCCTCGCCGAGATGGGCGCGCGCGTGTTCAGCGTGGAAATCGTGGAGGAGTTCGCCGAAGCTGCAAGCCTCCGCTTCACCGCACTCGGCCATGACGTTCAGGTGCGGGTCGGAGACGGCTCCCGCGGGTGGCCCGATCATGCGCCGTTCGACCGGATCCTGGTCACCGCCGCATCGCCAGCACCTCCGGCCGCCCTCGTGGAGCAGCTTGCGCCAGGCGGGCAGATGGTCATCCCACTGGGCGGCAAGGATGTGCAGCAATTGTCGGTCGTAGCAAAAGCGGATGATGGAATACTCACTACCCGAGCGCTCATGGCAGTCCGCTTCACCCAGCTGGAGGCGAGCGCTTGACCGCTCCCCTGCGCCACGGCGACTCATCCGCGCGATGACCTGAGCTATCCCGCGTTAACCCTTGAGCTATTCTGGCGATCTACGACGGAGGGTTCATTGGTCTGGAACATTGCGCGCTCCGAAGCCCTGGCGGACCCGCTGGCGGCGCGGCTCAAGGTGATGGCAAAGCTGAAGCGCCTGGGGGAACTCGAGGATCCCGAAGAGGAGGTCTATCGCATCCTCGTCGACGCGATCTTGCTGGTCGAGTCCTATCGCGGCGCGCGGCACCAGATCACCTTCCTGCCTGAGCTGACGAAGAGCGTCGACGGGCTGATCCGAGAGCTGGACATCCTGGAGAAGGCGGAGGAACTCGCCCGATTCTGATTGTCGCGGCGGCACGTGACAGCGCCCGCCGCCCTCTGCCATGACGCTCCACGGGGGGAGGGGTGTCGATGACCGCGAGGCTGGGTTTCTGGGGCGGGCTCGCCGTCTTCCTTCTGTTGCTTGTCCTGCCAGCGCCGGCGGGAATGCCGGAAACGGCCTGGAGAGTGACGGCTCTGGTCGCGCTCATGGCGATCTGGTGGATGACGCAGGCCCTGCCCCTTACGGCCACCGCTCTGCTGCCCTTTCTTCTCCTGCCGCTGTTCGGCGTGATGACCTCAAGCGACGCTGCCGCGGCCTACTATTCGCCCATCCTGTTCCTGGTACTCGGAGGCGCGATCATCGCACTCGCCATCGAGCGGACGGGACTGCATCGGCGACTGGCTCTCGGCATCGTTCGGCGAGGCGGCAGCACCCCGGGTGCGATGCTGTTTGCCTTCATGATCGCGACGGGACTGCTGAGTTTCATCGTTTCGAACACGGCGACCACGCTGATCATGATCCCGATCGGCATGGCCGTGCTCGCGGCGGCTCAGATTCCGTCGCGCCACACGAACGGGTTCGCGGGTGCATTGCCGATGGGGATCGCATTTGCGGCCAGCATCGGTGGTCTCGGCACCTTGGTGGGGTCACCGACTAACGCCATCGCGGCGGGCATCATCGACCGAACGACCGGGCTTCGCATCGATTTCCTCACCTGGGCGTCCTACGGCGTTCCCCTGGTGCTGGTCGCCATCCCGGCCTGCTGGCTCGTGCTAATGAAAGTCCAGAGGGTCCAATCAACCGACTTCGATTCCGCGGCCGCCCTTGCCGGCATTGGCGAGGCCGGAGCGTGGACCGTCGCGGAGAAGCGGCTCGTCCCTGTCATCGCTGCCGTAGTCGCGGGGTGGATTGCATTGCCGCTGGTCGCGCACCTCCTGCCCAAGGACGTGCTGGTGGACGGCACGGTCGCAATCCTCGGCGCTCTGGCCTTGTTCGTGATCCCCGATGGCACGGGCCGTCCGATCCTCCGGTGGGAAGAGGCCAACCGGGCTCCGTGGGACGTAATCATGCTGTTCGGAGGCGGGCTCGCGCTCGCCGCCGGAATCGGAGCGTCGGGCCTCGACGAGTGGCTGGGCGTGGCGCTTCAGCCGCTTCGTGCCGTGCCTCCGCTGGTGGTCGCGCTGGTGCTCGTCGCGCTGGTGGTGCTGATCACCGAATTCGCAAGCAATGTTGCCGCGGCAAGCGGGATCATCCCTGTAGTCGCCGGGATCATCGCTGCTACCGGAGTGGATCCAATCCTCTTGGCGCTGCCTGCGGCTTGGGCGGCCAGCTGGGGCTTCATGCTTCCGTCGGGAACCGGACCCAATGCGATCGCCTGGGCGACGGGGCACATCGCGCTTTCGCGAATGCTGAAGGCCGGCCTCTTGCTGGACCTGATCGGCGTGCCGCTGCTGGTCGGCATGGTGTGGCTATTGCGCCCGCTTCTGGGCTAGAGCGCCGCCCATGACAGACGAGTCCGAAATGAGCGGCGCGCCTTCCAAGCGCGCGCCGAAGCCGTCGCCGACCACCATCGGCAATCACAAGCTCGCGCCTGAGACGCTGATGATGGGCTACGGGTTCGATCCGTCCCTGTCCGAAGGCTCGCTGAAGCCGCCGATCTTCCTGACCTCCACCTTCGTGTTCCAGACGGCAGCGGACGGGAAGCGCTTCTTCGAGGGAATTACCGGCAAGCGGCCGGGTGGTGCCGAGGGACTCGTCTATTCGCGCTTCAACGGACCCAACCAGGAGATCCTGGAAGACCGGCTAACCCTCTGGGAAGATGCGGAGGAGGCGCTGGCCTTCTCAAGCGGTATGTCGGCGATTGCGACACTGCTGATGACCTACGTCCAGCCGGGCGACGTGGTCGTCCATTCGGGCCCGCTCTACGCCGCGACTGAGACATTGATTGCCAAAATCCTCGGCAAATTTGGCGTGAAGTGGCTCGATTTTCCCAGCGGAGCCACTCGAAATGAGATCGATGCGGCGATTGCGCGCGGAAAAGAGCAAGGCCGCGTTGCGCTGATCTACCTGGAGAGCCCGGCGAACCCGACCAACCAGCTGGTCGACGTCGAAGCGGTAGCCGCCGCCCGCGACGCCGCCTTCCCGGGGGACCAGCGCCCGCCAATCGCGATCGACAATACGTTTCTCGGCCCGCTGTGGGCCAAGCCGCTCGACCAGGGCGCGGACATCACCGTCTACTCGCTGACTAAGTACGCGGGTGGTCACAGCGACCTGGTCGCCGGCGGGCTCGTCGGCTCGAAGAAGTACCTCGATCCCATTCGCATGATGCGCAACACCATCGGCACCATCTGCGACCCGAACACGGCCTGGATGCTGCTGCGTTCGCTCGAGACGCTGGAATTGCGGATGAGCCGGGCGGGCGAGAATGCGGCCAAGGTGTGCGAGTTCCTGCGCGGGCACGAGAAGGTCGAGCAGGTCGGCTACCTCGGCTTCCTGGAGGAAGGATCGCGCCAGGCGGACATCTACCGCCGCCATTGCACCGGCGCGGGATCGACCTTTTCGCTCTACCTGAAGGGTGGGGAGCGGGAGGCGTTTGCCTTCCTCGACAGCCTGAAGATCGCCCATCTTGCGGTCAGCCTGGGCGGAACCGAGACCCTGGCCAGCGCGCCGGCGGCGATGACCCACCTGTCGGTACCGGACGAGCGGAAGCAGGCCTTGGGGATCACGGACAATCTGGTGCGGATTTCGATCGGCGTCGAGAATCCGGACGATCTGATCGCCGACTTCGAGAATGCGTTGAGGGCAGTCTAGCCCCAGTCCTCCACACGCCACCCCCGCTCGGCTGCGAGCCTCGCCAGCCGGACGTGGGGGTTCACGGCGACGGGCTCGTTCGACCACTCGAATACGGGCGCGTCGCTGGCGTGGTCGGAGTAGAAGCGGACGTGACCGTGGCGGCCGAGGAGGCCGGACCTTTCGACCCAATCCGCGACCATCCGCATCTTGGCCTCGCCGTAGCAGTTCTCGCCGTCGATGAAGCAGTGCAGCCGCTCGTCGAGCCCGATGATGGAGCCCGTCCCGATCACGTCGTCGAACCCCAGCCGGCGCGCGATCGCCTCCGCGTAGAAGCGGTAGGAGGCCGTCGCCATGACCACGCGCCGGCCTTCCAACTTGTCGCGGGCGATGGCGGCACGGGCGCCGGGACGGATGTTGGTGGCGACCTGGCGGTCCGCGAAACTTTCCACCAGGGGCTTCAGGTCGGTGGCGTGGATGGCGCGGCCCAGCAGCAGGCGGTGGTTGATCTCCTTGAGCCGCGCGCGATCGATCAGCCTGGCGAGGTAGGCCAGCATGGACCCGACCACCAAGGGCAGGAACAGCAATCTCCACGGCGCCTTGCGAACCGCGCAATGCAGCAGGAACGGGGTGTAGGTCGCCCGCCGGGTGACCGTCCGGTCCATGTCGTAGATGGCGAGATCACTCATGCTCGACCCGCAAGGATTGCCTCGACAAGCGCAAGGTCGGCGGGCTTGTCCACGTCGACGGCAGCCAGCGGATTGCTGAGTTCCACGACCCGCATGCGGAGGCCAAGCTTGCGGCCGAGGGCCTGGGCCGACTGGTGGATCGTGCGCAAGCGAAGAACGGCGCCGACCATCAGCAGAAGTCCGAGCTGCGCCACGACCCGCCAGCCCTTCTTGCGATCTTCCTCCACCGCACGCCAGCGGTGGATCGCGGCGGCGGCCTTCGGCGAGGTCAGGGCGAACAGGTTTGCGCCGCTATAGGCCCCGCCCCTGAACTTGAGCCAGGTCCGCTGCGCATCCGGGAACCGTGCGAGCAGGGGTCCTCGTTCGACGAAGCCGACGGCGACGTCGACGTTGCGGCTCGAGGCCACGAACTCACGGATCATCTCCTCGTCAAGCAACGCGTGGTCGGCGGTGGTCACCAGAATCGGCCAGCGTGTCGTCGGATCGGTGCAGATCCCATCCAGCGTCTCTGCGATCGTGCGGCGCGAGCGTTCCAGCTTGATGCCTTGCGGGAGGACGTCCGCGAGCGGTTCAGGCTGCTGCGCCAATACCCGGACCTCGCCGATCACGCCCGACCCCAGGAGAGCCCTGACCGGCCGAGCAAGCATGGGTTCACCCCCGACCGGCAACAGCGCCTTGGACGCGACGCCCGCCGCCCGAGCCATGGGATCGCCGGTCGGCCGCTCGCCCGCGAGAACCACGGCCGTCCAGCGGGTCGCCTCCGTCATGCCAGCCAGGACTTCACCGGCTCGCCACGCTCCCGTCGGGCATTGGCCTGGGCGAGCCTGACCGCGTGGAAGATCAGCGAGACCAGCGTCCAGAGTGCGACCAGTTCGATGCCGAGGTCGGGCCGGCCGAGCAGGAGGGCGACGAACAGGATCACCATGTTGGGGTTGCGGCGCGCGGTGATCAGCCGGAAACGACTGTCGATTGGCTGCCACACGTGGATGTGCATGCCGAAGCGGCGCATGAAGATGCCTTCGATGAGGCGCTGCACGACGTAGCCCGCCACGATCGCCCCAAGCACCATGGCCGCGTAGACCGGTTCAAGAGCGAGACCGACCGCGCCAAGTCCGTGGAGCCAGGCCCACCACCAGAACGGCGGATGGATAAGGTCCGTACCGTGATCGAAGATGTTGCCCCACTTGGACGAGGTGCCCGTGCATCGCGCGAGCTTCCCGTCCACCGTGTCGAGCACCATGAAGACGAAGCCGCTCGCGAAGCCGGCCCAATAATGACCGTTCCAGAAGAGCCAGAAGGCCAGCACACAGAAGGCAAAACCCACCAGCGTGACCATGTTCGGGGTCAGGCCGGCCGACGCGGCCCAGCGTGTGAGATAGAATGCCGGTCGGCGCCACAGGTAAAGGGTCAGCAGGTCGGTGACGCCCTTGTAGGCCGCATTGTAGGCGGCGCGCTCGGCTGCGTCGGCGCTTTCCGCCGTGAGCCTGAGCGCGAACGGCCGATCGCGCTTGCGCAACTCATGGTAGGAGATGTCCGCCGTTTCCGCGTCGAGCAGCTGCAGTCCGCTATCCACGAGCGGAGCGGTGTCCCGCATGGTCGCTTGCGTAGACGCAGGGTCGGTGTCCGCATCGAGGTGGGCCAGGACCGGCACGCCGCCAAGCGCAAGGACGGCTCCCGGGCGCGCCTTCATGACACCCAGCCACGCCGGGTCGAAGGCATAGGAGAGGTTGGCCAGCAGCACGGAACGCGAAGGCTCGGGCTCACGGCCAACCTGCAGCTTTGCGTTGCTCGCCAGGCGCTCCGCCCGGGTGCGTGCGTCCAGGCCGAACATGCGCGCGTCATTCTCGCCCACGGCGACAAAAAGAGGGCCGGTCTGAGAGCTGGTGCCGTTTGCCATCGTCGGGGCGTAGGGCAGAGAAGATTGGCAGGAAAGTGGCAGCCCCGGTCCGCGGCCTTGCCGTTCCGACCCTTTTCGAGCAAGTCTCGCGCCGAATGGCCGAAACCGACGATCTCCCACCAGCCGACGACGGCCATGTGTTCCAGCCGGCCGGCGCCCTCACGATCGGCCGGGCCGGCTCGACCGAGCGCGAGCTGGAGACCATCCCCGACCCGCTGACCATCGACCTCAGCCGCATCGAGCGGATGGACACGGTCGGAGCCTGGCTCGTGCACCGGACCGCCCGCAATCGCGGGGCTCGCGTGATCGGGGCAAGCGCCGAGACGCAGAGCCTGTTGCGGCAGGTTGCGGAGGCCGATCACCCAGCGAAGGTCGCACCCGAGAACGAAGGTGGGCCCGTCGCCGAACTGGGCGCGTGGACCGTGGAGGCCGGTCGCACCTTCGTCGGCCTGCTCGGCTTCTTCGGTGCGACCCTGGTGGCCTTTGCGAACATCATTCGCCGGCCCAAGCGGTTCCGGGTCAACGCGGTCGTTCAGCGGTTCGACGTCGTCGGGGTCCGCGCGCTCGGGATCATCGGGCTGATGAGCTTCCTCATCGGCATCGTGGTCGCGCAGCAAGGCGCGGTGCAGCTCGCCCAGTTCGGGGCCGAGATCTACACGGTCAACCTCATCGGCCGCATCACCGTGCGGGAACTGGGACCCTTGATGACGGCGATCATGGTCGCCGGCCGCTCCGGGTCCGCCTTCGCCGCGCAGATCGGGACCATGAAGATCACCGAAGAGGTGGATGCGATGCGGACCATCGGTGTGTCGCCGGTGGAAGCGCTGGTGATCCCGCGAATGATCGCCTCGACCGTCATGATGCCCCTCCTCGCCTTCTGGTCGATGCTGACGGCGATCATCGGCGGCGGCCTCCTGTGCTGGATCGACCTCGAAATCCCGCCGCTGACCTACATCCAGCTGATCTCGGAGGTGGTGCCCGCCACCGACCTGTGGGTTGGCCTGATCAAGGCGCCGGTGTTCGGGTTCATCATCGCGCTGGCAGGCTGCTTCCAGGGCATGCTCGTCCAGGGCAATGCGGAGGAGGTGGGCCTCAAGACCACGGCGGCCGTGGTGCAGTCGATCTTCCTGGTCATCGTGCTCGATGCGATCTTCGCCGTCTTCTTCAGCTCGATCGGCTGGATCTGATGACTGCGATCCTTCCCGAAGGCGAAATGCCGATCATTCAGGTGCGCGGCCTGCGCAACCAGTTTGGCGAGCAGATCATCCACGACAACCTCGACCTGGACGTGCGCCGCGGCGAGATCATCGGCGTCGTCGGCGGGTCCGGCACCGGCAAGTCGGTGCTCATGCGGTCCATCATCGGGCTGCAGACCCCGACGGCGGGCGAGATCGAGGTGCTGGGCGAGAACATGGTGGGCCGGTCGGAGGACGAGGCCAAGAACATCCGGCGGCGCTGGGGCATCCTGTTCCAGAACGGAGCGCTCTTCTCGACCCTGACCGTAGCCGAGAACGTGCAGGTGCCGATCCGCGAGTATTTTCCATTCATCAAGGGCGACCTGTTGAACGAGATCGCCAGCTACAAGATCGCCATGTCCGGGCTGCCGGCCGAGGCGGGCAACAAGTATCCGTCCGAACTGTCCGGGGGCATGCGCAAGCGGGCGGGCCTGGCGCGGGCGCTGGCGCTCGATCCGGAACTGCTGTTCCTGGACGAGCCGACCGCGGGCCTGGACCCGATCGGCGCTCAGGCGTTTGACCAGTTGATCCTCAACCTGCGCGAGCGCCTGGACCTGACCGTTTTCCTCATCACCCACGATCTCGACAGCCTGTACGCCATCTGCGACCGGGTCGCGGTCCTTGCCGACAAGCGGGTCATCGCGGTGGACACCATTGATCGTTTACTCCAGTTGGATCATCCTTGGATTCAAGAATATTTCAACGGGCCGCGCGGACGCGCTGCGGCGGCAGCGTAGTGCGGGAGCTCGGAGCGTAGATGGAAACCCGTTCCAACCATGTGCTGGTCGGCACCGTGGTGCTGGCCCTGCTCATCGGGCTGTTGCTCTTCTCGGTCTGGCTGGTCGGCTTCAACACCGAGCGGCGGCGCTGTTTCGACGTGTATTTCAGCCAGGGTGTGGGCGGTCTCAACCGGGGATCGAACGTCAGCTACAATGGCGTGCCGGTCGGCCAGATTACGCAGATCTCGCTGCTGCCGAAGCGGCCCGAATTCGTCTGGGTGCGGATCGAGGTCGATGAGCAGACCCCGGTTCTCCAGGGGACGACCGCCCAGATCCGGGGCGTGGGCTTCACCGGGGTCAGCGAAATCCAGCTGGAGGGCGCGGCCTCCGGAGCGCAGCCGCTCAGCCGGCCGGGTCCCCAGGGCTGTCCAGTCATTCCGGCGTCTGCCGGTGGGCTCGGAGCGCTGCTGAACAGCGCGCCGGAACTGCTGGATCGCATCCAGCGGCTTACCGAGCGGCTGACGGAGCTGCTGAGCGACCGCAACCAGAACGCCATCTCGGACATCCTCGAGAACGTGCAGCGCACGTCGGAAGTGCTGGCGCAGCGCGCGCCGGAGATCGCGGACACCATGGGTGACGTGCGCATCGCGGCTCGCAACGCGGGCATCGCGGCCGAAAAGGCGGGGCGGCTGATCGACAGCAGCAACCAGCTGGTCAACGAGGATGTCCGTCCGGCGGCCGCGGACCTGCGCCGGACCATGGCGTCGGTGGAGCGGACGACCGCCAACCTCGACGCCCTGCTCGCCGATGCGCGGCCGGGCGTTCAAAACCTCACCAAGACGACGCTGCCCGAGGCCAACCGCCTGGTTCGCGACCTGCGCGAGCTGACGGCGAACCTCGAGGGCTTCAGCCAGCGGCTGGACCAGGGCGGCGTCAGCGGGGTGCTGGGTTCGCCCAAGCTGCCCGACCACAAGCCAGGAAAGACCCGCTGATGCGTGCCCCACGCCTTCTTCTGCCGCTTGCACTGGTCACGGCGCTGGCCGGCTGCTTCGGTGGAGCCAAGGTCCCAGACGCGCTGCTGACCCTCACGCCGACGGCAGCCGCGCCGGCCGAGTTGACGCGTTCCGCCGCCGCCGGGGAGGCAGTGACCATCGAGGTTCCAGTGACCCCGCAGGAGCTCAATCAGGTGCGTGTTCCGGCGCTGGAGGGGCCGAGCTCGGTGACCTATATCCAGGACCTGCAATGGGTCGACCGGCCCAGCCGCATGTTCCAGCAGCTGCTGACCGAGACGCTGAAGCGGACCACGAATCGCGTTGTGCTGGACCCCAAGCAGTCGGCACTCGACCCCGGCCTGCGCGTGACCGGCACGCTTCAGCGGATGGGCTATGACGCGACCACCGGACAGGTGGTGGTGATCTACGATGCGGCGCTGTCCACGGCAGGGGGAGCGAGGGTTGAGACCCGCCGCTTCCAGGCCACTGCCCCGGCGGCAGGCACCGCAGCGACCGTGGGCCCCGCGATCAACCAGGCGGCCAACCAGGTCGCGGTGCAGGTGGCAAGCTGGATCGGCGGCTGATCAGCCGAGGCTCTTGCTCGCCTGCTCAAACACGTCCTTGCTGAGGCCCGGGGCAGCCAGGATCCGCTCCAGCGCTTCCCGCATCTTCGCCGCGCGGACCGGCTCCAGTTTCCGCCACCGACCCAAGGGTGCCACGAAGCGCGCGGCCGTCTGCGGATTGATGGCATCGGCGCGGACGATGATGTCGGCAAGGAAGTCATAGCCGCGGCCGTCCGGCCGGTGGAAGGCGAAGGGCGTGGCCGCGAAGCTTCCCGCCAGCGCCCGCAGTCGGTTGGGATTGGTGAGCGTAAAATCGGGGTGGCCGCCAAGCCGCTCGACCGTGTCGATCGTGTCCGCGCGAGGCGCGGAGGCCTGCACGCCGAACCATTTGTCGATGACCAGCGGGTGATGCTTGAACCTTGCGTAGAAGGCGTCGAGCGCCGCCTGCGCCTCGGGCCCGCCCAACATGGCGAGGACCGCGAGGGCCGACTGGCGCTCGGTCATGGTCTGCGCCTCTTCGAACTGTCGGCTGGCAATTTCCGCGGCGCGAGAGGGATCGCCAGCCGCGATGTAGCCGAGGGTCGCGGCCCGCAGTCGCCGCCGCCCCTTGGCCTCACCGGACAAGCTCGTCGGATCGGCGGTGCTAGCCGTATAATGGTCGGTCAGCTCGCCCAGCAGCGCCTTGCCGACCGCTTCGCGGAACTGGTCCCGCACCGCGTGGATCCGGTCCGGGTCCGAACCTTCGAGCCGCTCGGCAATGAACGTCTCGGACGGGAGCAGCACTGCATCCGCCTTGAAGGCAGGATCGAGTTCGTTGCTCGCCAGGGTCGAGCGGACCGCTGCGATCACCGCTTGTGGAGATGGCTCGCCACCGGCAACCGCTGCCAGCAGGTCGCGCAGCATCAGTTCCTGCACGGCCTCATATCGGGCGAAGCTGTCGGTGTCGGCAATCGCCAATGCCTCGATCTCACCCGCGCGGCGCTCGGCCTGGATGATCACCGGCGCGGAGAAGCCTCGATTGATGGAGAGGTAGGCGGGCTCGTGAACGGCCGCGAAAGGCTCGCATTGCTCGCCTTCGGTCAGCAGGACCAGCCGCTCGGGCGCAACCTCCCGGCCACTCCGGGCACCGATCAGCGCAACCTTGAGCGGGATCACGGCGGGCTGCTTGGTGGGCTGGCCGGGTGTCGGCGGGACCAGCTGCTGCAGGTGGAGGGCGGCCTTGCCATGATGCTGTTCCAGCCGCGCCTTCACCGTCGGCGTGCCTGCCTGCGAGTACCACAGGCGGAACTGGGTGAGGTCGATGCCGCTCGCGTCCTCCATCGCCTTGACGAAGTCTTCGCAGGTGACCGCCTGCCCGTCATGCCGTTCGAAGTAGAGGTCCGCTCCCTTGCGGTAGAGGTCCGGCCCGAGGATGGTCCGCAGCATGCGGATGACCTCCGCGCCCTTGTTGTAGACCGTGGCCGTGTAGAAGTTGGCGATCTCGATATAGCTGTCGGGGCGGATCGGATGCGCCAGCGGGCCGGCATCCTCCGGGAACTGCGCCGCGCGCAGCGTGCGGACCTGGTCGATCCGCTCCACCGCCGGCGAGCCCATGTCCTCGCTGAAGCTCTGGTCACGGAAGACCGTCAGCCCTTCCTTGAGGCTGAGCTGGAACCAGTCGCGGCAGGTGACACGGTTGCCCGACCAGTTGTGGAAGTATTCGTGCGCGACCACTGCGGCGATGGCGTCGAAGTCGGCGTCGCTGGCGGTTTCCTGGTCGGCTAGGATGTACCGCGAGTTGAAGATGTTGAGGCCCTTGTTCTCCATCGCGCCGAAGTTGAAGTCGGCGACCGCGACGATGTTGAACCGGTCGAGGTCATATTCCCGGCCGTAGGTGCGCTCGTCCCAGGCCATGGCATCCTTCAGCGCCTGCATCGCGTGGCCGGTCCTGGGAAGGTCGCCTTCCCGAACCCAGATCCCGAGCTCGACCTCGCGTCCCGACATGGTGGTGAAGGTGTCGCGATTGGCAACGAGGTCGCCCGCGACCAGCGCGAACAGATAGCAGGGCTTGGGGAACGGGTCCTCCAACACGGTCCAGTGGGTGCCGTTCTCGGCCTCCCCGCTGTCCACCGGATTGCCGTTGGCCAGCAGGACGGGAAAGCGGCTCTTGTCCGCGCTCACCCGCACGCGGTAGCGCGAGAGGACGTCGGGCCGGTCGGGGAAGAAGGTGATTCGGCGGAAGCCCTCGGCCTCGCACTGCGTGCACAGCAGTCCGCCGGACGCGTAGAGCCCCATCAGCTGGCTGTTCTTCTCCGGACAGATCGCAACCTCGGTCTCGACGACCGCACGGTCGGCCGAAAGCGGTACGATCAGTGCAGGTCCGTCCATGCTGAACGCCGCCTCGGCGCCATCCACACGCACCGCCAATGGAGTCAGCTCGTCGCCGTCCAGCCGCAGCGGTCGATCGTGCGTCCCATTGCGCTCGACCGAAAGCCGCGCCCGAACGATCGTGCGTGCTGGATCGAGTTCGAAGTCGAGTTCGATCGTGGGGACCAGCCAGTCGGGCGGGCGATAGTCCCGACGCTGGATGGCGGGAGGAGCGGCGAGGGCGAGGCGGGCATCCAACATGCCGCCGGACTTAGTCAGCCGGCGGCGGAGCGGCAACCTGACGCCGGCTCATCAGCGCGAGCACCATGCCGCCGATCGCGAGCGCGGCTCCGCTGGCCGACAGGAGAGTCCAGTCATAGCCCTCGAACAGGGTCGAGAGGGCCATGGCGACGATCGGCACCAGTGCCGAGGAATAGGCTGCACGGCCGGGCCCGATCTTGCGGACCACCGGAAAGTAGAGGCTGAAGCACAGCGCCGAAGCCAGCACCGCCAGGTACACCAGCCCCGCCAAGTAGGACCAGGTCCACTCGAAGGTGGGCTGGCCGGCGATGGTCAGCGCCAATGCTCCGTCGGCGACGGCCCCAACGGTCATCGCCCAGGCGAGCATCGTCAGGATGGGGATGTGACGGACCTTCTCGGTCGCCTGCAGCACGTTCGACACGGATGCGCCCATGATGCCGATCAGCGTGAACCCGATGCCCGCCAGCACCGCCGTCCCGCTGGCCTGATCGCGCAGCAACTCCTGGTAGAAGAGCAGGCCTATGCCCGCGATTGCGATGGCCGAGCAGGCGAGAAAGCGTCCGCCAGGCCGCTGGCCGAGCATGACCCACGCCAGCAAGGAGTTGGGGATGAGCAGGAGCGCGAAGACCGTGGCGACGAGGCCGGAGGTGATGAAATGCTCCGCCACATAGACAGCATTGAAGTTCACGCAGAACTGAAAGACGCCAATGGTCCCGACGGCCAGCCAGTCCTGCCGGCCCAGGGTCAAGGGCTCACCCTTCCAGGCCGCGATCGCGAACATGGCCGCAGCCGCGATGACGAAGCGGTAGGTTACGGACCATTGCGGGGCGACCGTGCCGAGCTGGTCGCGAATGACGATCCAGGTCGATCCCCAGATCAGGGTGAAGATGATGAAGGGCAGGATTACGCCGTGAACCGGCCTGCCGTCGACGCCTTTCACTTGCCGGTCAAAGTGCGCGGATCGCGGTGGCGAGGCGGTCGACCGCCGCGAGATCCTGGTCCCAGCTCGTCACCAGGCGGGCTTCGCCGACGCCCCAGTCGTAGAAGTCATAGCCCTGCTGGCGGAGGCTCGCCGCCTCCTCCGCGGTGAGCCGCAGGAATACCTCGTTGGCCTGGACCGGATGGACGAGGCGATCGCCGGCCGCGTCGGCCAGGCGGGTCGCCGCTTCGTTTGCCGCGCGGGCATTGGTCAGCCAGATCTCCTCGTCCAGCATGGCCAGCAGCTGGGCGGCCATGTAGCGACCCTTGCTCAGCAGGTGGCCGGCGCGCTTGCGGCGGCGAAGAACGCTGTCGGCAAGGTCCCGGTCGAACAGGATCAGCGCCTCGGTCGAAAGCCCCCCGTTCTTGACGAAGCCGAAGCTGAGCGCATCGACCCCGGCGCGCCAGGTGAGATCGGCGGGCGACGCGCCGGTGGAGACCACCGCATTGGCGAAGCGTGCGCCGTCCAGGTGGAAAGCGAGCTTATGAGTGTGCGCGAACTCGCCGAGGGCAGCGGTCTCCTCGGGAGTATAGACCAATCCATATTCGCTGGCGTTCGTGATGCTCAGCGCATTGGGCTGGGTCTGGTGGACGTCGGCCCGGATGCGTCCGCGTGCTTCGGCGACGGCATCCACCGTCAGCTTGGCACCCGGGCCATCGACCAGCAGCAGCTTCGCCCCGCCGCTGAAGAACTCCGGCGCCCCCGCCTCGTCGACATTGATGTGTGCCTCCCGGTGACACAGCACGCCGCCGTAGGATGGAACCATCGCCGCGAGGGCGAGGCAGTTGGCGGCCGTTCCGGTGGTCACCCACAGGGCGGTCACCTCCGTCTCGAACAGGTCGGAGAAGGCGCCGTCCAGCTTCCGGCTCAAGGCGTCACTGTCGTAGGCGGTGTCCAGCGTGTTGGCGGCGATCATCGCCTCGAGGACCGCCGGGTGCGCGGCCGCTGCATTGTCGGAGAAGAAGCGCATGATTGCGGCCCCTTGGCCCTGCTCGGCTAGCCGGTCAACGCACTTCCGGCGCGTGCGAGCGAAACCGCGGCCACCAACCAGGCGCTGACCGCCAGCATGGTTCCGAACGGCAGTCTCCGCGTGGCCCGGAGCCCACCAGGGATCGCGATGGCCAGGCCGGTGAGCGCCGCAACCAGCAGCACTGGAGGCAGGGCGGCCCAGCCCAGCCAGAGGCCGATGGCGCCGAGGAGCTTCGGATCCCCCCCGCCCAGCCCTTCCCGGCCGCGCACGCGCCGGTAGAGCCAGGCCAAAGCCCAGAGACTTGCCAGACCGCTGATCCCGCCGAGAAGTCGGTCTGTAAGGTCGGCAATGCCCAGGGTTCCGCCAAGCAGCAGCCCCGCTGCGGCCAGCACCAGCGTCAATCGATCCGGCAGCCAGAAGTGCCGCCAGTCAAGCAGCGCCAGGGGCAGGAGGAGCCATCCGAACAGGGAGAGGATCCCGCCCTGCAGCCATGTCGGAGCAAGGATGAGGCTGCCCATCCCGATGGCGGCCGCTGCCGCCTCGACCCGCCAATGGAGTGGGTCGATGCGCGTACCGCAGGTCCGGCAGCGTCCGGCACTGGCGAGTGCGCTCAGCAACGGGACGAGTTCGGTTGGGCTCAGGGTGCGGCCGCAAGCGTCGCAGCGGGAGCGGCCGACGCTGGCGCTCTCCTGGCGGCCCCAGCGCTGCACCAGGGTGGCGAGATAGCTGCCGACGATCGCTCCACCCGCGCCGCCCAGCAGCACGGCAAGAACGCTGCTCAAAGCGCGCCGGACATGCTGAGGGAGGTGCCCTCCGGACCATTCTGGAAACCAATCAGGCCGAGCCCCGCGGCAACGGTCGGCGGCAGTCCACGCAGGGTCATAAAGGCGCGGTAGCGTCCGTTCTCGGACAGCAGGACCTCCAGTGTCTCGCGGCCCGTCTCGCTCGCCAGTCGCGCGCGGACGCGCTGGCCCTCGCAGCTGACGGGTCCGGTCAGGGCCTTTGTCAGGTTGAGGCCGCCGAGCCGGGCACCTGCCGCTGCGCTGACCTCGCCCTCCGCTTTCATGCAGGCTCCGTCGTGGAACAGAATCGTGACCTGCCGGAACTCCAGCGCATCCACCGGAACGGGAGCCAGCAGGCTGGCGGTCGCCAGTCGGCCGGTCAACTGCTCCACCCCATGCGAACCGCCGCCGCTTCTCAGCGTTCCCTCCAACGGCCCCTGCAGATCGTCACGGCGCTGGAAGCGCAAGGCGGTGCGACCGAGCAGGAGCGGACCGGGGCGCAACTGGACGTCGAAGGTGCCGAGCGCTTGCCGACCGAGCGACAAATCGCCGATGCGGCCATCCCAGATCGATCCGCTGACCGCCCGCGCGGTGAGGCCGAGCTTCGGCAAGTCGGCGGCGTCGAGGGCAAGGCGCAGCGGGAAGAACAGCACCAGCAGCGCGATGCCGGCCGCGGCCGTCCAGAGAATCCAGCGGAACATGGCTACCGCCTGGGCCGCGCGAGCACGGCGGAGAGCGAGGCGGTCCCTTGAGCGACGGGCGTCATCCTCAAGTCCTGGACGACGAAGCCCTGCTGTTCCAGCACGCGCAGCCAGCCGATGATCACGCGCGGGTCCCCGTTCGGGATCGTCACCGCAACGCGGTCGCGGCCCTGAGGGGTCGCGGACCCCAGAGTCAGTCCCGCATTCGCCGCAGCTTCCCCGACGTAAGCGGACATGTCCCCAGCCGGCGTAGCCACGGGCCGCGCTGCGCCCTTGAGCCCCTCCACCGCCGCCAGGGCACGGGCATGGCGCTCCACGGCGGCCTCGTGCCGTTCACGAGCGTCGTCGAGCGCGGAGCTGACCGGACGCCAGATGGCGAGCCAGAGGAAGATGGACAGGGCAATGGCGAGCATCGCCAGGATCAAGCGCTGTTCGCGGCTGCTGCGCCCCTGATACCATGACAGAATCTGGCTCATGCGGCGCTCTTCACCGTGATCTCGGCGAGTTGGCGGCCGTCGGCTCCGGTTCTTGGAACGGCAGTGACCCGGTAGCCGCTGCGCTGCAGACCGAGCAGGACCCGGTTGATTTCCTCGGGGCGGCTCGCGGCGAGCGTGGCGCTCAGCGTTCCGTCGCCCTGCCAGCCGAGCACCGTGGCGGTTACCGCCGGGTCGGCTTGCATCTGCTGATAAAGCGAGGCGAGCGGGGCGGACAGGGCTCCCGCTGCTCCGCCCGAGCGTGCGGCCACCAAGTCCAGCTCGGCAAGGGCGGCCTCCGCTGTCACCGGTCGGCCGAGCGCGGCACTGGCGACTTCCACTGTTTCGCGGTCGAGCCGGTCGCTGTTCCGGTTCAGCCGGACCAGCGAGATGATCGCGGCCAGCAGCGCCAGCAAGGGAATGCAGGCCGCGAGCAGCAGCAACTCCCTTGCGCGCCCGCGATCCAGGCCCCAGCCGCGCCGCGCTGCGAAACGACCGGAGCGGAGGTTGAGCGGCTTGCGTCGGGCAAGCCGGACCAGCGCGGCCTCGACTTCGTCCGCCGGCACGCGCCGCACGCGATCGTCCCCGATCAGCGCCTCGGACAAGCCCTCCTCATAGGGAAAGCGCAGGTGGCCGCGGCCGACCAGATGCTCCGTGCCGAGCCGCGCGTCGATCCAGTCCTCGTCCGACGCTGGCAGGAGCAACAGGGAGGGCACGATGGCGTGTAGGTCGTGACCGCAGGAACGGCACCATAAGAGCCAGGCGTCGATCACCTCCGCCGACACGATCGCGGCGAGCGCGTGGCGGCGTTCCCCTTCTCCTTCCACGCACGCCACGACGTGGACGTCCGCCGCGTCGCTGGCACTGGCCTCCCGCGCAGAGGCGGCAGCGACGGCCGATGCCTGTCGATCGGTCGCGCCGACCGGCTCCGAGCTGACTAAGCTCACCGCGCCTGCAGAGGCCAGGCCGATCAGCTCGGCGCCCGGCTCCGCTGCCCACTGCACCCAGCGGCTGTCATCGCCGCATTCGGTGATCTCGCCGTCCGCGATCCGCCACCACCATGTGTCGGACGCGTCCGGTTGCGGATGTTCGGGAAGGAGCAGGACCAGCTGGGTCAACCGACCACGCTCCAGTCGCGGCGAAGCACATGCACGCGTTCGTCGCGGAACTGCAGGAGCGCGGTCTCCCCGACCGCGTCGTCGCCGTCGCTGACCCAGGCCTCTAACCGGAAGAAGGAGGTGCGGACCTGCACCTGCGAAGCGGCTTCGCCGCTGGCCTCGGCCGACTTGAGCGCTGGCGAGTTCCAGAAGGCTTCCACGTTTGGGAAGCCCGATGCGGGCCGCGATCGGAGCGCCGCGCGCGCCTGCTCGACGGTCAGCCGCTCGGGGATCAGCATGGCGAGCAGCGGGGCCTGCTCCGCGGTCAGGGTATTCACGTTGAGCGGCGATGCGTCGTGGGTGGGCAGCGCACAGATCCAGGGTCGGAGCATGATAGCGATGGCCGGGGTCATGCCGGGGACTTTCCCGAGCTCGCTTTCATGGGCCATGGCGCGGTTCGCCACGAGGTGCCCTTCCCTGTCCTCGGCTCCGGCCGGAAGCGGCAGGCTGTCATGATCGATCCAGTCCGCGGCCGCCGCGGAGATGCGGGTCGCAGCCGTCGGGTCGATGCCAAGGGTGGTCATCAGGGCGCGGAACTGATCCACTGCAGCCGGCCTGACGATCAGCTGTCCCTCCGACGTACGCGCCGCCAGGCTATTGAGGTTGAAGCAATTGCCGCCGTCCCGCACGCGCGCGGTGATCCGTGCGCCGTCCGGCAGTTCGATCGTCCGGGGCGTGTCCTGCCAGTTGCCGGCAAGGGTCGTCCGTTCCGGACTGCTGGCCAGCATGTCCTCCATCCGCACCACCGCAAGCTCCTCGGCCATGCCGAGCCAGCGTCGAGCCTGCCCCGCTTCCATGACGTTGCCGCTCAGCCGGGTGGCGAGCGCCAGGCGATCGAGGGCCGTGGCTGAGACGGTCGCCATCACGGCGACCAGCAGGAAGACGGTCAGGAGCGCGGCGCCGCGTTCCCGCGATGGGCCGAGCGGGCGCGGGATCACCACCGGGCTCCGGTCGCCTGGCGCTCGGCTGCCGAACCGTCGTCGGGCTCGGACGGCTGGCCCGTTCGGTCCGGCTCGGCCTGCCTGGGCGCAGCAGGCACGCGCGGGAGCGCCGCGACCACCCGATACGCCGGTTCACCTTGCCGCTTCACGACCAACTCGACGGCGGCTGGAAGCGGGGGTTCGGACGGACCTGGTGCCCAGCTGCCGTGCCATTCGCCCGATGCAGCGCGGTAGCGGAAGCTCGCCCGTTCCACGCCCGTGAGCAGCGGCGTCGCAGCACCGTCCCACTCGCCATCGATTGCCTCGCTCCCAGCGCGCTGCAGCGCACCGCCGGAGACCTGCCAGGTGACGGCCTGCAAGGCGGAGGCCCCGTCAGGAGCCGTCCACCCACCCCGAACCAGCCGCAACGCGCGCTCATCGCCCGAAAACGCCGGCCGGACCGAGCCGCCCGCGTCCCGGCTGGGCCGATCGAGCGCCTGGGCGAGGTCGCTGGCGAGGAGCAGGCGGAGCCGTTCGCTGGCGGCGAGATCGGCGAGCTTGGCTCCGACCACCTCCTGCGTATCGACGCTGCTGCGCAACAGGCCCACGCCCGCGCTCGCCAGCAGCGCGAAGATGACCAGCGCCACCAACATCTCGACCAAGGTGAAGCCCCGCTGGTTCATGCCACGCGCTTGATCAGGGTTAGGCGCGCGCGACCGGCGGCACCGAGTTCGGTAACGAGGAGATCGACACGGACCAAGCGGCGGTCGGCGGTG
Organism: Sphingomonas arenae; assembly: GCF_016924655.1. Taxonomy (GTDB): domain Bacteria; phylum Pseudomonadota; class Alphaproteobacteria; order Sphingomonadales; family Sphingomonadaceae; genus Sphingomicrobium; species Sphingomicrobium arenae. The sequence goes on from NZ_JAFFJU010000001.1 coordinate 738,294, forward strand.
GGACTGGCCTGCTGCTGGACGGAAAAGCGCCGGCCGCCATTGTCGACCAGCCGGGTGACTCGGCCCAGCGGCGGCGGGGCCGGGTCGGTCTGGACCAGTGCCGCTTCGTTCTGCGCCACCAGCTCCGCCGCGGTCCGGGCGGCGAGGTCCGCCGTGGTGCCCACCGCCACCGCATCAAGCCGCAGCAGGGCCAGCGCCGCGAGCCCGAACACCGCGAGCGCGACAAGCATCTCCAGCAGCGTGAAGCCGTTCTCGCGGGGGCTCATTGCACCTCCACGTCGCCGTTGGAGCCGATGCGCACCGTCGCAAGCCGCGTGCCGCTGACGAGCCGCACTTCCAGTGCGCGGTCCGGCAGGCCGATGCTGTCGAAGCGCAGCCTCGCCTGGCGCTGGACGGCCGCCTCCACATCGCGGCCCCAATCCGCTTGCGCCAGCGGCGGCGCATCGACGGGCTGCCACTCGGTCCCGCGCAATTGCTCGAAGCCGTAGCCGGAGGGGCTCACCCACAGGCCGGTCGGCCGGCCGGTCAGCACGGCCGTGTCGCGCGCCGCAGCCACTCTCGCGGCGAACCGGCCAGCCGCGTCGCGAGTGCCGGCGCCGCTGGCGGGCAGGGTCATGACGACGCCGGTCGCGAGCAGCGCCATGACGGTGATCACCACCAGCAGCTCGACGAGGGTGAAGCCCTGCTGCCGCATCCGACCCCGTCAGTCCTGTCCTGCGTAGATGTCGGCATTCTCGCCTTCGCCGCCTGCTGCGCCGTCCGCGCCGAGCGAGTAGATGTCGAACGCGCCAGACTTGCCTGGCACCGCCAGCTGGTAAGGCCGGCCCCAGGGATCGTCGGGGAGGTTCTTCACATAGCCTCCGGGGCGATAGTTGGCCGCCGGCGCACCCGCCGGTGCGCTGACGAGCGCCTGAAGACCATCGCCGCCGCTGGGGTAGGAGAGATTGTCGAGCCGGTACATTTCCATGGCCTGGCTCAGCGTCGCGATGTCCGCCTTGGCCTTAGTCACCATCGCCCGATCCTGGCTCGGCAGGACGTTGATCAGCACCACGGTCGCCAGCAGGCCGATGATCACGATGACCACCATCAGCTCGACCAGGGTGAAGCCGTCTTCTTCAGGGCGGCGGCAGGATGATGGGCGAGGCACGGATCAGGCTCCAACAAGCGATTGCAGCTGCAGGATCGGCAGCAGGATGGCGAGCACGATGGTGGCGACCACCGCACCCATGACGATGATGATCAGGGGTTCGAGCAGCGAAAGCACCGTTGCGGTGAAGGTGTCGAAGTCGCGCTCGAGCGTATCGGCGGCGCGTGCCAGCATGGCGTCGAGTTGGCCCGAGCTCTCGCCGGTCGCCGCCAGGTACACCAGCAACGGCGGGAACACCCCGGCGCGGCCGAGCGCGCCCGAAAGGCTGCCGCCACCGCGGATCGCCTCGACCAGCTGTTCGGTGGCGCGGCGCAGCACCCGGTTGTGGACGGTGCCGGCGGTCAGGCGCAGGCCTTCGACCACCGGCAGCCGGCTCTCGATCATGGTGGCGAGCGTCCGCGCCATCCGCGCGGCGTGGAGGTCGCGCAGCAGGCGACCGAGGAACGGCAGCCGCAGCAGCAGGCCGTCGGCCCACAGCCGCACCTCGGGCCGCTTGAGCAGGTACCAGCCGCCGACCGCGCCAAGACCGGCCACGAGCAGCATCACCCACCACCAGCTCGCCAGGAAGGCGCTGATCGCCATGATCGCGCGGGTGAGTAGCGGCAGCTGCTGCCCGACATTGTCGAACTGCTCGACGACGCGCGGCACCACCGCGATCATCAGGGCGGCGACGACCAGCACGGCGACGATCGCCAGAACCACCGGATAGGCCAGCGCTGAGACCAGCTTGCCGCGCATCTCGGCCTGCCGCTCGAGCAGCTTCGCCACGCGCTCCAGGATCTCGCCCAGCGTGCCCGAGCTCTCGCCCGCCGCGACCATGGCGCGATAGAGCGGCGGGAAGCTCCTGGGTTCTCGCGCCAGGGCATCGGCGAGACGCCGGCCTTCGACCACGCCGTCCGCGACCCGGCCGACGATCGCCCGGACATGGTCCGCCTCGCTCTGCCGGGCGATGAGTCGCAGCGCCTCTTCCAGCGGACTGACCTCGGAGATGGTCGCCAGCTGGCGCGTGAAGACGGTGAGCTGCTTGGGACTGAGCTTGCGCCGCTGCCGGGAGAACAAGGCCTGCCCTTTGGCCGGAGCCGTTGGCACGTCCGGACCATCGGCCAGACGCAGCACGTGCAGCTTCTTCGCCTCGAGCTGCGCCCGCGCCCGTTCCCGGCTGTCGGCGGCGAGCTGCCCCCGGCGCTCCTTGCCCCGCGTGTCGACCGCGACATAGGCGAAACTAGGCATTGTCCGCCTCGCGCCGCGACACGCGGATGGCCTCTTCAGGCGTGGTCTCCCCCGCCTGGACCAGGGCCAGCGCGGCGCTCGACAGGGTGGGCGCAGTGGCGAAGGCATGGCGCGCGATCGCCGCCTCGTCAGCGCCCTCGTTGATCAAACGTCGGATCGTGGCATCCACCCGCACCGCCTCGAACACGCCGATGCGACCCGCGAAGCCCGTGCCCTTGCAAGCGCCGCAGCCGACCGCGCGGTAGACGATCGAACCGGTCCGCACGCCCAGCAGCGCCGCCGCTCCCATCTCGGCCGGCACCGCCTCCCGGCAGTCCGGGCACAGCCGCCGCACCAGCCGCTGCGCCACCACCGCCCGCAGGGTCGAGGCGAGCAGGAACGGCTCGACCTTCATGTCGCGCATCCGGGTGATGGCGCCCACCGCATCGTTGGTGTGCACGGTCGACAGGACCAGGTGACCCGTCAGCGACGCCTGGACCGCGATCTCGGCCGTCTCGCGGTCGCGGATTTCGCCGACCATCACCACGTCCGGGTCCTGCCGCAGGATCGCGCGCAGGCCGGTGGCGAAGGTCATCCCGACCTTGGCGTTGACCTGGGTTTGGCCAACTCCGTCGATCGCATATTCGACCGGGTCCTCGACAGTCAGGATGTTGCGGCTGCCGTCGTTCAGCTGGCTGAGGCAGGCATACAGGGTCGTGGTCTTGCCGCTTCCGGTCGGGCCGGTCACGAGGATGATGCCGTTCGGCTCGGCGAGCGCTTCCTTAAGGATGTCCTCGGCCGCACCGCTCAGCCCCGTGCGCTCCAGCTTCAGCCCGGCCTGCTGCTTGTCGAGCAGGCGCAGCACAACCCGCTCGCCCGCCCGGCTCGGCAAGGTCGATACGCGCACGTCGAGCAGCCGCCCGCCCAGTGTGATCCCGATCCTTCCATCCTGCGGCACTCGCCGCTCGGCGATGTCGAGGCGCGCCATGACCTTGATCCGGCTGACCACCACCGGGGCGACATGCGGCGGCATGCGCAGCGTTTCCCGGAGCAGGCCGTCGACCCGCATCCGCACCACCAGCCCGCTCTCGTATGGCTCGATGTGCACGTCGCTGACGCCAAGCCGCACCGCCTCGGCCAGCACGCTGTTGATGAGGCGAATGACCGGTGCGTCGTCGGCGCTGTCGAGCAGGTCTTCGGCGCTCGGCATACCGGCAAGCGAGTCCAGGTCCGCGCCTTCGATCGAACCCGCCAGCCCTGCCGCGCTTTCGTCCATGGCATAGCGCTCGTGCAGCAGCCGGTCGAAGTCAGTCGGGTCGAGGCGGCGAAGCGTGAACGAACAGCCAAGATGCCTGCGCACCTCGATCAGAACGGTCGGGTCGGCTCCCGCACGAAGCGCCACCTCCACCCCGCCGTCGGTATTGGCGATCGCAACCCCATGGGTACGAGCGAAGCCATACGGCAGGTCGGGGAGAGGTGTATCCATGCGGCGCTGCGGCTCGACCGCGGAGGCATCCGCTTCATCGCTGGCTGAGCTGGGCCCCTGCTCGATATAGTCCATCAGCGCACCACGAAGCAGTTCTGGTCCGCGGCCTGCAGCTGGCGGCACACCTGCTCCGCGGCGGCCGGCGAACTCGTGCCCGCCCGCAGGCGTACGCCGCTCTTGCCTCCGCTGCGGTAGGCCGTGACCATCTTCTGCATGCCCGCGACCGTCGGGAACCGCGCCGTGATCGAGCGCCACGCGGTCTCCGCCTGCCTTTCGCTGGCGTAGGCGCCCAGTTGCACCACGCCGCCGCCGCTGCTCCCGGCACTGCTGGACCTCGCGACACTCAACGCCGACGAAGCGGCCACGGGCAAGGCCGCCGCCGCCGCGGGGGCAATGCCAGCCCCCGTGCCGGATGTCGGTGGAACGGCGCCCATATAGTCGCGCACCAGGGCGTCGAGCGAGGGCTCCCGGTCCGGATAGCGGCGCATCTGCTCGCCGCGGATGTAACCATATTTCTGCGCCGTCACCTCGCGCGCCTCGGCCGCCGTCCGGACGATGGTCGGGCGGATGAAGACCATCAGATTGGTCTTGCCCTTGGACTTCGAGCGCGACTTGAACAGCTCGCCCAGCACTGGCACGTCGCCGAGCAGCGGGATCTTCTCGATTGTCCGCCGCTCGTTCTCGTCGAGCAGTCCGCCAATCGCCAGGATCTCGCCGTCATCGACGGTCAGCACCGTCTTGAACTCGCGCTTGTTGATGACGAGGTCGTTCGACCGCGCGCTGACGGGACCGGCCACGCTCGACACCTCCTGCCGAATGAACAGCTTGATCGAGCCCGAGCTGTTGACCTGCGGCTTTACGTCCAGCTGGATGCCGACATTCTGCCGCTGCACCGTGCGGAAGGCGTTCTCGAAGTCCGTTGACAGCTTCTCGCCGGTCGTCACCGGCACTTCCTGGCCGACCAGCAGCTTCGCTTCCTGGTTGTCGAGCGTCATGATCGACGGGGTCGACAGGATGTTGGACGAATTGTCCGACTTCACGGCGTTGATGATCGTCCCGAACACCAGGTCCTTGCCGACGTCCGCGACCGCTCCCGCGAAGCCGCCGGTCGCGCCGAGCACGGAGCCGACGGCCGCGTCGGTAATGGCTTGCCCGAGCGGTCCGTCCGTGGTCGTGGTGGTGGTGCCGTCCTGCGTCGTCGTCGTAGTCCGGCCGAGCTTGTAGTTGGCGATCGCACCGCCCACCGTCAGGATGTTGGGAACGGCGTTCGAGTAGTTCGTCGCAACGAACGGCGCATTCTTGCCGCCGAACAGGAACTGCACGCCAAGCCGCTTGGCGGCCTCGTCGCCGATCTCCACGATGATCGCTTCCACGAGCACCTGTTCCCGGCGCGTGTCGAGCTGGCGGATCAGCTCGCCGAGCTGGCGCTGGAGACTCGAGTTCGCCGCCACGATGATGGCGTTGGTGCCGGGATAGCGCGACACCACCGCGGGCCCGCCACGGGCGATGCCGTTGCCACCACCCGTGAAGATCGCGGGCGTGGCCTGCCCCTCGCTCGGCCCGGCGCCGGTGCCCTCGCCCGACTGGCTGCGGATGAAACTCGGCGTGCCGTTCCCTTGCGATACCGGCTGGCCCAGCAACGTTTGCAGGACCGGCAGCAACTGCTCCGCATCGGCATGTTCGAGCCAGTAGACGCGGATGTCGGTGCCGCCCGCCGCGCGTGCATCGAGGTCGCGGGCGACCGCTGCCATTCGCGAGACCGCGCCCGGATCGCCGCTCAACGCCAGCGCGTTGGACGAGTCCACCGCCGCGACGGTGATCCCACCCTCACGGCCGCCGAGCGCCTGCAACGAGGTGGCGATCTCGCGAGCACCGGCATTCTTCAGGTAGACGAGCTGCTCGGAGGCATTGGCGGTGTCGATCCGGCCGAGCAGCTGGCGCACGCGGGCGATGTTGTCGGCGAAGTCCGCGACCACGATGCTGTTCGAGCCCTTGTTCGCGGTGAGGGATCCCTGCGAGCTCACCAAGGGGCGCAATGTCTCCACGACCCCGGCGGCGTCGATGTTGCGAAGGCGGAAGATCTCGGTGACGAACTGGTTTCGGCCCGCGCCACGGCTCGATACGCGCGTGGGCTGGCTCGCTGCTCCCTCGACCGGCTGAATGCGATAGCCGCCGCTGATCGGGATGGCGACCAGGCCGTTCGCTCGGAGCGTCGACAGAAACACCTCGAAATATTCGCTTCGGCTCAGCGACCGGCGGCTGCTGACCGAGACTTTCTGGTTCACGCGGCTGTCGACCACCAGGTTCATGCCCGTGACGCGCGCCGCGTCGCTGACGAACGCGCGCACGTCCACGTCGCGCATGTTGATCGAATATTGGGCAGGCAGCGGCGCGGCCACAGCCAGGGCAGCACAGGCAAGGAGGGTACGCGTAAACTTCATCAGGTTCCTGCAAGATTGAAAGCGACCGGCACGGTCGCAGCGCCCCTTTCCACCGTAAGCGACAGGCGGGCCCCCGGGGTGACCTGCGCCTGGAGCATGCTCGCGTCGGCCACCGACGCCACTCGGCGTCCGTTCACGGCCACGATCACATCCCCACTGCGCAGGCCGGCGGCCTGCATCACTGATTCATCCCCCACCGCGCTGACCAGCAGCCCCGTCACGCGCCCTTGCCGCTGCCGCGGAGCGAGCGCGATCGCCTCCTTGAGCCGGTCGGCATCAAGGGCGCCCGGCGCTCCGACGGCGGCCGTCGCGACGCCCGGCGCGGCTGCCGTTCCCTCAGCCGCGCTGTCCTCCATCGCGAGCTGCAGCCGCTGTCCGCTGCGCTCCAGCACCACTCGGTCGAAGCCCACGTTCACCAGCTTGATCCCCGGCGCGACCTGCTCCCCGACCGCGACGCTGACCTGCTCACCATCCGGGCCCGCGATGATCGCCGAACCGGGAAGGCCGCCACTCGCAATGCGCGTGCCGAACAGGGTGAACCCGCTGGCCTCCTGCGGTACGGCACCCGCCACGGCGGACCCGGTGCCGCCGAACGGGTCGAAGCTCGACAGCAGCGCCGACTGCGCAGCCGCTGGCAGCACCTGCGGCTTGGGCGGCATCCACTGGCCGATCGGCCCAACGGGCGTGACTAGGGCCAGCAGGACGCGCGCGACCTGCACGCCGATCAGGGCGAGCAGAACGGCCTTCAGCCAGAAATATGCATCGCGCGGCAAATGCAGCCGCGCCGGTACAAACCGTCCGATGTCCATAATCCGTTGCAAAGGCCGAATCCCCACCCGAGCCCTGCAGCTGGCGTTAACCATTTGGCCGTCATGACGCCACGGCTAAATGCCTGATAAGATTCAGCTGGTCCGTGTTTCGGGTCGGTTCACCGGATGCCGCGAGAACCGGTTTGCGGACAGGGCATCGCAGCTTCGAACTGCAAGGTTTTGTTAAACGGAAGCAAGTTCAGCCGAAGCGAACAATAGGAGTGTCAATCGCGATGCACCATGGGCGGCACGCCGCTGTCCACGAGGATTCGGGAAGAAATGGTGCTGCCGGCGAGGATTGAACTCGCGACCTCAGCCTTACCAAGGATGCGCTCTACCACTGAGCTACGGCAGCACTGTCTCGAAGGACGCGCGCCTATGGCCGTCCGCCTCCCGCTGTGTCAAGGCAAGAGAATGACAGACAAGGAGAAAGCCGAGCGGCTCGCCGCCAAGCTGCGCGAGAACCTGCGCAAGCGGAAGGAGCAGGCGCGAGATCTCCGTCATCCCCGCGCAGGCGGGACTCCAACTCCTGTAGCAGCACCTTGCCATGAAGGCTCAGGAGATGGACTCCCGCCTTCGCGGGAGTGAAGGTTACGGCAAGTAGTGACTGATCGACGCCACTGCCGACGTGCCCGCATCATAGCCGGCATGGAATAGCCTGTGCGGTCCCCACACCACCAGCAGCGTCAGCATCGACCCCGCCGCCATCCACATCAGCGGCTTAGCGGAGCGCACTGCTTTTCGAGCCATTGTCTCTCTTCCCCTCCCAAGGTCGGTCCGATCTTTTCCAGCACCAGCGAGTGATAGGCGTTCAGCCAATCGAGCTCGCAGTCAGACAACATCTCCACCGCAACGAGACGCCGGTCGATTGGCGCGAAGGTCAGCGTCTCGAAGCCCAGCATCTCCTTCTCCGCGCCCGCGATCTCGACCGGCACCACCAGCACCAGGTTCTCGATCCGGATGCCATACTCGCCCGTCTTGTAGTAGCCCGGCTCGTTCGACAGGATCATGCCCGGCTGCAGCGGCTCGTCGGCCCCGGCATAGGCGCCGCCCATCGGCGAGATCCGCTGCGGCCCCTCGTGCACCGACAGGAAGCTGCCGACCCCGTGTCCGGTGCCGTGGGCGTAATCCAGTCCCGCGTCCCACAACGGTCGCCGCGCGAAGCTGTCCAGCTGACCGCCCCGCGTTCCCTTGGGAAACACGGCCGTGGCGATGGCGATATGGCCCTGCAGCACCCGCGTGAACCGGTCACGCATTTCCGCCGTCGGCTCGCCCACTGCTACCGTGCGAGTGATGTCGGTGGTGCCGTCCTGATACTGGCCACCCGAATCGATGAGGTAGAGCGAACCGGGCTCAAGCTTGCGGTTGGTCTTCTCGCTCGAGCGATAGTGGACGATGGCCCCGTTCGGGCCAGCGCCGGAAATGCTGTCGAAGCTCAGGTCGCGTAGCTCCGGATTCTCCCGCCGAAGCGCCTCCAGCCGGTCGGATGCGGTCAGCTCGTCGAGCTCGCCGGACGGAGCCTCCTCCTCCACCCACTTGAGGAAGCGCGCCATCACCGCCCCGTCGCGGGTCTGGGCGGCACGCTGGCCGCCGAGCTCCGCCTCGTTCTTGATGGCGCGCGGCAGCACGGTGGGATCGCGCACCGCCACTACCTTCGCCCCGGCATTCTCCAGCGCCTCGAAGATCGCCGCGACCGACCGCTCCGGATCGACCGCGACCGTCTTGCCGCCGAGCTCCGAGAGCGCGTGCTCGAACGCCGCCCGCTCGTGCAGCCGCACGCCGTTGCCGAGGTGCTGGCGAAGCTCGGGCGTCACCTTCTCGCCCGCGACGAACAGGTCCGCAGTCCCGTCCGCATGCACCAGCGCATAGGCCAGCGCGACGGGCGTGTGGCTGACGTCCGTGCCGCGCACGTTGAACGTCCAGGCAATCGAATCCAGCGCCGCCAGTACCGCCGCGTCGGCCTTCTGTTCGGATAGCCAGTCGGCGATCGTCTGCCGCTTGTCCGCGCTGCTCCTGCCCGCCAGCCGCTCCGGCTGAACCACCAGTGCCGCCTTGGACGCCTCAGGGCGATCGCTCCACACCCGGTCGATCGGATTGTCGCGCACCGGCACCAGGGTCGCGCCCCTCGCAGCCAGCGTCTCGGTGGCCTGCTTCACCCAGTCGCGCCGATGCAGCCACGGATCATACCCGATCCGCGCCCCCTCCGGTGCATGTTCCTTCAGCCACGATGCGATGCTCGTTTCCGGCACCGACTGGTAGCTCCAGTGCTCCCCGTCGACTTGGCTCCTCACCTGCAAGGTGTAGCGCCCGTCGGTGAAGATCGCCGCTTCCTCCGGCAGCACCACGGCCGATCCTGCCGAGCCCTCGAACCCGGTCAGCCAGGCCAGCCGCTGGGCATAGCTGCCGACATATTCGCTCATATGCTCGTCGGTGAGCGGCACGACGAAACCGTCCAGCTGATCGGCTTTGAGCTGTTCACGGAGGGCGGCGAGGCGGTCGGCGTAGGTGGACATGGCCGCCCCTTAACCCGCTTTTCGGCTGGACGCACGGCCCCCGCTTTGCTTGGACCGTGCGTATGAGCAGCCTCCCCCCGCCGCCACGCGCCGAGCAGCGCCCGCACAGCTTCGAACGTCACGGGGTCACGATCGAGGATCCCTACTCCTGGCTGCGCGATCCCGGCTATCCCGAGGTGAAGAACGAGGAGGTGCTCGCCTACCTCAAGGCCGAGAATGCCTATTTCGAGGCGTGGAAGGCGCCGCACGCGGACCTCATCGAAACCCTGTTCCAGGAGATGAAGGGCCGAATGAAGGAGGACGATTGCTCAGTCCCGGTGAAGGACGGCGACTGGCTCACCTGGTGGGCATTCCAACCCGGTGCCCAGTACCGTCAGTGGTTTCGCCGCAAGTTCATGGGCGGGCCCGATGAGCTGATTTTCGATGAACCGGCGGAAGCTGCGGGGCGCGACTACTTCAAGCTTGGCGCGCTCGCCATCAGCCCTGACGGCCGCCTCGCCGCCACCATGGTCGACGACGATGGCTCCGAGCGCTTCAAGCTCCGCATCCGCGACCTCGCGACCGGCGAGGACCTCGAAACGGTCACTGAGGTGGGCATCGGCCACCCGGTCTGGAGCAGCGACTCTGCCGCGGTCGTCTTCAACGAGGTCAACGAACATTGGCGCAGCTACCGCGCCCGGCTGCACCGCATCGGCGCCCCGGCCGACGAGACGGTCACCCTTTACGAGGAAACGAAGGACCTCGGCTTCTCCGTGGGCATCGGCCGCAGCCAGGACCGGAGCCTCATTTTCATCGCGACTGGCGACAACACGACGAGCGAGGTGCGGTTCGTCCCGGCCGATCGCCCGGATGCCGAACCTGTCCTCATGTCTCCGCGCCGCAAGGGTCGCCAATACGAGGTCGATGCCGCGCACGGAAAGCTGTGGATCCTCACAAACGACGAGCACGTCAACTTTCGGCTTGCGTCTGCCAGCCCTGACGCGCCGGCCGAGTGGACCACGGTCATTCCCGGTTCCGACCGAATCTACCTGCGCGGGGTCACGGCTTTTCGGGACCATTTGGCGCTGACCACCCGGGTGGATGGCCTCGATCAGCTGATCCTGCGCGACTACGCCACCGGCGAGGAACGCCGCATTCCCTTCGCGGAGGCGAGCTACTCGGCGGGCTTCGGCAGCAACCCGGAGTTCGCGCCAGGGGCCTACCGCGTCGGCTACAGCTCGATGGTCACGCCCGCGACCGTCTACGACTACCATCCGGGGCGTGATGAACTCGAGGTGCGCAAGGTCCAGGAGATACCGTCCGGCTACGACCTGTCACTCTATACGACCGAGCGCCTCATGCTGCCCGCTCGTGACGGCCAGCGCATCCCCGTCTCGGTGGTGTACAAGAAGGGCTTCGAGAAGAACGGCGATGGCCCGCTCTTCCTCTATGCCTACGGGGCCTACGGTTATGCCATACCACCGGGCTTCTCGACGTCGCGGCTCAGCCTCCTCGACCGCGGCTTCGCCTATGCGATCGCCCACATCCGCGGTGGGGATGACCTTGGCTACCAGTGGTTCCTGGATGGCAAGCTGACCAAGCGCACCAACACGTTCAACGACTTCGTGGACGCCGCGAAGGGCCTTGTGGAAGAGGGCTTCGCCAGGCCCGGCCGGATCGCCATTCAGGGCGGCTCGGCCGGTGGCGAGCTGATGGGTGTGGTTGCCAACACCGATCCGGAGCTGTGGGGCGCCGTGATCGCGGATGTGCCCTTCGTGGATGTGCTCAACACCATGCTCGACGAGACGCTGCCGCTCACCCCCGGCGAGTGGCCGGAGTGGGGGAATCCGATCAGCGACAAGGCGGCGTTCGAGCTCATCCGCTCCTACTCGCCCTATGACAATGTCCGGGCGCAAGACTATCCGCCGATGCTGATCACGGGCGGTCTCACGGACCCGCGGGTGACGTATTGGGAGCCGGCGAAGTGGGCCGCGAAGCTGCGGGACACCAAGACGGACGGCAACCTGCTGCTGCTCAAGATCAACATGGGCGCAGGGCATGGCGGCAAGTCCGGACGGTGGGAATCGCTGCGAGAAATCGCGGAAAGCTACGCTTTCGTGCTGACCCAGCTGGGGGTCGAGCAATGAAGTGGGCGGCGGCGCTGGTCGCTGGAGTGGCCCTCGGGGCCTGTCCGGCGAAAGCGGTGGATCCCGTCGCTTCGGTCCATGTGGTGCGGGATGGGGAGCGGTGGACGGCGGATTACCGGTTCCACCGACAAGCGCCTGTCTGGGTGCTGGCAGTGTCGCCGCTGACGCGGGTCAAACCGCGGAGTTTCCGGCCGGAAAGCTGGGTCGTCGAGACCCCAGGGGTGCGCCTGGAACGGCATGGCTGGTACGACGTGCTGGTGGCCGACAAAGGCGCGATGCCGAGCAGAGTTCGCGTGAGTTTTCGGCCATTTACCGAGGATATCGAGACTGCCGCCGACCCGGCGCTGGGGTTCACCGACGGGTCGGTGGCGCTGTACAGCGTGCAGTGGAAAGTGCTGCCTGCGCGGTCCATCGAGCAGGTGAAGGCCTACCCCCTCGACGTGGCCTTCGTGCCGGAGTCGGGAGCCCCCACCAGCGTCACGTTGAGTGACAAAAACCGGCCTGTTTTGTTCGATGGAAAGCGCGTTCGCGCCGCGAAACTGACCGGAGATCGCGAAACTTACGTCCTATTTGGCCCGGCAACGCCGGTGGAGACGCCGGCGCTGGAAACGATCCTCGATCCGCAGCTGCCCGGCTGGTTCAAGAACTACGCGCTGGCCCAGCTGCCCCCCATTTTGGATCGCTACACCAAGCTGCTGGGCCCGAAGCCGGACGGCAAGCCGACGCTGATGGTCAGCTGGAACGGTCCGACCAAGGGCCGCGCGAGCTTCAGCGGGAGCGTGCTGCCTGGACAGATGGTGATGACCCTGGAGGGTGAGGGCGTGGTTTCCGACAACCCGAAGCTGCGCGACATGGCGCGCTGGTTCGTGGCGCACGAGGGCGCGCATTTCTGGTTGGGGCAACAGGTGATCTACTCCGACGTCAAGGAGACGTGGATCACCGAAGGCGGAGCGGACCTGCTGGGCTATCGGACGGTCGCGGCGCTGGACCCCAAGTTCGACGTTCGGGCAGCGCAGCAGAAGAGCCTGGACGATTGCATCGCGTCGTCGCGAAAGGGACCGGTGGCGACGGCGATCGAGCGGCAGGATCCCAAGGCCTATTACAATTGCGGCGCAGTCTTCGGACTGGTGGCGGAAAAGGCCTGGGGCGGCGACTTCGCGGCTTTCGTACGGGAACTGATTGCCCGCAACCGCGCCGACCGGACGGTGAGCCGGACCGAGTGGCTCGACCTGCTCGACAGCCGGGCGCCGGGCAAGCGCCTGCCCCAGCATATCGGCTTCCTGCTCGACAATCCCGTCCTCAATGCCCAGCCGTGGGTCGCGCTGCTGGAGGCCGGAGGCATCCGCTTTCGGCTGCGGACCGACGGCACGCCGGAGCTGCTATGAACCCCGTCTTCGAACTTGAGCTGACCGCCAGGCCCGAGCACATCGACGAGCTCGGCCACGTCAACAATGCCGTCTGGGTCCAGTGGATCCAGCAGGTGGCGCTGGCGCACTGGTACAGCCTGGCCGACCCGGCGCACCAGGAGGCCTATTTCTGGGTCATCGTCCGGCACGAGATCGATTACCTGCGGCCCGCGTTCGAAGGGGACGTGGTGACCGGCCGGACCTGGGTCGGCGAAGCGCCGAAGGGCGCCCGTTTCGACAGGCACATGGAGTTCCTCGGCCGGGACGGCAAGATCTGCGTGCGGGCCAGGACCCAGTGGGCGATCATCGACAAGGCGAGCGGCCGGCCGATCCGCGTGCCGCCGGAGGTGGTGGCGCCGTTCCTGGCACGGGAGTAAGGTCCGGGCATGAGCAGGCCGGTCCTCCACGACTATTTCCGCTCCTCCGCCGCCTACCGCGTGCGGATCGCGCTCAACCTGAAAGGCGTGGAGCATGAACGCCGCCCGGTGAACCTGCTGGAGGGCGCGCAGCGGTCCCCGGAATATCACGCGCTGAACCCGCAAGGGCTGGTGCCGATGCTGGAGATCGACGGGCACCGGCTGACCCAGTCGCTGAGCATCATCGTCTACCTGGACCAGCGCTTTCCCGAGCCGCCGCTGGTGCCGCGCGATCCCGCCGATGGCGCGCATGTCCGCAGCCTGGCCCTGGCGATCGCCTGCGACATCCACCCGCTGAACAACCTCAGGGTGCTGAGCTACCTGCGGCACGAGATGGACCAGTCGCAGGAAGCCCGGGACAGCTGGTACCGCCACTGGGTGATCGAGGGACTGACCGCGCTGGAGGCAATGGCTTCACCCCGCGCCAGCCGGTTCCTGTTCGGGGACGAGCCCAGCCTCGCGGACGTCTGCCTGGTGCCGCAGATGTTCAACGCGCGGCGCTTCCACGTGCCGCTGGAGCCCTACCCCACTCTCGTCCGCGCCGACGAGGCCGCGCAGAAACTGCCGGCCTTCGCCGCCGCCCATCCCGACCGCATTGCCGAGGAGCTTGGTCTATGAACCGCGTCGACACGATCACCGCCGGCATGGAGAAGGTCCGTGCCCTTCAGTCCGTCGAAATCCCGAGCCTGGAGGGCAAGGTCAGCGACGAGGAGTGGAAGCTGCGGATCGACCTCGCGGCGGCCTATCGCCTGGTGGCGCACCATGGCTGGGACGACCTCATCTTCACGCACATGTCGGTGCGCATCCCGGGGCCGGAGCACCACTTCCTCTTGAACCCCTACAATCTGATGTTCGAGGAAGTGACCGCGTCGAGCCTGATCAAGGTCGACATCCACGGCAATCCCGTCGAGCCGACGCCGTTCATCACCAACCCGGCCGGCTTCACCATCCATAGCGCGGTGCACATGGCGCGCGAGGATGCCCATGCCGTCATCCACCTGCACACGCCCCATGGGCAGGCGGTCGCCGCGCATGAGGAGGGCCTGCTGCCGCTGACGCAAACCGCGATGCTGATCCGCGGCGACCTGTCGTTCCACGATTATGAGGGCGTCGCGACGGACCTGGAGGAGCGCGAGCGGATCGTCGCGGACCTTGGCACCAAGAATGCCATGCTGCTGCGCAACCATGGCACGCTGACCGTGGGTACCACGGTCGGCGAGGCGTTCATCCGCATGTATTTCCTGGAGCGCGCCTGCGAGGCGCAGATCTATGCGCTGTCGGCCGGCGACAAGGTCAACAACCCGCCCCAGGGCACGCCGGAAGTGGCGGCCCAGCAGGGCGCGGCGGGACTGAAGGTTGCGGCGCAGCTGCTGGCGTGGCCGGCGCTGCTGCGGAAGGCTTATCGGCTGGACCCGGGGTTTGCGAGTTAGGTGCGATCTGATTGCGAACTAAGCCGGACTGAGACTGCAGGTCTTTGGCGATCTTCTCCAACGCGGCGAGCCGTTCGTCGCACTCGACCTTTGGATAAGCATGATAGCGGGTGCAGCCGCTCGCATCGTGGTCGAACAACTTCAAGGTCAGGAGAGAAGGGTTCCCCTTCCTGCATTTCCATTCCTCAAGCTGACCATGTGTCAGGTGCGCACGCCACTCCAGATGAGTATCGAGGCACGCGAGCGTTTTCTGGATAGCACGACCTTCTTTGGCAAAGCTGCCTTTCGCAGCAGTCAGGCGCCTCACCTCGTCGAACGCCTGCCGGATCGGCAACCCAGTTTTGACCTTGGCTCCACGGCGATTTGCAGCAGCCATGCAGTGCAGCAAGCTTTGTAGACGGTGCTCAATCGCACTGAACTGATCGATACAGTCGCTCCGCCATCTCTTGGCCCACTCGCCATTCGGTGGGTTGGGCGGAGGCGCAAAGGCGGTCGGTTGAGCAGCATCGTTCATCGGCCGACACTTTCCCATCAATCTCCTAAGCGACCGTGAAAAGATGAGTTTAGCCCTGTGGCTCAGAGGCTGGCTCGGCCGATCGTCCGTCGCACGGCGTCCTGCCACCGGCTGAGCAACGCAGCGCGCCTGTCTTCCCCCATCGCGGGTACGAACCGGTCCCTTGCCGCCCAGGTGCGCGCGACATCGTCGATGCCGCTCCAGACGCCGGTTGCCATGCCGGCGAGGAAGGCGGCTCCGAGGGCGGTGGTCTCGAGGTTGCCGGGGCGCTCGACGGGGCAGTCGAGGAGGTCGGCGAGGAACTGGCAGAGCCACCCGTTGGCGGCCATTCCTCCGTCCACGCGCAAGGCGGCCGGGCGAGCGCTGCCGTCGGCGATCATGGCGGTGAACAGGTCGTGGGTCTGGAAGGCGACCGACTCCAGCGCGGCGCGCGCGAGGTGCGCGGCGGTGGCGTCGAGGGTGAGGCCGTGGATCGCGGCGCGCGCGTCCGGGTCCCAGTAAGGTGCGCCGAGGCCGACGAAAGCGGGGACCAGGGTCACGCCATGGCTGTCGGGCACTTGAGTCGCGAGGCTGTCGGTGTCGGACGCCCGGACGATGACTCCAAGACCATCGCGGAGCCACTTGATCGCGGCGCCGGCGACGAAGATCGAGCCTTCCACCGCATAAGTGACCTTGCCGTCCAGCCGGTAGGCGGGCGTGGTCAGCAGGCGGTTCGCCGACGTGACCGCCGTCTCGCCCGTGTTGAGCAGCAGGAAGCAGCCGGTGCCGTAGGTCGCCTTGGCCATGCCCGGGGCGAAGCAGGCCTGGCCGATCAGCGCGGCCTGCTGGTCCCCTGCCATCCCGGCGATGGGCAGCTCACGGCCGAAATGCCCTGCGGCCGCCATGCCGAAGATGCCGCTGTTGTCGCGGACGTCCGGGAGGAGGCTCACGGGTACGCGGAACAGGTGGCACAGCTCCTCGTCCCATTGCTGCCGGTGGATGTCGAACAGCAGGGTGCGGGCGGCGTTGGTCGCGTCGGTGGCGTGGACGCGTCCGCCGGTCAGTCGCCAGAGGAGAAAGCTGTCCACCGTGCCGAAGGCGAGCTCGCCGCGTTCCGCCCGTTCCCTGGCGCCGGGGATGTGGTCCAGCATCCAGGCAAGCTTGGTCGCGGAGAAATAGGGGTCGAGCAGCAGGCCGGTCCGGGCGCGCACCAGTTCCTCCGCCCCGTCAGCCTTGAGCGCGGCGCAGGTGTCGGCGGTGCGGCGGTCCTGCCAGACGATGGCGGGGTGGACGGGCTCACCCGTGGCGCGATCCCACAGGATGGCGGTCTCGCGCTGGTTGGTAATGCCGATGCCGGCGATCCGGTTGAGCGGGACGCCGGAACGATCGAGGGCTTCGCGGCAGACCGCCAGCGTGTCGCGCCAGATGTCCTCAGGATCGTGCTCGACCCAGCCGAGGGCGGGGTAATGCTGCGGGAACTCGCGTTGGGCGGTGACGATGGCCCGGGCTTGGGAATCGAAGATCATCGCCCGGGTGGAGGTGGTGCCCTGGTCGATCGCGAGGAGGTGGTCGGCGGGCATGGGCCGGACGATGCAATGCCCTCCGCCTTGCCGCAAGACGGAGGGCTTGTGAGACTTCAGGGCGTGTTCTGGTTGCGGGTCAGCACGGCCGGCCAGTTGGCGTGGCCGCGGACGATGGCGTTGGCCTGGTCGGCTTCCCACAGCTCCTTCGCGCGGGCGTTGAAGTTGAGGTAGAGCTTGTCGTCCACGATCTTCCACTGGGTCCCATCGCCGGGCGCGATGTAGTTCTGGCTGACCGCCCAAGCGCAATAGCCTCCGAACTGCGGCGCGTATCGGACGGGCGCGGCGGCGAAGGTCGCGCGGGCCCTCGCAGAGGCGAAGCGCCACGTGGCCCCGTTCCAGCGGTAGCTGTGAGACGCCTTGCCGCGCACGGGCCGGCCGTCCGTAAAGTAGGCCGTCGGATCGTAGCCGCCGATCGCCACGCCCGCCTTGTCGGTCGAAACCGGCGGCGCGGGGCTGGCATGCGCGGTGCCGCTGCCGATCAGCAGGGCGAAAATGAGGGCGAGGAAACGCATTGGCGAGGGCTCCTGGTGAGGGTCAGGGGATGCGGAGGAAGCGGTCGAGGCTGAGCTTACCGCCGCCGAATGCGATCAAGGGGAGCAGCAGGCCCGCCCAGCTGAGGTGCGTCGGCCAGGCGTCCGGGTAGACGAAGATCTGGATGACGGCGGTCATGCCGAGCAGTGCCAGCGCGCCGAAGCGGGTGAAGAGGCCCAGCACCAGCAGCAGCGGGAAGAAATGCTCGCTGTAGGTGGCGGCGTAGGCGGCGACTTCGGGGCTGACGAGCGGGAGGGCGTATTCGGAGCGGAAGAGCTCGAACGCATTCTCGTTGACAGTGAGCAGGCCATCGACCTTGGTTCGGCCCGAGAGGAAGAAGATTGCGGCGATGCCGAAGCGCTGGACCAGCAGCAGCAGGTCCAGCGGAAGCACTCGCGCGGCGAGGTCGGCGACGGGGGCGAGCAGCGGGCGGCGGGGCTCGAGGGTGAGATTGGCAACGTCCATGGTCAGTTCCTCCTGTTCAGGCGAGGGCAGCGAAGGCGCCCGCGTCGACGAGCGTGGCGAGGCAGGCGCCGGGGTCGGCGTCGGGGTAAAGGGCAGCGGTCGCGAGAGCGGCGGCGCCGACGCTCTCGCCCAGGCGGATGCCGAACAGCATCCGGTGCATGGCGCGGTCGATCAGCAGACCGCTGACGCGCAGCCGGGGACGGGTAAACAAGGCTCCTTCCGCGCGCCATTCGAGGGCGATGTCCTCGCCGGAGGGCCCGTCCTCATGCGCGAGCCAGATGGTCATGGCGGGACGGGTGGCCCAGTCGAACCGGGTGGCGGGATGGAGCCGGAGCTTGAGCGCGTCCCAGTCGGTGACGTTGGCGAGGTCCGTCATCGCCAAAGGCTCCGCATCGGGCGCGAACAGGCATTCGAGGTGCAGCCGCTCGAAGCGGGCAACGTCGGACAGGTAGGGGAGCTGTGCGGCGACGGGCTGATCCTCGAGCCAGTCCGCGAAGCGCGCGCCGTAGAGCGCCAGCACCGGCGTGCGCGGGGGTCGCTGCTCGGCATAGTCCACCGCGAGCGCGAGGAAGGCGTCTTCGCCGAGCAGGGCGGCGCAATAGGGATAATTGGCCCGAAGCGCCTCCACGCAGCCGGCGATCACCGTGTTGCGGTAGACCGCGAGGGCGCCGCGGACCGGCTCGCCGATGGCCGCCGCGAATTCCTTCTGGAAGGCGAGGTGGTCAGACATAGACCGGCTCGCGGTCGAGCACGGTTTGCGCACGGCTGCGCTCGCGCAGGAGTTCGGCGAAGGCGGGCACGTTGCCGTCGCGCTCGATCAGCGTGGGCCGTGGGCCGATCCGCTCGACCAGGCGCTCATAGAGGGTCCAGACCGGCTCGCTGACGGGCTCGTCGTGGCTGTCGATCAGCAGCGATCCCTCGGGATCGACCGAATGTCCGGCCAAGTGGATCTCGCCGACCAGCTTGGCAGGGATTTCGTCGAGCCAGGTGCCCGCGTCCGTGCCGAGGTTGTGGGCGCCGACCATGACGTTGTTGACGTCGATCAGCAGCCCGCACCCGCTGCGGCGGGCGAGTTCGGCGAGGAAGGCGGTCTGGCTCCACTGGTGGTCGCGCAGGGCGAGGTAATGGGTCGGGTTCTCGATCAGGATGGAGCGCCCGAGCACGTCCTGGACGCGGCCGATGTTGGCGGCGACCCGAGCCAGCACTTCGTTGGTGCGGGGCACCGGCAGGAGGTCCGGGAAGCAGCGACCGTCGAGCCGGGACCATGCGAGGTGCTCGGACACGAGCGCCGGCTCGGTTCGGTCGACGAGGCGCTTCAGCGCGGCGAGGTGGTCCTCGTCGGGAGGCGCCGCGCCGGCCAGCGACATGCCGACGCCGTGGAGCGAGAGCGGGAAGCGGCTGCAAAGATCGTCGAGCATGGCCAGGCGGGGACCGCCGGCAACCATGTAGTTCTCGGCGTGAACCTCGAACCAAAGGCCCGCCGCCGAACAGTCCATGGCGTCGGCGTAATGCTCGGCCTTGAAGCTCAATCCGGCGGCGGGAGTCATGACTCAGCGTCCCTTGATGGGGGTGAGGGAACCGTTGCCCTTGGGCGTCTTGATCGACGTGCAGGTGCCCTTGGCGACATACTTCCAGGCGTTGCCCTGGTAGTTGCGCTTGGAGGTGCCGGCACAGCTGGTGCCCGCACCGGCGGCGCAGTCGTTCTTGCCGGCGAGGCTGATGCCGTAGCACTTGTCCTTGTTCGGCTGCGGCTTGACCGGGCCGGCGTGAGCGGCGGCAGCGGTGAGCGAGGCGAACACGGCCGCGGCTGCGACCTTTCCGAGGGTCTTCATGGCATTGTTACTCCGTGCCCCGAAGCATGAGGAAGGTGGCGCCCCGGCAGGGGGCGATGCGCGAGGCGCCACGGGATGCCGGCCAGGGGAGAGCGAGCGGCCGGCGGGGAGCTTACTTGCCGTTGAACACGTCCGAGCTCAGCAGCACGGCGGGGACCTTGCCGTGGTTGATCCAGTAGTGGCTGAGCCCTTCGGCCTCGCGGCTGATGTCGCCGGCCTTGTGCTCGATCGGAACGGCGCAGGTGGAGCTGTGCTCGGTGATCGCACCGCTGACGGTGACGATCAAAGCCGGGCGATCGGTGTGGCTGTGCAAGGGGACCACTCCGCCGGGCTGAACCACCAGGCGCCGCGTGCGCAGCTGGCGGCCGGCGACGTTGATCTCCGGCCCGAGGTCGATGCTGGCGAGAACGGTATCCGTGACGCCCTTGGGCATGGTCGGGGCATCGGCCAGCGGGTTCGTGCCCGGCTGGGCGCAGGTGCCGGCGGCGGCCGGGCTGGCGAAGCCGAGGGCGGCGAGTGCGGCCAGCGGCGCGGCGAAGACGGTGGACTTGATCATGGCGGTGCGATCCTTGGTTGTGGTCGACAATTCAGCTGTCACGAGGCGGTCGGCGCTGGGCGCGGGATCCAGTCTGTCCCAGACCGCGAGATCGCCGAACCGACCTCGTGACATGACTGGAAAATACGGGAGCGCTGACGACCCGCCCAATCGGAAGGCGGCATGGAGTCGATGCTCAAACGGCATTTCAGATCAGCCGCGCGATCAGCGATCCTTCGGGTCACGCAATTGGAGAACCCCCCGATGGACATGCCCGCTTCCGCCCCGCTCGACCGCACGGCCAGGCCGCTTTCCGGCCAGGTGGCGGTTGTCACCGGTTCCACCAGCGGGATCGGCCTCGGCATCGCCCGCGCATTTGCCGGGGCCGGCGCCGAGGTCGTCATCAACGGAATCGCGGACCAGCGCACGATCGACGCGCTCTGCAGCGAGTGCTCCGGGCTGGGCGCCCAGGCCGTCTACGATGGCGCGAACCTGCTCGATCCGGGCGAAGCGGCGGGCCTGGTCACGCGGACCATTGCCCGCAGCGGCCGGATCGACATCCTGGTGAACAATGCCGGAATCCAGCATGTGGCGCCCGTGGACGAGTTCCCGCCGGCCCGCTGGGACGCGATCATCGCGCTGAACCTGTCGGCCGCATTTCACACGATCCGGACCGCCGTGCCCGCCATGCGCGAGCAACGGTCGGGCAGGATCATCAACGTCGCTTCCGCCCATGGGCTCGTCGCCTCGCCGTTCAAGAGCGCCTATGTCGCGGCCAAGCACGGCGTGCTGGGCCTGACCAAGACCGTCGCGCTGGAGGTCGCCCGGCAGGGCGTCACCTGCAACGCCATCTGCCCCGGCTACGTCTGGACCGAGCTGGTCGAGAAGCAGATCGCCGACACCGCCGCAGCGCGCGGGATCAGTCACGAACAGGTGATCAGCGACGTGCTGCTCGCCGCCCAGCCGACCAAGCGCTTCGCCACCGTCGAGGAGATCGGTGCGCTGACCGTCTTCCTGGCTGGCGAGGGCGCGTCGTCGATCACCGGCACCGCGATCAGCGTCGATGGAGGATGGACCGCGCAATGAGCACCGCACCCGCAACCCTTTGCCCGCACCTTGCCGCCGCCCTGCTTCCGCGCACGCCAGAGCATCGATCGCGCAAGAGCTGGGACAGCCTGCCGGCCAGCCTCGGCCTGCTTCGCCAGACCGGCGGAGTGCTGCAGCAACTCCCTCCGCGAGCCGTCCATGGCTGAAGACCTTCACGTGGTGATCGTCGGTGGCGGCTTCGGCGGGCTCGCCGCGGCCCGGGAGCTCGGCAACCGGCCGGGCGTCCGCGTGACGCTGATCGACCGGCGCAATCACCATGTCTTCCAGCCCCTGCTGTACCAGGTCGCCACCGCCGCGCTGTCGCCCGCCGACATCGCGGGACCGATCCGGTCCATCCTGTCCCGCTACGCCAACGTCCGCGTGCTGCTGGACGAAGTGGAGGGCGTGGACTGCCATGGACGACAGGTGCGGCTGCGTGACGCGGGACCGCTGTCCTACGACCGGCTGATCATCGCGACCGGCGCACGCCACAGCTACTTCGGACGGGACGAGTGGGCCGAGCACGCGCCCGGGCTCAAGTCGCTGGAGGATGCGACGGCGGTCCGCCGACGGGTGCTGCTGGCGCTCGAGCGGGCGGAAACGGAGGAGCGGCCGTCGCGGCGCGAGGCGCTGCTGACCTTCGTGGTGGTCGGCGGCGGCCCCACGGGAATCGAGATGGCCGGGGCGATTGCCGAGCTGGCCCGTCGGTCCGTGTCCCGCGACTTCCGCCACATCACGCCGCATTGCTCCAGGGTCCTGCTGGTGGAGGCGAGTGCGCGGCTGCTGACCGCCTTCCCGCGGGACCTGTCCGAAAAGGCGAGGCGCAGCCTGGAGCAGCTTGGCGTGGAGGTGATCACCGGGCGGCCCGTGATGGCGCTCGACGAACAGGGGCTGAGCATCGGCGGCGACCGGATCGAGGCCGCGACCATCATCTGGGCGGCGGGCGTGCGCGCGTCGCCAGCGGCCGACTGGCTGCAGGCGGACCGGGACCGGCAAGGGCGGGTCCGGGTCGCGGAAGATTGCAGCGTGCCGGGCTGCCGCGGCGTCTATGCGATCGGCGACACGGCCTGCTTCATCGATGGAATCGGGATGCCGCTGCCGGGCATCGCTCCGGTCGCCAAGCAGCAGGGCCGCTATGTCGCACGCCGCATCATGGGGCGGACGCAGTCACCGTTCCGCTATCGCCACTGGGGCAACCTGGCGACCATCGGCCGAAGCCGCGCGGTGCTGGAGATCGGCCGGCTGCACCTCAGCGGCTTTCTCGCCTGGTTGTTGTGGGGCACCGCTCACCTCTACTTCCTGGTGGGATTCCGCAACCGCCTGTCCGTCGGGCTGAGCTGGGCGTGGAATTACCTGACCTTCGCCCGCCATGCCCGGCTGATCACGGGTGAAACACTGCCAGCCGCGCGACCCGCGGCGGCCGAATAGGAGTTCAAGCCATGCAGGACCTGCGTGATGAAATCGGCACCTATGGACAGGTCGTCCTGGTGCTCCAGGGCGGCGGAGCGCTGGGGGCCTACCAGGCGGGCGTCTACCAGGCGCTGTGCGAGGCCGGGATCGAGCCCGACTGGGTGGTCGGCACGTCCATTGGGGCCATCAACTCCGCACTGATCGCCGGCTCTCCGCCGGGCGAGCGGATCGACCGGCTGCGGGCGTTCTGGAAGCGGGTCGCGCAGCGCCATCCCGTGGCCGACTTCCTGCCCGCCTGGCTGGCCGCCTCGGCGCGCAACGCGGTTGCCGTGACAGCGGGCGTGCCAGGGTTCTTCGAGCCCAATCCCAAGGCGTTCCTCAGCCCGCACGTTCCGCTAGGGCCCGACCGGGCGGGCTATTATTCGACCTTTCAGCTCCGCCAGACGCTGACGGAATTGATCGATTTCGACCAGGTGAACACCGGCGGCGTTCGGCTGACGGTCGGCGCGTCCAACGTCCGGACCAGCGAGATGACCTATTTCGACAGCCGCGACATGCCGCTGTCGCTGGACCATGTGATGGCGTCGGGCGCCCTGCCCCCCGCCTTTCCGGCGGTGCGGATCGGGGACGAGCTCTACTGGGACGGCGGGATCCTCTCCAACACGCCGGTGGAGGTGGTGTTCGACGACAATCCGCGGCGCAACTCCATGGTGTTCGCCGTCCACATCTGGAACCCGCACGGGCCCGAGCCGCGCTCCATCTGGGAGGTGATGAACCGGCAGAAGGACCTGCAATATTCGAGCCGCGCGGCGGCCCATATCAAGCGCCAACGGCAGCTGCACCGGATGCGGCACATCATCGCGGAGCTGTCGGCGATGGTGCCGCCCGACCGGGTCGGCCAGAACCGCTTCGCCGAGATGAAGGCCTATGGCTGCACCACGACCATGCACGTCGTGCGGCTGCTTGCGCCGGCGCTCGAATATGAGGACCATAGCAAGGACATCGACTTCTCGCCCGACGGTATCCGCTGCCGCTGGGAAGCGGGGTACCGGGACACGTGCATCACGCTGGACAAGGCCCCTTGGCGCGAGGCGACGGACCCGCTGGAGGGCTTCGTGCTGCATGAAGCGTGCGGGGGCGAGATGGTGGACACGGCGGCGGGCCGGGCCTGAGCCGAAAGGAAAGTCGAGGTCGCGTGAGTTCGATCGAAGAGGCGTTCCGCTCCGCCGCGCCCAGCGGTGCCAGCCTGGCCGAGCACCTGCAGCTGGTCGCCGCTGCCGCGCGGGAGAACCGACCGGAGTATATGCGGCTGGTCGATGGGTTCGTCGCGCGTCTGGAGGAGGCGCGGGCCGGCTCTTCCGCGCCCGCCGTCGGGGAGCCGATGCCCGGGTTCATGCTGCCGGACCAGGATGGCCGGCTCCTCACGCTGGAGGGGCTGCTCGGCCGGGGGCCGCTGGTGGTGGCGATCCTTCGGGGGCACTGGTGCCCCTATTGCCGGCTCAACATGATCGGGCTGGCGCACGCGCACCGGGAGCTCGGCGATGGATCGCTGGTCGTGATCTCGCCCGAGGTCCAGCACTATACGCGGCGGTTGCGGGAGGAGTCCGGCGCCCGCTTCCCGGTGCTGACCGACGTGGGCGCGGGGTACATCCTGTCACTGGGGCTGGCGGTGTGGCTGGACGAGCCGATCGCCCGGCTGGTGAAGTCGGCGGGCTGGGACGTGCCCCTGTTCCAGGGCGGCACCGGCTGGATCCTGCCGATCCCCTCCGTGTTCGTGGTCGACAAGGACGGGATCGTCGCCGCGCGCCACATCGATCCCGATTACCGACGGAGGATGGAGATGGACGCGCTGCTGGCTGCGGCCCGCGCGGCGCGGGACGTCGCCTGAGAGGCGGAAAGCTGCTAGAACGGGCCGCCATGCCCCACCCTCTCGTTCTTTCGCTGGAGGAGGCGTTCCAGGAGGTCCGCGACAAGGACTGGACGCTGGGCGAGCGGCTGAACTTCATCGCCGACACGGTCCGAACCAAGGGGCCAGGCTTCATGGCGGAGGTGGAGCGGTTCGTGGCACGGCTCGAAGCGGCCCGCGCCGGCGCGAGCGCGCCGCAGGTCGGCGAGCGGATGCCGGGCTTCACCATGCCGGACCAGGACGGGCGGCTGGTGAGCCTCGACGCCCTGCTTGCAGACGGACCGGTCGTGCTGGCCTTCTATCGAGGCCACTGGTGCCCCTATTGCCGGCTGAACATCGTGGGGCTCGCCGAGATCCAGGACCAGGTCGCGCCGTGCCGGATCGTCGGCATCTCCGCCGAAGTGCAGCGCTTCACGCGCGAGACCCGTGCCGAGTCCGGCGCGCGCTTTCCGCTGCTGACGGACGTGGCCGCGGGCTATGCCCTGTCGCTGAACCTCGCGATCATCGTGGATGACCGGATGTCGTCGATGATCGGGGGCGCGGGCTGGGACGTGCCGCTCTACCAGGGCGGGAGCGACTGGGTGCTGCCGATCCCGGCCGTGTTCGTGCTGGACCCCGAAGGCACGATCGTCGCCCGGCACGTCGACCCCGACTATCGCCGCCGGATGGAACTGGAGGACCTGCTAGGCAGCCTCGACCGGTTCCGCGACGCTGCGGCTCCAGTCGGCCGAGCGCAGCAGGTTGAGGAGCGCGCCCGCCTCGCGTGAGCGGGCACGACCGGCGACGCTGTAGATGGCGACGGTACGCTTGAGGTCGAGCGCGGAGCAGGCGAGATGCCGCACGCGCGGCGACTTCATCGCGCTGGCCGGCATGATGGCGAGGCCGAACCGGGCGACGACCAGCGCCTCCAGGTCCCGCAGCTCGTCGATCTCGTGGACGCTGTCGTAGGGAATGCCGCGCGCCGTCACGTCGTCCGGGTGCAGTTCGGCGGGGTCGCAGCCCGCGTAGTGGAGGAAGCGGGCTTCGCGCACCAACTCGACGTCGAGGTCGAGGCAGTTGCGCTGGGCCAGGCTGTCGTCGGCGCCGACCACGAGGTCGAAGGCTTCGGTGAACATCGGCCAGGCATCGATCCGGTCCCAGCGCTCGCCCAGCGGGCCGCCGATTGCCAGCTCGACGTCGCCGTTCTTGAGCATCTCCGCGATCTCCGCGCCGGTGCCGCGGCGGAGCTTCAGCTGCAGCTGCGGGAAAGTGCGTTGCATCTCGGCGAGAGGACCCATCAGCAGGTCGAGGTCGAGGGTGCGGGATACGGCCAACGAGAGGCTGGAGACCTCCCCCTTGCTGACCTTGGCCGCGAGGGCCTTGGCCGTCAGCGCGCTTTCGTAGCATTGCGCGAGCAGCGGCTGCATGCGGTTGCCGAGGTCGGTGAGGTGGCTGTTGCGGCCTTCGCGGCGGATCAGTTCGCCGCCCAGTTCCTCTTCGAGCTGCTTGATGGCGCGGGTCAGCGCGGGCTGGGTGACGTTGCACTCCTCGGCGGCGCGCGTGAAATTGAGCGTCCTCGCGACGGCCAGGAAGTATCGGACCTGCTGCATCTCCATCGTGCACGCCCCCGTGCGCTGAGTTCTTCCTTACGCCATTTTCCCCTGGGCAACCAGTGGACGTTCCACCTGCCAGCGCAGCGCCAGGGTGATCGTCACCGCCATGCTGGCTAGCGCCACGAGCGCGTGCGGCTGAAGCAGCGGCAGGCCCAGGAGGATGAGCCCATCGTTGCTGCCCGGGATCAGCACGCTGCCGAGTCCCATCAGGGCCCCGCCTATGAAGCAGCGCGCGACCGCCGGTAGCGTGGGCCGGATGGCGCGCAGCCGTCTCGCCGTCCAGCCGCCGAGCAGGGCGCCCCCGAGCAGGCAGAAGAACAGCAGCAGGCGCAGCGCGGTCATGCTGGTCATGCCGCGTGCCGCCTCCGACAGCGCTTCGGTGTAGCTCCAGCCGCCGGCGCTGAAGAGCAGGATGACGAAGGTCAAACCGATGATCGACGTTGCGACGTGAGGCGACCAGACATGGTCCGCCAGCATTCCCGAGCGCGCGGCGGCGACAACCCGCGCCAGCCGCCAGCAGGCGAGCAGGCCGAAGGGAAGGAGCAACGCCGTCGCCCACACCAGGGTCGGCGAGGCGAAATCGAGGGTGCCGGTCGGCCGCTCGGTCCCGAGCAGCCGTTGTACGAAGCAGCCCGCCAGGAAGCCGGGAGGTACGGCGAGGTAGGCCCAGTGACCGCACCCGAGCTTGGCGATCGCGCCGAATACACAGGCGCGCGCGATGAACGCGCCAAGCCCGAGCAGCACCCCGCCCGCCACCGTGGTGACGGCGGGTGTCCAGTTGACCGGCTGCATGGGCAAGCGGTGGAGCGCGGCGGCGAGGGCCACGCCGCCGGCGACGATCGCCGCCGCCTCAAGGAGCGCGATGACGCGGCCGAAGCGGCGCTTCTGGACCACCTCTTCCAGGGCCGCGACCATGCAGGTCGCACCGCGCTGGATGGCATAGCCCATTGTGCCCGCGGACACCGCGCTCAGAAGGAGCAGTAGCCAGCTCACCAGGACGAACCCGCGAAGACCACGACCGGCATGCCCGCCGGGTCGCTCATCTTGAGATAGGTGCTGCCCCACGGCCGCTCTGTCGGGCCCTCGAAGCAGATGCCTTCTGGCAGGGAGCGGAGGAAGGCATCCAGATCGGCAACCTTGAACTGCAGGCACGAGCCCGAGAAGTCGTGTGCCTGTTGCCCCTGGTAGATCTCGATCAGGGCATCGCCGGGAGGGTCCGTCAGCGCCAGGATGCAGCCCGTATCGTCGGGGGCGTTCCATTCCTCGACGACATACAAGCCGAATACACCAGTGTAGAAATCGCGAACGGCCGGCACGTCGAGCACGACCATCTTGAACTTCACCGCTGCTGGCCGAGTGAGGGGCTCCGTGGACGGCATCAGCGGCCTGCTTCGTCCGCGACGGTGGCGGCGACTTCGCTGGCCATCTTCAGCTGGGCGTCCTTGCCGGTGATGCCGTAGCGCTGGCCGATGGCGGCGAAGTCGGTCCAGGCGATTTCCGTCCGGCCGTCGGCGCCCTCCCGGACCAGCATGCGGACCGGCCAGTCGAGCCCGGCATAGGGATTGGCCTGGATGAATTGCACGCCGAGCGGCGGGTTGCCGAACATCACCAGCACGGACTTGCGGATCGGCAGGTTGGCGGACGCGCCAAGCTGCTGGTGGTCGATGGCGGTGAAGAAGCGGATGCCCTTGGCCTCCACCGCGGTCTTGATGCGGCTGACGGTTTCGTCGACGCTGTGGGCGCTGGATGTGCGCAGGACGCCCCGCGCCTGTGTCGCGGCGGAGGGCGTGGCGGCGCTCGCCGCAGTGGGAAGCATGGGCGCGGCGATCAGCGCGGTGATGGCGAAGGCGCGCCGGAGATGAGGTGCAAGCGAGTTCATGGAAAGGGTCTCCTGTTGACCCCTGTGCAATTGCAAACCGGAGGTCCCGCGTGAAATCGAGAGACCGCATGGAGTTCATGCCGGCCGTGCATGGCGGAGCGTCCACCCGGTCCGTGGGCTTCCATTTGGGCCCGTAAGGTTCCAAGCAGTGGCGTGGCGCGGGGGCGGCTCGGGGGACGGAAGCGATGATACTGTGGGCGGCGGTGGCGGGGGCGCTTGCCGGTTGGGTGCTGAGCGATTTCGACGGGTTCGGCCTGATCGCCGGCGGCATCGTCGGCGCGCTGATGGGGCGCTGGCTGCGGTCGATCGTTCGGGACGAGATTTCCCGAGCGCTCGCGTCCGCTTCGACGGCGCCCTCCTACCGGGCGGAATCGGCGGCCGTAAGCGCTCCGGCCGTGGAGCCGGCCGCTGCAGCTGTTCCGGTCGAAAGAGACGCGGCCGCCGCCTCCCCGATCGACGACGTCGTCACGGCTCCTTTCGCTCGTGAGTTCGTCGGTGCGCGGGACGAGGCAGCGCCCGAGCCGCCGCCCGAACCGTCGTGGATCGAAGAGGCCACGGGCCGGGCGAAAGACTGGCTGCTGGGCGGCAACACCATCGTTCGGGTCGGCCTCGTCATCCTGTTCGTCGGGCTGACCTTCCTGGTGCGGCTGGTGGCCAATGCCGGGCTGTTCCCGATCGAGGTGCGGCTCGCGCTGGTGGCGCTGGCCGGGGCCGCGCTGCTCGCGTTCGGCTTCCTGAAGCGGAACGATCGGCCGGCCTTCGGCCTGGCACTGCAAGGAACCGGTGTCGCGGTGCTGTACCTCACCGTGTTCGCGGCGGCGAGGGGCTACGGCCTGTTGCCGCAACCGGTCGCATTCGGGCTGATGATCCTGTTCGCCGCGCTCGGCTGCGTACTGGCGGTGAGCCAGGATGCGCGGGGGCTCGCCTTTGCCTCGTTCCTGGGCGGCTTTGCGGTGCCGCTGCTGCTCGGCGGCGAGGCGAAAAGCCCGCTGGGGCTGTTCACCTATGTGACGATCCTGAAT
Organism: Sphingomonas arenae; assembly: GCF_016924655.1. Classification (GTDB taxonomy): domain Bacteria; phylum Pseudomonadota; class Alphaproteobacteria; order Sphingomonadales; family Sphingomonadaceae; genus Sphingomicrobium; species Sphingomicrobium arenae. The sequence continues at coordinate 767,611 of NZ_JAFFJU010000001.1, forward strand.
GTCGCGCTGCTCGGCATCGCCTGGCGGCGCTCGTGGCGCGAGCTCAACCTGCTCGGCTTCGTCGCGACCTTCGGCATGGCGACGTTGTGGGGCGCGAGCAGCTATGCGCCGCAGCATTACCTGCTGTGCCAGCTGTTCCTGGCCATCACGATGACCATCTACGTCTTCGTGGCGACGCTGTATGCGGGGAACACGCCCGGCCGGTTCGGCAATGCCGCCGACACGACCCTGCTGTTCGGCCCGGCGCTGGCCGGGTTCGGGCTGGAAGTCGGGCTGGTCCACGACCGGGCGTTCGGTAGCGCCTTCGCCGCACTGGTGTTCGGGGCGGGCTACATCGGGGTGGCGGCCGTCATGCTCCGCCGCCGAGGCCAAGACATGCAGGTGGTCAGGGACAGCCTCCTGGCGATCGGCGTCGGCTTCGTAACGCTTGCAGTGCCGCTGGCGCTCGACGCACGGTGGACCTCGTCGGTGTGGGCCCTGGAGGGTGCCGGCGCCTTCTGGGTCGGCGTGCGCCAGGCCCGCTGGATGCCGCGGCTGTTCGGGCTCCTGCTGCAGGTCGCCGCGGCCTTTGTTCTGCTCGCGACACTTTCCGGCAACGTGTCCGCACTTCCTCTCGGCAACACCGGCTTCGTCAGTGCGGCGCTCGTGGCATTGCCGCTGCTGATCACCGCCTGGTGGATGCGCGAGCGGCTGCCGCACAGCGGGTCGCGCTGGGCCCGTGCCTACGGCGGGTTCGAGTATGGCGCACGCCAGGCGGTGTTCCTGGGCGGCTTCGTCATGGTGGCGACCGCGATCATGGCGGAGGTCACGCGGACCTTGCCGCCGGGGCTTCCAGGCGAGACCGGCCGAGCGGTGTTCCGGCCCCATGAGCAACTGCTGGTTGCAATGCTCGCGCTGCTGGGCGCGGCCGCGGTCTCGGACGTGGCCGGGCGTCGTAAGGCATGGGCCGTCGCGACGTGGCCTGGGCGTGCGAGCCTGCCGCTGATCGCGCTGTCGTTCCTGCTGTCGCTGGCGATGTCGCGGCACGTGCTGTTCTGGCCGGATGCGCTCGCCTGGCTGGTGGCGCTGGGCATCCATTACGCCCTGCTCCGCCGCAGCGATGCCGCCCTGCCGCATGGTGGCAGCGCGAGCCTCGTCAGCTGGAACGGGTTCGTGCATGCGGGCGGCGTCTGGCTGCTGACCGCCATGCTGGCCGACTGCCTGCAACTGGGGATCGATCGGGGCGAACTGTGGGAGACGTCGTGGGCGGGCGTGGTCTTCCTGGTCAGCATTGTGGCGGTGCTCGGCCTCCTGACGCGCTGGGCGGGCCGGGCGGCGGGTCGCGGTACCAGTGACGGACTCAGCTGGCCGCTCCGCCCATTCGCGCGGAGCTACTGGTGGACGGCGGCCATTCCGCTGGTGGTGCTGGCGTACGGCGGCGCCTTCACCATGGCGCTGGGTGCGGAAGGCGTCACGGACCCGCTGCCGTTCGTGCCGCTGATCAACCCGGTGGATCTGACCGTTGCCCTCGCGCTGGTGACGCTGGCGCTGTGGTGGCGGATGGTGCGGCAGGCGGGTGAGCGGACCGGCGGCGCGGACGATGCGCTCGGAAAAGCAGGCCTCGTTGCCGGCGGACTGCTGGCGTTCGCGGCGGTCAATGGGGCTTGGCTGCGCACGGCGCACCATGGGTTGGGAGTGCCTTGGAGAGCGGAGGCATTGAGCGCCGACGCCGGGGTTCAGGCGGGCCTGTCGATTCTGTGGACGCTGATCGCCATGGCCCTGATGCTGTTCGCGCATCGCCGTGCGCTGCGCCTGCCGTGGCTGACGGGGGCGTCGCTGCTGGTGCTGGTGGTGATCAAGCTACTGATGGTCGACATGTCCAACGCGCAAGGGTGGGAGCGGATCGTGACCTTTATCGGTGTGGGCGTGCTGATGCTGGTGATCGGCTACTTCGTGCCGCTGCCGCCGAGGCGGACGGCGCAGGAGCAACCGGCATGAGGGCGCTCGCTGCTTTCACGCTGCTGCTGGTGGTTGTCGCCTCCGGTTGCCGGCAGGCGCCTGCGGTGGATGTGTCGAAGCCCGAGGCTTACGCCCGCCAGGCCGCGCTCGAACCTGCGCCCGGCGGCAAGCTGCAACGGGTGACGCTGCCGCCCGCCTTGCTGGCGGCGGCGGAGCGGCGGGATCTCGGCGACGTCCGCGTGTTCGATGCGCGGGGACGGTTGGTGGCGCTGGCGATGCTCCCCGTTGCTGCGGGGGCAGAGGGCTCCAGGAGGGTCGACCTGCCGGTCTATCCGGTGCTGGGTGGGAATGAAGCGCTGCAGAATTCACGGCTGACCATCCGGGTCGAGGACGGCGGCGCGGCGCAGGCGATCACGGTCGACCAGTCGGCGCGGTCCGCGGGCGGCAAGCGGATGCCGGCCGTGCTGCTCGACAGCCGGGCGGTGCGCGAGCCGGTCGACGCCATCGCGCTCCGGGTGGACGTTCCAGTGGGCCGGCCGGTGCCGCTGACCCTGCTGACCAGCAGCAACCTCAAGGACTGGGAGCCGCTGACCGAGAAGGTGCTGTTCCGCCCGAACGAGCGCGCGCCCTTGCTGGGCGGGGCGCGGGTGGCGCTGGACGGCGCCGACCTTCGCGGCCGGTTCGTGGGGGTAAGCTGGACGGAGCCGGGGAGCATCGCGGTCAAGGGCGCCAGCGCGATCCTTGCGGCGCCTCCGGGGGCGAGACGGGTGGCGGTGCGGGCGGAGTCGCCGGCGCTGACCGATGCGCATCAGCTGCAGTTCGAGCTTCCCGCCAACGGGCGGCTGGCGGCCATTCGGGTGACGCCGGCAGCGGCGGACGGGATCGTGCCGGTGCGCCTCTATGGCCGGAGCCCGGGCCGCGATGCATGGACGGCCCTTGGGTCCGCGACCCTGTCCGGCGAAGGCGGAGCTGGTATCATCGCGCTGCCGGACGTCCGGATGGCCAGCTACAAGCTGGAGGCGGACGGCCGAACGGCTGGCTTCTCCACCGCGCCGGAGGTGGAGCTGTTGTTCGATCCGGTCGAGCTGCTGGTCGCCTTCAGCGGAACGCCGCCCTACCGGATCGCGGTCGGTCAGGCGGCGGCGAAGCCGAACTTCCTGACGCTGGCCGAGATCGACCCATCCGGTGCGCCCCTGAATGTCGGAGCATTGCCGAGGGCGACCGTCGACGGCGCCAGCGACGCGCCGCCCGCCATCCCGTTGCAGGGTAAGGCGGCAGGCGGGATGGAGGACATGCGAAAGCCGTTTCTGTGGGCGGCGCTGCTCATTGGAACGCTGGTGCTGGCCTTTGCCGCCTTCCGGCTGCTGCGGGCCAGTAATGCGGGTTCCAGAAGTCCCGCTTGAATAAGAACTGCGACGGTTTCCGACCGGCCAAGGTGACGCGAAGTTGCCGCCAAGTCGAGTGGCTTCGCGTTGACTGCACTTCCGCGCAGGCGTAGTTTCGATTCCATCTTGATCGAGTCTGCACGGCCGACGAGACGAGCATCGGCCTGACTGAGAAAGACGTCAACAATCGAAGGATTGTGGCTATGTCGGCGCCGGATATTCCTTCCAGCTACACCATCACTCAGCGCTTCGACACGCCGATCAACATCGGCACGACTCTGGGAGGAGGCATGCGCACCGAGCTTGCCGGCGGGATGCGGACGGAGTTGGCCGGTGGGATGCGGTCGGAGCTTGCCGGCGGCGTGGTGATGACCCTGCTTGGCGACCCGGCCAAGCCGGTCGCGACCAAGATGGACGTCTCGATGACGATGACGAACCTGCCCGAGTTCAAGTTGCAGGACATCTTCGATCTGGTCGCCGCGCTCAAGAAGATGAGCATGCGGATGCGGATGCCGATCTCGCTGAACTTCGGAATGACGGTGTTCCCGTTCAACCTGTTCGGCGTCGACGTTGTGCAATTCTCGATCTGCGGCGAGCCGCAGGTGATCCTGGATGATTACAAGCCCAATGCGTACGAGCGCTGCGCTGTCGAATGCGAGCCGTGTGGCTCGTGATGGCGGTCGACCCTGACAGTCGTCCCGCCGAGGACAGCATCCCCAGGCCGTTCACGGTCGACGAGGACAGGATCCGGCTCCGCGGGCGGCCGTCGGAACTCGTCGGAGTGATGACGGTGCGCCGGGCAGCCGCGCCTTCGCGTGAGCTGTTCAAGGTGGCGACCACCAACCTCGCGGAGACCGAGTTCGGCTATCACCAGCAACTCGCTTTCGCACCACTCGCGTCGAGTTCGCTTCCGCTGGACCATGCGATGCCGCGGGTGCTGTCCCTCGGTGCGGCGCCGCCTCCGGGAGCGTGCGGGCGGGTCCCCGTGCGTTTCTCCGTGGAGCCGACCACCCCGCCAGGACGCTATGAGGCGACGTTTTCGGTCGCCGGGGTAGACCAGGTTGCCGAGATCGAGGTGCTGCCGCACGAATTGCTGGAGATCAGCCCGCGCGACATCGCGATCAGCGGACCTGCCGGCGGGGTGGTTCACGACGAATTGATCCTTCGCAACGGCGGCAACGTGCCGCTGGACCTGGATGTGCTTGGGGTGCTCGTGCTGCAGGAGGAGGAGCAGCTCTGCCTCAGCCTTCAGCATGCCCTGGACCGGACCAAGGGATGTCGTGACGACGAGGGCGCGCACACGGTGTTTCTGGATGCGCTGGCGAGCAGCCTTGCCGCGCGCAAGACGGACCTGGCCCGCGTGCGGCTGGCCGATGGTCCGCAGCAGATCGCGCCGGGAGACGCCATCCAGGCGCGGGTCGCCTTCCACCTCCCGGGCAACATGATCGCGGGGCGGCAGTACCGGGCACTGATGAAAGCGGGAACGGCGCGGCTGTTCGTCCGGATCACGGCGGAAGCCGGTGGGGTCTCGACAAGGCCCAAGGACAAAAGGCGGCAGGAGGCGGCAGCATGAGCACTACGAGCTTCTCGCGTTCTTCCTCAAGTCGTCGGCTGCGAGCCAATGCGAGCGGCAGGTTCGACGCCACGATGAAGCAGGTTCAGACCATTCGCCGTGCGGCCGGCGCGATCGTCAACGAGCTTGGCGGTGGGCCGGTGCTGTCGCTGCGCGATACGCTGGACAGCATGGGGCTGCGGAACCTGCCAATGCCCTCGCTCGCCCGCGCTCGGGCCTGCGGCCTGCCGGAATGCCATTGCGCGTCGCCTGACCTCGGGGAGGTGCGCAAGGTCGTCGAACGGCCCGAGCGGGTCAGCCTTGCCGTGCGGTTCCGCAACATCAGCGAACGACGCCGCACCTTCGAGCTCCAGCCCGGAGCATTGATCTCGGAAGCGGGAGAACCCGGCGGAGCGATGGAGGTGGCGGTCCCCACACTGGACCTCGACCCGGCAGAAGTCGGCGTCGTGCAGGTACTGGTGGACGCGAGCGAGCATCGCCGCGGGGTGGACTATGTCGGCGCGATCAAGGTCACGTCCAAGGATTGCGAGGACATGTTCCTGACGGTTGCGATAACCGTCGAGAGCGAGGTTGAGACGGTCCCGATCGTCGACCTCCATTGCTGCTGCCATCCGCACGTCCGGCCGCTGCGCTGGTATCATCATTATTATTGCGATCCGCCGAGAACCGATCGAAACCCGAACACCCCCGACGATCATCACGGCTGAGCCGTGGGCGCGCTGGAGAACCTTGGTGCGGTCATCGCCGATCCGGACCTGCGCGGCCTGTTGCGGAGCGTCATCACCCGCAAGATCAACTCGGACCTGAAGACGATCCAGGCGCACGCGGAGCTGTCGCGGCGGCTGTCGGCGAGCCGGCGGATGAACGGCAATGGCGAGACCGAGACGCTGAAGCGGATCGTGAAGGACCACCTCGAATATTACGGGACGCTGGTCGACCTCAGCCTCAGCTTCCACCAGCGCCTGCTCGACATGCTGGCCGAAACGTCGCGCGGCAAGGCGGTCGAGCCCGCCATCAATGGCCTGACGCTGGCGATGAGCGCGCCCCGGGGAGCGACCGTTCGAGCGCCGTTCAAGATCGCCAACAATCGGACCGAGCCGATCCAGGTCACCTGCCGATCTTCGCCGTTCATCCGTGAGGACGGGAGCCAGATGATCGCGAGCCAGATCGCCTTCCTGCCTCCGTCCGCCGAGATCGCGGGAGGCTCCGAGGAGGTGTTCGAGATCATCCTGCCGGTCGGCAACGACTTCGCGCCCGGCAATACCTATCTCGCCACCATCTCGACCGAGGGCTTCGAGGCGGTGGATATCGTCATCCGCCTGGCCGTCGAGGGCGATGCCCGGGAGACGGTGCCGCCTGCGCCACCGGAGCCCAAGAGCACGCCGAGCCAAGGGCGCAAACCGAGGAAACCCAGGCCCACGCCATGACGGCCGTGACCCCGACGATCGCGATCGAGCCACCACTCCGTCTGGTCGCTCTCGACGAGAGCGGGGGAAGCCTCGAAGGCCTCGTCAGAATGATGCTTTCCCGCAAGGGGCAGTCCGACCAGCTCGTTCGTGGAGTCGTGCAGTTCCTGGTGCAGGAGGGGCAGCGCTTCGCGGAAACGCCGAGTGGCCGACGCTGGCAGGCGGTGCTGGCAGAGTCGGCGCTGGTCAGCAACGGCTGGCTGCTGTGGAACATGCTGGACCTGGATCGCTACACGACCGAGCGGGACCTGCACCCGGGCGGCGACACGCCCGCCGCGATGATCGAGGACGTGGTCCGGGAATTGAGTGCCCTGCGCATGGACGAGATCGTGCAGCTCGTGCGCAACCTGTCGCTGGAAGAGCAGGAGCAGCCCGCGTGAGCGATGCTTCACCGCCGCTGCCCGGCGATACCCTGTTCGAGCGACGCAATGCCGTGCTCGACCTGCTGCTCGGCATGATCAGCATCGCCGAGCGGACGGTCTCCACCGTCGCCGACCTGGCCGACGCGGAGCCGCCGCCGCCCAGACACCCGGGACGGAGCCCGCCGCCGGACGGCCCGGTGCTGCGCTGACCCATGCCGCTGGCGCTGGAGGCCATCGGCGGGATCGACCGTCCGCACGTCCCGCCGTCCGGCGATCCGGCGCTTTCGACGTACAAGGAATGGTGGCACTTCAACATCATCGACGATGCCGCGGGGCTGGATGTTATCGTCAACCTCAGCCTCACGGGCGACATCCGGACCGGGGATGAAGGACAGGCGAACCTCATCTTCCTGTCGCTGGAAGCCGACCGGGGATGGCGCGGCGGGCTGGACGTGTTCGACGGGCTTTCCGCCACTGTGGACGAGCGGGGCGTCGACCTTGCCGTGGGGCAGTCCTCCATCCGCTATTCGGATGGCTGCTACCGCCTGTGGCTGAGGTCCGCGAACGGCCAGCTGGCGGCGGACCTCCGGCTGGTTCCCGCGACCGAGCCGATGCTGGTGTGGAAGGATACGCCGATCGGCAGCGGGCACATCAACTGGATGATCGTCCCCTACCTGTCGGCCAGCGGCTGGGTGCGCATCGGCGAGCGGCGCGTCTCAATGGAGGGCGCCCGCGCCTACCATGATCACAATTGGGGGCACTGGCGCTGGGGCGACAATTTTGGGTGGGACTGGGGCTTCTGCGCGGCTGCGACCGAGCTTGGGGGCGAGCCGCTGAGCCTGGTCTACGACCGGACGGTGGACCGACGGGGCGCGCGGGTCGCGGAGCATAGCCTGGCCGTCTGGCGCGGCGAGCAGCTGTTGCGGTTCTTTGCGCGGCAGATGATCCGCGTCCGGCATTCGGGCACCTATCGCGGCCACGTGCGGCGGATTCCGGGCGTGTCGGACCTGATGGACCCGGCCCGGGTGGCGACGATCCCGGCACGGATCGACCTGACCGCCAGGTTCGGCGAGGACCTGATCGAGGCATCCTACATCCCCGACGCCGCGCTGCAGATTGCGATCCCGCGCGAGACGGGGTTCGGACTGGTGGAGCTGAACGAGACGATGGGCTGGCTGACACTGGCGGGAACGCTGGCCGGTTGGCCGTTCAACGTGACCCGGCGGGCCTGTTTCGAGTTCGTCGGATGACGTCGGCGGAGGCGCTGTCGGCTGCGCTGGCGGTGCTGCGCCGCGACGAGCTTGCGGCCTACACGCGGATGACCGATTGGCTGGGCAGGATGACGGTCGGGTTCGACCTGCCCGAGGAGAGCTTCGTGGTCCGCGGCGGGAAGGACGTGCTGGTGCTGCCCGAGGCGCCCCAGCCGATCGAGGTCAAGGTCCGGACGGACCGGGATACGGTGATCGCGCTGATCGACGGGGACCTCCAGCTGCTGGAAGCGGTCGAGGGACGCCGGCTCGACCTGGTCGCGGACGTGTCGCTGATGGTGCCGCTGGCGCGCGCGGCGCGGGCCTTTGCGGAGGGCACGGCGCGGGCTCGGCGCGTCCGGCCGATCCTGGAGGCCTATCGTCAGAAGTGCCGCGAGCACATGTAGTCGATCATCGCTTCGATGAACTGGCGGTGCGGGCCGGGCGGGATCCAGTGCAGCCGCCGGTCGAAGTGGCGGCGGGCGGAGGCGCTCAGCCGATGCGCAATCGCCCGGGAATAGTCGATGGAGCCCGCCACGTGCATGGCGTCGAGCACGTCGCGGAGGTCCTGGACGCTCTTGTGGTGGCGGGGCTTGGCATAGATCGCGCGCAGGCGCTCCCGGACGGGCGCTGGCGAGCAGGCCATGGCATGGAGCACCATCAGGGTGCGCTTGCCCTCCGCGATGTCGCCGTTGGTCTCCTTGCCATAGAGATGCTCCTCCCCCACCAGGTTGAGGATGTCGTCCTGGATCTGGAATGCGGCCCCGACCCGGAAGCCGAACGGGACCAGCGAGGCCAGGCGATGGTCGGGCACGTCGGCGATCACGGCCCCCAGCTGCATGGGCGAGATGCAGGTGTACCAGGTGGTCTTCTTGAAGCACATCAGCAGATAGTCGCGCAGGCCCAGGTTGCCGCCGTCGCCGTTGCGGACCCAGTCGAGCTCCATCGACTGCCCCTCGGTCGATTCCCGCGCCATCCGGCTGACGATCTGGATGACCACCAGCGCGCGCTCGAGGCCAATCAGGCCCGTGTTCGCGAGCAGGGTCTGGAGGGCCAGCATATTAAGCGCGTCGCCGATGTTGGTGGCGGCCGCGATGCCGTGCCGGGCATGAAGCGTCGGCTCGCCCCGCCGGGTCTCCGACGCATCCTCGATATCGTCGTGGATGAGGAAGGCGTTGTGGAACATCTCCAGCGCGACCGCCGTGTCGAGCGCATGGGCCAGCGATCCGCCGCAGGCCTGGCACAGAGCGAGGCAAAGGGCGGGCCGGAAGCCCTTCCCTTCCCGCAAGGGGTAATCGAGCATCGGCCCGTAGAGCGTATGGCGGTAGCGCCCGCCCTGCGGCACCAGTTCACGCAGGCGGCGGAGCACCACGGAGCGGTAGGCATCGAGGGTGTCGAAGAAGAGGTGCGCGGAATCGTCGGTCCTGGCCGCCGACTCCTTGTTGCGCACGGAGGCCATCAGCCGCGCAGCGCCTTGCGGGCCCGCTCGCGCTGGCGGGCAGCGACCAGCTCGTCGAGCACCTGCTGCATCCGCCCTTCGACCGTCGCGTGACACCAGTCGACGGCGGCGGCAGTGCGGGATGCGGCCTTCTCGAAGCCGGTCAGGTGGATCGGTGCATCGAAGCAGATGTCGATGCGGGCGGGGAACGGCAGATTGTAGTTCGCGCCCAGGGTCAGCCCGTGCGGCCACGAGTAAGTCAGCGGAAGCCGCTCAACGCCGACCTTGTCGAGGCCCAGGCTCCGCGCCCGGCTTTCCCCGTCGTCGATCACGATCAGCGTGTCGTGACCGCCGAGGCAGACCACAGGGACGATGGGCGTTCCGTAGCGCATCGCCAGGCGGATGTAGGACGAACGCCGGCCAAGCTTGACGCGATGTCGTTCCGAGTAGGGACGATAAGCCTCCTCACCCGCGCCCGGATAGACCAGCAGCGATGCGCCCGCTTCGAGTACCTGCTGCGCCATCCGGGGCGTCGCGGGCAGGCCGCCGACCCGCGCGATGTGCCGGCCCATGCCGGGAAAGGCGAACACGCTGGGGTGAACCAGCGCATAGGCGGGGCGCTCCGGACCGCAGGTGCTCCAGAAGCAGCCCGCGGCGACGATCGTGTCCGGAGTCATGAGCCCGCCGCTATGGTTGCCGACGAACAGGACCGGCCCGGTTGGCGGGATGTTGCCGAGCCCGCTCGAGCGGACCCGGAAGTAGAGCCGGTTGGCGAGCTCCGCGAACGGCATCCAGCGCCGGATGTATTCGACGTCCCGGTCCGCGGGTGACGGCACCCAAGGGTCGGCCGCTTCGACTTCGCTAGCCATGAAGAGCGCTGAGCGACGGCAGCTTGTATTGCTCCTCCTCCGTCGTCACCGAGACGGTCTCCACGTCCACCGCGAACCGGCGCTCGAGAGCATCGACGAGTTCGTCCACCAGTCGCTCCGGGGTGGACGCGCCGCTGGAAATGCCGAGCGTCTTCAGCGCGTCGAACTCCGCCAGCGGCGCGTCCGCCCCGCGCGAAACGAACCAGGTGCGCGGACAGCCGGCTGCCCGTGCCGCGTCGACGAGGCGGCGGGAGTTGGAAGAGTTGCTGCCGCCAACGATCACCATGCCATCGCAGCGTGGCGCAATCGTGCGCACGGCCGCTTGCCGATTGGTCGTCGCGTAGCAAATGTCGGACCGGAGCGGTTCGGCGATCTCGGGGATCCGCTCGCGCAAGACGCCCACGACGTCCGCCGTGTCCTCGACGCTCAACGTCGTCTGGGTAGCATAGGCATAATCCACGCCCGGGCGGATCGGCAGTGTCCGCGCGTCTTCGGCCGTCTCAACCAGGTCGAACTCCTCGCCGGCATGCCCGCTGGTGCCGATCACTTCCGCATGCCCGCGATGGCCGATCAGGATGACGCGCCGGCCCCGCCGGACATAGTGCGACACTTCGCGGTGGACCTTGGTCACGAGGGGGCAGGTAGCGTCGACTAGTCGCAAGCCGCGCGTGCGGGAGCGCTCAAAGGTGGCGGGAGGTGCGCCGTGCGCGGACACGATCATCCGCCCGCCGGTCGGAACCTCGTCGGGATGATCGACGAAGATCACGCCGCGCGCGCGGAAATCGTCCAGGATGTGCGGGTTGTGCACGATCTCATGGTGGACGTAGATGGGCGGTCCGAACCGTTCGAGCGCCTTGTCGACGATCTCGATTGCGCGGGCCACTCCAGCGCAGAAGCCGCGAGGGCTGGCCAGCAGTATGCGAAGGCTCTTCTTCATCGCCGTCCCCCCTGAAACACTGTGACCGAGCTTCGATCGGCATACCGGGGCGCGATTCAGCGCGACCGCAACCTTACCATGCCCGCCAACGGAAGGCCACGGATGTCGCCGGATACCCCCGAAGGAGAAGGACCCGATGTCACCGGCGTCAGAGGGTGCCAACGTGGAGCATACGCCGATTGCACTTGGTCTTGCCGACCGAATACAGTGCTCGAATGGTCGAGCCGCCTGCCCTTGAACTGCCTGCGTCGGGCGACGACCGCATCGGCACAGACGCAATCGTCCTTGGCTCCAACCAATTGTACCGCGCCCTGCTCGACAGCATGAGCGAGGGAGTGAGCCTGTCGGATGAGGATGGGATCATCCGCTATACCAACCCGGCCGAGGACAGGCTGTTCGGTTACGATGGGGGCGAGCTCCTCGGGCAGCACGTCTCGGTCCAGAACGCCTATCCCGACGCGGAGAACCAGCAGCGGGTCGCGGAGGTCATCGAAGAGCTGAAGGCGCAGGGTTTCTGGGAGGGGGAATGGTTCAACCGGCGCCGCGATGGTTCGACCTTCGTCAGCTCGTCCCGCATCACGGCGGTCGAGGTCGAGGGACGGCGCTACTGGCTGTGCGTGCAGCGCGACGTGACCGCCGCGCGGGCCGCGGAGCGTGAGCGAGAGGCAGCACACGACGAGCTTCGCCGCAGCGAGGAACTGCAGCGCAGCATCACCAACGCGCTGCCGGCCATCGTCTGGCTGGCGACACCCGCCGGTGAACTGCACTTCTTCAACGATCGCTGGTACGAACTGACGGGGCAAAGTCCGGCTGAAGCGCTCCCCACGGGCTGGGCTGACACACTGCACCCCGAAGATGCGCCCGTGACCGCCCGGCTGTGGGCGGAAGCGCTGCGGGAGGGCCAGAGTTACGAGAATGAATGCCGGTACCGGACTCGGGACGGCAGTTACCGCTGGCATGTGGCGCGAGCGGTCCCGATCCGCGATCCCGACGGGCAGATCACCACCTGGTTCGGCACGTCCACGGACATTCACGCGCGCAAGGAAGCCGAACTCGCGCTGGCCGAGAGCGAGGCGCGGCTACGGGGCGTGTTCAACTCCAGGCTGACTGGCCTCACGATCTTCGACGCGAATAGCGGCGAGACGCTGGCGATCAACGACACCTTCCTGGAGATGACGGGTCACAGTCGCGCCGACTTCGACGAGGGGCGCTGGGACTGGCGCGATTTCACGCTGCCGGAGCAACTCCACCTGGACGAGAAAGCGATCGCCCAGGCTCGGGAGCGCGGCTGCTGGGATACTTACGAGAAGGAGTATCGACGCAGGGACGGCAGCCGCTTTCCCGTGAGGCTCGCATCGGCTCCGTTGCCGGGTGAGCCTGGCCGAGTGGTCGTCTCGGTGCAGGACATCAGCGATGCGCGCGCGGCCGAGGCGGAGCTCAGGGAAAGCGAGCAGCGGCTGAGGCTTGCGCAGCTGGCAGCCGGCATCGGGGTGTGGGACTGGAACCTCCAGTCGAATGCGATCACCTGGTCGCCCGAGATGTACGCGCTGCTGGACATCGACGCCGCTACGGATCCGGAGCGCCTGTTCGATAGCTGGAGCAAGGCGGTGCACCCCGACGATCGCGAGGAGGCAATGGCCACCGCGCTTCGAGGAGCGGAGACGGGCGAGCCCTTCTCCATGGACTTCCGCGTCGTGCGTCGGAACGGCGAGGTGTGCTGGCTCCGTTCGCAAGCCACCGCTGTGCACGACACGGCCGGGAGGCCCATCCGCCTGACGGGCATCAACGTGAACGTGACGGCCCAGCACCGGGTCGAGGAAGCGCTGCGGGGCAAGGCGGACGCGCTTGCCCTGGCGGTGGAGGAGCGGACACGCGAACGGAACCGGGTCTTCGAGCTGTCGAGCGAACTGTTCGCAGCCGCAGGGTTCGACGGCTACCTCAAAACGATCAACCCGGCCTGGGAAAAGCTGCTTGGCTATTCGGAGCAAGAGCTCCTCGCACGGCCGTTCAGCGAGTTCATCCACCCCGATGACGCCGAAGCCGCAGGGGTGGTCGTGCTCGCGCTGAAGAAGGGAGAAGCGCTACAGCAATTCGAAGACCGGCTGGTCCGCAAGGATGGACAGGTCGTCTGGGTGTCGTGGACCGCCGTGCCGGAGGGAGACCGCTTCTACGCCGTGGGGCGCGACGTGACGCGGGACCGGGAGCGCGAGGAGGCCCTTCGGCAAAGCCAGAAGATGGAGGCGATGGGTCAACTGACCGGCGGTGTCGCGCACGACTTCAACAATCTGCTGACCCCCATCGTCGGCGTGCTGGACGTGTTGCAGCGCCAGGGCCTCGGCGGAGAGCGCGAACAACGCCTCATCGGAGGGGCCGCCCAGTCGGCCGAGCGGGCGAAGACCCTGGTCCAGCGCCTCCTGGCATTCGCGCGTCGGCAGCCGCTGCAGCCCGTGGCCGTGGATGTCGGCGAGCTGGTCGCGGGCATGGGAGATCTGATCGCCAGCACGACCGGGCCGCAGATCAGGGTTACGGTCGACGTCGCGCCCGACCTGCCGCCGGCCAAGGCGGACCCGAACCAACTGGAAATGGCCCTGCTCAACCTGGCGGTGAATGCGCGCGACGCCATGCCGGAGGGCGGCAGCCTTCGCATCTCGGCCGAGAGCGCGACAGTGGGTCGGCAACATCGGTCGGGTCTGCGGCCTGGGCGCTACCTGCAGCTGTCGGTCGCGGACACGGGCATCGGCATGGACGAAGCGACGCTGGCCCGAGCGGTCGAGCCCTTCTTTTCCACCAAGGGTGTGGGCAAGGGAACGGGCCTGGGGCTGTCGATGGTGCATGGCCTTGCCTCACAGCTGGGTGGAGCCGTCACCATCCGAAGCACGCAAGGCGTCGGCACCAACGTGGAGCTATGGCTTCCCGAAGGCCAGCCGACCCGGAGCGCCGAAGCGCCTGCGAAGGAGACATCAGCAGCGCCGGGGCGAGGCAAGGTCCTGCTGGTCGACGATGAGGATCTCGTTCGCCTCAGCACTGCCGACATGCTGATCGAGCTCGGTTATGACGTGGTCGAGGCGGCGTCGGCGGAAGAGGCCCTGCGTCTGCTTGATCGCGGCCTGTATCCTGAGTTCGTCGTCACCGATCATCTGATGGCCGGAATGTCCGGCACGGACCTTGCGCGCAAGTTACAGGGCGAGCGGCCCGGCATGAAGGTGCTCGTGGTTTCCGGGTATGCGGAAACGGCCGGGATCGCTGCGGATCTGCCGAGACTGACCAAGCCCTTCCGCAGTGCCGACCTCGCGCGAAGCCTCGCCGCGCTCAGCGGGCCCGGCGATCGCTGATCCTCCAGGGCGCGTTGACCGGCGCGTTTGCCGTTGGCGCCACGACTGTGCCATCCTTCCCCGGTGCTGACACAGAAATCGCGTTATGCCCTCCGCTCGCTCCTGTATCTTGTCGAGGAAGGTGACGGAGCGCCGGTCCAGCTCGCCCGGATCGCGGAGACCCAGAAGATCCCGCCCAAGTATCTCGAGCTCATCATGCTCGACCTCAAGAAGGCGGGGGTCATCCGCAGCACGCGGGGGCCACGCGGCGGGTACGTCCTGACGCGGCCGCCGGAAGACATCTCGTTCGGCATGATCGTCCGGGCTTTGGAAGGCCCGATCGCGCTGATCAGCTGTGCCAGCGAGAATTTCTATGCGCCGTGCGGCGACTGCCACGATGAAGCGAGCTGCGCGATTCGGCGGGCGTTCGCCATTGTCCGAGACGAAACGACTCGGATCCTGGACGGTATCTCCCTAGCCACGGGGGCCGACTGGGAGGGCCGGCTGGCCGCGTCGGAAGGTTGGGAATCAGCGCCGAGATGAAGAAAAGGTTAATTGTCTAGTCCTGGACTAGGGTTCATCATCCAGCCTCCCTCAATCGGGAGCTGGACATGGTTCGCCGACGTTCGATCCTTTTACTCGCCGCCGCGGTTCTGACATCCGCTGCCTTGCCCTCCCAGGCGCAGGCACAAGCTGCGGTCCAGATGCTGAACGTGTCGTACGATCCGACGCGGGAGCTGTACCAGGAGATCAACCAACGGTTCGCGCAGCGCTGGCAGGCGGCGGCAAAGCAGCGGGTCACCGTCCGGATGAGCCATGGCGGATCGGGCAAGCAGGCCCGCTCCGTGATCGACGGACTGCCGGCTGACGTGGTCACGCTGGCCCTCGCCTACGACATCGACGAGATTGGGACCCGGGCGAAGCTGCTCCCGCCGAACTGGCAGAGCCGGCTGCCCAACAATAGCGCTCCATATTATTCGACCATCGTATTCCTGGTCCGAAAGGGCAATCCGAAGAAGATCCGTGACTGGGACGACCTGATCCGGCCCGACGTGAAGGTCATCACGCCCAATCCAAAGACGAGCGGCGGGGCGAGGTGGAACTACCTGGCCGCGTGGGGCTACGCCCAGCGCAAGTACGGATCGCCGGCAAAGGCACGCGAGTTCATGACTCGGCTGTTCCGCAATGTGCCGGTGCTCGACTCCGGTGCGCGCGGTTCGACCACCACCTTTGCCCAGCGGGGGCAGGGCGACGTGCTGATCGCCTGGGAAAACGAAGCGTTCCTTGCCACCAATGAGCTTGGCCGCGGCAAGTTCGAGATCGTTGCTCCGTCCCTCTCCATCCTGGCGGAGCCGCCGGTCGCGGTGGTCGACAAGGTCGTCGACCGCCGCGGCACGCGCCGCGTGGCGGAAGCGTACCTGCGCTACCTCTACACGGCGGAGGCGCAGGACATCATCGCCAAGCATTATTATCGGCCGCGCAACCCGCAGGTCGCGGCACGCTATGCGTCCCGCTTCCCGCGCATGCAGTTGCTGAGCATCGATCGGCATTTCGGTGGCTGGGCTCGCGCCCAGTCGGCACACTTCAATGATGGCGGGCTGTTCGACCAGATCTTCGAAGCCGCCAAGCGCTGACCGCATCAACAGGGGGACAGGGAGATGATCGCATTCCTGCTGGCCGGCACGGCTGCCATTTCGACACAGGTGCCGCAGACTGTTCCGGAGGAGGCCGAGACGCCGACGGAAGTCGACCCGAGTTCCAGTCCGATCGACAGTATCGTCGCCGGTGAGGAGCCGACCAGTGCCGCAGCGCCGGCGCCCACCGGCGACCCGGTGCTGGATCGCCTGAATGCCCTGGAGACTCGCGTTCGTCAGCTGGAAGCCCGCAACGCGGAGCTGGAGCAGCAGGCCGAACTGAACCAGCAGCGGCTGGAGACGGTGGAAACGCGGGCGGCGAAGAACGCGCAGTTCGGCTGGGTGCCGTCGACGTCCGATCCGACCGGCGCGTTCACCTTCAAGCCGCGCGGCGTGGTGGAAGCGGACGTCGCCGCCTTCATCGAGCGAAAGGGCGGCTACGATTACAACAACGGGACGGCCTTCCGCCGGGCGCGGCTGGGCGTGGAAGGGACCGCGTTCAAGTGGTTCAATTACAGGCTGGAGGTGGATTTCGCCGGCAATGCCGTGAACATCACGGACGCGTATCTTCAGTATACCAAAATCCCGAAGACGGTGCTGACGCTGGGCCAGCACAAGGCGCCGTTCGGGCTGGAGAGCAACAACAGCGACAATTACAACACCTTCCTCGAGCGTGGCATGTTCACCAACGCCTTCGGCAATGCCGGGGCCGAGCGGCGCATCGGCTTCTCGGCAACCTATGCCCCGCGCGAGAACCTGAACCTGGCGGTTGGCCTGTTCGGCGACAACGAAAGCATCTCGCGCTCGAGCGGATCGCCCGTCACGGACACGCCCGATGAAAGCTGGGGCGTGAATGGCCGCGTCGCGTGGGAGCCGCTGCTTCAGCCCAACCGGATCGTGCACCTGGGCCTCGCCGGCTATTATCGCACGTCGCTGAAGTCAGGCGATGTGGAGGACGCGGTCCGCCTGAGCGACCGGCCCAATATCCGGGTCGACAACGGCAACATCGCGGACTCGGGCGTGATCACGGGCGTCCGCTCGCTGCGCTACGGTGGTGCGGAGGCGGCTGCCGTGTTCGGGCCTCTGACCCTGGCCGGTGAAGCTGGCCGGCTGTGGCTGGACCGCCCGGGGCTGCCGAACGTCAACTTCAATGGCTTCTACGGTTATGCATCCTACTTCCTGACCGGGGAAAGCCGGCCGTTCCGGGCAGGCAACTTCGACCGGGTTCGGCCCTTCAAGGAGCTGGGCAAGGATGGGCTGGGCGCATTCGAAGTCGCGCTGCGCTACGACAAGCTGGACCTGTCGGACACGCCGGTCCTTGCGCGGGCAGGCAATGAGGCGAGCAGCTGGACCCTTGGCCTCAACTGGTACTTCAATCCTTATTCCAAGCTGATGTTCAACTGGGTCCGGTTCCGCGGAGACAATACGCCGCTGGACCCGATCGGGAACGAGACTGCAGGCGACGTCTTGGCCACGCGCCTGCACCTGGATTTCTAATGGAAGCGAGGGCCTGACATGCTGATGGCGCGAAACAGCCGCTCGGTTCTTCCCGGCTTCGGCCTATCCTTTGGCATCACCTTGTTCTGGCTTAGCGCCATTGTGCTGGTGCCGCTTTCGGCCGTGTTCGCGAAGAGCGTTACCGGGGGATGGGACGAATTCGTCGCAGCCGCGCTGTCGGACCGGGCGCTGGCTGCATACCGGCTGAGCTTCGGCGCAGCGCTGCTGGCCGCGGCCATCAACTGCGTCTTCGGGCTGATCGTCGCCTGGGTGCTCGTGCGCTACGACTTTCCCGGCAAGCGACTGTTCGGGGCGGCGGTGGACCTGCCGTTCGCGTTGCCCACTGCAGTCGCGGGGATCGCCCTGACCGCCCTCTATGCCGATACCGGGCTGCTGGGCGCACCGCTCGCCGCCTGGGGGCTGCCGGTCGCTTACCAGCCGGCGGGGGTCGTCATGGCACTGACGTTCATCGGCCTGCCATTCGTCGTTCGGACACTCGAGCCGGTTCTCGCCGAGGTGTCGCAGGAAGCGGAGGAGGCCGCGATGACTCTCGGTGCAACGCGGCTCCAGACCATGGCGCGCGTGATCTTCCCGACCCTGGTGCCGGCCCTCGCGACGGGCTTTGCGCTCGCCTTCGCCCGGGGCGCGGGGGAATATGGGTCGGTGATCTTCATTGCCGGCAACATGCCCTTCCGGTCCGAGATCGCGCCGCTGCTGATTGTCACGCAGCTGGAGGAATATGACTTTGCTGGCGCAGCCTCGATTGCGGTCGTCATGCTGCTGGTGTCCCTCGCCATGCTGCTGGTGTTGAACCTGCTGCAGCATTGGCAGCGGCGGAGGCTGGGCTGATGGCGCGTCCACGGCATCTGTCCGAGCCGCGGCCGTTGCAGCTGCTGCTGATCCTCGTGGCGCTCGCCTACATGGGGCTGATGCTGTTCCTGCCGCTCGGCGCCGTGCTGGTGCAGGCGCTGCAGGACGGCTGGACCGCCTGGCTCGATGCCGTGCGGGAGCCGGACGCACTGGCCGCCATCCGCCTGACCCTGCTCGTCGCGGGCATATCTGTACCGCTGAACATGATCTTCGGGGTGGCCGCGGCCTGGGCGATCTCCAAGTATGACTTTCGCGGAAAAACCCTGCTCGTGACGCTCATCGAGCTGCCGTTCTCCGTCTCGCCGGTCGTGTCGGGCCTGGTGTTCGTCCTGCTGTTCGGCGCCCAGGGCTGGTTCGGGGAATGGCTCGCCGCACGGAATATCGAGATCATCTTCGCGGTGCCGGGACTCGTCCTCGCGACCGTCTTCGTCACTTTCCCCTTTGTCGCCCGTCAGCTCATCCCCTTGATGACGCTGCAGGGCCGGGAGGAAGAGGAAGCCGCCCTGTCGCTCGGTGCCTCGGGCTGGCAGACCTTCTGGCGGGTCACTCTCCCGAATATCCGCTTCGGACTGCTCTACGGGGTGCTATTGTGCAACGCCCGGGCCATGGGCGAGTTCGGGGCGGTGAGCGTCGTTTCCGGTCACATTCGCGGCGAGACCAACACCATGCCGCTGCACGTGGAGGTGCTCTACAATGAGTACAACTTTGTCGCTGCTTTCGCCGTCGCCTCCCTCCTCGCCGGACTCGCCCTCGTCACCCTTGTTCTCAAGAGCTTCCTCGAGTGGCGACACGGCGATGAACTTGCAGCCGCCCGCCACTAGCGCATCCGTGACCGTGAAAAGCGTATCCAAGCGCTTTTCCAGCTTCCCGGCGCTGAACGATGTGTCGCTCGAGATCGCTCCTGGCGAGTTCATGGCGCTGCTCGGGCCGTCCGGGTCGGGCAAGACGACCTTGCTCCGGGTCATTGCGGGCCTCGAGGTGCCCGATGCCGGGCAAGTGCTGTTCGGCAAGCGCGACGTGACCCGCGTTCCCGTTGCACAGCGCGGGGTCGGCTTTGTCTTCCAGCATTATGCCCTGTTCGGCCATATGACGGTGGCCGAGAATATCGCCTTCGGGCTGACGGTGATGAAGCGGTCCGACCGGCCCTCCCGACCCCGGATCGCGGAGCGGGTGGCGGAGCTTCTCGCCCTGGTGCAGCTGGACGGATATGAGAAGCGCTTTCCCAGCCAGCTTTCCGGTGGCCAGCGCCAGCGCATCGCCCTAGCGCGAGCGCTGGCGCGGAAGCCTTCGATCCTGCTGCTGGACGAGCCGTTCGGAGCGCTGGACGCGAAGGTCAGGCGAGAGCTGCGGACCGCGCTGCGGAAGATCCACGAGGAAGTGGGGCTGACGTCGGTGTTCGTGACCCACGACCACGAGGAGGCTTTCGGGCTGGCCGAGCGGGTCACCGTCTTGGGCAGTGGCGTGATCGAGGAGGTCGGCACGCCGGAGCAACTGCGAGCATCGACGAACGGCTTTGTCAGGCGCTTCCTGGAATAGGCTGCGCGCAAGCTGCGGCTTGCACTTGCGTCAGCAGCCACTCGTACGCGCTCACGCGGCGAGTGGCGATGATGGTCGGGGAGAGAGGACTCCAGACCAGAATAGCTCTCACCAGAGTTGGCGGATTTCCGCAGTTATTGCAGGATTGCGGCAACCTTGTGCGACACTTGTGTGTACCTGTCCAGTGGTCCTCCGCAAGCGCCATCGGGCAAGGCTATCGGTCTGCGCTTTTGCGTGTTTACTCGGTGTTTCCCTGTCCAGACCCAAGGGGTGTCAGCCGCTAATTGTATTTACGGGTAGAAAGTTTGAGCACTCACCTCCCCGCGCTCCTGTCGAAACTCCGTGCTGAGGCATCACGAACGGCTGTTGACACCTAGGAGCTCGGAAATCCTCACCTCCGGCTGGATCTGGCAAAACGCGGGTCAGTTGAAGTCTATGAAGCCCTTTAGCGACGGGTCCGCGATCTTGCGCCGGTTGAGCTCGTACACGCCGAGCCCGTTGCTGCTCCCGGTCGGATTGGTGTTGCCCTCGACCGTCCGGAACGGCCCGCCGAACGACTGGCGGACGAACCCGGCATGGCCGAGCCCGCCGCCATGGCTCAAGATAAAAACATGGCCGGGCCGCACCAGAGTCGGATCGGCAAGGGCCGCCGCGCGGCTGATCAGCTTCCCCGGCTTGGATCTCCGGACCCGGCTCCAAGCATCGAGGCACCCGGCCGTCTTCGGGAAAGGATTGGCGGCACCGGTCGCCGCCGCCGCTTCGCGGAAGCACCAGTAGACGAAGGCCATGCACCAGAAATTGCCCGGAGGAACGCCGGTCGAAGCGAGATACTGGTCGACCATCGGTCCGCTGTTGGAGCCGAGCGGCACCTCCATCACTCCGAGCTGGGTAATCGCCACTCCTAAAGCGGACACCGCAAGGCCTCCCGCGGGCGCTGCCGCGCGGAGTTGGATCATCGCCATACCGCTCCCCGGCGGTGTAGAAGCTGACTGTGAATGGCACCCGTTCAAAGCCGGCGAGATCGAAACTTCGGTAGACCACCTGGTAGGCGTATATGCCGCCGCCCGGTCCTCGGCGGTCCGGCACGACGATGAAGCCCATGTGCTTCCAGAAGGGCTCCGCACTGGCGGGTGCGATCTCTATCTCGAGCACGGAAAGCCCCTCATTCCTCGCCCGGTCGATCATGAACTGGGCGAGAAGCCGGCCGTACCCGCGCCCCCGTAGGTCGGGCCTAACCTCGACGATATTCGTGCCTTCGAGGAAACCGACAGCTTGGCCACCTACAATCAACACGTCGACGCGCGCATAACCTTCCTGCCACGACCGCTTGACGGAGTTCCAATTGCAGCGGAACCCGCGCTGAGGCTGGTCGCCGTCATGACCAGCTTCTTCCCAATCGGCCTTGGCCGCTTGGTAGGCGAGTTCCTCCAAGTCGAGCCATGCTTCGATCTCAGCCATCGTGCTTTCGTTCGCTGGGACGATCTCGTGGGACATCGGGTGTTCAACTACTCTCTGTGTTTCCTTCGAGATGGGCTGTCAGTCACGTGGGCGCCAGACGTCTGCGCTGAAGTCGTTGACTTTTGCGTGTGGGGCTACCCTCGGATCAATGCGCCGCCACCGCCCAATCTTAGGAGTTCCGTTCCGCAGCGGTGCGCAGGCAGCAAGCGCTGCGCGCCTCTAAGTGCGGCTACAGGCGCCACATCGCAACTCTCTCTAAATGCCACGTCGCTAGGAGCTTCCTGAACGTCGCCATCCTAGGGATCAAACCAAGGGCGGATCAGCCAACATTAGGATTTCTTCCGCCGACGCGGCACAAGGACTCAGCTGATCAGTGTGAGATCAGCGAAGAGCGTTGAGGCCAGCCTGCCGCGACGCTAGTTGCATTCAATCGTAGGCGGGGCGGGGGTCGATTCGGTGACTTGGGAAGCAAGGCGAAGCGGTTGGGAAAAACATGTCTCAGACGCACGAAGCAACGCCGACATTGACTATGGCCGCATTGTTCATTCCGCGTCGTTCAGGAGGCTGCAAGGCAAAACCCAGATCCTCAACTTAGGTGACTCCGACTTCTACCGCACCCGGCTCACCCATTCGCTAGAGGTGGCGCAGATTGCCGGCAGCATAACTCGGCAGCTACGCAAGGATTACGAGGGCCACAGCGCAATTCCTCACCTGCCTGACCTCGCACTGATTCAGGCGATTGGATCGACACACGACCTTGGCCATCCACCCTTCGGGCATGGCGGAGAGGTTGCACTGAACTACTGCATGTCCGGTGCTGGCGGGTTCGAAGGCAACGGCCAAACGCTTCGCATTCTAGCAAGCCTCGAGAAGTACTCAGACCAACACGGTGCTGACCTGACGAGGCGAACACTGCTCGGTACCCTGAAGTACCCGGTCTCGTTCAGCGAAGCGCACAACGACAGCATGAAGCCCCGACTGGCCGCAGGTCTTTCAGTATTGAACCTCATTGACAGGACGCGCTCCAAGCCCCCGAAATGCTACATGGACTCCGAGCAAGCAGTTGTGGATTGGATCCTGGAAGACGTATCTTCGCTGGACCGGGACAAATTCAGGGCCGTGAAACAAACAACCGGCAAGCATGGTGCCGCGTTACACAAGTCTCTTGATTGCAGCATAATGGACGTTTCAGATGACATCGCGTTTGGTGTTCATGATCTGGAGGACGCACTTGCGCTGACACTGATTAGTCGGGAGGACTTTGAAAGTCGCGTGGAGCCAAGTACCTTTGATGGTTACTTTGATTGGATGAGCCGTCGAAAGCCTGGGCTGCACAACGACGTTTATGGCGATTTCGTAACAATGTTGTTCGGACCGGCAACAGCCCGCAAGCACGCCGTCAGTAGGCTTGTTGGTTACATGGTCGAGAACTGTGAGATAGAAACCCTCCCGGATTTTGAGGAACCGCTGCTCCGATACCGTGTTACTATTCGCAAGGACGCACGAGCCCTAATCGATGCGCTGAAGTCTCTCGTCTATAAGGTCGTCATCCGTAGCCCGTCTGTGCAACATCTTGAGTTCAAGGGCCAGCAGATGGTCGTGGCAGTATTCGAGGCGCTACGCTCCGAACCAGAGGCCTTCCTGCCAACTACCACTTACGCCCTGTACAGATCTAGCGGGGAGAACGTCAGGGTGATCTGCGATCACGTCGCTGGTATGACGGACACATTTTTGCTCCGGACTTACGAGCGACTCTTTAGCCCTCGAATGGGCTCTGTTTTCGATAATCTTTAATCGAGGCACCCGTGACCTGGACTAAGATCCCCTTTGGGAAACACGCCGGTAAGACGCTACCGCAGGTGGCATTCGGCGACCCTGACTACATCTACTGGGCTCTCGAAGAAGACATCTTCAAGGGCCGTTCGATTGCCGCCGAGCTGACCGAGGTTGGGCGCAAGGGCAAACGAATCAAGATCCCGGCGGATGGCGCGTCCTCCAAGAAGGTTCGCTATTACATTGACCGTGTTCTCAACAAGCTCGCGAACGTGGAAGTGATTGACGCGGACCAAGGCGCCCATGTTGGATCTAGCGGCACACGAGACTCGGCATTTTTCGATCTCTCGATGCCTAGAAAAATAGCGACTTACGACAAGACCGGGGGAAAGTTTGTGGTCTCCGCTGTGAAGTACTACGTCTTCGGGAAGAAATCTGCGCGCATGACAAAGGAGCGCTGCGAAGAATTCTTTGACGATCCGACAAACTTTGGTTGATAGTTCGACGCAGACCTGTTGAGGCACGTATACGCTGCAAGCCTGTTCTCTTTAAGTCGCGATCTTCTTGCTCTTCTTGAGGTTGCACGGTCTGCAAAGCAGTTCGATGTTTGCCGGCGACCCTGAGCCGCCAAGCGCTACTGGAATGATGTGGTCATACTGAAGATCCTCCGTGGCGGCGCAGCGTGTGCACTTCCCTCCGTCCCGATCCCAGACGATCCGGCGAGTAGCGGCACTGATCCGCCCGAACGTCTGGCGACCACCAACCGCATCTCGAAGAGGTGCGGCCGGCACCTGGCCACCGCTCCTCAACCGAACCGTTCGACGGGTGACATGCAGCCGCCGGCTCAAAGCTTGACCCCTGCCATCGTGGCAAGATCGTCAATTGCCCGGTGCAGATTCTTGAGAAGCAGGATCTTCTGAACGTCGCCGGCTTTGAGATCCTGAACGTCGCTCATAGGCGTGTTCTTCACCGCTTCCGTAGCCTTCTTGATCGAATAGAAGGTGTCGCTGCCAAGCGTCGGATCCTTTCCGATCAACACTTGGGCGGCGGCGTCATGACCGCTCTTGTCCATGGCCGCGCTCGCGTCCGGGTCCTTGAGGATCTGCTCCAAATCACGAACATGTCGGGGATCGTGGATCTTCCCATCGATGACCCATTGAAAAAACCGAGCCCGAAAGCCGTCGGTGTCATTGTCCCAGAGCGCCTTCAGTCCCTTTTTCCGGACCATTTCATGGAAAAGCGAAAAACGGCTGATGTTCTTCGGATCGCTGTGGACAGCGAGGAAGCTGGTCATTGCGTCGTAGGCGGCCAGATACTCGCTGATCTTCGACTTGCCCATCCGAAGATTGTTGGTCAGCCAATCGTACGGCTTACCGTGAATGCGATGCAGCTCGTGGATCTGCTTGGCTTGGGTGTATGCATCCCAGCTGATCTTCTTGGCGACGTGCACCTCAGCGATAAGCACGGCAACGTCTTCCTCCGAGAGTTGTTCGTCGAAGACGTGAGCGGGAATGGTGTCGAAGCGATTGTCTCCGGGGTTGCTCTCCTTCAGCTTCTTCGAGCTGGCGCTACGGCAGTTGCCCTCACGTACCAGGTACCCGCCATCCTTCTTTCGCTGAACGATAATGTGCTCGCGGACGCCGCCATTTGAGAGGATTGATTGCCCAAGAGCTTTCACCTGGTCCTTCGCCCAGAGCTCATCAACAATTTCCTCCTGGGTGGCGCCTGAACCGAACTTCTGCCCGAGCAGATATTCGATGCGGGGGTTCTTGGGGTCGAGCGTAACCGCGTCCACCGGAATACGAGCGATCTCGTACGATACCTGCTTCCCTTGCAGGATCACATAGTCCTTAACAGCCATGATCGGTGCCTCTCTTAACCACGAGCGAGACCTCCTCGCACCGGACCCGTGTAGTATCGATAGTACTGGGCTGTCAACCAGTACTGTAGAGGACAGGATCGTACTCGACTGACAGGTGGACGCTTCGCGCTTCTCGTTGCTCAGATTGGGTTCGAAAGGGGGACACAGTCAGAGAGAGGAAACAGGTGGAGAATAGCTACAGCTTCGCAGCGATCCGGGGCATCCAAGCCGGCCGCGCCTTTTATGTGGCGATGATACCTCTCAAGACCGTAGAGCGACTATTCCGCTACGACGATGAAGAACTGGCAGTGGAGCTGCGGGCGCAACGAGACCTGAACAAGAGCCGTGTGCCCGGAATTGCTCGCTACATCACGGAGAATCCCACAGAATACGTGCTGTCGGCGTTATCCGCGACCATCGACGGCGCTTTCGCCTTCGAACCAGTTGAAGGACACCGATCGGTCGGCACCCTAAGTGTCGACATGGGCGCAACGATCTTGATCAACGACGGTCAACATCGGCGTGCGGGCATCATCGAGGCGCTTCGCCAGCGGCCAAGTCTCGGTGCGGAGGCTATCGCAGTAACGCTGTTCCCCGACGAGGGCCTCTCCCGTTCCCAGCAGATGTTCGTCGACCTGAATCAGCATGGAATCAAGCCGGCGCGATCTCTCCGTCTCTTCTACGATGGACGGGACGCAGCCACACGCCTGAGCCGAACTGTGATCGATGCAATTCCATTGTTCCGGGACATGACCGATTTCACCCGTTCGAATTTGGGCCCTGGATCGAAGAAACTCTTCGCCTTCAGTAATCTCCACACTGCCGTTGGAACCCTTGTCAGCAGTGCCGGGCTTCCCGCTTCGGCGGAGGCACCGACGAGCGTAATAGAGTTTTGGAACACGGTGATCGAAAACATGCCTGACTGGAGCGCGGCTGGGCGGCAGGAAATCTCGACGGCTGAGCTACGCCGAGACACCATTCACGCACATGGGATCGCCTTGGAGGCGATTGCCCTAGCAGGCGGGCGCCTGATGAACGAACGCCCGTCACGATGGCGCGAGTCGCTCAAGGCACTGCAGTGCATCGACTGGTCGCGCGCCAACACAGGGCTGTGGGAAGGTCGAGCTCTCTTGAAAGGCAAGGTCAACCGGTCACGCGCGAGCGTGCTACTCACGGCCGAGCTCATTTCTCGTTTTGTTCTGCCGGAAGTCGGTGACGTGGCTACCGCGACGCGCTAGGGTTTCAACTCAGTCGGGTGGGGATTATGGGAAAAGCCGTACAGGATGAGGGCGTTGCGCGCTTAAAGCGCATCCATGAGGACGTTCGTGAGATCTACCTGGGTGATAACCGGCCGTGGGTGGTTGGCTATTCCGGAGGGAAGGATTCCACGACGGCCCTTCAGCTGATCTGGGCTGCGATCTTAGCTCTACCAGAGGAACAGCGCACCAAGAAAATCTACGTGATCAGCTCGGACACTCTCGTGGAGACGCCCGTGGTGTCGCACTACATAGACGTGTCGCTAGAGCGGATCGCGAAAGCGGCGGCTGAGCAAAACATGCCGATCGAGACCCACAAGGTTGTTCCCGACGTCGACAAGAGCTTTTGGGTCAACCTGATCGGTCGAGGGTACCCAGCACCGTCACGTAGGTTCCGCTGGTGCACCGAGCGGCTAAAGATTGAACCGGCCAACGACTTTATTCGCAGTCGCGTCGCTGAGTTCGGCGAGGTGGTCATGGTCCTCGGTGTCCGCCGGCAGGAATCGGCGACCCGCGCGCAGGTCATGTCGCTACACAAGATCGAAGGCTCGCGTTTGTCGCGACATTCATCTCTGCTCAACGCCTTCGTCTACGCGCCGATCTCTGAGTTCTCGACGGATGATGTCTGGGCGTACCTGCTTCAGAACCCCTCGCCGTGGGGCAACGATAACCGGGACTTGGTCGCAATGTATCGCAACGCAGCTTCGGGTGAATGCCCGCTGGTCGTCGATACGTCGACGCCTTCCTGCGGCAATTCACGGTTCGGTTGTTGGGTCTGCACCGTGGTCGAGCGAGATAAGGCCATGGAGGCTATGATCGACTCGGGCGAGGAGTGGTTGACCCCCCTCCTCGAGTACCGCGACAAGTTGGCAGCGACCCAGGATCCCGCGAAGAAGCTGCAATATCGTGACTACCGGCGGCGGACTGGCAAGGTTTCTTTCATCGGTGAGACCGACCGTGTGATGCCCGGTCCGTACACGATGGAATTCCGCCGCGAACTCCTTCGTGGCTTGCTTGAAACTCAGCGCCAGGTTGCCGACGAGGCGCCGGAGGGCGAGGCGCCGATCTTGATCCATCCGAAGGAGTTGCACGAGATTCGGCGACTGTGGCGCACGGAAGATGGTGACTGGGCTGATTCCGTTCCCCGCATTGTAAGGGAGACGTTAGGTAAGGATCCTGACTTCGTTGAGCCAAACTGGGTTTCAGAAGACTCAGTTGCATTCACCGCAGATGATGGAGAACTGCTAAACGCAGTCTGCAAAGACAACGACGTTCCCACGGAGCTAGTTATGCGCCTTCTCGACATCGAGCGGGCATCCCATGGACTCAAGCGTCGCCATGCAGTTCACACGCGTATCGAAGACGCCTTCAAGCTCGAGTGGCGCGAACTCGACGTGCTGGTTGCTGAGCGCCGGGCCAGCCTCGACGTGCTGAACGCCGGAGATACTGCCGAACCACGGAATGAGGACGCGGAGTTACCGTTCGAAGGCGACGAGGAGGACGCTCGATGATCCTCCGTACAATCGAAATCGAGAACTTCGGGCTTTACGCCGGCCGCCAAGTCTTGGACCTGGTGCCGCGCAAGCAGCCAGACCGCGAAACGCCCGTGATTCTCTTTGGCGGCCAAAACGGTGCCGGAAAAACTACTCTGCTCGAGGCTGTTTGCCTCGCGCTCTACGGCCGGCGAGCGCTCGGCCACCGGGTGGGCCAGAGTGAGTACGAGAACCACCTTCGATCGCGTATGCACGCATCGACCGGAGGCGAGGTGACGGGCTCGGCGTCTGTCGGCTTGGAATTCGACTACGCCGAAGGTGGCGTTGTGCAGCGCTATCGCGTGGTCCGCCGCTGGACCGCCAAGGGAGCGAAAGCAACCGAGACACTGATCCTCGAGAAGGATGGTAAGCCCGTCGATAGCGTCCCAAGAGACGAATGGCACCATTTCCTGCAGGAGCTTATTCCCCCCGGCGTCTCACAGCTGTTCTTCTTCGACGGCGAAAAGATCGCCGAGATCGCGAGCGATGCGGTGGACGAAGGGCTCGCGGACGCGATGCGCGGCCTTCTCGGGATCGAGCTGGTCGGACGGCTGCGAACCGACCTGGGCCTCTTCATGGCTCGCCGAAGCCAGCGCGAGAACGCCGAAACGGGCTCAAGGCTCGAGACGCTTGTGCGGGAGGAAGACGAGCTCAGCGAACGGATAGCTGATGCGCAGGAACTCGTTGCCGAGTTAACGTCAAGGCGATCGGGCCTTGCGCGGCTCGCCGCCAATATTCGCCAGCGATTCACGGCTGAGGGCGGAGACGCAGCCAACCAGCGGGCTACGCTCGAGGCCACTCAGAGTGAACTTCGGCATCAGCTTTCGCGCCGAGAGGGAGAGCTGCGGGAACTCGCTGGGGGCCTGCTGCCGTTTGCCATGGCGCCGGCGCTTGCGGCACGTGCAGTCGAGGAGCTGTCGCGCTCGCGTGGCGAAACAGGGCCTGTAGCTTCAGCATTACGGGAGCGCCTGCTCGCTTGGCGTGAAACGGGGCACCCTCCGCGAACTGCGTCTTGGAAGGACGCACATTGGCGCGATCTCGACGCGTTTCTCACGGCTGATGCCGTTTCCCCTCTCGACCGAACCCCTGACCTGCTTAGCGACATCGAGCCGGGGCAGCGCACCGGCTTGCTCGCCCAGCTGAGGGAAGTTCGAGAAACCACGACAGCAAGGGCAGCCCTGATCGCATCGGAACTGGACCGGCTCGGCGGCAGACTGCGAGAGGTCGAAGCGAATCTGATCCGGGCGTCGGGAGAGGCTGCTGGCGTAATCCTGGACGAGCTGACGCTGGCAGAGCAGCAGGTTGGTGCGATCGAGGCTGAGCTGCGGGCCCGCAGCGAGGAATTGAAGAGCCTTGAATATCGTCGGGCCAATGTTCGGCGAGAGCGGGAGCGGCTGCTCAAGTTGCAGGCGGACGCGGAAGCGGCAGAAGGTCGCGCCGCACTGGCGGGCCGCATCGGCATCGCACTCCAGCAATATGAGGAGCGCCTACTTCAGACGAAATTGTCTCGCCTACAGTCCGAATTCGTACGTCGCTTCAACCATCTGGCGCGCAAGGACGGCTTCGTGGCTGATGTTCGGATTGACAGCTCCACATTCGAGACGACCTTGGTCGGCCGCGATGGGCGTGAAATTCCGAAGTCCTCGCTCTCGGCGGGCGAGAAGCAGGTCTACGCAATTGCAATGCTCTGGGCACTGGCGCGCACGAGTGGCCGAGCGTTGCCAATGATCATCGACACACCGTTGGCGCGACTCGATTCGGAGCACCGTGCGGCGTTGGTAGAGCGCTACTTTCCAGAAGCGAGCCATCAGGTGGTGGTGCTATCGACCGACACGGAGGTCGACGATGCACTGCTCGATCGCCTGAAGCCGGCGATCAGCCACACGTACCGGTTAGACTACGATCCGGAGCGCCGGGCTACGACGGTAACACCGGGCTACTTTGAAGACGGGGAGCCGACCCATGCGGTTCAACAAGCTTAAGATTTCGGCGGACGCGACGAGCCGCCTGCGCTCGCTCCGCCAGCGCACCGGACTGACGCCGAACCTTCTGTGCCGGATGGCAATAATGCTGTCCCTCGAAGAGGGACCGGTCGGTGCAGGCACGGTCACTGACGAGAACGGGCAGGAGTTTAATGCATACACCCTGACCGGCGACTATCATTCCATGTTCAGCGTCTTGCTCAGGATGGTGGAGGAAGGAGACACTCGCGCGAAGCTGTCGGAGGAAGAGCAGGTTGTACGCCTGAGGGCCCATATTCATCGGGGAGTGGCAACGCTCGCAGTACGCGCGAAAGGGCCCGTGGACGTAGCTCGACTGGCGCTTGCCGCATGACGGCCTACAGCGCGGACCCAATCTACCTCGATCACAACGCGACAACGCCGACGGACCCGCGCGTGCTTGCTGCGATGCTGCCCTACTTTACGGAGGTGTTCGGGAACCCGTCGAGCGTTGAGCATGTCCATGGGCATCGTGCCCAAGCGGCGGTCGCCACGGCGCGCGCCCAGGTTGCGAAGCACCTTGGAGCGCGGGAAAACGAAATCATCTTCACGGGCAGCTGCACTGAGGCGAGCAACATTGCGATCCTGGGCGCGAGCCGGGCACGACCCGAACGACGACATCTGATCACCACGGCGATCGAGCACCCGGCAGTGCTCGAGCCATTTCGCCAGCTAGAGCGCGAAGGATACGAACTCACCATCCTCCCTGTCGATGATACGGGCCGGGTCAATCCGGCAACACTAGAGCGCGCGATGAGGGACGACACTGGTCTGGTGTCTGTGATGGCCGCCAACAATGAGGTCGGCACGACTCAGGATATCGCGAAGTTGGGGGAGATCGCTGAGCGCCGGGGCGCGCTATTCCATACGGACGTGGCTCAGCTCCTCGCCCATCGCAAGGTCGACGTTGTTTCTGAGCATATTCACCTGGCCAGCATCTCCGGACACAAGGCATACGGGCCCAAGGGCATTGGCGCACTTTATGCTCGTTCACGGATGCCCCGCGCCAGGATCGAACAGACTGTCTGGGGAGGCGGGCAGGAGCGCGGACTGCGCTCGGGAACACTGGCCGTCCCCTTGATCGTAGGCCTTGGTGAAGCCCTGGAGATCGCGAGCCGCGAAGGAGATCGGGAAGGACAGAGGCTCCGAGACCTCTGCGACGCCTTTGTCGAACGAGTTACCGGAGCACTTGAGGGCGTCTTCTACAATGGTCATCCCGAGTACCGGATCCCAGGCAACGTTTCGCTCTCCATTGCCGGTGTAGAGCCGCTAGCACTGATGCACCGTCTCAATGGAGTGGCCAGCTTTTCCGCGTCGAGCGCCTGCGCGACCGATAAGGTTCGAACGAGTCACGTGCTACTCGCAATGTTCGGGGATACTCAGCGCGCGCGGGGAGCGTTCCGCATCTCGCCGGGGCGATCAACGGCAAAGAGTGACTTGCTCAGGTTTGCTGACGGTCTGATCGAAGCTGTTGGCGAACTCCGACGGTTTGCCGCATGACGCCCTGCTTAAAAACGGCCTAGCAAAATTTTTCGCTTGACGATTCTAAGGTGATCTCCCATTTGGTCGTTCAGCCATCCCGGACGGGACGGCGGTAACCAGGCCGGACGGTCGGGAGCAGACAGAATAAAGCCAGGCAGGCACCCGGATTGGGAAGTCGGTCAGGCCAGATAACTGAACGCGCCCGATCTCCTGCTGCAAAGCACGGAGATTTTTTTATGCAAGTTGTTCTCAAGATCCAGGACGCGGCGCGTCAGACCAGCAAGCTGAACAAGCTGCTGGGCACGGTTTCTCTCACCAGCATGATCGACCTGCTCTCGAGTTCTCATCTCGAGGCGAACCCGCGCCTTTCCAAGGTCAGCCGGGTCACGGACGACATCGAGGAGAGCCTGGCCAAGGAACCGGACATCTTCCACTTCATGAGTAAGGGCATCCTTGTGGCGGCGAGCAGCGTCGAGGAGCTGGAGCGCAGCCGCTTCCGCCTTGAATTCGATGATCCCGACCTCGAGGGCATTCTCGACGGCGGTCACAACTCACTCGCTGCTGGCCGCTTCATCTTGCGGACCGTCTTTGCCGCCCGCCATGGGGAGGAAAAGTCGGAGGCCATGCTGAAGCCTCTCAAGACTTGGGAGAAGTTCAAGCAGGTCTGGACCGAGAACTTGGAGCTCGTGAAGGAAGAGAAGGCTGCCATTCCTGAGATCCGCATGCCGATCGAGGTGATTTATCCCTCCGAAGAAGCAGACGGCTTCGCCTACTTCCAGGAGAAGGTCCTCGCGATCAACGCCGCTCGCAACAACAACGCCGAGCTCACTGCCGAGGCGCGGGCTAACAAGCTTGGCTACTACGATGAGATCAAGGCAGCCCTCGACGAGACCCTTGTTGACCAGGTCGAGTGGAAGACGAATGACGGGGGCCGCATCAAGGTTCGTGACCTTGTCGCGCTCGCCCTCATCCCTTTGTCGCGGTTGCCCTACAAGGAAACCGAACAGGTGAAGCGGTCGCCGACCGTGATCTTCTCATCCAAGGGGCAGTGCGTTGCGCTTTACGACGATCTGATGTCCGAGGAGGGCGTCGCAAGCGAGACCAAGGGGAACATCGTCGAGATCGTAGACCCGAAGGTGAAGAGCGCTCTGGCCATGATGAAGGATATGCCGCGCCTCTTTGACCTGATCTACAAGCTGATGCCCGACGGCTACAACAAGGCTGGGGGCAAGTTCGGCAAGATCGACGGTGTTCGTATGGCGCCCAATGGCAAGGTGCTCCGTTCGCACTACTACCGCGAGCCAGTCGGATATACGTACGGGGATGGGTACATGTATCCGTTGGTTTACGGGCTGACTTCGCTGATGAAGGTGACGGATGAGGGTCTGGAATGGATCACGAATCCCGACGAATTCATCAAGCAGAACATGCCGACGATCATGAAGTCCTTCTACGCGATGATCGCTGGTGTGGGCTTTGATCCCGCGAAGGTCGGGAAGTCTGGGGGCGCATACAACCTTGCATGCGACCTCGTGGCTGCCGCCTACAAGGATGAGTTGCTGCGCAAGCACGGATTGGTTTGAACCGTCGGAGGCATAATCTGAACCAACAAGGGGGTTCCAGTTCAGCGCTGGGACCCCCTTAATGCTTACAGGCACTGCTCATGATCTAGCGCATGAGGGAGTAGGGAGAACAAGCGTCTCCAGCTTGAGAGATAAAATGTTCTGAAGAGGATGTCGCGTGGCCGAAAGGTTTGACGCTGAGCTGAGGAATTGGGCGTTGGTCAGGGTAGGCGCCGCGATGGTTGCCGTTGGACGTGTTTTCTCGGACAGCAAAGGACGCTGGCCCGACGGTCACATGATCAGAACCTCCTCCGTGATAGATGGAGTAGGCCAGGAAGGAGAGGTCATCTCGACCCTCAACACTCGCTATCTTCTCTCCGGTCTGCCCATGGATCGGGAGCAGCAGAGTCAGATCGTGCAGAGAGCGGCGAACGCGGTTCGACGAGGCAAGATTGTTGATGACGAACGCTTGTTTGACCTGCTGCAAGCCGCGTGGGGCATGGACGACCAGACTTTTGAAGCTGTGGCGGGGTTGCCTGAGCGGTGGCTTTGGCAATGGCGCAACCACTACCGCGCCCCAACGGTCGACGATCTCGCTTGCGTGCGCCGCCTCGCCCGGTTTCACGACGCCCTGCGGATCATCAGCTACGACGCACCAAACTATGCCGAGTGGTGGTCGCGCCGATGGAGAGAAGACAGCCTCATCGGCGCCCGCTCGCCTTTGACCGCGACCCGCGACGACCCCGCGATTCTAGGACGGCTGGAAAGATACCTCTGGTCGCAGATGTAGGACATCGCCGATGAAGGGGGCCGCCCCCCTCACCGCCGGAGATCAGATGTTGCAGAATTAACCACGTTTGCTGGGCAGGTTCCGCCCGATACGCGTGAGTGCAGCGGAAAGGAGACGAAATGCCGTCCTGCGTCGGCCTTCGTCCCGCTACGCGCTTATTCCTTCCCGGATTCCGATCATGGCACACACAAACTGGGCTGCCGATCGGACGTGGCGGGCTTCGCCTCGATCGCTGCCGCCGCAAAATCCGATGAAGATGGTGCCCCGCCGTCCACGAGTTACCGCTGTCCCTGGAAGGTTTGGGTCGCCGGCCAGTTCTGCATGCAACTCCTCGCTCGAGCGGTTGCTAAACCTTCCCGAGATGGACAGACTGATTTGCTCCTCGGCAAACCCGTGCGCTCGCAGCAGGTCGCGCCAGGCAAGTGCCAGCTTGCGGCTTCGGAACCGGACGCCGCAGCGGGCCTCGTCCCAGCGGCTCAGCGCGTAAGTAAGCGCGCGCCTCTCCACGGAACGGAGAGAGCGAGGTTTGCACCAGTGCCGATCCACCAACTCGAACCATTTGGCGGAACGGGTTGTTACGTCGGAGCCGAGGATCCTGTGCCGCTGAACGCCCGCCTTGGTCTTGAGCGCGAGGATGTTCTGGTGCGCACCTCGCCAGCGGAGCGCATCCGCCGTCTGCACCCTGAACTCGCGGGCGCGCTTGTCCACCTCGCTATCGGGCCAGTGAGCAACGTCCAGAAGAAGTCGCCAGTCGATCTCGCCTGAACCCTTCCTTCTCGCTCGAAGCGGGCGCCGCTTGGGAGCAATCTGCAGCTCGCTGCTGTACCGGATCGTTCGCTCGAGGCTGGCAGCCGCTCGGCCACGACTTGCGGGAACCTGCCACAGTTGTCTGTCAGCAGTGACCTGGTCGAGGCAGTCCGGCCGCAGGACCGGACGCTGGTAGGACTTGATGTCGGATTTGGCCGTCCGGTCTGGGATCGAGAGCGGCGCCCGGAGTCGAGCCTGGCCGGTAAGCGCCCTGATCTGATGCTTTGGCAAGCCCGCTGCGACAGCTCCACGCGACACATGCTGGCAGAGACTGAGATCCAGAAGATGCGAGTACCAGCGCAAGGTTGTGCCGCTTATGATGTGGCCCATCAGGTGACTGACGACGTGCACCGCATGCTGACCCAGCTTCTGCGAGCCGAGGATCCGATCGGCTAGACGGTCTCGCCGCTCCGGAGAAATGACAGCCCGCAGGGTTCTGGGGACGTGTCCGTGCTCCTCGCGCGGCAGCAGCAATGTTGTTAGCAGATAGCTGGCGAAGCTATGGCGGAGGTGATGAACAGTCGTCCGCGTACCGGTCGCACTGAGCAGGATTGCTTCGAGCTTCCGACTGACCATCCGCTCGCCAAGCGGTCGGGACAGCCCAAGCGGCCCAAACAGCAATCTGCTCGCATGACCGACCGCAGCGCGGCGTTCCTCCACCCGCTTTCGCAGCAGCTTCAGCTCGTTGGTCGTCAGCAGCATGTCCAGCGGCAGGATACGCCGGCTCGTTAGAGTCTTGAGATCGCGATGGCGATTGCGGACTACGACCAGCTCAGTCCGGCCCGAATCCTCAAAATAGTCGTCGACGGTTAGTCCAAGTATCTCGGGCAGCCTCAGACCAGCTCGAAACGCGAGGAGAAGGCATAGTTTAAGGTCATCGCTGTCTCGCCCCCTGCCGCACAGCGTGATGGCTCGCCGACATTCTTCCGGGATTACGAGGTTGGCGCTCGCCCGCGTCGGAGTGGCGTACTCGCCAATGTTCTTCGGAAGAGGCGGCAGCGCCGGAGCGATACCGCAAGCGAAGCGATGGAAGTGCCGAATGGCGCTGACCAGCCCGTTTCGCTGCCCTCCCGGCGGAAGGCGGTCCAGCCTCTCCTCGTAACGGGCAACCAGAGCGCCTCCCTCCCAGCTGGTCGGCATGTCTCCGGCGTCGAACAGGTGCTCGATTAAGCGTCGCAGGTTCTGTTCGATGGTGCTGGGGGCATAACCTCTGCCCTTCCGTCCCAGATCGACGTTGAGCATGTGCAGGCACCAACGAAGCAGCACCTGACGGCCGGACTGTCTACTTTCCTTGTCGAGCAGGATCTCGATGTTGGCTGCTGCTCGCTGTTTCGCCTGAAACTTGGCACAGAGATGCTTCTTTTGATCTTCCCACGGCTTTAGCAGAGCGTGCTTCACATCGGCAAAGGCACTTTCGCCTCGGCGTTTCCAGGTCACGGCATTGTTGCCGGCGGGCGGGGCGGATGACACGGTCTGGCCCAATGCCAGTCCCATGATCCGACGCCACTCCTGCTCGGGCACCGGCACGCTGTTGTGCAACCCGAGCGCATGCGCGACGAGCACGGACGGGATGCGAAGCTGCCAGTGCATGCGGGCATGCTGCAGCAGGCGGTCGCCGGCGTCATCGCACTTCAGGAACGCGCGCAGATAATGCTCTGCAGGCAGAGAGACTGGCGTCAGTTCGTCTCGGCGCCAATGAGCGATTAGCAAACGCGTGATCGGGTCCGCGAACCAGCGGCGGCCTTGGGAGAGCGGTCCCACCCCCTTCCGGCTCAACTGGCGCCAGCTCCAGCCACAGCAGGTCTTCGAGCAGATAAGCATTGCCAAGCGCTGCCTCGATCCAGCGGTCCCACATGCGTCGGTCGAGCAGGGCGCCATGGAAGATCGCCGAGGCAAGGAGCTGACCGACACGCGCTTCAGGCGATAGGGTCTTCGCTGGCGCAATCGCCGTCTGCAGAAGATCAAGCGGCTGCCGAGCCTCGTTCTAGTTAGCGAAGCCGGCGTGCGCCAAAGGCGCCCAAGGTCCGTCGCTCAATTCAGTCACTGCGCGAGAGGACTGGCAATCGGTGTCCAGCCGACCCAGGCAAGAGCGGGATCGAGCACCGGCTTAAGGTCGGCTTGATAGGACATCGGGTCGAGCGCTGAAGTCAGCCCCCACGGCTGCACGCCATGATGCCAATGACCGAAGAACGCGCCAAGCGTTTCGCCGCTGACTTTGCCGACCAGTTTGGACCTGAGCCAATGGCGACCAGCGTTTTCGTGTCCGGGCCAGCCCTTGCTGCGCAAGGAATGCAGAACCTGCTTGAGCGAGCGAGCCTGCATCTCACCACTGGAGGTCACCTGGAATAATGGTGCAGCCGGCGAGTTGAGCGAAGTGCGCAGCCAGGCTCTCGCTTCAGAAGGCAGATGGCGGTCCATAGCCAAGAGGTGGTCGTGATAGAGCGACAGCTGAGTTCGCGCGCATTCGCAGACCCAGACCAGACGAGCTGCCGCCGGATCGTCGCGGTACTTGTCGTGGACCTGGAGAAAACCTGTTCGTCGATCGATGGCTTCAAACGACGGCAGAACCCCACCCCTGCCTCGCAAACCTAGTCCAAACGCGACAAGAGCGACTGTGTAGGCGCTCATGCCCGCATGGGCCTCCCAAAATCTGTTGCCCCCAAATCTGAGGTTTCGTCCCAGCCGACGAGCGAGGGTGCGGACTGCCTCATCCTTTGGCGTGAAGGACTCGCCGACCCACAAGCCGGCAAGCTCGGACGGAAATTCGGCTGCGCTGGGCTGCCCCAGACGGCGAAGCGCCTGTCGATGGATGTTGGAGGCTCGGGGCATGGGCAGAGCGCCATAGTAGGTCATCGGTCTGGCCAGCGGGTGATGCCTTGCCGTGATCAGCGACGCAGCGGCGATATCTCCCCCAGCGTCCTGTGCGATGACTCGCATCAACCAGCGTTCGGCACTCTCAATCGTTCTGGCAGACCGGCGCACGCGGGGTTCGCCCGGCATACGGCGGTTGAGCAAGGCCAGCACGCGGGCCTGCAACGTCCCCGCATCGGTTTCGAAGAGGCGCTGCGCTCCGGCATGAGCGTAAATTTTCCGCGCTTTGAGGCAGTCCCGCAAAACAAGTTCTGTTTCGTCGGACACGGAAAGCCAGACGTTCTTGCTGGTCGGCACCATCATTTCGGCCATTTGAGGACCGATCTGGCGGGCCGGTCCGCCAGACGACAGCCACCAACTCCATCGCTTGTCGTGAAAGATGAGACCGGGTTCGGCCGCGCTAATGGCATATTCCGGCGCCAGAAACCGGAACGTTAGGCTAATGAGCTCGCCCATCCTGCGCCCGGTGGACAGCACGGAGAGCAGCATGAGGCACGCTTCAAGGGTCGCCTTGCTCGCCTGCTTCGCCCGGCTTTGGGCGATGGCGGTCCTAATGCGTGCCAGGTCGATCTCGCCGAGCTGTGTCCAGTGACCCGGTAGAAGCTGATTTTCGCGCGCGATCGCGTTCCGCCGCCCTGAAGGCTCCTTGGGGCTGGGTTCATGAGCCTGGACGGGGACAGGGGCATCACTCATGGGCTGTCCCGTTGCTCCAATGAAGTTACTGCCCCGTCAACTGACTGCTCGAACCGTGCAGAATTAACCACGTCTAGGCAGCGAAACCCGACCGACACGCGTGTGTGTCGCCGGAAGGCGCCGAGATGTCGTCCTGCATGAAGATGTCAGGGGCAGCCGTTCGGCTGAAGCATTTGGATGAAAGGGCCGCACGCGGCTTCAGCGACCGTGCCGGTCGGAGTGAAGCTGATGAGAAGACGAGTTGACGTCCCTGGACCCGCAGAGCGGGCAGTCCTTGCCGCCCGCGCAGTAGAGAGGCTGGCAGGTTGGACCTGTTGGCCGCGATGCGATGTCGTGCCCCCGTCGCTGCCCTGCCTCGGACTGGAAAGCTGCATCGATGCCCTGATCATCCCCGCGACAGTGGTCCCCGTGCAGACCATCAACCGGACGCTGCAGAAGGTCCGCTGCGACGCCCTTGTGGTTGTCGCTGCCGATGACCCTTGTTCCCCCATCATGGGTCACCTCGCACTCGTGCAATCAGGCGCCGTCGACTGGCATGGTCCCTGCCGTTTCTGGGCCTCCCCGCTCGGTGAGTTGTGGCTGGTCGGCGCTGCCGAGCTTGGGTCTGCGGGGATCGCAGCGCTCCTTGGCAGCACGCGTCTCGCGCTCAATGCTGAGCCCTGGAAGACTACTGCCGAGGCGACGCTGGGCCTAGACCTCGCGGCCAAGCTCCTCACTCGTCAGATGGAGGCCCTGCGGTGAGCCTTCGTCCCGACTGGATCAGTCCGTCCCAAACCATGAACATGATGTTCACCGACCCGCTCGGGTCGATGGACGGTTTCTCGTTTGGCCTCTTGCGGACGAGCATGCGCGGCCTCCGGAACAGTGTTGCCGGGTTCGCCTTCGCGAAGCTCAACCCGCGCCAGCCCAACGAAAACGAGCCCGCGACACGCGGCTTGTGGCCGTCGACGGCGGCCGACGCGGCGGTCGCCCTCGCGCCGGGCGTCGCCGACGTGTGGAGTGATCCGGCGTTGCTGTTTACGCGCTACGAGAACGAGCTCCTGCCGGGTCAAACGGGAGCACTGCTGGTGCTGACCCTGCGGTTTTCGCTCGACCATGCACGCCACGACATGTTCGACATGGGCTACGCATTCGCCCTTGAGCGTCTCGCTCGCGCACGCCGGCTGTCGACGATGGTGGTGCTTCACGTACCCGGCGAGGCCGTGTCGCGGTCGCTGCCGCACGTTCATCTCGTGGCGCTCGCCCGAACTCACTCGGCAAGCGGGTTCGGGGCTTACGACGAGGAAGTCTTCTGCGACTCCGGTCAGAAGCTGCTCTTTGGTGAGTGGCAGGACTTCTCGAGTCGGTGGGCTGCGACGTGCGGCATCGTGCGAGTTAGCGTGATTGCCAGAGCGCTTGGGATCTGGTTGACTTGCGGGATCCCGCGTCGCTTCGGATGCGGCGGTGTCGGCCCGAACCGACGCGAGAGCGCTGGTCGATCGCAAGCAGTCTGATGGGCGCTGGCTTGAGGTGGTCGGTGATGATCGGCACGTAACGCAGCAAGAACTGGAGTCGCTCGGGCAAGACCACGTCCATCCCCTCCGTCTTCTCGCGCTTCGAATAATGCTTGGCGTTGGTGCCCTGCCGCGCATGCCCCATCACATCCGCGCGCATGATTTCGTTGACACCGTCGACCTCGTAGAAAGAAGAGCCCAGCGAGCGGATAGAGTGGATGTCGGGGATCTTGCCGCCATTATTGGTGGGCAGCGGCATGCGGTCCGCAATCCATTCAACCATGAACCGCCAGCCGCGATCGTAGAACCAGGCGCCTCCGCGCTTTTCTTCGAAGAGGTAGAGCTCGGGGAAGAGGGCCCGATGGCCCTCCGCCTTGATCGCCTTCGCGTACTCGAGGAAGCCAAGCCGGATCATCTCCGGATGGATCGGCAGTGTCCGACGGCGGGCGGCGCGCTTCTCGCCAGCCATCTCGCCGTCGCGACCGCGCGTGAAGGTTATCGCGGACCTCGAAGTGAGGAACCGGATGGTCGATCACGATGTCAGCGACCTCGAGGCCGCACATCTCCTCGCGGCAGGTATGGTGGTAGTACCAGAGCAGCGGGGCGTAGTACGCGGCGTCGTGCCAGACTGTCGGTAGGGGCTCCCCCTCCTTGAGCCGGCGCTTCGCCCCGCCGCCACCGGTATAGATTGGAGACTCGAACAGGCACTTGAGGTGCGCGGTCGTCCAAGGCGGTCGCAGAACCGTGCTGTCGCTCTCCTTGATCGCGATCGTAGCCTCGGCAAAGTCGATGACCTTCGCGCCGGGCAGGCGCGGCTTCCACGCAGTCTGGGCGAGGTGCTTGGCGACCGTGCTCATGGTGCTGAGGTCACGGTTGATCGTCTTGTTGTTGCGCTGCTGGTCTCTGGCGAGCGGCGGGAGCTCGGCCAGGACGTCACTGAAGGGCCGCGACATCGCTCCCGTCGCGGGCGTGCCGTAGCGGAACGTCGTGGGTAGGCGCTTCAGCCCATTCTTGAAAGCAGCGACGTCGCGATGGTCGTACGAGCCGAGTTCGCGGTTGCCCGTGATCCAGGCGAATGCCTGCATGATTCGGCGCTGCTGCTTGAGCTCACCTTTCCACGTGCCCTCGGACTTCAGCTCGGCGATCACGTCCTCGATCACGTCGCCGAAGCGGCGGGCGTCATAGATGAGGAACTGACCGCTCGTTACCTGCGCAGGAGGGACCGGCATGATCGAAGGGGGCGACGTTCCATGGAGAAGCTTTGCAGCCTCGTCCGAGGGCTCGGCCAGATCCCCCATAAGTGCGCGGACCGGATCAGGTGCGTCCATGATCTCATCGTCAAACAGCCGCTGAACTAGATTGCAGGCCACTGCGCGTGCACGGATCAGGTTCGTCCTAGCCGCAGCGACACTTCCGGGATGGACGGGAGCGCCGATAGCGACGAGCCTCTGCTCCACTGACTTATCAGGGATCATATCGCGGGCGAAGCTGAGCAACTCTTCGGCATGCCGGTCTGGCAGCCTCAGCAGGCGAAAGACTTCTCGATCAAGGGCAGCGACCTCGAGGGCCGAGGAGGACCAATCCCCGTCTTCAAAGGCTCGCTGGACATGTCCGCGGAGTTCGCACTCCAGCTCGTCCCTGAACAGGGCTTCAATCTCGGCCCTAGTGAGGGGGCCACCAGCTTCGATCATCTTGTTTACGCTCGACTTCACAACCGCAAATCGAGCCGAGAGAAGAGCCGCGCGCTCGCGCGCCACGCTTGGATCGGCCGTCTGCAGCGCCAGCGCTATCGGCTTGGAGATAATATTTCGGAAATGGACGCGGCGGCGAAAGACATACCGGCCGTTGCGACGGTGGACATGGGGGATGCGGCACACGGGTTCTGAACCTTCCCGCATGTGTCACCTTGATGTGTACCGGTCGTGTGACCGGCACCGTCAGGGGACACATGCTAAAAGGCGGAAATCCGTCGCTTTCGCGATAAAATGGTCGGGGAGAGAGGATTCGAACCTCCGGCCCCTGCCTCCCGAAGACAGTGCTCTACCAGGCTGAGCTACTCCCCGACCGGAACCCGCTGAACCAGCGGGAGCCAAGGCGGGGCGTCCTTTAGGCGGGCGGGCGGCGGAGCGCAACCTCTTGTCGGTGAATGGGCTGGAATGTCGCCGCAGCCCGCCCATATGCCGGAGCCGACCCGCAGCAAGGCGACATGCGCATGAATATTCTGATGGTGCTGACCAGCCACGAGCAGCTTGGCGATACCGGCAAGAAGACCGGCTTCTGGCTGGAGGAGTTCGCCGCGCCTTATTACGTGCTGAAGGAGGCGGGGCACCGGATCACGCTGGCCTCGCCCGCGGGCGGCCAGCCGCCGCTCGATCCCAAGAGCGACGAGCCCGACGCGCAGACGGACGCAACGCGGCGGTTCCAGGCGGACGAGGAAGCCGTTGCCGCACTGGGCGACACGGAGCGGCTGGCAGACGTGGATCCCTCGCGGATCGACGCGGTGTTCTTCCCCGGCGGGCACGGACCGATGTGGGATCTGGCCGAGGACCGGGACGTCAAGCGGATCATCGAGGCGCTGGCCTCCGCGGGCAAGCCGGTGGCGGCGGTCTGCCATGGGCCGGCGGTCTTTCGGCGGACGCTCGGGTCCGATGGGCGGTCGCTGGTGAGCGGCAAGCGGGTGACCGGATTCACCAATGCCGAAGAGGAAACGGTGGGGCTCACGGAGGTGGTGCCGTTCCTGCTGGAAGACATGCTGCGCGAGCAGGGCGCGGATTTCTCGCGGGCGGACGCGTTCACGCCGCACGTAGTCCGAGACGGGCTGCTGA
Source organism: Sphingomonas arenae (assembly GCF_016924655.1). GTDB lineage: Bacteria > Pseudomonadota > Alphaproteobacteria > Sphingomonadales > Sphingomonadaceae > Sphingomicrobium > Sphingomicrobium arenae. Next base: position 810,077 of record NZ_JAFFJU010000001.1, read on the forward strand.
TCACCGGTCAGAACCCGGCATCGAGCGAGCCGGCCGCCGAAGCCCTGCTGGAAGCGCTGGTGGAGGAGACCGAGCCGGCGGCTTAGGGTCCAGACCCTAGTCGCGCGAGGCGCGGATGAGGTCGTCGACCCTCACCATTTTCTCGCGCGGGTTGCCGGCCCGGGCCGCGGCGACCTCGGCCGCCTCGATCTTCTGCCAGTCCTGGAACTGGATGGGCTCGCAGCCGCGGCTGGCGAGGAGGCGGTCGAGGCCGGCAGGTCCGGCGCGCTCGCTCGCCTCGCCGTCGGGCGGAAACAGCGCGGCGACCTGCTCGGCGACTTCATAGCCGTCGGGCCGGTTGGTGCCGATTGTGCCGGTCGGACCCCGGCGGGCCCAGCCGACCCCGTAGAGGCGTTCGCCGATGCGCCCGCCCTGGTTGGAAAAGCGGCCCAGGTTGGGGTCATAGGGAACGCCCGGGATGGGCGGCGTGATGTAGCCGATGCAGCTGACCACGAGGCCGGCAGGGATGGTGTAGGTCTCGCCCGTGCCATGGGCGCTGCCATCGGGGCGAAGCCGGGTGCGTTCCACCACCACCCGCTCCGCCCGGCCGTTGCCTTCGATGGCGAGCGGCTTGGCAAAGAAATCGAACACGATGCGCTTCGGCTTGGACCCGTCGGGACCCGCGGCGGCGAAGTCGCGCAGGTGCTGCACGGACTTGCGCTGGCCCGGGTCGAGGGACGAGTCGGTGTCGGGCGGCGGGAGGTCGGCGGCATCGACCTCGGGGGTGGCGGCTTCGAGGTGGCCCAGCTCGCCGAGTTCCTTGGGGGTCATGGCGATCTGGTGCGGCCCGCGGCGGCCGATCACGGTGATGGTGCGGATGGCGCTGTTCGCCAGCGCTTCGAGCGCATGGGCGACGATGTCCGAGCCCGTGAACTCCGCCGGGGTCTTCGACAGGATGCGGGCGACGTCGAGCGCGACGTTGCCGTTGCCGATCACCGCGGCATGCTCGACATCCAGCGGCGGGTTCAAGTCGGCGAAGTCCGGGTGGCCGTTGTACCAACCGACAAAGGCCGCGGAGCCGATCACGCCCGGCAGGTCGTCGCCCTCGATCTCCAGCCGCCGGTCGTGCGGGGCGCCCGTCGCGAGGATCACGGCGTCGTAATAGTGGAGCAGCTCCTCGATCGACACGTCGCCGCCGAGGTGGACGTTGCCGAGAAAGCGGACTCCGGGGCTGAGCGCCACTTTCTCGTAGCGCTTGGCAACAGCCTTGATCGACTGGTGGTCGGGCGCGACACCGAAGCGGATCAGGCCGTACGGGACGGGCAGGCGGTCGAGAATGTCGATGGATGCGCGTTCGCCATAGGTCTTCGACAGGGCTTCGGCCGTATAGAAGCCGGCCGGACCCGAGCCGATCACCGCGAAATGGTGCATGCTGCCCCCCGATGTTCGACAAGGAGGGTAGTGGGTTCTCGGCGAGGCGCAATCCCGGCGAGCTTACGTCAAGCGAAGCGTTGTTCTCCACCCTTCGACAGGCTCAGAGTGAGCGCAGCTTGATCGACAAGCTCTCTCGAGCTCAGGACAGACAGGGCGGGCACACTCGGGAGGCGCTCACGCTGAGCTTGTCGAAGCGTCGTTCTCGACCCTTCGACAGGCTCAGGGTGAGCGCAGCCCAAGCGCTCAGCTCCTTGTATGGTCTTCCAGCAGCAGCTCCCCGCCCTTGCTGCGGAGCATGGCTTCGATCGGCCTGGCGAACATGCCGAGAAGGCCCGGGAGGAGAATGTGGCAGCGCACGTGCCGCTCTTCCACTTCGATGCGGGCGTCGACGCTCTGGCCCATGGCGCCGACGCCGAGGTTGAGCTGGCTGCCCTGCCAGTTGGAGGTGACCTGGGCGCCGCCCGGAATGAAGCCCTGGAGCTTGTGGATGTTGGCCGCGATGCGCCGCTGGGCCTCCTCGCGGCCAAGATTGTGCGGGAGGTCGACCTGGATGGGTTGCGCTTGCATAACGCCGAGGTGCGCCCTGGTTGGTGTCTTTTCAAGCATTCGGACGTTATACTGCCGTCATGAGCATGCTGGCCGCCCTCCTGCTGGTCGCCGCGGATGCGTCCTCTTCGCCAGTGATGGCGAGGACGCAGCCGCTGCAGCCGGCCGCATGGTGGAACCCTGCGGCGGAGTATGTGACGGCCGGCCAGGACGAGCCTGGCTACCGGGCCTGGATCGCGCGGCAGCCGTGGCGCGCGGGCAGCGTGTCCGCTTTCCACCGCTATCTGGACAGCGCGGGCGTGGCTTATGTCGTGCCCACCTGGCAGCTGCTGCGGACGGCCAGCGACTGGCAGCGCTGCGGCGCGGAGCCGTTCGACGTTCCTCCAGCCAGCGAGTGGGCAAACGTGGTCCAGACGCTGCGCTACGTGCGCGACTATGTGGTCCCGGCGGTGGGGCCGGTGGAACCGGTGTCCGCCTATCGCAACCCGCTGCTGAACCGGTGCGCGGGCGGCGCGGCGAACAGCGTCCACCAGCACCTGTCGGCCATCGACATGGTGCCGCTGACCCCGACCAACCGCGATGCGCTGATGGACCGGCTGTGCCCGATCCACGCGGCGGAAGGGCGCCGCTATTCGGTGGGCCTCGGCTTCTACGCCAAGCTGCGCTTCCATGTGGACAGTTCCAAGTTCCGTACGTGGGGGCGGAAGGACGAAGGCTCGCTGGCCTGCGCGCGGTCCTACGAACTGGCCCATCAGGGGAATGCGGCGCCGTCCGTCGCGACGGGCACGGCAGCAGCCCCGGTGTCCGTGTCCGTCTCCGCTTCAGCGGCTGCCGCGCAGGACCCCCTCGCCCCGCTCAAATAATGGCTGCACCCCCTTGTGTTGCTCGATTGCAACACTAGCTTGAGGGCACGAGAGGGGAACAGGACTTCATGGATTTCGAGAAACTGACCGATCGCGCCAAGGGCTTTCTGCAGGCGGCGCAGACCATTGCCGTGCGCGAGCATCATCAGCGGATCGCGCCGGCCCATCTGCTCAAGGCGCTGCTCGACGACGAGCAGGGCATGGCCGCGGGCCTGATCAACGCGGCGGGCGGGGACGGCAAGGCGGCCCAACGTGAGACGGACGCGCTGGTGGCAAAGATTCCGGCGGTGACGGGTTCGGGTGCGGCCAGTGCGCCGGCGCTGGACGGTGACACGATCCGCATCCTCGACCAGGCCGAGCAGGTCGCGAAGAAGAGCGGTGACAGCTACGTCACCGTCGAACGCATCCTGCTGGCAATGGCGCTGGCCAAGGGCACGGACGTGGGCAACGCGCTGCAGCGTGCCGGCCTAACGCCGCAGAACCTCAACGCTGCGATCGACAAGCTGCGCGGCGGACGGACGGCGGATACGCAGGGCGCCGAGGATCGCTACGACGCGCTGAAGAAATTCGCGCGCGACCTTACGGAAGCGGCCCGCGCGGGCAAGCTGGACCCGGTCATTGGCCGCGACGAGGAGATCCGCCGCACCGTTCAGGTGCTGGCCCGCCGGACCAAGAACAACCCGGTGCTGATCGGGGAGCCGGGCGTCGGCAAGACGGCGATCGCGGAAGGGCTTGCCCTGCGCATCGCCAACGGTGACGTGCCGGACGGGATCAAGGACAAGAAGCTGCTGAGCCTCGACATGGGCTCGCTGATCGCCGGCGCGAAGTACCGCGGGGAGTTCGAGGAGCGGCTGAAGGGCGTGCTCGACGAGGTCAAGCAGGCCGAGGGCGACATCATCCTGTTCATCGACGAGATGCACACCCTCGTCGGTGCAGGGAAGAGCGAGGGCGCGATGGACGCGTCCAACCTCCTGAAGCCCGCGCTGGCCCGTGGCGAGCTGCACTGCATCGGCGCGACCACGCTCGACGAATATCGCAAGCATGTTGAAAAGGATGCGGCGCTGGAGCGGCGTTTCCAGCCGGTGTTCGTGGGCGAGCCAACGGTGGAGGACACCATCTCGATCCTCCGCGGGCTGAAGGAGAAGTACGAGCTCCACCACGGCGTGCGGATCACGGACGCGGCGATCGTCGCGGCGGCGACGCTGTCCAACCGTTACATTTCCGACCGCTTCCTGCCGGACAAGGCGATCGACCTGATGGACGAGGCGGCGTCGCGAATCCGCATGGAGGTCGAGTCCAAGCCCGAGGAGATCGAGAACCTCGACCGCCGGATCATCCAGCTCAAGATCGAGCGCGAGGCGCTGAAGAAGGAGACGGATGCGGCATCCAAGGAGCGGCTGACCAAGCTGGAAGCGGAGCTTGCCAACCTGGAACAGCAGGCGAGCGAGCTGACGACGCGCTGGCAGGCGGAAAAGGAGCAGATCGCCACTACGACCAAGCTGCAGGAGCAGATCGACCAGGCTCGACTGGAGCTGGAACAGGCGCAGCGCTCGGGCGACCTCGCCAAGGCGGGCGAGCTCCAGTACGGGCGCCTGCCGCAGCTTGAGAAGCAGCTGGAGGAGGCGCGCGCCGCGACCCAGCATGCCATGCTTCGCGAGGAGGTTACCGACCAGGATATCGCGGGCGTGGTCAGCCGCTGGACCGGCGTTCCGGTCGAGCGGATGCTGGAGGGCGAGCGAGCCAAGCTGCTCGGCATGGAGCAGGCGATCGGCGCACGGGTCATCGGGCAGGAGGATGCGGTGAAGGCCGTGTCCGCCGCGGTGCGCCGGGCACGTGCGGGGCTGCAGGATCCGAACCGGCCGCTGGGCTCCTTCCTGTTCCTCGGGCCGACGGGCGTCGGTAAGACCGAGCTGACGAAGGCGCTGGCTGAGTTCCTGTTCGACGACCCCACGGCCATGGTCCGGATCGACATGTCGGAGTTCATGGAGAAGCATGCGGTCGCGAGGCTGATCGGCGCTCCTCCGGGCTATGTCGGCTATGAGGAAGGCGGCGTGCTGACCGAGGCGGTGCGGCGCCGCCCTTATCAGGTCGTGCTGTTCGACGAGGTCGAGAAAGCGCACGCGGACGTGTTCAATGTGCTCCTGCAGGTGCTCGACGACGGGCGGCTGACGGACGGCCAGGGGCGCACGGTGGACTTCACCAACACCCTGATCATCCTCACGTCCAACCTGGGGTCGCAGTATCTTGCATCACTCGGCGAGAACGAACCCGCCGAGAAGGTCGAGAGCCAGGTGATGGAGGTGGTTCGAGGGCACTTCCGGCCGGAATTCCTCAACCGCCTGGACGAGATCATCCTCTTCCACCGGCTGAGCGCGAGCCACATGGGGCCGATCGTGGACATCCAGGTGAAGCGTCTCGGCAAGCTGCTGGAAGACCGGAAGATCAGGCTCGATCTGACCGACGCGGCGCGGGCGTGGCTGGGGCGGGTCGGCTACGATCCGGTCTATGGCGCGCGGCCGCTCAAGCGGGCGGTGCAGAAGTATCTGCAGGACCCACTGGCGGATCGCATCCTCTCAGGCGAGGTCCGGGACGGTCAGACCGTCCGGGTGGACGAAGGCGACGGTGGGCTGGTGATCCAGCCCGCCTGAGGTCGTCCTGAATTCAGCAGGCGGGGGCGCCGGTGTGGGTGTTGATCGTCGCGCAGGGGCCGTTCGGACTCATCTGCGCGCGGTCGATCGCCTCCTTGTCGAGGCGGCGGCGCTGCTCCCACTCGGCGCGGGTTCCGCAGACCCGTTTCACCGCAAGCCGGCTGCCGGTATGGACGATGTCCTCGCACACCTTTTCGTTGGGGTCCTTGGCCTTCGGGGCCTTTTGCGCCGGAGTTGCCGGGGCAGTGCCGGAGAGGGCGAAGCTGGCGGCGGACAGGAGCATGAGGAGCTGCTTCATCGGGAATCCCTTTCGGCTGGGCCCTGGGTTCGCCGAGGCGTTATCGCTCAAGATGAGGCGTCGCCGAAACGGTTTTCGACCGACGGGCGAACGTCAGGGCTTGTCGGACCAGTAGCGGAGCAGGTTGGACTGGACGAGCTGCAGGCGGGAGAAGTTCTCCGGCTGCATGGTGAGGCCCTCCAGCGCCGCGACTTCGTTCAGGTCGAACAGCAAGTTGCGGCGGAAGGGATCGGGGATGCGGCTCTGGATGAAGGCGATCGCGACCAGCCGCTCGCCGCTGGTGACCCGCTCGACCTCGTGGAAGGTATCGGACGGGTAGATGATCGCCTCCCCAGGCTGAAGCTTGAAGCGGATGCTGGCATCGCCCAAGCGGATGTGCAGCGCGCCGCCTTCGTAGCTGCCCGGATCGTTGAGGAAGACGGTGCAGCTCAAGTCGCTGCGCACGACCGCGTTGCCGAGGTTCAGGAAGGCCGCATCGGCATGGGCGCCGTAGTACATGCCCGGCTGGTACTTGGTGAGCAGCGGCGGCGTGATCTTCTGGGGAAAGGCGAACTCGCGGAATTCCTCGCTGCGGCCGAACGCCTGAAGGATCAGCTGCGCCGAAGCCTGCCCCGCGTTCGGCTCGTGCAACTGCTGATTGTTCTTGGCCTTGTTGTGCGGGTTCGAGATCCGGCCGTCGACGAAGTGGCTCGCGGCGGCGATGCGCCGGCACTCCGCGACTTCCGCCTCGGTGAGCAGCGGCAGGATGCGGTACATTCGGGCGTCTTCCTTCGCTCGGCGTGGCAGGACATCTGCGCGCCGGCCCCGGACTGTGCAGGACGGGGTCGGGAGGTCAATGGGCTAGTCCAGGCGGAAGCGCTCAGGCGCGGCGATCATTCACCCTTGGTCCCGCGCATCGTCTGCGCGCGCTCAATCTCCTGCTGGTCAGCGCGGCGCCGCTCAGCCCACTGCGCGCGGGTCATGCAGACCTTCTTGGTCGCGAGCCGGCTGCCGATCACTTCCGTCTTCTCGCAGACGACCTCATCCATGTTGCGCGCCTTGGGAGCTTTCGCCGCGGGCGCCTCGGCCGACTGAGCGGAAGCGGGCAAGATCCCGGTCAGGGTCATGGCGGCGGCGATGGTTGCTGCTGCAAGCTTGCTGTTCATTGCGACGCCCTCAAACTGCGATCGGCCATCACGCCAACCTGAGTGCCCGAGTGAATCCGCGCCGCCCGTTTGCGAGCAAGCCGGATTCGACGAACGACACCCGTCAGCGGGGCGGAGCGATATCGAACGCCGTTGTCAGGCGCTCCCCCGCTGCGAAGGGGATGGTGCCGTGCCACATCATGGAGGGGAACAGGACCAGCCGGCCAACCTTCGGCTCGACCGTCCGGAATGGCTCGAGTCCGCTGCCGAGCGAGTCCTGTGGTTGACCGAGGGTCAGCCAGCCCTCCGAACCGTCGAGCCGCGCGGGGAGGTCGACGTAAAGGGCGGAGCTGATCCACCCCTGCGGATGGACGTGCTGGCTGTGGAAGCCCTGCCCGGTCAGGCACACCGACCAGCTTCCCGCAAAGCGGATCGGGCGGTCGCGAGCGTGCAGAAGCATGGGGTGGGTGGGATCGGGCGGCGGCAGCTTCGCGCGGTACTCCTCCACGGCGGTGACGATCGCCGCGCGCAGCTGGCGGATCGAAGGCTCGATGCGGGAGAAAAGGGGTCCGTCGGTCTGCGTGCCTCCGCGCACGGACTGATCGAGGAAGCGCCCTGAGCGCGCATGAATGCGGCGCAGGTCGGCAGCCACTGCGCCGAAGTCCACGGTGCCGCTGAGTTCGAGCACCTGGACCATGCCGTCCTGCCCCTCGAGCCACTCCCAGCGCGGGTCGCCCGACTGGCGCCACGCGATAGCGGCATAGGACCAGAACAGGTGGGCGTCGTCGCCGTGCAGCCACCTGTCCGCAAGCTGGCCGAGCGCCCCCAGGTTGCCGACGCGGACCAGATGTCGGGCGAGGAGCACCGCATGGTGGACGTGGCGTGGCTCACCAAGCCGGGCGAAGGCAGGGCCCGCCTGATCGTCGCGGCGGCTGTCCGAGAGGGCAGCCGCGCGAGCAAGGGCGAAGCGGGATTCGTCGCGGGTCGCGGCGATCGCCTGGTCGGCGAGCTGCCATGCCTCGTCGAAGCGCTCGGCCCGGTTTAGGATCTGGAGCGCGGCATCCCACAGGCTCGGGTCGGTGGGAGCCCGGGCAAGCGCGGGCTGGATCGTCGCCATCGCGTCCGCCGCTCGCCCGCACATCGCCGCGAGCTGCGCGTAGTGGACGTGTCCCGCCGCCCATTGAGGGCTGCCCGCGAGGAGGCCGGACAGCCGGTCGAGGGCAAGCGCCCCCTCCCCCATCGCATAGTGCGCGGCGCACCAGCCGAGCCAGACCTCACCGGAAGGAGAGAGACGCAGCGCCGCTTCGAACAGCCCGCGTGCATCCACGCCCGCTTCCAGAGCGGCCCGGGCGCGACCATGCGCGATCAGGGGGTCGGCCGGGGCAAGGTCCGCGGCCGTGGCGAAGGCGGCCATGGCCTCGGTGAGTTGACCGAGGGAGCGGTGGAGGAGGCCGGTCCACTGCCACAGACGCGCGCTTCGCAGCCGTTCCGCGGCGGGCTGGACGAGAGCCAGCGCGGCCTCCTCCTCGGCCTCGGCCAGCGCGGCTCGGGCGAGGTCCTCCAGCGCGTCAGGCGTGTTGGTGCCGGTCCTTGCCGCGGCGAGGGCGGCGCGAAAGCTCACAGCCCACCCGGGCCCTGACCATCCGCCGCCATCAGGGCCGTCACAGCCTCGCGCTCCGCGGCCGTCAGCTCGGGCGCCCACACATCGAAGATGAAGACCACGCGCAGCTGGTCGGTCGGGTTCAGCGCTTCATGTTCGATCGTGTCGTCGAACACGAAGGCTTGCCCGCGCTGCCAGTAGCGCGTCTCGGCTCCTACCCGGAACCAGCAGCCTTCGGGGACGATCAGTGGCAGGTGGCACACGAGGCGCGTGTTGCTGACCCCGACGTGCGGGGGGATGGCGGTGTTCGGCGCAAGGAGCGAGAACATCGCGTTTGGCGAGGCGCCGGGCACCTGCGGCTGCGGCAGGCCGGACAACAGCGCCATCGAGCGGGGGCAATGTTCGACATTGGCGCTGACCGGGCGGCCGCGGTCGAGCAGGTGGATGGCCGTCCAATTGCGATTGCGGTTGAGCGGCTTCCACTGATCCATCGGCAGGTGGTCGTCATACTGAATGTAGGGCACCAGCTCGGCGCGCTCCGACATCATGACCGCCTTGAGTTCCTCCGCGATCACGTCGGTCGCGGCTTCGAGCCGGTCGAGCCAGGGGAAGAGGGATCGGGGGTGGAACTCGCGCTCCGGCAGCGCAGGGAAGTGATAGTGAGTCGGCTCGCTATGGTAGGGCCGCGTCTTGCGCAGGACGTTGCTGCGGAAGCGAGCGATGCGGTCGCGCTCGTCCGGCGTGGCGCTCTGCTCGACCGCTGTCATGGAGGCTGCAAGCCGCATTTCACGTTCCGACAGCCACGCGGCATGACGCTCCCGCGCCTCGGCCAGCACGGGCGCGAACTGCGGCGGAAGCTCTCCGGCCGGCTGCTGGGCCAAGGCGTGCCCCCAGGCTTCGCCCGCCTGCGGGTCGTCGAGGCGCTGGAGAAGACTTGCACGCAGGAGCAATGCGGCGAAGTCGCGCGGGGTGAAGGCCAGGGCGCGGTCGACCGCGACCAGGGCTGCCCGGGGCCGGCCGGCGGCGCGTTCCACAGCAGCGAGCCGCAGCCACACCGCCTCGGAGCCGCCTCCCTCCCCGGCCCGCTTGAGCAGTTCACGGGCGCCGGCCAGATCCCCTGCGCCTGCGGCCCGGTCTGCCTGGTCGATGAGGGAGCGTTCGGCGGGCTGCATCAGACCGAATAGCCGAACTTGTCGATCCAGGGCTGGAGCACCGGGAGCACCGGCTCGAGATGGGTGCGGTACTTTTCCCAGCGGCCGGATGCGCGCTTGTAGAGCGGCTCCGTCACCTGGGCGTAGCTGGCGGTCTTGATCCGGCCGCGATCCCTGGCGGTCGCCTGGTGGTCGAGGACGCGATCGCTCCAGTCGAGACCGAGGAAGGCGGACAGGGCGCGGAGCTCCTGCTCGGGATCGGTGACTACCGCCTCGTAGCGAACCTGGTGGAGCGGGAGCCCGAGCAGTTCCTGCGCGCGCTCGAGGTTGCGGAAGGTGAGATCGTAGAGCTCGGCCGCGGTCGCCACGTCGAGGAAGCTCGCCATGCCGTCGTTCAGCCGGAAGTTGGTGATGACGCAGCTCAGCACCACGTCGCACGGGTGCCGCAGTGCCAGGATGATGCGCGCGTCCGGGAACAGGCGAGCGATCCACGGCAGCATGTTGGACGCGAGCGGGTTCTTGTCGATCAGCAGGCTGCCCGGCGCGAGCGGCGCCAGCGTGGCGGCGCGCGCGAAGTAGGCGTCGCGGGCGGCCTGGATCTGCGCATCGGCGAGGTCCGGGAGGGCGGTCACGTCCGGCAGGAGCTGCTGCGCGTCGCGGAGGGCCGGTTCCTCTTCCAGCACCTCGAGCCCCGGATGGCCCATCAGCATGGTGTCGAGCAGGGTCGTGCCCGAGCGCGGGAAGCCGAGCAGGAAAGCGGGCGAGGAGCGGACGTCGGTCGGCTGGAACGGCCTCCACCGAGCCTGCCACGCGGGGGTGAGGCTGGCGGTCTGTGCCCGAACCTGCGCGCGGTAGGAGGCGCCCCGGCTGACCGGATCGGAAGGGTCGGCGATGGCGAGCGCGTTCATTCGGCCAAAGGCGCCGAACGCCTCGTCGTAACGCCCGGCCCCGTCGAGCAGCTGGCCGAGCAGGTGGGTCCGACGCGGGGTCTCGAGCTCGTCCGGAACCTGTTCCAGCGCGACGAGGCCCTGATCGAACCGCTTGGCCCGGCGGTGGTCCATGGCCCGGATGAAGTTCAGCGCGTCGGCTCGGACGGCCTTGGCTTCCGCTTCCCGGGCGAGGGCGGCCAGTTCCTCGGTCCGGTTGGTGAGCTCGAACACGGATGCGAGGCCGAGATTGCCGACCGGGTGAGCCGGATCGAGCGCGATGGCGCGGCGATACTCCCGCTCAGCCGCGGGATAATCGAGCAGGCGGACGTGATGGCTGGCGAGCCCCACGAGAAGATCGATGTTGGAGCGGTCGCGCGCAACCGCCTCACGAATGGGCCCCAGCGCATCCTCGTCGCGGCCCTGGTCGCGGCGGAGCGCGTGCAGTTGCAGAAGCGCGGTGGTGTCGTCCGGAAACTCGTCTGCAAGCGCTTGGAGCAGCTGTTCGGCCTCGGCTCCCTCACCCGTTTCGGCGAGAGCTTGAGCGAGATTCAGGCGAACGGCGGCGGAGCCGGGCGCAATCTGCGCGGCCTGGCGAAGTGCGGCGACGCTGCCGGGGAAGTCGCCGGCGCAGCGGCGCGCATTGCCGAGGTTGTTCCACGCTTCCCAGTCGTCCGGCTCGGCCGCCAGGATGGTGTCGTAGGCCTGAACGGCGATGTCGAACCGCTCGGCAAGTTGGGCACAGAATGCTCGGAGCCGTAGCAGACGGAGCGAAGGATCAGCAGCGGCCGCGGCTTGTGTGGCGACGTCGAGGGCGGCCGCATAGTCCTTGTTCTCGGTCAGCGCGGTCGCGAGATTGGTGCGGATGAGCAGGTCGTCAGGTCGCTCGTCGAGCGCATGGCGCAGGTGACCGATCCCGGCGGCAAGGTCGCCCGAGCGGGACCAGAGCATTCCGAGCATGGCATGAAGGGCGGCGCCGTCGTTGCCGGCCGCAAGGGCGCGTTCGCCGATAGCGCAGGCCTCGGCCAGCTGCCCGCGCCCGGCGGCGCTCATCGCCTGGCGGATTGCTGCGACCGTGTCCGGATCGAGTTGAGCAGGCTGGTTCATCTGTTCTGGTGTGTAGCGCGTTGCCGTCCGCTTGCCAGTGGGCTTCGCGTCCCGGCGCGAAGGCCAAGAAAAAGGGGCGGCGGACATGATCCGCCACCCCCTCTTCAGCGCATTCGTCGAGACTTAGAACTCGAGCGTCACGCCTGCGTAGACGTAGCGGCCCAGCGAGTCCCAGGTGCCCGGGTAGGTGTTGCCGTTGCACGGACCGGCCGGGCAAAGGTTGGAGCCCTCGAGCCCACCGTTGCCGGAGGTAACCAGCGGCGGATCGTTGTCGAGGATGTTGTTCACACCAATCCGGAAGTTGTAGTTGTCGCCGATCGCGACCGTTCCGGCGAGATCGAAGTAGTGCTGCGCCTTGATCCGTAGACCCGGATCAAAGACCGTCGCGCCACCCAGCGTCTCGTTGTCTTCCAGCGTTTCAGCCTTGACCTTGCCGACCATGCGCCACTGCAGCGACACGCCAATACCGTTGGCCATCTGCAGCGAGGTCCGGAGCTTATGACGCCACCTCGGCATCGGGGCCGAGCTTGCAACGGTGGCACCGCTGCAGGTCGGGCCGTACAGGCCGGCGCAATCATATTCTTCCGTCAGCCCGTTATCGACCTTGTAGCGCTTCAGGTAGGTTCCGATGAAGCTGGCTGACAGGTTGCCGAGGCCACCCAGGCGATGGCTGTACGACGTGTTGATGTCGAAGCCGTCGGTGGTGATCTCACCATTGTTGTTCGGCAGGTTGTTGATGAACCCGTCCGAGCTGAGCCAGAGCGAGCCAGCCGCATTGCGGTTGATCAGCGCGCAAGCCGGCGATTCAAACGTCGCGGTGGACTGATTGACGCACGCCGTGATGATCGAGTCCGAACCGTAGCCCTGGATCGCGTTCTTCAGGTTGATGTTCCAGTAGTCGACCGTGAAGGCGAAGCGCGGCAGGAAGCTGGGCTGCAGCACCACACCCACCGTCTTCGTGGTCGCCTTCTCTGGGTTCAGGTCGGGATCGCCGCCGAGCAGGCCGTTGTACTGGCCAGCAGGGTTGGAGGGCGTACCGCTACCCACGGCCAGACCGGAGTAGATGCACCCGTAATCCGTCGCGGTGATGATGCGATCGGCGCACGGATCCTTGGTTCCGTCCAGACCGACGAACTGCGGAGCGAACAGTTCCTGGATGTTCGGAGCACGAACAGCCCGGTTGTACGAACCGCGGAACCGCACGTCGCGGATCGGGGCAAACTCGAGCGAGAGCTTGTACGTATCGGTGTCGTACTTGCGGCCGCTGCTGAGCTTGTACCACGACTTACGATAGCCGGCGCCCAGGCTCAGATCCTGGACGAAGCCATTCTGCACGATCGGCAACTGCGCTTCGGCGAAGACCTCGTTCACCGAGAACGAGCCGTTGACCGGCAGCGTCGGGGCTCCCTGGCCCGTCAGGTCGCCCGTCTGGAACAGCTGGTCCGGATTCAGCTCCAGCCGCTCCTTGCGGAACTCGTAACCGACGTTCACGCCAAGGCCGTCCTCCGCCCATGGAGTGCGGAAGCCGGACTCGCCGAGCTGGCCAGTGAAGTTGATGTTAGCCACCTGCTCGGACGTCTCGCCGGTGATGACACCGAAGACATTGAGGTAGTTGATCGACGCCGCCGAAGGACCGTCAGGACCGAAGACGTCGTAGGGGACGCAGTTCGGGTCGGTTCCGGCCAGCGCCGAGCGGCAAACCGGGTTGCCGGTGACCGGGTCGGCGACCACGTCGAGAGCGCGGACCAGACGCGAGGCCGAGAACTCGTTCTTGTAGACCTGCGTATAGTTCGTCTTGCCGTACTGATAATACGCATCATACGACCAGGCGTTGCTGAGGTCCCCACGGGTTCCCAGCACACCACGGAAGCTGGTGTGCTTCAGGTCGCTGATGCGCGCACCACCCTCGGTGTTGCGGCGGCCCAGCTGGAACAACGCGCGCTGGTAGCTGAGGCCGGTGGTCGGATCGATGAAGTTGATCGGAGCACCGCCCGGTCCCGGCGTGCCATCGTTGCCGGTATTGTACGGCGCACCCGCGGCCAACGGGAAGTTGCCGATGAAGCCGTTGATGAGGTTGGCCGGGTTACAGATGACATCCAGCTGCTGCTGGCTGAGCAGAGGGTTGTCGCAGTTGATCGTGTTCGTGTTGAAGAAGTCGCCCGACGGCGCGATCTGCGCCAGCGTGCGGTCATCCATGAACATGAACTCGAGGTACGGCTTGATCGCGCTGTTGACCTCATAGTCCGCGAAGACGCCACCGATGTAGCGCTCGTCCGGACGCTGGAAGTAGTTCAGCGGAGCGAAGTTATAGAGGTTCGCGCCATTGCCGACCGTGATCGTTCCCGGCCCGAGCGCCGCCGTCGTGGACGACGGAGCACCGAAGGTCGTGAAGATGAAGGCGTTGCCCGGGTTCGCGGTGGCCGAGCCGCCGCAACGGGGGCTGCCGCTGCCGGTGTTCTGGATGACGCAAGCGCTGAAGTCACGGCGCGACTGCAGGATCGGGTTGACCTTGCGGTAACCGAAGTACGCAACCGCGTGACCACGGTTGTCGTCGAACTTGGTGCCGATCGTGATGGTGCCGTCGAAGGTGCCGCCATCAGTGACCATTCCGCCCGGAGCCGAGTAGCCGCGGCCCGCCAGGATGTCCTTGACGTACTGGGGATCACCCGGCGTCTGCCCGGCGCAGCTGAGCTGGCTTGCCGACACGCCAACGCAGTCGGCGACAAACGGGTTGCCGTTCTTGTGGTTGTAGAAGCTGTACTGGCCGTCGAACCGGACACCGGTGAAGTTGGTGTCCATGATGAAGTTGACGACGCCGGCGACCGCGTCGGCACCGTACACCGACGATGCACCGCCGGTCAGCACCTCGACGCGCTTCACCAGCGAGGACGGGATGAAGTTCAAGTCGGCGGCCTGGGTGGTGCTGTTCGGGTCACCCGGGACGAGCCGGCGGCCGTTCACCAGCGCGAGGCTGCGCTTGGAACCGAGATAGCGAAGGTCGACTTCGGCCGTGCCGGTGGCGCCGTTCGCCAGGCCCGAGCTCTGCGAAGCGCCGACGGACGGCAGCGAGTTCAGGAGGTCCTCTACGCGGGTCACGCCCTGGAGCTTGATGTCCTGGCTGGACACGACGGTCACCGGAGCGGCCGACTCAAGGTTCGGCTGCGGAATGCGGGTGCCGGTAACAACGATGTCCTGGGTTTCCTGGACCGCCTCGCCCGTGGACGAAGTGTTCGAAACCGGCTGCGCCTCGACCGGACCCGTAGGCTGAGTCGTGTCGGCGGCGGTGTCCGTCTGCGCATCCTGCGCAAGGGCGGGCGTAGCGAGCATGCCGGCACTGACCAAAAGGGTCGTGGCGAGCAGCCGCTGGCGGAAATCAGTCATGCGTTCTTCCCCTAAAGTAGCCGCGTGTCCCCTGAAGACGCACGGCAGCTTCGCACAGCAATGTCACATTGCCGAACCAGCCCACGTCTAATTTAGAGGGAGAGACACTGGCAACGCATGCGCAACGACCTGCTGACGATAGCAGTCACTCTGTTTCAGATTTGCAACAGTGTGAACTTGCCCGCCGGTTCCGCGGAAAGCTAGAAAGGTCATGAGCATAGGGGGTTTCAAGATGCGTGATCGGGTGCTTTTCCTTGCCGCCGCGTTCACCATGGCAGGCGCCGCCGCTCCGGTGCACGCCGCGAGCTCCGCGCCGCCTGCAGCAACGGCAGGGCAGGCTGTCCCGGCGCAGATGCAGCGCTTGCTTGCGTGCCGTGACATCGACCAACCCACCGAGCGCCTCGCCTGTTTCGACCGCGAGATCGGGACCACCGCGGAGGCCGTCCAGCGCCAGGACCTGGTGGTGGTGGACCGGGACGAGGTCCGGCGGACCAAGCGGACGCTGTTCGGACTGTCCCTTCCCAAATTCCCGCTGCTTGGCGGAGATGGCGAAGAGGTCAGCCAGATCGATGGCGTGATCGACGGCGTCGGACGCAACCGGGACGGCGGTTACGTTTTCCTGCTCCAGGACGGCAGCCGCTGGTCGCAGACCGACAGCCGGCCGATCGCGCTGGAGCCGGAGCGCGGGGACAAGGTGGTGGTGAAGCGCGCCGCGCTGGGCAGCTTCATGCTGAGCGTCGGCAAGCAACCGGGGGTCCGGGTCCAGCGCGTCAATTAAGGCGCGTTCGAACCTGGCAATCGCTAGCGCCGGGCCCGCTCCTCCGCCTGGAGACTCGCGTCGGCGTCGATATAGGCCTCCTGACGCGCTACGCTCCAGTAGCGCAGTACGTCGAGCGGGATCTTAGCGCCCGTGACTGCGCAGCGGACGTGGTCGCCGTCCGACAGCAGGCGGAAGGTTCCTGCCATATAGTGCACGCGCGCCTCGCGGCCGCTTCCGTGCATGAGCATGCGTCTAGTCCTCGCTGTCGAACAGGCCGGGTTGGGGAGCGACATAGGGTCGCGAGGGCTTGCGCTCAACCTTCGGTGGTGGCTGCGGGCTGGCGCCGGCGGTCGCTTCCACGAGACCGTCGCCGAAGTGCAGCGAGAGATCGCGGGCGGCGCGGGCGTCGGCGGCGTGAGTGAGGGTGCGGCCGGAGCGGTCGGTGACGCGGACGAAGCCGCGGGACAGCGGGCGTTCGGGGTGCACCAGCTCGGCCATCTTCCAGGCAGCGGCGAGCTTGTCGGACAGGCGGTGGACTTTGTGCTGGATGAGTTCGGGCCGGAGCCGCGATGCCACCAGGTTCATGTCGGCGCGGGCGTGGCCGGTGCGGGCGGCGAGTGCGCGCGGTAGCCGCTCGCCGACCTCGTCGAGTCGCTGGCCGCGAGTGGCGAGCAGGGTTTCGCTGCTAGGCCAGCGACAGGTCGTCAGCGCCAGCCGCTCGCGCGCCAATTCCGCGCGGCGGGTGAGGCAACGGCGCTTGCGGGCCATGAGCTCGTCCAGTTGCGCCATCAGCTCCGCCCGGACCGGCACCGCCAGTTCGGCGGCGGCGGTGGGCGTCGGCGCGCGCAGGTCGGAAGCATGATCGATGAGGGTCGTGTCGGTCTCGTGCCCGACGGCGCTGATCAGCGGGATGGGCGACTCGGCGGCAGCGCGGACCACCTCTTCCTCGTTGAAGGCCCACAGGTCCTCGATCGAGCCGCCGCCGCGGGCGACGATCAGCAGGTCCGGGCGCGGCTCGAAGTTCGCGAAGCCGCGAATGGCGGCGGCGATGCGGGCCGACGCGCCCTCCCCTTGGACCGGCACCGGCCACACGATGACATGGGTCGGGCAGCGGTCCTCGAGTCGGTGGAGGATGTCGCGGATGACGGCTCCGGTCGGGGAAGTGACGACTCCGATGATGCGGGGGAGGAACGGGAGCCGGCGCTTGCGACCCGCGTCGAACAGGCCCTCGGCCGCGAGCGCGCGGCGGCGCTTGTCGAGCAGCGCCATGAGCGCGCCCTCGCCGGCCAGCTCCATCCGGTCGATGACGATCTGGTACTTGGAGCGGCCGGGATAGGTGGTGAGCTTGCCGGTGGCGATGACTTCGGCCCCGTCCTCCGGGCGGAAGGCCAGCGTCGACGCGCCGGTGCGCCAGATCACCGCGTCAAGGCAGGCGTTCTCGTCCTTGAGGCTGAAGTAGCAGTGGCCGGACGAGTGGCGCTTCCAGCCGCTGATCTCGCCGCGCACCCGGACGCGGCCGAACGCGGTCTCTACCGTGCGCTTGAGCGCGCCCGCGAGTTCGCTCACCGTCTGCGGCGGCGAATTGTCGCCCGCGCGCGGCTCGGCTAGGAGGCCTGCACTGCTTTCGGGGAGGTCCATGAACATCCTGCTGTTGGGGTCGGGCGGGCGCGAGGATGCGCTGGCATGGCGGCTCAGGCAATCGCCGAGCTGCGATAGCCTGCTGGCCGCGCCGGGCAACCCCGGGATCGCGCGTTGGGCCGAGTGCGTGGCGATCGATCCGACGAGCCCGGAGGCGGTGGTTGCGCTGGCGCAGGAGCGTGGGGTCGACCTGGTGGTGGTCGGGCCAGAGGCGCCGCTGGTCGCCGGTGTCGCCGACGCCTGCCGGGCAGCGAGGATTGCGGTGTTCGGCCCGAATGCGGCGCCGGCACAGCTGGAGGGCTCCAAGGGCTTCACCAAGGATCTGTGCGCCGAGCATGGCATTCCGACCGCCGATTACGTTCGCGTGGAAACGGCTTCGGACGCGCTGGCCGCGCTGCACCGCTTCACCATCCCGGTCGTGATCAAGGCGGACGGTCTGGCGGCCGGCAAGGGCGTCACCGTCGCCCTGACCCGGGACGAGGCGGAGCGGGCGATCCAGGCGGCCGGCGACGGACCCATGGTGATCGAGGAGTTCCTCGAAGGCGAGGAGGCCAGCCTGTTCGCGCTGGTCGACGGCGAGGTGGCGGTGCCGCTCGCCTCCGCCCAGGACCACAAGAGGGTTGGCGAAGGCGACACCGGTCCCAACACCGGCGGCATGGGCGCCTACAGCCCTGCCCCTGTGCTGACGCCGGAGCTGGAGCGGCGCGCGATGGAGGAGATCGTGCTGCCGACGGCCCGGGCGATGGCCTCGCGTGGAACGCCGTTCAGCGGAGTGCTCTATGCTGGTCTGATGCTGACGGCGGAAGGGCCGAAGCTCATCGAATATAATGTCCGCTTCGGCGATCCCGAGTGCGAGGCAATCATGCCACGCATCGAAGGGGACTTTGCCGAGCTGCTGATGGCCGTGGCGAGCGGCCGGCTTGGCGCCACCGAGCCACCGGTGCTGTCGGACGAAACCACCATGACGGTGATCATCGCCGCAGAAGGTTATCCGGGCACTCCCAAGAAGGGTGGCCTCATCGACGAGATCGAACCAGCGGAACAGGTGGAAGGCGTAACAGTGTTCCATGCCGGGACCGCGCGCCATGCGTCGGGTGCCCTGCTGTCCGTCGGCGGACGCGTGCTCGCCGTGACTGCCAAGGCCCCCAATCTTGCCCGCGCTCGGGCTCGGGCGTACCGAGCCGTGGACGCCATCCGTTTTGCCGACGGCTTCCACCGCCGCGACATCGGCTGGCGAGAGCTGGAGCGGTCCGCAGGAGAGCTTGCCAAATGAAGTCGTCGCACCTGCTGCTGCTCGGCGTGGTTGCGACGCTGGGCGTGGCGGAGATCTACCACGGACCGCTGGGCGCATCGGACCGGCTGGAGCAGCGCGTCGAACGCGCGGTCCGGGCCGAACTCGAGCGCAACGAGATGGGCCAGATCAAAGCGGAACTGCGGGAGAAGCCGCTCAGCCGAACCGTCATCCTGTCAGGCCCCGCCGACGATTTCCAGCGCAGTGAGCTCGTGCGCGTTTTGGGTCAGGTGCCCGGGGTCGCGCGCGTCGAATGGGACCCGAACAGCCTCCCGGTGGAGCATTTTCCGCGATGATCCCGTTGTTCATCGAAGCAGCGCTGCTGGGCCTTGCGGGGTTCGGCTTCGGACTGCTGATCGCTTACATCGCCGAGCTGCATCGCCGGCGCCAGTCGAGGGGTTGGAATGATTGAATTGTGGAACAGCTACTGGCCGATGATTCTGGTCGCGGTTGCGATCGGCATCGTCGTCGGCTTCTTCATCTTCCGTCCCAAGCAGCGCGTGACGCTGAGCCGCGACGACACGCCAGTTCGGCCGCACATGCAGGCGCCGGCCGCCGCTCCGCCGGTCGCGGCCTCCCCGACCCACGATCCCGTTCCGCTCCGCAAGGCGCCCGCCCCCGATGACAATGATGGCGGTGGCGAAGGGGAAGATGTCGGCGACGAGATGGCCGCGGCCGCAAGCGACGTGGTCGGCGAGATCATCGGGACGGACGTGCATTCGAACTTGCCCGGCTCGCACGGCGTGCCGGACAATCTGCAGCGGATGAAGGGCGTCGGGCCGAAGCTCGCGGCCATGCTGGCGGGGCTCGGCTACACTCGCTTCGAGCAGATCGCGGCGCTCAGTGGCGACGACGTGGAGCGGATCGACGCGCAGCTCGGCGCTTTCCGGGGACGGCTGCAGCGCGACCGGATCGTGGAGCAGGCGTCCTATCTCGCCCGCGGAGACGAGGTCGGTTACGAGCGGGTGTTCGGCAAGCTGTAGCAAGGCCGGCCGCGCGTCAGAGCGCGGCCGCTTCCTCTTCGCGTTTCTTCTTGCGGGTGCGGATCGCGAGGAGCTTGTCGATCTTGCGCCCGTCCATGTCGACGACCTCGAACTTCCAGCCGTTGTGGCCGAAGGTTTCGCCCGTTTCGGGTAGGTGCTTGAGGACGGACAAAGCGAAGCCGGCGACAGTGGAATAGTCCCTGTCGTCCGGCAGGGCGATGCCGAGCCGGTCCTCGAGGAGATCGGCGCTGGCCGCACCGCTGACCAGCCAGCTCCCGTCCTCGCGCTCCACCAGCGGGGGATCGTCGTCCTCCACATCATGCGCGAAGGCCCCGGCGAGGGCGGCCAGGATTGAGCCCGGCGTCACGATCCCGTCGAGGTGTCCGTATTCATCGTGCACGAGGGCGAGCGGGACTTCCGCATGCCGCAGAACGGCGAGCGCATCCATGGCGTCCATGACGTCTGGGATGACAGGCGCGTCCTTTGCCAGCGAGCGGAGGTCGAGCGGCTTGCCGTCGAGCGCAGCGGTGAGCAGGTCACCCGTCTGCACCACGCCGACGATGTTCTCGACATTGCCCTCAGCGACGGGGATGCGGCTGTGCGGGGTTTCGGCAAGCGCCGCCCGCAGGTCCTCGCCAGTGGCGTCGATATCGATCCAGTCGATCTCCGTCCGGGGGGTCATGACCTCGCGGACGGGACGGTCGGCCAGGCGGACGACGCCCGAGATGATGGCGCGCTCATTCTCCTCGAGAACGCCGGCCGTCTTCGCCTCGGCCACGACGAGGTGCAGTTCCTCGGCGGTGACCTGGGTCTGGCTCTCGCGATTGAGGCCGAGCACATGGAAGACGAGCGCGCTGGTCCGGTCCAGCAACCACACGAAGGGTCCCGCGGCCTTGGACAGCCACAGCATCGGGCGCGCAACGGCAGCGGCAATCGGTTCCGGTGAGCGCAGCGCGAACTGCTTGGGCACGAGTTCGCCGACGACCAGGCTGGCATAGGTCACGCCGCCGATCACCAGGGCGAAGCCGAGTGAACGGGCGGTGTCCGCGGCGAGGCCAAGCAGGGCCAGGCGTTGCGCCACGGGCTCTCCCAAGCTCGCTCCGGAATAAGCACCGGCCAGGATGCCGACGAGCGTGATGCCGATCTGCACCGTGGACAGGAAGCGGCTCGGATCGGCGGCGAGCGCGAGGGCGGTGCGCGCTCCGCCGCTGCCGGCCTTGACCATGGATTTGAGGCGCGCCTCACGCGAGGAGACGATCGCCAGCTCGCTCATCGCAAACACGCCGTTCACGGCGATCAGCGCGAGGATCAGGACCAGGTCGAACCAGGGAAACGGGAGCAAGGGGCCGCTCATCGGAGGGTCAGCTATTAGCCTTCAGTGTGCGTGTGCAGCAAGGGACAGATCGATTCGTAAGCGGAACCATCTCGTTGTAGAGCCGGTTTCGCGGGAGAACGATCAACAACGAATGGAGAATATGGGGATGAAGTTCAGCCGCACCATGACTGCCGTGGCGCTTTCCACCGCGCTTGTCACCACGTCCGCGTGCACCACCAATCCGGAAACCGGCAACCGGCGCCTGAGCAACACGGGCCTCGGCGCGATCATCGGCGCGGGCGCAGGCTATCTGCTGGGCGACATCGTCGGCGGCCGCAACAGCCGCACCGAGCAGATCGTCGGCGCGGGCATCGGCGCGATCGCGGGTGGCGCCGTCGGGCGCTACATGGACCAGCAGGAAGCCGAGCTGCGCCGCGAGACTGCGGGCACGGGCGTAGACGTCATTCGCCAGGGCGACGACATCATCCTGCGCATGCCGTCCGGCATCACCTTCGACGTCGACCGCTACGACGTGAAGCCGCAATTCCAGTCGACGCTGAACGAGGTGGCGAACACGCTGGCCCAGTATCAGCAGACGTACATCGACATTTATGGCCATACCGATTCGACTGGCAGCGACGCCTACAACCAGTCGCTGTCCGAGCGCCGGGCCCAGTCGGTGGCGAGCTACCTGTCATCACGCGGCGTGGCACCCGCCCGCATGGCGACGCGCGGTTTCGGCGAAACCCAGCCGATCGCGGACAATGCTACGGAGTACGGCCGTTCTCAGAACCGCCGGGTCGAGATCAAGGTCGTGCCCTTCCAGGGCTGACGTCCGGCTTTCCCGGAACGAGGAGGGCGCCGCTTCGTCGAGCGGCGCCCTTTTTCATGTCCGCCGGTGCGCGAAGAAGGCGCGCAGCTGCCGGGCGGCCTCTTCCTCTCCGATGCCGCCGAGAACGTCCGGGCGATGGTGGCAGGTGGGTTGGCTGAAGACCCGCGCCCCGTGGATGACGCCGCCGCCCTTGGGATCCTCCGCGGCGAAGCGGAGCGCCTCGAGCCGGGCCAGCGCGATGGCCCCGGCGCACATGGCGCAGGGTTCGAGCGTCACCCACAACGTGCAGCCGTCCAGCCGCGGCTGACCGAGCGCCTCGGCTGCGCGCCGGATCGCGACGATCTCGGCGTGGGCGGTTGGATCGAGGCTACCGCGCATCGCGTTACGCGCCTGGGCGATGATCGCGCCGTCGCGGGTCACCACCGCGCCAACCGGCACCTCCCCCGCTGCAGCTGCTTCGGCGGCAAGGTCGAGCGCACGGCGCATCGGCAGCGGCAGCGGAAAGCTCATCGGCCAGCGGCTAGCCGATGCCGCGGCGCTTGTCAGTTCTGGGTCGAGTCGGTCGTCGCGACGCCCGGCTGCTGCTGCGGCTGCGGAGCGGCCCCATTGGTTGGCTGAGCCGCGCCGCCGTCCGCGGGCCGAACTTCGAGCCGCGGAACCGGAATGGTAGCCTCCCCCTTGCCGATCGCCACCGCGCCGGTGTCCACGTCGAACTTCGGCGGCTGGCCTCCGCTGGCGGCGATGCCGTTGCGAGTCGCGTCGATATCGGGCGCCTTCGCCGACTGGGTCTGGTTGATGTCGAGGAACCCGGTGGCTACGGCGGCGATCACTCCCACCACCAGCAGGATTAGCAACCGTAGGATCGCCCGCATTCTCGACACTCCCTGAAGATCGATACGGGGCCTCAACGCTCCGGACTGGGCGGAGGTTGCTTGACGCGAGGAGGGTCAGAAGGTATCGGGCGGCGCTTTCCGGGCGCCTTCGCGGGCGCTCGCTTTGTAATCAGGACCTAACATCATGTCGCGCGTTTGCGAACTGACCGGCAAGGGCCGGCAGGTGGGCAACAACGTTTCCCACGCCAACAACAAGACCAAGCGCACGTTTCTGCCGAACCTGCAGAACGTGACCCTGATCAGCGATTCGCTCGGCAAGAGCGTGAAGCTGCGGGTTTCGACCCACGGGCTGCGCTCGGTCGAGCATAACGGCGGCCTCGACAACTGGCTGGCGAAGACCAGCGAGGACAAGCTGGGTCCGACGGCCCGCAAGCTGAAGCGTGAGCTTGCCAAGAAGGCGCAGACGACCGCCGCTTGAGGCATGCGCCGCGGCGTTGGTCGTGGCCATGCTATCCGGCCCTGCCCTTGCCGGTGAACGGCAGCGGGCCAACGTTCTCATGTCCCAGGACCCGGGCACGCTCCGCTACCAAGAGGAGTGGGGCTATGCCGACGCGGTCGTCTCGGGTGACACAATCTATCTCTCCGGCGTGGTCGTCGGAGTGCGTGAGGGTGGTGATCCCGAGGTCGCATTCATCCGCGCGTTCGAGCGGATCGGCGAGATCCTGAAGCGGGCCGGCGCAAGCTGGGACGATGCGGTCGAGATGACCAGCTACCATACCGATCTTCAGACCCAAATGCCGGTGATGATCCGGGTCAAAAATCGGTTCGTGAAACCTCCGGCGATCGCCTGGACGGCGGTGGAGGTCAGCCGGCTCATACCCGATCGGGGAATCACCGAGATCAAGGTCGTCGCGAAGAAGCCGGGGTAGCTTCGGGGAGGTCGAGGGCGATCAGCAGCGTCCGCCGCCGGTCGCTGAAATCATTGTCTGTCACCAGCCACAGGCGCGTTCCGCCAGCCTGACCCCGCTCCGCCGCGACCCCTTCGACATTGTCGAATGCTCCGAGCGGAAGCTCGGCGAAGGGTTCGAGCCTGAACGCTCCGCGTCCGGCCTTCAGCCAGGCGAGCCGATTGGCGATGCCCCATGGTCGCACACTTCGAAGCAGGACCAGCATGCGTCCGTCGGGCAGCCGGACCGCGTCGGCAGGGTGCTGCCCGTCTGCGCCAGAGAGCGGGTAAACGGACACGGCTCCGTCGGCTTCCCGGAACCAAACCTCTTGTCCCGTCTCCGGGACCAGCAGGAGCCACCTGCCCACACCGATCACCGCTTCCAGGCTCTCGTTCGGAGGCCAGCGCTCTTGCGGGAAGCGAACTCGGTGGAGGGCACGCGTGAAGTCGTGGCTGAAGAGATAGAGCGAATGCTGGAACTCAAACCCGACCCACCAGCCGCGGCCTGAGGGATCGCGGGTCAGAGATTCGGAATCGCGGTACTTCTTCCAGAAGGGCGGACCCGGGCCAGCGGGGAGGTCCTGGAAAGTGGCGAGCCGTCCGCCACCGGGCTTGGGCAGGCCGATGACCGCACCATCGTCGGTTACGGCGAGCAGGCGATGTCCGTCTAATGCCAATCCCGAGAGGCCACCGAGCCGAGGGTCGGATGCGCGCACCTCCCATAAACCCGCGAGCGGGAGCGATCTGGCGGAAGCTTCAGGGATCGGCAGGGCTTCGAACCGCACCGGGACGGTGGCGATCCCCCGGGGTGTTCGGTTGGGCTTCTCCCAATTCCGGTCACCGCCCGTCATGAGAGTAGAAAACGCGAGAAGAATCAGAAGGATAGGCTTGCCAAACCTGAACCGGCGCTGCAAAGGCCGTTCACCCCGCTTCAACTGCGAATCAGGCATAAGCCCTTGAAGCGGACGGGTTTTCCCCCCTGTCACCCGTCACGCTGCCGGCCACGGCGGGTACGAGTTCCCTCGCGTCGCGTAACGAGGGGAGCCCGGTGCGTGTAGCGTAGCTGCACCGGGCTCATCCGCCCGCCGTGGCCGCCTCTCTCCTCCATCATTGTGCGTCGAAGAGGCCGGCCAACTGCTCGATCAGCGTGCCGCCGAGCTGCTCCGCATCCATGATGGTAATGGCGTGCCGATAGTAGCGCGTCACGTCGTGACCGATGCCGATAGCGGTCAGCTCCACCGGCGAGCGCGCCTCGATCCAGCCGATCACCTGCCGCAGATGCTTCTCGAGATAGGAGCCGCCGTTCGCGCTCGCCGTCGAGTCGTCGACCGGAGCGCCGTCGCTGATCACCATCAGGATGCGCCGCTCCTCGGATCGGGCGATCAGCCGGTTGTGCGCCCAGAGCAACGCCTCCCCGTCGATATTCTCCTTGAGTAGCCCCTCGCGCATCATCAGGCCGAGGTTGCGACGCGAATGCCGGTAGGGCTCGTCGGCGCGCTTGTAGACGATGTGCCGGAGATCGTTCAGGCGGCCCGGGTTGGGTGGGCGTCCGTCGGCCAGCCAAGCCTCCCGGCTCTGCCCGCCCTTCCAGGCGCGCGTGGTGAAGCCGAGGATCTCGGTCGCCACCCCGCAGCGTTCCAGCGTCCGCGCCAGGATGTCGGCGGAGATGGCCGCGATCGAGATCGGCCGTCCGCGCATTGAACCTGAGTTGTCGATCAGCAGGCTGACGATCGTGTCCTTGAACTCGGTGTCGCGTTCGACCTTGTAGCTGAGCGAATGGCCCGGTGAGACGATAACGCGCGCAAGCCGCGCAGCGTCGAGGAGACCTTCTTCCTGGTCGAAGTCCCAGCTGCGTGCCTGCTGCGCCATCAGCCGCCGCTGCAGCCGGTTGGCGAGGCGGGTCACGACGCTCGACAGTGGCCCCATCTGCTGATCGAGGTACGCGCGAAGGCGGTTGAGCTCGTCCTCGTCACACAGGTCCGAGGCTTCTACGACCTCGTCGAAGCGGTTGGTGAACGCGCGGTAATCGCCGGCGATCTCCGGCTCGGATGGGCGGCGGTTGGGCCGCGGCACGGCCGCTTCGTCGCCCTCGTCGCCGGGTGCCCCCTCGTCACCGTCGAAATCCTCTTCGCTATACTCGCTTTCCTGCTCCTCGCCCTCCTCGCGCTCGGAGCGCATTTCCATCTCGCCGTCGGCCGCACCCTGCGCGTCGCTGGACTCATCCTCCTGGTCCTCGCCGGCCTCCTCGCCCTGCTCGTCTTCGCCGCCTTCATCGGGCTCCTCCTGCGAGGGCTCTTCGGCGGCAGCAAGGTCGAGATCCTCGAGCAGCTTGCGGGCCAGGGTCGCGAAGGACTGCTGGTCGTCGATCGCGAGGCCGAGCGCGTCGAGGTCGCCGCCCGCCTTGTCCTCGATCCACTCGCGAACGAGCGCGAGCCCGGCTTCCGCTCCCGCGGGCGGGGGAGCCCCGGTCAGCCGCTCCCGGGCAAGCAGCGAGAGTGCCGTTGCAAGCGGGACTTCCTCCGCGGTTCGGGCTCGCGTGATCGCATCGCCGCGGACGCGCGCCTCGGCGAGTTCGGAGAGGTTGTCGCGCACGCCGGCCATGCTGCGGGCACCGAGGGCTTCCACGCGGGCGGATTCCAGCGCGTCGAACACGGCGCGGGCCTCGGCTTCAGCGGGCGCATGGCCCCCATGCAGCTTGGCATCATGGTAGCGCAGCCTGAGCGCGACCGCGTCCGCTGCGCCCCGCGCTTCGGCCACTAGCTTGGGCGAGAGGCCCGGTCCCGGAGAGACGACCCGCGCCAGCTTACCGCCCGTGGCTCCGCTCTCGGAGGCGAACGCGACTTCCACTTCCGCATCTTGAGCAATCGCGCGCGCCGCGCCGGCGAGAACGCGGCGGAACTGGTCGAGGGGGGTGGTCGCGCTCATCGCCTTGCCTTTGCCCCGGCTGCAACGCACCATGCAAGCAAGGGGGTCAGATCCATGCCGCGGTTACACCTTCCCAAGAGCTTCATCGCAACGGAAAGCGAGTATCGTGCCAACCTCGCGGGCATGAACACCTTCTTCGGCGCCGTCCTGGGCTTCGTCATCGCCGACGTGAATGCCCCCGACAACATGGATTTCGCCATGTTCCTGATGGCCACCAGCACCGTGGTCATCTCCATCCTGTATATCTCCGCGAGCCCCTACCGGCTGGCCTATTCGGCGCTGACGCTGGTTTTCGTCGTGGGACTTCCGCAGCTGGCGCCGGACAGCGTGGCGGTTCCGGCGCGGCTGCAGATCACCCTGGGGGTCTGGGCGCTTCTGACGGTCGGCATCGAATATTTCCCGCGCCGACCGGATCCTGCCCCAGCAGGCAAAGAGGCGCCGACCGCCTAAGCCTTGGCGACGACACTTTCGGGCAGGTCCTTGCCGAATACGCGCTGGTAATATTCTGCGATCAGCGGGCGCTCGGTCTCGTCGCACTTGTTGAGGAACGATACGCGGAAGGCGAAGCCAACGTCCCCGAAGATCATGGCGTTCTGCGCCCAGCTGATCACCGTGCGCGGACTCATGACCGTGGAAATGTCGCCGTTGATGAAGCCCTGACGGCTGAGCTCAGCGACCTTGATCATGCGCTCCACCGTCCCCTTGCCATCGGGATTGTCATACTCGCCTGACTTGGCGAGCACGATCTGGGCTTCCACGGCGGCGGGAAGATAGTTGAGGGTTGTGACAATGTTCCAGCGGTCCATCTGACCCTGGTTGATCGCCTGCGTGCCATGGTAGAGCCCGGTCGTGTCGCCGAGGCCGATGGTGTTGGTCGTCGCGAACAGGCGGAAGAAAGGGTTGGGCCGGATGACCCGGTTCTGGTCCAGGAGGGTCAGCTTACCCTCGACCTCCAGCACGCGCTGGATGACGAACATCACGTCCGGGCGGCCGGCATCATATTCGTCGAACACGAGTGCGACAGGATGCTGCAGGGCCCAGGGAAGCAGGCCTTCGCGGAATTCCGTCACCTGCTGACCATCGCGCAGCACGATGGCGTCGCGGCCGATGAGATCGATGCGGCTGATGTGCGCGTCGAGGTTGATGCGAATGCAAGGCCACTTCAGCCGCGCCGCGACCTGCTCGATGTGGGTGGATTTGCCAGTGCCATGATAGCCCTGAACCATCACTCGGCGATTGCGGGCGAAGCCGGCGCAGATCGCCAGCGTGGTGTCGGGGTCGAACACATAAGCTGGGTCGAGATCGGGCACCCGCTCGTCGGCCTCGGAGAAGGCGGGCACCTCCATGTCGCTGTCGACGCCGAACAGGTCGCGGACCTTCACCATCTTGTCGGGCGCGTTCATGAGCGTTTCGCCGGTGGGGATCTGAGCTTCGTTGGAGATGTCGGCCATGCGCCGCCCTTAGCTGTGCGCCGCCCGGGCCTCAACTGGCCTTGGGCGGCAGGGTGAAGAGCGAGAGGAAACGCTTGGCCACCGCTCGGTCTCCGTCGATGGTCAAAAGATCCAGCGGGGCACCCCCGTACACCACGGCGGCGACATCGGTCGGCTCCCCCGTGACCAAAGCTTGCCCTTCCTCGGCCTCGCCACGGCGCACCTGAATGGCTCCATCCTGAACCTCTGCCAGGTAGGTCATCTCGCCGAAGCGGAAGGCAACCTTGCCATCGAAACTCCCGGCCCGATCTGCATTCAGCATGGCGGTGAAGGACAGCATGATCGACACGCCGGAAAGCGGGAGCGTCGGATCGTGCGAGGGGGAGCGGGCTGCCCAACGACCGAGCTCCCGGATTAGGACGGCAGTTTCCAGGCCCCATTCCGTCGCTTCGTAGACTTGGACGGATGCGGGCGGCGGCAGCTTGCGCTTTCGCACCAAACCACGACTTTCGAGGTCGGTCAGGCGCTGCGTCAGCACGTTTGCGCTGATCGCCGGCAGGTCGGCCCGCAGGTCGGAGAAGCGCCGCGGGCCGAGCAGAAGCTCCCGCAGGACGAGCAGAGCCCAGCGCTCACCGATCAGCTCCAGGGCATGAGCGGTCCCGCAGGCATCGTCATAGCCCCGCTTCGGCTCCGTTCGCCCTCGCTTAGTTACTTTTTCTAACTGCACAGTTGCAATGTATAACCTTCGTTGGCATGCTTCAAGGGTCATCGAGTCGCATGGAGTGCAAAATGTCGCGCATGATCTTCATCAACTTGCCCGTGACCGACCTTGATCGGTCGATCCGCTTCTACGAGGCAATTGGCGGGCGGAAGGAGCCGAAGTTCTCCAACGAGGCGGCCGCGATGATCGTCCTGTCGGACGCCATTCACGTCATGCTGCTGACCCATCCCTTCTACTCGTCGTTCACCGGCAAGCCGATCGCGGATGCTCATCAGACGAGCCAGGTCATGCTCTGCCTTTCCGCGGAAAACCGGGAGGCTGTCGACGCCTTGGTACAAGCGGCCGGTGAGGCTGGTGGGCGCACCGATGTCGGCCTCAAGCAGGAGCCGACCCCCATGATGTACGGCCGCGACTTCGAGGATCCGGACGGGCACCAATGGGAAGTGATGTGGATGGACCCGGCCGCAGCGGAACAGGGCGCATCGGCATTCGAGAAAGAGGAGGCCTGAAATGAGCTACGTTGACGGATTTGTTCTGCCGCTCCGTGAGGACAAGCTCGACGAGTACAAGGCCATGGCTGACATGTTCGCCCGCAAGGCCAAGGAGCTCGGCGCGTTATCGTCGCTCGAATCCATCGGCGATGGGCTGGAGCACGGCCATACGACCGACTTCTTCCGTGCCGTGCAGGCCCAGGAGGGCGAGAACGTCGTCTTCTCCTTCATCATCTGGCCGGACAAGTCGACCCGAGACGCGGCCTGGGAGAAACTCATGGGCGACCCGGAGATGCAACCGGGCGGAGAAATGCCATTCGACGGCAAGCGCATGTTCTGGGGCGGCTTCAAGCCATTCGCCGGGCACGGGGAGGCCTGACATGGAAACCAAGCAAGGTGATTTCGTCTGGTACGAGCTGATGAGCCCGGACACCGCGGCGTCCGGAGCTTTCTACACTGGCCTGCTCGGCTGGCGGGTAAGCGACAATCCCGATTACCGGGAGATCCGCGCCAGCGAGGGCATGGTCGGTGGAATGCTTCAGCTCACGCCCGAGATGAAGGCCGGTGGGGCACGGCCCGCGTGGCTCGGCTACATCGCAGTGGACGACGTCGATGCTACCTTGCGTCGGGCGGAAGCCGCGGGTGGACGGACCATCCTGCCAGCGCGCGACATGGTCGGCGTCGGTCGGTTCGCCATCGTCGCCGATCCGCAGGGTGCCGCCCTTTACGTCATCCGCCCCACTCCGCGCGAAGGCATGCATGATGCTACCAGCCATGCCTTCGCCGCTGAGCGGCCGATGGAAGGCCATTGTGCGTGGAACGAACTGTCCAGCGATGATCCTGCGGCAGCCTGGCGCTTCTACGGAGACCTGTTCGGGTGGGCCAAGGACGGCGACCTCGATATGGGGCCACTGGGCAAATACGAGTTCATCCGCCACGGCTTCATGCTGGGCGCGATCATGCCGCGCATGCCGCAAATGCCGGTGTCGGCCTGGACTTTCTACTTCCGCGTACCGGACATCGACGCAGCCCACGACTACGCGAGGGCGCATGGGGCGACCATCCTGATGGAGCCGATGGAGATCCCGGGCGGCGAATATTCGCTCAACATCCTCGACCCCCAGGGCGCATCGGTGGGCCTGGTCGGTCCGCGCACGCAGTAGGAGCGATACGATGAAAGACAAGCTGGTCACGTGCCTGTGGTTCGACCACGGTGAAGCCCGCAAGGCGGCCGAGTTCTACGCAGTCACCTTTCCGGACAGCAGCGTCGGAGCGCCGATGCATGCTCCGTCAGACTTCCCGGGAGGAGCGGCGGGAACGGAGCTAACGGTGGAGTTCACCGTGCTCGGCCGCTCGTTCGTCGGCCTGAATGGCGGGCCGAACTTCAAGGCTAACGAGGCGGTCAGCTTCATGGTCCTGACCGACACGCAGGAAGAAACCGACCGCTACTGGAACGCCATTGTCGGGAATGGCGGGCAGGAAAGCGAGTGCGGATGGTGCAAGGACCGCTGGGGCTTCTCGTGGCAGATCACGCCGCGGGCGCTGCTCCGGGCCAATTCGAACCCTGACAGGGCCGCGGCCAAGCGGGCGTTCGAAGCCATGATGACCATGCGCAAAATCGACATCGCGACTATCGAGGCGGCGGAGCGGGGGGAATCAGTGCATGCGTAAGATTCGCGGGAGCGTGTTCGTGTCGCTCGATGGAGTGATGCAGGCCCCGGGTGGCCCGAGCGAGGATCCGACGGGCGGGTTCGCTCACGGCGGCTGGTTGCCACAGTTCTTCGACGAGGATGTCGGAGAGGCGATCGACCGCTTCTTCGGCGACCGCTACGACCTGCTGCTGGGGCGGCGGACCTATGAGATCTTCGCTGCCTACTGGCCGTACGTCGGCGGCGAGACGACCGGCGTTGGCGAGGTCTTCGACAAGACGGGCAAAGACGATGGCGAGGCCGCCGCGATCGACATGGGCCGCGCATTCACGGACGCGAGGAAGTACGTGCTGACCCGCGGTTCGCCCGACCTTGGTTGGTCGAACAGCCACCGAGTCGGCAGCATCGACGAGCTGCGCGCAATCAAGGAGGGGGACGGCCCGGACCTGCTGATCCAGGGCAGCAGCACCCTCTACCCCGCGCTGATCGCTGCCCGGTTGCTGGACGAGCTGACCCTGATGACCTTTCCGGTGGTGTTAGGCGGCGGGAAGCGGATTTTCGGCGAAGGCACACCGGCGGAGGGATTGAAGCTGGTCGAGCATCGGGTGACGCGATCGGGCGCGGTTATCGCGACCTACGAGCCTGGCGGCGCGGTGGAGCATGGCTGGGCCGGTCCGCAGTCCACCAGCCAGCGCGAGCAGGCCCGGCAGGCGGCGATGGCGGAGGGCCGCTGGTGAGTTCTTCCACAAAGCTCGAGCTCCATGGACATCCCTTCTCGTCCTATTGCTGGAAGGCGCTGATCGCGCTCTACGCCAACGAGACGCCGTTCACGTTCAGAGCAATGACCGACGGCTTAACGCTGAGCGAGCAGTTCCCCGGCCGGGTGCATCCGGGCGGGCATATCCCGGTGCTGGTCGATGGAGACAAGGTGGTGGTGGAAGCCACCAGCATCGTCGAGCATCTGGCGGTGCACCACCCCGGTCCGGCGCCGCTGATCCCGTCGGATCCGGCGGAGGCGGTCGTGGCTCGCATGATCGACCGGGTGTTCGACAACTATGTCATGGGCAACATGCAGCGAGTGGTCGCCGCCCACTTCATCAGCCGCGACCAGCCGGAGTTGGGCTTGCGTGAAACGCCGGACGAAGCGGAAGTCGCGGGCGGGAAGGCGAAGCTCCGGCGTGCCTACATGTGGCTTGAGCAATGGCTGGGCGAGAACGTCCTGCCGCCGCACGTGTCGCTGGTGACCTGCGCGGCGGCGCCCGCGCTATTCTATGCCGACTGGATCGAACGCATTCCGGCCGAATGCCCGCGCGTCGCGTCCTTGCGCGCGGAGCTGCTGGCGCTTCCGGCCGTCAGCCGCTGCGTCGAGGACGCTCGACCCTACCGACCCTACTTCCCGCTGGGCGCGCCCGATCGCGATTAGGCGAAGGCTGGCGCAGTCTTCAGGACCTGCCAGGCTTCCAGCACCTGGCCGAGCTTGCCTTCGTGCCGCCGGTCGCCGCCGTTACGGTCGGGGTGGTAGCGGCGCACGAGCTCCGAATAGCGCTTGCGGACAGCGTGGAGGTCCGTGTCGGAGCCGAGCCCGAGGACGTGCAGTGCCCGCTGCTCCGCGCCCGAAAAGCGGACACGCTGGGGCTGGGCCTGCTCCCTGAAGCGCGATCCGAACCGGCCCGAGATGGCATCGAGCGGGTCCTTGAAGTCGCTCCATGGCGGGGCCGGATCGGCACCGGCATGCGCGAAGGCGCGGGTAGCCCTGTCCCAGCCGGCGGTCGGCGACTGCGCGGCCTCGATCTCCTCCGGGCTCATCCCCGTGAAGTAATTGTAGCGGGCATTATGCTCCCGCACGTGGTCGAGGCACAGCCATTGCCATTGTCCCGGACCATCGAAGCTGCTGGGCCGGAGAGGAGCGCGAAACTCGCCCGCATGCGTGCAGCCAGGAACGGCGCAGCGGTCCGCCGCGCCCTCCACTCGCCCGTGCATTTTCTGATTGCGTGAAGCCACCGGTTACTCGTTCTCGAAGCCGCTCTATATAGGCCCAATGAACGCATCTTTCACCGGTCCGGTCGCAGCGGAAATGACTCGCAGGCTCCAGGCGGACCTGCAGCCGACCCGGCTGGACCTGACCGACGACAGCGAGAAGCACCGGGGTCACGGGGGCTACAATCCCGCGGGCGAGAGCCACTTCAGCCTGGTGATCGAGAGCCCGGTTTTTGCAGGCAAATCACGGGTCGAGCGGCAGCGCCTCGTCTACAAGGCCCTGGGCGAACTCATGCACGAGCGAGTGCACGCACTGGCAATCAGGGCGACGGCGCCCGGAGAATAAGGAGGCAGCCGCCGGCCGCCTCCCCAATGCTCGTCAGAGCGCGAGGCTGATGCTGGCCTTGGCGCCGATGGACGCGCGGCCCTGCTGTTCCTCGCCGTTGACCTCGGCCCCGAGCGTCACGCCGGCGCCGCCACCGATCAGGCGAAGGGCCGCCAGGAAGCCGCTTGTGCGATCTTCCGGCGTCAGTGTGAAGGGCGTTCCGCCGGCGAAGCGCGCCGTGGTCTTGCCCAGCTTGCCGCTGATGATCTGGCGGCGACCACCGTCGAGCTCGACCCGGCCCCAGGCCGACGAGGAGTCGGTGCCGGGCTGACCGAAGATGCGGTAACCGACAGTCACGATCCCGCTCACGGCAGTCTCGCTGCTGGTGCGGTCGTCCACGATCAGGTTGAACGCGTCCCCGCCACCCGTCTCCGTGTAGCCCTTCTCCTTCAGCTGGTAATATTCGACCAGCGCGGTCGGGCGGACGTTGAGCCGACCGCTGGTGAACTCGTACGAAGCACCAGCGGTCGCGGACATGGTCCGGCCCTTCCAGTCGCCCTTGGCCGTACGCGTGACGGACGACCCGTTCACCGTCCCGGTGAAGTTGCGTTCGCCGTCGAACTTGACGGTGCTGGCGGCGATCTTGGCGAAGCCGCGGATCGGACCAACCCCGGCCCGCCAATACAAGGCGCCCTCATATTGGCTGCTCTGCAGTTCGTTCTGGCTGTGGCTGTCGCGTCCGGACAGGTAGGCCAGGGAGGCGCCGATCGCACCAAGCTTGCCGAGCCCCATCTCGACGCCGCCGCCGGCACCCCAGCCCGTGAGGTCGTAGGACGAGGTGCTGCCGATCGACTTGCTGGTGCCCCAGCCGACCTGCTGCAACCAGATGCCGAGGCCGCCCTGATCGATGACCGGCGGATTGGGATCGGCCAGCAGCTTGGTCAGCAGGCGTGCGCCCTTGGTCGCCGTCTCGAAGGCGCCGCCGGCATGCTCCGGCAGCAGCGCCTGCAGCGTGTCCTGGAGGACGTCGGTGTCGGCGGCTCCGAGCAGGGCGCCGGAGATCGCCGCGTCCTTGTCGGCCGAGCCGAGCACCGCCGCGAGGATGCTGCCTTCCGAGCTGTTGAGGTCAAGCTCGTCGGCTGTCTTGGTGCGGATGATGAGGTTGACCTCACCCGGGGTGGTCGTCGTGTCGAGCGAGCTGGCGAACAGGATCGGCAAGCTGCCCGTGGCGAGCAGGTTTCCGGCTCCGGTCAGCGTCGCCGCATCGACGATCTTGTAGGTTCCGGCCACGCCTCCGACGTTCAGCAGCTTCACGTCCACCTTGGTCCCGGTGCCGAAATCTGCCGCGCCCAGCACGTTGTAGAGGGTGTGGCCGGTCGAACCGATGGTCACGCCGATGGACGAGTTCGCGCCGGTGGTGAGCGAGGCGATGTCGACCTGACCGATGTTGGTGACATCGAGGGTCGTGCCCGCGCCGACGTTGACCGCGAGCCCAGACGCACCCGAGAGCTGGCCGCGGAACACGCTGGTGCCCGCAAGGGTCAGGCTGTCGCTGCCGCCGCCAAACGCCAGGTTGCCGATCAGCGACGAAGTCCCGCCGAGCTGAACGCTGTCGATGCCGGCGCCGAAGGTGGCCCCTCCGGTCATGGCCGCGTCACCGGAGAGCGTGAGGACATTGTTGCCCGCGCCGAACTTGGCCGTGCCCGCGATGGTGCCGTCGGCCGCATTCAGAACGTCATTGCCGCTGCCGAACAGCATGGTGCCGGCAATGGTCGGCGCGGTTCCCGACGCGACGGCGAGCTGGTTCACCGTCACACCGCTGCTGTTGGCGGAAAGGTCGAAGGCCACCGCCTTGTCGCCAAGCGCGGCGGCGTTGCTAACGCCGATCGCTCCGCGGTTCTCGATCAGGGTGACGGTCCCGGACTTATCGACGATCGCCGCGGCGGTGCCGTCGGTTCCGTTGACACGCGCCACGATCGATCCGGCATTGCGGATCGTCGAGACGGTGCCGCCGGCGTCGATCAGCAGGCCTTGAGCCGAGGTGCTGGCCGTTCCGCCGCCGTCGGCGCCGATCGTTGCACCTGAGGCGAGGTCGATCACGGGAACGCTGGCGCCGCTGCCGATGCGCAGGCCGATCGCGTTTCCGTTCAGCGCGGAGCCCGTGATGGACCCCGTGACGCTCATGCCGTTAGTGACGGTGACTGCCTGGCCGAGACCGCCGATGACGAGGCCATTGCCGTTCACG
The DNA here is from genome assembly GCF_016924655.1 of Sphingomonas arenae. Classification (GTDB taxonomy): domain Bacteria; phylum Pseudomonadota; class Alphaproteobacteria; order Sphingomonadales; family Sphingomonadaceae; genus Sphingomicrobium; species Sphingomicrobium arenae. The sequence goes on from NZ_JAFFJU010000001.1 coordinate 845,495, forward strand.
CCCGAGTAAACGCCGCCGCCCGCGATCAGGCCCTTAACCACCAGCCCGTATCCGGCGCTCGAAGAAGCGACGGAGCCGAGCGTCACCGACTGGTTCGCCGAGCCGATCGTGACTGCCGGTGCCGCGCCAAAGCTCACGACCGAGGCGGTGGTCTCCTGCGCGTCTGGGACGCCGTCGTCATCTTCATCGGGATCGCTGGTGTTGGTGTCGCGCGGGGCCGCGTCGAACAGGACACCACCAGCGACGTTGCCGCCAATCACGACCGCCGAGCCGCCCTGCAGCAGGTCATCGGCGTCGAGCTTGCTCGTGTCCGCCGGAGCCTGCGTGTAGCGATAGCCGCTGCTGTTGACGCTGTTCTGGAGCACGAACGCACCGCCGACATTGCCGACCGAAACGCCGACCGCGTTGGCTCCGCGAACGCTGATCGCACCCTTGGAGAGCGTGATGTTGCCGCTGACGTCACCCGCGCGGATGCCGTAGGCATTGTCGCCCAGAACGGAGATGTTGCCGCTGCTGGAGATGGACCCGGTCAATGAGCTCAGCACCGCGATACCGGCGCTGTTGTTGCCCTCCACCGTGATCGTGCCGCTGTTGGTGATATTCCCGGTGTAGGTCCCGCCACCCTGGACCAGGATGCCGTTCCGATTGGAACCCTGCGCGAACGGACCATCGATGTCGCCGTCGTTGTCGGTATCCGTCGGCGTGTAGTTCTCGTCGATCGTGATCGTGCCGGTGTTGATGATGTCGCCGGTCAGATTGATGTTGGCGAGGATGCCGGTCGAGCCGTTCGACCCCTGGATCGCGATCGTGCCCTCGTTGGTGACCTTGTCGTTGGAGTTGATGGTTACCGCGGCGCCGCTGGTCGGCTTCACGGAGCCGGCTGACGTGATCCGCACGTCGTCGTTGGTGGCGCCGGTGGTGACCGGTGTGGTCACCGCCGTGCTGATCACGGTCTCGGCAGCGGCAGGAGCGGACAGGCCCAGCACCAGGGCGGAGACGCAAGTCGTCGCAAGCAAGGATCGCATGAATTCTTCCCCGTCATGCTCGCGACCGCCGTTCCCCCGACGGTCACGAGGTTGCAGTAACTCGGCGACCCAAGGCGAGCCGGCGAGCAATGATGTGGAGATAGAACCGGCTCCGCTGGCAGGTCCGCGAACCGTTAACCCCCCGAAATGCTGGCCGGTCTAAAACGCTCCGGACCCTGAAGCCCCGATGAACGTCCCGGCCGGCGGTGCCCTAGACGCCCAACACAGACCGGGCAACCCGCTATCGCACCTCCGAGAACGGGAATAAGCTGACGCACATGGATTCGCCCATTCTCCTCAGCCTCGCCCCTGTCAGTCACGACCTCGGCGGCTTCAAGGTTCATCGAACGCTTCCCCACAAGCTCAGGACGATGGTCGGTCCCTTCATCTTCTTCGACCAGATGGGTCCAGCCCGACTCGGGGTGGACGAGGGCATCGACGTTCGGCCCCACCCGCACATCAACTTGGCAACCGTGACCTACCTGTTCGAAGGCGCGATCGACCATCGGGACTCGCTCGGGACCGTGCAGCGGATCGAGCCGGGAGCGGTGAACCTGATGACGGCGGGGAGCGGGATCGCGCATTCGGAGCGCTCCCCGGCCGACCAGCGGTCGCGCGGACCGGCGCTCGACGGCATTCAGACCTGGCTGGCCCTACCCCGCGCGACGGAAGAGCAGGGTCCGGCGTTCGAGCATGTCGCCGCCGACCGGCTGCCCTGGATCGAGGGTGACGGCGTGCGCCTCAACCTCATCATGGGCGAGGCGTATGGCGCACGGTCGCCGGTGACCCAGCATTCGCCGACGCTCTATGCCGCAATCGATCTTGCGCCCGGGGCGGCGCTCGAGCTTGAGGGCGAAGCCGACGAGCGGGCGCTCTATTTGCTGGAGGGCGACGCCGGGGTGGACGGTCATTCTTTAGAGGTCATGCATCTCGTCCTGCTCGCCCCGGGTCACAAGCCGGTGCTCCGAAGCGAGCGGGGAGCAAGAATGATCCTGTGTGGCGGAGCACCGATGGATGGCGAGCGCCACGTGTGGTGGAACTTCGTCTCATCCAGTCGCGAACGCATCAATGAAGCCAAGCGCGCATGGAAGGCAGGCGAGTTCACGCTTCCTCCTGACGATCACGACGAGTGGATCCCGATCCCGGAGATCCCCAAGACGGTAAGCTATCCGTGACAGAATTTCGCCGACTGCCCGTGAGCCGAGGCGTCACCCTGAACGTGGCTCTGGCGGGTCCGGCGGACGCCCCGCCCGTCATCCTCCTCCACGGCTTTCCGGAGTCGCACCGAACCTGGCGCGGGATCGTGCCGCTCCTTGAGAACCGGTTCCGCCTGATCATGCCCGACCAGCGGGGCTTCGGCGCGTCGGACCAGCCCCAGGACAAGGCGGAGTACGGCACGGACACAATCCTGGCGGATTTGTTCGCGGTGGCGGACTCCCTTGGGCTCGAGCGCTTCAGCCTCGTCGGTCATGACTGGGGCGGCGCCGTTGCGTGGGCGGCGGCGATCAAGGGCGATCAGAGGATCGAGCGGCTTGCCATTGTCAACGCGCCGCACCCCGTCATCTTCCAGAAGAGCCTGATCGAGGACAAGGACCAACGCGCCGCCAGCCAGTATATTACTGCCTTCCGGACGCCGGGATTCGAGCAGGCGGTCGAGGCGATGGGCTTCGACACCTTCTTCGACAAGAGCTTTGGCGGGCATGTCGACCTCGGCATCATCCCGCCCGAGGAGCGGGCCCAGTATATTGCGGAATGGAGCCAGCCCGGGGCGCTCACCGCCATGCTCAACTGGTACCGTGCGAGCCAGCTGGTCGTGCCTCCGCCCGTCCTCCCCCTTCCCGTGCCCGACTGGGTGCTCGGGGCCTTCCCGGTCGTCCGCATTCCAACCTTGGTAGTATGGGGCATGAAGGACAAGGCGCTGCTGCCGATCCAGCTCGACGGACTGGAGCGGCTGGTGGAAGACCTGCGGATCGTCCGGGTGCCGGATGCGGGTCACTTCGTCCCGTGGGAGAAGCCGGAGGCCGTGGCAGAGGCGCTTGCGCCTTTCCTCTCGGGCCAAGACGGGGCATAGGCCCGCCGCTCATGACCCAAACCGACCGATCCCGCTCGCGTTCCGCCGCGCGGCTTGCCGCCGTCCAGGCGCTCTACCAGCAGGAGATGGAGGGCACGCCGCTGGCGCAGCTCCTCCACGAATTTCATCAGCATCGAATTGGCGAGACGATCGACGGCGCGACGCTGGTCGATGCCGAGGTCGATTTCTTCAATGACCTGGTGCGCGGCGTGGACTCTCGCCGAACCGAGATCGACGAGCAGATCACGGGCCGGCTGGCAGAAGGCTGGAAGCTGGAGCGGCTCGACCGGCCGATGCGCGCGATCCTGCGGGCGGGCTCTTATGAGTTGCTCGCCCGTCGGGACGTTCCGGTGGCGACCGTGATCAGCGAATATCTGGATGTTGCCCATGCCTTCTACGACAAGAAGGAAGTGGCGTTCGTGAACGGGTTGCTGGATGGCCTGGCGAAGGATGCGCGGGGCTAGTCGCTGTCGTCATCCCGCGAAGACAGGGATCCATATCCCGAGGTTTCAACATTACCGCACGATCGGAGATGGACTCCCGCTTTCGCGGGAGTGACGATGAAGCGATGACCACCGAACACCAGATCATCGAGCGCCTCCGCAGCATCGCCACGGACCCCGGAGCCCGCGGATTGCTCGACGACGTGGCGGTGATCGGGGATCTGGTGCTCACCCACGACACGATCGCGGAGGGCGTCCATTACCTGCCCGACGATCCGCCGGCTTCGGTCGGGTGGAAACTGGTCGCGGTGAATCTGTCGGACCTCGCCGCCAAGGGTGCGGAGCCGGTTGCGGCGCTGCTGTCGCTGACGCTGACCGGGGCGGAGGGTTGGACCGAGGCCTTCCTGGGCGGCGTGGCGGCAGCATGCGAGAGCTATGGCTTGCCCCTCCTCGGCGGGGACACCATCAGCCTGCCCGGCGGAGCGCCGCGCGTGCTCGGCCTGACGGCCATCGGACGTTCGGCCAAAGCGCCCCCGCGCACCGGGGGTCGGGTTGGCGACCGGCTCTGGCTGGTCGGCACCCTCGGCGACAGCGCGGCGGGCCTCGCCCTTCTTCGAGTGAGCAAGCATGCGGATGGGCCGCTGGTGGACACCTACCGTCGACCCATTCCGCTGCTCGCCGCCGGGCGGGCACTCGCCCCCCTGGCGAGCGCAATGATGGACATCTCCGACGGACTTCTCCTCGACCTTCAACGGCTCTGTCGAGCCAGCGGATGCGGCGCCGAGGTCGACCTCGGCGCGCTACCCCTTTCGCCAGCCTTCACCGCGGCACGCGGACGCGACCGAACCGCCCGCCTGTTCGCCGCGACGGGGGGAGACGACTATGCCCTCCTCGCCGCCGTACCGCCGGAAGTAAGCCTTTCTTTACCCGGCGAGACCAGGGTGGCCTGCATCGGAGCCCTTGCGCCCGGCAGCATCCTGTCGCTGACCGACGCGAGCGGCTCCGTGCCGTTGCCGGAGCAGCTTGGTCATGAACATCGTACTTCCTAGCTCGCGCCAGTGGGTGGTCGGCCTTGCCGGCCTGCTGAGCGGCATGGCCACGGCCCTCCTGCTACTGGCCTAGACAGGCCCGATTTCCTCCTTACAACCCTGCCCGCATCCCCACGCGGGGGCATCCTGCGTGGAAACAACAGGACAGGGGAAGAGCTACCCATGACGTTGGTTCTCATTGCGATCGCGTGCGGCGTGCTCGCGGTGCTCTACGGCATCGTGACAAGCATGCAGGTGCTGAAGGCTCCAGCCGGAAATCAGCGAATGGTCGATATCGCCGGCGCGATCCAGGAAGGCGCGCAGGCCTATCTTGGCCGCCAGTACACCACCATCGGCATTGTCGGCGTGGTCGTGGCGGTGCTGGTGTTCCTGTTCCTCGGCGGCATCGCGGCGGTCGGCTTCGTGGTCGGAGCGGTGCTGTCGGGCGTGGCAGGCTATATCGGCATGAACATCTCGGTCCGGGCAAACGTCCGCACGGCCGAAGCGGCACGCACCAGCCTGCAGGGCGGCCTGACCACCGCCTTCCGTTCGGGCGCGATCACCGGAATGCTGGTGGCCGGGCTCGCGCTGCTGGCGATCGCGACCTTCTTCTACGTGCTGGTGGGCGTGCAGGGCCGCTCGCCCAGTGACCGGACCGTCATCGACGCGCTGGTCGCGCTGGCGTTCGGCGCTTCGCTCATCTCCATCTTCGCCCGTCTCGGCGGTGGCATCTTCACAAAGGCCGCCGACGTTGGCGCCGACCTGGTCGGCAAGGTCGAGGCCGGGATCCCCGAGGACGACCCCCGCAACCCGGCGGTGATCGCCGATAACGTGGGCGACAATGTGGGCGACTGCGCCGGCATGGCCGCCGACCTGTTCGAGACCTATGTCGTGACCGTGGGCGCCACGATGGTGCTGACGGCGCTGCTGGTGACGGCTGCCCCGGAACAACTGACAGCGTTGATGAGCCTGCCGCTTCTGGTTGGCGGCGTGTGCATCATCACGTCCATCATCGGCACCTATTTCGTGCGCCTGGGCAAGGGCCAATCGATCATGGGAGCCTTGTACAAGGGCTTCTGGACCACGGCCGCACTGTCGGTTCCGGCGATCTGGCTGGCGACGACCCTAGCTCTGGGCGACCTCAACAGCGTCATTGGCGGTCAGGAAGCGGCCGGCCTCGACGTAACCGGAGCCGTTGCGGAGCAGACCGGGGGCTTCACTGGCTGGGACCTGTTTTTCTGCATGCTGATCGGGCTTGTGGTGACAGGGCTGCTGGTCTGGATCACCGAATATTATACCGGCACCAATTTTCGGCCGGTGAAGAGCATCGCCAAGGCGTCCGAGACGGGCCACGGCACCAACGTCATCCAGGGCCTGGCGGTCAGCCTTGAGTCCACCGCCATGCCGACGATCGTGATCTGCGTCGCGATTGTCGCTTCCTACCTGCTTGCAGGTCTGATCGGCATCGCCTTCGCGGCAACGTCGATGCTCGCGCTCGCAGGCATGGTGGTGGCGCTCGACGCTTACGGCCCCGTCACCGATAACGCGGGCGGCATCGCGGAGATGAGCGGCATGGAGGATGAGGTCCGGCATCGCACCGACGCCCTCGACGCCGTCGGAAACACCACCAAGGCGGTAACCAAAGGCTATGCGATCGGCTCCGCGGCGCTCGCTGCGCTGGTGCTATTCGGGGCTTATACGACCGACCTCAACGAGTTCTCGGGCGACCTCGGCATTGCCGCCGGGTCGGTCGATTTCTCGCTGAGCAACCCGTACGTGGTTGTCGGCCTGCTGCTTGGCGCGCTCCTGCCCTACCTGTTCGGCGCGATGGGGATGACCGCCGTCGGCCGGGCGGCCGGCGACGTGGTGCTCGACGTGCGCGACCAGTTCCGGAACAACGCGGGCATCATGGACGGCACCAGCCGCCCGAACTACGCCCGGACCGTGGACCTCGTCACCAAGGCCGCGATCCGGGAGATGATCGTTCCGTCGCTGCTGCCGGTGCTGGCCCCGATCGTGGTCTACTTCCTGATCGCAGCCGTTGCCGGGAAGGAACAGGGCTTCGCGGCTCTCGGTGCCCTGCTGCTCGGCGTGATCGTGTCGGGCCTGTTCGTCGCCATCTCGATGACGTCGGGCGGCGGCGCGTGGGACAATGCCAAGAAGTACATCGAGGATGGCAATTACGGCGGCAAGGGCTCCGAGGCCCACAAGGCCGCGGTGACCGGCGACACGGTGGGCGATCCCTACAAGGACACCGCCGGCCCGGCCGTGAACCCAATGATCAAGATCACCAACATCGTGGCGTTGCTGCTGCTCGCAGCGCTGGCCGGACACGGCGCGGTCTGATCGTCACGCCACATTGAAGAAGGCGGGCGGAACCGGTTGGGACCGCCCGCCTTTCTTTTTGGACCGCTCGCCGCTAAGGGGCGCCAACTCAACTCACAAATTCAAGGAATTGCATGGCCAAGGAAGAACTTCTCGAGATGCGGGGGCGGGTGGTGGAACTGCTGCCCAACGCGATGTTCCGCGTCGAACTCGAGAACGGCCATGAGATTCTCGGCCACACGGCCGGCAAGATGCGCAAGAACCGCATCCGCGTGCTGACCGGCGACGAAGTGCTGGTGGAGCTGACACCATACGACCTGACCAAGGGTCGGATTACTTACCGATTCAAGTGACGGCCCCTACTGGCCGTCGTCCCGGCGGGGGCCGGGATCCAGCCCTGTCGACACGCCTCGTCCTCGCATCGGCGAGCCCGCGCCGTCTCGACTTGCTCGCGCGGATCGGCGTCGTTCCGGACGCGGTCCTCCCCGCCGACATCGACGAGAGCGTTCCTCCGGGCGAGTTGCCCAAGGTCCATGCACTGCGTCTGGCCGAGGAGAAGGCCAAGGCCGTTGCCAGAATGAAGCCGGACGCGCTGGTCCTCGCCGCCGATACGGTGGTTGCGGTGGGCCGACGCATCCTGCCCAAGGTGGAGGACGAGCCGACGCTCCGTCGCTGCATGGCGCTACTCTCGGCGCGGCGTCACCGCGTGATGACCGGGGTCGCCCTAGCCGCCCCAGGGCAGCCCCTGCGCAGCCGGGTGGTCGAGACTGCCATTGCGATGAAACGCCTGTCGCCCGAAGAGATCGACTATTACGCCAGCCACGGCGAATGGCGTGGCAAGGCCGGCGGCTATGCGCTCCAGGGCTATGGCGAGGTCTATGTGCGGCACATCGCCGGCAGCTATTCCAACGTCGTGGGACTCCCGCTCGCCGAGACGCGGCACCTGCTGAAAGCGGCGGGCTACCCACTTGCCTGAGTGGCTTGTCGAGCGCGGGATCGGGGAGACCCGCGCCGCGCTGGTCGAGGCGGGTCGCATCCTCGAAAGCCGCATTCTGCTCGATGGCACGATCCCCGTAGGCAGTGTGGTGGAAGCGCGACTGGCAGGTGTCGGGGCCGATGGACGTAACGCCCTGGCGGTCTTGGACGATGGAACCGAGATCCTGCTTCCTCACAGACCCCAAGGGGTCAGCGAAGGGCAGCGCCTCCACATCGAGATCACGCGAGAAGCCATCGCCGGTCCGGAGCCGTGGAAGCGCCCGCTTGGACGGTCCTCCGATACGCCTTCGTCCATCGCCGAGCTGACAGGCCGGCCTGCCATGCCGGGTGAGTTCGATGCGGCCGGATGGGGTGATGTGCTCGAAGAAGCCGCGAGTGGCGAGATCAGCTTCGCGGGGGGTGCACTGCGACTGTTCGTCACGCCGGCCATGACATTGTTCGACGTGGACGGAACCCTGCCCACGGATGAACTCGCTGTCCTTGGAGCGCGGGCCGCCGCGCAGGCCGTCCGCAGGCTTGGCATCGGTGGTTCGATTGGAGTGGACCTTCCGAACGCCGGCAAGACGGCGCGGGCAGCCGCCGCGGAGGCGATTGACCGGGTTCTAGACGGAACCCGCTTCGAACGCACGGCCGTGAACGGCTTCGGCTTCGTCCAGATCGTGCGTCCACGCCCCCATGCTTCCCTGCCGGAGATCTACGCGGGCGATCGCCCGGCGGCGGAAGCCCGGGCGCTGCTGCGGCGGGCCGAGTCTCACATCGGCGGTCTTTGTCTGGCGGTTCCCGCGGCCATCGGTGCCGTGTTGGAGCGGAACCGTGGGTGGCTGGACGAACTGGGCCGGAGGGTAGGCGGTCGGGTCACCTTGCGGGTCGATGCGCGGCTCGCCATGTCGGGCGGCCATGCCGAACCCCTCTGATCGATCGAAGGGCTGCCCGCTGTGCGGTAAGCCGACCGGACCCGCCCATGCTCCGTTCTGCAGCCGCGGCTGCAAGGATCGCGATCTGCTGCAATGGCTTGGAGAGGGGTATCGGATTCCCGGACCGCCCGCCGATCCCGGGCTGGACAGCGACGAAGGCCCTCGTTAGGGGAGCGCTCGCCCCCCACGACGCCGCCTGCGGCGTTGCTCGGGACAGGCGCCGCGCCCTCGGGTCGCGAGCCGTGGGCCCAGGTAGCTCAGTTGGTAGAGCATGCGACTGAAAATCGCAGTGTCGGTGGTTCGATCCCGCCCCTGGGCACCATCCCTCCCGGTAGCCTGAGCCTACCGTACCAACCTGCATTCAATGGATTTTCGACCGTTGATCGGAAGCCATTGGCGTTCTGTCGAAAAGACGTTGATCGCACATGAACAGGGTTAAGGCTGCCTTCCTATCCAGCAACCGTACAACTTCAGCTCGCGTCGCGGGGCTGAACTCGGGAGGTCGTATGTCTGCTCGCAATCAAGTTCTGGATACCTGTGTGCTGCGCTCTGGGCGGGCGGGTCTCGGCCGTGGGGCATCGCTGGGCGCACTCGCGATTTCTCTCCTGAGCCTCTCTGCTCCGGCGTGGGCTCAAGGAACTCCCGACGCCGCGTCGGCGCCTGCAGATTGCTCCGGGCTGGCCGGTGCTGCGCTGACTGAGTGTGAGGCCCGGGCGGCGCAGCCGCCAGTCGAACCCGCACCCGGTGCTGCGCCTGCGGCTCAGGCCGACGCGCAAGCCGGGGAGCCGGAAGCGATCGTGGTCACCGGTTCGCGCATTCCTCGGGCCAACTTTGACACGCCCCAGCCGGCTGTGGTGCTTGGCGGGGCGCAGATCGAGCAGCGCGGGTATTCGAACTTGGCGGACGCGCTCGAAGAACTTCCGGCGTTTGGCGTCCCAGGATCAAGCCCCGTCGGAACGGGCCAGTCCGGGGACGTTGGCTCAGGCCAGAACTTCGTCAACTTCTTCGGCCTGGGCGACCAGCGCACGCTGACCCTGGTCAATGGCCGGCGCTTCGTCAGTTCGAATACGGCGTCCATTTTCGGGCCGACGGGCACCAATGGCTCGCAGGTCGACTTCAACGTTCTGCCGACCCTGCTGATCGATCGGGTGGAGACCGTGGCGGTGGGCGGCGCCCCTATCTACGGTGCGGACGCGATCGCCGGGACGATCAACGTCATCACGAAGCGGAACTTCAAGGGAGTCCAGCTGGACGGCCAGAACGCGATCTCTTCGCGTGGCGACCTTCAGGACTGGCGGATTCGTGGAGCGGCCGGGACCAGCTTCGCGGACGGGCGCGGCAACATCTCGGTCGCGGCGGAATACAACAAGGCCGGCGGTCTCGATTTCAGCGACCGCAAGAACATGAACAACTTCTACACGACGCCGCTGGACCCAGCGTCACCGTTCCAGAATGTGCTCATCGGCGATCGACGGCTGCCATCGCTCTCACAATTCGGCCTCCCGCAGGTCTCTGATCTGTTCTTTGTGGTCGACCCTTTCACCGCGAACGACGTCCTTCCAGGATTGTTCGAGGTTCCTTTCCCGGTGCAGGTCGGCGTCACCAATGACGGGACGCCCACCGGTCTTCCACTCGCCTTCAATGAGCGCGGCGAGCTGGTGCCGATCGACTTCGGGGCTAGGACCGGCAACCTCCTGAACTACGATGGGGGCAGTGGCTTCGTGCTCCCAGGCAACCTGGTTGCACCCTTGCGGCGCATCGTTGGCACAGCTCTCGCGCAATACGAGATCACTTCCAATGTCCGTCTCTTCGGGGAGGCCTGGTACGCGAACAGCAAGGGCACGACTTTCCGCGCCCAGCCGGAATACAACACAAACCTGTTCGCAGATGCTGGCGACCCCGCTGGTCAGTTCATCATTCAGCTCGACAACCCGTTCCTGTCGCCATCTGCGCGGACGCTCATTCAAAATGCGATCGCAAACAACATTATCAGCGATCAAAACCTCGGCGGCGCTCCGCAAGACTACTTCTACCTGACGCGCGCCAACACCGACATCATCTCGGGCAAGGCCAGTAGCACGGTTGAGCTGTATCGCTTCGTGGGTGGACTGGACGGAACGTTCAACGTGATGGACCGGGAGTTCCGGTTCGAGGTGGTCGGCAACTATGGCAAGTCCACCACCAAGGGCAACGGCCGAGCCGTCGTCCAGCAGAACCTGGAAAACGCCTTGGACGCCGTGGTGGACGCAAGCGGAAACATCGTCTGCCGGCCCGGTTACGTGAACGCGGATGTCCCCACGTTCAGCTCGACATGCGCGCCGCTCAACCCCTTCGGACGGCAGGTCAGTCCGGAAGCCGCAGCGTACATCACGGCGCCGACCAACCCGAAGAACGTCAACGACCAGAAGGTCTTCACGGCTTCGGTCTCGGGATCGCTGTTCGACATCTGGGGCGGTCCCGTTGCCTTTGCGCTCGGCTACGAGCATCGGGAGGAAAGCTCTGAGTTCAGCCCGGGGACCTTCTACAGCGGCGGTCCGGATCCGGACCCCACCGTGGACGAGAACGGCGATGGCGATCCGACGAACGACCGAGTGCCGTTCGGACAATCTGCGATCTTCGATCCAGTGTCGGGCGAGTTCAACACGGACGAGTTCTTCGGCGAGCTGACGGTGCCACTGGTCAGCCGCGACCAGAACATCCCCGGCATCTACTCGCTCGAGCTGAACGGTGCGATCCGTCTCATCAACCACTCGCTGGCAGGCTCCGACCCGACCTATACTCTAGGCGCCACGTGGCAGCCGTTCCGGGACATCACGTTCCGGGGCAACTACACCCGCTCGGTGCGCTCGCCCGCCATCACGGAGTATTTCAATCCAACGAGCCAGATCTTCACTCTCGCGAACGACCCGTGTGACGATCAGTTCATCAGTTCGGGGCCGGATCCGGCAACTCGCGCCGCGAACTGCGCGGCTGATGGAATCCAGCCGGGCTTCTCGTCCGACATCGTGGATTTCACAGCCACAGGATCGCTGTCGGGCAATCCGAACCTGATCAACGAGACTGCCGATGCATGGACGATCGGGACGGTCCTGAGGCCGCGCTTCCTACCGGGCTTCACGGCCTCGGTCGACTGGATCGACATCAAGCTCAAGAACGCCGTGACGGCGCTGACCGCGACCCAGGTGCTGGAGGCGTGCTACGACTCCCCGGATTTCCCGAACTCGGTTTCGGCCTCGGGCACGAACTTCTGCGAGCAGTTCACCCGCGATGCCGACGGGCAGATTACCTTCATCGAGACCGGATTCGAAAACGCCGCGGGGCAGCGCTTCAAGGGCCTAATCTCCGAAATCGCTTACCGGAGGGACACGCCGTTCCTCGGTGCCGGAAGCTCCCTCGAGTTCGGCCTGAACTACCTGTACAACGACACGCTTACGGTCAGGGTCGGACGCGGGGACATCACGACGCTCGCCAGCAGCATCGGCTATTCGCGCCACCAGGCGACGGGCAACCTGACCTACCGGAACAAGGGGTTGGCGCTGCAGTGGCAGACGCAGTTCTTCGGCAAGGCGAAGATCGACCCGGATGCGGAGGATAACACTTACGAGTTCCCGACCATCGAGCGGGTGTTCCTGCACAACCTGTCGGCGACCTACAATGTAGGTGAACGCTTCCGGTTCAACGTGGTCGTGGACAACGTCTTCGATCGCAAGAAACCGTTCCAGGTTCCAGCTTCCGGAGGAACGGTGACCTATTTCGATGCGATCCGTGGACGCTACTTCCGCTTTGGGGCGGGCGTTCGCTTCTGATCGGGAAGGCCGGACCGCGCGCTGCGTGGCCCGGCCGAACCGGCGAGTCTCATAGATTGTGAGCGATTCACCTCGTTGAAATTCAACGGGAATTTATCCGCCCGAACGTTCTGAATCCGGGACAATGTCGAGATCGTTACGCCATGCCAGGCGTTTGTTCCCTCGCGCCGGTTGTAGCTGGCGCACGAGATTCTCACGACATTGGAGTTCGACCATGATCAAGTACGCGATCGCAGCTTCTACGCTGCTCCTCAGCACGACGGCGCTTGCGCAAACCGCTCAGCCCACCGCGGATCCTGCGGCGCCGGCGGGCCCTGTTGATCCGTTGTCGTCGACAACGACCACGACCACCACGGACCCGGCGACACCCACGACCACTACTGCCCAGCCGGCTCCGACAGAGCAGTCCACGACGACGCCGTCGGGAGTCCAGCCGGCCCAGCCTGCCACTCCCGCCGATCCATCCACGTCCACTTCGGCGACCCCTGCGACTCCCGCCTCACCTGCGCAGCAGGATGCCGCGACCGGGGAGCAGGGCGGCGGCGACGCCGTCGCGACCACGGTGGAAGCGGACTGGGCCAAGTACGACACCAACAGCGGTGGCACGCTCAGCCGCACCGAGTTCAACAAGTGGGTGACGGACCTGCAGACTGCCGCGGACAAGAAAGCCCCCACCCGCGGCTACCTGAACTCGGCCTTCCGCAAGGCCGATTCCGACAAGAACGGCAACGTTTCCAAGGAAGAACTGCAGACCTTCCTGCGCGGCTAAGCGCACGTATCAGCGGGCGGCCCGGACCCGGGCCGCCCGTCAGCGCTCAGGCGAATTCCTCCTCATCCGCGGCCGCCAGTGCGCCTTCATCAACGTCCGGTTCCTCCTCGGCGGAAACGCCCTGCTCCAGCCTCTTTTCCTCGGCCGCCAGTTCCTCCGCATCCTCCGCCGTGATCCCAAATCGCGCCGCAACGTCAGGCGCGAAGCGGAGCAGGTCCGGCCGAAGCTTGATAATCGACACGTCCTTCGACTTGCCCTCCATCATCACGTCGAATTCCAGCCCTTCGGCCATGCGCATGAAGGTCGCGAATTCAAACGGATTCGTGAAGTCGCTGTGACCCGTCCAGATCGGAGGCAGCAGGACGGTCTTGACCCGTGCAGTCGCCTTCACCGGCGCCTTGGTCAGTGCTTTTGAACGGCGACCCGTGCCAGCCTTTGCGGCAGCGCGCTGCTTGGCGGTGATCTGGCGCTTCACCTCCCGCATCTCAGTCCTAGGTGAGGAGAAGTGAATCTTCGGCCGGACTCCGTCAGGCCAAGTCGCCAGAAATTTCTCCAACGTTTCCCGGATGTCCAGTCGCTCAGGGTTGAGGCACCAGAAGTGCTGGTAGTCGAACACGCAGCGCACGCCCGTCCGCTCGTGGATCCAGAGTACGTCGGCCGCGGAGAATCGGATGTCGTCGTTCTCGAGCACCAGCCGCCGCTGCACATGCTCGGGGCACTGGTTCCATCCATCGATCCAACGGGCCCTGGAGGCTTCGCGGTCGTCGTAGACCCCGCCGACGTGCGTCACGAGCACCGCTTCCGGACCGCAGCCCATCCTGTCGAGCATCTCGGCCTGACTGGACAGGTCCCAGATGCTCTTGCGGGTAAGGTCCGGGTCCGGGCTGTTGAGCAGAACGTACTGGGAGGGATGGAAGGACAGGCGGATGTCGAGCTCGCGCGCCTTCTTGCCGAACGCGGCCAGTTCCGCATCACTCTCCGCCACCATGTTGTGGAACTGCGGCATGTCCGGGTGGGTGGCGTAGGGCGCCAGGTCCGAGCTCAGCCGGTACATGTCGATCTCGACCTTCTTCAGGTAGTCGAGAATCTCGTCGACATGTTCGAGACTGCATTTCAGGTGCGGGTTCTTCTGCCAGCGACGGGTGTCGTTGCCCTTGAGGCCAGGCACTCCCAGTACCTTCACGGGAAAGCCTAGCCGCAACGGGCGGGTCGGGGTCGACGTCATGCGATCTGCTCCTCTGGAAAGCCGAGTTCGCGCACGAACTCGTTCCATTGCTCGTGCCGTAACGCACCGCCGCTCGCTGCGCGGTGGCCGCTGCCATATTCGCTGCCTGCGCCCTCCGGCCGGCGCTCGGCGAAGAAGCGGATGAGGTCGTGCCCGGCAGCCGTGCGCGCGGCGAAGTGGACCCAGCCGGGCCGGTAGTCGCGATTGGCCGCGATTACGACCTTGTCCTTCAGGCGCGATCGCCATTGCTGGGCGACCAGAGGGTGGACCTGGCAGGGCGATGCGAGCGGAATCAGAGCGACATCGCCCCGCACCTTCGGGGCCACCCGCCGCGCGATCTCCATCTCGGCCTTCACCTCTTCTTTGGCGGCGATCAATTCGGCGGTCTCGGGATACTCACCCGACAGCAGTTCCTTCGGGGAGTTGCACTTCAGCAGCAGCTGCAGAGCCGGCGTGGCGTCGGCCGAGGCTGTGCGCCGGGGCGCGTTGATCAGCGAGACGGCGTTGCGGAGGGCGGTCTTGCCAAAGCGTCGCTGCGCTTCCTCCAGCTCGGAAAAGCCGGCGTCCTCGGCCATGTCGCCGATCAGCCCGATGGCTGCGAGCCACAGCAGGTCCTCGGCCGCTCCGGCGCCCCGCGCGCACCAATAAGCGAGCAGCGCCGAGGTCGGCTCGGGCACCTGGCCGTGCCCGCTGATCACCAACGCTTCGCCCGGCACACCGGTCGGCACGTGATGGTCGATGAGAACTGTCGGCACGCCGGGTGCGATCTCGCCGTCGCGGACCCCAAGATCGGTGGCGATAAGGGCGGGAGGCGAACGCTCCGCCAGCTCCGCGCGGAGCTCCGGGGACCATGGGTTCTCGCCTTTGCCCACCAGCCTGACGTCCGATCCTTCAAGCGTACGCGCGAGGATCGCAACGGCCGACAGCCCGTCCGCATCGAAGTGCCCCAGGATCAGTGGCGAACCGGGCGCAAGGTCCAGCCAGGAGCGGAAGCGGTCACCGGTAGCTTGCGGGTCGAGAGCCATGGGGAGGGAACGACCCGGGCCGCATCCTGCTCCGCAACCAAGCCGCACCCTGCCCGTTCGTCCGTATGGGGCCACACAGGAGAGCGACCAGATGATCACACGCACCGCGAGCGCGCGCTACGAGGGTATGGGGAAATCCGGGAAGGGCTGGATCAGCACACAATCTGGCGTCCTTCATGACCAGCGCTATGGCTTCAACACTCGTTTCGAGAACGAGCCCGGCACCAATCCGGAGGAACTGATCGCGGCGGCTCACGCCGGCTGCTTCGCGATGGCGCTGAGCTTCGAACTGGCCAAGGTCGGTGTCGAGGATGGGACGCTTGAGGCGGAGGCGAGGGTCAAGCTTGACCAGGACGGCACCGGTTTCAAGGTCAGCCGCTCCGACCTCAGGCTACGCGCCTCCGTCCCGGGCATCGAGGAGGCGCGCTTGCGGGAGCTGGCGGAGAGCGCAAAGGCGAACTGCCCGATCTCCAAGCTCCTCAACGCGGAGACGAGCCTCGACGTGGAGATCGCTGCCGGCGCTTCGGCCTAGGCGCCGCCGACTGCGAGTTGCGTGAGCTGAAGTAGCTGTGCATGGCCGTCCCATGGCCGCCGGCAATCCTTCGAACCACGAGCGAAACGCGGGGCTGTTGCTCATGGCGGCGGCGGGGCTTGCGCTGGTCATCGCCAACTCGCCCATGGCCGATGCTTACCACGGGGCCCTTCACGCATACGTCGGTCCGTTGACCATCCATTATTGGATCGCGGACGCGCTGATGGCGGTTTTCTTCCTGCTGGTCGGACTGGAGGTGAAGCGCGAGTGGTATGACGGTCAGCTGGCGACGCCGGCGGCGCGGCGTCTGCCGATGATCGCCGCCGCCGCCGGGATGGCGATGCCCGCGTTGGTGTACAAGATTGCCACCGGCTTCGATGCGGCGCTCAGCAGCGGCTGGGCGATTCCTGCTGCGACCGACATTGCCTTCGCGCTGGGGGTGCTGGCGCTGATCGGCAGCCGGGTGCCAGCATCGATCAAGCTGCTGCTCGTCACCATCGCCATCATTGATGACATCGGCGCAGTCGTGATCATCGCGCTTTTCTATACGTCGGACCTGAACGTGCAGGCGCTGGCCGTATCCGCGCTCATCGTCGGCATCATGGCGGCCATGACCATGTTCGGAGTCCGCAAGCTCTGGCCGTTTCTGGCGGGCTTCGTGCTGTTGTGGATCGCTGTGTTCCAGTCCGGTGTCCACGCGACCATCGCGGGCGTTCTCGCCGCGTTGACGATCCCGCTCGGCAAGGGGGAGCCATACTCCCCGCTCAAATTGCTCGAGCATCGCATCCACCCCTATGTCATGTTCGGGATCGTGCCCCTGTTCGGCTTTGCAAGTGCCGGTGTGACCTTTCCCGGCACGGACGCGATTCTGGCACCCCTCCCGATCGGCATCGCGCTTGGCCTGTTCCTGGGCAAGCAGGCCGGAGTATTAGGTGCGGTGTGGATCGCGGATCGGACGGGCGTTGCTCCCAAGCCGGCATCGCTTCGGTGGGTGCACATCTATGGAGCATCGCTTCTGTGCGGGATCGGCTTCACCATGAGCCTGTTCATCGGCGCCTTGGCTTTCGACGACCCGCTGCTGGTGGACGAGGCGAAGATCGGCACGCTGGCGGGATCACTGGCCTCTGGGCTCCTGGGCTTTGCCGTGCTCAAATGGGCCGGCCCCATCCCAAGCACCCGCTACGAACTGGACGAGGCTGAAGAAGTGTTCGGCGAGGATGCGGACAAGGACCCGACGGTATGCAAAGACGAGCTCTCCCGCTGATCCTGCTGGCGTTGCTCCTGGCAGCGTGCGTCAACGTCGGTGCGCCCAACGACAGCCTGGACGCCGTGGCTCGAGACTATGTGCGCACGCAGCTTGCGATCGGCGTGAAGGAAGATGGCTACATTGACGCCTACTACGGTCCCGCCGACCTGCAGGCGGACGGAAAGGCCATCGCTGCGGCGGAGGGCCTGCCGCAATTGGCCGCACGAGTCTCGCAGCTCCGCGCACGCATCGGTCCGCTCCACCAGTCGGAGCCGCGGCGCGCAGCCTTTCTGGACGCGCAGCTGAACGCGGCTGCCACACGGCTGCAGATGCTCCAAGGCGAGAAACTGCCGTTCGCCGAAGAAGCGCAAGGCCTGTTCGGAGTTCGTCCGCAACTCAAACCCCTGTCGGCCTACGACCCGGTCCTTGCCCGCATCGATGCGCTCGTTCCCGGAGAGGATGCCCTGCCGGATCGGGTTGAGGCCTTCCAGAATCGCTTCACGGTGGGGCGCAAGGAACTGGAGGACGTGTTCCGGAACGCTATCGCGGCCTGCCGGACAGCCACGCTGCGGCACATCACCCTGCCCCCGACGGAGCGCTTCAACCTGGCTTTCGTTCACGACAAGAGTTGGAGCGGCTACAACTATTATCTTGGTGATTACCAATCCCGGATCGAGATCAACACCGACTTGCCGATCCGCATCAACCGGGCGATTGATCTTGGCTGTCACGAAGGTTATCCCGGGCACCACGCGCTGAACGTCTTGCTGGAAGAGCGACTGGTGCGCGGTCGCGGCTGGGTCGAGTTCAGCGTCTATCCCCTTTATTCGCCGCAGTCGCTGATCGCTGAAGGCTCCGCCAATTTTGGCATCGACCTGGCGTTTCCGCCGGCCCGCAAGCTCCGTTACGAGATGGCTGTCCTGTACCCGCTGGCGAAGCTGCCGACGCAGGACGCGGAGAGGTACGACCAGCTGTTGCTGGCACTACGGGATCTTCAGGGTGCGCGAATGACCATCGCGCAGATGTTCCTGGACGGCCAGATCGGCGAGGAAGAGGCGGTGCGGCTGACGCAGAAGTACCAGCTGTTCAGCGAAGCCCGTGCACGCCAGTCGGTGAACTTCACCAAACAGTATCGCAGCTACGTCATCAATTATGGTCTCGGCCGGGATATGGTGGCGGCGGATGTCGAGAGCGCCGGTGCAGCCGAGGAGGCGCGCTGGAGACGAATGGAGCAGCTCCTCTCCGAGCCCACCCTCCCGTCCGACTTGAAGGCGCGGTGATGCGCTGCTTCTGGGACGAGCGGCAGCGGGCCCATGCTCCCGCCGCCGAGTTCTTCAACGGCGCGCTGCATCCCGCCGCCGAGCATGGTGGTCGGGTGGATGCGGTTCTGTCGGCGATCCGCGCGACGGAACCTGCACGCGACCATGGATTGGAGCCGCTGTTACGGGTTCATTCCGCAGACTATCTCGACTTCCTTCGAGCGGCATTTGCCGAGTGGCGTGCTGCCGGACGCGAGGGTGACGCTTTCCCCTACGCCTTTCCGGTGGTGCATCGCCGAGCACTGGATTTCGACCGCATCGACGCCAAGCTCGGTCAGTACAGTTACGACACTTCCACACCGATCGGTGAGCATAGCTGGCAGGCCGCATACTGGGGCGCGCAGACGGCCCTGACAGCGCTCGAAGCCGCGCGTGCGGATGGCACCGCCTTCGCCTTCTGCCGCCCACCGGGACATCACGCGGGACGCGATTATCTTGGCGGCTACAGTTACGTCAACAATGCCGCAGTCGCCGCAGAACAGGCGCTCGCAGAAGGCGGGTCGAAGGTAGCGATTCTCGATGTAGACTATCATCATGGGAACGGCACACAGGACATTTTCACCGACCGGAACGATGTACGGTTCGTGTCCATTCATGCGGACCCGACGACCGACTACCCCTTCTTCTGGGGCCATGCCGACGAGAGTCGCGGAAACATCCTCAACCTGCCGCTTCCGCGCGGCACCGGCTATCCTGCCTACGAACGCGCGCTCGCTCAGGGGCTGGAGTGGGTCGCGGCCGGATCGCCCGACCTGCTGATCGTCAGCTACGGCGCCGACACCTACGCGGGCGACCCGATCAGCCACTTCGCGCTCGAGACACCCGACTACACGGCTATGGCGGGGTGCATCGCTGCACTAGACCTGCCAACGCTCATCGTGATGGAAGGCGGGTATGCGATAGACGCGCTCGGCGCCAACATGGCCGCCTTCCTCGAAGGCTTTGCGCGTCGGGGTTAGCGGTGGCCGTTCGTTGAGGCGGCAATCTTGTCCATGAAGGCGAGCATCACGCCCGACGCGATGAAGACCAGGTGGATGACGACCATCCAGAACAACTGCTGATCCGTTCCTGGGACCATCTTGCCGGGCTCCAGCGCCATGAAGTTCTTCAGAAGGTTGATGCCCGAGATTGCCACGATCGATGCGATCAGCTTGAGCTTCAGCCCGGCGAAATCGACCTTGCCCATCCACTCGGGTCGATCCTCATGGTCCTGCACATCCATCTTCGAGACGAAGTTTTCGTAGCCTGCGAACAGAACCATCAGGAGCAGATTGCCGGTGAGCGTGATGTCGATGAGGGACAGCACGGCCAGGACGGCATCGCTCTCACTCATGGTCAGAGTGTGCGTGACGATATGCCAGCTTTCCTGCGCGAACTTCACCAGCAGCATGCAAGCGCCACGACCATCAGCAGGTAGAAGGGCGCCATCAGCCAGCGACTGCCGAACAGCACGGCTTCGAGGCCCCGCTCCACTCGATCGAACTTCGGACCGCGCCGCGCATTTCCCGGCACGATAGGTGTGTGCTTCATATCTGAGCCCCCAACAAGTGGGGCTCTGGTTAACCACAAGCGGTTAACGGCCGCCTAAGTGCGTTAGAGCTTCTCGGTCAGTTCCGGGACGACCTTGAACAGGTCGCCGACCAGCCCGACGTCCGCCACCTGGAAGATCGGCGCCTCTTCGTCCTTGTTGATCGCAACGATGACCTTGGAGTCCTTCATGCCGGCGAGGTGCTGGATCGCGCCCGAAATGCCGATCGCGATGTACAGCTCCGGAGCGACGATCTTGCCGGTTTGCCCGACCTGATAGTCGTTGGGCGCATAGCCCGCGTCGACCGCCGCACGGCTGGCGCCGACCGCCGCGCCAAGCTTGTCGGCGAGGGGGTCAATCAGCTGGTGAAACGTATCGCTGGAGCCCAGGGCACGACCGCCGGAAACAATGATCTTGGCGCTGGTCAGCTCCGGCCGCTCGCTCTCGCTCGCTTCCATGGAGACGAAAGACGAGCGGTCGTTTGTCACGCCGGCTTCGACCTGCTCCACCGTGGCCGATCCGGCACCCCGCTCCGCCTTGGTGAAAGCCGTGCCGCGGACGGTGATCACCTTCTTGGCATCGTTGGAGCGCACCGTCGCGATGGCATTGCCCGCGTAGATGGGCCTGGTGAACGTGTCCGGCCCCTCGACGGAAATGATATCGCTGATCTGCATGACATCGAGCAAGGCGGCGACACGCGGCGCGATGTTGCGGCCGGTCGTCGTCGACGAAGCCAGCAGGACGTCGTAGCCCTCCATCAGGCGCGCGAGCAGCGGGGCAACCGTCTCAGCGAGCTCATGATCCAGCGCGGAGTCAGCCGCCACCAGCACCTTCGACACCCCCGCGATGCTCTTTGCGTCGTCCGCAGCCGCAGGAGCCGCGCTGTCCGGCAGGAGCAGGTCGACCTCACCGCCGAGCGCGGCGGCCGCACCGAGCGTCGCGAGCGTCGAGTCCTTGACCTTGCCGTCGTGGTGCTCGCCCAAAACCAGGATCTTCATGCCACCGCTCCAATCGCCTTCAGCTTCGCAACGAGCTCATCCACAGAGCCGACCTTGATTCCTGCTTGCCGCTTCGACGGCTCGACGACCTTGAGCGTTTGCAGCCGTGGAGCCGTGTCTACGCCATAATCCGCCGGCGACTTGGTCGCGAGCGGCTTCGACTTGGCCTTCATGATGTTGGGCAGCGAGGCGTAGCGCGGCTCGTTCAGGCGAAGGTCGGTGGTGACGATCGCGGGTAGCTTTAGCGCGACCGTTTCGAGGCCACCGTCAACTTCCCGAGTAACATTGGCGTTGGATCCGTCCACCTCCACCTTCGACGCGAAGGTGCCCTGGCCCCAGCCCAACAACGCAGCCAGCATCTGTCCGACCTGGCTGGCGTCGTCATCGATCGCCTGCTTGCCGAGCAGGAACAGTCCCGGCTGCTCTTCCTCCGCGATCTTCGCGAGGATCTTGGCGACGGCGAGCGGCTCAACCTCATCGTCGGTCTGAACGAGAATGGCACGATCCGCACCCATGGCGAGCGACGTGCGGAGGGTTTCCTGTGCCTTCGCCGGGCCAATGGAGACGGTGACGATCTCGGTGGCCGCGCCCTTCTCCTTGAGCCTGATCGCTTCCTCGACAGCAATCTCGTCGAAGGGGTTCATGCTCATCTTGACGTTGGCGAGATCGACGCCGGTGCCGTCCATCTTCACACGCGGTTTGACGTTGTAGTCGATGACCCGCTTGACCGCGACTAAGACCTTCATGCTCAAACCTCTTCTCGCGTCATTCCCGCGGAGGCGGGAATCCATTTCCTGAACCCTCGTTCCAGCGCCTGGGAGCAGGAGCTGGATCCCCGCCCTCGCGGGGATGACGATTAAGCGGCGCGCTTCACCTCGGCGACGATCTTGGCCGCAGCGTCGCCCAGGTCGTTGGCAGCAACAATCGGCAGGCCTGAACTCGCCAGAATGTCCTTGCCTTGCTGAACGTTGGTGCCCTCGAGCCGGACCACCAGCGGAACCTTGAGGTCGACCTCACGCGCCGCGGCGACGATGCCGTCTGCGATGATGTCGCACTTCATGATGCCGCCGAAAATGTTGACCAGGATGCCCTTCACCGCCGGATCGGCAAGGATGATCTTGAACGCTGCGGTGACCTTCTCCTTGGAGGCGCCGCCGCCGACATCGAGGAAGTTGGCCGGCTCGGCGCCGTTCAGCTTGATGATGTCCATTGTCGCCATGGCGAGACCCGCGCCATTGACCATGCAGCCGATGTCGCCGTCTAGCTTGATGTAGGCGAGATCGTACTTGCTCGCCTCGATCTCCTGCGGGTCCTCCTCGGTCAGGTCGCGCAGCTCGGCCAGGTCCTTGTGGCGGAACATGGCGTTGGAGTCGAAGCCGACCTTGGCGTCAAGCACCATCAGCTTGCCGTCGTCGGTGATCGCCAGCGGATTGATCTCGATTTGCGAGGCGTCGGTACCCTGGAAGGCCGCGTACAGGCCGGCGAGCACCTTTGCCGCCTGCTTGGCGAGGTCCCCCGTGAGCCCGAGCGCTGCCGCCACCGAGCGACCATGGTGGGGCATCAGGCCGGTCGCAGGATCGATGGTGATGGTGTGGATCTTCTCCGGCGTCTCGTGCGCCACATCCTCGATGTTCATGCCGCCCTCGGTGGAGGCGACCACCGCGATGCGGCCGGTTTCGCGGTCGACCAGCAGTGCCAGGTAGAACTCTTTGGCGATGTCGACGCCATCGGTGATGTACAGCCGCTGCACTTCCTTGCCGCCATCGCCCGTCTGCACGGTCACCAGCGTCTTGCCTAGCATCTCCTCGGCGTGCGCCCGAACTTCCTCGATGCTCTTGGCCAGCCGCACGCCGCCCTTGGCGTCGGGCCCGAGTTCCTTGAACTTGCCCTTGCCACGACCGCCAGCGTGGATCTGCGCCTTGACCACCCACAGCGGCCCGGGGAGCTGCTCGGCGGCCTTCACCGCCTCCTCCACACTCAACGCCGCATGACCCGCGGGTACCGGCACGCCGAACTTCGCGAGCAATTCCTTGGCCTGGTATTCGTGGATGTTCATGCAAGATTCCCGGGATTGCGTTTGCGCGGCCCTAAAGCATGACTCCGGAAGGATGCCAAGCTAGGGAACGGGGCGTGAACGCAGGGCCGCCTCGACCGATCCGCAAGATCATCCATGTCGACATGGATGCCTTTTTCGCAAGCGTGGAGCAGCGCGACAACCCGGACCTTCGGGGAAGGCCGGTGGCAGTCGGCGGCGGCCACCGCGGCGTGGTCGCGGCGGCAAGCTACGAGGCCCGCCCGTTCGGCGTGCGATCGGCCATGCCGTCCGTCACCGCCAAGCGGCGCTGCCCGGACCTGGTCTTCGTCAAGCCGCGCTTCGACGCCTATCGGGAGGTGTCGCAGCAGATCCGGCGCATCTTCGCGGATTACACCGACCTGATCGAGCCGCTCAGCCTCGACGAAGCTTATCTCGATGTCACGGAGGACCGGCACGGGCTCGGTTCCGCGCGCGCCATTGCCGAGGACATCCGGCGGCGGATTCGGGAGGAAACCCAGCTCACGGCGTCAGCTGGCGTGTCCTACTGCAAGTTCGTCGCGAAGCTCGCCTCCGATCAGAACAAGCCCGACGGCCTGTGTGTCATCCGGCCGCAGGATGCACCACGCTACATCGGCTCGCTTCCGGTCGGCCGCTTCCATGGCATCGGACCCAAGACCGCCGAGAAGCTCAACCGGATGGGGATCCATACCGGAGCCGATCTCCAGGGACTGAGCCTGGCGGAACTCGAGGGACGGTTCGGCAGCTCGGGCGAATGGTACTGGCGGATCTGCCGGGGCATCGACGAGCGCCCCGTGCGCCCGCATCGGGAAGCAAAGTCCGTCAGTGCGGAGCGCACGTTCGACACGGACCTCAGCGAGCCCGAAGCCCTCACGGTTGAGCTGGAAAGGGTGGCGACACTCGCCTGGGCGCGGATCGAGCGCGCTGAGGTCGCCGGGCGAACGGTTACGCTGAAGGTCAAGTTCGCGGACTTTCAGACCATCACGCGATCCAGGAGTTTCGTCGATCCGGTGACCGACAAGGTTGGATTCACGACCGCGGGACACCATCTCCTGGCTAGTCTGTTGCCCGTGCCCAAGGGCGTCAGGCTGCTCGGCCTCGGCATCCACAACTTAATCGTGGTTAACGCGGGCGTGCCGTTACAGCTGGGTCTGGAGATTTAAGTCAGTTTGTGTTACAGACTGATTTCAGAGGCAGCCGCGATTCAGCGGAAGCCCGACTGCAAGCAGGACTCCAGGAGAGAGAAGAGCCAAGGCCGCAGGTCGACTTGGGGGGACCATGCGGATTCCGAGGGCTCGGACTCACACTCGAAGAAAGGTGAACGAATGGCAGCGAAGGCGTTGAGCTTCGACGTTGGCGATTACGTAGTTTACCCCAAGCATGGTGTTGGCCGCGTCGTTGAACTGCAAAGCACGGAGATCGCGGGCTGTCGGCTCGACCTTTACGTGCTGCGCTTCGAAAAGGAGCGGATGACGCTCCGCGTTCCCGTGAACAAGGCGGACTCCGTCGGCATGCGCAAGCTGTCGTCCGACAAGACGATGACCGCCGCGCTCGAGACGCTGAAGGGCAAGCCGAAGGTGAAGCGCACCATGTGGTCGCGCCGCGCCCAGGAGTATGAAGCCAAGATCAACTCGGGCGACCTGTCGTCGATCGCCGAAGTGGTCCGCGACCTGTTCCGTCCGGACGACGCGCCGGAGCAGAGCTATTCGGAGCGGCAGATCTTCGAGGCCGCTTCTTCGCGTCTCGCACGCGAGCTGGCTGCGATGGAGCAGGTCGACGAACCGACGGCGCTGAAGAAGATCCTCGAGATCCTCAACAAGGCAGCGCTGATCCACCACAAGACTAAGGAAGTGGTGGAATAAGCCTCCCCGCCCTCCTTGAGGTCGAACAAGGGCGCCTCCTTCGCGGGAGGCGCCCTTTTTCGCATGCTTGCCATGCCTCGGCCGCTGGTGTATTGTTGATGCAATACAGCGAGACAGGAGGGTATCGATGCGTCGAGCGGTGTTTGGAGCGATGGCGGCCACGCTTGCACTGAGTGCGTGCAGTGTCAGCAAGGCGGAAGACGGCGGGCCGACAACGTCCCGTACCTTTCCCGTAGGGGGATTCACCAAGATCGAGGTTGCAGGCCCGTTCGACGTTGACGTGACCACCGGGGGCCAGCCCAGTGTAGCGGCGCAAGGCCCCCAAAAGCTGCTCGAGAAAATGGTCGTCGAGGTGGACGGCAACACCCTTCGAATCCACCCGGAGAAGCGCTCCGGCTGGTTCGGAAGCGGCTTCAGTTGGAGTGGCGGCAAGGCGCGCGTCGCGGTCTCGGCACCGATGATCGAAGGCGCGGCCATAGCGGGATCGGGTGATGTCCGCGTGAACCGGGTCAGCGGCCCTCGGTTCGCAGGCTCCATCGCGGGCTCCGGCAACCTTCGGATCGCCGAGGTGCGGGTCGAGGACCTGCGGCTGGAGATCGCCGGCTCGGGGGAAGCCTCGGCCGCTGGGCAGGCGGCACGAGCCCGTTATGAGATTGCCGGAAGCGGCGACATCCGCGCGGGGCAGGTAGCAAGCCAGCAAGTCTCGGCTGACATTGCTGGTTCGGGAAATATCGAGGCCAATGCCACGGACACGGCCAAGGTGGGGATTGCCGGGTCCGGGGACGTGCGCGTGACCGGCGGTGCCAAATGCAGCATCAGCAAGGCAGGGAGCGGCAACGTCCAGTGCTCTTGACGACGCATTAACCATCGTGCGGCATGAAGGAGCGATGACACGCTTCCTGCTGATAGCTGCCCTTGCGACCGCTTCATTCCCCGCTACCGCGGCGGAGCGGAACTTCTCCATCACGAGCTTCGACCGGATCCGGGTCGAAGGGCCGTTCGCGGTTACGCTGGTGACGGGCAAGGCCCCGTTCGCGAGGGCTAGCGGATCTGCGCAGGGTCTGGACGGCGTGGCGGTCGAGATCAATGGGCGGACACTGGTGATCCGGCCCAACCGCTCCTCCTGGGGTGGCTATCCCGGCCAGCAACGCGGGCCCGTGGAGATCAGCGTTGGAACCCATGAGTTGAGGAGCGCGGTGCTGAACGGCTCGGGGAGCCTGGCCATTAATGCGGTCAAGGGGCTCGCATTCGACCTTACCATCCAGGGCGCCGGAACCGCTTCGATCGACCAGGTCGGTGTCGACAGGCTGACGACCGGCATTGCGGGGGCCGGGAGCGCCAGATTGGCCGGCAAGGCGCTGAAGTTCACGGCCGTGGTGCGCGGTACCTCTGCGCTCGATGCGGGGGCGTTGCAGGTCAAGGACCTGAAGATCGGCGCGGAGGGGCCCACCACGGTTCGCGCCGTGGCTACCAACAGCGCCGACGTGACCGCCCGTGGGCTTTCGGCCGTGACCCTGGCAGGTAATCCTGCGTGCAAGGTCGTCGCCGAGGGCTCGGCAACCGTTTCCGGCTGCCGCTAGACCAAAGCGAGCGCCGCCAGCCTTCCGTAGAGCGGCGGAGGAAGCAGCCCCAACCCGCTGTCGTCAGTGTCTCCCGGCAGCGGCGCCTCCGCCCCTTCCAGATAGCGCCAACCCTGGTGCGCGCGCTTGGCCGTGGGCGGCACCGGCTGCAGCGCATCGGCGCAGACGATGTCGAGGCGTCCGTCGGGCCGGTCCTCGAACCGCAGGATCGTCTGGCAGGCGATGATCCGGTGCTTGACGATCCAGTAAAGCGAGCCACCGACCAGTTCTGCCATACGCTTGGGCTTCATGCGCGTAACAACGCGAACCTCACCGTGACCGGTGCGGGAGGCGATCCGCTTTTCCAGCGCCGCAAGATCACGGCAGCCCACGGCAACCTTGGTGAGATGGAGAGTCGGCACACCCTGCTCCTGCGGCAAAAGCGCAGGCGAAGACAAGGGCTTAGCCAGTGAGGCCAACCGCTGTTGCAAGCCCGAGGAAGATGAGGAACCCCATGGAATCCGTCACCATGGTCACGAAGATGCTGCTCGCCACCGCCGGATCGGCGCGCAGGCGCTCCATGGTGAGCGGAACCAGCACGCCCGCGAAGCCGGCGATCAGGATGTTGAAGAGCATGGCTGCGGCGATGACAGCGCCCAATTGCGGGCTCTGGAGGATCAGGGAAACGGCGATTCCGATCAGCGTCGCGACCGTGAGCCCGTTCAGCATCGCGACCCGGATCTCGCGCCAGACCTGCCGCCAGCGGTTGGAGCGCGTGAGCTGGTTGGTGGCGAGCGCGCGAACCGTGACCGCGAGCGTCTGCGTCCCGGCATTGCCGCCGACCCCCGCCACGATCGGCATCAGCGCTGCAAGGATTGCCAGGCGTTCGATCGAGTCCTCGAAGATCCGGATGACCGTGGACGCGAGCAAGGCGGTCAGAAGGTTGGCGATCAGCCAGCGGACGCGCGCCTTGTAGCTCTCGCGCACCGGCTCGTTGATGTCGCCCTCGCCAGCGCCGGACAGGAGCAGGACGTCTTCGCTCGCTTCCTCCTGGATGATGTGGACCACGTCGTCCACCGTGATCATCCCGACCAGGCGCCCGCTGTCGTCGACCACCGCGGCCGAGACCAGCGCATATTTCTGGAAGCGCAGCGCCACGTCTTCCTGATCCATGTCGACCGGGATTAGCGTCTGCTCTCGCAACATGATGTCGCAGACCCGCCGGTGCCGTGCCGACCGGAGGATGTTGGACAGCTTGCAGGTGCCAACGGGATGGTGGGACGCGCTGACGACGAACACCTCCCAGAAGTCGTCTGCCAGACCTTCGCCCGAACGCAGGTAATCGATCACCTGCCCAACCGTCCAATGCTCCGGCACCGCGATGAGGTCGCGCTGCATCAGGCGACCGGCGGACTCCTCGGGATAGGTGAGCGCTTCCTCGATGGCGGCGCGGTCGTCCGGCTCCATGGCGCGGAGAACGGCGCGCTGCTCGTCCTCCTCCAGGTCCTCGATCAGTGCGACGGCATCGTCGGTTTCGAGCTGCCCGGCGATGTCTGCGACCCGCTGCGGCTCCATCTCGTCGATGAGCGCCTCGCGGACGTGCTCGTTCATCTCGGCGATCACGTCGGCGTCGACGATCAGGCCGAGAGCGGCCACGAGACCTTCGCGCTCGTCCGCCCGGGCAAGTTCGATCAGGTCGGCAACGTCCGCCGGATGGAGCGGCTCCACCAGCTCACGGGCGGTCTGGACGTCTCCCGTTGCCACGGCGTCGAGCACGTCCCTGACGAACTCCGGCCGAAGCCGGTCTTCCTCGTCCATCACCCGGTCGTCCGGCTCGGCCTGCTGCGGGGGCGAAGTGACGTCCTTGACCTCGGGCGCAAGTGGGGCGTCGGCGATATTCTCGCGCTCGCTCATGTGCTTGACCCCTTGCCGACCCGAGTGAACGGCCCTTTGTCACCTGTCGCCGGCTTTGTCACCCCGAAGGGTGACTTGAGCCACCTCCAGCGGCTAAGGCGGCGGAATGTCCGAAAGCAACGTCAAGTTCTCCGAAGCCGAGGCGCTCCACTTCCACGCACGCGGGCGCCCGGGCAAGATCGAGATCATCGCGTCCAAGCCGATGGCGACCCAGCGCGACCTCAGCCTGGCTTACTCTCCCGGTGTCGCCGTGCCGGTACGCGCAATCGCCGAGGACCCGGCGACCGCCTACGATTACACCGCGAAGGGCAATCTTGTCGCCGTGATCTCGAACGGCACGGCGATCCTTGGGCTCGGCAACCTCGGCGCGCTGGCGTCCAAGCCGGTGATGGAAGGCAAGGCGGTGCTGTTCAAGCGCTTCGCCGACGTCGATTCGATCGACCTCGAAGTGGACACGGAGGATTGCGAGAAGTTCATCGAAGCCGTCGCGCTGCTGGAACCCAGCTTCGGTGGCATCAACCTTGAGGACATCGCCGCGCCCGATTGCTTCGTCATCGAGCAGACGCTGCGGGAGCGGATGAACATCCCCGTCTTCCACGACGACCAGCACGGCACCGCCATCATCACGGCGGCGGGCCTCATCAACGCGTGCAAGCTGACGGGGCGTGAGCTGCAGGACATCAAGGTGGTGGTGAACGGCGCCGGGGCCGCGGCGATCGCCTGCACCGAGCTGATCAAGGCGATGGGCGTTCGGGGCGACCACGTCATCATGTGCGACCGCACCGGCGTGATCCACAAGGGTCGCGAGGACCTCGATCAGTGGAAGAGCGCGCATGCCGTGGAGACCGACCGCCGCACGCTACAGGAGGCGCTGGTCGGCGCTGATGTGTTCTTAGGCCTGTCCGCGGCGGGCGCGCTGAAGGGCGAATGGGTGAAGGGCATGGCGGACCAGCCGATCATCTTCGCCATGGCCAATCCGGACCCGGAGATCACTCCACCGGAGGCCAAGGCTGCGCGCCCCGATGCGATCGTCGCGACGGGCCGGTCGGACTATCCGAACCAGGTCAACAATGTGCTTGGGTTTCCGTTCATCTTCCGGGGTGCGCTCGACGTGCGCGCCCGGGCCATTAACGACGAGATGAAGATTGCGGCTGCCGAGGCGCTGGCTGCCCTGGCGCGTGAAGCGGTGCCGGAAGAAGTCGCGGCAGCTTATGGCGGCAAGAGTCACAAGTTCGGCGCCGACTATATCATCCCCGCGCCCTTCGACCCGCGGCTGATGGAGATCGTGCCCGCGGCCGTGGCCGACGCCGCGATGCGTTCGGGCGTGGCGCAGAAGCCGATCGACAACATGGCGGCTTACCGCCAGTCGCTGCGCGCGCGTCTTAACCCGACGGTGTCCGTTCTGAGCCTCGCTTACGAGGCGGCACGCGCCAATCCGAAGCGGGTGCTGTTCGCCGAGGGCGAGGAACGCAATGTCCTGCGCGCCGCCATCGCGTTCAAGGAAGGCGGCTATGGCACGCCGGTGCTGGTCGGACGCGAGGAGGTCTACGAATTGCTCGAGGACCTCGGGGTCGACGATCCGTCCGGCTACGAGGTGCTGAACAGCCGCAACTCGCCGCTGGTCGGCCGCGCGGTAGACCACCTGTATGGGCGCCTCCAGCGCAGGGGCTTCCTGCGGCGTGAGATCGAGCGGATGGTCAACCAGGATCGCAACTATTTCGCCGCGGCCATGCTCGCGCTTGGTGAAGCAGACGCGATGATCACCGGGGTCACGCGCCCCTTCAGCCAGAGCCTCCGCCAGGTATCGATGGTGATCGATGCGGACGAAGGCGCGACTCCGTTCGGCATCAACATCGTCGTCGGGCAGAACCAGACGGTACTCATCGCCGATACCGCGGTCACCGAGCGACCGACAGCCGAGGAGCTGGCGGCCATCGCGACCCGCTCCGCCGCCTTCGCACGTCGCATGGGGCAGGAGCCGCGGGTCGCCTTCACCAGCTACACGACCTTCGGCAACCCGCCCGGCGCCTACGTCGGCGAGCTGCGCGAAGCGGTTCACCTGCTCGACGGGCGCAAGGTCGACTTCGAATATGAGGGCGAGATGTCACCCGAGCTCGCGCTCAACCACGACATGCAGCGGCGCTATTATCCATTCAGCCGGTTGTCCGGTCCTGCCAACATCCTGATCATGCCGGGCCTGCAGTCCGCGAGCCTGTCGGCGAAGCTGCTCCGCGCCCTGGGTGGGGAAAGCGTGCTGGGGCCGTTCCTGCTGGGCATGCAGCTGCCCGTGCAGATTGCCCCGATGACGGCGAGCGCGAGCGATCTGGTGACGCTTGCGGTTCTGGCGGCCGGCGGAGCGGACCGGGCGAAGCGCGCCTGACCGTCACTCCCGCGAAGGCAGGAGTCCATCTCCGAAGCGCCGAGCTTGTCCGGGGGATATGAGGGACCCCGCCTACGCAGGCATGACCAGAGCTTAGATTCGTTCCGCGCTTGAGACCTGATCCGCCGCCCGCAGCGCCGCGACGATCGCGTGCAGGTGGGCCAGGTCGTGCACCTCCACATCGACATGGAACGTGTGGAAGCTGCCGTCGCGGTGCACCAGCTGCAGGTTGACGATGTTGGCGCCCTTGCCGCCGAGAATCCCGGCCATCACGCCAAGCGCTCCGGCGACATCGCGAAGGATGATGCACAGCCGCGCGGTCGCGCCGTCCGAGCCGTCGCCCCAGGCGAGGTCGAGCCAGTCCGCGTCCACCCCGGTGGCCAGCCGCTCGCAGCCGATGGCGTGGACCTCGATCTCCTCGTCCTCGCGGCGCAATCCGACGATCCGGTCGCCCGGAATCGGATGGCAGCATTGCGCCAGGTGGTAGGCCACGCCGGCGGTCAGTCCCTTGATCGAGATCGCCTTGAGCTGTGCCGCAGGACGCGGCGCCACATCAGTGCCGGTTGAGCCGGGCACCAGCGTTTCCATCAGCGCCTCGTCG
The DNA here is from genome assembly GCF_016924655.1 of Sphingomonas arenae. Classification (GTDB taxonomy): domain Bacteria; phylum Pseudomonadota; class Alphaproteobacteria; order Sphingomonadales; family Sphingomonadaceae; genus Sphingomicrobium; species Sphingomicrobium arenae. Next base: position 877,114 of record NZ_JAFFJU010000001.1, read on the forward strand.
CCGACGCGCTTGCGCGCGATGGCGATCATCAAGGCGTCCTCGTCCTCCATCTTGAGCTTCTTGAGCGCTCGCGGCAGGGCCTCGGCTGGCAAGGGCACAGGCAGGCGCGCGACGATCTCGTCGTAGATCTTGCGGCCGAGCTCGACGGTTTCGTCCCGCTCTTTGTGCCGGACAAAACGCCGCACCGCCGAGCGCGCCTTCCCGGTGGCGACGAAGCGCAGCCAGGACGGCTGGGGATGCTGCGCTTCGGACAGCAGGATCTCGACCTGGTCACCGTTGTCCAGCAACGTCCGGAGCGGCACCACGCGACCATTGACCTTGGCGCCGACCGTCCGGTCGCCAAGATCGGTGTGCACGGCATAAGCGAAGTCCACCGGCGTGGCGCCCTTGGGCAGCTGGATAAGCTCGCCCTTGGGAGTAAAGGCGAAGATCCGGTCCTGGTACATCGCCATCCGGGTGTGCTCGAGCAGCTCCTCGGGGCTCTCGGCATGATCCAAGATCTCGACCAGGTCGTCGATCCACGGCACCCGGATGTCGGCGGTCGGCTTGCCCTCCTTGTAGGCCCAATGCGCGGCGAGCCCGCGCTCCGCGAGTTCATGCATCTCGCGGGTGCGTATCTGGATCTCGATCCGCATCTTGCTGTCGTGGATCACGGACGTGTGCAACGACCGGTAGCCGTTGCGCTTGGGGGTCGAGACATAATCCTTGAAGCGGCCCGGGACCATCGGCCAGCGGCGGTGGATCAGCCCCAGCGCACGGTAACAATCCTCGACGCTCTCCACGACCACGCGGAAAGCCATCACATCGGACAGCTGCTCGAAGCTGATGTGCCGTTCGGCCATCTTCCGCCAGATGCTGTAGGGGTGCTTCTCGCGACCCTGAACGTCGGCCTCCAAGCCATTGTCCTGCAGGTGGAGTTGCAGACCCAGGCCGATGCGGCTGACGATGTCCCCGCCCTCGGCATGCAGTTGCGCCAGGCGCCGCATAATCGATGCATAGGCGTCGGGCTCGAGCTGCCGGAACGCGAGCGTCTGCATCTCGTTCATGATCTCGTACATGCCGATCCGCTCAGCGAGCGGGGCATAGATCTCCATTGTCTCGCGGGCGATGCGGCGGCGCTTGTCCTCGTTCTTGATGTGGTGGAGCGTGCGCATGTTGTGGAGCCGGTCGGCCAGCTTCACCAGCAGCACGCGAATATCGTCGCTCAGGGCGAGCAGGAACTTGCGCAGGTTCTCGGCGGCGCGCTCATTCTCCGACTGCGCCTCGATCTTGCTGAGCTTGGTAACGCCATCGACCAGCCTGGCGACGTTCGGGCCGAAAGTGCGCTCGATTTCCTCCGGCGTCGCAACCGTATCCTCGATGGTGTCGTGGAGAATGCCCGTGGCAATCGTCTCGTCATCGAGCTTCAGGTCCGTCAGGATGCCCGCGACTTCGATCGGATGACTGAAGTAAGGGTCTCCGCTGGCGCGCGTCTGCGAGCCGTGAGCCTTCATCGAGAAAACGTAGGCGCGGTTGATCAACGCCTCGTCGGCGTCGGGATCGTACGACCGAACCCGCTCGATCAACTCATATTGGCGTAGCACGCCCCTAATGTGGGCCGAGGGGCCATCCTGTTGCAAGTGCGAAAGCCACTGCGGCACCAAGGCCACGCATGGTAGCGCTCACGCTTCGGCTGCTAGCGTCGGCGGCGGTTGTGTGCTTCATTCGTGCGGCCGAAGACCTGTCAAGGACCGTCTCGTTGAGTAACGACGCAAGTAGCGGCATTGTTGAAGCGTTCAGGGCTGCAGCAGCCCATTGTCCGCTTTCTCCCGCGATCGAGTTGATTGGTGAAAAGTGGACGATCCTGATCTTGCGAGGATCAATGTCGGGTCTCCGACATTTCGAGGAGTTCCAAGCCTCTCTGGGGATTGCGCGCAACATCTTGTCCAACCGCCTGGTTCGTCTGGTCCAAGCAGGCGTGCTCGAGCGTCGTCGTGATCCTGTGGACAGGCGAAGGATTATCTACGAGCTGACCGCCATGGGAGCGGACTTGCTGCCGACGCTGGTCGCGCTTCGCCAATGGTCAGAGAAATGGCTGGCAGGACCATCGCGGATGATCCTGGCGGACAAGCGCTCTGGCAAGCCGCTGCAGGAGCTCGTCGCGCGGGATCACGCTGGTCGCGCCGTGTCGCCCGCCGATCTCACCTGGGTCGATGCGGAGGTGCCGCAGAAGGCACCGGTCAGGACCAGCGCTGCGGCGAGCGCAGCGCAGTCCCTCGCCGCCGATTACTCGTAGTCGCCGCCGCTCGGCGTCGGGCGCGGCGGAGCCGCCGCGGTCAGACGAAGCGCCTCGGCCGACTCGCTGAGCGAGGCGAGTTCGTCCGTCTCGTCCTCTTCGTCGATGCGGACACGCTGGAGACCCGAGACGATCGCCTCGTGCAGTTCGGGCGGACGAACCGTCTGCTCGGCAATCTCGCGCAGGGCCACGACGGGGTTCTTGTCCCGGTCGCGATCCAACGTCAGGTCGGCGCCGCCGGAAATCTGCCGCGCGCGCTGCGCCGCAAGCAGGACGAGATCGAAGCGGTTCGGAACCTTGTCGACACAATCTTCGACGGTGACGCGTGCCATGACGGCCTGTCTTTCTAAAAGCGGGAGTTCGACGGAAGGGCGCCGACCTAAGACGCCCCTGTGCCAGAGTCAAGGAAAGCGCGACTTTTCCGTTCCGGATGCGTTACGCCTCCGATGCTTGCGCCTCCACCTCCAGCCCGGCAAAGGTCGCCCATGGCCGACCGCCCCGATCCGCAGCCGCCGTCGTCGCACCGGCGGATCAGCGCGGACATCGCGGGCACGCGGCTAGAACTGATCGAAGAAGGGCCCGAGCGGCTCGAAACGATCCTGCGCATGATCGACGAAGCGCGGGAGAGCATCCGCATGCTCTTCTACATGTTCTCCGACGACCATGCCGGACGCGCGGTCGTCCAGGCCCTCGTGCGGGCCGTGGAGCGCGGTTGCGAGGTGAGGCTGCTGGTGGACGGGTTTGGCTGCTCGGCGGCGCGGCCGGACTTCTACCAGCCGCTGCATGATGCGGGCGGGCACTTCTGCCTGTTCCATCCCCGCTACGGAGTCCGGTACCTGCTGCGGAACCACCAGAAGATCGCCATCTTCGACGGTCGCAGAGCCATCGTCGGGGGCTCCAACATCGATGACGACTATTTCGGCGACGGCAGCAAGGCGACGGACTGGAGGGACCTGTGGCTGACGCTGGACGGAAGCGCTGTCACCCCGCTCACGCGCTACTATGAAGCGATCTTCAAGTGGACGACGACCAAGGGAGCGAAGATCCGCACCTTACGCCGCCTGATCCATCGCCATTCGCAGCGCAGGGGCGCGTTGCAGTGGAAGTTCTCGGGGCCGATGCGCCGTCGCAATCCCTGGCCGACCCAGATCGCCAAGGAGATCATCAGCGGCACGCGCATGGACATGATCGCGGCTTATTTCTCGCCGCCCTACGCCATGCTGCGCCGGATCGCGCGAATGGGACGGCGCGGCCAGGTCCGCGTCATCACCGCTTCCAAGTCCGACAACACGACCACCATCGCGGCTGCGCGGCACACCTACAAGCGGCTGCTGCGCAATGGCGTCGAGATGTACGAGTATCAGCCGTGCCGCCTGCATACCAAGCTGGCGATCGTCGACGATGCGGTGCACATCGGCTCGTCCAACTTCGACTTTCGCAGCCTCTACCTGAACCTGGAGATCATGCTTCGGATCGAAGATGCGGGTTTTGCCGAGCAGATGCGGGGTTACTTCGAGCGGGAGACACGGGACAGCCTGCAGATCACGCCCGAAATCCACAAGGCGCGAGCGAACTGGTGGCGCAAGGCGAAGTGGACCATCGGTCACTTCCTGGTGACGACGATCGACTATACGGTGACGCGGCGGCTGAACTTCGGCGCGGAGAAGTAGGCGCTACTCCGCTGCCTGCGGCTCCCGATAGGCCCAGAACAGTGTCGCGGGTGGCACGTTGAACCACTCAAAACCGCGTTCCAGACGCTCAAAAACGGGCGCAATGAACTCGCGAACCTTTGGACTGAACTGGTAAACGAGAAAAGCGCCGCCCGGACGGATCACCCGCGAGGTGGCCGCACCGATCGCATCCCCCACACCCGGTGGCAGAGTCGAAAACGGCAATCCCGACAGGACATAGTCGGCATGGGCGAAGCCGCGGTCGGCGAGAATCTTCTCCACGTCGGCCGCCGAGCCGGTCACCGGAACCAGCCGAGGGTCGTCGATATCGCGGCGCAGATAGTCCGTGAACTCCGGATTGGTGTCGATCGTGATCAGGGTCGCGTCCGGGCCGAGCCGTTCCAGGATCGGGCGTGTGAAGGTGCCGACACCGGGGCCATATTCGACGAAAACGCGGGTGTTGGCCCAATCCACCGGTTCCAGCATGCGATCGATCAGCTTGCGGCTGGAGGGAATGATTGAGCCGACCATCACGGGATTCTTCAGGAAGCCGCGAAGGAAGTGGAGGCGCGGATTCGATGTCCGGCGCGCATCGCGGCGAGCGAGGCGACGAGGTCCCTTCAGCGTGCGGGCAGTCGAGGCAGGCATGAAGTCTCCGGATGAGCGGGAAGATTTGTCCCCCGGTGGCAAATGCCCGGCCGATTGGCAAGTTCCAGCCGCTCGCTTGCCTCACCCGTCCTGCGGACTATGACCCGCGGCCATGGCGAGAGGAACGGGACAGCGCAAGGTCGGAGGTTCCGCAGTCACTCCCCTCCAGTTCGGACTGCTCTTTTCGGCTATGCTGGTGGCGGCGGCGGGCAACACGGCGCTGCAGTCGGTCATGCCGGCGATCGGACGGGAGATCGGGATCGCCGATTTCTGGGTCGCTATTGCCTACACCTGGTCCGCGGTCCTGTGGGTGCTGCTGGCGCCCTTCTGGGCAAGGCAGAGCGATCACCACGGGCGCAAGGCGCTGACGCTTCTGGGCCTTCTCGGGTTCATCGTATCGATGACGCTTTGCGGACTGGCACTGGTCGCGGGGATGCACGGCTGGATCGGCGGAGCGCTGACCTTCCTGCTGTTCGGACTGTTCCGGGCGATCTACGGCGGCCTCGGTTGCGCGACCCCGAGCGCGACCCAGGCTTATCTCGCCAGCAAAACCCGGCGGACAGCCCGAACCAGCGCGTTGTCGGCCTTGTCCTCGTCGTTCGGACTGGGAACGGTGATCGGACCGGCGCTCGCGCCCCTGTTCGTGCTGCCCTTCGTCGGGCTGCCCGGCCCATTGTTCGCCTTTGCCTTGATTGCGGTCGGGGTATCCGGCGCGATCCTGATCTGGCTGCCGGACGATGCGGCGGAGCCGCGGGAGGGCCGGGGTGCGGCCATGAGCTATCCCAGCCTCGCCTCCATGGTGACGGGTGCGAGCGTCAAGGCAGCGACCTCTCCGACCCGGCAAGACCGCCTGCGCTGGCGTGACCCGCGCATCCGGAACTGGATTTTGGCGGGCGTCGCGTCGGGCCATGCGCAGGCAGGCGGCCTTACCTGCCTGGGCTTCTTCATCATCGACCAGCTGCAGCTTCAGCCCAATGGGGCGGAGACGAGCATCGCCATCGTCATGATGGCTGGAGCCGCTGCCACGTTAGCTGCCCAATGGGGGCTGATTCCGCGGCTCGCCATGGGCCCGCGACCACTGATCCTCTGGGGCTCGGCCATTGCGGCGGCAGGGCTGCTGGTGACGATGTTCGCATCCGATCTCTACGGACTAGTACTGGGCTTCTCGATCACCTCCATCGGCTTCGGGTTCACGCGCCCAGGCTTCACGGCGGGAGCAAGCCTCGCGGTCCCCTTGGGCGAGCAGGGCGCGGTCGCCGGCGTGATCACCTCGGCGAACGGGATCAGCTACGTCGCCGCCCCGACGATCGCCATGGCGATGTACGGCATCGATACGCACCTGCCCTTCGGCGCGGCGACGGTGCTGCTGCTGGTCCTGATCGTTTGGGGCAGGAAGCGCCTCGCCTAGCCCTGCTTCTCGGCCGACCGTGGGCGAAGCATTCCAGGGCTGACGAAACCGATCCCGCCGTCAGGCCGAACCGCATCGCTCTTCAACGTCGACTGGATGCGGGCATATTCTTCCAGCATCTGCGGCGTTACCGATGCCCGCGTATCGGACAGCGCAGCCTCGAAATCGGCCATGGTGACCTGGCCGGCGTCGAGCCCGCGCCGAAGGGCCGTCAGGCCGGCCCGGCGGGTGAGATCCTCGAGGTCCGCCCCGGTGAAGTTCTCGGTCCGCTGCGCCAGCCGCTCCAGGTCCACGTCGTTCGCGAGCGGCATGCCCTTGGTGTGGATCGCGAGAATGCGTCGCCGGCCGGCGGTGTCGGGTGGACCGACATAGACCAGCTCGTCGAACCGCCCCGGGCGAAGCAAGGCGGGATCAATGAGGTTCGGGCGATTGGTCGCACCGATCAGCACGACACCCTGCAGCTCTTCCAGGCCATCCATCTCGGCCAGGATGGTGTTCACCACCCGCTCCGTCACCTGCGGCTCCCCCATTCCGCCGCCGCGCGCCGGAACCAGGCTGTCGAGCTCGTCGATGAAGATGACCGTCGGTGCGACTTGCCGGGCACGGGCGAACAGGCGGGCGATCTGCTGCTCGCTCTCGCCATACCATTTGCTGAGGAGGTCGGATGACTTGGTCGCGATGAAGTTGGCCTGGCTTTCCCGCGCGCAGGCTTTCGCCAGCAGCGTCTTGCCCGTGCCGGGCGGGCCATAGAGCAGGAACCCCTTGGCCGGCCGGATGCCCAAGCGGCGGAACGCGTCGGGATGCTTCAGCGGCAGTTCCACCCCTTCGCGCAGCTTCTCCGCTGCGGCGTCGAGGCCCCCGACGTCCTCCCAGCCGATGTTGGGCACCTGCACCAGCACCTCGCGCATCGCCGAGGGCTGCACCCGCTTCAGTGCGTTGTCGAAGTCGGAGCCGGTCACCGCCAGCTTGTCGAGCACCTCGTTCGGGATGGTGCCATCGGCGAGGTTCAGCTCCGGCATGATCCGGCGGACGGCTTCCAGTGCCGCTTCACGCGTCAGCGCAGCGAGGTCCGCACCGACGAAGCCGTAGGTGCGCCGCGCCAGCTCATCGAGGTTGACGCCGCCGTCCAGCGGCATGCCCCTGGTATGGATGCCGAGGATTTCGCGCCGACCGTTCTCGTCCGGTACGCCGACCACGATCTCGCGGTCGAACCGGCCTGGCCGGCGCAGCGCCTCGTCGATCGCCTCCGGGCGGTTGGTGGCGGCAATCACCACCAGGTTCTGGCGCGGCTCCAGCCCGTCCATCAGGGTCAGCAGCTGCGCGACCAGGCGCTTCTCCGCTTCACCCGTCACCTGCCCGCGTTTGGGAGCGATGGAGTCGATCTCGTCGATGAAGATGATGGACGGTGCTGCCTGGCTGGCCTCCTCGAACAGTTCGCGCAGCTTCTTCTCGGACTCGCCATAGGCCGAGCCCATGATCTCCGGACCGGCGATGTGGAAGAATTGCGCATCGCTTTCGTTCGCCACTGCCCGGGCCAACCGCGTCTTGCCGGTGCCGGGCGGGCCGTGGAGCAGGACCCCCTTGGGCGGATCGACACCCAGGCGCTGGAACAGCTCCGGGTGACGAAGCGGCAGCTCGACCATCTCGCGCAAAGCATCGATGGTCCCGCGCATGCCGCCGAGGTCGTCATAAGTGACGTCCGCTCGCCGCTCACCATGCTGCTCCGCATATTCGGCGAGCAGCTCCACCTGGGTGTTCGCGTCGATGTGGACGATGCCGCGGGGCGTCGTGGAGACCACGGCGAGGCGGATCTCCTGAATGGCGAAAGCGGGCGCGTTCAGCAGCTGGCGGACGTGCTCGGGCATGTCGGCGTTGATCCGCTGGTGTCCGCTGGTCGCCACCGTGTCCCCGGACGTGAGGGGGCGACCGGCGAAGGTCCGCTTCAATGCCTCCGCGGAGCCCTGCAGACGGATGTTGTTCACCGCCGGCGCGAACACCACGCGGGTGGCCGGCTTCGACTGGGCCGGTCGCACTTCGACGAAATCGCCCGAGCCGACACCGGCGTTGGCCCGCTGCAGGCCGTCGAGCCGGACGATGTCGACCCCCTCGTCGTCCTTCAGCGGCCGAATCGCCCTGGCCGGCGTGGAGCGCTTGCCGACGATCTCGATGACTGCGCCGTCCTCCAGTCCGGCTTCCGCCATGAAGCGAACGGGCAGGCGCGCCAGGCCGCGGCCGCTTTCCGAGGGCGGGAGGTTGGCAACCTGCAGTCGCCGTACCTCGGTATCCACATCAGCCATTCGCAACGCTCTCCTTCTCGCGCCTGTGAACCCGGGCACCGGCCGCAAGGTTCAATGTGGGACTGACGCGAAACGAAAAAAGAGGGCGCTTGGCCAGCTGCGCGGGGGTGTTACCGCAGGCGGGGCGAACTAGCTGAGGCTCAGGTTGGTTCACCGGCTATGCGCAAGACACCCGCGAGCCGTCGCCTCAGAGCTTGATGATGCCGGCGGCCTTGCGCAGCAGAGCTCGGGGGAGCAGCCGATGCCCCTGGGCGCCGAGCTTGTTGAAAGTGCCCGGGATGACCACCGCCTGGTTGCGGTCGAGGCCGGCAAGGCCCGCCCGGACCACGCTGGCGCTGTCGGCCGAGAGCTTGTCGAACGCGCCCGCCTTGCCGAAGCCCGCCACTTCGGGGAATTCGGTCGCAGTTGGTCCAGGGCAGAGGCAGGTGACGTGGATGCCCTGGCCTTTCAGTTCCTCGTGGAGGGCTTCCGAGAAGCTCAGCACGTAAGCCTTGGTCGCGAAATAGACGGCCATCCCAGGCCCGGGCTGGAAGGCCGCGGTGGATGCGACGTTGAGGATGCCGCCGCGCCTGCGCTCGATCATCGCCGGCACGACCGCGCGAGTGAGGTCGGTCAGGACGCCGCAGTTCAGGTCCACCATCTGGCGGAGGCGCGCGGGGTCGTGCGTCTCGAACCGTCCGCCAAGGCCAAAGCCGGCGTTGTTCACCAGCAGGTCGACATGCTCGTCGTGAGCGGAGAGGTCGGCCATCAGCCGCTCCGCCGCGTCAGGCTCCGACAGGTCGAGGTCGACGGCGCGGGCATTGCCCAGTTCCGCGGCAAGCGCCTCTAGCCGATCCCTGCGCCGGGCGACCAGCACCAGCCGCGCGCCGGTGGCGCTGAGCTGGCGGGCGAAGTCGGTGCCGAGGCCGGCCGAGGCGCCGGTGATGAGGGCAACAGGTGAGGTCATCGCGGACACCCTTGTCCTTCGGTCATCTTCGATTCCGACAGGCTCAGGGTGAGCGCAACTTCAGACGCCCTCCCGAGCGCTCACGCTGAGCCTGTCGAAGCGTGAGCGCCCGCTTGCTGTCGGTCTAGGCGACGATCGCCTTCTCGATCTTGCCCGGATTGCGCGGCGGTTCGCCGACCGGCAGCGCATCGACATGCTCCATGCCGCTCTCGACCTGGCCCCACACCGTATACTGCCGGTCCAGGAACCGCGCATCGTCGAAGCAGATGAAGAACTGGCTGTTTGCCGTGTCCGGCTGGTTGGTGCGCGCCATCGAGCAGGTGCCGCGAACGTGCGGCTCGGCGTTGAACTCGGCCTTGAGGTCCGGAAGGCTGGAGCCGCCGGTGCCACGGCCGGTCGGGTCGCCGCCCTGCGCCATGAAGCCCGGGATCACCCGATGAAAGACCACCCCGTCATAGAAGCCCTGCTTGGCGAGGCTGGTGATCCGCTCCACGTGGCCGGGGGCAAGGTCCGGGCGCAGGCGAATGACGACATCGCCGCCGCTGGAAAGGGTCAGGGTGAGGGTCTGCGGCGCGTCGGCCATGGGTGGTCTCCTTGAGGTTCGGGTCGCAGGTAGTGACTTCGGCTCGGAACGTCACCCCTCCCGATCATCCTGAGTTTCGGCGCAGTCGGATATCGACGGACTGCGCTTCGATACGCCACTTCGTGGCTGTTCAGCGTGCGCGAAGGGGTGTGCGAAGAGCGCCACTCAGGCTAACTCACCGCTCATGGCCCGCGCCGATGCCCCGACCCCGATGATGGAGCAGTACCACCGCCTCAAGGCGGAGGCAGGCGATGCGCTGCTGTTCTATCGCATGGGAGATTTCTTCGAGCTGTTCTTCGAGGATGCCAAGGCCGCCGCGGCCTGCCTCGACATCGCGCTGACGAAGCGGGGTGAGAGCGGGGGCGAGCCGGTGCCGATGTGCGGCGTGCCGGTCCACTCGGCCGAAAGCTACCTCGCCCGGCTGATCCGCGCCGGACATCGGGTCGCCATCGCCGAGCAGACGGAGAGTCCCGCCGAAGCCCGCAGGGCGCGCGGGTCCAAGGCGCTCGTCGAGCGGGCCATCGTCCGGCTGGTCACGCCGGGGACGCTGACCGAGGAGACGCTGCTCGACAGCGGTGCGGCGAACTGGCTGGCGGCGATTGCCCGCGCGGGCGACGACTGGGGCATTGCCGCCGCCGACATTTCCACGGGGCGCTTCGAGCTGGTTGCCTGCGGGCCCGGCGACCTGCAAGCCGAGTTGGCACGGCTCTCCCCCGCGGAGATCATCGCGGAAGGCCAGGTGCCGGGTGTACGCTGCGTGGCCGGAAAGGGCGGGTTCGACAGCCTGTCGGGCGAGCGCGCGCTGAAAAGCCGATTCGCGGTGCAGACGCTCGACGGGTTCGGCGAGTTGTCCCGAGCGGAACTCGCCGCGGCGGGCGGGCTCCTCGCCTATCTCCATGCGACGCAGAAGGACGCAACGGCGTTCCTTGCGGCTCCGCGCCGGATCGCGCGGCTGCAGCACATGGCAATCGACGCGGCGACGCGAGCGAGCTTGGAGATCACCCGCACCGTCGATGGCCAAGTCGCCGGCTCGCTGCTGGCCGAAGTGGACCGATGCACCACTGCGGCCGGTCGCCGGCTGCTCGCGGCCGATCTTTCCGCTCCCCTCCTCGACAAGGCTGCCATTGAGGCACGATTGGCGCTGGTCGCCTGGCTGCACGAAGACGGGCTGCGGCGAGGGCGAGTGCGGGAAGCCCTCAAGGCCATGCCGGACATCGGCCGTGCGCTTGGCCGCCTGGTGGCCGGGCGCGGCGGCCCGCGGGACCTGGCGCTGCTCCGCGACGGACTCGGTGCGGCCGCAGCGCTCGGGCTCGAACTGGAAGGCGAGCGGGAACGCCCCGCCTTGCTCGAGCGGCTGCTGCCGCGGCTCGGCGGGCATGAGGCGCTGACAGAGCACCTTGCCGCCGCGCTGGTCCTCGCGCCGGCGCTGGACGCCAGCAAGGGCGGGTATATCGCCGAGGGCTACGACCCTGATCTCGATGCTCTTCGTGCCGCTTCCTCGGACGGCCGAAGAGCCATCGCCGCCTTGGAGGCGCGCTACCGCGAGGCGACGGGGATCAGCGGCCTCAAGATCCGGCACAATGCGGTGCTTGGCTACCATGTCGAGGTTTCCGCCAGGAATGCCGACCGGCTGCTCCAGCCCGACAGCGGCTTCACCCATCGCCAGACCCTGGCGGGGGTGGTGCGCTTCAACTCGCCGGCCCTGCACGAGGAGGCTAGCAGGGTGCTGGAGGCTGGCGCCCACGCGCTTGCCGCGGAAGCCGCCCACCTGGAGGAGCTGACCAGCCTGGCGGTTGCCTCGGCCGCGGCCGTCGCCGACACCGCGGACGCGATCGCCCGGCTGGACGTGGCGGCGTCCCATGCCGAGCGCGCTTCCGAAGGTAGTTGGTGCGCACCCGCCTTGCTGGAGCAGCCCTGCCTGGAGATCGAGGGCGGGCGCCACCCGGTTGTCGAAAGCGCGCTTCAATCGTCTGGCGAACGGTTCATCGCCAATGATCTCGCGCTCGGGCCGCAAGACCGCCTGTGGCTGATCACCGGACCCAACATGGGCGGCAAGTCGACGTTCCTGCGTCAGGCGGCGCTGATTGCATTGCTTGCGCAGGCGGGGAGCTTCGTCCCTGCGGCACGCGCCAGGCTGGGGCTTGTGGACCGCCTGTTTAGCCGGGTGGGCGCGTCGGACAATCTCGCGCGCGGGCGATCGACCTTCATGGTCGAGATGGTCGAGACTGCGGCCATCCTCACCCAGGCAACCCGGAACAGCCTCGTCATCCTTGACGAGATTGGGCGGGGCACATCCACCTACGATGGTCTGGCTATCGCCTGGGCCGTAGTCGAGGCGATGCACGATCAGGTCAAGTGCCGGACCTTGTTCGCGACCCACTATCACGAGCTGACCCGTCTCGCCGGCCGGCTCGACGCGCTGTCGCTGCACCACGTCCGTGCCCGCGAGTGGAAGGGTGATCTCGTCCTCCTGCACGAGGTCGCGGACGGACCTGCGGACCGGAGCTACGGCATCGCGGTGGCGCGACTCGCGGGACTTCCGCCGGCCGTGGTCGCGCGAGCCAAGTCGGTGCTCGCCAAGCTGGAGGCCGGCCGGGACGCGACCGGCGGGATCGCCGCGGGGCTGGACGACCTGCCCCTGTTCGCTGCTGCTTTGGCGGAGCCGGAGCACAAGTCCGACCCTCTGGTTGACGCCCTGGACGCTATCGACCCTGACGCACTCAGCCCGCGCGACGCGCTGGAAGCCCTGTATCGCCTTAAGCGCCTGTCGATGGAGCGGGACGGATGAGCGCCCAGCGCTTCGACCTGGTCGAAGACAAGCGGACGATCATCGACCGCCGCGCGATCGCCGACACGCTCGGGAGCGGAAACAGCAACGACGCGGTCGCGACCCTGAAGCAGGCGCTGGACCACGGTCGAGCGGAAATCGCCCGCCGTATTGCCGCCGAGCCGGCGCGGGGCCGGGTCCATGCCGCCGGTACGGCGTGGATGACGGATCAACTGGTTCGCCTTGCCTTCGATTTCGCAGCCACCCGCCTTTACCCCAACGGGAACCCGTCCACGGGGGAGCGTGTGTCGCTGGTCGCCCTCGGCGGCTACGGGCGCGGCGAGATGGCGCCGTTCAGCGACGTCGACCTGATGTTCCTGACCCCTCACCCGCGCGCGCCATGGTGCGAGCAGGTGATCGAGGCGACCCTGTACCTCCTGTGGGATCTCAAGCTGAAGGTCGGGCAGGCCATCCGGACGGTGCCCGAACTGCTCTCGCTCGCCCGGTCCGACATGACGGTGCGCACGGCGATGCTGGAATCGCGCTTCCTCTGGGGCGACCAAACCCTGTTCGAGGAGGCGAATGGTCGCTTCCGCTCGCACGTAGTGGCGGGCACCGCCGCCGAGTTCGTGACGGCCAAGCTCGCGGAACGAGACGAACGGCACGTGAAGATGGGCGATACCCGTTATGTCGTCGAGCCCAACGTCAAAAACGGCAAGGGCGGCCTGCGCGACCTCCATACGCTCTACTGGATCGGGAAATATGTTCATGGCGTGCAAAGCCCGGCCGAACTGGTCGACGCCGGCCTGCTGACCCCGGAGGAGGCGCGCCGCTTCGATCGGGCGGAGCGCTTCTTCTGGTCGGTGCGCTGTCACCTGCACCTGCTCGCCGGGCGTGCCGAAGAAAGGCTGAGCTTCGACCATCAGCGCGCGATCGCCGAGGCGATGCGCTATTCCGACCGACCGGGAAAATCCGCGGTCGAACGGTTCATGCACTTCTACTTCCTGCAGGCAAAGACGGTCGGTGATCTCACCGGCGTGTTCCTTGCGCAGCTGGACGAACAGCTCGGCAAGAAGGGCCGGCGGTTCGCGCTTCCGACGTTCCTCCGCCGCCCGCGCCGCTTGAACGGGTTCGTGCTGGACCGCGGCCGCCTGTCGATCCCGCGGGACGACTTCCTGGCGGAAGAGCCGGTTCGCCTGCTGGAAGTATTTGCCTTGGCCGCTCGCGAGGGGCTGGAGATCCATCCCACCGCGATGCGCGCCGCCACCCGGGATGCGAAGCTGGTGGATCAGGTTCGCGACGATCCGCAGGCCAACGCGCTGTTTCTCGACGTGCTGACCCACCGGAAGCGGCCGGACCTGGTGCTGCGTTGGATGAACGAGGCCGGAGTCTTCGGCCGGTTCGTGCCAGACTTCGGGCGCGTCGTCGCGCAGATGCAGTTCGACATGTACCACCACTATACGGTGGACGAGCACACCATTCGCGCGGTGGGCCTGCTGGCCGCGATCGAGCGCGGCGAACTCCAGGCCGACCACCCGCTGGCAACCGCGCTGTTCGACCAGATCGGATCGCGCCGGGTCCTCTACGTCGCCGTCCTGCTCCACGACATCGCCAAGGGGCGCGGTGGCGACCATTCGGTGCTGGGCGCGGAAATAGCCGAGCGGCTCTGTCCGCGCTTCGGGCTGGACGCTGGCGAAACGGAGACCGTCGCCTGGCTGGTCCGGTATCACCTGCTGCTGTCGGCAACGGCATTCAAGCGTGATCTATCGGATCCCAAGACCATCGACGACTTCGCCGCCGCGGTTCAGTCGCCGGAGCGGCTGCGCCTGCTCCTGATCCTGACCGTGGTCGACATCCGGGCCGTCGGACCGGGCGTCTGGACCGAATGGAAGCGCCGACTGATCCGCTCCCTGTTCGACCTAGCCGAAGAGCGCCTGCGACTTGGACATAAGCAGCGCGGGCGCGCCGAGCAGGTCGCGGCCCGGCAGGCGGAGCTGGCGAGCGCGCTCGGCTGGCAGGCCGGTGCTGCACGTGCCCATGCGCGCCGGCTGCCCGATAGCTACTGGATTGCGGAAACGCCGGATTCGATCCTTGCCAATGCCCGGCAGATCGCCGCGGCCGGCGCTCGGATCGGCGATGCCGGGGCGAGCGTCCTGGCTGAAGGTGAGGAAGAGGGCGCGACTCGCGTCACGGTGTTCGCTCCGGACCGGCCGGGACTCTTCTATCGGGTCTGCGCCGGTCTGGCGGCCGCGGGGGCCACGATCGTCGACGCGCGCATTCACACCACACGAGACGGGATGGCGCTGGATAATCTGCTGGTGCAGGACGGGCGAGGAAAGCCGTACGGCGAGAAGCGGCTTCGGCAGCGGCTGGTCCGCTCGGTCGAGGCAGCCCTTGCGGGCGAGTCCCTCCCCCCGCTCCCCGCCGGATCGTCGGCCCGTGCCTTCGCCATCGCGCCGTCGATCACCGTCGCGGATCGCGCCTCGCGGCGAACCACGGTGGTGGAGGTGAATGCGGCAGACCGTCCCGGCCTGCTTGCCAGCCTCGCCCGTGCGATCCACGGGCTGGGCCATGTTATCCATTCCGCGCACATCGCCACATATGGAGAGCGCGCGGTCGACGTCTTCTACCTGACCCGAGCGGACGGGAAGAAGCTCGAACCGGTCGACAATGCGATTCTTCGCACCGCACTCCTCGCCGCGGCGAGCGACGGCGCAGAGGCTGCGGCCGCCTGATCCCCGAAAAGAGGAAGGGCCCCGCTTTCGCGGAGCCCTTCCCTGTTCACTCGGCTGAGGCTCAGCCGCGTTCCGGCGCCGGCGGCGGCGGGGGCGGCGGAGGTGGCGGCAACGGGCAGCTGTCCGTCGCCAGGATGACCGAGCCGTCCGCGCAGGTCTGCGTGGCAGGCGGCGGAGGCGGCGGGGGCGGGGGCGGGGGAGGTGCGGCCTCCTCGACCCGCGGCTCCGGCGACAGCTTCATCCGCAGGGTCATGCCGTAGGTCCGCGGCTCGGCCAGGAAGGCGCCGAATAGCTGGGTCGAACGATTCGGGATCGGCGAGCAGAAGCCCGCCTGCGCGCCGCGGGTCGTGCAGCTGCCCTGCAGGAAGGCGTCGAAGGCCACCTGCTTGTAGTCGGTGTTGAACAGGTTCTGCGCCCAGAACTCCAGCGCCCACCGATCGCGCGGTCCACGCAGGCCGACGCGGCCGTTGAAGACGGTGTAGCCATCGTCGATCTTCTCGATGTCGAGGTCGGAGCCCGTGTTGAACTTCGACTGGTGACGCGCATCGAGGTAGATGAGGCCCCGCAGGCCACTCGAGCCGATCGGCGGAGTCCAGCCGATCGAGGACGACAGGGTCAACCGCGAGGAGTTGGACAGACGGCGGCCCGGCAGCTGGAACAGGGCCGGGGTCAGCGCGCGACCATCGGCACCGACCAGGTTCTTGCGATACTTGGTGTCGGCCACCGTTGCACCGAAGTTGAAGGTCACGTCGCGGAGCGGACGGGTGAAGACTTCAAATTCGACGCCCTGGCTCTTCACGCCCGCCTTGGTCTTGCCCTCGCAGGCGCCGGTCGGAACGATCTGCGAGTTGTCCGTGTCCGCGCCGTTCAGGTCGTCCTTGCAGGCGTTGATGTTCTCAACGAAGAAGTTGATGCCGTTGAAGGTGTTGAGCTGGAAGTCCTTGAACAGCTGGCGGAACACCGCAACGTTCACGTCAAACCCGCGCCCGTTGTACTTGGCACCAATCTCCAGCGCGTTGTTGATCTCCGGCTTGAAGCGCAGCTGGCTGGGATCCGTGAACCCGCCGGTGGCGCAACCCGCCGGAAGCGTTCCGCTGGTGGGACATACCGCGCCCGCGACCGGAACGCCGGAGGAGTTCAGCGCCACGTAGCGGCTGAGCGCCGACCGATCCAGGTTGAAGCCGCCGGCCTTATAACCACGCGAGAAGCTCGCATAGGTGAGCAGGTCGGGTGTCGGCTTCCAGCTGAGGACCACGGTTCCGGAGAGCTTCTTCTCGGTGAAGCTGTCCTTGAATGACAGCGCCCCGCCCGGAAGGCTGGGGATGACGCACGGAATCTGCTGCAGGGCACCGAGCGGACCGCCCGTTCCGTACAGCGCGCAGACCGAACCGCCCACGTCCAGCAGGTCGGCATCCAGCTCCTTCTTCTCACGGGTGTAACGTGCGCCGACCGTCAGCTTCAGACCATCCGTGATGGTGAAGATGTTGTGGGTGAAGATCGCCATGTTGTTGCTAGTCTGGTCGAACCGGTCGTCCGTGCCAGTTCCGGTCAGCGACCGGGCACCGAAGCCGTTCGCGATCGACAGGTTGGTGAAGCCGCTATTGGTAAAGATCGGCGCGGCGAACGGCCCCTGGCGGGAGAATGCGCCGAACACCGCCTGGGTCGTCGGAGCCGCGGCCAGCGCTGCGTAGAGGCCGGGAGCCGTAGCGCCATTGAAGCAGGTAGCGTTACCCGGCTGGACCAGGCTGCCCGCGAACGGAGCAAGCAGGGGATTCAACTCGAACGACTGGGCGAAGTTGTTCGCCACCAGGCAGTTCGCGTAGCGCGAGAAGTCATCGCCGTAAGCGATGTTGTCGTCCACCCGCAGCTTCTCGTTCGCGTAATAGCCGCCTAGGAGCCAGTCGAGGCGGTCGCCGAAGGCCGAGCCTTGCAGGCGAAGTTCCTGGCTGAACGTCTTGAAGCGGTTGAAGGCCGATCCGTCATCGTCGCGATAGACGAGATCGAGATTGTTGAAGTCCGCGTCCTGGCCGCGGATGTAATTGTTATACCGGTAGGCCGTGATGCTGGTCAGTTCAGCGCCGCCGAAGTCGTAAACCGCTTCGGCAGAGAGACCCCAGTCCTTCACGTCCGAGCGGTAGCTGCGCCCGGGGGTGATCGAGACGTTCCGCTCAAACGGATCGTCGTTGATCACCGCGCCGAGCCCGCGCTCGATGAAGGCGATGGTGGACGGGCCCTCCTGGGCCTCGCCGTTCACCACGTTCACATCGCGTGCGGGCAGGAAGGGAGCCGCGCAACATTCCTCGTCCCGCTTGGCATAGTCGCCGATCAGCCGCAGCGAGAAGTCGTCGTTCGGCTGGAACAGCGTCTGGCCGCGCAGCAGGTAGCGGTCGCGGTCGTTCACCTGGCGGCCCGAGATCACGTCGTCGAGGAAGCCGTCGCGCTTCATGTAGATGGCGTCGAGGCGCGCGGCCACAGTGGAGCCGATCGGACCTGTCACGCCCAGTTCCACGCGGCGCAGATCGTAATTGCCGATGGTCAGCTCGCCGTTCACCTGCGTCGTGAAGCTCGGCTTCGCGGTGATGATCGAGATGATACCGGCCGAGGCGTTGCGGCCGAACAGGGTGCCCTGAGGCCCGCGCAGCACTTCGATGCGGTCGATCTGGCCGAGCTCCGTCAGGCCGACGCCCGTACGCGAGCGGTAGACGCCGTCAATGAACACGGCGACCGAGCTTTCCAGGCCGGGGTTGTCGCCGACCGTGCCGATGCCGCGGATACGGGCGACGCCCGCGCCCGCTTCGGATGACGTCGACGAAACCAGCAGCGACGGAGATACCTGGTTGAGCGCACGGATGTCCGTCGCACCGGTGTTCTCCAGCGTCTGCGCGGTTACCGCGCTGACCGCCAGCGGAACGTCGGACAGCGCCTCGTTACGGCGGGTCGCCGTGACGATGATCTCACCCGCCTGGGCGTTGTCCTGAGTCTGGGTGGCCGAAGCATCCACGGCGCCGGCCTCAGCCGTTGCGCCATCGGTCGGCTGGGCCGCGCCTTGGTCGGTGTCGGTTTCCTGCGCGAGCGCAGGTGTCGAAAGTGCAAAGATGCCGGCCGATAGCAGCCAGACGGACTTGCGCATGATGAACCCCTCTCCTGTTCTGGAGAGAAGGCTAGTGCAGCCTCAGCCTAGAGGGAAGCGAACCGCATTTGGCGCCCTGCGGGAATCCGACCCACTGTCGTAAAGTTGCAACAGGGAAATGAACCCCTTTGCGACACGTTAACCAGCCCGTCAGCGCTGGGCCGCGTAGCTTTCGAGAAAGCCGCAGCGGCTGCAGCGGTACGTCACAACGTCCAGTCGCTCGCGTCCGCGCAACTTCAGGCCAGTCCAGATGCTGCGCTCGGGCGCACCGGCGACCCACTTCGCAACAGTACGAGTTCCATGGCCCTCGTCGACGATGAAGCCCGCCCCCATGCTCCCGCCGCACTTCGAACAAGCGGAACTGCGGTTCACGCGGGCCTCCCTCGTTGGACCTTACTTGGGCGCCAAGACCATCAGCATCTGGCGGCCTTCCATGCGCGGATGGGCTTCGATCTTGGCGATCTCCGCAACCTGTTCCGATGCGCGCTGGAGCACTGCCATGCCGAGCTGGCCGTGCGCCATCTCACGACCGCGAAAGCGCATGGTGAGCTTCACCTTGTCGCCCTCTTCCAGGAACTCGACGACCTTCTTCATCTTGGTGTCGTAGTCGTGGTCGTCGATGTTCGGACGCATCTTGATCTCCTTGATCTCCTGCGTCTTCTGCTTCTTGCGCTGCTCGTTGGCTTTTTTCTGCGCTTCATACTTGAAGCGCCCGATGTCGAGGAACTTGGCGACGGGCGGGTCGGCGTTGGGACTGATCTCGACCAGGTCGAGGCCCACGCTGACGGCCTGCTCGTAAGCTTCGCGCGTATACATCACGCCCAAATTCTCGCCATTCTCGTCGATCACCCGGACCTTCTGGGACTGGATGAACTCATTGTAGCGAGGGCCGGAAAACGTCGGCGGCGCCATGGAACGGCGCGGATAGGGCGGTGGTATAACGCAATCTCCTGAAGTCAGTTGTACCCGAGGGTGCGAGCTAGTGCCTCTTGGCTCCGCTGAAAAGGGGAGTGTGGCTCTCCCGCGCCGTTTTTGCGCTCTTCTGTGGCGAGCCGGCGTCAGTTGGCCCTCGCGCAAGCGCCAGGGGGTTCCTACATCGCCCTGTGCGATGCGGAGAGACGGACGACGATGCTGAGAATCCTGGCGGCACTGGTGGGCTCGCTGGCGTTCGCGATCCTGCTAGCGATGGGGGAGCGACTCCACGGCCCCCTCAATCGACTGTTCCGTGCAGCGCTGGCCGGGGCTGTTGCCCTGCTGGTGCTGATCGGCCTGGCCGTCGGTACGGCCGGAGTCGCGAACGAGGCGTGGTGGGCGGCCGTGATCGGCGGCTTGCTCCTGGCCCTCGCCGCGCGACTCGGCTGGAAACTTCGCCGGAGCGGGCGCGAACGAGACGACGCCATGCGCCGCCGTCCGGGGGTGCCCTCGACCAACCTTCTTCCGGACCTGCGCTGGCGCAAACTCGACAAGTGCCTGACCTGGCCGGAGCGCCAGCGGGCGCGCCTTGCCCGAGAGTCCATCCAGGGCTTTCTGGCGGAGCGTCAGTCGCCCTCGTTGACCCACGAGCACCAGTCGCTCCTGGTCTCGCTGGAGCGGCGCGTTCCCGAGCTCATCGACACCTGCCTCGAGCGTTGCCAGCGGGCCCGGCCCGACGAGCGCCGGGCGTATGTCGATGAGACGCTGGGTCGGCTGGTGCAGATCGCTGCGGAGGCAGAGCAGGCGCGGGCGGAGGTCCGGGCTGCGGACGACCAACGGCTGCAGGTGCTCCACCGCTATTTCGACGGCAAGACAGCCGACGCAAGCCGCTCGGAATTGCCGCGCTCCTGATCGCTCAACGCAGGCGGCCGCGCCATGCCAGCGACTGCCGATTGCTGACGCGAAGGTCTAGCTTTCCGGCCAACAGCTGCTGCCCAAGCTCGACCGCCCGCGCCAGGAGCTGCTCCGGCGCATGGCGATATGCCGGACGTCCCGACACGTGGTCGTACCAGCAGCCCTCGCACGCGCCGTCGAGCAGCACGCGCTGGAAGCAGTGATCGTCCTTGAGCGGCCAGCCTCGCTCCGCCGCTACTGCCGGCAGCGCGACGCGTGTAAGGTGCAGCCAGCGCTGCTCGAGCTCAGCCCTGCTGTCCGGCAAGATCCGGCGCGACCGCTTCGGTCGCGATCATCCTGAGCGCCTCGTCTAGGCTCATCACCAGCTGCCGCTCCTCCGATCCGAGACGACGGAGCGCAACCGTACCCTCCTCCGCCTCGCGCTTGCCGACAACCAGCAGCAGCGGAACCTTGGCCAGACTGTGCTCGCGCACCTTGTAGTTGATCTTCTCGTTCCTGAGGTCCGTCTCGGCGCGAATGCCAGCCGCCTTGAGCTTGCGCACGACCTCCTCGGCATAGCCGTCCGCATCCGAAACGATGGTGGCGACCACCGCCTGCACGGGCGCGAGCCACAGCGGAAACCTGCCTGCATAATGCTCGATCAGGATGCCGATGAACCGCTCGTAGGAGCCGAAGATGGCCCGGTGGAGCATGACGGGCCGGTGCTTGCCGCCGTCCTCGCCCACATAGGAGGCATCCAGCCGCTCGGGCAGCACGCGGTCGGACTGGATGGTGCCGACCTGCCACGTGCGGCCGATTGCGTCGGTGAGGTGCCACTCGAGCTTTGGCGCGTAGAAGGCGCCCTCGCCGGGAAGCTCCTCCCACCCGTACTCCGGCGTTGCCAGCCCCGCTGCCTTCACGGCATCGCGCAACTCGTTCTCGGCCTTGTCCCAATCCGCGTCCGAGCCGAAGCGCTTCTCGGGCCGCAGCGCCAGCTTGATGGAGTAGCTGAAACCGAAGTCCTTGTAGATGCGGTCAGCCAGCGAGCAAAAGGCCTTCACCTCGTCGACGATCTGGTCCTCGCGGCAGAAGATGTGGGCGTCGTCCTGCGTGAACTGACGCACGCGCATCAGGCCGTGCAGCGCGCCGTGCGGCTCGTTACGATGGCAGCAGCCGTTCTCGTACAGGCGCAGCGGCAGGTCGCGGTAGCTTTTGATGCCCTGGCGGAAGATCAGCACGTGGGCCGGGCAGTTCATCGGCTTGAGCGCCATCCAGTCGGCATCGCCGGTGATGACCGGCCCCTCGTCCTCCGTGTTCGGCACCTCGTCCGGGATGACGAACATGTTTTCGCGATACTTGCCCCAGTGGCCGCTCTGCTCCCACTGGCGAGCGTCCATGATCTGCGGGGTCTTCACCTCCTGGTAGCCGGCGGCGTCGATCGCGCGGCGCATGTACGCCTCCAGCTCGCGCCAGATGAGGTAGCCGTTCGGGTGCCAGAAGATGGAGCCGTGCGCCTCGGCTTGGAGGTGAAAGAGGTCCATCTCCTGCCCCAGCTTGCGGTGGTCGCGCTTGGCCGCTTCCTCCAGCCGCTTGAGGTGTTCGTCGAGCTGCTTCCGATTGAGCCAGGCGGTGCCGTAGATGCGACTCAGCATCGGGTTCTTAGGGTCGCCCCGCCAGTAGGCGCCCGACACGCGCGTCAGCTTGAACGCCTGCGGGTCGAGCTTGCCCGTGGAGGCCAGGTGCGGTCCCCGGCACAGGTCCATCCATTTGCCCTCGCCCTGCCCAGAGCGATACATGGTGATGGGTTCGCCCTCCGGCAGCTCCATCACCCATTCGGCCTTGAAGGTCTCACCGGTGCGCTGGAAGAAGTCGCGTACGTCCGCGCGCTGCCAGACTTCCCGGATGAGCGGCTCGTCGCGGGCGATGACCCGGCGCATCTCTTCTTCGATGGCGGGCAGGTCCTCCTCGGTGAAGGCTCCCCGGCCGGGCGCCGGCGCGAAGTCATAGTAGAAGCCATCGTCCGTCGCCGGACCAAAGGTGATCTGCGTGCCTGGGAACAGGTTCTGCACCGCCTCGGCCAGCACGTGCGCATAGTCGTGCCGGACGAGTTCCAACGCGTCCTTCTCGTCGCGGGCGGTGATCAGCGCGAGCTCGGCATCCTCCTCGAAGGGCCGAGTGATATCGCGCACCTCGCCGTTGACGCGCGCGGCCAGGGCCGCCTTGGCCAGGCCAGGCCCGATCGCGGCAGCCACATCGGCCGGCGTCGAGCCTTCCGGCATCTCCCGCACGGAGCCATCGGGAAGCGAAATCCTGAACATCTTGGACATAGGGAGGCGCATGTAGCGACTGCATCCTCCCTTGTGGACCCCTTTGTCGCGGGCAGTTCAGCGCCCGCGCGGTTGCCGGCTGAGGACCAGTGGGGCCGGGCAGCGGTCGATGCGCCGGTCAACAGCTGCGAACATCATCGCGTCGGGCAAGTCCGTCAGGTTCCGTGCGCGCGGATTCTCCCCTTGCTTGCGGGCCAGCGACATCGGCGTCTCCGGACAGCCGGCCTGCTCCTGATAAGGGTTCCAGCTGGGCATGTCGGCGACAGGTTTCGCGGTCGGTGGAGCACTTGGGGCGCCCAGCGCCGCAGCCAGGACGGGAAGCAGCAACAATCGCATGACTCACCTCCGAGAACCGAAGGTTATCACATTCACGCTCAGACGGTGAAACTCTCCCCGCAGCCGCAGCTGCCCTTGGCGTTCGGGTTCTCGAACACGAAGCCGGCGGTAAAGTCGTCCTCGCGCCAGTCCATGACGGAGCCGATCAGGTAGAGCACGGACGCGCCATCGACGTAGAAGGTGCCGCCAGGAGTTTCGATCTTCTCGTCGAAGCGGCTTTCTTCGGTGACGTAGTCCACCGAGTAGGCGAGCCCGGAGCAGCCGCGGCGCGGCGTGGAAAGCTTCACTCCAATCGCTCCTTCGGGAGCCTTGGCCATTAGGTCGGCGATCCGCTGCTCGGCGGACGCGGTTAGCGTGATGGCGGCCGGTCGGGTGCGGGTTTTTACTTCGGTCATCAAAGCATCCCCAATTCGAGCCGGGCCTCGTCGCTCATCTTGCTCGGATCCCACGGGGGGTCCCAGACGAGCTTCACCTCCGCATCGCGCACTCCGGGCACGGACAGCACGCGCAGTTCGACCTCACCCGGCATCGACTCGGCCACGGGGCAGTGCGGCGTGGTCAGCGTCATGGTGACCACGGCGTCGCCGTCCTGGCTGACCGTCACGTCGTAGATGAGGCCCAGCTCGTAGATGTCGACCGGGATCTCCGGGTCGTAGATGGTCTTAAGCGCCTCCACGATCGCCGCTTGCACGTCGCCGCCGGGACCGTGCACCGGTGCATCGACAGGCTTCTCCGCGAGGAAGCCCGCGAGATAGTCGCGCTTGCGCTCGAATGTCTCGCCCGCGCTCTCGACGCGGGCGCGCGGCGGCGGAGTGACCTCCGTCACTTCCTCGATCTCGATCTTGCGTTCCTCACCCATCATCCGAATATCCGCTTCACTTGGCTGAGGCCGTCCACCAGCGCATCGATGTCCGAACTGTCGGAGTGCGCCGCGAAGCTCGCCCGGCAGGTCGCGGGCACGCCGAGCAGGTCCATTAGCGGCTGCGCGCAATGATGCCCGGCGCGGATCGCCACGCCCGCGTCGTCCAATATGGTGCCCACGTCGTGCGGATGAACCCCGTCTACCTCGAAGCTGACGATACCCGCGCTCTCCTCCGGCCCGAACAGCCGGACGAAGCCGAGCCCCCGCAGCCGTTCCCGGCATTCCGCCACAAGCGCAGCCTCGTGCGCGTGCAGCCGCTTGACGCCGATCGCCTCGACCCAGTCGATCGCCGCCGCGAGCCCGATCCCGCCGACGATGTGCGGGGTGCCAGCCTCGAACCGCTGCGGCGGGGGCATGAAGGTCGTGCGCTCGAACGTGACCCGGTCGATCATCGCACCGCCGCCGGCCCAAGGCGGCATGGACTCGAGCAGGTCCTTGCGGCCCCACAGAACGCCGATGCCGGTTGGGCCGTACAGCTTGTGCCCGGAGTAGGCGTAGAAGTCGGCGCCGATCGCCGCGACGTCCACCGCCAGGCGCGGGGCGGACTGACAGCCGTCGAGCAGCAGCAGCGCGCCCTTGGAGTGCGCGATCTCGGCGGCGCGGTTGCCGTCGAGGATCGAGCCGAGCACGTTGGAGACGTGGGCGAAGGCGACGACCCGGTGCTGGTCGGAGATCATCCGCTCCGCTGCATCCAAGTCGATCCGGCCATCGGCGGTCAGCGGGACCACATCGATGTCGTAGCCGGCGAGCTGCCACGGCACGATGTTGCTGTGGTGCTCCAGTGCGGAGAGGAGGACGCGGGAGCGGTCCTCCTTGCGGAGCACTTGCGCAACCAGATTGATGGCTTCCGTCGCCCCGCGGGTGAAGATGACCTCGTCGGCCGCGCCGCCGATGAGGTTCGCCGCGCGGGCGCGGGCGGCTTCGTAGGCGAGCGTCATGTCCGCCGAGCGCTGGTACACGCCGCGGTGCACGGACGCATAGTCCTGGGCATAGGCGCGGGTGATGGCGTCGATCACCGCCTGCGGCTTCTGCGCGGAGACGGCGGAATCGAGATAGTGCCAGCCGGCGATGGCGGGGAACTGGTCGCGGACCGCAAGTGCGTCCGTCGTCCCGGGCTCGACCCGGGAACCGCCTTCTTCTCGGAAGGCAGGCAGACCCCGGCTCAAGGCCGGGGTGACGAGATCAGGCCTGTTCACCGCACCACACTCCTCAGTGCGGCACGGCTGGCCTCGACTAGCGCCTCACGCTGCGCCTCATCCGGCACATCGTCCCACAACTCCAGCACGAAGCCTTCCAGCAGCAGCGCCTTGGCTTCGGCCGGCGGCAGGCCGCGCGACAGGGCATAGAACAGCTGGTTGGGATCGAGCTCGCCAACGCTGGCGCCGTGGGCGCACTTCACGTCGTCGGCGTAGATCTCCAGCTCCGGCTTGCAGTTCGCGGTGGCGCCGCGGTCGAGGAGCATGGCCTTGACCGACTGCTCGCCGTCGACCTTCTGCGCATGGCGCGCGACCGCCACCTTGCCGAGATAGCTGCCGGTCGCTGTGCCGCCGAGCACGCTGCGCACCGTCTGCCGCGAGGTGCCGTTGGGCTCGACGTGGCGGACCGTGGTGACGATCTCCTGCGTCGCCTTGCCTCCGCCGATGTTGGCGGCATCGAAGGTGAAGTTGGCGCCTTTGCGCACTTCGACATCTATTTCGTAGCGCCCGTAGTCGGACGCGGTATTAAGCGCGAAGATCGACAGCTCGGCGTCCGCCTCCAGCACGATCTCGGCTCGGCGGACTTGCACCGGTTCCTCGGTCGGCAGCAGGACGTGCCAGTGCTTTTCGCTGGCGGGAACGACGATCTGCTTTGGCGCTTCGAGGTCGGCCCAGACGCTCTTGAGGGCATCCAAGTTGGAATAACGGTAAGCCTCCGCCTTGCGGGTCGGGAAGGGAACAGTCACATCCGCCTCCCGCGCTCACGCTGAGCTTGTCGAAGCGTTGCACCACACCCTTCGACAGGCTCAGGGTGAGCGCAAGCGCTGGGTCGGGCCACTCTCACGCCGCCACCTCCGCATAGCCCTCGCGCTCGAGCTCGTGGGCAAGCTCGGGCCCGCCCGAGCGCACGATGCGACCGGCGCTGAGCACATGCACTCGGTCCGGCTGCACCACGTCGAGCAGGCGCTGGTAGTGGGTGATCAGCAGCACGCCGCGATCGGGCGCGCGCATGATGCGGTTGATGCCGGCGCCGACGATGCGCAGCGCGTCGATGTCGAGGCCGCTGTCCGTCTCGTCGAGCACGGCGAAGCGGGGGCGCATGATGCCCATCTGGACCATCTCCATCCGCTTCTTCTCGCCGCCCGAGAAGCCGACGTTTACGGGGCGCTTGAGCATCTCGACGTCCATGCCGAGCTCGGCCGCTTCGGCACGGGCGAGGCGGATGAACTCCGCGCCGGAGAGTTCCGCCTCGCCGCGCGCGCGGCGCTGGGCGTTCAGGCTCTCGCGGATGAACTGCATGGAGGAGACGCCGGGGATTTCCACCGGATACTGGAACCCGAGGAACAGGCCCGCCGCGGCGCGTTCGTGCGGTTCGAGGGCCAGCAGGTCCTCGCCCATGAAGGTCACGGAGCCGTCCGTCACCTCATAGCCGGGCCGCCCGCCGAGCACATAGGCGAGCGTCGACTTGCCCGCCCCGTTCGGCCCCATGATCGCATGCACCTCGCCCGCCGGAACGGTGAGGGTGAGGCCGTTCAGGATCGGCTTGTCCGCGACGGTCGCGTGGAGGTCAGTGATTTGCAGCATCGTTCTTCTTTGTCGCTCGGCGTTCCAAAACTTTCAGCCGGACGTCTTCCAGAGCCGGGTCTTCGATGGCTGCAATGAAACGCTCGCTCATACGCGCGGCTTCAGCTCGCCCTCGTTCAACATACCGCTCTTGAAGCGCGTAGCTGGCACTGACGAATTCATCAGCGCAGGCAGTCTTTGCTGCCTTGAACAGATCGTCCGGTGATGCACCAGACGGCTCAAGCTCGATAGCCCGCATTCTCAAACACTGCGAATACGCTCTCAGCGCACTTGCCGTCTTGGGATCGCTGACAAATGATGGTTCTTGCGACGCGATCAGCATGGCAGCAAACAGCATCACCCCACGCTCCCCTCTAAACTAATCCCCAACAGCTTCTGCGCCTCGACCGCGAACTCCATCGGGAGCTGCTTCAGCACCTGGCGGGCGAAGCCGTTGACGATCAGGGCCACCGCCGCTTCCTGGTCCAACCCCCGCGACATGGCGTAGAAGAGCTGGTCCTCGCTGATCTTGGACGTGGTCGCCTCATGCTCGATGGTCGCGGTCGGGTTCCTGACCTCGATGTAGGGCACCGTGTGCGCGCCGCACTGGTCGCCGAGCAGCAGGCTGTCGCACTGGGTGAAGTTGCGGACGTTCTCCGCTCCGGGGAGTACCTTCACCAGCCCCCGATAGGTATTGTCGGACCGGCCGGCGCTGATGCCCTTGCTGACGATGGTCGAGCGGGTGTTCGCGCCGATGTGCACCATCTTGGTGCCGGTGTCGGCCTGCTGGCGGTTGTTGGTCAGCGCGACCGAGTAGAATTCGCCGACGCTGCCCTCGCCCTTGAGGATGCAGCTAGGGTATTTCCAGGTGACCGCGCTGCCGGTCTCGACCTGCGTCCAGCTGACCTTGCTCCGCGCGCCCGAGCACATCGCCCGCTTGGTCACGAAGTTGAAGATGCCGCCGCGGCCTTCCGCATCGCCCGGATACCAGTTCTGGACTGTGGAGTATTTCACCTCCGCATCCTCGTGCGCGAAAATCTCGACCACCGCGGCGTGGAGCTGGTTCTCGTCGCGCATCGGCGCGGTGCAGCCTTCGAGATAGCTGACATAGCTGCCCTTGTCGGCGACGATCAGCGTGCGCTCGAACTGGCCGGTGTTCTCCGCATTGATGCGGAAATAGGTCGACAGCTCCATCGGGCAGCGGACACCTTCGGGGATGTAGACGAAGGTGCCGTCGGAGAAGACCGCGCTGTTGAGGCAGGCGAAATAGTTGTCGCGCTGCGGCACCACGCTGCCGAGGTACTGGCGGACGAGGTCCGGATATTCGCGCACTGCTTCGGAAATGGAGCGGAAGATGACGCCCGCCTTCTCCAGCTCCTCGCGGAAGGTGGTGGCGACCGAGACGCTGTCGAACACCGCGTCCACCGCGACCTTGCGCGCGCCCTCAACGCCGGCGAGCACCTTCTGCTCCTCGATCGGGATGCCGAGCTTTTCGTAGGTGCGGCGGATCTCCGGGTCGAGCTCGTCCAGCGAGGCGATGGTCGGCTTCTTCTTGGGCTCGGCGTAGTAATAGGCGTCCTGGTAGTCGATCGCCGGGATGTCGAGCTTGGCCCAGTCGACCTCCTCCATCTCGAGCCAGGCGCGATAGGCCTTGAGCCGCCACTCGAGCAGCCATTCGGGCTCGCCCTTCTTGGCGCTGATGTAGCGCACGGTGTCCTCATTGAGGCCCTTGGGCGCGCGTTCGGACTCGATGTCGCTGGTGAAGCCCCACTCGTAGGTGGCGAGCTTCTCCGCGGCCTCGTGCGCTTCGCGGTTCTTGGTGATGATTTCCTGATTCATGCTTGTTCCAGAACGCGGGCGGTGACCGCCGGCGTGCAAAGGTCTTCCAGGGTCACCGCCGCCAACGCGCCGCGGACGGCATTGCTCACGACGCTCATGTGCGGCTTGACCCGGCAATGCGCATCGAGAGCGCACTCCGACGCCTCTTCCGAACCGCAGCACTGGGTCATCGCGATCGGGCCTTCCACCGCCTCGACCATTTCGGCGAGGCTGATTTCGCGCGGCGAACGTTCCATCACGAAACCTCCACCTGCGCCGCGCACACTTCGAAACAGGCCCGCGCCCGCGAGCTTGCCGAGCAGCTTCTGAGCAGTCGGGAGCGGCACGCCAGTTTCAGAGGCGAGCACAGTCGCGGACAGGCGCTCGCCCGCGGGACGGCGGGCCGCGGCAGTCATCATCACGACCGCATAGTCGGCAAGGTGGGTCAGGCGCATGAGCTTAAATCAGACTTTCACAGTCCGATTTGTGCAATTGCCCTGAAAAATCAAGTGCGGGAACTACGTGTGTCCCGCGCCGATCAGCTCGCCTTGGTCCACGCGATCCATTCGTTCACCCGCTTTTCCAGCAGGTCGAGCGGCATGGACCCAGCCAGCAGCACCGTGTCGTGGAACTGCCGGTCGTCGTAGCGAGTACCGAGCTCAGCCTTCGCCTTGGCGCGCAGTTCCTCGATCTTGAGTTTGCCGACCATATAGGCGGTCGCCTGGCCCGGGTAGACGACGTAGCGCTCAATCGCCTTCACAATGCCGCCCTTGGCGTCGGCGCTATTGTCCTCGACGTACTTGATCGCCTGCTCACGGGTCCAGCGCTTGTGATGGATGCCGCTGTCCACGACGAGGCGAATGGCCCGGTGCAGCTCCAGCTGCAGCCGGCCGAAGTCGCGGTACGGGTCGTTGTAGAGGCCCATCTCCTTGCACAGCTTTTCCGCATAGAGACCCCAGCCCTCGTCGGTGGCGGTGTAGCCGCTGAACTGACGAAACGGTGGCACCTCGCCTTCGCCAAGCTCGCTCAACAAGGCGCCCTGCAGGTGGTGGCCGGGAATGCCCTCGTGGCAGAACAAGGCCTCGACCTCGGTTGAGGGCATGTCGTTCATGTCGTAGAGGTTCACATAGTAAATGCCCGGGCGCGAGCCATCGGGCGGCGGGTCGTTGTAGAAGGCCTTACCGGCGCTCTTCTCCCGGAACGGCTCGACCGGCTTGATCTGCAACGGGGTCTTGGGCAGCCGGCCGAAGAAACGCGGCAGGGCAGCCTGGACCGCCGCCTGCGCCTTTGCGCTTTCATCGAGGTACATCTGCTTACCCGCCGCGGTGTTCGGATAATAGAATTGCTTCGACGTCCGCATGTGCTCGAAAAACTCGGGCAGCGTTCCCTTGAAGCCGACCTGATCCTTGATGGCGGTCATCTCACGATGGATTCGTGCGACCTGGTCGAGCCCGAGCTGATGGATCTGGTCGGGAGTGAGGTCGGTCGTCGTATAATATCTGAGGCGCGCCTGATATTCGGGCGCGCCATTCGGGAAGCGCCAGATGCCGTCGTCACGCCCGGCCTTCGCCTGCTGTGCCTGCATGGCCGAGATGACGCGCTGGTAGGCTGGCTTGAGGTCGCGAACCATTGCGGTGCGCCCCGCAGCGAGGAGGCGGTCCTTGGTCGCCTGGTCGGCATTGAGCTTGCCGACCTTGGTCTTGAAATCGGCCCAGAGATCGTTGTCCGCCCCGCCGTCGAAGGGAGCGCCCTTGATGAGGTTGCGGCTGTCGGCGACAACGTACGGGTAGACCCACTTGGGCGCGAGCACGCCTCGAGCCTCACGGTCCTGAGCTTCGGCAATTGCCTGGTCGAGGTAGCGCGCGACGCCGCTGATTCGAGACACATACGCCTCCGCATCCGAGACGCTGTCGACCTTGTGGATGTTGATCAGGAACGCGGGGCCTTCCGATTGCGCGCCGTTCATCTGGTCGAAGACGAGGCCGTTCTTCCGGTAGGGCCACAGCGAGTCGGACCGCGCGATGCGATACAGGAACAGGTCGTAGCTGAGTTGGTCTTCCGGGCTGAGGCTCTCACGTGGGAAGCGTCGCTGAAGCTCTGCGGCGTAGCGCTGATCGAGGGCGCGGTTCTCCTCCGCGGCGGCATCCGTGAACTCGTCCCACTTGCCGTAATCGGCGTCCTTGATGCCGCGGTAGGACTTGGACAGCGGTGACAGGGCGAGTTCGGCCTTGTCATACTCGTCGAAGAAGGCGGCGAGTTCGGCATTCCTGGCGGGCGCCGGCTGAGCAGCAGAGGGCACTGGCGCTTCAGCGATCGGCGCCGTGGCCGACGATGCCGCCGGAGGTGTCGTCGCGCAGGCCGCGAGGAGAGCAGTGGAGGCGAGGAGAAGGATATGCTTCAAGCGGGCGACCTTTCAAACAGCGTCCGCTTCCTTCAAGGGGAAGGCGTTTGCCGGATCAAGCCCGGCATGACGCGCTATTCGACCAACGACCGGAGCACATGGCCCTCTACCCCCTCCTTCGCCCCCTCATCTTGCGGTTGGACGCGGAAAAGGCGCACCAAGTGACGATCGCGTCGCTTAAGGCCATGCCGAAGCGTAAAGCTCCATCGTCGCCCACCGCGCTGGCGGTGGAGGTCGCCGGCTTGCGGTTTCCGAATCCCGTCGGACTGGCCGCGGGGTTCGACAAGGACGCCGAAGTGCCGGATGCGATGCTCGCGCTGGGCTTTGGATTCGTGGAGGTGGGAACACTCACGCCCAGGCCGCAGCACGGAAATCCTCGTCCACGACTGTTCCGGCTCCCGGAGGATCAGGCGGTCATCAACCGGTTCGGATTCAACAATCAGGGACAGGAGGATGCACTCCAGCGCCTCCGTGGCCGCAGGCGCGCGGGCGTCCTCGGGGTGAATATCGGGGCCAACAAGGACTCGCCGGATCGTGTCGCCGACTATGCGGAGGGGGTGCGCCGGATGAGCGAGGTCGCGGATTATCTCACGATCAACATCAGCTCGCCCAACACTCCGGGCTTGCGTCAGCTCCAAGACGAAGGAGCGCTGCGGGAGCTGCTTGCCGCCGTGCGCGACGCCCGTTCACCGGACGGCCCTCCGGTATTCCTGAAGGTCGCGCCCGACCTGGGGCAAGAGGAACCTCGGCAGATCGTGCGCGCGGCGCTGGACCATGGCGTCGACGCGCTGATCGTCAGCAACACGACCATTTCGCGCCCGCCGCTCCGGTCCAGCCACGGCGGTGAAGCGGGCGGGCTCTCGGGCGCTCCGCTCAAACCCCTGGCCCTCGATGCGCTGCGTCGGTTCCGGGCGGCATCGGGCGGGCAGCTGCCGCTGGTCGGCGCGGGGGGGATCGCTTCGGCCGAGGATGCCTGGCAGCGCATTCGGGCGGGTGCGAGCCTGGTGCAGCTGTACAGCGCCATGGTCTATGAAGGTCCGGGGATCGCACGCCGGATCGCCGAGGGACTGGCGGTGGAGCTTGAACGCGCCGGCTTCAGCAGCATTGCCGAGGCCGTGGGGACGGAGTAGCCCCGCACATCATGCGAGCCCGTTCCCTGACGCTCATCGCCGCGCTGCTGCTGTCCGGTTGCGCGGTTAGTACCTCGACTACGCCTGCCGCAGTCCGGGAAGCGCCACCGACGGAAGTGGGCCATGGCGCCGCCTCCCCTGCCGCCCAGCCGGCGCTCGTGTCGTCTGCCAAGGGCATGGTCAGCGCGGCCGATCCGCGCGCAGCTGCGGCCGGAGCGGAGATGCTTCGACAGGGCGGCAGCGCCGCGGATGCGGCTCTCGCAACGCTCCTCGCGCTGACCGTGGTCGAGCCGCAATCCAGCGGCATCGGCGGTGGCGGCTTCCTCGTCTACGACGACGGCGATGGCAGCCCGGAGACCTACGACGGACGCGAAACGGCGCCGGCGGCGGCGAACGAGACGTGGTTCTTCGTCAACGGCAAGCCGCTCGACTTCCCGGAGGTGATCCCCGGCGGGCGCAGCGTCGGCGTGCCCGGCAACGTGCGCCTGATGGCGCTTGCGCATCGCAACCAGGGGCGCCTCGCCTGGGCGAAGCTGTTCGAACCCGCAATCCGGCTCGCCCGCGACGGCTTCGCGGTTACGCCGCGCTTCCGCGAGATGCTGGCCAACAACAAGGAGACCGCGGGCTATACCGCAACGGGTCGCGCGCTGCTCTACCAGGCCGATGGAACACCCAAGCCGGTCGGCACCATCATCCGCAATCCGGAACTCGCATCCTTCCTGGAGCAGCTCGCGCGCAAAGGTCCGGACCATTTCTACTCGGGCCAAAATGCCGCGGCGATCGCGTCGGCCGTAAGCACCGCGCGGACCAACCCGGCGCCAATGACCGTGGGCGATGTCATCGCCTATGAGGCCAAGCAGCGCCCCCCGGTGTGCGGCGAATATCGCGGGCATCGGATCTGCGGCATGGGCCCGCCCTCCTCCGGCGGCACGACGGTGTTCGCCATCCTCAAGCAGCTCGAGCGCTTTCCGCTTGGGCAATTGGGGCCTGCCAGTCCGCAGAGCTGGCACCTGATCGCGGACTCCATGCGGCTCGCCTTTGCGGATCGCAATCGGTACCTGGCCGATCCGGATTTCATCTCAGTACCGACCACCGGTCTGTTCGACGCGGGTTACCTTGCCCAGCGATCCGCACTGATTTCTCCCGATCGCGCGCTGGCGTCGGCGGAGGCCGGGACCCCGCCCGGTGCTCCCAGGCTTGCGGAGGGCCTGACGCCGGAGGTCATCTCCACCTCGCACTTCGTGGCGGTCGATCAATGGGGCGAGGTCGCGTCGCTCACCTCCACCATCGAGAGCAGCTTCGGCTCGGGGCTGATGGTGAATGGCTATTATCTCAATAACGAGCTCACGGACTTCAGCCTCGTCCCCAACGTCGATAGCGTCTGGGTGGCCAACCGCGTGCAGGCGGGCAAGCGGCCGCGCAGCTCCATGGCTCCGACGATCGTCTATGGACCGGAGGGCAAGGTGCGGCTGGCCGTCGGTGCGGCCGGAGGTCCCACCATCATCGCGCAGGTGGCCAAGGCGATCATCGCCATGGTCGACTGGAACATGACCGCGCAGCAGGCGCTCGCCGCCCCCGTCATCTATGCGCCGGGGGACACGGTGTTCCTGGAACGGGGGACGGCACTTGAGGCGATGGCGCCGGCGCTGCGCGCTTATGGGCACAAGGTCGGCTTGCGTGCGCCAAGCTTCAAGGCGAATGCAATCGAACGGGTGGACGGCCGCTGGGTGGGAGCGGCCGATCCCCGAAGCGAGGGGGCAGCAGTCAGCGAATGAAGAGGACACAGCTCGAACACTTCCCGAATCTCGTCGCCATGTTCCTGGCGCGGGTCGGGGAACGCGGAGACGCGCCCTTCCTCTGGGCCAAGCGGAGCGGCAGGTGGGAGAGCGTCAGCTACAAGGAGGCAGCGCGGCAGGTCGCCGCCTTGTCGGCCAGCCTGCTGCAGATGGGATTAAAGCCGGGCGACCGGGTGATGCTTGTCAGCGAAAACCGGCCGGAATGGCTGATCGCCGACCTTGCCATCATGGCCGCGGGCTGCGTGACGGTTCCGACCTACACCACAAACACCACGCGCGATCACACGCACATTCTCGGCAATTCCGGTGCGCGGGCAGTGATCGTTTCCAACCAGAAGCTGGCGAAGACCCTCGTCCCCGCCGTGCTGTTTTCGTCCGACTGCCACGACGTGATCGGCATAGAGGACATCCGCACCGGGCAGGCACTGGAAGGCGCGCGCTTTCACCAGTGGGACGAGCTCACCCGCAATGGACATGATCTCGAGCCGCTGCGCCAGCGGATCGCGGGTGTCGGGCGCGACGATCTCGCCTGTCTCATCTACACCAGCGGCACGGGCGGCGCGCCCCGTGGAGTCCGGCAGCATCACGGCGCCATCCTCCACAATGTCGCAGCCTGCACCGACGTGATCGCCAACGACTTCGGGTGGGACGACGAGATCTTCCTGTCCTTTCTTCCGGCCAGCCACGCCTATGAGCATACCGGTGGTCAGCACTTCCCGATCGGGCTTGGCGCGCAGATCTACTATGCGGAGAGCCTCGAGAAGCTGGCAGCCAACATCGAGGAGGTCCGGCCGACCATCATGGTCGTCGTCCCCCGCCTGTTCGAGATGCTTCGGCAGCGCATCCTCAAGACCATCGAGAAGTCGGGCGGCCTGTCGCAGAAGCTGCTGAACCGCGCGCTGGCCATCGGCCAGGAGCGTTACGAGAAAGGCACCATCCCGCTCATCGACAAGCCGATGGACCTGTTCCTCTCACTTACCCTGCGCAAGAAGGTCGCGAGGAAATTCGGAGGCCGGATCAAGGCGATGGTATCGGGCGGCGCTCCGCTCAACCCAGAGGTGGGCCTCTTCTTCCATTCGCTCGGCCTCACCATGCTGCAGGGTTACGGGCAGACCGAAGCCGCACCGGTGATCAGCTGCAACCGGCCCAAGAATGGCATTCGCATGGACACGGTGGGACCGCCCCTGCTCAACACCGAAGTACGTATCGCGGAGGATGGCGAGATCCTGGTCCGGGGCGAGCTGGTCATGCACGGCTACTGGAACAATGACGAGGAAACGGGCCGGGTTCTCCAGGACGGGTGGCTCCTTACGGGCGATGTCGGCCATTTCGACGATGCCGGGCGCATTCGCATCACGGATCGCAAGAAGGACCTGATCGTCAACGACAAGGGGGACAACGTCTCGCCGCAGCGGGTCGAGGGCATGCTGACCCTCCAGCCGGAGATCGCGCAGGCGATGGTCTATGGCGACCGGAAGCCGCACCTGGTCGCGCTGCTGGTTCCGGAACCCGAGTTGGTGTCGGAGCTGAAACGCGACGAGGCCGCAATCCGGGCACGGCTGCAGAAGGCGGTCGACCGGGTCAACGCGGACCTGTCCGTCATAGAAAAGGTCCGTCGCTTCATCTTGGCAGACGAGGCCTTCACCGTGGACAACGAGCAGCTCACGCCCTCGATGAAAATCCGCCGGCACGTCATCAAGGCGGCCTACGAGGATCGCCTCGATGCCCTCTACGGGCGCTGACGCTTACCGAGGCTGGTCGGGAGTGGTGTAAGGCACGAAGTCGCTGAGCGAGCAGGATCCGACGGTGATTCCGTTGGTAAGATCCGTCATCCGGACGATCTCTCCCCGGCAGAGCTCACCGCTGCCAAAGGTCCTCGTGACCATGGCAACGCCGGGCCGCCCAAGGCCGATACAGCCACCAGCCGGATCGTTCCGCCAGACGCGCCGTGACCCATCACGGAAGAGGATGGTCTTTTCGTCAATTACGACCATGTCGTCGCGGCGGAAGGTCGGCAGGCAAGTCTGTGGCGACCCTGCGACCTTCCCGGTGAGATAGCGATCCAGCTCCTGCTGCGCCTTGGCCGATCGTGGCTGATCGTTCGCGCTAGCGGCGCACGCGGCGACGCTCGCAAGCAGAGGAAGAAGAAGTAGTGAGCGCATGGCGGACCTCTCGAACTCGGGTGCTGTCAACGCACGAAAGACAATGCTGTCTCCGACCTTAACGAAAGCTGTCCTTCGCCTGCCGTAACGACCCGAGTTCCTGGACATCCTTCGCCCGCAGGAAAGGGTTGGTCGCCCATTCCTCGGCCACCGTGGTGGGTACCGTCATCGCTCCGGCGTCCCGCAGCGCCTCGACCTGCGTGAGCCTGGTCCGCACCGCGATGTTGTCGGGTTCCGCATGAGCCGCGAAGCGAGCGTTGCCGAGCGTATATTCATGAGCGCAGTAGAGCCGCGTGTCCGCGCCGAGCGTGCCCAGCCGCTGGAGCGAGGCATGCATCTGCGCCGGCGTCCCCTCGAACAGTCGCCCGCAGCCCATGACGAACAGCGTGTCGCCGACGAAAGCGAAACCGGCCTCACGAAAGACAAACGCGATGTGGCCCAGCGTGTGCCCCGGGACCTCCCAGACTTCCGCCTCCAGCTGACCCACGCGAACCCGGTCGCCCTCCCGCAGTTCCTCGTCGATGCCGGGGATGCGATCGCGCTCGGCGGCCGGTCCATGGATGGTGCAGCCGGTCGCCTCCTTCACCTGCAGGTTGCCGCCCGTATGGTCGGGATGCCAGTGGGTGGTGAGCACCTGTCCGATCCGCCATCCGCGCTCCTCGGCGGCTCGGAGCGCTGCCGTTCCGTCGCCCGGATCCACGACCGCGACAGCACCACTTGCAGGATCGCGCAGTAGCCAGATGTAGTTGTCGCTGAACGCCGGGACAGCAACGATTTCGGGTG
The DNA here is from genome assembly GCF_016924655.1 of Sphingomonas arenae. GTDB lineage: Bacteria > Pseudomonadota > Alphaproteobacteria > Sphingomonadales > Sphingomonadaceae > Sphingomicrobium > Sphingomicrobium arenae. Next base: position 913,813 of record NZ_JAFFJU010000001.1, read on the forward strand.
CTGCCGTGCTCACCACTCGCCCGTGTTCGGCATGGAAGCCCAGGGCTCCGCAGGATCCTTGGCCCCGCCCATCTGCAGCAGCTCGATGCTGATCCGATCAGGCGTTCGGACAAAGGCCATCCGGCCATCGCGCGGTGGTCGGTTGATGGTCACGCCGGCATCCATCAGGCGCTGGCAGGTCTCGTAGATGTCGTCGACCTGGTAGGCGAGGTGGCCGAAATTGCGGCCGCCACCATAGTCTTCCGGATCCCAATTGTAAGTGAGCTCAACTTCGCCACCCTCGTCGCCGGGCACGCCCAGGAAAATCAACGTGTAGCGGCCCGCCTCACTACTCATTCTGCGACGCTCTTCCAGCCCGAGCAGGTTGAAGAAGCGGACGGTGGCCTCCGGGTCTGTCACCCGGATCATGGTGTGGAGGAACTTCATGCCCCTCACTTGGGCGCGGCGGGCGCGTCCAGCAAGGCCAAGGCTTCCCTGGCGGCCTTGCCGGTGGGACTGTTCGGCTCGGCGGCAGCGGCGCGGGTCCAGTATTCGCGGGCCTTCGCCACATCACCGGCAAAATGGTACACGTGGCCCGCCTCGAACAGCACCAGCGCGTCGTTGGGCGCAAGGGTCAGCGCCCGACCGATCGCATCCTTGGCGCGGCCGGCATTCCCCTCCCTGATCGCAAGTGCGGCCGAGAAGTACCAGAGGAACGGGTCTTCCCCGATGATGGCTGCGGCCTCGTCGGCCCGGGTGCGAGCCGTGGTGAGGTCATTCTGCGCCTCCGCAGCGCGGGCGCGGTCGAGCAAGGCCTCGCCGCGCTGTTCCGCCTGGAGCCCGGTGCCGGCCAGGGCACGGTCGAGCGCCAATGCGGCCTTGCCGGGCTGATCCGCGGCGATCCACATGTTGCCTGCCGCCGCGAGGGCGCGATCACGTTCAGGACCGTTTGCGGGCGAGGCCGCGGCTGCCTTCTCGAACTGCTCCGCCGCCCGGGCGGGCTGACCGAGCCCCTGGGCCTGAACGGCCCTGCAAACATAGGTTACCGGAGTATCGATGTCGGGACATGGCGCCGGCGGCGTCTGCGGTTGGGCTGTCGCAAGGACGGCAGCAAGGACAAGGATCATCCGGCAAGCTCCACGAGGTCGTCGACCTCTCGGCTCAGCGCCCGCAGCTCGTGCGGCTCCGAGAGGCGATGGTTGCCGCCCTTGAGCAAGGTCAGCTGGACGTCGGCTGAACGCAGCTGCTCCACCAGCTTGAACGCAACCCCGGTGGGAACATCCGCATCCGCATCACCATGCAGCAGCCGCACCGGACAGCGGATGTTGATGGCTCCGCCGAGCACGCGCAGTGGTTCACCGGACTCCCAGAATGCCCGGGTCGTCACCTGCTTGTCGCGACCATAGGGGTTTTCACGCTCCAATCGTCCGTGCTGCACCAGAGCCGCCTTGTCATCGGTCGTATAGCCCCAGTCGGTGAAGTCCGGTGCCGCAGCGACGCCGATCAGTCCTACCACCCGCGCGGGCCGCTGTAGCGCGAGGTGCAGGGCGAGCCACCCGCCCATGGAGGAGCCCACCGCGATCAGCGGCCCTTCGGTGAGCGCGTCCACCATTGCCAGCGCCTCTTCCAGCCAGCGATTGAGGGTGCCGTCCTCAAACCGGCCGCTGGAGGAACCCGTGCCCGAATAGTCGAACCGCAGCATAGCAACTCCGCGTTCCGCAGCGAAGGCGTCTAGCGCGAGCGCCTTGGTCCCCTCCATGTCGGAGGCGTATCCCGGCAGGAACAGCAGGGTCGGCGAACGGCCCGGACGCCGGCGAGCGGCGATGCGGCGGCCATCGGGAAGTGTGAGGAACTCGAGCGGGGGAGCGTTCATGGAGACGGTCATTGCCCGTCGCTCGTCCGCGTACAAGCAGTCAGGTGAACTACGACCGGCGGGATGCGCTACAGCGCCCGTCGAAGCCGGATCTGACCCTTGTCATTGCCGATGGTGACCTGGTCGGCCGACTGCCACAGCAGGGTCGCGGGTTGGGACAGCACCGCCAGCGCCTGCGTTTCGGCGGTCATGTCGGGGCAGGCCATGCGCGTCGACGCGCGCGCGCCAGCACTGAAGGTGATGCTTGTCACGGTATAGGTGCCCGTGATGGTGTTGCAGCCGAACCGTGCCGTCATCCGATTGCCGGCGAACTGCATGGCGCCGCTCACCGGCTGGCTGTTCACCTGTTCGACCGTCCAGTTGCTGTTGCCGAGCGTCATGCTGAGCGGTTCCCCGCCGCAGCCGCTGAAGCGACGTCCATCAACGGTCAACTGGACAGTGTCGGGATAGGAGCGCTGCGTGACGGGGTCGGTGCAGCGCATGCGGGTGATCAGCGCCTGCATCCGGCTGGTCCGGATCGGAAGCCCAGCGGCAATCATGGCCCGCCCGGAAATCGGCTCGGCGACGCGGACGCGGTTGCTGAAATCCGTATAGACCATGTTCGCGCGGTCGATGGACAATTCCCATGCCGGACTGCTTCCAGTGGCCCGGTAAGCGCCGGGCCTCACGGAAGGCGCCGGGTCATAATCACGGGTCGTGCCGCAAGCCGCCGCAGCCAGACAGAGCAGGGGAACCGTTTGCTTCATCCAGGCCTCCTTCGGTCCGCCAACGCGTAACGGTCCCGTAAGGATGCCTCTAGAAGTTCGCTCCCACCGTCAGCGCCGGTCCGCTGCCGGGCATCGCGTTGCCCATCAGCTTGAGCCGGTAGTCGAGGTGCGCCCGGATCCGCGGGTTGATCCAGAGTGAGGCGCGGGGGCCCACATCGAGCCTCGCCAACCCTGGCTGGACCCCGCCCCAGACCCCGCCGCCAAGCGCGAGCCGGCTGTTGACCGGGCGCGAGACCGCAAAGCCGCCATCGGCGAACATGTCGCGGCTCTGCAGGCCGACGATGCCCGCCTGGGCATAGCCGTCGAGCCTGAAGTTCCACGGGAGCGGATGGTCGTAAATGCCGCCTTCCGCGAGCAGCGCGAAGGCGTTGCGCCCGCCGCCGATGCCAAAGGCCTTGCGACGCTCGGCAAGCAGTCGGACAGGGACGCTTTGCACCGGCTGCCAGCTGACCCCGAGCGCGGCTTCGCCGGCAGGCTTCTGCCCAGGCTGCTGGTGCACGGGCGAGGAGACTCGCAGGTTGAGCGCGAAGGCGCGATCAATCTGCCAGGTCAGCCGCGCGCCCGCCTGGCTCTGCCCCAACTGCCCGCTCGGTGCCAGCGGCGTGGGGCCGTTCACGGGGGCGGCGATCCCTTGGTTCTGGCGCAGCAATGCCCAGGTGGTAAGGCTAAGGCGATCGAAGGCCTTGCGCATGACCGGCGTGAAGCTTGGCGTTGTCCGAACCGGCGTTGTGGGGGAGGTCGCCGCCATCTCGGGTGCTTGGCCGGGCCAGCCCCCGAAGGGCGGGTAAGCGGCAGGATAGACCACCGGCGCGGGCGCGTAGATGGGAGGCGCTTCTGCATAACGGACCGGGCGAGCCGAGGGCACGGACATGGGCACGGCCACTGAATAGGGGTAGGCGACCGGCTGCATCGGCGGCGCGCCATAGGCCCATGGCTGTGCCGGCGGTCCGGCGTCCGCAACGTCCACCTGCGGCTCGACCGGCAGCGGAGTGACCGCGGGTGGCACGGGGATCGGGGCGAGCGGGGCCAAGGCGAGCGCCTGCCCGGCCGTCCGGACCCCGATCCAGGTGATGATGGCGACTCCCAGGAAACGCAGGGGTGCACTGCTCATGATCTAACGATACTCCGTCGGAAAGGTGTGATTGGTCTTGTCCCAGCGCTTCGGCCCACCCCTGAGGTGAATGCCGAGCGCACGATGGGTGGCGAGAATGGCGACGAGGTTGCTGGCCAGCACCCGGGGCAGCGAGGCCAAGGCTTCGCCCCAGCCGTAGACTGCCCAGGTGAACGCCGCGCGCATGGCCAGGCGCCAGACGAGTAGCCCGGCATTGGCGGCGAGCAGGCCTTGCAGCAGCGGCGACATGGGCGGCGGCTTGGGGGCTCCGAGGGCCGAGCCGACCCACAGCTGTCCCCACAGGATCGCGGCGGCATAGCCGGCAACCATCAGCAGGGCGGCGATCGGGCCCTTGCGGTCGCGCATCCGGAACCAGTTCTCGCCCCAGCCGCGGCCCCAGCCGAGCCGTTCCCAGCCGGCAAAGGAGATGCCGCCGATCCAGCGCGCCTTCTGGCGCACGGCGGCGCGGAGCGTGCCGGGGAATTGTCCCTGGCTGGCGACCAGGGCGCGTTCGTTCTCGACCTCCGGCAGGCGCACGAAGCGGGTCCGCTCCCCCATGGCGCCGAGCCGGAGCCCGCATTCATAATCCTCGGTCATGCTGCCGGTGGCGAAGGGGCTGCCGTTGCCCGCGGTCGCGAGCCTGGCGAGGGCATCGCGGTTGATGGCGCAGCCGACGCCGGCGAGCGGAATCGCGGCCCCGACCGACTGCCGCACCGCGAGATCCTTGCCGTGGCTCTCGGCGAACTCGTCGCAATAATGGCCGGCAATCCAGGGACTTAGCGAGTCCGGCAGAGGCACCACGGGCAGCTGCACCAGCCCGGCGCCGGGAATTGCCGCGTCGAACAGGCGCAACTCGAGCGGGTGGACCAGGTCTTCCGCGTCGTGGAGCACTATCGCCATGGCGCGCTCACCCCGCTCCGCCTCTAGCCGGACCAGCGCGGCGTAGAGGTGGTTGAGGCAGTCGGCCTTGGTCGTGGGGCCGTCGGCGGGGACCTCGACCGGGACGATCCGGCCATCTTCGCGGGCGGCGGCGTGGACGGCTTCGGCGGTGGCGGGATCGTTGCGGTAGTGGCCGAGGAACAGAGTATATCGAGGATAATCAAGGCGTTGGACGGTGGCGCGGAGCATTTGGCCGATCACTGCGGCTTCGTCCCAAGCGGGAATGAAGACCACCATCCAGCCCGGATTGGCGCTTCGGGGGAGGTCGCGGGCGTCGCGCCATTCGTCCGGACGCCACAGGCCGCGCGCGAAATAGAGGAAGTCCAGCAGCAGATCGTCGAGCGAAAACAGCAGAAATCCGGCCGCCGCGAACAGCGCCAGCTCATCCGCCGCTCCGGCCAGGGCCGTGGGCAAGGTCAAGGAAACGGCTTCGTGATGACGAGAAGGCGCATCGGTCCCAACCCCCCGTTGACGGACCAGTGAACCGAGCAAGGCGCCCCTGACACAGCCGCGGGGCGGGCGGCAATCACCGTCTTTGTGACACGTTGAAGTTCACAAACGCGTGTGTTTGTGTCGCAACGGTCACCTATATTGACCGGAACCGACCCGTAATCGGCGCATTAACCGCATCGAAAGGGCGAGAAGACACAACAGGGCGGGCCGGACAGGATTCACGAGGTACGCCAGGTGTTCGCATTGCCGATGTTCCAGACGATCAGCGCCCGGCTCCACGCCCGTTCGACGGCTTTGCTGACCAGCCTGGAGAGCCGGCTGTCCCACATCGTCATCGGCTGGATGCTGCTGGCCGCGCTGGCCTGTGCCGCGCGGGTCGCCGCAAGCCCGCTGCCCGTGCTCGACCGAACGGCGATCACCCCCTACCTGCTGCTGGTGCTGGCCCCGGCGGCGAGCTTTGTCCTGGCGCTGCGCTGGTTCGCGGACGGGGAGAGCCTGCCCCAGCCGGAGCGGCGCCTAGCGCTGGTCGGCCGCTGGCGGAGCGTCGGCCCGGACGAGGCGAAGCGCCATGCGCTGTACGGCACCAGCGGGATCATGGTCTCGCTGCTGATCGGGATGCTGCTGAACGTGCCGGTCCGCGCGGCCGAGTATCTGGCATCCATCCCGGCGATCGCCGCCGACGCGCCGCAGTGGCTGTCCACCCTGCACTTCGCGATGACGGTGGACGCGGTGCTGATGAGCAGCCTGTACGTGGTCGCCTTCGTCGCCGCGCTGCGCCGCGTGCCCCTGTTCCCGCGCCTGTTGCTGTTCATCTGGCTGACCGACATCACCGCCCAGCTGCTGATCGCCAACGCGGTGGTCGCGACCGACGTCCCCGGAGACGTCGCGAGCGCCCTCCATGCGCTGCTGGAAGGCAATATCAAGAAGACGATGATCAGCGTGGGCCTGTGGCTGCCCTACCTGCTGCTGAGCAAGCGCGTGAACGTGACGTATCGCCACCGGGTGCCGGCTTAGCCGTCGAGGTGGGGGCGGCCGAGAAGCAGCCCGTCACACCACCATTTGCGATCCAGCAAGCCGCTGTTAGCTTCGCCTGATGGGGGACCGACTGCGGCACGCTGAGTACGCGCTAATCGTCATCATTATCGGCGCATGTCTTTACGTGCCCACGGCCAGCCTGCTGCACGCGCTCGGAAGATGACGACGACGAGGGTTCCAATAACTTTCTGGGCTGCCCTGTGTGTCGCAAGCACCGGTTATGTGATCAGCCAAACGCTACGCTTCAGCCTGCAAGGCCGCGACTTCAACATGATGTGGGTCGCCGGATGTCTCGCCACCGAGGGCCGCATCGCTGAAATCTATAACTTGCGTGCGTTCGACGCGGCGGCATCTGCCATGATGGGGATCCAGACGGCGGGGAATGCTTACAGTTATCCTCCCCACGCGCTGTTCATTGCGATGCCCTTTGCCTACCTGCCGCTCGGATTGGCCTTTGCGTCATGGAATGTTCTGACGCTCGGCCTCTTTCTCTATGCTGCCCGCTTCCACCTGCCAGAGAGGCTTTGGCTAGCAGGGTGCGCGCCTGCGAGCGTGATTTGCCTCAGCTTCGGTCAATATGGTTTGCTTACGAGCGCCCTGTTCCTATTGGCATTCAGGCGGTCCGTCTTGGGCGGGAGCGGGGCTGACGATTAAGCCGCATGTTGGTTTCCTTTACGCGGTTCCGTTCTTGCGCCACCCAACCTCGGCGTTGAAGGCCATCTTGAAGGTCGCAACTTGGCTTTTGGCGAGGGTTCTTGCGTTCGGCACCAGCTCGTGGCGCAACTTCTTCGATAGCTCTTTGGCACTGCAGCTTTCTCGAGTTGCCAATCCTGAAGCCAAGCTCTTCTACCTTCAGGTAACGCCCTCTACCGGGTACGGGCTGGTCGGCCAGCTTGTCTTCGGGATCGCTGCTGGTTCTGGTTTGGCGCAAGTTCAACGTGTTCACGGCTGCCACCGCGACGTTCCTCCTGATCCCATACGGGTTTCACTACGACATGCCTGCGGTCTGCTTGGGCTTTGCAGTCCTACTTGAGAGCCGTTGGACGGCGTTGAGGCTTTGGGAGAAGACAGCGGCGGCTTTGGGGTTCGCCTCACCCGCTTTGACCTTGATCGGCACTTGGCTAGCGCCTCCCCTCCTTCTCCTAGGCTTGTGGGTGCAAGTGCGGCACTTCGGAGATGAAAAGACGACGAGCACGGGCATGAGAAGAACCGAATCGGTTGCGAATCAGCGATTTGGTTAACGAGCTTTAGACAAGCAAGTCGTTGCGAACGCGGTCCGAAAACGTGGCCGCAAACACCCTCTATGTATTTTTTTGGAACAAAACGGAGAGTTGCGCGTGTGCCGCCGCAAGGCTCGTTTAACCCGAAATTACCGTTTGAATTCAATTTGTTAGTTCAGACAGTTTGCAATGCATTCCGTTGATCCGGGTTAAACACCTATCCTTGACAGCGGGTTAAGGATTCCATTCCCTCCATCTCAGCCGAGCGGCCGGGGGCCTGGTTCGGCGCAGGGGGTCGAAACGCAACAGCGCTTCACAGGGTTCCTGCGCCGGCACCGCCAGGGGGACACTCCCGACAAGGTCGCGACGCGTCGAAAAGGCCCCATCCAGGGGGCGGATTGAAGGGGACTTTGTCATGTCGAATTTCATCAAGATGCTGAACGATGAGTCCGGCGCCTCGGCGGCGGAATATGCGCTGATCCTGGCCATTATCGGCTCGGCCATCGCGCTCGCCGCGATCGGTCTGGGCAACGCCATCAGCGATCGCCTGAGCACGACCTCCACCTGCATCAAGTCGAAGAACTCCACCGAATACACGGCGAACTGCCAGTAACCGATGGCGGCCGGTTTGCGCGGCCGCCTCTCCAACCATTACGAGTAGAGAGGGACGTACAATGACCAACTTCATCAAGATGCTGAACGACGAATCCGGCGCTTCCGCAGCCGAATATGCCCTGATCTTGGCGATCATCGGCTCGGCCATTGCCCTCGCCGCGATTGGTCTCGGCAATGCCATCAGCGAGCGTCTGAACACGACCTCGACCTGCATCAAGTCGAAGAACTCCACTCAGTACACGGCGAACTGCCAGTAACTAACGGAACGGCCGGCTCCCTCGGGGGCCGGCCGCTTTGTCCTGGGGGAACGGACATGCGCGCATGGGTTCGAATGATGCGGGACGAGAGCGGGGCCGCCGCGGCGGAATATGCGCTGATCGTCGGTGCCATCGGATCGGTCGTCGCGCTTGGCGCCATCAACCTCGGGAACGCCATCACCACCAGCGTCGGCGACGCGTCCACCAACGTGCAGACGTGCGGTGGAAGTTGCTGACGTGCCACAGTGTGGCCGTATGCGTAACGATCAATCGGTGTTAGAAATGCCCGGCAGGGGGGTCTGTACATGAAACGGCAATCGCTGATCGCGATCGGAATCGCGCTCGTTCTGGGACTGGTCGCCGTTTACCTGGCGAACACCTACCTTACCGCCGGCCGGGTCGCACAGGCGCCCGAGGGCACCACCAAGGTCGCGGTCGCGGCCGTTCCGCTGGACTATGGCGCCGAACTGACGCCCGAAAAGGTCCGCTTCATCGATTATCCGGCGAACGCGCTTCCGGCCGGAAGCTATCGCACCGTGAACGAGCTCCTGCCCGTGGGCAAGAGCCGGGTCGTGCTGCGGCCGCTCGCCGTCAACGAACCCATCCTGGCCGACAAGGTCACCGGCGAAGGCCAGGCGGCCTCCATCGCCGCGCTGCTGCCCAACGGCAAGCGCGCCGCCGCCGTGCGGATCAACGACGTGTCGGGCGTGGCAGGCTTCATCCGCCCCAACGACAGCGTCGACGTGCTGATCACCCGCCAGGTCATCGGCCCGGACAATCGCGGCAACGCCCAGGTCACCGACGTGCTGCTGCAGAACATCCGCGTGATCGCGATGGACCAGAACGCCAAGAACGAGAATGGCGAGCCCGCCGTCGCGCAGACCGCGACGCTGGAGGTCGAGCCGCTCGACGCGCAGAAGCTCGCGCTGGCCCAGACCGTGGGACAGATCAGCCTGGTGCTGCGCAAGCCCGGCGCCAAGGAAGACAATGCGATGGTGGAGACCGTCAGCCTGGAGGACCTGCGTTACGGCCGGTACGGGTCGGCGGGTTACGCCCGGCCGCTCGCTCCGCAAGCGCTGAACGTCCAGGCTTCCGCACCGCGCTACACCCGCGTTGCCGCTCCGCGGCCGGTCCGCCGTGCAGCGCCACGGCCCGCCGCGCCGAAGCCGGTCACCAATAGTGTCGAAGTGGTTCGGGGGACCACGGGCACCAGTTACGAAGTGGGGGGGTATGGCAAATAAGCATCGGATCCTCGCTGCCCTGGGCAGCGTTGCGGCGGCGGCCCTGGTGCCCGCCCCCGCGCTTGCCCAGGTGACCGCCGTCAGCGAAGCCGACGGTGTCCATGCGGGCGAACTCGCCGTGCCCGTCGGCAAGAGCCAGGTGCTCCGCGTCGACCGGCCCTATGCCAAGGCGCTGATCGGGGACCCGGCCGTGGCCGACGTCCTGCCGCTCACCAGCCAGTCGCTGTACGTGCTGGGCAAGAAGGCCGGGACCACCAGCCTGACGCTCTATGACCGCAGCAACATGCTGATCGCGGTGATGGACGTGGCGGTGGGGCCGGACGTGACCAGCCTGAAGCGCCAGCTGTCGGAACTGCTGCCCGGCGACCAGGTCGGCGCGCGCATGTCCAACGACGCGGTGGTGCTGGAAGGGATCGTGTCGAGCGGCCCCGCGGCCGATCGGGCGGTGCAGATCGCGGAGACCTATGCGCCCGGCAAGGTGGTGAACCTGCTGTCGGTGGGCTCTGCCCAGCAGGTCATGCTGGAAGTGCGGTTCTCCGAAGTGAAGCGCAACGCGTTCAAGCAGTTCGGGATCGGCGGCTTCCTGGACGGCAGCGGCAACAACGGCTTCCAGGGCGCGATCGGCGGCGGGGCCGGCCTGTCGGGCAGCGGTCCGCCCACGCTGGGCGCGATCGCCGACAGCTTCGGCATCCTGCGCCGGACGTTCGGCATCGGCGGGCTCAACATCGACGCGACGCTGGACGCGCTGGAGCGCAAGGGCGTGATCACGACGCTGGCCGAGCCGACGCTGGTGGCCCTGTCGGGCGAGACGGCGAGCTTCCTGGCGGGCGGCGAGTTCCCGATCCCGGTGCTGCGCAGCAACTCGGGCGGCAACGACGACGATGACGAGGGCATCGCGGGCCAGGTCACGGTGGAGTTCAAGCCGTTCGGCGTCAGCCTGGCGTTCACGCCGACGGTGCTGGCCGACGGGGTGATCAACCTGGTGGTGGCGCCGGAGGTCAGCTCGATCGACCCGACCGCGTCCATCCTGATCAACAACCTGCGCATCCCGGGCCTGCAGACCCGGCGGGCGAAGACGGTGGTGGAACTGCGCGACGGCGAAAGCTTCGCCATGGCCGGGCTGCTGCGGCGGGACTTCCAGGACACGGTGCGGCAGTTCCCGGTGCTGGGATCGATCCCGATCATCGGCACGCTGTTCCGCTCCACCAACTTCCAGAAGGAAGAAACAGAGCTGGTGATCATCGTGACGCCGCGGCTGGTCCGTCCGGTGCGCGCGGCGACGCTGAAGGCGCCCACCGACCGGGTGAAGCCGCCGGCGGAAGCGGACCTGTTCGTGCTCGGCCGGACCGACACGGGCGTGGGTCCGGTGCCCGAACTCGGCATCCAGCACGACGCCGGCCAGGCCCCGGCGCCAGGCCCGGTGCCGGGCGGGTCCGCCCAAGTGAACCCCGCCGGTCCGACCGGCCTGGAACGGGAGTATGGCCATGTCCTGTAAGCGTTGGATCCTGCTCGGCCTCGCCCTTCCGCTGGCCGGCTGCGCCACGGCCGACCCGCAGACGGGCTCCGTCGACCGCCATTTCGGCGAGGCGGTGGCCTGGAACAAGGAAGCGCAGATCATCGATCCGGACCCCGTCTATGGCGAGAACGACGCCAAGCCCGGCTCCCACGGGGAGAAGGCGGCGGCCGCGACCAAGCGCTACCGCACGGACGCGGTGAAGGCGGTCGAGCAGGTCGGCACGACCAGCGGCGGCGGCGGCAATGGCGGCTCCGGCGGCTCGGGCGGCGGGGGCTCAGGACCTCAATAAGGGTGACAGGTCATGCTCGGTGGAATTCGGAGACTGGGAAAGGCGGATGAGGCTGCGGTCGCCCCGACTGTTGCCCTCTCCCTGTTCGCACTGATCGCCGCGGGCGGCATCGCCTTCGACTATGCGCGGATGGCGAGCCTCGACACGGAGCTGCAGAATGCGGCGGACCAGGCGGCGCTGGCGGCGGCGAGCCAGCTCGACGGGCAGGCCGGCGCGATCCAGCGAGCGGAGGCGGCGGCGCGCGGGCTGCTCGCCAACCAGACGCGGTTCGGGAACGATGGCGGCGGCATCAACGTCGCGGTCGACACGGCCACGGGCGCGATCGTCTTCTACGCCAACAAGGCGGACGCGGAGGCGGACACCAACAGCTTCACCGCGGTGACGGAGTTCGCCCGGGCCAAGTTCGTCAAGGTCCGGGTCGCGCCGCGCGACGCGGTCTACACGCTGACGCCGGTGGTGAGGGCCTTCCGCGCGACCATGGGCGGCGAAGCGGTGGCGGGGCTCGGCACCTCCATCTGCAAGACGCCGCCGGTGATGATCTGCAACCCGGACGAAGTGAACGCCAATTCCGACTTCGATGCCAACTCCTACCGAGGTCGCGGGCTGAAGCTGACGAGCGTGGGCGGCGGCAACGGCAGCTGGGCGCCGGGGAACTTCGGCTATCTGAACACGGGCGGCGGGTCCAACGGCGTGCCCGGGCTGCAGGAAGCGCTGGGCTGGGTCACGCCGCCCGGCGAGTGCATCGAGGCGACGGGCGTCGATACCAAGCCAGGCGCGAACACGCCGGCGACGGACGCGGTCAACACCCGCTTCGATATCTACGACAGCAATTCCAGCTGCCAGACCGGCGGCACCTGCCCCGCTTCGATCAACAGCGTCAAGGACGTGGTGCGGCCCGCAAACGCGAGCGGCAACAACGCCTGCGCGATCCACAACCAGGGCTGGCAGGAGGGAGCAGTTCCCTATTTGCCGAGCTCGGCCGCGACACCGCTGCCGACCACGGTGACGCCTACCAATATGGGTCACCCACGCGACATGTGCCACGCCTATGACGAAAGCTGCGCCAGCGGGCGGATCGGCGATGCGAAGTGGGACCGGGACGCTTACTTTCGGACGAACTATCGGCGCTCGGACGGCACTTACTGGACCAACGCCGACTGGCAGTTCAACACGGGCCTGACCGAGAATGTCGCGAAGACCCGGCCCACCCGGTACGAAGTGTACAAGTGGGAAATGGACAACCGCGACACCGTCATCGATGGGGTCACTGTCCTCGGACAGCGTCCGCCGACCGCGAGCGGGGCAACCCTGGTGTCCCACGGCAAGCCCGTCTGCAGCCCCGTGGAGGGCTATGGGAGCGGTACGGTTCCCACCGGGAACGTGGTGGATCGCCGCCGCTTCACCGTGGCGGTGGTGAACTGCACGGCCAACAGCGTGAACGGCAATTCGACCAACGTCCCGGTGCGCCGCTGGATCGATGTGTTCGTGGTCGAGCCATCGCTCAATCGCGGAGCGGACGCACGGACGATTGCCGGGACAGCCGTCAAGCGTGTCTCAACGGGCCAGGGCGACCTGTACGTCGAGATCATCGGTGAGACGAGCAGCGGCGGATCGGGCTCGACCAACGCGCAGGTGGTGCGGCGCGATGTGCCGTACCTCATCCGATGATGCTTCGCCGGCTCATCCGGTCGCGCTCCGGCGCGGCGGCGGCCGAACTGGCGCTGGTCACGCCCTTGCTGCTGATCATCATGATGGGCGCTTTCGAGGTCGGTAACTACTTCCGCGACCAGCATACGCTGACCAAGGCGGTGCGTGACGGCGCGCGGTTCGCGGCACGGCAGGAGTTCAGCAACTTCGACTGCGGCGCCGGCACGGCAAACGCGACCAATGTCGTGACGCCGACCCGCAACGTCGTCCAGACCGGGTTGCTGGCGAACGGCGGCGACCTGCTTCCGCAATGGGGCAACGCGACCTTTTCGGTCACGGTGCAGTGCTTTGCCAGCGTGACCACCGGGTCGGGCGGAGGAAGCGTCACCACCAACCTGGGTGGGATCTACAACCCCGTTGCAGGCGGCACGACCAATGCGCCGGTGGTCACGGTGGTTGCGGAGATTCCCTACCAACCGGTGCTCGGCGCGATCGGGTTCAAGGGCTGGGGCCTGATCATCCGGGCCGAGCAGCAAGCCGCGGTGATGGGCATATGAGCGCGCGCCGCCTCCTGCGCGACCGCAGCGGTGCGAGCGCGGCCGAGTTCGCGCTGGTCCTGCCGTTGCTGATCCTGCTGATCTTCGGCCTGATCGACGCGGGCCGGCTGGGCTTCGAGTACAACCAGGCGGCCAAGGCGACCCAGATCGGGGCCCGTTACCTGGCGGTCACAAACATCCTCGCGCCCGGGCTGGCGGGTAGCTACCTTGGCGTGGACCCGGATGGGGGTGGTCCGCTGGGGCCGCTGACGCAAGGCGATCGTATCCCTGCCTCTGTGCTGGGCGAAGTGCGCTGCACCAGCACCAGCTGCACCTGTCAGACTTCCCCCTGCCCGACCAACCTCGGTACCTTCAACAGCGCGAATTTCACCGCGATGGTCTCGCGCATGCGGGGCATGCGGGCGAGCATCGAGAATGCGGACGTGATCGTCAGCTATACGGGCTCCGGCCTTGGCTATGCGGGCGACCCTAATGGCATGGACCTGTCGCCTCTCGTGACTGTCTCGCTTCAGAACGTCGAATTCCGGCCTCTTTTCCTGTTCGGACTTGTGTCGTTCAATCTGCCCGACTTTCGCACCACGCTGCCCGTCGAGGACAGCAGCGGAACCGAGTCCAACTGAGGAAAGACCCGTGAGCGTCATGAACCCACACGACACTGCGAAGGTCTGGCGCCCCCAGGGACGCGAAGCCGGCGTGCACCTGTACCTGAGCGGCGCCGAGGGCGACTCGGCCGAGCTGTTCGGCGCGCGCGCCGGCGGAATGCCGCTGAGCTTCAGCCTGGTCCCGCTGACCGACTGGATCGATCCGAAGGAACTCAGTTCGGCCGCCGTCGCGGTGGTGCAGGTCGACCCCGGTACTCCGGCGTCCATCAAGCGGTTCGAGCGACTCGCCCAGGCGACCGAGACGCCGCTGATCGCGGCCGCCTACGAACCGCCGCTCGCGCTGGTCCGCAGCCTGCTGCGCAGCGGGGCGCACGACGTGCTGCCGCTCCCGCTGACGCTGGACGACCTGGAGACGTCGCTCGCGCCGCTGAGCGAGCGCGTGGCCGAAAAGGAGGTCGAGGCGTTCGCCGGAACGTCTCGGCTGGTTACCGTCATCAAGAGCCGCGGCGGGTGCGGTGCGACGTCGCTGCTGACGCAGCTGGCCTGCCGCTTCGCCCAGCATGAGGAGAAGCACGGGCGCCATGCCTGCCTGATCGACCTCGACGTGCAGTTCGGGGACGTGGCCTTCCAGCTCGGCCTCAAGCCGAAGCTGAGCGTGGGCGACCTGATCGAGGCGGGCGCGCGCCTGGACGGGGAGCTGCTCCGCTCGGTCGCGACGGTGCATCCGTCGGGCCTGGCGGTGATCGCCTCCCCGCCAGAGATGCTGCCGTTGGAGGCGCTGTCCAACGACCATGTGATCGCCATCGTGGAGCGGGCCCAGCGCGAATATGGCACGGTGTTCGTCGACCTGCCGGCCAATTGGGCGCACTGGTCGCTGTCGCTGGTTGCCCGGTCGCACCTGGTATTGCTGGTCACGGAATTGACGGTTGCCGGCCTGCACCGCGCCCGGCGGCAGATCGACCTGCTGCAGGAGCAGGGCCTCGGCAATGTCGAGCTGCGCGTCGTCGTGAACAGGTTCGAGAAGGGCCTGTTCCGCACCGTCAAGCCGGCCGACGTGGAGAAGGTCCTCGGCCGCCCGGCAAGCTACACGGTCGCGAACGAGCCGGCGGTGATGGATGCCGCCCTCGATCGCGGCGTCCTTATCGACGAGGTCAAACGCAAGAGCGCCCTCGGTCGCGATCTCGACACCCTTGATGCGGGACTTGCCGCAGCACTCGGACTGGAGCGTTAAGCCATGTGGCAGATCCGCAAACCCGACCGTCATCCGACGCCGGCCAACGAGGAACGGGTCGTCCCGCTCGAGGAACGGCGGCTGATGAACGTCGGCGACGCCGGCGCCTTCGCCAAGCGGGACCTCAACACCGAACTCAAGGTCGAACTGCACCAGCGACTGCTGGACCTCATCAACCTGTCGGCGCTGGACGGAATGTCGCGCGAGCAGGTGCAGGACGAAATTGGCGACATCGTCCAGGAGGAACTGGCCAAGCAGAAGCATGCGCTGAACCTCGCCGAGCGGCGGCAACTGGTCGACGACGTGCTCGACGAATTGCTGGGACTGGGGCCGCTGGAGCCCTTGCTCAAGGACCCGACCATCAACGACATCCTGGTGAACGGTCACGCGCGGGTGTTCGTGGAACGGTTCGGCAAGCTGGAAATGAGCGCCGCCCGCTTCAAGGACGAGCGGCACCTGCTGCGCATCATCCAGAAGATCGTGTCGGCGGTGGGCCGGCGCATCGACGAAAGCTCGCCTTTGGTAGACGCTCGCCTCGCCGACGGCAGCCGCGTGAATGCGGTGGTCCCGCCACTCGCGCTCGACGGGTCGCTGCTGTCCATCCGCAAGTTCGCCAAGGTGCCGATCTCCATGGCGCGGCTGGTCGAGATCGGCTCGATGCCCGAGCCGATCGCCGAGGTGCTCAAGGCCGTCGTCCAGTCCCGCCGCAACGTGCTGATCTCGGGCGGCACCGGGTCGGGCAAGACGACCATGCTGAACGCCATGTCGGCCTTCATCGACAATAGCGAACGCATCGTCACCATCGAGGATTCGGCCGAGCTCCAGCTGCAGCAGGACCATGTGGCCCGGCTCGAGACCCGGCCGCCGAACATCGAAGGGCGGGGCGAGATTGCCCAGCGCGACCTGGTCAAGAACGCGCTCCGCATGCGGCCCGACCGGATCATCGTCGGCGAGGTCCGTTCCGGCGAGGCGTTCGACATGCTGCAGGCGATGAACACGGGCCACGACGGATCCATGACCACCGTCCACGCCAACACGCCGCGCGACGCGCTGTCGCGGGTCGAGCAGATGATCGGCATGAGCGGCATCGACATTCCGGCGCGCTCCGCCCGGTCGCAGATCTCATCGGCCATCAACGTAGTGCTGCAACTCGCCCGGCTGTCGGACGGCCGGCGCCGCCTGATGAGCGTGTCGGAACTGAGCGGCATGGAAGGCGACGTCATCACCATGCAGGAAATCTTCCGCTTCCGGCAGACGGGCCGCTCGGCCGACGGCGCGGTGATCGGTCGGTTCGAGGCGACCGGCATCCGCCCGCGCTTCCTGGAGGATGCCATTTCCCACGGCATCAGCCTGCCCGTGGACCTGTTCCGGCCCGACCTGAGGTTCGACGCATGAACGAGACCTTCCTCCGCGTCCTGATCCTGATCCTGGTGTTCGCATCGGTGTTGCTGCTGGTCGAGACCCTGGTCCGGACCGTGTCGCGCTCCCGGTCCGAAGGGCGTGCGATCAACCTTCGCCTGCAGATGATCGGCCGCGGTGCATCGCGCACCGACACGATGAACAAGCTGCGGCGGCAGGACTTCCAACTGGCCGAGCAGGTGCCCAGCTTCCTGGAGCGGCCGGCGCGGGCGTTCGAACGGCTGCTGATGGCGGCCGGGATCACCATGCCGACCAGCCAGGTGCTGCTGTTCATGGCCATGGGACCGGCGGCGCTGATGGCGCTGATCATCGTGGTGATGATGGCGCTGGGATCGCCGATCGGGCCCGGGCGCTTGCTCCTGCTCGGGACCTTCGCGGTGGCGGTGGGATTGGCCGTGCCGCTGGTCGTGCTGCAATCCAAGGCGCAGCGGCGGCGGCGCAAGATGGAGGAACAGTTCCCCGTCGCGCTCGACGTGTTCATCCGCGGCCTGCGCGCCGGTCATCCGGTCGCGGCGGCGCTGGACCTGCTGACGGTGGAGATGCCCGATCCGATCGGCAGCCAGTTCGGCGTGGTGGTGGACGAGGTCACCTATGGCGCGGACCTGCGCGATGCGCTGTTCGCGCTGGCGGAGCGCTGGGACCTCGACGACATGCGGATGTTCGTGGTCAGCCTGTCCGTGCAGAACGAAACGGGCGGCAACCTGGCCGAGATCCTGGAAAATCTGTCCAAGGTGATCCGCGACCGGCACACCATGCTGATGAAGGTCCGCGCGCTGTCCAGCGAAGGGCGGATGACGGCCGTCATGCTGACGCTGCTGCCGATCCTCGCCTTCACGGCGCTGTTCCTGCTCAACCCCGGCTTCTACCTCGATGTGGCCGACGACGCCCTGTTCATCCCTGGCTTCGCGGTGCTCATCCTGTTGTACCTGACGGGCTATTTCACCATCCGAAAGATGGTCGACCTGAAGGTGTAACGCGATATGCTCGACCTGCTTGCCGACAATGAGATCGCCCGATTGAGCCTGCTGGCGCTGCTGTTCATGGCTGTCGCGGGGCTTGCGTTCATGGCCGTCAACCTGGTCTTCACCCGGTCGCAGACGCGCCAGCGGCTGGAGGCGGAAGGACCGGCGATCGGCGAGACGTACCGCGCGGCCTCGCTGCGCAACTCGGCCAGCGAGAGCGCCTGGGCGAAGCTGGTCGACGCGGTCGAGAAATCAGGCCTGAGCCTGACCGACAGCAAGGACCAGCAGTTGCGCCAGAAGCTGGCCGCGGCCGGGTTCACGGCGCCTTACGCACCGCGGGTCTACACCCTGGTCCGCCTGATGATGGTGGTCCTGCTGCCCACCACGGTGCTGTTCCTGCACTGGTGGTCGGGGAACAGCCCGGGCCTGGTCACCCTCTACGTCCAGGGCATGATCGCGGCGTTGATGGGGCTGTACCTGCCGTCACTGTTCGTGCGGGCCAAGGCGGACCGGCGCCAGCGCGAGCTGATCAACGGTTTTCCCGATGCCCTGGACCTGATGCTGGTCTGCGTGGAGGCGGGTCTTGGCCTCGAGGCCGCGTTCAACCGGGTCGGGCAGGAAATGGTGCAGTCGCATCCGCTGATCTCGGAGCAGCTGGGCACGGTGGTGCTGGAGCTTCGTGCCGGCCGGAGCCGCGAGGACGCGCTGCGGCGGATGGCGGACCGGGCGGAAGTGGACGAGATCCGCGCGTTTGCGACTTTGCTGATCCAGTCGGGCAAGCTGGGCTCTTCGATCGCGCAGACACTGCGCATCTATGCGAGCGAGATGCGCGAGAAGCGGCGGCTCCGCGCGGAAGAGAAAGCGCACCGGCTGCCGGTGCTGCTTTCGATCCCGCTGGTGGCCTGCATGCTGCCGGTGATGATCGGCGTGCTGATGCTGCCGGCGTTCATCCGGGTGATCCGGACGGTGCTGCCGGCGATGGGGAGCTGACACGATGAAGCGGGGGGCGATCATCCTGATGACCGGAGCAGCCATGCTGGCGCTTCCGGGCTGTGCACAGCAAGCGGAGCTGGCGATCCGCGCCAAGCCGGGCAACCTCGCGCCGGGGGAACAGCCGGTCAGCTTCCGAGTGGCCGAGGCCCGGGCGCACTTCGCGCTCGGCAATGTTGCGCTCGCGCTGGAAGGCTTCCGCAAGGCGCTGCGGGAGGATGCCGGCAGCGTCGACGCGATGAACGGGCTTGCCGCCTGTTACGACCGGATGGGGCGGTTCGACCTGTCTCGGCGCTACTACGAGATGGCACTGGCGGTCGCGCCGGGCGATCCGCGGCTCTACGCGAACCTCGCGCTGTCGCTCGACATGCAGGGCAAGCGCGAGGAGGCCGCGTCGGTCCGGGCGGAAATGGCCTCGCGGCTGGCGGCCGGGCAGTCCGCATCGGCCGCGCTGGTCGAGGTCGCCGCGGTGGAAGCGCCAGTCGTGGCCGTGGCTGCTCCGCCGGTGCTCGGCCAGCATCCGGTCGTGGCCGAGGCTCCTGCCCTGTCGGTCGGTCCAGCCCGGATCGCCGTGGCGGCGCCGGTGCTCGCTGAGCCTGAGCTCGAACCGCGAGCGGAAGTGAAGCTTGCGGAGGCTCCGCAGGTTGCCAAGCGGCAACCGCAAACCGCAGCGATGCCCGCGCCCGCACCGGCCGCAGCGAGCGTGAGCGTGGCTCTTGCGCCGGTGCGGCCCAGGGCGGAGCGGCCAGCCGGCCCGCGGCTGGAGCGCATCTCGCTTGGCGAGGTTGCCCTGGTCAGCAGCGGCCCGGTGCGCTGGAAGCCCCGCCTTGCGGAGCGCACAACCCCCACCGCGTTTGCCGACCGCGGCTCTGCACTGCGTCCTGCACCGGTCATCCGCCTGACGCTGCTCAACGCCGCGCGCAGCGAGGGTCTGGCCGCGCGCACCCGCACGCTGCTGCAGCGGCGGGGCTATGCACCGCAGCGGATCGTGATCGGCAATGCGCCGGCGGTTCAGCGCGCGTCCGTGATCCTCTATCCCACGGGACGGCGCTCGGAGGCCGCTCGGCTGGCCAGCCAGTTCGGCTTTGCGCTTCGCCATCGGCCCGGAACCGGCACGGGGCTGGTGGTCCTGCTGGGCCGGGATGCCGCCGCCGTCCTGAGCCGCCGCCGGGGATGATGCTGCTGCTGGCCGCGCTCGCCGGGGCCATCGCCACTCCCAGCCTCGACGAGGCGACCCGCGCCCTTGCCGCCGGACGGCCCGAGCAGGCGCGGCAGATGATCGCCAGTGCGGTCGCCAGTGGAGCAAGCGGACCGGCGGTCGACCGGCTGCTCGCCGACCTCGCGTTTCAAGAGGGTGACTGGGTTCGCGCATCCGCCGGCTATGCGGCGCTGCTCCCGGCGCGCCCGTCCGACGCGCACCTGCTTCAGCAAGCGGGAATTGCGGCACTTCACATGAACCGGTCGGGTGAGGCCACGATGTTGCTGGACAAGGCCGTAGCGCAGCCGGGCGCGGGTTGGCGCGCCTGGAATGCGCGGGCGGTTGCGGCCGATCGGCAGAAGGACTGGGGAATCGCGGACCGGGCTTATGCGCAGGCCCTGAAGGTGTCGCCCGACAATCCGCAGCTGCTGAATAATCGTGGCTGGTCGATGCTGCTCCGCGGGGAATGGAGCGCAGCGGTCGGCTTTCTCGAACGGGCGGCGGCGCTCACCCCTGAGGATGCGAAGATCGCTGCCAACCTTGACCTGGCGCGGTCCGCCGTGGCCGAGTCCCTGCCGGCTCGTCGCCCCGGCGAGAGCGACGGCGACTGGGCGGCCCGCCTCAACGATGCAGGAGTGATCGCTTTCCGGCGCGGGGACCGGCAAAAAGCCATTGCAGCTTTCGCCCAAGCGCTGGAAACAAGCGACCGCTGGTTCGCGCGCGCGGCCAACAACCTCGCGTATGTGGAGTCGAAGAAATGAATCTTGCCGCGCTCGCCCCGCAATGGGCGGTCCTGCTCCTGATGGCGCTGCTCGCGCTCGCCGCGCTGCAGGATTCAATCCAGCTCAAGATTTCCAACCTGATCTGCGGCGCGGTGCTCCTGCTGGCGATCGTGGTGGTCGTGCTGACCGGTTTTCGCCTGGACCTGTGGCAGAACTTCCTGGTGTTCGCCGCGACATTGACGGTCGGCACCATGCTGTTCAGCGCAGGCAAGCTGGGCGGGGGCGACGTCAAGCTGTTCGCCTGCACGGTCTTCTGGTTCGATTTCGGCGGCGCGATGTGGCTGCTGCTGTCGGTCGCGATCGCGGGCGGGGTCCTGGCGATGTTCATCATCGCGCTGCGCTCGTTCGGGTGGAGCGAGGCGATGCAGCAGCGCGCCGTGATCCTGCGTCGGAAAGCCGGCATCCCCTACGGCGTCGCGATCGCGGCCGGCGCGCTGTTGACCGTCAGCACGGTGGGCCCGCACCAGCCAGTCGATCCGCGCACCAACTGGAGCGCGGTTCCGGGGCAAAGGTGACCGCTTATCGCGCGCCGCTCTTCGCGCTGCTGCTGATCGCCGCACCGGCCGGAGCGCAGGTGCTGGCCGCAGGGGGTTCCTGGGCGGCACTCCAGCGTCCCGGCGGCACTTGCGAGGCGGTCGCCCGGAGCGAGTTGCTGGCGCCCAAAGGCGAGGAGCAGGCGCGGGTCGCCATCGCCTTCGACCGGTCGGGCCGACGCCACGGGCAGCTGCATGCCCGACTGAGCCGGCCGGCGCGGGGCGGCGCTCATGCCATGCTGACGATCGGCACCGACCAATTCCTGCTCGTCACCCGCGGGTCCGATGCCTGGAGCCGTGGTCCGGCGCAGGAGCAGGCGATCATCGCCAGTCTGCGACGCGCCCCGAGGATGCGGTTGCAGTGGCAGGGCGCGGGCGGCCGGCGCTACACGGATTATTACCTTCTGGCGGGCGCGGCGACGGCGATCGATGCCGCCGCCATCGGCTGCGCCCCACCGCGCTGAGACGGCGACTGGAAAAAGGCCGCATTTGTCATTACATGGCAGCCTCCCATGAGCGCTGACACCACCCTGATGCCGATCCCCGGCCCGATCGACCCTGTGCCCGTTCCGCGGCCGACCACGCCGCGTGCCGACGGCAGGCAAGAGCTGGTCGGCCTTTCGAAGGACGGCATCCGTGCCGCGCTGGAGGCTGCTGGGCTGGAGCCGCGGCAGGCCAAGCTGCGCGCCAAGCAGCTCTGGCACTGGATCTACAATCGCGGGGTCACCGATTTCTCGCTGATGACCGACATCGCCAAGGCGCAGCAGCCTTGGCTGGCGGAGCGCTTCACCATCGCTCGTCCCGGCGTGGTCGAGGCGCAGGTGTCGACCGACGGCACGCGCAAGTGGCTCCTCAAGACGCACGACGGCCACGATTTCGAGATGGTGTTCATCCCGGACGCGGATCGCGGCACCCTTTGCGTGTCGAGCCAGGTCGGCTGCACCCTCAACTGCCGCTTCTGCCATACCGGCACCATGCGCCTCGTCCGCAACCTGGAGCCGCACGAGATCGTCGGTCAGGTCATGCTCGCCCGCGATGCGCTGGGCGAGTGGCCGAGCCAGCCGGAAGGCCGCATGCTGACCAACATCGTCATGATGGGCATGGGCGAGCCGCTCTATAATTTCGACAATGTCCGCGACGCGCTGAAGATCGTGATGGACGGCGATGGCCTCGGCCTGTCCAAGCGTAGGATCACTCTGTCCACGTCCGGCGTGGTGCCGATGATGGAGCGCTGCGGGGACGAGATCGGGGTCAATCTGGCGGTGTCGCTGCACGCGGTGACCAAGGAAATCCGCGACGAGATCGTGCCGCTCAATCGCAAGTACGGCATCGAGGAGCTGCTGCAGGCCTGCGCCGATTATCCGGGCGCCAACAATGCGCGGCGCATCACCTTTGAGTACGTCATGCTCAAGGACAAGAACGACAGCGACGAGCATGCGCGCGAGCTGGTGCGGCTGATCCGTCATTACCGCCTGCCGGCCAAGGTGAACCTCATTCCGTTCAACCCCTGGCCTGGCGCGCCATACGAATGCTCGACGCCGGAGCGCATCCGGGCATTCAGCAACATCATCTTCGAGGCGGGCATCTCGGCACCGGTACGGACGCCGCGCGGGCGCGATATCGACGCGGCCTGTGGCCAGCTGAAGACGGCCGCGGAGAAGAAGCGGCGCAGCGAGCTGGACGCGGAGCGGGCGGGCTAAGCAACCCTCGTCATCCCCGCCCTCGCGGGAGTGACGGGTTGAGGAGCATTGGGCGGTTCCCCACGTTGTAGGGACATGGCCTCCCTCGCGCCCCCTGCCGAAGCCCTGCGCCGTCGCATCGCGGGCGAGGTGGTGGCGTTCTTCAACGATGCGGAACGCGGGCAGGAGCCGATCAAGTCCTCGCCCGACGCGCTCTGCCCGCCCGGCGGGGTGGCGTGGCGGGTGCATGGGGATGTCACCTCCATGATGGTCGGCGGCATTGCGGCGCTGCTGCTGCAGATGCTGCACCCCAAGGCGCTTGCCGGCGTGTGGGACCACAGCGACTTCCAGCACAATATGCACGGGCGGCTGCGCAACACGGCGCGGTTCATCGCGGTGACCACCTATGGCGCCCGGATCGATGCGAAGGCGGCGATCGATCGGGTGCGCCGAATCCACGACCATGTCCACGGCACTTTGCCCGACGGAACGCCCTACGACGCTAACGACCCCCGGCTGCTCGCCTGGGTGCACGTCGCCGGTTCGGCCATGTTTCTCGACGGCTGGGTCCGTTACGGCGAGCCGGCAATGAGCCTGACGGACATGGACCGATATTGGGCGGAGGTCGCGCCGATCGCACGGAAGCTAGGCGCGGACCCGGTGCCGGTGACCACGGCCGAGGCAGCGCGGCTGCTGCGCAGCTTCCAGCCGGAGCTGGTCGGGGACGAGCGGACGGCAACAGTACAGAACCTCATCCTCCGGAAGGCTCCGGACAAGCTGCGGACCTTGCCGATCCAGGCGCTGCTGATGCAGTCGGCCGTGGACCTGCTGCCGGACTGGGCGCGGCGCATGCATGGGCTGCGCTCCTCGGGTTTCGGACGGCCGGCGCTGGGCGCGGCGACGCTGGGCCTTGCCGGCACTTTGCGCTGGGCGCTCAACCCGCGCTAGGCTCCTCCTCCGAAGGGAGGGCAAGTCCGATGCGTCTGCTGGGCAGCTTACTCGATCAGGCACTGCCGGACGGCCGGCTGACCGTGATCACGCCGACGGGCCAGTCCACTTACGGCCGCGGAGGCAAGCATCTGACCGTGCGGCTGCATGACCGGCGTGCACTGCTCGACATCCTCCGCAACCCGCGGCTGAAGGTGGGCGAGGCCTACATGGACGGGCGCCTGACGGTGGAGGATGGCAGCATCCTCGATCTGCTGGAGTTGGTCGTCGGCGCCAACCCGTTCGAGCGCGGAGGGCACAAGGGCAAGCTCAGAAAGGGCAAACTCGGGCCGATCAAGCGGCTGCTCCGTCGCAACCCGGCCAAGCGAGCGAAGCGGAACGTCGCGCACCATTACGACCTCGACGGGCGGCTCTACCGGCTCTTCCTGGACCCGGACCTGCAGTATAGCTGCGCCTACTTCCGCGATCCGGCGAACAGCCTGGAACAGGCGCAGGCGGACAAGAAGGCGCATATCGCGGCCAAGCTGCACCTGAAGCCGGGTCAGCGCGTGCTGGATATCGGCTGCGGCTGGGGCGGCATGGCGCTCTATCTCAACCGGGTGGCGGACGTGGAGGTGCTGGGCGTCACCCTGTCGGAGGAGCAGCTGAGGGTGGCTCGCCAGCGCGCCGCCGAGGCGGGCGTCGCAGACCGGGTCCGGTTCGAGCTCATCGACTATCGCCACGCCACGGGACGGTTCGACCGGATCGTGTCGGTCGGCATGTTCGAGCATGTCGGCGCGGCGCACTATCGCGAGTTCTTCGGCAAGTGCCGCGAGCTCCTGACGGACGACGGGGTGATGCTGCTGCACACCATCGGCAAGTATGGCAAGGCCGGTGCGCCCGACCCGTTCACGGACAAGTGGATCTTCCCGGGCTATCACCTGCCGAGCCTCAGCCAGATGAGCGAGGCGGCGGAGGCGGTGCGGCTGATCACGACGGACGTCGAGACGCTGCGGCTGCATTATGCCTATACGTTGCGCCACTGGCTGGCGAACTGCCATGCGCACCGGCGCGAGATCGAGGCGCTGTACGACGCGCGCTTCTTCCGCATGTGGGAGTTCTACCTGGCGGGCGGGATCGTCGCCTTCGAGAATGGCGCGATGAACAATTTCCAGGTGCAATATGTGCGCGACCGAAGGGCCCTGCCGATCACCCGCGACTACATGATGGAAGCGGAGGAGCGGTATCGTGCTGCCCCTCCGCCAGTGGCCTAGCGGCTGCCTTTCACCGCGCCTGCGGCATGCCGCATGTGCTGGCGTTCTTCACGGCTGACCGTTCCGTCGCGGTTGGTGTCGACCATGTCGAAGTGGCGCGATGCAGCGGCCGTGGCCTCCTGAAGCGTCAGGCGACCGTCGCGATTGCCGTCCGCCATGTCGAACATCCGCCCGGCAAGCGCCATCCGGCCGATGCCGGCGCGCTGGGTGCCGCCATCCGTCCGGCGCGCCTGGCGCTGCGCACGATGCGCGTCGAACTCCTGACGCGAGATGGAGCCGTCACGGTTGCTGTCGATCCGGTCGAAGGCGGCGGCGCCCCGCTCGCCCCGGCGGGCCTGGCGCTGCGCACGCCACTCGCTCCGCACCGCCTCCGCTTCCGCCCGGGTGATCGAGCCGTCGCGATTGGCGTCGGCCCGCGTGAACATCGTCTGCACATGCCGCAGCATTTCGGCCTTGGTGTGGCCGGCGTCGCGAGGGCCACCGGCCGGGACCTGCGCCAGCGCCGCGGATGCCGCGATCGCAGCCAGACCGAGGCCGCCGATCAGATGCTTGGTCATGAGTGTGTCTCCGGGATAAGGTTGGAGGAGAATTAACAGCTTACGCCTTTCTTCCGCTTGAACGGCGTCGTCATCCGGTTGAAAGCGCCCGCCGCGAGTGGCAGAGCAGCGGCGCGGCATGAAGGGGCAGGGCGTGACAGGCGAGAGGACATGGTGATCGTCCCCGCCGCGCCCGAGTCCCCGCCGGGACCGCGCCCATGGTGGGAGACGCGCTGGTTCGTCGCGGCTATGATCCTGCTTTCGGCAGTGCCGCTGCTCTATCCGCCCATCCCGCCCTTGGTCGACATGATGGGCCACATGGCTCGTTATCGGGTCGAGCTGGACCTCGGCCAGTCGCCGGAGCTGCAGCGCTACTTCGGCTACAACTGGGCTGTGATCGGCAATTTGGGCGTCGACCTGCTGGTCTGGCCGCTCGGCAAACTGCTGGGCCTTGAACTAGCCACCAAGCTCATCGTCATCTCCATTCCGGTGATGACCGTCGCGGGCTTCCTGTGGGTGGCGCGCGAAGTGCACCACCGGCTGCCGCCGACCGTCGCCTTCGCCCTGCCGTTCGCCTACGGGCACCACTTCCTGTTCGGCTTCGTCAACTATGCCTTGGCGATGGCCCTCGCCTTCCTGGCGTTCGGCCTGTGGCTGCGGCTGGGCCGGCTGGGCAAGTTCCGGCTGCGCGCCCTGCTGTTCGTGCCGATCAGCATCATCGTGTGGGTCGCGCATGCCTTCGGCTGGGGCATGCTGGGCCTCCTGTGCTTCTCCGCCGAGGCCGTCCGCCAGCACGACGGGGGCCGGACCTGGTGGAAGGCCGGGCTTGGCGCCGCGGCGCAGGCCTTGGTCCTGGCGCTGCCACTGCTGCTGATGCTGGCGTGGCGCGAGAACAGCGGCGGCTTCACCGGCGACTGGTTCGACTGGAAAACCAAGTGGATGTGGGTCAAATCCGCGCTCCGCGACCGTTGGTACGTCTATGATCTCGCGTCCGTCGCAATCCTGGGCGCGGTGTTCCTGTTCGCGCTGATCCACCCCCGGCTGACCATCTCCCGAATGCTGAGCTTCACTGCACTGGTGTTGCTGGCGGCATTTGTCCTCCTGCCCCGGATCATCTTCGGGTCCGCTTATGCCGACATGCGGCTGATGCCGTTCCTGCTGGCGGTCGCGGTGCTCGGCATCCGCTTCAAGTCGGAGACGGTGCTTCCGCTGGCCCGCGTGCTGGCGGTGCTGGCCGTCGGCTTCATGCTGATGCGCACCGCGACCGTCACCACCAGCCTCGGAATGGCCGCCAACGATCATCGCGCAAAGCTTCAGGCGCTCCAGCATGTGCCGCGGGGCGCGCCGGTCGCAACCTTCGTCGGCGCGCGATGCGGCTGGCGCTGGGCGCTGCCCCGCAACGACCACCTCGGCGGAATGGTCGTGGTGCGGCGGAACGGCTTTTCCAACAACCAGTGGTTCATGCAGGGGGGCAACCTGCTGGAGATCAACCACCCAGCTGCCGGCCGGTTCGCCTTCGATCCGTCGCAGCGCATCCGTCCGCGGCAGTGCGAGAACCGCGAGAACTGGTCCATCGACCGCTCGCTGGTCCAGCTTCCGCGCGAAGCGTTCGACTATCTGTGGCTGGTCGATCCGCCGCCCTTCGATCCGGCCTTGCTTGGGGATGCGCAGAAGGTCTGGGAAGGCGGGAACAGCAGCCTCTATCGGCTGGGTTCCGGCCGCGCTAGGTAAGTGACCCATGACCGCGCTGTCGATTGTCGTTCCCTGCTACAACGAGGAAGCCTGCCTGGAGCTGCTGCACGCCAGGCTGTCTGCCGCCGCCCAGAAGAGCGTTGGATCGGACTATGAGATCGTGCTCATCAACGACGGCTCGAGGGACGGCAGCTGGCCCATCATGCAGCGCCTCAGTCGGGAGGACCCGCACCTCGTCGCGCTCGACCTGTCTCGCAACCATGGGCACCAGCTGGCGCTGACCGCGGGACTGGACCTGTGCCGGGGCGACCGAATCCTGATCATCGATGCCGACCTGCAGGATCCGCCGGAACTGCTCGCCCCGATGCTGGAGGTGATGGAGCGGGAGCAGGCCGACGTCGTCTATGGCGTTCGCCGGAGCCGCGCCGGCGAGACCCGCTTCAAGCGCGCCACCGCCCATGCCTTCTACCGGCTGCTGGCGCGCGCGACGGAGATCGACATTCCCGTAGATGCCGGCGACTTCCGGCTGATGAGCCGGCGCGCGTTGAACGCGCTGCTCGCCATGCCGGAGCAGGCCCGCTTCATCCGCGGCATGGTCGCCTGGATCGGCTTCCGCCAGGTGCCGTTTCAGTACGACCGCGCCGAACGGGCGGCGGGCGAGACCAAATATCCGCTGCGCAAGATGCTTCGCTTCGCCTTCGACGCGCTGACCGGCTTCTCCTCCGCACCGCTGAAGCTTGCCAGTCACTTCGGCCTGCTGTTGTCGGCGGGATCGCTGCTGATCGTCCTCTACATCCTCTACGCGTTCGCAACCGGGCAGAGCATCCAGGGCTGGACCTCGCTGATGCTGGTGGTGGTGATCCTGGGCGCGGTGCAGATGTTCGTGCTGGCGATGATGGGTGAATATCTCGGGCGCCTGTACAGCCAGGCAAAGAACCGGCCGCTGTACATCGTGCAGGAGATTGCCGGCCCGGGTCAGCGGACCGGGCGGCTGGGTCAGGTGGCGGACGCGATGGCGAAGAGCGACAGGCCGGGCGTCAGGGAAACCCTGCCGATCAAGTGACGCTCCAGCGCGAAAGCGCGTTCCAGCGCGGTGTTGAAGGGCGCCGGCGGAAGCTTGTCGTCGCTGTCGTCCTTGCCGGTGATCCTGCCGGCCAGTCGAGCGGCGACCGCGACCGGGAACAACAGACTGTTCAGATAGCCGATCGCTTCCAGCTTCAGCGGTGAGGCGTCGACCAAGGCCTTGAGCTGGCGCTTCGAGTAGCGGCGATGGTGATGGTTCACGACGTCGTGCGCCGACCACATCCACTGGTGTGCGGGAACCGTCATCAGGAAGCGGGCGCCGGGCTTCAAGCGGCGGGCGATGCTGGCGAGGGCAGCGGCGTCATCCTCGATATGCTCGATGACGTCGAGAGAGGCGATCATGTCGAACGCGCGTTCCGGCACGCCCGTCAGGTCGGGCAGGGGAGCGGAGCCGACCGGGCGGCCCAGCCGCTGCTCCGCCACCGCCCGCGCGGCGGGGTCCACCTCGATCGCCTCGACATCCCCGAACTGACCAAGCATGGCGAGGTTGTGCCCGGTGCCGCAGCCGATCTCCAGGATGCGCGCGCCTGCGGGCGGCCGGACCCGGCGGCGGATGAGGGCGGCCAGCACCTCGCGCCGGGCCCGGTACCACCAATGCTGCTGGTCGAGTTCCGCCATGCGGTCGTAGACGATGCGTTCCATCAGGCGAACACCCACAGGCGGTTGAGGAGGTAGGTGGCAAAGGGCGTCACCAGCACGGCGGGGACCAGCGGCCACCAGGTTGGCCCGCCGAGCACGTCCGTGCAGACCCAAGTGAAGGTGGCGTTCAGGACGAAGCCGAAGGTCTGCACGCCCAAAAACTGCAGCTTGGTCCGGCGGTCCTCGACCTTGCCATGGCCCTTAAAGCTCCACCGGCTGTGCAAGAAGAAGCCGACCGTCACCGCCACCCCAAAAGCGATCACCACCGCGAACACCGGCCACATGACGTAAGTGGCGAGCGGCCAGTAGATCACCGAATACAGAACCGTCAGGGCGAGACCGACCATCCCGAAGCGGACAATCTGGCTTACCGTTTCGCGGTGCTGGGGAGGCAAGGTCGACAACATGGGTTCACCTTGCCCTTTAGCCGCAAGGCTCTAGAGCGCCAGCCCCATGGTGCGTGTGACCTGGGACGAGACGCTGGACTGGGCGGGCCGGCACTGGCGAGCCATCGTGGTGGTCGCCTGGGCCTGCGCATGCGCCTGGATGCTCTATCAGCGCTGGACCGGCATCCACTGGTTCGCGCTGTCCGACACCGACGACAATCTGCGGATGGCGCAGGTGCGGGCGTGGCTCGGCGGGCAGGACTGGTACGACCTTCGCCAGTACAAGCTCGATCCGCCCGCGGGCGCGAACATCCACTGGTCGCGCGTCGTGGACCTGCCGATCGCGGGGCTGATCCTGCTGGGACGACTGTTCACCAACGGCCCGAATGCCGAGCGGTTCGCGGTCGCGGTGGCGCCGCTGCTGCCCTACCTGCTGCTGGGTCTCGCCGTCGCGCTGAGCGTGCGCCGGCTGATCCATCCGGCCGCTTTCGTGGTGGCGCTGGGCACCCTGTTCTTCGCGGGGTCGACCAACGGCATGTTCATGCCGCTGCGCATCGATCACCATGGCTGGCAGATTGCGCTGCTGGCGGTGGCGGTTGCGGGCCTCGCCGACCCACGGCCGGCACGCGGCGGGCTGACCACCGGCCTGGCCAGCGCCCTGTCACTGAGCATCGGGCTGGAAATGCTGATCTACCTGGCGATCGCCGGGGCAGCCCAGGTGCTGATGTGGGTAGACGAGGCAGGTCAACGGCGGCGCATCGCGGCTTATGGCGTAAGCCTAGCCGGGGGAGCGACCATCGGCTTCCTGCTGTTCGCGAGCTACGCCAACCGGGCGCCGGTCTGCGATGCCCTGTCGCCGGTCTGGCTGAGCGACGCGCTGATTGGGGGAGCGCTGCTGACGCTGCTCGCCTGGTGGTCGCCCGCGGGCTGGCCCAAGCGAATGCTCGGCGCCGCGGCAGCGGGTGTGGTGGTCGCCGCTTTCCACGCGTTGGCCTGGCCGCACTGCCTCAGCCGGCTGGAGGGGGTCTCGCCCGAGGTCCAGCGGCTGTGGCTGGACAATGTGCGGGAGGCCAAGCCGCTCTACGAGCATACGCAGCAGACCATCCTGATGGTCGCGACGCTGCCGGTCATTGGCGTCATCGGCTGGATCGCGCTGGCATGGCGCAACCGGCGGGACCGCGACCTGTTCCGGCGGACGGTGGCGATTGGAGCCATTGCGATCGCGGCGGCGCTGCTGCTGTTGTGGCAGACCCGGGCGGGCCCCTCGGCGCAGATGCTGGCGATCCCGGGAGCGGTGGCGCTGGCGTGGATCCTGCTGCCCTGGGCATGGCACGCGAAGAACCCGGTGCTGTTCGCGCTGGGGGTGATCGGCGCGGTCCTGCTCGGCTTCGGGGCCGCGGCGCCATTGGCGCGGGGCTTCCTCCCCTCGCCGCCGCAGACGGAGCGCGAGCGGATGGTGAATCGTGCCAACCGGCTGTGCCCGACCCTGTCGGCGATGCGCCCCGTGGCGCTGCAGCCCAAGGGCACGATCTTCACCTTCGTCGACCTGGCGCCGCGGGTGATCTCGGTCACCCATCACAGCAGCATCGCGGGCCCTTACCACCGCAATGGTGAGGCGATCGGCGACGTGATGAAGGCGTTCCGCGGCGATGCCGCCAATGCGCGCGCGATCATCGCGGACAAGTATCGCGCGGACTACGTGCTGGTCTGCCCAATGATGAGCCAGGCGACGGTGTTCATGGCCTCCGCGCCGCGCGGCTTCTACGTGCAGCTGGCGAACGGTCGCGCGCCCGAGTGGCTGCGGCCGATTGATCTCGGCAAGGACAGCCCGCTCCGGATGTGGCGGGTGGTGCGTTAGCCGGCGAGGCCCGGCAGGCTCCGCTCCAGCCCGTCCAGCACGAACTGCACCGCTAGCGCGGCCAGGATCACGCCGAGGATGCGGGTGATCATCGCTTCCAGCTTGGCGCCGATCAGCCGCATTAGTGGCCCGGCGAGCAGCAGGGCGATCAGCGTCAGGACGATGACGGCGGTCATTGCCGACAGGACAATGATCCCCTCCACGGTGCCCTGGGCCCGGGCGGAGAGCAGCATGATCGAGGCGATGGAGCCTGGCCCCGCGATCATCGGAATCGCCATGGGGAAAACGGAGATGTCGTCGGCCTCGGGCGTGCCTTCGATATCGCGGGCGCGCTCCTCGCGGCGCTCGGTGCGGCGCTCGAACACCATGTCGAGGGCGATCATGAACAGCATGATGCCGCCCGCCAGCCGAAAGGCGGACAGGCTGATACCGAGGGTGCGCAGCAGTGGCTCACCGAGCAGGGCGAAGAAGACGAGGATGCACCAGGCAACAAGCACGGAGCGGATCGCCATGCGCCGGCGGTGGGCCGCATCGGTGCCCTTGGTCAGTCCGGCGAAGATGGGCGCGCAGCCGGGCGGGTCAATGATGACCGCAAGCGTGATGAAGGCCGAAGTGAAAAGCTCGATCACGACTTGGGAGCGGCGACCTGCTGGTCAAGCGCGGTGACGTAGGCGCGGCCATTCCACAGCTTGGTCTCGAAGCGGCGGGAGCCGTCCTTTGCGACCCGCCACTCCCAGATCAGGGTGCCGTCGGCCGAGCGGCCCTGGCCTGCGTCCGCTGGGGGCTTGCCGGCGATCAGGGCGGTCGGCTCGGTCGCAGCGCGGTAAGCGGCAGGGATGGCCTTGAGGTTGCCGCAGCTCGCGCGGCGGACAGATGCGCGGCGAGGACGCGGGAGCCGGGTCTTGAGCTCGTCACCCCCGTCCACGCTCCACTTCCAGCCACCGTCCTGCTGCTTCAGCCACACGGTGGTGAAATAGCCGTGCAAGTTCCGGTCGCGGATCAGCCACGGGCCCGTGTTCACCGCACTGCGGCGATCGCAGGACACGAAGCTGCGGGCCGGCCACCACTCGACGGAGCGGGGCGGATCCTTGCGGTTCCTCAGGAACTCGTGCGCCCACACGGCCTGTGGGTTGAACATGACAGCCGAGGGCTCCGCATATTCGCGGAAGGCGGTCCACTGACCAACCTGCTGCGCGCGAGCGGCAAAGGCGCGTTCCGCATCGACGGCAGTCGGGGCGGCGGCAGCGGCGAGCAGGATGGAAAGCATCTACAGGTCCTCCGGTACCTTGAGGCCGGCGCGCCGGTGCGCCGCGACCAGGGTGTTACGCAGCAGCATGGCGATGGTCATCGGCCCGACGCCGCCAGGCACCGGCGTGATCGCGCCCGCGACCTCCCGCGCCTCGTCGAAGGCGACATCGCCGACCAGCCGGGTCTTGCCGTCCTCATCGGCTGCGACCCGATTGATGCCGACGTCGATCACGGTGGCGCCGGGCTTGATCCAGTCGCCGCGGACCATCTCGGGACGGCCGACCGCCGCCACCAGGATGTCGGCGCGGCGACAGATGGCCGGCAGGTCGCGGGTTCGGCTGTGCGCGATGGTCACGGTCGCGCTTTCGCCGAGCAGCAGCATGGCCATGGGCTTGCCGACGATGTTGGAACGGCCGATCACCACGGCTTCCGCGCCGCTCAGGTCCCCCAGCTGCTCCTTCAGGAGGTGCAGGCAGCCGAGCGGCGTGCAGGGCACCAGCGCATCCGCCCCGACCGCGAGCCGGCCTGCATTCACCACATGGAAGCCGTCGACGTCCTTGGCCGGATCGATCGCATCGATCACCCGCGCCGCATCGATCTGGTCTGGCAAAGGCAGCTGGACGAGAATGCCGTCCACCTGCTCATCGCGGTTCAGCTGCTCGACGAGCGCCAGCAGGTCCGCCTCGCGCGTGTCGACCGGAAGCTGATGCGAGAAGCTCTGCATTCCCGCCTCGCGGGTCGCCTTGCCCTTGGAGCGGACGTAGACTCCGCTGGCCGGGTCTTCGCCCACCAGGACAGTCGCCAGGCCCGCCGCTCGCCCGGTGCTTGCGCGGAAGAAGTCGGCCGTGATCGCCAGCCGCTGCCGCAGCGCCTCCGCCGCCGCGCGGCCGTCGATCAGCGCCGCGGCCATGTCAGATTGCGATGTCCGCGGCGAGCCCGGCGAGCAGCATCCGCACGATGGAGATCGCCAGCAGGAGAACCACGGGCGAGAGGTCCAGGCCGCCGAAGTCCGGCATGATCCGGCGGATCGGCCGGTAGAGCGGGTCGAGGAAACGCTCGAGCCCGACGAGGAAGCGCCGCACGCCCTCGCTGGACGTATTGATGACGTTGAAGGCAATGAGCCAGCTGAGGATGACCTGGAGGATGATGATCCAGGTCAGGACCCGAAGCAGCAGGTCGGCGATGTTGAAGAGCGCCAGGAGCATGAGGGCGGCTTAGCCGGGGAGTGTGACGGGAGCAACACGGCCCTAAGGGGCAAAGCGCTCCGGCTGGGCTTCGGCCAGCACGACTGCGAAGTCACGTGCCGGGTCGGTCCATTCGGCAACCGGGGTCCACCCGCCCGCCAGCAGCAGCATGCGCCCGCCGCGCGGTCCGTACTTGTGGCTGTTCTCGCTGTGGATGCTCTCGCCGTCGGCCAGGCGGAAGGTCTGTCCGGCCACGCTGAACTCAACGGCCCCGGTTGCGACCAGGTGCATCTCGACCCGGCTGAGGATGTCGTTCCAGCGCGCTTGATGGCGGAATTTCTGCACGGGGATGGTGCCGTCCAGCTCCCGGTTGATGCGGTGAAGCAAATTGAGGTTGAACGCGGCGGTGACGCCCTCCGGCTCGTCGTAGGCGGCGATCAGGCGGTCGATCGGCTTCACGCGGTCCATGCCGATCAGCAACAAGGCGCCGGTGCCCAGCGTGGCTCGGAAGTGGCGCAGCAGGTCGGTGGCACTATGCGGAACGAAGTTGCCGATGGTCGAACCGGGAAAGAAGCCGAGCACCGCATGGCCCGGGACCTCCGCCGGAAGGTCGATAGGCGTGGCGAAATCCGCCTCGACCGGGTGGATGGGGAGGCCCGGCAGCTTGGCCTCGAGTTCGACGGCACTGGCGCGCAGGTAGTCGCCGGAGATGTCCACGGGCACGTAGAGCGCCGGGCGAATGGCTTCGAGCAGGATCGGCGTCTTGGTGAGCGACCCTGCCCCGAACTCGACAACCGCCCGCCCGGGCCCGACCCGCTCCGCCAATTCCGGCATGATGTCGCGGAGCAGGGCCGTCTCGGTGGCGGTCGGATAATAGCTGCGCAACCGCGTGATCGCGTCGAACAGCTCCGACCCGCGCTGGTCGTACAGCCAGCGCGCGGGGATCGCCTTGGGGTGGCTCGCGAGGCCGCGCAGAACGTCAGTCCGGAACTGAGGGTCGGCGTCGTCAGAGGTCGCGGGCAAGGCGCACTCCCGTGAACTGCCAGCGGGCCGAAGGCGGGAAGAAATTGCGGTAGGATGCGCGGCTGTGCCCCCGCGGCGTGGCGCAACTCGCGCCCTTCAGGACGAACTGCCCGCACATGAACTTGCCGTTATATTCGCCGACGGTCCCCTCGACCGGCCGGAAGCCCGGGTAGGGCAGATAGGCCGAACCGGTCCAGTTCCAGACGTCGCCGAACAGCCCGCCGCCCGGGCGTGGAACCACGGGCCCGGCAGCATCCAGCTGATGACCCATGGCCGGGTTGGCGGACGCGGCCAGGCTCTCCCACTCCGCCTCGGTCGGCAGCCGGGCACCGGCCCAGCGGGCGAAGGCATCCGCTTCATAGTAGGAGACGTGCGCGACAGGTGCAGCACGGTCGACTTCACGCAGGCCGCCGAGCGTGAAGGCGGAGCCGTCCTCATGCCAGTAGAGCGGGGCGCGGATGCCTTCACGCTGCACCCAGTCCCACCCCTCGCTGAGCCACAGCGCGGGCGTCTCGTAGCCGCCGGCCGCAATGAACTCCCGCCACTCGCCGTTGGTAACGCAGCGCTGGGCGACGGCGTGGGGGTGCAGCAGCACGGAATGGCGCGGCCGCTCGCAATCGAAGGCGAAGGGGTGGCCCCCCGCCCCCACCTCGACCACGCCGGTAAGGCCGGGCAGCCAGGTCAGCGGTTCGGTGGCGTAGCAGGCGGGGGGCGGGAGCGCGCCATACGCGGGCTCCAGCGGGTTCTCGGCGAAGCTCGCCAGAATGTCGGTCAGGAACAGCTCCTGGTGCTGCTGCTCATGCTGGATGCCGAGTTCGATCAGGCCCAGCACCCCGGGAGCGAGGTCCGGCAGAGCCCGGTCCAGTGCCTCGTCGACGTGGGCGCGCCAGCCCCGCACGTCGTCCAGGCTGGGCCGGCTGATCATTCCCCGCCGCGCCCGGGCCAGGCGCTCTCCTTCCCCCTCGTAATAGCTGTTGAAGAGATAGGCCCAGCGTTCGTCGAACGGCTGGTAACCGGGCACATGATCGCGCAGCACGAAGGTCTCGAAGAACCAGGTCGTGTGCGCCAGGTGCCATTTGGCGGGAGATGCGTCGGGATGCGGCTGGATCGTTGCGTCCGCATCACTGAGCGGCGCCGCGAGGTCGAGCGTCAGCTGCCGTGTCGCGCAGAGGCGGCCGGCAAGTGTCGGCCCGGTCAGTTCTGGCGCGTGGCGCCGGGTTGCCACAGCACGTCGCCTCCTGCGTGCGCCGCCTCCCAGCGGGCGGCAACGAAGAGATGGTCGGACAAGCGGTTGAGGTATGCAAGGGCCTGGGCGTTGAGCTGCTCGGCTTCCGCAAGCGCCACCGCGGCCCGCTCAGCCCGCCGGACCACTGCGCGAGCGAGGTGAAGTGCCGCGACGGCCGGTGATCCACCGGGCAGGATGAAGCTTGTCAGCGGTGCAAGATCGGCGTTCATCGCGTCGATCTCCTCCTCCAACCGCTCCACCTGACGTGGAACGATGCGGAGGGCGCCTTCCATCTCGCCAGGCGTGGCGAGGTCCGCTCCGAGGTCGAACAGCTCGTTCTGGATGCGGGTGAGCCGGTCGGCGGTGGCCCCCTCGACCAGCGTCAGGGCGACGCCGACGGCGCAGTTCGCCTCGTCCACCTCACCGATGGCGGTGAGCCGCAGCCCGGCCTTGCTGGCGCGGCTGCCGTCGACCAGGCCGGCGGTGCCGCCGTCGCCCGTGCGGGTGTAGATCTTGTTGAGCTTGACCAGCTTAGCGCCCGCCGCCGGCCAGGATCAGGATCAGGGCGGCGATGAAGATCGCAATGCCCTGGTAAAGGACGCGC
Source organism: Sphingomonas arenae (assembly GCF_016924655.1). GTDB lineage: Bacteria > Pseudomonadota > Alphaproteobacteria > Sphingomonadales > Sphingomonadaceae > Sphingomicrobium > Sphingomicrobium arenae. The sequence continues at coordinate 950,387 of NZ_JAFFJU010000001.1, forward strand.
TTGCGCATCCATTGCTGCTGCTGCTCCTGGTTGCCGACTTTACCCGACGCCATGGCGATAACGCCCCGCACGAGGACGTAGGCAGTCGCGGCCATCGCCACGAGCAGGAGGATGATGAGAATGGTGGACATGATGCCCTCTATCTAGGGTGTGAGCAGCCGAAAGCCAGACGGGAGAACGCCGGTAGCAAGGCTTCGGGCCAGTTCCCGGCCATTCACCCCCGCTTCGCGCATCGCCGCCAAGGTCGGGGCCTGGTCGCGCTTGGCAAGGCGGCGGCCATCCTGGTGAGTGACGAGCGGGTGGTGGAGGTAGGTCGGTTCGGGCAGGCCGAGTAGCACCTGAAGGAGCCGCTGGACCGGCGTGGATGGCCTGAGATCCGCTCCGCGCACGACGTGGGTGACTCCCGTCGCGGCGTCGTCGATCACGCAGGCCAGATGGTAGGAGGATGGCGCGTCCTTGCGGGCGAGGATGGCGTCGCCGATCTGCGCGGGATCGGAGGAGAAGGCGGTCTCGTCCGCCTCCCGCCAGCCCGGCAGGCCGGCGCGGGCGATGGCTTCGGCGCTGTTCAGCCGCCAGCTGTGCGGCGTAGTGGCGCGACGCTCGGGATCATCCGGGCGGCCACGGCAGGTGCCTGGATAGGCCGACCCCGCGTCACCATGCGGGGCGGTCAGCGAGGCGGCGATATCCGCACGCGTGCAGAAGCAGGGGTAGACCAGCCCGTCTGCCTTCAGGCGCTCCAGTGCTTCTGCGTAGAGCATGGTGCGCTGCGACTGGACCAGTAGCTCGCCGTCATGGCTGAGGCCGAGCCAATCGAGGTCCTCGAGAATGCCGCCGACGAACTCGGGACGGCTCCGGCCCGGGTCGAGGTCCTCGATCCGCAGCAGCCAGCGATCCGCGGCCTGGCGGCCCAGAACCGCGCTGTAGGCATGGCCGAGATGCAGGCGCCCGGTAGGAGATGGCGCGAAGCGGGAACTGATCACCAGCTGGACCGTCCCTCTTGACGATGAATCCGCAATGGCCGATTCATCATCCCGTCACGCCGGGTTGGCATCCGGCAGGGCAGGGCAAGCGGCCGACAACGGCCTCTCCCCTTGCGTGCGACGGGGCCGGAGGGTGCAGGTTCGGTCAGAACCGACCTGGAGGCGCGCGCACTCGTGTACCAACCCGATCTCATCCGCCACCCCGACAGCTGCCCGGCGCTGGTGCTCAACGCCGATTACACCCCGCTCTCCTACTATCCGCTGAGCCTTTGGCCATGGCAGACGGCGGTCAAGGCAATGTTCCTCGAGCGCGTGGACGTGGTCGCCCATTATGATCGCGAGGTCCATTCGCCCACCCATACGCTCAAGCTCCCCAGCGTCATCGCGCTGCGCCAGTTCGTCCGCCCGAACGAATATCCAGCCTTCACCCGCTTCAACCTGTTCCTGCGCGATCGCTTTCGCTGCGTCTATTGCGGCAGCCACAAGGAACTGACCTTCGACCATGTCATTCCCCGGGCGCAGGGTGGACGGACCACGTGGGAGAATGTCGCGACCGCCTGCGCTCCGTGCAACCTCAAGAAGGGCGGACGCACTCCCCGGCAAGCCGGGATGCCGATCCACCGCGAGCCGATCCGGCCGACCAGCTGGCAGTTGCAGGACCACGGCAAGAGCTTTCCGCCCAACTACCTCCATTCCAGCTGGCGCGATTACCTCTACTGGGATGTCGAGCTGGAGCCCTGAAGCATCGGCTCCGGGTCAGTTCTTAGCGTTGCGTTAACTATTTTGGAGCGAGAGTCGGCCCATGGCTCCGGACGCTCCTTCCTCCGCTCGCAACGGCCCACGCATCCTGGTGGTGAGCGGCAACCGCTCGCACCTGGCGCTGCTGGCCCGCCGCCTTGGCGAGGAAGGCTACCGCATTTCCGTGGCAGACACGGGCGCCAGCGCGCTCAGCGAGCTTCAGCGGGTCGGCGCGGACCTGGTGCTTTCCGAATTGCAGATGAGCGGCATGTCCGGGCCGGACCTTACCCGTGCAATCCGGGGCGAGACGGCGTGGGCCGACCTGCCGGTGATGCTGATCGCCGGGCGGGACGATCCCACGGCGGCGGTCCGGGCCTATGAGGCCGGCGCCGACGACGTCATCCTGAAGCCGTTCCACTTCGAAGTGCTGACCGCGCGCATCGAACGCCGCCTCGCCAGTGCCCGATCCCTCGCGGAACTGCGTGAGGACATGGCTGCGCTTGATGCACGCGTGGTCGAGCGGGCGATCGAATTGGGTGAGCTCAAGGACCGCTATTATGCGACCGAAGCGGAGCTGCGGCGGCTGGCGGGGATGGTTAGCGCGTAACCGTCACCCCGGGCCTGACCCGGGGCCCGCCTGCCTTCTTTCTCGTGAGCTGCAAGGGAAGGCAGACCCCGGATCAAGTCCGGGGTGACGTTGACCCTTGCATGAACTCCCGCACCACCGGGCCGAGATCCTCCCGCTGCAGCGCAAGTGCGAGCGTCGCCAGCACATAGCCCTGCCGGTCGCCGCAGTCGTGGCGCACGGCGTCGACCTTCACGGCATGGAACGGCTGCTTGCCGATCAGCTTGGCCATGGCGTCGGTGAGCTGGATTTCGCCGCCCGCGCCAGTCTCCTGCGCATCGAGTTCGCGCATCACTTCGGGCTGCAGGATGTAGCGGCCGATCACCCCCAGGCGTGACGGAGCAACCTCCGGCTCCGGTTTTTCGACCAGACCGCGGACTTCGGTGAGGTTGCCGTCGCTCGCACCGGGAGTGACGATGCCGTAGCTGCCGGTCTTCTCGGGTGCGACTTCCTCGGCGCAGACGATGTTGCCGCCGACCCGGTTGTAGGCGTCCACCATCTGCTTGAGGGCACCGGGAGTGCCCGCCATCAGGTCGTCCGGCAGCAGCACGGCGAACGGCTCGTCCCCGACCACGTGCCGCGCGCACCAGACCGCATGGCCAAGACCCAGAGGCTGCTGCTGGCGGACCGAGATCAACTCGCCGTACGGCACGCGGGACGGCTCCAGCGGAGCGAGGCTCTTGCCCTTCTCGCGCATGGTCGCCTCCAGTTCGAAACTGACGTCGAAATAGTCGACCAGGCTCCACTTGCCGCGCCCGGTAACGAAGATCAGCTGCTCGATCCCTGCCTCGCGCGCTTCGTCCACGGCATATTGGATCAGCGGACGGTCGATCACCGTCAGCATCTCCTTGGGCATGGTCTTGGTCGCGGGGAGCAGGCGGGTGCCGAGGCCGGCCACCGGGAAGACGGCCTTGCGAAGCGGTTTGATGGTCATTGGGGGGTCGCGGGTCCTGGATCGTCGGTTCTGTTTTCGGCCTCGCCGTCGGTTTCCGCCGCGGGCGCGGCGCCTCCGTCGGGTGGCGGCAGGTCAAAGCGGTCGGCCCGCCGCGGTTCCGAGCGACGGAGGATTTCGTCCACCCGCTCCGGCTGGGCATAAGGCGGCGGCGTCAGCAGCTCTTCCGGGGTCGGCGTGGTTCGCGCGAGCTTCGGTTTCACCGGCAGCGAGCCGCCGGGCGGAGGCTCGAGCTCGCCGATGCGCCCGCAGCCCGCCAGCAGCAGAAAGGCCAGCGTGACAGCGGCGGTCCGGCCTCTTATCCCTCCCGCCATGCGCGTGATCATCCTCCTCGCCGGGCTCCTGGCCCTCGCCGGCTGCGATAGGCAAAAGGCCGCGGAGCAGCAAGGCACCCCCGCCGCTGCCGCGCCCACCGGCCCGCAAGCCGGGCTGGACCGGAGTCAGGCGGGCAAGGCGGCGCCTTCAGTGACGTTCCGCAACCCCGACGGCGAAGAGACCAGCCTCGCCGAGTTCCGGGGCAAGCCGGTGCTGGTGAACCTGTGGGCCACCTGGTGCGCGCCCTGCGTCAAGGAACTGCCGACGCTGGATGCGCTGGCCGATCGCCCCGGAGCGCCGCAAGTGATGGCCCTGTCCCAGGACATGGGCGACCAGGCGAAGGTGAAGGCGTTCCTCGGCGACAAGGAGATTGCGCTCGAGCCCTTCCAGGACGCCGACATGGCGATGAGCTCCGCGCTGGGCGCCAGCATCCTGCCGACGACGGTGCTCTACGGCTCCGACGGCAAGGAGATCTGGCGCTACACGGGCGACCTCGACTGGACCGGCCCGGAAGCCGCCGCGCTCCTCAAGGAAGCGCGGTAACCCGGCGCGGCATCAATCGCCCATCGATCGCCGCAAGGCCGAGCCCGATCAGCAGCAGCCCCGCGAGATCGCGGCCCGCCAGCACCTCGCCCAACAGCAGGCCGCCCAGCAGGATGGCAGCGGGCGGGACCAGCAGGGTCACCAGCAAGGCGTTGGTGGCTCCTGCGGAATGGATCAGCTGGAAATAGAGGATGTAGCCGATCGCCGTGCACAATACCGCAAGTGCGATCAGCGCTCCCCAGCCCTCGATCGGCATAGCGGGCAGCAGCCACGGACGGTCCACCAGCAACGCTACCGGCGTCATCAGGACGGCGCCGGCGGTGAGCTGTCCCGTCGCGACTGCGGTCGGCGTGACCCCGAGTGCGCGGAACCGGCGGGCCCAGACTCCCGCGACCGCGTAGAGCAGGGCAGCGACGACGCAGGCCAGTTCCGCCATCAGGGTTCCGTCGGCTCCGGCGATGTCCGGCCCGAGCATTACCAGCAATCCGCCGAACCCGAGCAGCAGACCGAGCGTTCGCAGCGGCGTCAGCGGCTCATCCCGGGTGAAGAAGTGAGCCACGATGACGCCCCAGATTGGGGAGGTGGCATTGAGGATCGAGGCGAGGCCGCTGGCGATCTGAGTCTGAGCCCAGCCGAACAGCGCGAAGGGCACCAGATTGTTGAGCAGGGCCATGCCGATGATCGGCACCCAGGCTTCGCGCGGCAAGGCGATGCTCTCGCGGCGGACGGCGAAGTAGAGCCACAAGGCTGCGGACGCGAACAACACTCGCAGCCACACGTAAGTCAGTGGCGGAAGTGATCGCACCACGACATGGATGAAGACGAAGGCGCCGCCCCAGATGAGCGCCAGGAGCAGAAGCAACGACCATTCGCGCGCGGTCATGACTCGGTTGATCATCGGCTTCCCTTGCGCTCCGAACAGTCGGGTGGTGTCCCGAAGCTTGCGTCCAAACAGCTAGGCTGCAGCTAAGCGCGTTCGAGCGAAGCCGCCAACGAATAGCGGAAGGCTCGCGATAAGCTCGGCTTATGGTCAGTCGCGCAGGAGCTCGTTGATGCTGGTCTTGGACCGGGTCCGCTCGTCCACGCGCTTGACGATGACCGCGCAGGCGAGGCCGGGGCCGCCATCCTTGCCGGGCAGGACGCCGGGCACCACCACCGAATAGGCGGGAACGCGGCCGTAGATGACCTCGCCGCTCGCGCGATCGACGATCTTGGTGCTGGCACCCAGGAACACGCCCATGGACAGCACCGCGCCCTGCTCGACCACCACACCCTCGGCGACCTCCGAACGGGCACCGATGAAGCAATCGTCCTCGATGATCACCGGTCCCGCCTGCAGCGGCTCGAGTACGCCGCCGATCCCCGTGCCGCCGGAGATGTGGACGTTGCGCCCGATCTGGGCGCAGCTGCCGACCGTCGCCCAAGTGTCGACCATGGTGCCCTCGCCGACGCGCGCGCCGATATTAACGAAGCTGGGCATCAGCACCGCACCGGGTGCGATGTAGGCGCCGCGGCGGACGATCGCGCCCGGAACCGCGCGGAAGGCGGCGGTCTTGAACTCGGCCTCGCTCCAGCCGGCGAACTTGCTCGGCACCTTGTCCCACCAGTGCGACGCGCCCGGGCCGCCCGGGATCATCTCCATCGGGTTCAGGCGGAAGCTCAGCAGCACGGCCTTCTTGAGCCATTGGTGGACGGTCCAGTCGCCGTCGACCTTCTCGGCGATCCGCGCCTCTCCGGAATCGAGCAGCGCCAGTGCCCGGTCGACGGCCTGGCGCACCTCGCCCTTGGTCTCCGCGCCGATCCCGTCCCGCTCGTCCCAGGCGCGCTCGATGGTCCCCTGAAGATCGGTCACTCGTCATCTCCCAGCATGTCGTGCAGCCATTCGCCGACATCCGCGATGCGCAGGTCGACGATGGCCGGATCGTAATCGTGATTGCCGCGCTCGGAGCCGTTGTCGACCCACACGGTGGTCATGCCCAGCGTCTTCGCCGGCCGCAGGTTCTGGGCCATGTCCTCGACCAGCACCGCGCGGGTCGGATCGATGCCGAACCGCTCGCACAAGAGGCGGTAGCCGTGCGGGTTGGGCTTGGGCTTTAATTCGCTCGCATGGATGTCATGCAGATGGACGAAATGCTCGTGCACACCGATCGCCTGGAGCACCCGCGTGGCATAAGGCGCATCGCCGTTGGTGAAGACAAACTTGCGCCCGGGGAGCCGGCCCAGTCCGCGCGCCAGCCGCTGGTCGGGAGCGATGCGGTCGAGCGGAATGGCGTGCACGTCTTCGAGGAACTCGTGCGCGTCGACGCCATGCTCCGCCATCAGGCCCGCCAGCGTCGTCCCATGCGCGTGGAAGTGCGCCTTCTGCACGCGCCGCGCCTCGACCGGGTCACAATCGAGCAGCCGCTGGATGTACGCCCCCATCCGCTCGTCAATCAGCGCGAACAGCTGGGTCGACGCCGGATACAGGCAGTTGTCGAGGTCGAAGATCCAGTCCGTGACGTGGGCGAAGCGGGGGTCCATATTTTGACCGCGCCTAGCCCTCTCGCGAGGACTGAGCAAATCGTCAGGCGTCTTCGGTGAGTGCCTCCGCGACAATCTCCTCGGCGCGGGCGAACAGTGCGGGGTCGACCCTTGCGCCGGACGCGCCGCAATTCTCGACCACCTGCTCCGGCCGCGACGCTCCAGTAATGGCGCTCGCCACATTGGGTTCGCGCAGCACCCAGGCGAGCGCGAATTGCGTCAGGCTGAGCCCCGCCTCGGCCGCCACCGGCTTCAGCCGCTGTACGGCGTCCAGCACTTGCGGCTGGAGCAGCCGGTCCATCCAGCCGCTCATCTCCTCGCTGGTCGCCCGGGTGCCCTGGGGCAGCGGCTTGCCCGGTTCATATTTGCCGGTCAGCACGCCCTGGCCCAGCGGCGACCAGACGATCTGGCTGATGTTGTACCGGCGGCACACGGGGATGACCTCCGCCTCCGGTTGGCGCCACAGCAGGCTGTACTGCGGCTGGCTGGACACGAACTTGGCGCTGTACCCGAGGTCCATGGCCGCCTGGATGCGCTCGGCCGGCCATTCGGAGAAGCCGATGTAGCGCACCTTGCCGCTATCCACCGCGGCGGTCAGCGCCTCCATGGTCTCCTCCAGCGGCGTGTCCCAGTCGTAGCGATGACACTGGTAGAGGTCGATGTAGGGGGTCCGCAGTCGCTCGAGCGAGGCATCGAGCTGCTTTTCCACCTGGTCGCGGGACAGGCCCCTGTCCTCGTCGCTCATCGGAAAGAACAGCTTGGTCGCGAGCACGTAGCTATCGCGCGGCCGCCCGGCGAGCGCCTCGCCGAGGAACTCCTCGGCCGCGCCGCGGCCGTAGACGTTGGCCGTGTCGATGAAGTTGATGCCCTGCTCGAACGCGGTCTCCAGGCAGGCGCGCGCCTTGTCCGCTTCCACGCCCACGCCATAGGTCAGCCAGGATCCGAGGCTGATTTCCGAAACCGTGAGATCGCTGTCGCCAAGCCGCCGATATTGCATGTTGCCGCTCTCCTTTGCGGGGAGAACCCCTTGGTTGCGCGGTTCGATCCAGCTGTTCGCTCGTCCTGAGCGGAGTTCGCAGCGCGAACGTAGTCGAACGGCGTCGCTCATGAACGCCCTTCGACTGCGCTGCGCTCCGCTCAGGACGAGCGAGGGGTTGCCGTCGGGGGGCTTAGCACCGCCGCACTTTGCCGCTAGCGTCCGGCGCACGCATGGACATCTACCTTCCGATCGCCGGCATGTCGGTCAACGCTCTCTTCATCGTGGCTCTCGGCGGCCTCGTGGGAGTGCTGTCAGGACTGTTCGGGGTGGGCGGCGGGTTCCTGACGACGCCGCTGCTCATCTTCTACGGCATCCCGCCAACGGTGGCGGTGGCGTCGGCCACCACCCAGATCACCGGGGCGAGCGTGTCGGGGGCCCTCGCCCACATGCGGCGGGGCGGCGTGGACCTGCGCATGGGGCTGGTGATGATCGTCGGTGGGTTGTTCGGCAGCCTCGCGGGCGCGGGCATCTTCAGGCTGCTGCAGGCCAGCGGGCAGATCGATACGGTGATCGGCATCCTTTACGTCCTGCTGCTGGGCAGCATCGGCGTGCTGATGCTCCGGGACGCCGCCGTCGCGCTCGGCTGGATCACCCCGGCCGAGCGGACCGAGCCCAAGCCGCGCCACAACCGTTGGGTCGCGGGGCTGCCCTTGCGCTGGCGCTTCTACCAGAGCGGCCTCTACATCTCCCCGATCGCGCCGGTCCTGCTGGGCTTCGCGGCAGGGATCCTGACCGTCCTGCTCGGAATCGGCGGCGGGTTCATCCTCGTCCCCGCCATGATCTACCTGCTGGGCATGGCGGCCCGCGTGGTGGTCGGCACCAGCCTGGTCATGATTCTGGCGGTCAGCGCCGCCACCACCATGATCCATGCGCTGACCACCCAGTCGGTGGACATCGTGCTGGCGGGGCTATTGCTCGTCGGCGGCGTGATCGGTGCGCAATATGGCGCCATGCTGACCACCCGATTGAAGCCCGACCTGCTGCGGCTGGCGCTGGCACTAATCATCATCTCCGTGGCGCTCCGCATGGCCCTCGGCCTGACCTACCGCCCCGACGAGATCTTCTCGATCGAGTATCTGTGAGGCGGTTCGCTCCCATTGCCCTGGCGGTCGCCGCGCCGTTCCTGCTGGGACAGGCGGCGCCCAAGCTGGTGCCGGACGTGTCCAACCGGGCGGTCGAGATCCGCTACAGCTTCACCGGTGCCGACCTCCTGTTGTTCGGCGCCATCCTCTACCCGGGCGGCCGAACGCCCAATCGCCCGGCCGATGTCGCGGTGGTGCTGCGCGGGCCGGTGCAGCCCATCGTGCTGCGCGAGAAGCAGAAGATCGCGGGCATCTGGATGAACGCGGATTCCAACCGCTTCCGCTCGGCGCCGAGCTTCTATTCGGTGGCCTCGTCACGGCCGCTGCCCGACCTGATCGACGAGCGGACGGCGGCCGTCTACGAGCTCGGCCTCGAGAATCTCCAGCTCTCGCCGGGCGGCGGCGCACAGCCAGACAAGGCCCGCCGGTTCGAAGCCGGGCTGCTCGACCTCAAGCGGCGCGCCGGCCTCTACAGCGAGAACCCGTCGGGCGTGGAGATCAGTGAAGGGGTGCTCTACCGGGCCCGCATCTTCATCCCGAGCCAGGTGCCGGTCGGAACCTACACCGCCGAAACCTTCCTGATTGACCGGGGCAAGGTCCTGGCGGTCGCCACCAAGGAGATCGAGGTCAGCCAGGCAGGCGTGGAGCGCAGCATCGGCATCGCCGCGCGGCGCTACAGCCTGCTCTATGGACTTGCCGCCGTGTTGCTCTCCCTCGGCCTCGGCTGGGGTGCGGCCGCGCTGTTCCGTCGGAGGCTTTAGCGAATCTTTACGAGCGTCACGTTAACCGGTTGCCCGAACCAGTGTTTGTGGGAGTGGGTGCACGGTGACCGACAACGTCGAACTCAAGCAGTTTCTCGACGAGCTTTCGACCTATGCGGATGATGCGCCGACGGGCGGTCATGTGCCGACGTCGAGCGAGAAGCAGGCGCCCATCGGCCAGGTGCTGGAGATTGCCGGATCGGGCTCCCAGATCCGCATGGACCCGGAGCGGCTGAACACCCTCGCAGATCACAAGGATCCGTCGGTCGCCATGTCCGGCCAGGTCGGCAGCCAGGTGAAGATGGCCGTGGGCGCGTCGTGGCTGATCGCCAACGTGCGCACCATGCGGTCGGGCGAGGACGGCACCGTTCGCGCAGCGATCGACTTTCTCGGCGAGGGCGAGCGCCTGCAAAGCGGCGGAATGCGCAACTTCCGGCGCGGCGTCACCCGCTACCCGATTCCGGGCTCGGCGGTGCACCCGGTGACCACGGACGACCTCCGCTCCGTGTTCGCGGCTGCAGACGACGCCCACGTGGAGATCGGCACCGTCTACCCGACCGACGACATCCGCGGCGCGCTTTATGTCGATCCGATGCTGTCCAAGCACTTCGCGATCCTGGGTTCCACCGGTACCGGCAAATCCACGTCGGTCGCGCTGATCCTGCACCGGATCTCGCAGCTGTCTCCCGAGGGTCACATCGTGATGATCGACCCGCACGGCGAATATTCGGCCGCGTTCAAGGGTTGCGGCGAGCTGTTCAACGTCGACAACCTCCAGTTGCCCTACTGGCTGATGAACTTCGAGGAGCATTGCGAAGTGCTCCTGACGACCGACGGAGCCGAGCGGCAGCGGGACGCGGACATCCTCGCCAAGTGCCTGCTCGCCGCCCGCATGAAGACCAAGGCCGCGGAGCAGTTCGGCAAGGTGACGGTGGATTCGCCCATTCCCTATCTGCTGACCGACCTTAATGCGATCCTGGTCAACGAAATGGGCAAGCTTGACCGGGCCGGGGACACCACGCCGTTCCAGCGGCTCAAGACCAAGCTCGACGAGCTGAAGGCCGATCCGCGCTACGCGTTCATGTTCTCCGGCATGATGGTGTCGGACACGATGGGCAGCTTCATCGCCAAGCTTTTTCGCCTGCCCGCCAACGGCAAGCCGATCAGCATCGTCGACGTGTCGGGCGTGCCTTCCGACATCACCAGCGTCGTGGTGTCGGTGCTCGCGCGCATGGTGTTCGACTATGCGATCTGGTCGCGAACGGAAGCGCAGCGGCCGATCCTGCTCGTCTGCGAAGAGGCGCATCGCTACGTTCCCAAAGACGAGAATGCGGCCGGCCAGTCCGTGCGCCGCATCCTGGAGAGGATTGCCAAGGAAGGTCGTAAGTATGGCGTGTCGCTGGGCCTGATCACGCAGCGCCCGTCCGATCTGGCCGAAGGCGTGCTGTCGCAGTGCGGCACGATCATCTCCATGCGTCTCAACAACGATCGCGACCAGGCTTGCGTCCGAGCGGCCATGCCGGAAGGCGCGCGTGGTTTCCTCGATGCAATCCCGGCGCTCCGCAACCGCGAATGCATCGTCTGCGGTGAAGGCGTCGCAATCCCCATCCGCGTCCGCTTCGACGACCTTGAGCCGGAGAAGCGGCCAGCCTCCAGCGACCCGAGCTTCGCCGCTTTGTGGCGTGAGACCGGGGGCGAGGCGGACATCATCCAGCGCACCATCAAGCGCTGGCGCGGTCACGGGCGGTAAAGCGCGTACCGGGCGCGAGCCCTCACGGCGACTGCGGCTAGTCATCAAACCTTAGCGGGGGTATTGTCGAGCGCTCTTCGCTGGAGTGGGCGCGAGTGCTTACACCGCTCAGGATTCTGGCGCTGGCCTGCGCCCTGACCTGCTCCGTCGCGGCCAGCGGTGCGGGTGACGCCACTCCGTCGCGCTCGCTGCCCAAACCGCAGCCCGTGCCGCCTCGCCAGATGCCCCCGCTGCCGCCGGCGGTGCTGGACAACAGTCTCGCGATCGGCGGCGAGGACATCAATGCCCGCAAGATCGAGACCCGCATGACCGTGGAGGTGCGGGTCAATGGGCGCGGTCCATACCAGTTTCTCGTCGACAGCGGCGCAGACACCTCGGTGATCGGGTTGAACATCGCGCGAGACCTGAGACTGCCGGTTGGAACGCCCGTCACGCTGCACGGGATGACGGGAAGTGCGGTAGTTGGCCGTGTCCTGGTGGGCGAGCTGTCGCTCGGGCAGAGCACTCTTCACGACCTGGAGCTGCCGGCGCTGCGCGAATTCGACCTGGGTGGGCAGGGCATGATCGGGATCGATGCCCTGGTTCGACAGCGATTGATGCTGGACTTCGAAAAGCGTGTGATCAAGGCCGAGGATGCGCGCCGGCCGGCCGAGTACATGGATGGCGCGATCGTCATCACGGCGCGCCGCCAGCGCGGACAATTGATCCTCACGGAAGTGCGCGCCGCCGGCCTGCCGCTCGATGCGGTGATCGATACGGGATCCGAGATCACGATCGGCAATCTGGCTTTGCGGGACCGGCTGATCCGCGGAAACCGCAACAAGTTCTTCACCCTTTCCGCGACGGGCGTCACCGGCGTCACGGTTGAACTGCAACTCGCGCGCATCGCCGAGCTCCGCTTGGGGTCGGTCACCTTGCGCAACGTGCCGATTGCCTTTGCCGATGTGCCGCCCTTCACCGTCTTCGGGCTCAAGGAGGAGCCCGCACTGCTGCTGGGAACCGACTTGCTGTCGACATTCCGGCGAGTGTCGCTCGACTTTCGCTCCCGTAAGGTCCGCTTCCAGCTACGGAAGTGCGGGACCACAGGCGTGATCATCAGCACGTCGAGCCAGTTCTGGTCCACCCGCCTGTCCTCGGGAGAGGATGCGGCCGTGTGTCGACGCTAGCCGGCTCGCCTCCAAGTAGAACCCGGCCACGGCGAGCTTCCCTCAGCCGCCTACCCCGACGCTGAGCAGCGCGCGCAAGCGATTGCGGAATGCCTCCAGCTCTGCACCCTCCAGCTGCGCCCGGCTGGCGAACCGGACCCCCAGCGGGTTCACCGGGACGCCATCCCGGTAGACTTCATAGTGGAGGTGCGGACCGGTCGACAGGCCGGTCGAGCCGACGTAGCCGATCAGCTCGCCCTGGCGGACGATGCTTCCCGCCGGAGCGACGATACGGCTCATGTGACTGTAGGTGGTGACGATCCCGCCGCCATGCGCCAGCCGCACCTGTTGGCCGTAGCCGCCGGCCCAACCGGCGCGCAGCACCTGCCCGTCGGCCGCTGCCACGATCGGCGATCCCCAATGGGCACCGAAGTCGATGCCCTTGTGCATCCGGGCGAAGCGCAGGATCGGGTGGACGCGCAGCCCGAAACCAGAGGTGATCCGTCCCTGCACGGGATAGATCATGCCGCTGGTCTGGCGGCCGACGCCGCTCGCCTCGAGCCACTGCATGCGCCCGCCCACCGGCCAGCGCATCAGCTGGAAATCGCTCGCGCCGACCCGATCGAGACCGGCATAGAGGAGCGCGCCGGGCACGTTCTCGCCCGTCGCGGCGCGGCTGTTGGCGATCACGAGGTCGAACTTGTCGTCCGGGCTGACCTCGCTGCCGACGTCGATCTGGCCGGCAAGCGCCTTGAGGTAGTCGGCGGCGGCTCCCTGCGAGACTCCGGCGGCCCGCAGCGCCCAGTAGAGCCCGTCACCCACCCGCCCGCGGATACGCAGCGGGGTCGTATCGACCGCGATCGGAATGCGCGTCAGCTCCAACCCGCCCGCGCAGCGCTGCACCGTGACCTTGAGCGCCAGGCCGGCGCGCAGCGATAGCCGTTCGATCAGCCGCGAACTGCCATCCAGACGTTGGCCGAGGGTAACGGCGATCGTCGTTCCGGGCGAAATCCCGCTCGGCGCCGCGCGTGCGATCAGCCGCGCCGCAGCGGCCGCCTCGTTCGACGCGGCTCCGGCTCGCTGCAGCAGGTCTGCAACGGAGTCACCCCGATTGAAGGTGGCGAAGAGTTCAACGGTCGGGCGTTCCGGCGCCTGGCTCAACGGCTCCACCGCGGCCGTTTCCGCCATCCGCAGCCCGGTCTGGGAACCGGTATTCAGCGGAGCGATGGCCAGCGCTTCCATCTGCTCCGCTTCGACCTCGCCCATGGGCGCGGGAGTGCCCCCGGCGAGCGGCTCGAAGCCGGGCGCCAGGAACGCGACGGTGCCGCACAGCAGCAGCAAAGTGCCAAGGCCGCGCCACCACCGGCGCGAGAAGAGATTGCTGCCGAGATCGACGACCAGGTCGATGTCGGTCGCCCGCCGGCCCTGGAGCGGACGCGTGCGGGTGCCGAACGCCGGTGCGCGCAGCACGGCCGCGCCGCCCATCCCTGCCCCGCTCACCATCTGGTGCAAAAAATGCCCCTCCGCGTCAGGGAGCCCCGACTCCCCTCCTGTACCGACCGACTCTCTCGGCCGAACAGGGTTAATGTCAAACTAAACCCTTGCTGGGATTAGCAGAGAACCCAATCCGGCGCTTGCGCTTTATCGCTGGATGGCCACATCTAGTCCCATGGCCGGAGCCCATCACGCGCCGGTCCGGGCGATCCTCGGACCCACGAACACCGGCAAGACCTATCTCGCCATCGAACGCATGTGTGCCCACTCCAGCGGAGTCATGGGCTTCCCTCTCCGACTGCTGGCGCGCGAGGTCTATGACCGGGTCGTGAAGCTCAAGGGCGAGGCGCAGGTCGCGTTGCTGACCGGTGAGGAGCGGATCGCACCGCCGACGGCGCGCTACTGGCTGTCCACGGTGGAATCGATGCCGGTGGATCAGGAGTTCGCCTTCTGCGCGGTTGACGAAGCGCAGCTCGGCACCGATCCGGAGCGCGGCCACGTCTTCACCGATCGCCTCCTTCGGGCCCGTGGTCGGGAGGAAACCCTGATCCTCGGGTCCGACACGTTGCGGCCTATGATTCGGGCGCTGGTTCCCGAGGCCGAGATCGTCGGCCGCCCACGCTTCTCGACCCTGAGCTATGCGGGCTCGGCCAAGCTGTCGCGACTGCCGCCACGGTCCGCGATCGTCGCCTTTTCCGCCGAGCAGGTCTATGCGCTGGCCGAGATGCTGCGCCGCTTCAAGGGCGGCGCGGCCGTGGTCATGGGTGCCCTGTCCCCGGCCACCCGCAACGCCCAGGTCGCCATGTTCCAGCGCGGCGAGGTCGATTACCTCGTCGCCACCGACGCCATCGGCATGGGCCTCAACATGGACGTGACCCATGTCGCCTTCGCCGGGCTGGAGAAGTTCGACGGGCGCCGTGATCGCCGGCTCACCATTCCCGAGATGGCGCAGATCGCGGGCCGTGCGGGCCGTCACCAGCGCGACGGCAGCTTCGGCACCCTCAGCCTGGGTGGGGAGAGCGGACCGGCCTTCGAGGAGGGCGAGGTCCATTCCATCGAGGAGCATCGCTTCCGCCCGCTCGACCATCTCTACTGGCGCTCCGCCGAGCTCGACTTCACCGACGTCCGTGCGCTGATCGCCAGCCTCGAAGCCAAGAGCGAGGATCCGCTGCTTCGGTCCGCGCCGCTGTCGATCGACCTGGCCGTGCTGAAGCAGCTGGCCGAAGACCCGGCGATCGCCGCCCGGCGCGGCTTGCAGGCACGTCGTCTGTGGGCGGCCTGCGGCCTTCCGGACTTCCGCAAGGTCGGCCCGATGCACCATGCCCGAATGGTTCGGCGGATCTTCAGCTACATCGGCGAAGGCGGCCACATCGCGCACGACTGGTTCGCCGCGGAGGTCGCTCGCCTCGACAATGTGCAAGGGGACATCGAAGCTCTGGCCGATCGGCTCGCCGGGGTGCGAAGCTGGGCCTACATCGCGCACCGCTCCGACTGGCTCGCCGATCCCGCGAAGTGGGCCGAACGGACCCGCGCCGTCGAATCAAGGCTGAGCGACGCGTTGCACGAACGGCTGACCCAACGCTTCGTCGATCGCCGGACCGCGGTCCTTGTCCGCGACATCGGCGCACGCGGGGCCGACGCGCTGCCGGTGACGGTGGCGGCCGACGGCGAAGTCAGCGTTGGCCCTGAGCCGATCGGCCATCTCGCCGGCTTCGACTTCAAGGTCGATCCCACCGCCCGGCTGGCTGACAAGCGCATGCTGCTTGCAGCGGCCGAACGGCGTCTGGGCGAGGAGCTGGACCGCCGCGCCCGCGAGCTGATCGACGCGCCCGACGATGCGTTCGCGCTCTTCTCGGACGCAGGAAGCGAGGTCGGCATCAGCTGGAACGGCCACCTACTCGCCCGCCTTGCTCCCGGCCGCGCCCTGACGGAACCGATGGTGAAACCGGTGCGTGCGCTCGACCGGCTGTCCGGGCCGCGCCGCGACGCGATGCGCGGGCGAATGGAGGCATGGCTCGCAACCATGGTCCGCCGGCACTTGACCGACCTCCAGCGCCTTGCGGCAGCCTCCGCCGACCGGAAGCACGCACCCGCGGTGCGGGCGCTGACCGCAATGCTGGCGGATGCCGGCGGCCTCCTGCCACGCCGTGCGCTGGCGCAGCCGATCAGTCAGCTCGACAAGGACGGCCGGGCGGCGCTCTACCGCCTGCGGGTGCGCCTGGGAGCGCTGGATGCGTTCGCGCCGAGCCTGCTCAAACCCGAGGCGCAGCGCTGGCGGGCGGCCCTGCTGTCGGTCCGCGACCGGCAGCCCATGCCCGCGCTCGCCTCGCCCGGTGCCTCGACGCTGCCTCCGTCTTCAGACCCGCGCGGGGCCGCCCTCGCGTTCCGGCGGCTCGGCCCGATCTGGCTGCGCGTCGACCTCGCCGACCGCCTCGCTGCCCACGCCCACAAGGCTCGGGCCGCGGGCGAAGCCGATCCCATCGATCGCACGCTCGCAACCTCGCTCGGCCTGTCCGACGAGGCTCTTGCCCGGCTGATGGCCGACGTCGGTTTCCGCGCGTCCGGCGAGGCTTGGAAGTGGCGCGGCCATCGCCCGGCACGCGAAGTCCCCGCCGCCCCTCGCCCCGGCAACGCCTTCGCGGCACTCGCGGGGCTGAAGGGGTGAAATCCACTAGCGCTCACGCTGAGCTTGTCGAAGCGTCTCTCCATATGCTTCGACAGGCTCAGGGTGAGCGCCACAGGGTCGAAGATTGCCCATGCGCATCGACAAGTACCTCTACTTCATCCGCCTGATCAAAAGCCGCACCCAGGCCCAAGCCCTCATAGACGAAGGCCGCACCCGCATCGACGGTCGCCGCGTCGAGAAGCCCAGCGACACGGTCCGTGTGGGGAGTACCGTGGCCATGCCGTTGCGGGGACAAGTCCGGATCCTGAAGGTGCTCGCGCTCCCCACCCGGCGCGGTCCGGCACCAGAGGCGCGGGCCTGTTACGAGGAGATCCACGAACCCCCGCGCTCACCCTGAGCCTGCCGGAGTTGACCAGGAGCAAGGTCCCGCGCTCCGCCTGAGCCTGTCGAAGGGTTCGGAGAGACGCTTCGACAAGCTCAGCGTGAGCGCTTGGGTTCGGTCGGCCTAGCCGCTGAGGTTCGCTCCACGTGGCCGCCGGACCTCCCTCCGCATCAGCTCTTGGTGCAATCCCACCCCGTTGACGGAACCAGCGGCCCGGCATAGCGCTTCCCTCAACAAGGGAGCTCGAGCACACATGACCTACGTCGTCACCGACGCCTGCATCCGCTGCAAGTACATGGACTGCGTCGAGGTCTGTCCGGTGGACTGTTTCTACGAGGGCGAGAACATGCTCGTCATCAACCCCAACGAGTGCATCGACTGCGGCGTGTGCGAGCCGGAATGCCCGGCCGAAGCCATCCTCCCGGATACGGAAGGCAACCTTGAGAAGTGGCTGGAACTCAATTCCACCTTCTCGTCCCAGTGGCCCAACATCACGCGCAAGAAGGAGACGCCGGCGGACGCCGACGAGCACAAGGGCGAGGAAGGAAAGTACGACAAGTATTTCTCGGCGGAGCCCGGCGCGGGCGACTAGGCCTAAGGACCAGCTTCGGAACGACCGCCGCACCCTCACGTTTGCGTTTCCTGAGGTTGATCTCGGTCCCGTAACAAAGGGGGGAATGTTGATGCGTTATTGGGTTCTTGCGGCCGCAGCACTGGTGGCGGCAACGCCGGCTTTCGCCCAGGAAGGCACGGCTCCGACCGAGCTTCCAGACCCCAACGATCAGCGCGACTATCTGAACGTCGGGCTAGGTGCAGCCCTGGTCCCCGATTACGAGGGGTCGGACGACTACCGCCCCGTCCCCGGCCTGGTCTTTCGTGCCCGCACCGGCGGCATCAGCCTCTTCAGCCGCGGCACCTACCTTTATGCCGATGTTGTTCCCGGTGGTTCCAAGCTCGACTTCGACGCCGGTCCGATCGTCGGGGTTCGCCTGAATCGCACCGGCAAGGTCAAGGACGATGCCGTCGATGCCTTGGGCGACCGCAAGGTCGGGATTGAGGTGGGTGGCTTTGCCGGCGTGACCGTCAAGGGATTGACCAACCCGTATGACGCGTTGAGCTTCCGGGTCGATGCCGTGAAGGACGTCGGGAACGCGCACCAGAGCGTCGTCATCACTCCGACGATCGATTTCGGAACGCCGCTGTCGCTGAGCACGTTCGTCGGCATCTCCGCATCGGCCGACTTCGTGTCGAACGACTACGCCGACTATTACTTCGGGATCACGCCCGCAGGCTCCCTCGCGAGCGGACTCGCGACCTACGACCCCGACGGCGGCATGAAGAACTGGCAGACCGGGCTGCTGGTCGCGCACTCGCTCACCGGCGACGCACGCAAGGGTTGGGGCCTGTTCGGCACGGCGAGCTACAAGCGCCTCGTGGGCGACTTCAAGCGCTCGCCCATCGTCGCCGACCGTGGCAGCGCCAACCAGTGGTTCCTGGCCGCGGGTGTCGGCTACAGCTGGTAGGTTAAGTCAATCTTAGCCATCCCGGCCTAGGCTCCGCCCGAAAGGACCCCGGCGGAGAGCCAAGGCATGCCGTTCATTGCCCTCGATCATCCGGTCGTGCTTCCCGTTGCGCGCCTGCGGACGGACCTGAAGCGCGCGTTACCGGACTGGTCGTGGCGCTGCGGCGACGAGGACACGGGCGGACCCAAGGACCGCGCCACGCTCGAGCGACCACAGACGATCCTCGGCCGGGGGGCGGACGGCATGGTGATGATGAGCATTGCCCTGCACGAGCGTCCGCTCCCGCTTGAGGCCGGTGCTCCACCCCACCAGCTGCACCTGGCGCTCACGCCGCCGTCCACCGAGAACCCCGAACTGGCGAAGCGGATCGCGGTGATTGCCTGCGCGGCCCTGGTGATCGAGCAGGCGCCCGGCGCTCAGGTGCAGATTGCTCCCGGCGGCCGCTGGTACGACGTCGCGAACATCACCGAAGCGCTCGAGCATTGCCTCTCCCGCGAGCGCCGGACGACCAGCATCGACCAGGTGCTGGGGCGCTGCGGCCGGGCGACCGTTCCGGCAGCAGTTGCGGGCGCGGCACCCGTTTCCACCCTCGAGACCCCGCGTGTGCGCTCGCCGGCCGAGATGATGAACATTCACGCGGACCTCGAGCGGACGTTCGCGACCATCCTCGCCCGGCAGGGCGGAGGCAAGTTCGCGCAGGCGATGGGCTTCGCGCCGCCTCCGTCCTACGCCGACGAGCGGCCACGAACAGATCGGCTGCCGACGCTCGTGATGGCGCTCGGCGGACCCTTGTGCCCCGATTGGGACAGGCTGCGCGAAGGTTGTGCTGCGCTCGACCCGGAGGGCGGATGGACGATCGAACCGGCGGAGAACGGAAGCGCTCGGCTACGAGGCCGCGCCGCCTTGGTCGAGCTCGCGTTCCACGAGGAGCCGATCCCCAACTACTGCATCAAGAGCGCCCTTTCGCGCAGCTTCTGGTTCCGCGACGGCCTGGATGCGTTTGCCGGAGCGGGGTGCCAGCTGGTGGTCTCGACGGACCTCGACACCCGCAGCAGCCCTTACGAAGATGTTCGCCAGACCGCGGCGGTGATCAGCCTCGTCGTCGGCCTTCTCGCCGGTGACCGCCAGGCAGTAGCCGTCCTGAATGCCGGCACCGACACCATCATGCCGGCAGCCGACGTCCACCGCCTCACCGGCTGCCTCGCCAATGGCGAGCTGCCCCTGATGCTCTGGACCTGGACCGCGCCCCATTCGATGGAGGACGGTAACGTGTCGCTTTCGACCGGCGGGATGCTGCCCTTCCTCGGCTATGAGGTGGAGGTCTGGAATGCCTCGGCGAGTGCGACCGCCGTTGGCGACACGTTGAGCGGGATCCTCAAATATCTGCTGAACCGGGGCCCGGTGGTCAGTGACGGCAACAGTTTCGGAGAGACTCCCGGCGACCGCTCGGTTCGCGGCTTCTTCGGTCCGAGCCGCGCCGGGCGTGCAGACCCGACGCAGGCCTTGCTGCTCGAATTTGACGCTCTCGGAAAGGTTGATCCTCGGCCGGATCCCGTGCCGGAGCGGCGACCTGCTCCCCTGGCGGCGGCCTCACCCCGACCTGCGCCGACCATCGCCGCGGCTCGTCCGGGCCCACGGGGTTTTGGCCGAAAGGGCCTGTAAAGCCGCGGTCAGCCCCTTCGGGCCCGCTCCCGCTTCTCCCGGATTGCTCGGACCAACGGCCGTACCGGACCGATCAGCGCCGCGCGGAGCCGCCGTTTCCATGGGACCCGCGAAGCAAGCCCCTCGGCAACGGTCGCCCGGCATGGGTTGCAACTGCCGCACGGCTCGCCATTGACGGGGTAGTGGCAGAACCAGGTCAGTTCCATCAGGTCCAGGAAGCCGCCCTCCGCCGCCCGCTGGCGCATGTCCAGCTTGGTCATCGTGAGGAGGGGAAAGCGGAAATGACGCAGCGGGTCCAATTCCTCCGGAGCAGTAGCCGCAACCCTCCACGAGCCGTCCGACTGCTCCACCTGACCCTCCAGGTGCTTCACCAGCTTGTCGTCCCGGTGAACCGATAGCTCCAGCTCACGCAGGCCGTGCGTCCGGGCCAGCTTGGCCAGGAAATCATACTGGTATCCGATGTAGGACCGCTGCTTCAGCCGTTGAAAAGCGTCGGCGACGTCCTCGTCCTCGGGTAACTCGTGCCGGTCCACGACGATGGTCGGCTGGACCCGGTCCGCCGCCTCGGCATCCTTCTGCCGCAGCGCCGCCCTGATGCGGTCCTGTGCAGCCAGTTCGATGTCGGACGAGGGCCGATCGCGATCGACGACATAAAAGGGCTGGACTGCGCGGCGCTCCCGGAGAACCAGGTCCAGCAGACGGTAGGTGGAATCCCATCCGCTGGTCCAAAGCAGATCGACTGGTCGCACGAGGCCTCCTGTCGCACTGCCGGGTTCTTCGATAGCGGACCCGGGGCTCGCCTCAACCGCGCGCCAGCACCTCGCGCACGATCGACTCTGCGGCTTCCTCTGCCGACATGACGGTCGTGTCGACTCTTATTTGGGGGTGCTCGGGAGCCTCATAAGGGCTGTCGATGCCAGTGAAGTTCTTGAGCTGTCCGGCGCGAGCCTTGGCGTACAGCCCTTTCACGTCCCGCCGTTCCGCCTCGGCCAGCGGCGCATCGACGAACACCTCGATGAACTCGCCTTCCGGCAGCATCGCCCGCACCATCTCCCGCTCGGCCCGGAACGGCGAGATGAAGGCGGTGATCACGATCAGGCCGGCGTCCGCCATCAGCTTCGCGACTTCGCCGACCCGCCGGATGTTCTCGATCCGGTCGGCCTCGGTGAAGCCCAGGTCGCGGTTGAGGCCGTGGCGGACGTTGTCGCCATCCAGCAGGAAGCTGTGCTTGCCCAGCTGGTACAGCTTCTTCTCGACGAGGTTGGCGATGGTCGACTTGCCCGCGCCACTGAGGCCCGTCAGCCAGATCACCGCTGGCTTCTGCCCTTTCTGGCGCGCATGCGCCTCGCGGCTGATTTCGATCGCCTGCCAATGGATGTTCTGCGCCCGGCGCAGTGCGAAGTGCAGCATCCCGCAGCCGACGGTCGCATGGCTGATCTTGTCGATCAGGATGAACCCGCCGAGCGTCCGGCTACTGGCGTAGGGCTCGAACACCAGCGGCGCGTCCGTTGCGAGTTCGACCACCCCGATGCCGTTAAGGCCGAGCGTCTTGGCCGCCAGCTGCTCCTGCGTGTTGACGTTGACCTCGTACTTGGGCGGCTGAACCGTCGAGGTGACCGTCTGCGTCCCGAGCTTCAGCCAGTAACCGCGGCCGGGCAGCAGCGGGTCTTCCGCCATCCACACCAGGTCCGCCTCGAACTGGTCGGCCGCTTCGGGCGGTGAATCGGCGGCGGCGATCACGCTCCCGCGCGAACAGTCGACCTCGTCCGCCAGCGTCAGCGTGACCGATTGGCCCGCCTGCGCACTTTCCAGGTCGCCGTCGTAGGTCACCACCCGCGACACCTGCGTCGTCCGTCCCGACGGCAGCACCCGCACCGAATCGCCCGGCTTCACCATCCCTTCGGCGATCAGCCCTGAAAAGCCGCGGAAACCCTGGTTCGGGCGGTTGACCCACTGCACAGGCAGCCGGAAGGGTCCGCGCGCCGCAGCCGCATCGTCCACCGGCAACTGCTCGAGGTGCTCCAGCAGGCTCGGCCCCTCGTACCAGGGCAGGGCGGCGGAGCGCTCCATGACGTTGTCGCCCTTCAGGCCAGACAGCGGAATGGCGGTGAACTCCGCCACGCCGGCGTCCCGCGCGAACACCATGTAATCGGCGACGATGCTGTCGAAGGCGAGCCGGTCATAGTCGACCAGGTCCATCTTGTTCACCGCCAGCACGAAGTGGCGGATGCCGATCAGCTTGGCGAGAAAGCTGTGCCGCCGCGTCTGCGTCAGCATGCCTTTGCGCGCATCGACCAGGATCACCGCCGCGTCCGCCGTGGACGCGCCGGTCACCATGTTGCGGGTGTATTGCTCGTGTCCCGGCGTATCGGCGACGATGAACTTGCGGTGCGGCGTCGCGAAAAAGCGATACGCGACGTCGATGGTGATGCCCTGCTCGCGCTCGGCCGACAGCCCGTCCACCAGCAGCGCGAAGTCGATGTCCTCGCCTTGCGTGCCCACCCGCCTGCTGTCCGCCTCCAGCGCGGCCAATTGGTCGTCGAAGATCAGCTTGCTGTCGTACAGCAGCCGCCCGATCAGCGTCGACTTGCCGTCATCCACGCTGCCGCAGGTGATGAAGCGGAGGAGGTCCATCAATAGCCCTCGTCATTCCCGCGCAGGCGGGAATCCATCTCCCGAACCTGCAACCCGGGAGGCGATGACACGAGATGGACTCCCGCCTCCGCGGGAGTGACGAAGACGCTCAAAAATAGCCCTCCTGCTTCTTCCGCTCCATGCTCGCGCTCTGGTCGCGGTCGATCACCCGGCCCTCGCGCTCCGACGTCCGCGCTGCCGCCATTTCCGCAATGACGTCATCCAGGGTGGTGGCGGCGCTCTCCGTGGCCCCGGTCAGGGGGTAGCAGCCCATGGTGCGGAAGCGGATCACCCGCTCAATCACCTCTTCCCCCGGCCGAAGCTGCATCCGCTCGTCGTCGACCATCAGCATGGTCCCGTCGCGCACCACGGTGGGGCGCGGAGCGGCGAGGTAGAGCGGCACGATCGGGATGCCCTCCCGTTGGATATACTGCCAGATATCGAGCTCGGTCCAATTGGACAGCGGAAACACCCGCACGCTCTCGCCCCGGTTCTTCCGCGCATTGTACAGGTTCCACAGCTCAGGCCGCTGGTTCTTCGGGTCCCAGCGATGCTGGGCCGTGCGGAAGGAGAAAATGCGCTCCTTGGCCCGCGCCTTCTCCTCGTCGCGCCGCCCGCCACCGAACGCCGCGTCATAGCCGCCGGCCGTCAGCGCCGCGGTCAGTGCCTCCGTCAGCATCAGCCGCGTGTAGGTCGGCGTCGGCGTGTCGAACGGGTTCACCCCCGCCGCCGCAGCCTCCTCATTGTGCCAGACGATGAGGTCCATCCCTAGGTCGCGCGCCATCCGGTCGCGGTGCTCCAGCATCGCCCGGAAGTCCCAGCCCGACGCGATATGCAGAAAAGGGAATGGCGGCCTCGACGGGAAGAAGGCCTTGATCGCCAAGTGCAGCATCACGCTGCTGTCCTTGCCGATCGAATAAAGGAAGACCGGCTTCTCGCACTCGGCCACCACCTCACGCATGATGTGGATGCTTTCGGCCTCGAGGCGGTCGAGATGGCTCAAACTCATGCGCGTCTACTGGCCTGCCCATCGCGCGAAGGGAAGACGCATACCCTTTTTCGTCATGCCGGACTTGATCCGGCATCCGCCTTCCTTTCTAAGCCGACTCATCCCCGGGGAGCCGTACGGCTGAGAGGGGCGGTGCAACTCCGTCCGACCCGCTGAACCTGATCCGGCTCACACCGGCGTAGGGAGGGAGAGCGGCTCGCCCGTGCTCCCTCCATTGGAGAGGAACACCCATGGCCGACGTCCCCGCGCGCACCGAACTCAAAGTCACCACCGGCCCCATCCGTGGCAGCCGCAAGATCCACGTCGGCCCGCTCAAGGTCGCCATGCGCGAGGTGATGCTCGAACCCTCCTCCGGCGAGCCGCCAGTCACCGTCTACGATCCGTCCGGCCCCTACACCGACCCGAACGCCCGCATCGACATCATGGCCGGCCTCCCCGAGCTGCGCCGCGACTGGATTCGCTCGCGCGGCGACGTGGAGGAAGTCGCGCAGCGCGAGGTAAGGCCAGAGGACAACGGCCAGCTCGGCCCCGACCGCAGCGGGGGCGTCCAGCCCTTCCCCAACGTCCGCAAGCGCGTCCGCCGCGCAAAGCCGGGCGCCAACGTCACCCAGATGCATTACGCCCGCCGCGGTATCATCACGCCCGAAATGGAATATGTCGCCGTGCGCGAGAACCTCGGCCGCGAGAAGTTGCGCGAGACGACTTTGCGTGATGGTGAGAGCTTCGGCGCCGCCATCCCCGACCATGTCACGCCGGAGTTCGTCCGCGACGAGATCGCCCGCGGCCGCGCCATCATCCCGGCCAACATCAACCACCCCGAGTCGGAGCCGATGGCGATCGGCCGCAACTTCCTGGTCAAGATCAACGCCAACATCGGCAACTCTGCCGTCGCATCCGACGTCGCCGCCGAGGTCGACAAGATGGTCTGGGCCACCCGCTGGGGCGCGGACACGGTCATGGACCTCAGCACCGGCCGCAACATCCACGACACGCGCGAATGGATCATCCGCAACTCGCCCGTGCCGATCGGCACCGTCCCCATCTACCAGGCGCTGGAAAAGGTCGGCGGCATCGCCGAGGACCTCACCTGGGAGATCTACCGCGACACCCTGATCGAGCAGGCCGAGCAGGGCGTCGACTATTTCACCATCCACGCCGGCGTCCGCCTGCCCTACGTGCCCCTCACCGCCAAGCGCGTCACCGGCATCGTCAGCCGGGGCGGCTCCATCATGGCCAAGTGGTGCCTCGCCCACCATCGCGAGAGCTTCCTTTACGAGCGCTTCGACGAGATCTGCGAGATCATGAAGGCCTATGACATCAGCTTCAGCCTAGGCGACGGCCTCCGCCCCGGCAGCATCGCCGATGCCAACGACGAAGCGCAGTTCGCGGAGCTTTATACGCTCGGCGAGCTCACGAAGAAGGCGTGGGAGCACGACTGCCAGGTGATGATCGAGGGCCCCGGCCACGTGCCGATGCACAAGATCAAGGAGAACATGGACAAGCAGCTGGCCGTCTGCGGCGAGGCACCCTTCTACACCTTGGGGCCGCTCACCACCGACATCGCGCCCGGCTACGACCACATCACCAGCGGCATCGGCGCGGCGATGATCGGCTGGTTCGGCACGGCCATGCTCTGCTACGTCACGCCCAAGGAGCATCTCGGCCTCCCCGACCGCGACGACGTCAAGGTCGGAGTCGTCACCTACAAGCTCGCCGCCCACGCCGCCGACCTCGCCAAGGGCCACCCGGCCGCCAAGCTCCGCGACGACGCGCTCAGCCGCGCCCGCTTCGAGTTCCGCTGGCGCGACCAGTTCAACCTCAGCCTCGATCCCGACACCGCCGAAGCCTACCACGACCAGACGCTCCCGGCGGAAGGCGCCAAGACCGCCCACTTCTGCTCCATGTGCGGCCCGAAGTTCTGCTCGATGAAGATCACGCAGGAGGTGAGGGAGTTCGCCGCGAAGCAGAATGCTCCGCTGGAGCAGAGCATTGCGGTCGAGGAGGCCGAAGCTGGAATGGCAGAGATGAGCGAGCGGTATCGCGAAGGTGGCGAGATATACGTCCGCGTCGCGGACTGAGGCGCTCGCTATTGAGAGGGGCTGCAAGGATCAGGACGCTACGGCGCTCCCGGTCGGTTGGGGGAGTGCTACTTCTGTGGTTTGAACGCCTTTAGGGCGGCAAACTCTTCTTGGTTGTTCACGGCTGTTATCAGAAATTCCACCCACTTGTCAGAGTATGTATAATCTCGATGCGCTGCGTGGTAGTAACAAAAGTCTTTTTTGCAGTCTGAGGGGTTTTTTGCGCCTCCCCTAGGCCTGGCTCCATATTTTTTCCAGGCTAATTGATGGTGATGTGAGCTAAAGTCCACGCCAGTGGCTTGCCGCACCTTTTCGACAACGACAGAAGGTTTGTACGGCCAAAGCTCGTCGCCTACAACTTTTTTGGTAAGAACAGTCGAAATCTTATTTGCATCTTTGTTGTTTTCAGTGAAGACAATATGGGCCTCCCCCTTAGTCGCTTTCTCAAACGTGTAATTCACTTTGAACATGTAGCTTGGACCTTCTGCTCCTGTAAGGCCTACTGCCTCCGAAATCTGAGCATCGATCGCCTCGATTTGAGGGGTCAGATCGTACTTTTGTAGCTGCGCAAGCTGCTGGAGCTGCATTTTTCCGAACTGAAGGGCCAGCGAAAGAGAGCTCTCTAAACCTAGGGAATCACCAAACAACTTCCTAATAGCTTGGTCGAAGTTTAGACAATTCGCCTGGAACAACGGCCAATACGAACGTCCGATTGATGAGAGCATCTTGTGCTCCACGCTATCTCTTAGTGTCTTGAGCGCAACCAAGTTCTTCTTAACGTCACTCGAAAGCGGACAGTCCTCTCGATTGAGCATCTGGCTTAGCAGAAGCGAATTGCCGTCGGCATTAGTTACCACCACACCTTTTCGCTCGTAGTATTCATGTAGCAGATATGTCCAAGCTATCTGGCTAAGAACAGGAAAGATGTGAACCTTAAAGAGGGTATTGGGACTGTTAAAATTTGTACAGCCGACATCATTGCCTCTCGGGCACGAAAAAGACGCTCGTCATCTATCGGAGAAAGGCCGCTCTTCAGATCGACTAACGACTTTTCGTATCGGTAACGAGCAACTTCCTCGTCAGATGCAGCTTCGACGTCCCAAGCAGCCCAACCGGCGAGCCGACCGGGGTTGATAGTCGGGGTTCTACCGGTGTTTATTAGCTGCTGAACGTCTTGATAGGCTCGCCCTTCAGAGAGAAGCTTCTTGGCAATTCTCTTCTCGGCGGGCGTGAGAGAGGCCGTCTTCATTTAGCTACCAGAAGGCGACAGGCCCACTCCTCTTGGTTCCAACGTGTGGCAAAGGCCTCGCTCACCTCGAACCAGCTGCCGTCGTTTCCCGCCCCATGGTTTGCTCCCATGCAAGAGCACTGACACTCGTGCCCTTCGGCATTCATGCAAGCCGGGGCGCACTTCTCCTGCTCACGAAATGGCTGGATGATGAAAACTCTGCCGAACTTCCGAAGCGATCTCTCAACGAAGTCGTTGAACCAAGCTTTCGGGATCTCCCAACGTCTACTTTGACTCACCCAGTCGGGCCGACTCCGACGACCATTGCGTAACCAAGATCGGTTGGTTTCCGAGTACGGCAGGCGCACCCAGTGCAACTGCCCCTTCTTACTGCGTCGGACAATGACTGGAACCGAAGCCTGCTCCCAAACACTTCCGAGCTCATCAGAGTTACGCAACACGTGCCGCCTCCCGAGGTCTATGTTGTTCATAGGGGAGTGGTAAACTATAAGTCTATTCAGAACATGTGCGGCTAAACTGCAGGATCGTAGTTGGCTTAGTTGGGGTTTGCGTTGCGACCGAGGCCCAATCACCTCAACCGCACCAACGCGCGAACTTCGCCGGATCCGCATATGCAAAGGGCGCTGGTCCGGGCACCACGTAACGGGGGCGGAGCTCGGTCATTATGTTTCGACTGCCTATCGCGCCGCCGATGCTTGCGACGTGAAGGTATCGCTGTTCTGGTTCGGCAACGAGTCTCGATTGACTAGTAGGGTCCCGTTTGCTCGATCATCTCCCATGATGACCCGTTCGCATTCATTCACACTTTTACAGTCCGAAAACTCGCCACGACCGTGAACATTGTGAACATTCGCGGGTCAGGCGGGCTGCGGTGCGGAGTGAATCCGCGCCGTCGGTTCTGTCCGCTTCGCGGCAGGGCCGTCGGGTTAGCGCCATCTCTACGACACAAGCGCAGGATCGCGGGGCAATCCTGCGCTTGTGCTCGGTGGCGCTAAGCTCAACCGCCCTGCTGTTCGAGACCTTCGACGGCCTTGCTCACCAGGATGTTCACCGCGACGCGGCGGTTCTGGGCCTTGCCTTCGGCGGTTGTGTTGTCCGCCGCCGGGTCCGCTTCGGCCATGCCGGTGGGGCTCAGCATGCGATAGGGCGCCCATCCGCACTTCTGCTGCAGATAGTTGACGACCTTGGCGGCGCGCCGCTCGCTGAGGACCTGGTTATAGTCCTCGCCGCCGACCGCATCGGTATAGCCGACAACGAGCAGCAGCGCGTTGTCCATCGCCTTGGCCTGCTCCGCAGCCGCGCAAAGCTGGGTCTCTTCCTCACGCGACAGGTTCCACTTGCCCGTGTCGAAGTAGATGTTGGTCGTACCCTTGACGTTATACTTGTCGATGTCGCCCACGCGACCGCGCAGCGCCTCGGTCGCCGCCGCATTCTTCGCAATGGCCGTGTCGTGCTCACCGAACCGCTGCGCCGTTCCGTTGCGGATCATCGAAGCGGTCGCCAGGTTCTTGTTCTTGAGCCTCACCTGGGTCGCGACCAGGCCGCCGCCATATTGCACCGTCTTGACGGTGACCGGCAGCCCGTTGAGCAGCGCGTCGGCACCAAGCTTGTCGCGATCGAGGCCGAGAAAGCCTCCGCTGGACCGGATGTCGGTGGCTTGCGAAACAAGGATCGCCGTGCTGCTGCCGTCGGCGCCAGTGACCTGCATCTGACCGCCCCTGCGCGCGGAGATGATGCCCTTCACCTCAGGTCCCTTGGGCAACCCGGTCAGATCGGCCGGCAGCTCGCCAGTCACGGTAATGGCGTCCGCGCCCCCGACCTGTTCCTGCACCTGCGCAGAGAGGCTGCTCCAGGCTGGCACCGCAGCCGCGGCCAACAGCAATGGAATCGTCGATCGTCCGAAAGTCTTCACTGTTCTTGCTCCTTAAAAAGGGGCCGGCCCGATGCGTTCGCAACTATTCGTCCGGCCCTCTTGGTCATGGCGTGTCGGGCGGTCAGAGCGTCTTCCATCTCGCTGGAAAGATTGCGTGATGCAGCCCCCGCTTGAACCGCTCGGGCGCCGACTGTTCAGGCCAAGCTTGCGCGCAGATGAACGGATTTTGACCCGGTTTAGGCGCCGTTAAGTTAAGGGGTGACCGGGGCGCGTCGAGCGGCGAGCCGATGCAAGTGCCCCTGACTGGACCAGGCGCGGTCGAGGCAAAACGGTGAATTCGTTCAGCTTCTCACCATGAGAGGCGCGAGTCTCGTCCGCCCGAATTCGCGTTGTTAGGCGCGCTCCACCCGCACCAACGCCTCATCCAGCGCCTGCAGGAACCGCGAGCGGTCCGCCTTCGCGAACGGCGCCGGCCCGCCCACCACATCTCCGCCCGCCCGCAGGCCGGCCATGATCGCTCGCGTGGCGATGGCACCACCGATGCTGGCGCTAGTGAAGGGCTTGCCGTTGTGCCCCAGCACGGTCGCGCCGGCCTTCAGGCAGCGGTCCGCGAGCAGGATGTCCCCGGTGATCACCACCGTCCGCGCGTTCGCCTCGGCCGCGATCCAGTCGTCGGCGGCGTCGAACTTGTCGCTGACCACCACCCGCTTGACCAGCGGATGGTCCGGCACGCGCAGCCGCTGATTGCTGACCACGACCACCGGTACCTCGCGCCGCCACGCGACGCGGTAGACCTCCTCCTTCACCGGGCAGGCGTCGGCGTCGACCAGGATGCGGACGCGCTCGCCGCTCACGGGCAACGCGCCCTAGTCGAAGATCTGCTCCAGGAAGCTCTTCTTCCGCTTGTACGGCTTGTGCCCATACCGCGGATCATAGCCCTGCTGCGGCGGATAGCCGGGCTGGCTCCATGGGCCGCCCGGTTGCTGCGGCGGCGGGGGAGCCTGCGGCGCGGCGGGCGCGGCCGGCATCTCCGCCTCGGCGTTCCGGGCAATGATCTTGTCCAGCTCGCCGCGATCCAGCCACACGCCCCGGCATTGCGGGCAATAGTCGATCTCGATCCCCGAACGCTCGCTCATCTGCAGCGTGGTTCCGTCCACCGGACATTGCATGCGACTGTCTCCTCACCGCGGGCCGGCGCGCCGATCCGTTCGCTTCAAGGTAAGGCGCGCGCGCCGGACGGCAAGGCAGCGCTCAATCGTCCCGCTTCACGGTGCCCTTGGTAGACGGATTGGCGGCGATGGTCTTCTCCTTCTTCGCCTTGGGCTTGCGCGCTTCCTTGTTCGACTTCACCTGACCCTTGGCCATGATACCCTCCTGTAGATCGCCAACCTCAAGCGACCAGGACGAGCGTAGCAGGATCGCGTTCCCCCGCGAACAGCAAGCTCAGCGCCTGCGGGAAAGGCTCGCCCCCGCCCGCGGCCTCGAACAGCGTCAGGCACGATCGCAGCTTGGTGGCGTCCACGGGACCCAACATCTGCTCGGCGGTCCGCTGGCCTGCGTGGCCCAGCACCGCGGCCACGCTCTCGCGCAGCCGTGGCCCGAGCACGGGGTGCGCAAGATAGGCGCGTGCCTCCTCCAGCCCGGTGATACCGTAAAGCTCCGCCATTGCGCTGCGCCCGAGCCCGCGCGCTTGCGGGAAGACGAACCACATCCAGTGCCCGCGCTTGGCACCGGCATGAAGCTCGGCCAGCGCGCCCTCATATGCGCCGCGCTGCGCGTCGACGAAGCGCTGGAGGTTGAAGGGGTCCGTGATCCTGGGCCTCAGGCAAAAAAGGGGCGCCTGAAGCAAGCCAGGCGCCCGTTGAAGCGGCGTGCTCTCGCCGTGGAACTAGAGCGTGTTGGTGGGGGGCGTCGTGCTGTTACCCGCCGTGTTCCCGGTGCCGGTGTCCGTGCCGGTGCCGTTCCCGGTCGTTCCAGCGGCGCCGGCGGCGTTCAGGTCCGCATCCGTGCCGGAGTTCATCCCCGCGTTCATGTCGGTCCCCATTCCGGCATTCATGTCGCCGCCCATCATATTGGGGTCGGACATCATCGGATCGGTCGCCATCATGTTGGCGTCCATTGCGGCCGCATTATTTTCTTCCGTGTTCCCGCCGCCGCCACAGGCGGACAGTGCCGCGAAGCCGGCAGCGGCGATGATCGTTCTGGTGATGCGCATGGTTCAGCCCTTTGCTGGTGAAAGCAGGAGGGTATAGCGGCCCGGACGAGCGCATAGTTCCGAAGGCTCGCTTGCGCAGTGACTTCGGCTTGCCGCCTGGCTTAGCGCGCGAACCGCTTCTTCAGGTCCGCCCGGATGGACGCGCCCGCCAGATGGGCATCGACGTTGGAATAGCCCTCCTGGCGCAGCTGCTTGCGGATCTCGTCGACGCTGGCGGCTTCGGACGCCAGCTGAAAGGCGCGTTCGATGATGTTGGCGGTCTGGTGCACGCAGGGTCCAATCTTGATTTCGCTTCCGTCATGAACGATCGGAACACCGGTCCTGTTCCGACGTCATGAGCGATCGTGGGACCGGTGCCGCCCCGGCCCCTCACTCCGTGAGGGACGGGATGACCCAGACCAGCGACATGGCGATCACGATCAGCAGCAGCGACACGCCCAGGATCCAGCGAACGACATGCTCCTGCCGCGCTCCGGTGACTTGCTCTTCCGTGTAGTGGCGGTCTTCCATGGCATTGCTCCTGCTGGAAGGAATGCCAGGATACGCCTGTCGAGGCCGCTTTGAAAGCGGACGCGCAGCTTCGCCTATCGCTTCAGCGCCTGCACCGCGGCGAGGGTCTTCTGCACATGCTCCTTCCAGCTCAGGTCGGAGTGGACAAAGGTGATTCGGCCATCGGGCGCGATCACATAGCTGGTGCGATTGGTCATGCTGACGACCGGCAGCTTGACGTCATAAGCCTTGATCACGGCCGGCGAGGCGGTAGCGACAGGGAAGCGGCCCCGGCACGCCTCGACGCTGAACTTCTTCAGGGTGGGAAGATCGTCGGCGCTCATCCCAATGACCCGGGCACCGGCCTTGCGGAACTCGGGCATGGCATCACTGAAGGCCTTGGTCTCCAGCGTGCAGCCCTGGGTGAACGCCTTGGGGTAGAAGTAGAGCACGACCGGACCATGCCGCAGTTGTTCGGCCAGGTGGACCGTGAAGGGCTTGCCCGCGAGGGCGCCCCGGGTGCGGAAGTCGGGGGCCTTGGCACCGACCGGCAAGGCCGCCGTCGCGGCGGTGGGCAGGGCGAGCAGAGCGGCAAGAAGGACGAAGCGGCGCATGACTCGGCTCCATTCGAGGGCGGAGCGGCAAGCCTAGCCGAACGGCGGCGAAGGGCAACGGTTCGGCGAACGGAAAGGAACCGGACCCGCAGACCGCCGGTTGGCTCCGAGAACAGGATGGAGCGACAATCATGTCCAAGCATGTCGAGATCGACGACACCAATCCCGACGCGGTGCATCAGGAGGTCGATGTCTCACCCGAGCTGGCGGAGATCATCGGCGAAGGCCCCATGGCGCGAGGGGAAGTGACGTCCCGGATCTGGGACTACATCCACAAGAATAAGCTGCAGGCCGAGGATGACGGTCGAGAGATCGAGCCGGACGAGACCCTGGCAACGATCGTTGGCAAGAACCGACTGAGCATGTTCCAGATGACGGCCAAGGTGAACCAGCACATCCGCTCGCCGGAGAAGGCCGGCCGCTAAGGGCCGGGGTGGCTCGCTTCAGCGATCCGAAGCGAGCCAGCCGGTCAGGATGTAGAGCAGCACGCCGACCGGAAAGGTGACTACGGCCAGGACGACCAGTCCGAGGCGTGTGAGCAGCGGGTCGATGTTGAAGTGATCGGCGAGACCCGCACCGACGCCCATCAGCTTGGCGTCCCGCCGATTGAGGTGAAAGCGCTTGTCCATCGTCCGCGCTCTCAAGCCAGCGGCAGCGGGCCGACGGCGGCGGAAACGAACAGCATGGCGGTGATGAACGCGCCGGCGAAGCTGACGGCGATGTCGCGAGCGGTGGAAGAGGTCGAAGCGAACATGATGAACTCCCTGTCTTTGATCGTGGCGGACCCGACCACCGGGTCCATGCCATCCTCGTTGCAGGGAGCGTGCCAAATTGAAAAAGTGCTTACTTTTCAGTGTCGGAAAAGACTAATCGTGACCGGGGTGGCGGATTTCGCACCTCGAGTTGGTGAGAAATCCCACTAGCCGTTGACGATCGTGCCACCGTTGGGGTGAAGCACCTGGCCGCTCATGTAGCTGGAATCCTCGCAAGCCAGGAACAGGAAGGCCGGAGCGACTTCGTTGGGTTGGCCGGGGCGCTCCATCGGCGTGTCTTTCCCGAACTCCGGGATCTTCTCCTTGGGCTGCCCACCGAACGGGTTGAGCGGAGTCCAGATCGGACCCGGAGCCACCGCGTTGACCCGGATGCCGTCCTTGATCAGGTTCTGGCTCAACGATCGCGTGAAAGCCGTGATCGCGCCCTTGGTGGCGGAATAGTCGAGCAGGATCTCGGCGCCCTTGTACATGGTCACGGAGGTGCAGTTGACGATGGCCGCGCCCGATCTGAGATGGGGTCGGGCTGCCTGGACCATGTAGAACATCGAGAAGATGTTGGTCTGGAAGGTTCGCCGCAGCTGTTCGTCGGTGATGTCCCGGATGTCCTTGTCGGGGTGCTGCTCCCCCGCGTTGTTCACCAGCACGTCGAGCCTGCCGAACGTATCCACCACCTGCTGAACGGCCCGCTCGCAGAACTGCTTGTCGCCGAGGTCGCCAGGGATGGCGATGGCCCGGCGACCCTCGCCCTCGACGATCGCCTTGGTCTTTTGAGCATCGTCATGTTCGCACAGGTAGAGGATGGCGACGTCCGCGCCTTCCCGAGCGAAGAGCGCCGCAATCGCGCGGCCGATGCCGCTGTCGGCCCCGGTCACGATGGCCACCTTGTCCTTCAGCCGGCCGGAGCCCGGATAGCGCGGTGTCCAGTCCGGCTTGGGCTCGAGCTCGCTCTCATGCCCCGGCAGCTGGTCCTCGTTGACCATGTCGATCGTCTCGGCCACCGGCTCTACTCCTTGGGCGCGATGCCCGCGCCTTCTTCACCGAACGCCTCGATGGTGGACTGGTCCTGCCTGTCGTTCGGCGGAGCCTTTTCGAGCGGCGTGCTTCCCGTGGGTCCAGGCTTGAACGCCTTGCGGCTGCCGTCGCCCGGGTCGTCCGACATCTCGTTGTTCTGGTTCTGGGTCCACTGCCCATCGTTCGGGTTATGCTGGCTCTTGCTCATGGCTCTGCTCCGGAAAGTTGGTTCAGCCCTGCCGCTGGGCAACGGCAGTCGCGCGGCGCGGCTCGCGCTTGATCGCGGCGGGCTGGGGTTTGGCGGCGCGGCACTGCGCGACGATGGTCGGGAAGTCGAACTCACTGCTGGTTGCCAGGGCGTCGGCGGTGGCGGCCTGGCACGCTGCCTGAGTTTCGTAGCGAGCGGGGACGACAGCGACCTGCTGGCAAGCTGCCGAACCGTCGGCACAGCCCAGGATAGCGATGACGTAACTTACGGGGCCCATTGGGAAACCTCATGATCCGAACTTGCGGGGTCAACCGCGCAGCACGGCGGCTTGTTCCCGTTGTTACGGCCCGGTGTGCATTGCCCGGCGGGCCCCTCGTGCCTACCTGAGCAGAAGATGGCGCCCACCGCAGATCAGCAGGCACGAGAAGGATCGGGAATTCGCACCCTGCTGCGCTTCCTCCCGTTCCTGTGGCCGGACAATCGACCCGGGCTCAAGCTGCGGGTGGTGGGGTCCTTCACCCTGGTCGTGCTGTCGATCACCCTCACTACCCTGGTGATGCCCAAGGCGTTCGGCGCCGCCATCGACCGGATGACCGCCGGTCGGGAGGCGGCCGCGGGGATCGCGGTGGCGCTGGTCTGCGCCTATGCCGCCGCCCGGTTCGGGGGTGTGCTGCTCGACAATCTGCGCAACGCCATCTTCGAGACGGTGGGCCAGGAAGCCACGCGCCACCTGTCCGAACAGACCTTCGCGCACCTCCACCAGCTGTCCCTCCGCTTCCACCTGGAACGGCGCACGGGGGCGGTCACCAAGATCATCGAGCGGGGATCGAAGAGCATCGACATGATGCTCTACTTCCTGCTGTTCAACCTGGCGCCCACGGTGCTGCAGCTGAGCATCGTGGCCGTGCTGTTCTGGACCGAGTTCGGCCCAGGCCTGGTCGGAGCGACGGCCCTCGCGGTGATCGCCTACATCTGGTTCACCAAGACGGTCACGGACTGGCGGGTTCGCCTCCGCGAGCAATGGACGGAGGAGGATACGGCAACAACGGCCCGCGCCGTCGACAGCCTGCTGAACTTCGAAACCGTCAAATACTTCAACGCGGAGCAACGCGAGCAGAAGCTGTACGGGCGTGCAGTCGAGCGGCTCGCCCGTTCAACCGTCAAGGTCGAAACCTCGCTCGCCTGGATGAACATCGGGCAGAGCTTCATCACCAACCTGCTGATGGCGGGTGCCATGGGGTACACCGTCTGGGGCTGGAGCCGCGGGCAGTTCTCGCCGGGGCAGGTCGTGGTCGTGAACACCCTCCTCATGCAGCTCTTCCGGCCACTCGACATGCTGGGGACCGTGTACCGCACCATCCGTCAGGGCCTGACCGACATGGATGCCATGTTCCGGCTGCTCGACACGCCCGCGGAGGTGGTGGACCGGCCGGGCGCCGAGACGCTGCACGTCGGCCGCGGTCATGTCCGGTTCGAGGACGTGCATTTCGGCTATGACCCGGAGCGACCGATCCTGAAGGGCATTACGCTCGACGTGCCTCCGGGTACCACCTGCGCGGTGGTTGGGCCCTCGGGGGCGGGCAAGTCGACGCTGGCGCGGCTGCTGTACCGCTTCTACGACCCCAATGCGGGACGGATCACCATCGACGGGCAGGACATTGCCGGCGTGACCCAGGCTTCGCTCCGCGCGGCGATCGGCATCGTTCCGCAGGATACCGTGCTGTTCAACGACACGATCGGCTACAACATCGCCTACGGGCGAGACGGAGCGGCACAGGTCGAGGTGGAGGCGGCCGCACGCGGCGCCTCGATCGATACTTTCATCGCGGCGCTTCCCGACCGCTATGACTCAATGGTCGGAGAGCGCGGGCTGAAGCTCTCGGGCGGCGAGAAGCAGCGGGTCGCGATCGCCCGCACCCTGCTGAAGAACCCGCCGGTGCTGATCCTGGACGAGGCCACCAGCGCGCTCGACAGCCGCACGGAGGAAGCGATCCAGGCGACGCTGAACGAGGTTGCCCGCAACCGGACCACCATCACCATCGCCCACCGCCTTTCGACCATCGTCGGGGCCGAGCAGATCGTGGTGCTGGACCAGGGTCGGGTCGCGGAGCGCGGAACGCACGCCGAGCTGCTGCGCAAGGGCGGCCTCTACGCCGAGCTGTGGGCGCGGCAGGCTTCCGAACGGGAGATGCAGGAAGCGGCGGAGTAGAGCGCTGCCGCCGCCCCTCTAGTGGATGCCGGTTGCCCCGAGCAGAGCCCACGCCTCGGAACTGAGGTCGGCCCGGCAGCGCTCCAGCACGCGGGCGGCCTGGTCCGCATTCAGCCACTTGCCGAAGGATCTCGCCTCCCCGTTGCGCATCCTGAGGCTCGCATCGTCTTGCCGATCATAGTCGTGGCCTGGAATGCCGCCGACCCGCTCGAGCGTGCGCATGCGATCGAAACGGGATGCGGCGATGGCCCTCCGCACCACCTCGGGGTCAGGCGCGGTTCCGAGGAACCTGAGCAGGCGCTCGACCTCCAGCTCGGGGCTGGCCTGCAATTGCTCGTAGCTGAGAACCAGGTGCCTGCGCTCCTGCAATGCATCCGCCCAGCCATTGAGGAAGCGACAGAGGGCCTGGATCCCGTAAGTCCGGTCCTCCAAGAACTCGTCGATTCCCCCAGCGAAGACATGCTTGTGCCGGGTTGCATGGAAGTAGGCCGAAACGAGCACGTCTCGGGGGTCGCGGACCAGGAAGGCGATCGGCCGGTCGAGGAAGATGCGCTCGGAGAACGGCAGATGGCTGACGAGCACACGCGGATACCGCCCGCCGCCTGCAGTTTCGACGGAAGCACCCAGGCCGCGCACCGGATCGAAGTCGAAGTTTGGCAACACTCGGAACGTGGTGGTCAGGTCCGGCTGGAAGCCGAGCCCGGCCGCTTCGGCATAATAGCTGGACAAGAGGAAGCGCAGCCAGGTGCGTCCGCTCTTGGGGAAGGAGATCAGGAAGGCGTCGGCCTGCGCGGCCGCGGCGCGTAACCGGGGCTCATCCCGCCAGCGGCGCTTCACCCCCTTTGCGAGAGCCTTGATGCGAGGGCGGGTGATTGCGAGTTCCAAGTGCTGACTCCCGAACGGCCACGCTGCGTCCTGATTGTGCGCCCATGAGCATGATCGCTGTCGATCGGGACGGGAGTCGAGTTCCAAGAGGGAGTAGAGCGAAAGCTTCGGTCGCTGCGGCCGGTGTTCGGAGCTCAGGCCGCCGCGGTCGCCCACCCCAGCCTCGGGATTGCAATGCTGCGCTTGCCGCTCAGGTCGACGCGGGTGACGATCAGCTCGCGGCTTTCGATATATTGCAGAAGGCGCCGGACGCGGCCCAGGCTGGCGGTGCCGTAGCTCGCGGCGATGGCCTCGTCCGAGGGGCAGGGCTCGCGATCGCGGGCGGCGCGGGCGAGGAGCAGGAAGGGACCGAGCATGTCGTCCGGGAGCTCGCCGGCGGCCTGGAGTGCCTCCTCCCAGCTCTCGTCGGCCGCGTCGAAGATGCCGGCGCGGGCCATGGACAGGCGGCGGGTGAAGGCCGGCAGGTCGAGCGGTGCGCGCATCACCCCCGCCATGCGGCAGCGAATGGTGAAGTCCTGGTAGAGGACGGAAGACGAGCGGCCGCCGCTGTCCGGATCGGCGACGAGGGCGCGCAGGACGTCGGCGACCACGGTGGCGGTTTCCTCGTCGGTCTTGTCCGGGGTCGCGTCCGCGCGAGTGGGGGCGCTGGCGGCCAGTGACTGGAGGAGTGCTTCGGACGGCAAGGGGGCAGGCGAACCCCGGTTCAGGGCCGGCGTGACGGGAGGGGCGTCGTCGCCGGGAGCGAACAGGAGCCCCTGCATCTCCCCTTCCGCTGGCGCTTCGGGAAGCGGAACGAGCTTCGGGCTCATCGAGCGCGCCTGCGTCTCCACCGCGCCGATCGCAACCGACACGGGTCGTCGGCAGATGGCCGGGCCAAGCGCCAGGAAGGTGCCGCGCGGCAGGTCGCGGATGATCTCCGCCTGGCGGCGCTCCATGCCGAGCAGGTCGGCGGCGCGGGCCATGTCGATGTCCAGGAAGGTCCTGCCCATCAGGAAGTTGGAGGCCTCGGCCGCGACATTCTTGGCGAGCTTGGCCAGGCGCTGGGTGGCAATGACGCCGGCCAGCCCGCGCTTGCGGCCGCGACACATGAGGTTGGTCATCGCGGACAGCGAGGCTCGCCGCACCTCCTCCGCCACCTCGCCGCCGCCGGCAGGGGCGAACAACTGGGCCTCGTCAACCACCACCAGCGCCGGATACCAATGCTCGCGCGGGGCATCGAACAGGCCGGACAGGAAAGCAGCGGCGCAGCGCATCTGCCCTTCGGCCTCCAGCCCCTCGAGGCTCAGCACCACGGACGCACGATGCTCGCGAATGCGGCCTGCGAGGCGGGCGATATCCTTCTCGTGCAGGTCGGCGGCCTCCACCGCGACATGGCCGTAGCGGTCGGCCAGCGTGACGAAATCGCCCTCGGGATCGATCACCACCTGCTGCACCTGGCCGGCGCTCTTCTCCAGCAGGCGCCGCAGCAGGTGCGACTTGCCCGAGCCGCTGTTGCCCTGCACCAGCAGCCGCGTCGCCAGCAGCTCCTCAAGATCGATCGTGACGGCCTTGCCGTGGCCGTCCTGCCCCATGTCCACGCTTACCGTCATTGCCACGCCGTTTGGACGGCTGACGGGCCGCTTACAAGCTTGCGCCCGGCGCGGCGCCGCCCGAAAGGGGCCGCTGTGACCGACCCGCACCACATCCTGCGTTCCACCTTTGGCTTCAATGGCTTCCGCGGCGTGCAGGAGCAGGTGGTGGGGCGCGTGCTGGCCGGACAGCATACGCTGGCGGTGATGCCGACGGGGGCGGGCAAGTCGCTCTGCTACCAGCTGCCGGCGCTGGCGCGCGAAGGGACGGCATTGGTCGTGTCGCCGCTGATCGCGCTGATGCACGACCAGATCCGGGCGGCGGATGCGCTGGGTATCCGGGCGGCATCGCTGACCTCGGCCGATGACCGCGAGGCGGTGGCGAAGCGCTTCCTGTCGGGCGAGCTGGACCTGCTGTACGTGGCGCCGGAGCGGGCGACGGGCGAAGGCTTCCGGCGGATGCTGGACCGGGTGCACCTGTCGCTGATCGCCATCGACGAGGCGCATTGCGTCAGCGAGTGGGGGCATGATTTCCGGCCCGACTATCGCCAGCTGCGGCGCTTGCTGGAGGAGCATGCGGAGGTGCCTCGGCTCGCCCTGACCGCCACCGCCGACCGGCGGACGCGGACCGATATCCTGATGCAGCTCGGGATCGCGGAAGACGGGCTGATCGTCGCGGGCTTCGACCGGCCGAACATCCGCTACGTCATCCGCCAGCGCGAGCAGACCGGCAAGCAGCTCAAGCAATTGCTGGCGGAGCGGCCCGGCCCGGCGATCGTCTATGCGCCGAGCCGCAAGGAGACGGAGAAGCTGGCGGCGGAGCTGGGCGACACGGGTCGGCCCGCGCTACCCTATCATGCCGGGCTTCCACCGGAGGTCCGCGCGCGCAACCAGGCCGCCTTCGTCAATTCGGAAGAGATGGTGATGGCCGCGACCATCGCCTTCGGCATGGGCATCGACAAGCCGGACGTGAGGACTGTGGCGCATGCCGCGACGCCCAAGTCGATCGAGGCCTATTATCAGGAGACCGGCCGCGCCGGGCGCGACGGGGAGCCAGCGGAGGCGTGGCTGTTCTGGGCCGCGAAGGACTTTACCCTCGCCCGGCAGCGGATCGCCGAGGAGGTGCCGCCCGACCGGCGCGCGTTCGAGCTCGACAAGCTCAACGCGCTGGCGGCGCTGGTGGAAACGCCGGGCTGCCGCCGCGCGGTGCTGCTGCGCCACTTCGGGGAGGAGCCGCCGGCAAGCTGCGGCAATTGCGACAACTGCCTCGAGCCGCCAGCGACAATTGACGTGACGGAGGTCGCGCGCAAGTTCCTCTCCGCCGCCTTCCGGACGGAGATGCGGTTCGGGGTCACTCACCTGGCCGACGTGCTGGGCGGCAAGGAGACGGACAAGGTGCACAGCTTCGGGCACCACCGCCTGTCCGTGTTCGGCATCTGCACGGAAGAGGAGCTGAAGCTGGTCAAGCCGGTCGCGCGGGCGCTGGTGGCGCGCGATGCGCTGCGGGCGGACGATTACGGCGGACTGAGCTTCGGGCCGGGCGCCAAGCCGATCCTCAAGGGTGAGGAGCCGGTGGTGATCGCCGTACCACCCGCGCGGCGCAAGCGGCGGCGGGCGGACGACGGGCCGGCCGATCCGCTGTTCGACCTCCTGCGCGACGTGCGCCGGGTGCTGGCGCAGGACGCGGGGGTGCCGCCGTACGTCGTCTTCCACGACAGCACGCTCAGGGAGATCGCCGCCGCCCGCCCGCGCACGCTGGCGGAGCTCGGCCGGGTGCAGGGCGTCGGCGAGACCAAGCTGCAGCGCTACGGCGACGCCTTCCTGGAGGCGGTGCGGGCGCACGCCGCCTGACAGTGCCGCCCGGCTCGTGTAAGCAGAGGCCATGAACCTGCCCGACCCGGTGCATTGGGCGATCCCGGGCTTCGTCCTGCTTCTGCTGGCGGAGATGCTGGTGGCGCGCTCCCGGCGGCAGGCCCTGTTCCACGGCAAGGACACGCTCACCTCGCTCGGGCTGGGCACCGGCAGCGTGGTTGCGGGCCTGCTTCTGGGCGGTCTGGTGTTCGCGCTGGCGACGTGGGTGTGGCAATTTCGGCTGGTGAACGTGCCGTGGACCTGGTGGGCGTTCGTCCTGTGCTTCGTCCTCGATGACCTCGCCTATTACGTCTTCCACCGTTCCGCGCATCGGGTACGCTGGTTCTGGGCAAGCCATGTCGTCCATCATTCCAGCCAGCGCTATAACCTCAGCACGGCGCTGCGGCAGACCTGGACGGGCTTCTTCAGCCTCGCCTTCCTGTTCCGAATGCCGCTGTTCCTCCTCGGCTTCCCGCCGGCGATGGTGCTGTTCTGCGCCGGCGTGAACCTGGTCTACCAGTTCTGGATCCACACGGAGGTGATCGGACGCTGTCCGCGCTGGTTCGAGGCGGTGATGAACACGCCCTCGCACCACCGCGTCCACCATGCGGTGAACCCACGCTATCTCGACCGCAATTATGCCGGCGTGTTCATCGTCTGGGACCGCATGTTCGGCACCTTCGAGCCCGAGCGGGACGAAGACCGGCCGAACTATGGCATCGTCAAGCCGCTCGGCTCCTTCAACATCCTGTGGGCGGCCCTGCACGAGTGGGCCGGCATCGCCCGCGACCTGTGGTCCGCGCCGTGGCGGCACAAGCTCGGCTACCTCCTGCGCGAGCCCGGCTGGAGTCACGACGGCAGCCGCGAGACGAGCGAAATGATCCGGGAGCGCTGGCGCCAGCAGCAGCCTGGGGGTAGCGCGTCAGAGCCCACCGGAGTCCAGCGGGGAGCCGACCATGTTCAAGCAGCTTGACGACAAGACCCTTGTTTGCGGCCAGCTCCGGCCGGACCAGCTCGAGGAGGCGCAGCGTCATGGCGTCACCCTGATCGTCAACAACCGTCCCGACGGCGAAGAGCCGGGTCAACCCCTGTCCGCCCAGATCCAGCAGGCCGCAGAAGCGGCAGGCCTGGAGTATCGGAGTATCCCGATCTCGCGCGGCATCGGGCCAGCGGACGTCGACGCCATGCGCGACGCGATCCACGCCGCAGGTGATGGCAAACTGCTGGCTTTCTGCCGAACCGGAACCCGCTCCACCTATGCGTGGGCCGTGGCCAAGCGGCAGGACGGAGCCGACCCGGAGGAACTGCAACGCTGCGCCGGACAGGCGGGGTATGATCTCGGGCCCGTCAGGCACTTGCTGTAAGCCGTCATCCCGGCCCTGAGCCGGGATCCGCCTCTCCCTTGGGGTGCGCGAGGGAAGGCAGACCCCGGGTCGAGCCCGGGGTGACGACACTAGAACGGGGTCACGTCGCCCGCCGCAAGCTCTTCCGGCCGAGGCTGCCGGCCGAGCATGGCGTTGCGATGCGGGAATCGGCCGAAGCGGGCGATGACGTCGTGGTGCTTCCGCGCAAAGCCGAGCTGGTAGTCGTCGCCTAGCGCGGTGAACAGCAGCAGCGACTGGCGCTGATCGTCCAGCTCTTCACTATGTTGGAAGGGCATGTAGAGCATGCCGCGCTCGCGTGGGGAGAGCTGCCCGTCGTACTCGCGCGCGACCGCCCCTTTTGCGATGGCGAGCGCCAGCAGGTCGGTCGCGAACTGGTCGGCATGGCCCCGGTACATGTTCCGCGGGAACTGGTCGAACAGCACCACGGCGGCGAGCGCCGCGCGCGGATCCGTGAGGAAGGTTTCGGCCGGATACTGCCGCTGTTCCTCGTACAGCTCCTCGAAACGGTCGCGGACCTCCACGTCGAAGGCGGCGTCCGCCTTCCACCAGCGCTCGTCGGGAAGGCCGAACCAGAAGCCCAGCACCTCCCCGCGCCAGTCCACCTGTCCCGAGGCCGGACGAGTGGTCAGGCGGCAGTCCCGCCGACCGTCAGGCCGTCGATCAGCAAAGTCGGCTGACCCACGCCGGCCGGGACCGACTGGCCGCCCTTGCCGCAGATGCCGACGCCCTCGTCCAGCGCCAGGTCGTTGCCGATGCCCTTGACCCGGGTGAGGACCGTAGGGCCGTCGCCGATCAGCGTCGCGCCCTTGATCGGCGCGCCGAGCCTGCCGTTCTCGATCCTGTAGGCTTCGGTGCAGGAGAAGACGAACTTGCCCGACGTGATATCCACCTGACCGCCACCAAAGCTCTTGGCGTAAATGCCGTTCTTCACCCGGCCGAGCAGCTCCTGCGGGTCGTCCTGCCCGCCGAGCATGAAGGTATTGGTCATGCGCGGCATGGGGGCGTGAGCGAAGCTTTCCCGGCGGCCGTTGCCGGTGGGCGCCACGCCCATCAGCCGGGCATTGAGCCGGTCCTGGAGGTAGCCCTTGAGGATCCCGTCCTCGATCAGCGTCGTGCGCCCCGTCGGCGTCCCCTCGTCGTCGATGGTCAGCGAGCCGCGGCGCTCGCCCATGGCGCCGTCGTCCACCACCGTCACCCCCGGTGCGGCGATGCGCTCGCCGATCCGACCCGAGAAGGTGCTGGTGCCCTTGCGGTTGAAATCGCCTTCCAGCGTGTGGCCGACCGCCTCGTGCAGCAGCACGCCCGGCCAGCCGGGGCCGCAGACCACGGTCATCTCCCCGGCGGGGGCGTCCACCGCCTC
This sequence comes from Sphingomonas arenae, assembly GCF_016924655.1. Classification (GTDB taxonomy): domain Bacteria; phylum Pseudomonadota; class Alphaproteobacteria; order Sphingomonadales; family Sphingomonadaceae; genus Sphingomicrobium; species Sphingomicrobium arenae. The sequence goes on from NZ_JAFFJU010000001.1 coordinate 993,935, forward strand.
GAGGTTCACCAGCGCCTGCGCCAGTGCGATGTCGATGGCGCGGTTCCAGGTCGCCGGGTCGAACAGGCGGTCGTAGAGGTAGCGCCCGCCCAGGCCATGGAAGCCCATCTCGCGCCGATCGCCTTGCTTGGCGACGATCGAGACGTTCAGGCGCACGAGTGGCCGGACGTCCGTCGCGACGAAGCCGTCCGCCCGCACGATCTCGACCACGCTCCAGCTCGCCTGGAGGCCAACACTGACCTGGGCGACCCGCGGATCGCGGGCGCGGGCGGCGGCGTCGATCTGCTGGCAGAGCGCGACCTTGTCGGCGAACGGGATGAGGCTGAGCGGATCGTCCGCGCCATACATCGCCTGGTTGGTGCGCGGCGGCGGCGCGGCGTGCGAACCCTTGGCCGGGTCGAGCAGCTGCAAGGTCGCCGCCGCCCGTTCGATCGCGGCGACGCTGATCTCGTTGGCATGGGCGAAGGCTGTCGTTTCGCCCGTGACGCCGCGCAGGCCGAAACCGGTGCCGGTGTTGTAGTCGGCCGTCTTCAGCCGACCGTCGTCGAAGCCGAACGCCTCCGACGCGCGATATTGGAGGAACAGCTCGCCATCCTCGCAGCCGCCGAGGTGGCGCGCGGCCAGGCGCTTCGCCTCGTCGGGGTCCAGCGCCTCACGGTAGATGAAGCGCCTCGGGTCATGCAGGGTCACGCCGCCGCCGCGTCCGCCGGCCCGCCCTCCAGGATGAAGCGGCGGTCGCAATAGCCGCAATCGACGAAGCCCTTCTCATCGATGCGAAGGAACACGCGTGGATGGCCGAGGGACGGGTCGATCTGGCCCGAACCGTCGCACTTCACGCTGTTCGTCTTGACCCGGATGACCTCGGGCGGCGGAATGGTTTCTGACATGGGAAGGAGGTAGCAACCCCCTTCGCTCGCTTCAACCGACGCACCTATTGATAATCGGCGTAGATCTCGAACTCGGCGGAGTAGAGACCCTCCGCCTGGTCGGCAGCCACGGATAGCACGCCGCCGACCCCCACGAAAAAGGCACGGCTGCTGTCGATGGTGCGAATGGGAGAACCATCGAGGCTCATCGCGAGGACGTCAATGGTGTCGCCGGTGCCGTTCGTGAGCACGGGCGGGGGCACGAGCAGAACGAACACCTGCTGCCCGGGCGTCCCCGCTCCGGCGAAGCGGGCACGCTGCCCCAGCGCCGAAGATAGTCCTGTCACGCCGCCGGAGGTGGTGCGGGCCCCGCTTGTTGCATTGATCGCAACCATGCCCGCCGTGCTGGACGTCATCACCGTCCCGAAATCCAGGTCCTGGACCCGCGTGATCGTCAGCGGCGTCAACAGCAGCGCCCGCGCCTTTGCCGCAGGAACGGCGCCAACCGGCGCCGCCGCCGCTGGCACCGTCCATGTCATGCCTGCCAATGCCGCAAGCGCGCAGATCCGTCGCACGTGTCCACCCCACTTTGGTCCGTGATGAACCGCAAGGTAGGGATGCCGCACTACCGCGGGTTCAACAGGAAGGGTGCAGAGCGGCTTAACCCTGTTCGTCAGGACTCAAGGGTATTGGATGATGATGTCGAAGGTCCCCGTATACAGGCCTTCCACCTGGTTGGCGCCGACCACCAGCGTCGCCCCGACGTTGAACTCGAACGCCTCCAGCCGGGCCAGCGTGCGCTTGTCCGAGCCCTGCAGCGTGAAATCTCGAACGGTCATGGTCTCCGTGCCGCCGACCCGGGTGATGGTGAGTGGCTGGTTGGGCACCTTGATGTTTACCACCGCCGAGCTGCGGGCCGCGCCGATAAAGGTCGCCGGCATCGGCGTTCCGCCCACGCTCACCACTCCGCCGGTGGTGGTCAGCGCACCCGTGTTCGGGTTGATCACGGCGGTCCCGGCGGTGGTCACCGCCAGGTAGCCGAAATCCATGTCGTTCTTCCGAACCACGGTGAGCGGGAAGATCAGCGATGCTCTCGCCTTCGCTTTGGGCGATGCGGCAATCGGTACTGCTTCGGCCGGAGCGCCGGTGGCAAGCAACAGCGCGAGGCCCGCGAGCAAGGGGAAGCGAGAGAACGGCACGATGGTTCATGCCGCTACAGGGTTAATCTGAAATCCACTCTAGCGAGTAAGGTAAACGCGCTCTTTACCGGCAGCGCTTCCGCCCGCGCCGGGGCGCGGCTATGCGGCTGAACCATGAATGACAGCGAAGCCGCGATCCGCATCCGCGACCTTGGGAAGACCTATGCCGGGGGCAAGCGTGCGCTGGACGGCGTGAGCTTCGACGTGCCGCGCGGCCAGATCTTCGGGCTGCTCGGACCCAATGGCGCGGGCAAATCCACGCTGATCAACATCCTCGCGGGCATGGTCGTGAAGACCGGCGGCCAGGTGGAGATCTGGGGCTTCGACATCGACCAGCATCCGCGCAACGCCAAGCTGTCGATCGGCGTCGTTCCGCAGGAAATCATCTTCGATCCCTTCTTCACCCCGCGCGAAACCCTGGAGATCACCGCCGGCCTGTACGGCGTACCTCCCGCGGAGCGACGGAGCGACGCGCTGCTTGCCGCCATGCACCTCACGGACAAGGCCCATGCCTACAGCCGTACGCTGTCAGGCGGGATGAAGCGCCGGCTGCTGGTCGCAAAGGCCATGGTCCACTCGCCCCCCATCCTGGTCCTGGACGAACCCACGGCCGGGGTCGACATCGAGCTTCGGCAGCAGCTCTGGGCGTACGTCAGGGAGCTCAATGGCCTTGGCGTGACCGTGGTCCTGACCACCCATTACCTGGAGGAAGCCGAGCAGCTGTGCGACCGGATCGCAATCATCAACCATGGCAGGGTCGTGGCTGACGAGCCCACGCGCGAACTGGTCGGCCGGGCGCAGGAGAAGGCGGTGCTGGTGACGGTGGACCGCGACCTGACCGCGGCCCCGCAGGCGCCCTGCTTCGACCGGATCGCCATGACGGGAGAGCGAACGCTGGAGATCATGTACCGCAAGGACCGGGTCAACGCCGGTGACGTGCTCGCCGCGCTGCAGGGCGCTGGCCTCGGCATCGTCGACGTGTCCACCCGCGATCCGGATCTTGAGGACGTGTTCCTCCAGCTCACCCGGAGCGGGGCGGCCTAGTGGCGCAGGCGTTCGACGTCCTGGTGGTCGGCTCGGGCGCCGCGGGGCTGACCGCCGCGCTCAACCTCGCCGAGCAGCGCAAGGTGGCGGTGATCGCCAAGGGCGCCCTGGGCGAAGGCGCGACGGGCTGGGCGCAAGGCGGCATCGCCGCGGTGCTGGAGGCCGGGGACAGCTTCGAAAGCCATGTCGAGGACACGGTGATCGCCGGCGCGGGCCTCAACGACCGGGCGGTGGTCGAGCATGTGGTCAGCGCCGCTCCGTCCGCGATTGCTCGGCTCGTGGAACTCGGCGTGCCGTTCGCGACGGAAGGCGACACCTTTCACCTCACCCGCGAGGGCGGGCACAGCCATCGCCGGATCGTCCACGTTGCCGACGCGACCGGCGCGGCCGTGCAGCGAGCCCTCGAAAAGGCCGCGGCGGCCAACCCCAACATCACCCTGCTGCCCGACATGGTCGCCGTGGACCTGATCACCGGACGGCATGGGGAGCGCTTCTCCACCGAAGGCGCGATCCACGGCCTTTATGCCTACAACCGGAAGAGGCGCCGGGTGGAGACGCTGACTGCGCGCGCAACGGTCCTGGCGACGGGTGGCGCGGGGCGGACCTACCTGTTCTCCACCGCTCCACGCGGGGCGACCGGCGACGGCATCGCCATGGCGTGGCGGGCGGGGTGCCGGGTATCCAACATGGAGATGATGCAGTTCCACCCGACCTGCCTCTACCATCTCGAGGTCAAGAACTTCCTCATCACCGAGGCCGTGCGTGGGGAAGGTGGGCACCTCAAGCTGCCGACCACCGGCGAGCGCTTCATGCCGCGCTTCGACGAGCGGGCCGAGCTCGCTCCACGCGACGTGGTGGCGCGGGCGATCGACTTCGAGATCAAGCGCCTCGGCCTCGACTACGTCCACCTGGACATCAGCCATCGTGAACCGGACTTCGTGCGCAGCCACTTCCCGACCATCTACGAGAAGCTGCTCGGCCTCGGCATCGATATCACGCGGGAACCGATCCCCGTGGTGCCGGCACAGCATTACACCTGCGGCGGGATCGTGGTCGACCTGGATGGTCGCACCGATGCCCCGGGCCTCTATGCCGCCGGCGAGTGCACGGAAAGCGGCCTCCACGGCGCGAACCGGCTGGCCTCCAACTCCCTGCTCGAATGCCTCGTCTTCGGGGAAGCGGCCGCCAAGCATATCCTCGGTCATTGGAACGACATTCCCGCCGTTCCGCCAGTGCGGGAATGGGACGAAAGTCGCGTCACCAACAGCGACGAGGAAGTGGTCATCGCCCAGACCTGGGGCGAGATCCGCCGCTTCATGTGGAACTATGTCGGGATCGTCCGCACCACCAAGCGGCTGGAGCGGGCCAAGCGCCGGATCGACATGCTCCGTCAGGAAGTCTCCGAATATTACCGCCACTTCCGGGTGACGCCCGACCTCATCGAACTCCGCAATCTCGTGGAGGTGTCCGACCTCATCATCCGCTCGGCCTTGAGCCGCAGGGAGAGCCGCGGCCTCCACTATACGCTGGACCATCTCCGGCAGCTCCCGGAAGCGAAGGATACCGTGCTGGCGCCCTGATCCGCAGCTTTTTCCGTTCATCGCTGTTCGGGCACGCTTCAACGGTGCGCCTGGTTCATGTTCCCCCTATCGCTCGAGGAACTCGGCTAACGCCTCTTGATGCACGATTCGTTGAAGGAACGCCCACGGAACAAGGGCTTGTCCGAGCCACGACAGCAGATCGCAGGCGCTCTGAAGCGCGCCTTTCCGCTGCCCGAGTCCGGCTCCTTCAACGATCTGCTGGCCGCCATCGACCACGTCGCGCCGAGAGGCCGATAAAAGGAAGCGGCGCCGGTCAGGGGTCCGGCGCCGCTTGGGCTCACGCTGGTCGTGTTTGGTCGGGACGGTCAGACCAGCGCGGCGATCGTGGTCACGGCAATGCCCCAGAGGAAGATGAACGCCGGGAGCATCAGCACCTGGATCGATGCCGAGCCGGCGCCGCAAGTCCCTGTTTCCGTCCGGATCCCCCGAGCAAGGAACCGATCGAAGCTGAGCGCCTTGGCATCCTTGGCCGGCTTCATCCGCGCCCAGAGCATCGGCACCACCGCAAAGGCGGCGACGAAGATGAAGTTGACCGCCATCGGGACTACCAGCCCGGCGTCGGCGAACCCGATGCTCATGACGGCCAGGTAGGCCGCGAACAGGCCGAAAACGGCGAGCAGCAGGCCTGTCGGCAGTTCAAACGTCCGGTCCTTGCAGCCTTCGCTGATCGGCGCGGGCAGGACGGGCGCGGTGACGATCTCCTGGCGGGCGAGAAGTTCCAGTTGGTCGATGCGGGCGGTCATCGAATTGCTCCTTTGAATTGATGGAGCGGAGCTACGCCGGCGACTCGACCGCGCGTTTGATCTGGATCAACGGACGCCTAGGGAGATGTACGGAGTTGCGGCTTCCCTCTGGGCCCCACCCTGCTAAACCCGCCCGTTCATGGCCGACCAGAACCACCTCTACCTCGTCGACGGGTCCAGCTACATCTTCCGCGCCTATCACCGGCTGCCACCCCTGACGAACCGTCATGGGCAGCCCGCCGGAGCCGTCTATGGCTATACCGCCATGCTGTGGAAGCTGGCCGACGGGCTGAACAAGGCCGACGGACCGACGCACATGGCGGTGATCCTGGACGCCTCCGAATCCACCCACCGCAACCAGATGTACGACGGCTACAAGGCGCATCGCCCGCCGCCGCCAGAGGATCTGGTGCCCCAGTTCCCGATGATCCGAACGGCGACCCGGGCCTTCTCCATCCCCTGCATCGAGCAGGACGGGCTGGAAGCCGACGACATCATCGCCTGCTACGTCACGGCCGCCACGGAAGCCGGCTGGAAGGTCACGATCGTCAGTTCCGACAAGGACCTGATGCAGCTGGTCAAGGACGGCTCGGTCGACATGCTCGACACGATGAACGACCGGCGGATCACCGAAGCGGAGGTGAACGAGAAGTTCGGCGTCGGACCGGAGAAGGTCGGCGACGTGCTCGCCCTCATGGGTGACAGCGTCGACAACGTTCCCGGCGTGCCGGGCATCGGCCCCAAGACGGCCACCCAGCTGATCCAGCAGTTCGGCGACCTTCCGACCGTGCTGGCCTCTGCCGAGCAGATCACCAAGCCCAAGCTGCGCCAGTCGCTCATCGACCATGCGGACGCCGCCCGCCTGTCACGCGAGCTGGTGCGGCTGGTGTGCGACGCCAAGCTGCCCGAGCCGCTCGATGCGCTGGCTCTGACCGGCATTCCCAAGGAGCCGCTGCGCGAGTTCCTGGAGGACCAGGGTTTCAAGACCCTGATGAACCGGATGGTCGGCGGCGGCACAAGCCCGGCGAGCAACACCGGAAGCGGCGGCATGACGTCAGCCGCTCCCAAGGGACCGGCACCGGCCGAAGCTATCACGGTCGATCGCTCGAAGTATGAGACCGTCACCAGCGTGAAGGCGCTGCAGCGCTGGATCGAAGAGGCCGAGGCTCAGGGGTATGTCGCGGTCGACACCGAAACGGACTGCATCGACTGCGTGGTGGCGAAGCTCGCCGGCATCAGTCTCGCGACGGGGCCGAACCGCGCCTGCTACATCCCCGTCGGTCATTCGGGCGCGGACCTTTACAGCGAGGCGCCGGACCAGCTTCCGCCCTCCGTGGTGCTGCCCCTGCTGCAGGGTCTGCTCGAGGATCCGGCCGTTCTCAAGATCGGCCATAACCTGAAATACGACCAGACGATCTTCTTCAAGCACGGGATCAGCGTCGCGCCGCTGGACGACACGATGCTGATGAGCTTCGCCCTGGATGCCGGACGCGGAGTTGGCGGGCACGGCCTCGACGAACTCGCCAAGCAGCACTTCGAGCATGAGTGCCTGAGCTTCAAGGCGGTCTGCGGCACCGGCAAGAACCAGATCACCTTCGACAAGGTCCCGCTGGCCCAGGCCACGGAATATGCCGCGGAGGACGCCGACATCACCCTGCGGCTGTGGCAGCGGCTGAAGCCGCGCATTGCGGTCGAGAACGTCGCCCGCGTCTACGAGACGGTGGACAAGCCGCTGGTGCCGGTCATCGCCTGCATGGAGCGGCACGGGGTCAAGGTCGACCGCGACTATCTGGCGCAGCTGTCGCGCGACTTCGCGACGGAGATCGCCAGCCTGGAGGAGCGCGTCTACGAGGCGGCGTGCGGCCCGTTCCAGATCGGCTCCACGCAGCAGTTGGGGCAGGTGCTGTACGAACGGCTTGGGCTGAAAGGCGGGCGCAAGGGCAAGAGCGGGGCCTATTCCACCGATGTCAACGAGCTCGAACGGCTGGCGGGCGAAGGCGTGGCCTGCGCCCGGCTCGTGCTCGACTGGCGTCAGCTGACCAAGCTCAAGACCACCTACACCGACGCCTTGCAGGCCCAGATCAACCCGGACACGGGCCGGGTCCACACCAGCTTCAGCCTGGCGGTGGCGCAGACGGGGCGGCTGTCCTCGACCGACCCCAACCTCCAGAACATTCCGATCCGCACCGAGATCGGCCGCAAGATCCGCGACGCCTTCGTCGCCGAGCCCGGCCATGTCCTGATGAGCGCCGACTACAGCCAGATCGAGCTGCGCCTGGCCGCTCACATGGCCGACGTACCCCAGCTCAAGGAGGCCTTTGCGGCACGCGAGGACATCCACAGCATGACGGCCGAGGAGCTGTTCGGGCACGTCGACCGCGACACCCGCAACAAGGCCAAGACCGTCAACTTCGCCATCCTGTACGGCATCTCGTCCTGGGGCCTGGCCGGGCGGCTCGGCATTTCCAAGGAAGAGGGCAAGGCGATCATCGACCGCTATTTCGAGCGGTTCCCGGGCATCCGCGGCTACATTGAGAACACGCTTTCGTTCGTCCGCGAGCACGGCTTCAGCGAGACTTTGTTCGGGCGCAAGACGCACTTCCCCAACATCCGCGCCTCCAACCCCAGCCATCGGGCGGGGTCGGAAAGGGCCGCGATCAACGCCCCGATCCAGGGCACCAGCGCGGACATCATCAAGCGTGCCATGGCCCGCATGGACGGCGCCCTGCGCGATGCGGACCTCAGCGACGTCCGTATGCTGCTGCAGGTCCATGACGAGCTCGTGTTCGAAGTGCCGGAAGGGCGCGAAGAAGCCGCCGCGGCCGTGGTGCGCCGAGTGATGGCGGAGGCCGCGGAGCCTGCGGTCAAGCTCACCGTCCCGCTGGACGTGGAAGTCGGTTGGGGCGCGCACTGGGGCGCGGCGCATTGAGCGAACACCCTGCGCCAGCCGCCCCGTCCGCCGATCTCGCGGCCCTGGCGCGGGGTGGGCGGATCAACTTCTTCGGCTTCGTCCTGCGGCTGCTGGCCCGCCTCCCCTTTCTCTTCATCGCCGGCCGGATGTACGGTCCGGAGGCTCTCGGCCGCTTTGCCTATGCGGTCCTGATCGTCGAGTTTGCGGCGCAGCTCTCCACGCTTGGGCTGAAGCGGGGACTGGCCGAGCAACTTGCCAAGAGCGAAAAGCCGCACGTTTGCGTGACATGGGACGCGCTGCTCGTTGCGGCGGTGGGCTCGTGCATCGGCATGGCCCTGCTCTTCACCTTCCCTCAGGCCATGTTCCCGAATTCGGAAATCCATGGCCTGGAGTGGCTGCTGCCGGTCGCGGTGCTGGCCCTCGCATGGAGCGATGTGATGCTGGCCGCTCTCGCCTACCGCCACGACGTCGGCGCGACCGTCCGGGCGCGGGCGATCGTGGAGCCCTGGACGATCAGCATCGCCGCCTTTGCGCTAGCCTACGTGTCCAAGCGCGACGGCCTCATCTTCGCCTACGCCCTCTCCATGGTCGGCGCCGTGGTCGCGTCCGCCATTCCCTTCTTCCGCACCTATGGCGTCGCCCATGGCTGGAAGCCCGACCCGGCCGGGCTGTGGAGGATGACGCGGCGCTACCTGCCCGTGGCCGCTGCCGACACTGTCGAGTGGGGCAGCCGCCGGCTCGACATCGCCATCCTCGGCCTGTTCGCCTCTCCGGCCGTGGTGGGCATCTATTACGTCGCGCAGAACGTCGCCTCGCTGCCGTCCAAGCTCAAGACCAGTTTCGATCCGATCCTCGGCCCGGTGATCGCCAGCAACATCGAAAAGGGCGATCGGCTCGCCGTTGCCAAACAGGTGCGGCAGGTCGGCTTCTGGGTCATCGCCGCGCAGGCCGCGGTCGGGCTTGCGCTCGGCATCCCCGGCGAGGGCGTGATGGGACTGGTCGGGCCAGCCTTCGTCGCCGGGACCGCGGCGCTCAGCTTCCTGCTCGCGGCGGAAGTGGTCGCAGCGACCGCGACGACCAGCGAGGCTGCGCTCATCTATACCGCGCGCCATCGCAACATGATGATCAGCCTGGGCATGATCGCCCTGCAGGCGGTGCTGACCGTGGGTCTGCTGATCCTCTTCCGCACTCTCGATTGGCTGGAGATGTGGCAGGCGACCGCTCCCGCCGTCGCGTTGATGCTGGCACTTGGCTTTGCGGCCGTCACCAAGGCCCGGCTGCTGTCACGGCTGCTCGGCGCCCCGGTCAGCGGCTGGCGCTGGCCGCTGATCTGGGCTGCAGTCGCGGCGATCGTCGTGGGTCAGTTGATGGTCATGCTGCCCGAATGGCTGGAGCTGATCGCCGGCATTCCCGCCATCCTTGCCGCCTTCGGTTTCGTGATCTGGACGCGCGGGTTCGGCCCGCAGGACCGCGAACTCTTCCGCATGCGCAAGGCCGACATCGAGGAACTGGCGGAAGCCGAGCTGCCCGCCCCCGGGACGACCAGCAATCCGGTTCGGTAAGCCGTGGGCGCCTGGCTCGGCTCCGCCACTAGCCTAGGGCGACCCGCTAGGGCAAAGGGCGCGCGACCATGACGGTGATCCTCGGCCTTGAATCCTCCTGCGACGACAGCGCGGCGGCGCTGGTCACGTCCGACCGGCAGATCCTCGCGCAGGCGGTCGTGGGGCAGAATAGCGCGCACCAGCCGTTCGGCGGTGTGGTGCCCGAGATCGCCGCCCGCGCCCATGTGGAGGTGCTTCCTGGGCTCATCCGCCAGGTGCTGGACGAGGCCGGCCTCCGCATCGGCCAGGTGGACGCGGTTGCGGCGACCGCCGGGCCCGGCCTGATCGGCGGGGTCATGGTCGGGCTCCTCGCCGGAAAGGGCCTCGCGCTCGCCTCGGGCAAGCCGTTGGTGGCCGTGAACCACCTCGAGGGCCACGCCCTCTCGCCGCGCCTGACCGAGCCGGACCTCGCCTTCCCCTACCTGCTGCTGCTGGCGAGCGGCGGCCACTGCCAGCTCTTGGAGGTGCGCGGCGTCGGCGATTACCGCCGGCTCGCGACCACCATCGACGATGCGGCGGGCGAGGCGTTCGACAAGGCCGCCAAGCTGCTCGACCTCGGCTATCCCGGAGGCCCCGCGATCGAGGCTCTGGCGGCGGAGGGCGATCCACGCGCCGTGCCGCTGCCTCGCCCCCTCGTCGGCTCCAAGGAACCGCATTTCTCCTTTGCCGGACTCAAGAGCGCGGTCCAGCGCGCCGTCGCGGCCGGAACCCACCGCCCGGCCGACATCGCCGCCAGTTTCCAGCAGGCGGTAGTGGATTCGCTGGTCGACCGGACCGCCCGCGCACTGGACTCCAGCGACGCTCCCACCCTGGTGGTCGCCGGCGGGGTCGCGGCCAATGGCGCCATCCGGGCCGCCCTCAAGGACCTCGCCGCCACCCGCGGGCGCGGCTTCGCGGTCCCGCCAGGCTGGCTGTGCACCGACAATGCCGCAATGATCGCCTGGGCCGGAGCCGAGCGCTTCGCCGCCGGGCTCACCGACGCCCTCGACGTCCCCGCCCGCGCCCGGTGGCCGCTGGACGCGTCTGCCGACGCGGTGCGCGGAGCGGGAGTGAAGGCATGATCGCGCGGATCGGCGTCATTGGCGGTGGCGCCTGGGGCACCGCCCTCGCCCAGGTCGCGGCGGGCAAGGGCCACGATACCCTCCTGTGGGCGCGCGAGCCGGAGGTGGTCGCCGGCATCAACGACACCCGCCAGAACCCCCTCTTCCTCCCCGGCATTCCGCTATCCGACCGCATCAAGGCCACCGGCGAACTCGCCCGGCTGGACGGCTGCAATGCCTGGCTGGTCGTCACTCCTGCCCAGCACATGCGCGCCGTGCTGGAACAGGCGCCCCGCTGCGACCGCCCGCTGATCCTCTGCTCCAAGGGCATCGAGGAGCGCAGCGGCCACCTGCTCCACCATGTCGCGCGCGAAGTCTGTCCCGGTGCGTCGGTGATGGTGCTGTCCGGCCCGACCTTCGCCCACGAGGTCGCGACCGGTCTCCCCACCGCCCTGACCCTGGCCGCCGATGGCGACAACCTCGCCGAGCAGGTCCGCGACCGCCTCGCCCTGCCGCAGTTCCGGCTCTACCTCAGCGACGACCTTGCCGGCGCGGAAGTGGGCGGCGCGGTCAAAAACGTCCTCGCCATCGCCTGCGGAGTGGTGGAGGGCAAAGGCCTCGGCCAGAACGCCCGCGCGGCGCTGATCGCCCGGGGCTTTGCCGAGATGACCCGCTTCGGCCTCGCCTGCGGGGCGAGGCGGGAGACGCTGGCCGGCCTGTCGGGGCTCGGCGACCTCGTCCTGACCTGCTCCTCCACCAGCTCGCGCAATTTCTCGCTGGGCAAGGGCATCGGCGAGGGCCGCTCGGCTGCCGAGCTGATGGCCGACCGCCGCACCGTGGCCGAAGGCGCGTTCACCGCTCCCGTCCTGCGCCGGATCGCCGACGAGCGCGGCATCGACATGCCGATCGTCGCGGCCGTCGACGATCTCCTCGCCGCCCGCGCAAACGTCGACCAGGTGCTCGAAGCCCTGCTCAGCCGCCCGCCCCGTCCGGAAGCCCACTGATGGTAAAGGGCTGCGTTCACGCCCAATCACACTCTCACGCCGCACGACGCGCTCACCCTGAGCCTGTCGAAGGGTGCCCTGGCGCAAAGGTCCACCCGGCGCTTCGACAAGCTCAGCGTGAGCGCAGGGTCATCCGGCCTTCAAAAATCCCAGGCGATGCCCTTCTTCTCCCAGTCGCCATAGCGCGTGGGGTCCAGCTTGGCCTCCTCCCCGCTTGGGGGCGGCGCGGTCTCCAAGGGCTCCGCTTCGGGCACCGGCGGCGACTTGCTGAGATAGGCGGGCGGGTCGAGATGCTTGGGCCGCTTCATGCCGCTGGAGATGGGCGTTGAACCCGCAAAAGCCAAGCGTACCCGGGCTCGGTGCCCGTCGCGCCGCCCTCCAGCTGCTGGATGCCGTTCTCCGCCGCGGCCAGACCCTCGACGCCGCCGCCCGGAAAGTCGTGCCAGACGACAAGTCGCTAGCTCTCGCCATCGCGGGGGAGACCTTCCGACGCCTGCCGCACCTGGACGCGCTGATCGACTCCGCGACCCGCCAGCGGCTGCCCGACGATAGCAAGGCCCGCATGGTCCTTCGCCTCGCGCTCGCCCAGAAGCTCGCTTTGTCCATGCCGGAACATGCGATCGTGGCTACGGCCCTGCCGCTGGTGGACGGGGGGCCTCGTCGCCTGGTCCACGGCGTCCTCGGCACCCTCTTGCGCCGAGGGCTGGAAGCGGACCCTGCCCCGGCCTTGCCCCCGGCCGTCGAACAACGCTGGTCCGAGGCCTGGGGCGAGGAGGTGGTCGAGTCCGCTCGTCAGGCGATCGTTCGCCGGCCGCCGCTGGACCTCAGCTTCCGCGAGGACACGCTGGCCGACCGCTTCCTCGATGAGGCCGGAGGCGTCCGTCTCGCGCCCCGGCACGTGCGTATCCACGACGACCGCGCCGTTGCGGACCTGCCGGGCTATTCCTATGGCGACTGGTGGGTCCAGGACCTCGCCGCCTCCCTGCCCGCGCGGCTCATGCCGCGCGCGGCCGCCACCGCCCTCGACCTCTGCGCGGCGCCCGGTGGCAAGACCCTGCAGCTCGCCGCGGCCGGTCACAAGGTAACTGCGCTCGACCAGTCGGAAAGTCGTCTCGGACGACTGCGCGAGAATCTCGCCCGCACCCGCCTGTCCGCGGATATCGTGGTGGCTGACGCCCTTCGCTGGACGGGCGGGCCGTTCGACGCAGTCCTGCTGGACGCACCCTGCTCGGCCACCGCCACCTTCCGCCGCCATCCGGAAGTCTTGTATCGCGCCAGTGCCCGGATCATCGCGGACAGCGCTGCTCTCCAGCGCCGCCTGCTGGCCCACGCAGCGACACTGGTCCGCCCGGGCGGCGCCCTGGTCTACGCGGTCTGCTCCCTCGAGCCAGAGGAAGGGGAGCGGATCATCGATGCCGCTCCCGCCGGGCTCGCCCTCGATCCCATCCGTGCCGACGAATTGCCGGCCGGCCTCCGCCCGCACGAGCGCGGCTGGCTGCGCATCCTGCCCGGGATGCTGGAGGAAGCCGGCGGCCTGGACAGCTTCTTCATCGCCCGCCTTGTCCGGACGGCCGCTTAGCGTCTAATCGGCCCCATGGCCGCTCCGATCATCGCCCCGTCGATCCTGTCCGCCGATTTCGCTCGCCTGGGCGAGGAGGTGCGGGCGATCGATGCCGCCGGCGCCGACTGGATCCATGTCGACGTCATGGATGGGCATTTCGTGCCCAATCTCACCATCGGCCCGGCCGTCGTGAAGGCGCTTAGGCCGCACTCCGCCAAGCCGTTCGACGTCCACCTGATGATCTCGCCGGTGGACTCCTTCCTGGATGCGTTCGCCGAAGCCGGGGCGGACATCATCACCGTTCATCCGGAGGCGGGACCGCATCTCCACCGGACGGTTCAGCGGATCAAGTCCTTGGGCAAGAAGGCAGGCGTGTCGCTCAATCCCGCCACACCGGCCAAGATGCTCGACTATGTGCTCGAGGAGATCGACCTCGTCCTGGTGATGAGCGTCAATCCGGGCTTCGGCGGCCAGAAGTTCATCCCATCACAGCTTCGCAAGATCGAGGCCATTGCCAAGCGCGTCGCCAAGGAAGGGCTGGACGTCACGGTCGAGGTGGATGGCGGCGTGGACGCGACTACCGCGCGCCAATGCCTCGACGCCGGCGCCACTGCGCTGGTCGCCGGAACGGCGGCCTTCCGCGGCGGACCGGATGCCTATGCCGCCAACATCCTGGCGTTGAGAGGAGCCGCATGAGCGGACCCGGCGCTCACGGCGCCATCGTTGAGAAGCTCGGACGGGGGACCTTCGTCTCCCGCCTGTTCGGGCAGGCGCGCCAGCCGCTGCGCCTGCTCGCCGTCCCCCGCGATCACGTCGTCGGTGATCGCCCGCGCGGAGACACCCTGCTGACGGGCAAGTTCATCCGCGGCACCGACATGCTCAGCCTCGTGGACACGGATTTTGCCGACATCGGCGTCGATGGGGCGCTGGCGGAGGAACTGCACGGCTTCTCCTGGCTGCGCGACCTGGCCGCCGCCGCAAGCCGGGAAAAGGGTTCACGGCTGGCGGAGGCGGTCGTCGGTCGCTGGCTGACGACGCATGGGACCAAGGTCGACGCGGCGTGGCGCCCGGACCTCTGGGGCGAGCGCATCCTCTTCTGGACGGCTTATGCTCCCTACCTGCTGTCCAGCCGTGACGCGGGTTACCGCTCGGCGGTCCTCAACACGCTCGCCCGCGGCGCGCGGCATGTCGCCTCGGTAGCGGACCAGGCACCGCCGGGACTGCCTCGCATCACGGCCTGGGCGGGGCTGACGACGGCAAGCCTCCTGCTGCAGGGCGGAACGGGGCGCGTTGCCCGGGCGGAATCCGGCCTCCTCCGCGCCCTTGCCGCCGGGCAGTCGGAGGACGGCGGACTGCTCAGCCGCTCGCCCAGCGAACAACTGCTCCTCGTCGATCGCCTGGGGCTCCTCCGCGCCGCCTATTTCGCCTCCAAGCACGAGATTCCCGAAACACTCGAGAGCGCGGCGGCCGCGGCGCTGTCGGCGCTTCATGGCGTAACGCTCGGTGACGGGGCCCTGTCCAGCTGGCAGGGCGGCAATCCCGGCGATCCGGCGAGAATCGCGGCCGTGGTCGAAGGCTGCGGGCTGCGGGCCCGCCCGCTGCGACAGGCGCGGGGCTGGGGCTACCATCGGCTCACCGCGCTGGGCACGGTGATCGTCCTCGACGCGGCGCCGCCTCCTCCCTCGAAGATGGCTCGGGTCGGGTCGGCCTCCACCCTGGCGATGGAGATCGGCGACGGCGCCCAGCGGCTGGTCGTCAACTGCGGCGGCCCTGGCAATACGCCCACCCACCTGCCGCCGGAACTGGTGCAGGCGCTCCGCACCACGGCGGCGCACAGCACCCTGACCTTGGGCGACACGAACTCGACCGCTATCCTGGCGGACGGCTCCCTCGGCCGGGGCGTGGAAGACGTGGCCGTGGACCGCAGCGAGGATGACGACGCGAGCCGCATGGAAGCGGCGCACGACGGCTATATTCGTGGCTACGGCCTGCTCCACAGCCGCGCCCTGTCGCTCGGCAACGACGGCAAGGAGATCCGCGGCCTGGACCGGCTCATCCCCAAGGGCCGCAAGAAGATCCGGGAAGCCGCGCCTTACGCGATCCGCTTCCATCTCGCCCCCGGGGTGGAGGCCACTCCCACCGCCGACGGCATGGGCGCCATCCTCCGCTCCCCCGGCGCGCCGCCCTGGAACTTCCGCTGCCGCGGCGCGCAATTGCAAATCGAGGAGAGCGTCTACGTGGACGGACATGCCCAACTTCGCTCGACCGGCCAGCTCGTCATCGTCGGCGAGGTCTCTTCGTTGGGCGCCGAGATCAACTGGCAGTTCCGCCGTTCCAGCTAGCAGGATTACATCATGACCGACCTTGTTCCCGTTCGGCGGGCCCTTCTTTCCCTTTCCGACAAGTCGGGCCTCGATGAATTGGCGCGCGGCCTGATGCGGCACGGCGTCGAGCTGGTTTCGACGGGCGGCACGGCGGGCAAGCTTCGCGAACTCGGCGCGGAGGTCAGGGACATCGCCGACGTCACCGGTTTTCCCGAGATGATGGACGGCCGGGTCAAGACCCTGCACCCGAAGGTCCACGGCGGCCTGCTCGCAGTCCGCGACAACCCCGAACATGCCGCCTCCATGGACGAACATGGCATCGGCGCGATCGACCTCGTGGTCGTGAATCTCTACCCCTTCCAGCAGACCGTCGCCCGCGGAGCGTCGCGCGACGAGGTCATCGAGAATATCGATATCGGCGGTCCGTCCATGGTCCGCTCCAGCGCCAAGAACCACGCCTTCGTCGCGATCGTGACCGACCCGGGGGACTATGCGGAACTGCTCGGCGAGCTCGAGGCGAACGGCGGAATGACGTCACTCGCATTCCGCAAGCGCCTCGCCGCCAAGGCCTTCGCCCTCACTGTCGCCTACGACTCCGCGATTGCCAGCTGGTTCGCCTTCGCCGACCAGGGCGAGCGCTTCCCGCCGACGCTGCCGCTGGCACTGACCCGCGGCCCGGCGCTTCGCTACGGCGAGAACCCGCACCAGAGCGCGGCGCTCTACTTTCCCCAGGTCCGCGGCGCACCCGGCGTCGCCGGCGCCCGCCAGGTTCAGGGCAAGGAGCTCAGCTACAATAATCTGAACGACGCCGATGCCGCGCTGGACCTCGTTTCGGAGTTCCGGGACTCAGGACCCGCCTGCGTGATCGTGAAGCACGCCAATCCGTGCGGCGTTGCGAGCGGAAACACGCTGATCGAGGCCTATAATGCGGCATTTCAGTGCGATAATGTGTCGGCTTTCGGCGGGATTGTGGCAGTCAACGTGTCGCTCGACGGCGCTACGGCCCGGGCGATCACCGACATCTTCACCGAGGTCGTGATCGCTCCCGATGCCGACGAAGAGGCGCTGGAAGTCTTCGCCGCCAAGAAGAATCTGCGCCTTCTGCTCACCGGCAACCTCCCGGATCCGACCCGCTCGGGCCTCATGCTGAAGAGCATCACCGGCGGCCTGCTGGTCCAGTCTCGCGACAATGGCCGGGTTACCCGCGAACAGTTGAAATGCGTCACTCGCAGGCAGCCGACCGAGCAGGAACTGAGCGATTGCCTGTTCGCCTGGACGGTCGCCAAGCACGTGAAATCAAACGCAATTGTCTATGCAAAGGACGGTGCGACGGCTGGGATCGGCGCGGGCCAGATGAACCGCCGCGACTCCGCCCGCATCGCCGCGGCCAAGGCCATCGAAGCGGCAAAGACCCATGGCTGGAGTATTGCCCGCACGGTCGGGTCGGCAGTCGCCTCCGACGCCTTCTTCCCCTTCGCCGACGGCCTGCTCGCCGCTGTGGAAGCGGGCGCAACGGCGGTGATCCAGCCGGGCGGATCAATGCGCGACGCCGAGGTCATCGCCGCTGCCGACGAAGCCGGTCTCGCCATGCTCTTCACCGGAATGCGCCACTTCCGGCACTGAGCGAAACTGTTATTCCAACGCTGAGCCGATCGAAGCGTTTCTTGTGCTCCGGTCACCCTTCGAAAGGCTCAGGGTGAGCGCCGAAGGATCGTGCTGTTGTCTGACCGTCCCCCCGTTCTCGGTACTCGCGGTTCCCCCCTGGCGATGGCGCAGGCGCGCATGGCGGCGCGGGCGCTGGAGACCGCCCACGGCTGGGAGCCGGGGACGGTGGAGATCCGGCCGTTCAAGACGACCGGCGACAAGATCCAGGACCGGCCGCTGGCGGAAGTCGGCGGCAAGGGGTTGTGGACCAAGGAGCTCGACCAGTATCTGCTGAACGGGGACACGGACTTTTCCGTCCATTCCATGAAGGACGTCGAGAGCGTCCGTCCGCCAGAGCTCAACATCGCCGCCATGCTGCCGCGGGCAGATGTCCGGGACCGGCTGATCGGAGCGCCGAGCATCGCCGCGCTCAGCCAGGGCGCGAGGGTTGGGACATCTTCGCCGCGGCGCGCGGCGCAGCTGCTGAGGATGCGGCCGGACCTGCAGGTGGAGTCGATCCGGGGCAACGTCGCGACCCGGCTGGCGAAGGTCGAGAGGGGTGAGGTCGATGCGACGCTGCTGGCGGCCGCCGGGCTCGACCGGCTGGGGATCAAGGCCGGGCATGCGGTCGAACCCGGGGTGATGCTGCCGGCACCCGCACAGGCGGCGATCGGCTGCGAGTGCCGAACGGACGACACGGCCCTGCGGGAGCTGCTGTCGGCCATCAACGACGGCGGGACCTGCGCTGCGGTCGCGGCGGAGCGGGCGCTGTCCCGAGCGCTCGGCGGGTCGTGCCATTCGCCGGTGGCCGCCCTCGCCCTGCAAGAGGGTGACGGGCGCATCTGGCTGCGGGCGGAGATCCTCAGCACGGACGGTGCGGAACAGGTCGCCGGCGAAGTCCGCTTCACGCCCGAGCAGGGGGAGGAGGCGGCCGAAGCGCTCGCCCGCGAATTGCTGGATCGAGCGCCCCAATCGGTCCGGCAGCTGTTCGCGGCATGAGAAGGCTGGTCATCCTGCGGCCGGAGCCCGGTGCAGGACAGACGCTGGCCCGCGCAAAGGCACGGGGGTGGGACGCGGTGTCCGTGCCCCTGTTCGAAGTGGAAGCGATCGAGTGGAGCGCGCCCGACCCGGCGGCGTTCGACGGGCTGCTGGTCACCAGCGCCAATGCGGTGCGGCAGGCGGGAAGCGGGTTGCAGCGGCTGCGGAGCTTGCCTGCCTATGCGGTTGGAGATGCCACCGCCCAAGCCTTGCGCGATGCCGGGTTCGACGTGGCGGCGAGCGGTCAGGGTGGGGTCGATGCATTGCTGAGCGCGCGTCCGACCGGGCTTCGACTGCTGCACCTTGCCGGAGAGGACCGCCGAGAGCCCTCTTCGTCGCCGCACGAAATCACTCCGGTCGTCGTCTATCGCTCGGTTCCGATCGAACAGCCGACGGGCCTCGACGCGCTGACAGGAGCGGTCACGCTGGTCCATTCCCCGCGCGCCGGACAACGCCTGGCTGAGATCGTGCCGGACCGAGAGCGGACGATGGTCGCCGCGATCAGTCCGGCCGCCGCGGCTGCGTGCGGGTCCGGGTGGGAGCGGATCGCGGCCTGCGAAAGCCCTGACGACGAGGCGCTGCTTTCCCTCGCCGAGCGGCTGTGCAAGACTCCGGCCCGACCATGACCACGATCGCCTCAGCCAGACGCGGACCGGGCTTCGGCAGCCTGCTGCTGCTCGCGCTAGTCCTGCTGCTGGCAGGGGCGGCGGGAGCGACCTGGGCGCTGGCCCGCTGGCACGATGCGGCCCGGTTCCTGGGCGTGACGGCTCCCGCGCCGCAGCCCGCGACCACGGCGATGGCGCCCGGCGGAACGACGGCCAGGCTGGTCGCCACACCTGAAGCCGCCGATGCGCGGGTGGCTCAACTCGAGGCTCGGCTGGCGAGGGTCGAGAATGCGACCCAGACCGCGGTCGGTTCCGCCGGGCGGGCCGACGCGCTGCTGGTGGCGTTCGCCGCCCGGCGCGCGATCGATCGGGGAGTGCCGCTGGGCTATCTGGAAGCCTTGCTGGTGGACCGCTTCGGCGCGTCGCACCCGCGGGCCGTGGCGACGATCGTGACCGCGTCGCGCACTCCGGTGCGCCTCGACCAGTTGCAGGCCGACTATGATGCGCTCGCCCCGCAGCTGAAGGGTGGCGGGCCCCAGGAAAGCGTGTGGAGCGGCCTGCAGCGGGAGTTGAGCTCGCTCGTCACCGTTCGCCGGGCCGACACCCCTTCGCCCCGCCCGAACGCCACCTATGAGCGGGCACGCGGCAAGCTCGCGTCGGGACACGTCGACCAGGCGCTGGTCGAGACCATGCGCCTGCCGGGCGTGGCGCGAGCGCAGCCGTGGGTCGATCGTGCCCGCGCCTATGTGACCGCCCACCGTGCGCTTGACGAAATCGAAAGCGCGGCCCTCCTCGGCGCAGGGCGCTAAGTCCTTGGCGAGGTTAGGACTTGCCAGCGACTCCCCCTTTTGCGAATCTTGAGGCGACGCACTGGACGGCTTTCGTTCAGGCGCGCCGATGCAAGAATCCCGGGCTAGGGCAAGCGGCGAGGGGAACCGACTTCATGACGTCACGGTGGCTGTACGCAAGCATCGTGCTGGCGCTGGCGGCGATGGCACCCGCCTCGGCCAGCCAGCCCGCAGTGGCACGCGGAACGGTGCGCGCCCTTCCTCCGTCCGCATTGGCGAACCGGATCGACGAACTTGGACGCGCCTTCCCGGGGCGGGTCGGCATTTCCGTGCAGTCGGTCGACCAGGGCTGGCGGACCGGCTGGCGGGACGACGAGCTCTACCCGCAGCAGAGCGTCAGCAAGATGTGGGTCGCACTGACCGCCATGGATGCGGTCGACCGCGGACGCGTGAGCCTGGATGACCGGGTGACCCTGACCAGCAGCGACCTGACCCTTTTCCACCAGCCGATCGCCGCGCTGGTCCGCAAGAATGGCGCGCACACGACCAGTCTGGGCGCGCTGATGGTCGAAGCGCTGACCAAGAGCGACAATACGGCGAACGACAAGCTGATGCGGTCCGTGGGCGGACCGGAAGCGGTCCGGCGGACCATCGAGCAGAAGGGGCTGGGCGCGATCCGCTTTTACAATGGGGAGCGGGCGCTGCAGTCGCGGATCGCGGGGCTGACCTGGAGCCAGAGCTATTCGGTGGGCGATGCCTTCTACAAGGCGCGCGCGGCCCTGCCGCTGTCGGTACGCCAGTCGCTCTTCAACCGTTACATCGAGGATCCGTTCGACGGGGCCGCCCCGAGCGCCATCGTCGGCGCACTGGCCAGGCTGAAGCGCGGCGAGCTGCTGACCCCGGCGTCGACGGCTCGCCTGCTGACGATCATGAGCAACACCCGCACGGGCGCCAACCGCCTGAAGGGCGGGCTGAAGCCCGGCTGGACGCTGGCGCACAAGACCGGGACCGGCCAGGTGCTCGGCGCGGTGCAGGCGGGCTACAACGACATCGGCGTGCTGACCGCGCCGAATGGCCAGAGCTATGCGGTGGCGGTGATGATCAAGCGGACGTCGGCGCCGCTCGGCGTACGGATGACGCTGATGAACAATGTCGTGCGCGCGGTGATCGCGAGCCACGAAGCGTCGAACGGGCTGGCGCTGAACTTCTAGCGGACGTCGCCGCATCTCGCCCACGGGGTGGTCGCTTTCGACCCATTGCGGACATTCCTGATGCTTCTAAGCTCTGCTGGATGTGGCTCTCCCTCCTGCGACGCTTTGTCCTCGCCGCGATTTGCTTACCGCTGAGCGCGTGCGCACACATCGACCCTGCTGGATCAACCGAGCTCATCGTGGTCGGGCAGATCGAGACCTTGAGCTCGGAAGTGCTCGACGAGTGGGGCTTGAACGTAGCATTCACGGGAGCCTTGAAGATCACCCGCGTTCTGAAGGGCAATCCTTCAGGCTCTCCACTGCTTGTGCGATACATCGCGCACTCGGCCTACGCCCCGGACAGGGAGAGTAAGTTTCGCCTTCGCCCTGCGAAGAATGGCGATTGGCTGGTCTGCAGGCAGGGGAATGGAAGAGGTTATATCTGCCGCTAACGGGCTTTCGTCGTGGAGCCCGCTACTGACTGCGGTAGGTGGCCAATCGAGTTTGCTTTCGACCCATTGCGACATTGCGATCGCCTGTAAGTTAATTCGGTGAGCGTAGGTTTCAGGGCATTGTTCCTCTTGAGTGCTGCAGCGCTCCTGTCGTCGTGCTCACCTCCTCCAATCGACATTGTGGTTGAGAAGGTTGGCGAGCGGTTGCTCTTGCGGCTGTCACAGGATTGGGGCGTCATTTTCAGCAGCAAACAAGTTCCGTGTGTTGGCGAAATCAGCATCCACACGCCGGAAGTTTACGATCGTTCGAAGGCTGCTTGGGCGATCGAGCCAGACAAAACCATTCAGTGTCTCGACTTAGCGTCGGTGACCGTTGGCGTGGTTCCCGACCGCTGGAAGGAAGTCGTTCCACTGACAGTAGAGAGCGGCCGAACCTACACAGTTGAAGCATATGGCATCGGCTCAGGTCGAACCGACGTTCGATTCTGACCACTTGCTGTCCGGACTTATGTCCGCTTTCCACCCATAGCGGACATCAAGCCCTCACGAGCCCTGACGGCTGGAATGGGGGAATCTGCACCACCCGCCCTTCCGCTTGAAGCTCCAGCACGGGTCTGGGCCCCTGCCTTCGCAGGGGCACTGCCGAGGTCCGCTTCGCAGACACTCGCATCCGACACTATCGGTGGTTCGTGGACCTGAGATCGCTGGAGCGGGCGAAGGGATTCGAACCCTCGACCCCAACCTTGGCAAGGTTGTGCTCTACCCCTGAGCTACGCCCGCTCTTGGCGCCTTCGAGGCCGGACGAAACCGGCTTCGTGGGTGAGGCGGCGCAGCTAGCAGGGGCTCGGGTCAGGTGCAAGCCCCTTGCGCGCAGCCTTGCGGGCGGAGCCGGCGCCGCTCATATGCGCTCGGAAACGAGCGGCAAGCGAGGACGAAAAAGCGTGGCGACCACCCTGGGACTGAGTGCGGAAGAACGGGAGGCGATCCAGCGCTTCCAGGCGGACGTGCTGCAGCCGTCGATGACCCAGCTGGTCATCCTCGACTTCTGGGCGGAGTGGTGCGGCCCGTGCAAGCAGCTCGGCCCCGTGCTGGAGAAGGTCGCCGCCGACTATGCCGACAAGGGCGTGAAGCTGGTCAAGCTGGACGTCGACAAGGAGAAGGTGGTCGCGGCGCAGTTCCAGATCCGCTCCATCCCGACCGTCTACGCGATCTTCCAGGGCCAGCCGGTCGCCGACCTGACCCCGTATCGCACGGAAGGGCAGCTGACCCGGGCGCTGGACCAGCTGCTCGGCCAGTTGCCGATCAAGGGCGAAGCGCAGGCGCTGGAAGCGGAGATCGAGCCGCTGATCGCCATGGGCGAAGAGGTGCTGGCCGGCGGAGACGCGCCGCGCGCGGAGAGCATCTTCCGGCAGATCCTCGACATGGCGCCGGACAATCCGGAGGTGGTCGGCGGGCTGGCGCGAGCGCTGATCGCGGGCGGTCAGGTCGACGAAGCGCGGTCGTTGCTGGATGGCGCGGCGGACCATGCCGCAGTCGCGCGGGCGCGGGCGGCGCTGGACGTGGCGACGGCGGCTCCGGCCGGCGAGACGGACGAGCTCGAGCGGCGGGTGGCGGCGAACCCGGACGATCACCAGGCGCGCTATGACCTGGCCGGTGCGCTGATGGCGCGCGGCAATCGGGACGGCGCTGCCGATGCACTCCTCGAGATCATCCAGCGGGACCGCGAATGGAAGGAGGGGGCGGCGCGGACGCGCTTCCTCCAGCTGCTCGAATCGGTCGGCCTCGAAGACCCGTGGGCGCGGGCGCAGCGCCGACGGCTCTCGGCCTTGCTGTTCACCTGAGCCATGCCGGGCGCACGCATCCCCCTGTTTCCGCTCGGCGGCGCGATCCTGTTCCCGCGCAGCCAATTGCCGCTGCACATCTTCGAGCCGCGCTACCGGCAGATGGTCGAGGATGCGGTCGCCGGCGTCGGGCGTATCGGCATGATCCAGCCGCAGGGCCTCGAGGGGGACAGTCCGGAGCATCCGGCACTCTATCGGGTGGGCTGCATCGGGGAGATCGTGGGCCTGGAGGAACTGGAGGACGGGCGGTTCAACATCGTCCTGCAAGGGTCGACCCGCTTTCGGCTGATCGCCGAGGCGGACGTCGGCACGGCCTATCGGCAGGGGGACGTGGACGCCGAGGCGTTCGACGATTCGGATCCGGAGCCGCTGGCCCTCGCGCAACGCTCCGAGGTGGAGCAGGAGGCGCGGCGGCTGGGTGACGCACTCGGACTGACGGTGGACTGGGAAGCCGTGGGACGGCTGGACGACGAGATGCTCGTCAACGCGATCGCGCAGGTGGCGCCGTTCGACGTGGGTGCCAAGCAGGCCCTGCTGGAGGAGGAAGGCTTGCCCGGGCGCGCGGACCTGCTGGTCCAGCTGATGCAGTTCCTGCGACTGGCGCAGGGCGCGGGCGATATCCGGCCGCGCCTGCAGTAACGGCTACATCGGCATTCCGCGCAGCAGCAGGGGCAGGTCGCCGCTGGTGCCGCGAGCTTCCGCATTGAAGCGGTCCTTCAGGGGGCCGAGCCGATCGACCAAGCCCATGCCGAACCGGCGGACGGCCGAGGCGGTGCGGCCCGGGATGCCATAGAGCCGGGTCAGACTGTCGGTGGCCATCGCGACTGACAGGGTATCAAGGCTGCGCCACCGCTCGTAGCGGGCGAGCAGCTGGGCGTCGCCGGGATCGAGGCCGAGGCGAGCGCCTTCCACGAGCACCTGCGCCAGCGCGGCAGCGTCGCGGAAGCCAAGGTTCAGGCCCTGGCCGGCGATCGGGTGGATGGCGTGCGCGGCATCCCCGACCAGCACCATCCGTTCGGCGGTGATCCGCGCGGCATGGTGGAAGCCCAGCGGATAGGTGGAGCGCGGCGTCAACAGCCGCACCTCGCCCAGGAACCCGCCCATCGCCGCCTTGGCCTCGGCGGCGAAGTCCTGGTCGCTCAAGGACATCCAGCCATGGGCGTCGTCGTTGGGCACCGACCAGACGATGGCGGAGCGATGCTCGCTGACGGCCGTGTCCGTCATCGGCAGGAGCGCGAATGGGCCGGTCGGATAGAAGATCTCGTAGGCGATCTGCTCGTGCGAGCGTTCATGCGCCAGGGTCGAAACGATCGCGGCATGATCGTACTGCCAACGCGCGAGGCGGATGCCCGCCGTCTCCCGGGTGGGAGAGTTGCGACCCTCGGCGACTACGAGCAAGGATGCGCGGAGCTCAGTTCCGTCCATCAGAGTGACGGTGACCCCGGCGGCTCCCCGATCAATGTGCTGCGCCGACGACTTCCAGCGCAGGTCGACATGCTCCCCCGCCTCGGCCCGGGCCCCGAGCGCGGCGCGGAGGTGGCGGTTTTCGTGCATCCAGCCGAGCGCGTCGCCCTCCTCGTCGGGCTCGAACGTCAGGCCGCCGGGGGCGAGACCGTCCGCGACTCGGATTGCACGGATTGGGGAGCCCGGCTCGGGCAGGTGTGCGGCAACGCCCGTCGCCTCCAGCATGCGCATGGAGGAAGAGGCGACCGCGCTGGTGCGGCCGTCGAACGCGGCGTCCTTGCGCAGGTCAGGATCGGCCGGATCGACGACGATGCTGCGAATGCCCGCTCCGTCGAGCGCGGCGGCGAGCGCAAGGCCAATCATGCCGCCGCCGAGAATGATCACGTCCGCCCGTTCCATAGGGTCGCTCTAGCCGGGGCGGCGGGTCACGTCATCCCGGACCTGTGGCCGTGGCGTCCTTGACCGTGGAGTCGCCCAAGAGGCATTGTGACGCCAAGACGCATTCGGGTGGGGAAGACGACGATGGCAACCGTGGCCGGCCGGGCTCAGCGGCGCGAACTGGAGCCGGATTGGCGGGAGCGCCTCGGTGCGTCCCTGCGCGCCTTTGCGCGGCGAACCGCCGGAGCGCTGCTGCTCGGCCTGGCGATCGCGCTGGCAGTGGCCCTGATCACCCATTCCAATAACGACCCGAGCTGGAGCACGGCTGCGGGGGGCCCGCCGAGCAATTGGGTCGGAGCGCCCGGGGCTTATGCGAGCGACCTCCTGCTAATGCTATTCGGTCTGGGGTCCGCACTGCTGCTGCCGGTGGTGGCGCTGGCCGGAGTGCGACTGCTGCGCGGGGAGCATCCCGGGCACGTCGGCCGCGCGCTGCTGGTGGCGGGGCTCGGGGCGGTGCTGATTGGAACGGCGGCGGGACTGATGACCGGTTCGGCCGTGTCCGCACTGCCGGCCGGCTGGGGCGGAGCCCTGGGCCTTGCCGGAGCGCGCGGCGTCGACGCGGGCGTGTCCCTGATCGGAGATCCGGCGATCATCGGGCCCGTCAGGCTGGCGCTGATGATGGTGCTGGCACTGGGCGGACTGTTCCTTTCCTTCGTCGCGCTTGCCCTCCGCGACGAGGAAAAGGGCTGGCTGGCGAGCCGGCTCGAGCGTGCCCCGAGAGCCCGTGAGCCTGCACCCCGTCGGACGGCCGAGCGCCGCGACGAGCGGGAGCAGGCTCCGGCCGCGCCGCCCCGTTCCCGGCCGACGGTGGCGGTCACGGAGCCGACCCGCGAGATCGCGCCGGCAGCCAGCAAGAAGGACAAAGGTCGCGGCCGCGCTCCTGGGCAGCAAAGCCTGGCGCTGGGCGATGCCTACCAGATGCCGAGCGTGGACCTGCTTACCCCTGTCCCCGACTCCGGCAAGCAGCAGATCGACCGCGCCGGGCTGGAGCGCAACGCGCGCCTCCTGGAGTCGGTGCTGGAGGACTTCCATGTCCGCGGCGACATCGTCGAGGTGCGGCCAGGGCCGGTGGTCACCATGTACGAGCTGGAGCCGGCGAGCGGAATCAAGGCCAGCCGGGTCATTCAGCTCGCCGATGACATCGCGCGCAACATGTCGGCTCTTTCCGCGCGCGTGGCCACGATCCCCGGCCGGAGCGTCATCGGCATCGAACTGCCCAACCCCAAGCGCGAGACGGTGTCGCTGCGCGAACTGATCGCCAGCCAGGCGTTCGAGGACCTGGGACTCAGCCTGCCGCTGATCCTGGGCAAGAACATCGCCGGCGATCCGGTCATCGCCGACCTCGCGCCCATGCCGCACCTGCTGGTCGCCGGCACGACGGGTTCGGGCAAGTCGGTGGGCTTGAACTGCATGATCCTGTCGCTGCTCTACCGGATGGGGCCGGACCAGTGCCGGATGATCATGATCGATCCCAAAATGCTGGAACTCAGCGTCTACGACGGCATCCCGCACCTGCTCTCGCCGGTGGTGACCGAGCCAGCCAAGGCGATTCGGGCGCTCAAGTGGACGGTCGAGCAGATGGAGGAGCGCTATCGCATGATGGCGAGCCTCGGCGTGCGCGCGCTGAAGAGCTTCAACGAGAAGGTGCTGGACGCCAAGGCGCGCGGGACCAAGCTCGGGCGCAAGGTGCAGACCGGCTATGATGCGGACAGCGGGCAGCCGATCTACGAGACCGAAGAGCTGGAATATGAGGTGCTGCCGCAGATCGTGGTGGTGGTGGACGAGTTGGCCGACCTGATGATGACGGCCGGCAAGGAAGTCGAGTTCCTGATCCAGCGCCTGGCCCAGAAGGCGCGTGCGGCGGGCATCCACCTGATCATGGCAACCCAGCGGCCATCGGTGGACGTCATCACCGGCGTCATCAAGGCGAACCTGCCGACGCGGATCTCCTTCCAGGTCACCAGCAAGATCGATTCGCGCACGATCCTGGGCGAGCAGGGCGCGGAACAGCTGCTAGGCAAGGGCGACATGCTCTACATGCCCGGCGGCAAGCAGATCCTGCGCGTCCACGGGCCGTTCGTGGCCGACGACGAGGTGCGCAGCGTCGCCGAGCATTGGCGGCGGCAGGGCGTGCCGGAGTATATCTCGGCGGTCACCGAGGAGCCGGAGGACGGCGGCTATGCATTCGACGGTCAGCCGGACGGCGAAGAGGATGCCGAGACGCAGCTCTACCGCAAGGCAGTTCAGATCGTCGCGGAAAGCCAGAAGGCATCCACATCCTATCTGCAGCGCCAATTGCGAGTCGGCTACAACAGCGCGGCCCGGCTGATCGAGCGGATGGAGAAGGAAGGCAAGGTCGGGCAGCCCGACCATGTCGGCCGGCGCGAGGTGCTGATGGACATGGACGGACACCCGATCTGAAGCTGAACGTTCCGGAACCGTCCAGTTCAGAGCGCATTCAATGGCAGGGCGCCACAGACGGCGCGAACCTATCCTTTCTCAAGGAGCGATCATGATTTTCACCTCTGTTTCCGCGCGCCTGCTCGCGCCCGTGGCCGCGGTGGCGATGCTTGGCGGCACCGCGGCAGTGGCGCAGTCGGCCAATCCGCTGCGGCAGGTGGAAAGCCACCTGGCCGCAACGCAGTCGATGACCGCGAACTTCGTCCAGACGGATTCGAAGAACCGGTCCCTGCGCGGCACCCTGCAGCTGAAGCGCCCGGGCAAGATCCGGTTTGCCTATGGCGGCGGCGCCAACATGCTGCTGGTCGGCAACGGCAAGACGCTGAGCTTCATCGACTATGATGTTGGCCAGAAGTCGAGCTGGAACATCGCCAACTCGCCGTTGAGCGTCCTGCTCGCGCCCAAGCCGGACCTGAACCGGATCGCCCGCGTGCTGCCGTCGGAGGACCCGCGAATCCTGCTGGTCCGCGCGCGCGACGCTCGCCGGCCGGAGTTCGGGACCATCATCCTGGCATTCGTGAAGTCAGGGTCGGCACCCGGCGGACTGCTGCTGGAAGGCTGGACGACCATCGACGCGCAGAACAAGCGCACCACCATCAAGCTCGACAATCAGCGCTACAACGTCGGGGTCCCGGAGACCGCATTCGCCTATGTCGAGCCTAAGCGCCGGAAATAATTAAGTCTTCTTGCGCAACCGTTCATGTCTGCGTCAGGGTCACTCGGCTAATCGAGGTGGTGACCGCTGGAATACCGGGGTTTCCCCCTGTTACCCGGGCCCATCGGTCCCTCGCGTGACGAACGCTTGGTCGGCCCTCGCTCCATGCCCCCGGAGCGGGGGCCTTTGCGTATGGGGCCTGGACTTGGCTAGAGGGTCGGCGTGACCAGTTTCAAGATCGCGTCGTGGAACATCAACAGCGTCCGAGCCCGGGCCGCTATCGTGGAGCGCTTTCTGAAGGAGGAAGGGCCCGACGTTCTGTGCCTGCAGGAAACCAAGGCTCACAACGATGTCTTCCCGGGCGAGCTGTTCACCCGGCTGGGTTATGTCCACCATGCGCTTAACGGGCAGCGGATGCATCATGGCGTGGCGATCCTGTCCCGGCTGCCGCTGGCCGAGCATGACCGCCACGACTGGCAGGACAATGGCGAGGCGCGGCACATCGGCGTGCGCCTCCCCGGGGGAATCCGGCTGGAGAACGTCTATGTTCCCGCCGGCGGAGACGTTCCGGACCGGACCGTGAACCCCAAGTTCGGGCAGAAGCTCGACTTCCTGGAACGGATGACCCGCTGGTCGGAAAAGTTGTCTGAGCCGACTTTGATCGTGGGCGACTTCAATGTCGCGCCGCTGGAATGCGACGTGTGGAGCCACAAGGCCCTGCTCGACGTCGTCAGCCACACGCCGATTGAGGTGGAGACCCTGGGTCGCCTGCAGGCCGCGCACGGCTGGGTCGACCTGGGCCGCAGGTTCGTGCCCGCCCCGCAGCGCTGCTACACCTGGTGGAGCTACCGCTCGCCCGACTGGACCAAAAACGATCGCGGCCGGCGGCTGGATCATATGTGGGCCTCGCCCAGCCTCGCGCCGCAAGCCATCGCCCACCGGGTGCACGAGCCCTGCCGCGCGTGGGAGCGGCCGTCGGACCATGTTCCACTGGTTGTCGAGCTGACGCTTTGAGCGTCCAGCGGGGCATCGCCGCCTTGCGGGCGGGTCGCCCGGTGAAGGTCGATGGCCTCAACCTGCTTTCGGTCGAGACCGGCACCGACGCGATGCTCTCGCTGCTCGATCCGGACGGCCGGGCCGCCGTGCTGCTCAGTCCCGAGCGTGCCAAGGCATTGAACCTTGTCAACAGCCGTGAAGGCGCGGCCGGTCCGGTCAAGGTGTCGCGCTGCGAGTGGTTGGACCCTGACATCGTGCGCGCGCTGGCGGACCCTGCCCGCGACGTCGCCCGGATCATCCCCGGCCCCCTTACCGCCGAGGCGATCGAGGACCCGGAGGCGGCGGTGGCGGCGCTGGTGCTTGCCCGGCTCGCGGGGCTGCTACCGGCGCTATGGCTCCTGCCGGCGAGCGAGGCTGCGGAGCAGCTCACGGTTAAAGAGGTGCTTACCGCCGAGCGGCGACAGTTGGCGACGCTAGTGACGCGCGCGCGCCTGCCGGTGGAAGGCTTGTCCGACACGCAGATGATCGCCTTCCGGGCGCCGGACGATGGTACCGAGCACGTCGCGCTGATGATCGGCGCTCCAGGAGGCAGGCCGCCGCTGGTCCGGCTGCACAGCGAGTGCCTGACCGGCGACGTGTTCGGGTCCCTGAAGTGCGACTGCGGGCCCCAGCTCCAGGCGGCGTTGAAGCTCATCGGGGAGGCGGGCGGAGGCATCCTGCTGTATCTGCGCCAGGAGGGCCGCGGAATCGGGCTCGCCAACAAGCTCCGCGCCTATGCGCTGCAGGACCAGGGTCTTGACACGGTGGATGCGAACCGGCGGCTTGGCTTCCCCGACGACACGCGGGACTATGGTCTGGCGGCGGCGATGCTGCGGGCGCTGGGGTTCGACCGCGTGAGGCTGCTGACCAACAATCCGGCCAAGGTGGCGGGCCTGGAGAGCGAGGGAGTCACGGTGGTCGAGCGGGTTGCGCATCACATGCCGGCGAACCCGCACAACGCCGACTATCTCGCGACTAAACGCAGGAAGAGCGGCCACCTGGACTAGGTCGCGGCTGGGTTCTCGAAAAAGGCCGAGCCGATCCTAACCACCGTGGCGCCGAGCATGACGGCCGCCCGGAAATCGCCCGACATGCCCATGGAGAGGCCGATGACGTCATGACGGCGCGCAAGCTTGGCCAGCAGGGCGAAATAGGAGGACGGCTCGACGCCGATCGGCGGCATGGCCATGAGGCCTGCGAGGGGAAGCGGTGACGCACGAACCTGGTCGAGGAATGCGGGGAGGTCTGCGAGAGCTACGCCGCCTTTCTGCTCCTCCTCCCCGATATTCACCTGAACATAGACCTGCGGAACCCGCCCCGCCTTCGCGGAGGCGGTGACCAGGGCGTCGAGCAGGGTCGGGCGGTCGAGCGAGTGGATGACGTCGAACAGGGCTACCGCCGCGTCCGCCTTGTTCGACTGCAGCCGGCCGATGCAGTGCAGCTGCACGTCGGGGTAGCGCGCGCGGAGCGACGGCCACTTCGCCTCGACCTCCTGCACGCGGTTCTCGCCGAAATGACGCTGCCCGGCCGCGAGCAGGGCTTCGATCTCCTGCGACGAGCGGGTCTTCGTAACAGCAACAAGGGTCACTTCGTTCGGTTCGCGCCGGGCAAGGCGGGCCGCGGAAGCGATACTCTCCCGGATGGAAGCGAGGCGGGTTGCGGTGTCGGTCACCGAGCGGGCTATAGAAACCCCGATGCGCCGCCGCCACCCCACTCTCCCGAGCCGCTGGCTGTTCACGGACGAGCGCCTGGGCGAGGAGCTGTGGCCGGCGCTGCGGCGGCTGCCGCGAGGATCGGGGGTGATCGTGCGTCATCACGCGCTGGGCCGTCCGGAGCGCAGGCGCCTGCTGGAGCGACTCCGGCGGATCGGGCGATCGCGTGGACTGCTCGTGTGGGACGAACGAAAGGCGGCGGTGGCCAGGGTGCATTCGATGCAGGAGCTACGGCAGGCGCTGTTGCGGGCGCCGGACCTGCTGTTCCTGTCGCCGCTGTTCGAGACGCGGACGCATCCGGAATGGCTTCCGCTACCCCGGATGCGCGCGGCCGCCTTGATCCGGCTCAGCCCTCGCCCCGTGTTCGGGTTGGGCGGGATGAACGAGCGGCGATTCGCGAAGCTGAAGCCGCTGGGCCTCGCCGGTTACGGAGCGATCGACCGCTGGCTTAGAACTTGAAGGCAGTCCCGATGTAGACGGCCTGGCTGTCGCGCCGCTGATCGGCGGGAGGCGCAAGCCGGTCACGATCGATGCGGTAACGGACGCCGCCTGTCACCGCGACCCGATTCGAGATGTTGTAGGCACCGCCCACGTCGACCGCGTAGCTGCTGTCATCCCGCAGAGCCGGTGCGACCCGCTCCGTCGGGCGGTCCGCACTGGCGGCGACACGGCCGGTGAAGCGGTTCAGATTGTAGCTGACCCCGACCACGGCGCCTTCGCGCGGCGCGATCGCGGGATTGGCCGGGCGCGACTTGGCGACGTCGCCCGACACGGCGAACCGGCGCCAACCGACCGCCACGCCAAGGTTGTAGCTCGCGGGCGTGAGCGTCACGCCCGCAGCCGCGGACTGCGCTGCCGCATCGCGAGCCTTGAGGGCAGCCTGGTCCGGAGTCGTGGTCCGAGCCCGCACGGCGACCCGCAGCTGCGAAGGCCGACGATTGCTGGCCGCGGGCGTAAAACGGAAATCACCCGCGAGTGCCGGCTTGCGGCTGAATGCCGCTGCGAGTCGCGGGTCCGCCTGGGCGGGCGTGAAGCTGTTTTCGAAGCTGACCGTCACCGCCGGTGGCTTCCGGTCCTGGGGCGCGGCGAAGGCCAGAGTCGCAGGCACGAGAAGAGCCGTCGCGGCAACTGCCACGGCAAGCTTTCCTTTCGTGACCGCAATCCAGTTCATCGTCGTCAAGCGTCCCCTGTGTGAGTCGATATAGCCCCGGCTGCATGAATGTTCCACGACAGCCGGGCGGAATCCAGGCCATGTGACATTGAATCCACAACGCCAGCCTGCCACTGCCGGGTTGCGGCGGGGACCATGCCTCTTATAACGCGGCTGAAACCCACTTCTTCGACAGGAACCTTGTTCATGGCCCGTCTGCCTTTTACTGCCGCCGCGATGATCCCGCTGGCGCTGCTTGCCGCGGGCTGTTCGCGCAACCGGGACGTTCCGACCGAGCTCGCACCGTCGCGCATGACGGCCATCGGCGTGAACACCTACCTGTGGCGGGCGGCCATTGACACGCTGAGCTTCGCCCCGCTGATCACCGCCGACAGCAACGGCGGGGTGATCGTGACCGACTGGTACAGCAATCCGAACAGCCCGAGCGAGCGGGTCAAGCTGACGGTCTCCATCCTCGACCAGGACCTGCGTGCCGACGCGTTGCGCGTGTCCGCATCCCGGCAGGTCAACCAGGCGGGAACCTGGGTCGATGCGCCGGTCTCGGCCGCGACCGTGCAGAAGCTCGAGGATATCATCCTGACCCGCGCCCGTGACATCCGCCGCACCTCCGTCGGCGGCTAAGCTCCAGCACAGGACCACAGCCTCATGACGAACCGTTTCGACCCGGCGGCGAGCGACTCCCGCTGGCAGGAGCGGTGGGACGCCGCCGACAGCTTTCGTGCCGACAGCGCAAGCCCCAAGCCCAAGAGCTACGTGCTCGAGATGTTCCCCTACCCTTCCGGGCGCATCCACATGGGCCACGTGCGCAACTACACCATGGGCGACGTGCTCGCGCGCTACCGCCGGATGCAGGGCTTCGAAGTGCTGCATCCGATGGGCTGGGATGCGTTCGGCATGCCGGCCGAAAATGCGGCGATGGAGAAGAAGGTGCACCCTGGCGACTGGACGCGCCAGAACATCGCCACGATGCGCGCCCAGCTGAAGCGGCTCGGCTTTGCCCTCGACTGGAGTCGCGAACTCGCCACCTGCGAACCGGACTATTATGGGCATGAGCAGGCGCTGTTCCTCGACCTGTTCGAAGCCGGGCTGGTCTATCGCAAGGAATCGGAGGTCAACTGGGACCCCGTCGACATGACCGTGCTCGCCAACGAGCAGGTGATCGACGGGCGCGGCTGGCGCTCGGGCGCGCTGGTGGAGCGGCGCAAGCTCAGCCAGTGGTTCCTCAAGATCACGGACTTTGCCGAGGAATTGCTGGATGGGCTGAAGACGCTCGATGACTGGCCCGACAAGGTCCGGCTGATGCAGGAGAACTGGATAGGGAAGAGCCGCGGGCTGCAGTTCCGCTTCAAGCGCGCGGAAGGCGGCGGCGAGATCGAGGTCTTCACCACGCGTCCCGACACCATCTTCGGCGCCAGCTTCGTGGCGATCTCACCAGGGCACCCGATCGCGGAGGCCCTTGGCGCCGAGCGAGCGGACGTAGCGGAGTTCATCGCGCGTTGCCGCCAGGGCGGGACCACGGCCGCCGAGATCGAGACGGCGGAGAAGCTGGGCTTCGACACGGGGCTGGAAGTGGTGCATCCGCTCGATCCCGAGTGGCGGCTGCCGGTGTGGATCGCGAACTTTGTCCTGATGGATTACGGCACCGGCGCGCTGTTCGGCGTGCCTGCCCATGACGGACGCGACTTCGAATTCGCCACCAAATATGGGCTGCCGATCCGCCGCGTCGTTGCGCCAAGTGTCGGCGAGGCGAATGCCGCGGTGACCGAAGCTGAGATTGGCGCGGGGGTCGCGGTCAACTCGCGCTTCCTGGATGGGCTTGCCACACCGGAGGCCACCGCCGAGATCATCCGCCGCGCCGAAGCGGACGGCTGGGGCGAGGGAAAGACCCAGTATCGCCTGCGCGACTGGGGCGTCAGCCGTCAGCGTTACTGGGGGGCGCCGATCCCGATCATCCACTGCGAGGGCTGCGGCGCCGTTCCGGTCCCACGTGAACAACTTCCGGTGGTTCTGCCTGAAGACGTCAGCTTCGACGTGCCCGGCAATCCGCTCGACCGGCACGATGCCTGGCGTCAGGTGCCCTGCCCCCAGTGCAGCGGCTCCGCCCTGCGGGAAACGGACACGCTCGACACCTTCGTGGACTCAAGCTGGTACTTCATCCGCTTCGCGAGCCAGCCCAGCGACAAGCCGTTCGACCGCGCCGAGGCGGAGGCATGGCTGCCCGTTGGCCAATATATCGGCGGGGTCGAGCATGCGATCCTGCACCTGCTCTATGCCCGCTTCTGGACTCGCGCGCTGGAACGGATCGGCCGGCTGGGCATGGCGGAGCCGTTCAAGGGCCTGTTCACGCAAGGGATGGTCACCCACGAGACCTACCGGGCCGGAGACGGCAGCTGGCTCAGCCCTGGCGAGGTGCGGCGAGACGGCGACGACTGGATCCACATCGAGAGCGGCCAGCCGGTAACGACGGGGCGGGTCGAGAAGATGTCGAAGTCCAAGAAGAATGTCGTCGACCCGGACGCCATCATCGACCGCTACGGCGCTGACGCGGTGCGCTGGTTCATGTTGTCCGACTCTCCACCCGAGCGCGACCTGGAATGGTCGATCGGCGGGATCGAGGGCGCCGCCCGCTTCGTGCAGCGTGTCTGGCGGCTCGCGGCTTCCGTGGACAGTGGCGGCAGCGGTTCCGACGCGGCGATCGAGCGCAAGCTGCACAAGTCGATCGCGGCGCTGGGCGAAGCGATCGAGGCCCTGCAGTTCAACAAGGCGGTCGCCACCATCTACGAACTGGTCAACGCGATCGAGAAGGCGAAGCCATCGGCCACCCGGGACGAGGCGATCCGCACGCTCGTGAAGCTCGTTTCCCCCATGGCGCCGCACCTTGCGGAAGAGGCATGGGCCATGATGGGCGGGAAAGGCTTGCTGGTCGACGCAGAGTGGCCGAGCCACGATCCCGCGCTCCTGATCGATGACGAGGTCACGGTCGCGGTGCAGGTCAACGGCAAGCTGCGCGAAACTCTGACGGTCCCGCGCGGTTCGCCGCGGGATGAGCTCGAGCGGCAGGCGCTTGCGGCGGAGAAGGTCGCGCGCCTGATTGGCGACGCTAGCCCTCGCAAGCTGATCGTCGTTCCCGATCGCCTTGTGAATATCGTCCTGTGATCCGGGCGGCGCTCCTGTGTGCGGCGGTGCTGGCTCTGAGCGGCTGCGGCCTCCGTCCGCTATATGGTGGCGGGGAGAGCAGCAGCACTGCAACAATCCTCCGGTCGGTGGCGGTACAGCCGATCCCAGGACAGGCGGGTTGGCTCGTCCGGACTGCGTTGGTCGACCGCATTGGTGATCAGGCGGGAACACCGGCGCGGTATCGGCTGGAAGTGGACCTGGACGACAATCTGACCGGGCTCGGCATCCGGGGAGACAGCGCGGTCACCCGGGAGCGCCGGACCCTTCGGGCGCGCTATCGGCTGGTGGAGAATGCGACGGGGGCGGTCGTGCTCGATGCCACGGCCGGATCCGATGCCGGGATCGACGTGGTCGGTTCGGAATATGCGACCGTTGCAGCGGAGCAGACGGCGCTCGAACGATTGTCGCAGGTTGTCGCCGACCAGATCGTGGCCCGGCTGGGCCTGTTCGCATCGAGACAGTCGGCGCGGTGAAGCCCGCCAAGGGCCAGATCGGCAGTGCCGTCGATCGGCCGGACCCATCGATCCGTTTTTACCTGTTCCATGGCCCCGACGAAGCCGGATCCCGCGCCCTCGCCGCGCGTCTGCTGAGCGCTTTAGGGGCAGAAAAGGTGTCGATAGCAGCGGGAACGCTGAAGTCGGATCCGGCGGTGCTGGCAGACGAAGCGGGCGCGATCTCGCTTTTCGGCGGCAAGCGCCTGCTGTGGATCGAGCCGGCCGGAAACGAGGTTGTCGCGGCCGTCGAGGCCCTGTTGGCCGCTCCAGCAACCGAGAGCGCCGCCGTCGCCATCGCCGGGGCGCTCGCCAAAACCTCCGCCCTCCTGAAGCTCGGCGAGGCCCATCCGGCTGTCCTGGCGCATGCGTCCTATGTGCCCGAGGGTCGCGACGCCGACCGGATGGTGATGGAGATCGCCCGCCGGGAGGGATTGCGGCTTCGCCCCACTACCGCGTCCCGGATCGCCGCGGCGGCGGGCAACGACCAGGCCATTGCAGCGCAGGAAATCGCCAAATTTGCGCTGTTCCTGGGTGCGTCGGCCGAGAACCCGAAAGACCTGGAAGAGGAGGTCGTCGACCTGCTGGGAGCGGACTCCTCGGAAAGCCAGGTCGGGCGCCCCGGAGACACGGCGTTGAGCGGAGACGTCCAGCGGCTGGCGGAGGAGCTCGAGCGAATGGCCGGCAGCGGAATCGAGCCGATCCCAGCCGTTCGCGCGCTGCAGCGCAGGTTGCTGCAGCTGGCCCCACTGCGCGCGCGGATGGAAGCCGGGCAGGCTCCCGACGCCGTCATGACGTCATTGTTCTGGCGCGATAAGCCCTTGTTCCAGAAGCTCTTGTCTCGCTGGTCGAGCGAGCGGATCGCGGTTGCGCTGGATCGGGTTGGCCGGCTCGAACGACAGCTGATGCTGAATCCGGTGCCGGACAGCGCCGCGTTCGGCGAAGAACTGATACAGATCGCCCGAGCAGCAAACGCCCGCTAGATCGGCTCTCCGGACAGCCGCTGACAGATGAGATCGAGCTGATCCAGGCTGGAGAAATGCAGGGTCACTGTGCCGTGCCCGCCCGAGTGCGCGACCTTCACCTTGAGACCGAGGAGGTCGCCCAGCTGGCGTTCGAGCGCCAGGATGTCGGCGTTGCCCTCCCCTGCGTCACGGCGGGTGGTGCTTCGGCCGCCCTCGGGACCCGGCGCGGGCTTCGCCTGCCGGGCGAGCTGCTCCGTCTGACGAACCGAGAGACCTTGGGAGATCACCTGCTGAGCGAGAGCGACGGGATCCGCCGCGGAGGCGATCGCACGCGCATGCCCCATGGACAGCTCGCCGCGAACGAGCGCCTCGCGGACCGTGGCGGGAAGATCGAGCAATCGCAGCAGGTTGGCGACGTGGCTCCGCGACTTGTGGACCAGCTTGGCCACCGCGTCCTGACTGTGCCCAAAGGTGCCGATCAGCGCCCGGTAACCCTCGGCTTCCTCAAGCGCGTTGAGATCCTCACGCTGGATGTTCTCGATCAGGGCAATCTCGGCGGTCGCCGCCTCGTCGAAGTCGCGGACGATCGCCGGAATCTTGTGCAATCGGGCCTGCTGCGCCGCGCGCCAGCGCCGCTCACCCGCAACGATCTCGTAGCCTTGCCCCGTATCTCGGACGAGGATCGGCTGGAGCACGCCGCGCTGAGCGATCGAGTCGGCAAGCTCCCTGATGGCGTCTTCCGCGAAGTGCCGGCGCGGCTGCTTGGGGTTGGGGCGGATGGCCGCAACGTCGATCTCCCGCACCCGGTCATTTGCGGCCGGCGCAGGCGCGTCGACTGCCGGGACATCGCCTAGGAGAGCGGAAAGGCCTCGGCCGAGGCCGCGAGCACGCGCGTCGCTCATGCTGCCTCCGCACGGCGTGGAAGCCGACCCATCAGCTCACGCGCAAGGCCCACGTAAGCCTCGCTACCCGAACAGCGCAGATCGTAGATGAGGGCGGGAAGACCGTGGCTTGGCGCTTCGGACAGACGAACGTTTCGCGGGACCACCGTGTCGAACACCGTCGACCCAAGGCAGGCGCGCACGTCTTCCGCGACCTGCTTGGACAAGCTGTTCCGCCGATCGTACATGGTGAGCGCGATACCCAGGATCGCAAGGTCGGGATTGAACCGTGTGCGGATCCGCTCAACAGTCTGCAACAGCTGGCTAAGTCCTTCTAAAGCAAAGAATTCGCATTGCAGGGGCACTAGCAAGTGCCGGGCCGCGACCAGCGCGTTCACCGTCAGCAGCCCGAGCGACGGAGGGCAATCCATCAGGCAGATGTCCCAGCGGCCCGGCGAGGCACGATCAAAGGCGTCGGCGAGCCGGTGAGTGCGTCGGTCGAACTCCACCAGCTCGACCTCTGCGCCGGAGAGATCCTGTGTCGCCGGCAGGAGATCAAGGCGCGGAACCCGGGTCGCCACGGCCGCGTCTGCGACCTCTGCCTCCCCAATCAGCACGTCATAGCTGGACCGCTCACGCGCGGCCTGCCCAACACCGAGCCCGGTTGAAGCATTTCCCTGGGGATCCAGGTCAGCGAGCAGGACCTTCCAGCCGGTCGCCGCTAATGCCGTGGCGAGATTGATTGCGGTCGTGGTCTTCCCCACCCCGCCCTTCTGATTAGCGACCGCAACGCGGATCATGCCCTACCCCTCGTCCTGCCTCGCGGCGCGACGCCCTCGGCCAAGACAATCATCGCGTCCTCCGCCGTGATGCTTGGCTCAAGCCCGAAGTGACCTTGCCAGCTTGCCTCTGCCTCCGCCAGTTCTTTCGCGCCGCTTCGCCCCCTGGGCAGGATCCACCGTGTTCCAGAATGCGCCAGATGTCTGCCGATCGTGAATAGATCAGCAACGGACGCCACAGCGCGTGCGGAGATCACATCGAACTCGCCGGTCAGCTTTTCGGCCCGGCCTTCGAAGACGGTCACGTTCCGCAAGCCGAGCTCTTCGGTGCAGCGGTGCAGAAATGCCGCCCTTAAGCGACGAGGTTCGACGAGCGTAACCGGCCGTGAAGTCAGGATTGAGACAACCATCCCAGGCAGTCCCGCCCCTGAACCGACGTCCAACCAGTTTGAATATTCAACCGGCGCGAGTGGAAGCAGCTGAGCACTGTCGACAATGTGTCTCTGCCAGGCGCCAGCCGCCGTGCTCCTTGCAATTAGGTTCTGCCGCTGAGTTTCGTCGAGCAGAAGGGCGAGGTAGCTGTGCAATCTCCCGAGTGTTTCACGTGGAACATCGAACGGCAGCACTGCAGGTGAAATCTCGTTCATGCGGCTTGCCGAGTGACCGCCAAGTACAATGCTGACAGGGCAGCGGGCGTGATGCCCGCAACGCGGGACGTCTGATGCAAATCTTCGGGCATTGCAGCGCGAAGGCGCTCCACCATCTCCCCGGAAAGCCCAGGGACCGCCGCAAAGTCGAAGCCTTGCGGGATCATGATGCTTCGGTTCTGTTTTACGGCGTCCCACTCCCGGCGCTGCCGTTCCAAATACGGAGCATAAAGGAGATCCGCCTTCCCCTCTGGAGTCTCCGCGAAGTCGGGGCGACTTCGAGCCGCAAGGTGAGCCGTGATCTGCTGATACCTCTCGGCACTGACGCAGCCGAGGGTCAGCGCGGCTTCACCCAGCCGCGCCGTCGCGTTGTCGGCCCGGAGAGCCAAGCGGTACTCGGCCCGCGCCGTCATCATGCGATATGGCTCGGTGACACCTTGCAGGGTCAGATCGTCGATCATCACGCCGATGTAGCTGGTCGTGCGGTCGAACCTAGCTTGATCGAGATCGCGTGCGTGAGCCGCAGCGTTCAACCCGGCAACCAGGCCCTGAGCCGCTGCTTCCTCATATCCTGTGGTTCCATTGATCTGGCCGGCAAGGAAGAGACCCGGCAATTGCTGGACTTCAAGCGTCTGGCGGAGCCGACGCGGGTCTACAAATTCATACTCGACAGCATAGCCCGGGCGAACAATTGCGGCCCGCTCCAGACCAGGGATCGATCGGACAAACTCAAGCTGAACGCTCTGGGGGAGAGAAGTCGAGATCCCGTTGGGGTAGATGAGGTGGTCGCGTAGACCTTCCGGCTCAAGAAACATCTGGTGGCCATCGCGATCGCCGAACCGCTTCACCTTGTCTTCGATCGAAGGGCAATAGCGCGGTCCCCGACCTTCGATAACACCGGCGAATAGCGGCGACTCTCCCAGTCCACCGCGAATAATGTCGTGTGTGCGCTCAGTCGTTCGGGTGATCGCACATCGGACCTGCGGCAACACCCGGGCGGAGGGAAGAGCAGAGAAGCTCCATGGCTGCTGGTCACTGGGCTGCTCCTCGAGGCGTGCCCAGTCGATCGTGCGGCCATCGAGGCGTGGTGGCGTACCGGTCTTGAGCCGCCCTTGGCCAAGCCCAAGCTCCCGGATCTGGTCTCCGAGCGGAATGGACGAAGGCTCGCCGGCCCGTCCCGCTGGTCGCTTCTCTAGGCCGATAAAGATGCTGGCTCGAAGAAAGGTGCCGGTTGCGATCACCACG
The DNA here is from genome assembly GCF_016924655.1 of Sphingomonas arenae. Lineage (GTDB taxonomy): Bacteria > Pseudomonadota > Alphaproteobacteria > Sphingomonadales > Sphingomonadaceae > Sphingomicrobium > Sphingomicrobium arenae. The sequence continues at coordinate 1,034,507 of NZ_JAFFJU010000001.1, forward strand.
GCTCGGCTCCTAATCATGGCGCCATCAGCCAAGTGGACGCCGGCGACCTGATCGCCGTCCATGCAGAGGCGAACGGCTTCGCCCTCTATCAGCTCAACTTCGGTCGCACTCACCAGCCGCCGTATCGCAGTCGCATAGAGCTGCCGGTCCGCCTGCACCCGGGGGCCATGCACTGCTGGGCCCTTGCTACGGTTGAGCATCCGACGGTGGATAGCCGCTTGATCCGCTGCCCGCGCCATCAAGCCGTCAAACACGTCCAACTCGCGGACGAGATGGCCTTTTCCAACACCTCCGATAGACGGGTTGCAGCTCATCTGCCCGAGGTCGGCCGCGCCGAAGGAGAGGATCGCCGTTCGGCACCCACGTCTTGCTGCCACGGCTGCAGCTTCGCAGCCTGCGTGGCCTCCACCGATCACCAGTACGTCGTACATGGGCGCTATGTAGCGGGAGCTTGTTCCACGTGAAACATCATTTGCCGAGGCAGAAGCGACCGAAGAGGGCATCGAGCACGTCTTCTACTCCCGCCCGACCAATAGTCCGATCCAGCGCCGACCGGGCCTGGCGGAGCGCCTCCGCGGTAAGGACGATGTCGTCTGGGACGACTTCCTCAAGAGCACTCGCCGCCTCGCCAAGCGCCGTCGCTTGTCGCTGGTTCAACGTTTCGGCATCGGGAGACGGTAAGATCTCGCGGGATATTCTGACGAGACCGCTCTTTAGCTCCCTTAGGCCAGCTTGGGTAACGCTGGAAACAGCCAAACCTTCAGCGGTGTCGGGAACCCTACCAAGGTCAGCCTTGCTCCTGACTACCAATCTGCGGGGATGCGGCGGTGCGAGTTCCGCATTGCCAAGCCAGAGCAGAATGTCAGCGTTCCGGACCTGCTGTTCCGCCAGGTGGACCCCGATCCTCTCCACCTCATCCGCGCTCTCGTGCAGCCCCGCCGTATCCACCAGCACCAATGGAACGCCCTCCAGCTGGAGGGGAACCTCGATGACATCTCGGGTAGTCCCTGCAACCGGCGTCACAATGGCCTTGTCGATACCGACCAAAGCATTGAGCAAACTTGACTTTCCAGCGTTGGGTGGGCCCGCAAGAACCACTCGGATGCCGTCCTTCAGGAGCTCGGATCGAGGCTGGTCCAACCACGTCGAGAGTTCGGCCGAAATGGCAACAGCCTCCGCTGCGATCCCGTGATCAGCATCGGATACCTCATCCTCGTCGCCGACATAGTCGATGGCCGCCTCCGCACGGGCCGACAGGAGCACGAGCCTCTCGCGCCACGCCTCCACCTGCCGCCGGACCGACCCGCCCGCCACCGCGAGTGCCGCCCGGCGCTGGAGTTCGGTCTCCGCTTCCAGCAAGTCAGCAAGCCCCTCCGCTTCCGTGAGGTCTATGCGGCCGTTCTCGAATGCACGGCGGGTGAACTCACCGGGGAACGCTTCCCGCAGCCCTTCCATGCCGGACAATTCGGTCAAGATCGCGCGGACAACGGCTCGGCCACCATGCGCGTGCAATTCCACCAGCGGCTCTCCCGTGACGCTGGAGCGCGCCGGAAAGTGGAGCACCAGCGCAGAGTCGAGCACTTCCCCGGTAGAACCCTTGAACGTCCGGAGCGAGGCTCGTCGGGGTTCCGGAAGAGAACCGGCCAGTGTCACCGCGGCGTGCGGCGCCAACGGACCACTGATGCGGATGATAGCAATCGCGGCAGGCGGCGACCCGCTCGAGAGAGCGAAGATCGTGTCCACCCTGCCGGTGCCGAACCTCTCCGTCAGAAGGGCCTCAGGTGAAAAGTTTTCCAACCCCGACCTGCGGATCGATCCAACCATCGTAGATCATCTTCACGGCCACCCACAGGATCACTGCAAGGCCGATATAGGCGATCCAGCGATAGCGTTCGATATAACGCGCGATGATGTTGGCCGCGAGCCCCATCAGGCCGACAGCGAAGATCAGGCCGACGATGAGGATACCCGGATGATCCCGGGCAGCGCCGGCGACCGCCAGCACATTGTCCAGGCTCATGCTGACGTCGGCTACGGCTACGGCCCAGGCCGCGCCTGCGAAGCTCTTTGCCGGGCGGAGACCGCTGTGCTCGTCACCGGCGACTTCGGGAGATCCGCCACTCTCTCCACCATGGCGCAACTCACGCCACATCTTCCACGCCACCCAGAGCAGGAGAAGACCACCGACGAGGATCAATCCAATGATCTGGAGGAGTTGAGTCACGATCAACGCGAAAAGGATGCGCAGCACCAGCGCCGCGATCACGCCGATCAGGATGACCTTGCGCCGCTGCTCCGCCGGAAGACCCGCCGCCAACGCGCCGACCACGATCGCGTTGTCCCCCGCCAGTACCAGGTCGATCATCAGCACCTGAAGGAAGGCCGCGAACGCCTGGGGCTCCGTGATGTTGGAGAAGTCCTTGACGATCGCAGCCCAAATCTCGCCCGGACCACCAAGACCGACAGGGGCTGCGTGGGCAGCGGCAAGCAGCAGCTCGAACAAGGGAATCTCCGCGAAAATAACTTGGAAACGGGTTCGACAGGCAGGAAAGGCGAAGACGCGCCCTTTGGTTCCCGCAAGAGGCCGCGCGCTCGGCGCAGCCCGGACTCTCGCTCCCTGAGGAGGAGCGAGGAAGAGCCTACTGGTTCATCGAGGCGAAGAAATCCTCGTTCGACTTGGCGTCCTTCATCTTGTCGAGCAGGAACTGCATCGCGTCGATGGTGCCCATCTGCATGAGGATCCGGCGCAGCACCCACATCTTGGTCAGGATCGACTGGTCGACCAACAACTCTTCCTTGCGGGTGCCGCTCTTGCCGACATCCAGTGCCGGGAAGATGCGCTTGTCTGCCACCTTGCGGTCGAGCACGATCTCCGAGTTGCCGGTGCCCTTGAACTCCTCGAAAATGACCTCGTCCATCTTGGATCCGGTGTCGATCAACGCGGTGGCGATGATGGAGAGCGAACCACCCTCCTCGATGTTGCGGGCCGCACCAAAGAAGCGCTTGGGCCGCTGGAGCGCGTTGGCATCGACGCCGCCGGTCAGCACCTTGCCCGAGCTCGGCACCACCGTGTTGTAGGCGCGTCCCAGGCGGGTGATGGAGTCGAGCAGGATCACGACGTCCTTCTTGTGCTCGACCAGGCGCTTGGCTTTCTCGATCACCATTTCGGCGACCTGCACGTGACGCGATGCGGGCTCATCGAAGGTCGAGGAAATGACCTCGCCCTTCACCGAGCGCTGCATGTCGGTGACTTCCTCCGGCCGCTCGTCGATCAGCAGGACGATGAGGAAGACCTCGGGATTATTGTCGGTGATCGCCCGGGCGATGTTCTGCAGCAGCACCGTCTTGCCGGTCCGCGGCGGAGCGACGATCAGCGCGCGCTGACCCTTGCCGAGCGGGGCGACGATGTCGATGACGCGGGCGCTCTTGTCCTTGATGGTCGGGTCGAGCGTGTCGAGCCGCAACTTGGAGTCGGGATAGAGCGGCGTCAGATTGTCAAAGTTGACCCGATGGCGAACCACGTCAGGGTCGTCGAAGTTGATGCCGGTGACCTTGGTCAGCGCGAAGTAGCGCTCGCCATCCTTGGGAGCGCGAATCTCCCCTTCTACCGTGTCGCCGGTGCGAAGGCCGAAGCGGCGGACGATCTGCGGCGCAACGTAGATGTCGTCCGGACCCGCGAGATAGTTGGCCTCGGGTGAGCGGAGGAAGCCGAAGCCGTCGTTCAGCACCTCGATCGTGCCGGTGCCCATGATCTCCGCACCGCTGTCCGCGCGCACCTTCAGGATCGAGAACATGAGATCCTGCTTGCGCATAGTGGACGCCCCCTCGACGCCCATCTCCTCCGCTTGCGCGACGAGTTCGGCCGGGGTTTTTTGCTTCAAATCCTTAAGATGCATGGGAAACCTGATTGAATGTGAGTGGCAGCCGGGGATGACTGAGGAACCGCGGAAAGGAAGTCGCGGTCACACCGGCTGAGGGGAGGAGTACGGGCCGGTGCGGCCGTATTGTCCTTTCGACTATGGCCGAGGCGGCGCTTAGTCAACATGGGGGTGGGAACGGGAGGCCGCAGCCCTAGAACGGCTTAACGATCACCAGCACCACGATGATCGCGGTGGCGATGCCCGGGATCTCGTTCATGATCCTGAGAGTGCGGTTCTCGAGCGGGCGGGCACCGTTAGCCAATTTACGGCCGTAAGCGCCCATCCAGCCCTGGTAGCCGGTCAACGCGACGACGAGCGCGAGCTTCGCCGTGAACCAGCCCTGGCCCCAGGCACCGAGGTGGAACGCCAGCGCCAAACCCAGCAGCCAGACGATGATCATCGCCGGCGTGAGGATGATCGAACGAGTCCGGGCCTCCCGCTCGATCCACGCCCGGTCCTCGGCGGACCCAGGGGTGGTCGCATGATGGTAGACGTAGAACCGGGGCAGGAGAAACAGCCCGGCGACCCAGAAGATCACGAAGGTGACGTGCGCCGCCTTGACCCAGGGATAGGCCGCGCCGAGCCAGCCCAGCGCTCCAAAGGTGAGCAAATGTCCAAGATCAGCCATTCGCCTTCCCTAGCAGGCGGAACAGGGCTTCGACATGGGGGATCGGCGTCGTCTGCTGGATGCCATGACCGAGATTGAAGACATGGGGGCGGTCCCGGAAAGCGTCAAGGATGCGCCGAACCGCACTCTCCAGGGCTTGCCCGCCTGCGATCAGCGCGAACGGATCGAGATTGCCCTGGACCGGGAGTTCCGGCGGGAGCTCGCGGTGGGCCCAGGCGGGATCGACCGTCTCGTCCAGACCGAGAGCGTCCACGCCCGTTTCGCGGGCGTAAGCAGCGAGCTTGCCGCCAGCCCCCTTGGGAAAGCCGATGATCGGCAGCCCGGGACGCAGTGAGCGAAGTCGCTCCACGATGCGAGCGTTCGGCCCGATCACCCAGCGTTCGAACTCGGCCGGCGCGAGGCTCCCCGACCAGCTGTCGAAGAGCTGCACGGCATCGACGCCGGCGCCCGCCTGTCCGACCAGATAGCCGACCGTGATCTCCTCGAGCGCGGCGATCAGCGCGGCGAACCGGTCAGGATCCGTGTAGGCGAGTTGCCGGGTCTCCGCCTGCTCACGGCTGCCCTGCCCGGCAACCATGTAGGTCGCAACGGTCCAGGGCGAGCCTGCAAAGCCGAGGAAGGTCACCTCAGGGGCGAGTTGCGCCCGAACCTGCCGAACGGTCTCGTAGATCGGCTCGAGGCGCTCAGGGCGCGGCGTAAGGCCTTCCAGGGGCGCATCGGCGAGCGGAGGCGACAGGCGCGGGCCTTCTCCGGCGGCAAAGGCGAGGTCCTGTCCGAGCGCATAAGGAGTGATCAGGATGTCCGAGAAGAGGATCGCTCCGTCCAGCGGGAAGCGGCGGAGCGGCTGCAGCGTGATCTCGGCCGCGGAAGGCGGGTCATAGACCAGGTCAAGGAAACCGCCCTTCTCCGCCCGCAGCGCGCGATACTCGGGGAGGTAACGGCCTGCCTGCCGCATCATCCAAACCGGCGGAGGGTCGCGCCGCTCGCCCCGGAGCACGGCCAGCAGGGGCTTATCGGCGGTCTGATCGGGAAGGGGTGCGACCACCCTTCTCTCCTCTCTCTTATTATAGATTCTTGAATTGATGATGTTTGTAGGCGGACGGGACGTGGGGAATAGGGCTGCGTCCCGGATTTGCCAACAGCCACGCGGCTGGCGTTCTCCTAGGAAGTATGGCGAGTCGCGAGCGGACTCTCCCGGGATTCACAGGCTGGGGATGAGATTGGTCTCCCGTGGATGAATCGCGGGACGGGGACGATGCGGCCGCTTGGCGGCGTCGGCGGTTGGCCGATCCACCGCTCCGCGCTAGGTCGTGTCACGGGCTTTTCCACAGGAACGAACATGGACCTACTGCTGGCTTCGACCAGCCCGATCCGAGCCGCACTGCTGACGAGCGCTGGCGTGCCGTTTCGCGCGGTTCCTCCCCACGTGGATGAAGCACACTTGAAGGAGGGACACGAGGGAACCGACGAGCAACTCGCGGCTGATCTCGCCAGCGCCAAGGCGAGAGCCGTCAGCAGCGTGCATGGCGAGGCATGGGTGGTCGGCAGTGACAGCCTGGTGTCCGTGGAAGGCCGCCGCTTCAGCAAACCCGCGAGCCGGGAGGAAGCCGCGGAGCACCTTCGGTTCTTCTCCGGGCGAACGATGATCCTCACTTCGGCCGTCAGCCTGGCTCGGAGTGGTGTGGTGAACTGGACGGCGGCGCAGCAGGCGCGGCTGGCCGTCCGACCGCTCAGTGACAGCTTCATCGCGGCCTATCTCGACTTGGACTGGCCCGAAGTCTCCTACTGCGTCGGTGTGTTCAGGCTTGAAGGCCCGGGCGTGCAGCTGTTCGAGCGGATCGAAGGAGATCATTTCACCATTCTTGGGATCCCGCTCCTTCCCCTGCTGGGCGCGCTGCGCGAGTGCGGCGTCTTGGCGGCATGACGTCAACTCATCCCTTTGCCGAGGTGATCGGCGACCCGATTGAATATTCAAAGTCGCCGGTGATCCACCGCTTCTGGCTCGAGCGCCTGGGGATCCCGGCAGAATATCGGGCGACGCGGATCGGGCGCGAGGAACTCCAGGGCTACCTCGCCGCCCGAAAGCGCGATCCGAAATGGCGGGGCTGCAACGTCACCATGCCGCTCAAGCTCGATGCACTGATGCAGGCGGACGAGCGCGCGGACGGCGCCATTCAGGTCGGCGCGACCAACTGCCTTGTCATCCGGGAAGGCGAGCTGGTCGCCTTGAACACGGACGTTGCGGGGGTCGCCGCGGTCGTCATCCGCCTGGCCCGGCTCCGGCCGACGGCGACCGTCACGGTCCTGGGTTCGGGCGGTGCGGCGCGGGCGGTGCTGGTGGCGCTGAAAACGCTCGGGACGAACAACGTCGCCATCCAGGCCCGCAATCTGTCTGAAGCTCAGTCGCTCGCGCAGCAGTTCCAGCTTGCGCTTCCGCCACGGCCGTTCGACGCGCCGGTTCGAACGGACGGGCTGATCAATGCCACGCCGCTGGGCATGAGCGGTTCGCCGCCGCTGACAGTGGATTTGGGCGAGATGCCGAGAGGAGGCTGGGTGTTCGACCTCGTGACCTCACCCAATCCGACCGCACTGGTCGTGGAGGCAGAGCGAAGCGGCCTCGCCGCCAGCGGGGGGCTGCCCATGCTGGTGGAGCAGGCGGCAGCGGCCTTTCCCCTGTTCTTCGGGGCCGAGCCGCCCCGCGACACCGCCAGCGACGGCGAACTTTACCAGAGGCTCGGCTCATGATCCGGATTGCCCTCACGGGCTCCATAGGCATGGGGAAGTCCACGGTCGCCGCCATGTTCGCACAGCACGGCATCCCGGTGTTCGACGCGGATGCCGAAGTTCGTCGCCTTCAGGGGCCCGGCGGCGCCCTGGTCGCCGATATCGAGCAGCGGTTTCCCGGCACAACCCGCAACGGAGCCGTCGACCGTGAGGCACTGGCCGCCGCGGTGCTCGGGCGGCCGGACGAACTGGCCGCACTGGAGGCGCTGGTGCATCCCGCGGTCCATGCGGCGCGGGCCCGCTTTATCCTGTCGAACCAGGACGCTCCCGCCTTGCTGTTCGACATCCCTCTGCTGTTCGAGACGGGCGGCGCCGAGGCATTCGACAAGGTGGTCGTGGTTTCCGCGCCGCCGGACGTGCAGCGCCGGCGCGTCCTCGAGCGGCCCGGCATGACGCCGGCGAAGCTGGACGCCATCCTTGCCCGCCAGCTGCCCGATGCGGAGAAGCGCAGCAGGGCCGATTTGGTGATCGATACCGGCGGAAGCCTGGCCGACACGGAGCGGCAGGTCGGCCGGATCCTGTCTTGCCTCGGACTCGCCGGCGCGCGATAGCTTTTCTCATGCGGGAAATTGTCTTCGATACGGAAACCACGGGCACCAACCCGGCGTCTGGCGATCGCGTGGTCGAGATCGGTTGCGTTGAACTGGTCAACCGGGTGGAGACGGGACGAACCTACCACGCTTACTTCAACCCCGAACGGGCGATGCCGAGCGAGGCGGAGGCCGTGCATGGGCTCTCCACCATCTTCCTGTCGGACAAGCCGCTATTCGGGCACAAGGCGGAGGAGCTGCTCGATTTCATCGGCGATGCGCCGCTGATCGCGCACAATGCGACCTTTGACTTCGGTTTCCTCAATGCCGAATTGGCCCGCTGCGGCCGCGATCCGGTATGCCTGAGCCGGATGATCTGCACCCTGGTGCTGGCGCGGTCCCGGCACCCGGGCGCCAAGCATAGCCTGGATGCGCTGTGCACCCGCTTCGGCGTGGATCGGAGCCAGCGCGTGAAGCATGGCGCGTTGCTCGATGCGCAGCTGCTGGCGCAGGTCTATGTGGAGCTGACGGGCGGACGCCAGATCGGCCTCGGCCTGATGGTGGATGCAGGTCCGCAAGGTACGTCCGCCTCCAGGGGCTCGACGGTCCAGCGAACGGTTCGCCCCCCTCGCCCGCATGGTCCCTCCGTTGAAGAATTGGCGCGACATGCCCAATTCGTCAGCAAGCTGAAGGACCCTCTTTGGCTCAAGCTGCAGGCGATTCCTGCGGCCAGTTGACCCCCGCGCCGGGCGGTATCAATGCGGCGCGGCTTGAATGGAAAGGGGAAAGCCGTGGAGGTTCGTGTCGCCGGTCACCAGGTCGAAACGGGCGGGGCGCTGCAGGAGCACGTCACCAGCCGGATCGGGGCTCTTGCGGATCGCTATTTCTCGCGGGCGGTGGCGGCGAACGTGACCTTCGGCAAGGGTCCCCACGACAACGGCTTCACCTGTGACATCGTGGCCCCCGTCGCCAATGGCGTGGTCCTCAAAGCTTCGGGCCGTGCACATGAGGCGCGGGTGGCGTTCGAAGGCGCTGCCGACAAGATCGAGAAACAGCTTCGTCGCTACATGGACCGGCTGCGCAACCGCAAGGGTGCCGATGCCGATGGTTCGGGCCAGTTGCTTGACAATGCGGGCTACACCGTCTTCGCGCCCCCGCCCGCGGAAGAGCCCGTTCCCGAAAGCCCCCCGATCGTGGCCGAAACCCGCGTGGACATTCCCGAGATATCCGTCGGCGATGCGGTGATGATGTTGGACCTTCGGAATACCAATGCGTTGATGTTCCGGAATGCCGGAACCGGCGAGTACAACATGGTTTATCGCCGGGACGATGGAACCATCGGTTGGGTGGAACCCCGGGCACGCTAGACGCCTCGGGCTCCGGCCTGCACATCAACGATCGGGCGGCATCTTCCGCCCGCTGTCTGGACGCGTACGGGAATGCAGCTTACGCAATTCATCGATTTCGATGCCATCAAGCCGGCGCTGCCCGCGAGCAACAAGCGCGGGCTGCTGCAGATGCTTGCCCAGGCGGCGGGACAGCGGCTCGGGATCGATCCTGCGGAAGTTGCAGCCGCGGTGAGCGAGCGGGAGCGGCTCGGGTCGACCGGGTTCGGCAACGGTGTCGCCATTCCGCATGGCAAGATCGACTCCATCGGGCGCGTCTACTGCATGGTCGCGCGACTATCGGAGCCGGTCGACTACAAGGCCCTCGACGGGGCCCCCGTGGACCTGGTGTTCTTCATGCTCTCGCCGAGCGACGCGGGCGCGGATCATTTGAAGGCGCTTGCGGCGGTCAGCCGAGTCGTCCGTCATGCGCCGACTCTGGAAAAGCTGCGCGGCGCCCGATCACGCGATGCGCTGGCCGCCGTGCTGATGGGTGTGGATGAACCCCACGCGGCCTGAGGCGGCTTGAGCGTGGAGCCGCGGCTCGCGTCTGGCGTAGAAGTGTCTGCATTGCTGCGCCGAGCCGAGACGCTGGGTGGTTTCGGGATGGTGCTGCACAAGGGCGACGAGGAGCGCGGAACCATCCTGATCGCCATCGTGGAACGCGGTCGCCATTCCGCTTTTCTCGAGCGGACGCTGCGGCACGACGGCCGCTACTCATGGGGCCGCGTCGGGCCCTCCCCCGAAGATTCGCTGAAAATCGCCAACTTCATCGCGCAGCGCCGCCGTTCGGACCCGGATCAGTGGGTAATTGAACTGGATATCCCGAGCGCAGAACGATTCATCGCTGAAACGAGCGGCGAAGGTTGAGCCTGCAAAAAAGTTCCGGCAGCAGGGAACCAACGAGAGCGGGGGGTTTCCTGCAGCCGCATTGAGGCGGCGCCGGGGACCGCGCGAGACGGGGGATCACCTCAAGGCAAAACGGCGCCTGTTCGGCGCAAACCTGCATGCCTGCCGGGTGGTCAACCGCACAAGCTGGATACTCAATGTTGCATCGTTTCGCCGTGATGGTGGCCCTTGGCGCACTCGGCGCCAGTTCCGTCGCTCCGGCCCAGGTCGCTCCGCTGAGCGCCGAACCGTTGAAGCCCGCCGCCATGGCGAACCCGGTGCTCCCGACCAATGCGGACGAACCGCTGGTCGCGGTCCCGACGAATTCCGATCCTCTTGCCAATCAGGGCAGCGAAGCCGCCCCCTCTCCGGAAGCCGAGCCGGTCACCCGGGGCGCGTCGCTCGCCGAGTCGGTGAGCCTTAACCGCTCCTCCGAGGCTGGCAGCCGCGAGCTGGAATGCCTCGCCGCCGGTGTGTACTTCGAGTCCAAGAGCGAACCGCTCGCCGGTCAGCTGGCCGTGGGTCAGGTGATCGCGAATCGCGCCAACTCGAAGGGCCGCTTCCCCTCGACCTATTGCGGCGTGCTCATGCAGCGCGGCCAGTTCAGCTTCATTCGTGGCGGGCGCTGGCCCGCGGTGAACAAGAACTCGCCGCAATGGAAGAACGCGGTCGCGATCGCGCGGATCGTGGACCAGGACCTGCACGACAGCAGCGTCGGCAAGGCGTTGTTCTTCCACGCCAAGCGCGTCTCGCCGGGCTGGCGCCTGACCCGCGTGGCGTCGGTCGGAAATCACGTCTTCTACCGCTAAGCGGCTAGGTTCCGTGCTCTTTTTGTTCTAGCAGTCGGGAGTGAGTAGCGCTCCCGATTCCCTCTCGGTCCCATCTTGCTTCGACGATCTGCCGCCGATCGCAACCGACGTTGCGCGCGGCGTGACGCGCTTGTTCTGCCGTCAGGAGATCTTCGCCATTTGCGAGGTGCCGCTTCCCAACGGGCGCCGCGCCGACATGATGGCGATCGACCCCAAGGGCTGCCTGACGATCGTCGAGATCAAGGTCAGCAAGGCCGACCTGACCGGCGATTCCAAGTGGACCGACTATCTCGATTATTGCGACCGCTTCTTCTGGGCGGTGCCGGGCGCGCTTGCGGGTCTGTTGCAGGAAGAGCGATTCCTCCCGGGCGAGGCCGGACTCATCGTGGCCGATCGCTACGATGCCGCGGTGATGCGGGAAGCGGCCCACCGTCCGCTCGCTCCTGCGCGGCGGAAAGCCGAGCTGCTGCGCTTTGCCCGGAGGGCAGCGCGCCGGCTGTCGGCCCACATCGATCCGACGCTGGGCTTCGGGAACTAGAGCTTCGGACCCGCCACAGCTGCGGGTTTTTTCGACTTCGTCTGTTCGATCAGCCGGATCATCTCGGTCGAGCGGGTGTCCAGCTTCGCATAGTCCCGGGCGCTTCGACCGCTGGCGTTGTCCGCTTTGTCCGGGTTTGCACCCGCTTCCAGCAGGCGACGCACCGCGGCCACCTGCTTCTGCTGGACGGCCATGATCAGCGCCGTCTCGCCAAGCCGGTTGGGTCGGTCCACCCGTGCTCCGGCGTCCAGAAGGACATCCATGCCCTCGACCCACCCGCTGCGCGACGCGAGGTGAAGCGGCGTATCGCCAGCCCCGTTCGCCAGGTTCACGTCCGCTCCCTTGCTCATGAGGAAGCGCAGCCATTGCGTGTCGCGCCGCTGGGTGACGATGTGCAGCGCGCCCGTTCCCTCGTCGTTGCGGAAATTCACCAGGCTGGAGCCCGGCGAATTCAGCATCTCCGTCGCCTTGGCGCCGTCCCGCTGCTGCACGGCTTGCAGGAAGGTGAACCCACCGCTGGCGAACTGCGCCCCCGCTGGAACGGCCGCGAGGGCCAGCACGCAGGCGGCCACGATACCTCTTTTACGCGTCATGCCCTTGAAGGTCCCTGCCCTGATCCCTTGATTGCGGGCGCATAGCAGACCAAGGCTGCCCCTGTCATGAATGACGACGTCGCCACTGCCTGGTGGGAGAAGCCCCTTTCTGCGCTGGACCGCGGGCAGTGGGAAGCGCTGTGCGACGGCTGCGGCCGCTGCTGCCTCCACAAGCTGGAGGATGACGAAACGGGCGAGCTGTTCCCGACCAATGTCGCTTGCAAGATGCTCGACCGGCGGCATGGGCGCTGCACCGATTACGCCAATCGCAAGAGGTGGGTGAGCGATTGCGTGCAGCTTTCGCAGGGCAAGCTCGAGGCGCTGGAGTGGCTGCCCTCGACCTGCGCCTATCGACTTCGCGCCGCCGGAGAGGCCCTACCCCACTGGCATTACCTGGTATCGGGCAGCCGCGAGACGGTGCACGAAGCTGGCATGTCGACGCGCGGCTGGACGGTCAGCGAAGTCGATGCCGGAGACCTCGAGTTCCATCTTGTCGACCGCGAACTTTAACGTTCCCGGCCTGCCGCTGCCCGTCGCGGTCACGCGGCACCGTACGGCCCGGCGGATGCGCTTGCGGGTGGACCATGACGCCGGTCTCATCCGCCTCACGGTGCCGGCCCGGGCGAGCGCAAAAGCGGCGCTAGGCTGGGCGAAGGAACAGCGGCTCTGGGTCGACGCACAGCTCGCGGCAGCACCTGCCGCAGTGCCGCTGGAGCCCGGGGCAACCATACCGTTCCGCGGCGAGCCGCTGGAACTCGTCTGGTCCGAGACGCGGCGGCGGTCCTTCTCCCTTCACGAGGGACGTCTCACGGTGGGCGGACCCCGCGAAAGCTTCTCGAGTGCGGTCGAACGGTGGCTGCGCCGGCAAGCCCTCGACATGCTGAGCGCAGAGACTGCTAGGATCGCCGCCGAAGCGGGCGTTGTGGTGCGCTCCGTTGGGGTCGGCGACCCGGTGTCACGCTGGGGAAGCTGCACGTCGAGCGGTGCGATCCGCTACAGTTGGCGGCTCATCCTGGCACCCCCGGACCTGCTGCGCTTCGTCGTCGCGCATGAGGTGGCCCACCGGCTGCACCTCGACCATGGCCCGCGCTTCAAGGCCGTGGAGGGGAAGCTGTTCGGAAGGCCGGTGGCAGAGGCGCGCGCCTTACTGCGGGAACTCGCTCCGACCCTGCGGGCGGTCGGCCGGAGCTGACGGCGCGGGCGCTCGGTCCGGGCGCTGCGGAGCGCCCTCTGGCGGCGGCGGCTCACCTCCGAAGATCCGGTCGAGTTCGGTCTGGTCGGGAGTGGGACCTTGCCCGGGCGCGGGTGCCCGTCCCTGGGGCGCGAGCGGGTCCGAGGGCTGGCTGAGGATCGGGTTGCCGTCGGCATCAACCAGCGGCTCGCTTTCGATCACCTCATTCCCCCAGAGCTGCTCCTCGGGCTCCAGGTCCCAGTTCGGCATCGGGACCTCGGTTTCGAACTGCTGGACCGGCCGACGGGCCACGGCTGTGACCATGAAGTCATGGAAGGCGCGCGCCGGAGCGGTTCCGCCCTGCAAGCCCGGTACGGGTCGCGCATCGTCGCGGCCCATCCATACGCCCGTCGTCAGTCCCGACGAGAAACCAATGAACCAGCCGTCCTTGTTGGAACTGGTGGTTCCGGTCTTGCCCGCCACCGGCCTCCCGATCTGCGCCGCGCGGCCGGTTCCGGTGAGCACGGCGGATTGCAGGAGGTCGGTCATCTGTGCGGCGACCCAGGGCGCGACGAGCACGCGCTCCTCCTGACGCTCATGGCGATAAAGCAGCCGCCCGTCGGCCGTCGCCACGCGGGTGATGGCATAAGGCATGACGCTGATGCCTCTGTTGGCCACCGCCGCATAGGCGCGTGTCATGTCGATCAGGCGGACGTCCGAAGTGCCGAGCACCATTGAGGGATAAGTGGAGATGTTTCCGCTGATTCCGAACCGATGTGCCATGTCGGCGATGGTTCCGAAGCCCAATTCGGCACCGATTTTGGCACTCACCGTGTTGATCGAGCGCGAAAACGCCTCTCGCAGCGTGACCGCGCCGGAATAGGTGCGGGTCGAGTTGCGCGGGCGCCAGCCCTGGATCTCGATCGGCTCGTCGACGATGGTCGTGGTCGGCTGCATGCCCGATTCCAACGCCGCGAGGTAGACGAACAGCTTGAACGCCGAGCCGGGCTGCCGCTCCGCCTGGGCGGCTCGGTTGTAGAGCGAGGCAACATAGTCCCGCCCGCCCACCATGGCTCTGACCGCGCCGTCCCGATCCAGCGACACCAGCGCCCCTTGCGCCCCCTTCGGGGTATTTGCGTTGACGGCGCGGTCGGCCGCAGCCTGCATTCGCGTGTCGAGGGTGGTCCAGACATCGATTGGCTCGCCGGTCTCGTCGATCAACGTATCCAGTTGCGGCAGGGCCCAGTCCGTGAAGTACCGCACGCTGTTCTGTCGCTCGCTCGGCTGAACAACGATCTGTGCAGGGTCCACCTGCCGAGCGGCGTTTTCCGAGATGAATCCGTTCTCGGCCATCGTCTGCAGCACCACTTCCGCCCGGCCGCGCGCTGCTTCAACGTCCGCCGTCGGCGAGTAGTTGGACGGCGCCTTGACCAGGCCCGCAATGATGGCGGCCTCGCCGAGGCTCAGTGTGGTCGCATCATGACCGAAAAAGCGGCGAGATGCGGCGTCGATGCCGTAGGCGCCACCGCCGAAGTAGACCCGGTTGAGGTAGAGCTCGAGGATCTGGTCCTTGGAGAACTTGCGCTCGATCGCGAGCGCGAGGATCATCTCCTGCAGCTTCCGACCGACGCTGTACTTGTTCGTGAGGAAGATGTTGCGGGCAAGCTGCTGCGTGATCGTGGAGCCGCCCTGCAGCCGACGACCCGTTCCCAGATTCGCGATTGCGAAGCGGGCGATGCGGGCGAGTGCGACCGGATCGACACCAGGGTGGCTGCGGAAGCGCTGGTCCTCCACCGCGATCATTGCCGAGCGCATGGCTGGCGGGATCTCGTCGTACCGGAGCCAGCGGCCGAAGCTGGGACCGAGGGAGACCAGAAGCTGCCCATCGGCGGAGCGGACCCGGATCATCTGGCCAAGGTCGTTGCGCCGGGTCAGGTCCTGGTAGGACGGCAGCTGCGACATGGCGACGGCTACAGCGATCACCAGCGCAAGCAGGCCCAGCAAGGCGGCGTAGAGCATCCATTTCAGCGCCGTGACCCAGCGGCGACGCGGTTTCAGAGCAGGTGATTTTGCCATCCGGGGCGCAGGCGTAAGCGGTCGGTGCCGGTGCGGCAAGCGTCAGCCTTCGATAGTCGGGTGGAGCAGGAACAATGGTTAGCGCTGCGTTTACCCGGTTTACACCATTGTGGAGGTACCTCGACAGGCATGAGGCTTCGCGTCTGCCTGTCTGGATGGGTCATGGCGGCCGGGATCGTGTTGAGTTCACCATCCCAGGCCGTGCAGTGCCGTCTGTGTGGCGCTCCCTCGAACCTTGCGGATGCCGAGCGGTCCGGAACACCGGTTCGCATCGAGGTGCAGACCAGCCTCAACTTCGACCGGCTGATCCTCACCGCGCAGGGCGGCGGGTCGGTTCGGATCGCGCCGGATGGTTCGCGCAGTGCCAAGGGCGGAGTGGCGTCGGCCGGCAGCCGGACCATGGTCGGCAGCGTGGTCCTCCGTGGCGAGCCGCACCGCACTATCCGGGTCGACCTGCCGTCCCAAATCGAGCTGTGGGGCTTTTCCGGCGGTCATATCGCCATCACCCGGATCGAAACCGATCTTCCGTCGGCTCCTCGCCTGGACGCTAACGGACGACTGGCCTTCCGCTTCGGCGGCGAGGTCCAGGTCGATGGAAATGCCGAGGGCGACTATCGCGGAGACGTTCCGATCACCGTGGAATACCTCTGATCAGTATCGGGTCCGCGCCGGTCCAATCCTCAACCGCCGATTAACCATCCCCTTGAGGGAAGGCGTAAGCGGGCAGGGTTAATGAGGGTCCCGTGGATGGACGACTCGGGACGGCCGAGCTCGACCGCCGCCGAATCGGAACCAAGTGGGGATACTTCTCGATGACCAATTTCCTTCGTATGGCGGCGGTTGCCGCGACTGCCGCCGCGGCGGTAACTGCGGCCCCGGCCGTTGCTGCGCCGGTGGGCGTGACCAGCGGACCGAAGCCGACCGCCAATGCGCGGATCATCAAGCCGCTGACGCTGACCCGCGTCCGTGACCTCGACTTCGGCACCATCGTGATGGACTCCGTGCCCGTCGGTGGCTCGGCCGTTTCCGTCAGCACCGCCAGCGCGCGCAGCTGCGGCGCCGGCCTGACCTGCTCGGGCACTGCCCAGTCGGCGCAGTACAATGTTCGCGGTACGAACAACCAGGTCGTGCAGGTGTTCGCAACCAACGTCAGCCTGACCGGCTCGAACGGTGGTTCGCTGACCTTCACGCCGGCGGTCCCAGGCAACGTGACCCTGACCAGCTCCGGGGCGCCGGGCAACAACTTCGACGTCGGCGGCTCGATCACGGTCCTGCCGACCACGATCGACGGCGTCTACTCGGGCGACATGGAAGTCACTGTCGACTACCTGTAAGCTTCGCGGACAGCACGCCGGGCATGATCCGGCGGCGGACCAGGGGAGGGTCGCCGGCCACGGCGGCCCTTCTTCTTTGCCGGTTAGACGGCCATGGTTAGCGCAATCTCAACCATTTCCGTTGCAATCCTTTCCCGAGGGCGGCGCCAGAGCCGCGACCCTGGGGAGTTTACCGGATCATGTCACGTATTGGCCAAGTCGTCCGCGCAGCGCTGGTCGCGCCCCTAGTGCTCCTCGCGGCGCCTGGCACGACGGCGGGTGGAGGCGACCTGCTGGTCGCGCCGACGCGCATCGTCCTGAACGGCAGCCGCGGAACGGAGATCATCCTCAACAACATCGGGAATGAAGTCGCGACCTATCGCATCTCGGTCGAGTTGCGCCGGATGAAGGAAGACGGCTCGCTCGAGCAGGTCGAGCAGCCCAACACCGCCGAAGCCGCCGCCCGCGACATGATCCTGTACGCCCCGCGCCGCGTGACCCTGCCGCCGGACCAGCCGCAATCGATCCGGCTCAGTGCGCGCGCTCCGCAGGGACTGCCGGATGGCGAATACCGCGCGCACCTCCTGTTCCGGGCCGTGCCTCCCCCGCGTCCGGCCGTTCAGACTCCGGCCGATTTCAAGGGCATCGGCTTTGCCCTGACGCCGATCTACGGCGTGACGATACCGGTCATCGTTCGCCTGGGTAACCTGCAGGCACAGGCCGGCATCTCCAACGTGCGGCTCGGCAAGGATGCCAGCGGACACCCCACCGTGTCACTCGAGCTCAGCCGCACCGGACAGCGCTCGACCTATGGGGAGATCCGGGTGCTGAAGTCCGGTGTCGCGGAGCCGATCGCTCTCCAGCGGGGCGTCGCCGTCTACACCGAAGTGAACAAGCGCCGCGTGGAGGTCCCGGTGGACGCTCGCTTCGTGGACCAGGCGAAGGGTCCGGTCACGGTCCAGTATGTCGAGGTCGGCGACGGCGTGAACGACGTGATCGCCGAAACCCGCACGGTCCTGAACTAGACCCGAGCGGAGGAAGGCGTTCCAGGCATGACCCCGCTCGCGCGCTTCGGCCGGAGTGCGTTGATGATGCTGGCGCTGGTCGCCGGCACCGTCGCCGCGCCTGCTGCATCGCCGGTCAATCCGGCATGGAGCGCCGATCCCGACGAGCAATATCTCCTTGATGTGAACATCCGCCAGTTGCAGCTCGGCGACGGCGTCCGGGCCTACCAGACTCCGGAAGGCACGTGCGTGCTGCTCGGCGACTTCCTGACGGCGCTAGACGTGCCGATGACGATCGACCTTGCGGCCGGCCGTGCCAGTGGCTGGGCCTTCAACGAAAACCATCGGATCACGATCGATCGAATGACGCGGTCGGTTCAGTATGGTGGTGCGCGCGAGGCGCTCAATCCCGGAACGGTGCGGGAAGTGCCGGAAGGCTGGTGTGTCGACGTAAAGGCGCTCAGCCGCTGGTTCGGGCTGGGCATCACCGCAAATACCGGCGCATCGGTCCTGCTGCTGGAGAGCGAGACCAAGCTTCCGGTGGAGCTCGCCAAGGAGCGGCGGGACCGCGCCGCGCGGATCCGACCGGCTGCGTTCGATCTCAAGGGCTTGCCACAGGTCAAGCTACCTTATCGCCTGTGGCGGGCTCCGGCATTGGACTTCGTCGTCAACGCCGGGGTGACCTATGATGCCCGGACCGGCGCGCGCGTTGACCGCCGGGCAGCGATCATGGCGGCCGGTGAGATCGCCACCCTGTCATACGAAGCCCGGCTTGGTACGAACGAGAAGGGGGTGCCGGACACCTTCCGCTTCAAGGCGTTCCGTTCGGATCCCGACGCTGCCCTGCTCGGCCCCCTCAAGGCGACGACTTACGCCGTCGGCGACGTGGAAGGTGTCTCGTCAGCCCTGGCCGGCACCGGTACGCCGGGTCGGGGCGCAATGGTGACCAACCAGCCGCTCAATACTCCGGCTGCATTCGACCGGACCAGCTTCTCCGGCGAGCTGCCGGCCGGCTGGGAGGCGGAGCTGTACCGCAACGGCGAGCTGGTCGCGTTTTCCGAGAGCAGGCCGGATCGACGATACCAGTTCTCCGAAGTGCAGTTGCTCTATGGCGAGAACCGGTTCGAGATCATCAGTTATGGACCGCAAGGGCAGGTGCGAAGTCGCGTCGAAACCCTGACCGTGGGACCGGAAAACGTGCCGGCCGGAAAGACCTGGTACTGGGCGGGAGTTGTCGATCCCGGGCATGACCTGATCGACTTCCGCAAGGACTGGAAGGAGCGCTCCGACCAGGGTTGGCGTGCCGCCGCGTCCGTCGCGCACGGCCTCGACAAGCGCACGTCCGTTTCGGCACTGGTGCAGACGCTGGTGGAGCAGGATGAGCGGGTCACCTTCGTGGAAGGCGCCATGAGGCGCTCAGTCGGGCCTGCGCTGGTGGAGATTGCGGCAGCCCGCGATACGCAGGGTGGGATGGCTTTTCGCGGTCAGGCGCTGGCCCGGCTTGGGTCGGTGTCCCTCTCGGCCCAGTCCATTGTGTCGAAAGGCTTTCGCGGCCGCGGCGAAGGGGCGAACATTGTCGGCGACCACCGCCTGACTGTGGATGCGCCCCTGAAGCTCGGACGCACCAACCTTCCCGTCCATGGCGACATCCGCCTTGCCGAATATGCCGGAGGCGGCCGGCTGCTGGAAGGGCAGCTGCGAACATCCACGATGATCAGCCGCTTCAACCTGGCGACGGCGTTCCGCTATCGGAGGACCTTCTCGGCAAGCGGCCCGGCACCGCCTGGCGAGCTTGAGGCGGCCCTGATCGGCAGCGGCCGAATCGGTCCGGTGCGCGTGCGCGGATCCACCGAATGGCAGATTGCGCCCTCTTCGCGTCTCGAGCGCGCGGAGTTGTCCGGCTATTGGAGCGCGACCGACAATGTGGACTGGGAAGGCGCAGTGGCCTGGAACCGCGATGGGCGGCGCGCCAATGCACGAGTGTCGCACATCCGGCGATTCAACGCCCTGGCGGTCTCGCTCACGGGCGAGGCGGCGACGGACGGCTCGGTCGCGGCCGGGATCTCCCTCAACTTCTCCCTCGACCAAAGCGCAGGGCGATTCCGCCTGTCGCGCGACCCGCTCGCCAGCACCGGCAGCGTTCGAGCGAAGGTCTATCGGGATCTCAACGCCAACGGCAACCGCGATCCGGACGAGCCGCTGCAGGCGGGGGCGCTGATCACCGCTGGCCTCCGGATCTCCGACCGTCCGACGGACAAGGGCGGAGCAACGTTTGTTTCGGGGCTGGACAACTACAAGCCGATCGCCATCGGCATCGACGAGAGCAGCCTCTCCGATCCCAATCTCGTGCCCGGCCGATCGGCGCAGGTCGTCACTCCACGGCCCGGTGTCACCGCCACGGTCGAAATTGGCCTTGTGGGCGGCGGCACGGTGGAGGGAGTCCTGATCCGCAGCGGAGGCGGCGGTTTCGAAGGGTTGGACGTCGAACTGGTCGACGAGAGCGGGCGTGCCGTCGCGACCACCCGGTCGGACTTCGACGGCTATTTCCTGTTCGAACGGGTTGCCTACGGCAGGTACCGCGTTCGGCTGGCCGCGGCGTCTGCCAAGGCCTTCGCATCCGCGGCCGACCTGTCGCAGATGTTCGAAGTCAGCGAAGATCGAAGCGTTGCCAGGCTGGGCACCTTGCAGGTCGCCCCCGCGCCAGTCCTTGCCGCCTTGTCCAAGTAAGTCGCGCGAGACGACTTCCGGACTGCTCGGGCCGGCCTGCATCCTGTTGCGGGCTCGCGGGTTCTCCAGCCCATGAGGAGGTTGCACCTGAAGGAAGCGGCCGCACGCGAGGTGCTGCTCGTCCGCGCCATCGAGAGCGAAGACCCGCAAGGGGCTATCCTCACCCAGGAAGACCGGCGCTACGCGTCGGCAACCGCCCTTCTGGACCATCCAGTGGGAGAGAACCCCAATCAGAGCCAGACCGGGGCCTTCCTTCATCGCCGAGCCAGCCTGGCCATGACGCGTCTGCTGGCACGCTATCCGGCGCTGCGCCGGGTGTGCTCCGTCTCTCGCTGGCCGAAATGGCTGAGCTGGCTGGTTCCGCTGGCGGCGCTGGCGCTCGGCTCCGCGACCAACGTGCTGGACGGACCGCGGCTCAACATCCTCGCCTTTCCGCTGCTCGGAATGCTCGCGTGGAACGTCGCTGTCTACCTGTGGCTGTTCCTGACGGCGCTGACGCCGCGGCGCGAGAGCCGCCCGGTGCTGCACACGGTTGAACGCTGGCTGCAGCCGGTCGCCGCCAGGCTCGCCGCGCAACCGACGCTGGAGCGTGGGGTGTCGCGCTTCGCCGGCGACTGGGCGAAGGCGGCCGGACCGGTAACGCGTCTGCGGATCAGCCGTACCTTGCACCTGGCGGCGGCCCTGTTCGCGGTCGGCCTGCTCGCAGGAATGCTGGCCCGCGCGCGCTATGCCGCAAGCTACAGCGCTGGCTGGGCAGGAACCTGGGCGGGAGCCGAGCAGGAGATTGAGTGGCTGCTTGGCGTCATCCTGGGTCCGGCCAGCTGGCTGACGGGCATTGCCCTGCCCACTGCGGAACGGCTGCGCGACCTGCGCGAAGGCTCGGAAAATGCTGGGAATTGGTTGATCCTGTGGGCGGTGACCACCGTGCTGGTCGTGATCGTGCCCCGACTCGTGCTGGCCGCGCTGTGTGCCTTGCGGGGAGGGATTCTTGCGCGGCGGCTGCCGGTGCCCGGAACGGAGGACTTCTATGTTCGGCGCCTGATCCGTGACGCGCTTGGCCGGCCGGGCACGGCACGGATCATCCTCTATGGACTGCGATTGTCCGAACAGGACAAAGAGAAGCTCGAACGCTTGGCGCGGCAGGCCCTGGGCGACAAAACCCGAATCTGCATCGAACCTGCTGTGGACTACGGTGCGGAAGACGCGTGGCTGGCGGAACAGGGCGCGAGCCTCGGTGAAGCAGACCAGCTGCTGCTGCTGTTCAGTCTTGGCTCCACTCCCGAGGCGGAGAACCACGGGGCCTTCGCGCTTGGAGTGCGCCAAAGCCTTGCGGGCGGCGGCACCGGGCTGACGCTGCTTCTGGATGAAGGCGGCTTCCGTGGCCGATTCGGGGACCGCCGGGCGGACGAACGGCTCCGAGCTTGGCAGCAGGTGCTAGCCACGACGGGCCTCGAACCGGTGCTGGTCGCCATCGGCAGCACCGAGGAGGAAGTCGGCGTGCGAACCCTCGAGCGAGCGCTTCAGCGGGCGCCGAACACGGCATGAGCGAGACTTCCTCCACGCCGAACGTTCCGCGCACGGTCAATCTCAGCTTGGTCAGCCACACCAATGCGGGCAAGACCACGCTGGTCCGCACCCTGCTGCAGCAGGACGTCGGCGAAGTGCGCGACGCGGCCCACGTGACGGAGGTCGCGACCGGCTACGTCATGCTCCAGGCCGGCGCCGACACGCTGATGCTGTGGGACACGCCAGGCTTCGGCGACACGGCGCGACTGGTGCATCGCCTGCGGCTAACCGGCAATCCGATCGGCTGGCTGCTGACCCAGGTATGGGATCGCTTCCGCGACCGGCCCCTGTGGTCCAGCCAGCAAGCGGTCCGCAACGCGAGGGACGAGGCGGACGTCATCCTCTATCTCGTGAACGCCAGCGAGGATCCCGCCGGGGCAGCTTACATCCCGCTGGAGATGGAAGTGCTGGCATGGATCGGGAAACCGGTGCTGCTACTCCTCAACCAGACCGGACCGCCGGGCCCCACTTCGGAGGCCGATGAGCGACGCTGGGAAGCCCAGCTCGCTGAACTGCCGCTGGTCAGGGGCCTGCTGACCCTGGACGCCTTCGCCCGCTGCTGGGTTCAGGAGGGCGAGCTGCTCAAGCGAGTGCGGCCCTTGCTGCCGGCTGACAAGGCCGAGGCGATGCACGCACTGCTCGGCGCCTGGACGGAGCGAAACCTGCAGCGTTTCCACGCCTCCATGCGCGTCCTTGCGGAACAGCTTGGGGCAGCCGCGGCCGATCGGGAAGAGGTTGGCGAGCGTGCATTTGGAGATCGGTTGCGAGGTGCGGTGCTGAAGCCGGCCGGTGGCGACCACTCGCCACAGGCCCGGCGCGCCATGGGTCATCTGGCCGAGCGACTGGATGGTGGGATCAAGAGCTCGACGGACCAGCTGATTGCGCTCCACGGCCTCAGCGGCCGGGCCGCCCGTGAGGTGCTCAAGCGCCTGGAGAAGGATTATGCGGAATCTGCACCCGCGCGCGAGGGGATTGCCACCATGCTGGGCGGGCTCGTCAGCGGCGCCGCGGGAGGGCTCGCGGCCGACCTCGCCGCGGGTGGCATGACGCTGGGAGCCGGCATGCTCGTCGGCAGCGTACTCGGGGCTTTCGGCGCGAAGACGGCGGCGCGCGGCTACAACATGGCGCGCGGCGAGGGGCCGAACGCGGTGCGCTGGTCCGAGGAGTTCTTCCTCGGCCTCGTTCGGTCCGCGCTCATCCGCTATCTCGCCGTCGCCCATTTCGGCCGGGGCCGGGGCGAGTGGGAAGAAGGGGAGCATCCGCTGCACTGGCAGGAAGCGGCGGAGCGGGAGGTGGAGCGTGAACGCGCGGCATGGCGGCGGGCCTGGTCGAGAGCGCGGGAGGGCGAGATCTCCGCGGCCGATCCGATCGAAGCCGTGCTGACCCGCTGTGCGAAGCGAATGCTGGAAGAAATGTATCCTGAGGCGCAGGCGGTGTTTGACGATGTCCCGCTTACCCGCGGCGCTCGCAGCGGAGCTGCGGCGATCAGCAATGCTGGACCATCCCCCGGATGGTCCTAAGCTGCGGAACAGCTTGCATTGATGATGGTGCGGTCGAGAAGACTCGAACTTCCACGGCCTTTCGGCCACAGCGACCTCAACGCTGCGCGTCTACCAGTTCCGCCACGACCGCACGTCAGGACCCGGCAACTCGGTGGCTGCCGCTGGCAAGGCCCGGGCCTCTAGCAGCCCCTTTGGGGGTGCGCAATGCGCTTCATCCGTTCCGTTTTGGATCAAGTATGAAGAGCCTGTTTACCTTGAGCACCCGACAGCGTTATCGCCATGTCGATGCTTCTTTTCGGGTTCCTCGCCGGCCTTCAGGTCGCCGCGACCCAGCCGTCACCGGCGGCGGTCAGGGCGCAAAGCCGCGTGTCGATCCGCATTGTTCGTGGCGCATCGGTGAAGCGTGGCCGGTCGGGTGAGCCGCACAGCAGCGGCAAGGTCTCGCTGACCGACGTGGACGGCCAGAGGCGCACGATCCCCCTGGTCGAGTTCCACTAGCCTGCTTGAGGCTAGGAGCTAGCTCTCGCGGGTCGGCTCAGCCCCGCCCAGGTCCGGCTTGCACGGCGGCAGCTCTCCGGACGGCTTCGGCTCTCCGAAGGACAGGTCGATGCACTGGGCCGACGCAGGGATGTTCAGTTCGGCGCTGTTAAAACTGGCACTTCCCCCCGGTGCCAGCGTCCGGGCGGGCGGCGGGATCGTCCAGGTGTAGACCACTTGCTGATTGAGGCCGCGCAACTGCGCCTTGATCGGGGGCACACGCTGGGTCTCGTTGGTCGGGTTGATGACCATCCCGCTCACTTCGAGCAGCTGGTTTCCACTGGCCAGTTCCTGCCGCCCCTGCTGCTGCAACTGGATCAGCAGGGGGGTTTCGCCGGCCTGCGCCACTCCCGCGCGCTGCTTCCACTCGGCCGGGGCAAGGAACCAGAATGCGGCTGCGAGCGCCGCGATCAGGAGCAATGCCACAAGCAGGTAAACCGGTCCGCGCCCTCGCGGCTTCTGCTCTTGCTCCGAACCGGCTGGGTATGGACTATATTCCTCTTCCTCACGGACTCCGCTCCAGTTCGCGGCATCATCGCGCGGAACGACCTCCTCGGGATAAGGGTCGGGTGAGTGAGGGGCGCCCGCCGGCACCGCGGAAGTCGGCGGAACGGGTATCCCTCCATCGGGCTGAACATCGACCAGGCTGCTGGCCGGCGAGACACTCTGTCCAGGCTCCGGCAGAGGGTGCGCGTCCGGATCTTCAGCCTTCTCTATCTCCGGGGAAGACAGATCCGGATGCGAATGATCGGACAGCTCGGCTTCCCACGGCTTGCCTCCGGGCTCCCCGGCGGGATGGGTCAGGGGCGCAGGTGCCGGGAACTCGTCCGCGCTGCCGGGCACGGGCAGGCGCTCCTCCGACGTATCGTCTGGCGGATCGAGTCCTTCCGGATCCTGGTGCCAGCTGGCCTTGCAGGACGCGCAGCGAACCTGGCGGCCCTGGGGCGGAATGGCCCCGTCCTTCACCACGTATCGTGTCCCGCATTCCGGACAGGTGAGGATCATTGGCACCCTTTCGCCTCAGTTTCGGTCTTCAGGTAAACCCCAGCGGACTCCATTGGCAAGGCGCAGGCCTCATGCCACACGGTGAAGCGCTGGGAGAGGGGACGAACACTGACCGCCATTGTCGAATTCGACAGCGTCGGATTGCGCTACGGAACAGGCGCGGAGGTGCTCCGCGACCTGGATTTCCGCCTGGCGCGGGGTGGCTTCTACTTTCTCACTGGACCGTCGGGTGCAGGCAAGACGTCACTTCTGAAGCTCCTCTACCTGGCCCAGCGCCCGACCCGCGGCCGCATCCGGCTGTTCGATGAAGAGCTTTCGGAGGCTCCGCGCGACGCGCTGCCCGCCTTCAGGCGGAGGATCGGCGTGGTGTTCCAGGACTTCCGCCTGATCCGGCACCTCTCGGCCTTCGACAATGTCGCCCTGCCCTTGCGTTTCGCGGGCAAGAGCGAGGCCGAGGTCGAAGGGCCCGTGCGGGAGATGCTCGCCTGGGTCGGACTCGCCGACCGCGCGAGCGCGCGACCGCCGACCCTGTCCGGTGGCGAGCAGCAGCGGGTGGCGATCGCGCGTGCAGTAATCGCTCAACCCGAGTTGCTGGTCGCGGACGAGCCGACCGGCAACGTCGATGCGGAGATGGCCGCGCGCCTCCTGCACCTGTTCGATGCACTCAATCGCCTCGGCACCACAGTGGTCGTCGCGACCCATGACATGTCGCTGATCGCTGCCACTCGCGGCGCACAGCTGCTTCGGCTGGAGGGCGGACATCTGGGCGATCCCACGGGCAACCTCAGGCACCCTCCATCCGCGGTCGGGCTTGCCTGATGCTCAGCTGGATGTTCCCGCCGGTCCCGGAGCGCCGGCTGCTTCCCGACACGCGCGGCCGGCCGATGCCGTGGGTCATCGGAATCATGATGTTCGTGACGGTGGTGGTCGCGGCCGCGGGGCTGGCGATTGCGAATTCCGCATCGGTGGTGCGAGGGGGCGTCGAAAACCGTTACTCCATTCAGATCCCAGATGGCGGAGAACTGGCCGCGACAGCTGCATCGGCTGCACGATCGGCCCCGGGGGTGACCGCTGTCCGTCCGGTTCCGGAGGCGGACGTTCGCAAAACGCTGAAAAGCTGGCTGGGTGATGCCGCCAGCAACGCGGATCTTCCCCTGCCGTCGTTGATCGACATAGACTTGGCCGCGGGCGCTGATCCTGCTGCGGTGGAACAGCGAGTCCGGTCCACGGTCCCCCAGGCCCGCTTTACGGCCTATAAGGAGCAGCTCGCGCCCTTGGCCCGCTCCCTGACGGCGCTGCAATGGCTGGCGCTCGGGTTGGTGGTGCTGATGGCGGTCGCAACGGCCGCCTCCGTGGTCCTCGCTGCTCGCAGCGCCCTGGAAGCCAACCGGACGAGCATCGAGATCATGCATGGCGTGGGCGCAACGGACGAACAGGTCGCGCGCCTGTTTCAGCGCCGTATCGCCATCGACGCTTTCATCGGGGGAGCGGCCGGAGCCGGACTCGCGGCCCTCACGCTACTGTTGGTTGCGGGTGTCTCGGGCAACATCATGGGCGACCTTGTGGGCGGCTCGCTGATCGGTCCGGGCGGCATGCTGCTGCTGGCCTTGCTGCCGCTAGCCTTCACCCTGCTTGCGACGGTGGTTGCCAGAGCGGCGGTTCTCAAGGCATTGCGCGCCGCCCTATGATCCTTCGCCTGACGGCCTTCCTCCTTCTGCTCTACGCCCTGGGTTTCGCCCTGTTCGGCGTGACTCTGAGCCGTCCTGCCGAGGACGGACGAACCGACGCGATCGTAGTTCTGACCGGCGGCCCGGGCCGCATCGAGCGAGGCGTCGAGATCATGACGGCCGGCCGAGCCAAGCGCATGTTGATCGCCGGCGCCGATCCGAGCGTCACCCGCGCCGATCTCGTGCGCCGGCTTGGTCCCGCGGCCGCGCGTCCGTTCCGCTGCTGCGTCGACCTGGGCGCCGAAAGCGTGGATACCCGCTCCAACGCGGAGGAAGCCGGGCGGTGGATGAAGCGTCGCAACTACCGCTCGCTCCGGCTGATCACCAACGACTGGCACATGCGACGTGCGCAGTATGAATTCCGGCGGCACCTCGGGAAGAGCTACACGATCGTACCGGACGCGGTCCCCACGCAGCCGCGGTTCCGGACCCTGTTCGGAGAGTATAACAAGCTGTTGCTGCGACGGGCCGCCGTTTTGCTGGATATCTGACCGATGAGCCTGCTGCGTTCGCTGCTGTTCAGCCTGCTCTTCTACCCGGGCACGCTCGTTTACGTGCTCGCGGCCTTTCCGGCTGCGGCTATCGGCACTGGTCCCCTACGAGCCGTGGTCCACGGTTGGTCCGCCTACCACCATGTCCTCGTCCGATGGGTGCTCGGCATCAGGTTCGTGTTTGAAGGCCGCATTCCGCAGGGCCCGCACCTGATCGCGATCAAGCACCAGGCGATGGTGGAAACAGTTGAAGCGTTGCGGATGGCCGATACCCCGGTCGTGGTGATGAAGCGCGAGCTGACCGTCATTCCGCTCTTCGGCTGGGTCACGCGGAGCTACGGAGTGATCGGCGTGGACCGGGAGGCGGGGGCGAGCGCGTTGCGTGAGATGATGGTGCGCGCCAAGGAAGCGGTCGCCAGCGGCCGCCCCGTGGTGATCTTCCCGGAGGGCACGCGAGTGCCGGCCGGCCAGACGCCGCCTCTCCGGGCCGGCTTCGCCGGGCTGTACCGCATGCTTGGGCTGCCCGTGGTGCCCGTCGCGCTGGACAGCGGGCGGCTATGGGGCCGCGGCTTCATCAAGCGCCCAGGCACCATCCGCGTCGTGGTCGGCGAGACCATCCCGCCCGGGCTGAAGCGGGACGAGGTCGAGGCGCGCGTGCACGCCGCGATCAACGCGCTCGAACCTAGCTCCTGAGGCGCGCGCCCAGCTTCGTCGCGGCGCCCACGATCCGCTCGCTGACCGCGCTGATCTCGGCCTCGGTCAGCGTCTTCTCCGTCGGCTGCAGCACAATCTCCACCGCCAGGCTCAGCTCGCCGCCTTCCGGCTGATATCGGTCAAAGACGCGCGCGCCCGTGATCAGAGCCCTGTCGGCGCCGCGGATGGCGCGAACCAGCTGGTCGGCGGCAAGCTCGAGCGGAACGACGAAGGCGAAGTCGCGGGTGATCGCCTGCAGCGCCGGCGGCGTGAAGGCCGGGCGGGCTCGGCCGCTCGTGCGCTGGGCTGGGATGGCGTCGAGGTAAATCTCCGCTGCCTGTGTTCCCGCTGGCACGTCGAACCGCCTGGCAACGCGCGGGTGCATCTCGCCGAAGCTGGCAACGATTGTCTTGGGCCCGAGCCCCAGCTTCGCCGACCTGCCCGGGTGCCAAGTCGGACCCGCGTCCGCGAACACCTGCAGGTTGGCGACCGGCGCGCCGACTGAGTCGAGCAGGGCGAGCACCTCCGCCTTGGCGTCATAGGGCGAGAAGGGCCGCGCCTTGCCGCTCTGCCAGTCACGCGGAATTGCCTCTCCCGCCAGCAGGATTCCGACGGTCGGCTTCTCACCGCCCGGCAGGTAGCGGCGGCCAAGCTCGAACAGCCGGACGGAGGAGGCGCCGCGGTCGAGGTTGCGGCGCGCAGCCGCTAGCAGTCCCGGGAGGAGCGAGGGCCGCATGACCTTCATGTCCTCGCTGATCGGATTGGCCAGGATCCACGCCGGCTCTTGCAGGTCGCGCCCGAACGGAGCAGCTTCCTCTTCGGCGATAAAGCTCCACGTAACGGCCTCGTCCAGTCCGCGCGCAGCGGCAGCACGGCGGACGCGACGCTCCATACGTTGCGACGGCGTGGCGGTCGGCCGGGCGACGCCGGGCGCGCGCTCCAACGGTGTGGCGGGCACACGGTCGAAGCCGTGTATGCGGGCGATCTCCTCGACGAGATCGGCCTCGCCATCGATGTCGGGCCGCCAGCCCGGCGGCACCCAGCCGGCAGTCTCGAGCGTAAAGCCGAGCCGCTCCAGGATAGCGGCCTGCTCGTCACCGGGGATGTGTACGCCGGCGAGGCTCTCCACCCGCTCCGGCCGCAGCGGCACGAACCGGGGAACCGTGATGTCGGCCCAGTCGGCTGCGCTCGCCAGCGTAATCTGCGACGGCTCGCCCCCGCAGAGTTCGAGGATCATGGCAGTCGCCGCCTCGACCATTGGCTCCAACACCAACGGGTCCGCTCCGCGCTCAAAGCGGGCGCGGGCATCGGTATGGATCTGGTGACGGCGACCGGCGGCACCGATCGTCTCCGGATCGAACCACGCGCATTCCAGCAGCACCTCCGTGGTGCCTTCCGACACGCCGGTGTCCTCGCCCCCGATCACGCCGCCCAGCCCGAGCACTCGCGCATCGTCCGCGATCACACAGTCGTCTGAGACAACTTCATATTCCTTGTCGTTAAGGGCAACGAACCGCTCGCCTGTGCGACCCCGTCGTGCCGTGATGCCGCCCTGAAGCTTGGCCGCGTCATAGACGTGCAGCGGCCGCGCCTGATCGATCGAGAAGAAGTTGGTGATGTCTACTAGCGCCGAGATCGGCCGCAGCCCAACGGCAATCAGCCGCTTGCGCAGCCACTCGGGGCTCGGGCCGTTCGTCACTCTGCGGATGTAACGACCGGCAAAGGCGTGACAGCCGCTGCCGTCTTCCACGTGAATGGAGACAGGATTGGCGCAGCGGCTTTCCACAGGGCGGATCGGCTGCTCCCGCAGGCTGCCGAGTCCCGCTGCCGCGAGGTCGCGGGCGATGCCACGCACGCCAAGGCAGTCAGGCCGGTTCGGCGTCAAGGCAATGTCGAACACCGGATCGTCAAGTCCTGCGAAAGCGGCAAAGCTCTGCCCCACCGGCGCATCGGCAGGGAGCTCAATGATGCCATCATGCTCGTCCCCGAGTTCCAGCTCGCGCACGGAGCACATCATCCCGTTGGACTCGACCCCCCGGATCGCCGCGACCTTCAGGGTGAAACCGGAGCCCGGAACATAGGCGCCGGGAGGACCGAACACGCCCTTCATACCCGCGCGGGCGTTCGGGGCGCCGCACACCACCTGCAGCGGACCGTCGCCCGCATCGACGCTCAGCACCTGCAGCTTGTCAGCCTGCGGGTGGCGCTCGGCGGTGAGCACCTCGGCAACCACAAAGGGTGCGAGTGCTTCGGCCGGGTTGGTGACCTCCTCGACCTCCAGGCCGATGGCGGTCAGCTTGTCGGCGATCTGCTGTACCGAGGCCTCCGTATCCAGGTGGTCGTACAACCATGACAGGGTGAACTTCATGCGCCCACTCCCGCCGAGAGGGTGGGAATAGCGAGTGCCGCGAAGCCATAATGCTTCAGCCAGCGGATATCGCCGTCGAAGAACTGCCTTAGGTCATTCATCCCGTACTTTAGCATGGCGAGCCGATCGATGCCGGTGCCGAAAGCAAAGCCCTGCCACTCGTTCGGGTCGAGCCCGGCAGCCGCGATCACGCGCGGGTGGACCATGCCGCTGCCCAGCACCTCCATCCAGCCTTCCTGGCCGCCCACGACGCGCCGGCCTTTTTCCATCGACCAGCCGACATCGACCTCCGCCGACGGCTCGGTGAAAGGGAAGTAGCTCGGGCGCATGCGGATCGCGATGTCGTCGCGTTCGAAGAAGGCCTTGAGGAAGGTCTCCAGCGTCCACTTGAGGTGACCAAGGTGAATGGCTCGGTCAATCACGATACCTTCGACCTGGTGGAACATCGGCGTATGCGTCGCGTCGCTGTCCGAGCGATAGACCCTGCCAGGAGCGATGACCCGCAATGGCGCGCCATGCTTCTCCATCGCGCGGATCTGCACCGGCGAAGTGTGGGTGCGCAGCACGCGCGCCGGCTCGCCATCCCGCGGCTCGCAATAAAAGGTGTCGTGCATGGCCCGCGCAGGGTGGCTCTCGGGCATGTTGAGCGCGGTGAAATTGTACCAGTCCGTCTCGATCTCCGGACCCTCGGCGACCGCGAAACCTAGGTCGGCAAAGATCTCCGCCAGCTCGTCCATCACCTGGCTGACGGGGTGGACGGTGCCCTGCGGCCGCTCGGGCGCGGGGAGAGAGAGGTCGAGCCGCTCGGTCGCGAGCCTGCGCTCGAGTTCGGCGGATACCAGCTGTTCCTTACGCTCTGCGATCGCCTCCGTGACCCGCGCACGGACGCCCTGAATCTCCGGCCCGCGCACCTGCCGTTCGTCTGGCGTCATGCCGCCAAGCGTCTTCAGCAGGGCCGTCACCCAACCGTTCTTGCCCAGCGCTTCCACGCGCGCCGCGTCCAAGGCCTGCAGGTCGCCGGCGGCGGCAATCCGCCCGAGGGTCTGTTCCACGTCACTCATGAGGCCGCGCTGTAGCGAGGCCTGCCGCGCCCGTCATCCCTGCGCGGTGGAACTGCTTTCGGCCACGAACGGATACGGTGAAACCGTCTTGCGGTTCTCGTGCACGGCGAGCTTGCGACCGGCCGGCGGGGTGGCGCGGTAGGCGCAGTCCATTCGCGGACAGATGGTGCAGGCCGGCCCGACGGGAGTCACGGGCGCATGGTCGAGGTCGATCCCCTCTGCGCAGTGCAGCTTGTGCGCGTAGGAAATATCGCAGCCCAGACCAATGGCCAGCAACCCGCCGGCAAGCTCCGCCTTGATCGGCCGCTCGATGGTTCGCGCAACCGTGAAGTAGCGGTGACCGTCGGGAGTTTCGATCAACTGGGTCACGACCTGACCTGCCGCCTGGAAGGCGGCGTGCAGGTTCCAGCGCGGACAGGTTCCGCCAAATCGCGAAAAGGGGAATTTCTCCCCCGCGTACCGCTTTGAGATGTTGCCGGCCGGGTCCACCCGCAGCATGAAGAACGGCACCCCGCGGGCGTTGGGCCGGTTGAGCGTGGTCAGGCGGTGGCACACCTGCTCCACATTCGCGCCATACTCGCCGCAAAGCCGATCGATTGAATAGTGCATCTCCTCTGCGGACCGGAGAAACTTGCCGTAGGGCATCATGATCGCCCCGGCGGCGTAGTTGGCGAGGCTCATCCGCAGCAGCTGGGCGATCCCTTCGTCCGGCGGTGCGGCCTCGTTGACCATCCGGTCCAGCAACCCCGCGAACTCGGCCGACGCCAATTGATAGGCGAGGGCAAACGTCCGGTTCTCGGCCCGCAGCTGGGATGATATGAGGAACACACGGCGCTCGGCATCATAAGTTTGGCTCAGATTGCCCATTGCCGACTGCGGCATGACCTGAGCCGTAATGCCCCACGCTTCCTTCAGCCGGCGTCGCAGCGGTTCCGCGACCGAAAGAGGGTCACTGAGCGCCCCACCCAGTGTCTCGGCCGCCTCTTCGAGTTCCGGATAGTAATTGCGATGCTGGTGGATGTAGTCGCGCACCCAGTTTTCCGGAGTCACCAGCGATCGCGGGTCGTCGGACTCGGGCATGACCTGAAGCCGCTCGCTGTCCCGGAGCGCGCGGTAGAGCCGAGCCACCGCGTCCGCGATCGAGGGCGCGTTGTTCGCCAGTTCCGCCAGCTCGTAGCGAGGAACGCCCAAATCGTTGAGCAGAGGATCGCTGAAAATCTCGACTAGCGCTTCCGGCGACGTCTTGTGTCCGCCCGGTGATGCGAAGCTGACGATGTCGACCTGATATTTCTCAGCAAGCTTCAGCAGCAGCGCGGCCGTGACCGGACGCTGGTTGCGTTCCAAGTGATTGAGGTAGCTGGGACTGATCCCGAGGCTCTCCGCCATGGCTGTCTGCGACAGCTCGCGCTCACGCCGCAGACGGCGAAGTCGATGCCCAAGGAACAGCTTCTGGTCAGTCAACATCCATCAAAGCTGTCAAAAAACGAGCAATTGCTCAAGTCATATCATGACAAGCACGCCTTTTTTGCCGCGACCATCCGCGCAGGAGGTGAGTTGATGCGGATATTCCTTCAGATCTTCGGGTGAGTCGCTCCATGGCAAGTTTTGACGAAGTCGTTTCCGCTCCGCCTGGCCGTTTCGACGGCATCGAACGTCCGTACAGCGTCGAGGACGTCAAGCGCCTGCGCGGTTCCGTGCCGATCGACTACACCCTCGCTCGCCGCGGGGCGCTCAAGCTGTGGGAGCTGCTCAAGGGGCAGGACGAGCCGGTCCGCGCTTTGGGCGCAGTCACCGGTAACCAGGCCATGCAGCAGGTTCGTGCGGGGCTGCAGGCCATCTACCTTTCCGGCTGGCAGGTCGCGGCCGACGCGAACACGGCCGGCGCCATGTATCCTGACCAGTCGCTCTATCCCGCCAACGCGGGGCCCGAACTGGCCCGGCGGATCAACCGCACGCTGCAGCGCGCCGACCAGATCGAGCATCTGGAGGGCGGCGCCAAGCGGGACTGGTTCGTGCCGATCGTCGCGGATGCGGAAGCCGGGTTCGGCGGGCCGCTGAACTGCTTCGAGATCATGAAGGCCTATATCGAGGCCGGCGCCGCGGGCGTGCACTTCGAGGACCAGCTCGCGTCCGAGAAGAAGTGCGGCCATCTCGGCGGCAAGGTGCTGATCCCGACTCAGGCGGCGATCCGCAACCTCGACTCGGCGCGGCTCGCGGCAGACATCTGCGGCGTGCCGACCGTGCTGGTCGCCCGCACCGATGCCGAAAGCGCCAAGCTCATCACCTCCGACGTGGACGAGCGCGACCGCCAGTTCATCACCGGCGAGCGCACGTCCGAGGGCTTCTTCCGGCTGCGCGAGGGCAGCGGCCTCGACCATTGTATCGCCCGCGGTTTGGCGTTCGCTGAGCACGCCGACCTGCTGTGGTGGGAGACCAGCCACCCGGACTTGGAGGACGCCCGCAAGTTCGCGGAGGCGGTGCACAAGGTCCATCCGGGCAAGCTGCTCGCCTATAATTGCTCGCCCTCGTTCAACTGGGCGGCGAAGCTCGACGCTGACACGATCGCGAAGTTCCAGCGCGAGCTGGGAGCGATGGGCTACAAGTTCCAGTTCGTCACCCTCGCGGGCTTTCACGCGCTCAACCATGGCATGTTCGAATTGGCGAGCGGGTACCGCGATCGCCACATGGCGGCCTACTCCGAACTGCAGCAGGCGGAGTTCGCGTCCGAAAAGGACGGCTACACCGCGACCCGCCACCAGCGCGAGGTCGGCACCGGCTATTTCGACGCGATCGCCACTGCAGTCAGCGCCGGCCAGGCCTCGACCACTGCACTCAGCGAATCCACCGAAGCCGCCCAGTTCGTCGCGGCCGAGTAAGGGAGAACACCGATGGGACAGCGTTACTGGATCGTCGGCGGCGAATATGCCGACTGCGCGTTCAAGCAACTCCAGCCCGGGACCGAGCGGGTCAGCGGCCCGTTCCATGACGAGCTGAAGGCCCGCATGGAATGGCAGCGGCTGACCTTCCGCGACCATTGCGCGGCGACCGAGCGCTATTCCATCTGCGTCGAGCCGGAGGTTCGGTGAGCACGGTGCTCGACCGGCCCCGTCTCATTGCCGCGCCAACCGACGTCCAGGGGGCTGAGGAGATCCTCACCCCGGATGCGCTGGAGTTCCTGACCGAGCTTCACGAGCGCTTCGAGGCGCGGCGGCAGTCGCTGCTGGGCGCACGTCTCGAGCGGCAGAAGCGCTATGATGCCGGTGAGCTTCCCGACTTCCCCGAAGCTACCCGCGAAATCCGCGAGAGTGAGTGGCGGGTCGGTGACATTCCGGCGGACCTCCAGGACCGTCGAGTGGAGATCACCGGGCCGACCAACGCCAAGATGGTCATCAACGCGCTGAACAGCGGCGCCAAGGTGTTCATGGCGGACTTCGAGGACGCCACCGCGCCGGCTTGGAATGAGCTACTGCAGGGCCAGGTGAACCTTCGCGCCCGCTGGCAGGGGAACCTCGGCTTCGCCGATCCGGCGAGCGGAAAGCAGTATGTGCTCGGCGAGCAGCCGGCCGTGTTGATCGTCCGCCCGCGCGGCTGGCACCTCGACGAGCGCCACCTCACCATCGATGGCGAGCCGATCAGCGGCAGCCTGTTCGATTTCGGCCTCTACTTCTGGCACAACGCGCGGGCCGCTCTGGCCGCGGGGTCCGGGCCCTACTTTTACCTGCCGAAGCTGGAGAGTCGGTTCGAGGCCGAGCTATGGAGCGAAGTGTTCGGCATCGCCGAGGCCAAGCTCCACCTGCCGCGCGGCACCATCAAGGCGACGGTGCTGATCGAGACGCTGCCCGCCGCCTTCGAGATGGACGAGATCCTGTTCGCGCTTAAGGAGAATATCGTCGGCCTGAATTGTGGACGCTGGGACTATATCTTCAGCTACATCAAGCGGTTCGGCCGCGATCCCTCCCGCCTGACGCCCGACCGCTCGGCCATGACAATGGATAAGGCGTTCCTCGCCGCTTACTCGCTGCGCCTGATCGCCACTTGTCACCGCCGCGGCGCGTTCGCCATGGGCGGCATGTCGGCCTTCATCCCGGTCAAAGGCGACGAGACGGCGAACCAGACGGCCATGGACAAGGTGCGAGCGGACAAGCTGCGCGAGGTCGGCAACGGCCACGATGGCACTTGGGTCGCGCACCCGGCGCTGGTGCCGGTCGCACTGGAAGCCTTCGCCAAGATGACCGGACCCAACCAGCTCGACCGCATGCCGGAGCGCGTGCCCGGCCGGGAGGAGATGCTGGAACTGCACACCGGGCCGCGCACCGAGGACGGTGCACGGGAGAACATCCGCGTCGGCGTCCAGTACCTCGCCGCGTGGCTGGACGGGCGCGGAGCCGTACCGCTCTACAATCTCATGGAAGATGCCGCCACCGCCGAGATCTGCCGCACGCAGCTGTGGCAGTGGCTTCGATTCGAAGCGCCCCTGGACAATGCCTGTCCCGAGCAGGGTCGAGGGGGTCAGCGCTTCACTCGCGAACTGTTCGAGCGGCTGTTCGAGGCCGAGATGACAGCGCTGCCCGACGTACCGAACATCCAGGAAGCCGCAGCGCTGTTCCGCCGAATGATCCTGGATGAGGATTGCGAGGAGTTCCTGACGCTGCCGGCGTACCCGCTACTGGACTGACCTAAGAAAAAGGCGCCCCGGTTTCCCGAGGCGCCTGCTTCTTTTCACGTGAAACGTGAGCGGCTTTACGCGGTGGCTTGAATCGACCGGTCGCCGTCGTTCGGAAGGGCGGTCCTAGCCTGCGCGACCAGCGCCGCGAAAGCCGCGCCTTCGTGCATCGCCATGTCGGCCAAGACCTTCCGGTCGAGATCGACACCAGTCAGCTTCAGCGCGTGCATGAACTGACCGTAGGTCAGCCCTTCAACGCGGACGGCGGCATTGATGCGCTGGATCCAGAGAGCCCGGAAGCTCCGCTTCTTCACCTTGCGGTCGCGGTAGGCGTACTGCCCGGCCTTCTCGACCGCCTGGCGGGCGATGCGGATCGTGTTCTTGCGGCGGCCGTAATAGCCCTTGGCCTGTTCCAGGAGCCGCTTGTGCTTGGCGCGGGTGGTTACACCCCGCTTGACGCGTGCCATGGTCTAGCGCTCCTTACTTGAGGCCGTACGGGGCCCAGAGCTTCACGCGCGCCGTATCGGCGTCGGCGAGAACCTCGGTTCCACGATTCTGGCGGATATACTTGGCGTTGTGGCTGATCAGCCGGTGACGCTTGCCGGCGACGCCGTGCTTCACCTTCCCGGTCGCCGTGAGCTTGAAGCGCTTCTTCACGCCGCTCTTGGTCTTGAGCTTGGGCATTTTCGTCTCCTGTGAAGTCCTTGCGGACGACGTTTCGCGAACTGCCACGGCAGCCCTCACTGGCCGGGCCGTTCGTTTTTCCATGAAGCTGGAAAGCGGGCGCCAATAGCGGCACTCTCCCCTTCTGACAAGGAGAGACGCGATGAACCAGGACGACATGGGTCCGACCGGCGGCATTACCGCTCACCTGACCATCCCGGACGGCCGAGCGGCGGAAGCGATCGACTTCTACCGCCGCGCGTTCGGCGCCGAGCCGGCGATGGAGCCAATGATGGGTGACGATGGCAAGCGGATCATGCACGCTCACCTGCGGCTGAATGGCGGCTCGCTGATGCTCAACGACGACTTTCCCGAATATAGTGGCGGAAAGCCCGCTCCGAACGATGCCGTCACCCTGCACCTGCAGGTGACGGACGCGGATGCCGTCTTCAATCAGGCGCTCGAGGCTGGCGCGACCGAGACGATGAAGCTCGAAGATCAGTTTTGGGGCGACCGCTACGGTCAGCTGCGCGACCCGTTCGGCTACACCTGGTCGATCGGCGCGCCGGCGGTGGACAAGCAGGATTAGCCGCACTCGTCATTCCCGCGGAGGCGGGAATCCATCGCCAACCCTTCAAAGGTGCGCGAAC
The DNA here is from genome assembly GCF_016924655.1 of Sphingomonas arenae. Lineage (GTDB taxonomy): Bacteria > Pseudomonadota > Alphaproteobacteria > Sphingomonadales > Sphingomonadaceae > Sphingomicrobium > Sphingomicrobium arenae. The sequence continues at coordinate 1,071,799 of NZ_JAFFJU010000001.1, forward strand.
GGCACGAGATGGACTCCCGCCTTCGCGGGAGTGACGGTTCTCACCACGGCACCCGCTGCCCCTGGTAGTCGAAGAACTCGCCCGAATCCTTCGGCATGAGTCCGTCGATCACCCGGCGCATGCCCCGGATGCTCTCTCCGGGCGTCACGGGCGCATTCGCCCCACCCATGCGGGTCTGCACCCAGCCGGGGTGCAGCACGACGCAGGTGAGGTCGCGTTCGGCCAGCGCCAGCGTTCGCCAAGCCATGTTGAGCGCCGTCTTGCTCGAGCGATAGGCGAGAAAGCCGCCGCTCGTATTGTCGGCAATCGAGCCCATGCGCGTGCTGATCGCGATCAGCTTCCCTCCCGCCGCGCGGACTGGCGGGAGAACCGCCTTCGCCAGCAGGTACGGGGCAATGGTGTTCACCGCGAACGTGCCTAGCCATTCACGCGCTTCGTCCGCATCGGCCGCTTCGCGCGGACCATAGGTTCCTGCATTCGCGATCAGGAGATCCAGGCGGTTCACGCCTGCGGAAAAGCTGGCGACCGCGTCGAGGTCGCTCATGTCCAGCTGCTCCACTCGCACGCCAACAGCCATCAGCTCGGGAGATCTTTGCCGCGCAGTGGCGATGACCTCCCACCCTTCGGCCTGGTACTGGCGCACGAACTCCAGCCCGAGCCCGCGGTTCGCGCCGGTGATGAGAACGGTCGGCATGACAAGCTCCTTCGCGGATCAACCGCGCTCCAACGCGGGCGCTCGCGGGAGGCTCCTAGTCGAACAGGCTGGAGACGCTGCTTTCGTCCGCGATTCGGCGGATCGCCTCGGCGAGCAGCGGGGCGATGGTCAGGCGCCGGATCTTGCCGCCCTTCACATCCGCCTCGCCCGAGAAGATCGAGTCGGTCACGACCAACTCGGTCAGCTCGCTCGCAGCCACGCGCGCCGCGGCGCCGCCGGAGAGCACGCCGTGGGTGACGTAGGCGACCACGTCCGTAGCGCCCTGCTGGCGAAGCGCGGCAGCGGCGTTGCACAGCGTTCCGGCCGAATCGACGATATCGTCGATCAGCACGCAGAAGCGTCCGTCCACGTCGCCGATGATGTTCATCACCTCCGACTCGCCGGCGCGCTCGCGGCGCTTGTCGACGATCGCCAGCGGGGCGTTATTCAAGCGCTTGGCGAGGCTTCGGGCTCGCACCACTCCGCCGACGTCCGGCGACACGACCGTGATCTCCTTTGAGCCAAAGCGGGCCTGGATATCCGCGCTCATGACCGGCGCGCCGAACAGATTGTCCGTAGGGATGTCGAAGAAGCCCTGGATCTGCCCGGCGTGGAGGTCGACGGAGAGCACCCGGTTGGCGCCAGCGACCGTGATCAGGTTGGCGACCAGCTTGGCGCTGATCGGGGTGCGGGGCCCCGGCTTCCGGTCCTGACGGGCATAGCCGAAATAAGGCAGTACCGCCGTGATTCGCTTGGCCGATGCGCGGCGCAGCGCATCGATGCAGATCAGCAGTTCCATCAGATTGTCGTTGGCCGGATAGCTGGTCGACTGGATGAGGAAGACGTCCTCGCCCCGGACGTTCTCGTGGATCTCGACGAATACTTCCTCGTCGGCGAACCGCCGAACGCTCGCCTGCGTCAATGGCAGTTCGAGATAATCGGAGATGGCCTTGGCGAGCGGCAGATTGGAGTTGCCGGCCAGCAGTTTCATGAGGTGCCCCTTCCCGAGATGGCTCCCTCTAGCGAGCCGCGACGTTGGACGAAAGACTTCCCGCCGCTAGAGAGCCTCGCATGACCGAACGCCTGATCATTGCGCTTGCCCAGATGAACCAGCGCGTGGGGGACCTCGCCGGTAATGCCGCGGCGATCCTCCAGATGCGGGAGCGGGCCGGCGGCGCGGACCTGCTGCTGGTGCCGGAGCTCCAGCTGACCGGCTACCCGCCCGAGGACCTGGTGCTGAAGCCGGAGTTCCTGCGGCGGACCGAGGAGGAAGCGGCGAAACTCGTCGCAGCGACGCAGGCGCCGGGCCCGGCCGTAGCGTTCGGCTCGATCGTGCTGCGCGACGGCAAGCCCTACAATGCGATGATCGTCGCCGACGGCGGGCGCGGGTTGTTCGTGACCTCGAAGCGGGAGCTGCCGAACTATGGCACCTTCGACGAGAAGCGCGTCTTTGCATCCGGACCTCTCCCCAAGGTGTTCGAGTTCCGCGGCGTCCGCATCGGCCTGCCGATCTGCGAAGACATATGGCTGGAAGACGTGTGCGAGCATCTGGCGGCCGAAGGCGCAGAGCTGCTGCTGGTGGCGAACGGCAGTCCGTACGAGCTCGACAAGGACGACCTCCGCCAGAGCCTGGTGCAAAGCCGCGTCGCGACAAGCGGCCTTGCGATGGCCTATCTCAATCGGGTCGGTGGACAAGACGAGCTGGCGTTCGACGGTTCGTCCTTCGTCGTGAACCCGGACGGGGAACTGGTGGTCCAGTTGCCCGACTGGGAAGAAGCGCTGCTGCTGACACAGTGGAAGCGCTCGTCAGGCAAGTGGACCTGCACCACGCGCGAGCAGCACGAACTCGATCAGTTCCCCGCCGACATCTACCACGCCATGATGGTTGGCCTGCGCGACTATGTGCAGCGCAACGGCTTCCCCGGCGTGATCCTTGGCCTGTCTGGCGGGATCGACAGTGCCTTGTCGGCGGCGGTCGCGGTGGATGCGCTCGGGCCAGACAAGGTGTGGGGCGTGATGATGCCGTCCGTGTACACCGGCAGCACCTCGGTGGAGGACGCGCAGGAGTGTGCTGAGTTGCTCGGCTGCCGCCATGACGTCATCCCGATCGTGCCCGGGGTGGATGCGTTGAGTGTGATGCTGAAGGACGCGTTCGCGGGGCGCAAGCCGGACCTTGCCGAGGAGAACATCCAGGCCAGGCTGCGAATGGTCACCCTGATGGCGCTGTCCAACAAGTTCGGCCACATGCTGCTGACCACCGGCAACAAGTCGGAGATGAGCGTGGGTTACGCCACCCTCTACGGCGACATGGCTGGCGGCTATTCCGTGCTCAAGGACGCCTACAAGACGACCGTGTTCAAGCTGTCGCGCTGGCGCAATGCGCACAAGCCAGACGACTCGCTCGGCCCTGACGGCCCCGTCATGCCGCAGCGCGTGATCAACAAGCCGCCAACGGCCGAGCTCCGCCCCGACCAGAAGGACGAGGACAGCTTGCCCCCCTATGAGCTGCTCGATCCGATTCTCGTCGGGCTCGTCGATGCCGAGAAGTCCGTCGCCGAGGTGGCGGCGGAAACGGGCGCCGACGTCAAGGTGGTGGCGGAAATGGAGAAGCTGGTCCTCCGCGCCGAGTACAAGCGGCGCCAGGCTCCGCCCGGGGTGAAGATCGGCGGCCGCAACTTCGGCCGCGACCGCCGCTATCCGATCACCAACGCGTTCCGGACTGCGCGATGAGCGTCGTCACCCGCTTCGCTCCGTCGCCCACCGGGCGCCTCCACGTCGGCAATATCCGAACGGCGCTGCACAACTTCCTGTTCGCCCGAAAGCATGGGGGTCGCTTCCTGCTGCGGATCGACGACACCGACCGCGAGCGCTCCACGCCCGAGAACGAGCAGCAGATCCGCGACGACCTTGCCTGGCTCGGCCTCCACCCGGACGATAGCGTCCGCCAGTCGGACCGCTTCGCCCTGTACGAGCGCGAGTTCGAGCGGCTGCGCGCGGCCGGCCGGGTCTATGCCTGCTACGAGACCCCGCAGGAACTCGATCTCCGTCGGAAGATCCTGCTCGGGCGCGGGCTCCCCCCAGTTTACGAGCGGCCCGAGGGCGATAACGAAGCCGTTCCCGGCCGCGAGCCGCACTGGCGCTTCCGGCTCGACCACGACCAGCCGATCGCATGGGAAGACCTCATCCGCGGCGAGCAGCGCTTCGATCCCCACCTGCTCAGCGACCCCGTTATCCGCCGGGCCGACGGGTCGTGGCTCTACCTCCTGCCGAGCGTCATCGACGACGTGGATCTCGGCATCACGCACATCGTGCGGGGCGAGGACCATGTGTCCAACAGCGCGGTCCAGCTACAGATGTTCGCCGCACTGGGGGCCGAACCGCCTCACCTCGCCCACGAAGCGCTGCTGGTCGCGGCCGAGGGCAAGCTGTCCAAGCGCCTTGGCGCGGTCGGCGTCGGAGCCATGCAGGACGCCGGCCTCGAGCCCATGGCATTGCTCTCGCAGCTGGCGCATCTCGGCACCTCCCATCCGGTCGAGGCGACACCTGGTCTGGATACCCTCGCCGATAGCTTCGACTTCGCACATTTCGGCCGGGCACCGGCGCATTTCGACTTCCACGATGTCGAGCTGCTGAATGCCAAGCTGCTCCACCAGCTGCCGTACGAGGCTGTCTGCGACCGTTTGCCTGCCGACCTCGCGCCAGAGGACTGGCACCTGCTCCGCGGCAACCTCGCGCATCTCTCCGAGGCAAGCGCCTGGGTGCCCGTGCTTCACGGCGCGATTGCCTGTCCTGAGCTGCCCGCGGACGACCGTGCCTTTCTCGCCGAGGCAGCACGGAACGTCCCGGGAATCGACTGGTGCGCCGACCCCTGGCACTCGCTCACCGGTGCGCTCAAGGAGCGCACGGGCCGCAAGGGCAAGCCGTTGTTCCTGCCGTTGCGCCTGGCCCTTACGGGGCGCGACTCGGGTCCTGAGATGGGTCCGCTGGTCAAGCGCCTGGGTCGAGAGCGCACGCTGGAACGACTTCGAGCCGCAGCAAGCGCCTGAAAACCGAAACTTTGCCAGATCAAAAGGAGCTTGCCTCCAATCTGTGATGTTGTAACATCAACTCACCTGCAAGAGGAGGCCGTCATGCTTGCTTATGCCGCCCACCGCCGCCCCCGGCGCCACCTGTCCCCCACCATGCTGAGCTTGATCATCGGAGGCCACGCGGTTGCCATCGCCTTCCTGGTCACGGCCAAGATGGAGGTGAACCCGTTTGTCCCGAAAACACCGATCACCATCGAGCCCATTCCCCTGCCCAAGGACCCTCCGCCTCCGGAGCCCAGGCCCAAGACCGATCCGCGGACGCCCGCTCAGCAGCAGCCGAGTGTCATCACGCCCACGCCGCCGCTCTACCCGCCGCTGCCGGACAATCCAGTGGTCGATAGTGGTCCGGCCACTACGGACATCATCCCCGACATCCGGCCGATCATCGACGCGCCGCTCGGGCCGAAAGTGGAGCCGCTCCCTATCAAGGAGCCGGTGAAGGTCGCCGCCCGGCTGGCGACGCCGGCCGACCTGCTTCGGCCGCCTTACCCCGACTCCAAGCTGCGTACGGAGGAAGAGGCCGTGCTGAAGCTTCGCCTCGGCATCGACGAGCGCGGGCGGGTGGTGAGTGTCGAGCCGGTCGGCGCGGCCGATCCCGAGTTCCTCCAGGCTGCCCGCAAGCACCTGATCCGCACCTGGCGGTACAAGCCGGCGACGGAGGATGGGCGCCCGGTTGCGACCAGCATCACCATCACGCTCCGGTTCGAGATGCGCGACGTCTGAGCCTCTGGTCCGGGCGGGGGTAGTGCTCCGCCCGGCTCCGTCCTATCTACGGCTCCATGCCGGTTCTTCCGCCTTTCTCCAGGCCGAGTGTCGCTCTGGCCGACCTCAAGGCCTTCCTGCGGAACCGTGATCGGGATCGCCTGCTCGGTGGTGCGCTGGCGCTGCTGATCACCGCGATCATCGTGATCGTGTTCTTCCTGGACGCGAAGGTGAACACAGCGCCGCCGCCGCAGATCATCTACACGGAAAGCTGGACGGCCAACCGCACGGATGCTGAGATCGTGGCTGAGCAGAAGAAGGACCAGGCGGCGCGAGAAGCGGCGCAGAAGGAGCGTCAACGCCAGTTCAAGGAGCTGCAGGATAAGCTCGGCATCGAGTGACGCCCGCTGGATGGCCGAAGCGATCGCGCTCGGCGCCGGCGCTCGGGGGCGGACTGCGCCCAATCCGAACGTTGGCTGCGTCATCGTCTCAAATGAGGAGGTCGTCGGTCGCGGCGCTACCGAGCGTGGGGGTCGCCCACATGCCGAAGCAGTTGCGTTGGCAGAGGCGGGGGAAAGGGCACGTGGAGCGACCCTCTACACCAGCCTGGAGCCTTGCGCTCACCGCAGCCAGCGTGGACCGACCTGTGCGCACCTGATCATCGACGCGGGCGTGAGCCGGGTCGTCGCCGCCCTGCAGGACCCGGACGAACGAACGGCGGGCGATGGCGTCCGCCAGCTGCGGGACGCCGGCATTCAGGTCGATGTGGGCGAGGGCGCGAACCCAGCGGCGGAGTCGATGCCTGGCTGGCTCACCCGCCTCAGGCTCCGCCGGCCCCGCGTCACCCTGAAGCTGGCCTTGTCGATCGACGGGAAGGTCGCGCTGCCGTCGGGCGAATCGAAGTGGATCACCGGCGAGGACGCCCGCGCCCACGTCCATCTGGAACGGGCGCATAGCGACATGATCTTGGTCGGACGCGGCACGCTGCTGGCGGACCGGCCGCGGCTGGATGTACGTCTTCCAGGTCTCGAGGAATGGTCGCCAAGGCGCGCCTTGCTCACTCGCGGGGAGCCCGTGGAGGGCTGGGAAATCCTGCGTTCCCCGGAGGATGTCTATCGGCTTCATGACGTCAACGACCTGCTGGTCGAGGGCGGGTCGGCGACGGCCACGGCTTTCCTTGCGGCCGACCTGGTCGACCGTATCCTCCTCTACCGGGCACCGATCATCATCGGCGAGGGGAAGCAGAGCGTCGGCTACATCGGACTGGATGCGATCGGCGATGCGCACGGTCGGTGGATAGCGCGCGACGGCCGTCCGCTTGGCATCGACCGGCTCGAAGTCTACGAGCGGGTGAGGGGCGTCACTCCCGCGCAGGCGGGGGTCCACCTCCTGAACAAGCCACAAGAACAACAGGCGGGAAATGCACTCCCGTCTTCGCGGGAATGACGAACTAGCATGTTCACCGGCATCATCACCGACATCGGCACCGTCCGCTCCGCCGAGCAGCGGGGCGACCTGCGCCTCACCATTGCCTGCGGATACGACCTGGCTACGGTTGATCTCGGCGCGTCCATTGCTTGTTCGGGCGTGTGTCTCACGGTCGTCGACAAGGGCGAGGACTGGTTTGCCGTGGATGTGTCGGGCGAGACGCTAAGCCGCACGGCGGCCGGTCAGTGGCAGGAGGGCGCACGCCTGAACCTGGAGCGCGCGCTGCGGGTTGGGGACGAACTCGGTGGACATATCGTCACCGGTCACGTCGACGGTATCGGCGAGGTCGTCGGCACCTGTGAAGATGGCGCCTCGACCCGCATCGGCATCCGCGTGGCGCGCGAGCTCGGTCCGGCACTCGCGCCGAAGGGCTCCGTGACGCTCGATGGCGTGTCCCTGACCGTCAACGATGTGCGCGACCATGAGGGCGAGACGCACTTCTCCGTGAATATCATCCCGCATACCGCGCAACACACCACACTCGGAGACCTCGTTGGCGGGCGACAGCTTAATGTGGAGATCGACGTTCTGGCGCGCTATCTGGAACGGATGCTGGCTGCTCGCGACTCATAGGCATGTTTCTGATGTGACTGCGTAGGGTTACATCTCACACCGTGGTGTGATAGTACTTGGCGATGTCCAGCACCCTCATCGACCGACTTACTGCTATCGTCGACACTGGCGAGATTAGTCGCTCCGGCCTTGCCCGGGCGGCAGGGCTCCACCCCAATTCGCTCCGCAAGCTGGGTGCGCCCGACTGGAACCCGACCGCCGAGACGCTCGGCCGCCTCGAGAAACTGCTCCAGCGCGGCACGGCCGAGGTGATGGTCGGCCCCGAAGCCATCATCAACGAGGCGCGCAATGGCCGCATGTACATCCTGGTTGACGACGACGATCGGGAAAATGAGGGCGACCTGATTATTCCGGCCCAGATGGCGACGCCGGATGCGATCAACTTCATGGCCCGCCACGGCCGCGGGCTGATCTGCCTCGCCCTCACTCACGAACGCGTGCAGCAGCTTCAGCTGCCCTTGATGGCGCGCACCAACGGCACCCGGCACGAAACCGCGTTCACCGTGTCGATTGAGGCCCGCGAAGGCGTCTCGACGGGCATCAGCGCAGCGGACCGGGCTCGCACGGTCGCGGTCGCAATCGACGCGGCCAACGGACCGCATGCGCTCGTTTCCCCTGGCCACGTCTTCCCACTCGTGGCGCGTCCAGGCGGTGTGCTGGTCCGCGCCGGCCATACGGAGGCAGCCGTTGACGTTTCGCGGCTGGCGGGCCTCAACCCTTCCGGCGTGATCTGCGAGATCATGCGCGAAGACGGGACCATGGCCCGGCTGGACGACCTGATCGACTTTGCGCGCCAGCACGGCCTCAAGATCGGGACGATCCGCGACCTCATCGCCTACCGCCTCAAGAAGGACCATATGGTCGAGCGGGTGGCCGACACCGCGTTCACCAGCGCGTCGGGAGTGCAGTGGCAGGCGCAGGTGTTCCGGGACAAGGCGACGGGCGCAGAACAACTCGCGCTGGTGCTCGGGCCGCTCGATCCCAGCCGGCCGACGCTGGTGCGCATGCACAGCCTCGATCTTTTCGCCGACGTCCTGGGCGAGCAGAGCTGCCGTACCGGACTGTTGCAGGGCGCGATGCGGATGATCGAGGTGGAAGGCTCCGGCGTCATCGTCGCGCTTCATGCGGCGGACCCGGGATCGCTGTCCCGCTCGGCCGACCGGCGCTCCGGCAAGGACGTGGAGCCGGGCGAGATGCTGCGCAGCTACGGCATCGGCGCGCAGATCCTGGCCGCGCTCAACATCCACGACATGATCCTGCTCACCAACACGCGGCATTCGCCCGTCGGCCTTGGCGGCTATGGCCTGGCCATCGTCGAAGAGCGCCCCATCCCCACGGAGTGATCGAATGGCCCGCGTCCTGATTGCCGAGGCGCGCTTCTACGCGCACCTCAACGACATGCTGCTCGACGGCGCGCGCAAGGCGCTGGAGGCGGCTGGCCATACCCACGAGACGATTACCGTGCCGGGCGCGCTGGAGCTGCCCGGGGCCATCGCCCTCGCGTCCGACGGCGGCGAGTTCGATGCCTATGTCGCGCTCGGCGTGGTGATCCGCGGCGAGACCTTCCACTTCGAGATCGTGGCCGGAGAGAGCGCCCGCGGGATCATGGCGCTGACCATGGACGGCCTGCCGGTCGGCAACGGCATCCTCACTGTCGAGAACGAACAGCAGGCGATCGTTCGCGCTGATCCTGCTCAAGGCGACAAGGGCGGGGACGCAGCACGGGCGGCCCTCGCCCTGCTGGGTGTGCAAGAACGCTTCGCCTAGGTCAGCGGCAGCAGCACTTCGACCCGGCGCAGCGGCGGCGGGATCATTGGCGAGTTGTAGAAGGCATATTCGGGCTCCGCATGGAGAGCCTTCTCACCGTGCCGGCTCAACCAGCCCCGCAGAGCATCCTCATGAGCGGCCAGGCGATCATCGTTGGCCGTGCCCGAGAACCGCGCCACGCCAACCCGGCGGGCCGGAATCTCGACTAGGGCTACACCCTCCGGCGGATGCGGAAGTTCCTCATCCTGCGGCAGGGTGAGGCGCACCCGCCAGCCGCCCTCGCCCAGATCGTCGTCGAAGGTCGGCGGATCGCTCGCCATCGGGTTGCCTGAGTCCTGGAACACCGGCACCCACATCGGCAGTTTCCCGCCAGGCCGCGACTCGGCGGTCAGGTAGTCCGACAGAATTCGATAGCCCTCGTTCAATGCGTCCTTGCGGGGCCCCTGCACGACCGTCTCCGCGACCCGAGTCGCCGGATAGGAGCGGATCTCGAACTCGCGCTCGCTTGCCAGCACGCGATAGTCCGGTTCCGGTGTCGCCTTCTCCCGCAGGATGTAGGCGATCCCCAGCCCCACCAGCAGCCCGCCGGCCGCCGCGCCCCATGCCACGTCCTTGCGCATCGTCCCTCCTCCTTGGCTGAGGAATGTAATGGCTCAGGCGGCGGCCTGTTCCTGCCAACGCGGATAGTCGGTGTAGCCTTCGGCCCCCTGCGTGTAGAAGGTCTTCACGTCGGGCTCGTTCAGCGGCGCGCCCCTGCGGAAGCGCTCTACCAGGTCCGGGTTGGCCAGGAACGGCCGGCCAAAGGCGATCGCATCGGCGACGCCCTCCGCCAGTCGCTGCTCCGCGGTATCGTGGACGTAATCGCTGTTGAGCGCGAGCACGCCATGGAAAACCTTGCGAATATACGGGCTGACCGGCTCGTCATCGGAGGGCAGGAAGCTCGACTGGGTGCCAGGCTCCCGCATCTCCAGGCTCGCAATGCCGTGGCGCTGCAATTCGGCCGCGGCCGCGGTGAACAGCGCGCGCGGGTCGCTGTCGTCCACGCCCTGCACGGCGCCGTTCGGCGACAGTCGCACGTGGGTCCGGTCGGCCCCGACCTCCGCAACCAGGGTGCCGACCACCTCGCTCATCAGCCGGATCCGATTGGCGATCGAGCCGCCGTAGTCGTCGTCCCGCAGGTTGGAGCCATCGCGCAGAAACTGATCGATCAGGTAGCCATTCGCTCCATGAAGCTGCACGCCATCGAACCCAGCCGCGATGGCATTTCGAGCGGCGCGGGCATAGTCGCCGGTGATCCGGCGGATGTCGTCCAGAGTGGCCGCCCGCGCCTCGACATAGGGCTTCTTGCCCTCGTAGGTGTGTGCCTTGTGGGGCGCCGTCGTGGCCGAGGCGCTGACCGGTTGGCCGCCGCCGAGGTCCGGATGCACCAGCCGGCCCATGTGCCAGAGTTGCGCGATGATCCGCCCTCCAGCCCGGTGAACAGCCTCGGTCACCGGCTTCCAGCCGTCCACCTGCGCCTGGGTCCACAGCCCGGGCGCATAAGGCCAGCCAAGGCCTTCCCGGCTGATGCCGGTCGCTTCGGAGATGATCAGGCCGGCATCCGCCCGCTGGGCATAATATTCCGCCATGATCGGGGTAGGGACCGCTTCTCGGGTCGCGCGGCCGCGGGTCAGCGGGGCCATCCAGATGCGGTTCTTGAGGGTCAGGTTTCCAACGGTGATGGGGTCGAACAGCTTGGTCATGCTCGTTCAGATGGAGCTTTCCACCCGAGCCCGCTAGTCACCCGGATGTGACCGCGTCCATTTCCCGTGTTCCCGCCAGACCGTCCGCGCTGGGCAGGGGCTTCATCGCCCTGCTGATCGGCAACGCCGCGCTGGCGTTCGGTCCCTGGCTGGTGCGCTGGGCGGACGTGGGACCCGCGGCCGCAGGGTTCTGGCGGCTGGCCATCGCCGTCCCGTTCCTGTTCCTTCTCGCCCGCAGTGCGGGGCAGCCGGCTCACTGGCCCGGAAAAGCGCTCGGTCTGATCGTGGCGGTGGCCGCATTCTTCTTCGCCGCGGACCTCGTCGCTTGGCACGCAGGGATTGAGCTCACGAAGCTTGGCAACGCGACCCTGTTCGCGAACATGTCCAGCTTCGCCTTCGCTGCCTGGGGCCTGTGGCTGGCGCGGCGCTGGCCGACCCGGCTCCAGTCGGCGGCACTGCTGCTCGCTGCGCTGGGCTCGGCCCTGCTGATGGCCGGGAGCGCCGAGCTGAGCGCCCGCCACCTGCGAGGCGACCTGCTCGCCCTGTTCGCGGGCCTGCTCTACACCGGCTACCTGATAGGAATCGAGCGTGCCCGCGGACAGCTGCAGCCTCTCCCGACCGTCGTCCTGGCCACCGCCTTCGGAGCCGTGATGCTGCTGCCGTTCGCGCTGATCACCGGGGAACGGATCCTGCCCGAAAGCTGGACTCCACTTGTGGTCCTTGCCTTGAGCAGCCAGGTGATTGGACAGGGCTGCCTGGTTTATGCGTTGGGGGTCGTGCCGCCGCTGGTCGTCGGGCTCGCGCTGCTGACCCAGCCTGCCATCTCCGCCTTCATGGGCTGGATCGTCTATGGGGAAACCCTGACCGTGCTCGACTGGGTTGGCGCCGCGGCAATCGCGATTGCGCTGGTCTTGGTGCGCTTGCGCGGCGGGGCGGAAACGACCACCTAGCGGTCATGGACGACTCCCCCAGCCCGCTCGAGCAGATCCGGCAGCGCCTGGCCCTCGCGGTTGGTGAGAATGCGGTGTTCGACGGGTGGACGCCCGCTGCAGTCGATGCGGCGGCCGATGCAATGGGCATCGACCGCGCCCAGGCCCGTCTGGCCATGCCGAAGGAGGCTGCGAGGCTGATCGACGTCTACATCGCAGGCGTCGACCGGGCGATGGCGGCGGAGTTCCCGGCCGAGCGGCTTGCGGCCATGAAGATCCGCGCCCGCATCCGCGACATGCTTTGGGCGCGCTTCCGCATCATGGAGCCGGCGAAGGAAGCCGTCCGCCGGGCTCTTGCGACCCTTGCGATGCCGCAGAACGTGGCGCTCGGCACGCGGCTCGGCTGGCGCACCGCCGACGTCATCTGGCGCCTGGCCGGGGACACCGCCACGGACTACAACCACTACACCAAGCGGCTGACCCTGTCGGGTGTGTACGGTTCGACCCTGCTCGCGTGGATGGGTGACGAGAGCGAAGGCAGCGCCGCCACGGCCGCCTTTCTCGACCGACGGATCGACAATGTGATGGCATTCGAGAAGTGGAAGGCCGGTTGGCGGGCGGGCTCGATTAATCGCCCGAGCCTCGCCCGTTTCCTCGGCCGACTGCGCTATCCGCCGCACTAGGTAGATTCCCGGATCGGACGGCACTGGATTTGCCGCGTCGATATTGATAATCAGTCGCAATGACGGTTGCGGCGCCCTTCAGCCAGTTTCAGCTTTCCCTCGACGAGCTCGCGGTCGGCAGTCGCGGTCGGATCGCGGCGGTGGAGTGGCATCTGCTCGACGAGGGCGAGGTCTGCCGTCTCAAGCACTTCGGGTTCGACGAGGGTGTTACGGTGGAACCGTTGCACCTTGGTCCCTTCGGACGCGATCCCCTGGCGGTCCGCGTTGGCCGGATGACGGTTGCGATTCGGCGCAACCATGCCCGGGCCATCCGCGTCGCTCCTTCTTTCTGATCCGCAAGGCCAGGCCATGAACCCGGCACCTCTGATCGCGGTCGTCGGCAACCCCAATGCCGGCAAGAGCGCACTCTTCAACGCGTTGACGGGCGCCCGGCAAAAGGTCGGCAACTATCCGGGCGTGACCGTGGAGCGGAAAAGCGGGCGCACGGTATTGCCGGACGGCCGTCCGGTGGAGCTGGTGGACTTGCCGGGAGCCTATGGACTGGATCCTTCCAGCCCTGACGAGGCGGTCACCCGGAATGTGCTGCTCGGAACCTTCGCGGGCGAGCGCCGGCCGGACGCGCTGCTGGTCGTCGTCGATGCCTCGAATCTCGACAATCACCTGCGGTTCGCGCTTCAGCTCATCGGCCTTGGCCTTCCGACCGTCGTCGCCCTGAACATGATCGACATGGCCCGCCGGGACGGACTGGACCTCAGTGCCGAACGGCTTTCGTCGCTACTCGGCGTGCCGGTCATCGAAACCATCGCCGTTCGCCGGAAGGGGACGGACGAACTCCGCGGCGCGCTGGAACAGGTGCTTGCCCAGCCGACGCGCTCCACCGCCCTAGCACAAGACCCCCAGCTTTTGCAGCGAGAGGCCCGGCGGATATCGGAGGCGGCGACCGTCAGCGAAACGCCCGTTCGCCGCTGGACCCACCGGCTCGACCGCGTGCTGCTGCATCCCGTTGCCGGACCCCTCATCCTGGGGCTCGTCATGTTCACCATGTTCCAGGCGGTGTTCGCCTGGTCCGAAGCGCCGATCGGGTGGATCGAGAGCGGGATGGCGGCGCTCGGCGAAGCGATTGCGGCCTCACTACCGGAAGGACTGTTCCGCTCGCTGATCGTGGATGGACTCATCGGCGGCGTCGGAGCCGTCGTGGTCTTTCTTCCGCAGATCCTGATCCTGTTTTTCTTCATCCTCCTGCTGGAGGGCACGGGCTACATGGTCCGGGCCGCCTTCCTCATGGACCGGCTGATGAGCCGCGCGGGCCTGTCTGGGCGCGCTTTCATTCCGCTGCTGTCCAGCTTCGCCTGCGCCGTGCCCGGCATCATGGCGACCCGCACCATCGACAATGAGAAGGATCGCCTGACCACCATCCTGGTAGCGCCGCTGATGACCTGTTCGGCGCGGCTGCCGGTCTACACTTTGATCATCGCCGCCTTCATCCCGGATCGGACCCTGGGGCCGGGGATCGGGCTGCAAGGTCTAGTCATGTTCGGGCTCTACATCGCCGGCATCGGTGGGGCTCTGATCGCGGCCTTGCTCTTGCGCAAGACGGTGGCGCGGGGCGGCAAGAGCTTCTTCATGATGGAACTGCCCAAGTACCAGATGCCGGCGCTCAAGGACGTGGCAATCGGCCTGTGGCAGCGCGCGCTGATCTTTCTCAAGCGCGCGGGCGGGATCATCCTTGTGACGACCGTGGTCCTTTGGGCACTCGCCAGCTTCCCGCAGGCGAAACCGGGCGAACAGCAGAGCGAAGTTTCGCTCGCCGGCCGGATCGCCAGCGGCATCGAGGTCCTGGTGAAGCCGATCGGCTTCAATCACGACATTGCGCTTGCACTGATCCCTGCCATGGCCGCGCGGGAAGTGGCGGTCAGCGCGATCGCCACCGTCTACGCCATCGACCAGAGCGACGAGGAGCAGATGGCGCAGAGCCTCGAGGAACGGCTCGCCGGCAACTGGCCGCTGCCGACCGCGCTCGCCTTCCTCGCCTGGTTCGTGTTCGCCCCCCAGTGCATCTCCACCATCGCTATCACCCGGCGCGAGACCAACGGCTGGAAATGGCCCGCGTTCATGGTTGGCTATCTGTTTGCGCTGGCCTACGCCGCCGCCGGAATCACCTACTGGACGGCGGTGGCGCTCGGCCTATAGCTGCTCTCCGAACCACGGAGATTCACGGCATGGCGGGCAGCGTCAACAAGGTCATTCTAGTCGGCAATCTGGGCAAGGACCCCGAATCACGCAGCTTCGCCAACGGCGGAAAGGTCGTCAGCTTTACCCTCGCCACGTCAGAGAACTGGAAGGACCGCAACTCGGGCGAGCGCAAGGAGAAGACGGAGTGGCACAACGTGTCCATCTTCTCCGAAGGTCTCGCCCGCGTCGCCGAGCAATATCTGCGCAAGGGCAGCAAGGTCTATCTCGAAGGCCAGCTGGAGACCCGCAAGTGGCAGGACCAGCAGGGCAACGACCGCTACACCACGGATGTGGTGCTGCGGAACTTCAACAGCGCGATGGTCCTGCTCGACGGCCGCGGTGAAGGCGGCGGCGGGTCGCGCGGGGGCGGCAGCTTCGGCGGTGGCCGTGAGGATGACGGCGGCTTCGGTTCCGGTGGCTATGGCGGCGGCAGCCGCGGCGGCCAGTCGCGCCCGCAGCCGGCGGCGTTCGACAACGACCTGGACGACGACGTCCCGTTCTGAGTCTTCAACCGCTCACGCTGAGCCTGTCGAAGCGCACCACACAGACACCCTTCGTCGAAACCGGGGCGAGCACGAGAGCAACCTTATTCCCGCGCCAGTCCCTTGAGCTTCGCCAGTGCCGCGAACGGTCCGGCCTGCTCCTCCGTAAGCACGCCAGCGCTGCGCAGGACCTCGTCGGCATTGGGCGAGCGCGGATAAGGATCGAGCGCTAGGCCCAGCGTGTCGGCTAGCGCGGAGCCGAGGTCCACGGCCGCGCCGTCGTGGAACACCACGTCGCAATCCTCGTCGCTCAGTTCCAGTTCCTCGTCCGCGCCGACCTGCGGCTCGGGCAGGAACAGGATCTCGAACGGCTCGTCGACATGCGCTGGAACGGCTTCTCCGGTGGCGACGCACGACTGGGTCAGCACCGCCCTGATCCGCCCCGCAGCCCGCACCTTCTCGCCTTCGCGCTCCAGCGCCACGTGCGCGTCGAACCGCTCGAGTCCGTCCAGCCCCAGCCGTTCGGTGATTGCGGCCCGCTCCGCCTCGTCCGCCGACAGGTCGAGCCGTTGCCCGTCCCGGATCTGGCTGAGGTTCAGCTGATGCGCGAAGTCGCTCATGGCAGTGCTCCGTGCACCAGCGCCTCGTCCGTCCGGGCCTGCAGCGCTGCCCAGAACGCCCTGAGTTCGCGTTCCACATGGGCGAGCGCCTCGCCGGCAGCCTCCGTATTGCGGTAGACGCTGCGGCTCACCCCGCCTTCCCAGCTCTCCTCGCCGTCCACGACTCGCCGCCACACACCGACCCGTCCCCCGAGCGCGCCCACCAGGCTGCCGACCTTCTTGCCGATGCCCGTGTCGGACACGCCCAACTGCCGGTTCTCGATCTCCATGTCTGCGACAAAGCATTCGGCGAGCCCGACGGACGTCCGCCGCGCCAGGTCGCCCCCACGCTCCAGCCGCACGTCGACCAGCGCCAGCAGCGTCGCAAGCACGGAAAACCGCCCTTCCAGCGTATCCGGGACAGCGCCGGCGAGATACCAGTGCGGCTGCCGCGCCCGAGCGACCACCTGCTCGTACAAGGGCCGGGCAGCGGCCGGTTCGCTTCGGAACAGCCGCATCAGGGATCGCATCGTTTATCCTCCATTCAGGGGCGGCGGCGCAGGGCAAGCGCCGTGACTTGGCACCCGCACCCCTAGCGGATATTGAGCCGTGGCCCGGGCGGCGCAAGGGCCTCACAGGAGTGGTTGAAAACTGATGGCTGTTTCGTTTCGTGCCCTTGGCGTCCTGGTTCTGGCAGGAACTGCGCTGACCGCCTGCACCGGCTACCGCGAAAGCCGCGGATACATCCTCGACCAGGAACTCGCGGCCGCCGTCCAGCCGGGCGTCGACAACAAGGAATCGGTGCAGAAGACGCTCGGCCGACCGACGTTCACGGCCCAGTTCGACCCGAACGAATGGTATTATGTGTCGCGCCAGACGAACGCGCTCGCCTTCCGCAAGCCGCGGGTGACGGACCAGACCGTGCTCCGGGTCCGCTTCGACCAGGCCGGCAACGTGGCCGCCGTGGATCGCACGGGCAAGGAACTGGTCGCGTCCATCGATCCGTACGGCAAGGAAACCCCGACCCTCGGACGCCGCAACAGCTTCTTCGAGGAATTCTTCGGCAACATCGGCGTGGTCGGCAGCGGCAACCCGGCCGGACAGACCCGACCGGATCGCTGATCCTGGCGCGCGGGGCACCAACGCCCCTCGCGCCGCCTCCCATTTTCCCCTAGCGTCCGGCGCATGACCGCACACCCGGCCGGCATGACCTATGCCGATTACCTGCAGCTGGACACTTTGTTGTCCGCGCAGCAGCCCCTGTCGCCGCTGCATGACGAGCTGCTGTTCATCGTCATCCACCAGACCAAGGAATTGTGGCTGAAGCAGATGCTCCACGAAGTGGGGCTGGCCACGGTCCTGGTCCGGGAAGATCGCTTCGCGCCCGCCTACAAGGCGCTCGCCCGCGTGTCGCGCATCCAGTCCGTCATGACCTTGAGCTGGGACGTGCTGGCGACGCTGACGCCCGTCGACTACGCCAAGTTCCGCGACGTGCTGGGAACCTCCTCCGGCTTCCAGTCGGCCCAGTTCCGGGAGCTGGAGTACCGCCTCGGCATCCGCGACCCGCGCTTTCTCGACTATTACGAGGGCGGCTCGGAGGGGCATGAACGCTTGAAGGCGGCGCTTTCCGAACCCAGCCTGTGGGATGAAGCCAATGCCGCGCTCACCCGCTCCGGTTTTGCCGCGGGCACGCCCGAGGAAATCAAGGACTCGTGGCTGGCCGTCTACCGAGATGCGGACCGGTGGTTCGAACTCTACCAGCTCGCGGAAAAGCTGGTGGACATCGACGACGCGCTCGCCGGCTGGCGCCACAAGCACGTGCTGACGGTCGAGCGGATCATCGGCAACAAGACGGGAACGGGCGGCTCGGCCGGCGCACGTTACCTCCATTCCACGCTGACCAAGCGCGCCTTCCCCGAACTGTGGGATCTCAGGACCGAGCTGTGAGCTTCAAGCACCTGTTCAGCCGTTCGCTCGGGGCTGCGCCGGGGCGGCTGCACATGGCGGCGCACAGTCATCACCTGTGGCCGGATGCGAGCTTTGCGGGGCAGGTGGAGTGCTGGGAAGACGCGGCGCGCCTCGCCGACCGCAAGTGGGACCGGATCATGGGCGAGGTCTGGCCAGAGGCGCAGAGTCACGTCGCCGAGGAGCTGGGCACCGGAATGCCTGGTGCCGTGGTCTTCGCCGCCAACACCCACGACTTTCTTGTGCGGCTCGGCGCCGCCGCTCCGCGCCCGGGAGGCGGGCCGCTGCGGGTTCTCGCCAGCGACGGCGAGTTCCACAGCGCACGGCGCCAGTTCGCGCGCTGGGTCGAGAGCGGCGAGATCGCGCTCACTACCATTGCCGCCGAGCCGTTCGACAGCTTCGCCGAGCGATTCCTGGCCGCCGCAGGCGAACGCGCACACGACCTCGTCATGGTCAGCCAGCTGCTGTTCGGCAGCGGCAGGCTGTTCGACCCCGTCGCAGAGCTGGCGGCGCTCGCCAGCCCCGGCGGTCCATGGGTGGTGATCGACGGCTATCACAGCTTCATGGCGCTGGAGACACCCTTTCCCGCAGACGTGGCCTCCGCCGCATTCTACCTCGCGGGCGGCTACAAATATGCGATGGCGGGGGAGGGCATGGGCCTCATGCACTGCCCACCCGGCTTCGGCGAGCGGCCGCCGATTACCGGCTGGTATGCCGAGTTCGAGGACCTGTCGCTGCCACCCGGGATGGTCGGCTACTCCCCCGATGCCATGCGGTTCATGGGGGCGACCTTCGACCCATCGGCACTATACCGCTTCAACGCGATCCGGCGAATGCTGGCGGACGAGAGGCTGACTACGCAAGCAATCAGCGATCGGGTGGCGCGCCTCCACGAGCGGTTGCTCAAGGTCATCGTGGGTACCCCGCTGGGTAAAGCCGAACTGCTGAACCCGTTATCAACCGGAAACCATGCCCGCTTCCTCGCCTTCCGCTCGCCCGAAGCCGCGCGGTGGCAGAGGTCCCTGATGGAGCAGGGTTGCGTGACGGACGTGCGCGGTGACGTGCTTCGCATCGGCCTTGGCCTGTACCATGACCCCGGCGACGTGGATGCCTTCGCGCGTCTGGCGGCCGCACTCTAGCGGACGGACAATCCCTCGCGCAGCAGCCGGTTGGCGACGCCCGCGACCTCCTGGGCATCTTCCTCGCCCCACACGCCGAAGCGCAGCCCGAGGAACACGTTCGCGCCCATTACCGCCCAGGCGTTCACCTCTTGCGCCAGCGGACTGTCCTCGGCGCGCAACTCGCCCCGCTCCACCCCGGCCTGGAGTCGCTGTGCGATGCGCTCCGCCGTGCTCTCGTAATGGCGGCGGAAGCCGTCGGGATCGACGAACTCGGCTTCGTCGATGATCCGGTAGACCTGCTTGTGTCCCGCCACGAACTCTAAAAATGCCGAAAGCGCGCGCCGCTCCCCGTCCATCGTATCGCGCGCCTGCTCGAAGGCCGGCGCGACCGAGTCCCGGACTTGCGCCGACATGTCCCCGACCAGCGCCCGGAACACATCCTCCTTGCTGTCGAAGTAGGTGTAGAAGGTGCCAAGCGCCACGCGGGCGCGCTGCGTGATCCCGACGATGGAAGTCTCGGCAAAGCCGCGTTCCCCGAACTCCACCAGCGCGGCATCAAGGATTTTGCGCAGGGTCTTCTCGCCTCGGGCGGTTCGGGGCGCCTTGCCGTCGCTCGCCGGAGAGGCGGCAGGCTCCGCTTTCTTGCGGCGTGTCGGTGCGGTCACGCTTTCCATCTTCTCGTACCCCCAGACCGTCCGTCTCATTCTTCCGAGTTGAAACCCGGTTCAACTTTCAGTACGTCCCCGGCACAGTTGGCGCAAGCGGGGCTGGTCAGCCTCCTCAGCCAAGGGGGAGAGATGTCCATGAATGCTCATTCGCTTTTCCGTGCAACCCTGCTGGGAACTGCCGCGACGGTCGCTTTCGGCGCGGCTCCTGCGCTGGCCCAGTCCGTCGAACAGACGAACCAGGACGCGGCTCAGCAGGCTCCTGCGCCCGAAGCCACGGCCGCTCCCGATGCCGAAGGGCAGGATACGGCCACGGGTGAGATCGTGGTGACCGCGCGGCGCGTCGAGGAGTCGCTGCAGCGCGTCCCCTCGTCCATCTCCGCCTTCAACGAGCGCGCCCTCGACCGCCTCCAGGCGACCGACACCACCTCGCTCCAGGGCGCGGTGCCGAACCTGAACATCGTCCAGGGCCGCGGTTCGTCCAACGCCACCAACATCTACATCCGCGGCGTGGGCCAGCCGGACGCATTGCAGACCTTCGACCCGGCGGTGGGCGTCTATGTCGACGACGTCTACCTGTCCCGCATCCGCGGCAACCAGCTCGACCTTCTCGATGTCGAGCGGATCGAGGTGCTGCGCGGGCCCCAGGGAACGCTCTACGGCAAGAACACCATCGGTGGCGCGATCAAGTTCGTGTCGCGACGCCCCGGCCAGACTGTCCGGGCCAACGCGAGCGCGACATTCGGTACCTACGGGCAGTTCGAGCTCCGGGGCGCGGCCTCCGGTCCTATCACCGAGGGTGTCGCCGCCGGGATCGCCGTCATGCGCGCGCACCGTGACGGCTATGTTGAAGATCGGGAGGACAGCCGCGAGTATAACGACCGCGACTCAATCGGCGGTCGCGCGATGCTTGCGGTCAACCCCGCCAGCAACATCCGCATCGACTTGAGCGCCGACTACAGCCGTGACGATGGCGCACTCAACGTCGGCCGCCCGGTCAACAACCTCGTGACCTTCTCCGGGACCGTGCTGCCGGTCACCGATCCGGTCGGTTCGGGCAAGTATGACTGGACGGGGCGCACCACTCCCGGCCTGCCGAATTCGACCAAGCTCAAGCACTATGGCTTCGCCGGTACCGCGGCGATCGATCTCACCGAGGCGCTGACGCTCAAGTCGATCACCGCCTACCGCAACCTCAAGACCGACGACTACATCGACATCGACGCGACGCAATATGAGGTCGGCGATGTGTTCGTGGGCGTGGACCAGGACCAGATCAGCCAGGAGTTCCAGCTCGCCTACAACAGCGACCGCTTCAACGCGGTGGCCGGTCTCTACTACCTCAAGGAAGACGTCGGGTCGCACCAGGAGGCTTATGGCGACGACGTGCTGGGCCCGTTGTTCCTGAACAGCGGCTTCCTGCGCACCATCGACGATGATCTCACCACCAAGAGCTACGCGGCTTATGCCAACGCGAGCTTCGAGGTCGTGCCGAATGTCCGGATCTCCGGCGGTCTGCGATACACGCGCGAAACCAAGGACTACTTCCGCACCACCAGCACCTTCTTCTCGCTTCTGCCGGGGTTCAACAGCACCTTCGCCTTCTCTCCGCCCCGTGGGAAGTGGACCGATACGTCACCGATGGCGAGCGTGGACTGGCAGGTGACGCCCGATACCATGGTCTACGCGCGCGTCGCCAAGGGCTTCAAGTCGGGCGGGTTCAACGGCCGGGCCAACACCGTCACCGAAGCGACGCGCTACGACCCGGAAACCGTGTGGTCCTACGAGGCGGGATTCAAGTCCTCGGTTAGTCGGCAAGTTCGCATCAACGGCGCCGTCTTCCACTCCAACTACAAGGATTTCCAGGCCCGCGTTTCCGGCCTCGACGAGGATCCCACGACCGGTCTTCCCCTCGCCGTGCTGTCGGTCATCAACGCCGGCAAGATGCGCATCCGGGGCGCCGAACTCGAAGCCAACTGGACTCCGGTGCAGGGGCTGCTGCTGGATACCCAGATCGGCTATCTCGATGCCGAGTACCGCGACTTCGATGATGCCCGCTTCGGCAACTTCGGCGGCAGTCGCGCCTTCCAGACGCCGGCATTCGCGCCGAAATGGACGCTGCGCCTGGGTGCGCAATATGCGTTCGATCTCGGGGACAACGGCGGTATCACCGTTGGTGCGCAGAGCCGCTACAAGTCGCGCACCGCGCTGGCGGTCGACAATACCTTCGTGATCGGCAGCGGCCCTACCGCCGGAACCGACACCGAAATCGAAGGCTTGTTCCAGAAGGGCTATTGGGTCAGCGATGCGCGTGTCGTTTACGAAACGGCAGACAAGCACTGGGCATTCGGCCTCTATGGCAACAACCTGTTCGACCGCGCCTACAAGACCGATGCCCAGGAGTTCTCGTCTGTCGGCAACATCCGCACGGTCTACTATGGTGCGCCGCGCACGGTCACGCTCCGCCTGACGGCCCGCTACTGAGCCAAGGGTTCACGGGGCGCTTGCTTGAGGCGGGCGCCCCGTGCCACCCCTCACGTCCATGACCCAAGAAGCCCCGCGGGCACTGCCGCGCAATCCGAACCTTGTGCTGGCATTTCTCCTGCTGGCCTACATCCTGAACTTTCTCGACCGGCAGATCCTCGGCATCCTGGCGCAGCCGATCAAGGCTGATCTCCAGCTCACCGACACACAGTTCGGCGCGATCGGCGGCCTGGCCTTCGCCCTGCTGTATTCCGTTCTCGGAGTGCCCCTGTCCTACCTTGCGGATCGCACCAGCCGAAGCGCGGTTGTGGCGGGTTCGCTCGCGGTGTGGAGCGGGTTCACCGCCCTGTGCGGCACGGCCGGCAGCTACATGCAGCTCTTTCTGTATCGCTTGGGCGTCGGCATCGGGGAGGCCGGCGGAGTCGCTCCGTCTTACGCTCTCATCGCGGACTATTTCCCGCCGCATCGCCGGGCGCGCGCCTTGGGGGTCTATTCGCTCGGCGTTCCCCTCGGGCTTGGCGGTGGAACGCTGGCCGGGGCGTATATCGCCGAGCTGATCAACTGGCGCGCAGCCTTCCTCATCATGGGTGTGTTAGGGCTGATCCTCGCACCCATCTTCCTGTGGGTAGTGCGGGATGTTCCACGACCCAAGGTCGCTGCCGCCGACCGGATGCCGTTCGGAAGCGTCTTCAAGGTCCTTGCCAGGAAGCCCAGCTTCTGGCTGCTGGCCTTTGCCGCCTCGTGCAGTTCGCTCGTGGGCTACGGTCTTGCGCTGTGGACACCGTCGGTCCTGATGCTCAGTTTCGGCATGAACATCATCGGGGCGGGCCAATTCATGGGGAGCTTGCTCCTGGTGGGCGGAACGGCGGGAGTCCTGGCCGGCGGTTTCCTCGCCGACCGGCTGGGCCACGCTAACCAGCGCTGGTACGCCTGGCTTCCGGCGATTGCCTGGCTCATTACGCTTCCGTTCTTCTTGTTCGGGCTGATGAGTGATTCCTTAGCTCTCGCCTGGCCTCTGTTGCTTGTGCCCAATGCGCTCAACATCCTGTGGCTCGGGCCCGTGGCGACGGCGGTCCAGAACCTCGTGGAGCGTCCGATGCGAGCGACGGCGTCCGCCTGCTTCCTGCTGATCAACAACCTCGTGGGGCTTGGCGTCGGCCCGCTGCTGATCGGAGCAGTTTCCGACGCATTGAAGACAAGCTACGGCGTCGAGAGTTTGCGCTACGCGGCGGTCGCAGCGCTTGGTTTCTACCTCGTGGCTGCGCTCCTTGCGCTGTTGGCCTCGCGCACCCTCATTAAGGACTGGGTCGCCGACGAGCCCGCCTAAGCCTCAACAAACCGCAGAAATCTGCGGTTCATCTTAGCGGGGCCAGATGCACTCGACGAACGTTGAGCGACCGGAACGGCGCTTGCGACGGACCGTTAGTTCGAGCGAAAGGAGATCCGTCATGAGAACAATCATGACTCTCGCCAGTGTTGCGGCGCTGGCGCTCGCCGCCCCTGCTCTTGCCGACAAGGGTGGCAAGGGCGGCGGCGGACACGGCGGCGGAAAGGCTGCCAAGGTCGAACGGACCAACGGCGGTGGACAGGCTGCCCGCGCCGAACGCCGTGGCGGCGGCAGTCAGCTTCGCAAGGCCGATCGCGGCAACCCGGGCGCGAGGAAGGCCGAGCGTCGTGGCGGCGGTCAGGTTCGCAAAGCGGAGCGCGGTGGCGGCAAGTTCGGCAAGGTCGATCGTCCAGTGCGCGAGGCGAAGGCGGAACGCGGTGGTAGCCAGTTCGAGCAGCGCGGACGCAAGGTTCGGGTTGCTCGGGAGGATCGACGCTCCCTCAAGGTCCAGCGCGTGAGCCGCGATCGGGACTGGAATCGCCTAGACCGAAATCGTGACATTCGGGATCGGAGCGAGCGCGTCCGTGTGGTTCGCGATGAGCGTTCGCGCCCGCAGCTGCGCTATGCGGCCTCCGAGCGCTACGCCGGCGGCGGCTGCCCGCCGGGGCTTGCGGCCAAGAACAACAGTTGCCTGCCCCCGGGTCAGGCCAAGAAGCTGGTCGGCACCCGACTTCCAGACCGTTACTGGGACGAGCGTCCGCCAGCGTACTACCGGACCTGGTATCCGGACACGGATCGCTACTTCTACCGGGCCGGTGACGGCTATCTCTACCGCGTCAACCGGGAAAACCGGTTGGTGAGCGGGTTCATGCCGCTCTACGAATGGGATGACGACTACGTCGACTACTACTACGTCGGCGAGCGTTATCCCATCGACACCTATAGCTACTATAATGTGCCTGCCGCCTATCAGCCTTATTATGCCGATAGCGACGACTATTATTACCGTTATGGAAATGGAGCGATCTACCAGGTCGATCGTGGCAACGGTCTGGTTGAGGCGATCGTCGCGCTTCTTGCGGGAGATCTCGCCGTAGGCAGTCCGCTTCCCGCTGGGTACGACGCCTACAACGTCCCGCTCGCTTACCGGGATCGCTACTACGATACGCCGGATGCGTGGTACCGGTACAACGACGGCTACATCTACCAGGTCGATCCCCAGACCCGTCTCATCCAAGCTGTGATCGAGGCACTGGTCTGACGGACGATGACAAGAACAGAAGTGCGGGCCGCGATCATGCGGCCCGCCTCGCGCTCAGGGAGCAATGAATGCTGAAACGATGGTGCCTGACCGGCGCTGCCATGGTGGCGCTTTCGGCGTGCGGCGGCGGAGACGGCAATGGGATGAATGGCAGCGTCGGCGCCACGAACGCCTTCGAAGCAGCAGCGCCTGCGCAGACCATTGCCGACGGGTTGAAGGCCTCCGACGAGACCCGTTTCCGAGAGGCGGTCGAAGCGGCCGGAATGACTCCGACGCTCGCGGGCCCAGGGGAGTACACGGTGCTGATCCCGTCAAACACGGCCTTCGACGGAATGCCGGCAGGCGCCCTCGACGGGCTGATGAAACCGTCCGCGCGGGAGCAACTCACCGGCCTCATCAGCTATCATGTGCTTCCCGGAACCATCCTTCGGGCGGACCTCGGCCGGGCAATCGACAACGGCAAGGGCAAAGCGGTGCTCGCGACCATGAATGGAGCGACGCTGACAGCCACGCGTGACGGCGACGCGATCGTGCTTGCTGACTCCGCCGGTTCGAAGGCGCGGATCGGGCCGGCGGACGCCCGCTTCAAGAACGGCGTGGTGCACCGGATCGACGCTGTGCTGATGCCAAGCTGATCCGGCGCAGCCTTCTGCGCTGCGCCCGCCAGTTCGCTCCACTTTGGAGGCGCTTGTGCGAGCCCTGATGGCCAGCGCCGCCTAAGTCTGTGCATCGAATAGCGGCGGGGGCGATGAGCGATGAAGAGTGCGGGCGCCGGGGCGGGGTCTGCTCAAGGCTTGGTGCTCGACCCTGCTCCCCTCATGGACTTGCGCACCGCAATCGGCACGGCGGCATTCGTGCGGTGGCTGAGCCGGTTCGAGGCCGATCTCGCCGAAGAGAATCGAGCGATCCTCATGGCTCTCGCGGATCATGACTGTTCGCGAGCTGTGTCGGCTTGCCGAGCGATGTCGATCAGTGCCTGGCAAGTTGGCGCCATTGCGCTTGGTGCTGCGACGGGGTCGCTGGACTGCGCGATCGCTGCTCGATGCGGAACCCTGCGGGACCTTGCTCCGGAGCTCCGCCAGCTTCGTCAGCAGCAAGGCCTTGCCACGCGGGCGCTGCAGGATCTCCGACTGCTGATTTCCGGCGCTTGCGACTCGGCTGAACAACTTGTGCGCTAAGGCACTGGCACCCGGCTTTCTCCTCGCTATAACGAGCAGCGAAGCAGTGACCGGCCGGTCCTCGGCCAGGGTATCACGGGGCAAAAGGGCGAAAGCAGCGCGATGAAGGCGACGATCGAACGGGCAACCCTCCTCAAGAGCCTCAGCCACGTCCAATCGGTGGTCGAGCGGCGCAACACCATCCCGATCCTGTCGAACGTGCTGATCGATGCACGGGAGGACGGCTCCATCCGGCTGATGGCGACGGACCTCGATCTCCAGGTGGATGAAGCAGTTCCGGCGAATGTGTCGCAGCCGGGCGCCACGACCGTGTCGGCGCACACGTTCTTCGACATCGTCCGCAAGCTGCCGGAAGGCAGCCAGGTCGAGCTCGCGGCCGCTGACGGCAAGATGCAGGTCAATGCCGGCCGCGCGCGGTTCAACCTGTCGACGCTGCCGCGCGACGATTTCCCGGTCATCGCCGAAGGGGATCTACCCACCCGGTTCGAGCTGCCGGCCGCCACACTGCGGCAGATCATCGACAAGACCCGCTTCGCCATTTCGTCGGAAGAGACCCGCTACTATCTGATGGGGATTTTCCTCCATGTCGCGGACGATCAGCTGAAGGCGGCTGCCACCGACGGGCACCGGCTCGCTCGGGTCACCGTCGCCAAGCCCGACGGTGCGGACGGCATGCCCGATGTGATCGTGCCGAAGAAGTGCGTTGGCGAGCTGCGCAAGCTGCTCGACGAGGTCGAGGGTACGGTCGAAGTGACTCTATCGCCAACGAAGGTGCGCTTCGTGCTCGGCCATGCGGTGCTGACCAGCAAGCTGATCGACGGTACGTTTCCCGACTACAACCGGGTCATTCCGACCGCCAACGACAAGCTCCTCAAGCTCGACCCCAAGAGCTTTTCGTCCGGCGTCGATCGCGTGTCCACCATTGCCAGCGAGAAGACGCGCGCCGTGAAGATGTCTGTCGACCGCGACCGGGTGACCCTGTCGGTGACTAGTCCGGAGAATGGCACGGCAGCCGAGGAGCTGCCGGCCGACTATAGCGCCGACGGGCTCGAGATCGGCTTCAATGCCCGCTACCTGCTCGACATCCTCGGCCAGATCGAAGGCGACAGCGTGGAAGTGCACCTCGCGGACGCCGCGGCTCCGACCCTGCTGCGCGAAAACGACAAGAGCAGCGCGCTCTACGTGCTGATGCCGATGCGGGTCTGATGATCTGCAGGCTGTGGCGTGGCTGGACTACCCCGGACAATGCCGCAGCTTATGAGCGGATCGTGCGCAGCGAAGTCATCCCGGCCATCGAGTTGCGGCGTATCCGCGGCTTCCGCCATATCGATCTAATGCGACGCGATCTGAATACAGAGGTCGAGTTCCAAACCCTGATGTGGTTCGACAGCCTCGATCATGTGCGCGAGTTCGTCGGTGAGGACTATGAGGTCAGCCACGTTCCGGCAGTTGCTCGAGCGGTTCTGCTTCGGTTTGACCAGCAGGCGCAGCACTTCGAGGTGATCGACCGACGGGAGCAGGCATCACCGTGACGGATGCGTTAAAGGCAGGAGCCCGCATCTGGCTCTACAAGCGTCCGTTCTCCCTTGGCCTGCACGAGTGCCTCGTGCTGCTCGATGCGCGTCTTTCAGGCCTGGCGACGAGCCTCTGGGTAGACGGGCAGCAGTTGGCAACGGACTTCACGCCCGCTGCCGGCGAGGACGCGATCCGAAATCACCAACTCACTGCGACGCTGCCAGATGGACGTGAGATCAAAGTGGAAGCAGGCTACATCAGCTGGACCAACGTCGGCATCGCCGTCCGGCTCGACGGCACTCTGATCCATGAAAGCCACCGAGGGCGACGCATCGCATTTCCCGAACGTGCCGCCCGCATGCTGACCCAGCAGTCGGCCGCCGGACAGCCCGCGTACGATCCTGACAAGCTCCGCCGAAACAAGGTGCCGATCATGGTCGACATCGCGACCGGGCTGCTGTTCTTCGTGGTCGCCAAGCTAACCGACCTCAAGACGGCGGCGCTGGTCGGGGCTGCCGTAGGCATGGCTATCGTAATCGCCCAGCGCTTCGTGAAGGTGGACCTGATCGGCGGACTGGCCTTGTTCGGCATCGTCATGCTGTTGATCTCGGCCGCTTTCGCAATTGCCTTCGAAGATGATGAGCTGATCAAGCAGCGGTCGACCATCGTGGGACTGATCGGCGCGACGTTCTTCTTGGCTGACGGTCTGTTGCTGAAAGGCAGGCGTCTTGGCCATGGGTTGAACCGCTACCTGGCCTATACCGACGTGGACGAGCGCCGCCTGGCCATCGGCATGGGCCTGGTGGGCGTGCTCATGGCACTCGCCAACTATGTGGTGGTGAAGCTCGTCTCAACCGACATTTGGCTGTTCTACACGACTTTTCTCGACGTCCCGCTCTCGATCGGGCTGGTGCTCGGAGCCATCAAGTGGGCGCGGGGCGGGCGGGCTGCGAGCCCTTTGGCCGCGCTTTGACGTGCCGCTCGGTCGCCTCGCCCTTACCAACTTCAGGAACTATGCCGAACTGCTGATCGAGCCTGGCCCGGGGTTCGTCTGCCTGTTCGGCGAGAATGGCGCGGGCAAGACCAACATCCTTGAGGCCGTCTCCCTGCTTGCGCCCGGGCGTGGACTGCGGGGAGCCGCTCTCGGCGAGATGGCTCGAAGCGATGGTCCCGGCGGTTTCTCGGTCGCCGCACGGCTCGGCGATGTCGACCTCGGCACCGGAACCCTGCCGACCGCGCCAGAGCGCCGGCAAGTGCGGGTCAACGGCGCCGCGGCCTCGGTCAACAGCCTCGGCGAGTGGTTGTCGGTGCTGTGGCTCACGCCCGCGATGGATCGCCTGTTTAGCGGCAGCGCGGGCGAACGGCGCCGGTTCCTCGACCGGCTGGTGCTCGCGCTGGAGCCCTCCCACGCCCATCATGCGGCCCGCTACGAGGCGGCCATGCGCGCGCGCAACAAGCTGCTGGCGGAGCCCGATCGGGCGGACCCCAGCTGGCTGGCTGCGCTGGAAAGCGGCATGGCCGAGCATGGCGCGGCTCTGTCCGATGCGCGCGTGCGGACGGTGAGTGCCCTCGAATTCCGCCTCGCCTCTGCTCCCGACGACGGCTTCGCGCGGGCCGAGATCGCGCTTGAGGGCTGGGCCGGCGGTGATCTCGCCGCGATCCTGCGTGCCAATCGCGGCCGTGACGCCGCGGGCGGGCGCGCCGCTGTCGGTCCGCACCGACAGGATCTTGCCGTCATTCACCGCGCCAAGCAGCAGCCGGCCGCACGCAGTTCGACGGGCGAGCAGAAGGCGCTGCTGCTCGGGCTGGTCCTCGCCCATGCGGACCTCGTCACCGAACACCGCAATGCGCCGCCGATCCTCCTCTTGGACGAGGTCGCCGCCCACCTCGATCCAGGCCGGCGGGAGTCGTTGTTCGCCCGGCTGGAAGGCCGCGGACAGGTGTGGATGACCGCGACCGAAGCGGCCCTGTTCGACGGCATTGCCTCGGTCACTCGTTTCCACGTGGAGGGCGCAACCGCCAGGCTCGGCTGAGCCTTGGTGGACTTTAGCGACCAGCGCCCTATATACGGCTTCAGCGAGACGCCTTTGTAAGCGGCGTGATCGCCCCGGATCAGGTCCGGGGCGGCCCGCGTCTCGGTTTGACGAAGTTCTCCACATCACGCGGGGTTCTTTAACACCCGTCCTCCGGACGCCAGGTGGCGCCCGGTTGCGTGCAAATGGATAGAACATGACATTCGAACAGCTGGGGCTATCCAAGCCCCTCCTCGGCGCGCTTGCGTCCAAGAACTACACCAAGCCGACGCCGATCCAGGCGCAGGCGATTCCGACCGTGCTAACCGGGCGAGACCTGCTCGGCATTGCCCAGACCGGCACCGGCAAGACTGCGGCCTTCATGCTGCCCTCCCTCGACCGGCTGACAGCGAGCAAGCCGGCGTTTCTCAAACCCGGCCAAATCCGCATGTTGGTCCTCGCCCCGACGCGCGAGCTCGCCTCCCAGATCGCGGCGAGTGCCGAAGCTTATGGCGCGCAGCTGAAGATGAGCGTCGGCGTGATCTTCGGCGGCGTCGCCAACCAGAAGAGCATCCGCACCGTGCAGCGCGGCCTCGACGTGCTGGTCGCCACTCCCGGCCGCCTGCTCGACCTGGTCGACCAGCGCGCCGTGGACCTGCGCAACCTTGAGATCCTCGTGCTCGACGAGGCCGACCAGATGCTCGATCTCGGCTTCATCCATGCGTTGAAGCGCATCGTGAAGCTGATCCCGGCCAAGCGGCAGACCCTGTTCTTCTCGGCGACCATGCCGAAGACGATCAAGACGCTTGCCGACACCTACCTCACCAACCCGGCCGAGGTGTCGGTTGCTCCCGTGGCCACGACGGCGGAGCGGGTCGAGCAGCAGGTGACCTTCGTCAATCAGGCGGAGAAGCCGGCGCTGCTGACCTTGTTTTTCCAGTCGACCAAGATCGACCGGGCACTGGTATTCAGCCGCACCAAGCATGGCGCGGACAAGGTGGTGCGTCAGCTGGAAGCAGCCGGGATTGCGGCCAACGCGATCCACGGCAACAAGAGCCAGCCGCAGCGTGAGCGTGCGCTCGGCCTGTTCCGCTCCGGCGAGGTGCCGATCCTGGTCGCGACCGACATCGCGGCGCGCGGGATCGACATCCCGGGCGTCAGCCACGTCATCAACTTCGACCTGCCCAACGTGCCCGAGCAGTATGTCCACCGCATCGGGCGCACCGCCCGTGCCGGGGCCGACGGCATTGCCATCGGCTATTGCGCCGACGACGAGCGTCCATACCTCAAGGACATCGAGAAGCTCACCCGCCAGAAGGTCGAGGTGGTGCCGCTCCCGGCTGGCTTCGTTGCGGCCGTGCAGGCGCTCAAGTCCTTGAAGGTCGAGCCGCGCCGTGCGGCTCAGCCGCAGCAGCGCAACCGCCGCAATGAGAGCGGTGCGCGTGGCCATGCGAGTGACCCGCAACGCTTCGGCCTGCCGCGCAACGATCCTCGTCGCGATATGCCGGAAGAGCGCAGTGGCCCGCGCGAAGGCGGGCGAAGCATGCGCGGGGTGCCTGGCGCCGCCCGCGGACCTGTCGGCAATCCGGTCCGTGCCTCGGCGCAGTCCGGTGGCCAGCAGCAGCGCCACGGCGGCCAGCGCCCGGCCGGCGAGCCCGGCGGTCGCTCGAGCGGCGGTCGTCCCGGCGGCTTCCGCGGCGGCCGCCGGTCGGGGCAGCGCCGCTCGGCTTAGGAGAGCCCGCGCTCACGCTGAGCTTGTCGAAGCGTCTTCGGACTTGTTTTCAAGCATCCTTCGACAGGCTCAGGGTGAGCGCTGAACAAAGACGGTCGTGCACTCCGCGCGTACGCGTGCGCATGCGTGACTTCCCTTCTGTTCCCGCTATAGAATCCCCATGGCAAGCGATCCCAATCAGAACTCCTACGGCGCCGACAGCATCAAGGTGCTTAAGGGCCTCGACGCCGTGCGCAAGCGGCCGGGCATGTACATCGGCGACACCGACGACGGCTCTGGTCTCCACCACATGGTGTTTGAGGTTTCGGACAACGCCATCGACGAGGCGCTGGCAGGTCATTGCGACCGCATCCTCATTCAATTGAACCCGGACGGCTCGGTCACGGTGGAGGACAATGGTCGCGGTATTCCAACGGGCATCCATGCCGAGGAGGGCGTGTCCGCGGCCGAGGTCATCATGACCCAACTCCACGCCGGCGGAAAGTTCGAGAACACCAGCGACGACAATGCCTACAAGGTGTCCGGCGGCCTGCACGGGGTCGGCGTCTCGGTGGTCAACGCCCTGTCCGAGTTCCTCGATCTGAACATTTGGCGCGATGGCGAGGAGCACTACATGCGCTTCGCCCATGGCGATGCCGTTGCCCCGCTCAAGGTTGTCGGCCCCGCGCCCGAGGGTAAGACCGGTACCCGCGTCACCTTCCTGCCCAGCCCCGCAACCTTCAAGATTACCGAGTTCGATTTCGACAAGCTCGAACATCGCTACCGAGAGCTGGCTTTCCTCAACTCCGGCGTGCGGTTGGTGCTGATCGATGCTCGCCATGAAGAGCATAAGGAAGTCGAACTGTTCTACGAAGGCGGCATCGCGGCCTTCGTGAAGTATCTCGATCGCGCCAAGACGCCGCTGTTCCCGGACCCGATCGCCATCTCGGCGGTGCGCGACGGGATCGGCATCGACGTCGCGCTGGAGTGGAATGACTCCTATTACGAGAACGTCCTGCCGTTCACCAACAACATCCCGCAGCGCGACGGCGGCACCCATCTGGCCGCTTTCCGCGCCGCCCTGACCCGTACCGTCAACGGCTATGCCGAGAAGTCCGGCATGCTGAAGAAGGAGAAGGTCACCCTCACCGGTGATGACATGCGCGAAGGCCTCACCGCCATCGTCTCCGTCAAGCTGCCCGACCCGAAGTTCAGCAGCCAGACCAAGGACAAGCTCGTCTCCTCCGAGGTTCGCCAGCCGCTCGAAGCGCTGATGAGCGACAAGATGACGGAATGGCTGGAGGAAAATCCGGTCAACGCCCGCGCGATTATCCAGAAGATCATCGACGCCGCGGCCGCCCGTGAGGCGGCGAAGCGTGCTCGTGAACTGACGCGGCGCAAGGGAGTGATGGATATCGCCTCGTTGCCCGGCAAGCTCGCCGACTGCCAGGAGCGCGACCCAGCCCTCTCCGAACTCTTCCTGGTGGAGGGTGACTCGGCCGGCGGCTCGGCCAAGCAAGGCCGCAACCGTCACAACCAGGCGATCCTGCCTCTCCGCGGCAAGCTCTTGAACGTGGAGCGCGCGCGTTTCGACCGGATGCTGTCCAGTCGCGAGATCGGGACCATCATCCAGGCGCTCGGCACCGGCATCGGCCGGGAGGAGTTCAACCTCGAGAAGCTGCGGTATCACAAGATCGTGATCATGACGGACGCCGACGTCGATGGCGCCCACATCCGCACACTGCTGCTGACCTTCTTCTACCGCCAGATGACCGAGCTGATTGAGGCAGGTCACCTCTTCATCGCCCAGCCTCCGCTCTACAAGGTCGCGCGGGGCCGATCGGAGGTGTACCTCAAGGACGATGCCCAGCTTGACGATTACCTCGTCGACGCCGGTCTGGACGGCCTGCAGCTGGAAACCTTGGGCGAGATCCGCCAGGGCAAGGACCTGCGCACGCTGGTCGATCATGCGCGTCGGGTTCGTACGCTGATGCGCTATGCGCCCAAGAAGTATGATCCGGCACTGCTGGAAGCGCTGGCGCTCGCGGGCGCGCTCGACCCCGTGGTGCAGGCCGAAGGCCGGCGCGCGGCGATCGAGAAGGTCGCCTCGTGGCAGGGTCAGGGCGACCCCGAGGCGCAATGGTCTGGGGAACTCGCTGCAGAGGGCGGCTACCTCCTCCGGCGGCGGTGGCGCGGCGTCACGGACGTCACGATTATCGAGCCAGCATTCATCGCTTCGGCGGAAGCTCGCAAGCTCCACGCGTTGGCGGCAGAGCAGGCCGAGGTCTATTCGCAGCCTTCTCTGCTTCGGACCCTGAAGAAAGGTGCGCAGGTCGAGCAGGAGCCGACAGTCGGAACCGGCGAGGGCGAGGACGCGGCGGAGCAGGCAGCGGCGGACACCAAGGGCAAGCCGGTTTCGGTGACTCGTCCCAGCGAACTCCTCGACGCTGTTCTTGCGGCAGGCCGCAAGGGCCTGAGTATCCAGCGTTACAAGGGTCTCGGCGAGATGAATGCAGAGCAGCTGTGGGAAACGACACTCGATCCCGCTAATCGCTCGCTGCTCCGCGTCGAGGTGACCCAGGCCGACGTCGCCGACGAAATTTTCACCCGGCTGATGGGCGACGTCGTGGAGCCGCGGCGCGAGTTCATCCAGGACAATGCGCTAAGCGTCGCGAACCTCGACGTCTGAGCTTGCGGTGACGATGCTTCGGTGCGGCGCACGGCGATTGAGAAAAGGGTAACCGTAGCGCAGCAGCAGAGGGGCACAGAGCAGGCTAAAGGCGAGCTGCGCCGGAGTCGGCATCTCCGAACGCCAGCGCTCGTCCGGCTTCAAGCGGATGGATCGTTGCATGCGCAAGCGATTGCCGGCGATCTGGTGCCGCGGGGCAAGATCTGGATCGAGCGGCTGTGCGAGTTTTCCGTGCAGCAGGGCATGGATCGTGGACGCAATCCGCGCGGGATCATGCACCATGTCTTCGTAGCGGATGCGAATGCTTCTTGATCGGCCGACCCTCCAGCATAGGAGTTCGGTCATCAAATTCACCACGCTCCAGCGGATGGCAGTTCGGAGCCACGACTTGCGTCGGATTTCCTTTTGCAGGCCCCTCGCGACATCCCGCTTGAACGGCTTGGCCAAGGACCAGGCGACACCGCGGCCGTCACGCACGAGGTGAAGGACGGTGAGGTCGACCTCCCGCATCGCCGCCAGCGCGAGGCCTCGCCCAGGAAGCTTGGAAGAGTCTACGATAACTGAACAACTCGTACGCTCTGCGATGGATGCGAGGAGCGCGGTCGTCTCCCTCCGATAGCGCACAAAGCTGGCATCGCGTAGAATTCGGGAGGGGCTGAGGAGGGTTTCGGCGCGGTGTTGTTCCACGCGGTAGGTGTCAACATCGGTGTCAGGATCGGCGTGGGATCGCCTCACCCAGGAGTCCAGCACCTGGCTCCAGACCGCACACTGTTTCGCCGCTTTTCCGCAAGCGCATAGCTCGTTGTTCGACCAGACATGCCGCGTGAGCGCGGAGATCTCTCCGGCGCCGAAGATGCTCTCCTGCTGGCTAAGCAGGATGTCCAGCAGCGTGCTGCCGCTGCGGCCGTAGCCGGCGATGTAGAGGACCTTGATACGCCTGTCGTCAGGCACGTCCGTGTCAGCCATGCCGATCGCCCTCGCTCAGCAAGGTTCGATAGATCGCAGCGATGCTGTCCCGGTGAGTTGCGACTCCGTAGCGGAGCTGTGCATCGTTCCGAGCCGCCGCTGCAATGGCGGAGACCGCAGCCGGGCTGTTCAGCAACTCCAGCACGGCCTGTGCCATGGCCGACGGACTGTCGGGAGGTACGAGGAGTCCGGTCCGGCCGTGATCAATGGCTTCCACATTGCCGCCGGAGCGCACTGCGACGACTGGCGTACCGAGCAGCATGGCTTCGATGAGGGATCGTCCGAACGGTTCGTCCACCGCGGTCACCAAATGCAGGTCGGACCCCGCCATCCACGGTTCGGGCGGGTAGCGGTAGCCCATGAGGTGGATCCGGTCGTCGACCCCGAGCGACTGCGCGGCTTGGCGCAATTGCGGCTCCAGCGAGCCGTCGAAAGATGCGCCAAACATGAGCCCTGCGACCGGCAGATGCGGGGCTTGGCGACGCAGTTCGGCGATGACCTCTACAAAGCGGAACGGCCGTTTGCGAGGTACGAAGTTCCCGAAGAAGCAGAGAAGGCGAGTGTCGGGAGCCAGCCCGACTTCGTCCAGCAATTGCGCTCGTGCTGCCACTCGATCGACCTTCGGAAGCTCGGTGTCGAATGGGCTGTAGATGACCGAAGCGGGAACCTTGCGGGTGGATGAGCCTGCGAACCGGGAAACGGAGACAACGTGATCGGCCATCCACGGCGCAAGGCGCCTAACCCCGAATGCCCCCGGGTCGCTGCGGTGGTGCCAGAGCAGTTTGGCGCCCGCGAGCTTCGCTGGAAGGGCCCAGCTGACGTGCATGGCCCCATCGTTGGTGTGGACGATGCGGACCCGGCGTTCCCGGAGGAACCTGGCGAGCTGCCATTGGCCGGCGATCGCCCGGGCGATCCGCAGGGGTCGGCTGTCGCGGTCCACGCCGCGGGCCCGGCCAAAGTGGTCGGCTACGGGAGCAATGCTGTAGGCGATGCCCTCCGACCGGAGCAGTTCGGCAACCTGACCGCAATCACTGTGGAGCAGGACCAGCGGCGTGAATTCCGACGGATCGAGCGACTTGATCAGCTGGAATGCGGAGACGTGACTACCTCCAGCGATTCCTCCCGCAAACGGAAAGCAGACGACCGAAGGAGATGCGCCCGCAAGAGGGCCCACAGTCTCGCGCATGGTCCCGGGTAGCGGATCGGCGATCTGTTGGAAGAGCATGCCTGCGAGCGTCTCCGAGGGCGGAAGCCACTCCCTTGTTGCGGCGCAAAGTCCGGCGCTCAACCGGGATTCCGGTTCCGGCATGGAGCAGGATGGCTAATCCACAAGGTGCCGGCCCCAACGGCTCCGGGCCGCCGCTAGGAGGAGTAGCCACGAAGGGAGATGGCCCTCGCCCGCGATGCCGTGTCATGGTGCGCGGCAGCATGGGGTGCCCAGAACCCACTCACGAGCGCCGTCCTTTTCCGGCTGAAGCGGCGACGGCGCGTTGAAGCTCGCGTTCCTGAGCGATGTTCATTCGGCGGCCGCGCCATTCTCGGCCGCATTGAAGGCGGCGCGGCAGGAAGGCTTCGACCAGCTCATCATTCTCGGCGACCTGCTGACATACGGCCCCGAGCCGGAGCGCAGCGTCGACCTGGCGCGGGACGCGGTGGAACGCGATCGAGCCACGCTGATCATGGGCAATCACGACGCCTTGTACCTAGAGCCGGATGGTTACGACCGGCCACTGCCGGACTGGATCCGAGAGAGCGTGGAGTGGACCCGGTCGCGGGTTGCCCCAGAAGCGATGGCGGCCCTGCCATGGCAGCAGCAGCGGCAAGTCGGCGACCTGCTCATCGCCCATGCCAATCCGTTCGGCGGTGGCGACTGGTCGTACCTTCGGACCAACGAAGACCTAGCGAAGGCCTCACAAGCCCTCGTCGCCGCGGGGTTTCATGCGGGCGTCTTTGGCCACGTCCATCGCTTTGCTGAGCGGCAAGATCATGCGGCCGTGTACACGGTCGGCTCCCTCGGGCAGCCCCGGAGCGGGCGCGACCTACGTCCGCAATGGGCGATGGGAGAGTTGAAGCCCGGGCGCTTCAGGCTCGAGCCCAGACCGTTCCATCACGACTGGAGCGAGCATTGCGCCGCCCTGCGGAACACGGGAATGTCCGCGTCAACCGTGGATCAGCTGTGCAGGTTCTTCATATGACACGAGTGCTGGTGACCGGAGCTGGGGCGGTGCTTGGGCAGGGCATCATCAAGGCCTTGCAGCGGTCAACGCTGCAGGTGGAGATCGCCTCGGCCGACCCGGGCCCGCTTTCGCCCGGGCTGTTCTGGACGGACCGCGGTTATGTCACCCGCCTCGCTACGGACCCGCTCTATCTGGAGCGGTTCGAGCAGGTGCTGGGGCAGGAACGCCCCGATGTGGTGCTGGTCGGAACGGATGTGGAGCTCCCTATCCTGGCGGAGCACCGGCCGCGGCTGGAGGAGCGCTACGGGACCAAGATACTGGTGAGTTCGCCCGAGGTCGTGCGGATCGCGGACGACAAGTACGAGACCTATCGCTTCTGTCTCGCGGCGGGGCTCGACCCTCCAAGCTCGGCGCTCCCGGAGGAGCACGACCAACTTGCGGACCTCGTCGGCTCGGTCGGATTTCCGCTGATCGTCAAGCCGCGGGTCGGAGCGCGCTCAGCCGGCGTTTCGGTGGCGCATGATGCGGAAGAACTCGCGGCGGCACTCGCCGGGCGGACCGGTCTCGTGGTGCAGCAGGTCGCCGGTCCGGCAGACCAGGAATATACGGCCAGTGCGCTCGTGTTCGACGGCAAGGCCCACGCCTCGATCGTGATGCGCCGCGATCTTCGGGACGGGAACACGCACCGGGCATTCGTGGAGCCCTATCCGGAGCTGAACGCCTTCGTACGCCGCGCCGCGGAGGCCCTGCAGCCCTATGGACCGGTCAACTTCCAGTTCCGGACCGACAAGCATGGCCGGCCACACATTTTCGAGATCAATGCGCGCTTCTCGGGCGCGACCCCACTGCGAGCACTTGCCGGGTTCAACGAAGTCGAGATGAGCCTGCGCCACCTCTTGTTCGACGAGCCCGTGACCCAACCTGCCAGCCTCCGCCAGGGCACGATCCTGAGGTACCTCAGCGAGACCTTCGTCACCGATGAGGACGTGCAGGCGCTGCGGAGATGATTCCGCCCGGAAGCCTGATCGGAGTGACCGGTGCGAACGGGCATCTTGGCCGCTTGTTCTGCATGGCAGCGGCTGCGGCGGGTTACCGGCTTCGCTGCTTCGGGCGGCGCTTCGACCATCTGCCCGCCGACGCCGAAACCGTGCGGCTCGACCTCGCAGAGCCGGTGGGCGTGGATCCGGAGCCGCTGCGCGGATGCGACGCGCTGGTCCACCTGGCGGCGTACATCCCCCGCGATCACCGCTCGCTCGAGGAGGGCAAGCTTTGCTGGACGACCAATGTCCTGGGCACCGCAAGGCTGCTGCATGCGACGGCCGCGGCCGGGGTGCGCCGCCTCGTCCAGACAAGCAGCGCGAGTGCCTATGCGACCGACAGTGGCCGGACAGACGAAGCCGCGCCGCTCTTTCCCTCCAGCCGGGCCTTCTATCTTGGCTCAAAGATCGGACAGGAAGCGGTCGCACGCGAAATCTGCGCCGAGAGCGGCATAACCTGTACCACCCTTCGGCTGTCCTCCGTCTATGGCGGCGCGCCCCCGGCAGGCCTGCCGGCGCGGCTCGCGCAGGATCTGCTGGCCGGCCGTGCGATCACGATCCGCGATCAGGGTCGCTTCGGTGCAGATTTCGTCTTCGCGCCCGACGTAGTCCGGGTCTTGCTGATGATGCTGGAGGAAGACTTCGCGGGCGAGCTGAACGTGGCCAGCGGAGTGCGGACCACTCTCTCCGACCTCGCAGAGGGACTGGTTCGAGCCAGTGGTGCACCGCCGGGGCTTGTCGAGCTGCAGCCAGGTGCCGCCGCGGCTGCGGACGTCGGCTTTCCCGCCATCGACATCCGCCGGCTCCGCAGCATGGGCGTGGAGCCAACCGCTCTGCGCGCGGGGCTGGAGCAAGTGGTTCATGCGCTGCGGCTAGCCATTTTGACGTAGCCCGTCGGTGACGCTTTCCAGCCTAAGAGAGCGCTCGTTCGGCTCCGCACTCCCCCTTACACTGATGTCGGATCGGTCAGCTGGGAGGCGCATGGATGTCGGATGCGATACTGGTGACCGGTGCTGCCGGCTTTGTCGGGCATGCGGTTGCCGCGCGTCTCCTGAGCCGTGGTGAGCATGTCATCGGCATCGACAATCTCAACAACTTCTATGATCCGCAGCTCAAGCTGAGCCGGCTCGAGAACCTGCGCTCCGATCCACGTTTCTCGTTCGAGCAGATGGACATCGCCGACGCCGATGGCCTGAAGGCGCTGGTGCTGTCGTGCGGTATCCGGCGGGTGGTCCACCTCGCCGCGCAAGCCGGGGTCCGGTACAGCCTGGAGCAGCCGTTCGCCTACGAGCGGTCCAACCTTGCCGGGCACCTGTCCGTGCTGGAGGCCTGCAGGAGCGCTCCGGAGTTCGACCATCTGGTCTATGCCTCCTCTAGTTCCGTCTACGGCAACCGGCCGGTGAGCGGCGACGGCTTCCGCGAAACCGAGCCCTGTACGGGCGTCGTATCGCTTTACGCCGCGACCAAGCTCGCCTGTGAGACGATGAGCGAGGCTTACCGCGCGCTGTTCGGCTTTCCCCTCACGGGCTTGCGTTTCTTCACCGTCTACGGACCGTGGGGCCGGCCCGACATGGCCTATTTCCAGTTCACCCGGCAGATCATGACCGGTGAGCCGATCAAGGTGTTCAACGGGGGCAGGATGGCGCGCGACTTCACCTACATCGACGATATCGTCGATGGCGTCGTCGGTGCGCTCGACTCCCCGCCCGCGCGGGGACAGCACCGGCTGCTCAACATCGGGGACAATCATCCGGTCGATCTCATGACCATGATCACCACGCTGGAAGAGCTGCTGGGCCGGAGCGCCCAGAAGATCATGCTGCCGATGCAGCCCGGCGATGTCGTGTCGACCTGCGCCAACATCGACCAAATCCATGCACTGACCGGCTACCGGCCGCGCGTGGCGCTGCCGGAGGGACTGCGGCGGTTCACGGACTGGTATCTCGGCTACTATGGCGCGGACATGGACGGCGTCCTCCCGGCGGACGAATTCATCGCTGCCTGAACAGTCGGCGGACGTTGACGTGAATACGCCCATAAAGAAATCGTTCAACGATTGGCAGTAATCATGCTTGAATACATTCGTCGCTGCCAATGCTCGGTCAGACGAGCCATGGCAAAACTTGGCTGGTAATTGTTCGGTAAGGACGATTGAGCATCCTCAGGCGGCGGGAGTCTTCACGACGAACGACCCGAGGCCGCGGGGAGGTGGAAGATGATCTTCAAGGGCACCGTATTGGCGGATCTGCTGCGAGGGAGCAGCGAGGCCGACTTCATCTACGGCTATGCGGGCGACGACACGATCTACGGCGGGGCTGGCGACGACCAGGTCGAAGCGGGCGACGGCAATGATCGCGTTGATGGCGAGCTCGGCAACGACCTGCTGCGCGGCGGAATCGGCGACGACTGGCTCGACGGTGGCGACGGCAACGACCGGCTGGCGGGGGGTGGCGGACATGACCGGCTCATCGGGGGGCTGGGCAACGACATCTTCGACGGGGAAGATGGCAACGACGTGCTGGAGGGGGGCGCGGGGTTTGACACGCTGATCGGGGGGAGCGGGAACGACACGCTCTACGGCGGCGCGGACAAGGACTATCTCGACGCGGGCTATGGCGACGACATCATCTACGCCGGTGACGGGGACGACGGCTATTACAACCAGCTCAACCCGGGCACCGGCACGATCACCACGGAAGCGGTGTCCGGCGGGCCCGGCAACGACATCATCTACGGCGAGGCGGGCAACGACCGGCTGAAGGGCGAGGCAGGCAACGACCGCGTCTACGGCGGGATCGGCAATGACTTCGTGGACGGCGGAGACGGAAACAACCTGCTGGACGGCGGCGACGGGGCCGATGTTCTCAGCAGCACGAGCGGCATCGACAAGCTGTACGGTGGCGGGGGGTCGGACCGGATGGAGTCCGGCGCGGGTGACGACTACCTCGACGGCGAGAGCGGCAACGACTTCGTGAACGGCGAAGCGGGCAACGACCAGGTCCGGGGCGGCCTCGGCAATGACACGGTCTACGGGGGTGACGGCGCCGACCGGCTGTACGGAGATGACGGAGCCGACAAGTTGCTCGGGGAGACGGGCGCGGACATGCTTTGGGGTGGGGCCGGCGCGGACTGGTTCATCCTCAAGGGTGCGACCGCGGCCGCCAGCGGCACGGACACGATCATGGACTATGAGGACGGGATCGACCGGATCGTGCTCGAGAAGCTTGGCGTGACGAGCTATTCCGCGGGCGGCGGCGCGGGAACGGTGTTCGCCACCGACGCCGCCGACGGCAGCGTGATCATCGCGGGGGTGACTTCGGGCGGCGTGCACTTCAGCCTGGTCGTCGCCGATCCCAACGATCAGCTGACCGCGGCCAACTTCTCGGCGGCCGACTTCCTGTTTGTTTGACGCCTTTCGGGCTACTCCTTCACCGCCAGGATCGGCGCCATCAGACCAGCTTCCCTGCTCGCCTTCACAGGCTAGCGTGGAGCTGGTCATGATCATCACCGCAGCCGACTTCTTCTCGCGGGCACCTGCCGAGCTGCCGCCCGATGCCGAGGATGCGTTCTTCAGCGCCATCCGCAACCGCAACAGCACGTTCAAGCGCACCTACCGGGCGCGTTTCCAGTCCCTCGACGAGGCCGTTGTCCGGGCATTCGCCAGCCGGTCCATGCGTCCAGAGCAGATCCTCGACGTCGGAGTTTCGTCCGGCGCGACGACGCTGGACCTGCGCGCCGCGCTGCTGGCCGCGGGGTACGATCCACGGATCACGGCCACTGACCTCTCCCTCCACGCGGAGTTGGTCTCGCTAGGCAAGGGCGTCACGGCCCTGGTCAGCCCGGACGGGCATGTCCTCCAGATCGCGCTCGCCGGCTGGTCGGTGCGGCCGTGGCGGCGCCGGCTCGACTGGATCACCGGCATGTGGGCAATCCGTCCGCTGCTGCTCTCATGGGCGCAGCGGCAAGTAGAAAATTCCAACAGCCGGCGTCCGGTGCTGCTGGTCAGCCCCCGCCTGCGGGATCATCCGTCGATTCGCGTGGTCGAGGATGACGTGCTGAAACGCCGGCCGGAGTTCGAGGCGAAGTTTCAGTTCGTCCGTGCGGCGAATATCCTCAACCACGACTATTTCAATGAGGACCAGCTGCGCGCTGCAGTGCGGAACCTGCGCGCCTACCTTGCCGGACCCGGATCGCTCCTGCTGATCGTTCGCTCCCTGCACAATGGGGAACAGCACGGATCGCTGTTCGAGCTCGGAGATGACGGCCAGCTGTCGGTTTGCCAGCGCTTCGGGGACGGGTCGGAGATCGAGCAACTCGCGCTCGCCAGCTAAACGGTCGCAGCTTCACCCTTTTTCGCCTGCGCATACCCATGTGCGACATTGCCGCATCCAGCACCCTCGCGGACAACCTAGGGCTTTGGTGGAGATCGCCATGCGCGTTGCGATGA
This sequence comes from Sphingomonas arenae, assembly GCF_016924655.1. Lineage (GTDB taxonomy): Bacteria > Pseudomonadota > Alphaproteobacteria > Sphingomonadales > Sphingomonadaceae > Sphingomicrobium > Sphingomicrobium arenae. Next base: position 1,114,333 of record NZ_JAFFJU010000001.1, read on the forward strand.
TCGGCTCGGGCTATGTCGGCCTGGTTTCGGGAACCTGTTTTGCCGAGTTCGGCCATCAGGTGGTCTGCATCGATACCGATGCCGCCAAGATCGCACGGCTGAGCGCCGGCATGATCCCGATCTACGAACCCGGATTGGAGCCGCTGATCGAGCGCAACGTCCGTGCAGGACGGCTGTCGTTCACCACCTCCGTGGCGGAGGCGGTGCCATCCGCCGACGTGGTGTTCATCGCTGTCGGCACGCCCGCGCGCAGGGGCGATGGCCATGCCGATCTTTCCTACGTCCACGCCGCCGCCCGCGACATCGCAAGTGCGCTTGCCGGGTTCACCGTGGTCGTGACCAAATCCACGGTTCCGGTGGGAACCGGGGACGAGGTCGAGCGCATCCTTCGAGAGTGCCGGCCGGATGCGGATGTCGCCGTGGTCTCCAACCCCGAGTTCCTGCGCGAGGGCTCGGCAATCGAAGACTTCAAGCGCCCGGACCGGATCGTTGTCGGGTCATCCGACCCGCGCGCTACTTCGGTGATGCAGGAGCTGTACCGTCCGCTGCGCTTGAACCAGGCTCCGATCTTGGTCACGTCCCGACGCAGCGCGGAGCTCGCCAAATATGCGGCCAACGCTTTCCTCGCGACCAAGATCACCTTCATCAACGAAGTGGCGGACCTGTGCGAGCACGTCGGCGCGGAGGTGCAGGAGGTCGCTCGCGCGATCGGGCTCGACAACCGGATCGGGTCGAAGTTCCTCAACGCGGGTCCAGGCTATGGCGGCTCCTGCTTCCCGAAGGACACGCTGGCGCTGATCAAGACGGCCCAGGATCATGACTCCCCGGTGCGGATCGTCGAAACGGTGGCCGCAGTGAACGAGACCCGCAAGCGGGCCATGGCGCGCCGCATCATCGCGGCCTGCGGAGGGTCCGTGCGGGGCAAGACCATCGCGCTGCTGGGACTCGCCTTCAAGCCCAATACCGACGACATGCGGGCCTCACCCGCCATCGATATCGTCACCGCCCTGCAGGACGCGGGTGCGTCGATCCGGGCCTATGATCCGGAAGCCATGGAGCAGGCCCGCTTGTGCTTGCAGGGGGTCACCTATGCTGACGACCCCTACGCCTGCACCCGCGGTGCGGATGCGCTGGCGATCCTGACTCCCTGGGATCAGTTCCGCGCCCTCGACCTGTCCGTCATCGGCGACCAGCTGCGCGCACGAGTGCTCGTCGACTTCCACAACATCTACCGGCCGGATGAACTGCGCCGCCTGAACTTCCAGCATGTGGGCGTTGGACGGCAGCCAGACACCACCGTGCAACGGGAGACCGTCGAGCCGGTCCTCGAGCCCGCGGAGTAGGAGGCCGCGACCGCGGCAAGCCCATGAAGATCCTCCATCTCATCACGGCCCTGAATGTCGGGGGTGCCGAGACCATGCTGGCCAAGCTGCTGGAGGAGGAGCGGCGGCAGCGACCGGGGCTGGACAGCCAGGTCCTGTCGCTGACTCCACCTGGCCCGGCGGGGCAGCGAATCCAGGCGGCAGGAATTGGCGTCTCGCACTGCGGGTTGGTGGGCTGGTCCACCGCCCTCGGCGGCATGAGCCGCCTGGTGGCGGAGATCCGCCGGGCATCGCCGGACGTGGTGGTCGCATGGATGTACCACGCTCACCTGTCTGCGGCGGCAGCAAAGGTGATCGGCCGGTGCCGCGCCCCGGTGGTATGGAATGTCCGGCACAGCCTGCATGACCTGAAGCGCGAGCGGCCGGTCACCCGCGGCCTGCTGCGAATGGGAGCCTGGCTGTCCGGGGCGCCCGACGCCATTCTCTACAACTCCGCTGTCGCGGCGCGGCAATATGAAGGTCTCGGCCACAGGCCGGACCGCACGGTCGTCATTCCGAACGGGTTCGACTGTGCCCGCTTCCGGCCGCAACCGGAACTCCGGAGCACGGTCGGCGCAGCGATCGGCGCGCGCCCGACTTCGCTGCTGGTCGGCATGGTGGCTCGGCAGCACCCGATGAAGGATCATGGGGCCCTGGTCCGCGCCTGTGCCGAGGCGATCGCTCGCGGGGCAGACCTCCATCTGCTGCTGGTTGGGCAGGGGCTCACTTCCCCATCGGACAGCTTGATGAGCGCGCTTCGGACCCTTGCGCCCGATCGGGTCAGCCTGAAGGACCATGAGCCGGATATCGCCGGACTGCTGCCTGGGCTGGACGTGCTCGCCCTGTCGTCCGCATGGGGTGAGGGTTTCCCCAACATCCTGGGCGAAGCCATGGCCTGCGGGCTGCCCTGCATCGCCACCGACGTGGGGGACAGTCGGCAGGTGCTCGGGGAAGCGGGGATCATCGTTCCGCCGGAAAACCTGCCCGCGCTGACCGAGGCGTTGATCCGGATGGAACGGCTCTCCGCCGCCGGGCGGCACGCGATCGGGCGGAAGGCGCGCGACCGCGTCCAAGCCTTGTTCTCGATCGAGGAAGTGACGCGCCGCTACCACTGCCTGCTCGAGGAAGTCGCAAGCGGCCGCTTCTCGCCGGCCACGACCCTGGCCGCCTCGAGCCATCCGGCGCTCGCCGGCTAGAGGCGCTGTCATGGCCCACTCCAGCCTTCTGCTGTCACTGGGGCTCGCGACCGCCACGATGCTGGCCGCCCCCTATGTCCTGACGAGCCCCAAGCTGCCCCACGTCGCTGCCGGGGAGAGCGAGCCGGCTGAACTCTCGGCCGAGGTCAAGGAGGCGCCCGGACGGCAGGCCTTTCCAGGTGCGGAGGGCTTTGGCCGTTTTGCCCGCGGCGGCAGGGGCGGAGCCATCATCCCGGTCACCACGCTTGCCGACAGTGGGCCCGGATCGCTTCGCGCGTGCATCGAAGCGAGCATGCCGCGAGTGTGCGTATTCCGCGTCGCCGGGGTCATCCGGTTCACCACCGAGCGACCGATCATCCGCAACCCCTACCTCACCATCGCCGGGCAGACGGCGCCCGGCGGCGGCATCCTCATCACCCATGCCGGCGGCTTCGATGGACTGACCCCCGTGATCGTGAAGGGCAGCCACGACGTCATCATCCGCCATCTTCGGGTCCGCACCGACCTCAACGGAGAACGCCGAGGAAGCAACGGTTCTTTCCTGTTCGAAGACAGCCACGACGTTATCTTCGACCATGTCAGCGGGGCCTGGGCGCTCGACCAGATCATGAGCGGAGAGGGGTTCAACAACCGGATCACCGTGTCGAATTCGATCTTCAGCCAGGGAATCCCGCGGCACGACAAATGCGTGCTGTTCGCATCCAGCCCGGACAATCCGCAGATGATCAGCTTCCTACGCAACCTGTGCGCCCACAACGGCGACCGCAATCCCGACCTGAACCTGCCGCCCCATTCGTGCGTCGAAGTCGTCAACAACATCTTCTACAATGGGCAATCGCAGTTTGCGGAGGTGCACGAGACATCGGGCGGCACGCCGGTCAGCTTTGTCGCCAACATCTTCCGGCGTGGCCCGAACAGCCGCCGCGACATCGCCGCGATCGACCGAGTCCTAGTCGAGAGCCGCGGCGCATCGCGCATCCATGTCGAGGGAAACCGGCTCGACGGCGTGCGGACGCTGACCACCTTTCCGGTGAGCTTCGTTCGCTCGGCCCAGCCCGTGTGCCCGCTGCAGACCCGGGCAGTTCCCGCCGAGCAAGCGTACCGCGACGTCCTGGTGCACGCCGGAGCGCACCCGCGGGACTCGCTCGACATCCGGACGGTTCGCGACGTGCGCGAACAAGGCGGGCGGATCCTAAAGGACCCTTCCGCAATTCGCGGACCACGGCTGTTGCCGCTGATCCGGCCGGGGCAGCCCTATGCGGACCAGGATGGGGACGGCATGTCCGACCGCTGGGAAACCGCGAACCGCACGAACCCCGGGCGCGCGGATCCCTGGGCTGATGCGGATCGGGATGGGTGGGCGAACCTCGACGAGTTCCTGGACTTCGCGCATCGAGAGGTGCTTGCGAACCGCCCGCTACGATGACGCTATGGCCTCTGCCGGCTCCGACCGGTGATGCTCCGACGCGCGGCTCCGCAGGGCGGAGCCGATCACGTCCACCCACTGGCCTACGACCCGGTCGATCGACGCGTCCGCGATCATCCGGCGATGTCCGGCGGAAGCCAGTTCGGCACGAAGGCGGCGGTCCGCCATCATCCGCGCCATGGCGGATGCCAGGGCTTCAGGATCCTCGGGCGGAACGAGCAGGCCGTCCTGGCCATCGTCGATCAACTCGGATGGGCCAAAATCGCAGCGGGTGGCAATCACCGGAAGGCCGGTCGCCATCGCTTCGATGACGACATTGGGGCCTCCCTCGTAGCGGGATGACAGGACCAGCATGGCCGCGCTTTCCACCCAAGCTCCGGGCTTCGCGGTCACGCCGGGAAGTGTCACCCGGCCTTCGAGCCCAAGCTGCCGGACCTGCGCCTCCAGCAGCGGGCGATCGGGACCCTCGCCCCAGATCACCAGCTCCCAGTCGGGGAAACGATCCGCGATCCGTGAGAAGGCGGTGATCAGCAGGTCGAAGCCCTTCTGGCGGGTCAGTCGTCCGACGCCCACGCAGCGCGTGCCGTCAGCGCCCAGCAGTTCGAAGGGCAGCGGAGCCGCGGGATTGCGGATCACCACTGCGCGGGTCCGCTCGCGTGGGGGAAGGCAGCTGCGCGAGGCATCGGTCAGGAGCACGATCGCGTGGGCGCGCGGGTAGAGCGGCTTTAGTACCAGGCTCCAAAGCCGGTTGTTGGGTTGCAGCAGCGGATTGTTGCGCTCTGACACGATCACTGGAGTGCCCGTACCCGCGGATGCGGCAAGGGTCAGCGCGTTGATCTTCGTCAGGAAGGAAATGACCACGTCGAACCGCTCCCGGCGGAGGGTTCGCCGTAGCCGCAGGAAACGGCGGATGATGTTGGCCGGCCCGCCCAGCCGGCTTCGTACCGGCGGCAAGGCGAGTCGGATCAGCCGGACGTTCTCGTGGAAGGCGTGGAATACCGGCTGGTCGGGCCGATCGAAGGCAATCACGGTCACGTCGAAGTCCGCCTGGACCAGCCGCTCGCTGATCTTGGCGATGACCCCTTCGGCTCCGCCGGGCCCAAGGCCCGAGAGCACGAAGGCAACGCGCCGCGAGGTAGAGACCTGGTCGAGCATCGACCGAGGCTACCAGCATGTCGCGGAGCGCGCGCCTCGTCGCGGGTGGTAGTCCGATATTGCAGGGTGGGGGAGGCTGCTCGGCTGGTAGCATGTCGCAGGCAGCACGGAGTGGCGGCAGGTGGACGCGATCAGGAGGAGGAACCTGCTTGGTGAGGCTGGAGTCGGCATGAGCCGACCGGCGCGCGTCCTGCTGGTGGGTCTTGCAGGACTGCTGCTCCTGGGGCTCGTCGGGCGGATCCTGACTTACCCGCTGCAGGCCGACGAGCAATTCTACCTGCCGCCGGCCCTGCTGCTGGACCGGTACGAGCTGTATCGCGATCTCGGCTTTACTCACCTGCCCAACCTTCCGCTGCTGCTCGCTGCCTTGGTGCAGATCACAGGCTCGGCGGACGTCCTGATGATCGGTCGCCTGGTGGTTCTCGCGTCGTGGGCGGCCGTGCTGGCCATCCTGTACCGGACAGGGCGGGCAGAGGGAGCCGGCCTGCTCGCGATCGCGGCGGCGACGGGCTTCGTGCTCCTCGACACCAACCTCTTGGGGGAGGCGGGAATCGCCGCGACCAACAACTTCGTGCCCGTCCCCTTCGCCGTCGGCGGGGTGGCCTGCTTCCTTGCCGCGACCCGGCATAAGACACGCGCTCCGCTGCTTGCGGCGTCGAGCGGGCTGCTGCTCGCGCTCGCGGCTGGGTTCAAGGCGAACTATGCCCCCTTCATCGTGCCGGTGGCGCTGGCGGCCATGATTGTTCCACCGGAATGGAGCCTGCGAGACCGCCTCGTGCGCCTTGCCGCCCCGATGCTCGTTGGAGGGGTGCTGGGAGGTCTGCCGACGCTTCTGTATCTGGCAGCCGACCCAGCGGGCGTCCTCGCCAGCGTGTTCCATGCCCACCGCGGACCGCAGGTCGCCTACTGGCTCGCCAATCCGGATCCAGCGGACCCCAAGGTCATGGGAATGGCCGGCAAGCTGATCCTCGCGCGGGAGCTCTGGCTCGGCGGATCAGCCCTGCTGATGCTGCTGGCCACGGCCGTTCTCCTGCTGCTGATCAAGGAGCAGGAAGGCGGCTGGCGGCAGGCCGTGCGCAGAGCCGGCTGGAAGAGTGGTCTCATGGCCGTCCTGATCGGAACCGCGGCGATCGTGTCCTTCCTGCCCACACCGGCTTTTCCGCAATATTATGTCCTGCCGCTGCCCTTCGGAGCATTGCTGCTCCTGGTTCTGCACGGTCGCCTCGCGCCTCCGCAACGCGTGCAGGCGAGGCCGGTGCTGGCTGCTGCACTGGCACTGGCGGTCGTGAACGGCGCTCCATCCTTGTTGCCATCCGCAGCCGGTATCGTTCAGCCAAGCCAGTGGGCCAGCAGCAAGCTGCGCAATGACGGTCGACAGCTTGCCGATGTCATGCAGGCGGCGGGCGCGGCTGGACGGGTGGCAACGCTGGAGCCGCTGACGCCGCTAGTCGTCAGGAACAATATCTATCCGGAGCTCGCGCTGGGGCCGTTTGTCTATCGCGCCGCCGATTGGATCGAGCCGAAACATCGGCGCCAGTATCGCCATATTGCGTCGCCCACGACGATCGGTGCGGTCCTTGGAGCGAGACCGCCGGCAGCGGTCCTGGTCGGCGGACAAGGCAAGCTCGATGATGCCCTGGCGGATTTCGCCCGTCGGAACGGCTACCTGCCGCAGGAGATCTCGGTCCGGAGCGGCGGAAAGGTCAGAACGCGGACTCTTTATCTTCCACCCGCGTCGGCACGGGGCCGGTGACGGGCTCGTCCGCTTTCGGCTGAGCGCCGCGATTATCGATCTCGACCTGCACGATCGGTCGCGCCCGGGCCTTCAGCTGCAGGAAGATGCGGCCGAGATATTCGCCGATGATACCCAGGAACAAGCCGTTGAGGGTAATTCCGAGCAGCAGCAGGACGGTGGTCGTCGCGAAGCCGGCGGGCCAGTTCTGGCCGAACAGCATTCGGCCGACCAGATAACCGACGATCAGAACGACGGTGGTCAGTCCGACAAGCATTCCCACCAGCGACGCGATGCGGAGCGGCACCAGCGAGTGGTTGAGGATGCCGTCCAGCGCCAGAGCCATCATCTTCGTGAGCGGAAACTTGCTGGTGCCGGCGATGCGGGCCTGCCGGTCATATTCGAAGCCGACCTGGGAGAACCCCATGCTGCTGACGAGACCGCGAACGTAAGGCGTCGCATCCTGTACCCGGCGCAGCTCGGCAAGGAGCCTGGCATCCACCAGCCGGAACTCGCCGGCGTCGACCGGCAGGTCATCCTCGCTCATCGCGTTGGCCAGACGGTAGAACCCGCGACGCACGGTGGACAACAGCGGGCCGTCCGGGAGCGAGCGGCGAATGCCGTAGACAACCTCGTGACCTTCGCGCCAGAGCTCGAGCATCTGCGGGATCAACGAAGGAGGATCTTGCAGATCGCAATCGAGCTGGATGGCGCAGTCGCCCCGCGCCGCCTGGTAAGCAGCGAGCACCGAACGCTGGTAGCCCTCGTTTCTGGCAAAGCGGATAACCCGGACGCGTGGGTCCTTGAGCGCGATTGACGCGAGAAGATCGAATGTCCCGTCCGTCGAGTGGTTGTCCGTGAAGATGATCTCGTAATCATAGTCGGGTAGCGTTCCGAATACGTCCCGGATTGCCGCATGCGCACGAGTGACGTTCGCTTCCTCGTTGAAGCAGGGCACGAGCACCGACACGAGTTTGGCTCGGACCATCAAGTGCTCCGTTCGGTGAGTGACTGAACGACGCGCTCGATCCCGTCCGCCAACGCAATGCGGGCCTCGAACCCGAGCAGTTCGCGGGCCTTCGTCGTGGAGCACCAGAGGACCGACGGATCGGGATCCTCGGGGCCAAAGGTCAGCAACGCGGGATCCGCCTTGGTGACGCTTACGACCATCTCCGCCAGGCGCCGGTTCGAAACCGCCACCCCGCTGCACAGGTTGACGATTGAGCCGGCAGAGACGGACGAGTTCGCAAGCGCCATGAGACCCCGAGCAACATCGTCCACGTGGATCATGTCGCGCCGACTCGACGGCTCCCGGACATGGAACGGCTGCCGTGCCAGACAATGCCGGATGAGGTCCGACACCAGGAAACCGGGCTTCTGGTCGGGTCCGTAAGTCAAGGCGAGCCGGGCGGTTGCCGTGCGGAACGGCAGGTTCCGCGCGGCCAGGCGGAAATAGTGAGTTGCCGCCAGCAGGGCGGTGCCATGCAATGTCTCGGGCTCCTCGTGATCGTCTTCCCGGGAGGGTGTCGACGTCCGGCCGTATTCGGCAAGGGAGCCCGTCCGAATGAAGGCTTCGAGCTCCGGTCGGTACCGGCGAGCGACCCCGAGAACTGTGGTGAAATTGCGGAGGTCGTCCATCCACGCCGGATCGAACGGGTCCTGGCTGCCGCCGATCTTCTGGGGCGTGCTCGTTGCGAGATGATAGACAAGGGTCGGGCGGGCCGAGGCGAACAAATCCTCGACTTGTTCGACGTCGCCGAGATCGGTGGGGCGAAACAACGCGCCAGCGAGGAAGTCGGACGAGGGCCGCTTCCAGCTGGACCGGACCGCACAGGTGACTTCGTGCCCGGCGCGAAGGTGGCGAGCGGCCAGGTGGGATCCCACGAAGCCGGCACCGCCGAGGATCAGGGCGCGGACCACGACGGCCGGCGCTTCAGGCCACCAGGGCCGGAGCGCGCACGGTCGGTGGCCGGCTGCGGGCGGTCACCTCGTCGGCGAAGGCGCTGAAGCTCGCATGGATGTGCTCCATCTGCTCATCCGTCAGGCCATGATGGCAGGCGAGCAGCATGCCGCCGCGCATCACCTGGTCAGCGACGGGGTAGCCGGCCGGACTTATGCGTGCCTCGACGCCGACCATGGCGGGCTGGCGCAGGATGTTGCCGGTGAAGACCACGCGCGTCTGGATCTCGCGCTCTTCCAGGTAAATCTGCAGCTCGCGCCGGGTGAACGGGGCCTCGTCGCGGATAGTGAGCGGCAGGGCGAGCCAGCCCGTCTCGGCCCCGGGCAATTGCTCGGGCAGGATGAACCAGTCTTCGTAAGCGGCGAAGAAGGCGCGGTGCTGATCGAACCGGCGCTGCCGGGCGGCGACATTGCGTTCCAGCTTCGCCAGCTGCACCAGCCCGAAAGCGGCGCCCATCTCGGACGGTTCGATATTGTAGCCGAGTTCCTCGAACACGAACTTGGCATCATAATCGATGCCGTCGAGCGTGACGTTGAAGCGGCGCTCGATCGACTCGGAGTCGGCGAACAGTGAGGAAGACCGCCCCCAGGAGCGCAGCAGCAATGCACGCCTGGCCAGCGCCTCGTCGTTGACGCACAGCATGCCGCCATTGCCCGCGCAGTTGATGACGTGCGAGCCATAGAAGCTTGTCGTGCTGATGTCGGAGCGCTCCCCGGTGCTGCGGCCGCGCAAAGTCGCGCCGAGCGTGTCGGCGCTGTCCTCGACCACCTTGAGACCGTGTCGGTCGGCGATCTGGCGCAGGCAGTCCCAGTCGGGAAGGTTGCCGATGAGCGACGGGATCATCATCGCTTGCGTCCGCGGCCCGATCATCGCCTCGATCGCGTCCTCGTCGATGTTGTAGGTGCCCGGACGGACATCGACGAACGCCGGGACGAGGCCGTTCTTCACGATCGGCGCGACGGTGGTCGCAAAGGTCAGAACGGGAGTGATGACCTCGCTTCCGCGCTCCAGGCCGAGCAACTCCATCGCCAGATAGTTGGCCGACGAGCCGCTGTTGACCATGATGCCGTGGCGCTTGGCGAAGCGCTCCGCCACTCGGCGCTCCATCTCGCGCACGCGCACCCCCATCTGGGTGGAGGAGCGCAGCACGTCGACGACCGCGGCGATCTCTTCCTCGCCATGCACGGTCTGGCCGTAGTTCACACGCATGCTGCTGCCCCTTTCATGACTTGCTCTCGCCGGGCGCTCCGATCGACGTAGCGCTCGATCTGCGCCTCGCTGAGCGCCCGCATGTCCTCGTCACCGCACGCAAAGGCGCGGTACCATTCGACGGTAAGTTCCACCGCCTCCTCGATCGAGAGCGCCGGCTTCCAGCCGAGCCCATCCCTCGACTTGCTGCTGTCGAGGCGAAGCACGGGCTTCTCGGGTGGATCGGAGCGCTCCGGTGCGAACACCACCTGCGGCTCGCCCGGGCCCCAAGCGGCGCGGATCAGTCCCGACAAGGCCCCGACAGTGATCATGCCGTCGCGGCCTGGGCCGAAATTCCACGCGCCCTCCACGGAGCGCTCATGCTCCAGCAGCCGGGCGGCCACCTGGAGATAGCCCGACACCGGTTCGAGCACGTGCTGCCACGGCCGAATTGCGCGTGGATAACGGATTCGGACAGGCTCGCCGGTCAATGCGCCGCGCACGAGGTCGGGGACGATCCGGTCCCGGGCCCAATCGCCCCCGCCGAACACATTGCCGGCTCGCACCGTGGCGAGCAAAGGGCTGCCCTCTGCCCGGAAGAAGGACTGACGCCACGCCGCCGCGACGATCTCCGTGCAGGCCTTGGAGGCGCTGTACGGGTCGTCGCCGCCGAGCGGATCGGTCTCCCGATAATCCCGGCCGCGACTCGTGTTGCGGTAGCACTTGTCGCTGGTGACCACGACGACCCCACGGCAGGAAGGCATCCGGCGGACGGCTTCGAGCACGTTTGCGGTGCCCATGACGTTGGTGGCAAGCGTGTCGAGCGGCGCGTCAAACGATGATCGGACGATTGCCTGCGCGGCCATGTGGATGACCAGCTCGGGATCGAACTCGCGCACCGCCGCCGCCAGTGCCGCGGGATCGCGGATGTCGGCAATCCGGTGCTGCACCAGTTCGGCGATCCGCACGGTTTCGAAGAAACTGGTGGACTCGGCGGGGAGGGACACGCCCCGGACTTCGGCACCGAGCTGGTTCAGCCACAAGGTGAGCCAGCCTCCCTTGAAACCAGTGTGGCCGGTCAGCAGGATGCGACGGCCGGCGAAGACTCGCAGGAGCTCAGCGGAGGTCAGGACCCGCTCAGGCACTGAGCGCCAGCTCACGCGCAGGCGGGGCAGGCGGTGCCGCTGCGGGCGCGCTGCCGAAGTCCATCCAGGGCATCTTGCCGGGCACGCTGAGCGCGCTCAGGTGATCGCGGTCGCGCACCGTATCCATCGGGTGCCAGAAGCCCTTGTGCTTGAAGGCGAACAGCTCGCCGTCCTGGGCCAGCCGCGTCAAAGGTGCCTGCTCCAGCGGCTCCTCGTCACCGGTGAGATAGTCGAGCACGCCGGGCTCGAAGACGAAGAAGCCCCCGTTGATCCAGGTCTCGTGCTTCTGGACCTTCTCGGTGAACTCGACCACCTGGTCGCCTGCGAGTTCGAGGTTGCCGAAGCGGGCGGGCGGCTGGACGGCGGTGACCGTGGCCAGCCGGCCATGGCTGCGATGCAGGTTCAGCAGAGCCTGGAGGTCGATGTTCCCGACCCCGTCGGAATAGGTGACCATGAAGGTCTCGTCGCCGATCCAGTCCTTCAGTCGCTTCAGGCGCCCACCGGTCATGGTGTGCTCGCCCGTGTCCACTACCGACACGTTCCAGTTCATCTTGCGCGATGGGCGAAGCGCCACGACGCCGTCGTCGACGGCGATGGTGAAGTCATTGTGGAGGAAGTGAAGGTCGTGGAAGAACTTCTTCATCAGCATGCACTTGTAGCCGCAGGCGATGATGAAGTCGGTGAAGCCCCAGTGGGCGTAGATGTCCATGACGTGGAGGATGATCGGCTTGCCGCCGACCTCAACCATCGGCTTGGGGACCCGGACCGTCTCCTCCGCCAAGCGGGAGCCCAGTCCACCTGCCAACAGGACCACCTTCATCGTGCCCTCCAGTCCTTGGGGACGCTCAGGGAAGGATACGAGAGGGCCGCTCCCCTTTCACATGCCAAGGGGGATTAGCACGGCCCCAAAGGGGTAGGTGGAGCCGATTAGTACTGGAAGCGCAGCTCCAGGCCGATGCTTCTGCGGTGCGAGTCGTCCGCGGGGTCGGTGCCGTCGCGGTTGGCGAGACGCCCCTGCAGAGCGACGGCCATGCGCCGGTTGAGGAGGTACTCGACTTCCGCGATCCCGCCGAATGTCCGCTCGCGCTGCCCGTTCCCGATGAACCGGGTTCGACGATAGATCACGCCCGCCTGGAGCCTCAGGTTGTGGCGGGCCTCCTGCTGGATGCCGAACGCCACCCGCGTGTCGGTGCGGGACTGGGCACCCGTGCGCACTGTCGCCACATCACCATGGAAGGCATCGAGCGTGAATGCCGTGCGCTCTCGCGGCTGGTAGATCAGACTTGCGCTCGCCGAGACGCCGGTGCGGGAGTTGAGGGTGGGGTCGTCAGGGTTGAACCGGAACAGGCCGATGGCCGCTTCCCCCCGAATCAGTCCGCCCGGATCGATGATGAAGCCGCCTCGGGCGCCGATCGTCCGCGAGTCTCGGTTCACTCCGGACACGTCCTGCCGAAGGTCGAAGTCGCGGGTGGTGACGAAGCCATCCACGAAGACGGTCGCCGTGCCGCTGGCGCGCACGCCGAAGCGCGCCTGCGCCGACCACTGACGCGAGTCCCGTTCCCGGTCCGACTTCCGCACCGCATCGGTCCGCTGCATGCCCAGCCGCGCCGAAAGAAGGGTACGGCCCGCCTGCCGTCGATAACCGAGATTGCCGCTGAAAAGATTGTACTTGCGCGGGCTAACCGCCGGGTCGGTTAAGGACTCGGGCTCGCCGCGGTCCTCGACAGCGCGATTGGCGCGCAGGCCGAAGCTGAAGGTGTCGGCCTGTGACAAGCGCCAGGCCCCGTCAAGGTCGGCCAAAGCGGCAACGCTGTTTTCCGTCTGGTTGTCGGCATGGCGCCGGACGGTAGCCTGCGCCCGCGTCGCCAACCGGAGGCGCTGCTGATCGATCACGAAGGTTGCACGCGGGACCAAGGTGAAGCGGAAATCATCGATCTCGTTGTCGGGAAGGGAGTAGAGATTGTCGATATACTCACCCCTGGCGTCCAGTCCGAGGCCCAGGGTTCCGGCTCCGATCCGTATTGGGGTCGGCGCGAACTCCTGCGGCGCCTCGATCAGCGGCGCGGCGCGGTCGAGTTCCTGTGCTTCGGCGGGCACGGCGGCCAGCGCTGCCGCCGCACCGATCAAGGTCACTGCGCGATGACGCTTCAGAACCACCGTTCGAGGACCCGCACGGTGTCGCCCGGCTGAATCGGGGTGGTCTCGGCCGCCGCGTTGGTGACCGCCTGCCCATTGACCTGGCGAATGATCGCCACCTTCTTCTGGTTCGCGCGGAACGTGTAGCCGCCAGCCAGCGACACCGCGTTGATCACGGTCATGTTCGGCCGGTACGGATACTCGCCCGGATTGCGCACCTCACCCAGGATGTAGATCGGCCGCATGCGCACGGGCTGGATGCTGACGGTCGGCGACACCAGGATTTGCCGCTGGACCAGCAGCGTCGCCAGCTCGCTCTCCGCCTGGGAGACAGTGCGGCCCGAAACAGGGATCGCGCCGGCGAGCGGCAGCGTGATCTCGCCCCGGTCGTTGACCATGAAGGTCGAATTGCTGAGCTCCGTCGTCAGGCCGGGGATCACCACTCGCAGCTCGTCACCGGCCGCGAGCCGATACTGACCCGCGCCCTCCGTTGAAAGGGGCTGCACGCCCGACAGCGAATTGCTGCACCCGGCAAGCGCGGCACCCAGCACCAGGATCCCGAAGAACTGGAGAAGTCGCCTGATCATGTATGCCTCCCTGCACAGGCGGGTTGATGATGCTTCATCCCCAGCCCCCGTCAAGCCGCCACTCGGCGGAGTTCAAGCCAATGGCCGAGATCCCGGCCGATCAGCGACTGGAGTTGCTCCACGTCGCGCGCATAATAATCCGCCAGCCACGCCCGGGTGTCGGGCCGTAGCGGGGGGTAATCCACTTGCTTGGCGAAGAGCCCGCGAATTCGCTCGAAGCCCGCTGTGCCGCGCAGGGGTTGAGCCAGCGGCTTCAGCGGCGCCAACAGCTGGCGCATTCCGAGCGGTAGCAACTGCGCCGCGCCGTCGTTGACGGGGCGGGTCCCCACCCGTTCCGAGTAGCGCGGCTCCGCCCCGATATGGCGGCAAACACCCGTGACCGCCTCCTCGGCGTTCTCTCGGACATCCTCGTACAAGAGCACGTGCAGCTGATCGGCCGGAAAATGCTCCAGCCAGCGGTGCAGATGGCGTCCATAAAGGCCGCCCTCCAGGAACCGCGGCTGTTCGCTGCCGTGCCTCAGATACTCTTCCGGGCGGCCGCGGATCGTGCCTCTCCGGAACAGCATCTTGTAGTCGGAATAGGCGCGCTCCACAGGGTTGCGCAGCTGAACCACCAGTCGCGCCGACGGGAGAAGCGCGGCAACCCGCGCGGGAGCGTCACGATGCGCGAAATAGTCGGCGGACTTTTCCCCGACCAGCTGCCCGGGAGCCGCGGGAGCGAAGAGGCTTCGATAATGGTCGAGGCCGCGGTCAAACTCCGTGCTGAAGAAATGCGGCTCCGGATTGGGCATGAAGATGTCCGGGTGATCCTGAAGCTGCACGTTGATCCACGTCGTCGCGGCCTTGACCGCGCCGATGACCAGGAACGAGGGCAGGCCGCAGGTCAAGGTCATGCGAGCTTCCCGAGTGCGGCGAGCAGCGCATCCGCCATGAACGCCATTTCCGCTTCGCCAAGCCGGTGATCCACAGGGAGCATGATGCTCCTCTCACCTACGTTTGCGGCGACGCTCAGCGGCTGGGCCGGAGGGCCGAACGCCTCACGCACGGCCAACTCCCGCGACATGTCGGGACACGAGCCTGCGCCTGCCGGAATGCCACGCCGGTTGAGCTCCGAAAGCAGGAGGTCGCGCAGCCTCGCCCGCTCGTTCGGCCAACCCTCGACCATCAGGTAATATTTGTAGAACGCATGCTCCACATCGGCGGGAACGGCCGGCAGCAGAAGAGCCGGATGGCCAGCGAGCCTGGCGGTCAGCGCCGCGGCGTTGCGCCGCCGTGCCTCCAGCCAGTGGGGCAGCTTGCGCAGCTGAACGCGCCCAAGCACCGCCTGCATCTCGGTCATGCGCAAGTTGCTGCCGAAGCTGTCGTGCAGGTAACGGTAGGCGTGGCCGATACTGGGTTGCCCGACCTTCGCGGGGTCCTTGCCATGATCCTTAAACGCCCACGCCCGCGCCCAATGATCGGCATCCTTGAGCAGCAACATACCCCCTTCGCCGCCGGTCGACATGATCTTGTCGGTGCAGAAGGAGAAGGCCGCCGCGTCACCGAAAGAGCCCACGGTCTTGCCACGATAGCGGGCGCCGTGAGCCTGGGCACAATCCTCGATCAGCCACAGTCCATGGCGTCTGGTCAGGGCATCGAGTTCGTCCAGCGCGCACGGCCATCCGGCCAGGTGGACGGCGATGATCGCGCGCGTTCTCGCGGTGACCAGTCGTCGTGCGCTCTGGGGATCGATGGTGTGGGTGTTCGGGTCGATGTCCGCGAATACGGGTCGAGCTCCCACGGCCACAACGGCTGACGTGGTGGCAAAAAAGGAGCGGGCGGGCACGATGACTTCGTCGCCACTGCCGATCTCGAGCGCCCGCAACGCCAGCTCGAGCGCAGCGGTGCCGTTGGTCAGCGAAATGGCGAACGGCGCCCCGCAGTAGCTTGCGAATTCCTGTTCGAACGCTCGGCATTGCTCACCGTGCACGAGCGAGTTCACTCGCCCGCCGGCGAGGACGGCGACCACCGCATCGATTTCGTCCTGCTCATGCTGCGGCCAGCGGAGGTGCGGAGGTGGAAAACCCCGAACTTCGGCTTCACCCTGCTCGGCCGAATGCTGAAGCCTTCGGGGCCAATCGACGAACATCGCTCCGGTCATTGCAGCGCTGCCGGTCGTGGGCCGCCCCGCGCGGACCCGAAGATATCCGGCCCGGCCGAATCGCGAGCGGCAAACACCGTCAGCCGCTCTTCATCTTCCGCCTCGATCTCCTGCAGGGTGGCGGCCCAGAGTGGATGGCCGGGCGCGCGGATGAGGTGATGCACCAAGTCCCGGATGCTTTCGTCCTGACCTTCGGCGATCATCCGCTCCAGTGTCTCGAAGCCCGCGACCAGCCGCTCCAGCGGAACCGGCGCGGGCTTGGCCTCGATCACGCCGGGGATGGTCGAGCGGAGCCGGGTCTCCGACGTATCGAACAACTCCTCGAACAGCTTTTCGCCGGGCCTCAGGCCGATGTACTTGATGGGCACGTCCTGTTCCGGGCGGAGGCCGGCGAGACGGATCATCCTGCGGGCGATGTCCACGATCTTGATCGGGTCTCCCATGTCGAGAACGAAGATGGTTCCACGATGGACCCGGGTCTCGAGCGCGCGGGCGCAGCTCTGCAGGATCAGCTGAACCGCCTCCCCCACCGTCATGAAATAGCGCTCCATGTCCGGATGGGTGACGGTGAGCGGCTTCCCGGCAGCAAGCTGCTGTTCGAACAACGGGATCAGCGAACCGCTCGAGCCAAGGACATTGCCGAAGCGGACGGTCATGAACCGCGGGCTGTGCGGGTCGCACTGGCCGATCAGGTCCAGCGCCTGGCAGTAGAGCTCCCCGAGCCGCTTGGTCGCCCCCATCAGCCCGACCGGGTTCACCGCTTTGTCCGTCGAGATCTGGATCATGGCGAGCGCGCCGAACTCGCAGACGGCGTCGGCCACGTTCCGCGTCCCGAGCACGTTGGTATGCACCCCGGCCTGCGGATTCACTTCCACCATGGGGACGTGCTTGAGCGCGGCCGCATGGAAGACGATGTCGGGCTGGTGCCGCTCGAAGACCCGTCGGACGGCCGCACGGTCGCGCACGCAGCAGAGTTCGCCGTGGCACAGGATGTCGGGACAATGCTCCCGGACATGGAGGTCGATGGCGTACAGGTTGTATTCGCAGTGATCGAGCAGGATCAGCTCTGACGGGCCGAACGTGGCGAGTTGCCGGATCAGTTCGCTGCCGATCGTTCCACCCGCGCCCGTGACGAGTACCCGGCGCCGGCGGATGAGCCGCTCAACCATGTCGCGCTGGAGGGTGACCTCGGGGCGTTCCAGCAGGTTGGACAATGCAGCGCCGAGGGAGCGTTCCCGCCGATGCGGATGCTGCCCCCGCGTCACTGCGATGTCGCACTGGCCGGCCAATGCGAGAAGCTGGGTGAAGACCGGCTGGTCGAGGTCCTCGTCCTCGACGATGATGCTCGCTGGGCGCGTGCCGCGCCGCGACAGCGCGGAGGCGACGGCGGGAAGATCGAGGGGTGCTCCGAGCACGGGAATGCCGGCAACCTGGAGTCCGATGGCGCGCCGGTCACTCGTCAGTGCGGCGACGACTCGGACGCGGCAATTGCGGTCCGACTTGACCAACTCACCCATGGACTTGATCCATTCGAGTGAGCCCAGGAGCAGGATGTTCTGCCGGGGCAGGCTGAGGAGATCCGGTGCCCGGATCCGGGCATAGTCGGCGATCGACCGCCGCAGGGCTCGCATCCCGAGCATCGCCAGCAGCAGCAGGTTCGCGTGCGTCCCCACGAACAGCAACAGGCCCAGCCAGTTGCTGCGCAATTGTGGGTAGAGCAGAAGGCAGGCAGCCCACGCGCTCGCCAAGCTCATCCCGAGAGCGGCGGACAAGGCCAGGCAATCCTGGAAGGAAATGCACCGCCAGCTGCGCCAGTTCAGCCCGATCACGCCGAGACCGATGATCGTGGCAACGGTGAACAGGGCGATTGCGCCCTCCTGTTCCGCGAAGACATGCGCAACCGGGCCCCGGATCAAGGCCATTGCGAACAGGAGAGTCACCAGCGCCGCCGCGCCGTCGAGAAGGGTCACGACCACGAACCGCGCGCTCGGAGCGACCCGGGCGGGGGTCATCAACGTTTCATCGAGGTTGCTGATCGATACCGAGGCCAGCCAGGAGCGAACATGCTTTCGCAAGGAGGAGCCATGCTCCGTGGAAGCGGACGCAGCCCGGTCAGCATCCATGCGTGTTGCCTCCACTTAACCGCAGCGCCAGCGGGCTCTGTGTGCTTGTGACCGACCACCGGGTGCGTGCTCGGCACATGGCTCTTCGCCTTCTGGAACGATGTTGGAGGCTAACAGAGGATGGTGACCGAACCACCGGGCCAGAGTGGTATAACTCTTTTTCGTGCCGCCCTATTCCCTTGGTCGGGGTGACAGCGCGTTCGCGCAGAGCAGTCCCGAAACCAGACAGAAAACTTCGGAATTCCGCCAACGATCGCACGTTTCTGGAAGGGATTACATGGACTCCGGGTTTACTTTCTGTTAATCATTCTAGAATCGCAAAAGCTAACCTCGGTTAGTTTCTGACGTTTCGCTCAATGCCTAAGATGTTGGAGTGAGCGTAACAGCGGGGGGTGCCAATGCCGTTGCAGATCGATGTGGCTCTGGTCGGGCGAAACACGATTGTTCGCGAAGGCCTGCAGCGCATCCTGTCCGAGAACGACTTTTCAGTTCGCTGGTCGGCAGCGAGAACGGTCGACCTTCCTGATATCCGACGTGACGATCCGTGGCTGCTCCTGTTGTTTGCGGACAGCGACGACGCGGCGGGGGACGGGGACTCCATTCACGAACTGCACCGCCGCTTTCCGAGCGCGCGTATCGTCCTGCTCGCCAGCGAGTTCGACTTCGCCCAGGTTCGCACCGCCTTCAAGGCCGGTGTTTGCGGGTGCCTGGTGGATGAAATCGCGTGCGACCGCCTACTCGGCTTGCTGCACCTCGTTGCTCTCGGCGAAAAGGTGTTCCCGTCGCAGCTCGCGGACGAACTGGTCGATCATGCCGCGGCCTCCCACCCGATGGCCACGGCACCGACCATCAACTCCGCCAACCTGTCCTGTCGCGAGGTGGAAATCCTGCGCTGCCTCATCATGGGTCTGCCGAACAAGGTCATCTCCCGCCGCCTGTCGATCAGCGAGGCGACGGTGAAGGTCCATGTGAAGGCGGTACTCCGCAAGTTGCAGGTGATGAACCGCACCCAGGCCGCCATCTGGGCGACCAGTCGCGGCCTGCGGGGACTGGATAACGACGAACCGTTGCCGCCCAGTGCGATGCATGCCGCGCTGGCAGCCACGTCGGGTCTCGACCATGGCAACTCGCCGGCCCGGGAGCCGCTCCCGACCGCGTGAAGGTCCACCCTGCGGCCGGGCGCTCTGTCCCGCCCGCTCGAGTGCTCCTTGTGCGCCATTCGCGGCAATTATGAGCAGTGGACGCTGACCGGCGCGGCGCGGCATTCATTGTTCCCGCCACTCGGGAGCATGGGAAAGTCCAGTCGCGATGCAGCCACGCGCGCACTCCGTGTCCGCCACCTGTCCGAACCCTTCGCCAGCGGGAGCGATCGCCCCGGCCAGTCCGCTCGAACGCCTGGAGTTCCTGTGTGCCCAGGCGGCGGTGTTCCTTGCACCCTACCTGATCCTTCGAACACCTGGCGCCTACCTCACCGTCAGCGACATGCTGATGATGCTGGTATTCTTCTTCCGGCTCTGCACGGGACGCCTGTCCCGTCCCTTTGGCGACTTCACCTGGCTATGGATCGCGGGAGCGGCGCTCCTGATCGGCGGGCTCATGCTGGGCACGGTCGTGAACGGCGACATGAACCGCGGACTGGAGGTCTTCGGTCAGTACGGATTCGCACTGATCCTCGTCCCGCTGGCGCTGCTCGGCCGTCCGGTCGACCAGGTGGTGCAACTCATGCGCTGCGCGATCTGGGGCATGGCCATCATGTGCGCCCTGGGGATCGCCATCTTCCTCACCGGCTACCGGTCGGATGGATCGCAGGTCGAGTTCGTCACCGGGAACGGCCGGCTGGCGGGCTTCGTCGAAAATCCGAACGGCATGGCGGTTCTGGTCGTGCTCGCTTTCCCCTTGGTATGGTTCCTGCTCGCAAGTCGGCAGATCGGTCGACTGGCCGGGTTCGCCGCCATGGGCGTGCTGCTCGCCGGGCTCCTGCTGACAGCGTCCAACACCGGGCTGCTCGGGCTCGCCCTGGCCTTGCTGGTCTTCTTCGTGGGGCGTCGAAGCTTTCGGAC
The DNA here is from genome assembly GCF_016924655.1 of Sphingomonas arenae. Lineage (GTDB taxonomy): Bacteria > Pseudomonadota > Alphaproteobacteria > Sphingomonadales > Sphingomonadaceae > Sphingomicrobium > Sphingomicrobium arenae. Next base: position 1,134,542 of record NZ_JAFFJU010000001.1, read on the forward strand.
CCTGGTGTCGGTGGCCGTGGTCGGTGGAGCCCTGTTCTTTATCGGCCAGCAATATATGCCGCTGACGTTTCAGCACCGCGTGCTGGGAGCGTTGACATCCGGAGACATCGATCAGGCCGGAACCTTCGCCTACCGCCGGGAGCTCGCGCGAGAAGCCTGGTCGAAGGTTGAAGACCATATCGTCATCGGTCTCGGCGCCGATCACTACCGGGTCGTGAGCGATCTTGGCCACATCGTTCACAACACCTACCTCCTCCTGCTCGCCGAGGGAGGAGCGCTGGCCCTGTTCGGCCTGCTGGCCCTGTTCGCCGCGGCACTCCTGACCGTGCTCACCTCGTCCATGCGTCCATTCGGCTCGCTGGTGACCCTGACCACCTTCACCGTTCTGGTCGTGTTTGCGAACCTGCTGAACGGCATTGCCCACGTCTATGGCCGCTGCTGGTGGATTTCGCTGCTGCTGGCGGTGGGGCCTGCCGTGGCCAAGGTTCCTCGGCCGGTGGCGATGATGCCCGTGCGGCTGCGGTCCCGCCCGCGAACTGCCCGGCCCCGAGCCGCGGTCGGCTGAGCGAAATCGGTCGTGTCGAGCGCGTTTCCGAGACCATCCCGAGCAGCCGTGCGGCGCATGATGAATGTCGGTCACGTGCTGACCGGCACCTTCGCCAACGCCGGGATCATGCTGGTGGCGGTCGCCTTCGCCGCCCGCTCGCTCGGACCGGAGGTGTTCGGCTCCATGGTCCTCGTCCTGGCGCTGGCCAGCACCGTGGAACGGCTGGTCCGGTTCGAATCCTGGCAGCCGCTCATCAAGTTCGTCGCCGACGAGGAGCCCCATGCGAGTCCGGTCCGGCTCGCCCGACTGTACGGCCTCGGGTTGATGCTGGACGTCACGACGGCGATTCTTGCCGCAGCGGTGACCGTCATTGCCGCGCTCGTGCTCCACAACCTGTTCGGATGGACCAGCATCTCCCCGGCAGCGGCCGCCATCTACGCAGTCGCCATGCTGTTCAACATCCTGGGAGCCCCGATCGCCGCGCTTCGGCTCGCCGGACGGTTCCGGACCGTGGCCTATGTCCAGTTGCCGGCAAACATCATTCGCGCGCTGCTTGCGGGCGCGTGCCTGCTGCTGGATGCCGGGCTGCTGTGGTTCATGCTGGCTTGGACGATCGCCGAGGTGGGCTACCGGGCAGCGGCCCTGTGGCTTGGGCTCAAGGCGTTGCAGGACCGCGGGATCCCCAATCCCCTCCATGTTCCCTTGCGCGGACTGCTCAAGGACTTCCCGGGCTTCATGTCCTTCGCCTGGTCGATCAATCTGTCGACCATGCTCCGCACGCTGACGGTCACCGCGGACGAACTGGTGGTTGGAGCCCTAATCGGGCCAGCCGCCGCCAGCATGTACAACTTGGCGAAACGCGCCGCCAAGTTCAGCCAGGAGATCGGCACGCAGATACAGACGGTGATCTATCCCGAGCTCGCCCGCATGTGGAGCGACAAGAACGCCCACCTATTCCGCACCACCGTGCTCAACACCCAGCTGGTGCTGACCGGGATCGGCGTGCTGATCGTTGTCACGGTTTGGGTGCTGGGGCATTGGGCCATCCGGCTGGGCCTCGGCGAGGCCTATCTCCCTGTCTATCCGCTGCTGGCGATCCAGGTGGTGGCCGTGCTGTTCACGCTGACGGTCGCGCCCGGCCGCTCGGCGATGCTGTCCATGGGTCGCCACCGCGCGCTGCTCGGCATCTCTGCCTTGGGGACATTGTTGTTCTATGCCATTTTGATCCCGGGGCTGCTGCTGCAGGGGCCGGCCGGAGCCTCCTTCGCTCATGTCGTGCTGACCTTCACGACCGCCATCCTGATCGATCGCCAGTGGCGACGTCATTATCGCAGGTCGCCTCCCGAGACCTTCGTTGGTCGGGTCCCGGAAGTATATCGTCCCGAAGTGCAGCCCTCCAAGTGACCTCATCGGCTAGGCTCACCTTCATCTCCGCCGCGCGGCAAATGGGTGGCACCTTGTGAAGATCGTGATCCTGTGCAGTCTCGCAAGCTCGCTGACCAACTTCCGCGGCCGGCTGATCGCGGACCTGGTCGCCGGAGGGCACGAGGTATTGGCCTGCGCTCCCGACGAAAATGAAGAGGTGATGACTGCGTTGTGCCGAATGGGCGTGCGGTTCCAACAGACCCGCATGTCCCGCGCCGGACTAAGCCCATTGGAGGACGCTCGCACTCTGGCGGGCTACGCCAGGCTGTTGATGCGGGAACGGCCCGACCTGGTGCTCGCCTATACCCAGAAGCCGATCATCTATGGCGGCCTCGCCGCGCGGCTGACCGGCAGTCCCTTCGTCGTTCTGATGAGTGGGCTCGGCTATGTCTTCAGCGCCGCCTGCGACCACCGGCCATGGCTGCGCCGCATCGTCGCGACCTTGTACCGGGAGGCGGTTCGCAAGGCCCGCACCATCTTCGTGTTCAACGGTGACGATCGGCGCTGCATGCTGGAGCATGCGATCATCGCGCCCACGATGCCTGTGGTCCAGATCCCGGGATCGGGCGTGGACCTGCAGCACTATGCCTACCGCGAACTGCCGGACGGCCCGCCGACATTCATCATGATCGGACGGCTGATGCGGGACAAGGGCGTTGCTGAGTTCGTCCGAGCCGCCGTCGCCGTGCGCCGAGAATTGCCGGACGCCAGGTTCCAGCTGCTCGGCAAGGTCGAGGACCGCAACCCGACGGGGATCAGCCCGGACGTCGTGCGCGGGTGGACGGAAGAAGGGATCGTCGAGCTGCTTCCCGAGACAACGGACGTGCGCCCGTATCTCACCGGTGCTCATGTTTTCGTGCTCCCCTCCTATTATCGCGAAGGTCTGCCGCGAACGCTCCTGGAGGCCCTCGCGACCGGGCGGCCGGTCATTACGACCGACATGCCGGGGTGCCGCGAACCCGTTGTTCCAGGCGAGAATGGCTGGCTGGTGCCTGCTCGCGACAGCGACGCGCTGGCCGATGCCATGGTCCGCTCGGTGAAATGCCCGCGGACTCTGCGCCAGATGAGCCGCAGGGCGCGGCAGCTCGCGGAGGAGCGGTTCGATGTTGCCGACGTCAACCGGATGCTGCTGAGCGCGATGGTCAACCATGGTGATCCTGTTCGGCCTGCCGCGGTGACGGGCAGGACCGTGCCTGCGGCCAGTCACTGATCATGCAGGCGCTGCCGACCCGGGTCGTTGGTGCGCTGCTGCTGCTCCTCTCGACCCCGCTGCTGGTGATGATCGCCGGACTGTTGATGCTGGTGCTGGGGCGGCCCATCCTTTTCCGGCAGGACCGTGCGGGCCTGCACGCGCGCCCATTCGAGATGATCAAGTTCCGAACCATGAGCCTGGAACGCGATCGGTCGGGCAAGCTGTTGCCGGACGACCAGCGGCTTTCGGCACTGGGCCGAGTGCTTCGCAGGAGCCGGCTGGACGAGCTGCCCGAACTCATCAACATCGCGCGGGGGGATATGGCGTTCGTGGGGCCACGGCCGCTGCTGCTCGACACGATCTCCGCCATGGGTGAGGGCGGGACGCTGCGGTGCACGGTGCGGCCCGGCCTGACCGGCTGGGCGCAAGTCAGCGGCAACACGCTGCTGAGCAATCGGGAGAAGCTCGCACTGGACCTGTGGTACGTGAGCCATCGCAGCTTGATGCTCGATCTCGAGATCCTGATCCGGACGCCCGCCGTTCTCCTGCTCGGTGAGCGGCGTCATTCCAAGCGCCTGGCGGACGTTCAGTGACCGACTTGTCGCGGATGCGCCGGGTTGTGGTCGTGGCGCCCCATCCGGATGACGAGGTGCTCGGATGCGGGGGGACGATCGCGCGCCTGGCGGACGAGGGAGTGGACGTCCACGTGGTCATCGTGACACGGGGGGAGCCGCCCGCGTTTGATGCCGCCTTCGTGGTCCAGGTGCGAAGGGAAGCGGCGGAGGCGCACCGGCGGCTTGGCGTCGGGCAGAGCCATTTCGTCGACCTGCCGGCGGCACGTCTCGACACGGTCGGCCAGGCAGAGGTGAATGCCCGACTGGCGGCGGTGCTCGACAAGATCGGGCCGGACACCCTGTTTCTCCCCTTCTTCGGGGACATTCATCGTGATCACCAGGTTGCCTTCACCGCGGCAATGGTGTGGGCCCGTCCCAGGAACGCGCAGGCGCCCTCGACGGTGCTGGCGTATGAAACATTGTCCGAGACAAACTGGTACGCTCCACCCGCGACTCCCGCCTTCATCCCGACCTTCTACGTCGATATCTCACCCTATCTGGACGCCAAGCTAGAGGCTTTCGGCTGCTATGAGTCGCAGGTGAAGCGCTTTCCCGACGAGCGCTCGCCCGAGGCGATCCGCGCGCTGGCGCAGAGTCGGGGCGCAACGGTGTATCGAGCCGCGGCCGAAGCGTTCGTCCATGTGCGCGGGGTGCTGTAGGCGACGCTGACCATCGCCTTGGTCGGCCTCTACCCACTGAGAGTTACTCCATGCGGGGGACAGACTCAATTTAACGCTATGTTAACATCCCATGAGAATCGGCGCGATCGTGATTTGCTCCGGTTCGGGGTCCCGGGGGGGAAAGGTAGCTTAACGAGCGGAGGCGTTATGGCGAATCCCGTCGGAGTCTTGTTGGTCGGTCGGAACGGCATCGTTCGCGAGGGACTTTCCCGAATTCTCTTGGACAACGGCTTCCAGGTCCTGCAGTCGGTCGGAAGCCTGCACGAGCTGAGCTACGCAGCCGGCGAAAACGTCGAGTTGATCGTGGTCGATCCAATCGCGTGGACGGCAGAAGGCGCCGAGATCGCCAGCACGAAGGCCTCGTTCCCCCAGGCGCGCATTATCGCGCTGATGGACAAGTTCGACTTCAACGGCGTCGTGGCTGCGCTGCGGGCTGGTGCCCATGGCCTATTGCTGACGGACATCAGCTGCGCCGGCCTCGTCCAGTCGCTTCAGCTGGCCACCAAGGGTGAGCGGATCCTGCCGTCGCAGCTGGCCGACATGTTGTCGTCCTTCGTGGCCGACGTACAGTGGCAGCCCGATGAGAGCGTTCAGCGCACCAATCTGTCCACTCGCGAAATCGAGATCCTGCGCTGCCTGATCATGGGGTGCCCAAACACGCTGATCGCCAAGCGGCTCGGGATCACGGAGGCCGCGGTCAAGGTCCATGTGAAGGCGGTGCTGCGCAAGATTCCGGTCAAGAACCGCACCCAGGCAGCGATCTGGGCGATCAAGCGCGGGATCACGGCACTGGATCTGCCGGACGTGAACTCGGCGGCCCCGGTCGCTCCGGCTGCCCCCGTCATTGCCGCCACGGCGGCGCAGCGGGCGCTCGAAGCCGCCTGACCGTTCGAACGGCGGGCCCTGCGGGGCGCGTGAGCACGCGGGTCGCTCGCACGCAATCAATCCCGCAGGGTCCGTCACCCATCACTGCGACTTGTCCTCGATGGCGGACCAGGGTTGCGCGCCGACGGTAAGCAGCCGCCCTCAGGCGTCCTGCTGCTGGTTCCTGCGCCAGAAGACGGCAAGCCGCTCCCGCAAGCTTGCCCGCTGCGGGACCGAGCCGGAATAATATTCAGCCGAGTCCATGTAGAACTGCACGGAGTCGCCGTAGCCCCGCCGCGCATGCTCGGCATAATCGACGCGGTTGAGCACCACGCCGTCGACCTGTTCCTGCAGGACCTGGAGCGTCGCCCGCACCTGTTCAACGGTGGTGCGGCCCCAGCGGACGACCATCAGCGTATGGTCCGCGGCCTCGATCAGCATCCGCGCGTCGCGGGTTGCGAGTGCGGCAGGCGCATTGATGACGATCAGGTCGAACTGCTGGTGCAGCTCGGCCAGCAGCCGGTTCACGCGCCGCAACCGCATCAGGGTCGATGGATTGCGCACGGGCTCGGCGGCGCTCAGCACCACCGGCTGGTGCACATCGCCGTCCGGGCCTTCCCCCACCAAAGTCGGGCTGGGTAGGAGCCGGGCGATGTCCGCGTTCCCGGACAGGTAGGCGACGATATCGTTCCCGCCCGCCTGTTCCTGCACGGAGCGCAGGATCGTTCCGACCGGGCGCCGCAGATCGAGGTCGACCACGACCGCACGGCGGCCGGACGCAGCGGCGGCCGCGGCCAGCGACAGCGCCACGGTGGACTTGCCGTCGCCCATGACCGGTGAGGTGATCAGCACCGTTTGCGTCCGTCCATGCCGGGCAAGATCCGCCACCTCCGCCGCAAGGCCTCGGCAGACCTCCGCATAGAGCGACTGCGGATCCTCGGTGACCGGGTTGTTCTCCGCCGATGGACGGCTTTCCTTGCCAAGGTCCGGGAGCATGGCAAAGGTCGGGAGACCGAAGTGGCGCGCAATCTGGTCCGCGTTCCAGAGCCGATTGTCCGTCAGCTCGATGGCGGCGATCAACAGGAGACCCAGCATCAGCGATCCGGCGAAGGCCGCGAAGGTGGCGCTCTTGGGACGCGGGCTGATCGGTTCGCCGGGCACCGCCGCCGGCGAGACCAAGGTCGAATGCACGCCTTCCGCATCGAGGCTGGACTGCACTTCCTGGCTCATCTTGGCGGTGGCCAGATAAGCCTCGCGAGCGGCAATCGCGCGCCGCTCAAGCGCGTTCAGCTCGACCATGTTGGCGGTGTTCGCATAAGCCTTGCTGATCATGTTCCGCAGCTGGCCCTGAAGCTGGCTGGAGCGAGCGCTTGCCGCCGCTGCCTCGCTTGACGCCATGCCCCGCTCCCGGGCCGCTTCGGCGGCAGTGCGCGCGTTGGCAGCCGCAATGACGTTGGCCTGCTCCTGCTGCATGGCCCTGCGGGTCTCGCCGATCTGCGCGTCCACGCTCTGCATCCGGGGGTGCTGCGGACCGTAGGTGACCGATAGATCGGAGCGCTCGCGGATGAGTTCGTCCAGGCGCCGCTGCTGCTGGTCGAGGAGTGGAGAGCTTGCGCCGGCCACCGACCGGTTGGATACGGCGGCGCTGACTCCGGCCGCCCGCGCGCCCTGTGCCGCGCGCATCGCCTGCGCGGAGGCGGCCTCGATGGAAATCTGATTGATCTGCGCCAGATCGGCTTCTCCGCCGGCGCCCACCAGCATCTGGTTGGCCCGGCGGAAGTCGGCCAGCGCCTGTTCGGCCTGGCGCGCCTCGTTGGCCAGCCGACTGCGCTGCTGCTCCAGGTCACGAACGACGCCGGTGCGGCGCTGGTCGCGATCTTCCGTGCGGAGCGCCGCGAGGCTTGCGGCATATTGGTTCGCAACATCGGCCGCGAGGTCGGCGGATGGCGAAGTCACTTCAATCTTGATGAAGTCGCCGTCGGATGCGGGCGTGATGTCCGCCATGGACATGAGCGTACCGGCGCTGCTGGCAAGGTGCTGCGGGGTCACCGGCTGTCCCGGCGGGAGGGGGCGTTTGGTGAAGCGCGGATCGCTGGGCAGGTTGAGGTCCTTCGCGACCCGCTCGGCCACCGAGCGCGACGCATAGAGGCCTGCTTCGTTCAGGACTCGTTCCCGGTTGCGGCCGGCCACCTCGGGCGTGCCCTTCTCGTCATTGAGTTCGACCTGAATCGTTGCGGTGGCCCGGTAGATGGGGGTGGCCGACCATTGTGAGAGAAGCACCGCGAGGACCGTCAGGCAGACGATCGCCCCGAGCAGCAGCTCGTACCGCCGGATCACGCTCCAGATCTGCCGCGCGCTGTAGGGGCCCCCCTGACCGGTGTAGATGGCCGGAACGACGGCCTGTTCGCCGTTTGCCGAGGGGCTGCCGATCGCCATATGCCTGGTCATGAAGCCGTCCTGCCGTTGCCGGCGCGCGGGTGCGCTGCCGCAAGAACGGCACTGTGCGAACCTGCTCCGCCCAGGGCAAAAGGTCTTCGGTCGCGAACACATGGATTCGGAGCTAACCCGTTCGTGCCACCTCCGGGGGAGACGCGCGCGCCACTGGCGGAACCGGCAGCGGAGAGTTAAGCGGAGAGGCTCGCGGGAGAGCGAAGGCCCATGCAGCGCATGCTCCGCGCCGGCTCGTCGGCAGAGCCACGATGCTCCCCGGCCAGTCATTTTGCATTAAATATCGGAAGCTTACGGTTCGATGATGGCGGCTCGGTACTTCTACGACCTTATCGAGGACGACAGCATCGTGCTGGACGACTCCGGCCTTGTTCTCGACTCGCCCGCGGAGGTGCAGTCGGAGGCGCGACGCTGCGCCCAGTGGATCGCCGCCGGCTACCATGATGGTCGCCGACCGCGGACGGCGCATGTCCGGGTGAGGGATGCATCGGGGACGGTTTGCCTGACCGTTCCGATCCAGACGCATCCGGCCGACTAGCTTCCAGGTGAACCGCATTCGGATCGCGCAAGCGCCGCCTCGACCGCAACGGCTGCTCCGGAAGCGTAATCCTGCCGCCCTTGCCCTGACGACCGCCGTCGCCTTAGTCTGTGTTGAAGATCGGGAGGGGCCATGCGCGCAATCGTGGTGGGTGCAGTCGAGGGGACCCGGGTCGCGCTTGAAGCAATTGCCTCGGCCCGGGACTGGGCCGTGGTCGGTCTCGTCACGCTTCCGCCGGAACTGGCTGGCCGCCACTCCGATTTCGTGGATGTGGCGCAGGCGGCTCCCCCCGGATGCGAGGTCATCCCCGCCCCGAACTGCAACGATCCCGCCGTGGTGGAGCAGGTCCGTGCCCTGCGGCCGGATTTGCTGTTCGTCATCGGATGGTCGCAGATCTGCCGGGAGCCGCTGCTCGGCGCAGCGCCGCTAGGGGCCGTGGGTTTCCACCCGGCGCCCTTGCCGCGCCTCCGAGGGCGCGCCGCCATCCCCTGGACGATCCTGCTGGGGGAACCGATCACCGCCGGTACATTGTTCTGGATCGACGAGGGGACGGACACCGGTCCGATCCTCGCACAACGCTTCTTCCATGTCGGCGGGGAGGAGACCGCGGCAAGCCTGTACGCGCGCCATATGGGAATATTGCGACACATGCTGAACGAGTCCCTGCCGGCCATCGCGAGCGGCTCCGCACCACGCGAGTCCCAGGACGAGCGCTTCGCGACCTGGGCCGCCAAACGGACGCAGGAGGACGGCCGGGTGGACTGGAACCAGCCTGCGAAAGCGATTGCGCGGCTGATCCGGGCGGTTGGCGTGCCCTATCCGGGAGCCTTCACGGGGGATGGGACGGAACGCACAATTCTCTGGGCCGCCGAAGCCTGGCCTGAGGGCCGCAGCCATGTTGCGGTGCCAGGACAGGTCGTCGCGCGCGCGGAGGGGTGGTTCTCGGTGATGTGCGGGGACGGCGAGGCGATCCGAGTTACCGCGTTCGACGGTGCTCCTCCGAAAATCCACTCGGTCCTGGGTCGATAGAGAAAGTGACGGCACGCCGCGAGTGCCTGCGCCTCCCGGTTGAACCTTGGTGGGCAAGCTGGCAGGGCCGCTGCTGAACGAATGCTCGCTTTCGCCCTTCAGTGGCCGACACTCTCACCGAGGCAGGTTCCCGTCCTTTGACTCCCCGCTCCATCACCGTCGCCAGCTACAACATGCGCAAGGCGATCGGGACGGACCGGCGGCGGGATCCGCTGCGCGTGCTCGATGTGCTTCGCGAAGTGAATGCCGATGTGGTCGCACTGCAGGAAGCGGACAAGCGCTTTGGGGGGCGCGGGTCGGCGGTGCCGCACGAGCTGATCGACGACCATGGCCTCTACCGTCCGGTGGCCCTCGGCGTGAGGAACCGACGAATGCTGGACGGCATGGCCCTTCGCCGCCGGGTCGACGAATTGTTGAAGGTCGATACGCGCAGCCTGGGCTGGCATGGCAATGCCATCCTCGTGAAGCCGCACGTGGGCATCCTCGACGTGGCGGCGCTCGAGCTGCCGACCTTGGAACCGCGGGGCGCGGTGATGGCCGAACTGCTGATCAACGACCGGCCGCTCCGCGTGATCGGCCTGCACCTCGACCTGTCCGGCCTGTGGCGCCGACGGCAGATGAAGGCCATCGTCGAAGCGGTCGGCAAGCGATCGCAGCAGATGCCGACCGTGCTGATGGGCGACACGAACGAGTGGCGATCCGCCGCCGGCTGCCTCAAGGATCTCGACGGCGCGTTCCGGATCGCCCCGACCGGACCCAGCTTCCATGCACGTCGTCCCGTCGCGCCGCTGGACCGGATCATGGTGGGTAAGGAACTGCGGATAGAAGCCGCGGGTGTGCACCACAGCGAAGCGGCCCGCCGGGCGAGCGATCATCTGCCGGTCTGGGCGCGTTTGGTTCTGGGGTAGGTCCGAAGGGGCGCTCACCCTGAGCCTGTCGAAGGGTTGGTGCTCGCGCTTCGACAAGCTCAGCGGGAGCGCGTCGGTCAGGCCGCCTTGCCCGCAATCGCACGCTGCCGCCGCCGCTGGATGCTCGAACCGATCCCCATCGCCTCGCGGTACTTGGCGACAGTCCGCCGGGCGAGATCGAAGCCCTGGCTCTTCAGCAGGTCGACCAGCGCATCGTCCGACAGGATTTCCGTCTCTTCCGCAACCAGCTTTCCGATGGCGGCCTTGACCGCCTCCGCCGAGGCGCCGTCGCCGCTATCTGCCGCGACGCCCGAGGAGAAGAAGTACTTCAACTCGATGAGGCCACGATCGCACAGAAGATACTTGTTCGAGGTCACCCGGCTAACGGTCGATTCGTGCATCTCGATCGCTTCGGCGACCTTCGCCAAGGTCAGCGGCTTGAGGGCGCGCACACCCTCGCGGAAGAAGCCTTCCTGCTGCTTCACAATTTCGGTCGTGACCTTCATGATCGTCCGGGCCCGCTGATCGAGCGCCCGGGTCAGCCAGTTGGCGCTGGCCAGGCAGTCGCTGAGCCAGGCGCGGCTCTGCTTGTCCTGCGGCCCGGACTTGAGCTCGGCATAGTAGCGGCGGTTGACAAGCACCTTGGGCAGGGTCGCGGGATTGAGCTCGACCGTCCAGCCGGTTCCGGACCGGCGCACGATCACGTCCGGCTCCGGCGCACTGTCGGGCTCGGGCGCGAAGCGGCAGCCGGGCTTCGGATCATAGGCGCGCAGTTCCCGAACCATGTCGGCAAGATCCTCGTCATCAACCCCGCAGATGCGCTTCAGGGCCGCCATCTGTCCCTTGGCGAGCAGGTCCAGGTTGTCGATCAGCCGCGCCATCGCCGGATCGTGCCGGTCGGCGGCCTTGGCCTGCAGCGCGAGGCACTCGGACAGGCTCCGCGCGCCGATCCCGGGCGGATCGAGCGACTGCACCAAGCGGAGCCCCGCTTCCGCTTCCTTGCGCGATACGCCGAGCGCCTCTGCGATATCGCCGAGCGGCGTGGACAGGTATCCCGTCTCCTCAAGCTCGTGGACGATCGCTTCAGCCACGCGCCCCTCCACCCCGCCAGCACCATGCAACTGCGCCATCAGATGCTCGCACAGCCCCGATTCGCACGCCGCCAGCCGGTCGAAGTCGAACGCGTCCTCTCCCCCGCTGCCGCCAGCGACCTCGTAGCTGCTGTCCGTCTCCAGTGCGCTAGCCTGCCAGTCGGTGTCGAGCGCCTCCTCGCCCCGGCTCGCCAGCTCGTCGGCGCCTTGCGGATCGGGGGCGTCGTCGCCGGTTTCCCGGTCCTCGCGGACAACCACCGAGTCGCCGCCCTCTCCCGAGCGCATCTCCAGCAGCGGGTTCCTGGCGACCTCTTCTGCGATCACCGCTTCGACCTCGAGATTGGAGAGCGCCAGCAGCTTGATGGCCTGCTGGAGCTGCTGGGTCATCACCAGCGACTGGGACTGACGAAGCTGAAGGCCGGGTCCCAGGCCCATTGCGCCGTCTCCTACAGCGCGAAGCTCTCGCCGAGGTACAGCCGTCGGACGTCCGCGTCCGCGACCAAGGCCTCAGGAGTACCCTGGAACAGGACCTGCCCGTCATAGATGATGCAGGCACGGTCGACGATATCGAGTGTTTCCCGGACGTTGTGATCGGTGATGAGCACGCCGATGTCGCGGCCCTTCAATTCCTTCACCAGGTCCCGGATGTCGGCGATGGAGATGGGGTCGATGCCGGCGAACGGCTCGTCCAGCAGCATGATCGACGGATCGGCGGCCAGCGCTCGCGCGATCTCGCAGCGCCGCCGTTCGCCGCCCGACAGCGCCATCGCCGCCGATTCCCGCAAGCCCGTCAGCCCGAACTCGCCCAGCAGCTGCTCCAGGCGCTCCCTGCGCATCACCTTGTCCGGCTCCGCGACTTCCAGCACGGCCATGATGTTCTGCTCGACGGTCAGGCCGCGGAAGATGCTGGTTTCCTGCGGCAGGTAGCCGAGCCCCAGGATTGCGCGCCGGTACATGGGCAGGCTGGTGATGTCGCGGCCGTCGAGCAGGATGCGCCCGGCATCGGGCTTCACCAGGCCCATGACCGAATAGAAGCAGGTCGTCTTGCCCGCTCCGTTGGGTCCAAGCAGCCCCACCACCTCGCCGCGGCTGACGCTCAGGCTGACGTCATGAAGGACCGCACGCTTGTCATACGACTTGGCAATATTATGAACGTCAAGGCCACGAACGGCGGTTCCGACGGTGCCGGAAGGAAGACCGATGGTGCTGACGTCGTTCACGAATCTAGCTGCCGGTCTTGTTGCGCTGCGGCGGCAGGAAGCGGCCGGTCACGCGTCCGCCGGCCTGGTTCACGCCCCGAGGACCGCCGTCGATCACCGCGCGGCCGCTATCGAGATCAATCACCAGCCGCTGTCCGTTCACCTGGCTGCCGCCGCGCACCAGCTGCACGTCGCCCACCAGGGTGATCAGCCGCCGGTCGAGATCGTAGATGCCGAAGTTCCCGCGCGCGGTTTCGGACGGAGAGCGCACCGTGACGCCCCCGGCCGCGTCAAGCCGCTGGATCTGCACGCCCTGTTCGTTGGTGTAGGCCACCGTCAGCCGCTCGGTATCCAAGGTAAGCTCGGCCTGCTTCACCCTGACATTGCCCACGAACAGCGCGCGGTCGGCGCGGTCCTGGACCTCGATGCGATCTGCCGCGACGTCGATCGGCGCATCCGAATTGTGCCCCTGCAGCGCCGACACGCCGGCATTCTGCGCATAGGCCATGCCGGCCAGCCCGAGAGATGCCGTCACCGCGGCCGACAGGATCCACTTGCGCCCCATGCGGCTCATCTGACGGCCCCTTGCGTGATTTTCAACCGCACGCCGCCATCGAGGGTTACGGTGCGATCCTCGAGGTTGGCCTGCGCCCTTGGCGCGGCGAAGGTGCCGAGTTCGACGCGACCGCGCACCCCGCCTTCGGCCGCAACGGTCTTATCGCCTAGGTCCGCCTGGATCCGACCGGCCTGGAATTGCCCAACCGGCATCCGCGCGACGGCGGGGCCGCGGCTCGCGACGGTGCGGGTCTTGAGGTCAATATCGACGTCGCGAGTGATCAGCTGCTCGCCTTCCGGACCGCTGACCCGGACCGGCCCGACTACGGTGACGCTCTGCCGGTCGAGGTTGTACCGACCCTGGCCCGCCCGGATCTCGGTTGGTCCCTTGGCCAGCCCCATCCTGGCCAGCATTCCGCGGATGTTGACGATCGGCTCGTCACTGCTCTGCTGTATCGCCTGGGTGGCGCTGATCTCGAAGGGCTGCCCCTTGTCGTCACGCCCCTGATAGCGGGCAGCTTCGACGCGCATGCGTTCGGGTGCGGTCTCGACCTCATTCTTGTCGAGGATGAAGCTGACTTCCGTGTTCTTGGTAAGCGGCGCCGTCAGCAGAAAGGCGGCCAGCACGCCGACTGCGCTGGGCAGGCCGATCTTGGCAGCCTTCACCAGCGCGTCGTGCTTGCTCCCGGGCTCGGCCCAGTGCCGCTTGGTTTCACGCTCACGGATCGCCGCTTCAGACATGGGCGAAGATGTCCTGCTCCGGCCAGCCGGCGAGATCCAGGCGTGCGCGGTGCGGGAGGAAGTCGAAGCAGGCCTGCGCTAGCTCGCGCCGGTTCTCCCGGGCCAGCCGCTCCTCGAACTTTTCCATCAGGGCATGAAGGTAGCGCACGTCGCTGGCTGCATAATCACGCTGCGCGTCGCTGATCTCCGGCGCGCCCCAGTCGCTGGACTGCTGCTGCTTGGAGATTTCCTGGCCGAGCATCTCCTTCACCAGTTCCTTCAGGCCATGCCGATCGGTGTAGGTCCGAACCAGGCGGGACGCGGTACGGGTGCAGAACAACGGCGCCGCCATGATGCCGAGATAATGCTGCACGATCGCGATGTCGAAGCGCGCGAAATGATAGATCTTGAGCCGTCCCGGATCGCCGAGGAGTGCCTTAAGGGTGGGCGCGGCATAGTCGCTGCCGGGGGAGAATCGGACCAGGTGCTCGTCGCCCCGGCCGTCGCTCAACTGGACCAGGCAGAGCCGGTCGCGGTGCGGATCCAGGCCCATGGCCTCCGTGTCAACGGCGATCGGACCCGGCCCGAACAGGTCGGCCGAGGGCAAGTCTTCTTCATGGAAATGGATCGCCATTTTGCTCCTTGCGACAGCCTTTGGCAGGCTCTCGCCCGCCCTTGCACGGGACCCGCTTAACCCCTGCTTGCCGGTGACGCCATGGAATCGGCTGGTGAGTCGGAGAATTTTCCTGTATTCTCCGCCGCCGGTGCGTCCTTCGCGCCATGACCGGTTGCGCCGTTGAGCCCAGCGCGTTGGTTTGGATTTGTAGTTTTGGGCCGAGGAAGTTTGGACGGGCATGGGTTACGATCGAGGGCGTAAGGGTGATCGCGGTGGGCGCGGTCGGGACAAGCGCGACGGTTTCGGCGGCGGCGACGATTTCTACGGCGGCGGTGGTGGAGGCGGCGACCGCTTCGGCGGTGGCGGCGGCTTCGGTGACCGCGGCGGATTTGGTGGTGGCGGCGATCGCTTCGGCGGCGGCGGCGGATACAACCGTGGTGGCGGCTTCGGCGGCGGCGGTGGTGGCGGCTACGGTGGCGGCGGAGGCGGTGGCTTCCGTGGCGGCGGAGGCGGCTTCGGCGGTGGCGGCGGCGGGTTCCGCGGCGGCGGCGGTGGTGGTGGCGGCATGCCTCCCCAGGTCGTTGGCGAGGGCAAGGGCGTCGTGAAGTTCTTCAATCCGCAAAAGGGTTTCGGCTTCATCGTCCGCGATGATGGCGGCGAAGACGTGTTCGTCCACATTTCGGCGGTCGAGCAGGCCGGTCTCACCGACCTGGCCGATGGTCAGCCGCTCGAGTTCACGCTGGTGGACCGCGGCGGGCGCATCTCGGCGACCAACCTCAAGATCGACGGCGAGCCGATGGCGGTGGAGCGTGGTGGCGGTGGCGCAGGCGCCGGTGCCGGCGGCGACCGCGGCGGCCCGCAGCGTCAGCTGACCGGCGAAAAGGCCAGTGGTACGGTGAAGTTCTTCAACGCCATGAAGGGCTTCGGCTTCATCCAGCGTGATGACGGCCAGCCGGACGCGTTTGTCCATATCTCGGCGGTTGAGCGCGCGGGCATGCCCAGCCTCAACGAAGGCGACCGGCTCGAGTTCGAACTCGAAGTCGATCGTCGCGGCAAGACGGCGGCAGTGAACCTGTCGCCGCTCCAGCCCGAATAAGCTCGCGAATACGCGAGGGCGGAAAGGCTCGCCGGAGCGATCCGGCGAGCCTTTTCGTTTGCGCCCGATCCTAGCTCTTGCGGACCGTCACCTTCAGATAAGTGGCAGGAATGACCGTTCGCTCCGGTCCACCCTGGTTCTGGCTCTCGAACAATGCCTCGAGCTCGGATTGCAGCTGTCCATCCCGGCCATCCTTCGCCGCTGCCTCGAAGGCATTCATCGTAGGGCCATAAAATCGCCGAAAGGTCGACAGGAACTCCGAGGGTGGGCCGGGGTGACGAAAGACATAGGTCGCGCGCTCACACGAGATCTGCGCGGGCGGGATGCCGGCAGCACCGAATCGCTCGCGCACATTCTCTTCCAAGCCCCAGGTGACCGGACTTATGAAGCCTTCGGGAGGCGGTGGAGCGTAGGCTGCACTGATCTTCAGAATCTGTGCGACCAGCGTCGGGTCGGCGGGGATCCAGTTGCCCATGACGATTCGTCCGCCCGGACGTGTCACCCGCACCATCTCCTTGGCAACATCGAAGGGGCGCGGCGCGAACATGGCGCCAAAGATGCTGACCACCAGGTCGAAGCGGCTGTCGGCGAGGTCGTCGAGGCGACTGGCATCACCTTCGATGAAGCGAAGATTGTCGAGGCCAGCTTCCCGCGCCCGGGCGTTGCCTGCCGCTACAAGGTTCTCGGCAATGTCGACGCCCAGCACGTTGGCGCCGCGCCGGGCGGACGGAACAGCCGTCGTGCCGTCACCACATCCAAGGTCCAGCACTTCCATGCCCTTCGCGACGCCAACTGACTCGATCAATTCATCCCCGCTCTCCCGCATGGTTGCGGCAAGGCGGGTGAAGTCGCCCTTTTCCCATAAGGCTTTGTTCGCGTTCATCGAAGCTCTCCCGGTTCCTGACCTGCCCTCGGCCTGGAGTGGCCAAGCGAATGAGCACTCCTAAAGCGGGCGTTAGAGCGTCAAAATGACCGGTGCACCGGAAGTCTTGACCCGACAGCCGGAACGTCAGCCCCTTCGATAGGGGAGGTCGTCCCGCATCGCGTCGATCTCCTGGGCGATGGCGAGCCGCTCGCCTGCCAAGTAGCGCGCCACGGCTTCGCGGAAGCTCGGGTTGGGGATGAAGTGGGCGGATCGGGTCAGGACCGGCTCGTACCCTCGGGCAAGCTTGTGCTCGCCTTGCGCGCCGGCCTGGACCTCGGCCAGGCCGTGCGCGATCGCCCAGTCAATCGCTTGATGATAACAGAGTTCGAAGTGGAGGAACGGCACGTCCTCGGTGCAGCCCCAGTAGCGACCGTACAGGGCATGGGTGCCAATCAGGTTCAGCGCGCCCGCGATCGGTTGTGAGTCGCGCAGGGCCAGGAACAGCAGGACGCGGTCGCCCATGGTCTCGCCGATCCGGTCGAAGAACGCGCGCTTCAGGTAAGGGCGACCCCACTTTCGGCTGCCAGTGTCCTGATAAAAGGTCCACATCGCGTCCCAGTGGCGGGGCCGGATCTCGCCGCCGCGCAGGGCCACGAACTCCAGTCCTTCGCGGGCGGTTGCGCGCTCCTTGCGTAGGGCCTTGCGTTTGCGACTCGACAGGGCGCCGAGGAAGTCCTCGTAACTGCCGTAGTCGCGGTTGCGCCAATGGTACTGGATCCCGTCGCGGATCAGCCAGCGGCGATCCTCGAACACCGCGACCTCGTCCTCTGCGATGAAGGTCGCATGCGCTGAGGAGAGGCCGTTCTGTTCGACGACCGCCTCCGCCGCGGCCAGCACCGCCTGCGGCCGCTCTCCCAGCAGTCGGCGTCCAGGAACGGGCGTGAACGGCACGGCGATCTGTAGTTTGGGGTAATACTCACCCCCGGCACGCTGCCACGCGTCGGCCCAGCCGTGATCGAACACATATTCGCCCTGGCTGTGGCTCTTGAGATAGGCCGGGGCAGCGGCAACAGCCCGCCCGTCTTCCTCGATCAGGATCGGCAGCGGCGACCAGCCTGTCCCGTCCCCGACGCTGCCGGATTCCTCCAGGGCGGTCAGGAAAGCGTGGCTGAGGAAAGGGTCAGCTGGACCTGCCAATGCATCCCACTCGGCTGTGGGCACAGAGCCGACTCCGGGAGCGAGGCGGGCAATGATCTCGGACTCACGGTCGGCCATCGCCTTCCCAGATAAGCGCATCCACCTGATCCGCCAGTGCTTTCCGCTGATCCGGCGTGCGCACGGTCCAGCTGTAGACCGGCCGCCGGCGTCGCTCTCGCTGCGCCCACGGCCGAGCGGCAGCGCTGGTCTCCACCGCCAGGAAGTCCGGGTCGGCGAGCCACAGCGCCACGCGGCGCTTCCACCGGGTCCACCCATCGGGCATTACCAATCCGCGCCGCACCGCTGGAAGGTTGGTCTTCATCAGCCGCATCAGTCGGGGATCGAAGCTCATGATCCCGAACGCGCCTTCGTAACCGGCCAGCGCCCGCCGAAGGGCAGGCACCCACCGCCACAGATCGCGCTCGACCTTGACCTCGAGCAGTAGCGGCACGCGGCCCCCAACGAGGTGGAGCAGGCTTTCGAGCGCCGGGATCGGGTGTTCGCCGACATGGAGGCGAGCCAGCTCAGCGTAGGTCGACCGGCCAATCTCCATCGGGCTGCCGCACATCCGCCACGCGTCTGCGTCATGGAACACCAGCACCCGGCGGTCCGCAGTCAGCCTCAGGTCGCACTCGATCCCGGCGCCGAGCTCCAGCGCGACGGCAAAGGCGAGGAGGCTGTTCTCCGGGAACGGCGGGCCGGCATGCAGCCCCCGGTGCGCGAACCCCTTGGGTCCGGGGTCGAGCGGATCAGCGCCGGACGGCGACGACCGCATCCACCTCGACGGCGACGCCGAGCGGCAAGACTGGCACGCCGACGGCCGAGCGGGCGTGGCGCCCGGCTTCCCCGAAGACCTCCTGCATCAGCTCGGAGGCGCCGTTGGCGACCTTGGGCTGGTCGGTGAAGGACCCAGCCGAGTTCACGAATACGCCGAGCTTCACGATTCGCTCGACCCGATCAAGCGAGCCGAGCGCCGCCTTCATCTGTGCCAGCAGCATGATCCCGCAGCGCCGTGCGGCCTGGTAGCCGCCGTCCAGGTCCACGTCCTCGCCTAGCCGCCCTTTGATCAGACTACCATCCTCGGCAAAGCTGATCTGGCCTGAGATGTGGAGGAGGCCGTTCACCTCTACGGCGGGGACATACGCCGCGACAGGGGCGGCGGGTTCGGGAAGGGTGATGCCAATTTCGGCAAGGCGATTGTCGATGCTCATGGGGGTTGCTGAATACGCTGCCGTGCGCGCGGTCAACCCTTCAGCGCTCACCTTGAGCACGTTGAAGGTGTTGGGACCACGCTTCGACAAGCTCAGCGTGAGCGCAACTGCCTAGTCTTTCCGGGTCACCGTGAACCCGGCGAAGCTCTGGGTCGTGGGCATCAGCTCCAGCGCGTTGATGTTGAGATGGGGGGGCAAAGTCGCCACCCACCAGATCGTTTCCGCCAGATCCTCCGCCGTCATCGGGTCCATGTTGGAGTAGAGCTTGTCGGAAGCCGCCTGGTCACCCCCCGTGCGGACCAGCGTGAACTCCGTCTCCGCCATGCCGGGTTCGATGGACGTGACCCGCACGCCCGTCCCGGCGAGATCGCACCGAAGCGCGAGGGAGAATTGTCGGACGAAAGCCTTGGTCCCGCCGTACACGGCACCGCCGCGGTAGGGATAGCTGCCTGCGACGGACGACAGGTTCACGATGCCCCCCTTGCGCGCGATCAGCTTCGGCAGCAGCGCATTGGTCAGCGCGACGAGGCCGCTGATGTTGGTCTGCAGCACCGTCTCGAGTTGCTCCCACTCCGCATCCTGCAGGTCGGCCATCGGTGGGGCGAGCCCCGCATTGTTGATCAGCAGGTCGATGTCACCCCAGGGCGCGTCCAATCGGGCGAGCTCCCGCACCCCGGGAATGTCCCGCATGTCCAGCTCCAACGGCAGGAAAGCGCTCCCAAGCTCCTCCTGGAGCTGGCGAAGCCGGTCGCCCCTTCGGCCGGTGCCGACGACCCGCCATCCGTTGCGGATGAACAGGCGGGTGCAAGCGGCGCCGATGCCCGCCGTTGCCCCGGTTATAAGTGCGGTCTTGTTCATGCTGCGTCCTTGAAGCGGTCGAGGATCCATTCGGTCGCGGTCGGCCAGTCGTCGATCCGCGCATGCGCATGTTCAGCTGGCGGAATGACCGCAGCGAGCCTCGGCTCCGCAATCATGTGCAGTCGATACGTCTCCGGGCTGTGCTTGGCGACCGAGGCGTGATGCGCGGCGAGGTCGTCGACGAACAGGCTCGCCGTGGCCCCATGCCGCTCGACGATGGACTTGAGCGGCTCGCCCTTGCCGCCCCGGTTACAGACCACTTCGTGGCGGATGCCATGG
Organism: Sphingomonas arenae; assembly: GCF_016924655.1. Lineage (GTDB taxonomy): Bacteria > Pseudomonadota > Alphaproteobacteria > Sphingomonadales > Sphingomonadaceae > Sphingomicrobium > Sphingomicrobium arenae. Next base: position 1,154,474 of record NZ_JAFFJU010000001.1, read on the forward strand.
CGACTCAGCTGATCGACCCGCCAGGCGTGGGCCTCGTCGCCAAGGTTGGTCAGAATGACGATGTCCGCCACCTCTCCAATCCGGCCGAGCGCCTCGACAGCTCCCGGTACGAGGGTCTGACGGTGCATCTCGGAGCGGAAAAAGCCTTCCAGCAGGGGCCAGACCCGCTCGGCTGGTACCGGGGCGCCGTCCTCGGCAAAGGTCAGCGCCCTGCTGAAATCCGGTTGGTCGAGACTGAATGTGATCCGGTGTTCTTCGCCAAGCCAGTCTGCGAAGTGGCTGACCATGTGCAGCAACACTTCATCGCAGTCGGAAATCAGCAGGGGACGGTTCATGCCTCGAGAGCGGTCCTGACCGCCACCAGTTCCTCCGGCTTTCGCCCAATCTCTTCCGCGACCGCCACGAGATCTGGCTCGTGCGCCTCCAGGAAGCGCAGGACGGCGGCGAGGAGGGTCGGATCGCTGGCTCTCTGGCGCAGGTCCGAAGGATCAATCCCGCTCATGTCGAGGAGGCGCTGGGCACGCCGATCGTCCGATAATGTGGCACCCAGCGCCTGCAACGCAACCACCAGTGCCTCGGGCTCGTTTGTGACGGCTCGCATCATCGCCTATGTTGTTATCGTGTATCGGGGAGCAGTTGCTTGGCCAGGATCCTGGTTGTCGAGGACAATGCGCTGAACATCAAGCTGTTCTGCGACCTGCTCGCCGCGCACGGCCATGAGCCCGAAGCGGTGACCGACAGCCGTATCGCACTGGAGCGGGCGCAGGCGTTCAGGCCGGAGCTGATCATTACCGACATCCAATTGCCACACGTTACGGGACTGGAGCTGATTCAGCAGGTGCGGGGAGACGCGAACCTCGCCGATGTGCCCATCATGGCCGTGACCGCCTACGCTGGTGCGGGAGATGAGGAGCGGGTCCGGGACGCGGGCGCCCAGGCCTATGTCTCGAAGCCGATCTCGGTCGTGCGGTTCGTCGAAGAGGTCACCGCGCTGCTGGAGCGCAAGGAGCCGGCAAGGGCCGGGGTTTAGGCTCGGCTGCAACGGAAACGGGCGCCGAAGCGCCCGTGTGCCGCTCCCGCGGCGATCCGTGCTGGATCCCGGGCCGGAGCCCGGCGTGGACTTCAGGGGCGTGAGGTCACTTGATCTTGGCTTCCTTGAACTCGACGTGCTTGCGCGCGACGGGATCATACTTGCGGAAGGTCAGCTTCTCGGTCTGGTTGCGCGGGTTCTTCTTGGTCACATAGAAGAAGCCGGTGTCGGCCGTGCTGACGAGCTTGATCTTGACGGTTGCCGGCTTGGCCATCGTTCCAGTCCCGAATATCTGCAAAACAAAAGAGCGGCAAAAGCGCCGCTCAGGTCGGCCGCCCCAATGACGCGCACGAGCTGCGCTGTCAAGGTCGCGGGATCGTCATTCCGCTCTCATCGCGAAGTCACCTCAAGGCCTTAGGCCTTCGTTAAGGCTCCTGGCTGACCATCGGCAAGTCAACGGAGGGTGAACATGCCCGAGTCGCTCGATCAGCTCCGCCACGATCTTGGTGCCCGCCTCGCGGAGATTCGCACCCGCGCGGACCGCCTCTCGCCGCTCGACATGCACCGCCGCATGGATGCGATCCGCGACGAAGCAGGCCGCGCGGGGCTCTCTGCGCTGGAAGGGTTGGCCGGCCGGACGGCGCAGATGGCGCTTCTCCCCGGCTGCCGGGTAACGGTGCCTGGATGCCTCGCTCATGCTGCCGATGCAGTGGCAAGCGGGTCGTCCGCGGACCGTCAGACGATCCTCGCGGCCATTGCAGTGCGGATGCACTGATCGTTACGGACCCGCTGCCCAATCTCGGGCATTAAGCGGGCATGCGCGACTTTTCGCAGCTCCTCGATGCGCTGGTCTACACCCGGTCGCGCAACGCCAAGCTGAAGCTGATCGGCGATTACCTCAAGCGCACGCCCGATCCCGATCGCGGTATCGCCCTTGCGGCACTGACAGGCGCGCTGGACATCCCGGCTGTGAAGAGCGCGGTGATCAGGGGCCTCGCCGAAGAACGGGTCGATCCCCTGCTCCTTCGCATGAGTCACAATTACGTCGGCGACTTGGCGGAGACGGTGTCGCTGCTGTGGCCGGTTCCGGAAGGCGAACCCCCGGAAGTGGACGACGGCACCATCGGCATCGCGGAAGCCGTGGCGCGACTGCGTTCCGCCAGTCGTTCCGATGCGCCCGCGGTGCTGGCGGGCATGCTCGACCATCTCGACGCGTCGGGCCGGTTCGCCCTGCTGAAGCTCGCCACCGGTGAACTTCGGGTCGGCGTCAGCGCTCGGCTCGCCAAACAGGCGTTTGCGGATGCGTTCGGCGTCGATGTGGAAGCGGTGGAGGAGGTTTGGCACGGGCTCGCTCCGCCTTACATCCCCCTGTTCGACTGGGGCGAGGGGCGCGCGGGCCAGCCCACGGCTCGCGATGTGCCGGTGTTCCGGCCTTTCATGCTCGCCCACCCGTTGGAGAATGGCGCCGTCGAGCTTTCGGACTATGCGGCGGAGTGGAAGTGGGACGGCATCCGCGTGCAGCTGGTTCGGGCCGGCGGCGAGACCCGACTCTACAGCCGAACCGGGGACGACATCACCCGCAGCTTTCCCGAGATCGCCGCAGCCTTCGCCAGCGCGGGAGTGCTAGACGGGGAATTGCTCGTGCGCGGCGCAGGGCAAGGCGCAGACGAACATGGCGGGGCTGCGGCAAGCTTCAACGCGCTCCAGCAACGGCTAGGGCGCAAGGTCGTCAGCGCCAGGCATCAGGAGCAATATCCGGCATTCGTGCGGCTGTATGACATGCTGTTCGAGGGCGACGAAGACCTGCGGGAGCGGCCCTGGACAGAGCGGCGGGCGCGACTGGAAGCGTTCGTTCCGACCCTGGATTCATCGCGCTTCGACCTGTCCCAGCTGATCGAAGCCGACAGCTTTGAGCAGCTGGAGGAGATCCGGGCCGGAGCGCGCGATGCATCCATCGAAGGCATGATGCTGAAGCGGCGCGACTCCTCCTACGTTGCAGGGCGGCGCGTCGGCCACTGGTACAAGTGGAAGCGCGATCCGCTGATTGCGGATTGCGTGGTCATGTATGCGCAACGCGGGTCAGGCAAACGGTCCAGCTTCTATAGCGACTACACGTTCGGCTGCTGGGCCGACGACGGCGAGCTGCTGCCGGTCGGCAAGGCCTATATGGGCTTCACCGACGAGGAGCTCCGCTGGCTCGATCGTTGGGTCCGCAACAATACGGTGCAGCGCTTCGGGCCCGTCCGTGAAGTGGAGAAGAGCCTGGTGTTTGAGGTGGCGTTCGATTCGATCCACCTGTCGAAGCGCCATCGCTCGGGCCTGGCGATGCGCTTTCCCCGGATCAGCCGCATCCGCCGCGACAAGCCCGCGCACGAAGCCGACCGTGTCGAGACGCTGCAGTCGATGGTGACCTAGGTTGCCGCTCCGTGAACTGCGACTTCGCGTCCCTCTGCATCGGCGCGGCCACGGTACATCCCGGCCGTGGTAAAGCCCCAGGCAGCGTCGCCATCCGGTGACACGCCGATAAGCCCCCCCGTGCCGCCGAGCGACTGTATGTCCTGCAGAACGGCATCAATCGCCTGTTGAAGCGATTCGCCAAGCATTCGGATCCGGGCGGCCACCTCGTGGGCCGCGGCTGCGCGAATGAAATACTCGCCGCTTCCAGTTGCACTCACTGCGGCCGCACGGTCGTCCGCGTAGGTTCCAGCGCCGATCAGGGGCGAGTCGCCGATTCGGCCCCAGCGCTTGGCCGTCAGCCCGCCCGTCGAGGTGGCGGCGGCGACATGCCCGTGGACGTCCACGGCCACTGCGCCGATCGTTCCGAATTTCACGTCCGCGTCGAAGCCGCCGCCGGATTTCAGTACGCGCTCCAGCTGACCACGGCGCTCCGGGATCTCGAACCAGCTAGGGTCCACCGATTCCAGCCCCTGTTCGCGCGCGAACTCCTCGGCTCCGCCAAAGGACAGCAGGACGTGTGGGCTATTCTCCATGACCGCGCGCGCCGCGGAGATCGGTGAGCGCACCCTGCGGAGGCCAGCTACCGCGCCTGCCGAGCGCGAGCGCCCGTCCATGATCGCGGCATCGAGCTCGATATGCCCGTCGTGGGCCAGGACGCTTCCCCGGCCGGCATTGAAGGCCGGATCGTCCTCCAGCACCCGCGCCGCAGCTTCAACGGCATCGATTGCCGACCCTCCGCGATGCAGGAGCCGGCTGCCCGCATCGAGTGCATCGTTGAGGCCCGCGAGGCCAGCCCGTTCTTCTTCCGGCCGCAGGCGCATCGCGCCGCAGCCCCCATGGATCACCAGGCGCCAGCTTGTCATGGCCGGCGCCCTAGCCGTCGTCGGCTTCTTTCGCCACCGCTGAATCCAGTTGCATCACCCGCGCACACCATATAACTATGATATCAGATTATGGAGGCAAAGATGGACGACAGGGGCATGGTTCACCTGAATGCGAGCCGGGAGCGGGGCGCGGCAACTTCGAGCGGCTACATCATGCTGCTCCTTCTCGTGCTGGCGGTCGCGCTGCAGGTATACGGGATCGTCAGCCTGGTTCGCGACAATCATGGTGCGCTGCAGATCGCGGCCGTCGTGGTTGCGCCGTTCCTGCTCGTGTTCATCCTGTGCGGTTTCTACATGCTCCAGCCCAACCAGGCGGCGGCGATAACCCTGTTCGGCGATTATCGGGGAACGGATCGGGTTACCGGCCTGCGCTGGGTTCTGCCGTGGCTGATGCGGCAGAAGGTGTCGGTGCGGGCCAACAACTTCATCTCCGACCGGATCAAGGTGAACGACCTGCGCGGAAACCCCATCGAGATGGCGGCGCAGATCGTTTGGCGCGTCGTGGACACGGCCCAGGCGCTGTTCGACGTCGACGACTACAAGGCGTTCGTCACCGTCCAGGTCGAAGCTGCCATCCGGACGATTGGCTCGCGCTACCCGTACGACGACTTCGAACATCTCGAAGTCACGCTGCGCGGCAACCACGACGAGGTCGGCCTGGAGTTGCGCACCGAACTCAATGCCCGGCTTGCCGTGGCGGGGATTACCGTGGACGAATGCGGCTTCACCCATCTGGCCTATGCTCAGGAGATTGCCGGGGCGATGCTTCGCCGCCAGCAGGCGCAGGCGGTCGTTGCGGCCCGCAAGACGCTCGTGGAAGGCGCGGTCGGCATGGTCGAGATGGCGCTGGAGCAATTGTCGGAGAAGGACGTGGTCCATCTTGATGACGAGCGCCGGGCCGCAATGGTGTCGAACCTGATGGTCGTGCTCTGCGGCGAGCGCGACACTCAGCCGGTGGTGAATACGGGCAGCCTCTACCAGTAAGAGCCATGGCGGAGCGCAAGGCCTTTCCGCTACGCATCGATCCCGCTTTGTGGGCGGCCGTGGAGCGCTGCGCCACCACCAACCTGCGCTCCGCCAATGCCGAGATCGAGTGCCTCCTGCGTGAGGCCTTGCAGAAGCGGGGTATCCGGCTCGACCCGCCCCGGCCGGTCAAGCGCGGACGGCCGCCCAAGGAGAAATCCGATGGATGATCGTCCGAGGTGGCGTGCCGGCGACCACCAGGACGGGTCGGCTCTTAAAACAGCTAGCGGCGCTCGCGCTGGCCGGGAGCTTTGCCTTGGACCAGAGCTTCGTCGAGCAGGCGTGCCAGCCGCAAGCCGCCGACGATCACCTGCCGGCGGACATGCGGGATCAGAGCCCGGACATCTGCTTCGGTCAGGGTCGGTCGTTCCTTGGGAAGCGGGCCGCAAGGATCCCCGATGAGCGACGTGTAGGCGAGATCCCGGGCAGCCGCCCAGCTTTGGCGGCTCCAGTCTTCAACCGTTCCCCCGGCGAGCGCCGTCCGCTCCGCTGCTGAAACGCCGCCAAGGAGACCGCGTGCGCCACCGGGCGGAGTGGTGATCGCCCGTTCCGCCAGGTAACCGTCCCAGATGCTGTGGAGGTTTGTTCGTCCGCCGATGAGGCCGTAATTGGCGGCCACGTCGTTGCCACCCCGGTCCCCGCGGTCCCCGGCGTGCATCGGATTGGACAGGTCGCCGACCAGGTGGGCAAGGAAGGCTAGAGCCTGCAGCCGCTCGCGCCGCGGCACGGTCCTGTCCGCCAGCAGACGTGCGGAGCGCTCGATCTGCGCGGAGACACAGTTCCCGTCCTTGCAGGCATTCTTCAGGTCGAATGGCTTGCAGATGTCGACATTCTGATAATGCCAGCTGCTCGCGTAGTTGAACCGATCACCGAGCGGCTTGATGCAGTCCGGCCAGACGCTGGCATCCTCGAGGCTACGGACCGGACAATCGGGCGTGTCCAGTAACGCTTCGTAGCGCAACAGGCTGCGGATCTGGACGCGAGTTTCCGGACGGACGGCTTCCCACGCGATCGTGGCGACGCTGCGGTGACCATAGTCCCAGTAAGCCGTTGCAGGCGCGGCAATCACCATCGCGGCAAGCGCGAGAAACAGTCGGAAGATCGGCACAGCTGCGCTTTAGCGTTGACGTCAGCCTAGCGAAAGCTCGTGCAGTTCGTTCACCAGCCGCCATTCGCCAAGATCCGCCAGCATGACCCGGGTGGCGTGCTCGGCGAGGTCTGCCGCCCGGGGGAGGTCGTCGGTCGAGCGAAGCTCTGCGGAGATGCGTTCGAGGAGGCTCGCAGTGTTCCGGGACCGAGCGGCCAGCGCGCCATAATCGCCCTGAACCCGAATCCCGAAGATCGCGGTGCCGACGGCCGGAAGGCCGGCAGAAAGGAACAGCGTCAGGTTTGAATAGGTGTTCACCCAGTCGGCACCCGTGATCAGTGCGACGATGGTCGCCAAGGTGATCAGCACCGTGGCCATGAACAAGCCGAGGCCAAAAACCTCGAGGCGGCCGTCGAAGCGCTCGGCCTGCTGAGCGGCCCGCAGGTTGTAGGCGATCTGCGGCTCGAACTCCCGCGCCGAGACCGCTTGTGCGAGCGCGTTGACGGAAGGGCGTGACAGGCGCCCGGCAGGGCAGCCGAGCGTCCGCCAGATGCAAGCCGCATACCAGTCCACCCAGCGACGCGCGACGGGCTCCGCCGCGTCGCCCGGCGGATCGGGACCAGCGATTCCCAGGAGTTTCAGGCTGCGCATGGGCCGCAAGCGCTCGGCGAGTTGCCGGTAGTCCAGCCAGCGCTGGTGCCAGCACCGCCTGGAGCCCACCAGCGTATTCACGACCACGGCCAGCACCGTCACGAACTCGGCCACCGCGAATGGCAAGGGCGCCGTGTCGAGCACCAGGCTCGACAGGCCGATCAGGACCCCGACAGCCGCTAGGATAAAGTTGAACACGTGGCCGCTGCGATAAGTCTGCGCGAAGTGCGTAGCGAGCCGGTCGGCCCACCCGTACGCCTCCTCCAGCGTCTCCAGCGGAGCACTGACCCCGTGGCGCTCGACGCAGTCTTCGCGGTAGCCCTGCCATTCGGAGCGGATCGCCTCGAGCGCGGGACGGGCACTAACGTCCTGCCTTGTCAGTCGGTGCGCGCCGGCCAGCATCATCATCAGCGGATATTCGATCCGCAGCCGGCCACGGCGCTCCCGCTCGCTGAGAAAACGACGAACGAACTTGCGCTCCTGCTCGGAGGGCGGTGGAGCCAGCAGCGCGCCGAGTACCCGCTGGAGTTCCGCCGCGTTCGCAGGCCGTCCGGCGCCGCGATTGCCGACATGGGTGATGACTGTCGGGTCGAACGCCGCCCAAAGGAAGGCGGGCTCCTGCTGGGGGTCGACGGGGATATGGAGGATCGGCGTTCCCCGAAGCAGCGCAAGGTCCACCGTTTCGGCCGTTCCGCCTCGTCCGCGGGCCGGAAGCCCGTCCCACACGGCGACCAGCAGATCGCAGTGCGCCACCGTTGCCCGCCCGGCCATGACGTAGGCGTCCACCGGGTCTTGGGGATCGCCCGGCAGTTCCAGCAGGCAGCGGGCTTCGGAAAGCAGGCGGTCGAAGAGCTCGTCGTCCGAGTGGCGCTGGTCCGTACGGTAGGGACGCGCCTCGAAGGGGAGCACGGCCTGGAGACCCCACCCGCGTTCATGCGCGATCGCGGCTGCCATCTGGTCGATCCCGCTGGCCAGGGGCGACACAAGGGTGAACACGGGCTCCTCGTCGGTGAAGAACGCAGCTTCACGCTCGAACACCGCGAGTGCTTGGTCCTTCAGGAGGTCGAGTCCAAGCGCGAGGCGCCCCTCGATGCTTCCGAGCAACTCCGCCGGCAGGGCCTCCGCCCGGTGACCCGTGATGCCGACCGTCAGGCCGAAGCGGGGACTGGGGGGATGGGCGTTCGCGCCTCGCACGTGCTGCCCCCAGCCCCCACGTTCCGCTCCCAACATGCCGCTTCTATCAGAGTCGATTCTTGATGATTGGATCGTACTCGAAGGGCTTGCCGGTCTCGTCAATGAATCGGAGCATGTATACATACTCATCATCAATATCAGCTCGGGATACCGTCAGCTTACGCTCAGACACCCTAACTAACTGAAAGCCCGACAGACCGCTCGACGGACAACCTTCTTCTTCGCAATCCTTTCTCAAGCCTACCCAAATTGGATCAGATTCGACGAACTCGAGATCACGTTGCGTGTCGTCCTTCAGCTTGAATCTGATCTCGGTAGGGCTCTTTCCCTTATCAATTCGGATGGTGGAGCCTTTGATGTCCCCGTTGGTGGAGGGATCAACGGTTCCGCCCAACCCAAACACCACAGTTCCCAATCTCGAACTCCATGAAGCGCGTATCTCGACGTCTACCCTTGTTTTGGGAGCAAGACTGATTTCTCCTCCTGTGCTTCCAAGATCGCCGGCTTGATTAGGCAGGATGCTGTCCATTTCACGTCCCCTTCCACGCTATGGTCCGTTCTTGATGATCGGATCGAATGTCTGGACGCCCTGATCGCTATCGAAGCGGAGGGCGTAGCAATATTCCCCCTGGACGGTGTTCAGGTTGGTGATGGTCAGGCGCATGTTCTGCGGCCGATTGATGATGAACTGACCGTCTCCATCACCGGGGCCTATTGGGCAGACGCTCCCCCGTGAGATCCAAATTGCCTCTGACTCGTTCGGGATGAACCGCAGTCGCCATCCGGTCCGGTCGTCGAGATCGAAGACGATCTCCGCTTCTCCGGGCGCGATGATGTGGATCCGCCCCTCATGGCCGTTGCCCTGGTTGAACCCGTTGGCCGGCGGGATGAAGCCTGCAGTGTAGCTCCACGTGAGAATCCCGGCGACCAGTCTAGCCAGAATCTTGACCTTGACCGTGGTTTGAACGGGACCACTCATGTCTCAACCTCCCTGCCGCATGCCCCGGGTATAATCGGGCTCCCGATAGCCCATCTCCCGCAGCTTGCCGGCCAGAGCCGCAGCCTGATCGTCGCTGCCTGTGCGGCGCAACAGAAGTGCCCAGGTGGCGAGGTTCTCCGGACTTCTCGTCGCTCCTGCTGGCCACTCCCGCAGGGCAAGGGTCCATTGTCGCTGGGCGTCGGCGGGGCGACCCATGGCTTTCAGCGCATCTCCGCCGAGCAAGCGCGCACGAGCAAGATCGCTGCTCCCCCCGGGAGTCCGGGCTCTTGCGCTCAAGACATTGCCGGCAGCCTGTTCCGTCCAGGCGAACGCCTGCATCGGCTGGCCAGCGCGCAGATCGATGGCCGCTTTTTGCAGCAGGCAGCGGCGGCGCAGGGTCTCACTCCAGAAAACGACACTGTCGTCGCGGGCGATCAGTCGGTTCACCAGTGCGCAGCCGGCGTCCGCAAACCGGCGCGCGTCGTCGAGCTGATCCGCCGCGAGCCGGGCGCTGGCCGCCGTGAGATAGGCCTGGCTGATCCGATCCACCCATTCGGTGTTGTCGGGTTCGGTACGAAGCAACCGCTCGCCGAGCGCCAGCGACTTGGAGGCTTCGTCATTCGCAGCTTCGGTTGCGCCCCGCATGAGCAGAAGGGTGGCCAGTGACTCGTGTGCGCGTGCCGCCTTGCGCTGCAGAGCCATGTCGTCGGGCCGCTCGCGCTGCAGCCGATCAAGCAGGGCAAGCTGGCTCTGGCGCGTCATCAAGGCTTCGGCCAGGCGTCCCGCCCCGCGGTAAGCGTCGGCCAGGTAGGCCTGTGTTTCCAGGAGTTGATACTGGTATTCGGCGTTGTTCGCGTCGCCGGCGAGCAGGCGATCCGTGTTCCCGAGCGTGGACGAGAAAAGCGGCAAAGCCTCGTCGTACTTCTGCTGCTCCAGCAGCACGGTGCCGAGGACGGTATCGGCGTAGATGCCCTCCAGTCGCCACTTCTGCTCCCGCGGGTCCAGCGCGATCATACGTTCGGCGAGCTGCTTGTACTGGCGAAAGCTGGCCAGGCTCTCAGCTGTCCGCCCGCGCTGCCAGGCAACATAGCCGAAGTAGAAGAGGTTCTGCGCGTGGTCGTACATGCGTTGCGGTTCGTCGGAGTGGCGACGCAAGAGTTCCGACGTGCTGGCCGCGGCCTGCCGGTACCGGCTGAGGGCTCCGTCCAGGTCGCCGCGACGCTGTGCGATGTCCCCCATCAGGGTGAGCGCCCGTGCCCGCTGCGCCAGGCTTTCGTCGCCGAGCCCGCCGGCGTCCTGCTTGGCATAGTAGCTGAGCGCTCGCGCGCCGACGGCGTCGAGGGCGTCGAGGCGTCCGATCGGTTCCAGCTTCTCGCGCAGGTCGCCGAGCATGAACCCGATCAGTCCTTCCGCCTCCCGGCGCTGATCGCGGGCCGCGTCACGGGCCTGGATCGCCGCAACGGCCAGGCTGCTGGTGACCAGCATCCCCAGCACCGAACCGCCGACGATCAGGTTGGTCCGCCGCTGCCTTCGGACGATCTCACGCTGAACCACGTCGTCCAGGCCGACGCCCAACATGCCCGCCACGATCTTGAGGAAGCCCGCGCGGCGACCGTCTCCGCCCTCCCTGAGGTCGGCGGCCACGGGCTCCGCCCGTCGGGAAGTCGGCAGTCCCCGGCGATTGAAGTGCGTACGCAGGGCCGGGGGGAAGCATTCCTCATGCTCGCGGCCGGGGACTTCGCTCGCGAACGGTTCACCCGAAAGAATCGCGGCCAGCACCTGGTCTTCGGAATGGTGCTTCTTAAAGCAGGTGATCTCTTCGTTGGTCCAGCGGGACTGGGCAGCGGCGGGCGAGCACAGGACGATCAGGAAGCGCGAGCCCTGGACCGCTTCCTCGATTTCGTCGCTGAGGCTTCCGGCTGCAGGCAATTCGCTGCGATCGCGAAAGATGGGGCTGAGGCGCCGTGGAACCGGGCCCACATCGGTCAGCTTTCCCACCAGCCCGTCGGGGACTCGATATTGCTCGAGCGCCTCCTGCAGCCACTCGGCCGTTTCCGCGTCCTCGTGAGCGTAGCTGATGAACGCCCAGTAGCGCTGCGACGAGGACAACCGGCTGCCGGCACGCCGATTGCGCGCGGCATTGGGGCGCTGCTGAAGGACGACCGAACCTTCCATGCCCGTGACCCCCGAGCCGAGTCCAAGCCTGCATCAATAACAGATTTATGCGGAAAGCAGCACCCGGCCGCTCGCCTCCAAGGCTTGCCTTGGCGCTGTCACCGGTCGGCTCTATATCGGCGGCATGTCTGCAATCCGCCCCTGGCGCACCATCGATCGCCGTCCGTCCCGCCAGATCATGGTTGGTAATGTGCCGGTGGGCGGCGACGCGCCCATCACCGTGCAGACCATGACCAACACCCCGACGTCTGATGCGGCTGCAACCATTGACCAGATCCGCCGCTGCGAAGAGGTGGGCGTGGATATCATCCGCGTGTCCTGTCCCGACGTGGACAGCACTGCGGCGCTCAAGGAGATCGTGCGCGCGGCCAGTGTGCCGATCGTCGCGGACATCCATTTCCACTACAAGCGAGCGCTCGAGGCGGCGGATGCCGGCGCGGCGTGCCTGCGCATCAATCCGGGCAACATCGGCTCCAACGAGCGTGTTGCGGAGGTCGTCCGCGCGGCGAAGGCGAACGGCTGCGCCATTCGGATCGGCGTCAATGCCGGCAGTCTTGAGAAGCACCTGCTCGAAAAGTACGGGGAGCCTTGCCCCGAGGCGCTGGTCGAAAGCGCGATGGATCACGTCCGCATTCTCGAGGACCATGGCTTCCGCGAATATAAGATCAGCGTGAAGGCGTCCGACGTCTTCCTCGCAGTAGCCGCCTATACGCAGCTCGCCAGCGAGCTCGACTGCCCGCTTCACCTCGGGATCACCGAAGCCGGCGGGCTCATCGGCGGCACGGTGAAGAGCTCGATCGGTCTCGGCATGCTGCTGTGGAGCGGCATTGGCGACACCATCCGTGTGTCCCTGTCGGCCGAGCCTGAGGAGGAAGTCCGGGTCGGCTACGAGATCCTCAAAAGCCTCGGCATTCGCAATCGCGGTGTGCGGGTCATCTCGTGCCCAAGCTGTGCTCGCCAGGGCTTCGATGTGATCCGCACGGTGGAGAAGCTGGAGGAGCGGCTGCAGCACATCCGCACGCCCATGTCGCTGTCGGTGCTCGGCTGCGTCGTGAATGGGCCAGGCGAAGCGCGCGAGACGGACATCGGCATCACCGGAGGGGGCAATGGCAAGCACATGGTCTATTTGTCCGGAGTGACTGACCACCACGTTTCGGACGAGGGCATGATCGACCACATCGTCAAGCTCGTCGAAGCAAAGGCGGCCGAAATCGAGGCCGCTGGCGCCGCCGAGCCTGAGGTGCTCCACGCCGCCGAGTGAGCAGCCGCTAACGATTGTTTCACCGCGACGATGCTAACGGCGCCCTATGTGGCGGGGCATTGTCATCATCCTGTTCGTGGCGACATTCGTGGGGGCGATGATGCCTTCACGACACGTTGCCCCGGAGGACGGCGGGGCCAACACGTCCACGGCGCCTGACGACTGGGGCAGCGGCGAGCCCGAGGTGACGTCGGCCAGCCCGAGCTACAGCAGCCGAACAGCGAGCAGCAGCAGTGATGGCACATCGACAAGTGGCGGCACCGTTCGGCTGACCCGCCGACCCGACGGCCATTTCTACGCCAACGCAAAGGTGAACGGCCGAGCAATCGAGTTCCTCGTCGACACGGGAGCCAGCGGCATTGCGCTCTCCTACAGGGATGCGCAACGCGCCGGGATCGAGGTCAACCGCGCCAACTTCTACACGGTCGGCGAAGGGGCATCGGGACCCGTAAGGGGGCAGGTCGTCCGGATGGACGAAGTGAAGCTCGGCCACGAAACGGCCACGGGAGTGTCCGGCATCGTGATGGACGGGGGCACGCAATCGCTGCTCGGCCAGAGCTTCCTTGAGCGTTTCGGGTCGGTCGAGATCCGGGGTGACACAATGACACTGCGGTAGGCTGACTTCCGCGGCCCGTCCGGCTACCGGCGGGCAGCCATGCACCCTCCCCGCCACTCCCCGCTGATTGCTTTCCTGGTCGGCACCGTCGGCATCGCCTTGTTCTCGGCGATGGACGCGGTGATGAAGAGCCTGGTACTCGCAATCGGCGCCTACTCCACCATGCTCTGGCGCAGTCTGTTCAGCGTCAGCCTGGCGGGCGCACTCTATCTTCCTTGGCGTAACGGGTGGCCGAGCGGGCCTGTGCTCCGCCTGCACATCGCCCGCGGCGTGCTGTCGACGATCATGGGCGTGCTGTTTTTCTGGGGCATCGGCCGGGTGCCCCTGGCGCAGGCCGTCGCCCTGGCCTTCATCGCGCCCCTGATCGCGCTCTACCTGGCCGCGATCTGGCTTCACGAGAAGGTCGGCCCTCGCACGATCAGCGCGTCTTTCCTCGCCTTTGCCGGGGTTCTCGTCATCCTGCTCGGCCAGGCGCAGACCGACCTTGGCCCGCGTGCCCTCACCGGCTCGGCGGCGGTGCTTGCCTCTGCCGTCTGCTATGCTGTCAACATCATCATGATGCGGCGACAGAGCCTCGCGGCCGGACCGGTCGAGATCGCATTCTTCCAGAACATGACCGTTGGCCTGGTCCTGCTGGCGGTCCTGCCGCTGATCGGCACCAGCGTTCCGCCCGACACCCAATGGTCGTTCCTCGCGATCGCCGCCGCGCTATCGACCTGTTCCATGCTGCTGCTGAGCTGGGCCTACGCTCGGGCAGAGGCGAGCTATCTCGCAACCACCGAGTACACCGCCTTCCTGTGGGCGGCATTGTTCGGCTGGCTGTTCTTCGGCGAGCAGCTGTCACCCTACACCATGGCGGGAGCCGTGCTGATTGTCATCGGCTGCATCCTTGCCGCCCGCCGCCCGCAGGAGGCGAGCCCGGCCCTTGAAGCCACCACCGCCTAGGAGACGCGCATGGCCTGGTTCCTTCTTATCCTCGGCGGCCTGTTCGAGGTCGGCTTCACCACCTGCCTCCGCTTCGTCGAGGGCTTCCGCAACCTGCCCTGGACTGCCGGGTTCCTGGCCTCCGTTACCCTCTCCATGGGCCTGCTGGAAGTTGCTGCCCGCTCAATCCCCATGGGCACCGCTTATGCCGTTTGGGGCGGCATCGGCGCGGTCGGGACGGTGATCGTCGGCATGGCCTTCTTCAACGAGCCGACCACCACCGTCCGCCTGCTGCTCATTCTGGTAATCGTCGGCGCCATCGCCGGATTGAGAATGACCGCTTAGCGCTGCGGCTGCAGCGCTGGCGCAATAGCCGGGCTCTCCTCGATCGAGCGGTAGAATTGTGGTGGGGCAAGCGGCCCGCGGGCCTTCTCATACGCAAACCCAAGGCTGAGGATTAGCGCGTCCGCCCACTTCGGCCCGATGAAGCTGAGACCCACCGGCAAGCCCTTCACCGTGCCCATCGGCACGGTCAGGTGCGGGTAGCCGGCAACCGCCGCCAGACTGCCAGCTCCGCCTCCGCTGATCTGGTCGCCGTTCACCGCATCGATCTTCCACGACGGCGGCATAGTTGGACCGACCAGCGCGACCACCCGGTGCTGCTTCAGCAGTGCGTCGATGCCCTCGGGACCTGCATAGCGGAAGCTGGTCGCCCGTGCCTTCCGGTAGCCGGGATCGCCAATGCCCTTGGTCGCCTGGGCCTGCTCAAAGATGTCCTGTCCGAACAGCGGCATTTCCTTCGCGGCGTTCGCCGTATTGAAAGCGATCACGTCGGCGAGGCTGCGGACCTTTATGGGAGCAGGGCTGGACTGGAGATAGCGGTCGAGACCCGCCTTAAACTCGGTCAGCAGCACCTGGAACTCCGGCCCGCCGATCTTGTCCTGGTTCTTGAACTCCTTGATCTCGACGAGTTCGGCGCCCTGCATCCGGAGGACCGCCAAGGCCGCCTCGAAGGCTCGATCGGTGCCGAATCCGCTGGCAAACCGCATCACCCCGATCCGCTTCCCCTTCAGCGAACCTGCGTCCAATGCCGCAGCATAGTCCTGCCTGCGCGCATCGGCTTCCTCCGTCGCCGGATCGGCGGGATCGCTACCCGCCATCGCAGTCAGCATCAGCGCGGCCTCCCGCACCGTCGCCGTGATCGGCCCCGCGGTGTCCTGGCTCTCGCTGATGGGGATCACGTGGGTCCGGCTGATGAGGCCCACGGTCGGCTTGAAGCCCACGACACCGTTCACCGCAGCCGGGCAAGTGATGGAGCCGTCAGTTTCCGTTCCAACTGCCATCCGGGTGAGACCGGCCGCGACAGCCGCTCCACTCCCGCTCGAACTGCCGCACGGATTGCGGTCCAGGGCATGGGGGTTGCGCGTCTGGCCACCAACCGCACTCCAGCCGGAGATCGAATTGGACGACCGGATGTTCGCCCATTCGGACAGGTTCGTCTTGCCGACGATCACTGCGCCGGCCGACCGCAGCCGTGTGACGAGCGGTGCATCGCGGTTGGTCACGTTCTCGGTCAGCGCGAGGCTCCCTGCCGTGGTCGGGAGCGGGCCTGCGACCTCGATGTTGTCCTTGATGAGCACGGGCCGGCCCGCCAGGGCGCCGCGCGTCGCTCCCTCGTCGATCCGCCTCGCCTGGTCGAGGGCAGTCGGGTCGATCGCAATCACCGAGCCGACTTGCGGATCGATGCGCCGGATTCGTTCGAGCGCTTGGGCGGTAGATTGCTCGGCTGGACCGCCATGGGCCGGGGCTGAAGGTGCGAGCGGCGCAGGGGGAGCAGCCGCCTGCGGGAGGGTTGCGGTGGAGCAGCCCGCCAGCAGCAGCGGAATGACGGCAATGATACGCAGGCCGTTGGTCAAGGGAGCACTCCCGTTTGTCGAACCAAGAACGTTCAATCATCCCCGGTTCACCCGAACTCGGCAAGCGAGCCGTTTTCCGATTTCGAGAGTTGCTTGCCCCCATGGTCCGTTCATTCCTTCTTTCGACCGCAGCCGTGCTGGCGACTCCCGCCGTTGCGCAGACTGCCCCAGCTCCCGCGCCCGATCCGGTGGAGGTGACGCCGATCGACGAAAGCGGCGAGGATGAGGAAGAGGCGATCGTCATCACCGGCCAGCGCGAACGCGGCGCCGTGATTGGTGACATTCCACCGGAAAACCAGCTCTCCGCCCGCGACATCCGGGCTTACGGCGCAAGCAGCATCACCGAGCTTCTCGCCGATCTCGCACCGCAAACGGGGAGCGCGCGTGGCCGCGGCGGTGGTCAGCCTGTCGTCCTGCTCAACGGCCGCCGCATCTCTGGGTTTGGGGAGATCCGCGATCTGCCGCCCGAAGCCATTTTCCGGATCGACATCCTGCCCGAGGAGGTCGCCCTCAAGTACGGCTACCGAGCCGACCAGCGCGTGGTGAACTTCGTTCTCCGGCCGCGCTTCCGGTCCACCGCCACCCGGCTGGAGGGCGACGTCGCGACCGAGGGTGGCCGGATCGGCGGCGAGTTCGACGTGACGCGCCTGCTCCTTCAGGAGAACGGCCGGGTCAGCCTCAACGCGCATGTCGAGCGGAGCAGTGCCCTGACCGAGGCGGAGCGCGACATCCGCCTTGCGGACGATACCCTGGTCGACGACCGGCGCTTTCGGACGCTGGTTGGCGCGCGCGAGCAATATCGTCTCGGCGGCACGGTCAACCGGACAATCCTTGGTGACGTCAGTGCAACCGTGGACGGCCGGGTCGAACGCGTGACCGGTCGCTCGCTGTTCGGAGCGGACCTCACCGGCCTCGATCCGCTCGAGCGGAACACCACCACCGACTCCGGCCGGCTGGGCTTCGCACTCAACGGCAATCGCGACCGCTGGCGCTGGTCGGCCGATGGCGGGTATGAGGTCACGCGCTCGCTCACCCGCTCCGACCGGGACGAGGAACTGGTGGAGCCGCGGGATCGGGCACGGACCCTCAACCGTTTCGGGGAAGTCACCCTAGTGGCGAACGGCCCCCTGGCCGAACTCCCGGCCGGGCGTGCCAATGTCACGCTACGGCTGAGCGGCGACACCCGTGACTTGGAGGGCGAGGCCCGGCGCGGACTGACGGAGACCTCGACCGATCTCGGCCGGGATCGGGTGGGGGCGGCGGTGAACGTCGACTTGCCCGTCGCCAAGCGCAATGGCGCCCTGTCGGCGCTCGGGAACCTCAGCGTGAACGCCAATGCGGAAGTCGAGCGGCTGTCGCACTTCGGTACGCTGACGACGCTCGGCGGCGGGCTCGTCTGGTCACCGGTGCAACGCCTCAACCTCATCGCCTCCGTCACCCGGGAGGAGGGCGCTCCCGGGCTCACCCAGCTTGGCGATCCGGTGCTGGAGACACCCGGGACACGAATCTTCGACTTCGTGACTGGCCAAGCGGTTGAGGTAACGGCGATCACGGGCGGCAATCCCGAGCTTCGGTCCGACCAGCGCACAATATGGAAACTTGGCGGAACCTGGCAACCGTTCGAGAAGACGGACCTTGACCTGCGCTTTGACTACACCCGCAGCCGGCTCAAGGACCCCGTATCCACCTTCCCTGGGCCGAGTGAGGCAATCGAGGCCGCATTTCCCGAGCGGTTCACCCGGGATGCCTCAGGCCAGTTGGTCCGGGTCGATCTGAGACCAGTGAACTTCGAGCGCGCCGACCGGGACACGCTGCGCTGGGGCTTCAACTTTCAAAAGCCGCTTCGCTCGGCTCGCCCAACGGCGGCGCAGATCGAGCAGCTCCGGGCCCGCGCCGGACTCCCGCGGCGCGAACCGCGCTCAGAGGGGGCCTCGTCCGGGCGGGAAGGTGGCGCAGGAGCGGGTCAGCGTCGCGGCGGAGGTGGGGGCTTCGGTCGATTCGGCGGTGGCCGCCAGGGCGGACGGCTCCAGCTTTCCGTCTTCCACACCGTCACTTTGAAAGACGAGGTCCGGATCCGCCCCGGGCTTCCGGTACTCGATTATCTCGATGGCGAGGCGCTGGACGGCAATGGTGGCCGTCCGCGGCACCAGCTTGAGCTCGAGGGCGGCTACTTCAACAATGGGCTTGGTGCGCGCTTGTCAGCCAACTGGCGGAGCGGGACCGAGATCGAGGGCGGGGAGAATGGGAACTTGCGCTTCTCACCGCTGACCCGCGTCAACCTTCGGCTCTTCGCAAACCTGGGTGAGCGCTTCAACCTTGTGGCGAAAGCGCCCTGGCTGCGGGGAGCACAGGTCCGCTTCGGCGTGGACAACATCTTCGACGCCAAGCCGCGCGTTCGGGGCGCAGGCGGAGTCACGCCACTCAACTACCAGAGCGACCTGCTCGACCCGCTGGGTCGGACGGTATCCATCTCGATCCGCAAGCTGTTCCTGCCGCCCCGTCTTCGCCAGCGACCGGCTCAACAGCCTGGCAGCTAGAAGCCGGCCTGTCGCGCCCGCTCGAGGCCCTCGCGAATGATGCGATGGGCCTCGTCACGGCCGCCCCAGTGACCGACGCGGGTCCACTTCTCGGGCTCGAGATCCTTGTAGTGGGTGAAGAAGTGGCTGATCTGCTCCATGACGATGGGGGGCAGGTGATCGCCCTCGCTCACATCCACATAGTAGGCCGAGGTCTTGATCTCGGGGACCGCCAGGATCTTCTCGTCCCCACCCGCTTCATCCTCTAGGAACAGTACCGCGATCGGCCGCGCGCGCACCACGCACCCGGGCATGAATGGCCAGCGCGCCATCACCAGGCAGTCGAGCGGATCGCCGTCCTCGCCCAGGGTGTGCGGGATGAATCCATAATTGGCGGGATAGCGCATCGCGGTATGCAGGATGCGGTCGACGAAGATGGCGCCGGACTTCTTGTCCAGCTCATACTTAACCGGCTCGCCGCCGATCGGCACTTCGATGAGGACGTTGACGCTCTCCGGCGGATTGTCGCCGGCGGGCACGAGATCGAGGTTCATTCTAACTCCTTGGTCGGCTGCACGCGAGCGCCCCCGCTCCGCTGCCGGGCAAACGCGCGCCGCCTAGCCTTTCCCGCGCGCCACGGCTAGGGGCGTCGCCCACCAATGGCGCAAATCCAACCCCCTCAGCCCGTTCGGGGCACCCAAAGCCTGCTCGGCGAAGAAGCCGACCGCTTTCAAGCGGTGACCGCTGCCTTCGACCGCGTTCGCCGCCTGTTCGGTTTCAAGCGGGTCGAAGTGCCGGTGATCGAACAAACGGCCGTCTTCGCCCGCTCGCTGGGCGAGACGACCGATGTCGTCTCCAAGGAGATGTACAGCTTCCCCGACCGCGGTGGCGATTCGATCACGCTGCGGCCGGAATTCACCGCGGGCATCGCGCGCGCTTACCTGTCTGAAGGGTGGCAGCAATATGCCCCGCTGAAGGTCGCCACGCACGGCCCCACGTTCCGCTACGAACGTCCGCAGAAGGGCCGCTTCCGGCAGTTCCACCAGCTCGATGCGGAGATCCTCGGTGCGGCCGAGCCGCAGGCCGATGTCGAGGTGCTGCTGTTCGCCGATCAGTTGCTGAAGGAGCTCGGCATCGGTGATAACGCCGTGCTGAAGCTCAACACCCTTGGGGATCCTCCCACGCGGCAGGCCTGGCGGGACGCGCTATATGAGCATTTCCGCAGCCGGTCTTCGGACCTCAGCGGCGAAAGCCGAGACCGGCTGGAGCGCAATCCGCTGCGCATCCTCGACAGCAAGGCCCACGCGGACTGGCCGATCGTGGACGCGGCCCCGACTATCGACGAATTCCTGACTGCGGAGGCCGCGGAGTTCTTCGCGGCGGTGACAGAGGGACTGAATGCCGCAGGCGTGCGCTGGGAGCGGGCGCCCCGGTTGGTCCGTGGCCTCGATTACTACCGCCATACGGCGTTCGAGTTCATGACCGACACGCTGGGCGCCCAGGGCACGGTGCTGGCCGGCGGGCGCTACGACGGCCTGATGGAGGCCCTTGGCGGACCGCACACACCGGCGATCGGCTGGGCGGCCGGCATCGAGCGGCTGTCCATGATGATCGACGCCCCTGAGCCGGAGCGGCCTGATGCCGTGCTCGTTCCGCTCGGTGATCGCGCCGAGAGGGAAGCGGTCCGCCTGATCTCGGACCTGCGGCGCGCTGGTATCGGTGCCGACATGGCGTTCAAGGGCAACATGAAGAAGCGCATGGCTCGCGCAGCGGCTACCGGGGCGCGTTTCGCAATCATCGTCGGCGACACGGAGCTGGACACCCAGGCCGCGCAGCTGAAGGACTTGAGCTCGGGCGAGCAGCGCGCCGTCAGCTTCGACCTGCTGGGAGCAGCGATCCGCGCATGAGCCAGATTTCGTCCGAACGGATCGCCCAAATCGAGGCGAAGAAGCAGGAGCTCGCCGACGCGATGGCGGCCCCAAACCTCGCTCCGGACGAGTTCGTGCGCCTGTCGAAGGAATATGCGCAGGTCGAGCCGGTCGCCGCCGCCGCCCGCGAGGTGCGTCGGCTTCGCGCCGAACGCGCCAGCCTTCAGACCATGACCCGCGAGGCGGACGAGGAGCTTCGCGCCATGGCGCTGGACGAGCTCCACGCCATCGAGGAGCAGCTTCCCGCCGCCGAGCGGGCGCTGGCCATTAAGCTCCTGCCCAGGGACTCGGCCGACGAACGTGCCGCCATGCTGGAGGTCCGCGCCGGCACCGGCGGCGACGAGGCCGCCCTTTTCGCCGGCGACCTGCTGCGCATGTATCAGCGCTTCGCCGAGGAACAGGGCTGGAAATTCGAGCTCATCTCCGCCTCCTCTGCTGACGTCGGCGGCTACAAGGAAGCGGTCGCCTCGATCAGCGGTGCGGGCGTGTTCGCTCGACTGAAGTTCGAGAGCGGCGTCCACCGCGTCCAGCGCGTCCCCGCGACGGAAAGCGGCGGCCGGATCCACACCTCCGCGGCCACCGTGGCCGTTCTCCCCGAGGCGGAGGACGTCGATGTCCAGATCGACGACAAAGACCTGCGGATCGACGTCTACCGCTCGTCAGGTCCCGGCGGTCAGTCCGTCAATACCACCGACAGCGCCGTCCGCATCACCCACCTGCCGAGCGGCCTCGTGGTCATCCAGCAGGACGAGAAGAGCCAGCACAAGAACAAGGCCAAGGCGTTGAAGGTGCTCCGGACCCGCTTGTTCGAACTGGAACGCGAGCGGCTCGCAAGCGAACGCGCCGGCGCGCGCCGGTCGATGGTCGGCTCCGGCGATCGGTCCGAGCGCATTCGCACCTACAACTTCCCGCAAGGGCGGGTCACGGACCACCGGATCAACCTTACACTCCACAAGCTCAACGAGATCCTCGAAGGACCCGGCCTGCGCGAACTGACCGACGCGCTGATCGCCGAGGACGAAGCGCAGCGGCTCGCAGGCCTGGAGGAGGCGTGAGGCCAATCGACCGCGCGATCACGGATGCGGCGCGACAGCTCGTAACGGTCAGCGACACGCCCCGGCTCGATGCTGAGCTGCTGATGGCGCAGGCCCTGGGGATCGAGCGGGACGCACTACTGCTCCACCCGCCACAGGGCAACGTCCCGGAGCTATTCGTCGATTTGCTGGCTCGGCGCATGGCGGGCGAGCCCGTTGCCTACATCACCGGCCGCCGCGCCTTCTGGAACATCGAGCTGGAGGTCGGGCCGGGCGTCCTCATCCCGCGTCCGGACAGCGAGACGCTGATTGCCGCCGCAATCAACCATTTCTCCGGAACCGAAGGTCCGGACCGTATTCTCGACCTCGGCACGGGTCCCGGAACTCTGCTACTGTCCGCGCTGGATCAATGGCCGCGCGCCACTGGGCTTGGCATCGACTCGTCGCAGGTCGCCCTCGATTACGCGAAGGGCAACGCCCGGCGTCTCGGCCTGGCGCCCCGGGCCCATTTCCGGCTCGGCAACTGGGCGGAGGGAGTGACGGAGCGCTTCGACCTCCTGCTCTGCAATCCCCCCTACGTCGCAATTGGGGCCGAGCTCGGCCCGGGAGTCCTCGAGCATGAGCCGGCCGAGGCTCTGTTCGCCGGAGAGGAGGGCCTCGACGATTACCGCCGGCTCGCGCCGGAGATCGGCCGGCTCCTCACACCGGGGGGCCTCGCCGCGATTGAAATCGGCGCGGACCAGGCGAAGTCCGCGGCCTCGGTTTTCGAAACGGCCGGCCATTCACCTTCGCTGGCCCATGACCTCGCCGGGCGCCCGCGCGCGCTGCTAATCCATGCTAGGCACAAATAGCTTGGAAATGCCGGGAAAGCGCACTACATCTCTTGTCTAGCAACGGGGCCGCTCATGGCGAAGCAAGAGTGCCTGGGCCTGATCGCCCCCCGTCGCTACCCCCTATGACATCGAATCTTCGCGGATAGGCAACAGCGCGAAGGCAAGACGACAGGGGCACACGGCGCTGAAATCTGCGCCGTGCTGCTGCACGCATGGGGGTCAGGTTGTCACGCGCGATGGAGCGCCAGTGCGACGAGGAACGAAGATTTGATCAACAATCGCCAAGGTGGCCGCCGTCGCGGTCGCGGGGGGCAGCGCCCACAGGGGATGCCCGGCAACACGGGTGGCAATCGGCAGGATAATCGCAACCGCGGCAACGCCGCGCAGCTGCTCGAGAAGTACAAGGCCTTGGCGCGCGATTCGCAACTCGCCGGCGACCGTGTGCAGACCGAATATTACCTCCAGTTCGCGGACCATTATTTTCGCGTCCTCAGCGAGAGCCGGTCGCGCTTCGAAGAGCAGCGACGGGCTCGCGGTGAAGATTACGACGACGAGGATATCGACGAGGACGGCCTCGACTCCGACGGTGAGGAATCGGCGGAACCGCAGGTCCGGGCCGATCGCGGCGACCGTGGAGATCGCGGCAATCGGGACGACCGTCAGGATCGTCGCCGCGACCGGGGTGATCGCGTCGAGCGCTCGGACCGACGCGAAGAGGACGGCGAACGCCGGGAGCGCGTTTCGCGGGACGACCGCGGCGAACGGCGGGAGCGGGCTCCCCGCGAAGACCGGGGCGAGCGGCGGGAGCGTGGCGGCCGGCTGAACGGCCGTTCGCGTGAAGACGAGGACCGGGGCGAGGCGCCGGCGCAAATCGCGTTCGACACGCTGCCGCCTGCAATCGGCATCGCGCCCGAGCCGGAGACGGCGGCGATCCCGGACGGCACGGAAGTGGAAGAGGCTCCTCGCCCCCGTCGGCGGGTCACCCGCCGGCCTAAGGTGGCTGAAGGGGACGGAGAGATCGCACCGGCGGCCTGAGCCAGGCAGACAATCGAACATCAGACAGGGCGGCGGGGCAACTCGTCGCCCTCGTCTTTTGGGCCACGTCACAAATCTGCAGCAAACGAGTCACTTTCGTGTCGCGGCGCGATCCTAGGGCGGCCTCACCGGCGGAGCAGAGTTCCGCACAAGGGGACGTTTCGCATGACCATCAAGTCTTTGACCCTCGCCGCTTCGGCGATGCTGGCGCTTACCATTCCGACTGCCGCCGAAGCGCGCTCGCAGATGCGCGCCGTCGGCTCCTCCACCGTTTACCCGTTTGCCAAGGCTGTCGCCGAGCGCGTCGCTCGCGCCAATCCGCGCGTGGGAACGCCGATCATCGAGTCGACAGGTTCCGGGGCCGGTATCAAGCTCTTCTGCGCCGGAGTGGGTGAACGCTTTCCCGACGTGGCCAATTCCTCGCGCCGGATGAAGGCGTCGGAAGCCAAGCTGTGCGCCACCAACGGCGTCAGCAAGATCACCGAGATCCAGGTCGGCCTGGACGGGGTCGCTCTGGCAACTGCGAAGAACACTCCCCTGGCCAATCTTAGCCAGCGCGAAATCTACATGGCGATCGCCAAGACTCCCTACGGCAAGCCCAACAAGGCGAAAACGTGGAAGGACATCAACGGCCGCCTTCCCGCCATTCCGATCCGCGTCATGGGACCACCCACCACCAGCGGCACCCGCGACGCCTTGGGTGAGTTGATCATGACTCCGGGCTGCGAGGCCAATGCCGGTGTGGCCGCCATGAAGAAGACCGACGAGGCGAAGTTCAAGGCGATCTGCACCGCGGTCCGCACCGACGGCGCGTACATCGAGGCGGGTGAGAACGATAACCTCATCGTCCAGAAGCTCGCCGCCAACCCGGGCACGGTCGGCATCTTCGGCTACAGCTTCCTCGAAGAGAATCTGTCCAAGGTGAAAGGCGTCTCCATCAACGGGGTGCAGCCGACCTATCAGACCATCAGCAGCTTCAGCTATCCCGGTGCGCGCCCGCTCTACATCTATGTGAAAAATGCGCACGCCGCGGCCATTCCGGCAATCCGGGCCTTCGTTGCGGAATTTACGAAGGAAAGCGCGATGGGCCCCAAGGGCTACCTGCTGTCGCTCGGCATGGTCGCCGCGCCGAACAACATCCGCGCTCGCAGCCAGCAGGCTGCACGCACGCTGGCTCCGCTGAACCTGGCCAGCCTGAAGTAGACCCATCCACGATCAACAGATGTGCGCGCTCCGGGGAGGGGCGCGCACGAGCCCATCAGGGCGGGGGAAGGAAGAAAAATGAAGTTCACGAACTTGCTGGCGACGCTGCTCTCCGGCACGGCCATCTGTCTGGCGACGCCGGCCTTGGCGCAGGATGCGTCTGGCCAACCGCCGGAGGCGCAGCAGGAGCCGACCGAGCCTGACGCATCCGACACCACGGCAGATGCCGCGATCGCAGCGACCACGCCGGTTGATGACGCGCAGGCCAAGATCGAGTTGCTCCAGGCCCAAGTCGAGGCGCTGCAGGAATCGATTGCCCAGATGCAGGCGGCGATGGTCAAGTCCACGCCCACCTGGAAGGGCGCACCGCAATATGAGGACAAGGAAGCGGGCTGGTCGTTCAAGCCACGTGGCCGGATCATGTACGACATCGGCTACGTGTCGAACCCCAACGACGCGATCGTGACCCGGAACCTCGGCTTCAATACGCGTGTCCGCCGGATCCGGCTGGGCGCGGAAGGCACGATCCCGGGTGGCTTCGGCTACAAGTTCGAGATGGACTTCGCCAACTCCAATGTCGGGTTCGGCGACGCCATCATTACGTATGCCCCGGCGGGCAAACCGTACGACTTCACGATCGGCAACCATGAGTCGCTGGACGGTCTCGAGCAGATTACGAGCTCGCGCTACATCAGCTTCCTGGAACGTGCCGCGTTCAATGACGCCTTCATCAACACCCGCCGGATTGGCGCCTCGTTCGGCCTCAAGAACAAGGCCGGTGATCTGCGCTTCAACGCTGGCCTTTTCACCGCCCACTCGATCGACGCCAGCTTCGACAATGACGGCTGGATCGGTGCAGCGCGTGCAGTCTACGCGCCGATCGTTGGCGGCAACCAGCTGCACTTCGGGCTGAACTACCAGCACCGAGAGTTCCAGTCGAACAACGGCGCGACCGCGTCCGTCTCGCAGGGTGCGCCATCGACCAACCAGCTGGCTCGCTATCGCGCCCGCCCGTTCGTGCAGACCACGGACGTGCGCTTCGTCGACACCGGCAACTTCGCGGCGAAGAGTGACGACATCATTGGCGCCGAGTTCATCGGCATCTTCAAGTCGCTTCACGTCACGGCGGAAGGCCAGTACCTGAAGTCCAATGCATACGAAGCCGGCGACACCTTCGGCTCCGACCCCCTCGACTTCTTCTCCGGCCCGACCGCGCTGGTCCCGGATGGTAACCCCTCGTTCTGGGGCGGCTACATCGAAGCGGGCTACTTCTTCACGGGCGAAACCCGGGGGTACAAGAATGGCCTGTGGGATCGTACCAAGGTCCTCAAGCCGTTCAGCAAGGGCGGCTGGGGCGCTCTCCAGCTGAATGCTCGCCTCGATTATCTGGATCTTGATTCGGGCAAGCTGAAGAACGGCTTCACGAACAACTTCGTGACCGGCGTGACCACGCCATCGGTGAACCTTGGCCGCGGCGGGAAGCAGCTCGGGCTCCTTGGCAGCCTCGTCTGGATCCCGGAGGACTACTTCCGCATCTACTTGCAATATGCCCGTGCCCAGATCACCGGCGGGCCGCAGGCTGCGCTGGTCAAGCCGACCTCCACAAAGCCGCTGGATGAACGCAGCTACCACGTGGACACGCTGTCGGCGCGCGCCAGCATCGACTTCTAACGCGGCCCGTTCCCCTGGAGCCGCAAGGGCCTCTCCGCTTTGCAGCGGGGAGGCCCTTTCTACGTGCAGGCTTGACGAGCGGGTTACAACATAACACGCTGCGCAGCATCGACCGCTTGCAGGGGATGTGTGTTGCGTACTTTCCTGACGTGCCTGTTGGCCGCTTCGGCGGCCCCCGCGATCGCCCAGACCAGCATTCCTTCTCCCGCTGAGAGCGCGCAGGGTGATGTCGCCATCACCATCTACAACAATGACCTGGCACTGGTGCAGGACCGCCGGAACCTCACGCTGCCTGCAGGCCGATCGCGGCAGGAGTTCCCGGACGTGTCGGCTCAGATCCGACCCGAGACTGTGACCTTGACGGGAACCGGCATTGGCATCGTCGAGCAGAACTTCGATTATGACCTTCTCTCGCCCAGCGCGCTGATGCAGAAGGCGGTGGGTGAGACGATCACCATCGTCCGGATTAACCCAGCAACGGGCGCAGAGACGCGTGAGCGGGCACGCGTGCTGGCGGCCAACGGCGGCGTGGTGCTGCAAATCGGAGAGCGGATTGAGGTTCTCCGCGACGACGGCCTGCCGGTCCGGGTGATCTTCGACAAGGTTCCGGAGAACCTGCGCGCGCGGCCCACGCTGTCCGTGACGCTGGAAGCTCAGCGGGCTGGTCGTCAGCCGGTCACGCTCAACTATCTGACCCCTGGCCTCGCATGGGAGGCCGACTATGTCGCGCTCTTCGACGAGCGAGCCGGCCGGATGGACGTGCAGGGCTGGATCACGCTCAACAACCAGAGCGGCACCACTTATCGCAATGCCAGCACGGTGCTGGTCGCGGGCAGCGTGGCACAAGCGGAGCAGCCTTACCGAGGAGGCGGCTACTACCCGCCTCCGCCACCACCTCCACCGCCGCTTCGGGACGCCGGCACTCAGACGGCACCGCGGGAGCGGCTTGCCGACTTCTACCTTTATCCGCTGCCGGAACGCACCACGATTGCACAGCGGCAGCAGAAACAGGTGAGCTTTCTCGACGTTGCCGGCACGCCGGCTGAGCGCACTTACGAATTCCGCAACCCGTGGCTGGGGACCGCCGAACAGCCGATTAGCGTCAACAGTGTGCTGCGTTTCGCGACAAATCGCGGCGATGGGCTCGGAAATGCGCTGCCTGCAGGCACGGTTCGTGTCTATCAACGTGACTCCAGCGGGCGGCCCCAGTTCGTCGGGGAAAGCCGGATCGGCCACACACCCATGGGCTCGACCTTGGGCCTTACCACCGGCCAAGCCTTTGATATCAAGGTCCATCCTGTCGTTGAGCAGCGCACCCGAGTGGACTCGAGTGGAACCCGCTGGCGCACCACCATGCGATACCGCGTGACCAACGCCTCCGACCGTCCAGTTTCCGTGATCCTGTTCCAGGACGGGCTCTGGGGTGACACTCGGATCCTCAGCGAAAGCCAGAAAAGCGAGCGCAGCAGCGCCGATGCTGCCATCTGGCGGGTCGCCGTCCCTGCGAATGGGGAAGCGACTGTAACCGCGACGTTCGATACGCGCTTCTGAACTCCATGAGGAGGAGGCTTCTCTGGCTTGGTCTGCTGCTGGCCAGCGCTGCGCACGGGCAGACCGTCGCCACGTCCGCGGCTCCCGACCGGGTCGCCGTGACCATCTATCGCGATTTGAACCGTGGCCGTGAACGACCGAACCTGCAATGGCTTAACGGCTACGCGCTGATCACCGAAACGCGTAGAGTTCAGCTCCGCGCCGGTTCATCCGAGCTTCGCTTCGAAGGCGTGGCTGGCGGCATCCTTCCGCAGAGCGCCATCATCACTGGCCTGCCGAACGGCTTTCTGGAGAAGAACAGAGACGCTTATCTGTTGTCGCCGGGCACCCTGCTCGATCGCTCTCTCGGGCGACGTGTACAGCTCCGCCGAACCGATCGCGCGACCGGTCGCGTTATCGAACAGGAAGCCCTGGTTCGCAGTGGGGCTGATGGGGCTGTAGTTCTGCAGACGTCAGCTGGGTTCGAAGCGCTGCGCTGTTCGGGTCTTGCCGAGACTCTCGTGTACCCGGAAGTGCCGCCAGGGCTTTCGGCCAAGCCGACGCTTGCGGTGGCGATCCGCACCCCGACGCCGGTCGAAGCCACGGTGTCGCTCTCGTACCTCGCGTCTGGGTTCGATTGGCAGGCAAACTACGTGGCAAGCCTCTCACAGGACGAAAGGACATTGCACCTCTCCGCCTGGTTGACGCTGGCGAACGGTGACGAAACCAGCTTCTTCAATGCCGACACGCAAGCGGTGGCGGGACGGGTCAACCGGGAAGATGCGAGGGCGCCGGAGCCGGAGGCGCGACCCTTGCAGATCCAATGCTGGCCAGCAGGAACCACGAGCGACATCGCCGAGCAGGTCATTGCAGTGAATGCGCAAGAATCCGGGATCGCGCCGCCGCCGCCACCCCCGCCGCCGCCCTCACCTGAGCGGGGCGGGGAGGATATTGTGGTGACCGGCAGCCGCGTAATGGAGGCCAGGCGAGAGCGGCTCGGTGACTTGCAGCTCTATCGTATTCCCGAGCCGGTCACCGTTGCTGCCAACAGCCAGAAGCAAGTGGCGCTGATGGAGCAGCCCTCGGTGAAGGTCTCAAGAATCTATCGCCAGCGCTTGTCCGTTGTGGATCGCAACTTCGATCAGCCGGCGCAACTCGTTCTGGTGACTCGCAATCGAGCGGCAGAGGGCTTGGGCCTGCCGCTACCGGCTGGAGGCGTCTCCGTCTTCGGAAAACAGGGAGGCCGACCAATCCTTATCGGCGAAGGCGCGATTGACGACCTCGCTGTGGGAGAAGATGTCGAATTGACCCTGGCCGAGGCTCCAGGGGTTCGGGGCAAGGTCAGCCGGACGGAGGGCGGCCGCTATACTCTGCGCGTCACCAACGATCGGCCGGTTCCTGTCCACTACGAGGCGGAACTCTTCGTGCCGGACGACCGCTTCCGGCCAGCGTCTCGGCTCGACCGCCGCAATGGGCGCCCCGTCTGGAAGACGACGGTTCCCGCAAATGGCAGCGTGAGCCTCAGCTACCGGATCTCCGACGAGGACTGATCAACGGCGCGCGGACGGTGGTTGTCGTCGAGCGCTACGAACGTGAACAGGCCTTCGGTCACCTTGATCTGCTTCTGCCCACGATCACGATGAGCGATGACCTCGATGCGAATCGCCATCGAGGTCCGCCCCACCCGCTCGACCTCTGCGTAGACGGAGATCAGGTCCCGTAACTCGATGGGGGCGATGAACTCCATGCGCTCGATCGCGACCGTGGCGACCGAACCGTTGGCCCGGCGCGATGCCACGATGCCCGCCGCAACGTCCATCTGGCTGAGCACCCAACCTCCGAAGATATGTCCGTTCGCATTGATGTCGCTCGGCCCAGGAACGACGCGGAGAATCGGGCTGCGCTGAAGGTCGGTCAATCTGTGGGTCCTTGTTTGTCGTCGCTGACCCGATGCGCTTCGTCATCATGGCCGCTGGAAGAGCTGAGAAAGGCTAGGGTCATCAGGGCTGCACCCATCAGGACCGTCAGCCCTGCGCCAAGCGCCGTGGCGATCAGCATATGGATACGAATCTCCGACTCGCCTTGCGAGACGAACCAGACGGCGGCCGCCGCACAGGCGATCGCTACCAGGCTCATCCACCGCATGATTCGGCGGAACCGCCGCCAGGCGGAGGCCCGTGGGCTAGGGATCGGATCGGGTCGTGGCATGGCTTCCCTTTGTGAGTGCCGCATGGGAGTATCAAGGGCGAAACCTTCGACAGATCACAGGAGGCGCACATGACGGTGGCGGCGGTTCTGGCGGGAAAAGGAAGCGACGTGGCCGCAATTCGGGCCGACGCATCCCTTCGTGAGGCGATTTCCGAGTTGGCGAGCCGCAACATCGGCGCGCTGGTGGTCACCGACGCTGGCGGCGGCGTGGCTGGCGTGATCTCGGAACGCGACCTCGTGACCTGCCTGGATCGGCATGGCGGTGACCTGCTCGACCGCCCCGTTTCCGAAGCGATGAGCGCCCCGGCCATCACCGTCGATCCACAGACGCCCGTACTGTCCGCCTTGGCGCTGATTACCCAGAAGCGGATC
>NZ_JAFFJU010000001.1:1190000-1239268 GCF_016924655.1 Sphingomonas arenae
GGGAAACAATTGTGTAGGATAGGTGGGAGGCTTTGAAGCTCGGGCGCCAGCTCGGGTGGAGCCACTGGTGAAATACCACCCTGTTGTTTTCTACAGTCTAACCTCGCACCGTTATCCGGTGCAGGGACCCTCTGTGGCGGGTAGTTTGACTGGGGCGGTCGCCTCCTAAAGAGTAACGGAGGCGCGCGATGGTAGGCTCAGGACGGTTGGAAACCGTCTGATAGAGTGCAATGGCATAAGCCTGCCTGACTGCGAGACTGACAAGTCGAGCAGAGACGAAAGTCGGTCATAGTGATCCGGTGGTCCCTCGTGGAAGGGCCATCGCTCAACGGATAAAAGGTACGCCGGGGATAACAGGCTGATAACCCCCAAGAGCTCATATCGACGGGGTTGTTTGGCACCTCGATGTCGGCTCATCACATCCTGGGGCTGGAGCAGGTCCCAAGGGTTTGGCTGTTCGCCAATTAAAGTGGTACGTGAGCTGGGTTCAGAACGTCGCGAGACAGTTTGGTCCCTATCTGCCGTGGGCGTCGATACTTGAGAGGAGTTGCCCCTAGTACGAGAGGACCGGGGTGAACATGCCTCTGGTGGACCTGTCGTCGTGCCAACGGCGCAGCAGGGTAGCTATGCATGGACGGGATAACCGCTGAAAGCATCTAAGCGGGAAGCCTCCCTCAAGATAAGGTATCATCGAGCCGTGGAAGACCACCACGTTGATAGGCCGGGTGTGGAAGCGCAGTAATGCGTGGAGCTAACCGGTCCTAATTGCTCTGTTCGCGCTTGAGAGTCCCACCATCATCGACAGTTCTGTCGGTGGGGTTGACCTCAGCTAGATGACGCCAGTTAAGGTCAGCACGATTTCTAGAACTTCCGCTTTGACGCCAGCTTCATAGCTTGGTGACCATAGCGCCTGTGACCCACCCGATCCCATCCCGAACTCGGCCGTGAAACCAGGCAGCGCCGATGGTACTCCAGCTCAAGCTGTGGAAGAGTAGGTCGTCGCCAGGCTTTGCAGCTGGCGTCAGAACGGAAGAACCCATTCACATGTCATACGCCGCTGCTGGCCCATGCTTGCAGCGGCGTTCTTGTTTTCGGCGCGCGTACAGCGTTGAAGGTGGCGCGGGGTGGAGCAGCCCGGTAGCTCGTCAGGCTCATAACCTGAAGGTCGCAGGTTCAAATCCTGCCCCCGCAACCAACGGTGTCATACGGCCCCCAGCCACAAGCTGGGGGCCGTTGCCGTCTCTGGCCTGCCTAGCTTTGCTCAAGGGCTGAGACGCCGTCTGGGCAAATTCGATCATTCGGAACAGGTCTCCGTGCAGTTCAAGCTCGAGCGGCTCTTGGCGGCCGGAAGAAGGCTGAATGACAACTTTCTCGATCACCGAGCGGATCGTTTCGCGTGCTCGCGCAGCGTCATCCCCAACCAGGCAGTGCTCAATCTCTGTTACTGCCTTCTCGTAGATCTTAGCGTAGTTTGCCGGGAGCTCGATCACCTCAGCGATCGGAGTGGCGTCGAGCTCTTTGCGCAGGCGCTCTTCCTCAAGTTCCAGGTCCTTCAGACGCTGCACTAGCGCCTTCGGCACATCGTCATCGCCTTCGATCTGGCGAACGATTTTCCGGATTCGAGCCTCAAGATCGTTGAGATTGTGCTCGGCAGACTTTCTAGCCTGCTCCCGTTGCGAGTTTGCGTGCGCGAGCTCCTTCTGAAGCATCCGAGCAAAGCGAGCGATCAACTCCGGGGTGAGAAGCTTGCGCTTCAAACCGGCGAGAACCCGTCCTTCAAGCTCAACAGTGGTGATTGAGCGCTTGTTGAGGCAGGCACCCTTCCGAAGGTTGACCCGACAGCGCCAGCGGCCTCCGCCAGAAGCGACATACTGAGCACCGCAGCCTCCACAGAAGACCAGCTCCGAGAGAAGATATGTCGGCCGCTTGGCGCCAGCTAGCGGGTTCTTGTTGAACCCGAATTTGTGATCCCGCCGCGTGCGCTCGAGTGCCTGTCGCGCTTTGACGCCGTTCCAAAGGTCGTCCGAGATGATCCGCAGCTCCGGCATCATGGTAACTTTCCAGAGACTTCGGTCATTGTCCCTGGGGCGGCGTTTGATGCCACCTTTGCCGTCCGGCTCCTCAACATAGCGGCGGCGGTTGAAGATGCGCTCGCCGATATAAAGTCGGTTATTGAGAATGCCTTCACCCCGTTCGACGTTGCCGGATAGCGTTGAGGGGTTCCAGCCGATGCTCGACTTCTTCCGCTTCATCGCGGCCCCCGGCGGAAGAACACCCATCCCGTCGAGGTGAGCGCAGATTTGCCTCAGGGAGAAGCCGTCCGCATACATTTGGAAGATTGTGCGAACGAGGTCCGCACTCTCAGGATCGATGACGATGCTGTCTTCCACGGTGCCGTTCGGTAGCGTCGAGGTGACCTCGCGCTCATACCCAAGGGTGCGGCCGCCAGTGAAGCCGCCACGCTCCGCCTTGCCCACCAAGCCGCGTCGGGACCAATATGCAATCTTCTTGCGGTGTGCCTCGCTGATGATGCCCTTGAAGCTAAACAGCAGGTCATCGATGGGTCCGCCACCAACCAAGGTATGCAGCACCACATCTCGTCGGGCGTAGAGCTTCTTCAGAAACTGAAGATATTCCTCGTCACGTCCAAGGCGATCCACATCCTCGATGATCACGACATCGACTTCGCCGGCATCCACGGCCCGGATCATTGCTTGAAGCCCCGGCCGTGCCATCGTAGCTCCGGTAATCGCGTCGTCAGAGAAGTAGGCCATTAGATCCATGCCCTTCTCGCAGGCGTAGGCGGCTATATTCCGCCCCTGGTCGGCCGTTGAGGTGGAAGTCTGCTTTTCATCGCTGAAGCGACCGTAGCCGATGGCCCGTGGTTTACGTATCATCACCGGTCCTTTTCTAGGCTCGCGACCGCGATCTGCTCGGCCAGCAGTCGGCGGACAAGCAGCGACACAACCGCATCCAGCATGCTTTCCAACAAGCTGCTGAGCTCAGCGGCGGATCGCGGAGGAGACTCCCACTGAGTGGCGGTGCTGGAGTCTACCGTTGGCCAGGGCGTGAAATGACCAACCGGGAGAATGCGAGAGGCGGACGCCTCGACACTCAAGATCGAAGGTGGGAGGCAGGCGGCTAAAGCTTCGTCTTCATCGCCAATGGGAGGAAAGAACTTCTCGTGACGCACGCTCTCGGACCTTCAGCCGTACTGTCGATGGCGTCAGCATCGACATGATCCCCACGAGGGGAGGCTTGGGTCCTGGTCCAACCGCGCCAGGGTCGAAAAGGTAGGGGAGGGTGCGCCCCTAACGATCTACGAGGACTGCGCCTGAGCACACAGCCATCCTGTTCCTAATGCCAAGGGCCGCAGCGTCCTACCCAAGGCAGTAGGAACAAACTAAGTACGGGTTGCGATCTTGTCTATGGCTAAATGAGCAAGGCGTTATCGAGCTGCTCTGGCCTGCACTGCGAAGCAGGACACCTCGGCCGCCGCAAAGTCGTCTTGCACGACTTTATGACGTCGCCGAAATTGCGAGGACGGGCAGGGGATGCCCGGCTCGACGGGGTAGGCGATCGCGTCTGCTAAGCGCCCAAGGCGGACATAATGGACCGGCACAGTGCACCATTTCGTCTCCTCCTCTCTGAACATCTGTTCAGGCTTGCTAGCAATGCCAGCAAGTCCCCGTGTGGCAAGGTGTTCAAAGGTAGCGATAATGCATCTGTCCACCTCTTTAGCCCGCTTGATCCCGGCTGAACGGGTGTTTAGTAGATACGAGGCAGGCCGGTGGAGGAGACCGGTCGCGGAGACTCGCAATGGCTGAGATGACGATCCGCAAAATGGCGTTCGAGTTCACGCCGGAGATGCAACGGGTGTTCATCAAGAACGACCCGGCGATGAGCTACACCTTCCTCGGCGCGTGGATGATGCTCCCCTACCTGGAGCCTTACCTCATCCGCACCATGCGCCAGGCCTTGCCGCACGTGCAGGACCCGCAGCTGCGAGACGACCTGCGCATGTTCTGCGCGCAGGAGGGTGAGCACTACAAGCAGCATGCCCGCGCCAACGACATCATCCGTTCGGTGAACCCCGGCTTCGCGGGGTTGAGCGCGCTCGAAGAAGAGCTCGACGCCGAGTACAAGGGGTTCTCGAAGGACAAGCCGCTGCTGTTCAACCTCGCCTACGCCGAGGGCTTCGAATCGATGACCAGCGCAGCGTCGACCGTGCAGCTCGAGATGGGCATGTACGACCGCGTCGACAGCCCGCTCGCCCACCTCGGCAAGTGGCATGTGATGGAGGAGCTGGAGCACCGCAGCGTCGCGTTCGACGTCTATCATGCGTGCGGCGGGACGTATCTCTACCGGCTCAAGAACCAGCTCTGGGCACAGGGGCATTACTTCAAGTGGGTGAAGCGCTTCGCTGACCTGATGCGGGAGGCCGATCCGGAGCTGTTCGCCACCTACGACAAACCCGAGATCGCGCGCGAGCGCAAGCGCTGGAATCGCCGCTACTGGCGCCGCGCCATCCCGCAAATCCTGAAGACCTACCGGCCGCGCTACACTCCGCGTGAGCTGCCCCTGACGGCGGAGTTCACCGCCGCACAGCAGCGCTACTCCGGCATGGCCAAGGGCTTTGGACGCATCAAGGGAGAGACGGTTTGAACGACATGACCAGCGCCATCCCGCCAGCCCTCGCCGAGTTCGCGGCGAAAATGGCAGCCAAGCCGATCATCCCGACGGACGCGGATGCCCCGACCTTGCACGTCGGCCTGGACGATCTGCCCTTTGCAGAGGCCGGCGACGGCAGCGCCATCCAGCTGCTGCATGTCGATCTCAACCAGGGGCTCTGGATTTCCAACACGCGGCTGCCGCCAGGCTACAAGGTGGTACGGCACTTCCATACCGGCCTGGTTTATGCCGTGACCCACAAGGGGCGCTGGTATTATGCCGAAACACCCGAGGCGGTGAGTTCGCCCGGGTCCTACCTGTTCGAGCCGGCGGGCTCGACCCACACGCTGATGACCCCGGCCGACCAGGAGGGCGATACGCTGGTTTGGTTCGCCATCTACGGCGCCAACGTGAACCTAGACGATGAAGGCAAGGTCGTGTCGGTGATCGATGCCCGCCGCGCACTGGAGCTCTACCGTGGTTACTGCGACGCGCTGGGCCTGAACTACGACAAGCTCATCGTGGTGGGTGAATGATGCGGGCTGCGGTGCTGCGCGACCGGCGGATCGCGGTCGAGGAGCGTGCGCGGCCGGAGCCTGGGCCGGGACAGGTGCTGCTGAAGATCAGGCTGTGCGGCATCTGCGGATCGGATCTGCACCTCGCCAAGCATGCCGCCGAGATCGCCAAGCTGGGCGAGGAGTTCGGCGCGCCGCCGCAGGACCTGTCGCGAGGGCTGATCCTGGGACACGAGTTCATCGGCGAGATCGCGGAGTTCGGGCCGGAGACAGCGCGAACGCTGCAGATCGGCGATCGTGTGGTGTCGGTGCCCTTCCTGCTCGAAAATGGCGTCCCCAAGCCGATCGGCGCCTCCGTCGATGTAGCCGGCGCTTATGCCGAGTACATGCTCGCCAGCGAAGCGCTGCTGCTGAAGGTTCCGGACGAGGTGCCGGACGAAGCCGCCGCTCTTGTCGAGCCTCTGGCGATTGCGTGGCACGCGGTCGCGAAGTCCGGGTTGCCGCCGGTAGACGCAGCGGCGGTGGTGCTCGGCTGCGGGCCGATCGGGCTGGCGATCGTAACCGTGCTGAAGATGCATGGCGTGGAGGGAATCGTCGCCAGCGACTTCTCGCCGCGCCGCCGCGAGCTCGCAACGACGTTGGGGGCGGCGCAGGCGATCAGTCCGAAGGATGGCAATGCTCTGGCTGCTGCAGCGGCAGCCTCTCCCGGCAAGCCGCTCGTCATCTACGACTGCACCGGCGCGCAGGGCGTGCTCGGCGTCGCGGTCCGCGATGCAGCGGCTGGAACGCGCATCGTGGTCGCCGGCATCGCCCATGGCGAGGAGACCATCAACCCGATGCTGGGGATCGCCAAGGAGCTGTCGATTCAATTCGTGGTCTACTACACGCCCGAGGAGTTCGCCGCGACGCTGCAGGCGGTCGCGGACGGGCGGCTGCAATGGCGGCCGCTGCTGTCGGCGACCATCGGGCTCAACGCGGTGGATGACGCCTTCCGCCTGCTCGAAGACCCGGAGCGGCACGCCAAGATCTTGATCGCGCCATGGAGCGACGCGGGCCTGCCTGCGTGAGCGACGCGATCACGCTGCACCATGGCGAGCTGGAGTTTCCCGCTCTTGCGGCCGGGGACGGTCCGGCAGTCCTGCTTCTCCACGGCTTTCCGGACGGGCCTGAAACTTGGGAGCATCAGCTCGAAGCGCTTGCGGGTGCAGGTCACCGCGCTATTGCTCCGACCTTGCGCGGCTACGCGCCCGAAGCGCAGCCTGCCGATGGTGACTACCATACAATCCGCATGGCGGAGGATGTGGTCGCTTGGGTCGAGCAGCTCGGCGGGCGTGCCCACCTGATCGGTCACGATTGGGGCGCGACGATCGGCTTTGCCGCGTGCGCGCTTGCGCCCGAGAGGTTTGCCAGCTTCAGTGCCCTCGCCGTGCCGCACCCGACCCGGATGGCGGAGGTGTCCGCGAGCGATCCGGCACAGCTCGCCCGTTTCCAGTACATCATGGATTTCCAGGCACCCGACGCGGAGAGCCGCGTGGCTGCCGACGACTTCGGCTATCTCGAAGACCTCTGGCGCGGCTGGTCTCTCGGCTGGTCGATCCCGGACCACGCGCTTTCAGCCATGAAGGCCCGGTTCGCCAAACCCGGCGTGCTGAGCGCGGCGCTCGCCTACTATCGCCAGGCCATGGACGTCGGCTCGGAAGCTGCGGCGGCAGGCCAGCGCTTGCTCGCGGGGCCATTCTTGGTCTCGACGCTGGGCCTTGCGGGCCGCGACGACGGCTGCATCTCCGCGGAAGTGTTCGCCGCCTCGATGCGTCACAGCGACTTTCCTGGCGGGCTGCAGGTGGAGGTGGTGGAGGGCGCAGGCCACTTTCTGCACCGCGAGCGCCCCGACGAGGTCAGCCGTCTGTTGCTCGAGTGGCTGAGCGCCCAGCATTCCTGAGCCGCTCAAGGAAGGGTAGCACTGCCGCCTCGAACGAGTCGGGTTGATCAAGGTGGGCGCAATGCCCGGCGTTCGGGATGACGAGCTGCTCGGCATGGGGGTGCGCCAATGCCAGAGCCTCCACTGCCGCAGCCAGAGCCTTGCCATTGCTGTCTTCCGCTCCGCGCACGAGCAGCACTGGCGCATCGACCCGGAACAATGGGTCAGGGTCGCTCGCCAGGAGCAGGGAACGCGTCATCGCCAGGAACCCGGACTTGCCCGAGGGCTCCATCGCCAGCTTGATGTGCTCCCGTGCTTCCGGTGCGAGGGCACAACGCTGCGCGAACTGCCGCTTCAACCTCGGCCAGCTCTTCCAGCCAAACAGCGCTGCCACGAGTGGCCTGACCAGCGATCGCGGGACTGTGGGTCGCGCGAGGAAAGGCGTGAAGCAGGCGTATGCGATCAGCCCCGCGACACGGTCCGGATGCCGACGCGCGAAGATCTGCGCCACTACTCCGCCATAGGAGAAACCGAGCAGCGCCGCACGATCAGCGCCTGCCGCTGCCATAACCGCCTCCAGCGCATCGCTCATGTGAGCAGCGCTCCAGTCGCCATGGGGAGCGGCGCTCGTCCCATGCCCCGGCATGTCCCAGAGGAGCACTCGCCATTCCGCGGCAAGCTTCTCCGCGAGCGGTGTAAAGTCCCGGTGATCGAGCGCCATACCGTGACAAATGGCGAGCCAGGGCGCGGCCTCCGGCCCGAGCACCCGGTACCGCACAGCCTCCCGACCCAAGGCGGCGGTCAGCAGTATTGCAACCCCAGCCACTCGGCGACGAGCGCCGGCCGCTGCTCGCCCTCGATCTCGATCGTGACCTCGGTGGTCACCAGCCAGCGCCCGCCGCCCTTGTCCGCGATGTCGAGCAGCTTGTGGCGCGCCCGGATGCGGCTGTTCACCGGCACAGGCGCGAGGAAGCGGACGCGCTCAAAGCCATAGTTCACCCCCATCGTGATCCCTTGAAGGACGACCGCTTCCTCCGGAAAGAGGCGGGTGAGCAATGACAAGGTGAGGAAGCCATGCGCGATGGTGCCGCCAAACGGGGTCTTTGCGGCTGCCTCCGGATCAACGTGGATGAACTGGTGGTCCTCGGTCACCTCGGCGAAGGCGTTGATCCGCTGCTGATCGACCAGAAGCCAGTCGGACGTGCCAAGTTCCTGACCGACCAGCATCTTCGCTTCCTCGGGCGTGTACAGCTTCATCGGTTCAGTACTTAAATCCGACGTTCAAACCGATGCGCCGCGGATAGAGAGCCTGCACGCCGGTGCTGGTAATGAAGACCGGCCCCTTCTCATCGAGCACATTGTCCGCGAAGAGCTGGAAGCGCAGGTGATCGTTCTCGATCCCTGCGCGAACTACCGCCTGGTCGAGCTTAGGGGTCAGCAATCCGGTAGCGAGATCGGACTGCCGGTTCCGGAATGAGTAGGAACCGTGGAGGCTGAGATCCCAGTCCGCGAAGACTGGCCGATTGTAGTTGGCCGCCACTGTGAACGTGCTTTTCGGCACGCCTGGTAGCCGGTTGCCATTGGTCGCGACGGGTAGGCGCGCCGTGAGCGCCGGGTCGACATTGCGGAATTTGGCGGAGTTCAGGTTGCCGACGAACTGCAGCGTCAGGTTTGGAACCGGAGTGCGCCACGTCAGCCCGAGTTCGATCCCCTTCAGGCGGGCATCGCCGCCGTTGAGCGTCGCAACGATCCCTCCGCTGGTCGTGAAGGGAAGTTGGATGTCCTTCCAGTCGGTCAGGTAAACGGCGCCGTCGATGGTGATTGCGCGCGAAGGGGTGCGGAGCTTCGCACCGGCTTCATAGGTCCACAACTGGTCGGGCTCGATGAGGGTAGACGTGGTGACGCCGTCGATCGAGGCGAACAGCACCTGCGCCTGCGTCTGCACCGATCCGCTGCGGAAACCCTTGGCAACGTTGATGTAGTAGTTCTGATCGTTCGTCGGCTTGTAGGCGAGGTTGAAGCGAGGGCTCCACGCCTTAAACTTGCCGGACCCGCTGCTCGTGAAAGTGATGCCGGGCGGGGTCAGGGTGGGGAAGACGATCGTCGTGCCGCTGGCCGCCCGCTTATCATGGAAGTAGCGCAGGCCGACCAGCGGGATCAGCTTGCCATCGAGCAATTCGTAGGAGGCTTCGCCGAACAGCGCGTAGGACTTGGTCGTCAATGGCGCGGTGGGCTGCGAGATCAGGGGCAGGAACAGGGTCGAGCCCGGAATGTCGAACGGGACGGTGAAATCGAAGCCCGAGCGGATCTTCGCATCGGTGTAGAGTCCGCCGACGATCCAGTCGAACGGTCCGCTCGCATCCGATACCAACCGCACTTCCTGGCTGAAGCTGCGACTCCTGAAGTCGGCGACGGCGCGAAGGTCGAGCGCAGGCGTGTTGAACGTGGTGTCGAAGCTCAGTCGGTGCTTCAGGTAAGACGTGCCGCTCTGCAGCGAGACGGGTCCGAGGTCCCAGTTCACCGAACCCGAGTAGAAGGTGGCGGTCACCCGGTTGAACGGGTCCGTGCCATGCACGTTCGGCAGGATCGGCGGGTCCACAGATACGAAGCCATTGTTGTAATCCTGGCTGTTCTTGATGTGCCACACGGACAGGACCGTTGTGATGTCCGACGTGGGGCGAAGCAGCAGCTTGCCGCGCACGTTCCAGCTGCGAGAGGGGTTGAGGTTCTTCTCACCGGGGCGGTCGCGCGCCTCGCCAAAACCGCTCAGTCGCTCATAGCCTCCGCTCAGCCGTAAGCCGGCTACGTCACGCGCAATCGGCACGTTGACGACCGCGTCCGTAGCATAGTTCGTGCCGCCGCCATCGGTGAACGAAAGCTCTCCTTGGCCGCGAACTTCAGAGTCCGTGGTGCTTGGCTGGGCAGTGATCAGCCGGATGAGACCGCCCATAGCCCCATTGCCATATAGGGTGCCCTGCGGTCCGCGCAGGATCTCGGTGCGTTCAAGGTCAAACAGGCGCGCCGGTGGCGAGATCTGCAGGTTGGGGATCGAGAAGACGACGTCGTCGATGTAGTAGCCAGTGGTTGTGTCGCCGACCGTGCCCGAGCTGATGCCGCGGATCTGGATTGTCTCAAACCCCGGAGCGGAGCGGGAGACGACGGACGCTCCCGGAATCAGGTTGACCAGGTCGGTTAGGTTCTGCCGGCCCGTCCGCTCAAGGGTCTCGCCTGTGACCGCCTGCACCGAGGCGGGCACGTCGATCAGGTTCTGCTGCCGCTTTTGCGCGGTGACAACGATTTCCGTTTCGTTGACCGGAGCGTCGGGCGCGGCCTCGTCATTGCTCGAAGGAGTTTGGTCCTGTTGTGTTGGCTGGGTGACCGCATCGGCCTGCGCCCACGCAGGCGTCGCACCCAGCAGAGCCAAACCAGATGCGGAAAGGGCAAGCACGCCCCGAGCCTTGTGCGTGAATCCCATCTAACCCCTCCTCCAAGGTCAAGCGCAGCGCGAAGCCAATTTGCAGGAGGCTAAACATCTGTTCAGTGTAGTGCAAGAGCTGCTGAACAGGTGGACAGTCCAAGCCATGCCTGGCCTGCGCCCGACTTTAATTGCCGGTGAACTGCCCCGCTCGCTTCTGCCTGAAAGCCGCGAGGGCCTCTGCAAAGTCGTCCGTGCGCGTGCCTAGTAGCCATTGGTCGGCGTCGGCGTGCATCACGGCCTGGTCGATCGCTCCGGCAAGTGCATTGACGCTGCGCTTGATCATCTGCACTGCCACCGGCGGGAGAGCCGCGTAGCGCTGCGCCATGACCAGCGCCGCTTCGTCGAGCGCCAATCGCTGCACCACCTCGTCAATGAAGCCCCATTCCGCGAGGATCGTTGCTTCGATCAGGTCGCCCGACATCACCAGCCGCTTGGCGCGCGCAGGGCCAACCAGGTGCACGGCCAGGGGGAGGGCATTCCACATCAGGTTGATGCCGAGCTTCACTTCACCGTAGCCGATCCGCGCGCCGGCCGCTGCAATGCGGAAGTCGCAAGCCGTCGCGATGCAGGTCGCCCCCCCAGTCGCGATGCCCTGAATGGCGCAGATGGTGGGCTGGTCGATCTCCTGCAGCGCGCGCATCAGGCGCGCGCCCTGACGAGCCGTTCGGCGCAGCTGCACGACGGCCGGCGGCTCGGCGCCACCACCTACGGAAGAGAGATCGGCGCCAACCGAGAAGTCCTCGCCCTCGGCCCGGATGATTACCGCGCGAGTATCGGGCTCGTCCCGAAAGCCTTCGGCCAGCCGCTCGAGCTGGACCAGCGACTCCGGCGTGAGTGCGTTGCGCTTGGCTGGCCGGTCGAGCGTGATAATCGCAATCGGCCCATCGCGGTCTAGGCGGAAGTCGCCGCTCATGCCGGCGTTTCCTCGCTCTGGAGTCGCCGCTTCAGCGCCATGCGATCGATCTTGGAGCTGGGCAGCAGCGGCAGGGCGGGTTCGAAGCTGAAGCTCTTGGGAATCTTGTAATTGGCCAACCTCTCCCGCAGGAACTCCTTCAGCTCATTCTCTTTCAGTTCCGTGCCCGCGACTGGAACGATGAATGCATGCCCGACCTCCCGATAGAGCTCGTGGCGCACCGGCAGCACCGCCGCGACGGCGACCTTTGGATGCTCCGCCAGGGCATTTTCGATCTCGGCCGGGTACACGTTGTATCCGCCCGACTTGTACATCTCCTTCAGCCGCCCGACGAAGCTGAAGTTGCCGTCCGGCCGCTTCAAACCAAGGTCCCCGGTCCTGAGCCAGCCGTCGCCGGTGAACGCCTCCCTGCTCGCCTGCTCGCGGCGGAAGTAACCCGACATGGTGAGCGGACCTTTGACCTGGATCTCGCCGGTCTCACCCACACCCGCTTCGCTGCCGTCAGCCCTCCCGATCCGCAGCTGGCAATAGGGAAGGGGCTTACCGAAAGTCTCGGCCATCACGGCCGGCGTGTCACCGAATGCGGTTGCAGTGACGATCCCGACCGTCTCGGTCTGACCATAGACGTTCGCCATCTTGATGCCGGTCGCAGCCACCGGAGCGATCAGCGGCTCCGGCGTGGTCCCGCCGCCGAACACCAGCAGCTTGTATCGTCCGAGCGCCTCGAGCCCCGCCGCCGGGTTCTGCGCGAACATGACGAAGGTGGTCGGGCTCGCAACGAGGTACGTCGGCCGTTCCGCGATCGAAAGCTGCGCGATCTCCGCCAGGTCGACGCGATGGTGGAAAACGATGCGCCCACCCGCTGCGAACACGTTCATGCACACATTGTTGAGCGCACCGACATGATTGATCGGCGCGGCGCAGATGGTGCACTCAAG
The DNA here is from genome assembly GCF_016924655.1 of Sphingomonas arenae. Taxonomy (GTDB): domain Bacteria; phylum Pseudomonadota; class Alphaproteobacteria; order Sphingomonadales; family Sphingomonadaceae; genus Sphingomicrobium; species Sphingomicrobium arenae. The sequence continues at coordinate 1,202,434 of NZ_JAFFJU010000001.1, forward strand.
CCCCTCGCCCATCCAATCCCGATTGATCAGCGCCGCCGCGACAATTGCCCGGTGCGACAGCATGGCGCCCTTGGGCTGCCCGGTCGTGCCGGACGTATAGACGATGACTGCCGTGTCGTCCGGGTGGACCGCTGCCCGGCGCGAGGCAAGCAGATCGTCCGCAACCGGCTGACCTTGCGCCGCAAATGAATCCAGCTCGTCGACCCTGACGAAGCGCTCGACCTTTGGCCCTGCCTCCGCGAGGTCTGCGACGTAGTCCCGGCCATCGTAGGGCGACCGAACGAAAACGATTCGCGGCTCCGCGTCGCCCAGCAGGTAGGCATATTCGGGCTTCTGGTAGCGCGGGTTCAGGCCCATCCAAATTGCGCCGATCGACGTCGCGGCGAGATATGTCAGCCAGAACTCGAGCGCCGGCGGAGTCATGATCGCGACCCGGTCGCCCGGCTCAACGCCGGCCGCGATCAAGCCCTTGGCGAGCTTATCGACCCGTAGGGACAGCTCGCCGTATGTCAGCCGAACCGCCCCGTCGACCACGGCCTCCCTGTCGGGGACCGCTGCCATGTGCTCGCTGAGCAGATCGTAGATGCGCTTGCCGGCGTAGATCGGCTGCGGCGATGCGGTATCCGTCACGTCTGCCCTCTTCCCTTTGCTGTTCAGCATAGGGGCAAGTGGCTCAACTGAGCAACTGTTCAGTTCAGCTCGGCTCGGGCCGGACTCCGCGAAACACGAGATCGACGTAGGCCCGGTGCCGCCGCCGCCACAGGGCGCGGTCGAAGCCAGAGCGCCCGAGCACCCGGTCCACGTAGGGCTCCAGCAGCAACGTACCCAGCTCGAGATACATGATCAGCAAGGGCAGCCACAGCCGATCAACATCGCCCCGCAGGCGGCCCTCGGCGTCCATCCGGTCGACACTGGTTCGAACGACCTGGTAGAATCGCTCGAATACGTGCCCGCCCCACTCGCTGCCTTCCAGAAGAGCGCGCCGCATGTATGCCTTGGACAGCTCCCAATCGTCGATATGGCGCTCGATCCAGGCTTCGATCCACTCGGCGACCGCATCGGCGTCAGCCTCGCTGCCGGACTCGCCCCGAGGCATGTATTCGAACAACACTTCTTCGAATTGCTTCAAGAAGTAGCGGTCGACCGCATCGCGGAGGCCCTCCTTGGAGCCGAAGTGGTGGTTGATGAGCCCCACCGAGACCCCGGCTGCCGAGGCAATGTCGCGGACGGTTACCCCATCGAAGCCCTTCTCCGCGAACAGGCGCATCGCGCCTTGGACCAGACGCTGCTGGCCGGCGGAGAACTCTACAACAGTGGCGGCCTTTGCCATCGGAACTCCATTTTGGGTGAGCCGGACTCTGGCCTGAACAGCCGCATTGCGCAACACTGAACACTTGTTTAGTTGAGCAGGTGAGCAATCTAGGAGCGAACCCAAGATGATCGACGTGGCGATAGTGTCCACCGCCCGTACCGCCATGGCCAAGTCAGTGCGCGGCAGCTTCAATGCCACTCACCCGATCACCCTGGCCGGGCACGTCATCGACCATGCAGTGCGCCGCGCCAGCGTCGAGCATGCGGAGGTAGAGGATGTGATCCTCGGCGCCGGCATGCCGGAGGGCGCGACTGGCTTCAACATCGCGCGCAATGCGGCGATCAAGGCCGGATGCCCGATAACCACGTCTGGCGTGACGGTGAACCGGTATTGCTCTTCGGGCCTCCAGGCGATCGCCTTTGCCGCCGGGCGCATCCGCACCGAGGGCGTCCCGGTGATTGCGGCGGGCGGCGTGGAGTCGATCTCCATGGTCCAACTCTCGGGCCACATGAACATGCACGGTGCGGTCGAGCCTGGGCTCTATGCCGAGCAGCCCGCCTTGTGGATGAGCATGATCGAAACCGCCGAGATTGTCGCCGACCGCTACGGCATCTCGCGCGAGGCGCAGGACCAATACGCGCTGCAGAGCCAGCAGCGCACCGCCAAGGCACAGGCCGCTGGCCGCTTCGATGACGAGATCGTGCCGCTGACCACCACCTGGAAGAAGCTGGTCGACAAGGCGACGGGCGCGACGGAGGACGTGGAGGTCACGGTCGTGCGCGATGAGTGCAACCGCCCCGACACTACGCTGGAAGGACTGCAGGCACTCAAGCCCGTGCTGAAGAACGGCATGGTGGTGAAGGAAGGCAAGTTCGTCACCGCCGGCAATGCCAGCCAACAATCGGATGGCGCCAGCGTCGCGGTGCTGATGTCGGGCGAGGAAGCCGACCGGCGCGGCATTGAGCCGCTCGGCTGGTTTCGGGGCTTCGCAACCGCAGGGTGCGAGCCTGACGAGATGGGCATCGGCCCAGTCTACGCGGTTCCGCGCCTGTTGCAGCGGCACGGCCTCAAAGTCTCGGACATCGGCTTGTGGGAGCTGAACGAAGCGTTCGCGTCGCAATGCCTCTACTGCCGCGACCGGCTCGGCATCGACCCGGAAATCTACAACGTCCACGGCGGAGCCATCTCTATCGGCCATCCATATGGCATGACCGGCGCGCGGTCGGTCGGCCATGCGCTGATCGAGGGCAAGCGGCGCGGGGTGAAGTATGCCGTCGTCACCATGTGCGTCGGTGCCGGCATGGGCGCCGCCGGGCTGCTTGAGATCGCCTGATGCCGCGAGCCCTGGTGACGGGCGGGACCGGCTTCATCGGCCGACGCGTGGTCAGCCGATTGCTCGACCTCGGCCATGAGGTGACCAGCTTTTCCCTGCCTGGTGAGGCGTTTCCTGAAGAATGGGGCAGTCGCGCAAGTCTGGTCGCGGGTGACATTACCGAGCCAGTCGATGTCGCCCGCGCGGCCAAGGGCGTCGATGTGGTCATCCATCTCGCTGCGATTGTTGGACAGGCCGGCGACTACGATCGGCAATGGCGGATCATCGCCGAGGGCACGCGAACCCTGTGCGAGGCGGTTACCCGCCAAGGTGGCAGAGCGGTCGTCGTCTCATCCATCGCAGTCTACGGCGACAAGATACGCAGGCAGGTCTGCCGCGAGGAGGATGGGTATGGCGTTTACGCGGGTGCTTACGGCCGAGCCAAGCAGGGGCAGGAGCGCCTTGCCCTGCAGGTCGCGGCCGAAACCGGCATGCCGCTGACCATCGTCCGGCCAGCCAACGTCTATGGCTTTGGCGGCGGAGGGGCCTGGGGCGATCGATTGGTCGAGTTGTTCCGCACTACCGGAGGCGCAATCTTCGGAGATGCCGAAAAGAACTGCGCAGGGCTGACACACGTCGAAAACCTTGCCGATGCGCTGGTGCTCGCCGCGACGGCCGAGCAAGCCATCGGCCGCACCTACAACGTCTGCGACGAGAATGGCATAACGTGGCAGCGCTTCTTCGAAGATATTGCGCGGATTGCCGGCGCCGCCCCCCCACAACATTACCCGATTGAACCCGTCTGGGCTGCCGCAGAAGCAAACGAGCGCCCGGAAGATCTCGTCGGCCCATCTGATCTCTCACTGCCGAGCCTCGAAGGCCTGAACCTGATCGGTTTCGACAATCGCATCGATGCCAGCCGCATCCGAGAGGAACTCGGGTGGGAGCCTCGTGTCCGCTACGAATACGCCATGGCCATGGCGTCCGCACCACATCAGGGAGAATGACGTAATGACCATCCGTTTCGACGGCCGAGTGGCGATCGTCACCGGCGCCGGTGCCGGGCTAGGGCGCGAGCATGCGCTCGGCCTCGCGGCACGCGGGGCCAAGGTTGTGGTCAACGACTATGGCCCCGACGGCCGCTCTTCTGCCGCAGAAGAAACCGTGGGGTTTATTGAGGCAGCCGGTGGCGAAGCGATCGCCCACGGGGCCGATGTCGCCGATGAGGCGCACGTCGCGGACATGGTGGCGAAGACCATGGAGCGCTGGGGCCGCGTGGACATCCTCGTCAACAACGCCGGCATCCTTCGCGACAAGAGTTTCGCCAAGATGATCCTTGCCGATTGGGAGGCCGTCATGCGGGTGCATGTGACGGGCAGTGCCCTCTGCACCATGGCCGTCTGGCCGCACATGCGCGAGGCGAACTATGGCCGGGTGGTGTTCACCAGCTCCTCGTCCGGGCTTTACGGCAACTTCGGCCAGTCCAATTACGGCGCAGCCAAGGCTGCTATGGTCGGCATGATGAACGTACTCCACCTGGAGGGCGCCAAGTCGAACATCCGGGTCAATACGCTGGCTCCTGGCGCTGCCACCCAGATGACCCGCGACCTGCTCCCTCCGCAGGTTGTCGGCTTGATGGAGGCTAAGGCGGTCACTCCCGGCCTCCTCTACCTGGTCAGCGAGGACGCACCCTCCCGCGCCATCTTGTGCGCGACGGCCGGGGGCTATGCGCGAACCCTTATCATTGAAACGGAAGGTATCTTCCTCGAGGAGGGGAGCAACACGCCTGAGGCGGTTGCGGAGCAGTGGGCGGCGATCAGTGATCCGACCGGCGCCTCCATCTACGAAGACGGCGCCGGGCAGGTCATGAAGTTCGTCGGCAAGGCTGCGAAAGCCGCCGGCTTGGCTACCTGATCGCCTCAGAAGGGAGTTCGCGGTGCGTAACGCTCGTTTGTTCTACATCGATGGCCAATGGGTCGAGCCTGAGGCGGAGAAGCTGTTTGCGGTTCGAAGTCCTGCCACGGAGCAACAGATCGAGGAGATCAGCCTCGGCTCTGCAAGGGACGTAGATCGCGCGGTCGCTGCTGCTCGACGAGCCTTTCCGGGATATGCCGTGGCTTCGAGGGTGGAGCGGGTCGAGCTGCTGAAATCGGTCCTCGCGGAGTACCATCGTCGCGCCGCCGACCTCGCACAGGCGGTCACCGACGAAATCGGAGCACCGCAAACGCTGGCTCGAGACGCACATGTCGAGTTTGGTGCCGCACAGATCCAGACTGCAATCGCAATTCTCGAAGCCTACACGTTTGAAGAGGCGCGCGGCACCACGCTGATCTGCAAGGAACCCATCGGCGTATGCGGGCTGATCACCCCGTGGAACTGGCCGATCAATCAAATCGCTACAAAGGTGCTGCCAGCCCTCGCCGTCGGCTGCACGATGGTGCTGAAGCCTTCGGAGCTCGCGCCGCTTTCGGCCCTGGTCTGGACAGAGATTATGCACTCGGCAGGCGTGCCTGCGGGCGTGTTCAACCTTGTCAACGGTGATGGGCCGAACGTCGGCGGAGCAATTGCCGCCCATCCCGACATCGACATGGTGAGCTTCACCGGCTCGACTCGGGCAGGCATCGAGGTTGCGCGTGCGGCCGCGCCGACGGTGAAGCGGGTTCACCAGGAACTCGGCGGCAAGTCGCCCCAGATCCTGCTCGACGACGCCGACTTCGCTGCCGCAGTCACGGCCGGAGTGATGGGCACGATGCTCAACTCTGGGCAGACCTGCAGTGCGCCAACCCGGATGCTCGTTCCGCATGCTCGCATCGACGAGGCAGCAGCGATTGCCAAGGCGGTCACCGAGGCATTGGTCGTCGGCCATCCGTCCGGCAACGCCCATCTTGGCCCCGTCGTCTCCAGAACGCAGTGGGAGAAGGTTGAACGCTTGATCGAGTCTGGCATCGATGAAGGAGCGACCCTCGTGACCGGCGGAACCGGTCATCCGGATGGGTTGGAGCAGGGCCATTACGTTCGGCCGACGGTCTTCGCGAACGTGACCAATGACATGACAGTAGCACGACAGGAAATTTTCGGTCCGGTCCTTTCGATCTTGGGCTACTCCGACGAGGACGAAGCGATACGGATCGCAAACGACACGCCGTACGGCCTGGCCGCCTATGTTCACTCCGCCGACTTGCAGAAAGCAAGCCAGATCGCGCGGCGGCTTCGTGCCGGGCAGGTCAACATCAATAGCGCACCGCTCGACTTCACTGCGCCATTCGGCGGCTACAAGCAGTCCGGCAACGGACGTGAATGGGGCGACCACGCTTTCGGCGAGTTCTGCGAAACCAAGGCGATCATCGGCGGCGTGCCAACGGCATGAACGGCCTGAGCGACTATGTGATCGTGGGTGCCGGCTCGGCCGGATGCGTGCTTGCAAGCCGCCTGAGTGAAGACCCACGCGTCACCGTGACGCTGATCGAAGCCGGTCCATCGGATCGCGCCGGATGGAGCTTCAGCCGTCTGCGTTCCAGCCTTCCGCTGCAGGTACCTGCTGGCTTCGCCAAGGCGATGCTCGATCCGGCGGTCACCTGGCCTTACCTAACGGAGCCGGACGTCAGCAGCGCAGGGCGCGTCCATTACTGGCCTCGCGGAAAGGTCCTGGGGGGCTGCTCTTCCATCAATGGCCTGCTCTACGTTCGTGGGCAGCGGCAGGACTATGACGATTGGCAGCGGCTTGGCTGTCCCGGCTGGGGTTGGAACGATGTCTCCTCATGCTTCCAGCGCATCGAGCGGCGAACGCTCGCCCCGAACAACGAAGGAGCGATTCACATCGCGCCAGTCGTGGAACAGCACCCCGTCTCAGACGCCCTGCTCGCCGCCTGCTCGGAGGCGGGCATCCCACGCACCGCAGACTACAACGGGCCGGAGCAGGAAGGCGCCGGCTGGTTCGAACTGACCATCCGCAATGGTTGGCGCCAGTCCGCCGCAGTGGCTTACCTCCATCCCGCTCTGCGCCGGACCAACCTGCGGGTAATCACAGGCGCGATGGTGAATAAGATCCGGCTCGATGGGAAACGCGCTGTCGGGGTGAGCTTTCAGCTTGAGCGCGAAACCTTCGACCTAGATGCCAGGCGCGAGGTCATCCTTGCGGCGGGCGCCATCAATTCTCCGCAGCTGCTCATGCTTTCAGGGATCGGTCCAGCGGCAGAACTGGCGCAGTTTGGCATTCCAGTTGTAAGCGACTCGCCCGAGGTTGGCCGCAATCTTCAGGACCACTACACCATCTACAATGAGTTTCAGCTTCGGCCCGAAGTGCCGTCGCTCAACGCCGCCTCCAGGCGCCCAGGGCGCGAAGCATTGCGCTACCTGCTGCAGCGCCGGGGCCTTCTGACCTCGGCGGCTGCCCAGGTGGCGATCTTTCTTCGCTCCGAAGAAGGCCTGTCGCGTCCTGATTTGCAGTTTCACGGCTTGCCGGCGACGCTGGCGCGAGATGCTCGGGGCGTGGCAAGGGGACCGCTTGCGCAAGATCCGGGGCTTACCCTTACCGGCTGCCGTCTTCGGCCAAGCAGCCGCGGGCACGTCCGCCTGCGTTCGCCTTCCCCCAACGACGCACCGAGCATCGTTGCCAATTACCTGAGCACGCCGGACGATCAGTACGCTGCGGTGCTTGCCTGTCGCTGGGCCAGGAGGATCGCCCAGCAACCTTCCCTTGCCCGCCTGATCCGCTCGGAGACCTTCCCTGGAAAACCGACCGAAAGCGATGAAGCTATTCTCGACTGGGCGCTGGCAAGCGGCGGAACCGTTTACCATCCTGTCGGCACTTGCCGCATGGGATCGGATCCAGAGAGTGTCGTCGATTCCATGCTCCGGGTCAGGGAAGTCGATGCACTACGCGTGATCGATGCTTCCATCATGCCGCAGATCACCTCGGGCAACACGAATGCGCCGGCAATGATGATCGGCGAGCGAGGGTCGGAGCTGGTCCGGCAGACCACCTGAGGCAAGCTGGAGCGTTACAGCTCAAGAGAGAGCGTCGGCTTTTCGCAGTCAACCCACCGGCATTCGCCGTTCTGCAGACGGCCAGTCGCGGTCATTCCAGTGGCGGAGCTTAGTGCGGACGATTAGAGTAGCGCGATGTCCGCCTTGGGAGCCGCCAAGAACGATGATTGCCGCCGCTCGAAGTGGGGGCTTCGGACCCACAGGTGAACCCTTCCCCCGGCGCCTCGAGTCACCAGCCGACCCCTCGTTCTCCAGAACAGTGAAGAGGTAACAAGAAGGGGACAAAGCCGGATTGCGGCAAGCCGCTTATGCAAGGGCGCGCCCAGAATGAGAAGGCAGGGTAGGAAGGTAGACCCTGAATCTGCGCACTACCGCAGTCGGGGGCAGCCCCCGAACTGCTGGCGAGAAGGCCGAGGGAGACAAAGCGTAACGAATGCCCAGCTTGCATGGGCCGAACAGCCTTCGCTTTTTCCGTCTCTTGCTGGCACCTTTGGAGGTGCGCTGCTTAGGCAGCTGGGCCTGTGCTTGTCCCTTGGATCGTGACAAGCTCCCGGCAGGCGGAGAGGGTGCGGCACAAGGTCTCAGGCGGTAGCGTGACCTCGGCTGCCGTCGGCTTCGGCGCTTGCCTGAGAGCGTGACCTCACCGTTAGTTTGCTCCCAACTAGCGCGTCAACGACCCCCCATTCGACCTTGTCTGGCCTGCTGGAAGCGCGCCATGACCCCATACTCCGACTGCCGTCGCTCAAGCTCGTCCTTGAAGCTTAGCCTGACGCGTGGATGCTGGAAGTAGCGCTTCAGAACTGTTCGCATGGCCATCGGCATGTCAGGTCCGGGAACGGCAAAATCCTGACCATCCTTGCCCAGCTTGAAGGTCAGCTTGGATACCATGGCGGCGAGCGAGCGATCGATCCTTGGCTTGTTGATCTGAAAGGTCGTGGAGGCCGCCGTGGAGCGCTTTGGAGCGGCGGCATCAGCGGGAATGGCCGAAGCCAGGAACAGTGCCCCCAAGCCGCATGTCAGAGCCTTAAACATTGTTGCCGTCTCCCCTCTCGCCGAAGCTCTGCTCACGTGCACCGCTGGTTCGGTTCTTCAAGCGCGTTCCCTCCCGAGCCTGCAGAAAAGCCATTGCCATACGCGCCCTTCTTGGCTGAGGTTAGCGCTACCATCGCCCGCAGGGTAGCGCCCTTCGACCGCCTCCTGCGGAGAACAAAGGCTTCGATGGCGACAAGGAGGGCATGCATGAACGGCCAGCGCATCTCACGGCGAAGCTTTCTGGAAGTCGGGGGCGGGGCGACCGCGGTGTCGTTGGCTCTCGGACTATCTGCCGGACCCGGGCTGGCGCAAGCACGGGCAACTGTCCGCGCTGCAGGTCAGAAGATGCCCAATGGTGTGGAGCTTCCTGAGAGCCCGCCGGCACGAAGGGCAGCCGATAGCGTCGGCTTCGCGATCATCGGCCTGGGGGATTATGCGCTCAAGCAGATGATGCCGCGCTTCGCGCAATCCAAGCGAGCCCACATCGCCGCCCTCGTCTCCGGCAATGCCGACAAGCTCGGCCAGGTCGGCGACGCCTACGGCATCCCCAGGAACGCTCGCTACTCCTACGACGACTTCGGGAAGATCGCTTCCGATCGCCGGATCGACGCCGTTTACGTCGTGCTGCCGAGCGGTCTTCATGCCGAATGGGCAGTCCGGGCGTTCGCCGCGGGCAAGCACGTCCTGTGTGAAAAGCCGATGGCGCTTTCCAGCGCCGAGTGCGAGCGCATGATCGCGGTCGGGCGCCGGGCCGGTCGCAAGCTGATGATCGCCTACCGATCGCACTTCGAGCCGCACAATCGCAAAGCGATGGAGTTGATGAGCCAGGGGGCGGCCGGGCGCGTCAGGATGCTGCACAGCGTACAATCTTATCGCATGGGGCCGACCACTCCCCGCGAGAATTGGCGCGCGAGCCGCGCCCTGGCCGGCGGCGGTCCGCTCGAGGACCTCGGCATTTATGGTCTCCAGGCGGCGCTCTATCTTACCGGTGAGATGCCAGAGACGGTGAGCGCCACGGTCTTCCGTCCGGAGGGCGACCCACGCTTCGCCGAGATCTACGCAAGCGTCGCGTCGCAGCTCCGTTTTCCGTCCGGCGCCATGGCGCAGCTCGCCACTTCCTATGATTCCGCCGGCGCCAACTTCGCCGAAGTTCGCGGCACGTCGGGAACGCTGATCATGGATCCAGCCACCAATTATTCCGGCCAGAAGATGCGGCTGGAAGGCCGCGACGGCCGTGCATTCGACATGGGCGATCCGACCCTCCAGTTCGCCGGCCAGCTCGACCATTTCGCCAATGCCATCCGGGACAACAGCCCGATCAGGACGCCGGGTGAGATGGGCCTTCGCGACCTGCGCTTGATCGAGGCCATCTATGCCTCAGCGGCGGCCAACCGTGCGATCAGGCTGAACGGCGATGGCAGCATGAGGAGCTGATCCGCTTCGGCCGCAACGTCTCCGGCCGTCTTATCGCGCGAACCTCGGCGAGCGCTGGGGCGCGCCGCGAACGCGGGTGCGTATGGCGGCAAGCTTGTCGCTCGAGGTCATGAACAGGGTTCGCCCATCCGCTCCGCCGAAGGTGCAATTGGAGATGGCCGCGCCCGTAGAGATGAGCCCCAGCCGCCGCCCGTCGGGGGTGAGGATGTGCACCCCGCCGGGCCCGGTCGCCCACAGGTTTCCATGCTCGTCGACCGCCATGCCGTCGGGCAGGCCCGGCAGTCCGCTGGCGGCGAGTGCCCCCATGTCCGCGAAGACGCGGCGCCGGGACACTGTCCCATTTGCGGCAACATCGAAGGCCAGAATGACGGCCTGGGCCGGGTCGGAGTTGGACACGTACAAGGTCCTTCCGTCCGGAGAAACGGCGATGCCGTTGGGGAAGCTTAGCCTTTCTTCCACCAGCCGCACGCTGCCATCGGGTGACCGTCGGTACACTCCGTTGACGGACTGCTCTTTCAGCGGCGACGCATTCAGCCCTTCGAGGCCGTAGGGCGGATCGGTAAACCAGACCGATCCGTCGCGCGCCACCGCAAGATCGTTGGGCGAGTTGAACTTCCGTCCGTTGTAATGGGTGCTCAGAAGCCGTTTCGCCTTGGTCCTGAGGTCGAGCACGGCTATGGCGCGATTGCCCTGATCGGCCAGCAGGATGGCTCCCGGCCCGCCAGGCTTGAGCCCGTTGGAACCCGCCTCCCGAAACCCGCTCGAAGCCGTTCCACCCGACGGATGGAGGAAGAGTGCCGCACCCCCGGCAGATGTCCAGCGGTGGATGCGGTTCGCGGGTACGTCGCTGAAAAGGAGGTAGTCGCCCTTGGCGATCCACACCGGTCCTTCGCTCCAGCGAAAACCGCTTGCCAGCACCTGCACGGCCGCCCCCTGCGGCACGAGCTTGCTCATCTGGGGCTCGAGCCGCTGCACTGCAGGGAGGCTGGGCGACGGAGTCGTGGCTGCCCATCCCGTCGCGGCGATTAAGGCCAGCGGAATGAAGAGACCGAGAGCTGTTCGACTTGTCATGCCACTTTGCACTGCCTGAAAGGTGGAGCGATAAGGTACTTGGCCGCTGTCGCCGGTTGATAGGATTAGCTGGACGAGGGCAAGCCTTTTGACTCGCAACCGCCCCGACAGACGGCGACCACTGTCGCCCGTCCAGGCATGCGGGCGAAAGTCTGCTACTAAGCCAAGTTATACATCAAGGGCTAGGCCGGACTGAGCGTCCGCAGGTGGTGGAAAGCGGACCGACTGCTTTCGGGTGAGCACTGCCGGATAGCGGACGTTCGTTCATGCGGCGGGCTAAGGTTCACAGATGCTGGCCATGCTCGAGTTGTCGCTCCCGCAGAGGTGCGGCCCGCCGGAGGAACGGCGGGCCGCAAATCGCTGGCCGCGGCAAGGGCAAGCGATGTGGGTGTGGCGATCAGTCGCGTGAAACGTTCGCCTTGCCTTCGGCCGAGCCGCTGGTCCGACCCGAAGCATTCAGGCCTGCGCCGGACCGGCGCACGGCAGACAGGGCACCACTGGCAGCGCCGGAAGCCCCGCCCTGCGCTTCACCGCGAACCGCATTGGCCTGGTCACGAGCGGCGGCCACCTGACCCTGCGCCATGCCGGCGGCGCTGCCCGCGACCGAGCGGACTGCATCCGTGCCGATCGCCTCGACGCCGAACCCGGCGCTCTTCTCGCCCGAGGCGCTGCCGCTCAGCGAGCCGGCAAGACCGCCGGACTGGCCCATGCCGGTCCCCGCAATCGCGCCATCGGCCGCACCGGCGAGCGAACCGGCAAGGCCGACATTGCCGCTGGCCGAGCCGCTTCGGGTGTCCACCGACCGGCTCGAGCTGAGCTGACCGCTGCCGGTCACGCTCTTGGTGATGCTGCCGGACACGTTGCCGAGGGTGCCGCTGAGCGCGCCATTGCCGCCAAGCGCGCCGTTCAGCGTGCCGCCGACCGAGTTGCTGCCATTGAGGGTCCCGCCGATGACGCCGCCGAGCGAGCCGCCGGCGTTGCCAAGGAGCTGGGCCGAAGCAGGAGCAGCGGTGCCGGCGAGGAGCGCCAGCGCGAGAGTGAAGCGGATCATCTGTTGTCCTTTCCTGACGTTCTTCATCGTGCAGCCACGAGGTGCTTGCCTGTTGAGAACGACAGCGATTCCGCGATTCATCCCGACGGTTCGATTTTTTATTTCGCTCCGACAATCTTCGGATCGGTGCGGCAGGTGCGGCAGAGGATTCCCTTGCCGATACGGCCGCTGCCCTTGAGCGCCTCGCGCTCTAGCGCCTGCCCGGAGGTTGCCGCAGCCAGTCGCGCGGCGACCAGCGGCGTCGCGAAGCTCGTGCCTCTCACCTTTGCATAGCCGCGTCCCGGCAGCGCCGCCGCCATGTCCGATCCCGGCGCGGCATAGTCGAGCCGGAGCGCTCGCCCGGCCTCCGGCAGCGCGCGGTCCCTTGCATCGACGGCAGTGACGGCGGTTACGCCGGTATAGGCGGCGGGATACATGATCGGCGCGGCCGGGCCGTCATTGCCGACCGCCGCCGCCATCCGGATCCCGCGCCGCGCGAGGATCGCCACGGCGCGCTGGAGCAGCAGATTGCTGGGTCCGACGAGGCTGATGCTGATAGCGTCGGGCTTCTTGGAAGCCGCCCATGCAAGCGCCCGGACGATAGCGCTTGCACTACCGGCGGCGGGACTGCCGCCATAGACGTCGGCGACATAGAGCTTCGCGCCGATGGCGGCACCACGGAACATGCGGTCGCGGCCGACCAGCAACGAGGCGACGGCGGTGCCATGCCCGGTCGGCTGCGCGGGCCCGGCGAAGCCCTGCTGGACGATGGCGGCGCCGGCGAGGCTCGGATGCGCCGCCACGCCCCCGTCGATCATGACGATGGTCCGGCCAGCGGCCATGGGCGGCGGTGCCGCACCCACAAGCGCGGCCGCCGCGACGGGCAGAAGGGTGCCGCCTGCCGGCTCATAGACATGATCATAATCGGCAGCGAGGCCCGGCGCCGCCGCCATCAGTCGCTTCATCGCCGCTTTTGCCGATAGATTTCTGGGGATGCCCAGGGTCACACTGGTCAGCCCGCCGAGGTCCTCGCGCGTTTCGATCGCGAAGCCCGCCGCGGCGAGCGCACGAAGCTGCGCGTCCGTTGGATCGATCGCGATCAGCACGCCGCGTCGGACGGGTGCGCCGTCCGGCCCCATGTCGAGCGCTGCGGGATTGCCGCGCACCAGTTCGGCTAGGCGTAGGCGCCGAAGCTCGGCAAGCGCGTCGCGCCCGAGCTCGCCGACAGCCGAGGTCACGCCGAGCCGGTCGAGGCTGGGGACGGTTGCGGCACGGCGTTCCTCGGGCGACAGGCTCCGGACGAGATCGCCCACCACCGGCATGCCGCGTACGGCTTGCGGTAGGGAGACCGGCAGCCCGCCTACGGGGAGCGGCGGCAGCAACTGCGCCCGCGCAGCCCCACCGGCGGCAAGCGCGGCGCCCGTCAGCAGCAGGGCGGCAAGGGAGGAAGAGCGTCTGGACATTCGCAATCATCCTAATCAGTTCGTCATCAGGGATGAAACGGCACAGCCATCTCGTTTCATCCGCATGGAGAATGATGGACCCTCGGGACGAGTTCGCGGACGCGCTTTGCGCGATGCTGCCACGGCTTCGCCGCTTCGCCTTCGCGCTGTCCCGCCATCCGGCGGATGCGGACGATCTCGCGGCGCTCGCGGTCGAGCGGGCACTGCGCAGCCGCGCCCAGTTTGTCTCGGGGACGAGGCTCGACAGCTGGCTTTTCCGCATCGCCCGCAACCTCTGGATCGACGAGGCACGCAGCCGTCAGCGCCGTGCGGCCTGGGAAGCACCGCCGGAGGCAGGCGAACAGCAAGGCTTCGACGGCGCAGCGGATATCGAGCGCTCGGCCGAACTGGCCCAGGTCATGCGGGCGATGAGCGCGCTACCGGACGAGCAGCGCGAGGTCATCGCCCTCATCATGATCGAGGGTCTCGGCTATCGCGAAACGGCCGAGCTTCTGGGGCAGCCGATCGGCACCGTCTCGAGCCGGCTGGTGCGGGGCCGCAATGCCCTTCTTGCCGCTTTCGGCCGGGGAACTGATCAATGACCGACGATCCCGATTTCTACGCCTGGCTGGACGGCGAACTTCCCGAACCCCAGGCAAGCGCCATGGCGGCAAGGGTCGCGGCCGATCCGGAGCTCACCGCATTTGCCGAGCAGCATCGGGCGTTGGCCGGGCGGCTGAACACCGCCTTCGCGCCGATCCTTGCCGCGCCACTGCCAGATCACCTCGAAACGGCGGCGCAGCCGCGAACGGCGGAGGTGATCGATTTCGCCGGGGCGCGGGAGCGCCGGCGCCGGTGGAGCTTGGCCGGCCTTGCCGCGGCGGCCAGCCTCGCCCTTGGCCTCGGCATCGGTGTCTCGCTGCCCCGTGACGGCGGATCGTTCCGCTCGGACGGTCGGCAACTGGCAGCAGCCGGTCGCCTCGAGAGCGCCCTTGATCGGCAGCTCGCGTCGGTCGGCGACCAGGGCGGCGTCCGCCTTGGTCTCACCTTCAAGGACAAGGAAGGCCGCTACTGCCGGAGCTTCACCGCTGATGCGCAGAGCGGTCTCGCCTGCCGCTCGGGAGACAGCTGGCTGGTGGAGGGTCTGGTCCGAAGTGAAGCCCCAGCGGGCCAGTACCGGTTGGCCGCTGGCCAGGAACCAGCGCTCGCCGCCATCATCGACGCGCACATAAGGGGCGAACCGCTCGACGCCGAAGCGGAAGCTCTGCAGGTCGAGCAAGGTTGGGAAGCCAACTGAGATGAGGCGCCGCGAGAAGGCGATGAGAAAGCGGCGTGATCTGGTGGGAAGCGGAACGGCTGCTTCCGGGTGAGCACTGGCGAATAGCGGACGCATTGTTTCAATTCGGATGGTACGGCAGCCTGCCCTCTCCCGGACGCTGATAGTGGTCCCGTCAACTCTGCAAGCGCACGACCAATCCGCTACTTCGTTGAAGGGGAGGCCGCTCTACCTTCCTGGCCGTGCAAAGTGGACGCTCTCCGGCCGGCGAGGGTCGCTCCCGGGCCGCTGCATTGTCACACTTGTTACAAAGTCTTCGAGGCGCTGCCGTCTTCCTGATAAGTAACGATGTCATCTGCAGCACCTGAAGAGCACATGTGCTGGCAAAGGCTGCTGCGCTCAACCAGTCCGTTGCGCGCCAGAATCGCACGAGCAAGGTGGAGGACGTCTACAGATGCAGCCGGAGTTCCGCGAGCAAAGGAGACCAATGATCGACAGCATCCGAGCAATTGCGCTGCTCGGTGTGATCGTCATGAACATTGGCGCGATGGTTATGCGCTTCGTCGGGCCTGAGATCATGGCCAACGCGGCACCCGTCGACCTTGGAGCTATGCTGCTCGATCTTGCGCTGTTTCAGGGCAAGGCACGTAGCGCTTTTGCCTTCCTGTTTGGTGTCGGATTTGGGATTCTGCTGAGACGCGCGGAGCGGGAGCAGACCAACTTCACGGCATTCTATCTCAGGCGCATGGGAGTTCTGATCCTTTTCGGACTGATTAACCAAGCCTTCTTCTTCTGGGGCGACATCCTCGTGCTCTACGGTCTGCTCGGATTGGCGATGCTTCCGCTGCGCAAGTTGTCCGACCACTTACTGCTGCGTCTCGGGCTTGTCCTGATACTCGTGCCGCCTCTTTTGGTCGGCTTACTCGAAGCATGGCTGAGCCACCCGTTAGGCGGCCTCATCCCACCGGAGGACTCCGCGCCCTTTTTCTCGATCCTGATGACGGGCAGCTACGGGGAGGTGGTTGCCGCCAATCTGCCGCAAACGGCGCTACGCTACGCGGTCGACACTGCTCACATGGTGGTTTATGCGAGCGGCGTCTTCGGCCTCTTCATGCTTGGCGCTTGGTGCGTCCGCAAAAACATACCCTTCGATGCACAGGCACATCGCAAGCTGCTGCGGCAGATAGCTTTGGTCGGTCTTCCGCTCGGTTTATCGCTCAGCGCGGTTCACGCGACCCGCCTCCTTGGCATCCCAGTACATGGTCCGCTCGGCGGCGCTGTAACCGCCGCCTATGTCGGTCTCCCCGTCATGGCTCTGGGGGCGATTAGCGCGCTGGCATTGTGGTTCGAAACGAGCGCCGGGTTTCTGCAGCGATCGCTTGCACCCGTCGGTCGCATGGCGTTGACTAACTATCTCGCGTCGGGCCTGCTCGGCGGACTGGTGTTCTACGGCTACGGGCTGGGATTGGCGCGGGCGTTCAGTGGGGCAGGGATCAATCTCTTAGCTCTGTGCTTGTTCTTGCTGCTGGCGCTGTTCAGCCACGCTTGGTTAGCCCGTTTTCGAGTTGGCCCCGCTGAATGGCTGTGGCGATGCTTGAGCGAGTTGCGTGTGCAACCGTTCCGCCGAGCCGCTCCCCTCCAGCTAGTGCAGCGAGTGTAGCCGAGGCAAGTTGAGCCCCTCCAGAGCTCGAAGTCCGAGCTATGTTCGATACACGTAAGGCTACTGGCGATACTCAGGGTAACTAACATCGCAATCCATGAGCGCCATGCTAGGTGTAGGTCATGGTCGATACACGCGCGGTAATGGCAGCAGCGAACAATGCCGACCTCTATGAGGCCATCTTTCGCGCTCACGGTACTGATTTCAAGAGATCGAATGATGCCTTCATTGGACGCGAGCAGCCACCGCCCTACTACTCAAACCTTACGGTTCTGCGGCCAGATCGTAGTGACCAGATTGTTGGTCACCTTCGGGACATCGGCGAGATCTGCGAAGGAGGTATTGGCTTCAAGGACAGCTTCTCCGAATACGATTTGAGAGACCAGGGTTTCCGAGTTCTTTCGAAGCAGCCTGGCTCTGGAGACCGTCGGAACCTGCAGACTTCCCTGAGGGATGGTCGCGCATCGATAACCCTTCTGCTCTTCAGCGTTGGGAAAACGCATGGAAAGCTAGCGGCTCCCCAACTGCGACGAAGATGTTCCCACAGACTCTGCTAGCCACGCCACGCCTAGCCTTCTTCGCCAAGTCGACGGGCCGGACGTGATCGCAGGGTGCATCGGCAATGTTTCGGCAGACTCCGTTGGAGTGTCGAACATCTTCAGTGTGCATAATCTAACCCGCATCCTCGTAGAGGCGACCGCAGCAGTCGCATCATGGGTGCCGCACCTTCCTATGACTGGCTATGCCGCAGGTGCTATGCTGAGTGCTGCGATTCAGAATGGTTTCGCGCAGATCGGCAAGTTGCGGGTGCAGTTGGCCGACGTCCCTAGGCTTTAGCCCGTCTCGAGCTCAGAATTACATCTCCCGCCAACGGCCGAACTGACCGGGGCGAGCCATATTTGCGACCGCCGCTTGGGAACCCACGTAGTGACGAGCCTACGTTTTTGTTGGAAAGCGGAACGGCCGCTCTTGGATGAGGAGAGGTGAATAGCCGCCGTATTTTGTGCGGAGTGCTACGGTTCAGGAGTTCTCATGCACACGCAAGACCTTGCCGCCTGTCGGATCAAGCTAGGCCGATGTAAGCCGGTTGGATCAGGATAACTGTCACTGCGAAGCTGCCTACGGCCAGCGCCCAGGGCCGATCGGCCAGCCGGTTTGCCAATGCTGACAGGGTCAGGCGTTCGGATCGACCGTTAGTCTGTCCCACCTTGCGGCCCCGGCGGCCGGGATCTCCAATCATGCGAACACCGAATGCGTGAAGAACAGCTGATGGATGGTCTCCAGCGTTGCGAACGTCGTAAAGGTTGTCAGCCCAAAGACTGCGCAGAGGCGCCCTGTCACCCTCGTGGCTCTCGGCAACGATGGAGCTGAGCCTTCTACTTTCGTGTCCGCGCGAGCGGCGCCGGTGGGCTTAAGCACGGGCGACACTCGACAGCTGGGTCGGTGCGGCGTGCGCCGATCCGACGGCGGCACCGACGGTTACACTGCTCATTACGAGCGCGGCGCAGAACGAGACAATGGTTGAGCTTAGTAAGGCGCGAAACATGGTCTGAGATCCCCTTGTGAAAACTGCACCGTGCAGTTCTCCCCAAGTTATCCACGAAGCGTGCCAAACGCAGAAAAGCGCCATTTTTGTTGGCAACATCGCTCGTCGACCAGGGTCGGTTGGCTATCCGGACCAAGGTTCGGTGTAAGGTCCCAAGCGCCGTGTGTAGGTAGAGGCGGCAAGTCGAACGTCTGCGCATGGTGGTAAGCGGAACGACTGCTCTCTAGTGAGCATAAGGCGAAAGCTGTCGTTCGTTCATGAGGGCCGAGATGGCAGCTTGGCCCCCTTCTCGGACGTTATGAGGGGATCGCCGGCACCCCTAAGCGGACGTTCGTTCATCAAGCTGTTTGGGGCGGCGGTTCAGGTCTATTCGCTCGATCAGCGCTGCGTAGGTCTACGGTTCGACGAAGCCGCGAACGATGAACAATTCCAGCTCGCGCGTGGGAGCCCGCTGAAACGCCTGCCCGCGTCAGCAACGATGGGGCAGCGAGATAGGCAAGCGAGGCCATCCTCAAAGCTTATCGTTGTCCGTGGACGAGGCAACCAGTGGGCATTCCAATCGAAGATCGGAACACGGTTTCCGTCGACTAAAGTGCACCATGCTCTCGAAGCGAGGAAACGGGGTCGCCCATCATCTCACTTCGCACGATTTCAGCGTACAACACCGCCATCTCCTGATGAGCCCGCCGGGCAGAGATGCTGGTGGCTCGTTTGGCAGCGGCGCGCTCCTGGCGTTCACGAAAGCGGAGGTGAGCGATTTCTTCGTGAGACATGCGACGAACTTCCCTTCGGAAGTGACCATCGCGGACTTTGTTTTCTGCTGCGTGGCGGAGAGGTTTCTCCCTGATGACCTCGTCAAGGGAGCAATGTGGCGGGTGCGACTGGATCACACGATTGTAACGGGCGAGACAGGAACCTGAAGGAATTGCGACACGGAGAAGTCTTTCCACCACTCTAGCGGGAGCCTCGTCACATAGACGGGGGTTCCTCAGATGAAGTTGGGTCGAGCCGGCGCACTGGCCGGTGTTTCGCTGTTGGCGTTCTGCGCTTCCCCTGCGCTAGCCGAAGGGGAGGCGGGCCTTGAGGCCGGAACTGCTGCTGAGGCGGAAGCCGCCACCAATGACCCGCAGTCCGCACAGGAGATCGTCGTTCAGGCCGAGATCGGTTACCGCAACCGGTCGGAAACTGCTGAACCGGTACTCGTCTACGACACGGACTACTTCCAGCGCTTCGAACCGCTGACCATCGGCGACGCGCTGAAGCGGGTTCCGAGCGTCACTTTCCTGTCCGACGTCATCGAAAGCGATGGAGCGCGGCTGCGCGGGCTTGATCCGGGCTACACCCAGATCCTGATCAATGGCGAGAAGATCCCGGGTTCCAACGTCGACCGCAGCTTCTTCCTTGATCGCATCCCGGCCGAGCTGGTCGACCGGGTGGAAATCGTCCGCTCCAATTCCGCACGGCGGACTGCCGACGCGGTCGCGGGGACCCTCAACATCGTGCTGCGCGACGCGCTGGCGCTAGACGGAGGCTACGTCCGGGTTGGCGGGTTGCTGTTCGACGACGGTGAGGTGAAGCCGAACGTCGGCGCGGTTTACGGCGGCGCCGTTGGCCCAGGCCGCTTGTTGATCGGAGGCAACATCCAGGGCCGATACAATCCCAAGAAGAAGTCGAGCCTGCGCTTCGGGGACTCGCCGGAAAACAACCCGAACTACGCCACCGAAGAGTTCGACAACCGGGAAGACCAGACCGATACCCGAGACGGCACCGACTACAACGCCAATGCCTCTTACGCGATGGAGTTTGGCCCGACGAAGGTGGAATTGAACGGCTTCTACGTTCATACTGACAGGACGGAGACGGAGCGCTCGTTCGAGTATAACGAGCCGACCGGCGTTTTCGGTCCCGTGCCCGACGGCGAAGGCGAGGTTCCCGGGCTCCTCACCGACAATTCGAACATCGCGGATATCGATCAGGACAGCTGGAGCGCGAGCCTCAGGGTGGGACACACCTGGTCGGTCGGTGAAACCCGGTTCCGCTCGACATTTGCAAGCTTCCTTGAAGACCGTGACGAAACCGAATTCGAGATCGACTTCGATGATGACGACATCGCGTTCGAAGGCGCACGTACGCTCAGCGATATCAAGGACCGGGAGTTTTCACTCGCTTTGGATCACAAGGTGTCATTAGGCACTGGCGTCGCCTTCCAGTTCGGTGCCTTCCTGCAGAACAAGAATCGCAAGACAGACATCCGAGAGGGCGAACAGGAATTCGACCTGGACGAGAGCTTCCGCGGCTGGGACCAGTTCGACAGTTTCCCGGATGATCTTGCCGGTCCCTTCGAGGAGTTCGAGATCGTCACTGGTGGCCTGAACAAGATCAAGGAGCATCGCCGCGACCTGTTCGCTCTCGTGGAGGGCGAGAATGGACCCATCAGCTGGGAAGCCGGCGTTCGCTACGAGCATACCAGCGTCGACATCCGCGATCTCGATGAAAGCGCCCGGTTCGACAACGACTATGGCCTGTTCCTGCCGTCTGCCTCGATCAAGGCCGACCTGACGGGACGGGATCGGATCACCGCGTCGGTCGCCCGAACGAACCGCAGGCCGCGATTCGACTTCATCTCTCCGGCATTGCTGGAAGGGGAATTGGGCGAGAACGACCTGCTGGGCAATCCGGACCTCAAGCCGGAGACCGCCTGGGGCGTCGACGTCGGCTACGAGCGGCGCATCGGTCGCACCGGCGTGGCGGGTGTGAACCTCTTCTACCGCAAGGTGCATGACCTGGTGGAAATTGCGAATACCGGCGTCGAGGGGTCGGAAGGCGAGGGGACCTTCGTGCTCCAGCCGCGCAACACCGGCGACGGCAAGGCCTGGGGGATAGAGTTCGACCTCTCGGCCAGTCTGGGTTTCGTCGGACTTCGCGACACGGGCGTCTTCGGGAACTTGGCCTTGTTAGACAGCTCGGTCCGCGACTTTGCCGGCAAGCGTCGCTTCAATGGCCAGTCCAAGTACGTTTTCAACGTCGGCTTCATCCAGAACCTACGTACGTGGGATGCAGCATTCGGAGCAACCTATCGCAAGCAGGGTTCGGCCAAGGACCGCATCGTCGGCGAGGAAGTCCGCACCACCTATGGCGCCGACCTGGAAGTCTTCATCGAGAAGCGCCTCTTCAACAAGCTGACGGTCCGCGCTGTCGGATCGAACTTGCTTGATGGCAAAAAGAAGGAGGTCTTCAACAAGTTTGACACGATCGAAGACCAGCTGGATCGAGACTTCGACGAGTATGAGCTGGAGTCCGAAAAGGCCGGACCGGTGTTCCAGCTCGTCGCCAGGTATGCCTTCTGATGCGGAGGTTCCTGAGCTTCGCCGCATTGCTCCTCGCGGGTTGTGCCACAACCATCGAGCAGCCAAGCGCCACCCAGGTCACCACCGCCGTCGTTGCGGCTCGGGGCGAAACAGTCCCGGTCGGAACCGCGAACGCTGATGCGGCGGACGATCCGGCGATCTGGCGTAACCATAGAAACCCCAATGCCAGCCTGATCGTCGCGACAGACAAGAAGGCCGGTCTGTACGTCTACGGGCTTGATGGGCGGGTGCGTTCGTTTGTCACCGCCGGGCAGGTCAACAACGTGGACCTGTTGGACCTCGGCCGCGACGGCGTGCTGGTAGTTGCAAGCGACCGCAATGACGTGGCCACTGCAAAGCTGCAGATGTACCGGCTGGACACCATCGCTGGGAAGCTGGTGGCTCTTGGCTCCGCTCCTGGAGGGGCGGGTGAGGGCTATGGCGTGTGCCTCTGGCGCTCCGGGTCTGATGTGTTCGCTTTTTCGGTCCTCAAGGAGGGCGCGGTGCACCAGGTGCGGCTCGACCCACGGGCGGGCTCCGGAACGATTGTCAGGACCTTGCGCGTGGCCACCCAACCGGAGGGATGCGTAGTCGATCCGCGATCGGCGCAGCTCTACGTTGGTGAAGAGGCAGCCGGGATCTGGCGGTTCGATGCGCGCCGCAGCGCTCCGACCGGCGGGGAGCTCGTCGCCCGGGTCGATACGAAGCGCTTGTTCGCGGATGTCGAGGGACTGGCGCTCGCCCCCCGCGGCCGCACAGGCGGCTACTTGGTCGCATCGAGTCAGGGCGACAACGCCTATGTTGTCTACTCCCTTCCGGACGTCCGCTTCGTGGGGCGTTTCAGGATCGGGCCCGGACGGTTCGATGGGACAGAGGAAACGGACGGCATCGGCCTGGTGCTCGGCGATTTCGGCCCGCAATATCCCGGTGGTCTGCTGGTCGTCCAGGACGGTCTGGAGCAGCCGGCTGAAGGCGGCGAGCGGCAGAATTTCAAGCTGGTCGCCTGGCGCGACGTGAAGCAGGCGCTGCAACTGAAGTAAGAGGAAGAAGGTCCCCGAATGCTGATCGACCGCCGCCAGTTCGCCGGAGCGGCCCTGGCCAGTGCCGCGCTGGGAGCCCTGCCCGCGCGGGGGGCCCTGCTACAGGGGCAGGAGGAGAAAAGCGCTCCATCGGCTTACCGGAACGAGGTCGAAGGTTTTGGGCCCCTCGTCCCCGATCCTTATGGCTACTTGGACCTCCCGGCGGGCTTCTCCTACCAGGTGGTAAGCCAGGCCGGTGAGCCGATGGATGACGGCTTCGTCACACCCGACCATTTCGACGGCATGGCTTGCTTTGCTGCGGGTCCGGGCAAGGTCGCGCTGGTTCGCAACCATGAACTGAAGGCTGACGCGCACCTGCTGGGACCAGCGGGGACGAGCGAGCGCCTGAGGAAGCGCCTGCTCAAGTCGCCCCACTTCGGCACGGACACATACGGTCGGGTGCTGCCCGGCGGAACGAGCACGCTGATGGTCGATCTCGCCACCCGCCGGAGAACGGGCCAGTGGCTCAGCCTGGCGGGAACGGCGGTGAATTGCGCGGGCGGGCCCACGCCATGGGGCAGCTGGCTCAGCTGCGAGGAGAGCACGATCGCTCGGCCGGAGGTGGACCGTTCGCACGGCTGGATCTTCGAGGTGCCGGCCGCTCATCGCGGTCTGGTCGAACCGGTTCGACTGACCGGCATGGGACGTTTCCGTCATGAGGCCGCCGCGGTGGATTCCTCGACGGGCATCGTCTACCTCACGGAGGACAAGGACGACGGGCTGTTCTACCGCTTCCTCCCGAATTCACCGGGCAGGATCGCAAGGGGCGGAAGACTGCAGGCGCTGGCACTTGCCGACCAGCGAGGGGCGGACACGCGCAACTGGCACCGGCGGCAGCTGAACGTCGCGCAGCCGCTCGCTGTTCGGTGGATCGACCTTACGGACACCCACAGCCCCGACGACGACCTGCGCCTTCGTGGTCGCTCGGCGGGTGCCGCCATCTTTGCTCGCGGTGAAGGCATCTGGTTTGGGCAGGGTGAGCTTTATTTCACCTGCACCTCCGGCGGTCCGTCGCGCCACGGTCAGATCATGCGCGTCCGACCCGCCGCCGCAGACACCATCGAGCTGTTCGTCGAGAGCAGCGATGCAGACGTGTTCGATTATGGTGACAACCTCACGATTGCTCCGTGGGGTGACCTCATCGTGTGCGAGGACCGGACGGACGGCAAGACCAACCATCTGCGCGGTGTCCGTCCGGACGGACGGATCTACACCTTTGCCCGCCTTCACGCCGACACCGAGCTAGCTGGCGCCTGCTTCTCCCCGGACGGAGGAACGATGTTCGTGAACGCGTACAGCCCGGGCCGAACATTGGCGATCACAGGCGATTGGAGCAGGGGCGGAGCCTAGTTTTCCGTCGGAGCGCCTCCGCGCTGCAGCTGCCGTCCGAGGGTTCCGTCTTTGACATGGATGCTCAGAGCTGCCTGAGCGCTTCAGAGTCCGCTTTTCTAGGGGCGCCAACCATGTCCGGACCGGCGGCAACCGGCCACTTGCCGACGCTCCGAGCGAGGTAGTGGTGGGCTGGCGAACCAGCCCACCATCCTGTTCAGATCTCGGTTGCTTCAGCCAGCGCCAGAGCATCTTCCACTTCGACGCCGAGGTATCGAACGGTGGTCTCGATCTTAGTGTGTCCGAGAAGGATCTGCACCGCACGCAGATTGCCCGTCTGCTTGTAGATCAGGGCTGCCTTTGTGCGTCGAAGCGAGTGGGTGCCGTAATCCTCCGGCGTAGGCCGATCGCAGTGACCCATTCGTCGACGAGGCGGGCATATTGTCGAGTGCTTATGTGCGTCAGCCGATCGGTTCGGCTGGGGAAGACATACTCGTCGAAAGAGCCACCCCGACGTTCAAGCCACTGGAGCAAACTTGTGCGAGCGGGTTCCAAGAGCTCGAACTGCACTGGCCGGCCGGTCTTTTGCTGGATGATGATCGCTCGCTGGCGAATGCGGGCTCCGCTGACCAACTCGTCGATCTTGATCTTCACGAGGTCGCACCCGCGTAGCTTGCTGTCGATCGCGAGATCGAAGAGGGCGCGATCACGCAGGCGATGCTCCTGTTCCAGGAAGAAGCGAACGGCCCAAACTTGCTTAGGCAGGAGCGGGCGCTTGGCGCCAAGCTTACGGCCAACATTCCACGCGGGACGGTCTTCCTGACCCGGATCGTAGATTGCGTGTCCCATGCTCATCTCCTCAGGCCAACAGCGGCCGAGGAGGAAACGAGCTGGCAGGCTGTGCATGGAGCTTGCCGGTCCCGCACTTATCAATGAACCAACGTCTGCTCTAGGGAAGTCGCGATCCAAGCCTAAATGTCTGAGAGTGGGTCGTTCAGGCCGTCAGCCCTCCTATATCGGTACAATGACCGGCACCGTATGACACCGTTCGGTGCGTGCCCCCGCAACCAACGGTATCGGCGGCCCTCGGCGAAAGCTGGGGGCCGTTGCCGTTTGTGGCGTGCGCGAGCTCCGCCTGCTTGCTGCGTCGCCTAGACCCGCTTGGTGAAGTCCCGCTCTCGAGTGGGTCCTGCACGCGCGCTCAAGTGCTGCATGCGGACCGGGAAGAGACGGCGGCTAGCCGCCCAGAGGCCCAGCTCGGCATCGGGCATGCTGCGCCAGAGAAGCCCCAACGCCGTCAGCTCTCCTCCCTGATGGTTGCCTTGATATGGATCACCTAGGCCGCCACAAGCGGACGTATCGAGTGCTCGATGGTGTTCTGAACCGGACTGAAGTGGAGTTCATATGACGGCGCCGCCGGGCATGATCGACAGTTTCGGCCGGCGCATCACCTATGTGCGCATGTCGGTCACCGATCGGTGCGACCTGCGCTGCCGCTACTGCATGGCCGAGCGGATGCTCTTCCTGCCGAAGAAGGAAATCCTCTCGCTGGAGGAGATTATCGCTTTGAGCGATACCTTCATCGCCCGAGGCGTGAACCGGATCCGGCTGACCGGGGGCGAGCCGCTGGTCCGGCGCGGGATCATGGAGTTGGTCCGGGGGCTCGGCGAGAGGGTCGGCCACGGGCTGGACGAACTGACGCTCACCACCAACGGAACGCAGCTAGAGAAGATGGGGGCGGGGCTGTTCGCGGCCGGCGTTCGGCGGGTGAACATCAGCCTTGATAGCCGCGATCCGGAACGATTTGGCTATATCACCCGCAGGGGCGATCTCGGGCAGGTGTTGCGCGGTATCGCCGCGGTGCGTGACGCCGGGCTCAAGGTGAAGATCAACATGGTTGCGCTCGCCCGCCTCAACGCGGACGAGATCGAGGGCATGCTGCTGTGGTGCGAGCGTGAAGGGC
Source organism: Sphingomonas arenae (assembly GCF_016924655.1). Taxonomy (GTDB): domain Bacteria; phylum Pseudomonadota; class Alphaproteobacteria; order Sphingomonadales; family Sphingomonadaceae; genus Sphingomicrobium; species Sphingomicrobium arenae. Next base: position 1,228,253 of record NZ_JAFFJU010000001.1, read on the forward strand.
ATGACCTGACGCTGATCGAGACCATGCCGCTGGGCGAGGTCGAGGAGGACCGGACCGACCATTACCTGCCACTCGATGCCGTCAAGCGCGAGTTGGAAAGGCGGTACCGGTTCAAGCCGAGCTTCCGCCGGACGGGCGGTCCGGCGCGCTATTTCGAGATCGAGGGCATGCGGGTGAGGCTCGGGCTCATCACGCCACTGACCGGCACGTTCTGCGCGGGCTGCAACCGCATCCGGGTAGCGGCGACCGGGACGGTCTACGGCTGCCTAGGGCACGACCAGAAGGTCGAACTTCGGGATCTGCTCCGGACGGGCGGCGTCGGGGCCGTGAACGACGCACTCGATGAACTGCTCGCCGGTAAGCCCAAGGGTCACGACTTCCAGATCGCCGCCGCAGCGCCCGCCGTGCAGCGGCACATGAGCGTCACGGGCGGCTGACGAACCTTGCTGGGGGGCATGGAAGTGGACATCTGGCTGGCCGTGTGCATGGCCGTGGGCGCGGCGCTCTACTCGAGCGTAGGCCATGCGGGGGCATCGGCCTACCTGGCGCTGATGGCACTGTTCGGCGTGCCGGCTGCGACCATGCGGCCGACCGCCCTGGTGCTCAACATCATCGTCGCGAGCTTCGGATCGTTCCGCTTCATCCGCGCCGGTCTGTTCCGTTGGCGAACTTTGTGGCCCTTCCTGCTGGGCGCGCTGCCGTTCGCCTTCTTGGGCGGTGCCATCAAGCTGCCCGGGGACATTTACAAGTCGCTGGTCGGGGTGGTGCTGCTCCTGTCGGCAGCGCGGCTGCTATGGCCGCGCGAGATTCGGGCGCTGCAGGAGTCCCACGATCCGCCGGTTTGGCTTGCAATCCTGCTGGGCGCCGGGATCGGCCTGCTGTCTGGCCTGACCGGCACGGGGGGCGGCATCTTCCTTTCGCCGCTGCTGCTGTTCATGGCATGGTCGACGCCCAAGCCGACCTCGGGCGTGGCCGCGGTCTTCATCTTGTGCAACTCAACTGCCGGGCTACTCGGTAACTTCGCTTCGGTGCAGCAGCTGCCAAGCAATCTGCCGCTGTTCGCGGGAGCGGTGCTGCTCGGGGCGACGGTCGGCACCACGCTTGGCATCCGCTTGCATGCGCCGGTCATTCTCAAGACCTTGGGCGTGGTGCTGGTCGTCGCCGGGGTAAAGCTGCTCGGCTTCTACTGAGCGCGGTTGGAGCCACCCCGATGACCGCCCCAGGTTACGTCGCACACGCAGATCAATCCGCGGATCGCCTGCGGCCAGCCAAGCGGGGTGATGGAGAGAAGTGCCACTGATAAATGACCTCGGGATCCGATGCCGTAAGGAGCGTCCGCCGCGCCTAGCCGTGAGGCACGCCTTCCGAACCTGAGCCGATCCCCAGCGCCAGGTTCACCAGTCGCCGCGTGTGCTCAGTCAAGCGGGTTAGCGTTGCTGGTCATGGCTGCGAGCGCCTGAGACGCCCCATACCCGGCTGCTTCGCCGAGATCTTGATGTGGGCCCTCCTCGGTCTGAGGTTTAAATTCCAGCGTACCATTCATAGTCGCCGCTATCCTCCCAGAAACCGCCGCGGCCTCCATGAATGCCCGCGAGGCTCTCCACCGCCTCGATCCGCTCGATATATTTGGCGTGCTTGTAGCCGAGCTGGCGCTCCACCCTAAGGCGCAGCGGCGCGCCATGTGGAACCTGAAGGACCCGATCGTTCATGCCCCAGGCGAGGATCGTCTGCGGGTGGAAGGCGTCGATCAGGTCGATGCTCTCGTAATATGGCCGGCCGGCCAGCTGATCCATGCAATGGAAGACGATATAGCGAGCGCGCGTGCTGAGCGCCGCTGCATCCAGCACCAGCCCGAGCGGCACGCCGTGCCACTTGCCAATGGCGCTCCAGCCCTCGACGCAGTCATGGCGGGTAATCTGCGTCCGCAAGGGCATGGAGCGGAGCTGCTGCAGGGACAGAGACAGCGGCCGCGCGACCAGCCCGTCCACGCGCAGCCGCCAGTCCGCAAAATTGCCTGTCAGCAGCTGCTGATAAAGCGGCGTGCCCGGGTCGGCCGTGCCGTTCGAGCGGAAGATGGGCGACATGTCCGCTTCCCTGAACTCACGCGCGAGCGCGTTGCGGTCCATGATCAGCCGCTGCGCTCGCATGGTAAGTCCCTCGGCCGACCGCAACACGCCGCGATAGCTCTCGCTCTGATTCAGGCGATCGCAACCCCCGAGCAGCAGCGCACCGGCGCTCGTTCCTCCGACCAGCAATCCGCGGCGGCTGATCATGCGGCACGCTCCGGCGGCAGGCGAAAGCGGCCGGTTATCATGGACCGCACCTCGTTCACCGGTCCCGCCAGCAGCACCATGGCCAGGTGCACAAGGATGAACAGCAGCATCAGCCCAGCGCAGATGAAGTGGACCGAGCGGGCAGACTGCCGGCCGAAGAACAGGTCGACCAGCCAGGGCCAGGCCGCATCCATCGCCGGCGACATGGCGAGGCCGGAGAGGATCAACAGCGGAATGAGCAGCAGCACTACCGCCCCGTAACTCAGCCGCTGCAGCGTGTTGTAACGCTTGGCCGCCTCGCCCGTCGGGAAATGCAGTCGCGCATGATCCCTGATTTCCTGCCACAGGTGCCCGGGCGCGAAGTCGCGCGGCCGAGGCAGCAGGTCGCGGCGGAGATGGCCGTTGAGCAGCGCGGCCAGCAGGTAGATGATCGTGCTGACGCCGAACAGCCAAGCGAACGCTAGGTGCCAGCGCCGTGCGCCCGCCAGATCGTAGGTCGACGGAATGGTCGCCCAGCCGGGGAAGCGCGGCAGCTCCAGCCAGGCCGGATCGAAGTTCGCGCCATAGTGACCCCAGTAGAGCCGCGGATGCGCGTTGAAGATCATCAGACCGCTCATCAGCATGATGATCACCACCACCGCATTCAGCCAGTGCCAGAGCCGGGTGGACAGCCGATGGCGCAAGACCTCCTGCCGCTCGTCAGGGCTCGCGGGGAGCCCGGCCGAACCGGGCGCCGTGCGGGGTGCGTCCATGCACCTTTATACCGCACGGCGCTTCCATTGGACAGGCTCGCCACAACCTAAAGCGCGAACTCGGCAGCCAGAGCTTGCGCGTATCGACCGCAAACGTCGTCGGGGGCATAGTCCTGCGGCCTTCGGCTCGACCGAGACGGTCGGCGCAGCAATCGTCGAGTTTTCGGAAGAAGCGTTCGCCAACGTCAACACCCCCGAGGACTTCGCGCAGGTCGAGAGGCGGCTCAGGTCAGAAGTCGAGCACGTCGACCAGGGACCCTGATGCGGTCAGCTGGTTCCCTGCAGGACGGCGGATCAGCAGACTGGCCGAGGCAAGCACCTTTTGGGCGCTGGAGTCCTGGTGTCCAAACAGACGAACCGCGCCCCCGACTATGTAGCCACGAGAGAATGTCTCGCGGTCACCGGTCGCGCCGAGATCCTCAGCAAGGGGAAGGGACCGCCACGGCAGTGCCTCCGCAGGATTACGACCGGTCATTCGGCACAGAAGCGGCGCGAGGAACAGTCGGGCCGTGACCAGCGCCGATGTCGGGTTGCCCGGCAGGCCAAGGACCAGCTTCCCCTCCGCCCGCCCGAACCAGACCGGCTTGCCAGGCTTCATGGATACCTTGGAAAAGATCAGGTCCAGTCCGGTCCGATCGAACATGGATCTGGCGAAGTCCTTCTCCCCAACCGAAGCCCCTCCGGTCACGACCAGAAGGTCGGCCGTGTCGAACGCAGCCGCCGCGGCCTGCTCCATGCGCGCAAGGTCGTCCGGCAGCCGGTCAGTCCCGACGAGCCGCCCGCCCCATTCCTCTGCGAGCGCGCCAACCCCAAAGCTGACGCTCTCCGGGATGCTGCCCGGAGTGTTGCCGGCCTGTCCTGGCTCTACCAGTTCGTCGCCGGTGCTGAGCAGCCGGACTCGTGGCTGACGGTAGACTGCCACGCTCGCCACATCGCCACCCGCCGCAGCGACCAGGGCGCGCGGGGTGACAAGCGTTCCGGCAGGAAGGAGGATCTCGCCGGCCTCGAAGTCGGACCCGCGTGGCCGGATGTGCCTGGCTGTGGACAACGGGTGCTCGAGCCGCACCAGATCGCCGTCTCTTGCGACCACCTCCTGCACGATGACGCGGTCGGCACCCGCCGGAACGGCCGCCCCGGTGAAGATGCGAATACAGGTGCCGGGTTCCAGCGATCCGCCGAACGGCCGGCCCGCGAAGCTCTCGCCTGTGATCGGAAGAACCGCCGGCAGCTTGGCTACGTCCCCCTCTCGCACCGCATACCCGTCCATCGCGGACACGTCGCACGGTGGAGAGGAGACGCCGGCGATCACAGGTTCGGCAAGCACGCGCCCGTGGGCGGCGCGAAGCGGCACGTCCTCCGTACCGGAGGGAGCCCCAGTATCGGAAATGAGGGAAATCGCTTCGTCGAAGCTAATCATCGCCGCCATCTGCCCGACTTGCCGCCGGCCTTGGAGACCACTTCCAGCCCTTCGATGACCATCGTTCGATCGATCGCCTTGAGCATATCGAAGAGCGTCAGGCACGCGACCGAAGCGGCGGTGAGCGCCTCCATCTCGACCCCGGTCACCCCGACAGTTTTCACTTCCGCTTCAATCCGGAATCCTGGCAGCTTGTCGTCCATCTCGATCCGGACGGCAGCCTTGGTGAGTGGTAGCGGATGGCAGAGGGGGATCAGGTCGGCGGTCCGCTTCGCCGCCATGATCCCGGCCAGCTCCGCCGTGTGCACGACTGCGCCCTTGGGCGACTTGCCTTGTGCCACGCTGCGCAAGGTCTCAGGCAAGCAATGGAGCCGCCCCATCGCCTGCGCGGTCCGCTCCGTCGGCGCCTTTTCCGACACATCGACCATCCTGGCGCGGCCGCTCTCATCGAGGTGGGTCAGGTCACTCATGCGCAGACATGCCGTAGCCGCGGGATCTGGCCGGCCAGCGAGCAGGGTCGATAGCGGCTGTCCAGTTCCAGTCCGAGCACATGGTCCCAGGCATCACGACAAGCTCCCGTCGAACCGGGCACGCAGAAGATGAACGTGTCGTCGATCTGTCCAGCAAAGGCCCGGGACTGCAAGGTCGAAACGCCCACGGTTCCGAGGCTCGCCTGGTGGAAGACGATGGAGAAGCCGTCCATTTCCCGCCGGACCAGGGGTTTGATGGCTTCCGGCGTCACATCCCGGGGCGAGAAGCCCGTGCCGCCCGTCGAAAGAATGAGATCAACGCCATCATCGGCGACCCAGGCCTGCACCTGGCCGCGGATCGCATCCACGTCGTCGGTCACCATGGCTCGGGCGGCAAGCTCGTGCCCGGCGCTGGTCAGGCGCTCGATGAGCGTGCCACCGGACGTGTCCGTTTCCTCCGTCCTGCTGTCGGACACGGTTAGAACAGCGATGCGAAGGGGATAAAAAGGCAATGTTTCATCGATGCGTCCGGGCAAGACCCTACTCCCAACGTGCGCGTTCATGGTGGTCGGTATCGGTGGGCTCGATCCACCGTGATCCGTCCCGCCCATCTTCACGCTTCCAGAACATGGCCTCCGTCTTGAGGCGGTCCATCAGGTAATCGGCGGCTTCGAACGCCGCCCGGCGGTGCGGCGCGGCGGCCGCGGCCCATACGATCGCGTCGCCAGGCGAGATGTGGCCGGCACGATGGATCACGTCCAGCGCGCTCACCTCAAATCTTTCTGCGGCCGAGGCCGTGATGTCCTCTAGCGACAATTGGGTGAGGCGGGGATGGTGTTCCAGGACCAGCATGTCCACCGGCGCGCCCTGCCTGTTGGCCCCCCGAGCCAGTCCCGCAAAGGTAACCACAGCCCCGACCTCGTGGGATAACCGCTGCTGGAAGGCTGCGTACGCGTCCTCCGGCGAAAAGGGTTCCAGAACCAGCCGCGCCGTCCACATATGACTCACCCGCCCGAAACCGGGGGGAAGAACTCGAGGGCCTCCGACGTCTTCAAGCGATGCGTGTCCGACACCAGCGTGTCCCCAACGCAGGCCCGGACCCGCGAGCTCAGGATGTGCTCGCGCGACTGCGGATGTTCTTCGGCGATCCGGCTACGCACCTCCGCCACGGAGCAGTCCGCCCCCGGGACCTCCAATCGCAGCTCCCGCCCAAGCATATCGGCCAGTCGGCCGTACAAGCGTACGTCCATCTCTCACCCTCGTGTTCGAACCGGTCCCGTCGCCCCGAGCAGGCGGGCAGGTCAACTAGGTAAACACCCGGAACAGCCTGCGAGCGGGTCGGGATCCGTAGCGCTTGCGTACGCAGTCTCCAGGATTGCTGAAGCTGAAGCGCCGATTTCCGCCTTTGCAGCAAACGGGGATCCCCGGTAAGATCGCGCTCGGCGGCGGGGGGACTCTCGCGATGCTGTTGCGTAGCGCGAGCGCGTCTTTCCTTTGCTGGGACTGGCGCCGCAGCCTCTCACTCCAGCAATCGCGAGAGCGGCCACGGGGGTAGCGTGTCCCCGCTTCGTTCTGTGAGGGGGCAGGCGCGTGACGAGTACCATTCCCACCTTGCCGGTTCGTCCCGGCGCCGAAACCTCGCCATATACGACTGCATTCACCCAGCCGTCCGGTGGCACCATATGGTCCGGCCAGGTGATCTATGGCCTGGATATCGATCCGGCTTATGGACCGTTCGGGTCCTTCTTCCGGGCCGGATTTGGGAGCCCGCTTGTCTATTCTTCCCTTTATGGCGCGCTGACCCTGAACGTGCATGGGCAGGTCTGGGATCGGTCCTCGACCAATGATGTGAACGCCATCTGGGCCGATCACCTGATCAACACCGGAACCATCGTGGGTGAGGCAGATGCGTTCACCGGCGGCGGCAGCACGCGATATCTCTTCGTCCGAACGGTGGTGCTGACGGGGGGAACTGCCGATCCTTCTCCCACCCTCACCAATATGGGCGAGATCTATGCGACCGCGACGGCGGGCAACAGCATCGCAGTGTACAGTTCGGACGCTTACAACCGTTTGACCAACTCCGCCCTGATTGCGGCGAGTGCGACTTCGGGCGCTGACGTGTCGCAGAGCGGCGGTGCGCAGGGCGTCCGGCTCGAGAACAATAGCGCGCTACTCAACGAAGCGGGAGGCCGCATCCTCGCCGAGGGATCGACCCTGGCCTACGGCGTCTACATTGGCCGCGGCTTGAGCCCATCCTGGGCCAACTTCGGACCCCAACTGGATAACCGAGGCTTGATCGAGGCGGTCGTTACGGGCCCGTCGGGTGAAAGCGTGGGCGTCTACGCCGTGAACCTCGCGACCGAGACACTGGCCATCGTCAATAGCGGAATCATCCGAGCCGATGTCGCCATCTATGCGCCGTCGGGGACTACGGAGACATTCACAACGTCGGTTCAGGTCAACAGCCAGACAATCACGAATCTCGCCAGCGGACTGATAGACGGGGATATCCGCCTGGAACTCGGCGCAGACACGCTCGTCAACGCCGGAACGATCCGGGGAACCGTCGACCTGGGCGGCCATGACGATCAGTTCGACAATAGCGCGGGAGTTCTCGAGGGCACGGCTTGGTGCGGCGACGGCGCGGACCGCTTTATCGGCGGCGCGGCCACGGACCATGCCCGCGGCGGCCTCGGAGCCGATCAACTCTCCGGAGGCGGAGGCAACGATCTTCTTGAGGGAGATCAGGGCAATGACGCTCTGGCCGGCGGCGCAGGGAACGATGGCCTCTACGGCGGAGCTGGAAACGATCGCCTCGTCACCCTTGCCGGAGATGTGGCGCGAGGCGGTTCGGGAGACGACCGCTTCGAGACGGTCGATCTCCGGTTCGCCGCGCTCGACGGCGGCGCCGGGCGGGACAGTTGGGTGCTGCCGACCGGCGCGGTGACGCTTGACCTGCGTATGGTGGCGGCAAGCGGTCGGGTCGTCGGGATTGAGGACGTCGTGATGGCGGGCGGCCAGACGCTGGTCGTCCATGCTGGCGATGTGTCCGCACTGACCGCCGGCGGAAGCACTCTGCACATCGCCGGCGGCGTCTCGGACCATGTCTACCTGGCGGGTTCGTGGGCTCTCTCCGGCACTCTGGTCGAGAGCGGAGTTCAGTATTCGCGCTACGTGTCGGGATCATCGCTCCTGCTGGTCCAGTCCGGCATTACAGTGCAGGTCGGGGATGCCCCGCCCCCCGCGGCGGGCCTCGAAGCGGTTGCGAGCGGAGTGGCAGCTCCAGTTGAGTCCCCGGGCAGCTCCGACACGCTCACGCTGTCGTCGACGCATTGGCTGAGGACCGATATCTCGATTGCGTCCGCCGAGACGTGGCGTTCGGGCAGCGGGCTCGCGGTGATTGGATTCCAGTCCTCCGCCGATGCGTCCTCGCCTCCTCCTCCGGACGTCCTCAACCAGGGCAGCATCATCAACGACGTCGGCCAGGGTCCAACTGCTACAGCAGTCGGCAGCGTCGAATGGAATGGATCGCCGATCTTCGGGACCTTCACCAATGCCGGGCTGATCCTGGTGGAAGCGGGTTCTGCAACGAGCGTCACCGCCTTCCTGAACGCCGACCGGGGCGTCATCGTGAATGACGGTTTCATCCACGCGATCGCACACGGCAGCGGGGACGCAACGGCGATCCTCACCTGGGACTCCCAGAGGCTCAGTGTCGACAATCGCGGCGAAGTCTACGCCTTTTCGGCGGCCGGCTATGCCACGGGCGTCAGTCTCCGGAACGGCACTACCTTTCTCAATACTGGTCAGATCGAGGCCGACGGTGGAAATGGCGCGGCCGGGGTCGAGGCGCTGTACGGTGGCACGATCGACAACCGCGGCACCATCACCGCCCGCGCTACACCCACCAGCGAGTATCTGGCAGTCGGCATCCAGCTGTTCGAGAGAGGCAGCATCAACAACTCGGGTGTGATCCGGGGCGAAGTCGGGATCTGGGGGCAGATTCGGTACGGTACTGGCTTCGAGGTGGTGAACAGTGGGCTCATCGACGGCGGTATCGTGTTTGATCTTTACGACGCTGCCGACAATTTCGCCCGCTCGTCTGTCACCAACAGCGGTATCATTGCCGGTTCTATAATCGCCCACGAAGCGTCGGTTGGCATTGAAACTATCGTCAACAGCGGGACGATCGAGGGGGATGTCCTGCTTGCCGGCGGGGACGACGTCTATAACGGGAGCGCCGGTCGAGTACTTGGCATTGTCAGCGGTGAGGCCGGCAACGACCGGCTGACCGGAGGGGCCTTCGCTGAGACGATCCAAGGTGGTTCGGGCGACGACGTCATCGCGGGGAATGGCGGGGATGACATGGTCGATGGCGGCGACGGCAACGATCAGATCGATGGCGGTGGAGGCTTCGATCTCATCTCCTACGCGCAAGCTGGCGCCGGTGTTGTCATCGCGGTCGACCGGGCCGGTCCCCAGAATACGGGCGGCGCAGGCATCGACACGCTGACCAACATCGAGGACGTGATCGGATCAGAGTTTGCCGACCAGATCACGGGGAGCAACCTCGGGAACTTCCTCTACGGCCTAGCGGGCGCCGACGTCATTGTTGGAGGCGGAGGCATAGACACGCTGGATGGCGGGGACGGTGGCGACATTTACCTGATGGCTTCCACCGACGACCATATGGCTGGCGAGATCGAGGACAGCGGCGCCAGCGGTCTGGATGAAGTCCGTTATGCGGGGCCCGCTGGTTCGACGCTCATCCTGTACTCCAGCGACCGCGGTCTCGAGCGAGCGGTTGTTGGCACGGGAACCGCCGCAACGGCAGTGACCAGCGGGACCGCGAGCCTAAACATCGATGCCCGGCTGGTCGCAAATGCATTGACCATGGTTGGCAATAATGGCGCGAACATCTTTCGTGCCACGAGCTTCACGGACATCCTTCAGGGGAATGGCGGCGATGACACACTCCACGGCTATGGCGGCTCCGACGTTCTCAACGGCGGCCTAGGTGTTGACCAGCTTGACGGCGGTGCTGACGGCGACGTCTACCTGGTCAGCTCGACGGCTGAGCATGCCGCGTCCGAGTTCGGGGACACTGGCGCAAGCGGCACGGACGAGGTTCGATTTGCCGCGGCCGGCGCGGCGCAGACGCTGACGCTGTTTGCGGCGGACATCGGCATCGAGCGGGTGGTGATCGGCACCGGCACGGGCGCGTCGGCGGTGACCACGGGATCGCTCGGCCACGGGATCGACGCGCGCGAGCTGACTAGTGCCGTGACGCTGGTCGGCAACAATGGCGCCAATATCCTTCGCGCGACGTTCTACGGCGACCTCTTGCAGGGCGGCCATGGCGACGATCAGCTCTATGGCTATGGCGGCAACGACACGCTGGACGGCGGGCGCGGCGTGGACCGGCTGTATGGCGGCGCGGGCAACGACACTTATGTCGTGACCGACGCCACCGACTATGCCTACGAGCTTGCCGGCGAGGGCACCGACACGGTGCAGGCGGCGGTGTCGGTCAACTTGCGCGCCAACATCGAGAGCCTGGTGCTGACGGGACCTTATTCCATCACCGGCCGCGGCAATGATCTGGACAACACCATCACCGGCAACTCCGGCTCCAACCGGATGTGGGGCATGGGCGGGAACGACACGCTGATCGGCAATGCCGGCAACGACTTCCTCGACGGCAGCGAGGGCAGTGACACGCTGATCGGCGGCATTGGCAACGACGTCTATTATGTCGACACGCTCAGCGACACGATCGTGGAGGCTGCGAACGAGGGCTATGACACCGTCCGCACCACGCTCGACTGGACGCTGGGTGCGGGGCTCGACCGGATCGAGCTTCTGGGCAGCGGCGACCTGGATGGCACCGGCAACGGGCTCGCCAACATCCTGTCGGGCAATGCCGGCGCCAACGTGCTCGCGGGGCTCGACGGCAACGACCGGATCTTCGGCAAGGAGGGCAACGACACGGTTGATGGCGGCGCGGGCGGCGACTGGCTGGAGGGCGGCACCGGGCAGGACACCTTCATCGGCGGCGCGGGCTCGGACCGGTATGTCTTCCGCGAAGGCGACTTTGGCGG
>NZ_JAFFJU010000002.1 GCF_016924655.1 Sphingomonas arenae
ACACCAACGGCGACGGCGTCGCCGACTTCATGATCCGCGTCGATGGGCTGCACACGCTGGGGACGGACGACTTCCTGTTGTAAGGGTCACACCCTTCCCCCCAACAGTCGCAACCCTTTGCGATGGTCGCGCTTTTACCACCCTGAACACAGGAGTCGGTGATGGAAGACGCACGCATCTGGGAGATGGAAGAAAAGCTCTGGCGCGGGGGCGAGGACGTCTACCAGCGGCTGGTCGATGATGAAGCCGTCATGGCCTTGCCGGCCGAACCGTTCCTCTTCTCGCGCCAGCAGGCGATCGATGCAGTCAAGGACACGCCGCGCTGGGACGAAGTGCGGTTTTCCGAGCAGACCGTTTCCCGGCCGGAGGAAGGCCTGATCGTCATTGGCTACCAGGTCGAGGCCCGTCGCGGCGAAGAGGAGTATCGCTGCTTTGCCAGTTCCACCCTGCGTCGGCGTGGGCATGACGACTGGACCGTGGTCCAGCATAGCCAGGTGGTCCCGCCCCGAATGGCGGTCAGCGGCAGCTAGATCCCGCCCGGCACCATCGGGTAACCGGCACTCTCCAGGCTGGCAGCCAGAAGATTGGCAACCGATTGCGCCTGCTCCGCGTCCTCGGAGCGGACCACGAAGTTAGCCCCGACTCGCCCCTCCTTGAAGAAGGGGTACGAGCCGATTGCCACGCCGTCGTTCATCCGCTCGGTTTCCCGCAGCAGCTCGGCAACCTCGCTTTCCGGCACCATTCCACCAATCGTCACAGAGACCAGCGGCCGGCCGCCCTCCAGCTCGCCCGTTAATCCGTCCAGCATCCCGGCCGTGATGTGCGGCACGCCGGCAAGCAGGAACAGGTTCTCGATCTTGATCCCAGGTGCGCCGGACACCCGGTTGATGATCAGCTCCGCACCATCAGGTACCCGCGCCATGCGTAGACGCCCCTCGTTCAGGCCGCCGCGGGTCTCGTAGTAACGCTCCAGCATCCCCCGGGCTTCCGGATGGATGATCACCGGACGGCCCAGCGCCTTCGCGACGGCGTCGACCGTGATGTCGTCATGCGTCGGCCCGATGCCGCCGGTGGTGAACAGGTAATCGTTCTGTGTCCTCAGTGCGTTCACCGCCTCGACGATCCGCTCCTCGACATCGGGCACCACCCGGACCTCGCTCAGCCGGATGCCCTGCACGTTCAGCCAGGTCGCGATCTGGGCGATGTTCCGGTCCTGCGTCCGCCCGGACAGAATCTCATCGCCGATGACGACAAGGGCGGCGGTCCAGATGCGATGATCGGTCACGTTCACTCCAATTGGCCTGACGGGTCCTCATCCCTATATGAGGTGCATGACTCAATACATCACCGTGGCCCCTCACGAGACGCTCGAAGCCAAGAACGGCGTCATCAAGCTCCACGGCCCAGAAGGGTTCGAAGGCATGCGTCGCGCTGGTCGGCTGGCGGCCGAGATCCTCGACATGCTCGTCCCGCATGTGGTGCCCGGCGTTTCGACGGCCGAGCTCGATCGGCTCGTATTCGAGCACATGAGGCGGGCGGGCGCAGTGCCGGCGACGCTTGGCTATCGCGGATACACCCATAGTTGCTGCATTTCGCTCAATCATGTCGTTTGCCACGGCATTCCGTCCGAAAAGACGCTCAAGGACGGCGACATTGTGAACATCGACGTGACTCCAGTCCTCGACGGATGGCATGGCGACACCAGCCGCATGTACCTGGTCGGGGACGTCTCGGTGAAGGCGCGGCGACTGGTCGATGTCACCTACGAGTGCCTGATGATCGGCCTAGAACAGGCAAAACCCGGCAACCGGCTCGGAGACATCAGCGCCGCCATCCAGCGCCATGCCGAGAAGCACCGCTACTCCGTCGTGCGCGATTTCTGCGGCCACGGGCTCGGACGTCTATTCCACGACAGTCCGGAGGTGGTGCACGCCGGTCGCCCCGGCACCGGACCCGAGCTCCGGCCGGGTATGTTCTTTACGGTTGAACCGATGATCAACATTGGACGGGCCGACTGCAAGCTCCTCGACGACGGCTGGACCGCAGTTACCCGGGACCGCTCCCTGTCCGCCCAATTCGAGCACTCGATTGGGATCACGCAGACCGGCTGCGAGATCTTCACCCAAAGCCCGGCAGGGCTGGACAAGCCGCCCTACTAGGCGGCCCAGCCCCTCACCAGGTCCCGGGCGCTCTCGACATCCTCCGGGAAGTCGACCTCGCCCCATTGCTCGCCGGAGATGTCGAGCGTCCAGATCTCACTCTGTTGAGCGAGATGGTGGATCACGCGAAGGTACCAGATGGTGGTGCCCTCGGCCGTCCGCATGGCCTGCTCGATGGCGTCGCGGAAGCGCTCAGCCCCGCCCGCCCGGAAGGCGAGCAGCCCGATTGACTCCGCGTTCACCCCCTCGTCGAGGCGCTTACCGATCGCGCGCAACTGCCCGCGATCCTCCACCACCTTCATGTCGTCGGAGTCGTACGCATCCTTGCGGTCGATGGTGACGCAGATACCCGGTTGATCATTGCCGACCACCTTGGCCATCAGCTCCCGCGAGACCATCGTGTCGCCGTTCCATACCAGCACATCGCCGACCAGATGCTCGCGAGCCATGTAGAGGGAGCCGGTGTTGTCGGCCACCTTGTAGAAGGGGTTGAACACCGTGCGCACGCGGGGACCGCCGGCGCGCCGCGCGAGAGCCTCCTCGATCTTGTCGTCGCGAAAGCCTGTCACCACCACGGCATCCTCAACCCCATTGGCCGCGAGCGTGTCGAGCTGCCGGTCCAGCAGGGTTCGACCTCCAAAATCGATGAGGCACTTGGGGCTATCCGCCGTGAGGTGCCCAAGGCGGCTTCCCTGACCGGCCGAAAGGATAATCGCTTTTTTCATGGGCCCGCCGCCTGACTGGGAATTGCGGCAATCCGGTGACGCGCACTACAGTGAGGCATTGGTCCGAGGGCAAGTGAATGAAAAAGGTCGAAGCCATCATCAAGCCGTTCAAGCTGGACGACGTGAAGGATGCGCTGCACGAGGTCGGGGTATCCGGCATGACCGTCACCGAGGTGAAGGGGTTTGGCCGACAGAAAGGCCACACGGAGCTTTATCGGGGGGCCGAGTACGTCATCGACTTCCTCCCCAAGGTGAAGATTGACGTGGTCGTCGAGGACAGCCTCGTGGACAATGTGGTCGAGGCGATCGCCAGCGCGGCCCGGACCGGCCGGATTGGCGACGGCAAGATCTTCGTCTCGCACATCGAGAACGCCATTCGCATTCGTACTGGGGATCGAGGTCCGGACGCGATTTGAACAGCGGATGCCCCAGGATCCTCGCCTCGCTTCCATGTCCCCCGACGAACTGCGCTCCGCCATGCGGGCGCTCGGTTACCGAACGCAGAACGATCTCGCGGGCGCCATCGGGGTCAGTCGTTCGGCGGTCAGCCTCTGGCTGGAAGGCAAGGTCGGAGTTCCTCGTCCTGTCGCCATGCTCTTGAGGATGCTTATCGCAGCGCAGCGGAGACCTTTCTGAGCGGTGGCGCTTGGGTGTGAGATGTTCACCGCGCTCTCGACCGGACGAGCCGTGACTGGAATCGGTACGACACGCCTTTTCGGCGGATTCGCCAACCAACAAGGACCCTCATCATGCCGACCAGCGCCAGCGACGTGCTTTCTCGTATCAAGGATGAAGAGATCCAGTGGATCGATCTTCGCTTCACGGATCCGAAGGGCAAGTGGCAGCACCTGACCATGGCCGCGGGTGCCGTTGACGAGGACATGCTGGAGGACGGCTTCATGTTCGACGGCTCGTCCATCGCAGGCTGGAAGGCGATCAACGAGTCGGACATGATCCTGAAGCCGGACCTGGACGCGGTCTATGTCGACCCGTTCAGCGCCACCCCGATGATGATCCTCGTTTGCAACGTCGTCGAACCCGCCTCCGGCGAGCTCTACGCCCGGGATCCTCGCTCCACCGCCACCCGCGCGGAAGCCTATCTGAAGGCCAGCGGCATCGGCGACACTGTCTATGTCGGCCCCGAAGCCGAGTTCTTCATGTTCGACGACGTTCGCTTCGAGGATGGCTATAACGTCAGCTCGTTCAAGATCGACGATATCGAGCTGCCGACAAACACAGCCCGTGAGTATGAAGGCGGCAACCAGGCGCACCGCCCGCGTGCCAAAGGTGGTTACTTCCCCGTCGCTCCGGTCGACAGCGCTGTCGACATCCGCGCGGAGATGGTCTCGACCATGCTCGAGATGGGCCTGCCCTGCGACAAGCACCACCACGAGGTCGCAGCTGCCCAACATGAGCTCGGTCTCACCTACGGCAGCCTGGTCGAGACCGCCGACCGCATGCAGGTCTACAAGTACGTCGTGCACATGGTTGCCCATGCCTATGGCAAGACCGCGACCTTCATGCCCAAGCCGATCGCCAAGGATAATGGCTCGGGCATGCACACCCACTTCTCGCTGTGGAGCGGCGGCAAGCCCCTGTTCGCGGGCAACGGCTACGCGGGCCTTAGCGACCTCGCGCTCTACTTCATCGGCGGGGTCATCAAGCATGCGCGCGCGCTGAACGCCTTCACCAATCCGACGACCAACAGCTACAAGCGGCTGGTCCCCGGCTTCGAAGCGCCGGTGCTGCTGGCCTATTCCAGCCGCAACCGCTCCGCCTCATGCCGCATCCCTTACGGCACGGGCGAGAAGTCCAAGCGGGTCGAGTTCCGTTTCCCGGACGCCATGGCCAACCCCTACCTCGCTTACGCGGCCATCCTGATGGCCGGTCTCGACGGCATTCAGAACCGCATTCACCCGGGTGAGGCGATGGACAAGAACCTCTACGACCTTCCGCCAGCGGAACTGGTCAACGTTCCGACGGTCTGCGGCTCGCTTCGGGAAGCGCTCACGTCCCTCGCGGCGGATCGCGCCTTCCTGACCAAGGGCGACGTGTTCAGCGAGGACCAGATCGACGCCTACATCGAGCTCAAGTGGGAAGAGGTGATGCGTTGGGAAACGACGCCGAGCCCGGTCGAGTTCGACATGTACTACTCGATGTAAGCGCGTACCTCATGCCGGGAGGGGCAACGTCCCTTCCCGGCTCCTCCCTAGGTTAGCGCTTTTGTAACTCCACGAGCCGTAGGTTCCCGCGCGAGTTGGCGTGAGGTCCAGGCGATGAACGAGTTTCGGGAACGGCTCCTATCGGGCAAGCCGCTGCGCGGCCCGCTCCTGCGGCAGAAAGGCGGAAAGCCGGCGCCGGCAGAACCCACGTCGACGCAGGCGGGCTCGGAGGATAGCCCGCGGCTGGGTGCCGTCCTCATCCCGCGTGAGGCCTCCCGTTCATCCAACCACCGGGTCGATAGCCGGCACCACCTGTCCGAGGCCGAACGTGCCGTGGCAACCTGGGACGGCCGCGACTTCCAAGTACAAATCGTCAATCTCTCCGGCGGTGGGGCGATGCTTGAGGCTCCATTCGAGCCGAAACTCTGGGATCGGGTGGATTTGTCGCTGGCCGGATGCGGCACACTCGAGTGCGCCGTACGTTGGATCAAAGGTAATCGGCTCGGACTGGAATTTGCCCACGAAACGCAGATTGATGCCGATCCTGAAGTAGGCGCTGCACTGCTGCGTGAGGTCCTGAAGCGGAGCTTCCCGGAAGTTTCGTACGAAGCCTCCGTCTCCACGCCTCCCGTAGAGAACAGTTCGGCTGAACCGGTCGCAGCTCCGGTGGACCGCGGCGGCAAGCGTCACCCGCTGATCTGGACCGGGCTCGTCCACTACAATCACGAGAGCACCCACGTCCGCCTGCGCAACATCTCGGAGGTGGGCGCGCTCGTGGAGACCAGCGCATCGCTTCCAGTCGGCGCGGAACTGCTGCTTGACCTCGGCGAGCCTGGCTCGGTTTTCAGCACAGTCGCCTGGGGGCACGGCGATCAGTGCGGACTGCGCTTCCACGAGCCGTTCAACCTCAGTCTCCTTGCCCGCGCCAAGCCCGAACTCACCTCGCAGCGCTGGGCGAAACCCGACTACCTGCGTGACGACAGCACCGAGACCTCACCCTGGGCTTCCCGCTGGAATCGTCTGACCCTTGGCGAACTGAAGCAGACACTCGGCCGATAAGCCTGCTTGTTCAGGCGGCTGAGCCTGCCGACCGGACGCGCGCAGCCTGGTGCGAGGCGTAGAGCATGTAGACCAGCAGACCGATGACGTTCCAAACCAGGAAGTAGGTCTGCGTCTTCACCGGCAAACTCCAGAACAGGTAAAGGCAACCGGCGATGCCAAGCGGGCCGACAACCCAGGCCAGCGGTGTGCGGAACCTCCGCTCCCGTCCCGGCTCCCGCCGGCGCATCACCAGCATGGCGGCGCACACAGCCACAAACGCGGCGAGCGTGCCCGCATTCGCCAGAGCGGCGATCTCATCCAGTGGGAAGATGCCCGCAATGATTGCAACCACGACGGCCGTGAAGATCGTGATCCGGACCGGCGACCCGCGGCTGGACACCCTCGCCAGGGACTGGGGCAGCATGCCGTCCCGCGCCATGGTGAAGAAGATGCGGCTTTGTCCGTAGAAGAAGGCCAGGATCACCGTCGGCAAGGCGACCACCGCTGACACGGCGAGGAACCATGCCGCGCCTCCTTGCCCAATCTCGCGCAGAATCAGCGCGAGCGGCTCAGGGCTGTTCGCGAAGCGCGTGAACGACAAGGCGCCGATGGCCGCAGCTGCCACGGCCATGTAGATGAGGACGCACAGCACCATGGATCCGACGATCCCTATCGCAAGGTCCCTCCCGGGATTCTTGGCCTCCTCGGCTGCCGTGGCGATGGCGTCGAAACCATAGAACGCGAAGAAGATGATGGCAGCCGCGGCCATGACGCCCACTTCGCTGCCGGAGGGCCCTGAGCGCGGGAAGCCGTAAGGCATGAACGGCTCTAAGTTCGCCCCTTTGAAGTACGGCAATGCTACGATCACGAACAGCGCCAAGGCAGAGAGCTTCACCAGCACGAGGAAAGCATTCAGGTTGGCGCTCTCCCGCGTTCCCGCGATCAGGAGACCCGCGACGACGGCGATGATGAAGATCGCCGGCAGATTGACGATCCCGCCGGCGTGCGGACCGTTGGCAAGCTCATGCGGCATTCCGAGGAGTGGGGCGAGATAGCCTGACCAGCCGACCGCCACGGCGCTGACGACCAGGCTGTACTCCAGGATCAACGACCAGCCGATAATCCAGGCGATCAGCTCCCCGAAGACGACGTAGGAATAGGTGTAGGCGCTGCCCGAAGCCGGGATCATTGTTGCAACTTCGGCATAGGCCAAAGCGGCACAGGCGCAGATCAGGCCGGCGATGGCAAAGCTCAGGATAACGGCAGGTCCGGCCTTGCCTGCGCCAACGCCGATCAACGTCAGGATGCCCGTGCCAACAATGGCCCCCACGCCGAGCGCGATCAGATGCGGCCACGACAGGGACTGCGGCAGGCGGTGGTGCTCGGGCATCTCCTCGCGCGAGATCACCTGCTTGCGCACGTTCCAGTTCTTCATGCTTGCCCCCTAATAGTCCCGGCTCACCCGCACGTTGGCACTGGTTCGCCCGATGGTCGAGATGCTCGACAGGATCGAGAGCCAGCGGGTCACCTGATACTCGGCGCGCGTAGCGGAGTAACCCTGCGCGTCGGTGATCACTTCCACGTACAGGCGACGGCCTAGATACTTGCCCGCGCTGATCGCCGTCTTCTGCCCGGTCGCGATATCGGCCGGCAGGATGCGCAAGCGGTCGAGGCCCGCCGCCCGCCGCACGGCGTTGATCGGGTCGAGCCCCCCCGATCCGCTCTGGAGGGCGGCCACCGCGGACGCGAGCTGGATGGCTTCGGGGGCGGATAGGTTGGTAATCGATGTCCCGAACAGCAGCCGCGACAAGAGCTCGTCCTGCGGCAATGCTGGAACGGACGCGAAGTTGATCTCGGGCTTGAGCCCGGTTCCGCCCACGCGCACGCTGGCGTCCAATCCCTGCACCTGGGCTTCCGCACTGATGTCCAGCATTGGATCGGGCGGGCTCTCGCCGCGAAACCGGATGACGCCGCGTTCCAGCCGGAACGTTCGTCCCGCGAATTCGTAGTCGCCGCGGATGAGGTTGGCCGAACCGGTCAGCCGGGGAGCATCGGCGGTCCCTCCGACCTGGACATCCGTTGTCCAGCGGCTGTCTATCCCCAGTCCACGAACCATCAGGTCGCCGCCCGCAACCGTTAAGTCGAGCTGCCACGGGCGTAACTCCGCCGTGTCGATGACCTCTTCATCGGCAAGGCCCCGCTCCCGTACCTGCAGGCGCGGGACGGCTGCTGCGGCGCTCGCTCGGCCGAGCGTGAACCGCCCACGATTAAGGCGCAACTGGCCCGAGACCGTCCCGCCGATCCCGCTCGACCGGATGACGAGCGGACCGGTGACATCCGCAGCGATATCGTCGCGGGCAAGCAACCGGGCCTGCGCCGCGGAGAAGCGGAGGTCCAGCGCCGGCCGACCTCCCGCGAAGTCGATGCTCCCGTTGCCCGTGATGGTCCCACCACCAGGAGTCCGCCCTGCGATGCTGCTAAGGACCAGCCGGGATCCCGCGAACCGGCCGGCCGACGCGAGATCAGTCACCACGGTTCCTGTGATGGCGCTCTCCAGCCGAGCTCCCGTGGTCCGCAGGGAGCCGCGGATCTGCGGGTCTACCAGGCGCCCGCCCAGGTCGGCACCAATTGCGACCGGTCCGCTCAGATCGAACGCCTCGACGCCCGATAGACGCCACAGCGTATCGGCAGGCCCCGCGTAGCGCAGCTGGGCGAACATGGGTGCGTTCATCAGCTCGTCGACGACCATGCCCCCACCAAGCGGTGAAAAGCGGGCCTGCGCCCTGCCAATGGTGCGCCCGTCGCTGACGGCTACTGCCCTCGCGGCCGCTCGCCCGCCCTGCAGCACTGCGGAGAGGCCTACATCAATCGGCCTGGAGGCGAGGACGAGACCGCCGCGGGTGAGGCCGCGAACCGTCAGCTTCGCCTGGCCGCTGCGATTACCTCGACCCCAGGCATAGCTCACACGCCCCGTGGCAAGGCCGCCCAGGTCTAGGTTTGCTCCCGCCAAGTCGAGAACCGAAAGTGGCATCGCTCGAAGGTCTGCCGATAGCTCCGGGCTCGAGCCGGTCCGTCCCGCGACCGTTGCGCTTCCTCCGGCGAAGCGCACGGCGGTGGGCGACAGCCGCCACCCATCGTCCTCGGGCTTGAGCACGGCCGCACTGGCGAGCGTCAAGGGCCGACCCTCAATCGAACCCTGCCCCCGCAGCACGAGTTGCTCTGGGGCGACGTCGGCCAGCATGCTGAACTCGAAATCGCTGCCACGGCGACCCGCGACCGCCGCCCGGACCTGCCCCTGCCCGTTCACCAGCTTCGCATTCGCCGTGAGCCGTGCAAGCGTCACCCCGCCGGCCTGCAGTCCGCGGGCGCTCACCACACCGTCCACGCTGGTCGCCCCCTCCGCCAGGACGATCGTTCCGTCGAGCCGACCGGCCCGGGTCGCGAAGCCCGGGGGTCCCGCAACGCGAAGGTTGTCCGCAGCAAGATGTGCCTCGATCCGTTGATCCCGTCCTTGCGGCGCGAAGAGCAGCTCCCCCGTCAGCCCTCCCCCAAGGACCGCCAGGCGCCCGGTGAACCCACCCGGGTCGGCCCGCAGGTTGCCGCTGGCCTGAATACCCGAAACGTCCAGCGCGGCGACCGCCACCGTTGCCCTCGCACCCTTGGGAAGAAGGATCGCGCCGCTGCTCGTGAACGCACCAAGCCGCGAGCCGCCCGCCGCGCGAAAGTTGTAACCTGCGGCGGTGGGCGAGAGTGAGACTCGAACGTCGCTTAGACCCAGGGTCCGGTTCGGGGACGGGAGCAGCAATTCGAACTTGGGCCGCTCGATGGGGCCGTCCAGCACCAAGCGCACCGCGCCATAGTCCGCCTGCCGGCCGGTCGCCTCGATATGGAAGGTCTTGTCGCGGCGCCGGTATCCGCTCCCGGTCAGGCGGAGCTTGGGCGACGTCAGTTGCAGTCCCTCGAACCGCAGGATGCCGTCCGGCAGTCGCTCCAGCCGCGTCTCGATCCGCGGCAATCCGCCGGTCAGGTTGGCGAAGAACGCATTGTCCAGCCGCCGCACCTGCGCCCGCCCAGTCCCGACGACCCGGCTCCCACGACCGCCCGGGCCGGGCTCCACGCGCAGATCGCTGGTCACGTCGACGATGCCAATGCCGGGAATGAGGTATCGCGTCAGCCCTCCCCGGACGAGAATGTCGAACCGTCCGCTGCGCAAGTCCACCAGGAGCGACACGCTGGCCTTGAGCTTGTCGCTGGTCAGTTGCAGGTCGCGCCCTTGCAGCCGCTCCGGGGTGAGGGAAAGCACGCCCTCGAGCCGGGCATTGCGCAGGATCGCGCCGGCCTCATCTCCCAATCCTACGATCCCGCGCGCCGTGAGGCGCAGCGGAACCCGCATCGGCCAGGGCGCCAATTGGCCGCGCCCTTCCGCCCGCACGTCCACGAAGCCGACATCGTCGAAGAACACCTGCGGCGAGGTCAGGCGATAGGCATAGCTAGCCGTGTCGAACGGCCCATTTAGTGTCCAAACCAGGCGGACGTTGCGACCTCGCATGTCGGGAAAGAGTGCAGCAGGACGCAGCAGGTCCACACCCAGGCTCACATCGCGGTAGCGCGCGTCGGCAAGGTCGATTGCCCCACTCCCAATCGCGCGCAGGGATGGAGACGCGAGCGTCAAGCGACCATCAAGCACCCGATCCGCGAGGGTCGCCGCACCTCGAACCGTGACGCGAGGAGAGGTCAGGCGCTGCAGCCTGCCCTTCAGCAAAGGTGCCGGCGTCAGGATGCCCCCGAGCTCATAGCGGCCGGAGTCCGCCGCCAGGCGGAGGCGCCCCGCTTCCCGACCCGCAATGTCCAGCTCGGCAGCGCCGCGCCAGCGGCTCCAGCTGCCATCTCCGCCAACACGGAGGCCGATCGGCCTTCTCAGACCCATCAATGCCGGCACCAGTCCGTTCGCCGGCGCGGCGAAACTCACGGAGAGGTCGAAGCGGTCGCGCCCTGGATCCGCGTCCAACTGAAGCGCGAGCCGATCGCCATTACCATTCAGTGCGGCCCGAAGGCCCACCATGGCGCGGCCTGCGCGGATCGTTGCGCTGCCCTCCAATTTGCCCACCCGCGGTGTTCCCGTCACCGCTCGCGCCAAGTCCAGTCGGGCGATGCGCAGGCGACCCACATTGATGTCGAAGTCGGGCAAGATCGGACCCCGCCGAGCGTTGGGCCTGAGTTCAGGCAGGCGGTGGAGCGTCACCCGCCGGGCTTCGAGCCGGTCGACGTGCAGACTATTGTAAAGCCAGGCCCCCGGGGCCCAGTCGAGCAGGATCTCGGGCGAGGTCAGAAACACCCCGCGGGGGTCGCTCACCTCGACGTTGCGGAGGCGGGCCACGCCGAAGACCGAGCCATCGATCCGACCGATCCTGATCCGCAGACCCGATGCGGTTTCAATCCGGCTGATGCGATCCACAATCCAGCGGTGTCCGGGCGCGGTATCAAGGAACGCCAGCCCAATTGCAGCGAGCAACGCGAGAACGGCGACCAGCGCCAGCACCTCATGAGCGAGCTGGCTAGCCCAGTGTCGGCGGCGGCGCGGCGAAGGGGCAGCCTCCGCCGTCGGCTGTTCGGCAAGTGCCGCGTCCGTCATTAGAAGGCCTGTCCAAGGGAAACGGTGACGGCAATCCGGCTATCACCGTCCTGACGGTTGAGCGGCGTGCCGACGTCGATCCGGATCGGGCCGAAGCTGGAATAATAGCGCGCGCCGAGGCCCACACCGAACTGCCAGTCCTTCAAGCTTGGGAGCGCACCGGTGGACAGGGTTCCTCCATCCAGGAATGGGACCACGCCAAAGGTGCCGAAGCGGACGCGCGTCTCGAGGCTGAACTCGGCGAGGCTACGCCCCCCGATCGGGTCTCCGTTGACGTCGCGCGGACCCAGCCGCTGGTAGCCATAGCCCCGGACCGATCCTCCCCCGCCCGAATAGAATCGCCGGGAGGGGGCGATGCGGTCGCGCTCTGCCCCCAGGATGCTTCCCAGCCGAACGCGTCCAGCTCCGACCACGTTACTCCCGAGCGAACGGTATGCGCTCGCATCCACCTGCGTCGCGACATAGCCAAACGCGCTACCCTGCATGCTCAGCTCAGGGCTGACCCGACCACCAAGACGAAAGCCCTGCGTCGGGTCGAGCAGGTCGTCCGTTCCGTCGTAGGTGAGACTGCCCGGGATCGCGCCGATGAAGAAGGTTC
This sequence comes from Sphingomonas arenae, assembly GCF_016924655.1. Taxonomy (GTDB): domain Bacteria; phylum Pseudomonadota; class Alphaproteobacteria; order Sphingomonadales; family Sphingomonadaceae; genus Sphingomicrobium; species Sphingomicrobium arenae. The sequence continues at coordinate 12,318 of NZ_JAFFJU010000002.1, forward strand.
GCCGCCGCTCCTCGCCCGTCGCTGCGATCGTGTCGCGCTCATCGGAGGCGATCAGCTCAGCGCCGATGCTCCAGGTCCAGCTCTTCTGCCAAATGAAGTTGGACTGACGCTCGATGCTTCCCAGCAGGCGCAGCGTTCGTGCTTCGTAGGCCTTGCGGTCGACGTGGCCCGCGCTCGCCTGCAGGTTGAGGGCCTGGTCCCGCGCACGGAAGTTGTTCCGGCGGAGGGATACGGCCGCAAGCTGTTCCTGGGTACCGACCACACCCCGTACCGTCAGCGCCCCTTCGGGATTGAAGAAGTTCCGGTGCTGCCAGCTTGCCTCCGCCCTCGCGCCTTCTCCGGTACCATAGCCAAGCTCCCCCGCGATCGTTCGCATGGGCGCCGGTTCCAGGTGCACCTGGAGGTTCACGGCCCTTCCGTCGGCAGCGGGCGTGACGCGCACCTCCGCGCTGGCGACAAGACCCGTGGCGATCAGGGCACGCCGGAGGTCGTCGACACGGCTCTGGCGAAAGCGCTCGCCTGGCTTAAAGCGCGCGATCCGCTGCACGTGCGCCGCGCTGAACGGGGGTTTGCCGGTCACGGTAATCTGGCCGAACTGCTGAACGGGCCCGGGGGAGACCGGAAGCACCAGCCGAGCCGTACGGGCTTCGTCATCGATCTCGATATCCTGTTCGCCGATCTCGGCAAGCGCATAGCCGCTCCGCCCAAGCGCCACCTTCAGCGCAACTCCGGCGGCGATCACGTCTTCCGCGATGACCGGCTCACCCGGCTGGACGGCGAAGCTCTGCCGCAAGGCCGTCGCATCTTCCCCGGCCTGCTCGATACCGGGAAGGCGCACGTCGCTGAAGCGATAAAGCGAGCCGGGCCGTGCAGCCAGACGGACTTCGATCCCGTCCTGGCTCTGCCCGATGGATGGCGTGACCACCGCATCATAATAGCCCCTGGCACGCAGGAGCTCCCCCAACAGTTCGGCGTCGGCGCGGGCCCGACGATCGAGCTGGGCGGCGTTCGCCGTCCGTTGCCGGTCGGCCTGCAGGGTTGAGCCTGCATCGAAGCGTTCCCGGATGCGCGGGTCGTCTAGGTTTTCCAGCCCTGTGACCACCACCGAGTAACGGCGTTCCGCTCCAAGATCGTCCGCAGGAGCCCTGGAGGGTTGCCCCTCCGCTTCGGAGTTGATCTGCTGCGCCGGCGCTTCATCCAGATCTGGCCAATCGACGCCGAGATCCGGCATCGCGTCCAGTGGCGCAGTCGGATCGATCTCCGCGCTAGGCGGTTCGGGCGGGCCGATTTCCTGTGCGGATGCGTCGGGGGCAAGCAGTCCCACGGCGGCGACCGCAAGCACCAGCGCGTGCGGACCGCGCCCTCCCACTCCCCGACAAACCATCCTCTTCTGCTTAGACCGCCCGCAGCAGGGCTGCCAGTCTATCGATGGACCTGACGCTAATGAATCGTGCCGCGAACCTCGTCGTTGCTGAGCGTGGCGATTACCCGTTCGATCTGCCGCCAGTGGCAGAAGCGGAGGACGTTCCCGCTATCGCGGCTTTGCTCGGCGCGGATCGCGGCTTCGTAGCCCGCATCGTCGCCGAAGCGATCGATCAGCTCATGCGCGTCCCGGAGCGCGCTCCGCCCTGCGATGAATAGGCTGTCCATGTCACGCGGTTTAGCCGCGGCAGGTTTCGGCTCCTTCCAACAAAGAGCGTCAACGCTTCGTTCACCACGTCCGGCTGGCGTGGGAGCCTCCCGTCTGGCAGAGCGCCGCCATGCAAACGCGATCTTCGATGGCCGGCGGCTTCCTCCTGATTGTCTGCCTCTTTATCGGCCTGTTTGTCGGCATCCGCATGAACCAGCCGAGCCTCGGCGTGCTCCTCGGAACCCTGGCAGGCACCCTCGTGGCGGTTGCGGTCTGGCTTTTGGACCGGCGCCGCCGAGATTAAGCCACGCGCCGCCCGGTCCAGATCACCCGACCGATGCAGTGGATCTCGTCGGGCGAGCAGTCGGGCCAGTCGGCGTAGGCCGGATTGTCCGACTGAACGGTGACCCGCCGGGTCACGGGGTGCAGGGCCAGCCGCTTCACAACGAGGGCTTCATCGATCCGAAGCACATAAATGCCGTCGCGCATCCGCGACCCCGCGTCGCTGCGATCAACCAGAATGTCGTCACCGTCATGCAGGGTGGGCTCCATGGAGTCTCCTTCGACGCGAATCACCGTCAGATTGTCGGGCGACGCTCCGGTCAGTTGCCTCAACCAGCGCTCGTCAAAGGCGAAGAAGGGCTTGTCGCGCTCCTCCGCCGGAATCGCTCCTGGACCGGCCGAAGCGCGCACTGAGGAGCGCGTGATAGGAACAAGACCGAAACGATCCGAGGAGATTTCCTCTTCAGGCGGTCCGCCCAGGCGTGATTCGGGAATGGCGAAATAGCGAGCAAGCGTGCGACGCTCGGATTCGCCCAGCCGCCGGGGCGTTCCGCGCCGGATAAACTGCTGAATATATGCCGGATTTCGCCCGACCAAACGCGACAGACTGGCGAAGTCCTCGCCGCGCTCCTGGCAGAGCCGTTCCAGGGTGTAACGGGCATCGTTGTCCATGCGCAACTTTCTAGCTGTAGGAAGATGCCTAGACAAGTAGGAAATGTGAGCCGAAGAGTCGGGAGCCGAGTCGCCAACCACAGAGGCCGGGGGGCCGAACAGTGTATCTACTTCGAGAAGTTGAGAAATATCTCCGGACAACGGACATCACACCTACCCGTTTCGGTCGCGATGTGATGGGCGATCCCCGCTTCGTTCACGATCTTCGCAGAGGTCGCGAGCCCCGGCCGCAGACCGTCACTCGAGTGCGTGCCTATCTGGAGCAGGCGCAATGAGCGCGCCCCGCATGAGCGCGTCAGCCTCTGCGCTTCTTAGAGCACTTCTCCGCCGGGCTACCCCCCATGAGGATAGGATTTCGCTTACGCACTGCGTTTCCGTCGACTGGTGCTCCCTCACCTTCTCCGGACAGCGGCACCAGCTCGGCTTCCGGGTCACAGGTCCGGACCCAGCGGCGCTCGCGACGTCGTGGATGGGCGGTATCGAAGAGGCGGACCTTCCGCTCGGACGCGGCTTCGTTGGCGATATTGCGCTAGCAGGACCCGTCGCCCCTCAGCCGGACGGAAGCGTGCTCGTGGACGTGGAGGCGCTGACGCTCGAAGACTAGCCAAGCGAGCGGCGGAGGTCGGCCAGCGCTTCGCGGAGTGCCGCCGAGGCATCCACGGGCAGCTGAACCAACTCCCCCGCCGGTGGCTTGCCTGCAAGGTGCGCATCGATGCGTGCCTTGAGCTCCCCCGGGGATGGCAGTGATGGCGTGGGGAATAGCTGGACAACGCGAGAGTCCGCCGGGACCGAGAGCACATCCTCGAGAACGAGGACATCCTCCTCAGGCCCGCGGAACTGGGCTTCCTCGATAGGTTCCTGCAGGGTCTCCCAATCGACTGGTTCGAAGTCGGCGATCCGATGCCGTCCGGTACGAGGCTGAACCGACCGCAGGAACAGCATCGAAAGGCCGAAGCCCGCCACTCCTCCGGCCGCCGCCATTTGTGGGCCTAGCAGGGTTCCGCCGGCGAACGCCGCCGCAGCGGCAAAGGTGATTGCCGCCGCACCATCGATCAGCCAGGCGACAACGCCGCCTTCCCCTGCCCCGTTCATGAGCCGGGCTTACCGGCAAAGTGTTAGCGATCGGTTGCGTGGAGCCGCTCCAGCATCGCCTCGGTGAACATCTGCGCGTCATCCGGCCCCACGGCTGTAACGATATTCCCGTCCGTGACGCAGCGCTCGTCAATCACTCGCGCGCCGGCGTTGCGCAGGTCCGTCCGGATCGACGGCCAGCAGGTCGCCCGCACCCCGCGCACGGCATCCGCCTCCACCAGCAGCCACGGCCCATGGCAGATAGCTCCAACCACCTTGCCTCCATTCACGAACGACCGGACCAGCGCCACCGCTTCAGATCGGGTCCGCAGAAAATCGGGGTTGATAAGGCCGCCCGGCAGCAGCAAGGCATCCCAGTCCTCCGCTCTCCCCTGCCCGATCGTCAGGTCGGGTCGGATCGTGCGTCCGGGATCGTCCAGCACGGTGGCCTGGATCGGACTCATCGTCGGAGCCGCCAAACCGACCTCGTGCCCACGATCGCGCAGGATCGCCCGCGGAACGAACAGTTCCGCCTCCTCGAAGCCGTCGCTCGCCATGATCAGGACTTTGTACCGGGTCACGGAACTCCCCTGCCTCACCCGGACTTGAACAGGCAACATGCAACTGAGACACTGCAGCGACGATCAGCCGGGGATCACCCGTCAGCTCATCAAGGGCAAGTGGGCCTATTTCTCACCCGATGGCGAGCGCATTACCGATCGCGAGGAGATCGACCGCCTCAACAAGATCGCGCTGCCGCCGGCCTATACCGACGCCTGGTTCTGCCCCTATCCGAACGGCCACATCCAGGCCACGGGCCGCGATGCCAAGGGGCGCAAGCAGTATCGTTATCACGACCAGTTTCGCGCCCGCGCCGACAAGAAGAAGTACCTCGGCTCCATCGAGTTCGGAGCCGCTCTCCCCAAGCTGCGCCGCCGCGTCGAAGCCGACCTGAAGAAGCGCAAGCTGAGCCGCGAAGCCGTCCTCGCCGCCGTCGTCCGCCTGATCGACACCAGCTTCATCCGCATCGGTAACGAGCAATACGCCGAGGAGAACAAGAGCTTCGGCGCGACCACCTTGCGCAATCGCCATCTCAAGAAGGAGGGCAGCCGCCTGAAGATGCGGTTCAAGGGCAAGCACGGCATCGTTCATGAAGTGCCGATCAGCGACAGCAACCTGAAGCGCGTAGTCGGCAAGTGCGCCGAGCTGCCCGGACAGAATCTGTTCCAGTACATCGATGAGAATGGGGAGGCCTGCCCGATCACCTCCGCCGACGTGAACGACTATATTCGGGAGGCGAGCGGCGGCGACTTCACCGCTAAGAACTTTCGCACTTGGGGTGCCAGCGTCATCGCCTTCGAGCAGATGCTGAAAGCGCAGGAAGAAGAACGGGCGAAGATCAGCCTCAAGACCGTGCTCGAACCCGTTGCCGAGGCCCTCGGCAACACGCCGGCCATCAGCCGCAAGAGCTATGTGCACCCCAAGCTGATCGAGGCTGCCCGGGACAATCCGCGTGATCCGCTGGGCGGCTTCGCGCGTCCTCGAGGCCGCAAGTGGCTGTCCTCGAGCGAGGTTGGCTTGCTTGAGTTCCTGCTGAAGGGACGCCGGAGAAAGCCGGTCGTTTCCGGGAAAGCCATTGTTCCGGCTGTGGTGGAAGCCGCGGTCGAGGCCGCCGAAGTCGGTCCCGACAAAGTCGATCAGGTCGCCGATGCGGTTGACGCCGGCAAACTTGCAACGGCGTAAAAGCTCGGCGAACCGCAGCGCCTCGCTCCGCCTTCCAGTGACCTGAGCTTGACCCTCGGATACCGGCCCGCCATCCCCGCCCCATGTTCGATGAACTCGACCGCTTTTTAGGCTGGCTGACCCTCAACCTCGATGCACTCGCGATCGGAGCCGCGGTCGCCGTCGGCCTTGTAGGCCTGATGCTCCTTCTCCGCGGCATCGGTCATCGCATCGTCGCCAGTGATCCCGATTGCCTCACGTGGCGCGCTGTCGTCGGCCGCGTTCTGGCCAAGACCAGCGTCCTGTTCATGGTCGCCGCAGCAGTCGAGATCGTCGTCACCTACGCCCAGCCGCCCGCGCGGATCGAACGGTTGTTCGACATTGCGTTCATCGTCGCCTTCGCCCTGCAAGGTGCCGTGTGGGGTCGCGAGTTGGTTCTGGGCGTCATCGGTCAGCGCGTCGGGCACAATCCGGACACGACGCTCGGCAACGCCATTTCGCTAATCCGCGTGCTGGTCAGCGTGGCGCTGTTCGCCATCGCCTTCATCGTCATTCTCGACAATCTGGGCGTGAACGTCACGGCCCTGGTGGCCGGCCTCGGCATCGGCGGCATCGCGATCGGCTTGGCTGCACAGGGCATCTTCTCCGACCTGTTCGCCGCGCTTGCCATCCTGTTCGACCGGCCCTTCCGCCGAGGAGACACCATCCGCTTCGACCAGACCACGGGCACGGTGGAGCGCATCGGCCTCAAGACCACGCGCCTTCGCTCGCTCACCGGCGAGCAGGTCATCATGGCCAACACCAAGCTGCTCGAGCGAGAGATCCGCAATCTCGCCGCCGGCGACGACCGCCGCGAGACCTTGCGTTTCGGCGTGACCTACCAGACCCCGCCCGAGAAGCTGGAGAAGATCGAGAGCCTCGCCCGCGCCGCCGTCCACGCCCAGCCCGGCTGTGAGCTCGTCCGCTGCGTCATGGTCGCCTTCGGACCGTCCAGCCTCGACCACGAGCTGTTGTTCGTACACGAAGGACTCGACGCCGAAGCCCTCTTCCACAAGCGCGCTGCCCTCATGACCGACTTGCTGAAGCGCTTCGCCGCCGAGGACATCCAGTTCGCCTATCCGACCCAGACAACCTTCACCGCGGCGCCGGATGGCTCGCTGGTCATGCCCTACGCGGTGCCGGCAGCCGTGCCGTCATCCCACTCCTGAGCTTCGACCCGAGCGAAGTCGAAAACCGAACTCACCTCCACCCGTCACTCCGCGAAAGCGGGAGTCCATCTCCGCCCCATCAGCGACGGCGCCTCGCCCACGCTAACAGAAACGGTACCGAGCATAGCACTTGGACGGCCCACTCTTCCGGGTAACGAGGGCGAGCCTCAATGGCAGGGTGTCTGGCGGTCACTCATGGCCCAGAGCGGAAGTTCACGCCGGAGCTAAGCTTGAACAATCAATCGGGTGGTGGCAGCCGTCGGCCAAGTAGACCGGTCACTAACAAACACGGTGCCAAGAGGGCTAAAGCCACGTCGAGCGGCAAGAGCGAAGGCAACCTAGTCGTGAGGAGGGGAGAAAGCAGACTGGGGTAAGCAGCCGCGTAAGTGGTGCTTGCTAGGAACAGCAGCGCGGATTGCTGTCGAGCAAAGCTTTTCCAAGCCGACATGGCAGCAAAGATGCCAAACAGGACTCCAGCGACCGCCACGCCCAGCATGAATAGTGAAAGGGCGCTGTTCAGCGACATGCCCTGCATGCCTCGTCCCACCAGGTACGATGTAGCCAGTGCCGACACGAACATGCCCATGCTTGCTAGCGACGAAAGCGACTGCCAACTCATCAAGGGGTTTCCTGGGCCGATACTGTGGCGTGTCTAGGCGGAAATGGAGCGTCCGCTTTCCACCCACAGCTCACACTGAATCAACTCCCCTCCTTGCACAATAGGAGCCCGCCTGCTCCAAGCTGTCCCGCGGTTCGACCGCAGGCTCTTTCACATCATTGTATTGCCGGATCGCGAGCACGCCACGACCGTGAACATTGAGAACATTCGCGGCGGCATTGGGCCACCTGCTTGCGGCCGACGCCGCAGCCGCTAAGGACTTGTCTCATGCCCATCGCTTCGCTTGACGAAATCCGCTCCCGCTTCGGCTCCGAGATCGGCATCTCCGACTGGATCGTCATCGACCAAGGCCGCATCAATGCCTTTGCGGACGCGACTGAGGACCACCAGTTCATCCACGTGGACGAGGGCACCGCGAAGCAAACGCCGTTCGGCGGCACCATTGCTCACGGCTTCCTCTCGCTGTCGCTGCTGAGCCGCATGGCGGCCGACGTCATGCTGGTGCCCGACACCATCAAGATGGGCGTCAACTACGGCTTCGACCGTGTCCGCTTCTTGGCGCCGGTGAAGTCCGGCAAGCGCGTCCGCGGCCGCTTCGTGCTGGACGCCGCCGACGAGAAGGCGCCAGGTCAGCTGCTTACCCGCCACACTGTCACCGTCGAGATTGAAGACGAGGACAAGCCTGCCCTTACTGCCGTCTGGCTCGGCCTGTTGTTCATTTGAGCACCAACCAAGGCGCTCACCCTGAGCTTGTCGAAGGGTCATCCTTCTTCTAGCTCACGGGTCACAAGGACGGGGCTTCGACAGGCTCAGCCTGAGCGCACCGGTTGAGCCCTAACCATAGGAGTTACCATGTCCGCACGCGACGCCGTCATCGTTTCCACCGCCCGCACGCCGATCGGCAAGGCCTATCGCGGCGCCTTCAACGCCACGCCCTCACCGACCCTTTGCGCCCACGCCATCCGCGCTGCCGTGGAGCGCGCCCGGGTCGAGCCGGACGAAATCGAGGACTGCATCATCGGCGCCGCTCTCCAGCAGGGCGTGCAGACCACCATCGGCCGCACCGCCGCCCTCCGTGCCGGGCTCGGCGTCGGCGTTGCCGGCATGTCGATCGACCGCCAGTGCGCGTCCGGCTTGATGGCCATCGCCACCGCAGCCAAGCAGGTCATCGTCGACCGCATGGACGTGTGCGTCGCCGGCGGCGTCGAGAGCATCAGCCTCGTGCAGACCCCCGAAATGCGGGTCGGTCCGGACCCGGAGCTGCTGTCCATGCACAATGCGGTCTATATGCCGATGATCCAGACGGCGGAGGTCGTCGGCAATCGTTACTCGATCAGCCGTGAGCGCTGCGACGAATATGCGCTCCGCTCCCAGCAGCGCACCGCCGCCGCTCAGGCTGAGGGCCGCTTTGCCGACGAGATCGTCGAAGTCACCGCGCGCATGGCGGTCAAGAACAAGGAAACGGGTGAGACCACCATGCAGGAGGTCACCCTCGCCAAGGACGAGGGCAACCGCCCACAGACCACGCTGGAGGACCTCGCCAAGCTGCAGCCGGTGATGGGCCCGGAAGCCCTGATTACCGCCGGCAACGCGTCGCAGCTGTCGGACGGCGCCTCCGCCTGCGTCGTCATGGACGCGATCCTCGCCGAGAAGAAGGGCCTGGAGCCGCTCGGCCGATATCTCGGCATGGCCGTCGCCGGGACCGAACCGGACGAGATGGGCATCGGTCCCGTGTTCGCCGTGCCGAAGCTGCTGAAGCGCTTCGGTCTGTCGGTGGACGACATCGGCTTGTGGGAGCTGAACGAGGCGTTCGCGGTCCAGGTGCTCTACTGCCAGGACAAGCTCGGAATCCCAGACGAGCTGCTCAACGTCAACGGCGGCGCCATCTCCATTGGCCACCCCTACGGCATGAGCGGCGCGCGCCTCACCGGCCACGCCCTGCTGGAGGGCAAGCGTCGGGGCGCCAAGCACGTGGTCGTCACCATGTGCGTCGGCGGCGGCATGGGCGCGGCAGGCCTGTTCGAGGTCTTCTGAGGAGCTCCAATCCGCTCTTGCTGAGTAGTCGCGTCAGCGGCGTATCGGAGCCACGGCCTTCGATTTGCCGCGGGCACAGCTACACAGGCGGAGCGGGTTGCGGCTTGCATTTCCGTCTGACACCCTCGGCTGATGTCCTCGGTCGAACTCCTTGCCTTGGCCGCTTCAACCAGCCTGCTGGCGGGCTGGCGGCTCTACTTCGTGACCTTCGCGACGGGTCTGGCGATGCGCTTCGGCTACATCGACTTGCCGGAGCACTTGGCAGCGCTTGACGTGCTCGCCAGCCCGTGGGTGATCGCAGTCGCCGGCGCAGCTGCCTCATTCGAGTTCCTCGCCGACAAGGTTCCGTGGGTCGACAGCATCTGGGACGGCATTCACACCTTCATCCGTCCGGTGGGCGGAGCCTTGCTGGCGCTGGCGATCGTCGACGCCTCGGACCCTGCGTGGCAGGTCGCAAGCTTTCTGCTCGGCGGCGGCGCTGCGCTGGTGTCTCATGCCGGTAAGGCGGGTGCCCGGGCCATGGTGAACACCAGTCCCGAGCCGTTCAGCAACGTGGTCGTGTCCACCGGCGAAGACGTCGCAACGGCTGGTCTGCTGGCGTTGGCAATCGCAAATCCACTCGCCGCAGCCGTCATCGCCCTGCTTCTATTGGCGCTGTCTGTCTGGCTGGCACTTGCAGCGCGAAGGCTCGTGAAGCGGGTGCTCAATCTGGGAAGCAAGCCACAGACTTGAATCGGCTGGCTTCGTCGCCACCAATCAAGGTCGCGTCGCCCAGCATAACCCAGACATGTCCCTCCAGCCCGTCGCCGGTCGCAACCCCATAATGCAAACGGGCGTCCAGACCCCGGGCGCGCAGCATCGCCTGACAGGCAAGTCCCTGCTGCAGGCACACGGTCCGGAACGGCACCACGGCAGCGGCCCATCGCACGGCCCTAGCAACCGCCGCATGGTCGTGGGCCATCATCGGCCCAAGCGGCACCGCGCCCGAGCGGATCACGCGATGGAACGGCGCAACCCGCACCAGGACAGCCGCCCAAGCAAGCCGCGCCGCCGCTTCGATCAACAGCCGCCTTTGCCCGACCGACAGCCGTCTGAACCGGCGCCAACGAGAGGGCGAAGCCAGTGCGAACGGGTGGGCCATTCCTCACACCTTCGCGCGGTGCAGCGACGCACGCAACCCGAGCCGCGCTGAACGGTTACTCACCCGAAACAGGAGAAGGACATCATGGCCGAAGGCGGAAACACGAGCCTCGTCGAACGGATCGCCCGCGTGCTCTGCGGGGCCGAGCACAGCGCCAATGCCGACGGCAGCGAGATGTCGGCCGGGGAGCATGTCAACGAGCATTGGCGCCAGCACCGCAACCAGGCGATGGCGGTGCTCAAGGCAATACGGGAACCCGATCAGGCAGCCACCGCCGCCGGTGACCCACAGGTGTGGCAGAAGATGGTTGAAGCGAGCATCGCCGCAGAGGACGTGAAGGCCTGATCCACGTCGCCATACAAGCGAAAGGCCGCCCGAGCGCACGCCCGGACGGCCTTTCCATTGTCGAGCCGGTGGCGGCCTGACGCTTAAGCGAGCACTCCGGCGGAGGCGACACTCACCGACTTGGGACAATGAGACATCAGACCACCTCCTTTCAGCTGTTGAACAGTGAGCAGAAGATGGGACCTAGCCGCTTGGATTCAAGGGCTTAGCTGTGGCTCGCGATGAACTTCTCGACCACGGGTGCGATCCGCTCACGCCACTTACGTCCATTGAAGATGCCGTAGTGACCGACATCCTTCGCGAGCAAATACTGCTTCTTCGCCTCGCCTAGTTTGGTCGCGAGCTTGAGGGCAGCCTTGGTCTGGCCAACGCCGGAGATGTCGTCGCGCTCGCCCTCGATGGCCAACAGGGCCGTGTCGGTGATCGCACCCGGGTCCACCCGACGGCCGCGGTGCATGAACTCACCCTTGGGCAGAAGGTGTCGTTGGAAGACCACGTCCACTGTCTGCAGGTAGAACTCCGCGGTCATGTCGCAGACCGAGCGATATTCGTCGTAGAACTCGCGAGTGGCGTCTGCGCTCTCGTCGTCGCCAACCACCAGATGCTTGAACATCTCCCAGTGGCTGACGAGGTGGCTGCCGAGATTCATCGTCATAAATCCCGCGAGCTGCAGGAAGCCCGGATAAACCTTCCGCCCGCTGCCCGGATAGAGCATCGGCACGGTCGCGATGACATTCCGCTGGAACCAGGCATGGGGGCGCTGGGTCGCCAGCGTGTTGACCGCGGTGGGCGCTTCGCGCGTATCGATCGGACCCCCCATCAGGGTCAGCGATCTCGGCCGGCAGGCATGCTGATCCGCGTTCATCAACGCAACTGCCGCATAGGCGGGAACCGACGGTTGGCAGACCGCCAGCATGTGCGCTCCAGGCCCGATCGCTTCCAGGAACTCGATCAGATAATCGATGTAGGTGTCGAGGTCGAACGCGCCTTCCGACAGCGGCACCATCTTCGCGTCCCGCCAATCCGTGATGTAGACGTCGTGACCCGGCAGCATCCGTTCCACCGTTCCGCGCAGCAGCGTCGCATAATGACCCGACATCGGGGCGACGATCAGCAGCTTCGGCTGGTCCACGGGCGCGCCCTCGCGCACGAACCGCTTCAGTTGTCCGAAGGGCTTTCGGAGCACGATGTCCTCGTGGACTGGCACAAGGCGCCCGTCGATGCTGGTATCGAACAGGTCGAAGTTCGGCTTGCCTCGCGGCGCCGCGGCATGCGCGAACACGTCCAGACTTGCGGCCACGATGGGACCAGCGGAGCTGTAGCTGAGCGGATTGGCGGGACTGTTCATCCAGCTCGAGGAGAGGTTGGCAAGCTGGCTCGCGCCCGCCAACCACGAGCGCTGCACCTCATAGGCGTCGTAAAGCATCGAACCTCGTGAAAAGCCTTCCCCCAGAGAACAGGTGTGCGGCCGAAAAGGTCCGCTGGCAAGCGAACAATGCGGTGCTTGCGGTTGGCGTTGCCCCTTCTCCCCTGCTAACCGCCGCCCATGGCTACTGCCCCTGAAAAGACCGAGCGTGAAAGCCGCAGCATTGGCAACCTGAAGCTCGTCTTCCGTGCGGCCAGCCGCTACCCGGCACGGATCGCGGGGGCCTTGTTTTTCCTCGCCATGTCCTCGGCGGCAACACTGGCAATCCCTTACGGCTTCAAGCAGGTCATCGACCGTGGCTTCGGCGGCGACGCGATCAGCAGTGCGGCGGTCACGCAGGCCTTCCACTATCTGCTGATGATCGTGGCCGTCCTGGCCATCGCTACCGGCTTCCGCTTCTACTTCGTGTCGTGGCTCGGCGAGCGGACAGTGGCCGACATCCGCCGTCAAGTGCAGCGTAATCTGCTGACCCTGCCGCCTCGCTTCTTCGAGGAGAACCGCCCGTCCGAAATCGCATCTCGGCTGACGGCTGACACGGCCATCCTTGAGCAGACCGTCGGTTCAACCTTCTCCTTCGCCTTGCGCAACCTGGTCACAGGCGTCGGCGGGATTGTCTACCTGTTCGCTTTGTCCCCCAAGCTGGCCGGCATGCTGCTGGTGGCCATTCCGTTCCTTTTCGGACCGATCGTGCTGTTCGGCCGCAAGGTCCGCACGCTCAGCCGGGACAGCCAGGACCGGATCGCCGACGTCGGCACCAACGTCAGCGAGGTTCTCGGCGCGATGAAGATCGTCCAGGCCTTCGGCCAGGAGCACCGGGAAGAGCAGCGCTTCGCAGGCACGGTCGAGAATGCATTCAAGACCGCCCGCAAGCGCCTTCGGCTGCGCGCCATCATGACCGTCGTCCTGATCGCCCTGTTTTTCGGGGCGATCGTGTTGGTCATCTGGGAAGGCGCGATCGACGTAGCCGCCGGGCGTATGACAGGGGGCGAGATTGCGGCGTTTGTGTTCACCGGGGTTTTGGTCGGGGGCGCATTCGGAGCACTGAGCGAGACGTACGGCGATCTCTTGAGGGCGTCGGGCGCTGCTGGCCGCATCTCTGAGCTAATGGCCGCCAAGGCCGAAATTCGAGCGCCCGCAAGCCCCGTGCTGCTTCCGGATCCCGCCCTGGGTTCCTTGACCTTCGAGCGTGTCGAGTTCCGCTACCCCACCCGTCCCGAAGACAAGGCGCTTCACGATCTCAGTCTTGCCGTTCAGCCGGGGGAGACGGTGGCGGTGGTCGGCCCGTCCGGCGCCGGCAAGTCGACGCTCTTCCAGCTCGCTCTTCGCTTCTACGATCCGCAGGGCGGTCGGGTACTCGTGGACGGCGTGGACGTCCGGGATGCGGATCCGGCCGTGGTGCGCGGCCGGTTCGCGTTGGTCCCTCAGGAAACCGTCATCTTTGCGGCGTCCGCCTTCGACAATTTGCGCTACGGGCGTTGGGACGCGAGCCGGGAAGAGATCGAGGACGCTGCGCGCGCGGCCAATGCTCACGATTTCCTCGTCGCGCTTCCCGATGGGTATAACACCTATCTTGGTGAAGGCGGAGCGCGGCTGTCCGGCGGTCAGCGGCAGCGCATCGCCATTGCCCGCGCCTTGCTGCGGGATGCCCCGCTGCTTCTGCTCGACGAAGCCACCAGCGCGCTGGATGCCGAAAGCGAAGCCCAGGTGCAGGAGGCACTGGAGCGGCTGATGAAGACGCGCACCACCGTAGTCATCGCTCACCGGCTTGCAACCGTCCGGGCAGCGCATCGGATCGTGGTGATGGAAGACGGCCGCATCGTCGAGGAAGGCACCCACGCCAGCCTGAGCGCGCGTGGCGGCCTGTACGCGCGTCTGGCCCGCCTGCAGTTCGAGAGCGCAGCGGCCTGAGCCGCGCGGCTCAAGCGCTCAGCAGCAGCTCCTGGCCGTCGATCCAGATCAGCGCGGCGCGGCGCAGGTTCTGGAAGTGCGCGCTGCAGTCTGGACGAAAGGACCGCGGCAATCCCTCGTAACGCAGTAGGTCATGCTCTACTTCGCTCCAGCCCCGCCGCTGTCCCTGATCGAAGGCTTCGTAGCCCTTCGCGAGCCGCTCCTGCGGGCATCCGAAGTTCGCGAAGAGTAACGGCTCCATGACCGGCAGATAGCTGAAACGAATGGCCGGGCGCCGCGCAGCCCAGGCGATTTCGGGCCAGTTCAAGGCAGCGAAGGCCGCGGCAACGGCGGGCTGCACAACAGCTTCCTGTTCCCACTCGAAGAAGGCACCGAACAACTCGCGGCGCTCACGGCTGGTCAGGATTTGCCCGTGCCTGCGTGCGGAATGGCAGCGGAGAAGGGCCTCCAGCAGCCGCTCGGGCAGGTGCTCGCCGGCGGTCAGACGCAAGGTCGGGTCCGCTGTCAGCATGTAGGAGAAGTATGTCTCGAAGCAGACTCGCCGGTTGATATCCCGGAACGCCTCGGCAAAGGCGTTCAACGCCGAGCGTGCCTTGTGTCGCCTTGAACCTAGAAAGCGCCACTGGAGAATACGCCCGGCCTGGAGACCTCTCCTGAAGTAGCCGGCACCCCACAGCGCTCCATGGGCCGCTAGCAACGGAAAGAGGTGGTTGCCTCCGCTATGACGAGTCAGATGATGATAGACGATCGCGCGTTGGGCAAAGTCGGAGGTGCGGCCCGCGAGCCTCTCCGCTTCGGAGCGAAGCCTGGCAATCCTCGACCGCACGCAACCCTGCAACATCAAGCGAGCTTAGGCAGGAGACAGATACAATCGGGTTAAGAAAAAAAGGGGCGGCTCCGTGAAGAGCCGCCCCAAGGTCTTCGGGATGGTGGCCCGAAAGATCAGAACTTGGCGTATGCTTCGTTGCCGACGAAACCCATTTTGGAAACGTTGGCCTGTTTGGTGACGACCAGGACTTGATCGACCAGTTCATAGCGAGCGTCCGGCTCCGGCTGCAGGTGCAGTTCGGGGACGGGGTTCAGCTGCTGGGTGATGTCCAGGAACTGTCGAAGCTGGACCAGATCCACCGGGTTGCCGTTCCAGAGCACCTGGCCGGCCTGCGTGACGACGATCTTGTTCTTCACGGGATCAATCGGCGGCGGGTTGCTGCTGTTGTCGTTGACCGGCAGGTCCAGCTTCACGGCGTGCGTCTGGATGGGGATGGTGATGATCAGCATGATGATCAGCACCAGCATCACGTCGATGAGTGGAGTCGTATTGATCTCCATCATCGGCTCGCCTTCGGTATTGTTACTCGTGGTCTGCATCGCCATGGCGACGTATCCTTCGCTTACAGACGCTCGGCAGCCAGGCCGGGCGGCGGTTCGGAGATGAAGCCCACACGGGCAAAGCCGGCGCGCTGCATGGTGAACACTGCCCCGCCGACGCACTTGTACGGCGTGTTGATATCACCGCGGATGTGGGCCTCGGGCATGTTTTCTTCGGTGATGTTCTCGGCGCCACCGACGGCGGCGATCTGGTCTTCCAGCTTCTTGACCGCCCGGTCCAGCAGTTCTTCCGAATTGACCGGGGTCATGCCCCAGTAGACCTCGCAAGCACCGCCCGGACCACCGCGAACCGTCAGCGAGACGTTCTCCGGCTTGGTCTCGGTCGGCTCGTACGCGACCTTCGGAAGCGTGATCGGCACCGTTTCGACCACCACCGGAATGGCGATCAGGAAGATGATGAGCAGAACCAGCATCACGTCGACGAGCGGCGTGGTGTTGATGTCCGACATCGGGACGTCTTCGCCCTCTTCCTTGCCTACGCTCATTGCCATGGAATTACGGCTTTCTCTTGGTTGCTTGTCCGAGGCGGGTCGGCGGCGAACCGCCGACCCGGTTCTTGGCGATGCTTAGCGGCGGTCGACCGTAGTCGTGCCGGTGCCCGAGGCCTGCTGTCCCGTACGGGTGTCGCCAGCCTGCAGCGGCGCGGAACCGGCCGGGGTCGGAGCCGAACCCGAACGGGTCTGCGAACCGCGAGCGACCGAAGACGAACCCGCAGCGGCAGCGCCGGCAGCGGCCATCGACGGCTTCACGCGGCCTTCCGACATGATGTAGCCGTGCAGGTCGTTCGTGAAGGCCGCGAGGTCCTCCATGATCGACTTGTTGCGGCGGATCAGCCAGTTGTAGGCGAGCACGGCCGGAACGGCCACGACGAGACCGAGAGCGGTCATGATCAGCGCTTCACCGACCGGACCGGCAACGGTGCCGATGGAGGCCTGGCCGGCAGCGCCGATCTTGATGAGGGCGCGGTAGATGCCGACCACGGTGCCGAACAGACCGATGAACGGTGCCGTCGAACCCACGGTCGCGAGGAAGGCCAGGCCTTCGCCGAGACGGGCGCCGATCGAACCCTGCGAGCGGGCGAGGCTGTTGGCCATCCAGTCGTGCTGGTCGATCGGGTTGGTCAGCTTTCCGTGCTGGTCCTGGGCGACGAGCGCGTCGTCCACGATCGCGCGGTAGGCGCTCTTCTGGTCGAGCTTGGACGCCGCTTCCTTGAGGTTGGCGGAGTTCCAGAAGCTGGAACGGACCTTGCGGCCCTGGCTGATGATCTTCTGCTGTTCAAAAAGCTTGGTGAACAGGATGTAGAACGAGAAGACCGACATGGCGACGAGGATGATGAAGGTTGCCCAGGAAATGAGGCCGCCTTCATTCAATGCCTGCATCAGGCCATACGGGTTTCCGCCGTTTGCTGCGGGAGCTGCCATAGTCTCGACTTTCCTAGTTAGAAGCTGGGTATCCGGGTTTGGTGCTTATTCGTCCACGAGCTGCCAACGGATCGGCGGCGTGGAATAGGAGTCCGTGATCGGTTGACCGTTCTGGTCCTTCGCCGGCGTGAACCGGGCGCGACGACGAAGGATATTGCATGTCGCCTGGTCGAGAGAAGAGTTGCCCGTCGACCGGGTGATGCTGCAGCCAGTGACCCGTCCATCGGGACCGATTGTCAGCGATGCCTGAGCCGTCCCTTCGGCACCGTCGCGCTGCGCAGCGCTCGGGTAATCGTCCGCGCTGAACAAGGTCCGCACGTCGCCGCGAGCTCTGGCGGCCTGCTGGACCCGTGGAGCCGGCGGTGCCGGCGGCGGCGGCGGCGCGATCGCGGGCGGAGCCGGGATCGGGTTTACCACACGCGGCGGCGCATTATCGACCGACTGAATGGGCGGTGGCGGCGCGACGTTGGTGCGGACTAGGGGCGGCGGTGCCACGGGCGGCGGCTCCGTCTGCGGGACCTCTTCCGGCGGGGGCGGCGGCTCCTCCGGCGGGGGCGGCGGTTCGTCCTCGACGTCGAACGTCTTCAGGTCTTCCGCGGCCTTCTTGATGACATTGTAGGCGAGCCCGGTAATCAACGCGTAGCCAAGCAACGCGTGCAGGAGTGCGACGATCACGATCGCCACCGTCCTGTTGGAGCTCATTTGCCTGCGATTGGCGTAAGACATCCTGCCGCAATTCTCCTCAGGTGGACCTTCCACCACCCACCCGGAACCGCAGCTTCACTGAAAGCCGCAAGACCATCGGGGCGGGCCGACGTATCAACATATCATCGGCAGGCCGGCGCGCTTCCTTAATGTGGCCTCAATGGCGGCGCAACGAGTTTGTTCCAGACCTGCAAGCGATGGAACCGCCAGACTAGCGGTTATACTCCGAAAATGACGATAATTCGACACCCACGCCTTGTGCGCCCGGATAGATGTCGGGCTTGCATGTGGCGACCTTGAGCGCGCGAACCCCGGACCGGGCAGCAATCCAGTCGTACACCTCCGCAGCGAGGGTTTCCTGGAGGTTGAACCGTTTGGCCGACGCGATTCGCTCGATTTCCAGCTTCAGGTGATCGTAGTTCCAGGCATGCGCCTCGCTGTCGGCTGACGGAACCTGAGCGGGGTCCAGCCAGACCTCCACGCTGACGAGCAGCCGCTGTGGAGTCCCGATCTCGAAGTGGTGGAAGCCGATGTCCGTCATGACCTCAAGGGAGTCGAGGTGGATCTTGAACGACTGGACGCGGAGAGACGCGGGCACGAGCCCCTCGAGGCGGGGCGTAAAAGGCAAGATATCGCTCATCGGGGAAGGTCCAGAAATTGAACATCTCGGGCGAGCGCGAGAAAGCGCTGCCCACCATCGATGGTCAGCACCTCGCCGGTAATTGTCGGGGAGTCCAGCAGAAAGCGGACAGCCGCGAGAACCTGGGCCGGATCCACCCCGCGACCGAGCGGGTTGTGCGCGTGAGCCGCCGCAAAGTTCTCCGCGGTCTGCTCGCCCGAAGGCAGCATCAATGCGGGCGCCACGCCGTTCACGCGGATGCCTTGGCTTGCATATGCCCGGGCGGTCAGTTCGGTGAGGCAGGCCAGAGCCGCCTTGGAGAGGGTGTAGCTCAGGAAGTCCGGGTTCTGCGCCCGCAGCTTTGCATCGAGGATGTTGACGATCAGCCGATCTCCGGTTCCGCCCGCCAAGGCGAAGCGCTCGCTGAGAAGCGCGGGGGCGCGGACGTTCACGCCCATGTGGAGGTCGAACTCCCGGCTCGAGAAGGCGCCGACTTTGTCGTGAGCGAATCGGGCGGCATTGTTCACGAGCAGGAGGGGCTGCTCGGGACAGGCCGCCAGGATCCGCTCCGCGCAATCGGGCTCCAGCAGATCCGCCGCGACCTTGATGGATCCGGACGGAACATCGTCGGGGGCATGATGGACGTGCGCGACCACCTGCCATCCTGCCTCCGCCAGTCCTTGCGCCAGGGTCCGTCCGACACGCTTGCCGGCCCCGGTCACGATCGCCACACGTTTCTGCATCGCCCATAACTGCCTTGCGCACGGACCACGCGCAATGACAGAGGGGATCGATGCCCGAGAGCCAGCCACCCCTCCCCACCGCGTCCATGAGCCTTGCCGAGATCGCGCAGGCCCTCGCCGAGCGCCGCCTGCCGCCGGTGGAGCAGTGGAATCCCACGCACTGTGGCCACAGCGGGATGCGGATCGCGAGAGACGGCAGCTGGTTTCACGAGGGAGAGCCGATCCGGCGGCCGGCGATGGTGCGCCTGTTCTCGACGGTTCTGCGCCGGGAGCCTGATGGTAGCCACGTGCTCGTGACCCCGGCCGAGAAGCTATCGATCGATGTCGATCTCGCGCCGTTCGTTGCAACTGCGTTGAAGAGCGAGGGCGACGGCCGGGAGCGGCGGATCGCGTTCGAACTCAACACCGGGGATGCGGTGATCATTGGTCCGTCGCACCCGCTTCGGGTCGTCAAGGACAGTGCGGGGCCCATACCGCTGGTCGCGGTGCGTGGCGGCCTGGAGGCCTCGCTCACCCGGTCCGTCTACTACGAGCTGGCAGAACTCGCTCTTGCGGACGGTTCTGAGCCACCGGGGATCTGGAGCGATGGCGCATTCTTCATGCTGACAGCATGACGCTGGTTGAAGAGCTGCGCGCTGCGCTAGTCCGCCCGGCGCCCGCGACCCTCCTCCCAGGCGACCTGATCGAAGGTGATACGATTGACGCCAAACCGGCTGCGGTGCTGATCGCAGTGACGGATCGCGACGAGCCTGGCGTTCTGCTCACCGTCCGAAGGGAGCACCTTCGGACCCACGCCGGTCAGGTGGCATTCCCCGGAGGGCGGATCGACCCGACCGATGCGGATATCGCCGCAGCCGCCCTGCGTGAGGCGGAGGAAGAGATCGGGCTGCCTCCGTTTGCAGCCACGGTCTGGGGAACCGCGGATTCCTATCGGACGATCACGGGCTATGTGGTGACCCCAGTGCTAGCCACCATTCCGCCCGATCTGCCGCTTGCGCCGCACGAAGCGGAGGTTGCCGACTGGTTCGAGGCGCCGCTTGCCTTTCTGCTCGACCCCGCCAATCAGCGCGCGGTCGAAATGGAATATCGCGGACGAATGCGGACCTACTATCAAATCGATTGGGAAGGCCGCCACATCTGGGGCGCAACCGCAGCCATGCTGGTGAACCTGACCCGAAGGCTCGGCCGTTGGAGCTGAAACGTCTCGAGGAGTTGGGCTCTCGCCCCGGCATTCCGATGCTGCTGCAGGCCCTCGGCCCCGGCCAGGCGCGGTTCGTGGGCGGCGCCGTCAGGGACTCGCTGCTCGGGCTTGAGGCCAAGGACCTGGACGTCGCCACTCCGCTCAGCCCCTACGAGGTCATGCGAGCCCTTGGCGCTGTCGGGATCAAGGTCGTGCCGACGGGGATCACGCATGGCACCGTCACGGCCATCAGCGATGGCCAGGTGGTGGAGATCACGACCTTGCGTTCGGACGTCACCACCGACGGACGGCGAGCCACGGTGGCCTTCACGGACGACTGGCAGCAGGATGCGGCGCGACGGGACTTCACCATCAATGCCCTGTTCGCGGACCCGCAAACCGGTGAGCTGTTCGACTATTTCGATGGGCTGGCCGACTTGCGGGACCATCGGGTGCGGTTCATCGGCGATCCCCTGACCCGCATCGCCGAGGATCACCTTCGGATCCTGCGCTTCTTCCGCTTCCACGCTCGCTTCGGAAAGGGGCAACCCGACGAGGCCGGACTTCGAGCCTGCGTCCTGCGCGCGAACGATCTGATGGCCCTCTCACGCGAACGGATTGCCGACGAGTTGCTCAAGCTGCTTGCCCACCCGGACCCGGCGGCAACCGTGAGCATCATGGTCGAGCATGGCGTCCTTGCGTCCGTCCTGCCCGAGATCGAGCAGTCCGCCCTCCCCCGCCTCGAGCGCCTGGTCCAGGCAGAGCAACAATCTGGTATCGTGCCCGACGGATTGCGGCGGCTGGCCAGCCTGATCCCTTGCGATCCTGCGCTGGCGGAAAAGATCGCCGCACGTCTCAAGTTGTCCAACCGTGACCGAAAGCGGCTCGCGAGCGCAGTTCAGGCCGAGCTCGATCTCAATCCGCGGGCGCTAAGCTACCGGATCGGCACGGAGAGCGCGATCGACCGACTCCTGCTCGCTGGTTTAGCGGAACAAGCGGCTTCGGTCGCACACTGGGACCCACCTCGGCTCCCCATTGGCGGCGGAGTGTTGATCCACAAAGGGCTGGCGCCCGGACCCGCCGTGGCGAAGACCTTGAAGATCATCGAGCACCAATGGGTGGAGCGTGGGTTTCCCCAAGGTCCTGAGTTCGACGCGATCGTCAGTGAGGTGTTGGCGGCCGAGGCCTGAAGGTCGCCGGCATTCGGGAGTGTGCCGGCGACCTCCGCCGGGCAGATCAGCCCGGAATGGATACGGCGTCGGTCACGTGGACCACGCCATTGCCGGTCTCGAGGTCGGCCGTGGTCACCGTCGCTTCGCCACCCTTCTCGTCACGGATGACGACCTTGCCCTCCTTCAGGATCGCCGTGAGCGGACTGCCTTCGACCGTGGTCAGGCTCGCCTGTCCGCCGCCTGCGTTGATCTGGCCCACCAGGTCCGCTGCCTTCACCTTGCCCGAGACGACATGGTAGGTCAGCACGGTCCGCAGCTGGTCGCGATTGGCCGGTTCGAGCAGGGTCTGAACAGTACCGGCAGGAAGCTTCGCAAAAGCCGCATCGGTCGGCGCAAAGACCGTGAAGGGCCCCTTCCCCGCAAGTGTGCTGGTCAGTCCCGCGGCATTGACGGCCTGCACCAACGTCTTGTGGTCTGGCGACGAGGCTGCCGCGGACACGATCGTTCCCTTGCCCTTGTGGTCGTGCGCGACGGCAGGCTGAGTGGCAGCGAGGAGCCCGACGGCGGCGGCAAGAGAGAAGAATCGCAGGCGTGACATGTCGTTTCCTTTCCTGAGTTGCGTGAGGCAACGGACCGGAGGTGGGAAGCGAGCCGCAGCTCAGCGATATGGGCTATGGCCGGTACGGTTGACGCGGGCAGCAGGCACGCAAAGCGCCGGCCGAGGATAGGGGAACGCTCGGCCGGCGCCTGGCTCGTGCTTGCGGGAGGCGAGCCATGTCACTGTGTCTCATAGTCTTTAGCGATGGACCATACGGCTGAAGGTCCTAGTCGCAGGACTACATGCCCGCTTCCACCGCCAGGCGGATGAGGTCCGCGGATGTCGGCAGGTGAAGACGCTCCATCAGCAAGGCGCGATGCATCTTCACCGTTTTCTCGCTGATGCCGAGTTTCCAGGCAATCTGCTTGTTGAGCAGGCCCGCAGCGATGAGCTCGAGAACCTGCCGCTGGCGGGGCGGCAGGGACTTTACCAGCTCGACGGCACGTTCCCGGCGACCCGCGAAAAGCGATTGGGATTCGCCCGTGAGCTCCACCTGGGATCCAAGGAACCAGGTCAGTTCCCCTTCCTCTCCGAAGATCGGCGTCACGAGCACCGCATTCCGGAACGGCGAGCCATCCTTTCGGTAATTCAAGATATCCACCAGCACGGGCGTGCGTCCCGCGATACCCTGGCGAATTCGTTCGGTGAGCCAGGGCTCGGTGGCGCTTCCGGCGAGAAATCGACAGTTGCGACCGACAATCTCGCGCTCGGAGTAGCCGGTCAGTTCGCAGAACGCGTGGTTCGCAACCTCGATCGGATTATCTGGTCGACGCGGATTGCTGACTACACTGGCGATGGGACTTCGCCAGATGCTCTCGATCAACTCTTCGACGCCAGATGCCTGCACTGCGTTGCCTCGTCCCTGATCATAACGGCTCCGGCGCCATCGCGCGAGTCAGCAACCCGGTGCCACTTCCAGACGCAATCCGCGAGCTGTTCTTGGCGGTTTTCCGCCACTTGCTCCTTCGTCTACGGTGTAGATCGATTGCCAGGTTATTGATTTATTGGAATAATTCATTCGAGCGAGCCGACTAAGGTGTGACTTTCTCGCAACTTGGATTCTGAACGGTTCGTTACGGGGCCGCTGGACGGCAACTTCCCTCATGTTCTACAAGTTCCTTGCGCCATCCATAGATTGAAAAGGGGAAAGCATGCGCAAGTATCTCCTGGCCGCAGTTGCCGCTGCTGCCATTGCGACACCTGCCGCTGCCCGGGACAAGTCCGGGTACGTCGGCATCGAAGGCGGCCTGATGCTCGTCGAGGATCAGGACCACGACGCCGAATTCTCGGACCCCACTCTTGGGTCGGTGAATGACCTGGTCATCATCAACCACAAGATGGGCCTCGATATCGATGCGATCGCCGGATACGACTTTGGTCCGGTCCGGGCTGAGGCCGAACTCGGCTGGAAGCGCGCAAGCCATGACGATTATGCGCTTGCTCCTCCCTTCGACGAAGTCATCGACGCCGACGGCCGGACTAGTGTCCTGTCGCTCATGGGCAACCTGCTCCTGGACTTCGGCGATGACGATGGTTGGAATGCCTACGTCGGCGGCGGCGCAGGTATTGCGCGGACTCGCATCCGGCTGAATTCGGACGGCGCGATCGGCCGCGTCAGCGACACAGGCTTTGCATACCAGGCCATTGCCGGTGTTCGGCGTGCACTGAGCGACAATGTCGACTTCGGCCTGAAGTATCGTTTCTTCAACGCGAAGATCAACGACAGCATCGACCTGAGCGATCTTGATCTGGACACCGCGGATCTCGACGCCAAGTTCCGGTCGCATTCCCTGCTGGCGAGCCTGATCTTCAACTTCGCGCCACCGCCGCCGCCGCCTCCTCCCCCGCCGCCTCCGCCGCCGCCGCCTCCGCCGCCTCCGGCGACGCAGACGTGCCCGGACGGCTCGGTGATTCTGGCGACCGACGTGTGCCCGGTTCCGCCGCCACCGCCGCCACCGCCGCCGCCTGCTCCAGAGCGCGGCTAAGCGGACTGCTCGGCGCGGGTTGAACCAGCGCCGAGCAGAGTAAAGCAAGAATTCGGGGTAGAGCCATGTGCTCTGCCCCGTTTTCTCTTGTTGGATGGATCGACTGCGACGGTCCCGCGCGAAGGTCGTGGGTCTAGGAAAGCCACGCAGTCGAGACAGTCGGTCGGAGCCTTGCGCTCACTCGGGCTACGGCTCGCCCCCGCCTCTGGATGCTAGTGAGCAGGCAAAGCGGCCGAAGAGCGTAGTTGTCACCCGTGACTTCAGCCCAGCGTTCAACAACCCTGGCGCCCGAAACTCAACGGCACCCGCGCTCTCCGAAATTTAGCGGAGGGCCCCCGAGGGCGGAGTGTAAGCCGCCGCCGCAGCCTGGCGCTCCGGCTGCGTATCCCAGCCGTAGATATCGTTCAGGTAGGTGAGCTTCCCCCCCTCCGGCTGCGCCGTGAGGTAGGTTAGGTAGATCGGCACGCCCTGAGGGATCTGCACGAACTGTTCAGGCTCCGAACCGCGCGCAGCGGGGTCCGAGCCCATCAGCCAGCGCCCGAGCCGACGCGCATCCTCTAGACGGATGCAGCCGTTGGAAAGCTGGCGTACCGGCTTGGCGAAATGCTCGCGCGCCGGCGTGTCGTGGAGGTAGATGTCCACGCCGCTCGGGAACGGCACCTTCATTTTGCCCATGCTATTGCCAGGTCCGGGCTGCTGACGGATGCGCATCTGCTTCGCACCGGAGGCAAGTGCCTTCCAATCGACTTCACTTGCCGGGACAACCGCCGCATCCCGGGTCCAGTCCGACATCACTTCGTAGCCGCGCGGCTTGAGGTAGGCCGCCCCCTGCTTCAGAGCCGAGGGCGCAACCGTCTTGCGAATGAGGTTCGGCGGCACGTTCCAATAGGGGTTCAAGGTCAGGTAATGGATGACGCTGCCGATCATGGGGGTCGGTGTGTCGGGCGTCCCGACCACGACCTTCATGCTGTCGACCGGCTGTCCATTCTCATACATGGTCAGCCTTGCGGTGGCCGCGTCCACGATGATGAAGCGCCCTGAGGACGGCAGGATGCGCGCACGCTCGAGGTTGGCTAGCAGCCTGGCATCGGCGACCGTCTGACCCGACGCGATCGCCGCATCGCGGATGCCCCGATAAATCGGGTTCAAGTCCGCCATGCGATCGATCTGCGCAGCAAGATCCGGAGCCGCCGCGGTCGTCAGGAGGATCTGGTCCGGACGAGCATGCGGCCGAAGCAGATCATAGCCATAGATCATGCCCTTGGGCGGCGTACGAAGATGCTGCACATAAGCCACCCAGGCCTTGGACAAGGTCACTTCCGCCGCCTTGGTCGCGGCCGGATCACCAGTCGCAGCCTGGGCGATCGCCGCATCCACTTGGGCGGCCAGTTGCGGACCGAAGGCGAAACCGTCGATCGGTGATCGCTTCAGCAACGCCGAGAGCCGGCTGGCAGCGGAGCGGGTCGCTACGTTGCGGAACCAAATCGGGGCGTCGCCATGATGGAAGTAATAGGCTTCAACCGGGTCGGACGGCGCAACCCGGACGACGGGAGCCGGCGGAGGCGCCGGTTGCCTCTTCTTCGCCTCGCTAACTGATGGGAGAAGAACGGTCAGCGCAGTGGCAGCAAGCAGAATATTCTTCACGGCGGTCCCGAGCCCCAGTTGGTTTAGCCTGGACGCTTATCTAGGCCCATGCCCCTGTCGGGCAAGTGAACCGTTTGAATTGGATGCGCTTTGACGTCAGTCGTGGCGTGTCGGTCACGTGCGCTTCAGCAGCAATGCCGCCGGCTGCGCCAGTACTCGAGTGCCGCTTCGGCCTCGAGCGGCTTGGCGAAATAGAACCCCTGCCCCGATGCGCAGCCCAGCGTCGCGAGAGTGGTTGCCAACTCCCGGCTTTCGATGCCTTCCGCGGTGGTCGACATGCCCAAGGCTTCGGCGAGGCTCAGCACGGCGCGGACGATGGCCACGCTGTCAGGGTCGACCATCATCGCAGACACAAAGCTCCGATCGATCTTGAGTACGTCAATCGGCAGGCGCTGCAGATAGGCAAGGGACGAGTAGCCCGTGCCGAAATCGTCCATCGCCACAGTGGCATCCAGCGCCTTCAACGCGTCGAACACCCGCGTCGCGCGACCCGGATCCTGCACGATCGAACTTTCCGTCAGCTCCAGCGTGAGCCGTTCGCCGGTAAGGCCGCTCGACCGCAACGCGCTCGATACGACACCGGCGATATCGTCCCGTGCGACCTGAATCGCCGACAGGTTCACTCCCACGTAGAGCGGCAACTGCTCGCCGGTCCTGCGATCCCACTCCGCCAGGGTTTGGGCCGCCTTGTCCATGGCCCAGCGGCCGAGCGCGAGGATCAGGCCGCTCTCCTCCGCAACGGGAATGAACTCCGACGGGCTGATCTCGCCTCGATCCTCGTGGCTCCACCGGGCAAGCGCCTCGAACCCGGCGACCTCTCCGGACTTCAGGTCGATCAGCGGCTGATAGAAGAGCTTTAGCTCGTCGCGATCCAGTGCGCGCCGAAGCTCTGTCTCGATGGAGAAGCGGCGGCGTGCCTCGCTCGCCTGCTTCGCCTCGTAAACTTGCGGGCGACCCGCCTGCTTGGCCTGCTTCACCGCGAACTGCGCGTTGCGGAACAGCTCCTCGGGCTCCTGGCCGTGCTGCATCACCGCCAGCCCGATGGCGCAGTCCACCTTGATCTCGAGGTCACCCAACTTGAAGGGAGCTGTCATCACTTCCTGGATGCGCGTGGCCGCCCTCATCGCATCGGCAATGCCGCGGCGCAGCGAAACCACTACGCCGAACTCGTTGCCGCCCGTGCGAGCCAGCTTGTCGCCGGCCCGAAGGGCGGAAATCAGGCGGCGTGCGAAGGTGATGATCAGCTCGTCACCCGCCAGGCTGCCCATGGTCTCGTTGATGCGGGAGAACCGCAGCATGTCCACGACCAGGACAGCATGCTCCAGTCCGTCCTCGGCAGCAGACTGAGTGTCGTTGGCCGCCTCGATCATCTCGGTAAAGGCGAGGCGGTTGGGCAGCCCGGTCAGGCTGTCGCGAAGCATCTCGGCCCGAAGCGTGCGTTCGGCCTGCAGCTCTACCGTCCGGTCGACAACGGAGACCAGGCAACGCTGCTCCTCTGCCTGCAGGCGTGGGAGCGGTGCCAACTTCATCCGGAAGAAGCGGCCGGACACCCCATCTCCGTCGCGAAAGTCGAGTTCGTCGCTGCTGGTGCCTTCGAACCAGCCTCTCAGGTGGGCAGCAATCAACCCCTCGCCGTGAAGGCACTTGGCGACAAGTTCGTCGAAGGTGCCGACGGAGGAGTTCCGCAGCAAATCATCGAAGCGCCGATTATGGCCGTGGATCGCCAGCACACCGCTTGCCCCGCGGGTTACGACGGCAGCTGCAATGGGCAAGGCGTCCAGCAACGACAGGTCGTTCGCCGTCGCCGGCGATCCCTGTTGCGGTGCCGCCCCACCGGACGATCGCTGCGATGCAGCCTGCATTCGCCCCCTTTGAACGGCAGGGAGTTAATTCTACGTTGCCTTCGTCGAGAACCTGCAGCAGGCCGACCACCAAGTGCATGATTCCGCATCGGTTCATCTTCTTCGGGGAATAGTGACCCAATGACGAGTTTCCTGCCCACGCTCCTGGCCGCCGCCGCGGTGTTCCAACCTGTGGACAGCGCGGTGCCTGAACCGGTGGAGACGATCGCACTTCCTCCGAGCGGCGAACGCGGCCTCGACATGATCGTTGTCGATACGGAGGCGATGCCGGCAGAGCCCGAGCTGGCGAAAGGTCTTCCCCAGAACCTCGAAGAGAGCTTCAGCGGCGCTCCCGTCGACCTGTTCGTCCCGACCCACCACCTCTACACCGACCTCCGCCGCTCCCTGGTTCGCTACCAGATGAAATGGGGGGCTCTCCCTGCGGTGACGGTGGAGACAAACGGCCCCGCTCTGAAGATCGGCTCCAGGGACCCACGCATCTCCTCGCTTCGCCAGCGCCTTGGGTTGCCGGCGGGCACCATTTTCGACGCGGCGCTGGCAAAAAAGGTGGCCGAGTACCAGGCTGACCACGGCCTGAAGTCGGACGGCATTGCCGGTCCGGGCACCTTGGCGTCCATGAACCGTGGCGCGGGCTGGTACGAACGTCAGATCATGCTCAACATGGAGCGGGCGCGGCGCCTTCCCCCGGAGGGCAGCCGCGAGCGCTATGTGCTTGTGGATGCCGGTTCGGCGCGACTGTGGATGTACGAGAATGGTCGGCCGGTCGACAGCATGAAGGTCATCGTCGGCTCGCCTGCTTCGGAAACCCCGATGATGGCTGCCTTGCTGCGCTACACGGCTATCAACCCGTTCTGGAACATTCCGCCCGACCTGGTGCAGAAGAGCGTTGCAAAGCGCGTCCTGGAACAAGGTCCGGCCTATCTCGACCAGAAGCGCTATCAGGTGCTGTCCGACTGGTCGGATCAGGCGAGCGTGATCGATCCGTCGACTGTGGACTGGCAGGCGGTTGCGGATGGCCGCACCGAACTGCGCGTCCGGCAGCTTCCGGGCGCGGACAACTTCATGGGGATCGCCAAGTTCATGATGCCGAACCACTACGGCATCTACCTGCACGATACGCCCAACAAGGCCTTCTTTGCCAATGAGGACCGCTGGATCAGCAATGGCTGCGTCCGGGTTGAAGACGCGGCTCGCCTTGCGCGCTGGATCTACGGGGCTATGCCGGAGCCGAAATCGCCGGACTCCGAAGAGCGGGTGGACCTGGACAAGCCCGTGCCGGTCTACATCACTTACCTGACGGTGGGAGCCGGAGCGGGCGGGCCGCAATTTCGTGCCGATCCCTATAACCGGGACGCCCCGCTCCTCGCCAAGTTTGAAGGCGCACTGCCGGCCGCCGCTACCCGCTGAAGCGGTTGCTCCGCGGAAAGCCGTTGGGCGCCATGCGTCCGCTCGCCCCGCGGATGCCCCGCCACGGGGTCAGATCCGCCTCGGTTCGGGTGCGGCCACTCTCCCCGCCCATCGACCAGCTCAGGCCCTCGGCGAAGCGAATGGGAACCAGATCGGCCAGCCCGCCGTCCCTGTAGCGCTGTAGCTGGACCCCGGATCCGCGCCCCATTTCCGGTAGTTCCTGCAGCTGGAAGATCAGCATCTTCCGGTTCTCGCCCATCACGGCGACGGCATCAGCGCCATCCGGAATGCACTTCAGGACCGCCAGCCTCGCGCCGGGCCGCAGGTTGAGCAGCTGCTTGCCTTTGCGCGTCTCCGCGAGAACCGCCTCTCCTGACGTCACGAAGCCACGCCCGTCGGAACTCGCCACCAGCAGCTTCATGTCGGGCCGCACCACGAACAGGGTTGCGATCTCCACCTCGGCGGCCAGGTCGATGGACAGTCGCACCGGCTCTCCAAAGCCGCGGCCACCCGGGAGCTTGTCGCCAGCCAACGTGTAGACCCGCCCGTTTTCCGCCGCCAGCAGCAGCTTGTCGGTGGTCTGCGCATGGAAGATGAGGTGCAGCGCGTCCCCTTCCCTGAACTTCAGCGTCTCCGCGTCGTCCAGCGCCACATGGCCCTTCATCGCGCGGATCCAGCCACGCTGCGACAGGATGACGGTGATCGGCTCCTTTTCGATCATCGCGGACCAGTCGATCTCCGCGCGGGAAGTGGTGCCCTCCTGCAGGTGCGTCCGCCGCGCGTCCCCGAACTTGGCTTTCACGTCGGCGAGCTGCTTCTTCATGCGGCGACGCTGCTTCGCCTTGTCCTCGATGAGGCTCGCGAGGTCGGCGCGCTCCTTGGCGAGGGACGTCCGCTCGCGCCCGATCTCCATTTCCTCCAGCTTGCGCAAGCTGCGTAGCCGCATGTTGAGGATCGCTTCCGCCTGCCGGTCGGTCAGGCCGAACTCCGCGATCATCACGGCCTTGGGCTCATCCTCGGTGCGGATGATCTCTATGACCCGGTCGAGATTGAGGAAGGCGATCAGGAAGCCGTCGAGTAGTTCCAAGCGGTCGTCGATCTTGCCGATCCGCACCTGCGCCCGCCGGACCAGCACCTGGAACTGGAACGCCAGCCACGCGGTCAGCGCCTGCTTCAGGCTCATCACCCCCGGCGTCCGGGTGGCGTCGAGCACGTTGAGGTTCAGCGGGAAGCGGATCTCTAGGTCGGTGAGCCGATAGAGACTCTCCTTCAGCAGCTCTGTGTCGACATTGCGGCTGCGGGGTACCAGGACGATGCGGATCTTCTCGTCGCTCTCGTCGCGGATGTCCTCCAGGATCGGCAGCTTCTTGTTGGCGATCAGTTCGGCGATCTGCTCGATCAACTTGGCCTTGGGCACGCCATAGGGCACCTCCGAGATGACCAGCTGCCACATGCCGCCGCCGAGCTTTTCGACACCGGTCGGCTCCCACTCTCCATCGCCCTCCCGGCCGACCGAGAAGCGAGCCCGGAGCCGAAAGCTGCCGCGCCCGGTCTCATAGGCGTGAGCGATCACTTCCCGGCTGTCCACCAGCACGCCTCCAGTCGGGAAGTCCGGCCCGGACACGAAGTCCATTAGGTCGCGGCTCTCGGCATGCGGATTGTCGATGAGGTGGGTCGCGGCGTCGATCAGCTCACCGACATTGTGCGGCGGGATACTGGTCGCCATGCCGACAGCGATACCGCTCGCGCCGTTCGCCAGCAGGTTGGGAAACAGCCCCGGAAAGACCTCCGGTTCTTCCTCCTCGCCATTGTAGGTCGGCTTGAAGTCGACCGTGCCCTCGTCGAGGCCGGCCATCAGCTGGGTGGCGATGGCCGTCAACTTGGCTTCGGTATAGCGGTAGGCAGCCGCGTTATCGCCGTCGATGTTGCCGAAGTTCCCCTGCCCGTCCACCAACGGATAGCGAAGCGCGAATTCCTGGGCCAGCCGGACCATGGCATCGTACACCGACGCATCCCCGTGCGGATGGTATTTGCCGATGACGTCGCCAACGACCCGCGCGCTCTTCTTGTAGGAACCCGCCGGATCGAGCCGCAGCAGCCGCATCGCCCACAGCAGCCGTCGATGGACCGGCTTCAGGCCATCCCGCACGTCCGGCAAAGACCGGGCCGTGATCGTGGACAGCGCATAGACCAGGTACCGCTCGGAGAGAGCAGCGTCGAAGGGCGTGTCGATGGTGGTGGAGGCGGGCTCGTCTGCTTGCATGGTCGAGGGGTTAGCAAGCCCGCAGCGGTCCGTCACCGGGTCGCTGTGGCTCTGCGCCCGACTTAAACCGTCACGAAGCCGTGACACGGACCTGCAAGGCTAAAAACGGCTGTGGGCTGGACTTAAGCTGGTCCTTATCCCGCATTGCCGGTCGCCCCCTGGGTGCCGAGGTGGCTTTGTCAGTGCTGGTTAAGGAATAGGCGGGGAGGACCAGCAAATGAACGATGGCGCAAGCGAACCGTTGAGCGGGCGGCCGAAGCGCGACGAACGAGGATAGTTGATGTTCCCCATTGCCACTCGGTCCGTTCCCGCCCTTCGATCCTTGCTGTTCCGGGTTGCCGGCATCGTGGTGGTCGGCAGCGCGCTTGCCGGTTGCAGCGGTGGGGGCGAAAGCGCTGCCCAGCAGGGTGGTCGCGGCGGACCAGCTCAGGTCGGATACGTCACGGTAACCGCGACTTCCGTTCCAGTCGTGAACCAGCTCGGAGGGCGAACGGTCGCTTACGAAACCTCCGAAGTGCGCCCGCAGGTCACCGGCTTGATCCAGCGGCGGCTGTTCACCGAAGGCAGCTTTGTGCGTCAGGGCCAGCCGCTCTACCAGATCGACCCCAGCCTCTACCGGGCCGCGGTGAACCAGGCGAATGCGAACCTCTCCAGTGCGCGCGCTGCTGCGGACGCGGCACAGGCGCGCGCCAATCGGTATCGGCCACTCGCCGAGATCGAGGCCGTCAGTCAGCAGGAATACACGGATGCGGCAGCCCAGGCTCGCCAGGCACGCGCCGCCGTCGCGCAGAACAACGCGGCGCTGGAAACCGCCCGCATCAACCTGCGCTTTGCGACGGTGCGAGCACCGATCAGCGGCCGGATTGGCCGCTCAATCTTCACGAACGGAGCGCTGGTCAGCTCCAACCAGGCCGATCCGCTCGCCGTGATCCAGCGGACGGACCCGATCTTTGTCGACATCCAGCAATCCAGCGCGGAGTTGACGGCCCTCCGCCGCGCACTCGCTTCGGGCGGCGTTGACCCGGGGAGCACCCAGGTCCGGCTCCAGCTCGAGGATGGCAGCGACTACGGTTACACCGGCACCGTCCAGTTCTCCGAGGTGATGGTAAACGAGAGCACGGGCACCGTCACACTGCGGGCCCGCTTCCCCAACCCCAATGCCGTGCTGCTGCCGGGCATGTTCGTCCAGGCGATCTTCACGCAGGCGGTGACCCCCAACGCCATCCTCGTTCCGCAGAGCGCCGTGCAGCGGGACATCGGCGGGCAGGCCTACGTGTTCCTCGTCGGACCCGGCAACAAGGCGCAGCGCCGGCAGGTCACGGCTGACCGGACTTCTGGGACGAACTGGGTGATCACCGGCGGGGTGCGGCCCGGGGACAAGGTCATTACGCAAGGCCTCGCCAACGTGCGCGACGGGGCCGCCATCCGACCCGTGCCCGCCAGCGCTCCGCAGCGCATCGCGCCGCCAGCGCCCGGGTCCCAGCCCGCCGCCAAGGGCGGACGGTAACGCCGTGTCCCAGCTGTTCATCAATCGCCCGATCTTCGCCTGGGTGCTGGCGATCATCACCATGCTGGCCGGCGTCGGCGCCATCACGCAACTGCCGATCGAACAATATCCTGACGTTGCTCCGCCCCAGGTGAACATCCGCGCCACCTACCCCGGGGCTTCGGCCGAGACGGTCGAGAACAGCGTCACCCAGATCCTGGAGCAGCAGCTGACCGGCATCGACGGCCTGCTCTACTTCTCCTCCACTTCCAGCTCTCGCGGGACGGTGAACATCTCCGCAGTGTTCGCCAAGGGCACCGATCCGGACACGGCCCAGGTGCAGGTTCAGAACCAGATCCAGCAGGCGGTATCCCGCCTACCGCAGCAGGTGCAGCAGCAGGGCGTCCGCGTCACCAAGTCCAATCCCGACTTTCTGATGATCGTCGGCGTCTATGACGAGACCGACCGCCGAACCAACATCGACGTCTCGGACTACCTGACGTCCAACCTCCAAGACCCGCTCTCGCGCGTCCAGGGAGTCGGCGACGTCAACGTCTTCGGCTCCTCCCGGGCCATGCGAATCTGGCTCAATCCGCAGCGCCTCGCCGCCGTGTCGCTGATGCCCAGCGATGTGATCAATGCGATCCAGAACCAGAACACGGAGGTCGCCGCTGGTGAGGTCGGGAGCCTGCCTCAGGCCCGCGATCAGCTTCTAAACGCCACTGTCACGGCCCAGTCGCGGCTCCAGACCCCTCAGCAGTTCGAGAACATCATCCTCAAGACTGAGTCGAGCGGCGCCTCCGTTCGGGTCAAGGATGTCGCGCGGGTCGAACTCGGCGCGGAAAGCTACAACGCGGTAAGCCGGCTCAACGGCCACCCCGGCGCTGGCATGGCCATCAGCCTGGCCCCTGGGGCGGATGCGCTACGCACCGCCGACCTCATCAAGGAGCGGGTGGCGCAGCTGTCGTCCTCGCTCCCCGAAGGGCTCAAGGTCGCCTACGCCAACGACACCACGGCCTTCATCCGCCTGTCGGTCGAAGAAGTCGTCAAGACGCTGCTCGAGGCCGTGGTCCTCGTGGTCATCGTCATGTTCGTCTTCCTGCAGAGCTGGCGGGCCACCCTGATCCCGGCCATCGCCGTGCCGGTGGTGCTGCTCGGCACCTTCGCCATCTTCTACCTGGCCGGCTTTTCAATCAACACGCTGACTCTGTTCGGCCTGGTCCTCGCCATTGGCCTGCTAGTCGACGATGCCATCGTCGTGGTCGAAAACGTCGAGCGGCTCATGGAGGAAAACCCGGGCATGTCGCCGCGAGAGGCGACCATTCTTTCCATGAAGGAGATCCAGGTCGCGCTGGTCGCCATCGCCGTGGTCCTGTCCGCCGTCTTCCTGCCCATGGCGTTCTTCGGCGGCTCGACGGGCGTCATCTACCAACAATTCTCGCTGACCATCATCTCTTGCATGGTGCTCTCGGTACTGGTCGCGCTGATCCTGAGCCCAGCGCTCACCGCCACGCTGCTGAAGGCGCGCAAGCCGGCCGAGGTCGAGCGCGCCGAGCGCCAGGACGCCAGGGTCTGGCAGCGCTGGGCACACGGGTTCCAGGATTGGTTCAACCGCACTTTCTCCCGCGGAGTCGAGCGATACACGGGGGCTGTTGCCACCGTGATCAACCGCAAGTGGCTGTTCCTGGCCATCTACGGCATCGTCTGCGCGATCCTGATTGTCCTCTTCCAGCGCCTGCCCACCAGCTTCCTCCCGACGGAGGACCAGGGCGCCGCCAGCATCCAGTTCCGGCTCCCCGCCGGCGCGACCCAGCAGCGGACCCTCGAAGTGCAGCGGCAGATCGAGCAATATCTGAACCAGTATGAGGCGAAGAACCTCGCCACAGTCTTCACGGTTGCAGGCGGCGGTGGCGGTGGCGGCGCGACTGGCCAGAACACCGGGCAAGGCTTCATTAACCTGGCTCCCTGGGACGAACGACGGGGCAAGGAGAACACCGCCGATGCCATCGTCGAGCGTGCATCCGGCGCCTTCCGCGGCTTTCGCGACGCGCAGGTGTTCGCGCTAGTGCCCGGCGCCATCCGGGGGCTGGGTCAGACCAGCGGCTTCAACATGCAGCTCCAGAACCGCAGCGGGATGTCTCGTGAGCAGTTCCAGGCCGCCCGCGACCGGCTGGTTGCCGAGGCAAGCAACGACCCCCTGCTCGCCTCTGTGCGCCAGAGCGATCTTCCCGACGTGGCCAATCTCGACATCGACATCGACCAGCAGCGGCTGACGGCGCTCGGGGTCAGCCAGGGCGATGTCAACGCGACACTGTCCGCAGCCTGGGGCGGCCGCTACGTCAACGACTTCATCGACAAAGGCCGGGTCAAGCGCGTCTACGTGCAAGGCGATGCCCCCTACCGCTCCGATCCCGCGGACCTTGGTCAATGGTATGTCCGAGGCGCCGACGGTCAGATGACGCCCTTTTCCTCGTTCGCCCAGACCCGCTGGAGCACTGGCCCGAGCAGCCTCTCGCGCTTCCAGGGCGTGCCCGCGTTCGAGCTGCAGGGGCAACCGGCCCCCGGCGTAAGCTCCGGCGAGGCCATGATGCGAATGGAGGAACTCGCCGCCCAGATTCCCGGGACCAGCGTGGCGTGGTCGGGGGCTTCGTTCCAGGAACGGCTATCCTCGGGTCAGGCGCCGCTGCTCTACGCCTTGTCGCTGCTCGTCGTCTTCCTGTGCCTCGCTGCTCTTTATGAAAGCTGGACGATCCCGGTGGCCGTGCTGCTGGTCATTCCGCTAGGCCTCGTCGGCGCGGTCTTCGCCGTCACTCTGCGCGGGCTCGAAAACGACGTTTACCTGCAGATCGGCCTGCTCACGACCATGGGCCTGGCCGCGAAGAACGCCATCCTGATGATCGAATTCGCCGAACAGGCCGAGCGTGCCGGCAAGAGCGTGTTCGATTCCGCGATGGAGGCCGCGCGCATCCGCCTGCGTCCCATCCTGATGACGAGCTTCGCCTTTATCTTCGGCGTGCTGCCGCTGGCCCTGTCCACGGGAGCGGGCGCCAACAGCCGCATCGCCATCGGCACGGCGGTGATCGGCGGCATGCTGACCGCGACCATCCTCGCGATCTTCTACATCCCGCTGTTCTTCGTCCTGGTTCGGCGAGGAGCACGCGAGGGACTGAAGATCATCCGCGAACGCATACGGCGTTCGCAACCTCCGGCCGAGGCATCGGCATGAAGCGGACAGCCGTCCTCCTATCCGCCGCCGTGCTGGCCGGCTGCACGTCGCTCGACCCGGCCTACGTCCGCCCGGCTGCGCCAGTCCCGGCAAGCTGGCCGACGGGCGATCCGTATCTTGCGGAAGCTTCAGCACTGCCGAACTTTACGCACCAGGATGTCTTCCGCGACGTCCGCCTCCAGACCTTGATCGCCCAGGCGCTGCAGAACAATCGAGACCTGCGTATCGCGGCGGCCAACATCGCCGCTGCACGCGCGCAGGTCCGGATCACTCGGGCCAACCAGCTCCCCCGGCTGGACGCGAGTGGGAGCGTGGACGCGTCTCCCCGCCGCGACGCAGAAGGGAATACGACCGGGGTCCAGTTCAGTCCGTCGCTGGGCGTTCTGCCCTCGTTCGAGGTCGACCTGTTCGGTCGTCTCGCCTCGCTCACCCGGGCCCAGCAGGAGCGGCTGTTCGCCACGGGCGCCGCAGCCAGAGCCACCCGCATCGCCCTGATCGGCGACATCGCGGACGCTTGGCTGCTCTACGCCGCCGACTCCAGCCTCCTGGCGATCGCCGAGAATACGGTCCGCGCCGCTGAGCAGAGCCGCGCCCTGACACAGGCTCGCCTGCGGGGCGGGATTGCGCCCCGGACCGACCTCCTGCAGGCCGAACAGGTGCTGGAGACCGCGCGCGCCGATCTCGCCCAGCAGCGCGCCCTGCGCGCCCAGGACGCCAACCTGCTGCAATTGCTGGTCGGCGCGCCGGTCGATCCCAGCCTGCTGCCAGGAACACTCGACGAGGCCGCCCCAACCATCGCCTCGCTTCCGGCCGGGCTCGACTCCCGCATCCTCCTGCGTCGCCCGGACGTGATCCAGGCGGAATATGACCTGCGCGCCGCCAATGCCGAGATCGGCGCAGCCCGTGCCGCACTCTTCCCGACACTCTCCCTCACCGGCCTGCTCGGATTCGCCAGCGACACTCTGGCCGGGCTGTTCAGCGGCGGTGCCTTTGACTGGTCGGCTGGCGCAAGCGCGGGCTATTCCATCTTCAACGGCGGCGCTGGCCGCGCGAACGTCAGCCTGCGCCAGGCGGAGCAGCAGGCTGCGCTGTCCTCCTACGAACGATCAATCCAGATCGCCTTCCGAGAGGTCGCAGATGCCCTCGCCGACAAGGGCACCCTGGCGGATCGGGTCGGAGCCAACCAGCGCAATGCCCGCGCCGCGAACGAGACCCTGCGCCTGGTGACGGCACGCTACCGCGAAGGCATCGACCCGTATCTCACCACGCTGGACGCTCAGCGTTCCGCCTACACCGCAGAGCGCGCGCTGGTCACGGCGAGGCTCGCTCAAGCCAGAAACGGGGTGGCGCTATACCGTGCACTCGGCGGAGACGGCATCTAGCCCCCGTGCTAGGCGGCCTCCGCCCTCGACCGCACGGCCTTTCTCAGCGCCGACGCAAGGTCAGGCACCGTGAACGGCTTGTTGAGGATGGCAACATCCATTGGGCGCTCCCCGATCTCGTCCGCATCCGCATAGCCCGTGACGAGCAGGGCCGGTAGGTCGGGACGCAGCTTCCGGGCTGCGTCGACTATGTCCGTCCCGCTGAGGTGCGGCATGGCGTAGTCGCTGAGCAGCAGATCGATCTGCAGGTCCGTCCGGCGAAGCACGTTCAGGGCCTCCGCACCGGAAGGAGCCTCGACGACCTCGTGGCCGAGTTCCGCCAGCAAGGCTGCCGTCATGATCCGTACCTCTGCGTGATCGTCGACCAGCAGGATCTTCAGGGCCGGCCCGATGTCGGCCGGCTTGTGCTCTGCGGCAACTGCCACGGCCTGCTCCTGCGCCGAAGCCTCCGGAAGCCAGATCTCCGCGCGCGTGCCTTCGCCCGGGTCGCTCCGCAGCCGGAACGTACCCCCGGACTGCCGCGCGAAACCGTAGACCATGCTGAGACCAAGGCCGGTCCCCTTGCCGACCGGCTTGGTGGTGAAGAAGGGTTCCAGGACCTTTTCCAGAATGTCGGCCGGAATACCCGACCCTCGGTCCGTCACTTCCACCGTCACATACGAGCCAGGCGCAAGCTCCAGTCCGTTCCCGGCCTCCACGTCGCGCTTGCCGGCCGTGATCACGATGGTTCCACCGTCCGGCATGGCATCGCGAGCGTTGATGATCAGGTTCATCAAGGCGAGTTCAAGCTGGGAACGATCGGCAAAGGCGCGCCATCCGTCCTCCGGCAGTCGCCAATCGAGTTCCACCAGGCCGCCAAGCGTGTGACTGAGCAGGTCGTCCACACCCTTGTGCAACGCCTCGAAATCGACGGAAGCGGGCTGCAGTTGCTGCCGCCGGGCAAAGGCCAGCAATCGGCGAACGAGCTCCGACCCCTGATCCGCGGCACGCTTGGTCATGCCAAGGATCTTGCGGTGCTCTTCCCCGAGCTCCGCCCTGCGCTCGATCAGGCCGATGCCACCCAAGACGGCCGCCAGAAGGTTGTTGAAGTCGTGCGCGATGCCGCCGGTCAGCTTGCCGATCGCATCCATCTTCTGGGCGTGCAGCAACTGGCTTTCCAATGCGCGGCGTTCCGTGACGTCCGTCAGCGTGCCAGCATATTCGATCGGCCGACCATCCGGGTCCCTCAGCAGCACGGCCTGGTCATGGAAATTCTTGTAGCTGCCGTCAGCGCAGCGCCACCGATACTCCACCGACAGCTTTCCGGTAGCTCCCCGTTCCTCCAGCGCCCGCACGACACGATCCCGATCATCGGGGTGCAGCCGCTCCGCCCAGAGGGATGGATTCTCAAGTACCTCCATGAACGCATAGCCGGTGATGGCCTTGAAATCACCGCTCACGAACGTCGGGCAGCGCGGGGCGCACGTCAGCGGCTCCAGGTAGAGCAGGATCGGCAGGGACTGGATGATCGCCGCTTGGCGCTGCTCGGCCCGGCGGAGTTCCTGTTCCGCGCGCAACAATTCCGCGTTGGCGCGAAGGTTCGCATCGAGGAGCGCCTGCTCGTGACGCGCCTTGCGTTCGATCTCGCGTGTCTTGGCGAAAAGGTCGACGAACACTGCTACCTTGGAACGCAGGACCACCGGGTCGACGGGTTTGAACACATAGTCGACAGCGCCCATCGCGTAACCGCGGATCAGGTGCTCCGTCTCCTTGTTGACCGCCGAGAGGAACACGATCGGGATGCGCTTTGTCTGCTCGCGGCTGCGGATGATCTGGGCTGTCTCGTAGCCATCCATCCCGGGCATGTAGACGTCGAGCAGGATGACCGCGAAATCGCCCTTGAGCAGGTGCCGCAACGCTTCTTCGCCGGACCGCGCCACCACGACCTCGCCGATGTCCTCGAGCACCGTCGCGATTGCCAGGAGGTTGCGTTCGTCATCGTCGACCACGAGCACCCGCGGACGCTCGGCCTCGCCGTCGTCAAGTGAGACGGCGGCGTCCACCGGGACGCCGCTGACGGATTCAGGTCGGTTCACTGTTACTCCGCCGCCTCGATGATCGTTGCGCCCTCCGGCATCGCCTCACGACTCCGTGCGATCCACACGCGCAGCAAGGCGAGCAGGAGTTCGATGTCCACGGGCTTGGCGATGTAATCGGACGCACCCGCATCGAGACACTTCTGCCGGTCGCCCTTCATCGCCTTCGCCGTCACCGCAATCAGGGGCACGTCCGCAAGCTGGGGCCGCTCGCGGATCTGCTGCATCGTTTCATAGCCGTCCATCTCGGGCATCATGATGTCGATCAGGGCCGCGTCGATCCCCGACGTGCGCTCCAGGATTGCAATGCCGTCCTTGCCCCGTTCCGCATGGAGCACCTCTACCCCATAGCTTTCGAGCACGCTGGTGAGCGAGAAGATGTTGCGGATATCGTCATCGACGATCAGCACCTTGGTTCCGGCCAGCTCTGCCACCTCCCGCGTGGCGAGTGGCGCCGCTACTTCGTTCTTGCGCCGCCGCTTCTGTGATTGCGCCAGCAGGTTGCGGAACACCTTGCCAAGCTCCGCACGGTCGGCGGGCTTCTCGGTCACTCCGAACGCGCCCATCGGGATCACGGATGCGCGGCGATCCGCACCCGAAATCACGTGGATCGGAACGTGCCGGGTGTCGGGATCGTGCTTCAGCAGGTCGAGCAGGACGAACCCGTCGATGTCGCTGAGCCCGAGGTCCAGCGTGATTGCATTGGGCTTCAGCTTGCGCGCCATCGCCAGGGTTCCGGCGCCAGCTGTCGAGACCACGCCCTTGAGGCCGCTCTCCCGCGCCAGCTCCAGCAGGATCCCGGCGAAGGTCGGGTCATCCTCGACGATCAGCACGAACGGATCGCCACCAAGCTCGTCACGATCGTCCTGCACCTCGAAGCCGGCCGGCAGCGCTGTCGGCACGCTCGCGCCGCTATTCTCATAACGGGCGTTGCTTCCACCGGCGGGTGCGCTGACGTGCGCAGCTTCGAGCGGAACGAACAAAGTGAAGGTCGAACCCTCACCCGGAACCGATCGCACCTGCAATTCCCCGCCCAGGAGCCGGGCGATCTCACGGCTGATGGAGAGGCCCAGGCCCGTGCCGCCATATTTGCGGCTGGTGGTGCCGTCAGCCTGCTGGAACGCCTCGAAGATCAGCTTCTGCTTGTCCTCGGGAATGCCGATCCCGGTATCGGTGACCGCGATCTGGATCGCGCGCTCCGCATTGCGTAGCACCGGATGGCTCGCGCTCCAGCCGCTCGTGGCGCAACTCACGTCCAGCGTGACTCCGCCGCGCGCGGTGAACTTGAACGCGTTCGACAGCAGGTTGAGCACGATCTGCTGGAGCCGCTTCTCGTCCGTCCGAATCGCCTCCGGTAACGCCTGGTCGAAGTTCACGTTGAACTCGAGTTCCTTGTCCGCAGCCAGCTGACGGAAGGTCCGTTCCATGTGCTGCTTGAGGCTGGCCAGCGGCATCTCTCCGACCTCGATGCTGACCGTGCCGGACTCGATCTTCGACAGATCGAGAATATCGTTGATCAGCGACAAAAGGTCCGATCCGGCCGAGTGGATCGTCTTCGCGAATTCGACCTGCTTGTCGTTGAGGTTGCCCTGCGGATTGTCCGCCAGCAGCTTCGACAGAATCAGCAGCGAGTTCAGCGGCGTGCGCAGTTCGTGGCTCATGTTGGCCAGGAACTCGGACTTGTACTTGGACGTGAGCGCAAGCTGCTCCGCCTTCTCCTCGATGGCCCGGCGGGCCATGTCGATCTCGATATTCTTGGCCTCGACCTGCTTCTTCTCGTTCTCGAGCAGCTGCGCCTTCTCCTGCAGCTCCTCATTGGTCGCATGCAGCTCTTCCTGCTTGGTGGTGAGCTCGGTCTGGCGTGCCTGAAGCTCCTGCGTCAGCAACTGCGACTGCTTGAGCAGGCCCTCCGTCCGCATCGTGGCCGCGATCGTGTTGAGCACGATGCCCACCGATTCCATCAACTGGTCCAGGAAGCTCTGGTGAGTTTCGTTGAACTCGTTGAACGACGCGAGTTCGATGACCGCCTTCACGTCGTCCTCGAACAACGCCGGAAGGATGTTCACGTTGGCAGGCTTGGCGTGACCAAGGCCCGAGCCGATGCGGATGAAGTCCGCGGGAACGTCCTTCAGCAGGATCGGCCGCTTGTCCGCGGCCGCTTGCCCAACGAGGCCTTCGCGAAGCCTGAACTCCTTGCGCAGCTGCTCGGGCGTTTCCGCGCCATAGCTCGCCACCAGCTCGAGCTTGGTGTCCTCCTCCTCGCGCTTGGTGACGTAGAACACGCCATATTGCGCGTTCACCAGCGGCGCGAGCTCCGACATGATGAGGTTGGAAACGGTCGCCAAATCGCGCTCGCCCTGCAGCATGCGGCTGAACCGCGCCAGGTTGGTCTTGAGCCAATCCTGCTCCGCATTCTTCAAGGTCTGTTCCTTGAGGTTGCGGATCATCTCGTTGATGTTGTCCTTGAGCGCGGCCATCTCACCCGACGCTTCGACCGCGATGGAGCGCGAGAGGTCGCCCTTGGTCACCGCCGTTGCCACGTCCGCGATCGAGCGCACCTGGTTCGTCAGGTTCGCCGCAAGCTGGTTCACGTTGTCGGTCAGGTCGCGCCACAGGCCCGCCGCGCCAGGCACGCGCGCCTGACCGCCGAGCTTGCCCTCGATGCCGACCTCGCGGGCCATGTTGGTCACCTGGTCGGCAAAGGTCGCAAGCGTGTCGATCATGAAGTTGATCGTTTCGGCAAGCGCCGCGATCTCGCCCTTGGCGTCCACCGTCAGCTTGCGCTTCAGGTTACCCTGCGCCACCGCCGTCACGACCTCCGCAATGCCGCGCACCTGGTTGGTCAGGTTGTTGCCCATCAGGTTGACGTTGTCGGTCAGATCCTTCCAGGTTCCGCCCACGCCCGGGACCTGCGCCTGGCCGCCCAGCTTTCCCTCCGTGCCGACCTCACGAGCCACACGGGTCACCTCCGACGCGAAGCCATTCAGCTGGTCCACCATGGTGTTGATGGTGTTCTTGAGCGCGAGGATCTCGCCCTTCACGTCCACCGTGATCTTCTTGGAAAGGTCGCCCTTGGCCACGGCGGTGGTCACGTCCGCGATGTTCCGCACCTGCCCCGTCAGGTTCGCGGCCATCAGGTTCACGTTGTCTGTGAGATCTTTCCAGGTACCCGCGACACCGCGCACCTGTGCCTGCCCGCCGAGCTTGCCCTCGGTTCCGACCTCGCGCGCCACGCGGGTCACTTCCCCGGCGAACGAGTTCAGCTGGTCCACCATCGTGTTGATGGTGCTCTTCAGCTCCAGGATCTCGCCCTTCACGTCGACGGTGATCTTCTTCGACAAGTCGCCCAACGCCACGGCCGTCGTCACCTCGGCGATGTTGCGGACCTGACCCGTCAGGTTCGCCGCCATGGCGTTCACGTTGTCCGTCAAGTCCTTCCACGTGCCGCCGACGCCCGGCACCTGCGCCTGGCCGCCGAGCTTGCCCTCCGTGCCGACCTCACGCGCCACGCGGGTCACTTCGGACGCGAAGCCGTTCAGCTGATCCACCATCACGTTGATGGTGTTCTTGAGCTCCAGAATCTCGCCCTTCACGTCGACCGTGATCTTCTTCGACAAGTCGCCGCGCGCCACCGCCGTCGTCACCTCGGCGATGTTGCGGACCTGCCCGGTGAGGTTGCCGGCCATCAGGTTGACGCTCTCGGTCAGGTCGGCCCAGGTGCCGGCGACGC
Organism: Sphingomonas arenae; assembly: GCF_016924655.1. Classification (GTDB taxonomy): domain Bacteria; phylum Pseudomonadota; class Alphaproteobacteria; order Sphingomonadales; family Sphingomonadaceae; genus Sphingomicrobium; species Sphingomicrobium arenae. The sequence continues at coordinate 55,263 of NZ_JAFFJU010000002.1, forward strand.
CTTCCACCTGCGCCTGACCGCCCAGCTTCCCTTCGGAGCCCACTTCGCGCGCCACGCGGGTCACTTCGGAGGCGAAGCCGTTCAGCTGGTCCACCATCGTGTTGATGGTGTCCTTCAGGGCCAGGATCTCGCCTCGCACTTCGACGGTGATCTTCTTGGACAGGTCACCTTTGGCGACCGCGGTCGTCACCTCGGCGATATTCCGCACCTGGCCCGTCAGGTTGCCGGCCATGAGGTTCACGCTGTCCGTAAGGTCGGCCCAGGTGCCGCCGACGCCGGGCACCTGCGCCTGGCCGCCGAGCTTGCCTTCGGAGCCCACTTCGCGCGCCACGCGGGTCACCTCGGACGCGAAGGAATTGAGCTGGTCGACCATCGTGTTGATGGTGTTCTTGAGTTCGAGAATTTCGCCCCGGACGTCCACGGTGATCTTCTTGGAAAGATCGCCCTTGGCCACAGCCGTCGTCACTTCGGCGATGTTGCGGACCTGACCCGTCAGGTTCGCCGCCATCGAGTTCACGTTGTTGGTGAGGTCGGCCCACGTACCCGCGACACCCGGCACCTGCGCCTGTCCACCGAGCTTCCCCTCGGTACCCACTTCACGGGCCACGCGCGTCACTTCGGAGGCGAAGCCGTTCAGCTGGTCCACCATCGTGTTGATGGTGTTCTTCAGCTCGAGGATCTCGCCCTTCACGTCGACGGTGATCTTCTTGGACAAGTCTCCCTTCGCGACCGCGGTCGTCACCTCGGCGATGTTGCGGACCTGGCCCGTCAGGTTGTCCGCCATCAGGTTGACGTTGTCGGTGAGGTCCTTCCACGTGCCGGCGACGCCTTCCACGCGCGCCTGTCCGCCCAGCTTGCCTTCCGTACCCACCTCGCGGGCCACGCGGGTCACCTCGCTGGCGAAGGCGTTCAGCTGGTCCACCATCGTGTTGATGGTGTTCTTCAGCTCCAGGATTTCGCCCTTCACCTCCACGGTGATCTTCTTGGAAAGGTCGCCGCGGGCCACAGCGGTGGTCACCTCCGCGATGTTGCGCACCTGCCCCGTCAGGTTGGTGGCCATCGCGTTCACATTATCGGTGAGGTCCTTCCAGGTGCCGGCCACGCCCTTCACGTTCGCCTGGCCACCCAGCTTGCCCTCCGTGCCGACCTCGCGCGCCACGCGCGTCACCTCGGCGGAGAAAGAGCCGAGCTGCTCGACCATGGTGTTCACCACCTTGCCGATGCGCAGGAACTCGCCCCGTAACGGCCGCCCGTCGATCTCGACCGTCATGGTCTGCGACAGATCGCCCTTGGCGACTGCCCCGATCACTCGCGCGACCTCGGCGGTCGGCTGGACCATGTCCTCGATCAGGTCGTTGACCGACCGGATCGCCGTCTCCCAGCCTCCGCGCGCGTTTTTCACGCGGCCGCGCTGGTTGATCTTCCCTTCCTTGCCGACGACCTGCGACAGGCGCTCGAATTCCTGCGCCATGTCCTGGTTCAAGGATACGACTTCGTTGAACAGAGACGCGATCTCACCATCGATCCCGTCTGCGTCTTCGGGCATGCGAACGGTGAAGTCGCCGCGTCGGAGCGCACGGAGCGCAGTCACGAGCTGGCGACGGTCAAGGAATTCGCGAGGGGCCTGAACGTTCACTTATGTCTCCGTGCCGCTACTCCCCCCGCCCATGTTGAAGCAGCCCCCCGGCTGCTGAAGCGTGCCTAATAGCAGAACCGAACCTTTACGCGCGGTGAAAATCGTATCGAATGTCGATTGGCGAACATTCAGGGTTGCCCCGCCGGAATCAGGGCTGCTAGCGGGCGCCGTCCCGATCCCGAGCTCTTCCGAGACCCCATCTGGAATGACATCACCCGAGAACATCGCGCGATTCATCTCCGCCAGCTTTCGCTCCGTATGGTCGCTGGAGTTGCTGCTTCTGCTGAAGCGACAGCCGGGCTTCCATAGCCGCGACGAGCTGATCGGCTATCTTCGCGGTAGCGAGCTGGTGGTCGCGCAGGCCCTAGACAGTCTCGTTGCGTGTGGGCTCGCGGTGATCGACGAAGCCGGTCAGGCTTCATACCTCCCGGCATCCGCGGACCTGGCGTTGCTGGTGGACGGGACCGAGGACCTGTACGCGCGTAAACCCGACTTCGTCCGGCGATTGATCGTTGCGGGCAGCGCCCCGGGACTCAATGCCTTCGCCGAGGCATTCCGGTTGCGGAAGGACTGACGATGAACGACTTCCTCGCCGCGCTGGTTTACCTCCTCTGCTTTCTTACAAGCACCGCTTGCGCCTACCTGCTGGGACGAAGCTTTCGCCGCACCGGTGCAAAGCTTCTGCTGTGGAGTTCGCTCTGTTTCACCTTCCTGGCGCTGAACAACCTGCTGTTGGTCGTCGACCTGTTGATCTTGCCTCAGCTGGACCTGCGCCTTGCGCGCCTGTTCCTGGCCCTTGCCGGCGTCGCCACGCTGCTGTTCGGCTTCATCTGGGACTTGGAGGAAGAAGCATGACCCTTTACGACTTCTTCTCCGGAATGGTTGCGGGTGGCTTCTTCATCGCCGCCTTGTTCTTCTTGCGCTTCTGGAGGCGGACCCGCGACCGGCTGTTCCTGTCGTTCGCAGGCGCGTTCTTCCTGTTGGGCGCAGGTCAGTGCCTGCTCGCTCTCGGCGGCCTTCCCGTGGAGGAGCGCAGCTGGATCTACCTTACGCGACTGGCGGCCTTCCTGCTCATCTTGTGGGCCATCTACAGCAAGAACCGGAACGCCACCTCCAACTGACTTGCGTCCGGCGGTCCCCACGAGTGCTCAGATGCGAGTTCTCGATAAACGCGCCTGCGTCAGCGCAACGGCAAGTGCAGAAGCCCCCGCGAAACCGGCTGCAGCCAGAAACGTGGCTTGGGCGCCGAGCGCATCCCACAGCAGCCCGCCCGCTACACTTCCCACCAGCAACGCGAGACCCGTCAATACGCCGAACAGCCCGAACGCTGAGCCCATGAGCGGAGCCGGCGCACTGTCCGCCACCATCTTGGCAAGGGTGCCTTGAGTCAGGGCCATGTGAATGCCCCATAGCACGACACCGGCGAACACCCCCGCGAGCCCGCCTGCAAATGCGAGCACGAGATGACTCCCGACCAAAGCGGCGATCCCGGCCAGCAGCAGGCGTCGGGACGGAAGACGATCTGACAGAATGCCCGCCGGATACGCACCCAACGCGTAAACGATATACATGGCCACGAGCACCAGCGGCGTCCAGGCGAGCGGAAGCCCTTCGCCGTTGGCGCGCAGAACCAGGAATGCTTCGCTGATCCGAGCGAGGCTGAACAGCACGCCGACTAGCGCAACCACCCAGAACGCGCGTCCAAGTGGGCGCAGATCCGCAACCCGGAGCGGCGCACGCGCCTCACCCGTTGGCGCTTGCCGGTCTTCCACCCCGACCAGGACCAGCGCCACCGCAATCAGTCCCGGGATGACCGCAATCCAGAACACCAGCCGCATGTCTCCGGCCAGCAGCAGCATCAGCCCGATGGCGATCAGCGGCCCAGCGAAGGCTCCGACCGTGTCCAGCGATTGCCTGAGACCGAACGCCCGGCCGCGCGTCTCCGGCGGAGACACATCTGCCACCAAGGCATCGCGCGGCGCGCCTCGGATGCCTTTGCCGATGCGGTCGGCGAACCGGGCTCCGAGGACCGGCAGCGCGCCAGTGGCGATGGCGAACAACGGCTTCGACGCAGCGCCCAGACCGTAACCCAACAGGATCAATGGCTTTCGCAGTCCTGACCGATCCGACAAATAGCCGGAAAAAACCTTCGTAATGCTGGCGGTCGCCTCCGCAATGCCATCCACCAGACCGACAGTCGCGACACTCAGGCCAAGGGTCACGGTCATGAAAACCGGCAACAGCGCGTGGATGATCTCGGAAGAGATATCCATGAACATGCTGACCAGGCCGAGCACCCAGACCGTTCTGGGGATCTTGGGGCGTGCAGACACCATGTCGCCTCGAAGCACATCCGCGGCCGCCTGGGTAGCGCCGCACTTTCGGCCGCTGGCCAGTCCCAAGTGCCACCCGCGACCCGAACCGCGCTTCGTCGGTTTGTCGAAGCGAGCATTGTGTTGCCTCGTCATTGTTGGCTAGCGTGCCGCCCGTCGCCGGACTGCCCGGCGGCTGCAGGGGGCAAGCATGCTGGAAATCGGGAATCTGTCGCACACCTATGCGAACGGCACGGTTGCGCTGGACGACGTCAGTCTTTCGATCCCGCGTGGCATGTTCGGTCTGCTCGGGCCTAATGGCGCGGGCAAGTCGACCCTGATGCGCACGGTGGCAACGCTGCAGGCGCCAACCGCGGGTTCCATCCGCTTCGGTGATATCGACGTGCTGGCAGAGCCCGACCGGTTGCGCCGCACGCTGGGTTACCTGCCGCAGGACTTCGGCGTCTACCCGCGGGTCTCGGCCTACGCGATGCTCGACCAGATGGCGGTGCTGAAGGGCATCACCGGGCGCTCGGAGCGCAAGGCGGTGGTCGAAACCCTCCTCAATCAGACCAACCTCTGGACCGTGCGGGACAAGTCGATCGCGGGTTTCTCCGGCGGGATGCGGCAGCGCTTCGGCATCGCCCAGGCACTGATCGGCAACCCGGAGCTCATCATCGTGGACGAGCCCACGGCCGGCTTGGACCCCGAGGAACGCAACCGCTTCCTGAACCTGCTCGCCGCCATCGGCGACAATGTCGTGGTCATCCTTTCCACCCACATCGTCGATGATGTCGCCGACCTCTGCCCACGCATGGCCGTGCTGGCGAACGGCCGGGTGCAGCTCGAAGGACGACCCGCCGACCTCATCGCCTCCACGCGCGGCAGGGTGTGGAGCAAGGCCATCGGCCACGCCGAACTGGAACAATACCAGGCCAGCCACGAGATCATCTCCACCCGCCTGTTCGCGGGCCGAACCATCATCCATGTCCTGTCCGACAGCCAGCCGGCCGGGTTCGACCCGGTCGAAGGCGGCCTGGAGGACGTCTACTTCTCAACCCTCTCCACGCTCCGCCGGGCTGCCTGAGCCCATGCGCATGCTGCTGGGCATCGCCCGCTTCGAAATCCGCTACCAGCTGAAGAACCCGGTTTTCTGGGTCGCGGTGGCGATCTTCTTCCTGCTCGGCTTCGGCCTCACGGCGAGTGAGAACGTCAGCATCGGCACGCCCGGCTCGGTGCACGAAAACGCGCCTTACGCCATCGCAATCGCGACCAGCATCTTCACCATCTTCTACCTGTTCGTGATCACTGCGTTCGTCGCCAACGCCATCGTCCGCGACGAGACCAGCGGCTTCGCGCCGATCATCCGCGCGACGCGTGTCTCCCGCTACCAGATCGTACTCGGCCGCTTTCTTGGCGGGGTCACCATCGCCTGGCTCGGCTATCTTGCCATCCCGCTGGGTCTTGCGGTCGGCTCGTCCATGCCGTGGGTGGATCCGGAAACCGTCGGGCCGCAGCGGTTCAGCTACTACGGCTGGAACTTCCTGCTGTTCGCCATCCCCAACATCTTCCTGACCAGCGCCATCCTGTTCGCGCTGGCGACGACGCTGCGTTCGATGATGGCATCGTACATCGGCGCCGTCCTGCTCGTGATGGGCTATCTCGTCACCACCAGCGTGGTCGGCCAGAAGATCGAGTATCGGGACGTCTTCGCCCGCTGGGAACCGCTCGGCAACGGCGCCCTCGCGCAAGCAACCCGCTACTGGACCCAGGCGGAAATGAACGGCCGGCTGGTCGATTTCGCCGGCACGATCGCCTTCAACCGAGCCTGGGCGATCGTACTAGGCTTCGTCTTCCTGGGCCTTACGCTGTGGCGCTTCTCCATGACGGAGCGCGCACCCTCCCGGCGCAAGCTGCGCAAGCTGGCAAAGCGAGCGCAGCGCGAGGCCAAGGCTGCTGCCATCGCTCCCGATCTTGGCGGCGCGGCCATCGTTGCGCGGGATCAGCGCCCGTCCCGCCTGACTCAGTTCATGACCCGGCTGCGGGTGGAGCTGCGGCAGGTGCTGACCAGCCCTGGCCTGATCGTGCTCGCGCTGTTCGCGGTTGCCAACACCGCGGCAAGCTTGTGGCTTGGCGAGAACACCTACGGCACCGCGGACTATCCCACGCTGGCGAACACCATCAGCACCGTGCGCAACACCTTCGCGGCGGTCCTGCTCATGATTGCTGTCTTTTACGGCGGCGAACTCGTCTGGCGCGAGCGCGACCGCAAGCTCAACGAGCTGATCGATTCCACCCCCGTGCCAGCGTGGGCGATGACCATCCCGAAGATCCTCGCGATTTTCCTGGTGCTGGTGGTGGTGAACGTCGCCGCGATGCTGACGGGCATCTTCTACCAGCTGGTGAACGGCGCCCAGCAGATCGGCATCCCGCAGTACCTCGCCTGGTTCATCCTGCCGGCCGCGATCGACGGCCTGCTCATCGCCATCCTGGCGGTGGTCGTGCAGGTCCTCAGCCCGAACAAGTACGTCGGCTGGGGCATCATCTTTGTCTGGTTCGTCGGCACCATCTTCCTCGCCAACATGGGCTACACCAACCCGCTCTACATCTACGGCGCGGCGCCCGGTGTCCCCCTGAGTGACTTCGTGGGTGTGGGCAGCTTCTGGCGAGGGGCGGCGATCCTTCAGTTCTACTGGCTGATGTGCGCGCTGATCCTGGCCGTTCTCGCGCATCTGCTCTGGCCGCGCGGCACCGACCTTGGCCTGCGCACCCGCGTCAAGCGCCTGCGCCGCCCCGGCAATCGCCTCCCCTACGCCATCGCCGGGGTAGCGGCCGCCACCATGGCCGCCACCGGCGCCTACGCTTACCAGAACATCAAGGTTCTGAACCGCTACGTCACCTCCGACATGGCAGAAAAGGAAAGCGCCGATTTCGAGAAGAAGTACCTCAAGTACGAACGCTTGCCCCAGCCCAGCATTACGGACGTGAAGCTCGACATCCAGCTCTTCCCGCGGGAACGCCGGCTGGTGACCGAGGGGCGCTATGACCTCGTCAACAAGTGGGACGTGCCGATCCGCGACGTCCACATCCGCCAAGGCGAGGACGACGCCAGCTACACCCGGCTGCACCTGGCCGGCGCGAGGCTGGTCAGCAATGACGATCGCTTCAAGTATCGCATCTATCGCTTCGACCGGCCGCTGATGCCGGGCCAGACCACCAGCCTCACCTTCCGCTCGGAACTCTGGCGGCGCGGCTTCCGTGCTTCGGCTCCAGCCACCGACCTCCTGGAAAACGGCACCTTCATCAACAACTTCAGCTTCGCCCCGCTTATCGGCATGAACCGGCAGGGGCTGCTGAGCGACCGGGCCAAGCGCCGTCGCCAGGGCCTTCCGGCCGAGCTGCGTCCGGCCAAGCTCGAGGACATGCGCGCCACCCGCTGGAACTACGTCGGCTCGGACTGGGTCCGCTCCGACATTCGGCTGACGACCGATGCCGGTCAGACGCCGATGGCCCCAGGTAACCGCGTCTCCGACGAGACCCGTGACGGCCGGCGCACGGCCCGCTTTGTAAGCCCGGCGCCGATCCTGAACTTCTTCTCGGTGCAATCCGCCGACTACAAGGTTGCCAAACGCAACCACAACGGCGTCGAGCTGGAGGTGCTCTATCACCCGACCCACAGCTGGAACGTCCCCAAGATGCTCCGCGCCATGGGACTGTCGCTCGACTACTATCGGCAGAACTTCGGGCCCTACCAGTTCAACTATGCCCGGATCATCGAATTCCCGGGCTACCAGAGCTTCGCCCAGGCCTTCGCCGGCACCATGCCCTATTCGGAGTCGATCGGCTTCAACGCGAACACCAACGATCCCGAGAAGATCGACTTCACAACCTACGTGATCGCGCACGAGATCGCGCATCAATATTGGGCGCACCAGGTGATCGGCGCGGACATGCAGGGCGGCACGCTGACCAGCGAGACTCTGGCGCAATATTCCGCGCTGATGGTCATGAAGCACCTCTACGGGCCGGACCAGATCCGCCGCTTCCTCAAGTACGAGCTCGACGCTTACCTGAGCGGGCGAAAGGGCGAAGCCGTCGAGGAGCTGCCGCTCAATCGCGTCGAGAACCAGGGCTACATCCATTACCGCAAGGGTGCGGTCGTCATGTACCTGCTCCAGGAACAGCTCGGCGAAGCGGCGGTGAACCGGGCGCTCCAGCGGTTCGTCGCCGCGCACCGGTTCGGCGGTCCGCCGTACCTGCGCTCCGTCGACCTGATTGCCGAGCTGCGCAAGGAAGCACGCCCCCCTGAGCAGCAGCGGCTGATCGACGACCTGTTCGAGCGGATCACCCTCTATGACCTCAAGGTCACCGACGCGGTTACTCGCAAGGTCGGCAATGGATGGGAGACCACGCTGACCATCGCCGCTGACAAGTTCACGGCGGACGGCAAGGGTACGGAGAAGCGCACGGCGATGGCCGAGCCGATCGAAGTCGGCCTGTTCACGGCGCGGCCCGGCCTGGGTGCCTTCTCCACGAAGAACGTGGTCCTGCTGGAACGCCGGCCCGTGCGCAGCGGAGTGCAGAAGTTGACCCTTCGCAGCGCAACCAAGCCAACGTTCGCCGGCGTCGATCCCTACAACTTCCGGGTGGACCGCATCAGCGACGACAATGTGAAGGACGTCACCGCGCCGACCAGCTGACGCTCCCTATGCTGGGGCTACTCCTTTATCCCTGAGGCGCAGTCCGACTGACCCGTTCGGCGGCGGCTGCGCCATGATACGGTCGGGTGTCGAACCCTGACCCGGGGCAAGGAGATCGGCACCATGGCTTTGCCGCCGCTCGAACAGTCTGGGCGATCACAAGGTCGCGTCGTCCTCGTCCTGTTGATGCTCGCGTCCGCGGTCGTGTTCCTGCTCAACACGCGGCACGGGATCGGCATCCTGCCGGACTCCGTCGCCTACATGCACATCGGCAGCGCCAGCCACTTTGCGCCGGGCTATACCTGGTTGCTGCAAGCGTTCGAGCCACTGAACCACGACATCGTCGGCAACGCCAAGTACGTCGGCTTGGTGCTGGTGATCATCAATACCTGGCTGTTCTGGCGACTGCTCTACCGCTTCTGCGGTTCGACCCCACTAGCCGTTGCGGGCACCGCACTGATCGCCTTCTCGCCCGTCTATATCACCATGCACCGTGTCGCCATGTCGGAGCCCCTGCTCCTGTTCGGCATCGCCGCTTCCGCCCTGCTTTTCGTGCATGGGCTCGAGCGGCGCCGGCCAGTCTGGTTCGTGCCCGCCGGCGTCCTCATGGGGCTAGCCATCCTGACCCGTTTCGCCGCGGCCCCGATGCTGGCCGCCCTGTGCGGGGTTCGTCTCGCCCTGCGTGACGTGCCGCTCCGCTCGCGGCTTGTGCAATGCGCGCTCCTGGCCGGCCCCGCCGTCGTTGTTTGCGCGATCTGGCTGATGGCCAATCACCTCTCCGCCAGCGCTTCCACCGGACGCGAGCTGTCGTTCAACGGCAACCCGAGCCTCGCGCTCTGGAACTCCGGCCTGCAATCGCTCTCGATCATGCTCCTGCCAGCTCCCATCCCCTCGGCAGTACGAGTTCCCTTCTTCCTGCTGAACCTCGCCGCGACCCTCTGGCTTGGAGCAGCCTACGCGCGCCGCTGGCTCGGAGACGCTGATGGGCTGCAGCGCTCGGGCTGGGCGGCATTGCCGATCGTCTTCGGTCTGTTTGCCCTCTTCTACGCCCTCTTCCTGGTCGCATCCGTGCTCATCCAGGCGAGCCTTCCCCTGAATGGCCGCATCCTCCTGCCGCTATACGTCGCATTGGTGCTCGTCGCCGTGATGGCCGCGAGTGCCTTGAGCCGGGCTGGGGTGTTGCCGCGCCACCTTCGTACAGGTCTGCTGATCCTCGGCGCGATCATCCTCGTCTCCCACGCAGTCCGAACGGCGGCGACCACTCGCGAAGCCTTTCAAAGCGGCGTCGGCTATGCCGATATCGCCTGGTCCCGCTCTCCCGTGCTGCGCGAAGTCGAGCGCCTCCCCACCGACGCCCGGCTCTACTCCAACGCTCCGGACGTCATCTCATTCCGGTTGAATCGTCCAGCCGAATATCTCCCCCGCAAGGTGAACCACCTCACCCTGAAGGAAGATCCGCGCAATCCGTTCTCCGCGCAGATGCGCAGGCTGCGTGACGATCTGGAGAGCGGGCGGGCCTACGTCGTGGTGATCGACCGGGTGGACTGGCGCTTCTACATCGTTCCGGAAGCGGAACTCCTGCGCGACGTGCCGCTGCAAAGGATCGCAAACGTTTCCGACGGCCGGGTCTACCAATTTGCTTCGGCATCGCGCGCAGAGGCCCGCTGACCCTACCCCCAAAGGCTAGCACCAAATTGGCACAACAGGATTCCGGCTTACACCCGAAGCACGTTTCCTTTTCGGCTGGGCAGCCCGCAGCATCCACTTGCCCCGGGTGAGGCATGGACTCGTGACGGACGCGAAGCGCAGACGTTGCCGCTGGCATGCTCGCTCCGCGTCGAACACGAGCCCTCGCTTCCGGGTGAGTCTGAAGGGAGCGCCAGCGATGAGCAAGGGCAAGCGGATTTTCATCGTCATTCCCGCGTACCAGGCGGCCAAGACAATCGAGAGCGTGTTCGACCGACTGCCACCGGAGCTGTCCGAAAAGGACGTGCGGATCCTGGTCGTCAACGATGGCAGCACCGACGGCACCGGTGAGATCGTCCGGTCCATCGTGGCCCGGCGACACGACACCGAGTTGATCGAGCAGCCGCGGAACATGGGCTATGCCCAGGCGCAGAAGACCGGCTTCCAGCAGGCCCTGCAGCAAGGTGCGGACATCGTCGCACTGCTGCACGCCGACGGCCAATATGCTCCCGAACTGCTGCTGCAGCTGCTCGAGCCGCTCGAGAAGGACCAGGCGGACGTGGTCCAGGGCTCGCGGATGCTGAACAGCCAGGCCCTGCGTGGCGGCATGCCGCTCTACAAGTTCATCGCCAACAAGGCCCTGACCGCTATCGAAAATTTCGCCTTTGGAATGAACATGGGCGAATACCATAGCGGTTACATGCTCTATTCGCGGCGCTGCCTCGAAAGCATCCCCTTCAATCGCCTCAGCGATACCTTCCACTTCGATGGCGAGATGCTGCTGATGGCCTCGAAGCGAAAGCTGCGCATCAAGGAGGTCGCAATCCCGACGCGCTACGCGGACGAGGAGTCGCACCTGAAGCCGGTTCAATACGGGTTCGACGTTCTCCGGGTGGTCTGGAGGAACGCGCGAGGACAGTACAGCTTCTGAACTGAAGCCCTCGCCGCCACGCGGATCCTGTAACTGATCCTAGGGAGACGGCCTTGAAAGTCTTGATAACAGGCGGCGCAGGCTTTGTCGGCTCGTTCGTATGTGAGCAGCTCCACGCCCAGGGCCACGAGGTCCGCGTCTTCGACAATCTCGAGCCTCAGGTCCACGCCTCGGGCCAGTCCAACCTGCAGTCCCTCATGCGGCCGGGCGGGGATCTGCGCGCGGGGGTGGAGCTGGTGTGGGGCGATGTCCGCAACCGGCACCAGCTCGAAGCCGCGATGCGCGGCGTCGACGCCATCATCCACCTCGCCGCGCAGGTCGGGGTCGGGCAGTCGATGTACGAGATCACGCGCTACGTCGACCACAATACCGTCGGCACGGCGGTGCTGCTCGAACTGCTCGCCGCGCGGCAGCACACCGTGCGCAAGGTGGTCGTGGCCTCCTCCATGTCCATCTACGGCGAGGGCGCCTACGACTGCGTCGGCTGCGGCGAAGTCTATCCGATGCTGCGCAGCCTTTCGCAGATGCGCAGCGGCGATTGGGAACCGAGGTGCCCCCGCTGCTCGGAGCCGCTCATCCCCAAGCCCACGCCGGAGACCAAGCCCCTCCTCCCGACCTCCATCTACGCCGTCACCAAGCGCGACCAGGAAGAGATGTGCCTGTCGATCGGCCGGGCGTACGACATCCCGACCGCCGCGCTCCGGTTCTTCAACATCTACGGTTCGCGCCAGGCGCTCAGCAATCCCTACACGGGCGTCGCTGCCATCTTCTCGTCACGACTGCTCAATCGCCGTTCGCCCGTGGTATTCGAGGATGGTGGCCAGACCCGCGACTTCGTGCATGTCACCGATATCGTGCAGGCCGTTCTCCTCGCCCTGCACAAGGACGAGGCCAACTTCGAAGTCTTCAACGTCGGGACCGGCCAGCCCACGTCCATCGGCTACGTGGCGGAGCTGCTCGGCCGCAAGATGCAGATCGACGTTCCCCCGCAGATCGAGAATACATTCCGCGAAGGCGATATCCGGCACTGCTACGCCGACATTCAGAAGATCCGCAACATGCTCGGGTTCGAGCCCACGGTTCGCCTCGACGACGGCATCGACGAGCTCATCGGCTGGGTCAGCAGCCAGACCGCGGACGACCGGTTCGAGTTGGCGGCGTCCGAGCTCAAGCAGCGAGGTCTGGCGCGATGCTGAACCGCTCGCCGCCCGATCGGCAGCACGCCGCAGCGGAAGGCATTGTTCTCCCGCACCTCGGGCAGCGGGCGATGGTCACGGGCGGCGCGGGCTTCCTCGGATCGCACCTTTGCGAGCGCCTGCTGGCCGCCGGCATGGAAGTGCTCTGCGTCGACAACTACTTCACCGGCACCCGCCGCAATATCGACCACCTGCTCGACCACCGCTGCTTTGAATTGCTGCGACACGACGTCACCATCCCGCTCTCGGTCGAGGTCGACCAGATCTACAACCTCGCCTGCCCTGCCTCCCCCATCCACTACCAGCGCGACCCCGTTCAGACCACCAAGACCAGCGTCATCGGCGCCATCAACATGCTGGACCTCGCCAACCGGCTAAAGGTCCCCGTGCTCCAGACATCGACCTCGGAAATCTATGGCGATGCCCTCGTGCACCCGCAGGCGGAGACCTACTGGGGCAACGTGAACCCGGTCGGCCCCCGCTCCTGCTACGACGAGGGAAAGCGCTGCGCGGAAACGCTGTTCTTCGACTATCGCCGGCAGCACGATCTGGCGATCAAGGTCGCGCGCATCTTCAACACCTATGGGCCGCGCGTGCATCCTGCGGATGGACGCGTCGTATCGAACGTCATCGTCCAGGCGCTCTGCAACCGTGACATCACCATCCACGGGGACGGCTCGCAGACCCGATCCTTCTGTTACGTCGATGATACGATCGACGCCCTGTTCCGCCTGATGGGCACGGCCGACGAGGTGACGGGACCGTTCAACATCGGCAACCCGCACGAGCTCTCGATCCATGAGCTCGCCTCCCTGATCGTCGAGCTGGTCGGCTCGCGCTCCCGCATCGTGCACCTGCCGCTGCCCCAGGACGATCCTCGCCAGCGCAAGCCCGACATCTCCAGCGCCAAGGAGCATCTCGGCTGGGAACCGCGCACCGGTCTCCGGGAGGGCCTGCTGCGCACAATCGCCTATTTCGAAGACCTCCTCGGACAGCCAAGCATCCGCGACATGGTCGCGGCGTGACCGCAAAGCCGGGCCGCACGGAACGCGCAAGATGCTGAGTGCAGCCGATCTCCAGCAGGGCTTCGACAAGCTCCGCTATGGTCGCAACGCCGCGATCCTGCGCTACGCCCTTGTCGGATCCTGCGCCGCCGCCATCCAGATCGTTCTGCTCGCTGCGTTCGTCGAGCTTGTGGCTATGAAGCCCGTCATCGCGTCCACCTGCGCCCTGACGATCTCGATCACCTTCAACTATCATTACCAGCGGCGGCTGACCTTCCACTCCAGCGCCAGGCACCGGACGGCTGCCCCCACTTTCCTTTTCATCACCCTATCGACACTGTTGGCGAACGCCCTGCTGTTTTCGTCCCTGGTTCCCCACCTGCCGTACGTCCTCGCGCAGCTCGCGACGATGGGGATCATCTTCCCGATCAACTACCTGCTGAACCGGCGCATTACGTTCCGCGGGTGAACGGGTCCTACCCTTTCCGGGCTACTTCCGATTGGACACCCACAAGCGGGACTGCGGGGCGTAAACTCGTCCGACTTCGGTTGCCGCGTGCCCACGACAGCGCAGGACATCGCGTCCCAGCTCCCCCGGCCGCGCGGGCGGCGGGAACCGGAACCGCATCGAGCCCGTGTATCGAAGGATTTTTGCCGTGCCGAACTTCTACAACAAGCTCGGAAGTCAGACGGTCCTTGGGACCACGACCGGCACCGATTTCTTCTACGCGTTCACCAAGGACGGAGTGCTCAGCCGCCCCTTCGCGGATGCGACGCTCACCTCGTTCAGCTGGGCCACGGCGATCCGGAACTCGGACGGCTCGGCCTACACGTTCACCAGTTCCAACATCCAGGTGTCGTTCGACGTCTACCAGGGCAATGGCGGCGTCGACTGGCTGTACGGCTCCGATGGAAACGACGCGGTGGTCTTCAACAACGGCCTGTTCCAGGACGGCGTGGGCGGGGTCACGGGTGTCCAGCAGTTCAACCTGTACGGGGGTGACGACTTCTTCGACTTCACCGGCCACAACGGGGGAGCGGACTTCGCGTTCGACCTACTGGTCTATGGCGGGACCGGGAACGACACCATCATCGGCGGCGCGGGCAAGGACGTCATCGAAGGCCAGGACGGAAACGACCTGATCTTCGGCTACCGCGGCGCGGACGACCTTCGCGGCGGCAACGGCGACGACATCCTCTACGGGGACGACCTCGGCAACAACGGCATCGCCGGGAATGATATCCTGCGCGGCCAGGCGGGCAACGACACCCTTTACGGCGGCTTCCGCGACGACCAGCTGCTCGGCGGTGATGATAACGACCTGCTATATGGCGGCATGGGTGATGACACCCTGCTGGGCGGAACCGGCAACGACGTGCTCTATGGCGACGATGGCGCAAGCGGCCCGGGCGGCTTCGACACGCTCAACGGTGAAGCCGGGAACGACACGATCTACGGGGCGGGCGGCAACGACAAAATAGATGGCGGCGCGGACATCGACACCGCCGTCTTCAGCGGCAGCCGCTCCGACTACATCGTCACGCTGAACGCCAACGGCTCCTACACGATCACCGACCAGCGCTCCGGCGGGGATGGCTCTGACAATCTCCGCAATGTCGAGTTCGTGCGGTTCAGCGACGGCACCTTTTCCATGGCGGAGCTGAACACCCCGCCTACGCTGACCTCCAATGGCGGAGGCGCGACCGCCACCGTCGCCGTCGAGGAGAACACGACTTTCATCACGACGGTTACCGCGACCGACCCCGACCCACAGCAAGTCCTCCGCTACTCGCTCGATCCGAGTGCGGACTCCTCGCTCTTCGTCATCGACGCGGTCACCGGCGTGCTGAGCTTCGCCTCCGCTCCCAACTTCGAGAACCCGCTCGATGCTGGCTACGACAACGTCTACCAGGTCACCGTTCGCGTCGTCGACGGCAATGGAGGCAGCGACACGCAGGTCATCTCGATCGAGGTCACGGACATTCCGGACGGCCTCGCTCCCACCATCACCTCCAATGGGGGCGGGTCCACCGGCGCCGGGCAGGTCGGCGAGAACACAACCCTGGTCGGCACGATCACCGCGGATGACCCGGACAGCGCCTCGGTCACCTACCGCATCATCGGCGGCGCGGATGCCAGCCTTTTCCGGGTCGATCCGGCCACCGGCGAACTCAGCTTCATCACCCCACCCGACTACGAAGCTCCCGCGGACGCCGGCGGGAACAACCGCTACGAAGTCATGGTCGAGGCAAGCGACGGCGAGAATGTCGATCGCCAGTTGCTCACCGTTGAGGTCGGCAACACGAACGACAACGCCCCCGTCATCACCTCGGGCAACGGCGCACCTTCGGTCGCCCTGAGCCTTGCCGAGAACGTCACCGCGATGACCACGATCACCTCGGCCGACGCGGATGGCGACGCTCTCGTCTACCAGCTCACCGGGGCCGACGCCGCCCTGTTTGCGATCGACCAGACCACGGGAGAGATCAGCTTTCTGTCCGCTCCCGACTTCGAAGCGCCCGCAGACAGCGGAGGCGACAACGTCTACGACGTCACGGTCGGAGCCTCCGACGGACAGTTCGTCACCAGCCAGGCGCTGGCCATCACCATCACCAACGCGAACGACATCGCTCCCGTCATCACTTCGAATGGTGGCGGCGCCACGGCCGATATCTCCATCCAGGAGAACCGGACTGCCGTCACGACCGTCGCCGCTCAGGACCTCGACGGCACCACTCCCACCTATCGCATCGCTGGCGGAGCGGACGCGGCTCTCTTCGTCATCGACGCGGCGACCGGCGCGCTGAGCTTCCGCTCGGCTCCGGATTTCGAAGATCCGGACGATGCCGACCGCAACAACCTGTACGAGGTTGTGGTCGAGGCTACCGACGGCCTTAACTCTGATACGCAGACCCTCAACATCGGCGTCACCGACCTCAACGAAGTCGGACGGACCATCACGGGAACCAACAGCAACAACACGATCAGCCCGACGGCGTCCAGTTCCGCGCTCCGTTCGACCGCGCTCAACGACACGATCTATGGGCTTGGCGGCAACGACATCATCGATGGTGGTGCCGGAACGGACCGGATGGAGGGCGGCACCGGCAACGACACCTACACGGTCGACACCTATGTCGACGACGCCAAGACCAGCAACGACGATCTCGTGATCGAACTCGCCGGCGGCGGCAGTGACCGGGTCAATGCTTCCGTCACCTACCGCTTGGCGGCAGAGGTAGAAAACCTGACCCTGATCGGGGCAGCGGCCATCAACGGCTACGGCAACAACCTCGCCAACACCATTTCCGGCAACCAGGCCGCCAACCTCCTGACCGGCGAGGACGGCAATGACACGATCGCCGGTAACGACGGCAACGACACCCTGGACGGCGGAACAGGCAATGACTCGCTATCGGGCGGCAACGGCGACGACACGATCCGCGGCGGAGTCGGTAACGACTCTCTGAACGGCGGGACCGGTCTCGACACCATGGAAGGCGGCGCCGGAGACGATGCTTATTTCGTCGACGTTTTCACCAACGACGGGATCAGCAACGACGATCTCGTTGTGGAGTTGCCCGGCTCAGGGAACGATATCGTCAATGCATCCGTCAGCTATTGGCTGCCGAACGACGTCGAACGCCTGACGCTGACCGGCACTGCGGCGATCGACGGCTATGGCAATGCCCTGGCCAATACCATTACCGGAAACACCGCGGCCAACGTGCTTCGCGGCGGTGAGGGCAACGACGCCCTGATTGGCGGCGTCGGGAACGACACCCTGTTCGGCGAGGGCGGCAACGACACCCTGACCGGCGGCGCCGATGCCGACACCATGGACGGCGGCCTGGGTAACGACACGATCAACGGCCAGGCCGGCGTGGACGTGATCATCGGAGGTCGCGGCCGGGACGTTCTGACGGGTGGCACGGAAGCGGACACCTTTGTCTTCGCCTTCGCCGACACGGCCGTCCAGCAGGTCAACGTCGACCTCATCACCGACTTCACCGCCGCCGACCGGATCGACCTGGACTTCGTCACCGGGCCGCTCAACCCCGGTGATTATCTCGAAGGCTCGATCGCCACCAATTCCTACGCCGACGCGCTCAGCGCCGCCAACGCTCTCCTCGCCGCTTCCCCGGGCGCCAAACTGGTGTTCGTCGCGGGGAGCACGGGCGGCTGGCTCTTCTGGGACGGCTTCGGCAACGACGGCGCCCTCGACCAGGCCATCTCCCTGTCGGGTCTCAACTCGACATCGCTATTCGACCCCGGCCTCATCATCTAGGCCTCGCCCAGTTACCGGAACTTGGCCTGAGAAAGGGCCTCCCGGAGCCCCCCCGCATCACCCCTTGGCGGGCACCACTTCGCCGTCTTCCTTGACGAAGTCGCTCGGCAATGGCCGGTCCAGGACGGACAGCACCTCTTCCGACGGTCGGCACAGCTTCACCCCACGGGGTCCAACCACCACCGGCCGGTTGATCAGAATGGGGTGCTCCACCATCGCGTCGATCAGCTGTTCGTCGGTCAGTGTGGCATCGTCGAGGCCAAGCTCCGCGTACGGTGTGCCCTTCTGCCGCAGCAGTTCTCGTGGCGTGATGCCCATGCGCTCGATCAGCGATACGAGTTCGTCCCGGCTCGGCGGCGCGTCCAGATAGAGGACCACCTCAGGCTCGATGCCGGTCGCCCGGATCAGCGCGAGCGTGTTCCGCGAAGTCCCGCATGCCGGATTATGGTAGATGGTGGTCGTCATGCGCAGCAGCTCACCCCGGCGGGGGCCCTCACGGGACCGCAGCAGGCCGTCTCGGCCGCGCGGAACGGCACCGAGTGCCTCCGGTCGTCGCTCCTGACATTCATCCAGATTTCCTTTCCTCTTGCCAGCCGCTGCTGCTGCACCATGGAGCCGAGTGTAGCAACCGCGGGTCACGTCTCCAGGCTCCCGGTCTTTCCTTGTTCGCCGGCACCTACGGAACGCTGGTCGTCCGGATGATCAGCAGCGCGGCCAGGCTGGTCCCGATCGCGGCTGAGATCAGCAGGAACATGACAGCGCGGCGCTCCGATGCAATCTGAAGGGTGGGCAATCATTGCACTGTCGAACGAAAGGAACGCCATTCACCTCACGCCGAACAGAGCATGGGCGAGCACCACCAGCTGGTTCCGGTGAGTTCCAAAGGGCAAAGCTTGCTCCGGACCTTTCTAGCCTGTCGTTGGCCCGCGCTGTCGCGCATGCGAGCATCGTGTGGTCGCTTGCGCGGAAGCGCCCAGTCCTTCCGGAGATGGTCCTAGACACGGTGAGTGCCGGAACGGACATCCCATCGATCCGGCAGCTTCGTGCGGTGACCGGTCTCCCAACATCCGGCGTAAGCTCGCCACGGCCCAGCAGAGCACGCCAGGCAGGCCATGCGGCACATCGGTCGTTCCATGAGGAGCGCCCAGCTCCGGCGCGCGGGAGATGAGCGCGAGGATCGCCTGCTCGTCGCAGCTCAGTTGGAGGGTCCCAGGGCAGCTTGCTTCCAGCGATCGCCCCAGACACTCCTCCGTGATCTGCAGCACGCTGTGGAGCGCCACGGCCACGGCCGGCGGCTCACCGGCGTGGGCGATGAGCCGCGTCATGCCAAGGAGCGCATCTTCTCCCAGCATCCGCGCCGCCGCCCAGCGCCGGACCAGCCGCACGATCAGGAGCTCCGTCGAGGACGGCCGGTGCGGGCGGATGCGATCGATGCGCATGGTCGCTCCTTTTGCGGATCAGAAATCCATGGAGGCGGACAGCCGAAAGGTGCGCGGCTGGCCCTGGAGGAGCGAGGTGCCGAAGGTCTCGAACGCCGAGGCCCAGTAGCGCTTGTTGGCGACGTTATCGACGCCCGCCCTCAGGGTGAGCGGACGATCGCTCACCAGCGCGACGTATCGGGCACCGAGGTCCAAGCGCGTCCAGCCGCCGATCTCCAGCGTGTCGGCGGCATCGACCGGCTGCTCGCCAGTGGCGACGACGCGACCGGTCAGCGTCAGGCCCTTCACCGCCGGCACGTCCCATTCTAGATTGGCGTTTGCCAGCAGCTTCGGCACGCCTGGCGCGTCATTGCCGTCCTGCGCGCCAACCGGCGTGTCACGCAGCTCGGCATCGATCCAGGACCCGCCCGCGATGAGCCGCAGTCCTCGGGCAAGCTCGCCATCGAGGGTCAGCTCCACGCCCTGGTTGCGCTGCTCGCCGAACACACCGAAGCGGAACAGCCCAGGGTTGGCGGTATCCGGCACGGCGAAGGCACTCGGGCGGGTGATGCGGAAGGCCGCGATGCTGCCGTTCACCCGCCCAAAGCGAGCCTTGGCTCCAATCTCATACTGGACGGACTTCGTCGGCGCGAACACCTCGCCCGGGTTGCTGATGGTCGCGTCGACCGGAGCGGTCGGTCCCTGCTGCAGCCCCTCGATGCGATTCGCGAACAGCGACAAGCCCTCACGCGGCTTGACCACGAGGCCGACGACGGGCGTCACCGCGCTCTCGTCATATTCGCTCGCAAGCGAGCCGCCGTCGTAATAGTTGTAGCCCTTCACCTTGATGCGCTGATGGCGCAGCCCGGCCGTCAGCAGCACGCGGTCGTTGGCAAGGCCGATGGTGTCCGACAGGAAGAAGCTGGTCAGGCGCGCCCGGCTGATGGGAAAGGGATCGTCGAGGTCGCCGCCTACGAAGCCGGTTGCGGGCAACGGTACTTCCGGCGTGTCGTAGAGGTTCGTCGCATATCCGCCGAAGCCGCCGAGGAAGTCGAACGCATTACGATTGACCTGGCGGATGTGACTCACGCCGGCGTTCAACTCGTGGGTCGTGCCGGCGAACGACAGCTTGGCCCGCACACCCGCTTGCCCGGCTTCGTTGTTGTCGGTGCGCGGCACGAACAGGGCGGAGCCGGTGGCCGTGCCGTCGGTGCCGGTCACCGTGATCCCGCCATAGACGCCATCTTCCGAGCCGTCCCGGGCACCGGCCTGCGCATAGAGCAGGACATTCTCGCTGACGTCCCACTCCGCCCGGGCGACGCCGAACAGGTCCTCCAGTTCGGTGAAGGTCCACGGCTGGGCATAATTGGCATCGACGACGGGCACGCGGGGGATGAAGCTGGTCAGCGTCACCTTGGGGCGGAGCTGCTCCACCCGGATCTTCTGGTAGGCGAGGTCGAGCGACAGGCGGACGTCCGTTCCGCGATAGTCGATCCCAGCGCCGAGCACGGTGGCGCGGCGGTTCTCGTCGTCGATCGCGACGTCACCGCGTCGGTGGGCACCGTTGATCCTGACGCCCCAGGCTCCTCCCCCGAACCGGCGTGCCACGTCGAAGCTCGCGCCGACATGGCCGTCCGTGAGGTAACTCGCCGTCGCTCGGGTCAGGGTGCGGTCGGCCCGCTTGGGCAGGAGGTTGATGCTTCCGCCGATGCCGGATCCGCCCGGCGCCGCGCCGTTCAGGAAGGCCGTCGCTCCGCCCAGCACCTGCACGCTGTCATACAGCTCCGGCGCGACCAGCTGGCGCGGCGTGATGCCGTAAAGTCCGTCCAGCGCCACATCGTCTCCGAACAGGGTAAAGCCGCGGATGACGAACTGCTCCGACGCATTGCCGAAGCCGTAGCTGGTGCGGATGGTGGGATCGTTCTCCAGCACCTGGCCAAGGGTCTGCGGCTGCTGGTTATAAATGAGCGCGTCCGAATAGCTGCGGATGCTGAACGGCACATCCTCCGCCGCCTTGTCGCCGAGAATGCCGACCTGTCCCTCGCGCCGCACCTGCGTCTGGTTGTTGCGCTGTGCAGTGACGATGATCTCCTCGCCCGTCGGCTCCGCCGCCTCCTGGGCAAAGGCGGGCGCGGGCACGGTGGCGGAGGCAAGCAGCAGCAGGCGGAACTTCACTTCGATGGGTCCTTTCAAGAGGAACGACGGCTCGCCGCCCACAAGACGGCAAGGAGAGGAGCGGACAGCGCCGCCCAGGAAAGGATGTCGCGCCAGCCGTCGCCGGTCAGGGCGACGACAAGGCCGGCCAGGCTCAGCAGCCCCAGCACGACGGGGATGGCGAACGTCGACCGGATCATTCGGCCGGACTCGGCTGGGGCTCGAACCGCCCGCCGCTGGTGACTTCGGCCAGGCGCAGCGACAAGGGAGCCTGGCGGCGGCCGAGCCACAGATAGACGCCGGAGCCGAGCACCACGATCGTGAACAGGGTCAGCGCGGCCCAGAGCAGCTTCAGCGGCAGGCCGCCGTAATCGCCGAAATGGAGCGGCTGACTGAGTTGCAGCGCTGTCATGCTGATCGGCATGGGCCGCACGTCGGTCAGGCGTCCGGTCTCCGCATCGATCAGCGCCGGCGTCAGCAGCCGCTTGGTCAGCGGCGTGTCGCCCTGGAAGAAGACGGCATAATGGTGGCCCGTGCTGTAGGCCCCGCCGGGAAAAGCGATGAACTGGGGGTCGTTGCCGGGCAGCGCCGCGCGGGCCGAAGCCATTGCCCTGTCGAGCGATCCGTAGCGAGCCGGCGGCAAGGGCGCGGCACCGGCTTCCCGGCCGGTCATCTCCGCCAGGGCGCCGTTCCGCCACTGGTCGACCAACGGCGTCGCCAGCGCATTAATGATCCCGGTGACCCCCACCACCGTCATCCAGGCGAACGCCGCGATGCCCAGAAGATTGTGCCAGTCGAGCCACTTCAGGCGCCGGCTCCGCTCCGTGCGCAGCGTGCCGAAGTCGAGCTTGCGCATGAAAGGGGCGTAGAGCACCACGCCCGACACCAGCGCGGCCACGAACAGCAGCCCCATCGCACCCAGCAACAGCATGCCGGGCAGGCCCAGGAACATGTCGGTGTGCAGCTGGAGGAGTAATTCCATGATCCCCTTCTCTCCCGGCGGCGCGACCAGCCGGCCGTTCGTCCGGTCGAACAGCATCAGCGTCATCTGCGTCTCGGGCGAGTTGGGCGCCGGACCGGTGGTGACGGTCAGCAGTGGACTTTCATTGTCGAACGCCATGTAGAGCGGCACTTCACCCGGCCGCTCGGCAAGCGCCCGCTGCAGCATGGTGTCGAGCGGCAGCAGTCCCGGCGCATCCGATGATGACGCAGGCCCCGCCAATGGCGGCGGACCGCCCGCAAGCTCCTCGACCTCATCATGGAAGATCAGCGGCAGACCGGTGAGGCACAGCATCAGCAGGAACAGCGTGCAGACGAGGCTCGTCCACTTGTGCACCAGATACCATGCCCGAACCGCCGACCGCGTCATGAGGCGCTGCTTAGACGCTATTGCGAAGCATTTGCAATCCGAATCTCGATCTGGTGAAGAACACAGGCCACCGTTGCACAGGTCGGGAGCAGTCCCGGGAACGGGAGCGCAGATGTCCTCAGGAGGAGGATGCGGTGCGCCGCAGCCGGCGCGCGGAGCATTGGCCGGTCAGCGATCCCGCGAGGCGTACGGTCCGAATACGGCGCCGACAAAGCCGCCCGCCGTCTTGGTGCTTAGGATCTTGCCGTCTAGTCCGGTTGCCAGCGGACGCCAGTTGGTGCCGTCGAGGGCGTAATCGAAGTCATATGCGGCCCCACCGGAGCGTATCCGCAAACCCACGGGAGCTCCGGCGAAGTCCTTCAACGGGGCAGAGGCGAGCACGATTCCCTTCGCGGGATCTTTCGGTCCGGCACGGCGCTCCAGGCGCACCTCCGCGCCGCTTGGTCCGCGGGTGACGCTCATGAGGTACCAGTATTCGTCGTTCTGGAGTGCGGCTAATCCGGCTCTCTCACCAAGCTTAGGATTGAAGCGCACGGAAGTTGTTGCGACCGCGTGCATGTGCTGTTGGCGCCGCGCCAGGAAGGAGGGATTGCCAAAATCGCCCAGTCCCGTGGTTCGGGGCTGCAGCCATAGCGCGCCCTTCGCGAGTTCGAACCAGCGCTCCCGTGGATTACGCATCATCATCCAGTGTGGGGGAAGGCTCGGACCGTTGAACTCCTCCCGCTCGCTCATCCGTCGGCCGTTGGACGGCGTTCCTCTCGAGGGCAGTGGAGGCCGCTTCCCCACGTACGGCAGCACCTCCCCGGGGCTGGTGATGCGGGGCCAGCCCTCCTTCCAGCTGACCGGCATCAGGAAGGTCTCCCGGCCAGTATTGTAATAGTCTCCTTCGTACGGCCGGACTGCCAGGAAGGTGGCCCACCACTCGCCATTGGGCAGTTGGACCAAGTCCGCATGACCGGCCGAGGTGATCGGGTCCTTGCGGCCAGGGGGTAGATCGCGCTGCGTCAGGTACGGGTTCTGGTCCCACGGCTCGTAAGGTCCGTCGACCTTGCGGCTGCGCAGCACGACTTGACGATGTCCCTCCGCCGTCCCGCCTTCCGCGGCGCTGAGGTAGTACCAACCGTCCTTCTTGTAGATGTGAGGGCCCTCGATCCAGATCGGCTTGGTCGAGATGTCGATTCCGCCGTCGATGAGCATTGTCCGGGGCCCAAAGCTCGTCCTGGTCGCGGGATCGAACCGCTGGATCCAGATGGCACGGTGCCCCTCGTAGAGCGCGGGACCCTTCGGCGCATCGTTGTTGAGAATCCAGGCCTTGCTGTCGTCATCGAAGAACAGCGAAGGATCGATCCCACCCACTTGGGGCAACCAGACCGGATCGCTCCAGGGGCCAGCCGGATCGGTGGCCGTGATGACGAAATTGCCTCCACAATCGACGCAGGTGTTGGCGATGTAGAAGGTGCCCTGGTGGTGCTCGATGGTCGGCGCGAACACGCCGCGAGATAAGCCCAGACGGCCGAAATCCAGTTGATCCGGTCTGCTGATCGCGTTGCCGATCTGTCGCCAGTTCACGAGGTCCGTGCTGTGGAACACCGGCAGTCCCGGGAACCAGGAGAAGGTGGAGGTAACGAGATAGAAATCGTGCCCGACCCGCGTGATGCTCGGGTCGGGGTAGAAGCCTGTCAGAACCGGGTTCGCATATTCGCCGACTCCGGGCACGGGCAGAGGGTCATCACCCTCATACTCGAACCAGTCGAATACGGCCGCATGATCGAACGACGGCTCTGGGTCACTCGCACCACCGAGCAGAAGGGCAGACGCCAGCAGGACGACGGACGCGAGCGAATTGCGGATGTGGCTTCGGAATGCTGCCATGGATCTTCTTATCCCGCCCGACCTCGCTCCATCGGAACGAAGTCGCCTAGCAGGCATGTGGGTTCGTTCAGGAAGCCCGTTGCACGCGTCTCGACCGGGTCCGCCACGCGGATGCGGTCGCCGCGACAAAGGCGGCCCCCCTCGCCTCCGCTCGCGACGGAAATGGTCGCGCTGCTCCCAAGCCTCGTCAGCCCCGGACACTGGCCTTGCAGCTGGTTCCGGTAATCGACCGGGCCGTTCATCTCGAACCGGACGGAAGATGCATCCACGACGCTGCGCCCTGCGACCTGATTGAGCGAGATGCATCGGACCGCCTGGTTGCCGGCTAGCTGCTCTCCCGCCGGAGCTGGCGCCGGTGCGCATGCCCCAAGAAGGATGCCACTAAGTGCGATGGCCGCTGAACGATGGTCCATGGGGTTCACCTCCTCGAAGGACGAGAACATATCATGCTGTTGCTTGAGTCGTCGCACCGCGGAGTGCCTGCGCGATTGCCTCCCGCAGCGGCTTCGGCCGGAAATCGCTGTCATAAGGGGTGCCGCGCTTGATCGACTTGTCCGCCCGCGGGTCGAAGTCGGTCAGCCAAGTGTAACGATCGACCATTCCCCATGCGAGAATGTCTCGCAGCTGCGGATAAGCGAGCATCACGTCCAGATAGGCGCGCGCATAGTCGGCGACCATCTGGTCACGCACCACGATGTCGTCAGGCGCCTTCTGGTCGTTTACATCGAACTCGGTGATCACGAGCTTGTAGCCCATCCCGACCACCTCATCGAGAAAGCGGCGCCAGGGACCCTCACTTTCCCTGACGATTTCGGCCACGGAGAGCGGCTTCAGCAGCCGGATGTGGGACTGGATGCCTAGTGCATCGACCGGTGTTCCGCGCTTTCGGAAACCCTCGAGCAACTTCAGCACCCCGACGATATGCGTCTCGTCCTCGGTGCCGCGCTCCCAGCTCATATAGTCATTGTAGACCAGCTCCGCATGGGGAGCCTCCGCCTTGGCGGTGTGGAACATGAGGTCCAGGAACCCCTCTCCCCCCAAGGCTCGGGTCACAACCGTGTCGCGGATGGCGCCGGTTTCCGGCTGCACCGCTTCGTTCACCACGTCGTAGGAGTAGACCGCGCGGCCATAGCGCCGGCACACGGTCCGGACATGCTCGGTGAGAAGACGCTCCGCTTCACGAGCCGGCTGAGCACCGAAGTCGAAGCTGCGAAGCCAATCCGGGTACCATTTGTCCGGCGTCCAGAAGAGCGTGTGCCCGCGGAGCGGCAGCCCTCTGGCGCGGGCCTGCTCCACCATTGTGTCGAACTGCTGAAAGGTGAAGGTTCCTGCCGCCGGGCGGGTCCACTGCCACTTGAGCTCGTTTTCCGGAACCAGCAGCCCGCACTCACGGTCGACAATTGCCGCGTAGGCCGGGTTCGCGAGGCTGGCGCGATCCTGCCCGGGCTGACCGTAGGCGTAAGCCGTGCCGAAGCGGCGGCCGGATCGCTGGGCCATTGCGTGCAGCGAAGCGGGGGCGTTCGTCTTGATTGGACCAGGCGTCGCGCAAGCCGTCGCAGCGGTGGCGAGCCCTCCCGCGATCGCCTGCCGTCGCGTCAGTGAGAGTGACTTCGAGCCGTCCGACGGATGGTGAGTCATGCCTGGGCGACTTCCCTCTTGCTTTCGGTTGATAGCGCTAACAGGCTGCGGCGCGCGCAGCAAGGACAGGTGGGTCGAGGACGCGGGATGGCGGGCATGAATTTCGAGATGCGCACACGCCTTCAGGTCTCGCTCGACCATATCGGGTCGGAACGGGAACCGCTGCTGACCATCGACGACGCGCTGAAGCAGCCGGAGGAGTTGGTCGATTATGCGGCGAAGCAGGTCCGGTTCGAACCGGCGTGGGGTCCATCGGGTGGCTATCCAGGGATCCGGGCCCCCGCCCCGCTGAACTATGTCGAACGACTCGTTCGCGGGCTTTCGCCCATGATCGAACGTGCATTCGGTCTGGAACAGGTGAAGCTCAGGAAGGCCGAGTGCAACTTCTCCCTGGTGACCCTTTCTCCGGAGCAGCTGCGCCCGCTGCAGCGAGTTCCGCACTTCGACACGGTGGATCCGCTGCAGTTCGCGATCCTGCACTACCTCTGCCCGCCCGAGATGGGAGGCACCGCGTTCTTCCGGCACAGGGCGACCGGCTTTGAGACCATCACCGCCGAGCGCCTGCCCGCTTTTGAAGCCATTCGCGACGGGGAGCTTCGGCAGACACCGCCGTCCGATTATATCACCGGCGATACGGCGCACTACGAGCGGACCGCGATCGCGGAGGCGCGCTTCAATCGGGTCGTGGTCTACCGCAGCCGCACGCTGCATTCCGGCTGCATCCCTGCCGACATGGGACTAAGCCCCGAGCCGCGTGACGGTCGGCTGACAGCGAACATCTTCCTTAGCTATCGCCAGCTCTGACTTCGGCACCTCGAAAGCAGAACGCCGCCGCTGGGAAGCGACGGCGTTCCGAGTTCACGACGCGAAGACCCGGGTCAGAATGTCACGCGGACGATACCCGAGAACCGTCGATCGTTCATGAACCACGATCGCGGCGCCCGTAGCAATTCGTTGTTGATGACCTGGGACGTCTTGGTCACCTCGTTGGTGAGGTTCACCGCCTGGATTCCGAAGCGGATGTTCTTGTTCAGCGAGTAGAAGATCGAACCATCCAGCTGACCCGTGGGCTCGTTGAGGATCGGCGCGAACGGGACGATCACGTCTCGCGTCGTGAGCAGGAACCGCGACCGCCAGTTGTACGCCAGGCGAATGGAGAGCGGACCCTTTTCGTAGAAGGGCGTGAAGTTGATCGTGTGCTTCGACAGCCCCTGTAGCGGCAGCTTGCTGGTATCGACATTCGCGTTGTTGCCAGCCGCCACATCCGGATCCGTCTCCGACAAGGTGCTCTGCCGAACCCCCTTCGAGTCCACGTAGGTGTAGGTCGCGTTGATGCCGAAGCCCGACAGGAACCCCGGCAGGAAGTCGTAGACCTGCTGGTACGCGATTTCGAACCCGCGCACCTTGCCCACATCGTCGGCATTGACGGGGGTGGTGACAATCGCATCGAAGGTTGCACCGTTGTTCGTAAAGCTCAGGCGCTCCACCCCGTTGGTCAGCACGCCTTTCAGTCGCTTGCGGAACAGTGCGAGGGTGAGTTGCCCGACCCCGTTCTGCTTGAAGTACCATTCGGCCGAAAGATCGATGTTCGTACCTTCGATCGGCTTCAGGTACGGGTTGCCGACCGTTGACCGAGCGACCGGCCGACCACCGCCAACTTCGATGTCTTCCTGGTTGGTGCCGAGAGACAAGTTGTAGAAGTTGCGGGTGAGGCCGAACTCTGGCGGCGTGATGCTCTTCGAGAACGCCGCACGGAACTGCAGTCCACCACCAACCTCAAGCCGCGCGTTGAACGCCGGCAACCAGTAGTCGTAGGTGAGCGACGCCGGCTGATCGATGATCGCGCCGTTGGCGAAGTCGCGAGCCTCCTGCCGCACACTGGCCGGAAGCGAGCAGAATGGCGTCGGCGGCAACGGCTGCCCCGTTACCGGGTCGAGCCGCGGGGTCTCGCACTCGGCGTCCGTATCGAAATCCTGAAGGGTGAAGACCTGGCTGCCTTCGGCCTTACGCTTCGTTCGGCTGTACCGTATCCCGAAGTTGCCCGACAGGCGCTGCCCGCCCGAGAACTCGTGAGCGAAACGTGCCATCAGGTAGATGGACTTGTTCGTCTCATCGACCGGGTTGATCTCTTGAGGCAGGAATTGCGTGCCCTCAACGACCCCGCAGCGTTGCGCGAGTGGACCCCAGTCCGAGTTCGAGGTGAAACATTCGGGGCCGGCGCGCCACTCCGAGTTGACGAGCCTCGCCAGTTCGATGAGGCGGCCGTAATCCTCGACGGGGCTGCCGCTGTAGAACAGACGCGGGTCGCCCTGCTGCGGATCTCCGGCGTCCCCGCGCATGAAGCCAGGGAAGCTGAAGGGATTGGCGAAGCCGGCCGTCGGATTGCCGCCTGACCCGCCCGGAACACCATCGACATTGTCGCTGAGCCAGACCGGGCCACCTCCACCCCAGATTTCGCTGACGACACCCCAGTTGTACGTCGAGAAACGGGCGATATTCTCACGCTTGGCATAGCGCACACCGCCGCGCACCGCGGTCAGCCAGTCCGTGTTGGGAAAGGCGTACTCCGCATCGAGCCGGAGCGCGTTCGACTTGCCTTCGCTGTCCTCGGCGTGATCCATCGCGGAGCGCCAGAAAGTGTTGTACGGATCGCTGAAGCTGTTGTGGCCCTGCCCGAAGTAGCTCGGATCCTGGTCCGAAGCGCCGCCGGCCAGGTCCGTGCACGGGCTGTTCGTGGCAGGCCCTTCGCAGACTTCCGGCGGCAGGAACCGAACGTCGGGGAGATTGTCGCCGTTCATGTCGATCGCGACGTTCTGGAACGTCGACGTCCAGAGTCCCACGTCCAGGTTCTTGCTCGTGCTCTTGACGTGCTGGAAGTCCAGGTTGAACGCGAGCCGGTCGGTCGCGTCCCACTTGAGATTGGCCGAGTAGTCGCTCGTGACGTACTTCTGCTTGACCTGTCGTTTGACGTTGTTGCTCTGCAGACCATAGCGCGGCGTCCGGACATCGCCGTTTGCCGCTCCACCCCATGCCGCTGTGTTGCTCTGGTCGTCACGCCAGCCGGTTGGCCCGGTGATCACGCCATTGTCGAAGACGCCGTCGTCATCGAAGGCGAGCTCAGTCCCCGGGACCGCCCGACTGTCGCCGTTGGAGCTTACGTTGTCGGTCGCGATCTCGATGGCGTGCTCGGTCCAGGACTCCCGGGAGTCGGAACGCAGGAACTGCAGGGTTGCGAGGAGCGACTCATCGTTGCTGCGCCACTGGGCCGCAGCAGAATAGCCATACCGAGTCCGATCGGTGTCCGTGCTCCGCATTGCAGCGCCGCGCGGCAGGTAGACACACGATTCCTGCACGGGATTGGCAGCGGAGCAGGCCGTGCCGCCGACCGGCGTTCCGCTCGTACCCGGGATCACATCCCCGTTCGAGTACAGCGTGCGGACGCCGTAATTGGAGATCTGCAGACCGTCGCTGTGCAGCCTCAGCTTCGACATGGCGAAACTGCCGAGCAGACCGATCTCGCCGATGGGCGTGTCCCAGCGATTGGCGGCCAGAACGGAGATGCTGGGCGACCACTTCTCGCGCATGTCGCCCCAGTTCATCTCGGCCGAGCCGGCCAGCACCCAGCCCTTGCGCGCATTGTCGAACGGAACGCGGGTGCGGAGATTAACGGTGCCCGAGATGCCACCCTCAACCATGTCGGCGGACGGGCTTTTAAAGACGTCCACGCCGCCAAGCAGCTCGGAAGGCACGTCGGAGAAGCTCAAGCCGCGGCCATTATTGGCGCTGAACGTGTCGCGGCCGTTGAGTTCGCTGCGGACGTAGGTCAAGCCGCGAACAACGACGCCGCTGCCTTCCGTGGAGAAGTGGTCCGGATCCCGGCCTGCAGCGAAGCGATCGATTGCGACTCCGGGAATACGTTGTAGCGCCTCCGTGACCGAGCGGTCCGGAAGGGCGCTGATATCCTCCGAGGTGACCGAGTCCTGGAGGACGTCAGACTGCCGCTTCAGGTCCTGGGAGCGCTGCAAGCTGCGGCGGATACCGGTGATGACGATCGAACCGTCGTCGTTGTCGCCGGTCTGCGGATCACGTGAAGAAACGCCTTCCGCACCCGTCGCGGGATCCGTGGTGACTTCCTGAGTTGCAGCCTGATCCTGCGCAAATGCAGGCGTGGAAGATAGCACCGCACAGATTGCGAGTAGCGACGCGCTGCCCCTCGACTCAGCCCAGAACCGACCCATCCGCGCTTCTCCCCCTTCATACTGTTAGCGCTAACAGTTGACCTTGCGCGCTACCCTGTTAGCGGTAACGTAGACCGACAATTCAGCCGTAATCAAGTGGGTAGTGATCTGAATCAATTGTGCGTTGCAGCAACATTGGTGTGGTGCACCGCAGCATGAAGAGAGTTGTCATGGTGAACAACGGCGCCTTTACTTACCGAAACTCCGTGCAACGATAATCGTGATGTCCGGGGGTGTTCGCACTGTTCTGATCGTGGGTGGCGGCACCGCAGGCTGGATGACGGCCGCCGCACTGGCCTGCAAGCTCAAGGGGCTCCCCGTCCGCATCCGCTTGGTCGAATCCGCGGAGATCGGCACGGTTGGGGTTGGCGAAGCCACGGTGCCGCACATTCGCTTCTTCAACGCGACGCTCGGCCTCGACGAGGCGGAGTTCATGCGAGCAACCAAGGCGACGTTCAAGCTCGGTATCGAGTTCCGCAACTGGGGCCGCATCGGCGACAGCTACATCCACCCGTTCGGAAGCTATGGCACCAGCACCGGGGGCGTGAACTTCCTGCAGCTCTGGACTCGCTACAGGCTGAACGGCGGAAGCCTGTCGCTGGAGGAATTCTCGCTGCCCGTGCAGGCCAGCCGGTTGGGCCGCTTCTCCCGCCCATCGGAGGACCTGTCCTCGATCGCCTCCACCTTCTCCTACGCGTACCAGTTCGATGCCTCTCTCTACGCCCGCGTCTTGCGCAGCTACGCGGAGGAGCGTGGTGTCGAGCGATACGAGGGGAAGATCGTCGAGGTGCAGCGACGCTCCGACGATGGGTGGGTTGAACGGGTCGTTCTGGAGGATGGCTCTGCCCTAGAGGCCGACCTGTTCGTCGACTGCTCGGGCTTCCGCAGCCTTCTCGTCGGCCAGACCCTTGGCGCCGCGTTCCAGAGCTGGGCACATTGGCTGCCGTGCGATCGTGCGATCGCCCTCCCCTGCTCCGGCACCGACGAGCTGACACCCTACACTCGGGCGACCGCCTGCGACGCCGGCTGGATCTGGCGCATCCCGCTCCAGCACAGGACTGGCAACGGCCATGTCTATTGCAGCGCGTTCACAGACGATGAAACCGCCGAGCGCACGCTGGTCGAGCAATTGGACGGGGAACCGCTGGCCAGCCCCAACCGGCTCCGCTTCGAAGCGGGCAAGCGGGACCGGCAATGGGTCGCGAACTGTGTTGCGATCGGGCTCTCGGCCGGTTTCCTTGAACCGCTGGAGTCCACCAGCATCCACCTCATCCAGCTCGCCATCGGACGGTTGATCGAGTTCCTTCCACTGCATGGATGGGACCCGGCTGACGCCGCCGAGTACAACCGGCTGATGGATATCGAATACGAACGGATCCGCGACTTCCTGATCCTACATTATTGCGCGACGGACCGGTCCGATTCTCCCTTCTGGGATTATGTGCGTACCATGCCCCTGCCGGACTCGCTGGAAGAGAAGATCGACCTGTTCCGGCATCGGGGAGCAGTGAGCCGGTACCGCGACGGCATGTTCCTGGAGCCCAGCTGGATCGCGGTGTACGTCGGTCAGAACATCCTCCCGCAGGGCTACGACCCCAGGGCAGACAAGCTGTCGGCTTCTGACCTGGAACGGCAGATCGGCCGGGTTGCTGCGGGCTGCCGGTTCGCCGCTCAGGCCATGCCGAGCCATTGGGACTATCTTGCGCAACTGGGGGCCGCAGCATGAGTGCGGCGCGCAAGCTGATCGTCATTGGTGATGGAGTCGCCGGCGCGTTGACGGCCGCCGTCTTGGCGCGGGCGTTGGCCAATACGGGTTTCGAGGTTCACCTGGTCGGCACAGGCGGTGAGGACACCAGTGTCGGGCCGTCAACCATGGTGCTGACCACGCGCCCCGGCATGGCACGTCTTCATCGCATGATCGGCTTGGACGACGAGCGACTGGTACAGTCGGCGGGTGCAAGCTTCACACTCGGGTCGGCCTGGTCGGGCTGGTCCTCCGTCCGGCCCACCTACTTCGTCCCGTTCGGCGGTGCCGGGGCGAAGCTTCACGGCGTTTCCTTCCACCAGCTCGCGGCACGGCTTCGCGCCACCGGCCAGGATCTCCGCTTCGGAGATTATACGGCTGCCCCGATGATGGCGCAAAGTGGACGTTTTGCCCTCCCGCCGGCCGACCCTTCCAACCCGCTTGCTGAGCTTGAGCACGGCCTTCACCTGCCGGCGCGCGAATACCGGGCAGTGCTGCTGCAGCGGGCGACGGCTTTCGGAGCTCAACATTCGCGAACCACCTACGACGGGGTCGAGTTCGCACCGGACGGCAGCATCTCGGTCGTTCGGCTCGCGGACGGTTCGAGACACGATGCTCATCTGGTGGTGGACGCCAGTGGGATCGAGCGTGCGGTCGTTCGCCAGGTTGAGGACATGGAATGGCAGGACTGGTCCGGCCTGCTACCGTGCAACACTTGGGTCGAAACGATGCAGGCCACCAATGCGGCCCCGCCTCTCTACTCCCATGTCGAGGCGCTCCCGACGGGGTGGCGAATGACCGTGCCGACCCAGGGTCGGGCCGTCCAACTATTCGCATCTAGCGGATCAGCCGACCTGGATCCGCGACCCGGATCCACCGTCATGAACGCCGGACGCCTTGCCGAACCTTGGGTCGGCAACTGCGTTGCGATCGGCGCCGCCGCTGCAACACTGGACCCGGTGCATGCGCTTCCCCTGGACCTGGTCCGGTCGGCCCTTGAGCGTTTGCTGCGCTTGTTGCCTGGCACACTCCCGGCAAGTTCCGAAGCGCGGGAGTATAATCGAGAGACAATCGCGGAATTGGATCGAAGCCGTGACCTGGCAATGGTCGCCTACCGGCTCAACGCGCGCTCGGGGGAGAGCTTCTGGGACTCGCGACGAGCGGGCGAGGTGCCGGAAGAGCTCGGCCACAAGCTTGCGCTCTATGAAAGCCGGGGGCGCGTCTCCTTGCTCGATGGCGACTTGCTTGACGAAGACGAATGGGCACTCCTGTTCGATGAGCTTGGCTTGCGGCCCCGGCGCTATGATTCGATTGCCGATGCAATCCCGGTCGAGCACCTGCAACGCCAGTTCGCCCGCATGCGAGAATTGACGATTACAGCGATTCGGCCACTTCCAACCCATGGAGAGTATCTCTCCGCCATTCGGCGAAGTGCTGCGGCGTGAGCGGCGCGGCCCCCCTTAGGAGCATCGTGATCGTCGGAGGCGGCACCGCCGGCTGGATGGCCGCTGCCGCCCTTGCCAGGCTCTGCCGGGCGGGGATCAGCGTCACGCTGGTCGAATCCGACGAAATCGGAACGATCGGCGTTGGCGAAGCGACGATCCCGCCCATCCGCACCTTCAACGCGATGCTGGGTCTCGACGAGAACGAGTTCGTCCGCCGGACCCAGGGCACGTTCAAGCTCGGGATCGAGTTCGTCGACTGGCAGCGACCGGGCACCCGCTACATGCATCCGTTCGGCACTTTTGGCGCCGACCTGGAAGGCGTGAGCTTTCACCAGTTCTGGCTCCAGCACAGCAGCCGAGGCGTTATCCCCGACATCGAGGAGTTCAACCTCTGCGCGGTGGCGGCGCGCCTGGGACGCTTCCAGCGGCCGGCGGCGGACCCCAGGTCCGTGTTGTCCACTTTGAACTACGCGTTCCACTTCGATGCCAACCTTTATGCGGCATATCTTCGCGAGCATGCGGAAGCCCAGGGCGTGGTTCGCCGGGAGGGACGCGTGGCAAACGTGAACCTCAACGGCGAAAGCGGCTTTGTGGAAGCGGTCCACCTCGCCAATGGGGAGCGGATCGAGGGTGATCTCTTCATCGACTGCTCCGGCTTTCGCGGCCTGCTGATCGAGGAGGCACTTGAGACCGGCTATGAGGAGTGGACGCGATGGCTCCCGTGTGATCGGGCGGTTGCGGTCCCCTGTGCAGGTGATGCCGATCCGCTCCCCTTCACGCGTGCCACCGCTCTGGGCGCGGGATGGCAGTGGCGCATCCCGCTACAGCATCGGCTGGGGACCGGGTATGTCTACTCCAGCAGCCACCTTTCCGATGAGCAGGCGAGCGCAACGGCGCTGACATTGCTCGAAGGAGAGCAGCTGGCCGAACCGCGCCTGATCCGCTTCACGACGGGGCGCCGACGCAAGCAATGGAACCGCAACGTGGTTGCGCTGGGGCTGGCCAGCGGCTTCCTGGAGCCGCTGGAGTCCACCAGCATTCACCTTGTCCAAGCCGGCATCTCCAAGCTGCTGGCCATGTTGCCCGACCGTGGCTTCAACCCGGTGCTCGAAGCGGAATACAACCGGCTCACGGCCAGGCAGTTCGAACAGGTGCGGGACTTCATCATCCTGCACTACAAGGCCAACGATCGCCGTGACACCGCATTCTGGCGTGACGCGGCCGCCATGGAGGTCCCGGACAGCTTGGCGACCAAGATGGCCTTGTTCGCGGAGAACGGACGGCTTTTTCGGCACGAAGATGAGCTGTTCAGCGAAGCGAGCTGGCTGGCGGTCTTTCTTGGCCAAGGCATCCAGCCTGAACGGTGGGACCCTCTGGTGGACGCTGCCGGCAACCCGGAGGAAATCCGCCAGACTCTCCTGCGGATGGCAGCGTTCATGCGGCACGCGGCCGAGGCAATGCCCACCCACCGCCAATTCATCGACCAACATTGTCGTGCCGCGCCGGCCCAGCGTGCACGTCCCATCCCGATGAGGAACGCATCATGAGCGACAATCGAATTCGCAGCGTGGTCATAGTCGGCGGCGGAACCGCCGGCTGGATGTCGGCCGCGACCTTGGCCAAAATCCTGACCACCAATTACTGCTCCATCACCCTCATCGAATCTGACGAGATCGGGATCATCGGCGTCGGCGAAGCCACGATCCCGCAGATGGCGACGTTCAACCGCATGCTGGAAATCGACGAGGACGACTTCGTCCGTCGAACCAAGGGCACCTTCAAGCTCGGCATCCAGTTTCGCAACTGGGGTCGTGAGGGCCATACCTACTTCCACCCGTTCGGAAGCTACGGCCTCAACATGCAAGGCGTTTCGTTCCACTCGCACTGGCTGCGCCTGCACCAACTCGGCGAGGCGCCGCGGCTGGACGAATGGTCGCTGCCCGCGCTGGCCGGCGAGCGCGGCAAGTTCATGCGCCCGTTCGACAACGGCAACTCGCCGCTGTCGAGCATCGCCTACGCCTATCACTTCGATGCCGGCCTTTATGCGCGCTACCTTCGTGAATATTCCGAAAGCCGGGGCGTGGTACGGCAGGAAGGCAAGATCGTCGACGTCACCCTTCGCGGCGAGGACGGCTTCATCGAATCCGTCACGCTGCAGGACGGGCGCAAGATCGAGGGCGACCTGTTCATCGATTGCTCGGGCTTCCGCGGCCTGCTGATCGAGCAGGCGTTGAAGAGCGGCTACGAGGACTGGTCGCACTACCTGCCCTGCAATCGGGCCATCGCCGTTCCCTGCGAAAGCACGGAAGAGATCACGCCCTATACCCGCTCCACAGCGCACACGGCGGGCTGGCAATGGCGCATTCCGCTGCAGCACCGCATCGGCAACGGCCATGTCTTCTGTAGCGATTTCATGAGCGATGACGAGGCGACCGATATCCTCATGAAGAACCTGGACGGCAAACCGCTCGCAGACCCCCGGATCGTGCCGTTCAAGACGGGGCGACGCCGCCAGACCTGGGTCAAGAACTGCGTCTCGCTTGGCTTGGCGGCCGGCTTCCTCGAGCCGCTGGAATCGACGAGCATCTGGCTGGTCCAGAGCGGCCTGTCGCGCCTGATGACCATGTTTCCGGATCGCACCTTCCAGCAAGCCGACATCGATCGCTACAACCGCATCGTCGCGAACGAGTACGAGATCGTGCGCGAGTTCCTGGTGCTCCATTACAACGCCACTGAGCGGGACGACTCCGAATTCTGGAACTACTGCCGGAACATGGAAGTCCCCGAACGGCTGGCCGAGAAGATCCGGGTGTTCCAGGCCTACGGCCGGACCTTCCGCGAGAATGATGAGCTGTTCAACGACACGAGCTGGTTCGCGGTCATGATCGGGCAGCTGATGAAGGCCCGCACGTACGATCCGGTCGCGGACATCATGCCGCTCGAGGAAACGCGGGCTCGCCTGAAACATATCGCCGAGGCCGTGCACAACAGTGCCGAGTACATGCCCACCCACAAGCAGTTCATTCTCGACAACTGCGCCGCGCCCGAGCTCGTGCAAGCGACCGCGGCTCGCGCTGCCTGAAAGATCACCGAAGGAACCTGACGATGAAGAGCTTGGTGCTGCTGACGACGGCTGCGGTGCTGGCGGCCTCGGTGCCGGCTGCCGCACAGGATGCGCCCGTTCGGCTGAACCAGCTGGGCATTCTCGTGGACGGGCCAAAGCGTGCCGTTCTAGCGAACAACTCGAAGCGGCCGCTGCCCTGGTCCCTCATCGATGAGCAGGGCCGGGTCGTGGCATCCGGTCGAACAAGCGTGTTCGGCCCGGATCGCTGGTCAGGCGAACACGTCCATCAAGTCGACTTCAGTGGATACAAAGGCTCGGCGAAGTCGCTTACCCTGAAGGTCGGCGACGACAGCAGCCGACCCTTCAGCGTCGCGCCGCGCATCTACGATCGCTTGCCGTACGATGCGCTTGCCTACTTCTACCACAACCGCGCCGGCACCCCGATCGACGCGAGCCTGGTCGGCGAACGCTGGGCACGGCCGGCGGGACACGCCACCGAGCGGGCCACCTGCGTTTCGGGTGCAGACAGCAAGGGCAACTTATGGCCCGGTTGCCCGTACACGCTGGAGCTTGGCGGCGGCTGGTACGATGCGGGCGACCACGGCAAGTATGTCGTGAACGGCGGCATCGCGCTGTGGACCCTGCTCAATCTCTACGAGCGCCTGAGTGCGTCCAACTCCCGCCTGTTCGCGGACGGTAACGCGACCGTTCCCGAGCGCGGCAACGGCGTTTCCGACCTGCTCGACGAGGCACGTTGGCAGACCGAGTTCATGCTCAAGATGCAGGTGCCTGAAGGGACTCGCCTGCGCCTTCCGGTAGGGGCCAAGCAGACCACGCCCGGGCTGACCTTCACTGACATTGATGCGTCCGGCATGGTTCACCACAAGGTGGCGGACGAGAAGTGGACGCCCCTACCGCAGCGACCCCACGAGGTACGCGAGCGGCGCGTGCTGTTTCCGCCGACGACGGCGGCGACTCTCAATCTCGCAGCGACGACTGCGCAATGCGCGCGAATCTGGCGCACCATCGACCCGGCCTTCTCGGATCGCTGCCTGCGCGCGGCCGAGCGCGCCTGGGCGGCTGCCGAGCGGAACCCGGAGGTCTACGCGCTGGCCGACTTCACGGGCAGTGGCGCCTATGGCGACGACCAGCTCGGCGACGAATTCTACTGGGCGGCCGCCGAGCTTTTTGCCTCAACCGGCAAGCCGGCCTACCGCGCTGCCGTCGAGCGCTCCCCGGCGTTTCGGGCGCCCGTTCAGGGGGAGCCGAGTTGGCCAGGCACCGCGCCGCTCGGCACCATCACGCTTGCAACCGTTCCGAATGCACTCCCGCCTTTGGAGGTCGAGCGCCTTCGCGGTCAGATCCGCGCGGCTGCCGATCGCTTCCTGGCCGAGCGCAAGCAGGTCGGCTACGCCCTGCCGTTCGCGCCGGCCTCAGGGTGGACGTGGGGTTCGACCAGCAACATCCTGAACCGTTCGATGATCATGGCGCTGGCGTATGATTTCACGCGCGACAGCCGTTACCGCGACGGCGTGATCGACGGCATGGACTTCATCCTCGGCCGCAACCCGCTCGATCGTTCCTTCGTGTCCGGTTACGGCGTCCGCCCGATGCAGAATCCGCACCACCGCTTCTGGGCGCACTCGCTCGACAAGGCTTTGCCACCGCCACCGCCCGGGGCGATCTCCGGCGGACCGAACAGCACCAACATGAGCGACGATGTCGCCAGCAAGTTGAAGGGCACCTGCGCCCCGCAGAAATGCTGGGCGGACGACATCCATGCCTTCAGCCTCAATGAGGTCGCCATCAACTGGAACGCGCCGCTGGTGTGGGTGTCGGCTTGGCTGGCCGAGCACCAGCAGGATCGGTAAGGCTCCCTAGCGAGCGGCGACCGTCAGCTTGGCGGTCTTGAGGTCGACGGAATTGGGGCCCACCGAGATGGTGAAGGTGCCGGGCTCCACCACGCGCTTCATCTGCGTGTTCCACAGGCTCAGGTGCGCGGGGGTGACGTCGAAGGTAATCGTCCGCCGCTCTCCGGGCTGCAGCGTGATCCGCTGGAAGCCCTTAAGCTCGATCACCGGCCTGGTCACCGAGGCCTCGTCATCGCGGACATAGAGCTGCACCACCTCGTCTCCCACGCGCCGCCCCGTGTTGGTCACGTCCACGCTGACCTTTGCTGTCTCGCCCACGGCGATGCTCGGGCGGGCGATGCGCGGTGCGGAAATGTCGAACGTCGTGTAGCTCAGCCCATGGCCGAACGGGTAAAGCGGCTTGGTGGTATCAAACAGGTAGCCACGCCGCGCCGTCGGCTTGTGGTTGTAGTAGATCGGCAGTTGCCCGACGCTGCGCGCGAAGGAGACCGGCAGCTTGCCGCCGGGGCTCACCTTGCCGAGCAGCACGTCGGCGACCGCGTTCCCGGTCTCCTGCCCAAGGTACCAGCCCTCGACCAAGGCCGACGCGTTCTCGGCCAGATAGTTGACGGACAGCGGTCGGCCGTTGAGCAGCAGCACGACGGTCGGCTTGCCCAACGCTAGAATCGCCCGAGCGAGCTCCTCCTGCTGTCCCACCAGGTTCAGCGAGGTCGTATCGCCCAGGTGAGCATCGGCCCAGGCCTCACGGCTGAGCTGCTCGTTCTCGCCGAGTACCAGCACGATCGTGTCGGCCTTTTTCGCGGCCGCGACAGCATCGGCGATCAGCTTGCGGTTGATCGTCTCGGGCACGAGCTTGACCTCGTCGCAGGACCAGCAGCGGCTCTCGGTCAGGCGCACGCCCTCGGAATAGTTGACGGTGAAGCGTCCCGCGGCTGCTTTCTGCAGGCCCTCGAGGACACTCACCACATGGCTGGGCTCGTCGCTGTAGCCTCCGATCGGCGTGTCCCTGGCGTGAGTCCCCACCACTAGCATGCGGCCGATCTTTGCCGGGTCGAGCGGAAGGAGGCCACGTTCGTTCTTGAGCAGCACCATGGAACGCTGAGCGGCCTCGCGGGCCAGCGCGATGGCATCCGGTGTAGCGGTCTTCGCATCCGCCGTGCCCGCATCGACGTAGGGGTTCTCGAACAGCCCGGCCTGGAACTTCATCCGCAGCACGGTCCGGACCGCATCGTCGACCAGCTTCTGCGACACCCGTCCCGTCCGAACCAACTCCGGCAGGTGCACGAAGCCCTCGGGATCCGGCATTTCGGAGTCGACGCCCGACTCCATCGCCCGCTCGGCAGCGTCCTTGAGACTGCTGTACATGCGGTGGCGCGTGATCAGCTCACGGATGGCGAAATAGTCGCTGACTACCGCGCCCTTGAAGCCCCACTCGCCCCGCAGCACGTCGTTGAGCAGCCAGCCGTTGGCATGGGATGGGATGCCGTCGATCTCGTTGTATGATGCCATGACCGAAAGCACGGGCAACTCGGTCACTGCGCGTTCGAATGGCGGGAAGAAGATGGAACGCAGCGTCCTCTCGCTGATGTCCGAGGGACCGACGTTGGTGCCATTCTCCGGCTGACCGTGACCGGTCATGTGCTTGAGCGTGACCAGGACCTTGTCGGACGCGAGCGGCAAGGTGCGTCCCTGGAAGCCTCGGATGGCTGCGAGGCCCATCTCGCTGACGAGATGTGGGTCCTCGCCGTAGGTTTCCTCGATCCGTCCCCAGCGCGGATCACGCGCCACGTCGACGACCGGCGCCAGTGCCAGGTGGGCGCCACGGGCCCGCATCTCGCGCGCTGCAACCGAAAACACCCGCTCGAGCAAGGCCGGGTCCCAGCTGCTGGCAAGTGCGATCGCCTGCGGGAAGCTGGTCGCGCCGCGAGCGGTGTAGCCGTGCAATGCCTCCTCATGCATCAGAAGGGGAATGCCCAGCCGAGTCTTCTCGACCGCCCAGCGCTGCGCGGCATCGATATAGTCGGCCGTCTCGCGTCCGTTGCGGTTGACCGCTCCCGCAGCAGCGCCAGCCGCGCCCGTGTTGGCGACCGTGACTCCGCGCCGATCCGATGGCCGGGCGATCTGTCCCAGGCCGTGAGGAAAATTCTGGGACGCTTCTTCCGGCGAGAAGGTCCCGTCGTCTGTCTGGATCTTTCCCTTCTGCTCCCAGACAGTGACCAGCTGAGCCACCTTCTCCTCCAGCGTCATTCGCCGAAGCAGGTCCTCGATCCTCCGCTCGACTGGCTGTGAAGGATCCTTGTAGATCGCGCGCGAAACAGCGGCGCCTCTGGGTTGGGCAGTGCCGGTCGCGCTTGTCGCACCTGCGAGGGTCGTGGCGGCAAGCGCCGCTGCAAGAAGTCGAACCGAACGCCCGCTGATCATCTGCAACCCCTGCACAACTGCTGTTGGTAGCGCTACCATAAAGAGCAGTAGCAGCGTTGCAATGCCTGTTCCCGCGTCTTACGACCG
This sequence comes from Sphingomonas arenae, assembly GCF_016924655.1. GTDB lineage: Bacteria > Pseudomonadota > Alphaproteobacteria > Sphingomonadales > Sphingomonadaceae > Sphingomicrobium > Sphingomicrobium arenae. The sequence continues at coordinate 96,338 of NZ_JAFFJU010000002.1, forward strand.
CGCGCGAAAGGGGGACGAACGGGCGAGCATGAGCAGGCCAGGCAGGAGGGGTCGCGGAAACGTCACCATTCAGGACGTCGCCCGAGAGGCCGGCGTCTCGGCCATGACCGTGTCGCGGGTCATCAACAGCGGCGGAAACGTGCGCGAGCGGACTCGCGAGAACGTGCTGCGAGCGATCGACCGGCTGCGCTACTCTCCCAATTCGGCTGCGCGATCATTGGCGGCGGGCGAAGCGACCCACATCGGACTCTTCTATTCGAACCCGAGCGCCGCCTACCTCAGTCAGTTCCTGGTCGGCGCGCTGGAAACCGCCAAGGTCGCCGGCTGCCAGCTGGTGATCGAACCTTGCGAGTCCGAGGATGAGGCGGGCCAGCGCGAAGCGGCCAACCACCTCGCCCATGCCGGCGTGGAAGGAGTCATTCTCCCCCCGCCCCTATCCGAATCGGCCCCCATCCTCACCGCACTCGCTAAGGCCGGCATTCCGGTCGTCACCGTTGCCAAGGGGAAGCATCCCAATCCGCTCAATGTCCGGATGGATGACTGCAGCGCCGCAAGGCAGATGACCGAGTATCTGATCGGCCTCGGACACAAACGCATTGCTCTCATCAAAGGGCATCCGGACCAGATTGCCAGCGTGGAGCGCGAGCGCGGGTTCAGGCTGGCGATGGAGGCGGCCGGCCTGGCCAAGCACATCGTTGTCGAGCAAGGCTATTTCAGCTTCCGCTCCGGGCTCGACGCAGCCGAGAAGCTGCTGCGCCGACGAACCCCGCCTACGGCAATCTTCGCCAGCAACGACGACATGGCGGCGGCGGTGGTCAGCGTCGCCCATCGCCGCGGCTTGAACGTGCCGGGAGACCTCAGCGTAGTGGGTTTCGACGACACCCAGCTCGCGACGGCGGTCTGGCCGGAGCTGACGACCATCCGCCAGCCGGTTTCCGGCATGGCAGGGAGGGCTCTCGAGCTGCTCCTCGCCGAGGTCCGTGCAGAGCGGCGCGGGACCACGACCGGGCCGATAGAGGCTGTGCTCGACCACGAACTGGTGGTCCGCGCATCGGCGGCCTCCCCGAAGTAACGGCATGAAGGCCATTGCGTTTCGCTGCTGGTCGTGGAGAAGTTACCGCTAACACGATGCGGCGGTGTGGTCCGCCCAACAAACCTTGGAGGGGGTTCATGACAGAGGCGAGTCCGTCACGGGCGAATATGGGCTACATCGGCGCGATCGTTGCCGTGGCCACCATCGGAGGCTTCCTGTTCGGCTACGACAGCGGAGCCGTGAACGGGACACAGGAAGGCCTCAGGACGGCCTTCAACCTGGGTGAGGAAGGCCTCGGCTTCACGGTCGGCTCCCTGCTGATCGGCTGCTTCGTCGGCGCCTTCTCCGCCGGCCGGCTGGCCGACCTGATGGGCCGGCGCAACGTCATGATGCTCGCCGCCGTGCTGTTCCTGATCGGCGCCCTGGTCCAGGGCTTCGCCCATACCCAATTGCTCTTCGTCGTTGCGCGCTTCGCCGGCGGCGTGGCGGTAGGCGCAGCGAGCGTCCTTTCCCCTGCCTACATCTCGGAGGTGGCACCCGCGAGCATCCGCGGACGGCTTACCACCCTCCAGCAGATCATGATCATCACGGGACTGACCGCCGCCTTCGTGGTGAACTACTTCCTGGCCGCGTCCGCCGGCGAGTCTGTCGCCACCTATTGGCTCGGCCTCGAGGCATGGCGCTGGATGTACCTGATGCAGGCTCTGCCCGCCGCCGTCTTCCTGCTCGCGCTGCTCTTCATTCCGGAGAGCCCGCGCTACCTCGTCTCGAAGGGGCGCGACGAGAAGGCTCACGGCGTTCTTTCCAAGCTTTTTGGACGCGACGTTGCCGATGCCAAGCTGGTCGAGATCCGCCAGACCTTCAGCGAGGACCATCGTCCCCGGCTTAGCGACCTCAAGGCGCCCGGCGGCGGCATTCGCCCGATTGTCTGGGCCGGCATCCTGCTTGCCGTGTTCCAGCAGCTCGTCGGCATCAACGTCATTTTCTACTATGGCGCGACCTTGTGGCAGCTGGCCGGCTTCACCGAAGATCAGTCGCTTCAGATCAACATCGTCTCGGGCCTGGTCTCGATCGCCGCCTGCTTCATCACCATCGCGGTGATCGACAAGATCGGTCGCAAGCCGCTGCTCCTGATCGGCTCCGCAGGCATGGCCGCGACCCTGTTCGCCATGGTCTACGCGTTTGCCAACGGCAGTCTCGATGCCGCCGGCAATCTCCAGCTCTCGCCGGAGCTTGGCTGGGTCGCCCTGATCGCCGCCAACCTGTACGTGGTCTTCTTCAACGTCAGCTGGGGTCCGGTCATGTGGGTCATGCTGGGCGAGATGTTCCCCAACCAGATCCGCGGCTCGGCACTGGCCGTGGCCGGCTTCGCGCAATGGTTCTCGAACTACCTGATCGCGCAGAGCTTCCCAGTCATGGCGCGTGAGCTCGGGCTGGCGCTCAGCTACAGCTTCTATGCCGTCTCCGCGGTGATCAGCTTCTTCCTGGTCCAGCGCTTCATTCACGAGACCAAGGGCAAGGAGCTGGAGGAGATGCAGGGCTGAGTCCCAGCCTGGCGACCAAGAACAGGGGCGCGGCTGCGGTCAAGCGGGCCGCGCCCCTTCCTTTCGAACGGAGAATGACGTGACCCGCACCCCTGCCCGGCCGTTCCGATCCCGAGAGTGGTTCGCGGCGCCGGGTCGAAGCGACATGAGCGCGCTCTACCTCGAGCGGTTCATGAACTATGGCATCACCGCCGACGAGTTGCGCTGCGGCAAGCCGATCATCGGTATCGCGCAATCCGGCTCGGACATCGCCCCGTGCAACCGCATCCACCTGGAGCTGGCCGACCGCATCAAGGCCGGGATCCGCGACGCGGGTGGGATTCCGATGGAATTCCCGATGCACCCCATCTTCGAGAATTGTCGTCGGCCCACGGCAGCGCTCGACCGCAACCTCGCCTATCTGGGCCTAGTCGAGATCCTGAACGGCTATCCGATCGATGCCGTGGTCCTGACCACCGGCTGCGACAAGACGACACCCGCGGCGATCATGGCGGCGACCACCGTCGACATTCCCGCGATCACTCTCTCGGGCGGACCGATGCTGGACGGCTGGCACGAGGGTGAGCTGGTAGGCTCCGGAACCGTCATCTGGCGTTCCCGCCGTCTGCTCGCCGCGGGCGTGATCGACGAGGAGGAGTTCCTGCGCCGCGCCACGGACTCTGCTCCCTCGGCCGGGCACTGCAACACCATGGGCACCGCTTCGACCATGAACGCCGTCGCCGAGGCGCTCGGCATGTGCCTGCCCGGCAATGCCGCCATTCCGGCGCCCTACCGCGAGCGTGGCCAGATGGCCTATCTCACCGGCAAGCGGATCGTCGAGATGGCCTACGACGACCTACGGCCGTCACGCATCCTGACCCGCGATGCATTCCTCAATGCCATCCGGCTGGTCGGTGCGATCGGCGGGTCAACCAATGCGCAGCCGCACATCACCGCCATGGCGCGCCAGGCCGGCGTGGAGATCGGTCCCGCCGACTGGATGGAGCATGGCTACGACGTGCCGCTGCTGGTCAACATGCAGCCCGCCGGCGTCTTCCTCAGCGAGCGTTTCCACCGCGCAGGCGGGGTCCCGGCAGTCCTGTGGGAACTGCTGCAGGCCGGCAAGCTCGACGGATCGGCGCTGACGGTCACCGGACGCACGCAGGCTGAGAACCTGCAGGACCGCGAGACCGGCGACCGGGAGGTGATCCTACCCTTTGCCGAGCCCCTGCGCGAACGGGCGGGCTTCCTGGTCCTCAAGGGCAACCTGTTCGACTTCGCCATTATGAAGACGAGCGTCATCTCCGACGACTTCCGCCGGCGCTACCTCTCGCGCCCAGGCCATGAAAACGTGTTCGAGGCGCGAGCGGTCGTGTTCGACGGCTCCGACGATTACCACCACCGGATCAACGATCCCTCGCTCGGAATCGACGAAAATTGCATCCTGGTGATCCGCGGTGCAGGGCCGCTCGGCTGGCCCGGGTCGGCCGAGGTCGTCAACATGCAACCGCCCGACCATCTCATCCAGCGGGGGATCATGAGCCTGCCGACGCTCGGCGACGGCCGCCAGTCGGGGACCTCCGACAGCCCCTCCATCCTCAACGCCTCTCCGGAGAGCGCGGCGGGCGGGGGTCTGTCGTGGCTCCGCACCGGCGACATCATCCGCATCGACCTGGCGAGCGGCCGTTGCGACGCGCTGGTTGACGAGGAGGAGATCGCCCGCCGCTCGGCCGAGCCGCCGCCGCCCGTGCCGGAAAGCCAGACGCCGTGGGAAGAAATCTACCGCGAGAAGACCGGGCAACTGGCAGACGGCGCTGTGCTGGAGCTCGCCCTCAAGTATCGGGGCACGTCCTCGCGGACACCGCGCCACAATCACTAAGAGCTAGCGGATCGGCAGCTCGAACGGCGGTGCCGGCAGGTCATCCGCATAAAGATTGAGGATGGGGAAGTCGCTCCAGCCGTAGCGCACGCGCGTGGCCCGCTTCCCGTCCCCGGACAGCACCACGGCATTCCCGTCGATCCGCGCCTCGGCCCAGCGGCAGCTGTCCTGCGTCGCAGCGCAGAGCTCGAAGCCGATGGGCCGGGTCCCTCCGATCGCACGCAGCCCGCGTGAGAAGGACACGCGGACGGCGTCCCTTTCCCTAGTCGCCGCCAGCGGCAAGGGGCTGAGCGCGGCGTCCTCTTCACCGTACGCCAGGGCTCGCGCCGCAAGCGCCAGCCGACGGCCCACCTCCTGCTTGTTGGGTGGATGGATGTCGTTCTGCTCACCAAGGTCGGTTGCGACAACCAGCGCCGCTCGGGAGTCCGCCGCGGCAGCCCTGCGCTGCGCGTTGATCAGCGCCGCCCACCCGCTATCCACCGGCTCGGACACTGGTCTCCCGAAGCCCGCAAGCGCCACCACCAGGAACGGCAACTGGGGGTCGCGGAACTGCTTTCGCCAGCTCGCCATCAGGGCCGCGAGGCGCTTCTCGTAGCCGGGAACGCCCACGTCCGACTCGCCCTGGTACCAGGCCACCCCCTTCAGGCTGAGCGGTCCGAGAGGCGCGATCATGCCGTTGTACATGGTGCCGAGACCCGCATGCGTATCCCACGGCGCTCGTGGCGGATTACCGATCTCCGCCGGCACGACCGAATATTCCCATCCGGTCCCGAGCGGTTTCGCGCTGCCGTCGGCAAAGGTCAGCTTCAGCCGCTCCGCCGGTCCTTGGAATCCGCCCGGCCCCCAGCTGTCGCCCAGATTGACCAGGATTTCGTTCTCGCCAGAACGAAGTATCCCCGGCGCGATGCGGTAATCCCGTCCTTCCGACCAGCTGAACATGCTGCCGACGCCGATGCCGTTGACCCACGTCTGGTCAAGATCGTCCACCACGCCGAGCGAGAGGGTCGCTCCTTTCGCGGCCTCCTGCGGTGTCAGCGTGACCCGGCGACGTGCCCAGACCTGGCCGTTGAAGCTGGCGAAAGCGGGATCGCCCCACTCCTCCCAGGGTCCGATTGCCGGGAATGGCCGCCATTGCAGCCGGTCGCTCGCTCGCCAGGGCTCCTGCCCAGCGGCGTCGCCGGTCCGCTCCCGCCACCAGGCGCCCCATTGCTCGCCGAAGCGGCGGGCGCCTGCCGAGGGATCGCGCCGGTAGAGCGCCAGCAGCGCCGCGTCCCCTTCTCCCCCGATTGCCCGGGCCGACGCTTCATCAAGCCAGGGCCGGATGCGCGATCCGCCCCAGCTCACGTCGATGGCGCCAATCGGCACCTTCTGCGTCGCCCGCAGGTCCCGGACCATGAAGATGCACGCTGCCGAGAAATCCGCCGCGCTCCCCGGCGTCAGCCGGGCCCATGACGGCGGCTCGGCGAAGCGCTGTTGGGGCGTTAGCGCTGTCTTCTGGGAAACAGTGAGGATGCGCACCTGGTCGTCCCTGGACGCTTGCACCTCCCCCGCGCCGTTCAGCGCCTGCTTGACCGCCCATTCCATGTTCGACTGGCCCGAGCAGAGCCACACATCGCCCAGCAGCACGTCGGCAGCGCGCGCCACCCCCGAGGAAGAACGGGCCTCGAGCACATGTGGCCCGCCCGCAGGGAGCGGCGCGAACTCGACCGACCAGCGTCCGCTGCCATCCGCGCGCACTTCCCGCGCCTGTCCCGCCAGGCTCACCCGCAGACGCTCGCCCGCATCGGCGTCTCCGGCGACCCGGATAGGCCGCTCCCGCTGGAGCACAGCGCCGTCGCCGAACAGGGGATCGAGCCGCGGGGCGCCCTCCGCAGCTGTTCCCGCCAGCAGCGTCGCCGTAAGGGCGGTCAGAGTGCGATGCGCGGACATGGCAAGCCGGGCACGTCCACCCGGAACTCGAACAGATGACCGATGGCGGGCTGGCGGGAAATCTCCTCCGCGCTCATCTTCTGCCGCGCGGTGGTCGCATAGACCGTGCGCAAGTCCTGGCCTCCGAAGGCGAGCTTGGTGATGTTCGCCACCGGGAAACGCACCCGCTCCAGCAGTTCGCCTGACGGCGAGTAGCGGCGCGCCTCCCAGCCGGCATAGAGACCGATCCATATGCACCCTTCCGCGTCACAGGTCGGACCGTCGGGAAAGCCCCCGCCCTCCTCGATTTCGACGATCAGCCGAGACGGACCCAAACTGCCGTCCTGAGCGATCTCGCAGGCCGAAATCGTCCGCTCGAGAGTGTCGACCCAGTAGAGCGTCCGCCCGTCCGGCGCGATCGCGGGCCCGTTGGTGATGGCGACGCCGGACAGCCCCGCATGCGTCAGCTGCCCGCGCTCGAACCGGTAGAAGCTCCCGCTCTTCGCCCGCTCGCCATTGTCCATGGTGCCGAACCAGAGCCGCCCGGCAGCGTCTACCACGCCATCATTCAGCCGATTGCGAGGATGCTCCGGCTCCACCTCTTGGATCAGCCGGAACTCTCCGCTGCCCGGATCGAAGTGGTGCAGACCGCTTTGCAGCCCAGCGACGAAGCCGCCGCTACTCGCCGGGAGCACGAAGCCGATCTGTTCGGGCGCATCCCAGCTGCGCCGATCACCCCTGTTGGGATGCAGGCGATGGATCTTGTGCTGCTTGATATCGGTGAACCAGAAGGAGTCGTTGACCCAGACCGGACCCTCGCCAAGCTGCGCCGCGACCTCCCATACGACCCGCGGCGCCTCGGTCATCTCAGCGCCACCCCGCATCAACGAAATGCTCGTGTCCGCTCACCAGTCGCGCCTCGTCCGACGCCAGGAACAGGATCATCGCAGCGATATCCTTCGGCACCAGCCGACCCTTGAGGCACTGCGCCGCGACGATCTCTGCTTCACCCTCCGGAGTGTACCACTTGAGTTGACGAGGGGTCCGCACGTTTCCGGGGACGACGCAGTTCACGCGGATGTTGTCGGGGCCCAGTTCCCGCGCCAGCGCGCGCGTCAGTCCTTCGATGCCGGCCTTGCACGTCTGGTATAGCACCAGCTCCGGCAGCGCGAGGTGCCAGCTGATCGAGCCAAGGTTGACGATCGCTCCGCCCCCCTTCTGCCGCATGCCCGGGATGACCGATTGTGCGCAGAAGAACAGGTGCTTGAGGTTCACTGCGACCCGGTTATCCCAATATTCCTCGGTGACGTCCTCCACCTTGTGACGGTCGTCATTCGCGGCATTGTTGACCAGTACGTCGAACGGCCCCGCCTCTTCCACCAGCCGCGCGATGCTCGCCTGCGTCGCAGCGATGTTGGTCAGGTCCACGCGTTCGAACCCGGCATTCAGACTTTCGGCAAGCTCCCGCGATTCATCTTCGCAGATGTCGAAGAAGGTGACGTGCGCGTCCTGGCCGGCGAAAGCCTCGACGATGCCCGCGCCGATCCCCGATCCACCGCCGGTGACCAGCACGCGCTTGCCGCGCAGGCTCGGATAGATCGCGCTGCCTGCTCCCGCCTGCTCCAAACTAGCCCCCGACATAGACAGTCTTGATCTGCGTGTAGAACTCAACTGCGGCGAAGCCCTGCTCCCGCGCGCCGTAGCTCGACTTGCGCGTTCCACCGAATGGCACATGATAATCGACGCCAGCCGTTGGCAGGTTCACCATCACCATCCCCGCCCGCACTGCGCGACGGAAATGACGGGAGTGCTTTAGGGAGTTGGTGACGATGCCGGCCGACAGGCCGAACTGGCCGCGATTGGCGATCTCCAGCGCTTCGTCATAGTCCCGCACGCGCACCGTGCTGGCCACCGGCCCGAAGACCTCCTCGCAATTGATGCGCTGGTCCGGCGCGGTGTCGGCGATCACCGTCGGCGCCATGTAGTAGCCACGCTTGTCGAGCGTCAGTGCTTCGCCGCCCGTCAGCACCTTGCCGCCCTCGTCCCGCGCGATCCCTACGTAACGCAGGTTCTGCTCGAGCTGCTGCTCGCTGACCGCCGGACCGATCTGGGTCTGCGGGTCGAGCGCGTCGCCGACCCGCAGCGAGCGGGCGCGCTCCGCCAGCGCTTCGACGAAGCGGTCGTGGATGCCCTCCGTGACGATGATCCGCGAAGACGCGGTGCAGCGCTGGCCGGTGCCGAAGAAGGCCCCGTCGATGGCGCAGGTGACTGCCCGTTCCAGGTCGGCATCGTCCAGCACCACGAGCGGGTTCTTGCCGCCCATCTCCAGCTGCACCCGCGCCTGGCGCTTCATCGCGCCAAGCCCCACCATTGCGCCGACGCCCTGCGAGCCGGTGAAGCTGATGGCATCGACCTGCGGATGATCGACAATGGCTCGGCCGACGTCCCCTTCGCCGATGACCAGGTTGAACACGCCGGCTGGAGCGCCGGCCTCGTGGATGATCGCAGCCAGCGCGTGCGCGATGGCGGGGGTCGGCGTCGCCGGCTTCAGGACCACGGTGTTGCCGAACGCCAGCGCCGGCGCTGCCTTCCACGCCGGAATGGCAATCGGAAAGTTCCACGGCGTGATCAGGCCGACGACGCCTACCGCCTCACGGTGAGTTGCTACATCGATGCCGGGGCGCGTCGATTCCAGCGTCTGGCCGTGTCGCCGGAGCGCTTCGCCGGCGAAATATTTCAGGATCCGGGCGGCGCGCATGACCTCGCCCGTTCCTTCCGCAAGCGTCTTGCCCTCTTCGCGCGACAGCAACGCGCCCAGTTCCTTCGCCCGCTCCATCACCAGCGCGCCGGCGCGGTCGAGCACGTCCGAGCGCACCTCCGGCGACGCCTCGGACCAGGCCGGGAAGGCTGCGCGCGCCGCCTGGACTGCCTGGTCGACGTCCTCGGCGTTCCCCTTGGGATAGGTCGCGACCGTGTCGTCCAGGTTGGACGGGTTCACGCTGCTGCCGCTGGCGTCGCCGCCAAGCGCGCGGCCGCCGATGAAATGACTCAGGATGTCGGACATGGGTCCTGCTTTCAGGCGTTCGTGGTGGCGAGGAGGCCGCGATTGGCCAGGTTGCGCATGAGCGCGCGCACGCCGAAGCGCCAGGGGGGCGCCTCCTTTGACGTGGTCACGCGGTTGACCAGAGTGCCGAGCCTGGGAGCGCTGATGCGAACCACATCGCCCGGCTTGTGGGTGAACCCGCGGCCCCGCTCATCGCGGTCGTCCGTGGGCGCGAACAGCGTTCCAAGGAACAGCGCGAAGCCGTCCGGATAATGGTGTTCGCTCAGCGCCTGTCGGACGAGCTCCGCCGGGTCACGGCTGATCTCGCTCATCAGGCTGCGTCCGCGCAGGGTGAAGCCGTCCTCACCGACGATCTCCAGCTCGACCACGGCCGAGCGCACGTCGTCCAGAGTGAAGCGCGCGTCGAACAGCCGGATGAACGGCCCGATCGCGCATGACGCATTGTTGTCCTTGGCCTTGCTCAGCAGCAGCGCGCTGCGGCCTTCGAAGTCCCGCAGATTGACATCATTGCCGAGGCTGGCGCCCTTGATTGAGCCGCGGCTGTCGACAACCACCACGACTTCCGGCTCCGGATTGTTCCAGCTCGAATCGGAACGCACGCCAATCGGCGCCCCCGAACCCACGCTCGCGAGCAGCGCCGTCTTGGTGAAGATCTCCGCGTCCGGTCCGATCGCGACTTCCAGATACTGCGACCAGAGCCCGTCTTCGAGCAGCGCGTCCTTCAGCCGTGCAGCCTCGGGTGTGCCAGGGACGACCGAGCGTATGGCGCCGCCGATGCGCTGCTCGAGCTTGTCGCGGATCGCTGCCGCCTGCTGATAGTCGCCGCGGGCACGCTCTTCGATGACCCGTTCGATCGCCGAGATGGCGAAGGTCACGCCGGCCGCCTTGACCACCTGCAGGTCGACGGGTGCAAGCAGCTGGTCGGCACGGAGTTCCGACACAGGAAAGAGCGGCTCGCCCCTGGCAGAAGCGGGATCGTCGAGGTCGAGCAGGTCGGAAATGGTGGGCGCAACGCGGGAGACGTCCTCGACGATACCGCCGCGGATGAGCACTGGAGTTGGACCCGCCGCCAGCTGCAGCCGCCCGGCGAGCACTGCTTCCCCGTGATCTTCCGGCAGCATCGCCGCCACGTCTTCCATGCTCACCCGACCTCGCGCGATTGTCTGTTGGTAGCGCTACCATTCGGCCTCGACACTCACCATTGTCAAGGCACGATCGGCCTTCTTTACGGCTGCCCGCAGGCGTTCTGGTCGACCATGGCGCTGGCGACCCGCACATCCGAGATCGACAGGCTCAGGCGCCCTGCCGTGCTGATCGCCACCGGCGTGGTGACGCGCTTCGGGTCGAGCCCGGCCCGCACGAAACAGCGCAGCGGCAGCACCAGCGAACGCCACTCGCCGACGGGTGCCGACCGCAACAAGCCACCGACGGACAGGCGTGCGCCGTCCATCGCGACCGTCACGGCGCCGCTCGGCCGCTGGTCGACCCTGTACTCGACAATCAGGCTCAGTTCGCCGGTCGCCTCCCGCGAGATGTCGATGGGCTCGGCCGCCTCGATGCGCGCCGCCGCTTCGCCCGTCCCCGTCCAGGTGAACCGCCGCGCATCCTCCTGGGCTCGCCGATCGAGCGCCACGATGCGCACGGCTGGGCCCGTCACGCCCCACCGCCAGTTCGGCGGCAGCGTTCCGCGCCCGAAGTAGACGCCATCCGCTCCGCCCGGGACCGGCGGCGGCCGGTCCTCTGCCAGCAGCGGCACGGTGCCGGGCTGGGCATAACTCAGGCCGTAGCCATAGGGGAACAGCGGGTCGTAGCTGGCGTCCCCGCGATTAAGCGGGCCCTGGTCGGCGCGCTTGGGCCAGCTGTAGGACAGCCGCCCCTTGAAGTCGTGCCGAACGGCCCCGCTCCCATCCCCGAACAGCACGTCGGCGACACCGCTCCCCTCGCTGCCCGGCAGAAAGGCAGCGACAAACGCGTCCGATGCATTGATCTCCGGGTTGACCCACATCGGGCGACCCGAGAGGAACACGGACACGGTGGGAATGCCCGCCGCTTTCAATCGCTTCAGCAGTTCCAGGTCGCGTTCGTCTCCGGGGCTGTAGTCGAGGTTCGCCCGATCGCCCACGAACTCGGCATAAGGCTCCTCGCCGAACACCACGATGGCGACGTCGGGCTTGCGCCGGTAGCGCCCATCGACGCTCAGCGTTGCCGTGCCGCCGGCTGCCCGGACGGCATCCCGAATGCCACCGTAGATCGACGTCGCTCCAGGGAAATCTTGGTTGCTGAGACCGGTGCCCTGCCAACTGATCGTCCAGCCGCCCGACTGCTTCCCGATGTTGTCCGCGCCATCGCCCGCAACCAGCACGTTGGCTTGCGGCTTCAGCGGCAGCACGCCGTTGTTCTTCAGCAGCACCAGGGATTCCCGCACTGCCTGCCGCGCCACGGCGCGATGCTCGACGGAGCCGAGCAGATCGAAGCGCCCGGCGAGCGGACGGGTCGAAGGAGCACCCTTGTCGAACAGCCCCGCGCGGAGCTTCACCCGCAGGATCCGCCGCACCGCATCGTCCAGCCGCGCCATCGGGATCTCGCCCGATTGCACCTGCGCCAGCGTATTCTCGTACAGCCCCTTCCAGCTGTCCGGCGCCATGAACATGTCGAGCCCGGCGTTGATCGTTTGCGGACAGCTGACGTTGGTGCAGCCCGGAACCTGCCCGTGCGCGTTCCAGTCGCCGACGACCAGCCCGTCGAAGTTCATGTCGTCCTTCAGCGCGCCGGTCAGCAGATCCTTGTCACCATGGGTCTTCTCGCCTCGAATGCTGGAGAAGGAGGCCATGACCGCCTGCACGCCCGCTTCGATGGCGGGCGGATAGCCCGCACCATGGATATCCCGCAGCTCTTCGGGCGAGGAAGGATTGTCGCCCTGGTCCTTGCCGTCGAGCGTGCCGCCATCGCCGACGAAATGCTTGGCGGTGGCGATCACGCGGCCGTCACGCAGGAAATCAGGGGTGCCGGGCGCCCCCTGCAGCCCCTCCACCATCTTGCCGGCGAACGACCTTACAACCTCCGGATCCTCCGAGAACCCTTCATACGTCCGACCCCAGCGGTCATCCCGAACCACCGCCAGGGTCGGCGAGAAGTCCCAGTCGATACCGGTGATCACCATCTCGCGTGCGGTGACCTCCCCGATCCGGCGGATCAGGTCCGGGTTGCGGGTCGCCCCCAGGCCGATATTTTGCGGGAAGATGGTTGCGCCGACCACGTTGGCGTGCCCGTGCACGGCATCGATGCCCCACATCAGCGGGATGCGCTCGCCCTTCCAATCGGCGTTGTTCGAAGCGTTCCAATAGGCATCGGCCAGCTTTAGCCACTCCGCCGGAGCCGCCTTCTCGTTACCGCCCGGAGCACTGTTGCCGCCGGCGAGGATGGAGCCGAATTTGTACCTGGCGACTTCTTCCGGCGTGATGCTCGAGATGTCCGGCTGAACGATCTGCGCGACCTTCTCCTCGACCGGCATGCGCGCCAAAATCGCGTCGATCCGAGCTTCGATTGCAGGGGCCGAGGCAACCCGGCTTCGCACATCCGGCCAAGCCTGCGCACTCGATGGGGACGCAGCGGGTGGAGCCCCGGTGCTGGCAACTGGCACCGGCGGCACAGTCGCGCAGCCCACCAGGGCAAGGGCCGATGCAATTGCGAGAACACTGGTTCCGGCCGTTCCACGCCTGCGAAGCATCGATCCTCCCCCATTCTGACCTGCGCGCAACTGCACGGGTCAGTCGCGATGATAGCGCTATCATGCCGACCACTACTCACCGCGTCCAGTCCAGTCACTCCGCGTGGCGGAAAGTTCCTGGACCACATTCGAGAGCGCGGCAGAGCCAAACAGGTCTTTGAAGACAGCCGCCGGGCGGCGCTGGTGCGCTGCCCGGCGGCTTGGGGTGCAGGTTGGGCTGTTAGCTCAGAAGATATAGTCGCCGACGAGCGGTGCTGCCGAACCTCCGATGAAGATCTCGAAGTCCGCAATCCCGTCGCCGTTGGTGTCGACACTGACGATCGTGTCCGCGCCGATCGCAGTCGCGTGCACGTCATCGATCCCGATGTTGTAGGCCGACAAATCGATACGGTCGGTCCCCGGTTGATAGGTGAGGATCGTGTCGTGACCCGGATCACCCGAGAAGACGAACGTGTCTCGGCCGGCCAGGCCGACGAGGAGATCATCGCCGCCATTCCCTTCCAGGCGATCGTTTCCGTCCAGTCCGACCAGATGGTCGTCGCCTGAGCCTCCGATCAGCCAGTCGTTGCCCATTCCGCCGTTCTGAAACACGTTCACGGTTTCGCCGCTGTCGTCGTAGCGGTCGCTTTCCTGGGACCCGAACCGGGCTATCCCGTAGCCGTTGCCGCGAATGGCTCCGTCCGGAAGGTTGCGGATGTCGAAGGTGGCTCCATTGGTCCCGATGAAGGAGATGCCTTCGTCGTCGAAGCGGCTCACGGGTCCGACAAGATTGCCATCGGCGTCCTCCGCCTGCAACCGAACGGCGAGGCCGCCGTCCTCACCCGGGAGAAGCCCACTATCGTTGGCACTGCCATTGCCGATCTGCAGCGTCGAGAGCGTGAGGCGGATTTCGCCGCCACCGGTCAGCACCTGAACCGTGTCGTTCCCTCGACCAAGGTTTGTCGCATCGGACCCATCCAGGCCGATCCGGTAGAGCGCCGTCTCATTTCCGCTGCCTCCAATCAGCCTGTCGTCGCCCGGGCCGCCGACCAGAATATTCTCGCCGCCTCTCCCGCGGATCACGTCGTTGCCAAACCCGCCGACCAGATAATCATTGCCAGAGCCGCCCGAGATGCGGTCGTTCCCGAAGCCACCCTGGACGTAATAGGCCTCTCTCGAGGCATGGAAGTTGTAGGTGTCGTCGGAGGTCGAGCCCAGCACTGCAACGTCGAACAGTCCGATCGAGAACCCCACATCGCGGACGTCGAACCGAACGTTGGGCGACTCTGTCCTAAACGTGATGCCCTCGTCATCGAAGCGGCTCACAGGTCCGATCAGACTGCCGGACGCGTCTTGCGCCTGCATCTGCACCGCCAGTCCACCGTCGTGCCATGGGAGGGTGTTGCTGTCGTACGGATCGCCGTTCCCCACCTCCAGGCGGGTGAAGGTCAGCCGGATGCTATCGACGATCTCATCCCGCGACTGGACGGTGACGAGGTCTTGCCCTGCGCCGAGATCCCTTTCGACTGGTCCGTCCCGCAGGATGTCGAACCGGAGATGGTCGCGCATTGATTCCCTGAACATTGGTCGTCCCCTTGCATGCAAGCCAGAGCCCGCAAGATCGTCCAGGAGCGCTGTCTGCGGCGATGACGAATGGCTGATGGAAAGCCGGCGATAATCTGACGGAAGGCACGCGAAGGTCTGTATCTCCGGTCATCGCTGCACGGTTGACCTCGCCCCCAAACCCCACAATCATCGTCATCAAAGTCCGATGAACTGCCAGGCGCATCTGCAGGAGCGTGTCCGGTGCTGAAGTTGAGGGACTTGGCCAAGCGCTCTGATTTTCGGGTCGGAGCTTTGCAGATCAGCCCCTCGCGACGTTGCGTCGAAGGGCCCGCCGGCTCGACTCACCTCGAACCGCTCACGATGAACGTCTTCCTGACGCTGCTGGATGCTGACGGGGCGGTCGTTACCCGCGACGAGTTGTTCGAGCATTGCTGGGGCGGCGCAATCGTGGGGGATGACAGCCTCAACCGGGCGATTGCAAAGGTAAGGCGCATCGCCGCTGACACAGCTCCCGGCTTGTTCGAGATCGAGACCATTCCGCGGACCGGCTACCGGCTCACAGGCGAAATCGTGAGGCAATGGGAACAGCCTTCGACGGATGAGCCGCTCTCGTCGGAAGGGACGGGCCGGGTCACCCGCCGACGAGCGGTTGCAGGCCTTGCGGGCGGCGCGCTGGCAACGGCCATCGGCGGTGGCGTCGGTCTGTGGTGGGTTGATACGGGCCGTTCGGATCGGCGTTTTCAGATGCTGCTGGACAAGGGACGCAGGGGACTGAGCGCCGGGAGCGACTACGACTCCGACGAAAGCCGTGCCGCCCTCGCGGAGGCCGTCCGCCTCCGGCCAGAACGGGCAGAGGGCTGGGGCCTGCTGGCGCTTGCGCTGCGCAATCACGTCATGGAGACGTCCGGCACGGTTCCACCGACCGCCATGCAGCAAGCGCACGAAGCATCGAACCGAGCGCTGGTACTGGACCCTGGTGAGCCGAATGCTCTGCTTGCAGCGGTCCTCCTCCAGGGCTCCGCACTCGACTGGTACACGCGTGACCAGCGCCTGCGCGAAATCATTGCACGCGATCCGCGCAGCGTGCTGGCCATCGCAGAACTCACAATGCTCACCCAGGCTGCTGGTCTCAATCGTGAATCGTGGCGCTGGAACGAGCGTGCTCTCGCGCTCGAACCGCAATCTTTTGAATTCCTGGCCAAGCGGGCGCTCAAGCACTGGATAGCGGGTCGTGTGCAGGCGGCCGACAAGGTTGTCGACGAAGCTCGCATATTGTGGCCGACCAACGCGTTCCTGTGGCTCGTTCGCGTGCTGATCTTAGCGACAACCGGGCGGGCCCAAGCGGCGCTTGCCCTGCTCGCAAGCGAACCAAGGTGGGTTCGTGAAGGGGTGATCGGATCCTTCTGGGAGCCATCTCTGCACGCACTTGCGCAGCCTTCTCCAGCGCGGGTGGACGCGGCGCGCGACGCCTGTCTTGCTGCAGCCAAGGCTGGAGCGAACGGAGCCGTGCAGGGGGTCATGCTCCTGTCAGCCCTCAAGCAGGTGGACGCCGCCTTCGCGACCGCGGACGGCTTCCTCCTTTGGCGGGGCGGCGTTGTCCGTCAGGGTCCCTCTACGGCCCAGCAGCTGGCTTATGACGCCCTGATGAGGGTCAACACCCAATGGCTGTTCACCCCGCCCTGCGCCATCATGCGACAGGATCCACGGTTTCTGCCGTTGTGCGAAGGTATCGGCCTCACGGAATATTGGCGCCGAAGGGGTGTGCAGCCCGATTACCTGCTGGATCGCTCCTAGAAGCGTGACTCCAGCCCGACGCCCACCTCTCGCGGACCGCCCAGCTCGCCCTCGGTGTCCGAGCTCAGCTCCAGCAGATAGAGCTTGTCCAGCAGGTTGCGCGCATAGCCGAACACCGTGAATCGGCCCGCGTCATAAGCTGCGCGGACATCAATTCGGGCTGAGGCGGCGATGCGCAGATCGGGCTCGTTGGTGTCGTCGCTGAAATACGCGCTGTTGCTCTTTACGACGGCGCTGATGCTCAGCCGCTGGGTTGGGCGCCAGTCTAGCGCGGCGGAACCGGTGAACGCGGGAGCGCGCGCAAAGCTCTTACCCCCGAGGGGAAGCTCGAAACGACCGCGGTCCACGATCTTGGTCTTCAGCAGGCCGACGCCCCCGCTCAGGCGCAGGCGGTCCGTGGCGCTCCATTCGGCCGCTGCCTCCAAGCCATAGGCGCGCGCTTCCGGCACATTGAAGATTTCCGCCCATCCCGCACCGCGGCCGTCGGGCAAGCGGTAGGTTCGGGGTAGCGCCCGCTGGCCATCGCGGAATCGGTTGAAGAAGAGATTTGATGTGAGGTGAAGCGCGCCGCCCGCCAGGCTAGCGCGACCGAAGGCCTCGTAGGACCAAAGGTATTCCGCGCCGAACGTCTCCTGCGTTGCCGTGTCGAAGTTGAGGAAGGTTCCGCCGGGATTGTAGGCGCGCTGGATCAGGATGCCGGCAGTCACGTCCGGGGTCACCGCATAGGAGAGGGACACCTTGGGAAGCCAGGCCGAGAAGCTTTCGTCGAAGTCGATCGGCAGGCTCAACAAGGGTCCGGCGAGCAGGCCCCGCCGCTTTTGGCGGTCCCGTTGATAGCGCGCGCCTGCAGTGAGGGTGAGCGAGGGCACTGGCTTGAACTCCGCTTCACCGAACAAGCCGAAGCTGTGCTGTTGGTCGCGGAACTGGCCTGGCCCGACGATCGCGGACAAGTCGATGAATTGGCGAAGGCGCGTGTGGAGGTAGTTGAGCCCGCCAGTGATCCGGAAGGACGAACTTGGGTGCCAGCGCACGATCGGCTCCAGGGAGTAATCCCGCACCGTCGTGCTGGTTTCGCCGACACCGGGCGGAGCGAAGCGGCGCGCCTTGCTGCGACCGACGCTGAAGGTGGTCGTGGTGTTCAGGGCCTCGTTTACCGGCAGCTCCACCAGGCTCGTTGCGGCATTCGTGCGGACCCTGAAAATTCCGTAGAACGCGTCGGGGTCGCGGCGATCGCGAAAGGGGGCGACGGCTCCAACGACCTGCGGAGCAAAGGAGCCAGTGTGGGTCAGCGTTGTCAGGATACGCGCTCCCGGCAACTCCGACGGTTGCAGGAGCAGCTTGAACCGCAGCAGCTCGTAATCATCGTGGTTGGGGTCTGCGCCCCGTTGGTTGTCGCCGATCTTGCTTGCAGGTCTCCCGCGACGCAGATCGCCGGACAGGCGGAAGGAAAGCTGCTCCCCGCTGAGCGGCCCGGTCACGAAAGCCGAGGCCTGTCGAGCGTGAAGATTGCCCCCCAGCATCCGGGCTGACGCTGACCAGTCGTTCGTGGGATTCCGCGTTTCAACGAAGATCGCGCCAGCGATGGCGTTTCTGCCTTGAGTCGTGGTCTGCGCGCTTCGGTAGACTTCGACTTGGCGCACATCCCAAAGGGGAGCGCTGCCGAAGATGAACTCGTTGTAGCTGACGGCTCGACCGTCGACCTGCAAGGTCATGCGCGGCCGCGCGCCCCCGAGAAATGAGGGAAGGGCGTAGAGGACTCCCGTCGTGTCCTGTGCACGGATCGATGGTCCCTCGCTGCCGTTGCCGAGCTGGACGTTCGGAATGAGGTCGAACAGGTCGTCGAGCCGCTCAACGCCGCCCAGCTTCTCAATCGAACTGTTCGTGAAAACGGCGACGCTGCTGGGCGTGTCCCGCAGGCTCCGCGGCAGCCGCTCGCCCGTGACCACGATCTCCGCCGGGGGCTCGACCACCGGAGCGGAAGCCTGTGCCGCCACCAGAACCGCAATGGCAAGGTCTGCACCCACCCCGTCGGCCTCCAAGATTGGGATTAGGCCCGACGATCCGGTGCTTGGCAATACCGTCTTGGCATCGCCGATGGAGAGCGAAGCAGTCGCTGACGCGGGTCGCCGAGTAGCGCCCAACCGTAAAGCCCACCAAGGACGTGCGGCGGCGTCGGCCGTGAACCTGTGCGCCAGCAAGAAGCCGGCAGAAGTGCGTCAAGTCTGGACGGATGAAGCGCGAAAGCAGTTGTCGGCAAGCCTAAGACCATCGCTGCAGGTCGCCGACCACGACGGCGCTACGCTGGTCCGGTCAAAGGTACAGATCACTAGCCTGGATCGAGTGGAGCCCGTCGATGCGAATGACGAAGTGAAACGGCGGGCGACCCTGTTCTGAAGCGAGCAGTTACCGTGGTTCGGCCCGTGGGAAACGGCGCCGAGTACGGTTTCCGTTCTGCTGCGGTTCTCGTCAACACGGCCGACGAGAATGCATTTGCTAGCAGTTCGTTGAACCGCTGTTTTCCGGGAAAGAAATGGTGGGCGTGGCAAGGATTGAACTTGCGACCCCTGCGATGTCAACACTCACGTAGAGGCTGTATGGAATACAAAACCATACGCGCTACTATCTTGGGTCACCCCTCTGTATCGCGCTGTATGGCAACAGAAAATACAGATTGCATGACGTTGCGCCCCGTTTTGCGCGCAGTATCCGTTCTCGTAATGTCCCGTCATAGCCCGCAATTTGTTACGCCCCGTTGGGCGCTACGTTTGTAGCGCGTGCGGAGGAACGAGTAGCTAGTGCGAGAAGGCAACCAGGCGATCATCATTATGTGTCTACTTAGGGGTGGGAGTCAGAAATACTCAGACCCCGATCTGCGTGTTATGGCTGCGGGGATGTTCGCTTCAGATACGCACTTTTCACTTGCGTGATGAGGAACGCATGCCAATCACAGTCGTATGATAGCTGACACGTTGGTGCCCGACGCAGTATGGGCAGAAGCTCCTGAAGATCCAGAAGAGGCGTTTCTTCATATCGCCTTAAGCGCCTATGAGCGTTTGAAGACATTGGAACGCGACGAAGCAGCCCGAGGTGAGCACCATTTTTCTGCTTGGAGGCGGCAGTATATACACGAGCTCTGCACTATCGCCGACCAATTCGGTATCGCGGGGCTGCCGAGCGTAAGCCAGGCCGAAAGTGCGAACGAGGGCAATTTCGATACTCTGCTCGCACGCGTGATCACACGTATCAGGGCTGCGAAGCGTTTAGATCTCCGTGCAGATACTGTGGTGCTTTCGATGCACACGAAAGCCGATATTCGGCAGCATCTGGAAGAGCTTCGTTCTAAGATTAACTCGTCTAACTTAAGTGACGATGTAAGGTCCGCGCTCCACAAAAAGGTCGATGCAGTCGAAGCCGAATTGGAGCATCAGCGGACGAGCTTACGTCCGCTATGGGTGCTCTCAGGAGCTCTAACAGCCGCCTGTGCTGCTGTAAGCGGCACCGCCGATTTGCCTGCTGCCATAAAGAACTTCAATGAAGTGCTTTCCATCGTCCACCACGAAAAAGCGACTGAGGAGCTAGCCAGTCGGCGCCTCCGAGAAGGACCTTTGATCTCTAACGAGCCGCGGTTGCAAATCACCGACCAAAGCGGAGGCTCAGAGGTCCAAGAATAGGAGATCATGGATGCCTGTGACGGAGGCTAAGCTCCGCGAGATACTGCCAGTTAATGCTGCAATGATCGGTGGCGAGGCTGAGTTTGCAAGGCGCCGCTACGAGTACCTCATCGCGCGTAGGGACCAGCTGATAGATCGTATGCGCTTCGGAGCTTTGGCTCTCAACGGCGCCTCACTTGTAGCTCTTTTCGCTGCTTTAGGCGGCGAGAATAACGCGGCGACCTGGCTCGGATTCACTCAAGAGAACGCGCGTCACTCGGCAATCGCGTTCGCGGTCGGCGCCATCTTGGCGGGCGTCTCAGTCGTAATAGACTCGAACCAATACAGATCAGAAGCTGGTGATGCGTTCGCAAGGCAAGCGGCCGCTTCCAGTCTCGCGGCAAGGCTGGAGGATCGGGCTACCGATCAATCGCTGCAAACCCTTGAGCGTGAAACGTTGGAATTCCAGGCTACACCTCTCGTCGACTTTCAACATTCAATCTGGTCGATAATCCTTCTAAATTTCTCAGGTGGAGCCTGGCTAGCTGGGATCCTGATTCCACTCGCCGCAAGCCTGACCTGTCGCTAGCAAGATGCTAGATCGAGCCTTCAAGAAGTCGTCAGACGTGAGAGGCTAAATCGTAGCGCCCAGTTTTGCGCTCCCATCTGAATACATGAGTCTACGGGAGCGGCCGCTAAGCCTTTGGTTTTGCTGAGGAAAATGGTGGGCGTGGCAAGGATTGAACTTGCGACCCCTGCGATGTCAACACAGTGCTCTACCACTGAGCTACACGCCCACTGCGCGAAGCCTCTAGTCGGGCGTTTCGCGGCTTGCAACCACCTTCGTGCGGCGATTGGCCCCAGCCCTGTCAGAGCCGCCCGTGCTGGTCCTCGCTCTGGAAGAGACGGTCCACCTCGGCGACCAGATCCTTCAGGTGGAACGGCTTGGACAGCAGCTTGGCTTCCGGCGCCGTCCGCCCGCTCTGCAGGGCGACCGCCGCGAACCCGGTGATGAACATCACCTTGATCGCCGGGTCGAGCACGCCGGCCTTCTGTGCCAGCTCGATGCCGTCCATTTCCGGCATGACGATGTCGGTCAGCAGCAGGTCGAACGATTCCGACTCCAGCAACGGCATGGCCTCCGTGCCGCAGCCGACCGCCTTCACCTCATAGCCGACACGCTGCAGCGCCCGCGCGAGATACTCGCGCATGGACGCATCATCTTCGGCGAGGAGAATCTTGACCATGACCGTCCATCTATGCGCCCAACTTTTAAGATTTTCCACCCGCAACCGTCAGTTGGGGCAACGGTTGATGGGGCGTCAGCATCGGCCTAAGCAGGACATCCGTGGATCGCACGCCCCTCCCCCGACCCTTTATAGCGGCTTCGCGGTCGGATCTGCCGGTGCTGCTGTCCGTTCCGCATTCGGGCCGCGAATATCCCGCCTGGCTGCTCGCCCAGGCCCGTGGCGGTCTGCGCACGCTGGAGCCGCTCGAGGATCCGCTGATTGATCGGCTCGCCTGGCGAGCCAAGGGTTTGGGTCTCGGTGCAGTGATCGCCCAGGCGCCACGCGCGGCGATCGACTGTAATCGCTCCCCGCAGGAACTGGACCCGGGCATCATTGCCATGCCGCCGGATGGTGATCCCGGTCCGCGCGCCCGCGGTGGGCTCGGCCTGGTGCCCGGACGGACGCCGCGCGACGGCGAGCTGTGGCGGCGCAAGGTCTCCCGCGACGAGCTGGAGCGCCGGCTGGACGAGGCCTACCGCCCCTACCACCGCGCTCTTGCGGAGGAGCTCGCCAGACTCCGGCAGCAGCACGGCGCCGCCCTGCTGCTCGACTGCCACTCCATGCCTCCCCGTGGCCAGCCCCTCCCCCGGATCGTGCTCGGCGACCGGCATGGGCGCAGTTGCGGTCGGTGGCTCGGGGAACTGGCCCGCCTCACCTGCGAGCAGGCCGGCTTCAGCACCGCCTTCAACGACCCTTACGCCGGCGGATGGATCGTGGAACAGCATGGCCGTCCCGACGAGGGAATCCATGCCCTGCAGATCGAGCTGGACCGAAGCCTTTATCTCGACGCCGGCTTGCGCAAACCCGGGCCCGGCTTCGACGCGGCTGCCCGATTGCTGGCCACCCTTGCGCGGACCCTCGGTCAGGCGCTGCTGGACACCTGCCACCCGACCGCGATCGCGGCCGAATAAAAATCGGCCACCCCGTCGCGAAGACGGGATGGCCGAGGTTCAGGGAGGAACGCACCCGGTGGGATGCGCTGGCCGACCACCGCGAAGGGGGCACGCAGCCGCCGGCACGACACTAAAGTGGGAAGCGCGCCAAGGCTCCGCAAGGCTTTCGCCTCAACGACTTGACGCGCCCTGCAAACGCTCCGTCAGGCCTGCGCGGCCGCCGGCTGGCCGAGCTGCGGACCGGCGAGCGGACCCTTTCCCTGCTGCACCTGCCGGCCGAAGATCTCGCGGATCTGCGCCAGGCTGAACAGGTGGGCGAAGATCAGGACCAGCATGCCGTTCTGGTTCATCTTGCGCAGTTCGTCGCCGCGCATGTCGCGCAGCTTCTCTTCGTCGACCATCTGGAAGCCGCGATAGACGAACGGCTGCTCGCCGCCTTCCGGCTGGATGGCGACCTCGCCCTCCATCAGCAGCCCGCTCTTGGTCAGTTCCTGCATGAACAGGCCCGTGCGCTGGCCGGCCTGCTCGAACTGCTCGCAGAACTGGAGAACGGCGTTGGTGGCCTCGCTCGGCTGCCCGTCGTTGAACAGCGCCTCGCCTTCCTCGAACTCGCCAACCGCGCCCGAGGTCGGGTCGAAACACAGCGATAGCTCGTCCGTGTCGGGCCGCAGCCGGGCCAGCATGAACGGGTAACGGCGCAGGTACGCCGGGATGTAGACGTTCGGCTCCGTGATTTTGCCGTCCTCGCCGATGAAGGTGTTCACACCCTCGTTGAGGCCCATCAGCGCCAGCGGAACCGGCTCATTGCCGGAGGAGAAGATGATCGGATAATGACGCTGCGCCAGCGCGAACTCGTCAATGGTCAGCGGCACTGCATGGACATGCCCGAGCTCCGGAATGTGGGTCAGTCGGCGCACCCGCGCATTGCCGTGCTGCTGGGAATTGAGCGGCTCAAGCTGCTTATACAACAAGGGCAAGCCGCTATTCGGCGCTGCAGTCGCCATTCGTTCGTCTCTCCTGGGTGGGGTCGGCGGTGGCCGCGGCCGGCCGCCGGGCCTCCGGTTGCCCCGCGGGCTCTATGCGGGCCCGTTCGCTCTGGCAAGTCTTGGAGCGGAGGTTCATGACGCGTTAAAGCCGGGCCGACCAGACGGCAGGACAATCGAGGGCGCCTGTTCCATTGTTGTTTTCCTCCCTGACCTTCCTGCCGACGGTTCTTGCCCTGCTGGGCATCGATCAGCCGCGCCTCGGCATCACGCGGGTCGTGGTGCAGGAACAGGTCACCATTCGGGTGCCGGTGGTCCGCGCCCGGCCCACCATCCCGGTGCGCTGGGTGGAAAAGAAAGGTCCGCGCTGCATCGCCTCGGACGCGGTGCTGGCGGCAACGCTGGCGGAAGGTCGCAGCATCGACTTCCACCTGCGGGATCGCCGCCGCATCCGCGCCAAGATGGACGGTGACTGCCCGGCGCTCGACTTCTACCGCGGCTTCTATCTCCAGCCCGACGACGACCGCATCTGCGCCGGCCGTGACGAGATCCGCTCGCGGATCGGCGGTTCCTGCCAGATCGAACGCTTCCGGCTGATGGTGCCGCGCCGGCCCAAGTAGCCGATTCCTTGACTTTGCCGGTATGCTGAAGCAGGGCGCGAAGCGCCTGCGGACTCGACGCGCCGGCCCCTCTTTTCCGGACTGGACAGAATGAGTTTCGCCGACCTCGGCTTATCCGACGAATTGCTGCGCGCCATCGGCGACAGCGGCTACGACACGCCCACCCCGATCCAGAAGGGCGCGATCCCGTCCGTCCTGATGGGCAAGGACCTCATCGGCATCGCGCAGACCGGCACCGGCAAGACCGCGGCCTTTGTGCTGCCGATGATCGACATCCTCGGCCACGGCCGCAGCCGGGCGCGCATGCCGCGCTCGCTGATCCTGGAGCCGACCCGCGAACTCGCCGCCCAGGTGGCCGAGAATTTCGAGAAGTACGGCAAGTACCACAAGCTCTCCATGGCCCTGCTGATCGGCGGCGTGCAGATGGGCGATCAGGTCAAGGCGCTGGAAAAGGGCGTGGACGTCCTGATCGCCACCCCGGGCCGGCTGATGGACCTGTTCAGCCGCGGCAAGATCATGCTCAACGACTGCAACCTGCTCGTCATCGACGAGGCGGACCGCATGCTCGACATGGGCTTCATCCCCGACATCGAGGAGATCGCCTCGCGGCTCCCGAAGCAGCGGCAGACCCTGCTCTTCTCCGCGACCATGCCGCCGCCCATCCAGAAGCTCGCGGCCAAGTTCCTGACCGACCCCAAGACGATCGAGGTCGCCCGCCCGGCCACCGCCAACACGAACATCGAACAGCGGCTGATCCAGACCCGCGCCGACAAGAAGCGCGAAGTGCTGCGCGACGTCCTCCGCCACGAGGAGGTCAAGAACGCGATCATCTTCTGCAACCGCAAGACAACCGTTCGGGAGCTCGCGACCAGCCTCAAGCGCTCCGGGTTCGCGGTCGGCCAGATCCACGGCGACATGGAGCAGCCTGCCCGCATCGCCGAGTTCGATCGCTTCAAGAACGACGAGATCAACATCCTCGTCGCCTCCGACGTCGCTGCTCGCGGACTCGACGTGAAGGGCGTCAGCCACGTCGTGAACTTCGACGTTCCCTGGCAGCCCGACGACTACGTCCACCGCATCGGCCGCACGGGCCGCGCCGGCGCAAAGGGTATCGCCATCACCATCGCCACTCGCGAGGACGGCGAAGCGGTCGCTCAGATCGAGAAGCTCACGGGCATGAAAATCCCGCGCGCGGGTCAGGCCGACGCCGAGGAACCGGCCGTGGCGGACGAAAAGCCCCGGAAGGCTCCGCGTTCGACAAAACCGGCTCGCGAGAAGCCGGTTCGCGAGGAAAAGAAGCGCATTCCGGAACAAAAGCGTGAAAAAGACGCCCCAAAAGACGCGCAAGTTGTCGCTCAACGTGACTCTGAGCCCGCCGACGAAGGCGGCTGGAACGGTCCGCTGCCGGGCTTCCTGACGGTCAGCCTCAGCTAAACCCTCCTGCACGGTGAACCGCCGCCGTTCTGGCGCGTCTCACCTGTCATGGCGGCGAAAAACGGCATCTTTCCCACCTTCTTCCTGTCGGGGTTCGAATGTTCGACCTTCGACTGGAAGGACCGGGGCCGCCGCGACATGGCGGCGGAACTGCGCCACTACGCCCACGCAGATGAAGACTATGCCATGCTCCCCTCGCTCGGCATCGCCGTCGCCCGCGAAGGCATCCCCTGGCCCCTCGTCGACAAGGGGAATGGCGAGTTCGATTTCTCCTGTATTCAGCCATTTCTGGCGGCGCAGCGGCGTCACGGCGTGCTGCCGATCTGGGATCTGTGCCACTACGGCTATCCCGATGGGCTCGACCCCTATTCGGACGCCTTCCCGAAGCGCTTCGCGGCCTACGCCAGAGCCGCCGCACGCCACGTAGCGGAGCACGCCCACCATGGCCCGCTCTGCTTCACGCCGATCAATGAACCGACCTTCTGGGGCTACATGGGCGGCGAATGGGGCTGGTGCGCCCCGTTCGGCAAAACGGCCGACGCCCGTCGCCGCTTCACCCTCGCCCTGGCCCGCGCTGACATTGCCGCAGTGCAAGCCATTCGCGAGGACTTCCCTGAAGCCCGTATGGTGCACATCGACCCCCTGATCTGGGTGGTCCCACCCCGCGACCGCCCCGACCTTGCAGAGGAAGCGCACCGAGAGGCGTATGAGGACGCCTACATCGCCTGGGATGTCATCTCCGGGCTCAAGAACCCCGAACTCGGCGGCAGCCCGGAGGTCATCGATATCCTCGGCTTCAACAACTACAGCTTCGGCCAGATGGAATATGGCGGGGGCGGCAAGCCAAACACGCCGCTCGAGTCGGGCGACCCCCGCATCCGCCCCGTTTGCGACCTGCTGGAGGAGGCCTGGGCGAAGTACCGGCGCCCCTGCATCATCGCGGAAACGTCAGGGCTGCATGGTGGCCGCCCAGATTGGCTCCGAGACATGATGTGCGAGGCGCTGGCCGCAGTGAACCGCGGGGTGGACCTCCACGGGATATGCCTCTTCCCTGCCGTCGACATGACCGACTGGCACACGGGCGAGTGGCTCCACATGGGCATCGCGGATGTGGAGGAGCTTTCCACCGGCGCCCTGATGCGGAGGCCCTTTCCGCCCTATGTGGAAGAGCTCCATCGCTGGCAGCGGCGTCTCAACCGCATCGAGACGGCCGACGAGAACCCCTATGATTCCCCCGTCGACCTCCAGGACATCATCAACGCGGCTCGCGACCTCCAGCTGCAGCCGGACCCCGACTGGCACTGATCGCTAGGCGGCCGCGCCGTCCTTGCGCCTGCACATGATGTATTGAGGCATTCCGAAGGAAGTGACCGCCTTGCGATCGATGATGAAGCCGAACCGCTCGTAGAAGTGGATCGCTCGCCTATTGTGCCGCACCACATTAAGCCACATCGGCTTGTCCGTATCCAACCAATCCATTCCGGCACGCATGAGGTCGGCCGCAACGCCCCTTCCGTGGAAGTCCGGATCGACCATCAGCCAGTCGAGTTCGCGGCTGTCTGGCG
This sequence comes from Sphingomonas arenae, assembly GCF_016924655.1. Taxonomy (GTDB): domain Bacteria; phylum Pseudomonadota; class Alphaproteobacteria; order Sphingomonadales; family Sphingomonadaceae; genus Sphingomicrobium; species Sphingomicrobium arenae. Next base: position 123,245 of record NZ_JAFFJU010000002.1, read on the forward strand.
AGTGCACGGTGGCAATCACGTATCCTGCGAGCCGATCCTCGATGAAGGCGGCGGCGAGCATCTGGTGCGCGTTGTCGCAGGCTCCGAAAGCCGTGGCGGCACTGAGCCGCACCACATGGTCGATCCCCTCCAGCTGACGGGGTGTCAGGTTGTCCGCAAGGAAGGTCGAAGCCGTGGCGCGCCGCGTCAGTTCGGAAATGTCGTTCTCAGTGAGGCGTTGACGGGCAGCCCGGTCGGTCAGCAACGCCATCAAGGCCGTCCCCGGTAGCGCGAGAGAAAGGTCCGCGAATGACTTTCCAGCCGACCTTCGGCGATCGCGTCCCGAAGTCCCTGCATCACGCGCTGGTAGAACCACAGGTTGTGCTCCGTCATCAACATGGCGCCAAGGATCTCGCCCGAGCGGACAAGGTGATGGACATAGGCGCGGCTCCAGCCTGAGCAGGTCGGGCATGGACATCCGGGCTCGAGCGGTTCCTGGTCTTCGGCGAACCTCGCGTTGCGGATGTTGATTGGTCCATCCGCTGTGAATGCCTGCCCGGTGCGCCCTGACCGAGTGGGCAGCACGCAGTCGAACATGTCGATGCCCCGCCGGACCGCTTCGACCAGGTCGTCCGGCTTGCCTACGCCCATCAGGTAGCGCGGCTTGTCGGCCGGGAGCTGGTCGGGCGCGAAGTCGAGGCAGGCGAGCATCGCCTTCTGCCCTTCTCCGACCGCCAGCCCGCCGACGGCATACCCATCGAAGCCGATGTCGATCAGCCCGTCCGCGGACGCCTTGCGCAGCCCTTCGTCGAGCGCGCCCTGCTGGATGCCGAACAGCGCCGCCCGCTCCGCATGCTCGCCACCCCGGTCGAACTCCTCTCGCGACCGTCGCGCCCACCGGATCGAGCGCTCCATCGCCGCCTGCTGCTGCTCGCGGGGGGAGGTCGTCGGCACCAGCTGGTCGAACTGCATCACGATGTCCGAGCCGAGCAGCCGCTGGATCTCGACCGAGCGTTCGGGCGAAAGCATGTGCCGCGCGCCGTCGAGGTGGCTCTTGAAGGCGACCCCTTCCTCCGTGACCTTGGTCAAGTCGGACAGGCTCATGACCTGGTAGCCGCCGCTATCGGTCAGGATCGGCCGCTCCCACCCCATGAAGCGATGCAGGCCGCCCAGCCGCGCGACCCGCTCGGCACCCGGCCTCAGCATCAGGTGATAGGTGTTGCCCAGGATGATGTCGGCCCCGGCGGCGCGCACGTCAGCTGGCTTGACGGCCTTCACGGTTGCCGCGGTCCCGACCGGCATGAATGCCGGCGTACGGATCTCTCCGCGCGCCATGCGGATCACGCCGGTGCGCGCCTTGCCGTCGGTGGCGGTGATGGTGAAGTCGAAGCGGCTCATGAAGCCGGGCTCCTAGCCGTCTCCGCTCACCGCCGCTACATCCGCGGCGATGATCGAGACCTGGGTCTATCCCACCCTGACCGCAGTTGCCGTCCTCACCGGCTTCATCGATGCCATCGCAGGCGGCGGCGGACTGATCATGATGCCCGCGCTGCTGTTCACGGGCATCCCGCCGTTACAGGCGCTCGCCACCAACAAGCTCCAATCGATGTTCGGCACCATGATGGCGATGATCAACTATGGCCGCTCCGGCCTGATCGAGTGGCGCCGCAACCTGCCGAGCATGCTCCTCGTCTTCGCTGGCGCCGCTGCCGGCTGCCTGGTCGTCCAGAGCATCGAGGCACGCTGGCTCAACCTCATCATCCCGGTCCTGCTGATGGCCGTCGCCCTCTACGTGCTCGTCAGCCCGCGAATGACGGACGAGGATGCGCACCATCGCGTCACCAGCCGTGGCTACGCGCCGATCGGGGGGACCATCGGCTTCTATGACGGCTTCTTCGGACCCGGCACGGGCACCTTCTTCACCACCAGCCTCGTCGCCCTGCGCGGCTATGGCCTGACCAAGGCCACCGCCCTCACCAAGCTCCTCAACTGGACCAGCAACATCGCCTCCGTCGCGCTGTTCGCTTGGGGCGGACACATGCTGTGGCTGCTGGGCCTGTGCATGGCGGCGGGCGCGATGCTGGGCGGGTGGCTCGGCTCCCACACGGCCATGAAGTTCGGCGCCCGCCTGATCCGTCCCTTGCTCGTGGCTATCAGCCTGGCCATGACCGCTCGCCTGCTGTGGGGCTATTTCGCAGCCTAGAGGGTTGCGCCCGCTGGCTCGCCTGTCCACAAGCCGCGGCATGCAGCCAGACAAGCAGATGGCCTTCATCGTCGGCGCCCCGCGCTGCGGCACCACCACCCTGTCGAGCCTGCTTCGGCAGCACCCCGAGGTCTGCTTCTCCGCCGTGAAGGAGCCGCATTTCTTTCCACGCTTCGACCTGGACGCGATGAGCGACGAGGAACTGCGCAGCCTGGTGCGGCGCGACTATCTCGACCGCTTCTTTGCCGCCTGCGGTCCCGATCAGAAGGTCCTGGCGGAGGGCTCCGTCTCCTACCTCTACGCGCCCGAGGCGATGCGTGGCGTTCTCCGCCTGTGGCCCGACGCCAGGTTCATCATCGCCCTGCGTGACCCGCTGTCGATGATTCCGTCGCTCCATGCGCGCCTGCTGATGACCGGCGACGAGACGATCACGGATTTCGCCAAGGCCTGGGCGATGGTGCCCGAGCGCGCCGCCGGCCGAGCCATCCCGCGCAGCGCCGCCGACCCGCGCTGGCTCCGCTACGACGAGGCGGGCCGCTTCGGCACTCACGTCCAGCGCTTCTTCGACGTGGTCGGGCGCGAGCGGTGCCATGTCGTCTTGTTCGACGACCTCACCAGCAATCCGCAGGGCACCTACGCCGCGCTGTGTGGGTTCCTCGGGCTGGAGCCGTTTCCCGGAACCAGCTTCAAGGCGCGCCGCCAGCACTTCGCCTATCGCTGGGGCTGGCTGCAGCGCCTGCTCAAGCGGCCGCCAAAGGCTGTGCAATCGATGCTCGCTGGGGAGAAGTTCAACCAGCGCGAGGGCCAGCAGGCGAAAAAGGGCGCGATCATGCGGGTGCGCAAGCACCTGCTCGACTGGAACAAGGTGCCGGCCAAGCGCAAGGCGCTCGACCCCGCCGTTCGCCGGCAGATCGTGGATCGCCTGCGCGGCGAGGTCGTGATCCTGTCGCGGCTTCTCGACCGGGATCTCAGCCACTGGCTCGGCGGCGTACCAGAGGCGACGGGGCGCTGACTTCGCAGGTCGGAGCGCCTATATCCCTCTTATGATCAGCCCCGCTCAGGCCAGGCGGCAGACACGCATCGGGCTTAGCCTCGCTGCGCTGATCGTCGGCGCATGGCTGGTGCTGCACATCGGGGCGGTGTTCCTGCTTCCGCTGGATGGCCCCACCCTGTTTGCAGCCCCGCTCCTCGTTGCGGTCATCTGCTGGCTGAACGTCGGCCTGTTCATTGTCGCGCATGACGCGATGCACGGCTCGCTCGCGCCTGGTCACCCCAGCGTGAATCGCTTCTGGGGACGGCTCACCCTGCTGCTCTATGCGGGCTTCTGGATGGACCGGCTCCAACCCAAGCATTTCGACCATCACAAGCATGTGGGCACCGCGCGCGACCCGGACTTCTCCGAAACACACCCAGACCGCTTCTGGCCCTGGTACCTGCAGTTCTTTCGCACCTATTTCGGATGGCGCGAGTTCGCGGTGCTGTTCGCAGTGTCCTGGACCTACATCCTCGTGCTTGGCGCCCCGATGGAGAACGTCCTCCTGTTCTGGGCACTTCCCGCCATCCTCTCCTCGCTGCAGCTGTTCACCTTCGGCACCTTTCTGCCGCATCGGCATGAGGAAGAAGAGTTTTCCGATCACCACCGCTCGCGCAGCAACGACTATGGCTGGCTCGCGTCACTGCTGACCTGCTTCCACTTCGGCTACCATCGCGAACATCACGCCAGTCCGGGCACGCCCTGGTGGGCCCTGCCCGCAGAGAGACAGCGGCTGAAAGGACAGCTACAGGCCACGGCCTGATGTCCGTTGCGTCCCGCCACATCGCGCTGATCTGCCCGCCTTTCGCGGCTCACCTCCACACTTTCCGTGCCCTCGGCGAGGAGCTGGTCCGACGCGGGCACCGCGTGACCTTCGTTCTCAACGCCGGAGCGCCCGAGCGCATCGGCGACCTGGCAGTGCGCCATGTTCCCGTCCGCCCCCGCGATCCGCGGGTGGAGCAGGTTCTCGCCAATGCCGAGAGCCCGGCGGGACTGACCGGCACGCTGCGCACCATCGCCGAGAGTGCGGCACTGACTGACCAGCTCTTCGCGGGCGGACTAGACCTGCTCGGCGAAATGAGCGTGGATGCCGTGATCGCGGACCAGCTGGAGCCGGCCGGCGGGCTCCTCGGCCGGGCATTGGGTGTTCCGGTGATCAGCCTTGCATGCGCTCTGCCGATCAACAGCGCCCCGGGGGTGCCGCTCCCATTCCTGGACTGGCCCTACACTCCGCATCGTGCCGGCCGTCTACGCCGTACCCAGAAGATCGGCGATCTGCTCAGCTGGCGTCAGCGCCGCGTGCTGGAGCGCTGGTCGAGCCGCTTCGCCCTGCCCGCCTGTCGAACCCTCGAGGATTGCCTCGGCCCTGTGCAGATTGCCCAAGTGGTTCGCGGCTACGACTTTCCGCGCCCAGACCCGCTGCCGTTCGCACCCGTCGGACCCATCCGCAGCCCGGAAGAGGAGGGGCCTGCCGGTCTCCCCTTCGCTCCGGACGCCGGTCGCCCACTGGTGTTCGCAACCATGGGTACTCTGCAAGGGGGCCGACTGGAACTCTGGCAGGCCATTGTCCGGGCCTGCCGCGACGCCGGCACGCAGATCGTGATCGCGCACGGTGGCAAGCTTACCGACGCAGAGGCCGCAGCTCTCCGGGCAGACTATGCGGCGGCCTTCCTGTCTTACCGCTCGGTCCTGCGCCGTGCCGACCTTTGCCTTACCCACGGCGGCTCCAACACCGTGCTCGACGCGCTGGCCTGCGGCGTGCCTCTCGTGGTCCGCCCGATTGCCTTCGACCAGCCGGGGAACCTCGCCCGCATCGTCCACCACGGCCTCGGCGAGCGCATGGCCCCGATCACCCGCCCCGACCTGCTCGGCGCTCAGATCAAGCGCATGCTCATGGACAAGCGCTGTCGCGAGAACGCGCGAAAAATGGCGGGGGAGATTGCAGGGGCCGGCGGCCGCACCCGAGCTGCCGACCTGGTCGAAGCCGCCCTCTAGCGCTGCGGCAGCAGCAGGCTGCCGTCCCCATAGCTGTAGAAGCGGTAGCGCTGCTGGATCGCATGCCCATAGGCGCGCTGCATTGTCTCCAGCCCCATCAGCGCGCTGACCAGCATGAACAATGTGCTCTTGGGCAGGTGAAAGTTGGTGATCAGTCCATCGACCACGCGGAACCGACAGCCCGGCGTGATGAAGATGTCGGTGTCGCCTGCAAACGCCTGCACCCGCCCATCCTGGCTCGCCGCGCTCTCCAGCAGCCGCAGGGAGGTCGTCCCCACTGCGATCAGCCGCCCGCCAGCAGCGCGCGCCGCGTTGAGCCGCCCGGCGGTCTCCGGTTCGATCCGCCCCCATTCGGCATGCATCTTGTGCTCGGCCGTGTCCTCCGCCTTGACCGGCAGGAAGGTCCCCGCTCCCACGTGCAGGGTCAGCGTCTCGCGGCCGATGCCCGCCTCGTCCAGCGCGCCGACCAGCCGCTCCGTGAAATGGAGCGAGGCGGTCGGCGCGGCCACGGCCCCGTCTTCGCGCGCGAAGATGGTCTGGTAGTCGTCGGCATCCTGCGCATCGATCGGGCGCTTGGAGGCGATATAGGGGGGGAGCGGCATGGTCCCGGCCCGGTGCAGCAGCACCTCCACCGGCTCCTCGCCCAGGAACTCCAGCAGCACTGCCCCGTCCGCGCCCTTGTCGGTGACCTCCGCCTCGACGCCGCCGCCGAACGTCACAAGATCTCCCGCCCTCAGCCTCCGCGCATTGCGCACGAACGCCCACCAGCGCCGCAGGTCCTCCCGCTTGTGCAGCGTCGCGCCGATTGTCGCCTGGCCGCGGCGGCCCTCCAGTTGCGCGGGGATGACGCGGGTATCGTTGAACACCAGCACGTCGCCGGCCCGCAGCAATTGTGGCAAGTCGAGCACGCCATGGTCGCTGATCTGCTCGCCCGCAACGCACATCAGCCGCGCACTGTCCCGCGGCCGCGCCGGTCGGAGGGCGATCAGGTCCTGGGGCAGCTCGAAATCGAAAAGGTCGACGCGCATGGCGGGCGCAATAACCAGTTCCGCTCACCCTGAGTAGCGGCGGACGCCGCGTATCGAAGGCCTCAGGTGCTTCGATACGCTGCTTAGGCGGCTACTCAGCAGGAGCGGGATTACTGCTGCGGCTGCGGCTGTGGCTGCGGTGCCTCGACCGGCGGCGCTGGGGGTAGAGGCGGAGTCGGCGCATCGCCGATGCTCGCACGCAAGATCCGCGTAGGCTGTGCCGGCGGCTCGCCGACCGCGATCTGGTCGACATACTGCATGCCCGAAACGACGCGCCCGAAAACGGTATACTTGCCGTCCAGCGACACGCGCGGCGCGAACATGATGTAGAACTGGCTGTTGGCGCTGTCCGGGCTCTCCGCCCGGGCCGCTGCCATCGTGCCACGCAAGTGCGGCAACGAGTTGAACTCCGCCTTGACGTCGGGCAGCGGCGAGCCGCCAGTTCCGTCGCCCTTCGGGTCGCCGCCCTGCGCCATGAAGCCGGGGATCACGCGATGGAAGGTCAGGCCGTTGTAGAAGCCTTGATTCGCCAGCGTGCGAATGCGCTCCACGTGCAGCGGTGCGGCGTCGGGGCGGAGCTGCACCACGACCCGGCCACCGTTCGAAAGGTCCAGCGTCAGTCGGTTCGCAGGATCGGCCGCAATCTCTGCCGGAGCGACGATCGGCAGGCGCGGCTGCACCGGCACTGCCGGCTGCTGCGCCTGCGCCGCGGCGACCATCAGGCCGGTGGCAAGCGGCAGCGCGAACAAGGTCTTGAACTTCATGGGCTTGGACTACTCCCCGGCCAGCTTGGCGGCAACGTCAGCCACCACCGCGGATGGCACGAACTTGTCGATGGCGCCGCCGTAGCGCGCGATTTCTTTCACCAGCCTTGACGCGATCGGCTGCAGCGACACGTCCGCCATCAGGAAGACGGTCTCGATCCGGTCGTTCAGCTGCTGGTTCATGCCCGCCATCTGATATTCGTATTCGAAGTCGGCGACCGCCCGTAAGCCACGGAGGATCAAGGACGCCCCCTCGCGCTCGGCGAAGTCCATCAGCAGCGAGTTGAACTCGACCACGCTGACGTTGGCGGCGTCAGCCGTCTCTCGCCGCACCATCGCCAGACGCTCTTCCAGCGAGAACATCGGCTCCTTGGAAGGATTGGTCGTCACCCCGATCACCAGCCGGTCCACCAGCCGCGCCCCGCGCCGGATGATGTCGAGGTGCCCGAGGGTCAGTGGATCAAAAGTGCCCGGATAGACGCCGATGCGCTCAGCCATGTCTCAACGGTCCCGCTCCACGGCATAGCGCGCGATTGCCCTCAGCAGGTCCGCTTCCTCGCCGTGATCGTGAAGGTGCTCGATCGCCTGCTCCACCAGCATTCCCGCCTGCTGCCGCGCGCGATCTTCCCCGAGCAAAGACACGAACGTCGCCTTGCCCATGTCCGCATCCTTGCCGACGCGCTTGCCTGCCGCCGCCTCGTCGCCCCCATGGTCGATGAGATCGTCGGCGATCTGGAAGGCCAGGCCGATGTTTCGTGCATAGCCCCGGTAGCGGGTCCGTGCGTCGTGCGGCAGCCGGGCCATGATCGTTCCGGCCTCCACCGCATATTCGATGAGCGCCCCGGTCTTCAGCTGCTGGAGGCGAGTGATGGCGCTGAGGTCGAGTTCCTGCCCCTCCGCCGTCAGGTCCATCATCTGCCCACCGGCCATCCCATGCGTGCCCGACGCACGCGCCAGTTCAAGCACCAGCTCGGAGCGAACGAAAGGGTCCTCATGAGTTTCAGGATCGGACAGAATCTCAAAGGCCAACGCGTGCAGGCTGTCGCCCGCCAGCACCGCGGCCGCCTCTCCGAATGCTTTGTGCACCGTTGGCTTGCCGCGTCGGAGGTCGTCGTCGTCCATGCACGGCAGATCATCATGGATCAGGCTGTAGACGTGGATCGCCTCCACTGCCGTCCCCACGCGAACGCTCCGCTCCTCGTCAATGGCGAACAGGCGGGATGCGGCGACGGTTAGCAGCGGGCGGAGCCGCTTGCCGCCGCCGATCGCGGCATGTCGCATCGCCTGGAACAACGTGTCACGCCCATCCCCGTGATCCGCCAGAACTTTTGCGAACAGACAATCGACCGCCTCGCCGACCCGGCGGGACTCGGCGAACAAATCGGCGTTCGGACGCTCGGTCACGTCAGCCGTCGCCAAACGGCACCGTCCCTCGCGGACTTCCATCCGGGCCGAGCGCAATCGCGTCGATCCGCGCTTGTGCGGACTTCAGCCGCTCCTCGCACAGCCGCCGCAACCGGTCGCCTTCCTGGTAGAGGTCGATCGACTGATCCAGCGGAGCCTCGCCACGCTCCAGCAGGCGCACGATCTCCTCGAGGCGGGCAAGCGCAGCCTCGAAGCTCAGCGTCTTGGTCTCTTCGCCAGCGTCCATGGTTCAGACCGTGGCCGAGGCCCTCTCCTGAATCAAGCGCGCTTGAAGGGGTCGAGAATGCCCGGCACGATCTCGCCGGGGACGCCGTGCTCGGCTTCGTGCAGCGCGGTTTCGACATCGCGCGCATGCTGCTCGCGCTCGGAGCGGAGCTGCTCGATCAGGGCGGCACGGTCGCCCTCCAGGCGATCGTCCGACGGACCGGTCGTGCCCGCGGCCTTCTGCGCCTTGGCAACGATGGCATCGAGTTCGCGCTGGCTGCACAGGCCCAGCGTCACGGGGTCCTTCGGCTGGATGTTCGCGATGTTCCAGTGCGAACGGTCACGGATCGCCGCGATGGTATTGCGGGTCGTGCCGATCAGCTTGCCGATGGCGCCGTCGGAGACTTCCGGGTGGTTACGGATGATCCAGGCGATGCCGTCCGGCTTGTCCTGGCGCTTGGAGACCGGCGTGTAGCGCGGGCCCTTGGTCCGGCGCACAGGGTCCGGTTCCTTGTGCATCTTGAGGCGATAGTCGGCATCCGCCTGACCTTTTTCGATCTCTTCGTGGGTCAACTCGCCAGAGCGGATTGGGTCGCGACCCGTCAACTTGGTCGCGGCCGTGTCGTCAGCGATCGCCTGCACTTCAAGGATGTGCAAACCGCAGAAATCCGCAATCTGCTCGAAGCTCAATGACGTGTTGTCGACCAGCCAGGCAGCGGTCGCGTGGGGCATGAGTGGCTGGGCCATGACAAGTCTCCAGACATGAAAAGGGCCGCCCCTTCACGGAGCGGCCGGTGTTGAACCGCGCTTACGCTCATGGGCGATTCAGGGCAAGAGCACGATCTTGCCGACATGCTCCCCCGCCTCCATCCGGGCGTGAGCGGCGGCCGCTTCCGCCAGCGGGAAGGTCCGGTCCATCACGGGACGAAGTTGCCCGCTCTCGACGAAGCTCCACACGTTCCGCTTGATTTCGTCCGCCACCGCGCTCTTGAACGCCACCGACCGAGGCCGCAGCGTCGAGCCGGTCAAGGTGAGCCGCCGCCGCATCACGTCCATGATGTTGACCTCGGCCGTAGCGCCCCTCTGAGTTGCGATGGAGACATGCCGCCCCTCCTCCGCCAGTGAGGCTATGTTCCGCGGGAGATAGTCGCCACCGACCATGTCCAGCACCACGGCCACTCCGCCCCCTCCGGTCAGGCGCTTCACCTCTTCGGCAAAATCCTGGTCCTTGTAATTGATCGCAGCCGCGGCACCGATCTCCTTGGCACGACTGCATTTCTCGTCCGAGCCACAGGTCACGGCGACCTTCAGCCCGAACAGCCGTCCCAGCATGATCGCCATTGTCCCGATGCCGCTCGTGCCACCATGCACCAGCACCCAGTCGCCCTCGGCCGCAAAGCCTCGCTCGAACAGGTTGGTCCACACCGTGAACAGGGTTTCGGGCAGCGCCGCCGCCTGCGTCATCGACAGCCCATCCGGTACCGGCAAGCAGGTCCCGGCGGGCGCAACGCAATATTCCGCATAGCCGCCGCCCGCCACAAGAGCGCACACATCCTGGCCCAACAAGTGCTGCGCGCCCGGACCTGCTCCGACGACCATGCCGGCAATCTCAAGACCCAGGACGTCCGGCGCTCCGGGGGGAGGCGGGTAGAAACCGCGTCGCTGCAGCACGTCGGGGCGGTTCACGCCTGCAGCGGCTACCCGGACCAGCACCTCATCCTGTCCGGGCTGTGGAACGGGTCGCTCGCTCGCGACGAGCACCTCCGGACCGCCGGGCTGCTGTGCCTCGATTGCCACCATGGTCGACGCTGTTTCAAACTGCATGGCGCGGCTTATTGACAGTGCCCGGGCCCCGGTCAACGCTGCCGACCATGGATGACGATTTCGCCCCATCCAAGCCGGACGACCCGCTGACGCTCTTGGCGAAGCAGGACCTCGACCCCATGTCCCATCATGAGCTTGAGGCCCGCATTGAAGCACTCAAGGCCGAGATAGTCCGTACCGAAACCCACATGACAGCGGCGGCCCGGCACCGGGCGCAAGCCGATGCGTTGTTCAAGCGATAGGGCTCCGCCGCGGAAGCTTCTGCGGACCCTTGATGAGGGGCCAACCCCTTACGACATATCGAATAAGTCCGCGGGGCCTCCTGCCCTCCGGCGCAGGAGTGAGTAATGCCGAGTTTTGCTCGCGAACTTGAACAGACCCTACACAATGCCCTCGGCGAGGCGAGCCGGCGGCGTCACGAATATGCGACCCTCGAACATCTGTTGATGGCGCTGATCGACGACGCGCACGCGTCCAAGGTCATGACGGCATGCGGTGTGAACCGGGACGAGCTTAAGGCCACGGTCAAGCAGTACCTGGACGGCGAGCTGGGCGCCCTAGTGGCCGACAGCGGTACCGACCCGACCCCGACCAGCGGCTTCCAGCGCGTGGTCCAGCGCGCGATCCTTCACGTCCAGTCCTCGGGCCGCGACGAAGTGACCGGCGCGAACGTGCTGGTCGCTCTTTTCTCCGAGCGCGAGAGCTATGCGGTCTACTTCCTGCAGCAGCAGGACATGAGCCGCCTCGACGCGGTCACGTACATTTCGCACGGTGTCGGCAAGGGCGAGACGGGCGAAGCTCCGCAGGCGCCCCAGGGTGCCGAGGAGCAGAAGGCGGAAGCCAAGGGCGACAAGAAGGAATCCGCCCTCAAGCAGTTCACCGTCGACCTCAACGAGAAGGCCAAGCTCGGCAAGGTCGACCCGCTGATCGGCCGCATGGCCGAGGTCGACCGCACGGTGCAGATTCTCTGCCGCCGGTCCAAGAACAACCCGCTGTACGTGGGCGATCCGGGCGTCGGCAAGACTGCCATCGCGGAAGGCCTCGCGCGCAAGATCATCGAGGGCGATGTGCCCGAGGTGCTCAAGCCCGCGATCATCTACTCGCTGGACATGGGCGCTCTGCTCGCCGGCACCCGCTACCGCGGCGATTTCGAGGAGCGGCTGAAGAGCGTTGTCTCGGAACTCGAGAAGCTCCCTCACGCCATCCTGTTCATCGACGAGATCCATACGGTGATCGGCGCCGGTGCGACCTCGGGCGGCGCGATGGATGCCTCCAACCTGCTGAAGCCCGCCCTGTCGAGCGGTGCCATTCGCTGCATTGGCTCGACGACCTACAAGGAGTTCCGCAACCACTTCGAGAAGGACCGGGCCCTGCTCCGGCGCTTCCAGAAGATCGACGTGAACGAGCCGACGGTCGAAGATACGATCAAGATCATCGCCGGCCTGCGCTCCTCGTTCGAGCAGCACCACTCAGTGCGCTACACGCCCGATGCGATCAAGTCGGCCGTGGAGTTGTCGGCGCGCTACATCCACGACCGCAAGCTGCCGGACAAGGCGATCGACGTGATCGACGAGGTCGGGGCGATGCAGATGCTGGTGCCGCCCAACAAGCGCAAGAAGGTGATCACGCCCAAGGAGATCGAGGCCGTGGTCGCGACCATGGCCCGCATTCCGCCGAAGTCGGTCAGCTCCGACGACAAGCAGGTGCTCGCCAACCTCGAGTCCGACCTGAAGCGGGTCGTGTTCGGCCAGGACCTGGCGATCGAAAAGCTGTCCTCGGCGATCAAGCTCAGCCGGGCGGGCCTGCGCGATCCCGACAAGCCGATCGGCAACTACCTCTTCTCGGGGCCGACCGGCGTCGGCAAGACAGAGGTGGCCCGTCAGCTCGCCTCGATCATGGGCATCCCGCTGCAGCGGTTCGACATGTCCGAATATATGGAGCGTCATTCGGTCAGCCGGCTGATCGGCGCGCCTCCGGGCTATGTCGGCTACGACCAGGGCGGCCTGCTGACCGATGCCATCGACCAGCATCCGCATTGCGTGCTGCTGCTCGACGAGATCGAGAAGGCGCATCCGGACCTGTTCAACATCCTCCTGCAGGTGATGGACAACGGCAAGCTGACCGACCACCACGGCAAGACCGTCGACTTCCGCAACACCATCCTGATCATGACCACCAATGCCGGCGCGTCCGACATGGCGCGTGAGAGCATCGGCTTCGGGGCCATGAGCCGCGAGGACGCTCAGGAGGATGCGGTCAAGAAGATGTTCACGCCGGAGTTCCGCAACCGCCTGGATGCGATTGTGCCGTTCGGCTACCTGCCGCCGGCCGTTGTCGCTCGCGTAGTCGACAAGTTCATCCTGCAGCTCGAGCTCCAGCTCGCCGACCGCGGGGTGCACATCGACCTCGACGACGAGGCGCGCGAGTGGCTCACCGCCCGTGGCTACGACAAGCTCTACGGTGCGCGCCCGATGGGCCGCCTCGTTCAGGAGAAGATCAAGCAGCCGCTGGCCGAGGAGCTTCTTTTCGGCAAGCTGGTCCACGGCGGTGAGGTGAAAGTTCGGATCAAGGACAACAATCCGGTGTTCGAGATCACCCCGGCGGCTCCCAAGGCGGTCAAGCCCAAGGGCAAGCGGGGCAAGGGCGCGATCACGGAGCAGCCGGAACAGCCTAAGGCCGACCCAGCGGCGGAGTAAACCTCAACGCTGTAACTGCGAGCGAAGCGAAGCAATCCAGCGGACGAAACCTCGACCGGTGGATTGCTTCCTCGCGTGCGCCTCGCGATGACGAGGCCCCTTCCCTCACGCCGTCCATCGCTGCATGGGAGTCGCAACGACCCCACGTAAGCCATGGAGCGCCCAGCGTGATTCGATTCTCCACACTCCTTCTCGCGACCACCCTCCTCGCAACGCCCATTGCTGCCCAGCAACCGCAATTTAGCGGCGCGCGAATGGAGGCGACCGTCAAGGAGATCTCCGACGATCGCTACCAGGGTCGAGGACCCGCCACGCCCGGCGAGAAGATGACCATCGACTATATGGTCAAGCAGCTGCAGGCCGCGGGCGTTCAGCCGGGTGGCGAGCTGGTCAACGGCAAGCGCCAGTGGACCCAGCGCGTTCCGCTGCTCAAGTCCGACATCGTTGGTGACCCGATCTTCACCGTGCAGACCGGCAAGACCAACTACCGCCTCCAGCAGACCGCGGACATCGCGGTGCGTGCGCCGATGAACGGCTCCAACCAGATCCGCATCACGGGCGCGCCGTTGGTCTTCGCCGGCTACGGTACCAGCGCTCCGGAGCGTCAGTGGGACGACTTCAAGGGCCAGGACGTCAAGGGCAAGATCCTGGTCGTCCTGATCAACGATCCAGACTTCGAAGGTGGCGAGGGCGACTTCGGCGGCAAGGCCATGACCTACTACGGCCGCTGGACCTACAAATATGAGGAGGCCGCGCGCCGCGGTGCCGCCGGCGTCATGATCGTGCACGAGACGGAGCCTGCGTCCTACGGCTGGAACACGGTCAAAAACTCCAACGCGAACACCATGTTCGACATTGTCCGTCAGAACCCGGCGGCCGCGCACACGCCCTTCGAAAGCTGGATCACGCTCGACACCGCGAAGAAGATCTTCGCCGATGCCGGCCTCGACTTCGATCAGATGAAGGCCGCGGCGCGCCGCAAGAACTTCCGTCCCGTCGACCTCAAGGCGACCCTGGGCGCCACGGCGAACGCCAAGACCGAGACGATCACCAGCTACAACGTCGTGGGCTTGCTCCCGGGCAAGACGCGGCCGGACGAGACCATCATCTACTCAGGCCACTACGACCATATCGGCGTTGGCGCGCCGGATGCGAACGGCGACACCATCTACAATGGCGCCGTCGACAACGCGACCGGCATCGCGCACGTCCTGGAGCAGGCCCGTACCTTTGCCAAGGAACCCCGGACCGACCGTTCGATCGTGTTCCTGGCGGTCACCGCCGAGGAGAAGGGTTTGCTCGGCACCGAATATTACGTGTCCAACCCACTTTATCCGCTCGAGAAGACGGTCGCGGTACTCAACACCGACTCCATGGGCGTGAATGGGCCGGCGCGGAACTTCTCCATCTCGGGCACCGCGCGGCTGGAGCTGCTCGACCGGCTGATCGCATCGGCCCAGACCCAGGGGCGCAGCTTCACCCCCGACCCGCGTCCGGAAGCAGGAGGCTTCTTCCGTTCCGACCATTTCCCGTTCGCCAAGCGCGGCGTCCCAGCGGTCAGCTTCCGCGCCGGAAACGACCTGGTGAACGGAGGGACGGAGCGGGGCAACGCACTCGCCGCGGAATATACGGAAAAGCGCTACCACCAGCAGGACGACGAATATCAGCCCGGCTGGGACTTCTCCGGAATGGTCCAGGACGCCCAGCTCCTGCACATGGTTGGCCGCGACCTGGCCAATTCCACCGCGTGGCCGAACTGGAGCCCCGACAGCGAGTTCCGCGCCACGCGGGACCAGTCGGCAAGCCAGCGCGGTGGCCTGGTCGATCCTGAATCCCGCGTCGACACGCCCGTCCCCGCCGCCGAACAGCCTGATGTCGGAGAGCGCGGTTGAGCGAAACTCTCGAGCCGGTCCTTCCCAAGGCGCTGGACGACAAGGCGGAACGGCTGATGAAGGCGCTATGCGAGCGTGAGCTCATGGTCGCCACGGCCGAGAGCTGCACGGGCGGCCTGCTCGCCTCGCTCCTCACCGACATCGAAGGTGCGGGTCATGGCTTCGACCGGGGCTTCGTCACCTATGAAGCGGAGGCCAAGCAGGACCTGCTGGGTCTCACGCCCGAGATGACCGAGCGCAACCAGGCCGTCACCAGCGCCGTGGCGCGTGCCATGGCGGAGGGGGCGCTGCAGAACAGCCGCGCCCACATCGCCCTGTCCGTCACCGGCTTTGCCGGTCCGGGAGGAGACGCCGCGGAAGAGGGCCTGTGCCACTTCGGCTGTGCTCGGCGGGACAAGGCGACCATGCTGCGTGAGGAACACTTCGGTCCCATTGGTCGCGGCCCGATCCGCATCAAGGCAGTCGGGGTCCTGCTGGACATGCTTGAAAGCGCACTCGAGGACGAGTAAGTTCACTTTTTGTTCTTGCCGGGGACACGGAACGATGACGGACCTCACCTTTTACACCAACCCGCAGTCGCGCGGACAGATCGTTCGCTGGATGCTCGAAGAGGTGGGGGAGCCGTACGAGACCGTCATCCTCGACTATGCGACGACCCTCAAGAGTCCGGAATATCTGGCGGTGAATCCGATGGGGAAGATCCCTGCCATTCGCCACCACGGCAAGGTGGTGACCGAGGGAGCGGCGATCTGCTGCTACCTCGCCGATGCCTTTCCCGCTGCGGGTCTTGCCCCGGCGCTGGATGATCGCGCCGACTACTACCGGTTCATCTTCTTCGCATCCGGGCCGATCGAGGCCGCGTTCAGCAACAAGGCCGTCGGGTGGGAGCCCACTCCGGAACGTCAGCGCATGTTCGGCTATGGCAACTTCGACCTGGCCATCGACACCATGGCGCAGATGCTGGACGGCCGCACCTACATCTGCGGCGACCGGTTCACGGCCGCCGATCTCTATGTCGGCTCGCAGCTCGGCTTCATGATGATGTTCGGCCTGCTGGAGCCGCGGCCTGTGTTCCAAGACTATGTCGGCAGACTCACCTCCCGAGAGGCTTACAAGCGCGCAAAGGCGATCGACGAACGCGCGGCTGAGGAGCTTAAGGCGGCCGCCAAGTAAGCACGGGCATGGTGCGGGGCGGCACTCCTAGAACGCTGCTCCGACCGACGCGGCCAGCCAGGCGGCAGGCAGAAACCCAGCAAAGGTTGCCGCGGCGAACTTGCCCTGGTGAATGGGCAGCAGGGCGCACGCTCCCGTGAGCACGAGGCTCGGCGCTCCGGCGATCCTCAGCCCAAGTACGTACCAGGCGCCGCCCCGTTCGAATGCCCGCTCGATCTTGCCCAATCGCGGCCCCAATCGAGCACGGGCTCTGTCCTGAAGTGAACGGCGCGTGAGGAGAAAGAGCGAATGGCTGCCAAGCGCGCCACCCGCCGCCACGACCGCGGCCGCGACCTCGGCATCCAAGATCGCGCCGGACGTGATCGACAGGGGCACGATGACCCCGGGCACGCCGAAGCCGATCAGTACCGCGGTCAGAAGGAACGTGCACAGCGCGACAATCATCGCCGAATTCAACGGCAAACTCGACAGACTGCCACCCAAGGCAAACAGATCCAACAGCGCTTGTTCCACTCGCGGATAGCGCCATTCCCACCCGCTTTGTTCCTGCGGCCCGGCGCAATCCGTCTGTGTTCCAATTCGGCACGCCGATAACTCGGTCTGGCCCAATGTGTTGACGCAAGAGGAACATCGCCCTCTTCTGCGGTTTCCTTGCACTTGCGACCACTGCGGACGACACTCATGGGCCGACGGTTGGCTTGCTTCGGATTGCTGCTTCTTGCGGGATCGTCCGTCTGGGCAAAGCCGCCGCAACGCGTGCAAGCGTCGCCTCCCGCCCACTCAGCCCTTCCTTTTGCCCTCTACGCACCTGCCAGGGTCGCCATGGCGTTCGGCGTGATCACGAGTGCATATCGGACTCCGGCCCACAATCGGTTCGTCGGCGGCGTTCCCAACAGCCACCACCTTTATGGCCGGGCGCTCGACGTTGCGCGGCGCCCCGGCGTCTCGCATCGCATGGTGGAAGAGGCGCTGCGCCGCGCGGGCTTTCGCCTCATCGAGTCCCTCGACGAAGGCGATCATAGCCACTTCGCTTTCGCAACCTCGCTCGCGCGGCCGCTGCCGGTCGCAGCGTTGCCGAGCACTCCGACAGCGCCGCCTGCCGCCGTGGCCGCTGCTCCGGCGAAGCCGCTGCGCCCGGTCCTTGCCGACCAGCACGGCACGCTCATGGTCGCGGATGCGACCCTTGCCGGCCCCGCAGCTGGAAACATGCTCGCACCCGGCGGCCAGTAAGCAACCCGCACCTTCAGCGAAGCTTGGCGATCTTCAATCCATCGGCTTTCGCACGGACCTTGATCGACTCCTCGCTTCGGGTCAGCGCCTTGGAAAGCGCCTTCAGGGCCATCCCCTTGCCCGCCAGCGTATGAAGCTTGGCGATCTCCTCCGAGGTCCAGGGCTGCTTGTGCCGTTCGAACCGCTCCGCCATTCCGCCTGCCTTTCGATGCGCCCGCTCACTTAGCGGACGGACGCGCCTCACCACAAAGGAAAAGGGCCCGGCAGTTGCCTGCCGAGCCCCCTCCTGTCCCTGTCCCTTCGCTTATTCGCGGTTGCCCATGAACTGCAGCAGGAAGGTGAACATGTTGATGAAGTCGAGGTAGAGGTTCAGCGCCCCCATGATCACGACCTTGCCCATCATGTCCGTTCCGGCCACGTAGGCGTACATGCTCTTGATCTTCTGCGTGTCGTAGGCGGTCAGGCCCGCGAACAGCAGCACGCCGATGGCGCTGATCGCCAGCTGCATCGCCGTCGACTGGATGAACAGGTTGAGCAGCATCGCGACGAACAGGCCGACAACGCCCATGATCAGGAACGTGCCGAACCCCGACAGGTCCTTCTTGGTCGTGTAGCCCCACAGGCTCAGGCCCATGAACGCAGCCGCAACGGCAAAGAAGGTTTGCGCGATGCTGGTCCCGGTGAACACCAGGAAGATCGAGCTCATCGACAGGCCCATCACCACCGCGAACGCCCAGTAGAGCGTCTGCAGCGTGCTGGTCTTCATGCGATTGAGGCCGAAGCTCATCGCCATGACGAAGCCGAGCGGGGCGAACATGATCACCCAGCGCAGCGGCGTGGACAGCACCTGAGCGGCAAAGCCGCTGGAGGCGAACAGCAGCGCCACGATGCCCGTCAGCAGGACACCGGAAGCCATGTAATTGTAGACGGACAGCATGTAGGACCGCAGGCCCGCGTCGCGGGCGGCACGCGGCACGCCAACGCTGGCGGCCGGCGAAGCGGTCGTCGTGCGCGGGTCAGACCAGTTCTGCATTTCAAGCTCCTTGTCGGCGGGTCAACGGGCCCGCCACGGAACACTATATCGTCGGGAGCCCGTTTTGTTTCAAGTAAAACCGGACACGAAACGACCTACTTACAAGAGAGTAGATGGTGTGAGTAGAAGCTGCCCGGCCTTGCCGTGAACTGCGCCCTGCTGCACACTGGCCGCGCCGGACCGGGGAGAGACGCTCATGGACGCAGCGCGACCGCTTGAAGGCAGGCGTATCCTTCTGGTCGAGGATGATTATTACCTTGCGACCGACGCCTGTTCGTGGCTGGTCGCCGCCGGCGCCGAAGTTGTTGGGCCATTATCCACGGCCGATGAAGCCTGCGAGAGCCTGCAGGACCAGGCTGTTGACGCGGCCGTCATCGACATCAACCTGGGCGGAGGACCGACCTACCGGATTGCAAGCGAGCTCGCCGGACGCAGCGTCCCGTTCCTCTTCGCCACGGGCTACGACGTGGTCGCGATCCCGGAAGCGTTCCGCAACTGCCCGCGTGTCGAAAAGCCCTTCTCCGGCGAACAACTGATCCAGGCGGTCCAGAAGCTTGGCTGAACCTCAGTCGCGGGGCAATTCCGAGCCCCAACCGCGTCTATCGCGCATCGCCGAACTTCTCCGCTTCGGCGCCTCGAGTGCGGCCAGCGCCCTGCTCAGCCTCGGGCTGCCGGTCCTCTTCCACGAAGGCATCGGCCTGTCCGTGCAACTGTCCGTTGGCATGAGCCAGCTGCTGATGCTGGCGGCCAACTACCTGATGCTACGCACCTTTGTGTTCCGCAGCAGGGGCCGAGTCCGCGGCGAGGCTGCTAGCTACCTTGCGAGCGCGGCTACGTTTCGCGGGCTGGAGTATCTCGCCTTTACCGCTCTCTATCAGCTTGCCCGCCTGCCCTACTTCCCCGCCCTCGTGGCCGTTCTTCTGGTCTCCACCATCGCCAAATACGCTTGGTACCGCTGGGTGTTCGGCCGCGCCGCGCGATAGCTGAGCCGCTTCCAAACGCCGGACCTTCTCCAGCGTCATCTCGATCAGCGCACGATTATGATTCGACAGGTCCGCGAGCAGCCCCAGGAAGAAGGTCAGGATCCCGATCACCAGCAGCGATGACCCGATCACCAGCGACTGGATCTTGCCCTCTCCGTCCTCGAAAAAGAAATCGAACAGGAACCGAACCATCGGGATCACCCCGATCAACGCGATGAGCAGCCCCATGGCGGTGAACACTCGCAACGGCTGATACATGGAGTACATTCGCACCAGCGTGGTGATCGAGCGCTCGACAAAGCGGAACGTGCTCTTGAACAGGCGGGAATCGCGCGTCTTCGGATTTGTTCGGATCGGAACGCTGGTGAAGGCCATGCCCTTCTTGCCGACCTGGATCAGCATCTCGATCGTATAGCTGAACGGCGAAACGATGTTGAGCTTCAGCGCCGCCTCGCGGGAGATGGCCCGGAAG
Organism: Sphingomonas arenae; assembly: GCF_016924655.1. Lineage (GTDB taxonomy): Bacteria > Pseudomonadota > Alphaproteobacteria > Sphingomonadales > Sphingomonadaceae > Sphingomicrobium > Sphingomicrobium arenae. The sequence continues at coordinate 143,179 of NZ_JAFFJU010000002.1, forward strand.
CCGCTCACGGCGTCCGGCACGTTCACGTCCGAAAAGGAGCGAACGATCCAGCTGCCGAACCGCTGGAGCATTTTCTTGACCGGAGAGAAATGCGGGATGAGGTGCGTCTGCCGATCCCCGACGACCACGTCCACGCGGCCTTCGACAATCGGCTGGACCAGCTTGGCGATGTCCGCCCCACTATACTGGTTGTCCGCGTCGGTGTTGACGATGATGTCCGCACCGGCCGCGAGGCAGTAGTCGATGCCCTTGCGGAAGGTTCGGGCAAGGCCGAGGTTGCGCTTGTTGCGTAGGACGTGCTCGACGCCGAGGCTCCTCGCCACGTCCGCCGTCCGGTCGCGCGATCCGTCATCGAGCACGAGGATCTCGATGACGTCGATTCCGTCGATCTGCCGAGGAATGTCCCGGATGGTCCCGGGAAGTGTTTCTTCCTCGTTGAAGCACGGGATCTGCACGATCAGTTTCACTGAGCTTCCCCTATCTCGACGATCACTAGCCCGATCTGCGCGCTGACTTGCCTGACCCTGTCGTTTCGGAGCGTAACCCGTGTTGTCCACCCTTGCCACCTCTGTTAGCTCTCGGGTGTGACATCGGTCGTTCCACCCGCCAGCGTTGGCCCGATGGGCGATCGAACCTCCCACAAACTTCTGGACAGACAGTGGCTTGCCGTTTTGGTCACCGCTCTGGTCAGCTTGTGGCCGGCGATCCTCAACGGCGGTCCGATCTGGATGCCGGACACCCCGAGCTACCTGCGGGCAGCGGATGCCGGCTACGCCAAGCTGTTCAACGTGACGACGGACTGGACCGCGAAGTCGCAGTGGCTCATGCGCGAGGAGCGCCCACCGGCCCCCTTGGCTACAGTCTCGCCAAATCCTTCTTCGGGCGCATCCGTGTCGTCAGGCGAGCCTGCGGTCACTCTGAAGGGTCGTTCGGTTTACTATGGCGCCCTGCTCTACCTCGCCGACCTCGCCGGCTCCCTCTGGCTCGCGATCCTTGCGCAGGCGGTCGTTGCAGCAGTCGCGATCACGCTGACGCTCTCCGCCCTCCATCGCGCATCCGGAACGACGGCCAGGGCGCCGCCATCCTTGCTCATCGGGGTCGGGCTGGCGGTCGCGACCCCGCTCGGCTTCTTCGTCAGCTACCTGATGCCGGACCTTTTTGGCGCGCTGGGCCTGCTGGCGATGATGAACCTGCTGTTCCTGCGACAGCAGCTTTCACGCCGGGCCCGGGCCTTCTTCCTCGCGGTGCTCGCTTTCGCCGTTCTGTCGCACAGCGTAAACCTGACCTTCACGTTGCTGCTGCTGCTGACGATCGTGGCGGTGCGCCTCATCCTGCGCCGTGGTCCGACATCACCGGCCCTCCTAGCCGTTGCCGGCTGCGTTGCCATCGGGTTCGCCGGCCAACTCGCGTTCGACCTGACCGTGAAGCGGCTCACCGGCGCCGCACCCGTCCGTCCTCCGTTCGTGGCCATGCGTCTGATCGCCGACGGACCGGGTCTCGACTTCCTGCGTGAGCACTGCGCCAGCCAGCCCTTCATCTATTGCCGTCTCGACACCACGCGTCCTGCGCACAGCGACACGCTGTTGTGGAGCCCCGACCCACAACATTCCCTCTTCCGCGGTCTCAGCTATGCCGATCAGCGAGCCGCCGCAGCGCAGCAGACTCGTTTCGTCCTGGCCGTCGCGCAGGACCGGCCCTGGTCCGTCGTTACGGCCTTGAGCCGCGACGTGCTACAACAGCTGTTCAGCTTCGATCTCCTGGGCTTCAACTATGGCGACGGGATGCGGCAACGCTATGCGTCGGCAGTGCCCGAACGGCTGCTCGAGCCCATGCGCCAGACCGAGGCGTACAAGGGAACGCTGGCACTTCGACCGACCGAGATCGCGACTGTGCTGGTCACGATTGTATCGCTCGTCGCCATCCTGCTGTTTCTCCGTCGGAGCCGCACCGATTCAAGCCTCGGGAACCTTCGCGGCGCCTGCCTCTTCATCCTGTTCGCCGTGCTCCTCAATGCCGCACTGTGTGGAGCCCTGTCCGGTCCCAAGGGTCGGTATCAGATGCGGCTGATCTGGGTCTTGCCCGTGCTCGCGGCCGGTGTGTTCGTCACCCGCCGGAACGACGCCAGGGCCGGCCAGCACGCTGTCTGAATTCGATGCATCGCCTGTTCGCCGCCATTCGTCCGCCGGAGGTCGTCCGGGATCAGCTCATGGACCTGATGGAGGAGTCAGAGCCCCTCCGCTGGCAGGACGATGAGCAGCTTCATGTGACCCTGCGCTTCATCGGCAACGTCGAACGGCCACTTGCCGAAGACCTCGCCGCTGCGCTGGGGTCCATCCGGTTCGAGCCGTTCGAGCTGCGCGTCTCAGGGGTGGGTCGCTTCGCTAAGCGCCGGGGCGGCGCCCTGTGGGCTGGCGTCGCGCCACGAGAGGCGCTCGCGCAGCTCGCTGCGAAGGTGGACCGAGCCTGCGTCGGGTGCGGTCTCGAACCGGAGCACCGCGCCTACCACCCCCATGTCACGCTGGCGCGCTGGAACGGCCCGGAGCCTGACCTCCACCGCTTCATGGAACGGCACGGCGCCGTGTCATCCCTGCCGTGGCTCGTCGACAGCTTCATCCTGTTCGAAAGCCACTTGCTGCGGCACGGGGCCCATTACGAAGCCATCGCCTCATACCGGGCCAGCTGAGTCACGCCGTGCCGCGCACCAGCGCCTTGGCCGTGGCGAGGACCAGCAGGTAGACGAACGCCACCGGTAGATAGAGCAGCAGGAGCAGTGGCCACAGGTTGCTTCCGTCCGCGAGCGCGATCAGCGACCAGATCAGGAACCCGACCGTTCCGACCAGCGGCAGCACCGCAGCGATCCTCCAGCCGCCGTCCCAAAGCCGCGGTAAGCGGATCTGCAGGAACACGTAGCCGATCATGGACCCGAGCACCGCCAGGCCGAACAGCCAGCCAACCAGCATGTTGCCACCGGCGGAATCCTCATAGGCGCTCTGCCGCTCGGCACGGAGCCTGCTCACCCACTCCCGCGGAGAGGCGGCGCTGCGCTCCGCGCCGGTCCAGACGGCGGAAACCGGCTGCACGGTCTCGTGGACGGCATCGCCATGGTCGTTCTTCAGCGTCAGCCGGATCGCGTCGATCTGCTCACCCGGCGGAAAGCTGACCCAGGCCAGCCCCTCCCCCATTCCGCCCTTCACAGGGATCATGCCGCCGTTCTTGGAAGTGACATCGCGTCCGGCACGAAGCGCTCGGACCTCGATTAGGCCGTCCACATCGGCGCTGTAGGTCACACGCAAGTAGAGCGGCTCGTCATTTGCGAGGCTGGCAGGCAAGGCGGGGGACGTTTCCGCGATCCGCAGGCTCGGCGCGGCCACCGCAGCTACCGGAGCCAGGACCGCGGCAAGCAGGGCAAGCCAGATCAACCGCATGGTCGTTCTCCCTCCGTAACAGTCTAGCAGGCGCTTCTACCCCCGCAAACCGGAGATTGCCGCGGCGACCTTTTGTGCTTGATCATAAGGCGATCCGTCCCACATGCGTGACTTCCCGCGCGCGCTTGCGCGAATAGAACAAATCTGGAACAAACTGCATCCATGATGAAGTCAATCTCCGTGCGCGGTGCGCGCGAGCACAACCTCAAGGGCGTGGACATCGACATCCCGCGCGAGAGCCTGACGGTGATCACCGGCCTGTCCGGCTCGGGGAAGAGCTCGCTGGCGTTCGATACCATCTATGCCGAGGGGCAGCGTCGCTACGTCGAGTCCCTTTCCGCTTACGCGCGCCAGTTCCTGGAGATGATGCAGAAGCCGGACGTCGAGCATATCGACGGCCTTTCGCCCGCCATCTCGATCGAGCAGAAGACGACCAGCCGTAACCCGCGGTCGACGGTCGCCACCGTAACCGAGATCTACGACTACATGCGCCTGCTCTGGGCGCGGGTCGGGGTGCCCTACTCACCCGCCACCGGCGAGCCGATCCAGGCGCAGCAGGTCAGCCAGATGGTCGACCGCGTCATGGCCCTGCCCGAAGGCAGCCGCCACTATCTGCTCGCCCCGGTCGTCCGCGGCCGCAAGGGCGAGTACCGCAAGGAGCTGCTCGAGTGGCAGAAGGCCGGCTTCACCCGCGTCCGGGTCGACGGCCAGTTCTACGAGATCGACGAAGCGCCCGCCCTCGATAAGAAGTACAAGCATGACATCGAAGTGGTCGTCGACCGCATCGTCGTCCGCGAGGGGATCGAAAGCCGCCTCGCCGACAGCTTCGAGACTGCGCTGAAGCTGGCGGAAGGGTTGGCGTATCTTGATCCGGCGGATCCTCCGGCCGAGCCCGCTGGGACGGAGAACACCGGGGTCGCTGAAGCCCTCCACAAGGCCGCCGACCGCGCCGTCCTCGCCACCAACGCACCCCCCGGCCGCATCTGCTTCTCCGAGAAGTTCGCCTGCCCTGTCAGCGGCTTCACCATCGCCGAGATCGAGCCCCGCCTGTTCTCCTTCAACGCCCCCCAGGGTGCCTGCCCCGCCTGCGACGGCCTCGGCGAGAAGATGGAGTTCGACGAGGACCTGGTCGTCCCCAATCACGAGCTGACGCTTAAGAAAGGCGCCATCGTCCCCTGGGCCAAGAGCCAGCCGCCCTCACCCTATTACATGCAGGTGCTGGCCTCCCTCGCCCGCGCCTACGACTTCAGCCTCGACACCTCCTGGCGCGACCTCACCCCCGAACAGCAGCGCGTCATCCTCCACGGCACCGGCGGCAAGCCCGTCACCCTGCGCTTCATCGACGGCAAGAAGTCGTACGAGGTCAAGAAGCCGTTCGAGGGCGTCATCGGCAACCTCAACCGCCGCATGCTCCAGACCGAGAGCGCCTGGATGCGCGAGGAGCTGGGGCGCTACCAGGCCTCCCACCCGTGCGAGACCTGCGGCGGCGCGCGCCTCAAGGCCGAGCCGCTCGCCGTCAAGATCGCCGGCGAGGACATCAGCCACTCCACCCGCCGTTCCGTCGCCGACGCGCTCGCCTTCTTCTCGACGCTCGAGGACAAGCTCACCCCCCAGCAACGCGAGATCGCCCGCGCCATCCTGAAGGAGATCAACGAGCGCCTGGGCTTCCTCCACAACGTCGGCCTCGACTACCTCAACCTCGACCGCACCTCCGGCACCCTGTCCGGCGGCGAGAGCCAACGCATCCGCCTCGCCAGCCAGATCGGCTCCGGCCTCTCCGGCGTCCTCTACGTCCTCGACGAGCCCTCGATCGGCCTTCACCAGAAGGACAACGACCGCCTGCTCGAAACCCTCAAGCGTCTGCGCGGCCTCGGCAACACCGTACTGGTGGTCGAGCATGACGAGGACGCCATCCGCACCGCAGACCATGTCATCGACATGGGGCCCGGCGCCGGAGTCCACGGCGGCGAGGTGGTCTTCTCCGGCACCCTCGACCAGCTGCTGACCCACGAAGGCAGCCTCACCGCCGACTACCTTTCCGGCCGCCGCGCCATCCCCTTCCCCGCCAAGCGCCGCAAGGGCACCGGCAAGAAGCTCACCGTCCACGGCGCGCGCGAGAACAACCTGCGCAACGTCACTGCGAGCATCCCGCTCGGCACCTTCACCTGCATCACCGGCGTCTCCGGCTCGGGCAAGTCGAGCTTCACCATCGACACCCTCTACGCCGCCGCCGCGCGCTCCCTGAACGGCGCCCGCATCCTCGCCGGCAAGCACGACAAGGTCACCGGCCTCGAGCATCTCGACAAGGTCATCGACATCGACCAGTCGCCGATCGGCCGCACCCCGCGCTCCAACCCGGCGACCTACACCGGCGCCTTCACCAACATCCGCGACTGGTTCGCCGGCCTGCCCGAGGCCCAGGCTCGCGGCTACAAGGCCGGGCGCTTCTCCTTCAACGTCAAGGGCGGCCGCTGCGAGGCCTGCTGCGGCGACGGCGTCCTGAAGATCGAGATGCACTTCCTGCCCGACGTCTACGTCACCTGCGACGTCTGCCACGGCCAGCGCTACAACCGCGAAACGCTGGAGGTGAAGTTCAAGGGCAAGAGCATCGCCGACGTGCTCGACATGACGGTCGAGGACGCGGTCGAGTTCTTCCGCGCCGTCCCCGGCATCCGCGACAAGATGGCGATGCTGGCCGAGGTCGGCCTCGGCTACGTCAAGGTCGGGCAGCAGGCGACCACCCTGTCCGGCGGCGAGGCCCAGCGCGTCAAGCTCGCCAAGGAGCTCAGCCGCCGCGCCACCGGCAACACCCTCTACATCCTCGACGAGCCCACCACCGGCCTCCACTTCGAGGACGTCCGCAAGCTCCTCGAAGTCCTTCACGCCCTGGTCGAGCAGGGCAACACGGTGGTGGTGATCGAGCACAACCTCGACGTCATCAAGACCGCCGACTGGATCCTCGACCTGGGGCCGGAGGGCGGTGTCAAGGGCGGCGAGATCGTCGCCGAAGGCACGCCGGAGCAGGTGGCGGCGGAGGAGCGGAGCTTTACCGGCCAGTACCTGCGGCCGTTGTTGGAGCGGGGTGGCACAACCCCGCTCGTCGGGAGCGAAGTTGAAGTGCGGTCAGTTGAACGGGGAGACGGCTCGGCACCCAAGCGCACGAGGCGGCGGAAGGTAGCTGAGGCCGCGGAGTGAACTATAGCTCCGGCAAGTGCTCTCGATTGTACCACGTGCAACTTAGCTGAGTGTCTAGCCACATCATCACTGGCTGCCAGGCCCGGTAAGGAACTAAAGCGACGTACGACGCAATGAGCCACGCGCGGTCCGCAAACGCGTGTGGAAAACCGGGATTATCGTTTTCCACGGCACTCTTAACGAGATTATGCCAAGTGTCCGAGTAGAGAGGCGTTGTGACCGCCCGGCCGGCTTTTACGAGCCGAGCATCGAAGAAAGCATCAAGGGGCAAGTCAACACGTTCATGGAGCAGCTTCGAAAAAGCCTGCCAAGCGTTTCTGCAGGTCTGCTTCCAGTTCCGTTTTGCTAGCATCTGCATGAGAGTAAAGCTGAACCACGAGCGGTTCTTACTGGAGTCATCCGCGATATCAGACTCGGTGCCCAACTGCCCACCGCTATAAAGGTACAGGCATTCCTCGAAATTGTAATAAGGTGAGGGGGGCGCGGGCTCGCCGTGTCGTGCCGCTCGAACCAGCGCGATCAGCGCCCCGCGAAGCAGTTGATCTGGCATGACGGTAGGATCCAAGCGTCGCAAAGCCCAATAGCGAACTATCAGCGACGGGATCGCACCTTCGCCCCAGATTGAACCTGGCGGAACGCTCTTGCCAAGAGTCGTGATTACAAACGCCTTATCTGCTTCACTCAACTCAGCGCCCGATAGTACCAAGGTAGCGCAGACATCCGCTACAAGCCTGAGCCGCTCCTTCATGATGTCAATCTCGTCCAAAGGACTGAATTGCGCCCACGTGAATTCCGCCTCAAATGATCTCTCTTGCGCTTCTTGAATGAGATCTCGACAGTGATCGACAATTACACCATCGTATGCCCTTATAACGGCGAGACGAGACACGTCATCTGCGTACCTCAAACAGAAGATAGCCAACATCGTTGAAATCTGAAATAACACGTAGTGGTTCTCAGACGCATACCAAGGCGCTTTGATTATCTCGCCAAGCAAAAGGGCTGATGATATGCGCGAGTCTTTCTCTGGCGACCTCATGGCCAGAGTTGGAACTCCGATCGAATGCACAAGGAGATTGGATAGGGCTTCCGTATCGATCAGAGACTGACCATCGGAGGCAAATGTCTCTAGTACAAGCCTCATTCCCTCAATGTCGGTTGACCAAACATCACTCACTTTGTTCCGGAATCTTGAGAGAAGTTCGCCACGCCCCCACACCATCAAACGATCAGCGCTGCAGCTTCCTTTCTGGGTTCGTAAACCGATCTTCTCAAACTCTAGGAGCGATTCCTCTTCTACTTCCCCGTTCGTAACGATAACCGCGGCGTGCCGCTCATCCGGGTGGAGTTGGTAAGTCTCGGGAACAGGAACCTCAAGAAGCTCAAGTACTTGTGGAAGCATGCTTTGAGCTTGTGATTTGGTCAAACGAGAACCGGGATTTCCCTTCAACTGCAAAGCAACCAGCTTACCGGACGGGTCTCTCGCTATGATGTCCTTGCCGAATTCTAGCGCATTGTGTCGAGTGTTATGGAGGATACTCCAACCTTCAGCGTTCAGGAGTTGAAGCAGCGCAGATTGGTAGCGCTTCTCAGTTTGCCTATCCAGCCAAGACTCGACCAGCTTCTCGCCGGTTGTGTTCTGCACGCTTCACCTCGATTATCTGATCAATTCGCTTTTGGAAGCGATCGCCTCCACCACTCCGATCAAGTTCTTTGATGCGTTCGTATTGCTCCGGCGAAAGAACTATGGTCGGCGCCGACCAAGAACCGTCATCGTTGAAACTCATATCAATCTTTTCGAACGCTTCCAGCAGAAGCTCCAAGCTAATGGGCTGGCCTTGACCATCCACAACGTTCCCACTCTTGTCGGCAGCCTTAGATATCGTGCTGTAGAAAGCTTCGCTCATGCTCTTGGCAAACTGCTCAGCCATTGCATCGAGATGACCGTCGACGTCTTCGTGGGTGAATTCCTGAAGTGGCTGCCTCTTTATTTCGGTAGTGGCCGAATGTTCCCGAACGTCGGTTTCCTCGGCCTCTTCCCCTGGACGCACTATATCGGACGCCGCCCCTTCAAACACGAAATGAGACGCTACCTGAGCGAGCATGGGAGCCTTGCTGGCCACCAATGACTTCAGCTTGGCGCGGTTCGCCTTAGATCTACGCTGAACGACTTTTGGAAAAGTTGGCAACACTAGGAAAGCTTAGCAAGAGACGCACGAGCTCGGAAGCGTAAACACCCAAGGTCGCCGCCTTGGGAACGCCTAGGAAAGCACTGGACAGCGACAGCCTTCAAATATCGCTTGCCAAGAAATGGCATTACCGCCGGTCCGGCCTTAGCCGGCCCAAACGGCCGCACCTGCCCCGCCGCCCCGATGATCTTCGCCACCGCCATCCGCAGCTCCGCCGGGGTGTCGTCTGCGAACACCTCGGCATAGCCGATGCCCGCCCGCCGCAGCGCTTCCTTCTTCACCGCATTGCGGGCTGTCGTGGCGTTCGCGCGCCTTCGAGGCCCGACGTTTGCGAAGGATCGACTTCATCGACGATCATCGAGTATACACTTATTGACATATCAAATCTAGACAGCGATAAAGTTGCTCCTTTTCAGGTAGGAGCGATCCGAAATGTCAAAGTACTTCAATTTGACAAGCCACTTGGCCAACATGGAGGAGAACGTGTGGGAGGCGTCTCTCGACGAGATACAGGCGGTACTTGGGATGCCCCTACCGCCTAGCGCGCATCAGTATCCGGCGTGGTGGGCCAACCAGGGTCGCGCCCAAAGCTTGGCGTGGCAGGGTGCGGCTTGGGAGACTAGGCGCGTAGACTTGAAGAATGGCAAGGTGACCTTCGTCTACGTAGGCGATGGAGTTGATCGAGGTTCGGACGTGGCGAAGCTCTCCATTGCCGAGGCGAAAGCCGGTCTCGCTGCCACGTTTGGCGTTTCTCCTGACGCCGTAGAGATCACCATCCGGGGCTGAGAGCCGTCACGGAGTAAATCCGTGACGTCAGTCCTGTCGGCTTGCAGCCGCAGGCTGGCCGGCTTGTCGCGGCTCTACGCGCTGGCTCCCGGTTGCTCCGCAACCGCTCGCCTGCGCTCGGCGAGACCCGCTTACAACAACCGATAAGGCGCCGGATCACCCAGTTCGGCGATCAGGCTGCGGCGAGCTTCGTTGTGGCAGGCTTTAAACAGGGCGGGCAGGTCGACGGCCTCGTCCGGGTGGCGCTCGGCGAGGTCGGCCAGCAGGCCCTCATCGTCCTGCCGGATGGTGGCGCGGGCCAGCGCCTCCGGCTCCTCGCCCAACCGCTCCGCCAGCAGCGCGAAGCTGCGGGCGCGTAGGCGGAAGGCAAAGTCCATCAACCGCGCGGACTCCCGCTCCTCTTTCTTCAGCAACGCCCCGCGCAGGTCCCAAACCATGCCGGCAAGATGGGACGCGCACCCCACACGCGCAATCGGCTACCGTCCAACGTCCGCATGGCACCGCGCCCGCGAAGCCGGCATCCTTTACATCGTTCGCTTGTCAGGGAGGCTCCTCATGATCCGCGCCAAACTCATCCTCGCTGCCGCCGCCGTCGCCGCGACGTCGGCGGCCTCGGCTTCGACTCCGGAGGCATGGGCGCAGCTTGACCGCCAGGTGACCCGCGCCTGCCTCAACGCCGCCGGCCTCACCCGCGCCAGGATCATCCCCGACAAGGCCAGCTTCTCCGACCGCGTGCCGGTCGAGCTCCGCATCGTCGAAGGCTACAATCGCGGGGGCGTGGTGGACGTGAAGCTCTGCGCCTACGATCGCCGCACCCGGCGCGCGACCACCGTCGAGGGCGTAGGCCGGCTGGGCGTGAACCGGCGATAGCCGGGCCAAAGTTCGCCCCATTCGATCCGCGCCGAACCAAGCCCTCTCAGCGCAGACACACGGGTCCGCAGCCCCGCCGAATGCGCTAACTCGCACGCGGCAGGCAAAGCTGCTATGTTTCCCCGGTCGGAATTGCCCACTCAGGGGAGGCAAGCATGCGACGCTCCATCCTATCCACCACGTTGGTTTGCGTGATCGCACTCGCCGGCTGTCGGGAGTCCGCGCCCCGGCAGGAGGGCCTCGAACAACGGGTCGTGGCCCTGGAACAGCAGAACCGTGACCTCCGCATGAAGATGGCCGCCAGCCAGAGCCTGCTCGGCGGCCGGACGGGCCTGGAGAACTTCTTCGATGCGCCGGAGTTCTGGGAATGCACCTACGACAGCGGCTGGTCCGACTGTGCGTCGCGCTGCACCAAGCAGACTCGCGCAGGTTACCAGGCTTGCCTCAGCCGCCATCCAGAAGGACCGGCCCGGCAGCAATGCGTGACGGAGAACGCGCAGCGCGGCTCCGCCTGCCTGAACGCGTGTCCCAAGCAGACGAACCCGATCAGCCCGCCGGGCTGCTGATCACAGCCGCCTGGCTTGAGTTCGTTCCACCCCGCTCATCGGGGTAACCGATGACCCATGCCCCGCGCAGCACGCATCCTGCTGCGGGCACGGCTCGCAACGTCAGCCCTGCGGCACTCCCGCGGCTCGTCCCGCCGCCCGTCCGAACGGACCCGACTGCCCGGCCACCCCGATGATTTTCGCCACGGCCATTCGCAGCTCCGCCGGCGTATCGTCCGCAAACACCTCGGCATAGCCGATGCCCGCGCGCCGCAGCGCTTCCTTCTTCACCGCGTCCCGGGCGGCGGCCGTGCCCTGGTGATGGCCCTGCCCCTGGTACTCGATCGCGTGCCGGGGCTTCATCTCCGCATCGACCAGCAGGAAGTCGACCCGCTTGGCGTTGATCGTGTTGAACGCCTCCGTGCTGTCCGCGTCCAGCACCTCGCCCAGGCTGACCTGGGCCATGACGTGCCATCCGGGCGCCAGCTCCCTGACGATCGGCTCCAGCGCGGCGAACACCCGGCCTTCGCCCCGGTTCAACAGCCGCTTGGCCCTGAACTCGGCGCCCATGACCGTCCGCAACTGGTCCGCGGCGTCGGGCATGCGTGAGGACGTGGGCAGCGGATCGTGGCGGGGCGTGAAGCCGGGCCTCGGCCCCCGCCTCCCACGCTCAACCCACTCGCCCCGCGCCTTCTTGCGCGCCTTCCACGCCTCGCGACGTTGCTTGCTGACGATCTGTTCGATGGTCATCCCGAACAGCGCGCCGACGAACAGGACGGCGGCGAGCGACAGGGGCTTGTCGATGAGGGCGAGGATCTCCGGAGGCATCCGCCAAGGCTATCGCGAGACACTTACCTCGCGGTTACCGGGCGGCTCGGCGGTAGGAACCGAATTGCGTCCCATGCGCTCCACTCCCGTAGGAGAATCAGCATGTTACGTCGTCTCTTGTTCACCGTTGGCATCGGCTATCTGATGCGCCGCCTCACCGGCCGCGGCCGCCGTGCGGGCTTCCGCTACTAGGCTGCAAATGGCGGGAGGTCAGGCCAGCTTGATCTCCCGCAGCCGCTCCAGCAGGTAGTCGTGGCTGCTGATCGGTGGCCACTTCGGCTCCTCGCCAGCCGGCACCGTGCCCGGCAGCGCCTCGATCATGAAGTCGGGGCGGAAGTGCAGGAAGAAGGGCATGGAATAGCGCGCATGGCTCGCCCGGTCCGGCGCGGGGTTCACGACCCGATGCGAGGTCGAGCGCAGCTTGCCGTTAGTCAGCCGCTGCAGCATGTCGCCGATGTTGATGACCAGCTCGCCCGGCTTGGGTGAGACCGGGATCCAGCGGCCGTCCCGCGTCAGCAGCTCCAGCCCCGCCTCCTCCGCGCCGAGAAGCAGCGTGATCGTATTGATATCCTCGTGCGCCCCCGCGCGGATGTGCTCGCCGGTCGGCTCCGGCTGCGGCGGGTAGTGGAGCAGGCGCATGACGCTGTTTCCGTCGCGTACCGTGTCGGCGAAGTAGTTCTCGTCCACACCCAGGTAGCGGGCGATGGCGGACAGGATCTTCAGGCCGGTACGGTCGAAGGTGGCGTAGAGTTCCTGGAAGGTCTCGCGGAACCCCGGCACCTCCTTGGGCCAGACGTTGGGCGGCATGACTTCGGAGAACGGATGTCCCTCCGGCAGGTCGCGGCCGACGTGCCAGAACTCTTTCAGATCATGCGCCTTGTGTCCCTTCGCCGTCTCAATCCCGAACGGCGTGTAGCCACGCGCACCGCCCTGCCCGAGCGCATACTTGCGCTTGGTTTCCTCCGGCAGCGCGAAGAACGCCTTTGCCTTCTCCTCCGCCCGCGCGATCAGCTCCTGCGGGATGCCATGGTCAGCGATAACGGCGAAGCCATACTCCTCGAAGCTGCGGCCCAGTTCCTGGGCGAAGGAGTCGCGGTCGAGGTCGGCCCTGGCGAGGGACACGGAAGCAATGGTGTCGGCGGTGAGAAGGTCGGTCATGCAAGAAATCCGCTCATGCTGAGTAGCCACTGAGCGAAGACGAAGTGGCGTATCGAAGCATGTCCTCGATACGGGCCCTCGGCTCCGCTAGCTCCGCTCAGCCTGTACTCAGGACAAGCGGCAAATGGAATTGCGCTGGATCAAGCCGGCAGCATGATCCCGGCCAGCGCCGCGCTCATCAGGTTGGCGAGGCTGCCCGCGATGAGCGCCCTGATACCCAGCTTGGCGATTACCGGCCGCTGGTTCGGAGCCAATCCGCCCGTCACGGCCATCTGGATCGCGATCGACGAGAAGTTGGCAAAGCCGCACAGCGCAAAGGTCACGATCGCCCGGCTGCGATCGCTCAAAACGGCCGCGGAACCCTGCGCGTTGCCGAGGTCGATGAACGCCACGAACTCGTTGAGCACGATCTTGGTCCCGAACAGCCCACCTGCGACGCCGGCCTCGTTCCAGGGCACGCCGATCAGGAACATGAACGGCTGGAAGATGTAACCGACCAGCCGCTGAAAGCTCAGTCCCTCGACCCCGACCAGGTTGCCAGCCCCGCCGAGCAAGCCGTTCGCCAGCGCGACGAGCGCCACGAATGCCAGCACCATGGCGCCTACGGCCACCGCCAGCTTGACGCCGGTCTGCGCGCCCTGTGCCGCGGCCATGATGATGTTGGCCGGCCGCTCGCCCTCCTCGAAGGTCTCGGCGATCTCCACCGTCTCGGCCGGCGGACCGGCCGTTGCGACAGCGTCGGCATCACTTGGCGCAGGCACGGGCTCGCGCGGGTCGGGCATGATGATCTTGGCCATCAGGATGCCGCCGGGCGCCGACATGAAGGCCGCGGCGAGCAGGAAGGGCAGATAGCGCTCCCCGAGGAGGCTGGCGTAGGCCGCAAGGATCGTCCCCGCAACGCCCGCCATGCCGACCACCATCAGCGTGAACAGCTTGGCCGGAGGCAGAGCCGCGAGGTACGGCCGCACTACCAGAGGACTTTCCGACTGGCCGACGAAGATGTTCGCCGCTGATCCCAGCGCCTCGACCCGGCCAACCCCCGTGATCCAGCCGATCGCACCGCCGACCCAGCGCACGACCCGCTGCATGATCCCGAGATAGTACAGGATCGAGACCAGCGCCGCGAAGAAGATGATTACCGGCAGCGCCCCCAGTGCGAAGGTGTTCCAGAGCGCCGGGTTGGCCTCCTTCGGTCCGAACAGGAAGGCGGTTCCTTGCGCCGCATAGCCGAGCAGGTTGGATACGCCCTGCGCCATCCCACCGATCGCCGCGCGGCCCCATGGCGTGTAGAGCACCAGGAACGCGATCGCCGCCTGCAGTGCGAATGCCGCGCCGACTACTCGAAAGCGGATCGCCCGCTTGTCGCTCGACAGCAGAAAAGCGAGCAACAGGATGGCGGCGATGCCGACCAGGCCGAACAGCTGATTCATTCGTGTGAGGGCCTCCCCGCCCCTACCAGACCATGCCCTGCGTAGCGGCTGCTGCCGCCGCGTCCAGCCGGTCGATCGCTTCCGCCGGGGTGTGCGCCAGAAGCAACTGCTCACGCCGCGCCTCCGACAGGAACCCGCTGCCGCTGACATGGTCCATGAACAGGTCCAACCCGCGCCAGAAGCCATGCACGTCCAGCAGGCAGAAGGGCTTGGCGTGATAGCCGAGCGCATTCCAGGTCCACGCCTCAAACAGCTCGTCGAGCGTGCCAATACCGCCCGGCAGCGCGACGAAGCCGTCGCACAGCTCTGTCATCTTCGCCTTGCGCTCGTGCATGCCGGCAACCTGGTGAAGCTCGGTGAGTCCAGTATGCGCCACCTCCTTGTCGACCAGCGCGGCGGGGATCACCCCGTAAGCCTTGCCGCCGGCCTCGAGCACCGCGTCAGCCACCACGCCCATCAGGCCGAGCCGTCCGCCGCCGTAAACGAGGTCGATGTTCCGCGCGACCATCTCCTGCGCCAGGCTGCGCGCCATCTCTGCAAAAGTTGGGTCCGCGCCCATGGCAGAGCCGCAGTAGACGGCGAGGCGCTTGATCATGCCCGACCTCCGTTCGGTCCGAGCGAACCCGAGGACCACCGCCGAGCGAAGCCAAGGCTCGGTCTCGTCTGCGCTCGACCTCGCGTCTCGACGTCGCTCGAAGCGAACGGAGCTAGTAGGCAGATCACAGCTTCACCAGCTCCATTAGGTCCGCCACCGGCCGAGCACCGAAGTGTCCGATCACCTCCGCCGCAGCGATCCCACCCGTCAGCAGCTGCCGGTCGATGCCATGCCCCTTCGCCCGCGCAGCGAGGAAGCCGGCAGCGAACAGGTCCCCTGCGCCGGTCGTATCGATGACCTTCTGCACCTGCACGGCTGGCACGTCCGTTCGTGCACCCTGTTCAACCGCCAAGGCACCGCCGGCACCGCGTGTGATCACCAGAGTCGGCACTTTGTGGCGCAGTGCCGCGATCGCTCCATCCACATCCGCCGTGCGCGTCAGCATCATCGCCTCTTCCTCATTGGCGAAGAGCAGGTCGATGCCGCCACCTTGGATCATCGCGTTCAGCCCGTCTCGGCGACCGTCCAGGACTACGCTGTCCGAGACTGTGAATGCCACCTGGTTGCCGGCAGCATGGGCAATTTCGACGGCACGCATCATCGCGCGCCTGGGAAGCTCCGGCCCGAACAGATATCCCTCGAGGTAGAGGATCGAAGCCTCCGCGATCCGTGTCTCGTCCAGCGCGTCGGGCGCAAGCTGGTGAGAGGCGCCGGGGCAAGTATTCATGGTGCGCTGGGCGTCGGGTGTGACCAGGATGAGGCACCGCCCCGTCGGCAGCTCACTATCCAGTGGCCGCGTCTCGAAGTCCACACCCAGCGCGCGGATATCGTGGGAGAAAATCTTGCCCAGCTGATCGTTCGCGACCTGCCCGATGAAGCCCGCGCGACCACCCATCGCGGCCACTCCGGCCATGGTGTTCGCCGCCGATCCGCCGCTCGTCTCCCGCGCCGATCCCATCTGATCGTAGAGGCGATCGGCCTCGACCGGACTCAGCAGCTGCATGGAGCCCTTCGGAAGCCCATGCGCCTGCAGGAAGTCGTTATCGCACGTGGCGATGACGTCGACGATGGCGTCGCCGATGGCGATGATGTCCAGGCTGCGGGAGGTCACGAGTCGGCGCGGTTAAGGTTCGCAAGCGATGCGGTCAATCCGCTGCCGTCGGCAGGCTTGCGCAATGCCGCAAACCCGTTACCCCACCGCCTCCATGACGACCGACACCGCGCCGGCCCACGGCTTCATCTCCCGTTCCCTGTTCGCCTTCGCCATATTCTACGGCGGCATGGTCTGCATTGCGGGCGTGCTCGGCAACAAGCAGGTGGCGCTGGGACCCTTGGCGGTCGAAGCGGGAATCTTCGCCTTCCTGCTGCTGGTCGTCACGTCCAGTTCGGTGGCCGAGCTTCACGGGCGGCAGACTGCCAACAGGCTGGTGCTGTGGGGCTTCGTCCCCCTGCTCGTGAGCCTGGCGTTGACGATCGTGGTTCTGGCAGTACCCGCGGCTGCGGAGATGGACCCGGCGCGACTGTCCGCGTTCGAAACGATGATGACGGGCACTCCGCGCATCTGGCTTGGCGGCATCATCGCCTATGGCGTCTCGACCTTCCTCAACGTGACCATCTTCACGCGCCTCAAGGGTCGTGAAGGGTCTCGCCTGCTGTGGCTTCGCTCCGCCGTGGCGAGCGTCCTGTCCCAGATCGTCGACACGCTGATCTTCATCACCATCTCATTCTACGGCGTATTCCCGATCGGCGAGCTGCTCGTGGGGCAGATGCTCGCCAAGGTCGTGCTGTCGATTGTGCTCGTTCCGCCACTCATTTACATTTTTGTAGCTTTGGGGCGACGGCTGGATCTCAGCCCGGCTTGATTACCGTTCGCTAACCTGCTGTTAGCCCGCCCGAGTCGCGGGGGTGGCGACCGGCAAACGTGTCTTTTCCGCAACGTGGAACGAGCAATGGGTGATCCCTCATGCGGGAGTCACCCTGTCGTCTTATTCCAGCCCTAGCGACCCCTGCGCCTGACAATGAGTTCGGGTCTTCATCACATTGGGGTTCAACGTGAAAAAGCTGATTTTGCTCTGCTCGACGGCTGCCATCTTTGCGCCGGCGACCGCTTACGCCCAGTCCACGGGTTCGGTGGAATTCGAAGAAGAAGCCATCGTCGTCACCGGTAGCCGCGCTCAGGACGTGGGTGGCATTCAGACGCCCGATAGCCCCAAGGCGAAGGCGGTGATCACGCAAGACCTGATCTCCCGAACCGGACCGGGCCAGACCGTTCTGGACGCGATCAACGTCGTGCCGGGCGTCAGCTTCCAGAATAACGATGCTTACGGCAACTCCGGCGGCACCCTCACGGTCCGCGGCTTCGACTCCACCCGTGTCAGCTACACCCTGGACGGCGTCCAGCTGAACGACAGCGGCAACTACAGCATCTATTCCAACTTCTCGATCGACCCGGAGCTGATCGAGCAGGTCAACGTGAGCCTCGGTTCGACCGACGTCGACTCTCCAACCGCGTCCGCGGTCGGCGGCACCATCAACCAGCGCACCCGCACCCCGTCTAAGCAGATGGGCGGCCTGATCAACGTGTCGCTCGGTGAGTTCGACTACCGCCGTTTCTTCGGCATGTTCGACACCGGTGAGATCGGACCTTGGGGAACCCGCGCCTTCTTCGCGGCCAGCACCTCGAAGTACGACAATCCGTACAACAACTACGGCAAGCTCGACCGTCAGCAGTATAATGCGAAGATCTGGCAGCCGGTCGGCGACAACGGCGATTTTGTCTCCCTTGCAGGCCGCTATAACCAGGATCGCAACAACTTCTTCGGCTCGCTGCCGCTCCGCTGGGACGCCGATCGCGTGGTGGGCTCCGGTACGGGCAACCGCTTCCCGCGCAACAATGACGAGCGCGAGTACGACATCAATTATCCCTGCACGGTCGATGTCCCGCAGGCCGGCGTAGCCGACAGCGCCAACAGCTGCGGCACGGAGTTCGACCGCCGCTACAACCCGTCGAACAGCATCAGCATTCGCGGCAACTCGCGCTTCACGATCGCCGAGAACCTCGTGCTGACGGTCGACCCCAGCTACCAATACACGAAGGCCAATGGTGGCGGCACGTCGACCGCTCGCGAATTCGGGTACGACATCAACCCGGCCGGGCCCGTTGCAGGCGTTACCAATCGCGCGAACTGTTCCACTACGGCGGACGGTCCGCTCGTGACCTGCGTGCCTGGCTACTTCGGTGGCAGCCCCTACTTCGGTGGTGTCGACCTGAATGGAGACGGTGACGAACTCGACCAGGTCACGGTGCTCACGCCCAGCCAGACCCGGACGCGTCGGTATGCGCTTATTGCTGGCCTCCGTTACGACATCAGCGACCAGCACAGTGTCCGTGTCAGCTACACCCATGACCGGTCCAACCATCGGCAAACTGGCGAAGTCGGCCTAATCGATGAGACTGGCGAGCCGCTCGACGTGTTTCCGGTCAACGACCCGCTCGAAGGCTCGAACGGCTTGGCTCTGCAGAAGCGTGACCGCCAGTCCTACGCGATCCTGAACCAGGTTTCCGGTGAGTATCGCGGCGAGTTCGGTAACCTGACGGTGAACGTCGGGGCCCGTCTTCCGTTCTTCAAGCGTGACCTTGAGAACTACTGCTACACATCCTCGGCCAGCGGCTTCGTGGAGTGCAGCGGTGGAAGCGCAACCATCGATGAGCAGATCGGCGACCTGAACCCGGCCTTCTCGCCGCCGGACCGACGCGTGCTGAAGTACAACAAGCTGCTCCCGAACATCGGCCTGATCTACGACTTCACGCCGCAGATCTCCGCCTTCGCCAGCTACTCGAAGGGGCTTTCGGTCCCGAGCACGGACAATCTCTACAACGCCTTCTTCTTCGCCGAGGACGAGCCGGGCGCCAAGCCGAAGCCGGAAACGACCGATAGCTTCGACGGCGGACTGCGCTACCGCAGCAGCAAGATCCAGGCGCAGGTGGCCGGCTGGTTCACGAAGTTCGATAACCGCACCGCTTCGGCCTACGATCCGGAGCTGAACGCCTCGGTGTTCCGGAACCTTGGTCGGGTCGACAAGTGGGGCATCGACGGCTCCATCGCGTACGAGCCGATCCGCGCGCTGACTCTTTATGCGTTCGGTTCGTGGAACAAGTCGAAGATCAAGGATGACACCCAGGTCGGCGCCCTGCCGGTCGTCGATGGAGTCCAGCTGACCTGTGACGATGACCTGACGCCATCTCAGCAGGTCCGCAGCTGCGCTTACCTCTCAGGCAATCGGGAGTCCGGTTCACCCAAGTATACCTACGGCTTCTCGGGCGTGGGACGGCTTGGCCTGCTGGAGCTTGGTGTGACCGCGAAGAAGACCGGCTCCCGCTACGTCTTCGACACTAACCTGCCGGTCTACACCGGGACTATCGCCAACCTGGACGACACCAACGCGGCGAACGATCCGACGGTCGTGTTCCCGGCAAAGGTTCCTTCTTACTGGCTGGTCAACCTCGACGCGCGGTTCAACCTGAAGATGCTGCCGGGCGGGTTCGACAAGAGCTACTTCCAGCTCAACGTCTACAACCTGTTCGACAAGTTCTACGTCGGCGGCTTCGGTGGCGGCCTGACCCAGGCGCTCAACACTGCAGGTACGCAGTACGGCAACCCACCCTTCGTTCAGATCGGCGCGCCGCGCACGATCTCTGGGACGTTGAGCCTGGCCTTCTAAGGCGCACCTCGAGTAACAGAAGTCAGGGGGGCGTCGCTCGAGAGAGCGGCGCCCTTCTTCTTCAGCGTATCGCCGGTTGACCCGCCGCCGTCCCCTATGGCAATCGCCCTCTACCCTTAGCGGGTATGATGTAATGGTAGCCTGTCAGCTTCCCAAGCTGAACGCGCGGGTTCGATTCCCGCTACCCGCTCCAACTCGGGCAAGAAGAGCCCGTTCGGTATCGCTGCGTCCCCTGCATGTGCGTCACGGCGCCTTGTGGAGCTCCAGGCACGTTTAGAGGGATCCACCATCGCCCGCGCCTGGCTCGACTCACGCGCAGTGGTCGTAAGCACTGACGACGCCTGCGCACCGGACGATCCCAAGATGAAAACTGGTACCTACGGGATCAAACCCGGCAGTACTCCCATGAGCAACTGGACTGGCTGGGGCGGCAGGATTCGAACCTGCGAATGCCGGTACCAAAAACCGGTGCCTTACCACTTGGCGACGCCCCAGCAGGCGGGCGGCTTATAGCGGGGTGACTGCCGGGGGGAAGTCCAAACCGCGCTCCGGCCGCCTCATCACCGCACCCGTCATGCGTTCGGCAGACGCCCGTTGACGAGGTCGTCGTAGTCGCGCCCCAGCTGCCGGGAGATCTCGCCGACTTCAAAGCTCCACGGGCCGGCCGAGCCGACGAACGTCACTTCGGCTGCGCTGCCGGTCACGAAGAACTGCTGAAAGCTCTCCAGCTCCTCCGGCCAGATGGCCCGCTCAACGACCTCGATCCCCCGCCGGCGGGCAAGGTCGATGATCGTCTGCCGGGTGATGCCGTTCAGGAAGCAATCCGGGGTCGGCGTATGAATGACGCCGTCGCGGATGAAGAACGCGTTCGCACCCGTCGCCTCGGCCACCTGTCCGCGCCAGTCGAACATCAGCGCGTCGTCGAATCCCCGCGCATCGGCGTGCTGCTTGGACAGGCTCGCGATCATGTAGAGGCCGGCTGCCTTGCTGTGCACCGGCGCGGTATACGGGGCCGGCCGGCGATAGGGCGCGATGTCGAGGCGGATGCCCTTCTCCGCCTTCGCGGGATCGAAATACTTGCCCCAGGTCCAGGCGGCGATCGCCAGGTGCGGCTGGGTGCCCTTGGGGCTGACGCCCATCTGCTCGGACCCGCGCCAGGCAACCGGGCGCACATAGGCGTCGGTCAAGCCGTTCGCCTTCAGCACCTCGTAACAGGCTGCGTCGATCTCCTCGGCCGTCCACGGGATCTCGAACCCGAGGATGCGAGCGCTGTTGTGCAGCCGCTCCGAATGCTCGCGCAGCTTGAAGATGACCCCGTTATACGCCCGCTGCCCTTCGAACACGGAAGAAGCGTAGTGCATGGCGTGGGTGAGGATGTGCACGTTCGCCTCACGCCACGGCACCAACTGGCCATCAAACCAGATGAAACCGTCGCGATCGTCGAAATTCGGCACGTGCGTCCCCTGCGAAAAGTTGTGCGCGGCCTAGGCGACCGACGGGGGCGAATCAATGGCACGAGCCGCTTCCGCCAGCTCCCGGCCCCGCCGCTGCGACGCTTCCAGGGTTCGGGCGAGCAGGCCCTGCAGTGCATCCTCACCATCGAGAACCGAGAGGCCCGCTTCCGTCGTCCCGCGCGGACTTGCGACCCGCCGAGCGATACTCGCCATATCCTCGCAGCGGCTCTGGGCCATGGCGGCTGTCCCAGCCACAGTTCGAAGCGTCAGGTCGAGCGAGAAATCTCCCTCGAGCCCCAGCCCCTCCCCGGCTTTCGCGAGCGCCGCGATGAACCGCGCCACAAAGGCCGGTCCCGATCCCGCCACAGAACCGATCGCGCCGAACTCCGCCTGCGTCTCGCACCAATGCGCCAGCCCGAGCAGCCCGATCCAGTCGCCGACCTCCGTTCGAAGATCCTCGTTGGCGTCCTCGCTGTAGAGTGCCGTCACCCCCATGCGCTCGCTGACCGGCAGGTTCGGCATCGCGCGGATGATCGCACGAACCTCAGGGAAGCGTCCCCGCAGGCTCTTCGCTTCGGCCCCGGCAAGCAGAGAAATGACGATGGTCTCCGGCCCGAGGCGTGCGCGCAGTTCCGGAGCCACCTCGTTGAGCTTCTGCGGCTTGAACCCGAGCACGACCAGCCGGGGCGCGGGACCCTCGGGAAGCGCTGCCACGGTGCGGACCCCTTCCACCGGCGTGCCGCTGGGGCGGATCGCGACGGCATTTGAGAAATCGAACCCGCTCTTGCGCCAGCCCTCCACCATGGCTCCGGCCATGTTGCCGCAGCCGACGAACCAGATGGCGGTCACTCGCTCAGGCCTCGCCCGCGGTATCGATCAGCGCCGCGGCAATGGCTTCCGTCGGAGACTTGCCGCCCCACAGCACGAACTGGAACACGGGGTAGAAGCGCTCGCACTCTTCCAGGCCGGCTTCCACCATCGCCTCCGCCTGTTCGAAGGTCAGTCCGTCATCCTCCCCCGCGTCGATCAGTGCGGAGTAGCGGAACACCACCAACCCAGACGACGACCAGAGTTCGAAATGCCCGAGCCACAGCTGCTCGTTCACCAGGCCTAGCGTCTCGTAGATCGCCAGCCGCTTGTCGGCCCCGACCTTGACGTCCGGGAACGCCAGGAACTGCAGCACCTGGTCGTCCGGTCGCCACACACCGCGGAGTTCGTACTGCGCCCAACTGCCCGGCGCGGAGGCGATGATCTCCCCCTCGCCGGACCGCTCGCACACCCAACCGCGCGCATCGAAATAGGCCTCGAGCACCTCGATCGGTGCGCCGTCGTCGCGTTCCTCGTGGGCGTCGTCTTCGCTCAACAGCGCACTCACTCTTCTGGCGTCTCGACACCGGTCACGCCGGCGGGCGGCGGCTTCACCTCCCCCGTCGAAGCCGCGCGAGTGTCGAGCGCATCGAGGCGCGCGCGCAGGGCCTCGACCTCGTCTCGCGCCGCGGCGGCCATCGCCTTCACGGCCTCGAACTCGTCGCGCGACACGAAGTCCATTCCGCCGACGAACTCCCGCATCCGCTCCCGCATGCCCTCCTGGGCCTCCCGGGTCATGCCGGCGAAGGTGCCGGCCGCGCCGTTCATCATCTTCACGAAGTCGTCGAACAGGCGGTTCTGCGACTGCATCTCTATTCTCCCGTGATCCCTAGCGGCGCGCGATCGGCACCGGGGTTGAGCCTGCCGGTCTCATGGTTGAGCGCGGTCGCCAGGCACAGCCAGACCAGATACGGCAGCAAGAGCACTCCCGCCAGTGGCTTCACGCGCCAGAAAGCAATGATCGTAGCGGTGACCAGCACGTTCATCGCCATGATGATCAGGAAGGCCACGTCGATCATTCCGCTACCGAAGAAGACCGGCGACCAGCTGTAGTTCAGGACCAACTGCACCCCGAACAGCGCGAGTCCCCGGTTGCGCGGAGTCGACCGCGGCGCGGTCCAGACCATCGCCACTGCGATGCCCATCAACGTGTACAAGATCGTCCAGACCACGCCGAAGGCCCACCCCGGCGGCTGGAAGCTCGGCTTGTCGAGCGGCGCGTACCAGTTGTTCTCGAACCCACTCTGCGAAAGATAGCCGGACAGGGAGCCCAGCAGGACGATCACCGGCACCGTCACCAGCGCGACCTTCCACCATCTCCGGCTATGCCCACGATCAGCCATTGTCGCCATGCGCAGTCTCCTTCCGAGCTCCCAGCAGGAATTCCACGTTGCCCTCCGGCCCGGTGATCGGGCTGGTCGTTACGCCCTCAACACGCCAGCCTCGACTGGTGATCCATTGCGCGGCCTCTTCGCAGACCCGCTGGTGCACCGCCGGATCGCGGACGACCCCGCCCTTGCCGACCTCCTCCCGCCCAGCCTCGAACTGCGGCTTCACCAGCGCCACCATGGCTGCACCCGGCCGAGCAAGGTCCAGCGCCGCGTCGAGCACCTTGGCGAGGCTGATGAAGCTCGCATCGCAGACGATGATGTCGATCGCATCCGGGATGATGTCGGGGGTAAGGGTTCGCGCGTTCGTCTGCTCATGCACCACCACGCGCGGGTCCTGGCGCAGCTTCCAGGCGAGCTGGTTGGTCCCCACGTCCACGGCATGGACCTTGGCCGCGCCCCGGCTCAGCAGAACATCCGTGAACCCGCCGGTCGATGAACCGACATCAAGCGCGACCGCACCGGTCACGTCGAAGCCGAAGTGGGCCAGCCCATGATCCAGCTTGATCCCTCCGCGCGAGACCCAGGGATGATCCTTTCCGCGAACCTCCAGCGTGGCGTCCTCCGCGAGCTGGTCCCCCGCCTTGCCGATCTTGCGCTCACCGCTGAAGACCACGCCCGCCATGATCAGCGCCTGCGCCCGTGTGCGGCTGTCGGCCAGCCCGCGCGCGACCAGCAGCTGGTCGACCCGCACCTTCACAGCGCATTCTCCTCGCGCATCTCCTCGGCGCCATCCTTCAGCTGATCGACCGCATCCTCACGGACTTCCTCGGGAATGGTGGTGGGTGTCAGCCGCCGCTCGGCTGCCCGCGTCAGGCACAAATCGAACAGCATCGGGAAGTGATCGGAACCGATATCCGGCAGCCGCCGCATCCCCATCAGCGACCAATGGGAGGTGACGAACACATGGTCCAGCGGCCAGCGGAGCCAGGGCATGGCGACCGGGAAGGTCGGCGTCGGCCCCCGCCCCACTCGCGGATCGAGCATGCCTCCAACCTTGCGGAACAGCCGCGAAGTATTGCTCCAGGCCACGTCGTTGAGATCACCCAGCACGATCGCCGCCCGTCCGCTCGCCCGCACGTCGCGGCCCACCAGCACCAACTCGGCATCCCGCTCCCCGCTGTCGTCGCCGGGCAGCGGCGGCTCCGGGTGCACCCCGTGAAAGTCGACCAGCTCCCCCGACCGAAGCCGCAGGCCAGCGCGGATGGACGGAACCTGAGGCTGCACCCGGTGCAGGATTTCGGCATTCTCCAGCGGCAGCTTCGACAGCAGCATGATGCCGTAGGTGTTTGGGATCGGCTGCCCGATGCGGAACGGGTAGCGCGCGTAGAGCGGGTGCATGGCGCTCTCCCACTCCGGCCCCGGTTCCAGGAGCAGGATCAGGTCGGGGTCGGTGCGCTCCACCAATCGGCGCAGTTCGGGATAACGCTCGTTGTCGAGCAGCACGTTCGCGTTCAGAAGGCGGATGCTCCGGCCCTCGCCGCAACGTGTCGCGCTCGCCACCTGCTTCGGCCAGCCCGGCAAGTACGGGGCGATCTGCAGCAGCTGCCATCCGATCGCCGCCACCCCTGCCGCGACGACTGCAACCGTCACTCGGTCGCGCCCGGTGAACAGCAGCACCACCACGCCCAGCAGCAGCCCGGCCGCGATCTGCACCCGGGGATAGTCCCACAGGCGCACCCACCACTCATCCCCTTCGAAAATGGGCAGGACCGTCAGCAGGACCAGCAGCAGGACGATGGTAAGCGCGATTGCT
This sequence comes from Sphingomonas arenae, assembly GCF_016924655.1. Lineage (GTDB taxonomy): Bacteria > Pseudomonadota > Alphaproteobacteria > Sphingomonadales > Sphingomonadaceae > Sphingomicrobium > Sphingomicrobium arenae. Next base: position 168,387 of record NZ_JAFFJU010000002.1, read on the forward strand.
CGCAGTGCCTTCATCCCGGCGGATGTCCGGCGGCCCCTGTCGAGACTCAGGCGCGTGCACCTTCTCCAAGCGGAACCCCGACGCTGTTGCGGCGGAGCGCCCTCAGCACCGTGTCGACGATATGCGGAGCGTTGAGGCCGGCCTCGTCATATTGCTTTTCGGGCTTGTCCTGGTCCTGGAACACATCGGGTAGGCGCATGGTCCTGAGTTTCAGGCCGGCGTCGATCAGTCCTTCGTCGCTCGCCAGCGTGAGGACGTGGGCCCCGAGGCCGCCGATCGCCGCTTCCTCGATGGTCACCGCGACCTCATGGGTCGTCAGCAACTTGCGGATCAGCGCCTCGTCGAGCGGCTTGGCGAAGCGCAGGTCCGCAACCGTGGCGGACAGCCCCATCGCCTCCAGCTGGTCCGCGGCCTTTTCCGCTTCCTCCAGCCGCGTTCCCAGCGACAGGATCGCGACGCTTTTGCCCTCGCGGACGACACGGCCCTTGCCGATCTCCAGCCGCTGCGGCTCCGCCGGCATGGCCAGGCCACGACCGTTCCCGCGCGGATAACGCACCGCGATCGGGCCGCTGTCGTGGAGCGCCATGGTATGCACCATGTGCGTCAGTTCGACCTCGTCCGCCGCGGCCATCACCACGAAGTTCGGCAGGGTGCAGAGGTACGCAAGGTCGAACGAGCCCGCATGGGTCGCACCGTCGGCTCCGACCAGGCCGGCGCGGTCCATCGCGAAGCGTACCGGCAGGTTCTGGATGGCGACGTCATGGACCACCTGGTCGTAGGCGCGCTGCAGGAACGTCGAGTAGATGGCGCAGAACGGCCGGTAACCCTGCGCCGCAAGCCCAGCCGCGAACGTCACCGCATGCTGCTCGGCGATACCGACGTCGAAGGTTCGATCCGGGAACTTCTGCTGGAACTTGTCGAGCCCGGTTCCCGACGGCATCGCAGCCGTGATCGCCACGACCTTGGGATCGCGCTCCGCCTCCCCGACCAGCGCGCTCGCAAACACCGCGGTATAGCTCGGCGGTCCCGCCGGCGCCTTGTCCTGCTTGCCAGAGATCACGTCGAACTTGACGACGCCATGATACTTGTCCGCCGCCGCTTCGGCTGGGGCATAGCCCTTGCCCTTCTGCGTCACGGCATGGACCAGCATCGGCCCCTCCGCCGCGTCACGGACGTTTTCGAGCACCTCCACGAGGCCGATGATATCGTGCCCGTCGACCGGACCGACGTAGTAGAAGCCCAGCTCCTCGAACAACGTGCCGCCGGTCGCCATGCCGCGCGCATATTCCTCGAGTCGCCGCGAGGCCCGGTGCAGCTTGCCGGGAAGCCGACGCGCCACCCGGCGGGCAAGGTTGCGGACGCCGAGATAACCGGCGGAGCTGACCAGCCGCGCCAGGTAGAGCGACAATCCGCCGACCGGTGGCGCGATCGACATGTCGTTGTCGTTGAGGATGACGACGAGGCGATTGCCCGCGGCCTCGGCGTTGTTCATCGCCTCATAGGCCATGCCGGCACTCATGGCGCCGTCGCCAATCACGGCGATCGCGCGGCCGGCGGCGTCGTCCAGCTTGCTCGCCACGGCAAAGCCCAGCGCGGCGCTGATCGACGTGGAGCTGTGTGCGGCTCCGAACGGATCGTACTCGCTTTCGCTGCGCTTGGTGAACCCGCTGAGGCCCCCACCTTGCCGCAAGGTCCGGATCCGGTCACGCCGGCCGGTCACGATCTTGTGCGGGTAGCACTGGTGACCGACGTCCCAGATCAGCTTGTCGCCTGGCGTGTCGAACACATAATGGATGGCCACCGTCAGCTCGACCACGCCCAGGCCGGCGCCCAGGTGTCCGCCCGTGACGGAAACGGCCGAGATGACTTCCTGGCGAAGCTCGTCGCACAGCTGCGGCAGCTGCTCCCGCTTCAGTTTACGGATGTCGGCGGGGCTGTGGACCGAGTCCAGCAGCGGCGTCACAGGACGATCGGACATCCTCTGGCCCTAGCGCGGCTCAGCGCCCATGTCGAATAGGGTGTTGTGATGTACGCGCTTTCAGGAACAATCGCCGCACTTGCCGCGAACCTCGATCACCGGCCGCGTCGGGGCAAAACCCGCGCTCTCCGCCGCCTCCCGAACGCCGTCGGCCAGTCGATCGTTGTCGATATGCGTCGTCTGGCCGCACGCATCGCAGATCAGGAAGATGCAGTCGTGCAGGCAGCCTGGGTGGGCGTTCGCCACATAGGCGTTCGCACTCTCCACCCGCATCGCCAGGTTTGAGGTCACGAACAGGTCGAGGATGCGATAGACGCTGTTCGCCGCGACCCGCCGCCCCTGCGCCTTGGAGACCGCCTCGGCGATGTCGTAAGCGCTCGCCGGTCGCTCGAAGCTCGCCAGGGCATCGAAGACGGCCTGGCGCATGTCGGTCCACTGCTCGCCTTCGGCGGTCAGCTGGGCCTTGGCGGCGTCACGGAGCGATTCGCCCGCGTGCAGGTGGTGTGCGTGGCTCCCCATGGATCATGAGATAGAATTGCAGCGCCTCCGGAACAAGCACCGGCGTGCTTATCGTTCCGCCACCCGAAACGATCTGGTCGGGAGATCTCAGGCCGTCGTGCGCCGTGACCCGAAGGGATTGGTGGTGCCCCGGCGGTTCAGGTCGTGCCCAAGCGCCAGGATCAGCACACCAATGATGGTCGCTCCGGCCTCGCTGCCGTCATGCGGCATGCTCAATGCACCCGCCATCACCCCCAGGCCCAGGCCGCCAACGGCGCTCGGCATCATGAACCCATGCTCCTGGATCCCGCGCCCGAGAGCGAAGGCGCCCAGGATCATCGCCAGGGTCAGGCCGACCTCGTGGATCCAGTGTGATCCCAGGATCCCGCCAGCAGCCGATAGGACTGCCAGCAAAACGGTCGTGGCGATGCAATGCACCAGGCACAAGCCGGACAGGCTGATCGCCAGACGGTCGAGCCGGTGAGTCGGAATGCTGAGCGGTGACATTGCCCGGCCCATATACTGTGGAGCGTTCGGCGTTACAACATTACATTCGCGCCCATGGACCTCCGGCCAGCTTGTTGCGGAATGCCAGAGCGGCCATATGGCGCGCCATCATGAACGCTCCCTTCGATCCGGCACTCCCCGCGGGTTCAGCTCGCCAGGACAGCCTCGCGCGCCCACTCGCGGTCGCGAACTGGCTGTTCTTCGTCGCGGGGCTGATCTTTGTCATGGTGATCGTCGGCGGCATTACCCGGCTGACCGAAAGTGGGCTTTCGATCACCCAGTGGAAGCCCGTCTCCGGCGCCGTTCCTCCCCTGACGGAAGCCGACTGGCTGCGCGAATTCGACCTTTATCGGCAGACGCCAGAGTATCTGGAAGTCAACCGCGGGATGTCGCTGGCCGACTTCAAGTTCATCTTCTTCTGGGAATATCTCCATCGCCTGCTCGGGCGGGTGATCGGGCTGGCCTTCCTCCTCCCGCTCATCTGGTTCGCGGTGAAGAAGGCGATCCCGTCAGGCTATGGCAAGCGCCTGACCATTCTGTTCCTGCTCGGCGGCCTCCAGGGCGCGATCGGCTGGTGGATGGTCGCCTCGGGCCTGGTTGACCGGACGGACGTCAGCCACCTCCGCCTCGCCGTGCATCTGCTGACCGCGCTGCTGATCTTCGGCGCGATCTTCTGGACCGCTCTCGACCTCCGCAGCCCGGGTGCCATGCGCCAGCGGATGCCGACATTCGCCATCTGGGCGCTGAGCGTGCTCGCCCTGCAACTCCTGTTCGGCGCTTATGTCGCGGGCCTGGATGCGGGTTATGCCTTCAACACCTGGCCGCTGATGGGCGATGAGCTCTACCCAGCGGCTGCGCCCTGGCTCGAGCCGGCCCTGCGCAACTTCGTCGACAATCCGATCACCGTCCAATTCGTGCACCGCTGGCTGGCTTTCGGCGTCCTCGCCATGGCGATCCTTCTCGCCATCAAGGTGAAGCGTGCCGGTGGCCGGCGTGAATCCCTCTTCCTCCATGCCGCGGTGGGCCTGCAAATCCTGCTGGGCATCGCCACCTTGCTGACCGGCGTCCACCTGCACGTCGCAGTTGCCCACCAGGGCATGGCCGTGGTGGTCATCGCCGCCTTCCTCCTTGCCGCTCACCGCCTCGCCATCCTGCAGGGGGCGGCGCGCGCCAAGGCATGAGCGTCGTCTCCGTCTACTGCATCTTCGCCTCCGCCGAGGAAGCCGAGCGCATCGGCCGCACGCTCGTGGAGGAAAGCCTCGCCGCCTGCATCAACATCCTTGGGCCCTGCCGCAGTATTTATCGCTGGCAGGGCAGGATCGAGGAAGCGGACGAGGCCCCCGCCATCCTCAAGACGAGCGCCGACCGCGTCGACCGCCTGATCGATCGCATCACCAGGCTCCACAGCTACGAGGTGCCCGCAATCGCCGTCTGGCCAGTGCTCAAGCTGCCCGAATCCTATGCGGAGTGGGTCGAGATGCAGACCCGGTCAGACCCTAGGGTATGATTTTACCCGTCCCGAAGTCCGCTGTTTGCTTGACTTTTTGACGCTCACCGTCAATTAGCCGCCCGCAAGCGCTGCCCGCCGGGATGACTTGGGGGCGGCGTTTTCATGTTTTTAGCAAAGGTCCAAGCTCCATGAAGGCGCTGATGAAGACCACCAAGTCGGCCAAGCCGGCGGAGGTCGAACGTAAGTGGCATCTGATCGATGCGGACGGGCTGGTCGTCGGCCGCGTCGCAACGATCATCGCCAACCTGCTGCGCGGCAAGCACAAGCCGAGCTTCACCCCCCACGTCGATTGCGGTGACCATGTCATCGTCATCAATGCGGACAAGGTGCGGTTCACCGGCCGCAAGCTGCAGCAGAAGCTTTACTACAAGCACACCGGTTATGCCGGCGGCTTGAAGGAAGTCCGCGCCGACAAGGTGCTGGAAGGCCGCTTCCCCGAGCGCGTGCTCGAAAAGGCGGTGGAGCGCATGATCCCGCGCGGCCCGCTCGGCCGTGAGCAGATGCGCCACCTGCACCTCTACAATGGCACGGATCATCCGCATGCCGGTCAGGAACCCGGTGTTCTCGACGTCGCGTCGATGAACCGCAAGAACAAGGTGGGCGCATAACATGGCCGACAAGAAGTCCCTCTCCGACCTTGGCGAGCTGACCAGCCAGGCCCCTGCGCCGGCGCCGGCTCCTGCCGCTCCGGAAGCTGCTGCCGGCGAAGCCGAAGCGTCGGCTCCGGCCCCGGTCCAGCCCCCGCAGCCCGAGGCTCCGCTGCGCGAGCAGCAGCTCGACAAGTACGGCCGCGCCTATGCGACCGGCCGCCGCAAGGACGCCGTTGCCCGCGTCTGGCTGAAGCCCGGCACCGGCAAGATCGAGGTCAATGGCCGCGATCAGACGGTCTATTTCGCGCGTCCGACCCAGCGCCTGGTCATCAACCAGCCGTTCGGCATCACCGACCGTGACGGCCAGTATGACGTGGTCGCCACCGTCAAGGGCGGCGGTCTGTCGGGCCAGGCAGGCGCGGTGCTGCACGGCATCGCCCAGGCGCTCAGCCGTTACGAGCCGGCCCTGCGCACGGCGGTGAAGCGTGCCGGCTTCCTCACCCGCGACCCCCGCGTCGTGGAGCGCAAGAAGTACGGCCGCGCCAAGGCACGCCGCAGCTTCCAGTTCAGCAAGCGCTAAGCCTGTCCTGAGCGCCTGCCTTGGCAGGCAGTCGAAGGGCGAGTACAGCGAAGTCGACGCAAACAGTCGCCGGAGCAGTACGAAGACTTGGCGCTGCCGGACGGCCTGCCGCGAAGCGGACAGGACCGACGTCATGGAATTCACTTCCATGACTGCTGCCGCGAGACAAGAAACGGCGGTCCCCACGGGCCGCCGTTTTCTTTTGCTCGCCGCCCATTAGAACCGCGTCATGACCGACAAGGACCAGCGCCCCGCCACCCGCCTGATCACCGCCGGCCGGCGCAAGGAGTGGCTCGGCGGCATGGTGAACGTGCCGCCCGCTCGCACCTCGACCGTCCTGTTCGACACCGTCGCCGATATGCACGCGGCCTACCCACCCCGCGACGGCACGCTCAACTATGGTCGGAACGGCACGGCCGTGCATTGGGCCCTGGCCGAAGCCCTCACCGCGCTGGAGCCTGGCGCCGCGGGTACGCGCCTCTTTCCCTCAGGTGCCTCCGCCGTCGCCATGGCGCTGACCAGCGTCCTCGAACCCGGCGACGAGCTGCTGATGGTTGACAGCGCCTACGGCCCAACCCGCGCCTTCTGCGACCAGGAACTCACCCGCCGCGGGATCGTCACCCGCTACTACGACCCGCTCGTTACCCCGGACGCCCTCCGTGCCCTGATCGGCGAGCGGACCCGCGCGCTGTATCTCGAGAGCCCCGGCTCGCTCACCTTCGAAGTGCAGGACGTCCCCGGCCTGTGCGCGGTCGCCAAGGAGCATGGCCTCGTGGCCCTCATGGACAACACCTGGGCCACCCCGCTGTTCTTCCCGGCGATCGCCGCGGGCGTGGACCTCAGCATCGTCGCGTGCACCAAGTACATCTCAGGTCATTCGGACGTGATGCTCGGCTCCGTCACCGCCTCGGGCCAATGCTGGGAAGCACTCGACCGGACCGCTCGCCTGTACGGCAACGCGGTCGGGCCCGACGACGTCTACCTCGGCGCGCGCGGCCTGCGCACGCTGGGCATCCGCCTGAACCAGCACCAGGCCAATGCTCTCGAGGTCGCCCGCTGGCTCTCCGCGCACCCCAAGGTCGCGCGAGTCCTCCACCCCGCCCTACCGACCTGCCCCGGCCACGATCAGTGGCAACGCGACTTCCACGGAGCGAGCGGCCTCTTCTCCTTCGTCCTGCGCGGGGGCACCCGCGCGGAGCGGGATGCGTTGATCGACCGCCTGGAACTGTTCGGCATCGGCTTCAGCTGGGGCGGGTTCGAGAGCCTGGCCGTCCCCGTCAACCTCGAGCGCATGCGCACCGCCCGCGCCCCGTCCTACGAAGGTCCGCTCGTCCGCCTGCAGATCGGTCTTGAGGACCCCGCCGATCTCATCGCCGACATCGACCAGGCACTCGCCGCCTACCCCTGAAGTCCTCTCCCCCTGAGTAGCGGTGTAAGCCGCGTATCGAAGGTGCTTTGGTACGGGCCGCACGACCCTACTCGGCATGAGCGGCGTCGCGCTAACTCTCCTTGGTGAACATCAGCTGCCGCTCACCCGCCGACAGCGGCGCCTTGGGCGTGCCGAACAGCCGCGGATCGACCTGGCCCAGCTCCTGCTGAGGACCGAGTGCCGGCGGCTTGTCGATGTAGGTGATCTCGCCCTTGCCATCCATCGACGGGCCCGTCGCCCAGCGCCCAGCAGCGCTCTCCGTCCCTTCCGAATGGTTCAGGAAGACATAGTTGAACTCCTGGTTCTCCAACTCCTGCGGGAAGTTGGACGGGCACGGCGTCTCCTCGAAGCCCTCTTCCTCCAGCTCGCGAATGGCGGCGAGCCACTGGTTCTGGTGCATGGTGTCGCGCGCCAGCAGGTAGGACAGCATTTTCTTGACGCCCGGGTCGTCGGTTAGGTTGTACAACCGCGCCACTTGCAGCCGGCCCTGGCTCTCGGCCGTCACGTTGAAGCGGAAGTCGGCCAGCAGATTGCCGCTCGACACAATATACTTGGCCGACCAATGGTTGCCGTTGGCGTCGGAGGCCGTCGCTCCTCCGCCCGACACGATCGCATGGTGCGGGTTCATGCCCGCCAGGATCACGTCCTGGATCTTGGCGCCGCCCAGCACCGCCCCCACCAGACCGTCCTTGGCCGCACCTTCCTGCGTCTCGACCGGGCTCTTCTCCAGCAGTCGCGCGATGCAGGTTGCAAGCATTTCGACGTGGCCGATCTCCTCGGTCCCGATGTCCATGATCATGTCCTTGTACTTGCCCGGCGCACGGCAGTTCCAACCCTGCATCAAGTAGCCGAGCATGACGCTGATCTCGCCCCACTGACCGCCGAGCACCTCCTGCAACTGGCGCGCGAAGACAGGGTCGGGTTTCTCCGGCGTGCAATGGAATGCCGTTTCCTTGACTCGGAAGAACATGGGAGGTCTCCTTGGGGATGATCCGCCACCAATGGTCGGGCGATCGGGATCGTTGCGTCCCAATCGCAGGCGAAACGACGGACCCCGCTTCCCTGTCGCCTTGCTCCCGAGGGGCCGCGTGGCACGGCCTTTGGACCAGCGGGCGGAACCTCTGGGCCCGTCGTCTTTTCCGCATGTCGCAGGTGGAACGAACAAAGCTGGAGACCCGATGCCCGTTGCCTTCACTCGCGGTGTGAGCCCGCGCCTCTCGAACTGCGAACTGACCCACCTCGACCGCCAGCCTATCAACCCCGATCGCGCCGCGGCCCAGCATGCAGCCTATGAGCAGGCGATCGCCAATGCCGGCTTCGACCTCGTCCGTCTGCCGGAGCTTCCCGACCATGCCGACGCCGTGTTCGTCGAGGACACTGCGATCCTGCTGGGCGAACATGCGGTCATCACCCGTCCGGGCGCCGCGAGCCGCCGCGCCGAGGCGGAATCCACGGCGACGGCCTTGGCCGACCGTTTCACCGTCCATCGGATCACCCGCGGCACCATTGATGGCGGCGATGTTCTGCGGATCGGACGCACCATCTACGTGGGCCAGTCGAGCCGGACCGATTGCGCCGGAGCCGTGGCGCTCGCCAACATCGCGGCACGGCTCGGTTACGAGGTGGTCCCGGTTCCGCTCGACGCGTGCCTTCATCTGAAGACGGCCGCCACCTACGCCGGTTTCGACGGAGCAGGCCGCGAAGTCGTGCTGCTCAATCGGGACTGGATCGACCCGGCGGTCTTCGGAGGGCTGGAGATCGTCGCCGCTTCCCCGCGCGAACCCTTCGCCGCCAACGCGCTGCGCGTCGGTGGCAAGCTGGTCGTCGCGGCCGGCTATCCGGAAACCTCCGAGCGCTTGCGCGCCTGCGGCTTCGAACTCGACGAGATCGACGTCAGCGAACTGGAAAAGGCCGAGGCCGGTCTCACCTGCATGAGCCTCATTGCGGAAGAAGTGGCCTAGCCTCGCCATCGTTCGCCGCACTTGCGCGCCGCTAGCTGATCCTTATCGTCACCGCCTCCGAGCTGATGGGGGCGTTCGACATGAGACTGACAGTGGCGTGCGTTGCAGCAGCGCTGGTCGTATCCGCACCTGCCGAGGCGCAGATGGCCAAGGGCAGCTTCGCCGGAACGCTCGAGCCCGCGCCCGGCACGAAGCTCCGGCTGGTCCTGCACCTGCAGGAAGCTCAGGAAGGCGGCGGTCTCGTCGGCAGTCTCGACAGCCTGGATCAGGGCGCGCGCGGAATTGCCCTCAGCGCCATCGACCTGTCCGCTGACACGCTGCGCTTCTGGGTTCCCGCGGTCGGCGGAAGCTATGAGGGCAAGTGGGACCCCGCAGGCAACAAGTGGGTCGGCAACTGGTCACAAGGTGGCGCAGGCCTGCCCCTGGCTTGGACCCCTCTCCCAACCAGCACGCGACCGCCGCTGGCCGCGACGAAGAACTGGACCATGCCGTCCCCCGCCGCGCTGGCGGAGGCCGCGGTCGCGAACCGCCCTGCGCTGGCGCTCGGCGTCGGGACCGTCGACGGATCGCGCATCCAGACGACGGTTCGTGGCGGGGCTGCTCATTCCGCCTCGGATGCAACCCGGTTCGAGATCGGGTCGATCACCAAGGTGCTGACCGACCTTCTCCTCGCCGACATGGTCGTGAAGGGCGAAGTGCGCCTGGATCAACCCGTCCGCGACCTGTTGCCCGCCGGGGTGCTGAGCGACGGCGGAAATCGTCCGATCACCCTTCGCGACCTGGCGACCCACTATTCCGGGTTGCCGCGGCTGCCGTCCAACCTCGCGCCGACTGATCCGTCCGACCCTTATGCCGACTACGGCCAGGCGAAGCTCTACGCTTTCCTCAAGAGCTGGTCGCCCGACCGCAAACCCGGGGCGATGTTCGAGTACAGCAATCTCGGCGTGGGGCTGCTCGGTCATGCCCTCGCCCTGAAGGCCGGCAAGCCCTACGAACAGCTGCTGACCGAGCGCATCCTGCTGCCATTGGGGATGAAGGACAGCGACTTCTCGGACCGCAATCTGGCCGTACCCCACGGCCCGGACGGAAAAGCGACAAAGGCGTGGAAGCTCTCCGCCCTCGCAGCGGCTGGCGGCCTGCGCTCGACAACCGCCGACATGACCCGCTTCGCCGCGGCGCTGCTTGACCCGCCCGCGCAGCTTCGCGCGGCCGTCCGCATGATGCTGGACCATCCCCTCAAGCCCACGCAGGACTTCAGCCAGATCCGCCTGGGGCTGCTCACGGTGCCCACCAGCGAAGGCCTGCTCCTCAACCATGACGGTGGAACGGGAGGAATGCGCTCGAGCCTGTTCCTTGATCAGCCACGCAAGCGTGCGGTGGTGGTCCTCAGCAACAGCGTCGGCGAGCCCGCTCCAACCGCGGTGGCGCTGGAAGCGATCGCCGGCGTGAAGATGCCGGCTCCGCCCGCCGGCAGCGGGCAGCGCTGAGCCTCAGTCCGCGACGACGTGCGGCCCGCGCGAGGCCTGGCCCTTGCGCATCAGCAGGATCAGCGGCAGCGCGGCGAAGGTCAGGATCATCATCAGCTTGAAATCGTCGAGGTAGGCGATGAACAGCGCCTGCCGGTTGATCTCCGCATCGATCACGGACAGCAGCGTCCCGCCCTGCGCTCCCAACCGCTCCATCAACGATGGGTCGACGGTTGGGATGATCTCCGACGTCACGTTCGACGCCATGTCGGCATGAGCGATCTGCGTGTTCCGCACCAGCTGGGATCCCACCAGCGCGATGCCCACCGACCCGCCGATGTTGCGCGACAGGTTGAGGAGGCTCGCCGCGTTGGTCCGCAACTGCGGCGCCAGCGTCGCAAAGGCGAGGCTCTGCATGGTCACGAAGATCAGCCCCAGCCCCAGCCCCTGGACGATGCCGCTCCAGATCACCGGCCCGGCCGGCTGGTCGAGCGCGAAGCCCGTCATCATCCACAGGCTCGCGCCCATCAGGACGATGCCGATCGCCACCAGCAGGCGCATGTCGACCTTGCCGATCAACCGGCCCGCCAGCAGCATGCTGATCAGCGTCCCCACGCCGCGCGGCGCGGTCAGGATGCCTGACTGCAGCACGGAATAGCCGTAAAGCCGCTGCAGCAATGGCGGCAGCAGCGCCAGGCCCGCCAGCAGCAGCACGCCCGTCACGCCCATGAACAGCAGGCCCGTCGCGAAATTGCGGTCGGCGAACATGCTCTTCTCGAAGATCGGATCGCGGGCGGTCAGCGTATGGACGACGAACATCCAGAAGAAGGCGATCGCCAGCCCGGCTTCCGCGATGATCTCCCAGCTCTCGAACCAGTCGAGCTGCTCGCCCCGATCCAGGAACATCTGGAGCGATCCCAGCGCAATCGCCAGCAGCGCAAAGCCCATCAGGTCGAATGATCGACGCCGCACCTCGCCCGTCGGCATGTAGCGCAGCAGCATGACCGTCGCGAGCACGCCCACGGGCAGGTTCACCAGGAACACCCAGCGCCAGTCGAAGCTATCGGTCAGCCAGCCGCCGAGCACCGGTCCCAGGATCGGCCCGATCATCACGCCGCCGCCGAACAGCGCCATCGCTTGCCCATGCTTCTCGGGCGGGTTGATGTCGAACAAAGTCGCCTGTGCCAGCGGCACCAGGAACGCCCCGGTGATCCCCTGCAGGATGCGAAACGCGACCATCTCGGGCAGACTGGTGGCGATCGCGCACAGCATGGACGCGGCGGTGAAGCCCACCACCGCCCACAGCATCAGCTTCCGGCGCCCCACCCGGTCGGCCAGCCAGCCGCTGATCGGAATGGCGATGGCGCTCGCCACGATATAGCTCGTCAGCACCCAGTTGATGCTGTCCTGCGTCGCCCCCAGGCTCGCCTGCATGTGCGGCAGCGCGACGTTGGCGATGGTCGTATCCAGCACCTGCATCAGCACCGCCAGCATCACGGCGATGGTGACCAGCAGCCGCTCGCTCTTGTCGAGCGCAGGGGCTGCTGCACTGGCGGGAATCGCGGCGCTCGCCATTACTTGCCCTGACGCAGGTCCACGGTGACGTCGGCGGACAGGCCCGCGATCATCGGCCGCGACGGCGGCTGGTCGAAGGCAATCCGCACCGGCACGCGCTGCGTAACCTTGACCCAGTTGCCGTTGGCATTCTGCGCCGGGATGATCGCAAACTCGCTCCCCGTGCCCGCGCCGATGCTCGAGATATGTCCCTCGAGCTCGAGCCCCGGATACGCGTCGATCTCGATCGTCGCCTTCTGGCCTGGCACCATCCGGGCGAGGTCCTTCTCCTTGAAGTTCGCCTCGACCCACGCCTCGCCGCTGCGCACGACCGAGACCATGCCGATCCCCGGCACGACCTGCTGGCCGACCAGCAGCCGATCGGCGTTGGCGATCACGCCGTCCGTTGGCGCGCGCACCTCCGTGCGGGCAAGATCGAGCCGCGCCTTCGCGATGGCCGCCCGCGCGGCCGCCTCGCTCGGCTGGTCGCCGCCCGGCGCAATCGCCGCCTGCTTGTTCGCCGCCTGCGCCCGCGCCTCCGCCAGGGCAGTCCGCGCCTGCGTCACCTGCGCCAACGCCGCGTCATAGCTCGTGCGGGTGGTGAAGCCCTGCTTCAAGAGGTCCGCCTGGCGCGCCAGAGCCCGCTCCGCAATCGTCAGCTGCCCTTGCGCCCCGACGATATCCGCCGTCGTGCCCGCGGCCTCCGTAACCACCTGCCGTTCGCTCAGCCGCGCCGACGCGAGCTGCGCCTCCGCCTGGAGCAGCGCCACCCGATAAGGAGCCGGGTCGATGCGGAACAGCACCTGGCCTGCCTTCACGCGGTCGCCCTCGCGGACCAGCACCTCCGCGATCGGCCCGCTCACCTGCGCCCCGACGGACGTGATGTCCTGCTTCACCTGCGCATTGTCGGTCGACACGTAGTTGCCGCTCACCTGCCAGTACCACAGACCCGCGGCGAGCAGCGCCAGCGGAACCACCAGCATCAGCGCCAGCCGACGAACCCGGCCCGGCCGAGTCACTGCGATGGGCTCACCCGTGATGGGTTCTGACGTCATCTTGTTCATGCACTTGCCTTCACATCTCGCGCTGCATCCACATTGGCTCGCACCCGGGCCAGCGCTTCACGCATCATGGTCCTGTCCTTCTCGGAAAGGCCGGCGAACGCCTCGGCGCTCAGTTCCTCCGCCATGCCGTGGAGCTTGCCGAGCAGCGGCTCCGCCCCCGCCTTCAGGTACAGCTGCCACGCGCGCCGATCGCCGGGATCGCGGCGGCGCTCGACCAGCCCCGCTTCCTCCAGCCGGTCAACAATGCGGCAGAGTGTGATCGGCTCTACGTCCAGCCGGTCGGCAAGCTCCACCTGCCGCTGTCCGGGCTTCCGCTCCAAATGCGCAAGCACCCGCCACTGGGCGCGGGTCACGCCCATCGACGACGCACGCCGATCAATCGCCCGCCGAAGCGCGTGCGCCGTTTCCCCTATTTCCCATCCGAGTAATTCCATGAACCGCCATATAGTGAGGATGCTTACTATCAGCAAGCGTGCTGGTAGTCAGTTTCTTCCCAGCCCCGGGGCGCGTAAGCTGCAATGCCATGGACCAAGGCCTCCGCACGCTGCTCCAGATGCTGACCCCGCGTCAGCGGCGTCGCATCCTGCTGCTGCTCGCCCTGATGCTCGTCGGTGGCGTCTCGGAACTCCTGACCATTGGCGCCGTCGTCCCGTTCCTGGCCCTGCTTGCCGACGCGGACGCCGTCACCCGCTTTCCCGTGCTTGGGGAGACGCTGTCCCTGCTCGGCGCAACCAGCCGCGGCGACCAACTCCTCGCGCTCACGCTCGCCTTCATGGCCGCGACCCTGGTCGCCGCCGCCCTGCGCATCCTGCTCGCCTGGGGGACGCAGCGTTTCGCCATGCGGTTCGGCCACCATCTCGCGGCCGAGATCCACCGCAGGACCCTGCTGCAGCCCTATTCGTGGCACGTGCGCCACCGCTCCAGCGTCACCATCTCGACCCTCGATCAGGTCCAGCAGTTGCTGTTCACCGTCATCCTGCCGTTGCTCCAGGGCCTGTCCGCTACCCTCATCGCCCTGTTCATCGTCGCCGCCCTGATCGCCGTCGATCCGCTGACCGCCTTCAGCGCCGCGGCCGGCGTCGGCACGCTCTACTTCGGCATCTCCATGCTGACCCGCAGCCGCATCCGGCGCGCCGCGCGGATCATCGGCAAGGCCCACGTCGAGCGCGTCCGCCTCGTCCAGGAGAGCCTCGGCGGCATTCGCGACATCATCATCGACGGCAGCCAGGATCGCTACCACGACGCCTTCCGCACCGTCGACCTGCGCTTGAACAAGGCGCGTGCGCGTTTGAGCGTCATCGCCCAGACCCCGCGCTTCCTCATCGAGGCGGTCGGCATGATCGCCATCGCCGGCCTTGCCCTGCTGCTCGCGGGCCGTGCGGGAGGCATCGCCGCCGCCCTGCCGGTCCTGGGCGCCCTGGCCCTCGGCGCACACCGGCTGCTCCCGCTCATCCAGCAGATCTACCAGACCTACACGAACCTCAGCGGCAACAGCCAGATCGTGGGCCAGGTCGCACAGCAACTCGCCCTGCCGCTTCCACCCGCCCAGGCGGAGCCGGCCAAACGCCTCCCCTTCCACGACCGGATCGAAATCCGGCAGGTCGCCTACAGCTACCCGACCCGCCCGGTGCAGGTGCTGCGCGGCATCGACATGACCATTCCCCGGGGCGCCAAGTTCGCGCTCGCCGGGCGGACCGGCAGCGGAAAGAGCACGCTCGCCGACCTCGTCATGGGCCTGATCGCGCCCGACGAAGGCAGCATCCTGGTCGACGGCATTCCGCTGACCGACCGCAACGTGCGCGCTTGGCAAAACAACATCGCCCATGTCTCCCAAACCATCTTCCTCAGCGACGCGAGCATCGCCAGCAACATCGCGCTCGGACGGCCGGACCAGCTCGACACGGAGCGCGTCCGCGCCGCGGCGCGGGAAGCCGCTCTCGACGACTTCATCCAGTCCTTGCCGGAAGGCTATGAGACGCAGGTCGGCGAACGCGGTGTCCAGCTCTCCGGCGGCCAGCGCCAGCGCCTGGGCCTCGCCCGCGCCCTCTACAAGCAGGCGCCCTTTCTCGTGCTCGACGAAGCCACCAGCGCGCTCGATCCGGAAACCGAGGCCGCGATCCTGGGCGCGCTCGACGGCTACGTGGCTAAGGGCGGCACCCTGCTGCTGATCGCGCACCGCTCCAGCACGCTCGCCGCCTGCGACCTGATCGTCCGGCTCGAGGCAGGCCGGATCGTCTCGGTCCAAAGCACCGGTGATCCGGAACGGCGCGCCCTGCCTTAGCCGCGCTGCTCCCGCAGCCACGCCTGGAACATCAGCACCGCCCACAACGCCGGCGTCGACTCGCTCTGCCCGGACAAGTGCTGCGTCCAGCGCCGACGGATCGCTGCGGCATCGAAGTGGCCTTCCTCCGATAGCCTCGATGCATCAAGCAGATCCTCCGCCCAGTCCCGCAGCGGACCCTTGATCCACTGCCCAACCGGCACGGCGAACCCGCTCTTCGGTCGGTCGATCAGCTCCCTAGGCACGTGGCGGTAGAGGATCTCGCGGAGGATGTGCTTGCCGCGACCATCCCGGACCTTCATCGACGCCGGCACACGCGCCGCGACCTCCGCCACCCGGTGATCGAGGAAGGGCACCCGCGTCTCCAGGCTCACCGCCATCGACGCACGGTCGACCTTGCACAGGATATCGTCCGGCAGATAGCCGACCGCATCGGCGAAGCACATGCGCTCGACCTCGCCCGCATCCACGGCCAGGTCGGGCACGGGCGCGCCCTCCCCTCCGATCACCGGCGAGCGCTCCGTACTCCATTCATCGAGGAAGCTTGCAAACACGTCGCCCGCCGAGCGTGCTTCGGCCGCGACCCTCAAGCCCTTCTGCAGCCGCGCCCCCGCATGCGGCGGCTGGTGCCCCGGCAGCATTCGAAGCGCCTCCGACCAGAAGCGGCTGGACACCCGCCCCAATGCCCGGCCAGCCACTGTCCGCAGTGGCGTCGGTACTCGGGAGAGCTTCTCCCACAGCGCTGGAGCCATGACATGGCGATTGTAGCCCGCGAACAGTTCGTCCCCGCCGTCCCCTGTCAGCGCCACCGTCACCTCCCCCCGGGCGAAGCGGCTGACCAGGAAGGTCGGGATCTGCGAACTGTCGGCGAAAGGCTCGTCGTACATCGACGGCAGCAGCGGAATGACGTCCTGCGCCTCGCGCACCGTGACGACATGCTCGTGATGAACGGTCCCGAGGTGCTGCGCCACCGCGCGCGCATGGTCGGCCTCGTTATACCCCTCCTCCTCGAAGCCGATCGAGAAGGTCCGCGCCGGTGAGGACGCCTGCCGCTGGTACAGCGCCACGACCGTCGAACTGTCGATCCCGCCCGACAGGAAGGCGCCCACCGGCACGTCGGCCATCGACTGCCCCGCCACCGCCGCGCTCAGGGCGGCCTCTGCCGCTTCCATCGCCTCCCGCTCGTCGCCGATCGGATCGCGCCCGCCCCGCTCGACCACCTCGCGATAAGACCAGTAGCGCCGCAGCGACACGCCCCTGTAGGCTCCCCCAACCTCCGGCGGAGCGCTCAACGGCATCGCCACCGCCGGATCGATCGTCAGGATGCATCCGGGCAGCAGCTTGAAGATTCCCGGATAGATGGAGCGCGGGGCCGGGATGTACGTGCGGGCCGCAAAGTGGCCCAGCGCCACCCGGTCGATCTCGCCCCGGAAGTCCGGATGCGCTCGAAGCGCCTTCAGCTCGGACGCGAACACCAGGTCTCGCCCCGCCCAACCGTAGTAGAGCGGCTTCTCCCCGAAGCGGTCCCGCACAAGGTGCAGCCGCCGCTCCCTCCGGTCCCACAGCGCGAAGGCGAACATGCCGACCGCCTCCGCCAGCGCGGCTTCCAGTCCCCAGCAGGCAATCGCCTGCAGCAGCGTCTCCGTATCCGAACGGCCGCGCCAGCCACCCTCCGGCGCCTGACCCTGCGCCTCCAGCCGTCGCCGCAGCTCCGCATGATTGTAGATCTCGCCATTGTAGCTCAGCACCCACCGGCCGTCGGCGGAGTGCATCGGCTGGTGACCGCAGGCACTCAGGTCCACGATCGCCAGCCTCCGGTGCGCGAGGCCCACCCGGCTCTGCTCCTCGATCCAGAAGCCTTGATCGTCGGGTCCGCGATGCCGCAACGCATCGGCCATCGCGCGCAGCGTGCCTTCGTCCGCCCGCTGTCCGACCACCCCCGCTATGCCGCACATGCTTCCGCCACCCGTCCCGCCTTCAGGCGTCGGCCATAGCGTTGCACCATTGCTCATGCGCGAAGAAAATCGTGGGCTCTCGTCGCCCGGCCGCTATCCGCGACGTATCCCCCGCGGCTATGACCCTTGGCGGGGTGGAACGACGATGACCTATACACTTCCGGCCGGCTGCGCGCTTGTCGACCTGGCGATCAGGGGCGACGATCGCGGGAGCCTCATCGCGCTCGAGGGCGACCGTAACCTGCCGTTCGCCGTCGCCCGCGTCTATTACGTCTTCGGCACTAAGGCCGGGGTCAGTCGCGGCTTCCACGCGCACCGCAAACTGAACCAGCTCGCCGTCGCGGTCAGCGGCTCCTGCACCATGCTGGTGGACGATGGTTCGCGCCGTACCGCCTTGCCGCTCGACCGCCCCGACCAGGGCCTGCTGCTCGGCCCGATGCTCTGGCGGGAGATGCACGACTTCTCGCCCGACTGCGTGCTGCTCGTCATGGCCGACACGCCCTATGACGAAAGCGATTATGTCCGCGACTACCAGGCCTTCCTTCGAGAGGTCCGGGCGGCGGCGTGACCATCCCGTTCCTCGACCTGGGCGCCGCCACGGCGGAGCTCCGGTCAGACATCGACGCCGCCATCGCCCGGGTGCTCTCATCCGGCCGCTACATCGGCGGGGAGGAGGTCACCGCCTTCGAGCGCGAGTTCGCCGCTTACGTCCACGCGCAACATGCCGTCGGCGTCGGCAACGGCCTCGACGCCCTCCATCTCGCCCTCCGCGCCGTCGATATCGGCCCGGGCAACGAGGTGATCGTCGCCAGCAACACCTTCATCGCCACCTGGCTCGCCGTCACCATGGCCGGCGCCACGCCGGTCCCGATCGAACCCGATCCCCGCACCCACAATCTCGACCCCGCCCGGATCGAGGCCGCCATCACCCCCCGCACCCGCGCCATTCTCCCCACCCACCTGTACGGCCAGCCCGCCGACTTCGCGCCCATCCTCGCCCTCGCGGAGCGTCACGGCCTGAAGGTGATCGAGGATGCCGCCCAAGCCCACGGCGCCCGCTATCGCGGCAAGCACATCGGCGCCCACGGCCACGCCGTCTGCTGGAGCTTCTACCCCGGCAAGAACCTCGGCGCGCTCGGGGACGCCGGCGCGGTGACCACAAACTATCCGGAGGTCGCGGAACGTGTCCGCCTCCTCGGCAACTACGGCTCCCGCACCAAGTACGTGAACGACGTCGCGGGCGTGAACTCCCGCCTAGACCCGCTCCAGGCCGCCGTGCTCCGCGTCAAGCTCCGCCACCTCGACGCCTGGAACGCCCGCCGCGCCGCCATTGCCGCCTTCTACCTCGACCAGCTCGCCGACCTTTCCCTCACGATGCCGTTCGTCCCCGACTGGGCCGACCCCGCCTGGCACCTGTTCGTGGTTCAGTCCGACCGCCGCGACGCACTCCAGGCCGCCCTTCGTTCCGGCGGCGTCGAAACCCTGATCCACTACCCTATCCCGCCGCATCTCCAGGGCGCCTACGCCCACATGGGCCTGCACCCAGGCAGCCTGCCTGTCGCCGAACACCTCGCCGCTTCCGTCCTCAGCCTGCCGCTCGGACCCCACCTCTCCCTCGACCAGGCCGGCCAGGTCGTCACCGCCCTCCGACACGCACTCCAGTGAACCCTTCCGCGCCAAGCTCCCACCGCGACATCCTGCGCTCCTCAACCATTGTCGGCGGCGCGTCCCTGGTGAACGTGGCGCTCAGCCTCTTCCGCATGAAGGCCGCCGCCCTGATCCTCGGCCCGGCCGGCGTCGGCCTCATCGGACTGCTCCAGAACCTGATCGCCACGGGCTCCACATTCGCCGCGCTCGGCCTTGGTGGAGCCGCCACCCGACAGCTCGCGGCGGAAGGACTCGAGCGCCAGGCGGACATCCGCCGCGCCCTGTTCTGGGCCGGCCTCTGGCTCAGCGCCGCCACGATCCTCCTGCTCCTCGCCTTCCGCGAGCCGCTCGCCCGCCTGCTCCTTCCCGACGCGGGCTGGTCGTCAGCCATGCCATGGATCGCAGCCGGGACCGCGCTCGCCCTCATCGCCTCACTCCAGCTCGGCATCATCACCGGTCTGCGCCGCATTGGCGACGTCGCCCATATCAACATCCTTTCCGGAGCCGCCGCCACGGTCGCCGGGGTTGCCGCCCTCTTCATCCTCGGAGAGCAGGGCATTCCCATCTTCGTCCTCTCGGTCCCCCTCGCCGGAGCCCTCCTCGGCTGGCACTTCCTCCGCCGCCTGCCCGCCGCCCCCGCCGCCCCCGCCGCCCAGCGAACCCCCGTGGCACACCACTGGCGCCAGATGGTCCCGCTCGGCGCCGCGATCATGATCGGTGGCCTGCTCACCACCGGCAGCCAGCTCGCCGTCCGAGCCATGGTCGGCGACCAGCTCGGCCTGCCCGCGCTCGGGCACTTCCATGCCGCCTGGACCATCTCGATGACCTACCTCGGGCTCGTGCTCCAGGCGATGGGCACCGACTTCTACCCCCGCCTGTCCGCCCGCATAGCCGACCGCCCCGCCGCGAGCCGCCTCGTCGCGGAGCAGGCCGAAGTCGCGCTCCTGCTCGGCGCCCCCATCCTCCTCGCCATGATGGCCGCCGCCCCGCTCGCTCTCCAGCTCCTCTACGCCGCCGAGTTCCGCGAAGCCGCCGCCACCCTGCGCTGGCAGATCCTCGGCGACCTCCTCAAGGTCGCCGCCTGGCCGCTCGGCTTCGTCCTTCTCGCCGCCAGCCGCAGCCGAGCGCACATCGCCCTCGAGGCCCTCGCCCAAGCCGTGTTCGTCGGCGCCACCGTCGCCCTCCTCCCGCGCCTCGGCCTGCAGGCGAGCGGCATCGCCTTCTTCCTGATGTACGCCGTATACCTGCCCGCGGTCGCCTTGGCCGCGCACCGGACCCTTGGCTCCTCGACGCACCTCCGCGCCCTCCAGCCGCTGCTATGGCTCACCCCCGCCCTGATGCTGGTCATGGCCGCCACATGGATCAGCCCTGTGATCGCGCTGCTGGTCGGAGCCTTGCTTGCCCTCGCCAGCGCGGCGCACGCCTACCGCCGCCTTCACCACGCGCTCCCCGCCCCGCTGACGCGCTTCATCGAAGACCTCCGTCGCCCGAGTGCGAGCACCGAGTGACCCTGCCCCGCGTCTCCTTCGTGCTGATCGCCTTCCGCCAGGAAGCCTATGTCGAGGCCGCCGCCCGCGCCGCGCTCGCCCAGGATTATCCCAATCTGGAGATCGTCCTCAGCGACGACGGCTCCCCCGACGGCACCTACGCCGTCATGGAACGGCTCGCCGCCGATTATGCAGGCCCCCACCGCCTGATCCTCAACCGCACGGGAGGCGGCAAAGGCACGCTCGCCCACGTCCTCGACGCCACGGCCAGGAGCAGCGGGGAGCTGATCGTCATCGGCGCCGGCGACGACATCTCCTACCCGCAGCGCGTCAGCCGCCTGGTCGCCGAATGGCAGCGGACCGGAGCGCAGGCCGTCTTCTCCGCCTTCCACCGGATCGACGACAGCGGGCGCAAGCTTAGCGAAGAGGCAGTCCTCGCACGCGAGGACTACGACCCCGCCCCCTTCTTCACCCCCCATCGCGCCCGCCAGATCGCCGGGGCCACTGCCGCCTACGACCGCCGGCTGCTCGACGCCATCCGCCTGCCCGAAGAGCCGATCTTCGCCGAAGATTATTTCCTCAGCCTCGTCCTCGGCTGGCGCAGCGGCACCGCGGCCCGCATCGACGACCCGCTGATCGCCTACCGCATCCACGGCGGCGCCATGACGTCAGCGGGCGAGGACCTCCTCGGCGTTGAGGCCTTCGAGCAGACGAGCGCCAGGTCGGCAGCCATGACGCGCGACGCGCTGCGCGCGTTCGAACGCATGGTCCGCCAGCAGGAGGGGATCGAAACGGCGTACGGGCATCCTGCCAAGGTCCGCCTCGACCGCATCAAGAGGGAGATCGAATATCTCGACTATCGCGCGCGCTGGCTGGACCTTTCGTTTGCAGGGCGTGCCGCTGCGAGCCTCCGGCTGCAGGGCAGAGATCAGTGGCGCTGGGCACTTCCCCGGCTGTTCGGCCCGCGTCTTCTTGCCATCTTCAAGCAGCCCTGATCACCCGAGAAGAAGCTGCAGGTGCCGCTCCATGCTCCGTGCCCCGGCAAGTTCTTCCGCGCGATTCCGAAGAAGTTCTGGGTCCACCGGCGCACCCAGAGCGGCGTCCATGGCCCTCGCCAGCGCCTCCGCATCCCCGACCGGCACCAGCGCACCGTACCGCCCGCCCTCCAGCATCTCCCAGGGACCATGCGCGCAGTCGGTACTGACAACCGGCAATCCGCTGCCCATGGCTTCCAGCAAGACCAGAGGCTGCCCTTCCAGCCGCGAGGCGAGCACAAATAGGTCGGCCGACGCGTAGAAGGGCCAGGGATCGAGACGGAACCCCGCCCAGACCACGCGCGCCTCGATCCCAAGCTCGCGGCTCACGTCCTCCAGCTCGCTCCGAAGCGCTCCATCCCCCACGATCATCAGCCGCGCTTCGGGCCTTGGCAGCTTGGCAAAGGCGCGGATCAGGGCCCGATGGTCCTTGGTCTCCTTCAGCGAACCCACGGTGAGGATGCGCTCGCCCGCAGGAACACCCCACAAAGCCTCCACCTCAGCCGAGGTCCTCTGAGCGAGCGACACATCGACCGGATTGGGCACCACCTCAATGCTTTGCCGGTCAATCCCCGACAACATCGCAAGGTCGTCCGCCGCCCCAACCGATACGGCAACCCGCGCGTCCGCCAGCGGATACACCCGCCCGATGCTGACCCGCATGGCGGCCCGCTCCCGACGCCCACTCGCATGCTCGGACAAGGTCGTATGGTCACTGACCACCACCCGCGCGGGCACCCGCGCTAGCCGCTGCGCCACCACGGCAATCACCGTCAGCGGCCACATGAAGGCGTGCAGCGCGGCCAGCCGCTCCCTCCTCAGGTATCGGACCAGCGGCAGCAGCGACCGCCAGATCCGACCGCCCCCCAGTTCCACCACCCGAGCTCCCTCGGGCACCAGCGGCAGCAGCTCCCCTTCGCGCCGCACGAGCAGCAGGTCCACGGCGCAGCCCCGCTCCACCAGCGCCCCCGCGATGCCAAGCGCCACCCGCTCCGCCCCGCCTCCCGCCAAGTTCGGCAGGAACAGCGCCACTCTGCGTTTTTCCATCACGCCGGGCTTTGCATCGCTGCTCCCGACCCGTCTAGGGCAGGCGGGTGAACGCGCGAGGCATGGCAAACGGCAGCAGGGTCCTGTACCTGTCCTACGACGGCATGACCGACCCGCTCGGCCGGTCGCAGGTCCTGCCATATCTGGTCGAGCTCTCCGCGATGGGCCACGACATCACGGTCGTCAGCTTCGAAAAGCCGCACCGCCGCAGCGCCATGGACCACGTCCGCGCGATCTGCGCCGAAGCCGGCCTCCACTGGAACCCGCAAACCTACACCAAGCACCCCCCGATCCTTTCGACCTGGCTCGACATCGCCCGCATGAACGCGGTCGCGGAACACCTGCACGCCGAGCGCCCCTTCGACCTCGTGCACTGCCGAAGCGATCTTCCCGCGCTCGCCGGCCTTCGGCTGAAGCGCCGTCACGGCCTGCCGTTCCTGTTCGACATGCGCGGCTTCTGGGCAGACGAGCGAGTGGACGGCGGACTGTGGAACCTCCGCAACCCGCTGTACCGGGCGGTCCACGCCTACTTCAAACGGCAGGAGCGCGCCTTCATGCGCGATGCGGACGCGGTCGTCAGCCTTACCCATGCCGCGGAGGCGCCCATCGCTTCCGAGGCTCCCGGGATCGCCGTCGACGTCATTCCCTGCTGCGCCGACCTCGCCCTGTTCACGCCTCCCACGGCTCAGGAACGAAGCGCCGCCCGGGCCAGTCTCGGCATTCCACAGGAAGTGCGGGTCCCGGTCTATCTCGGCTCCATGGGCACCTGGTACATGCTGGGCGAGATGCTGGATGCCTTCGCGGTCCAGCGCGCCCGCTCCCCCGGCGCGACCATGCTGTGGGTGACGCCGGACTCGCCCGACCTCATCCATGCCGAAGCAAGCCGGCGTGGCCTTCAGCCCGGCAGCCTCGTGATCCGGTCAGCCACCCGGAACGAAGTCAGGGGCCTTCTCGCCGCCGCCGACTATGGCCTGTTCTTCATCAAGCCGGCGCCATCCAAGGTCGCAAGCTCACCCGTGAAGCTGGGCGAACTGCTCGCCATGGACCTGCCGGTGCTCACCAACGGCGGCATTGGCGATGTTGAGGCCATCCTTCGTGAAAGCGGCGCCGGCGTCACCATCGACCGCTTCGATCCCGCCACGTACGCCAATGCCTTGGAGCGGCTGGAGGGCCTCCGCCCCGACCCAGTGCAGGCTGCGGACACCACCCGCCGCTGGTTCGACCTCGACGAAGGCGTGCGCCGCTACGACGCCATTTACCGCCGCGTCAGTCTAGGTAACCGGCGTATCGCTCCGCTAGATATTCGCTGAGGCACTCCCGCCAGTCCCGCATCCGGTACAGTCCCCGCAGCTGCAGCTTCTTCGGGATCAGCCGTTCCGACGCCGGCCGGGGCGCGTAGAACTCCTGCGCAAAATACTCCGATCCAACCGGCGTGATCGTGACCTTGTCTGCCAGCCCCACCGCCTCAACCAGGTGCCGCGCTACATCCAGCCGGCTGGTGATCCCCGCACAGACGAGGTTGTACACGCCCCACAACCGTTCCTGCAGCAGCAACTCGACGTTCCGGGCAAAGTCGATCGTGTAGGTCGGCGTGCCCAGCTTGTCGTCGACCACCTTCAGATCGGTCGCGCCGGCCTTCAGCTGCGCCATCAATTTCTGGACGAACTTCTTGTCCTTCGCCGGCCCCCCGCCCATCATCCAGCCCGCGCGGCAAACCAGGTGCTGCCGGCAGTTCTGCGTCACGAACAGCTCGCCCATATATTTGCTGCGCGCATAGTGGCCGAGCGGATTGGGCTGGTCCCAATCGTCGTACGTGTCCTGCGCCCCGTCGAAGATGCCCGCCGTGCTGATGTAGAGCAGTGGAATGTCGAGCTCATTCGCGATGTGCACCGCATTCTCGACCGCCAGCGTGTTGGTCGCGTAAGCGTCGTTCGGGTTTTCCTCGCAATATTCCAGGCTCGTGTGCGCGCCGAGGTGGAACAGCATGTCCGGCCGGAACTCCAGAACGTCGCGCCGGTACGCCTCTCGATCCCGGAAATCGAGAAAGCTCAACCAGTCCGCGTTCACGTCCTTGTCCGTGCAGCGCAGCTCGTGCCGCTCCCCGAACACCTGGTGAAAGGCCTCGCCCAGCATCCCGCCGCTGCCGGCCATGTAGATCCGCATCGCTCTGTGTCAGTCCTTCGCTAGCGTGTCGGCCAGCACCCGCCGATAGTCGCCGGCGATAGCGTGAAGCGAGTAGCGCGCAACCGCGTCCTCCCGCGCCTGCTCGCCCAGGCGCCGCCGCAGGTCCGGCTCGTCGATCAGCCGCCGCAGCGCCAGCAGCCACTCATCGATGCTCCGCACCAGCAGCCCATTCTCCCCATCCCGGATGATGTCCGGCGTGGTCCCGACCGCCGTCGCCACGCACGGAATGCCGAACGCCATATACTGGATCGCCTTGAGCCCGCTCTTGCCGGTCACCCAATCGTCGTCCGTCAGCGGATAGACACCTATGTCCAGCGCCTGCAGGTCCTCGACCTCCCGTTCCGCGGTCCAGCGCACCACGTCCAGGTCCACCCCCGGCAGCTCGTAGTCGAAGTTCCCGATCACCCGCAGCCGGAAAGTCCGCTCCCGGGCCAAGTCCTGGAACACCGGCCGCAACAGGTCGAGGTACCCGCGCGAGCTGAACGTCCCCGTCCACCCGATCGTCACCGGTCCCTCGCTCCGCGCCACCGCCGGCACGAACCGGTCCGTGTCCACCGATGACGAAATGTAGGCGCACGCTCCCGCCCGGTTCAGCGCCAGGCATTTGGCGTTCAGCGCCGGCGAGCTCGTCACCACATGGTCCGCCCTCTCCACCAGCAGCCGCGCCTTGCCAGTCCCGCGCAGCCAGCGCAGCAGCGGGTTCGGGTCCGCCGCCCCGCGCTCCTGCTCGCCCAGGACCACGTTGTCCTCCACGTCGAACACCAGCCGCTTCGCCAGCGCCCGCGTCCACCGCTCGAACAGCGACCCGCCCACCGGCGTCACCCACATGAACACATAGACGAGATCGTACCGCCCCACCCGCGTGAGGTCCCGCACTCGTCGCGCAAAGCCCTTCAGCGTCCCCCACGCCTTCGCCGCCAGATGCCCCGGCCGATACGCCACCTCCCACAGCGCCATGTCCATGAAGGGCGAGACAGTCACCTCGTACCCCACCGCCCGCCAGTCGCCGTAATATTGCTCGAACTTCAGCCGCTGCCCCGCACCCGTGTTCAGGGGATAGGGGCACAGCACCAGGATGCGCCGGCTCATGGCGCCGCGCGATATCCCAGGGCGACCCAGTAAGGCTCCCGCTCACTGAAGCGGATGTCGGTCAGCCCCGCCGCGGCCATCATCGCCGCGATCTGATCACGGCTGAACCGTTGCTCCAGCCGCGTTCCGAACCGGTCGAGCGCATCCGTCCGCATCGTGTAGAAACTCGTGTGCCGGTAGGAACTGAGCGGCAGTCCCGACACATCCCGTCCAAGCCGCTCGGCGGCCCGGGCGCCCCGCGCCAGCGGCCAGTACACACCCGCCGCGAGCGCCGTCGTCGCCGCCTTCCGCAGCGGAAACGGCAGCCGATGCACTCCCCTCCGCAGCCAGTCGCTCGCCTTCCACAAGCCTCGAAACCACCCCGGTCGCCCGTCGAGCGCATAGTACAGATACAGCAGGAACGGCGCGTCGGGCTTCAGCTTGCGCACGCAATCCGCCAAAGCCCGGCCCGTGTCCGGCACATGGTGCAGCACCCCCAGCGAGTAACCGAAGTCCTGACTCCCGTCCGAAACCGGGATCGTGTCCGCAGCGGCCTCGTGGAACCGCACATTCCCCCGCCCGCCGAGCCGCTCCCGCGCAACCGCCAGCGCCTCTGCCGAGGGGTCCACACAGTGCAGCAGCCCCACCCGCCGCGCGACCCCGTCCGCCCACCGCCCCGATCCGCAGCCCAGGTCGAAGCCCTCGGCGTCGGCTGGCAGCCGCTCCCACGGAAACAGGTGGAAATAGCGGTCGAACAGCTCGGCATACTCGCCCCCGGTCAGCGCACGCTGGTCGAACGCACTCCACTCCCTCCCGAAGCCCTCGACCGTCCGCGCATCGATGTTCCGCGCACCCGTCATGCGGGATCCCGCAGCAATCTCGCGACCACCTCCGGCAGCGCATCGCTCCAGCGCCGCATCGGCCAGTTGAACTCCCGCTCGAACGTGCCGCAGTCCAGCACGCTGAACATCGGCCGCCTGGCCGGTGTCGGAAACTCAGAGGACGGGATCGGCACGACCTCGGCGCTCGGCCCAGCCTGCGCCGCGCTGACAGCGAAGATCGCCGACGCGAACTCGGCCCAGCTGCACGGCCCCGCGCCCGCGACATGCATGGTCTCCCCCAGCCCTTCGCTGCCCCCCGCCCGCCAGCGCTCCGCCACCGCAAGGATCGCATCCGCAAGGTCATCTGCAGGGGTCGGACAGCCCCGCTGGTCGTCCACCACCCGCACCACGTCCCGCTCCCTTGCCAGCCGCAGCATGGTCGAGACAAAGTTGCGCCCGTGCCCGCCGAACACCCACGACGTCCGCAGGACCAGATGCTCCGGGTTCGCCGCCCGCACCTGCTCTTCGCCTGCAAGCTTCGACGCGCCGTAGACGTTGAGCGGACCCGTCGCGTCGTCCGGCCGCCAAGGCCACTCTCCGAGACCCGGAAAGACATAGTCGGTGGAGATCTGGATGACCCGAGCCCCGACCTCCCGCGCAGCCGCCGCGACCTCTCCAGCCCCGTCAGCATTGACCCGGAACGCCCGCTCGGGCTCCTGCTCAGCCTGATCCACCGCGGTGTAAGCGGCGGCGTTCACGACTAGGTCCGGCCGAATCTCTCGAATGACCGCCGCCGCACGCCCGGGCTGCTCCAGGTCCAGCTCCGGCCGCCCAATCGCATGGACCTCCAGCCCCCTCACCTCCGCGGCGCGTTCGACCAAACTCCGCGCCAGCTGGCCCTCTCGCCCGGTGATCAGCAGTCTCACTTCGCGGTTCCCAACCGACCCCCGGCATAACGCTCGCGTAGCGGCCGCCACCACCAGTCGTTCGCCAGATACCAGTCGACCGTCTCCGCCAGCCCCTGCTCGAACGTCCGGCCGGCCTTCCAGCCAAGCTCCCGTTCCGCCTTCGCTGGATCGATCGCATAGCGCCGGTCATGCCCCGGCCGATCCTCGACGAAGGTGATCAGTTCCCGCCGAGACCCGCTCCCACTCAGCGGCCGGCGCTCGTCCAGCAGGTCGCAGATCGCCTCCACCACCTGCAGGTTCGTCCGCTCCGCCCGGCCCCCGACATTGTAGCTCTCGCCCACTCGCCCCCGGGTCAGCACCAGTTCCAGCGCCGCCGCGTGATCGTCCACGAACAGCCAGTCCCGAACATTCTCGCCGCGTCCATAGACCGGCAGCGGCTTGCCCTCGAGCGCATGCAGGATGGTCAGCGGGATCAGCTTCTCGGGAAAATGGTAAGGCCCGTAATTGTTCGAGCAGTTCGACAGCACCACCGGCAGCCCATAGGTCTCGTGCCACGCCCGAACGAAGTGGTCGGACGCGGCCTTCGAAGCCGAATAAGGCGACGACGGCGCATAGGGGGTCTCCTCCGTGAACACGCCGCTGTCGAACGGCAGGTCCCCGAATACCTCGTCGGTGGAGATGTGGTGGAAGCGAAATGCCGCCCGCGCCCCCCTATCCAACCCCCGCCAATAGGCCAGCGCGGCATTCAGTAATCGGAACGTGCCGACCACGTTCGTCTCCACGAACACGCCCGGCCCGTCGATCGAACGGTCGACGTGGCTCTCGGCGGCGAGGTGCATGATGCCCTCGATCCGCTCCTCCGCCAGCAGCGCCCCGATCCGATCCGCGTCCGCGATGTCGGCCTGCACGAAGCGGTAGTTCGGAGCCTGCTCCACATCCCGCAGCGACGTCAGCGTGCCCGAATAGGTCAGCTTGTCCACGTTCACGACGCGATAGCCGGCAGCGACCAGCCTGCGGACGACCGCGCTGCCGATGAAACCGGCCCCACCGGTGACCAGGACGCGCTTCACCTTCTCAGAACCCCGTATCGGCTTGGGCCAAGAGTGGAGCCGCCTGGTCCTTGGCCGACAGCGTCAGCTCCGCCTCTTCCAGCGGCCACTCGATCCCGATCGCCGGATCGTTCCAGCGGATCGCCCGGTCATGCGCGGCACTGTAGGGAGCCGTCACCTTGTACTGCACCTCGGTGTCGGGCTCGAGCGTCAGGAAGCCATGCGCGAAGCCAGCGGGCACCAGCACCTGATTCCACGCCTCCGCCGACAGCACGACGGACACCCACTGCCCGAACGTCGGCGATCCGCTCCGGATATCCACGGCCACGTCGAACACCGATCCGCGCGTCACCCGAACCAGCTTCTCCTGCGCGAACGGCGGCGACTGGAAGTGCAGCCCCCGCAGCACGCCCCTCGCGCGCGACAGTGAGTGATTGTCCTGCACGAACTGGAGCTCCAGCCCCGCTTCCCGCCACGTCTCCGCGTTCCAGACTTCCGAGAAGAAGCCGCGTTCGTCGGCAAAGCGCCGGGGCCGGATCTCCCGCACGCCCAGGCCAAGGTCGCGGACCTCAAGCACCGGTGATCTCGTGCGCGCGGCGGCGGAGGTAATCGGCATATTCCGTCTTGCCCAGCCGATCCGCCCGGGCATGGACCTGCTCCGCCGTCAGATAGCCGAGCTCGAGCCCGATCTCCTCCAGGCACATGATCTTCAGCCCCTGCCGGCGCTCAATGGTCCGGACGAAGGAGGACGCGTCGTGCAGGCTCTCGTGCGTGCCGGTGTCCAGCCAGGCATAACCCCGCCCCAGCCGCTTCACCTGCAGCGTTCCCCGCTCCAGATAGGCGCGGTTGATGTCGGTGATCTCCAGCTCGCCCCGTGCTGACGGCGTCAGTCGGGCCGCGATCTCCACCACCTCCCGATCGTAGAAATAGAGCCCGGTCACAGCCCAGGTGGACTTGGGTGCGGCGGGCTTCTCCTCGATGGACTGCGCGCTGCCAGTGGCGCTGTCGAACTCGACCACGCCATAGCGCTCCGGATCCTCCACCGAGTAAGCGAACACCGTCGCTCCGCTCTGTTGGCTGGCGGCGTCACGCACCAGCTCAGGCAAGCCCGCGCCATAGAAGATGTTGTCGCCCAGGATCAGCGCGACCGACTGCCCCCCGATGAACTCGCGTCCGATCAGGAAGGCTTCGGCCAGGCCATTGGGCTGCGCCTGCTCGGCATAGGACAGGCTCACGCCATAATCGCTGCCGTCTCCCAGCAGCGCCTGGAACCGCGGCAGGTCCGTCGGGGTCGAAATGATCAGGATGTCGCGGATGCCGGCGAGCATCAGCACGCCGAGCGGATAATAGATCATGGGCTTGTCGAAGACGGGCAGCAGTTGCTTCGACACGGCCAGGGTCGCCGGGAACAACCGGCTCCCGCTGCCACCCGCCAGGATGATCCCTTTCAACGCCCCACCTCGCCGCTCCAGCCCGCTTCACGCTTGCGCAAGCATGGCACAGGCCTGCTCACAAGGGGTAAAGGCGATAGGGCACCCAATATTGTGCGTGGGTGGCGAAGTTCAGCCACACGAACTGCACGGCCAGCGCATAGAGCACCACCAGAGCCCGGCCGAAGCCTTGCGTCGTGAACACGCTCGTCGCCCGGGCAAACACGGCCACCTGCAAGGGTAGGAGGTAGAGCGCCAGCCGGTCCACTGCGGTCGAGGACGGCAGGACGAACAGCAGCACCAGGCAGGCGATCGCCGCAAAGGAAAACAGCCGCCACATCCTCCGCTCCCGCGGACTGAAGCCGAACGCCGACGGTCGCAGCAGGAACAGCACGGCGGGGATGACGCTCATCGCGATGCGGATCGCCGCGCCCTGGGAGCTGTACTCCGCCTCGATGTAGTTGCGCACGAAGCCCTCCACGGCTGGCGCCAGCATCAGGTCGTACAGCAGGATGAAGCAGGCCGTGCCGGCGATCAGGTTCAGCAGCCGGTTGCGCTCGGCGGCGAAGATCACCAGCGGCAGGACCGCGATCGCCGTCCGGTGGAAGACCGCGGCGACCAGCGCATAAACTGCGAAGCGCAGCACCGAACCACCCCGGATCACGCTCGCCAGCCCTGCCATCAGCACGCCCAACGCCATGGCTTGGCGGGTGTAGCCCATGCCCACGACGATGATCAGGTAAGGCACCGCCACCACCATGGCCAGCCACGGGTCCGACTGGGCTTGGGCGAAGCGCACCAGCCCCCAGGCGAAGACCGCCGCCGCCACCAGGTTCACCAGCCACAGCCCACCGCCGACCTGCTGCACCGTCCAGTTCAGCAGCTGGTATCCAGGGTCGCCGAAGTTCAGCACCCGCTCCAGCCGGACATAGCCTGTCCAGGCGAACATCTGCCGGTAGGATTCCCAGTCCGCCCCGACCTGGAACCGCAATCCGATCATCAGCGCGACCAGCAGCCCGCCGAGCAACAGCAGCGGCCGGCTGGTCCGCTCCGCCTCGACCGCGCTCCGCCCCGTCGCGAGCAGCGCTCCGGAGGCAAAGAAACCGAACAGGAGCCAATAGGGAAACATGCTTGCCCGCCGGGATAGGTTCGGCACCCCCGCCCGTCCAGCACCTCTCGCCCAATCCGCGGCGGGCATGTATCGCCAGCCCCATGGACGACGTTCGATACCGCCGGAACCCCGAGGTGCTGTTTGGAGAGCTTGGCGAGGACATTGTCGCGCTCAGCGTGGCGCGCGGGCTCTGCTACGGAATGGAAAATGTGACCGCTGAAGTCTGGTCGCTGCTCGAACAGCCGAAAACGCGCGCGGAACTGTGTTTTGAGCTCATGAATCGCTACGAAGTCGACGAAAAGCGGTGCGAAAAAGACGTGTTTGTGTTACTCAACGAGATGCAAACCGAGGGCCTGATCGAGCGCTGCCCCGCCGCTTAGCCCGGGAACTCCGCCGCGAGGAATGCCGCCACGGCCAGCGTCGGCAGCAGCTTGTTGCGATACTCGTCCTCCACCCGCGCGAACCGCTTGGGATCGGTCATCCACCCCGTCCCGCGAGGCCAATCTTCTACCATCTTTTCAACAACTTGCATGTCGATGAGCTCCGCCACGATCGGGTTGGCGGAGTAACGCCGAAAGGCACCGAGCACCTGATCGGGACGAAACTGCTCAAACCAGTCCGCCTGCTGGTAGGCGCGGTCCCGATTTTGAATAACGGCCTGAGGCAATCGATCCGAAAACGCGAGCGAAAAGGCCGGACGATCCTCCTCTCCGAACAACGCTTTAGCAGGAAAGCTTAACACCAATTCTACCAAGCGCCGGTCGGCAGTCGGATCCCGTACGTCCAGTCCGTACACCGCCCCGCTGATCCGCTCCGCATTGTCGATCTGCAGCAGACTTTCCCGCAGAAAAGCGCGGTAATTGGCCGGCGGCCGGTGATCCGCCATCCTTGCTCGACGCAACCCTTCCGCCCTCGCCCGCCACGGCTCCCGCAGCAGCGGCAGGCTGACCTCGATCTCCGTTCCGCCCCTCACCCACGAACGCAATCCATCGTAGAGCCATCCAGGCACCAGCGGCCCCAGCAGCCGGGTTCCGGCATTCCGCACGCCCCGCTCCCGCACGAACCGTACCCCCGCAGCCGCGAACGCCCTCCACTCTCGCTCGTGCGCCAGGTCACGGACCGCCGACGGCCCGCCGGCGCTCACCGAGAAGTTCCCGACCTGCCCCGTCAGGAGCACCGTCACGCCGTCCCGCGCCGCCTGCGCATTGATCGCTGCCCACCAGGGCAAGTTCGATGGCG
This sequence comes from Sphingomonas arenae, assembly GCF_016924655.1. GTDB lineage: Bacteria > Pseudomonadota > Alphaproteobacteria > Sphingomonadales > Sphingomonadaceae > Sphingomicrobium > Sphingomicrobium arenae. The sequence continues at coordinate 200,785 of NZ_JAFFJU010000002.1, forward strand.
TCAGCAAAGGCGCGACCTGCGCCTCCTGCAGGCGCTCGAGCAACGCCAGGGGATCGTCGCCTTGCGATCTGCAGATCTTGTGCCGGAGGTTCGGATGAAGCGTCGCCGTCGCACTGGCGAGTTCGCTCTCGTCGATCGGCAGCCCGGACGGCGCGCGCTCTGCTAATCCCTCGGACGGCGCTCCGGTGTAAGCGAGGACCTCCTCCCCTTGTTCACGCAGCAGGCGAGCAGCCGTCGCGGCAACGACCCCGCTATCCCGCCCCCCACTCAGGTGAGCCGCGACCGCCCCGCGCTCCCGACGAAGCTGAGCACCGACCGCGCGGTCGAGTTCGGTCCTGAATGCCTCCGCACACTCCTGGACGGATCTGAACTGGCGAGGTTCGGTCGGCGGGCTCCATAGCGGGACGACGCCCTCAGTGCTGTCCCCGATCAGAACGGCATGACCCTGCGGCACGGATCGGATGCCTTTGAACAGGCTACCAGCCGTCCCCACGTAGGTTCCGCCAGCGAGGATCGCGACAAGAGCCTCATCGTCCAGCTGTCGTGGTCCCTTGGCCGCGAGTAGCCCCCGAATCGACGAGGCGAACCCCACTGCCCTCGCATCGCTGCAGAAGAAGAGGCTCCTCATTGAGAGGGGGGAGCGAGCAAGGCAAAGCCGCCGAACATCACCCTCCCAGGCTGCCAGCGCATAATCGCCAAGCAGGTGATCGAGGCAGCTGATGCCCCAACGCCGCCAGGCCCGGACGACCAACCCGCAATCTCCAAGCGTACTGCCGAGGGGCAAATCCAGTCCCAGGCGGTCGACGACCTCGTCACGATTGTCGATCCGGCCGTCGAACACCAGCAGGCCTTCGAAGGACGCCCGAAGAACCTGCGGGCGCCGGGCATCCTGTGAAGGGACGGAACCAGAAAGGCAGCCGAATGCGACGTCAGCCGCACTCGCAAGCTGCGGCGCATCCTGCCCAACCCGTTGATGCGCCTGCAAGATCGTCGCGCAGGCGCGGGCCGGTTCGACGTCTCCGGACCGCCGCCAGTAGCCGGCGATGGGCGTCATTCAGGTGGGCGGTGGCAAATCAGGAGCGCTTGTTGTTGGCCCCGGGAGTCCCGTCGTTCGGGTTGCCCGGCCCGGCCTCCGCAGCCCCCGCTTTCATGCGCCGGAGCGTCGGCGTGGTCCAGGTCTTCTTCTCGGTCTTGTTGGTCATGCCCACGCGGCCCCTTCGATCTATCGGGAGCTTAGTGACCAGCACCTTCCTTCGCAATTCTCTCATCAAGGAGGCCGCGACAAAACGTCGCCATGCGCGCAACCAGCTCCGGGAGGGCCGCGAGGTCCCGCTGGATTTCCAATTCGAAGACCGGCGTGGACGAGGCGATTTCGAGACACCTGCGCCAATGCCGGTCGAGACTCCCGGTCACTGCTGCCCAACTTCCCCGATAGATGTTTTCCACCAAGGCGTTCATCGCTGCGGCTCCACCAAGTGAGCGGATCCCGGGAGCATCGCCACTCACCAGGATGAAGACACCCCCAAGCTGGCGGGCCTTCTGCTGGACTGGGCGAAGCGGGACGTCGAATTTGTCGTATCCCGGGTCCCCAGCGTAGGATCGAGGATAGTCACCTGGTTCCAGCTCGAGAGCAGCGAGGGTGTTCCTCCACAAACGTACGCGCGGCAGTCCGGGGCCGATCCATGCCCAGCCGTCAGATCCCAGCGTCACCGCACAGACATCGTCGGCGAGGACGCGCGCTCCGTACTGGTTGAAGTAAGCGGCCAGCGTGGACTTCCCCGCACCAGGGGGCCCCATGAAGGCGAAGGCGGTTCCGTCGATGTCGATCGCGTTCGCATGGAGCGGCAGCACTCCGCGCTGGTGCAGCAGCAATCCCATCGCCGATCCGAGCAGATAAAGGCGGACGTTCGCCTCCACCGCTCCGGCAGCTGGGTCCACGATGATCTCCCGCCCGCCCGCGACGGAGTAGCTTCCGACACCAGGAACGCGGAATCCGGCGCCGTTCGGCAGCAGGCAGATGTCCTCGGAGGAGCCAGCGGGCACGTCGCTGCGGCCAAGCCGCACGGTTACATCCGGCCTATCCACCCAATCCCCCTCGCTCAGCCGATGCAGTTCGGGCAGCGCGAGTTCACTCCGCACGCTCAGGCCATAAAGAGAGTAGGCGTGGGTCAAGATGGCCGGAGCTGCTGCGCTGGGGGTCCAGCGGACGAGCGCATCTCCCGTAGCAGCCACTCCCGAAAACGTTTGATCTTCGGAACATTCAGGCGCTCGGGCGGGGTCACGAGCCAGTAGGCGTAGCCGGCCGTGGAGGTCTGCTCGAATGGCTGGACCAGGCGCCCGTTGGCCAGATCGCCGCGCCAGAGAAATGGCGTCAACAGGGCGAAACCCTGGCCCGCCATGGCCGCATGTCCTTCGTTGGCCTGATTGTCGAGGCGGATGCCGCCGCGCCGGCGGGAGTTGTCATAAGGGACGCCGGCGTCCTTGAACCAGATCGTCCACCATTCGTCCTGCGCCCCGATCAGGGTGAGGTCCGGGAGGTCCGATGGACGCACGTTGCGGCCATACTCGCGTTCCAGCTGCCTCAAACAATCCGGGCTGCACATGGGCGTGAAGTCGGACCGCATCAGCAGCTCGCAGTGGAGCCCTTCCCACCGGCCGTCACCGGCCCGGATCGCCAGATCCGCGTCGCCGCCGCGCAAGTCGGCGAGGCCGTTGCTGGTCTCGAGCCGCACAGCAAGGTCGGAATGCTGCATCTGAAATGAACCCAGGGTCCAGACGAGCCAGGTATTGGCAAAGGTGTAGGTTGTCGTGACGGTGAGCGTGGCCTCGTCTTCCTGTCGAGTGATCGCGAACGCCGCCTCCATGGTGTCGAAGGCTTGCGTCAGGGACGGCAGCAGCCTCTGCCCCAAGGGTGTCAGTCGCGCCCTTCCCTTCTCGCGGACGAACAGCGGCGCACCAACCCGGTCTTCCAGCGCTTTGACCTGGTAGGAGACTGCCGCCTGCGTCATGCCGAGCTCGCCCGCGGCGAGGGTGAAATTCTCATGTCGCGCAGCCGCTTCGAAGACTCGGATCGCAGCAAGGGGAGGAAGCCGCCTCATCAACTCACCTGATAAACCTGGCTTATGGATGTTGTCCATCCTTCGATTGGCGAAACGGCTGCGCAACGACTAATTCGAGATCAGCGCCGGCGGTGGCTCCATCCCCTCAGCCAAGCCTCTCGCCGGCGCCTACGACAGGGAAGGAGAACATTGTCATGGCTTATGGCCTGAGCACCCGCATGCACCTTGTCGACGAGCCCGGTTCGAGGGTCGTCGACAGGCCCCACCGGTCCACCTCCGCGGCTTACGCAGCGGCCTGGACAAGACTTCGCAACGAAGAGCGGCTCGCACTTGTCGAACGCCACCTCAACAAAGCCGCTTAAGCGGCTACGTAAACAGGAGAAAAGCCATGCGTGACGAACTCTTCGATCGCGACTTCCAGGCCGGCCGGGCCGACCTGTTCGCGGGCGTGGACCGCCTCGTCCACTCGGTCGCACTCGCTTTCGAGTACCTGCACCAGCGGCAATGGGATGCCCCCTGGAAACACGACCGCCGCCGCAGCAAGAAGGCCGGAGTGGCGTGAGGGCCGCTCAGCCGCCTCAATTGCACAGGCGTGATCCCTCGCTTATAGGCGCTGCATCGCCCCGGCCCTCGCGTCGACTCATCGACCCTTGTGGCCGGGGCGCCGTCTTTTCAGCGCGAGGAAACACGCATCCATGGCTCGCCGCCGCCAGATCTACGAGGGCAAGGCCAAGATCCTCTACGAGGGTCCGGAGCCGGGAACGCTGATCCAGTATTTCAAGGATGACGCCACAGCATTCAACGCCCAGAAGCGTGGCACGATCAGTGGCAAGGGCGTCATCAACAACCGCATCAGCGAGCATATCTTCACCTCGCTCGCGAGCATCGGCGTCCCCACGCATTTCATTCGCCGTCTCAACATGCGCGAGCAACTCATTCGTCAGGTGGAGATCGTTCCCATCGAGGTGGTGGTCCGCAACGTGGCCGCCGGCAGCCTCAGCAAGCGGCTCGGCATCGAAGAAGGCACGCAACTGCCTCGGACGATCATCGAATATTACTACAAGGACGATGCGCTGGGTGATCCGATGATCGCCGACGAACACATCGCCTGCTTCGGTTGGGCAAGCCAGGAAGAGATGAACGACATCGCCGACATGGCGATTCGCGTGAACGACTTCATGAGCGGCCTGTTCGCCGCGATCGGAATCCGGCTGATCGACTTCAAGCTGGAATTCGGCCGCGTTTGGGAAAACGACTACAGCCGGATCATCCTGGCGGACGAGATCAGTCCGGACGGCTGCCGCCTGTGGGACATGAAGTCTGGCGAAAAGCTAGACAAGGACCGCTTCCGCCAGAGTCTCGGCGGCGAGGCCGAGGCCTACCAGGAGGTCGCGCGCCGTCTCGGCCTGCTCGAAGGCGAGGAGAACGCAGTTCTGGACTTTGACAGCCACCGCAAGAAGCGCGGCAAATAACGGGTCGGTTCGCGGCAGCCCTCTGATGCGCCTCGACGAGGTACCGCGCTGCTCCGTGGATTGCTTCGTCGCTACCCTGCTCGCAAAGACGATCCGATGCCCCTCCCCCGCGTTCGTGTCGTCACTCTCAACGCCGCTCTCGGTCCGCTCGACTACCGCGTCCCGGACGGCCTGGTCGTCGAGGCCGGCAGTGTCGTCGTGGTGCCGCTTGGACCCCGGCAGCTGGTGGGGGTCGCGTGGGAGGCTGAGCGGCTACCCACCGAAGAGGTCGGCGACAATCGCCTACGCCCACTAGCCGGGGCGCTCGATGTCCCGCCGATCCCCGCTCCCTTACGCAGACTGACCGAGTGGACGGCAGATTATTATCTTGCACCACTACCCGCCGTTCTGCGGATGGTGCTGCCTTCGTCTTCCGCGCTGGAGGGCTCCCGGCAGCTGATCGAGTATCGCTCGACCGGGCTCGTGCCGGGCCGGCTCACACCTCAGCGTCAGCAAGCGCTGGAGAGGCTTCAGGGTCGGCAGGGCACCATCCGGGAACTCGCGCAGCACGCAGAGGTGACCGACGCCGTCCTCCGCGGCCTTGTCCAAGCCGGCGCACTGGAGCGGATCGCCGTCAACGCCGACCAGCCGCTCGACTGTCCCGATCCGGACTTCGCGCCGCCGACCCTCAATTCCGACCAGAGGAGTGCGGCCGACACACTCTGCGCCAGTGTGGGGCGCGGCTTCGATCCCGTGCTGCTCGACGGCGTGACCGGCTCCGGCAAGACGGAAGTCTATTTCGAGGCGATCGCCGAGTGCCTGCGGCAAGGAAGGCAGGCGCTGGTCCTCCTGCCGGAGATCGCGCTGACCGAGCCCTTCCTCAAGCGCTTCCAGGTCCGATTCGGCTGCTTGCCGAATGCCTGGCACTCCGGCTTGCGCTCGTCCCAACGCCGGACCGCCTGGCGTGGAATCGCGAGCGGCGAGGCAAAGGTCACCGTGGGCGCCCGCTCAGCGCTTTTCCTACCTTACGCGAACCTCGGCCTCATCGTGGTGGACGAGGCCCATGAGCCCACCTTCAAGCAGGAGGACGGGGTCCAGTATCATGCCCGCGACGTCGCGGTGATGCGGGGCAAGTTCGAGGACATTCCGGTGATCCTGTCCTCCGCGACACCGGCGATCGAGACGCGCCACATGGTCGAGATCGGGCGCTACCGTGAGGTGAAGCTGGAGAGCCGGTTCGCCGGTGCCCAGCTGCCCCAGATGAGAACGGTGAACCTGACGCAGGATCCTCCGCCGCGCGGGCGCTGGCTGGCCCCGACCCTGGTGACGGAGATCCAGGCGAACCTGGAGGCTGGCGAGCAGAGCCTTCTGTTCCTGAACCGCCGGGGTTTCGCGCCTCTGACGCTTTGTCGAAACTGTGGCCATCGCTTCCAGTGCCCCAACTGCACGGCCTGGATGGTCGAACATCGGCTGATGCATCGCCTCGCCTGCCACCATTGCGGCCACGTCATGCCCCCTCCCCGCCTGTGTCCCGAGTGCGGCGAGGAAGACAGCCTGGTCGCATGCGGGCCCGGCGTGGAGCGGATCGCGGACGAGGTGCAGGCCATCTTCCCAGAGGCGCGGACAGCGATCGTGACCAGCGACACCATTTGGTCGCCGGCCAAGGCTGCCGAGTTCGTCGCTCAGATGGAAGAGGGAGCCATAGACATCGTCGTCGGCACGCAGCTGGTCACGAAAGGCTATCATTTCCCCAGCCTGACGCTGGTCGGCGTGGTCGATGCCGATCTGGGCTTGCAGGGCGGAGACCTGCGTGCGGCCGAGCGCACGTTCCAGCAGGTCGCCCAGGTCGCTGGGCGCGCAGGTCGCGGCGACAAGCCCGGTCGCGTGCTGGTGCAGACCCACGATCCTGGCGCAGCCGTGATCGAAGCACTGGTCAGCGGGGACGCGCCGGCCTTCTACGCGGCCGAGACACAGGCCCGTCACGAAGCGGCCATGCCGCCGTTCGGCCGGCTGGCAGCAATCATCGTCTCGTCCGAGGATCGTGAGGAGGCCGAAGCCGTGGCTCGCCGCTTGGGACAGGCCGCACCCCACGTCGAGGGCATGGCGGTCTTCGGCCCTGCACCAGCTCCGCTCGCGATGTTGCGGGGCCGCCACCGTCAGCGGCTCCTGGTTCACGCCGCTCGCAGCCTCGACGTGCAGGACGTCATTCGCAACTGGTTATCGAAAGTGGAATGGGGTGCGAAGGTCCGGGTGGCGGTGGATGTCGACCCCTACAGCTTCCTGTGATCGCGATACAGAGAGCACCCAATCAGGCCAGTTCCGCGACCCGGCTGATCGATGACTGGGCGAGCGTTTCCTCAACCAGCCGCGGGCTCAGCCCGAACTCCTCCAGCGCGTAGCTGTGGCCGCGATGTGCCGTTGCACGGCCCGCATAGCGCTGCATCCTGTTCATGGTCTCAGGCGCCAACGGTATTTCCAGAAATGCGTAGATGCGTCGAATCTGACTGAGCCAGTCTCGGCTGACCTCATCGAAGTCAACGTCCAGCCGTGGCACCTGGGGATTGGCCCCCCGGAACCTTGCTACCCGCTCAGCACGGAAGCGGGTCTTGCGCAGCCATTCGCGTCCAATCGCGTGCGGGTCGACGTGTTCGCTATGGATGCACCGCTGCTCCCTCACGAGTGACGCCGATGATCCCACGACGTCCGCGTACCGGCGGTGAAGAAACAGAAAGCGAGCGTTCGGAAAGACTTGCAGGAGGCTCTCAAGGTCCGCCGTGAATTGAGGGCACTTGAGCAACCATGGTCGCTCCGCCTTCTCGCGGCGGGCCCAACGCGTGATCTGAACCAGTGTGCGGAACTCCGCGTAAGCCGAACCTGTGTCCCGTTCCTCACAGAGGTGCGCGAAGCCCGGAACGCTCCACTGAACCTCGAACTGCGCCCCATGAAAGGAGAAGCTGTTGAACCCGAACTCTTCCTCCGGTCGCAGTGGGCCGGTGGGATGTACGCGCTGAGTCGCCGGATTTGCCAGCCGCAGAAAGGCCGTCACCGCTGCTCCAAGTGGCAGCCTGCGGTCATGCCCACGGCTATAAGGGATCGGCTCCAAGCTTTCGAATAGGCGCGTATGCGCGAAGTTCGGATCGCAAGAGAGCAGGCGGTGCAGCCGCGTCGTGCCCGATCGCATCTGACCGACGATAATTACGGGCTCTCCGAGGGGCTGCTCCAGAATCTCGGGCTTTCGAAGGAGTAGGCGTTCAGCCCTGATGCGCCCCCTCAGCAGCTTCACCATCTGCCCATTCGCGATGACCCGCCCGAGCGGACTCAGCTGGGATTGCCGCTCGAGATCGTCGAGCAGGACTGAATAAGCTTCTCGCCAGTGGCGCCCCGGCACGCGGGTCACGCCTTCCTTTCGGCTGGCGTAAGCTTCAATGGCGTCCGGATTCAACGTGGGTGGCTGCCAACGTCCCGTACGCCAGGCCGCATGCAGCGCCTTGTTGATGGCGGCAACGATGGGAAGGTGCTTGCTCAATCCGCCAGTTGCAACGAACCTTGTGCCGATACGGTTTCGGCCTCGAGCAGACGCCGCTTTCGGTCGAGACCATAAGCGTAACCGCCGAGCGAACCGTCGCTGCGGACGACCCGGTGACATGGGATCAATACAGCCACGTTGTTGGCCCCGTTGGCAGACCCGGTCGCCCGGACCGCACCGGGCGCTCCAACTGCCGCAGCAATCTGTGCGTAGGAACGCGTCTGCCCTGGCGGGATCTTCCGCAACTCCTGCCAGACCTTCTGTTGAAAAGCCGTCCCGGCGACATCAAGCGGAAGATCATGTGCGGCGGCAGGCTGCTCCACTGCGCGAATTGCGCCTTCGATCAGTGTGGCCATGCTGCCGTCGTCGGCAACAATCGTCGCGTGGGGGAATCGGCGGCGAAGCTCGGACTCGTCCTCGTCGAACGACAAACGGCAGATGCCCTTCCTCGTGGCTGCCACCAGCATGCGGCCCAGGGCACTCTCGACGACGGCGAACCGGATCGTTTCGCCCCGACCGCCGTCACGCCACGCTGATGGCGTCATCCCCAGCCGCTGGTCAGCGTCCTCATAAAAGCGGCTCGGCGCCGAATAGCCCGCATCATAGATTGCATCAGTCACCCGCTCCGCCCCACGCAGACCATTTTCCGCGCGCCGTACTCGAATAGCCCGGCCGTAAGCCGCTGGGGATATTCCGAGGTCACGGGTGAAGATTCGCTGGAAGTGATGAGGCGCGTAGCCGACGGCAGCAGCAAGCTGATCCAGCCGCGGAAGATCCTCGGAACTCTCGATCATCCGAACTGCGACCTCGACCGCCTGCTTGTCGCGCGCTACCTGGTCAGGCTTGCAGCGCAGGCAAGGCCGGAAGCCGGCAGCGCGGGCACCCGCTTCTTCCACGAAGAACTGCACGTTCTCCCGCTTGGGCCGGCGCGCTGCGCAGGATGGCCGGCAATAGATCCGTGTGCTGCGGACCGCGATCAGGATCCTTCCGTCCCACGATCGGTCACGCGATTCGAACGCCTCCCACGCGCGCTGCTCGTCGATAGCTATAGCCATGGCTCAGTCTCTCACGATTCGAGCCGAGAAACACCCGGCCGCCGCGTTGTGGGCGTGGATCTCTGCAACATCTTGGTCCTTCAGCATGTCGCGGATGCGGAGATCGGCCTCACCGGGCATCGCCAGCAAACAGGCTTTCAGCATGCCGTGGTAATCGAATCCACGGAGGCTCAGCGCTCGGGTGCGCATCACAGGCGGCGGCTCATCCACGAATGATGCGGCCTCCTCTGCGCCCTCCGTCACGTAGATGGCATGTGACGAACGGAACGGCGTGTCCAAAGGCTGGCTCACATGATTGAGGAGCAGGAGCTGCGTTCCCGGTTCCGCCTCTTCAAGGGTGATCCGGCACGGGAAGCCGGGCCCATCCGCGGTCACCCGCAGCACTCCCCTGGAGAATAACTCCGCTTCACTCAGCCCATAGAGATGGGCGAACTGCTGGGCTGCAAGCCCTTCGATCCGGTAGCTCATGCGTCGTTCCTTTCATCGGCCTTCTGCCATGCCGCTCAAAGGAGGCCTTCCCGAACCTTGCGGTCAAAACCCGTGAAATGTTCACCTGTGTCACCAGAACTACCCGAAGGTATCCCAGGCCGATGGAAATCCTGACGATATACGAAGGCGAACTCGCCCGCCCTGACGTGCAGCAGCTTCTAGCCCTGCATGTTGCCGCCATGCGGGCTGCCTCCCCGGCGGACGCATGTCACGTCCTCCCCGGTGCCGCGCTGGAGGACCCGTCAATATCTGTCTTCACCGCACGCAATGGCAGTCAGCTCGTCGGGATCGGCGCATTGAAGCAGCTCGATCCCACCCACGGCGAGATCAAGTCGATGCGGGCACATCCGGACGCAACTGGCCAGGGGGTGGGCCGCTTGATCCTCGATCACCTGATCGCAACCGCTCGCGATCGGGGATACCGGCGCATCAGCCTGGAGACCGGCAGCACGGATGAGTTCATCCCGGCGCTTCGCCTGTATGCCCGTGCCGGCTTCACCATTTGCGGAGCTTTCGGGGGCTATCCGGCAACGCCTTTCACGCGATTCCTCGCGCTCGATCTATGAGCCCGCCTTGCATCCCCGCGGACCCCCTGCTAGGGGCGCGCCAACCCGGCTGGGGCGAGCGGTTTCACAAGCCGCAGCGCCCCGCTTTGCATATCTTTTCGGAGCTTTGGGCGCGTGGAGACATCCGGCGGCATTCGAGCCAGCTTAGCAGGGCGCTACGCGTCGGCGCTATTTGAACTGGCCCGCGACGAGCGGCAGATCGAGGCGGTGGCGAGCAGCCTGCGAGCGATCCGCGAAACGTTGGAGACTTCGCCCGACCTCCGGGCTGTGACGACCTCCCCGCTTATCGATCGGGCGGAGGCCCACAAGGCGGTTGCCGCTACTGCCGCCGCGCTCAAGCTCGACGGCACCACCACCAACTTCCTGGGCGTGCTCGCGCGCAACGGGCGGCTGCGGCAGCTGCCGGAGGTCATCCGCCTGTTCTCGCGGCTGGCGTCCGACCATCGGGGCGAGACCACGGCCGAGGTCGTGTCGGCCCGGCCGCTCGACGATGACCAGGTTGCAGCCCTGAAGCAGCAGCTCGGGGCGCGCGTGGGTCGGGACATCAACATCGACGCGCGCGTCGATCCCTCCATTCTCGGCGGTATCGTCGTCCGGCTCGGAAGCCAGATGATCGACGCCTCCATCCGCACGAAGTTGAACACTCTAGCTACGGCTATGAAAGGCTGAACATGGACATCCGCGCCGCTGAAATCTCCCGCGTCATCCGCGACCAGATCGCGAACTTCGACGCCGACGCGCAGGTCTCCGAGGTTGGACAGGTGCTGTCGGTCGGCGACGGCATCGCGCGCATCTACGGCCTCGACAACGTCCAGGCCGGCGAGATGGTCGAGTTCGAGAATGGCACCAAGGGCATGGCCTTGAACCTCGAAGCCGATAACGTCGGTGTCGTGATCTTCGGCTCGGACTCGGAGATCAGCGAAGGCTCCACCGCCAAGCGCACCGGCACCATCGTCGACGTGCCCGTCGGCCGCGGGCTGCTCGGCCGCGTGGTCGACGCGCTCGGCAATCCGATCGACGGCAAGGGCCCGATCGTCACCGAGGGGCGCAGCCGCGTCGAAGTGAAGGCCCCCGGCATCATCCCGCGCAAGTCGGTGCACGAGCCGGTGCAGACCGGCCTCAAGGCGCTCGACGCCCTGGTTCCCGTTGGCCGCGGCCAGCGCGAGCTGATCATCGGCGACCGCCAGACCGGCAAGACCGCCGTCGCGCTCGACACGTTTATCAACCAGAAGCAGGCGAACGCCGGGACGGACGAGAGCCAGAAGCTCTATTGCATCTACGTCGCGGTCGGTCAGAAGCGCTCCACGGTCGCGCAGATCGTTCGCGCGCTCGAGGAGAACGGCGCGATGGAATATTCCATCGTCGTCGCCGCGACCGCGTCGGAGCCTGCTCCGCTGCAGTTCCTCGCACCCTACACCGGCTGCGCCATGGGCGAGTATTTCCGCGACAACGGCATGCACGCCGTGATCGTCTACGACGACCTGTCCAAGCAGGCGGTCGCCTATCGTCAGATGTCGCTGCTGCTCCGTCGTCCCCCGGGCCGCGAAGCCTATCCGGGCGACGTCTTCTATCTCCACAGCCGCCTGCTCGAGCGTGCCGCGAAGATGAACGACGCCAACGGCAACGGCTCGCTGACCGCTCTCCCGGTCATCGAGACGCAGGCCGGGGACGTGTCGGCCTACATTCCGACCAACGTCATCTCGATCACGGACGGCCAGATCTTCCTCGAGACGGACCTGTTCTATCAGGGCATCCGTCCGGCCATCAACGTCGGCCTCTCGGTCAGCCGCGTCGGCTCCGCCGCGCAGACCAAGGCGATGAAGAAGGTCGCGGGCTCGATCAAGCTGGAGCTGGCGCAGTATCGCGAGATGGCGGCATTCGCCCAGTTCGGCTCGGACCTCGATGCCTCGACCCAGAAGCTGCTGGCCCGTGGCGCGCGCCTTACCGAGCTACTGAAGCAGCCGCAGTTCCAGCCGATGCCAGTCGAGGAACAGGTCGCGTCCATCTACGCCGGTACGCAGGGCTTCCTCGACACGGTCGAGGTGCGCGACGTTACGCGCTACGAAGCTGCCATGCTGAGCTATCTTCGCTCGGAGAAGCCAGAAGTGCTCGCCAAGATCCGCGACACCAAGGCGCTTGACGATGAGACGGCGGCCGCGCTGAAGAGCGCGCTGACCGACTTCGGCAAGCAGTTCGCGTAAGAGGAATAATCGCGCTCTCCCTGAGCTTGTCGAAGGGTGGGTGGTAACGCTTCGACAAGCTCAGCGTGAGCGCAATTCAGCTCATCACGAGTTAACTAGGGTTCGGAATGGCATCGCTTAAAGCCCTCAAGCTTCGCATCGGCTCGGTAAAGTCGACGCAGAAGATCACCAAGGCGATGAAGATGGTCGCTGCGGCGAAGCTGCGCCGAGCGCAGTCGAACGCCGAGTCCGGCCGTCCCTACTCGCAGCGGCTGTCGGACGTGGTGAGTTCGCTCGCCGCGCGCGTCACCGTCGGTCCGCAGAGCCCGAAGCTCATCGCCGGCACGGGCAGCGACCAGCGGCATCTGATCGTCGTTGCGGCGAGTGACCGCGGTTTGGCGGGCGCCTTCAACACCAACATCGTCCGTGCGGTACGCCGCGCCGCCGACGACCTCATCGCACAGGGCAAGGACGTCCAGTTCTTCATCGTCGGGCGGAAGAGCCGTCCGGTATTGCAGCGTTTCTTCCCCGGGCGCATCGCGGGCCAGTACGACACCAGCGAGATGAAGAACCCGGCCTACACAGACGCGCAGGCGATCGCGGCGGAGATCATGAGCCGGTTCGAGGCGGGCCAGTTCGACGTGGCCCACCTCGCCTACTCCAACTTCCGCTCGGTCCTGCTGCAGGAGCCGACCGTTGAACAGATCATCCCGGTTAAGCCGACCGCACCTGCCGCCAACGACAGTGGCAAGGTCGCGGCTGCGGCGGTCGAGTATGAGCCCGACGAGGAAGCCATCCTCGCCGACCTTCTACCGCGCAACGTCGCCATACAGATCTATCGTGCGCTGTTGGAAAACCAGGCGGGCTTCTATGGCTCACAGATGACGGCGATGGACAATGCCACTCGCAACGCGGGCGACATGATCAACCGCCTGTCGATCCAGTACAACCGCCAGCGCCAGGCCGCGATCACCACCGAACTCGTCGAGATCATTTCGGGCGCCGAAGCGCTCTAAGACATCCAGAAGGCAAGGAACGAGACCATGGCCACCGCCGCCGACACCCTCGCCCCCCAGGGCACCTCCAGCAACCTGACCGGGCGCGTTGCGCAGGTCATCGGCGCCGTCGTCGACGTCGCCTTCGACGGTGAACTGCCGCCGATCCTGTCCGCGCTAGAAACCGAGAATAACGGGAACCGTCTCGTCCTCGAGGTTGCGCAGCACCTGGGCGAGAACCTGGTCCGAACCATTGCGATGGACTCGACCGACGGCCTGACCCGTGGCCAGCCGGTTCGCGCCACCGGCTCGCAGATCCGCGTGCCGGTCGGCCCCAAGACCCTCGGCCGCATCATGAACGTGGTCGGTGAGCCGATCGACGAGCGCGGCCCGATCGGTCACACCGAAACGGCTCCGATCCATGCCGAGGCCCCGCTGTTCGTCGACCAGTCGACGGAGACCAGCATCCTCGTCACCGGCATCAAGGTCATCGACCTCCTCGCCCCCTATGCAAAGGGCGGCAAGATCGGCCTGTTCGGCGGCGCCGGGGTGGGAAAGACTGTGCTTATCCAGGAGCTGATCAACAACATCGCCAAGGGCCACGGCGGCACCTCCGTGTTCGCCGGCGTCGGCGAGCGCACCCGCGAGGGCAACGACCTCTATCACGAGTTTCTCGACGCGGGCGTCATCGCCAAGGACGCGGACGGCAATCCCACGAGCGAAGGCTCCAAGGTCGCTCTCGTGTTCGGCCAGATGAACGAGCCGCCGGGAGCCCGCGCGCGGGTCGCCCTGTCTGGCCTCACGCAGGCCGAATACTTCCGCGATGTCGAGGGCCAGGACGTGCTGTTCTTCGTCGACAACATCTTCCGCTTCACCCAGGCGGGTTCGGAAGTGTCGGCGCTGCTTGGCCGTATTCCTTCGGCCGTGGGCTACCAGCCGACCCTGTCGACCGACATGGGCGCGCTGCAGGAGCGCATCACCTCGACCAACAAGGGCTCGATCACCTCGGTGCAGGCGATCTACGTGCCGGCGGACGACTTGACCGACCCGGCCCCGGCTACCTCTTTCGCCCACCTCGACGCCACCACCGTGCTGTCGCGCGCCATTTCGGAGCTCGGCATCTACCCGGCCGTCGACCCGCTCGACTCCACCAGCCGCGTGCTGACCCCGTCGGTAGTCGGCCAGGAGCATTATGAGACCGCTCGTGCCGTCCAGGAGACGCTGCAGCGCTACAAGTCGCTGCAGGACATCATTGCCATCCTAGGCATGGACGAGCTGTCGGAAGAGGATAAGCTGACCGTCGCTCGCGCTCGCAAGATCCAGCGCTTCCTGTCGCAGCCCTTCCACGTCGCCGAAGTGTTCACCGGCATTCCGGGCAAGTTCGTTCCGGTGGAAGAGACGGTGCGCAGCTTCAAGGCGGTGGTGGACGGCCAGTACGACCACCTCCCCGAAGCCGCCTTCTATATGGTCGGCGGCATCGACGAGGCGATCGCCAAGGCTGAGAAGCTGGCGGCGGCTGCCTGAGCTTGACCCGATTGCGCCTCGAGGAAAGCGTCAACGAGACTTGCCCCTGGTCGGGCAAGCCGGTCAGCCCGGACTCGCTGACGCTCTATCGAGGCGCCGTGGTTGGGTTCTGCAACCCCGGTTGCCGGGACCAGTTCGAGACGGCGGCACGGGCATTCGATGCCGCCATGGAGAAGAAGAGCAATGGCTGAGTTGCGGTTTGAACTGGTCACGCCAGAGCGGCAGGTCCTTTCGACCGACGTTCACATGGTCGTCGTCCCTGGCAGCGAGGGTGAGTTCGGCGTGATGGCCGGCCACGCACCCTTCATGACCACCCTCCGCGACGGTGATCTGACCGTGTATAGAACCGCAGGAGCGCAGCCCGAACGCATTCGCGTCAGCGGCGGCTTCGCGGAAGTTGGCGACCGCGGCTTGACCGTCCTTGCGGAAAGCGCCGGCGAGTAGCCCTCACTCGGCTCGCGGAACGAAGGTCCATCTCTGCTTACGGCTCCCGTCGGGTCCGCTGATCTCAGCACTGATCCCGTAGGGTTCGCGCCGATAGACAATCCGGGTTGGGTAATCATTCGCGGGATTCTCGAACGCGACCTCCCCCTCGTTAGCCGCAACGGATTGGAAGCAGGCACCGGCTCTTCCCTGCGGCATGGCGCAGAACTTCAGCCCGGCATCCGACCGCTCGATACGCATATGTTCGAAGAAGCCGAGGGTATCGCCCGTTCCGCTCCGGCTGCCTCCGAGCATGAGACCGGCCCGAGGGGTCGTCCACCACTCCTCGGTCCAGTCCGCTTCCCGGGCCGGCGTCGTCCAGGCCCCTGCCAGCCAATCCGGCATGAGTCCCGGCTGGGGATGAAGTTGAGGCAGCTGAGCATTCAGAAGCAGCATAGCCGCCAACCCAAGCGCCATCGCCAGCACCCCTTGCAAGTCTCCGCGGACGTGTAACCGGGATTAGGTTTTCTTAAAAGTTTGCCGCTTATTCACCACGTCATCCGGGAAAACGGGACGACAGTGAGTATGAACGCATTCGGCAAGCGCGGTGGTCTCAGCGGTGGTCAGCGGCCATCCTTCGGTGTGGCCCGGCCGATGAAGGGTGGGCCATCTTCCGCACCGCAAGGCGGCGAGCAATTCCCGCCCCTGGATGAACTGACCCCGTCCGCAGACGCCCCCCCATCTGCCGATCCCAGCATGCCCGTCGGGGCGATGGATCGCCTCAACAATCGCATGAACGCGAGCGGCGAGCAGGGCAGCAGCAAGGCCGAAGGCTTCGAAGCCAGCGTCCACCGCATCAAGGAACAGGTGCTTCCGCGCCTGCTGGAGCGGGTCGATCCGGAAGCTGCCGCCACGCTCGGCAAGGATGAACTGGCGGAAGAGTTCCGGCCGATCATCTCGGAGGTGCTCACCGAACTGAAGATCAACCTCAACCGACGCGAGCAGTTCGCGCTGGAAAAGGTGCTGGTCGACGAACTGCTGGGTCTCGGCCCGCTCGAAGAACTGCTCGCCGACCCGGCGGTCAGCGACATCATGGTCAACGGCCCCGATCAGACCTTCGTCGAGCGAAAGGGCAAGCTCGAACTCGCTCAGATCCAGTTCCGCGACGAAGAGCATCTCTTCCAGATTGCGCAGCGGATCGTGAACAAGGTCGGCCGCCGCGTCGACCAGACCACGCCACTCGCCGACGCGCGCCTTCAGGACGGCAGCCGCGTCAACGTCATCATCCCGCCGCTGTCGCTTCGCGGCACCGCCATCTCCATCCGTAAGTTCTCGGAGAAGCCGATCACGCTCGACATGATGCGCGGATATGGATCCATGTCGGAGAAGATGGCGACCTGCCTGAAGATCGCGGGCGCGTGCCGGATGAACATCGTCATCTCGGGCGGTACCGGCTCGGGCAAGACGACGATGCTGAACGCCTTGTCGAAGATGATTGACCCCGGCGAGCGCGTGATCACCATCGAGGACGCGGCCGAACTGCGGCTGCAGCAGCCGCACTGGCTGCCATTGGAGACGCGCCCACCGAACCTCGAAGGTCAGGGCGCGATCACCATCCGCGACCTCGTCATCAACGCGCTTCGTATGCGCCCGGACCGCATCATCCTTGGCGAAATTCGTGGCCAGGAATGTTTCGACCTTCTGGCCGCCATGAACACGGGTCACGACGGCTCGATGGCCACGCTCCACTCCAACAGCCCGCGCGAATGCCTGGCGCGTATGGAGAACATGGTGATGATGGGCGACATCAAGATCCCGAAGGAGGCGATCAGCCGACAGATCGCGGACTCCGTGGACCTCATCGTGCAGGTGAAGCGCCTCCGCGACGGCTCGCGCCGCACGACCAACATCACCGAAGTCATCGGCATGGAAGGCGAGGTCATCGTCACGCAGGAGTTGTTCAAGTTCGAGTATCTGGACGAAACTCCGGACGGGAAGATCATCGGCGAGTACCGCTCCATGGGCCTGCGCCCGTACACGCTGGAGAAGGCCAAGCAGTTCGGCTTCGACCAGCCTTACTTGGAGGCCTGCCTCTAAGGGCGGTATTGCCGTTCGCGCACGGTCGGGTCATGGCTCCTTGCACCAACAGGGAGACTGACATGTTTCGCCGAGCCGCTTTCGTGATTACAGCCACCCTGGTCAGCGCGACTCCGGCATCAAGCCAGTTGTCCGCACCGCACAGCGCGGCCCTTCAGCAGGCAGCCAGCGCCTCCAGCCGGACTCCGGCAAACGTTGCCCGCGACCGCTATCGCAATCCCGTCCAGACGCTCAGCTTCTTCGGTGTGAAGCCCACCGACACTGTGGTCGAGATCTTCCCTGGTCGCGGATGGTACAGCGAGATCCTGATCCCCTACGTCACCGCCGGCGGTGGTACCTACTATGCTGCCGCACCGGAGCGAGGGCTCGTCGGCTTTCGCGCCTTCCAGCAGACCAAGCCGGAGCTTTATGGGCGAGCAAAGACAGCAGTCTTCCCGGTCAGAGCCGCGACCCACGCTGGAGTACCCGACGGCACGGCCGACGTGGTCCTGACCTTCCGCAACGTTCACAACTGGATGATGGGCGAAGAGCCCTACGCCGAGCTCGCCTTCAAGCAGATCTTCGCCATGCTCAAGCCCGGCGGAACCCTGGGCGTCGTCGACCACCGCCTGCCGGAAGCCGCCGACAGCGCTCGTGAGAAAACCAGCGGCTATCTCAAGACATCGACTGTTCGCCGCCTGGCCGAGCAGGCAGGCTTCCAACTCGTCGGCTCGTCGGAGATCAACGCCAACCCCAAGGATACGACCGACCACCCGGAGGGCGTGTGGACCCTCCCCCCGACCCTCGAACTCGGCGATAAAGATCGCGAGAAGTATCTGGCGATCGGGGAAAGCGACCGAATGACTCTCAAATTCGTGAAACCGGCGGGCGTACCTTCAGCCGGCAACTGACCGGCCCGTCGGAACGAGCCCGCTCTTCCCTCCGTTAGGCCACGTGAGGAGAAGCTGGCATGAACTACAAGAAACTTGGATTTGGTCTGGGAATCTTCAGCAT
Source organism: Sphingomonas arenae (assembly GCF_016924655.1). Taxonomy (GTDB): domain Bacteria; phylum Pseudomonadota; class Alphaproteobacteria; order Sphingomonadales; family Sphingomonadaceae; genus Sphingomicrobium; species Sphingomicrobium arenae. The sequence goes on from NZ_JAFFJU010000002.1 coordinate 219,143, forward strand.
TGGGCTGGGCGCCTTCGAGATCGCTGCGCCCGGCCGCATCGCACGCGCGCTGGGTCTGGACGAGGACGGACCTGCTCGGAAGACCATCTTCGCATTCGGCCTCAGGGAGATCGCCGCTGGTGTCGCTCTCCTGCGCGGCCCTGCGGTCAGCACCAACGTCTGGAACCGCGTGATCGGCGACACTCTGGACCTGGGGGCGCTCGTTCTGGCCCTCGGATCGTCGAACAAGCCGCGTGCGGTCGCAGGCGCGCTCGCCTTCGTGGGCAGCGCCACGGCGCTCGATGTCTATACGGCGCGCGGGCTCGACGAGCAGACGGGCAGGACCTTCACGACCACTCATGGCCAGTCGGACCTGGCACCCGCCTGACGTCAGCGCGGTGAAGCGGACTAGCTCGGCTTGGCTCCACCAAGAACGGCGCAAGCCACGCGGTCGCCGCTGTTGCCGCTGGGATCGGTACGATAGTCGTCGGCCTTGGCGTGGATGACCAGGGCTGCACCGTCGGCGTCGAGCAGGGGGTTCTGCCCACTGTCGAGCTCGATCCCGCTAAGCGTCAAGGTCGCGCCACCTGAGCCGTTCTGGCCGATCGTCAGATTCTCCAGATCCCCGGCATGAGCACCTTGCGGGTTCTGGGTGCCGTGCTGCTTGTTCTCAGGGTTCCAGTGGGGACCCGCACTCTCGAACTTCGGACCCTCGCACTTGCCCACCGCATGGACATGCATGCCGTAAGTTCCGGGCTGCATCCGATTGACATCCACGGTCAGCACAACCGAACCAAGCTCTCCTCGCACGTTGGCAGTTCCGATCTGCTGTCCGTCGGCGGTGCGCAGGGCAGCGGTCTGCAGCGCACCCGCGCCTGTCGAGGTCGCACCCATGGCTTCCATGCCGCCGTTTGCAGGAACGGCCTGCCCGTCATTCTCCATGGCGAGAACGTCCTCGGCGGCTTCCTGATTCTGTGCCTCACACGCTGCAAGGGTCATCGCACTGCCGAGCAGCGCCAAGCTCATGATGGTCCGCATGTCGTATCTCCCATTCTCGTGCAGCCTAAACGGCATGGGAGGGCGTCGGTTCAGAAGTCGGCCTTTGTGCCGTAATGCGCTCAATCGGGGCTGATTGGCTTTAGGTAGTCACCCTTGTCCGAAGTGGCGAGAAGATAGGCTGTAAAGCCCGCAAGCGCAGCCAGGCCTGAAAGCAACGGCACGGAATTGTAAGCCACCACCGAATATAGAGTGCCGTGTGCGGCGCCCTCCGCCGCGATCGGCAAGGCGCACCTGCGCTCATCGTCCCGGCGACTCTCGTGACCCGGCTGGTTCCGCTCCCGGCAGAGCTCCCGGCTCGAAGCAGGGCTCGCCGAAGCGCTCAGCAAGACCCAGGGCGACACCGATGCGGTCGCAGCTGCCGACGCCGGTGCGGCCAAGCCGAGCGACAGTGCCGCCATTCCTGCTGCAATCCTGGCTGACAGGTAACGCATCCGTCATTCCCTTCGTCGACCGTGCGAGGTCTATCGCAAGGCGCCTTCCGCATCCACTCTCGTAGATCAACGATCCTTACGGTTCGTTGATCTCCGTTGCCATGCCGCAACAAACATTGGAGGACTTGATGTCAGCATCTGGCTCGCTCGAGTTGAGAGAGTAAGAGGTCGGCATGGACCGACCTCCTGCTCGAGCGCACATCATGCTGTGTGCAAACGATCTCTGGAACGTGTCCAATTTCCGCCTGCGGCTGATCGAGTCGATCGAGGCTGAAGGTCACAGGGTAACGGTAGTGGGCCCGCCGAACCCGGCGCTCGAAATACGGCTTCAGACCTCCTCGCGCCGGATCGTCACGGTACCGATGCGCAAGGAGGGCACTAGGCCTTGGGAGGAAGGCGCGCTGCTCGCTCGCCTCCTCGGGGTGATGAAGCGCGAACGGCCGGACGTGCTGCTGACGTTTACGCCCAAGCCGAACATCTATGGAGCGATCGCTGCTTCGCTCCTTAGGATCCCAGCTCTTCCCAACGTCAGTGGACTCGGAACTGCCTTCATCCAGGGCGGTGTCCTGCGCCACGTGGTCAGCGTCCTGTACGCCCTCGCCTTTCGTCGTGTGCCGCGTGTGTTCTTCCAGAATGAGGAGGATCGGCGGCTGTTCATCCGCTCGCGTATGGTGCGTAGCGAGCAGGCGATTGTCCTTCCTGGCTCGGGGGTCGACCTGGCCTACTTCCGTCCGCGATCCGGCCGGAGTCCCGATTCAGCAACGCGTTTTCTCTTTGTTGGCAGGCTTCTTGGCGACAAGGGGGTGCGCGAGCTGGTGGAGGCAAGCCGGCTCATTCGAGCCCGATACCCGCATGTCCGCAGCCAATTGCTCGGCTTCGTCGATGCCGAGAACCGGACAGCGATCACGCGAGCCGAGCTGGACAGCTGGGTTGCCGAAGGCGCGATCGAATATCTCGGGACTGCGGAGGACGTGCGGCCTCATCTTGCGGCAGCGGATGCCGTAGTCCTGCCCTCCTATCGCGAGGGGCTCCCGCGATCACTTCTGGAGGCCGCGGCCATGGCGAAACCGCTGATCGCCACGAATGTGCCGGGCAACCGCTCCCTGGTAGAGGATGGAGTGAACGGACTGCTGTGCAAGGCCAGGAGCGCGGCTTCCCTCGCGGAGGCGATGGAGCGTTTCATCTTTCTTCCGATGGCCGACCGCGACGCCCTAGGCCAACGAGCCCGCGAGAAAGTCGTAGAGGGATTCAGTGAAGCGAAGGTAATCCAGGTCTACAGGGATGCCATTCAACGGCTGATCACCACCGGGGCACACGCGTAAACATGCTTTCTTTCCTCCGAACTCGTCGAGCCGGCTCGCGGCGGCCCCAAGGGCCAGCCGGCTGCCGCGCCTATGCGATCGGGGACGTGCACGGACGTCTCGATCTCCTGCGCAATCTCCTCGAACGCATCGAGGAGGATGCTGCGAGCAGGCCAGCCGCACGCACGCTGATCGTGTTCCTCGGCGACCTTGTGGATCGCGGCCCCGACAGCGCCGGCGTACTTGAGTTCCTGCGGCATTATCGCCCACCGACCTTGGAACCCGTCTTTCTCTTCGGCAATCACGAGGAAGTGATGTTGCGGGTTCTCGGAGGTGAGCGAGGCGGCCTGCTTGATCGATGGCTGCACTATGGCGGTGCGGATGCCCTCTCGAGCTACGGGCTGCCGGCCGCGCGCATCCATGACCTCCCGGAACGGCACGCACTGGAGCAAGTGATGGAGGCGGTTCCCCCAAGCCATACCGCTTTCCTGGAGAGCTTCGCCGACACCTTTCGGTTCGGCGATTACCTGATGGTTCACGCCGGCATTCGACCAGGCGTACCGCTGCACAACCAGACGCAGGAGGATCTGCACTGGATCCGCGAGCCCTTCCTCAGTGATTCGCGAAATCATGGTTTCGTGGTTGTTCACGGCCATACCATCTGCGAGGACATCGACGAGCGCCCAAACCGCATCGGCATCGATACGGGCGCCTATCGGTCAGGTCGCTTGAGCGCGATCGGCATTGAAGGGACGAACCGCTGGTTTCTGCAGGAGCAGGGCGAGCCGGCGATTGACCCTTTGGCAAAGCCGGTCGAAACGGCCGCGCCATGACTCACCTCCTTCCCAACGATTTCGCCCGGCAGATCGCCGGAACGAAGGCCACGTGGCTGGTGACCGGCGCTGCCGGCTTCATCGGCTCCAACCTGATCGAAGCCCTGCTCGACCTGGGGCAGCACGTGATCGGCCTCGATAATTTCATGACCGGGCACCGCCGGAACCTCGAGGAAGTCCGCGGCAAGCTTGGCGAGGACGCCTGGGCACGCTTTCGCTTCATCGAGGGCGATATCCGCGACCGCGCCGCGTGCGAGCTTGCCGTCGACGGCGTGGACATCGTGCTCCACCAAGCGGCACTCGGGTCCGTTCCCCGCTCGATCGCCGATCCGCTCACCAGCCATGACGTCAACGTCACCGGCTTTCTCAACATGCTGGACGCGGCTCGTCGCGCTGGCGTCCCGCGGTTTGTCTATGCTGCCTCCAGTTCGACGTACGGCGACGAGCCGAACCTTCCCAAGCAGGAAGAGCGCATCGGCAACCCGCTGTCCCCTTACGCCGTGACCAAGCTCGTCAACGAAATCTACGCAGCAGTCTATGCCCGCAGCTACGGCTACCGCGCGATCGGGCTCCGCTATTTCAATGTGTTCGGACCCCGGCAGGACCCCAACGGTCCTTATGCCGCGGTCATTCCGAAGTGGACGGCTGCCATGATCGCGGACGAGCCGATCGTCATCAACGGTGATGGATCGACCTCCCGCGACTTCTGCTTCGTGGCGAATGCCGTGCAGGCCAACCTCCGGGCAGCTGTCGCTCCCGACGCCGCCCTCGGGGAAGTCTTCAACGTTGCCGTTGGGCAGCGCACAACTCTGAACGAGCTCTTCAGTCTCCTGCGCGACTCGCTCGGACGGCGGCAGGTTCATTATGGGCGCGAACCGCATCATGCCGAATTCCGGGCGGGCGACGTCCGTCATTCGGAAGCGGACGTCGGCAAGGCAGTCCGGATGCTCGGCTATGCACCGACACACGCCATCCGCGACGGCGTCGAAGACGCACTGCCGTGGTATCTCGAGTCCGCTCGAACGATACAAACAAGCTGAACATCAACGCTTTTTGTCGACGCGTTGCCCAAAAAGCGCGGCTCACATCTTTGTCTGCCGACGCTCCCTTGCTACCGTCCGGTCGGTGGGAGGGACAAGGACGATGGCGCTCGGGCGCTTTGGGCGGGGCTGCGCCCTGGTTGCAGCATTTGCAGCTTTAGGCGCGGCCGGCTGCGCGGACAGGCGCGGTGGCCCGATCCCTTATGACGTGTCGCTGGCCCAACCGGACCGCGTGATGCCGGCGCCGCTCGAGGCCAACTACCGCATTGCTCCACTCGATACGCTCTCGATCAAGGTATTTCGGATGCCCGAGCTGTCAGGCGACTACGAAGTCGACCTCACAGGCCAAGTCTCGCTCCCCCTGATCGGCAGCGTCGCAGCGGCCGAGTTGACCACGGCGGAACTCGACCAGAAGCTGACCGGCCTGTTCGGCTCCAAATACCTTGAGAATCCCGACATCAGCGTTGGTGTGAAGGCCTCGACACGCCGGAGCATCACCGTGGACGGTGCGGTTCGCACGGCTGGCTCCTTCCCGGTGAGCGCCCCATTGACCCTGATGCAGGCCGTCGCTCTGGCAGGAGGGACGGCGGAGGACGCGAATACTCGCCGGGTGGCGGTCTTCCGCACCATCGGCGGCAAGCGGCAGGCTGCTGCCTTCGACCTGGCCAGCATCCGGCGCGGCGAGTCGGAAGATCCGGCGGTCTATGCGGGCGACATCGTCGTGATCGACGGATCGCGCATCAAGGCCGCACAGAAGCAACTGCTCAGCAATATCCCGCTCCTGTCGATCTTCCGACCTTTTTAGGCCGGCGAGGGGGCAAAAGATGGAAATGGGACGCCGATGAACAGGGACCTGGCCATTGTGCCCGAGGGACGTGCGCTCAGCGATCGCGTGAGGGTCGGGCGCGATACCCAGGATGCACGCCATTTCAACACTCCTCAGCTCGACTTTGCGACCCTGGTCCGGATCGTAAGGGACTGGCGTTGGATGATTGCCGCAGCGGCGGTGCTGGGGATCATCGCTGGAATTGTCCTCACCCTCCTCACGCCGCAGCAGTATCGGGCGTGGATCACGTTGGAGGTGAATCCTCCCAGCGTGGAAATCATGGACGAGCAGACGCGAGATCGAAGCCAGGGAGCCACCAGCTGGGACCATATGGTGACCCAAATTGGGCTGCTGCAGAGCCGCACGTTATCGGAGCGGGTCGCCCAGGACCTGAACCTCGCCTCCAACCCTGCCTTTGTCGACCAAGCCGGGGACGGATCGGCGCGGTTGAGGGCCGCAGCCGACCGGGTCGCCGGCGGGCTCAAGGTCGAGCTTCCGGAAGATGGGCAGCTCATTCGCTTCAGCTATTCGACGACCTCGCCCGAGATGGCGGCGACCGTTGCCAACGGCATCGCGGAAGGCTTCATCAATGCCAACCTCCAGCGGCGGTTCGAAGCCTCGGCCTACGCCCGGCAATTCCTAGAGCGCCAGATCACGAAGACCCGGACCGATCTGGAGAAATCCGAGCGGCAATTGACAGAATATGCCCAGCGGCAGGGCATCATCAGTCTCTCTCCCACGAGCAATTCAGGCGTATCGGATGCGTCGAACTCACTGCAGGGCGACTCGCTGGCTGCGCTCAACCGCGCGCTTGCGGAGGCGACAGCCCGTCGCGTCGCCGCGGAAGGCGCCTACCGGCAGGCCCGAACCTCCGGTCCCACTGTGGAAGTGAACACCAGCACGCAGGCGATGCGGCAATCCCGCGCCGCCCTGGAAGCGGAATATCAGGACAAGCGCACCCTGATGAAGCCGGAGCACCCCGAGATGCTCAGCCTGCGATCGCGGATCGACGAACTCGACCGCCAAATCGCCCGGGAGACTGCGCAGGTCAGCGGAGGGCGGGCAAACTCCCTGGCTCAGGAGTATCGCGCGGCTCTCGCGGCCGAACGCGCTCTGCAGGGGCGGGTGAGCCAACTCAAAGGGTCGGTTCTCGACCTGCGTGGCCGGACGGTGCGGTACAATATCCTGCAACGTGAGGTCGACACCAACCGCGGTCTCTATGATGCTCTCCTGCAGCGCTACAAGGAGATCGGCGTTGCGGGTGGAGTCGGAACTGCTCCCGTATCGATCGTCGATCGTGCGGAGGTGCCGGGGGCGCCCTTCACGCCGAGCTTGCCCAAGAACCTGCTCATGGGTCTGGGTATCGGACTGCTCGGCGGCCTTGGCGGAGCCCTTGCCTTCGAGTTCCTCAACGATCGGATCCGTACTCGGGAAGACGTGCGCAATAAGCTTCAGCTACCTTGCCTGGGTGCCGTCCCCCGTGCCCCGGGCGACAGCTTCGCGGATGAGCTGAAGGATCCCGGATCTGGGGTCAGCGAGGCCTACTCCGCAGTCGCCGCGGCCTTGCATTTCTCGACTGCAGATGGAGCGCCCAAGGCTCTCCTCGTGACAAGCAGCCAGCCTGCGGAAGGGAAATCGTCCACCGCGCTGGCACTGGCGCAGAACTTCGCTCGCCGCGGCCAGCGCGTGCTGCTCGTTGACGCCGACCTCCGCAAGCCTAGCTTCAAGGCCGCAACCGATACAATCGGGGTCACCCAGCTCCTCACAAAGCACGGGGAACTGGCCGATCATGTCACGGCGACCCAGTACGAAAGCCTTTGGCTCCTGCCATCCGGGCCGCTGCCGCCCAATCCGGCGGACCTTCTCGCTACCGCGCGCTTCAGCACCCTGGTGGAGGAGGCTGTGGATGCGTTCGACCTGGTCATCATCGACGCGCCGCCGGTCCTCGGGCTTGCCGACGCCCCTCTCCTCGCGGCGTCCGCGGGAAGCGTGCTGTTTGTGGTCGAGAGCGGCGAGACGCGAACACGTGCCGCTATCGAGGCCCTGAACCGCGTCGAAGCTTCGGGCGCCCATGTCCTGGGTGCTGTGCTAGCAAAGGCGAAGGAGCGGGACGGCGCCTACGCCTCTTACAAGTACCGCTACGGCTCGCTGGAGGAGCGTAGCCGGGAAAAGATTGCCTTGATCCCCCATCAAGCCGTCGAGTGATCACGTTTCCTTCGTGGGCCCGAGGGCTCCGCTCGGTCCTTGTTCTGCTCATGGTCTCCGTCGTCGCTCTTACGGCGATCCGCAGCGCCGCGGTGCGAGCCTGGGCTGATGATCGACCATCATCGGCATCCGCCATCTGGGCGACTCATCCCAACGCGATGTTCTCCTCGGCCCTCGCAGAGATTGGGCAAGCGACCGGCGAGGGTCAGGCTCCCGAGCCCGGAACGCTCGCGAAAGTCGCTGCCGCTGCCCGGCGGGCCCCGCTGGCGAGCGAACCCTTGCTCATCGCGGGCACACAAGCGCTGGCCTCGAGTCGAACCGGGCGGGCGGAAGCCTTGCTGCTGGAGGCACGCCGTCGCGACCCGCGTGCTCCCGCTCCCCGCCTCCTGTTGACCGATTTGTATCTGCGACGAGGTGCGATCGCGCAGGCCCTTCAGGAAATAGCCGCTCTCTCCCGGCTCTCCCCCGGCGGGCCAGCTCCGGCCATTGGCGCCCTCGCCGCGTACGCTCGCGAGCCTGGGTCGGAGCGGCAGCTGACGATGGTGTTCCGGCAGCGACCGGACCTCCGAGACCCGATCCTCACCAGCCTTGCTGCCGATCCAGACATGGCCGGCCGCGTGCTGGCGCTTGGGGGCGGCAAGCGGTCGGACGAGCATTGGAGGGCTGTCCTGGTGGACGCGCTGGTCCGCGAAGGGCGGTTTGCCGAAGCGCGCTCCGCCTGGGTGCGACTGACAGGTGACAGGACGCCCGCCGATCAGCTGGTGAATCCGACCTTCGAGCAACGGCCGGCCGCGATCCCGCCGTTCGACTGGAGCTTTTCAGAGACGGCTGGGATCGCCGAGCCCATGGGGCGCGGACTGCATGTTCGCAGCTTCGGAAGGAACGATGCCGCCATTGCGAGCCAACTTCTGACCCTCGGCCCGGGACGATACCGGCTTACCTTCCGAGTCCCGGCAGCCAGCGGAGAGCCGGGCGGAGTACGCTTCACTATTTCCTGCCTGCCCGCAGGATCAGAACTCCTCCAGCTTGCTCTGCCGGATCGCGCCTCCGAGCTGACGGACACCTTAACCGTTCCGCCTGACTGCAAAGCGCAGAAGTTCGCGGTGGAGGTTGTCGCCAACGCATTCGGGCGCCCCGCGGAAGCGCGCCTGGACCAGCTTTCGCTCGAGAGACTTTCGCGATGAGGGCAGATGCCGGTCGGTGGGCGCTGCCGGCCTTTTGCGCAGCTGCTCTTCTTCTGGGCGGAAGTGTCCAGGCGGTCTGGAGCAACCTGATTCTTCAGCTGGGCGCGCTGCTCTTGGTCACTTGGGCCATGCTCAGGGGGCGCCCACCGGAGCACTCACGCTGGCTGGTTGCGCTCCTCTGGCTCATCGTACTGCTTCCGGCGGTCCAACTCGTTCCGCTTCCGCCTGCAGTCTGGAGCAATCTGCCAGGTCGGGAAGAGGCAGTGCGCGGCTTCGCGTTGAGGAACGAACCGCTCCCTTGGCTGCCCATCTCCCTTGCGCCTTACGAGACGATCGCGACGGGCTTGATGCTGCTCCCACCTGTCGTGGTGTTCACCAGCATGATGCGGCTGACGACGTTAAGGCCGCTGGACTTGATGATGGTGATCCTCTCTTGTGCAAGTCTGCACGTCCTGCTCGGGCTCATGCAAGTGAGCGCAGGCACGGCCTGGTACCTTCATGCCTTCAGCAACGCTGGTGCCGCCACCGGCTTCTTCGCCAATGCCAACCACCTTGCAGCGATGCTTCTCGTCAGCCTGCCCATCCTCGCTGCAGCTGCCAGCGAGTACTCAGCGCGAATCGATGCGTCAGGGAAGCGCATCCTCTGGCTGCTGGTGGCGGCCGCGGGCAGTCTGCTTCTGCTGGGTCTGCTGCTGACCGGATCGAGCGCGGGTATGCTGCTGGCACTTCCGGTCGTGGGTGCAAGCCTCACCCTGTTTCGCGGGGTTCACCTACTCGGCAGGCGGTCCGTGCTTGCGGCTGCCGCTCTGCTGGCGCTTGCAGGCGGAGTGGCGCTCTCCGTAGCGAGCAGGGACTCCACCGCCCTGCTAAGCCGACAGCAGATTTGGGAGAAGACGGCTCCTCTCGTCGTGAAGTATGCGCCTCTCGGATCAGGCCTGGGGACGTTCGAGCCGCTCTACAGATTGACGGAAGACCCCTCTTCCGTGGACCGCACGTTCATCAACCGAGCCCACAACGATTATCTTCAGCTCGCGCTGGAGACCGGCGTACCCGGCATGCTGTTGCTGCTGGCATTCCTGGCTTGGTGGATGAGGAGGACTTATCGGCTATGGCAACCTGGTGGAGGTGATCTCCGCGCTCGGGCCGGGACGATCGCGTCCGGTGCGCTCCTCGCGCACAGCCTCGTCGATTACCCGCTTCGCACGAGTGCCAACGCCACTCTGCTGGCGATCTGCATCGCGTTGATGAGCGGCGCGCGCTTTGTCCCCGCCCCGCCCCCTCGCTCGCTTCGGCACCTTACTGCCTGAGGTGACGGTGCACGATCTCCCGCGCTTGGCGACCCGCCTCGCGCGCCTTGAACCCCACGCCCGGCTGAAGGAGCAACTGGCTCAAGTGGATTGTGGCGGTGCCGAGCGGCCGCCCGGTCGGCTCGCGCGGGTTGCTCATCTGCGCCATGGCCACACGGGTTAAGGCCTTCACCATCGGCTCGGAGCAGACGCGGGGCGATACGGGACTCCCGAACAAGCGATTCGCCAGCAGCAGCGCTTGCCCGACGGCTCGGCTTACCTCGTGAACCGACAGCCGGCCGGCGCTCTCGCCCACCGTGCCTGCGGAACCTTGTCGAACGATGCCCGCGAGCTCGGTGATCCACTTCAGCCGGAACCAAGCGCTGGACGCTCCATGAACCGCCAGATAGGCCGTCAGTTCGTCACCACTTAGCGTTGGCAGCACAAGTCCCGGAACCACTTCGACGTGCTGACGCGGCGATTCCGGGCCGATTCCCGGGAGCAAGGAGCGATTATCTGCCAGCCGGCTATGCAGCTCCACCGGCGCGCCGTCCGGCGGCATCCAGGTCGACTCCTTGTGCACGCGGTGCCACGAAGCAACGTCCGCCCGAATTTCCGGGACATAACCGAGCCGCTTGAGCACAATCGCGGCCCGCGAGACCTCCTGCTCCTGGACAAGAATGTCGATGTCCCAGCTGCGCTTCACCAGGGCGTTGCCGAACGCCAGCTTGCCGGTCACCAGTCCCTTGAGGAAGATCATGTCCACATCGTCGGCCGCGAACGCGTCGCGGAGCTCCCTGCACTGGAGCGCCACCCTCAGGCCTTCCTCCGCAACCTCGTGCCCGAGTCGCTCCAGGGTCGACGCCATTGAGGGCCTCAGCGCGGGCATGCCAGCCAGGGCTCGCGACGACAGACCCTCGATCCGGTGACGCTTCAGCACAGCGAGAAAGCGGTCGTCCTCGATCTTCGCTGCGAGCGTCTCCAGATCGACCGGAACACCGATTGCGTGGGAGCAGCAGGCGACGGCGAGTGCAAATTCGGGTGTCAACCTGGGCGTGGACATGGACGTCTGGGAATTCATCGCCTCCGTCATGGTTCGACGGAGCAAATGTGGCAAATTCAACGCTAGAGAAGCCGAAATGGGCGGCTCGCGCGGACAATGCTTGCCTGGCAGATGACCGAGAGTAGGAGCGGCTCGCTCGGCCCCCTTCGGTGCCACGGATCACCTTCTTGCCGCTTCATTCGATCGCCCTTGCCGGCCGTGCGACAACACGTGTGACGACGCCATTGCCGCGAGCCCAATCCACGCATTACCAAGAGCCGGGGGCCCCGATGCTCAATCCGACTCCGAGGCGAATGCTGAAGGCTGGCGGCTGGCTGATCCGCCGGCGCGTGCAGGTGCTGTCGTCCCTGCTGATCGCGGTGCTGATCCCGTGGGCGGTGCGCGTCCTGCTGCCCGGAGCCTACCTGCCCGAAGCGACCCACAATGCCGCCCTCGCCAACGCGGTCGCCGTCTGCATCGCCTTCTGGGCGCGGCTGTCGATCGAGCCCTATCCCGGGATCCGCTCGAGCTACGTCATCCTGCCGACCGCGGCCGCCGCGCACGGCCTGGTGCTCGCCTTCTTCTTCTTCAGCCGCCTGCCCTACGACCGCTTTGGCTTCCTGCTCGGCTTCACCCTCCACGTGATCTGGGCCTACGCCATTTATTTCCTGGTCCAGCGCCGCACGCGCCTCAGCATCGGAGTGGTGCCCTTCGGCGAATACCGGCGGCTCGACAGTGTCGACAGCGTCAACTGGATCATCCTGCCGCGGCCCTCCACGGCCGAGCTCGCCCATTGCGATGCGGTCGTCGCGGACTTCAAGGCCGACCTCCCCGCGGAGTGGGAGGCCTTCCTCGCGGACGCCGCGCTGGAAGGTGCGCTCATCTATCAGGTCAAGCCGCTCAAGGAGTCGCTCACCGGCCGGGTCGAGGTGGATCACCTTTCGGAGAACAGCTTCGGCTCCCTCGTCCCGGGCAAGGGCTACTTCCACCTCAAGAGCTTCGCCGACCGCCTGGTGGCACTCGTCGCGCTGCCGTTGCTGATGCCGGTCATGCTGGGCGCCGCGCTCGCCATCTGGCTGGATGATGGAGGTCCCGTGCTGTTCCGCCAGAAGCGTGTCGGCCACCGCGGACGCCTGTTCCACGTCTACAAGTTCCGCACCATGCGGACCCAGCTGCTGCCGCCGAGCGACCCGCTCGAGGCGGCCATGACCCGCAAGCTGGATTCACGCGTGACCCGCGTCGGCGCCCTTCTTCGCCGGAGCCGCATCGACGAACTTCCCCAGGTTTTCAACATCCTGCGCGGAGAGATGAGCTGGATCGGACCGCGCCCTGAAGCGGAGGTGCTGTCCCGCTACTTCGAGGGCGAGATCCCCTTCTACCGCTACCGCCACGTGGTGAAGCCCGGCATCTCGGGCTGGGCCCAGGTGACCCAGGGCCACGTGACCGACGGCGCGGAGATGCGGGAAAAGCAGAACTACGACTTCTACTACATCAAGTATTTCTCGCCTTGGCTGGACGTCCTGATCCTGTTCAAGACCGTCAGGACCATGGTGAACGGGTTTGGCGCTCGATGAGGGTGGCTCGCAAGAAAGAGCAGCCTGTCACGCTGGAGTTGGGCTGCCCTCAATAATCCCAATAGCCGCGCGCCGCGAAATCGAAGTCGGCAGCGGAGAGCTCTCCCACGATCGTCACGGTGAGATCGGCGACCGCATCGCCGTTCAGGTCCAGCTGGAACAACCCGTCCGCGAACCGCCCCTGCCCCGCCACCGCTGTGAATGCCGAAGCGCCAAGAAAGTCGAAGCCGTCGTAGGAAATCAGCCAACCGAGATCGATCACGTCAATACCGGTTTCGAAGTCGTCGATCCGATCTCGGCTCAAGTCGGTGAACACAAAGGCATCCGCGCCATCACCACCAACCAGGCGATCTCGGCCAGCGCCGCCGACAAGAAGGTCATCACCCGCCAGCCCTGCGAGCGTATCGTTCCCGCCATGGCCGTTGAGCGAATTGGAGCCTGCGTTCCCTCGGATGGAATTTGCCAGCTCATTTCCGCTCAAATCGATCGCGGTCGTCCCTAACGAGTTCGTCGTCGTCAGGCGCTCCACGCTCGAGCCCGGCAGGATGGCATAGCTTGTGCTCGCCCGCACGGTATCCAAGCCCTCGCCGGCGCGCTCGTTCACGACATCCAAGATCGAGTCCACGTAGTAGATGTCGTCGCCCACTCCGCCGACCAACATGTCGGCCCCGGTTCCGCCATTCAGGAGATCGTTGCCCCCATAGCCATAGAGCGTGTCAGCGCCGCCATAGCCGAAGAGCCGGTCATCGAGACTGGTCCCGCGCAGCACGTCACGTGCAATGGTTCCGCGAATGTCGGTCATCAGGTCGCTCCTGACTTTCAAGGCGGGCGGTCGCGCCACCCCCGCTACGCGGCGCGACCAACCCTGGCCCCCCGTTCGCCCCCGGCCGTATCCGTCCAGCCGAGGACGTGCTCCGGCTGAACGCCGGCCACGTTAGAACTTGCAGTTGTTGGGTTGAGGAGCATCGATCCTGCGGCCAGCACCTTCCGGCAGGAACTGAACCGCCACCGTTTCGGCCGCCGCTCCGGACTCGTTCTTCAACAGGTGTGCGTGTGCGCCGCTGTCGAGAAAGGTCTGCCCAGCGCTGTAGACCTTGGGCGAGCACAAGGGATCGTCGCTGTCGTACGCCGTGATCGAGCCCACGGTTACGGTGATCAGGCTTGGGCCCGGGTGCATGTGCCAACCGCTCTGCCCACCAACCGCCACCGCGTTGCGGACGACCCAGAGATCGGTCGTACCCGTGGTCTTGAGCATCAAGTCCCACTTGTCGCTCCTGACCTGCTCCTTGTCTGCCTTGAGCATCAGTTCTGGAAAGGTCCCTTTCCATTGCTGAACTGCGGTGAAGCCGGACGCCGGAGTTGCGGCGGCTGGCATCGCCGGGAAGAGAGCGAGCGCAGCCGCCGCAACGAGCTTGTGAATCGATACTTGCCGGTACTCACCCATGTCGGTTCCCCTACTGACCACGAAGGCTTTCGACGGCCGCAATGCGTCTGCTCTACGACACCGCCACCGGCAGCCTGCATCGGTTCGAGGAGGAGCAGCTAGGTTGTGAAGATGATCTTTTGGTGATTTCATCCTGATCATGGGTGATTTCGATCCCCGAGTGGCAGCGACGGAACGGCGTTTGGCGGACAAGTCAGACTTCGTGCTGGGTGGCCTCACCGTCAGGCCTTCGTACCTGTCAGTCCAAAGGGACGGCATCCACCGGGAGATGCAGCCCCGTGTCATGTGTGTCCTCCAAACGCTCGCTGAGGCGAGGCCGCACCCCGTCACGAGGGAGCAGTTGTTCGAGCACTGCTGGGACGGAAGGGTCGTCAGCGACGATGCCCTGAACCGGTGCATCCTCCAGTTGAGGCACCTAACCCAGGAGTTCTCGCCCCCGCCATTCGAGATCAAAACGGTGCCGCGAGTCGGCTATCGCCTGATCGAGAACCCGCAGCTTGCTGACGCGACTCCGATCACGGAAGCGCCCCCGCCGACTCGGCGATCTCCTTTCCGGGCGTGGGTTGGAGCCATTACGGCCATCGTCTTCGCCGTGAGCGTCGCTTGGCTGGTCGCCCTCCCCAACGCAAGCTCGGCCGGGCCCAATGTCCCCCGCATCTTGGTCGTGGGCAGCGATGGTTCGGATGCATCGAACCGCATGTCGGGTGAGGTTAGGGACATGGTGTCCGCCTTGCCGCCAGGCCAGGGAAGCGCGGTGGACCTGCTTGGCCCTTCATCGGGGTCGCAGGGAAGGCCTGATTACCTCCTCGAAGTCGTTGCTCCCAAGGCGGGCACGCAAGAAGCCCGGGCGGCGCTTCTGTCGGCGACCGACCGAAAGGTGCTCTGGTCGGCTCGGTTCAGGAGCGATCGTGTTTCGACGTCAGATCTGATCGAGCGGATCTCCTATGCGGTGGCAGGAGCGCTCGCGTGCGCGCCGGGCAAGCGTGACGCTCCCCAACGCCTAAGTGAATATGTGGCCGCTTGCACCGCCCTCACCACCATTGGCTACGATCCGATGAGCAGCGTGCAAGTTCTGCGTCAGGTCGTGACAGACTCGCCGAGGTTCCTTCCAGGGTGGGCTAGCCTGCTTCAGGCGGAACTCGACTCGCTGACCCTTGTTACCGCTCCTCGCGCCGACCGCATGCGCCTCGACCTCGCCCGCCACGCAGAAGAAGCTCTACGGCTCAAGCCGAACCTCGCAGAGGCGCTGATTGCGCGCGCAAGGCTGACCCCTATGACAAGACAGGCGGAGCGCCTGAAGTTGCTCGAAGCGGCAGTCGTCAGCAATCCGGACCATGCCATTGCCAGGCTGGCGCGGTCCGAATTCCTCTTCTCGGTGGGGCTGGTAAACGATTCCGTGCAGGACACCCAGGCGGCCGTACGACTTGCCCCGGCGTCCCTGAGGGTGCGCCTCAGCTACGTTTACAGCCTGGCCACGGCAGGTCACTTGCAAGCCGCCTTTTCAGAGCTCGCGAAGGTCGAACGGTTGTGGCCCGGTCTGCGCGATATCGACGAAGCACGCCTTCTTCTGGAGCTTCGCTACGGAGATCCGAAGCGCGCCGAAGCGCTACTGGAAGCCGGCTCCGTAGAACTCGGCGCGGCAGTCCTGCTTAAACCCTACCTCAAGGCCCGCCTTGAGCCCTCCGCCCCGAACGAGGAAGTCGCGCTCAGCACTGGACGCAACTTGGTTCAGCAATATCCGGAGACCATCAGCGCCCACCTGCAGGCGCTCGCGGCCTTCGATCGGCGCGACGAGTTGTTCGACCTTCTGTCGCGCGGCAATATCGGAGACCCCGAGGGGGTCACGGATGTCATTTTCCGGCCGACCTTCACCGCCGTTCACCGCGATCCGCGGTTCATGCAGGTTGCAAAGCGCTTCGGACTGCTTGCATTCTGGCGGGAGAGTGGCCGCTGGCCGGATTTCTGTCTTGCGCCCGATCTGCCTTATCGCTGCGATGTCGAGGCTGCGAGGCTGATGCGGGGTTAAGTCGGGGAGCCCGCTCCCACTGAACGTGTCCGTCCCGTTGCTTCTTAGAGCCGAATTCGAGGTCGCTGGCGCATGGCATTGAAGCGGCAGCCAGGAGCCCCAAATGGAGATCTCTGGCCGCGGGCTAGCTGTTGCCGAGGCGGCGTCGGCGCCCTTTCCCCCAGGGACGAGTCCACTCCCCCGAGTGCTCAAGAGTGCGCGCGGAGAGATGAGCTGCTTTGGACCCTGCCCCAACGTGGCGGTGCTGTCCCGCCATTCCGAAGGCGAAATCCACCAGCAGAACGGGCCGGTAGTACAACGGTGCCTGAGGCACGACAGGGAGCCGGACCAGGCAAGCTCAGGCTTCGGCTGCTCCGTAGTCGGACGGCGTTCGACGCCGCTTTTCTTCGCTTCGATTATTGAGGGACTGCCGGATGCGATCGAGCAGTTCCGAACGGCGGTACGGCTTCCCAAGCACATCCTGAGCATTGCGCATGGGCCCGGACACAACCAGTTCTTCGTTGTAGCCCGTGGTCATCAGAATCGCGATCTCGGGATCTCTCGAGGCAATTTCTTCCGCGAGCATCAAGCCGTTCATTCCCCCTGGCATCACCAGATCGGTGAAGAGGAGGTCGTAAGTCCCGGGTCCGGCCTGCTCGAAAACGCGCAGAGCCAGTTCGCCGCTCTCGGCCGTGGTGACGCGGTAGCCGGCTGCAATCAGGATTTCTGTGGCGAGTTCCAGAACCTCCGCACTGTCCTCGACCACAAGGATATGCTCGGCATCGGAGCTCCGCACTTCGGTGGCCATGACCGCGCTCACATAGCGGCTGCTCTTCTCCTCGGCTTCCTGCAGATGGGAAATGGGGAAGAGCAGGCGGATCAGCGTTCCCTCGTCCAGGCGACTTTCGATTTCGAGCCGCCCACGCGACTGCTGCACGAAACCGCTCGCCATTGCGAGGCCGAGCCCGGTGCCCTTGCCTTCCTTCTTGGTGGTGAAGAACGGTTCCGTCGCACGCTCAGCGACCTCAGGAGCCATTCCGGTACCCTCGTCCCGGACCTCCAGCACCACATAGTCGCCAGAACTCAGCTGACGGGCCGCGGCGTCGCCGTTCAGGTGCATCTGCCGGGTGGATATCGTCACCGTGCCCCCGCCAGGCATGGCATCCTTTGCATTCATGATGATGTTGAGCAGCGCCATCTCCAGCTGCTCGGGATCCACCATCACCTTGGGCAATCGGCGCCGAAGATTCAGCTGAAGGTCGACCGAGGAGCCGAGCGAGCTTTCGATTACCTCCACGAAACTGGTCACGAGCGTGGTCAGGTCGGTAGGCTTGGGCTCCAGCCGGCTCTTGCGCGCAAAGGCAAGCAACTGCCTCGTCAACTTCGCGCCACGGTCAGCCGCGGACCGGGCATTCTCGACGTAGCGCTTGGCGCGGTCCCCGTCGACGCATGATGACAGCAGTTCCAGGTTGCCGTTCACCACTTGGAGAAGATTGTTGAAGTCATGCGCAAGACCAGCGGTCAGCTGGCCGATCGCCTCCATCTTCTGCGCCTGCCGGAATGCCAGTTCCGTGTTGCGACGCCGGGTGACGTCTAACTGGCTGGCGAACTGGTAGGCGAGATTCCCAGCACTGTCGTAGACCGGGCCAATGAACAGGGCATTCCAGAAGGGCGTGCCATCCCGCTTGTAGTTGAGGATTTCCGCAGCCACGGAGCGACCCTGCTGCACCGCCTCACGAATCTCGCTGACCGTCTCGCGGTCGGTGTGTGCGCCTTGAAGGAAGCGGCAATTCCGGCCGAGGATCTCGCCTTCCTCGTAGCCGGTCAGGTCCAAGAAGGCCTTGTTCGCGAACACGATTGGATTGTCGTGTTGGTTCGGATCCGTAAGGATCATCGGCATCCGGGTCATTTCGATGGCGGCGAAAAATACGTTGCCGCGCTCGTCCAGTCCCGGATGCGTGATGACGCTCTCGCGCCAATGGTTCAGGCCCTGCGAGTTGCCGATGGTATCGGGTTCCAAAAGGTCGATGGTGCCTGCGGCCGGAACGCCGCGGCTCTGCCCGCCTCCCTCGACATCGTCAGCCTTTGCCGGGTCGCTCTCATTTGAGCGGAATTCACTATGCAACTCAGGAACCTCAGCACCGTTTCGGCCCGCCCCGGCAGCGCCGTTAGCGAAGGTTTCAGGCGATGGCTAGGTCTCTATCTTCCCCGATCGGGGCTCCCCGGGGATGAGCGCCAGAGCGCCCCTAAGGACTCGGATTGGACGTACTGGCGGAGCGCAAGGGCTAGCCTTAAAGCGGCCGCCATGACTCACGACATCCAGATCGTCGGTGGCGGGCTTGCCGGTTCCGAGGCGGCGTGGCAGTTGGCCGAGGCCGG
The DNA here is from genome assembly GCF_016924655.1 of Sphingomonas arenae. GTDB lineage: Bacteria > Pseudomonadota > Alphaproteobacteria > Sphingomonadales > Sphingomonadaceae > Sphingomicrobium > Sphingomicrobium arenae. The sequence continues at coordinate 237,731 of NZ_JAFFJU010000002.1, forward strand.
TCTGCGGGTGCGGGTCAGCGAGATGCGGGGCGGCGGGGACATGACGCCGGCGCACGAGACGGATCGGCTGGCCGAGATGGTCTGCTCCAACAGCTTTCGATCGGACGATGCGGAGAACAATGCCGTCGGACTGCTGCACCAGGAGATGCGGCGGCTGAACTCACTTGTAATGCGTGCGGCCGACAAGCACCGGGTTCCCGCGGGCTCGGCTCTTGCCGTGGACCGCGACGGGTTCGCGCAGGAGGTCACCCAGGCGATTGGGCACCATCCGAACATCACGGTGGTCCGGGAACGTGTCGACACCCTCCCTGAAGGGCCGGCGATCATCGCCACCGGGCCGCTGACCGGGTCGAAGCTTGCCGAGGCGATCGCGGCGGAAACCGGGAGCGATGCCCTCGCCTTCTTCGATGCCATCGCACCGATCGTGCATCGGGACAGCATCGACATGTCCGTCTGCTGGATGGCGGCCCGCTGGGACAAAGGGGGCAAGGATTACATCAACTGCCCGCTGACGAAGGAGCAATATGAAGCCTTTGTCGCCGCGCTGAACGCGGGTGAGAAGACCGAGTTCAAGGAGTGGGAGAAGGACACGCCCTATTTCGAGGGCTGCATGCCGATCGAGGTCATGGCCGAGCGGGGGGTCGAGACGCTCCGTTACGGTCCCTTGAAGGGGGTCGGCTTGGATGACCCGCGAACGGGGCGGTGGCCGCATGCCGTGGTGCAGCTTCGCCAGGACAATGCGCTCGGCACCTTGTGGAATATGGTCGGGTTCCAGACCAAGCTGAAGCATGGCGAGCAGGTGCGCATCTTCCGGACCATCCCCGGTCTTGAGAATGCCGAGTTCGCGCGGCTGGGCGGCATCCACCGCAACAGCTTCATTCGCTCGCCAGAGCTGCTCGACAGTGAGCTGCGGCTCAAGAGCAGGCCGAACATCCGGTTCGCCGGTCAAATAACCGGCTGCGAGGGCTATGTCGAAAGCGCGGCGATCGGCTTGCTGGCAGCCTTGTTTGCGGCCGCGGAGCTGGGCGGCAGGAGTATCCCAGCACCGCCCCCTGAAAGCGCGATGGGCGCCCTGCTGGGGCATATCACCGGGGGCGCGGAGGCCGAGACGTTCCAGCCGATGAACGTCAACTTCGGGCTGATGCCGCCTATCCCCGGGCGCACCCGGAAAGCCGAGCGAAAGAAGATGTATACCGATCGTGCGCGGGAGCGGTTCGGGGAGTGGCTGAGCGCGATGGTGCCGAGCGCTCGCCCCGCCCTAGTCCACGAGGTCGACGTCGCCTGAGATCGAAGCCGTCATGGCCACCAGGCGCTCTCCAACGGCTGGCGGGAGCGCTTCGGGCAGCGCGGTCCGGAGGCGCTGCTGTGCCTCACGGTAGCGCGATTTCACCCGCACCAGTTCCATGGTCCAGTCCGGAAAGAACCGCTCCTGGATCTCGCGCTGGTCCCGGATCTCCACGCCCGAGTGCCGGCGGTCACGGCGGAGGCGCTCCACCAGATCGTCGATGGCCTGCGTCGATCCTTCAACGACCTGCATGAAGTGCGTGCCGTTGAACACCAGAAGACCCGTGATTCCTTCGATGGCGTTCTGCTCGCGCGCAGACCGGAGGATATTCTCGACGTCCTCACTCGTGAGATCGAGGCTGGCGAGGCTGGTGTAAGTGAGGGATTTCAAAGTCATGGAACGCTCCCACTCGCGGGGATCGTCATGAAGCCCACGAGCGAGCAGTAGCATCAAATGGCTCGAAAACCCAAATTCTGCCTCAGCCGCAGGCGCAGGCTGCCTTCCTTTTGGACGGCTTCGGCGCAGTCGTCGCGAACTCGGCGGGAGTAAGGAAACCGGACCGGTCTGCGTCGGCAGAGCCGAACTTGTCGACAGTCTTGGCCGCCCATTCGTCGAAGCTGAGCGCGCCGTTGCCGTTCTTGTCGAGCTTGGCGAAGGCCTTGCGCCGCGGCTCGAACAATTCGGCCGCCGTGATCCGCCCGTCGTCGTCCTTGTCGGCCCGTGCGAAGCGCTTCTGCTCGCGGGACTTGGGGCTCGCTTCCGGTGCGCGAAGGACCGAGCGCGCGCTTGGAGCGGCAATCACCGGTGCAGGACCGGCCAGGGCTGGAGCTGCGGGCAAGGTCGGCTCCTGCGCTTTACCCTGCCAGAGAAGAAACGCTCCGGTCATCATCAGAAAACACGCCGCCACGCCGGCAAAGAAGCGCATCATGCGCAACCCCCTCATACTCGCATGGATTCGGCCGGCGGGTGGTCGCGGCTTCGCCCAGCGGCGTCAACGGTCTAGAGCTTCCCGCTCCATCGGTGACGGAGGATTGTCCAGGAGCGTTGCGGGGTTGCCTCAGGCTCCGGCGGCCAGCCGCGCCGCTGGTCGCGTAAGGCGAGCGCGGTCAGGGCCGTGAGTGGTCGAGCCCGGCGATCGAAACGGCCGAAGGATTCCGGTTCGCCGAGCCAGTGGCGCTCCCCGGTCCGCCGCGCGAGGTCGACGCCGGCCCAGGCGCGGCCCGCCGCGGCCATCTCTTCCTTGCTGCCGAGCAGGTCCGCGCCGATGCCGAACAGGAAAGCGCCGCGGTCGACAACGCGGTGCCAGTCCTGAACCTCTTCAAGCAGGGCCGCCCAGCCATCCTCCAGGCGTGCCAGGCGAGCGCCCGTGATACGGCGCGGCAGCAGTTCCCTGGCGACGGCTTGAAGCCGTGGCTCGGGCGGAGGAGGCGCCTCGTCCAGCTTCTGCAGGCTCTCCCGCCACCAGGCGAGCTTGATGGCCGCCAAAGCCGGCTGCGACGCCGTGAGCGTCACCTCTGCCATGGCGTCGTCGATGGCGAACAGCGCGTCGAAGGCGCCCCGCAGCTCGGCCGGCCAATGCAGGCGGACGAGGTCGCGGTCGCGCTCGATCGCCTCAGCGATAGCTGACGGCCTTCGCCGCCTGGACCACGTCGTCCGCCTTGATCAGCGCCAGCTTCTCGAGGTTGGCGGCATAAGGCAGCGGCACGTCGGCGTTCGTGACACGCATGACGGGGGCGTCGAGATCGTCGAAGCCTTCCTCCATCGCAATCGCCATGATCTCCGACGAGATGGAGCAGGCAGGCCAGCCTTCCTCGACCACCACCATGCGATTGGTCTTGGCGAGGCTCCGCAGCACCGTCTGCTTGTCGAGCGGCCGCAGCGTGCGCAGGTCGATGACCTCTGCGTCGATGCCCTGGGCCTCGAGCGCCTGTGCGGCTTCCAGCGCCACGCCAACCCCGATCGAGTAGCTGACGATGGTCACGTCCTTGCCGGGCCGCATGATGCGAGCCTTGCCGATGGGCAGGACGTAGTCGTCCACCTGCGGCACGTCGAAGCTGTGGCCGTAGAGCAGCTCGTTCTCGAGGAAGACAACCGGGTCCTCGGACCGGATCGCCGCCTTCATCAGGCCCTTGGCATCGGCGCTGTCGTAAGGCGCGATCACGATCAGGCCCGGAACGCTGGCATACCAGGGACCATAGTTCTGGCTGTGCTGGGCAGCGACGCGGCTGGCCGCGCCATTGGGTCCGCGGAACACGATCGGACAGCGCATCTGCCCGCCCGACATGTAGTTGGTCTTCGCAGCCGAGTTGATGACGTGGTCGATTGCCTGCATGGCAAAATTCCACGTCATGAACTCGATCACGGGTCGGAGCCCACCCATCGCGGCCCCCGCCCCGAGGCCCGCGAAGCCATATTCGGTAATCGGCGTGTCGACGACGCGCTTGGGTCCGAACTCGTCGAGCAGGCCCTGGGTGACCTTGTACGCACCCTGGTACTGTGCGACTTCCTCGCCCATGACGAAGACGCGCCCGTCGCGGCGCATCTCCTCGGCCATCGCGTCGCGCAGCGCCTCGCGGACCGTCGTGGCCTTCATCTCGGTCCCGGCAGGGACCTCCGGATCGGCGGCAACCTTGGGCGCCACGGTGAGCTGCTGCGTGCCGCTCTCCGGTGCCTGCTGCTGCTTCGGCAGTTCCACCGGCGAGGCCTGGGTCTGCTGGTCGGACGGGGTCGGGGCCGACGACTCCTGCGCTGGCGAAGAAGCCTCCCCGTTCTCCCCGTTCATGACGGCGATCGCGGTGCCGACCTTCACTCCATCCGTTCCCTCGGGCACCAGGATGCGGGAGATCACGCCCTCGTCGACCGCCTCGAATTCCATCGTGGCCTTGTCGGTCTCGATCTCGGCCAGGATGTCGCCCGACTTCACCTCGTCGCCCTCCTTGACCAGCCACTTGGCGAGCGTGCCCTCCTCCATGGTCGGGGACAGGGCAGGCATCTTCAGCTCGACCGCCATCAGTAGCGCTCCACCAACACGTCGGTCGCGAGCTCGGACGCATCCGGCTCCGGCGCGTCTTCAGCGAACTTGGCGGCTTCCACCACGATGTCCTTGATCTCCTTGTCGATGGCCTTCAGCTCGTCTTCCCCGACACCGAGCGCCAGGAGGTCCTTGCCGGCGCGGTCGATCGGGTCCTGGTTCTCGCGGTAGTTCTGCACTTCCTCGCGCGTCCGGTACTTGGCCGGGTCCGACATGGAGTGACCACGGTAACGATAGGTCTTGAGCTCGAGGATGATCGGCCCCTTGCCGGAGCGCGTCCATTCCAGCGCCGTCTCGGCCGCGCCGCGGACCGCCAGCACGTCCATGCCGTCGACCTGGATGCCGGGGATCTGGAAGCTCTCGCCCCGCTTGTAGAAGTCCGGCTCGGAGGCGGAGCGCTCGACGCTCGTGCCCATGGCATAGTGGTTGTTCTCGATCGCGTAGATGACCGGCAGCTTCCACAACTCGGCCATGTTGAAGCTCTCGTAGACCTGTCCCTGGTTCGCAGCGCCGTCGCCGAAATAAGCCAGGCACACGCCGCCGTCCCCACTGTACTGATGCTTGAAGGCCAGACCTGTGCCCAGGCTCACTTGCGCGCCGACGATGCCATGTCCGCCGTAGAAGCCATGCTCGACGCTGAACATGTGCATGGAGCCGCCCTTGCCCCTGGAAATGCCGGCAGCGCGGCCGGTCAACTCGGCCATGATCACCTTGGGATCGATGCCATAGGCCAGCATGTGGCCATGGTCGCGGTAGCCGGTGATGACGCTGTCCTTGCCGACCGTCATGGCCGACTGAAGGCCGACTGCCACCGCCTCCTGGCCGATGTACAGGTGGCAGAAGCCGCCGATCAGCCCCAGGCCGTATAACTGCCCCGCCCGCTCCTCGAAGCGGCGGATCAGCAGCATCTGCTTGTAAAAGCCGAGCAGCTCTTCCTTGCTCGCCTGATAGCGCTCCGGCTGGCGCGGACGCTCACGGTTCGGGGTGAGCGGAACGGCCTCTGCGGCCTTCTGTTTGGCGGAACGCGCCACGGTGACCTCGTTTGGACAGGGAATTCGGGCCGGGTCTATAGGAGCCTGCCCCGGGGGCGGCAATCGCTCAAACGGCGAAGCGAGCCGCCGGAAGACTATTCAAGCGGGATGATCACCTCGTCCGGGCGCACCAGCCCCAGATCGCGCCGGACCAGTTCGTCCGCCATGTCGGGATCGGCCTTCTTGGGATCGAGCAAGGCGGAGCGGTGCTTCAGCTGCTGCCGTTCGGCATCAAGCTGCGCCAGTTCGGCTTTGCGCTGCTGCAGGTCGCGATGGTAGCCGCCCCAGGCCAGCAGCCCGTTCGGCCCCGCCACCGCATGTCCCGCGAAGGTGCCGATAATGGTCAGCGCGAGCGCCGGCATCGCCGCCCTGCGGATCAATCCAATGCTCTTGTGAGCTGCGCCTCCCATAAAGAGACAGAATCAGAATACCGGAGCCGAATCAAGGGTTTTCATGGGGCGCTCGAAACTTTGTGCGCGTGCAGGCGCCCGTTCCTCGATCCGCCGGCAAATATCCTGTGCAACATCGGCGAGCCACGAGCCCTGGTCCAGCATGGCGCTGGTCTCGATCGCGAGCCGCTGGCGCGTCATGAACTGTTCCGCAGAACGAGTGCGATAGTCCTCGGCGATCAGGGCACCCACGTCGTTCACCCGATTGTACGGAACCACCAGGGCGACATCCTCCCACGGCACTTCGCCGGGAAGCACCATGTCGGTGTCCACGATTACAGGGACACGACCGAAGCGCAGCGCCTCGAACACCCGGAAGCTGTAATTCTCGGCACCACGCGGACACAGGATGTACGTGTTGCGCAGGAGGTGCTGTTCGAAGGCATCCACGGCTTGCTCCGACCAGCGGAAGACGCCGGTGTCGGTGACTTCGATCTCCAGCCCAAAGAAATCGGCGCTCTGGCGAAGAGACCGCAGCGCTTCGAACCGGGGAAAGGTCGCGAGGAAGCGGATGGGCACATGTCCGGCGATCGCCGCACCGAACAGCTCCGGATAGCGGAGGTAGCGACCCTGCAGCAGCCACTCCTTCGCAAAGTGCGGAAGCTTCGACGCCGCCATGGCCGGACGGGACGATTCGTAAGTCATGCCGCGGAAGCCCACCTGGGGAGCGGGCTTCGTGGTCCAAAGAATGTCCTCCAATCGATCCGGTCGGGCGTTTGTCCAGACGTAGGGCAGCACGCGCATACGCTTGGGATCGAACCACTGCCGGTACATGGAAAAATGGAGGCTGAGGTCCGCTTCTTCCATGAAGAATTCCGCCCAGGCCGACGTGTAGACGGTCAGGCTTCCCGGCGGCGCGGCTCGGAGCATAGCCTTCAGCCGGCGGGCGGTCGCAACACTGAAGTCGCCGATCGGGATGAACGGGATCGTGTCCATCGAACAGCGCAGGCCGGCCGCCCGGCAATGCTCCGAGATCAGTGCCGGATAATCCACCACCGGTCCGGCGATGCCGACCACATGAACATCGACCGCCACGCAAACGCCCCCACAGCTACCCCGGCGGGGAGCTTAGGGAGCCTAGCCTCGGTCGTGCAACTGCCGAATGGCAGCCCTTCCGGGATAGATCGCCGCACCGCCCAGTTCCTCTTCGATGCGGAGCAGCTGGTTGTACTTGGCGGTCCGGTCCGAGCGCGCCAGGCTGCCGGTCTTGATCTGACCGCAGCTGAGCGCCACGGCCAGGTCGGCGATGGTGCTGTCCTCCGTCTCGCCGGAGCGGTGGGACATCACGGCCGTGTAGCCGCTGGTCTGGGCGAGGCGCACCGCCGCGATGGTTTCGGTGAGGGAGCCGATCTGGTTGACCTTCACCAGGATCGAGTTCGCGATGCCGTCGCGAATCCCGGCGGCCAGGCGCTGCTCGTTGGTCACGAACAAATCGTCGCCGACAAGCTGGACGCGACCGCCGACGCGCTCGGTCAGCGCCTTCCAGCCCGCCATATCGTCTTCCCCCATGCCGTCCTCGATCGAGGCGATCGGGTAGTCCCGGCACAGCTCTTCCAGGTAGATCGCCATATCGTCCGAGGTCAGGGTCCGGCCCTCCCCTTCCATGACGTAGCGGCCGTCCTTGAAGAACTCGGTCGACGCGCAATCGAGCGCGATCAGGACGTCCTTGCCCAGGGTGTAGCCAGCCGCCTCGGTCGCTTCGCCGATGAAGTCGAGCGCGGCGCGAGCGGAAGCGATATTCGGGGCGAACCCGCCCTCGTCGCCCACCGCCGTCGACAGCCCTGCGGCATGCAGCTTGCCCTTCAGCGCGTGGAAGATCTCCGTCCCGCAGCGCAGCGCCTCGGAAAAGCTCTCCGCGCCGACCGGCATGACCATGAATTCCTGGAAGTCGATCGGGTTGTCGGCATGGGCGCCTCCGTTCAAGATGTTCATCATCGGCACGGGCAGGATGTGCGCCGACACGCCCCCCACGTAGCGATAGAGGGGCAGGCCCCGGGCCTCGGCGGCCGCCTTGGCCACCGCCAGGCTGACTCCGAGGATGGCGTTTGCGCCCAGCTTGCCCTTGTTGTCGCTGCCGTCGAGCGCGATCATCTCTGCGTCGATGTCGGCCTGGTCCTCCGCCTCGAACCCGAGAATGGCATCGGCGATGGGGCCGTTCACCGCTGCCACGGCCTTGCTGACGCCCTTGCCGGCCCAGCGCGACTTGTCCCCGTCGCGCAGTTCGACGGCCTCGTGGGCTCCGGTCGAAGCGCCGGACGGAACGGCGGCCCGGCCCATGCTGCCGTCCTCCAGCGTGACATCCACCTCCACCGTCGGATTGCCCCTGCTGTCGAGGATCTGCCGGGCATGGATGTCGAGGATCGCGGTCATGAGAGGTGCCTTCCTGAAGGAACTTTGCTACGCTGCGCGCCTGTATCGACGCGCCGCAGCCCGGGCAACATTCGGGCCGAGCGCTGGAACGGCGTATCGTCTCCGGGGTTAGGGAGGCTGAAGGTTCCCAACCGAAACAAAGGAGAGGCTTGATGGCCGGAACGAACAACGATCTGCCCGAAGGCACGGACACGGTGATCGAGGGCGCGGGCGTGACGTCCGACATAACCCCGGGTCGCAGCGGGACGAGCTTGCAGGGCGGCAGCACGTCGAGCCAGGGCAACGCCACCGGAGCGCGTACCGGCGTGACCGGCAGCGCGTCGGCGGACACGTCGACCGGCCTGATCACGGGCACGGACACGGGCACGACGTCTGGCGCAACCCAGGGCAGCTCCTCCGATGCCGGTAGCTCGTCCGGCGGCGGTGGCGGCGGTGGCGGCGTGCGCGGACTGCTGTCCAACGCTTCGGGCAAGGTTCGCGAGCAGGCCGGGACCAAGGCCCGCAGCTTCGTGGGCCAGGGTCTCGAGACCGGCGGAACGACGCTGACCAACCTGTCGCAGATCGTCAACGATACGGTCGGGCAGATCGAAGAAAAGCTCGGTCCGCAATATGGCGAATATGCCCGGACAGCGAGCCAGACCCTCGATCGCTATGCGCAGGCCCTTTCCAGCAAGGACCCGGACGAGTTGGTTGACGACGTTCGATCGTTCGTTCGCAAGAGCCCGGGCGTGGCGCTGGGTGCAGCCGCCGTGGTTGGCTTCAGCCTGGTTCGCCTGCTGAAGGCCGGTATCGAGGAGAATGGCAATGGCAACGGTGACCGTAACGGCGACCGGGCCGGCTCCGGCCGGTGATCCGATGCTGAAACGGACCGAGTCCGTTCAGGGTGAGCCGGAAGGCGTTGGCGACCTCCTCCACCGCTTGGTGGAGGACGGCAAGGCCTACGCCCGGGCCGAGGTCAATTACTACAAGACCGTCGGGACGGAGCGCGCTTCTGCGCTCAAGCTGCCGGTCATCTTCGGCGTCCTCGCCCTGCTCTTCGTCCACGCCGCTTTCCTGGCGCTCTGTGCCACCCTGTTCGTCGGGCTCGCATCGCTGATGAGCGACACGCTGGCGGGGCTGCTCACCGTGCTGATCCTGGCAGGGGTCGGCGGCGTTCTCGGCTATCTTGCCTATAGCAAGGGCCGGGCAGCGTTTGGAGGCCAGTCATGAGCGCGACCAGCGTCAAAGAGGCGCGCGCCCGCGGTGAAGCGGACGCCGCCAAGGCACGGCTGATGAGCACGGTGGAGGAGGTGAAGGAACGCCTCGCACCGGCCAAGCTCACCAGCGACGCCGTCCAGGCGGTCAAGGACAAGAGCATCGTCATGGCCGACGACACGGTCACGGCGGTGAAGGACAAGCCGGCGATGGCCGCGGGCATCGCCACCGCCACGGCCCTGTTCATCGCCCGCAAGCCGCTGTTCGCAGCGGTCTCGCGCTGGTGGAACAAGGACAGCAGCGACAGCGATACGCAGCACACGAACAACACTCGCGCCCGCCAGACGGCCGGCGCCACGGAGGAAATCTGAACATGGCCAAGAGCAATCGTTTCAGCAGTTCGACGACGACCAGCCTGGACAACGACTTCGAGACCGGGGGCTCCACGTCGTCGGGAGCGCGGGAAAAGGTGTCCAACCTCGGCTCCACCGCGAGTCAGCGGATCGACAGCTCACCGCTGATCGCCCTCGGTGCGGGCGCGGCGCTCGGCGCGGTCCTGGGCGCGGTCCTGCCGCGCTCGGAAAAGGAAAAGCAGTTGCTTGCGCCGCTCGGCACGAAGCTGGCGGATGCGGGCACCAGCGCGATCGATCGGGCGCGCGAAACCGGCAAGCAGAAGTTCGACGAAATGGCCGGCGACAGCGTCCGCCAGTTCTTCGGCGCGAGCTCGTCCAGCAGCAGCGATACGAGCAGCAGCAGCAACGACGGACCTAACGCCTAATCGCTTGAACCCTCTCGTCACCCCTGCAGCGCGGTGGGGGTGACGAACGGGGTTGGGCTGCAACCGAACCCTATGCTAACGGCCGGCGCATGAGCAGACTTCACCTCGTCTTCGGCGGCCGGGTCAAGGACCCGCAGGGCCTGGAATTCACCGACTTGGACAAGATCGACCTGGTCGGCATCTACGACAATTACGCCGACGCGGAAGACGCGTGGCGGGCCCAGGCGCAGCGCACGGTGGACGATGCCGAGATGAAGTATGTCGTGGTCCATCTGCACCGGCTTCTCGAGCCGGAAGTGGAGACCAAGGGAGCCTGACCGTTCCGCTCATGCTCAGTAGCCGCGACACCGGTCCATCGAAGCCAAGTGCCTTTTGGGATGCGCCTTCGTCGGCTGCCTAACCTGAGCGCGGTTCAGGCTCCGCGGTAACGCCAGAGCAGCAACGGCCGCTGCAGCAGCAGGCCGACCAGAAATCCTCCGACGTGCGCGGGCGTGGCCAGAAGCACCCCGTCCGCCCCGGCGACGAAGCCGACGCCGATCTGGAGCACGGTCCAGGCCACCGCCAGCCACACGATGTGAAGCACACGGTTGATTCTCGGGGATTGCACGAAGGCCTTCGGACGCCCGAAGCTCAGCGCATAGGCGCCGATCACGCCACTGACCGCGCCGCTGGCGCCGATCACTGGAGCGCTGGCGAGCGGTCCCACCGACCATTGCGCAAGCGCGGCGACGATGGCGCTCACCACGTAGATGATCGTGACGCCCTCGCGTCCGAGGACCCGCTCGACGGCGGTTCCGCACAGCAGCAGCATCAACATGTTGAAGAGCAGGTGCATGTAGCCGCCGTGCACCAGGGTCGAGCTGAAGATGGTGAGCACCGACGGCAATGCACCGCCGACCTGCATGGCTCCGCTGAGGCGCGCCGGGATAAACCCCATCACCATGGACGCCCAGCCGGTCCACCCCGCGAACAGGATGAGGAGCGACACGAGGCTGGTGACGGCCGTGATCACGACGGTGGTCGAGCGCGGCACCTGGTTCATGCGCGACCTCGCTCGATCGTTTGTGACAGCGGCGGGTGAGAGCGGATCAAACGAACTCGATCGCCTCGATCTCGAAATACTTCTCGCCCGACGGGGTCGTCACCTCGACCTCTTCGCCGACCTGGCGGCCGATCAGCGCCCTGCCGAGCGGCGAGTTGTAGCTGATCCGCCCGACCTTGGCGTCCGCTTCCGTCTGCCCCACGAGCTGGTAACGGATCTTCTTGTCGTCCTCGTCGACCAGGCTGACCGTCGCGCCGAACACGACCTTGTCGCCCGACAGCGTCGTCGGATCGATCACCAGCGCCCGGCTCAGGCGATCTTCCAGGTCTGCAATCTGCGCCTCGATCTGACCCTGCCGCTCCTTGGCGGCATGATATTCCGCATTCTCCGACAGGTCGCCATGCGCGCGCGCTTCCTCGATCGCGTCGACGATTTGCGGCCGCTCCAGCTTCAGCCGCTTGAGCTCTTCCGTCAGCTGCTCGAACCCCTCGGCGAGCATCGGAACCTTGTCACTTGCCATGCGGCACACGTCCTTCGTCGTTCAATAATCCGCTTCTGCGCCGGCCCGTCGGCCCGCGTATGAACAGCAGCGGGTATGTGGAGAATTAGTTTTCGAGGGCGGAATAATAGGCCTGCAGGCTGCGGACTTCAAGCGAACGGCCCCGCACGGCCTTGATTGCCCGCGCCACCGCGTAGCTCGCTGCGACCGTCGTGAAGTAAGGCACCTTGCGATTCAACGCGGTAGCCCGAATGGACTGGCTGTCCTTCAGCGACTGCCAGCCTTCCGTCGTGTTGAAGACGATCTGCACGCCTTCATCCACCAGCCGGTCGACGATGTGCGGCCGACCCTGCGCCACCTTGTTGATCCGCTCCACAGGCAGCCCGCGCGCCTGCAGGTGGTCGCACGTTCCGCCGGTCGCGATCACCTTGAAGCCGAGCTCCAGCATCATCTCGACCGCGGGCACGACCAACTCCTTGTCGCTGTTCTTGACCGACACGAAGAGCGTGCCCTCCTGCGGCAGCTTCACGCCCGCGCCCAATTGAGCCTTGGCAAAGGCGATGTCGAAGTCGTCCGACACGCCCATGACCTCGCCCGTGCTCTTCATCTCGGGCCCGAGCACCGGGTCCGTGCCGGGGAAACGCGCGAAGGGGAACACCGGCGCCTTGACCGCGATGTGCGGCGTGCGCTGCGGCAGGGTCTCCGCGGTGGCAAGCGTCTCCCCCGCCATCACCCGCGCCGCCATCTTCGCGATCGGCCGTCCGATCGCCTTGGCGACGAACGGCACGGTCCGCGACGCGCGCGGGTTGACCTCGATGAGATAGACCTTCCCGTCCTTCACCGCATATTGCACGTTCATGAGGCCACGCACCTTGAGCTCCAGCGCCAGCTCACGCGTCTGCCGCTGCAGTTCGGCCACGACCTCCAGCGGCAGGCTGTGCGGCGGCAGCGAGCAGGCGCTGTCGCCGGAGTGCACGCCGGCTTCCTCGATATGCTCCATCACGCCGGCGACCAGCACCTCGCTGCCGTCGCAGATGGCATCCACGTCCACCTCGATGGCGTCGCGCAGGTAGCGGTCGATCAGCACCGGGCTCGAGCCCGACACCTCCACCGCGGTAGCGATATAGTTGTCGAGCTGCGCCGGCCCATCCACCACCTCCATCGCCCGCCCGCCGAGCACGTAGGATGGCCGCAGCAGCACCGGATAACCGATCCGCTCGGCCACCTGCAGCGCCTCGTTGCGGCTGCGAGCGATGCCGTTCTCCGGCTGCAGCAGGTCGAGGCGGCGGACCAGCGCGGCGAAGCGCTCGCGATCTTCGGCCAGGTCGATGCTGTCGGGTGACGTGCCCAAGATCGGAATGCCCGCTTCCTGAAGCCGCGCCGCGAGCTTCAGCGGGGTCTGCCCGCCCAGCTGCACGATGACCCCGCGCAGCTTGCCCCGCTCCCGCTCGCGCCACACGATCTCCAGCACGTCCTCGGCGGTCAGCGGCTCGAAGTAGAGCCGATCCGACGTGTCCGGGTCGGTCGAGACCGTCTCGGGATTGCAGTTCACCATCACCGTCTCAAGCCCCAGCCCGTCACGTCCGAGCGCGAACGCAGCGTGGCAGCAGCAATAGTCGAACTCGATCCCCTGACCGATCCGGTTCGGCCCGCCGCCCAGGATCACCACCTTCTCCCGGTCGGAGATGTCCGCCTCGTCCTCCGGCTCACCGAACAGCGGCGCCTCGTAGGTGGAGTAGAGGTACGGCGTCGACGCGTCGAACTCGGCCGCACAGCTGTCGATCCGCTTGAACACCGGCCGGACGCCAAGCTTGTGCCGGTGCCAGCGCACCTCCTCCTCGGTGACACCCCCGGTCATCGCCCGCATCACCTCGTGCACCAGCCCGCCGCCGCTCGCCGCGACCGCCTCGCTCATGCCCCGCGGAGCGCCAATGGAGCGCAGGGAAAGCTGCGCCAGCCGCGCGTCGGAAAAACCCATGCCCTTCAGCCGCCGCATGCCGGCTGCATCGTTCGGCAGTCCCAGCGCCCGCACCTGCCCCTCGGCCCGCACGATCTCCGCCAGCCGCTCCAGGAACCAGGGATCGAAGCCGGCGATGGCGTTGATCCGCTGCACCGTGAAACCGTGGCGCAGCGCCTCCGCCGCCACCAGCAGCCGGTCGGGCGTGGGTACGCTCAGCGCCGCCTCGATCTCGTCGTCCGACGCATTTTCCAGATGCCGCACCCGGTCGAGACCCGTCAGCCCGATCTCAAGCCCACGCAGCGCCTTCTGCAGGCTCTCGGGGAACGAGCGCCCGATCGCCATCACCTCGCCGACCGACTTCATGGCGGTCGAGAGCACGCCCTGCGCCCCCTTGAACTTTTCGAACGTGAAGCGCGGGATCTTGGTCACGACATAGTCGATCGTCGGCTCGAAGCTCGCCGGCGTCGCGCCGCCCGTGATGTCGTTGGCGATCTCGTCCAGCGTGTAGCCGACCGCCAGCTTGGCCGCGACCTTGGCGATGGGGAAGCCCGTCGCCTTGGACGCCAGCGCCGACGAGCGCGACACGCGCGGGTTCATCTCGATCACCAGCATCCGCCCGGTCTTCGGATCGACCGCGAACTGGACGTTGGAGCCGCCCGTCTCCACCCCGATCTCCCGCAGCACCGCGATCGAGGCGGAGCGCATCCGCTGATATTCCTTGTCGGTCAGCGTCAGCGCCGGGGCGACGGTGATCGAATCTCCCGTATGCACCCCCATCGGGTCGACGTTCTCGATCGAGCAGATGATGATGGCATTGTCCGCCCGGTCGCGGACCACCTCCATCTCATATTCCTTCCAGCCGACCACGCTCTCGTCGATCAACACCTCCGTGGTCGGCGAGGCCTCCAGGCCGGAGCGCACGATCGCGACATACTCGTCCCGGTTGTAGGCGATGCCCCCGCCCGTCCCGCCAAGCGTGAAGCTCGGGCGGATCACCGCGGGCAGCCCAACCTCGTCGAGCGCCGCCATTGCTTCCTCGACCGAGTGGACGATGGCGGACCTGGGCGACTCGAGCCCGATCCGGTCCATCGCGTCGCGGAACTTCTGCCGGTCCTCCGCCTTCTCGATCGCCGCCGCGTTGGCGCCGATCAGCTCGACGCCGAGCCGGTCCAGCGTGCCGTCCTTGAACAGCGCCAGCGCCGTGTTCAGCGCCGTCTGCCCGCCCATCGTCGGCAGCAGCGCATCCGGCCGCTCCGCCTCGATGATCCGCGTCACCGCCTCGGGCGTGATCGGCTCGATATAGGTCGCGTCCGCCAGCTCCGGATCGGTCATGATCGTCGCCGGGTTGGAGTTGACCACGATGACCCGATAGCCCTCCGCCCGCAGCGCCTTTACCGCTTGGCTCCCGGAGTAATCGAACTCCGCCGCCTGGCCGATGACGATCGGACCGGCGCCGATGATGAGGATGGAGGATAGGTCGGTGCGGCGGGGCAAGCTATTCGTCCTTCGCGTAAGCTTCGTTGCCAACGAAGCTGAAATTTTCGATGCCAAGTGCGGGCATGAGCTGCTTCAGCGCACAATCAACAGCCTCGTACGAGGCATCGGCAGGTGGTTGGAGTCGTACTTTCGTGCCGCTGTCCAGCGTCAAAGCTCCATCCGGCAGACGGCACTGGCTGGAGATGCGAGCGATCGCTGCTTGCCTCTGGTCCGGGGAAAGACTGGACCACTTGGAGAAGGCGTCCCCCCGTTGCTTCATCGAGGTCACGGAGCAAGCTGCAAGCGCTGCGCTGACCAGAAGTGTAGCAAGAAGGCGTTGCATCTAGCTCTCGGGAAAGTTGATGGCGTTGACGAACACGGTGCGAAGCCCGCGCGGGCGAGCCCAGCGCGTCACGCAGCTGCGCTCTTGCGGGGAGGACCCGGCCTTGAACAGGAACAGCAGCCTTTTCTCGCTCTCGTCCTGGAACAGCTCGCCCAGCGCGAGGCCGCAGCGGAGAGCGACCGCGTTGAGTTCGTCGATGGTGTGCAGGCGAGCGGGTCCGGTGGTGGCGCAGGCAGCGAGAGTTGCTAACGCGCCAGCGACGATCATAGCCCTGACTCCCTCTCCCCAGCGGGGAGAGGGTCGGGGTGAGGGGGAACAAGGCTCGTGGTTCAAAGACTGACGCCCGTTGCACGCAAGTTGCGACGCAACAGCACCGACGCCGAGCAACGCCTCTGGCACCACCTGCGCGGCAGACGGCTCGAAGGCGTGAAGTTTGTTCGCCAGCTCCCGATCGGCGCTTACATCGCCGACTTCGCCGCGCGCGAGGCGCACTTGATTATCGAACTGGACGGAGGTCAGCACGACCTCGTGACCGACGCCGCGAGAACCCAAGCCCTCGAAAACTTCGGCTACCGCGTTATCCGTTTCTGGAACCACGATGTGCTGCAAAACACGTACGGCGTTCTCGAAGCGATCAGGAATGAGTTGCTGCTCGGGTTCAACCGGAGCGAGTAGATCCGCGCCTCGTACCCCCTCACCCCAGCCCTCTCCCCGCTGGGGAGAGGGAGCTGCATCGCTCGCGCCCCTAGCCCTCTCCCCGGCGGGGAGAGGGTTTGGTGAGGGGAAACGCCCTCCCGTCACTTACCCATCATCCCCACGAACCGCTCGAACAGATAGAAGCTATCCTGCGGCCCCGGGCTTGCCTCGGGGTGGTACTGCACGCTGAACGCCGGCCGATCGACCAGCTCGATCCCGCAGTTCGATCCGTCGAACAGCGACACGTGCGTCTCGCGCACGCCCTCCGGCAGCTCGCGCGAGACCGCGAATCCGTGGTTCATGCTGGTGATCTCGACCGCGCCGTCCGCCAGCCGCTTGACCGGATGGTTGGCCCCCCGGTGGCCCTGGAACATCTTGCTCGTCTTGCCGCCGACCGCGAGCGCCAGCAGCTGGTGACCGAGACAGATGCCGAACAAGGGCTTGCCCGTCTCCAGCATCTGGCGAATCACCGGAATGGCATATTCCCCCGTCGCCGCCGGGTCACCCGGACCGTTGGACAGGAAAAAGCCGTCCGGCTGCTGCGCCATGATCTCGTCGAAGCCGGCGGTCGCAGGGAGGATCGTCACCCGTGCGCCCGCCTCGACGAGCGAGCGGAAAATGTTGCGCTTGGAGCCATAGTCGATGGCGACGACGTGGGGGCGGGTCTCTCGTGAACGCCCTTCAACTTCGCGCGGTGCGCTCCGCTCAGTACGAGCGGTATTCTCCTCTCGCTCGTCCTGAGCGGAGCGTAGCGTAGTCGAAGGGCGCTCTTCCTCAGAAAGATACCCCAGCTCGAGACACCACTTCCCCCCAGACCAGACCTCGATCTGCTCCCGCGAAACCTGCCGAGCCAGGTCCATCCCCTCCAGCCCTGGCCACTCGGCGGCCATCCGCTGCAGCGCGTCCAGATCGAACACCCCATCCGCCCGATGCGCGATCACGATGGTCGGCGGCCCCTCCTTGCGCACGAGCCGGGTCAGCGCGCGCGTGTCCAGCCCGGCAATCCCGATCCGGCCGTTCTGCGCCATCCACTCCGGGAAGTCGGCCTTGGAGCGGAAGTTGGACGGCTCCGTCACCGCTTCCCGCACGATGCAGCCGACCGCATGCGGGTCCGCCGCCTCCACGTCCTCGTCGTTCGCGCCGACGTTGCCGATGTGGGGGAAGGTGAAGGCGACCACCTGCCCGGCGTAGGACGGGTCGGTCATCACCTCCTGGTAGCCGGTCATCGCCGTGTTGAAGCACAGCTCCCCCACCGCCTCACCCTCGGCTCCGAAACCCCGGCCCCAGGCCACGCGTCCGTCGGCGAACACGACGACTCCCGTCGCGCCTGGCGGGGGCGCAGGCGAGGTCGTTGGAGTGGCCATCGGTGGGAGGCTCCTGCTTGGTGTTCGGCAATGTCGCTAAGGCTCCGCAGCTAGGGCCATATCGGCGGCTGGTCAACGGCTGGTCAGGGCGCGTGTTGCTCGCTAGGGCTGGCGGTTTCCGGGGAACGATGAACAGATGATCCGAGACGACATCAAGACCGCGTTGGTCAATGCGATGAAGGGCGGCGACAAGGCCGCGACGGGCACCATCCGCCTGATCCAGAGCGCCATCAAGAACCGCGACATCGAGCTGCGCACCGGCACCGCGCCAGCGAACGACGACCTGCTCGTGACCGAAGTCCTGCAGAAGATGATCAAGCAACGCCGCGAGTCGGTCGACCTCTATCGCAAGGGCGGCCGTGAAGAGCTTGCGGCCGCGGAGGAGGCGGAGATCGCGGTGATCGAGCGGTTCCTCCCCAAGCAGATGAGCGAGGACGAGGCGCGCGCCGCGGTGCAGGCGATCATCGCGGAGGTGGGCGCGTCCAGCATGAAGGACATGGGCCGTGTCATGGCGCTGGTAAAGGAGCGTCACGCGAGCGAGATCGAGCCCGCTCGGGCAAGCGGGTTGGTCAGGGCGGCGCTGTCATAGCTCCCCTCCCGCTTGCGGGAGGGGCTGGGGGAGGGCATGTCTCCACGCCCGAGTGAGGCTGGAGTCAAGGGACAATGCATAGGCCATACGACAAGGCGTATGACCGCACGCCCACGCTCCGATCACGTGAACTGAGGAACAACGCGACGCCGGCAGAGCGGGCTCTGTGGGGACGCCTCCGCAATCGCCAGCTTGGCGGCATCCGCTTCAACCGTCAGGTACCGCTCGGCCCCTTCATCTGCGACTTTGTTGCGCGGACGCCCAAGCTGGTCATAGAAGTTGACGGCGGGCAGCACGCGCTCAACACGTTGGAGGACGCGCGCAGGACGCGCTTCTTGGAGCGTGAGGGCTACACGGTTCTTCGCTTTTGGAACAATGATGTGCTGGAGCGGATGGAGGGCGTACTCGAGTTGATATCGAGCCGCTTGGCGGACATGCCCTCCCCCGACCCCTCCCGCGAGCGGGAGGAGAGAAAAGGCACATGACCCTCTCCCCCGCCTTCCTCGACGAACTCCGCGCCCGGACGCTCCTGTCTGCCGTCATCGCGCCCTCGGTCAAACTCACCAAAGCCGGGCGCGAGTTCAAGGCGTGCTGCCCGTTCCACAACGAGAAAACCCCCTCCTTCTACGTCAACGACGAGAAGGGCTTCTACCACTGCTTCGGCTGCCAGGCGCATGGCGACGCGATCCGCTTCCTGACCGAGGCCAAGGGCATGCCGTTCATGGATGCGGTCAAGGAGCTCGCCGCCAAGGCCGGCATGGAGGTCCCCGCTCCCGACCCGCGCTTCCGAGAGCAGGCGGAGCGCTCGCATGACCTCACCGACGTCATGGCCGCGGCCCAGAAGTGGTATGCGGAGCAGCTGAACGGCGTTCAGGGCGGTGAGGCCCGGGACTACCTTGCGAAGCGCGGGATCAAGCCGCTCACGGTGGAGCGCTTCGGCATCGGCTTCGCCCCCGCGGGCCGCACCAACCTGAAGAAGGCGCTGCTGACCCTCGGCGAGGACAAACTGGTCGACACCGGCATGCTGATCCGCCCCGATGAGCCGAATGCGGATACCTACGACCGCTTCCGAAACCGACTAATGATCCCGATCCGCGACGTTCGGGGACGGGTGATCGGCTTCGGCGGCCGCCTGCTCGGGCCCGGTGAGCCCAAGTATCTCAACTCCCCCGAGACGATCCTCTTCGACAAGGGCCGCACTCTCTACAACCTCGACCGCGCCGGCCCGGCCAGCCGTCAAGCCAAGCGGATCATCGTGGTCGAAGGCTATATGGACGTGATCGCACTCGACCAGGCGGGCATCGCGGAGGTCGTCGCGCCCAACGGCACCGCCCTCACCGAGGCTCAGCTCGAACGCCTCTGGCGCCTGGACCCCGCCCCCATCCTCTGCTTCGACGGCGACAACGCCGGTCAGAAGGCGTCCGTCCGAGCAGCTCTCCGCGCACTGCCCCACCTCGCTCCGGAGCGCACCCTGCGCTTCGTCGCCCTCCCCGCTGGCCAGGATCCCGACGACCTCATCCGCAGCGGCGGCCGCGACGCAATGGAAGCGCTGCTGGAAACGCCCGAGCCCCTTGTCGACCGTCTCTGGCGGCACGAGGTCGACGCGACGCCCCTCACCACGCCCGAGGAGCGCGCGGGCCTCAAGCAGCGCTTGCTCGAGCATGCCTCCGTCATTGCCGACCGCTCCCTGTCGCAACTCTACCGCGAAGAGTGGCTCGGCCGCTTCGACGCGCTCACTGCCCGAGCTCGACCCGTCCTTCGCCGAGAGAACCGCGGCAAGTGGGTCAAGGGCAAGGGCTTTGTCCCACCGGAGCCGCCGACGAGCTCGACCGCTCGCGCGATTGCCAGCACCGGTATCGACCGTACGACCGCCCGCGCGATCCTCACCGGGCTGGCGAATTACCCACAGGCGATCGCGACCCATGCGGAGTTGCTGAGCGGTCTGACCTTCGCCGATCGCGGCGCCTCTCGCCTGCGCGACGTCATGCTGGACGCGGCATACAACGGGGAAATGCTTGATCGAGAACGAATCGGCACCATATTGCGAAGCGCTGGAGCAGCAACTCTCCTCGACGAGGCGAACCGCGGCGGCAGCATGGCCTTCACCTTCACCCGTCCAGACAGCGATCCGGAGCGCGCCACGCGCGACCTGGGGATTGCGATCGAAACGCTGGCAGCGCAGCGGGAGATCGCCGCGGCGCTGGAGGATGCAACCGAACGGCTGAAGACCGGAGACGAAAGTGCGTGGGACGAGCAGCGACGCTTGCACCAGGCGCAGGCAGAAACAACGGAACGGCTGGCGAAATTAACCGCTAGCGACTAAGCGGCGCGACAACATGGCAAAAATCGAAGCAACCGAGACCGAACAGCCCGAGGCCGGAGACGAGCCTCTCATCGATCAGCACGAAGCGGCCATCAAGAAATTGAAGGTCCGTGCCAAGAAGCGTGGCTTCGTGACCGTCGACGAGATCAACGAGGCGCTCCCGCAGGAGCACATGACGTCCGAGCAGATCGAGGACGTCATGTCCGAGTTGTCTGAAATGGGCGTCAACATCGTCGAGAACGAGGAAGGTTCGGAGGACGAGGACGACAAGTCGGCGGACGAGGAAGAGGAAGTCGACCCGCTCGACGACGGTGGCCCGCGCCCCGCTGCCGCGGTCAAGAAGGAAGCCGTCGACCGCACGGACGACCCAGTCCGCATGTACCTGCGCGAGATGGGCGCCGTCGAGCTCCTCTCCCGCGAGGGTGAGATCGCGATCGCCAAACGCATCGAGGCCGGCCGCGACACCATGATCTGGGGGCTCTGCGAAAGCCCGATCACCTTCAACGCGATCATCAGCTGGTCCACGGCGCTGAACGAGGGCCGCATGCAGCTGCGCGAGATCCTCGATCTCGAGGCCATGCTGTCCAAGGGCCCGACGGCCGAGCAGATCAGCGAAGGCGAGGAAGGCGACGGCGACGGCGAGATCAGCGCGTCTGTCGCCGGACCGACCATCAAGGAAGAGGAAGAGCCGGAGGAAGAAGCCTCCGCCGACGACGAAGACGACATGGTCGAACGTCGCACGCCCAAGCCGGCCGAGGAGGAGGAGGACGACAACACCCTCAGCCTCGCGCAGATGGAAGAGCAGCTGAAACCCCAGGCGCTCGAGAAGTTCGCGGAGATCACCGCCCTCTACAAGAAGTTCTCCAAGCTCCAGCAGGCGCGGCTCGACGCCATGGCGGGCGGCCAGCCCTTCCCGCCGGCCGAGGAGAAGAAGTACCAGAAGCTCTCCGAACAGCTCACCGCCGAGGTCGAGAGCGTCCAGTTCCACGCCTCCAAGATCGAGTACCTCGTCGAGCAGCTCTATGCCTACAACCGCCGCCTGACCGCGCTCGGCGGGCAGATGCTGCGGCTGGCGGAGCGTCACCGCGTGCCGCGCAAGGCGTTCCTCGACAGCTACATGGGCCGTGAGCTCGACGACGGCTGGCTCGACAGCGTCGCCAAGGCCGACAAGAAGTGGGCCGCCTTCGCCGCGTCCGAGCGCGACACGGTGGACCGCATCCGCACCGAAATGGCCGAGATCGCTCAGGCCACCGGCATGAACCTGGCCGAGTTCCGCAAGATCGTGAACCAGGTCCAGAAAGCTGAGCGCGAGGCCCGCATCGCCAAGAAGGAAATGGTCGAGGCCAACCTTCGCCTCGTCATCTCCATCGCCAAGAAATACACCAACCGCGGCCTGCAGTTCCTGGACCTCATTCAGGAGGGCAACATTGGCCTGATGAAGGCGGTGGACAAGTTCGAGTACCGCCGCGGCTACAAGTTCTCGACCTACGCCACCTGGTGGATCCGGCAGGCGATCACCCGCTCGATCGCCGACCAGGCGCGGACCATCCGCATCCCGGTCCACATGATCGAGACGATCAACAAGCTGGTCCGCACCAGCCGCCAGTTCCTGCACGAAACCGGCCGCGAGGCGACGCCCGAGGAACTGGCCGAGCGCCTGTCCATGCCGCTCGAAAAGGTTCGCAAGGTCCTCAAGATCGCGAAGGAGCCGATCAGCCTCGAAACCCCCATCGGCGACGAGGAAGACAGCCACCTGGGCGACTTCATCGAGGACAAGAACGCCGTCATCCCGGTGGACGCGGCGATCCAGGCGAACCTCAAGGAAACGGTCACCCGAGTCCTCGCCAGCCTCACCCCGCGCGAGGAACGCGTGCTCCGCATGCGCTTCGGCATCGGCATGAACACCGACCACACGCTGGAGGAAGTCGGCCAGCAGTTCTCGGTCACGCGCGAGCGCATCCGCCAGATCGAGGCCAAGGCGCTGCGCAAGCTGAAGCATCCGAGCCGATCGCGGAAGATGCGGAGCTTCCTGGATCAGTAGCCGAGCGCCCGAGCGCAGCGAAGCCGGCGCGCCAGCGCCGCCTGCAGCAGCGCGTAGAGAGCGCGATGGCCGGCCAGCCTGCCCGCGCTTAGCGGGACAGGACTGACGTCACGGGATTTACTCCCGTGACGGCTTGGTGGAGGCGATCGCCTCGATGGAGCTTGAGAACTTAGTTATAGTGGCTGAATGTACCGCTATGACAATCCGGCCTATTGATACGGTTCAGAAGCTCCTTCTGTCTGCTCCTACTACTTTCGTTGGCGAGTATGAGGCTCAAGACTTCCGATTAAGCCACGCTTGGCCAGGTTACGCTAACGGCAACACACATGGGCGTTTTGTCGACTCACCGCTATCGCGTGATTTCATAGTGCTCGCTTTCAAGACCCAGCCGCTGACTCCAGCTGCAGGCGTAGTGATCCCCAACTATGAACCAACGGGCGAATACGTGGCTGCACTGATGGCCGTTCTATTTGGAAAGAGGTTCGACACGCACGGCGCATTAGAGATGACTGGGCACTTCTATGTGCCAGACCTAAGCAGCACCAGCGAGCCATGCGAGCCTCACATCCCGTTCCATGGCAAGAGGCTAAGGGCAGATTTCCCGGCAGAACTAAATCTAAGTGAACTAAGGCGGCTCGCGCCTCTTCTGGAGACTGAGCCCAAGGAGGCAAGCCTTTTCAACGCCTTTCATACCGCCTCGTTGTTTTATGCACGAGCATTACGAAGCGCTGTTTCCAATCCCGAAGTAGCATATTTGCACCTGATAACGGCGGGCGAACGCCTATCTGAGGTCGTTCCTTTCGATCGGATGGCAAACCTAGATGCCGCAACTCGGAATGCGTTCCATCGCATCGAGGAAGAGATGCAAGGCGGCGACAAGATCGCGTCTTTATTTCGCGGCAGACTTCTTCAGCTAAAGCGGCGCTACTGCAATATGATCTGTCAATCCGTGGACGATAACTTCTTTGCGAGAAGCGAGGCAGATGACGTATGGGGCGCGATTAAGAAGGAAAATGTCGTGAAGCTTGCCGGCGCAGCTTATGACCTGCGCAGTCGTTACGTCCACGCGGGTTCATCTTTCGGCAGTTGGATCAAACCCCGTCGCGGTAATGAGGAGAAGCAGACAGGCAAACCTTACCTTCCGAATGATCGTTCAATGGCAACGATTCTTCATCACGCTCCGACGCTTGTTGGGCTCGAGAGGCTTACGCGAGTGGCCTTGCTTAAAACCGCAGAGAAACTTGGAGTCGAGTTACCACCGCAGAGCTCAAGTGACACAGACCAAGTTGAGCCCTCGAGAAGCTGTTGATGCCTACCTCGAAGCGCCACCACTTCGTCCCCCAGATGATCTTGAACGGCTTCACTGATCAAGAGGGTTGGCTACATTGGTGCCGCCCAGCCGATAGACCGATTGTAGTGCGACCAAGTCGGCCGCTGGAGCTCTTCTACCAAAAGCATCTTTACAGCACGGTATCTGAGCAGGGGATCAAGGATCCTGCCGTTGAGCTTGAGCTTTCTAGGTTCGAAACAGATGCTGCAAGAGTAGTTCACAAAATTGTGCAGGCAGCGATGAGAGAGGAAATTCCCCGCCTCTCGAAAGATGACGAGCAGGTTTGGCATGCCTTCCTGCACTTACAATGGCGCCGCACCCCTGAAGCCCAGATGGCCGCCTGCAGTGACACTGAGCTACTGCAGATGTTAGAAGAGACCTGTGACGAAATGCGCCAACTGCTACCGGGGAGGGCTGCCGAAGTAGAGGCGTTGTCCTCGCCTGAGGCAAAGGCCCGCATGGTGCGGAACGTCCGAGTTGAGGCCCTCCGAAGGGTGAGCGGAGCGGTTGCTGGAATACTTGCCCGGCGCGGCGTAAGCGTCCTTCTGATTAGAAAACGTCACAAGAAGTTTATCATCGGTAGCCGCCCTGTTGTGAAGATTACCCCGAAGGGGAAAACTGATCTGAACGACCCCGAAGTAGAGTTGTGGATGCCCATCGCTTCGCAAGTCGCCGCTGGGGCTGGTGTAGGAGACGGCGGCATTAGTCTCTGGTTTTTGGATGACGATAGACCGATACGGCAATTGAATGAGACGATCGCCGCCCAGAGCAGCATCATAGCTGCGGCGTCAGCAGATTTGGTAAGATCAGTTGCGCGTCCGCGCTGAAGCTTGCCACCGCGGAGCTCAAAAGGCGGTTATCACGATAGGCATCGCGGGCGCTCCTGTTCGCTGAGGTTGCAAGCCGTCACGGGAGTAAATCCCGTTACGTCAGTCCTGCCCGCTACGCTGCAGGCTGGCCGGCTCCTCTAGTCTCTTCGCGCTGGCTCCCATTTGCTTGCGCAAATGCTCACCTGCGCTCGGCTAGAGGGAGCGCACCCTAGGCTCACCCTTTCTCCCCACCATCAGCTCCGTCAGCGCCCACACCATCGCGTCGACACCAACCCCACTTGCCGAATCGTTCCTGTTCTGTTCTCTGGGCCCATGGACCCCGAACGGCTCTCCGCGATTCTCCTCAACGCCCCACGTGGGCTCGTCTCGGGCTCACCGTGCCCGATCCAGGCCTGCGCGAGCGGGCTGCCGATGCGCTGGCCGCAACCATCGTGCGGAAGCTGGAAGAGCCGGTGACCGTAACCGACCGGAACCAGCTCAACCTGCCCCTGTGACGTGGCGGCGAACACGCGACTGGATAGCCTGTCCGATCTCGTCAAGCACAAGGCCAACTTGCGGGTCACGTGCCGGACCTGCGGCAAGATCGTCGTCATCGATGCGGCGCGCTTCGGCCGCTATTGCATGCTCCGGTGCTGGAACAACCAGCTTGAATCCCTTGTCACTCGCCTGGCTTGCAGCCGATGCGGAGCGCGAACGCCGCATCTGAAGGCCACACGGGAGCGGGCTGGACCGGACCCGTTTCCGAAGAACGAGTTGGCGTGGAAGAGGCTGTTTCAGCGCATGCGGGATTAGCGGTTCGGTGCTCATAATCCCCTAACTCGTGGCTCACCCTTTCTCCCGACCATCAGCTCCGTCAGCGCCCACACCATCGCGTCGGCGCGATCCGGCGACTTTCCTGGCCCCTCGTAGCCGCCGCCGGCGATCAGGCCGGTCAGCTGGGCTTCCATCTCCGGGAACTGCCCATGCAGCCGCACGCGGCCCTGCTCGAACAGCATGGCGACCGGCTCGGCCCTCGCTGACTTGCCCACGCTCGCGCTCACCAGCTTGATCCGCAGCGCGGCGTCGGCGGCGTGGAGCACGCTTCGGACCATGGCGCCGCCCTGGTTCTGCTCGGCCACGATCAGCACCGGCGCGGCGAAGGTCAGCTCGGTCGGCGGCGCGGGGATCTCGCCATAATCGAAGGGCGCCCGCTCCGGCCAGCGCGGCTCGATCGGTCGCACCGTCCGCCGCTCCGGCCGCGCCGCCTCCTCGCCCCAACGCCGCGCCGCCTTCGCCACCGCGCGCGCCCAACCCTCGGGCGACACGGCCGTGACCTTGTGGTCGGCCAGCACATGGCCCACGCCTTCCTCGTCCAGCGCACAAGCCACGATCCCGCAGGTGCCGTCGCCGGCCGGCGGGTCCACGCCGATGACAATGCGGCTCCATCGCCCTCTCCCCGGCGGGGAGAGGGTTGGGTGAGGGGGACGCAGGCCGGCGCTCGATGGCTCTACGCACTGGCTCCCGATTGCTGCGCAATCGCTCCCCTGTGCTCGGCATCTCGCAAGCACCTCCACCGTCCACAGCGCGCCGGCGGCATCCGTGATCAACCGGCCCTCCAGCTCCTGCTCGCCCAGCCGGGTGCCGCCGTAGAGCCGCTCCATCGTCTCCACGAACGCGGGCGCCAGGTGGGGGTTGGTGCGGGTGGCGCCGCCGGTGGTGACGCAGCCGGGCTCGGCCATGATCCGCTGCAGCACCGGCCCGGCGCGCGGCGTGGTGGTCACCAGTACGCGGGGGTGCGAGCCCAGCCGCAGCCCCAGCTGCAGCATGTCCCAGCACTCCCCCGGCTTCTCCCACTTGGCGAGCTCGTCGCACCAGGCATGCGTGTGCTCCGGCCCGCGCAGCGCCTCGGGGCTCGCGCCGGAGAAGAGCGTCGCCTCCGCCCCCGACCGGAACCGCAGCAACCGCCGGCTCGGGTGCCACTCGGCCACGAGGTCGCGGGCCACGCTCAGCAGCCCGCTCTTGCCCTCGACCATGATGCGGCGGGCTTCGTCGATGGTCGCGCCGACCAGGGCAATGCGAGGGGGTTCGTGGGGAGGATACACGCTCGTCCTGAGCGGAGGCGCGTCAGGGCCGTAGTCGGATCGAAGAGACCGCAAGGGCAAGGGCGTTGAGACTGAGCCCTCCATGAAGCGCCCTTCGACTACAGCCTCCGGCTTCCGCTCAGGACGAGCGGAATTGGCGGGATCCCCACCCCCCTCCACCAACCCCCGCACCCATTGCGAGCCCGCCAGCGTCTTCCCGAACCCGCGCCCGGCCATCAGCACCCAGGTGCGCCAATTGCCCTGCGGCGCCACCTGACCCGCGTGCGCCCAGGTCGGCCAGTCCGCTTCCAGCGCCAGCACCTCCGCCATCGTCAGGGAGCGGACCAGCTGCTCCTGCCCCGCCTCATCGAGGCCCGCGACCCAATCCCAGAAGCCCGCCTCGCGGCTCACGCCGGGTTGCTTCCTTCCGCCGCGCGTGCCCGCTGCACTCGCGCGATCCGCATCAGGATGCTTTCCTGGACCTCCTCCAGCTTGCGCGGGCCTTCCTTCCAGCCCGACTGGCGCCCACGCCCGGTCACGCTTGCCTTGTGCAACTGCAGGACCTTCAGCGCCGTCTCGACGCTCATCGGAGCGACCGGGCTGCCTTCCGGCGCGGGCTCACCGGTCAGCGCGGCGTTGGCCTGCTGGACCAGCCCCAGTTCCAGCCGCGCATAGCCCTGCTCCAGCGCCGCCTGCCATTTCACTGCGAAGTCGGCCCGCTGCCGTCGCTGCCGGTAAACGGTCGCCGGGGCGACACCCGCTTCCTTGCACGCCTGATGGACGTTGCAGCTTGCGGCCAGGCAGTCGATGAACCGCTCCTCCGTCTCCTCGCACCATTGCACGAAACATTGCACCCGCTGCGCTTCCGCCCAGCGAGTCTTGCGCACGATCGTCCCGATCGGCTTGCGCTCGCCCTTGGCCTTGTCGTTCCTCGCCACTGCCGTCCCTCCCGGGTCAGCAAGCAGCAAGCGAACTCCTACTAGTCAAGCAAAACGAACCATTCCGGTTAGTTGAAGAGCAACGTCACTCCGCCGCGATGGCGTCCCCACGCCATTGGCCGGCTTCACCCGGGACGGGCTCAGCCGGGTCGCTGCCTAGCTCGACGATGCGGTTCGCGCCGTCCACATGCACGATCTTCGGCTGGTACGCCCGCGCTTCCGCATCGCCTAGCACGGCATAGCTGATGATGATCACCAGGTCGCCGGGATGTACCAGATGGGCGGCCGCGCCGTTGATGCCGATGACCCCGCTCCCGCGCTCGCCCGGGATGGCGTAGGTCTCCAGCCGCGCGCCGTTGGTCACGTCCACGATCGCCACCTGCTCGCCCGGCAACAGGTCCGCGGCGTCGAGCAGGTCCTCGTCGATGGTGACCGAGCCGACATAATGAAGGTCGGCCTGGGTGACGGTGGCCCGGTGGATCTTCGACTTGAGCATGGTGCGCATCATGGGCGCCCCTCTACTCGCTGCAGTCCGGCAGGCAAGGCCGCGGCGTCAGGCCGACGCGCCGAGCGCATGCGCCTGGAGGTAGGGCGCCTCGTCCCCCTGCGTGACCCAGTCGAACAGCATGGTCCGCCAGTCGGCCGGTCCCTGCAGCGCGGCCCAGCTGCGGTCCGCGGCGTGCGACAGCGCGGCGTAGAGCTGCGGGTCGTCCAGCACTTGCCGGACCTTGGCGGCGAGGCCGGCCGCGTCCCCGGCGCGAAAGACCGCCGCATTGTCCCCGTCCCGCAGCACCGGCCGGAACATCGGGTGGTCGCTGCAGACGATCGGTGTGCGGGTCGCGATGGCCTCGAACATGGTCAGCGGGAAGCCTTCCGGGAACTCGGGCTTGCTCGGCACGACCACGATGTCGGCACCGCGGAAAAGGCCGACCACCTGGTCGTTCTCGACCAGCCCCAGGAAGGTGACAGCCTCCGCGCAGCCCAGGTCCGCGGCCCGACGGCGGTATTCGTCGAGCGGGCCGGTGCCGGCAACCGAACAGCGGACGTCCAGCCCGGCCCTGCGGAGGATCGCCACCGCCTGCAGCAGCTCGGGCACGCCCTTGTCGGCAATGACGCTGCCGGCGTAGGCGAGCTGGATCGGGCCGCCGGCAGCGCGGGTCTTCGGCGCGAAATCGGCCGGGCTATGCGCGTGCGGTACGTCCCACGGGATGAGCTTGGCCGGCTGCACGCCCAGCGCCGCCAGATGCTCGGTCGACGGCCGGCAATGGTTCGACACCCAGCGGAACTTGGGCCGGTTGAGCAGCCGGACCAGGCGGAAGCGCTCCAGGGCGGGCCGGACGCCGCGCCGATTGTAGCTCGTCGCCATGACGGGAAGCACGCGGCGGCGATCGGCGGCGGCGGCCCCCAGCAGCTTCAGATGCGGGAAGTGAACGATGGATACGTCGGCCTGCTCGTCCTGGAAGGCCCGTACGATCCGCTCGTCGAGGTAATGGCTGGCGCCGAGTTCCACGATGCGGACGTTGGGCGCGGGCGTGCTTTCCCGCGCGGCCGACGACATGAAGCTGTAGGCGGTGACCGCGTAGCCGGCCTTGCCGAGCGAGATCAGCAGCTCCGCAAGCTGGCCGTGCGTCGCATAGGTCTGCTCCTGCCCCTCCAGGTGCCGGCGAACCGCGCCCGCGAAATCGCCGGTATAGAAGTAGAGGGAAAGCTTGTCGGTCATCGGAGCCTTTGGCGACTGGGTTTGCGCGCGTTGTCGTTAGGGAGCGGAGCGAGCGCCGTCTACGCACGATGGGGGTCGATGGTTCGCGAGCCTTGGCGGGTCGTCGAAACGTCCCGATACGGCACGGATCGTAACCTCTCCGAACGAAAGCTTATCAGTCCATAAACCCCGTCTTTACGCGCTTCGCTTAGCTCCCTTGCACTAGGCATGTCGGGCAGCCGACGCAGCGAAGGGGTAGACGATGGCAGGAAACGGGCTTGCGGAGCGGCCGAGGCAGAGCGTCGCCGGCGCGCACGCGGCACGCCTCGCTGCGGCCGGGAGTGCCTGCCACCCGTATGTGGAGGAGCTTGCGGGCCTGGGCATCCCGACGCTTGCGCGGGACCTGGACGACCTCGTCCACCTGCTGTGCAGCTTGTACGGGCGACACCCGGGCCTCATCGACCTGGCGCTGACTCAATGTCCCGCCGGGGAAGTGCACGACTGGCTCAGCGATGCCGCCAACGCGTTCGAGCGCGAGCGGCTGTACCTGGTCAGGCTGACGGCGGCCGTCGGCCCTCTGCCCAGCACGCCAGGCAATGCCGAGACGGAGGCCGCGCTCGTGGCGCAGCGGCACGCCCTTGAGACCCTGGCGCAGTCGGAGCGGACGGGATGCTCGCTCGGCGCGTGCAGTGCCCTGGTGTCGGACTGGCGGTCGATTCGTCCGCTCCTCGACCGGACGGCGGTGCGGGTCGGCGTGGAGCCGCCGGCTTGCGCGCTGCCCGACGAGCCGTCTGTCGCCGCCATCCTCGAGACATGCGGCGCGGTCAGCCCCGCGGCGGAACGGGCGATCCGGTTCGGTGCGGAGCAGCTGCTGCTCCAGCATCGCGCGCTGTTCGACCTGCTCGAAGCCCGCTGCGACGCGCGCGAGGGCTTCTAAAGGACGCAGCCTCGCTCTAGGGCGGGCGCATGCGTTTCGAAGGCACCTCCGATTACGTCGCGACCGAGGACCTCAAGGTCGCGGTCAACGCCGCCGTCAAGCTGCGCCGGCCCCTGCTCGTCAAGGGCGAACCCGGCACCGGCAAGACCGTCCTCGCGGAAGAGATCGCCAAGGCCCTCGGCGCCCCGCTGATCACCTGGTCGATCAAATCCACCACCAGAGCCCACCAGGGCCTCTACGAGTATGACGCGGTGGCGCGGCTGCGGGATGGGCAGCTGGGCGATGAGCGGGTGCACGACATCTCCAACTACATCCGTCACGGCAAGCTGTGGGAGGCGTTCACCTCGCCCCAGTTGCCCGTGCTGCTGATCGACGAGATCGACAAGGCCGACATCGAGTTCCCGAACGACCTCCTGCAGGAACTCGATCGGATGGAGTTCCATGTCTACGAGACCGGCGAGACGGTGAAGGCAGCCGAGCGGCCGGTGGTCGTCATCACCTCCAACAACGAGAAGGAGCTGCCCGACGCCTTCCTGCGCCGCTGCTTCTTCCACTACATCGCTTTCCCCGACCGGGCCACGATGGAGAAGATCGTCGAGGTCCACTTCCCGGGCATCCAGAAAATCTTGGTCGGAAAGGCGCTGGACCTGTTCTACGACGTGCGGGAGGTCCCCGGCCTGAAGAAGAAGCCCTCCACCAGCGAGCTGCTGGACTGGCTAAAGCTGCTCCTGCACGAGGACCTGCCGCTGGATGTGCTCCAGGACCGCGATCCGACCAAGGCTATCCCACCGCTGCACGGGGCGCTGCTGAAGAACGAACAGGACGTGATGCTGTTCGAGCGCCTCGCCTTCATGGCGCGGCGGAAGGGCTGATCGCTCAGCGCTCGTCGCGGTAGGCGTACTCGAAGTTCCCCCAGCGACGGCCGTTGAAGTAGAGCGGCACGAAGACGTTCTTCACGGGAATGCCCTTGTCGCCGAGTTCCATACGATACGTCTGAAGCATGGCCGGCTTCTCGCTCGCGATCGCCAGTCGGGTCTGCTCATCCATGAAAATACGACCGTTGCGACAATGCGCATCGTTCCACACGGGATCGTCGCCCGGCGTCATGCAACGTTCGGAGAGGTGCGTCGGCAGAAAGCCATCGACGTTCGTGATGGCCGAGCCGATCACGCGAGCGTCCTTGGCCTTGTAGCGGTCGAGGATGGGCCGGACATGGTCCATCGCGAAATCGCAGAAGCCGTTGTCGTACTGTACCGGATTGCGGCCGGGGATCGGGACGTAGGAGCGATCGAAGACCTGCTCCATGGACACCTTGCCCTCGCGGATGCCGCGCTCGACAGCCTCCGTGATGGCGCGTGCGGCATCCTGAGCCAGGATGATCATCGGCGTGTCGTCTATCTCGGCGCCGGAGTTGGCCAGCGTATCCAGCATAGCATTGGACATGAGCTCGAGGTGAGCGAGCCGCTGGTGAGCCTGGACGAGTGCGCCGCCATTCTCGCGCGCGTCGATGGCGAAGTCGCTGAGGCCCGCTTTCACCCGGTCCACGCTGGTCTGAATGAGGCTGGTCGAGTGAGCGATGCCCTCGGTCTGGCGATCGACCATGCCGACAATCTCGGACACCTCGCGGACCGTGTCGCCGATCTGGCCGAAGCCCTTCTGGGCAGCGCGGCTGCGGTCGACGCCTGTCTTGATCTCCGTCGTGACCGCCCCCGCCTCGCGGGTCAATTCGCCGATGGTGAGCGCGATCTGGCTGGTGGCGGCGCGGGTGTCGTGAGCTAGCTTCTTCACCTCGGCGGCGACCACGGCGAAGCTGCGGCCGGCGTCGCCTGCCCTAGCCGCCTCGATGGTGGCGTTGAGCGCGAGCATGTTGGTCTTGCGGGCAATCGCCTCGATGGTCGAGCTGACCGACTGGACCTGGTTCATGGCGTCGGCAAAGCCAGCCATGCGCTCGCCGAGCTGGACCACAAGGTCGGTCAGGCCCTTGAACCCTGCAATCGTGTCCTCGATGGCGGCGCGGCCCGCATCGAGCTTGGCCTTGGCCTGCTCGGACAGGAGCCGCGCCTCGTCGGTCGAGTCGCTGACCCGCGCCTGGTCGGCGAGCAGGCGGGCGGTCACCTCCTCCAGTGTGTCGAGGGTCTTCAAGTGCCCGCCGATGCGCTCGGACACGTCCTGGACATAGCCCGCAACGTCGCTGCACTCGATCGACAAGGAACCGCAATCGCGCGCCACTGCGCGGATTGCGTCTTCGGTCACTTGTTCAATGCCGGCGGTCGCCATTGTGCTGCTCGTCTCCGATTGGGTCGGGAGCGGTGTGGCAGGAAGGTGTGACTTCTTGGTTAACCAAGGTCCTTCGATACGCCGCTGCGCGGTTACTCAGGATGAGCGACACCCGTGATCGCGCTCATGCTGACTAGGGTATCCGCCATGCGGAGACCCGTATCGAAGCACGCCCGAGGTTGCTAAGCCCTCCCCCATGTTCATCTCCTTCGTCGAAGCGCTCCGGCGCGGGGGCATTCCGGCCTCGCTCAAGGAGCACCTCCTGCTGCTCGAGGCGCTCGACGCGGACGTGATCTCCAACGCTCCGGAGCAGTTCTACTATCTCGCCCGGTCTGTCTTCGTGCACGACGAGAGCCAGATTGACCGCTTCGACCGCATCTTCGGCGAGGTGTTCAAGGGCGCCCTCTCCGCCCCCGAAGGCCCCACCGCGCAGATCCCGGAGGAGTGGCTCCGGCTGGTGGCCGAGAAGTACCTCACGCCCGAGCAGATGGCCGAGATCAAGGCGCTCGGCTCCTGGGAAGAGATCATGAAGACGCTGAAGAAGCGGCTGGAGGAGCAGCAGGGCCGGCACCAGGGCGGCAACAAGTGGATCGGCACGGGTGGCACCTCGCCCTACGGGCATGGCGGCTACAATCCGGAGGGCGTGCGCATCGGCGGCGAGGGCCGGCACGGACGGGCAATCAAGGTCTGGGAGAAGCGCGAGTTCAGGGACCTGGACGACAAGCGCGAGCTCGGCACCCGCAACATCAAGGTCGCGCTGAGGCGGCTGCGGCGGTTCGCGCGGGAAGGTGCGGCCGACGAGCTGGACCTGGACGAGACGGTGCGCGGGACGGCGCGGCAGGGCTGGCTCGACATCCACATGCGGCCGGAGCGGCACAATGCGGTCAAGGTGCTGCTGTTCCTTGACATCGGCGGGTCGATGGACGCCCACGTCCGTCAGGCCGAGGAGCTATTCTCGGCCGTGAAGACCGAGTTCAAGCATCTGGAGCATTGGTACTTCCACAACTGCATCTACGAGGGCGTATGGAAGGAGAACCGGCGGCGCTGGACCGACCGGACACCGGTCTGGGACATCCTCCACAAGTTCGGACACGACCATAAGCTGGTGATCGTCGGCGACGCGGCGATGAGCCCGTACGAGGTGACGCACGCGGGCGGCTCGATCGAGCATATGAACGAGGAGGCCGGCGCGGTGTGGCTGAAGCGGCTGACCGACACCTATCCGAGCGCAGCGTGGATCAACCCGACGCCGGAGGCTTACTGG
Source organism: Sphingomonas arenae (assembly GCF_016924655.1). Lineage (GTDB taxonomy): Bacteria > Pseudomonadota > Alphaproteobacteria > Sphingomonadales > Sphingomonadaceae > Sphingomicrobium > Sphingomicrobium arenae. The sequence goes on from NZ_JAFFJU010000002.1 coordinate 271,537, forward strand.
GGGCATTCGGCTTCGACGACGATCATCAAGCAGCTGATGGGCGAGCGGATGTACCCGATGACGCTGGAAGGTCTGGATGCGGCGATGCGGGAGCTCAGCCGCAAGAGGTAGAAGTCCTACGAAGTTTCCGAGATTACCCTGCTGACGGGTGGTTTTTGCGGTTGGCGCGGGCCTCGACAGCTAAGAGGAAGCGGGATCGACGGTGGCAAAGAGCCTGGCGACCGGGCCGCCGCCTCGGGCAAAGCAGACGCAATCCTATTGTTCAAGGAGCGTGCCGAATGTCTGCTTTGGGTGGAAAGAAGACATTGCCTCTCTCTTATGTCATCCATTCTGCGGATGCGAAAAGGGGATGTTGATGCTCTCGATCCTTGCCTTATTGATCGCACAGGCCACCGCTCAAGCAGCGCCACCCACGCCCGCGCTGCAATGCGAAACTGGGCCGCTGCACAAGGCATACGGAGGCACTCCTTGGCTGCTTTATAGTTGCTTCCGACCTCAAGACGCTCGTCGTCGTTTCGGACAAGGGGAACCCTGCTTCACCCTTCTACTTTGTGTTTCATTCTGCAGGTGACGGCTACAGCATGTCGGGTGAGGGAAATGGGTCGAAGAGCGCCTCCGATGCTGCCTTCGAAGACCTAAAGAAACTCAGCACCTCTGACATTGTAGTGCTTATCGAGCAAACGAAGGGTGTTGCGAAGCCATAGGGTCTGCTTTGGGTGGGAAGCGGACCTTGCTCCATCGTAGCTAGAGGTCGCTCATGACGGAGGCGGCAATTAGAAAAGCGACGGTCAGGAAGGTGCTCAAACACGCAGAAAGCCCGAAAGCGACACGCCAGTTGAAACCACTCTGTTGCCAGTCCGCCTGCGTCTTCCACAAGCAAAAAGCGAGAGCCGCCACCGCAAGGCCGCTTACGAAGAGCAACTGCCAGTCAGTCATGCAGCGCGGCCTAATCGGCAACACCTAAGAAATCCTGATGCCCGCAAAGGGTGGGAAGCGGATGTTAGTGGCAGTGAGCTACGACTTGCGCCACCTTTTCCGGATGGAAGGAGTAATCAGAGCCATCGCTACTGTGCCGCTAACAAAGGCGGCGAGCGAGAATGTCAGAAACAATCCGCTCAAAACTACCAACCCGTAACGGCTCGGCGAATTATGCGCTGCCGACATCTCATATGCTCCAGCCGCAGCCACACCCAGAGCAATTGCGGTAAGTGCTAGTAGGATGCCCAAGGTCGCCAAGCGCTGGGTGCCCCCCAGCCATACAACCATCAAGAACCAAATGCTCAAAGCGGCGCCGGAGGGGCCGAGTAAAACTTCTTTCAGGTGGGGCAAAAGGAGCATCGGCAATCCTCCAGAGATCAGGAGGAGACTGCCCTCCACGCCGAATGTCCGCAACGGGTCGAAAGCAGACAATTTGCGTTATGCCCACAGAGGCAGGCATCCATTCCGCGAAGCGGCGCGTAGAAGACGGGGCACCTGGATGAGTCCCTCTTCTTTGAACGGAAACTTGGCGGCGCGGCTGAGAAGGTGGGAGATGGACTTCCGCCTTCGCGGGAGTGACGGGTCAGCAGGAAGGCGGACCCGGGCTCAATGCCGGGGTGACGTTGTCCTCCGCTAAGCCGCCAGTCCGAACTCGTACGCATCCATGCGCAGCACCGAATGGGCGACGCTGCTGTGGAGGCGTTTGGGGCGGGCGCCCTCCCCGGCTGCTCCGAGCGCCACGAACAGCGGCAGGAGGTGCTCCTCGGTGGGGTGGTTGCGGGCGGCGTTCGGGGCCTTGCTGCGGTAGGTGAGGAGGTCGGCGGTGCGGCCTTCCGCGATGGCCTCGTCCATCCACTCGGCGAAGCTGCGAACCCAGTCGGGCTCGGGCTGGCCGCGGTGGTTGCGCCAGCTGTATAGGTCGTGGGTGAAGCTGCCGCTGCCGATGATCAGCACGCCTTCCTCGGCCAGCGGGCGGAGGGCGCGGCCAAGCTTGAGGTGGTGCTCGGGACCCGCATCAGGCTGGACCGAGAGCTGCACCACGGGGACGTCGGCGCCGGGAAAAGCGAGCAGGAGCGGCGACCAGGCGCCATGATCGAGGCCGCGCTGGCGGTCGATGGTGGCGGGCAGCCCGGCGGTGGCGAGCAGCTCGGCGACGTGCTCGGCCAGCGCGGGGCTGCCCGGTGCATCGTAGCGGAGCTGGTAAAGCTCAGGCGGGAAGCCGTGAAAGTCGTGGATGGTGCTGTTGCGCTCGACCGCGTTCACCGCGGGAGCGGCGGTCTCCCAATGCGCCGACACCATGAGGATGGCGCGGGGAGTCTCGCCACGTCCAAGAGTGCGGAGGAAGTCGCGCGCCTCGTGATCCTCGAACGGGAGCATGGGCGAGCCGTGGGAGAGGAAGATCGGGTTGGGCATGAGTGCAAGATGTCCCGTGTGCGCGCGGGCTCAAGAAGGTACAGGCATGACACCGGCGAGGCGTGTGGCCTGCCAGCCGCGACCGGCGATGCGGTCACCCTTCACTTCGCCTTCCCATCGGCGGCCATCCGGCAAGGTGAAGGTCAGCCGCAGGCCCACCAGGCGTACGTCCTGGAGCAGGGCCGAACCAGTGGGCGCCGATATCCGGCCATCCACGCGGTCGAAGCGCTGCGTGAAGATCAGCTCGGCGGAGCGGCCACCCTCCTCTTCCAGCCGCCAGCGTCCCTGCACCTGGGCCGGGACGATCCAGAGGTAGAGGGTCGAGCCCCCGACACGGGCGCGCTGCGTGGGAACCCATTCGCCCATGTCGAACGCATGGCTCACCACGCGCGAACCGGGGCGCATCTGGGCAAGAATCCGTGGGCGCAGCTTCAGGTTGACCTCGGGCAGCAGGAACATGGCGAGGACGGAGGCATCGCCGAGCGGGGTCTCGAACAGATCCTCGACGCGGAACTCGACCCGGTCGGCGACCCCGGCTTTTCGGGCGTTCGCCTGCGCTTGACGTATCAGGACGGGGTCGAGATCGACGCCGAGGCCGCTCGCGCCGCGGTCGCGGGCGGCGGCGATGAGGATGCGGCCGTCGCCCGTGCCGAGGTCGACGACGCGATCCCTCGGTCCGACGCTCGCCATCTCCAGCATGCGCGCGACCACTTCCGGGCGGGTACCGGCATAGGGAACGTCGAGCTCCGGAGAGTCGCCGAACAGCGTGGCGGGCGAACAGCTCACTGCCGTCAGGGACATGCAGCGTGCGCCGAGCGCGAGCCCGCCGAGCACCAGCAATGCGAGGATCGCCGCCAGGAGCTTTGTGGCGCGAGTGGACATCGGGTCAGTAGAGGAGAAGGTCGGCGGTCTCTTCGAGCCAGCGGGCCTCGTCGGCACTGGCGAGCGCATCGAGATCGTGGGGCTCGGCCGCGGCATCGTCGACCCACTCGCGCAAGGCCGGGCCGCCGTTGATCACGTCGATGGCGAGCTTGCCGAACTCATATTCATAGGGGAAGTCGCGCCAGAGCGGGTAGTTCGGCTGAAGGTTGCGGATGGCCTTGAACGCCAGCGCCTGCAGCCGCCACGGGCGGAAGGCCTGGTGGTCGTAGAAGCGTCCCTCGGCGTGGATGTGGAGGCCGCTGCACAGCTGGTGGACGTGCTTGTGGAAGGTCGGCTCGAACCAGATCTCCCGCAGGGCGCAGCCGGCGAGCCAGTCGGGATCGAGGCGCTGCATCTCGGCGAGGACCGCGCGGGCATCGATATCTGGGGCGCCGAACAGCTCCAGCGGGCGGGTGGTGCCCCTGCCCTCGCTCAGCGTCGCGCCTTCCAGCATGACGGTGCCGGCATAGGCACGGGCCATGTTGAGGTTGGCGGCGTTGGGGCTCGGGTTGATCCAGATGCGATCCTCCGGCCAGCCGAAGCCGGGCGCGGCGTCGGGCCGCCAGCCGTCCATGGTGATGACGCGATAGTCGACGTCGAGGTTGAAGTGGCGGACGAACCACTGCCCCATCTCGCCCATGGTCAGGCCGTGGCGCATGACCATTGGCCCCGCGCCGACGAAGCTCTCCCAGCCGGGGAGCAGGGTCGTGCCCTCCACCGGGCGACCGGCGGGGTTGGGCCGGTCGAGCACCCAGACGCTCTTGCCATGCTCTGCGGCCGCTTCGAGCACGTAGAGGAGCGTCGTAACGAAGGTGTAGATGCGGCAGCCGAGGTCCTGCAGGTCGATCAGGATCGTGTCGAAGGTCGACATCATCTGCCCGGACGGGCGACGGACTTCCCCGTAGAGGCTGAACACCGGAATGCCGAGGCGCGGGTCCACCTCGTCCGGCGTCTCCATCATGTTGTCCTGCTTGTCGCCCTTGATTCCGTGCTGCGGCCCGAAGGCGGCGGTGACGTTCACGCCGGCGGCAACGAGGGCGTCGAGGCTGTGGGTCAGGTCGGCCGTGACGGACGCAGGATGGGCGAGCAGGGCGACGCGCTGGCCTTCCAGCGGGAGGCGGAGGTCGGGGTCGGCGAGCAGGCGGTCGATACCGAAGAGGGTCATTCGGCGCTCATGGGCGGAAGGGTCGCGGCGAAGCAAGCCTCATGGTGGAAATCCGGCTTGCCCGGCGGGTGGGCGAGTGCCCAGTAGCTCTTGGTTCCCGAGACTTCCTCAATCACGGCGGAGAGACCGAAGCGGCTCTCTCCTTCCAGGTCGATGATCGCATCCAGCACGAACGTGTCGCCATTGTCGTCGGCGTCGATCTGCGGTTCGTGCTCCAGGTCCAGCAGCCGCATGCCGGAGCGATAGCCGTCGAGTTGGTATGCCGCCCAGGCGCCTGAGGGCGAGAAGTTGTACTCGCGGTAGCCCTCGCGGTCGCGCACGAACAGCTCGAAGCAGGTCGATTGCCACAAGCCGTCGGCGGGGCCGCGCCGGGGTTGGTCGGGAAGGACGATCTCGTCGGTGGGCGCTTGCAGATGATAGCTGATCTCGGCCCGGCCGTCCTCCCAGCGCTCCAGCCATACCTCCACGGTCATGTCGGGGCGGTCGGGCGGCGTGTCGGGGTGGGCCATGAGTTCGAAGCGCATGGCCGCCACCTACGTCATTCCCGTGAAGGCGGGAATCCATCTCCGCACCTTCCGCCTTGGTGGCAGCTTGGGAGATGGATCCACGCCTCCGCGGGGATGACGGATTGAGTCGGTGTCGCTAGTCACCGGCGCCATGGCTTACCGTTCCACCCTTCTCCGCACGCTCGACGAGCGCGGCTACATCCACCAGCTGACCGATGCCGACGCGCTGGATGCGCTGGCCGACAAGGAGATCGTGAGCGGCTACATCGGCTTCGACGCGACGGCGCCGAGCCTGCACGTCGGCAGCCTTGTGCAGATCATGCTGCTCAGGCGGCTGCAGCAGGCGGGGCACAAGCCGATCGTGCTGATGGGCGGGGGAACGTCCAAGATCGGCGATCCGAGCTTCAAGGACGAGGCGCGCAAGCTGCTCACCGACGAGCAGATTGCGGCCAACGTCGCGGGCATTAAGAAGGTGTTCGAGCGGTTCCTGACATTCGGTGATGGGCCCACAGATGCGGTGCTGGTCGACAACGCCGACTGGCTCGACAAACTGGAGTACATCCCCTTCCTGCGGGAGATTGGCCAGCATTTCTCGGTCAACCGGATGCTGAGCTTCGACAGTGTCAAGCTGCGGCTCGACCGGGAGCAGTCGCTGTCGTTTCTCGAGTTCAACTACATGATCCTGCAGGGATACGACTTCCTGGAGCTGTACCGGCGCGCGGGCTGCCGGCTGCAGCTGGGCGGGTCGGACCAGTGGGGCAATATTGTCAACGGTGTGGAGCTGGCGCGGCGGGTCGCGGGCGCCGAGGTGTTCGGCGTGACGACGCCGCTGGTCACCACTGCCGACGGGCGGAAGATGGGCAAGACGGAGAGCGGCGCGGTCTGGCTCAACGCCGAGGGGCGCGACGGCTACCGGCTGAGCCCCTACGATTACTGGCAGTTCTGGCGGAACACGGCGGATGCGGACGTGGGCACGTTCCTGCGGCGCTTCACTGACGTGCCGCTGGAGGAGATCGCGCGGCTGGAGGCGCTCGAGGGAGCGGAGATTAACGAGGCCAAGGTCGTGCTGGCGACCGAGGCAACGGCGCTGCTGCACGGGCGCGAGGCGGCGGAGGCGGCGGCGGAGACCGCACGGCAGACGTTTGCGGGTGGCGGTGCCGGGGCGGAGTTGCCGCGGCTGGCGGTGACGGGGGAGATCGGCATCCTTGCGGCTCTGACGGGGCTGGGCTTCTGCGCGTCCAATGGTGAGGCGAAGCGGAAGATCGCGGAAGGGGCTGTGCGGGTCGATGACCAGCCGGTAGGCGATCCCGCGCTGGTTGTGCCGGTCGCGGGCGAGGTGAAGGTCAGCCTCGGCAAGAAGAAGCATGGGCTTCTCACCAACTAGCCGTCATTCCCGCGAAGGCGGAATCCATCTCCTGTGCCCCTCGTCGGATGAAGATGTCGGGAGATGGATCCCCGCCTTCGCGGGGATGACGACTATCCACTCCTCAGCAAGTCCACCGCCTGATCGCGCTCGAACAAGTAGAGGCACAGCCGCGCCGCCTGCCCCCGTTCGCCCGCCAGCCCGCCATCCCGATCTAGCAGAAGCTGGGCGTCATTCGTCGCCATGGGAGCGAGTTCGCTGACCATCTCCGGCGTGGCGAGTCGGAACGCCGCCTCCCCGCTCTGGCGCGTGCCAAGGATCTCGCCCGGACCGCGGAGCTTGAGGTCTTCCTCGGCGATGCGGAAGCCATCGCTGGTCTCGCGCATCAGCGCTAGTCGGGCGCGACCGGTCTCGCTCAGCGGCTGGCCGCGAATGAGCAGGCAGGTGCTCTTCCCCTCCCCGCGTCCGACGCGCCCGCGCAGCTGGTGCAGCTGGGCGAGGCCGAAGCGCTCGGCGCCTTCGATGATCATCAAGGTCGCATTTGGCACGTCCACGCCGACCTCGATCACCGTCGTGGCAACCAGTACGGCAAGCTCGTTGGCGGCAAATGACGCCATGACGGCATCCTTCTCCGGCCCTTTCATCCGACCGTGGACAAGGCCGACTTTCCCAGGGAAGCGCTGGCGGAGGACGGCGGCGCGTTCCTCCGCGGCCGCGGCGTCGCTCTTCTCGCTTTCCTCGACCAGCGGACACACCCAGTACGCCTGTCCGCCCACAGCGATGTGCCGCGCGAGTCCCTCGATGACATCGCCAAGCCGCTCGTCGCTGATCACGCGCGTCTCGACCGGGGTGCGGCCGGGCGGCATTTCGTCGATGCGGCTGACGTCCATTTCACCATAATGGGTCAAGGTCAGCGTGCGCGGGATGGGCGTCGCGGTCATCACCAGCAGGTGCGGCGGGCGCTCGGCCTTTGCCGACAACAGCAACCGCTGCGACACGCCGAATCGGTGCTGCTCGTCGATCACGGCGAGACCGAGGTTCCGATATCCGACCTTCTCCTGAAAGATGGCATGAGTGCCGACCAGGATGTCGATCTCGCCCGAGGCGAGGCCCATCAGCACGCTGTCTCGCGCCCGCCCCTTCTCGCGGCCGGTCAGAATGGCGACGCGCACTCCGATCGGGTCTAGTTGCTTGAGCAGGGTCGCATGGTGCTGGCGCGCAAGGATCTCGGTCGGGGCGAGCAACGCGGCCTGCGTGCCTGCCTCGACTGCGTTCAGCATGGCGAGCAGCGCGACCAGCGTCTTGCCCGAGCCCACATCGCCCTGCAGCAATCGCAGCATGGGCGCGGCCTGGGCCATGTCTCCGCGGATTTCCTCGACCACGCGCCGCTGAGCGCCGGTGAGCGAATAAGGTAGCTTCAGCCGCTCGGTCAGCCGTCCGTCGCCCGCGAGCGGAATTCCACGCTTGCGGCGGCTGACGGCACGGAGCAGCTGGAGGGCAAGCTGGTTGGCGAAGATCTCGTCGTAGGCGAGGCGGCGGCGCGCATCGGCGGTGTCCGGCTCCGCATGGGCCTCCGCCACCGACGCGCGCCACGGCCTCCACCCTTCGCGGGAGAGCAGTGACGGCTCGATCCACTCCGGCAGGTCGGGCGCCCGCTCCAGCGCCGCCGTGACCAGCTCCCGCAAGCGCCGGTTCGTGAGCCCTTCGGTGAGCGGATAGACGGATTCCCGCAGCGGCGGCTCGGCGCTCTTCCCCGGTTCGATCACCTCCGGGTGGACCATCTGCCACTGGTCGCCATAAGCCTCGAGCTTGCCGGACACGATCCGCGTCTCGCCGAGAGGCAATTGCTTCTTCGCCCAGCCGCCATGGTTGAAGAAGGCAAGCGTGATGACGTTCCCGTTGCCATCGCCGGCATAGATACGGGTCGGACCGCGCCCCTGGCTCTGGCGCGCCTCGAATGGCGTGACCTCCAGCACGACGTTGTGGCCGAGCATGGACGGGTTGGCGGCGCTCGCCCGGATGCGCTCGATGGCGCCCGTCGGCAGGTGGAACAGCAGGTCCACGGCGCGCGTAAGGTCGAGCCGGTGGAGCAGCTTGGCAACCTGCGGGCCCACGCCTTTCAGCGCCTCCACTTCGGCGAACAGGGGGTTCAGGACGTCAGGGCGCATCTAGGTTGTCATTGCGAGGAGCCCTGCGATGAAGCAATCCATCGGCTCGAAGTCGCGGTAGGTTGCGACCTCTCGACAGAGGGTGAAGTGCGCGCTCCGCTTCGCTCGCAATGACGGCTTGTCACTCCCTTTCTCCCGTCAAGACCACCGGGTTGTCGGTGAAGAACCGATGCATGGCCTCGAACAGCTCACGTACGGGCGGGCGACGAAGGGAAGCGCGTCGGGCGAGCAGGTAGATCGGAACGCGAAACTCGGCGGGCGGCGGGAAGCAGCGCACAAGGCCGGGGTCGGTATCGCCGACAGTACAGGGCAGGATTGACAGTGCGGTACCCGACGCAATGGTCGAGCGCAGCGCCCCGAAGCTCGAGCAGCGGATGGAGCCGCTCTCCCCACGAACCTGCTCCCGCAGCCAGCGATAGGCGGGAAGGTGCTGCGCTGGCGGACCCTCGAGGACTGCTAGTCGATGCCCGGGGACCTCGCTGGGACTTGCCGGCAGCCGACATGGCTCGCGGTGAGTGGAGGCGTAGAGCGTCCAGCCCACCGGCGGGAGGTCGCGGGCGAGCACGTCATCCTCGTTGGGCAGGTGCCGCCCCCGAACCGCGATGTCGGCTTCGCCCCGGGCGAGATCATAAAGCCTGTCGCTGGCGAGCAGTTCGACGTCGACCCCCGGCCATTGCTCCCCGAACGTGCGCAGCACCGGCACGAGCAGCAGCTCGAAATGGTCGAGCAGGGTCAGGCGGATGACGTCCGCGCCGGCACCGGTCAACAGGTCCACCTCCGCGCGAAAGGCGCATACGCAGCGTTCCACCTGCTCGGCGGCAGGCAGCAACTGGCCGGCAGCAGCGGTAGGGACAAGCCCGCTCGGCGACCGCTCGAACAGTGTCAACCCGATCGCCCGCTCCAACGCGGCAAGCCGTCGCACGACCGTCGGCTGGCTGCATCCCAATACTGCTGCTGCGCGCGTGGTCGTTCGCTCCCGACGGAGCGCCAGGAACACCGAGATGTCGTCCCACGCGAACATGCCTGCCTAGCTATTCACCTTTGCATAGGGCGCTGCAAGAGTGTCGATTGTTGCTGATCCATGTTGCGCATAGGGGGCGTGCGCTCGCCGCGGGGACACGCGGCGCGACAAGGGGACATAGGAACATGCGTGGAAGGATTGGGGCCGCGGTGCTCACCGCGGTGGTTCTGGTGTGCATGCCGGGCGCCAAGGCCAGTGCAGCGGCGGAACCGACGCTGGAACAGATGCGCGCCGCAACCGAAAAATATCGCGACGTCAAGGTCGCGGTGGCGGAGGGCTATATCGCCGACCCGGCGAACATCTGCGAGACGGCAGACATGATGGGCCGGCCCGCAACGGATGGGGCCATGGGGATCCACTACTTCCGCCCGGACCTGCTCGGCATCAAGGGGCCGCCCAACCCGCGGGTGAACGGCGACGGGACACACACGGACTGGCTGAAGCCCGGCATCCTCATTTACGAGCCGCAGGCTGACGGGTCGTTGCAGCTGGTGGCGGTGGAGAACCTGGTGTTCGCCAAGGCGTGGCATGCGGCCGGCAACACGGAGCGGCCAAGCTTCCGGGGACAACCGTACGACCACATGGTCGACGATCCGGCGACCAAGGTCGACGAGGCGCACATGTTCGAGGAACATTACGACCGCCACGTCTGGCTCTACCGCGAGAACCCGAAGGGCATGTTCGCACCTTTCAACCCGAACGTGAGCTGCAAGCACAGCAAAGGCTCGGCGGGTCACGCCGCGCACTAAGGGCGTCGTCGGCACAGGGGATGGGACCGGGGTGACAGGGGGTGCTCCGCTCCCTATCTCGCGCGGATGCAATCGGACGATGAGCTGAAGCGCCTGCACTGGCGCGCGCACCACCGCGGCACGCGCGAAGCGGACATGATGATCGGCGGCTTCTTCGACCGGCACGGCGCCGGCTGGAGCGCGGAGGAGCGCCTCCTGTTCGATGAGCTGCTGAACGAGCAGGACGTGGACATCATGGCTTGGGCGATCGGAACCCAGCCGGTTCCGGAGCGCTACGAGGGCACATTGATCGCCGCCATGCAGCGGCTCGACTACATGCCGATTGCGCGGTGACCTGAGTGACGGACTTCCAATGTATCCTGAAGGCCGGCGAGCCCCTGACCCTCGCCGGCGCTCCTACGGGGTTCCTCCCGTGGCTGGCTGCCGACCTCGCCCGCGCCGCGCATGGAGCCAGCAGCGGCGGGCGTGCGGTGTTCATCGTTCCGGACGAAGCGGAGATGCGGGCGCTGGCCGACACTGCGCCGACCTTCGCGCCGGAGCTGCAGGTTATCACGTTCCCGGCGTGGGACTGCCTGCCCTACGACCGCGCCTCGCCCTCGCTGCGGGTGATGGCGGAGCGGCTGGCGGCCCTACAGGCGTTGCAGGGCAAGCGGGACGGACCGCAGCTGTTCATCGCCACCGCGAACGCCGCGACGCAGCGTGTCCTGACCCCCTTTCGCATCCGCCAGCTGACCCGGCGGCTCGCGCCGGGCGAGCGGATCGACCGCGATCAACTGGTCACCCTGCTGAGCGCCAACGGCTACCAGCGCACCGACGCCGTTGCGGACGCGGGCGACTTCGCCGTGCGCGGCAGCCTCGTCGACCTGTTCCCGGCCGGGCAGAAGCACGCCACCCGGCTCGACTTCTTCGGCGACGAGATCGAGACCATGCGGGCGTTCGATCCGGCCGACCAGCGGACCACCGGCACGGCGGACGGGTTCACCCTGATGCCCGCGTCCGAAGCGTTGCTCGACGAGGAAAGCATCAAGCGCTTCCGCGCCCGATACCGAGAGCAGTTCGGCGCCAACGCCACTGGCGATCCGGTCTACCAGGCGGTGAGCGATGGTCGGCGCCTGGCGGGCATGGAGCATTGGCTGCCCTTATTCGAGGAGCGGCTCGAGACACTGTTCGACCACTTGGGCGAAGGCGATATCGTGGTGCGCGAGGCCGGGGTCGAGGGGGCGGTGCAGTCGCGCTACGAGTCGATCCAGGACTATTTCCAGAACCGCGAACGCGCGATGGTCGCCGACCCCGGCAGCTACCGGCCACTGGCGCCCACCTCGCTGTATCTGTCACGCAAGGAATGGACGCAGCTGCTGGCCGACAGGCCGGTCCACCTCACCTCGCCCTTCCCCGAGCCCGCCAGCGAGCGCGTCATCGACTTCGGCGTGACTCCGGCCCGCGACTTCGCGCCGGAGCGGGCGCAGAACGAGAACATCTACGAAGCGGTGACCGCGCACGTCAGCCAGCTGCGCAAGGACGGTCGCCGGGTCGTGCTGGCGAGCTATACCGGGGGCGCGCGGGAGCGGCTCGCGGGGCTGCTGAAGGACCATGGCCTCACCAGCCTGAAAGGCGCGGACAGCTGGCAGGCGGCACTGGGCGTGAAGACGGACGCCGCGCTGCTGGTGCTGCCGCTCGACCACGGCTTCACCACGCCCGACGTGGCGGTGCTGACCGAGCAGGACATGCTCGGCGACCGGCTCGTCCGCCGCCGCAAGCGGAAGAAGAGCGCGGACGCCTTCCTGTCCGAACTGGCGACGCTCACCCCCGGCGACCTGGTCGTGCACATGGAGCATGGCATCGGCCGCTACGAGGGGCTGACCAAGGTCCAGGTCGGCAAGGCGCCCCACGATTGCGTCGCGCTGGAATATGCCGGCGGCAACAAGCTGTACGTGCCGGTCGAGAACATTGACGTGCTTTCCCGCTACGGCTCGGGCGAGGAAGGCGTGGCGCTCGACCGCCTGGGCGGCGAGGCGTGGCAGCGGCGCAAGGCCCGAATGAAGGAGCGCATCCGTGAGATCGCGGGCGAGCTCATCCAGACGGCGGCGCTCCGGGCCACGCGGCCGGGCGTCGTGGCGGAAGCCGACAGCAGCTATGCCGCGATGGTCGACCGCTTCCCCTACGAGGAGACGGAGGACCAGGAGCGCGCGATCGGCGACGTGCTGGAGGACCTCGGCGCCGGGCGTCCGATGGACCGGCTGGTGTGCGGCGACGTCGGTTTCGGCAAGACGGAGGTTGCGCTTCGGGCGGCATTCGTCGCCGCGATGGCCGGCTATCAGGTGGCCGTGGTCTGCCCGACGACCCTGCTCGCCCGGCAGCATTTCACCAATTTCGCCGAGCGGCTGAAGGGCTTCCCGATCGAAGTCGGGCGGCTGTCACGGCTGGTTGCTCCAGCCGAAGCCAAGCGGACTCGCGACGGGCTGGAAGCGGGTCAGGTCGACATCGTCATCGGCACGCACGCCATCCTGGCGAAAGGCGTCAAGTTCAAGAAGCTCGGCCTCGTCATCGTCGACGAGGAGCAGCGCTTCGGTGTCACCCACAAGGAAAAGCTGAAGGCGCTCAAGAACGACGTCCATGTGCTGACGCTGACCGCCACGCCAATCCCGCGCACGCTGCAGATGGCGATGTCGGGACTGCGTGAGCTGTCGGTCATCCAGACTCCGCCGGTCGATCGCTTGGCCGTGCGAACCTACGTCACCCCGTGGGACCCGGTCGTGGTCCGCGAGGCGCTGCTGCGCGAACATTATCGCGGCGGGCAAAGCTATTTCGTCGTGCCGCGGGTCGCCGATCTGCCGGACATCGAGGAATGGCTGCGCACCGAGGTGCCGGAAGTGAAGCCGATTGTTGCTCACGGCCAGCTTGCGCCGACCGAGGTCGAGGAGCGAATGAGCGCCTTCTACGACCGCAAGTACGACGTGCTGCTCTCCACCACCATTGTGGAGAGCGGGCTCGATATCCCGAGTGCCAACACGCTGATCGTGCACCGCGCGGACCGCTTCGGGCTGGCGCAGATGTACCAGCTGCGCGGGCGTGTGGGCCGGTCGAAGACCCGCGCTTACGCTTACCTCACGACGCCGCCAGACCGGCAGATCACTGAGACTGCCGAAAAGCGCCTGCAGGTGCTCGCGAACCTCGACAGCCTCGGCGCAGGTTTCCAGCTCGCCAGCCACGACCTCGACATCCGCGGCGCGGGCAACCTGCTCGGAGACGAGCAGTCGGGGCACATCAAGGAGGTCGGGTTCGAGCTCTACCAGTCGATGCTGGAAGAGGCGATCATAGAGCTCAAGACCGGAAAGCCGGAGCAGCGCGAGGACTATTCGCCGCAGATCAACGTCGAGGCCCCGATCATGATCGCGGAGGATTACGTCCCCGATCTCGACCTGCGCATGGGCCTTTATCGGCGCCTCGGCGAGATCGAGGACCGTCAGCAGGTGGAGGAGTTCGCGGCGGAACTCATCGACCGCTTCGGCCCGCTGCCCGAGGAAACGCAGAACCTGTTGCAGGTGGTCGAGACCAAGATCAATTGCCGCAAGGCGCGGATCGCCAAGCTGGACGCCGGCGCGCGCGGAGCCGTGGTGACGTTCGCGGAAGGCGGCTTCCCGGATCTTCCGGGGCTGCTGGCCTATGTCGAGCGACTGAAGGGAACGGGCAAGCTGCGGCCCGACAGCAAGCTGGTGGTCAGCCGCGACTGGGCAAGCGCCGCCGCCCGGCTGAACGGAGCGCTGCAGCTGTCGCGCGGGCTAGCGCGGGTGGTTGCTGCCGGTGAGGCGGCAAAGACGCCCGCGAAAGAGAAGGAACTGGCTTAGCTCCCGTCATCAAGAGCGTCGCTGGATTGCTTCGTCCCTACGCTCCTTGGAGTGACGAACTAAGCAGCTTTCCCGAGCCGCCGCTCCACGAATTTCGCGAGTTCCGCCTCGTCAAGCGCACGGGCGCCGAGGAACCCCTGGTACAGGTCGCAACCCCAGCTCTCGAGCAGTTCCAGCTGGGCGGGGTCCTCGACGCCCTCCACGACCACCTGCAGGCCAAGCTCGCGCGCCAGGCGGATCATCGCCTTGACCACGATCCGGTCGCGCGAGCCGCCGACGATATCTGCGATCAGCCCGCGATCGATCTTCAGCGTGTCGAGCGGCAAGGAGGTCAGATAGGCGAGGCTGGCGTAACCCGTTCCGAAATCATCGACCGCGATGCGCACCCCGGCGGCTCGAAGCTGTGCCAGCCGGGCAGCCGCCGCGGGACGGTCGGCAACCAGGCTGGATTCGGTGATCTCCGCCGTGATCCGTTCCGGCACGATCCCGGCTGCCGCAATCTCGTCCAGCAGCCAGCGCTCGTACCCGGGCCGCTCCAGATCCTCCGCAAGCAGGTTGATCGACAGGCGCAAGCGGGCGAGCGGTCCGGTCCATTGGCCCACCATGCGCAGCGCCTTGCGCTGAACGGACCGCGACAGGCGCTCCGACAGGTTCGCGGCCGCAGCCCGGCCGAACAGGTCTTCGGGACTTGCGGCGCCACCCCAGCGGGCCAGCGCCTCGACCGCGACGACGCGGCCCGTCGAGACGTCGATCTGCGGCTGGAAGTGGAGATCGATTTCATCCGCCGCGATGGCGGCAAGCAGTTCGGCATCGAACCGAGCGGCCGGTTGCGGTTCGGGCAGTCGGTCTGACGCGCGCTTGCCCTGCGGAAGTTCATGAAGATACGCCACCATGCCAAGCTTCTACGCAGCCCAGGCGTGCCGGGGATAGCGCCGTTCCCCCACTGCTCCGGAACGGGACAGTGGCGGGCGCGCGTGACAGCGCTTATGCTGGGCCGCGCACCACTCGATCAGGGGACCCGTACTTGACCGCCATGCAGCCGGCCTCCGTCCCCGTCGACCGCGACCTAGCAGCACGGGGGATCGGGCTCCTCGCGTCCCATGGCGAAAGTGCGCAGGCCGCGGCGAGACTGCTGCAGCGACGCTACAGCTGGGCGGACGAGCGGGACGCCCGCCTGCTGGTGGCGCTGGGCGGTGACGGCTTCATGCTCCACACGCTGCACCAGATGCTCGATGGCGGGGAAGTGCGGCCCGTGTTCGGCATGAACCGCGGCACGGTCGGCTTTCTGATGAACGAGTGGCGGCTCGATCGCCTGGCCGAGCGGATCGCCGCCGCCAAGCCGATCAAGGTCGCCCCGCTGACCATGACGGTGCACACCATTCACGGCGACGAATGGACCCACGCCGCGATCAATGAGGTCTCGCTACTCCGCGAGACCCGACAGGCCGCGAAGATCGAGGTGCTGGTGAACGGCCGTGTCGCAATGCCGGAGCTCGTCTGCGACGGCGTGCTGGTGGCCACGCCGGCCGGCTCCACGGCATACAACTTCTCCGCGCGAGGGCCCATCCTGCCGCTCAACGCCAACATGCTCGCCCTCACCCCCATCGCGCCGTTCCGGCCGCGTCGCTGGTCCGGCGCCATCCTGCCCGACGACACCCGGGTCTGTTTCCGAGTGCTGGACCCGCAGGACCGGATGGTCTCCGCCGTCGCAGACCAGTTTGAGGTCCGGGACGTGTCGCAGGTCGAAATCAGCCTCGACCGCAGCCGTTCCATGACCTTGCTGTTCGATCCCGAGCACGCGCTCGACGAGCGCATCGCCATGGAGCAGTTCGCGACCTGAGGTTCGCCCACAATTTTTTGGGTTGGACGCCAGTGCGCCGAGGCCGGGTGCTGCCTCCCCCAAGAGAGGCTTGCGGATAGCCGACAGCCGCCTTTTGCCTCTTCGGCGGTGCCTACCATGGTCTTGGCCAAACCCGAGCGGACTTCGTCCAACCCGGATAAAGCGATGCGCGAGACCCGACGACAACGGCAAGCAGGACTGGCTCCGATCCGGAGATGACCCGCAGTGTTGGCTCCGACCTGGATACATCCCGCGACCTGCCACCGCCCCGCCGAACGCGGGAAAGAGGCTTGCCAACATTGGCCCGCTACGCCATAGGCCCGCCCGTCCCGCCACGGCGAGACCGCTCCCCGGTAGCTCAGCGGTAGAGCATCCGACTGTTAATCGGACGGCCGCCTGTTCGAATCAGGCCCGGGGAGCCATTTTCTTCACTTCCGCGCAACTGCAGGACCGCTGCCAGGGCGAGCAGAAGCGCGAGCGTCCCGAACGGGATCCCCGCTTCGATCAGGCCGTCCGGAACGAACGGCAGGACGACCATGGCGATGAGCGCGGCGAGCGGTAGCGGCCGCAAGCCGCCGCGCCATGCTCCGGCCAGCAGCGGAACAACAGCAAGCGCAAGCACCGGCGTGTCATAGGTCAACGCATAGGGCGTGGCGATCAGGGTCGCGATGCCGAGCAAGCCAAAGGACCCCTCCCGGCGGCGGAATGTCCACAGCACCAGCAGTATCATGGCTCCACTGAGCAGCAGCTGGACCACCGCGGCGAGCGTTGTGGAATCTCCCGCCGCCACCAGCGACACATAGGGGCCTAGGACCAGCGGACGGACGCCCTCGTAGCCTTGTCCAATCAAGCCGCCGAAGAGTTGCAGCATCGCGAAATAGTCGGCCCACATGGCGGGGCCGAACCAGGCCAGGCTGGCGAACACCAGCGCGACCACCGTTGCCGCCGCGGACGCGAAAGCCCGCCACTGCCCTGCGGCTACCAGAGCAAAGGGCAGCAGGAGCCCGAGCTGCGGCTTGATCGCGATCAGGCCGATGCAGATACCCGCGAGCACGGGGCGGGAGGGGAGGCAAAGAGCCGCCGCGAGGAAGAGGGTTGCCACTATTATCCCGGACTGACCGGTGAACAGGTTGGCGCTGACGAACGGCAGGGTTAGCGCCATAGCCAGACATCGTGCAGAGGGCGGCAGGCCGGCCCGCCGCGCCAGCAACCAGGTCAGGCCAAAATAGACAGCAAGCGGCACGACCGACCACCAGGCGACTGCGGCAGCGTATGGAAGTTTCCCAAGCGGCCACAAGCCAGCGAGGGCGAACGGCGGGTAGACGAACCAGCTGAGTTCGACCTCTCCGTGGCCGCTCAGGACGGTGCGCCAATGCTCTGGCGCGTAGATGGCGGCCCACTCTCCTGCACGCAGATGACGGGCCGCGCTCCAGAAGCTGATGAAGTCGCCTCCAAAACGTGCGCCGCTCGCATCCACCTCGCGCAAATACTGGAGCAGGAGGACGGCCGTCTGAAGCGCCAGCAGCCCGCCGACGGTGAACAACAGCCGTTTCTGAAGCGGGCTCATCGACCCGTCTTAGCGCCGACTGGTTGCTGCGGGTTTAAGCACGGCGCTCTCGCGGTCCGGCTAGCTGGCTGACCTTCCGGAGGCGACGCTGCTCCGCAATGGCCTGTTCCGCTGACGTCGCCGTCAGCCGCTAGCGCTCTTCGGGTTTCTCGCCCGGCGCTCAAGCTCCAAAGCATAGCGTACAGTAACTTCAACGTCCTTGGGGTTGGTCAATCCCTGCGCAATCTCGCGCATCCGTTGTGCGGCTTCCACGGGAGAAGAATGCTTAAGACTCGGCATTGCTCGCGCTCAGACCCTCAGCGCACGCATACCCCCCATGAGATCAGGGGCATTATCCTGGATTAGCTTTCTTGTGTAAGGTGTCGCTGTTGCTGAAAGACCGCAGCTAAATCTCCGCCATCAGCGTCGCATTTCCACCCGCCGCTGTCGTGTCGACGCACGTGACGCGCTCCGTCGCGAAGCGGGCGACGTAGTGTGGTCCGCCCGCCTTGGGACCCGTGCCCGACAGTCCCTCGCCTCCGAACGGTTGGCTCTCCACGACCGCGCCGATCTGGTTGCGGTTGACGTAGAAGTTGCCGACCCGCGCGTGTTGCTCGACATAGTCGCGGACGGTGTCGATGCGGCTCTGGAGGCCGAGCGTCAGGCCGTAACCGGTGGCGTTGATCGCCTCGACGACCCGCGGCAGCTCGTCCGCCTTGAAGCGGATGACGTGCAGGATCGGGCCGAAATGCTCCTTGTTGAGCTGATCGAGCGAGGCGATCTCGTACATGGCGGGAGCGACGAAGCTGCCGTGGGCGGTTTTGTTCGGCAGCGCCAAGCGCTCGATCCGCCTGGCGGTGCGCTCCAGTTCATCGAGGTGCTCGTCGAGCAGGCGCCTGGCATCCTCGTCGATGACCGGACCCACGTCCGTGGCGAAGTCACGCGGGTCACCGACCTTCAGCGCGCGCATGGCGCCGGCGATCATCCCGATCATTCCGTCGGCCACGTCTTCCTGCACGAACAGCACGCGCAGGGCGGAGCAGCGCTGGCCCGCGCTCTGGAAGGCGGAGGCGATGACATCGCGCGTGACCTGCTCCGGCAGGGCGGAGCTGTCGACGATCATCGCATTCTGACCACCGGTTTCGGCGATCAGCGGGACGATGGGCCCGTTCCGCTCCGCCAGGGTGCGGTTGATGATGCGCGCAACCTCGGTCGAACCGGTGAAGGCGACACCCGCAATCAGCGGATGGCTGGTCAGCGCCGCGCCGACCTTGCCGTCGCCGGGCGCGAGCTGGACCACGTCCGCGGGAACGCCGGCCTGGTGCATCAGATCGATCGCGAAGGCACCGATCAGCGGCGTCTGCTCGGCCGGCTTGGCGATCGCCGTGTTGCCCGCCGCCAGCGCAGCCGCGACTGGGCCGATGAAGATCGCTAGCGGAAAATTCCAGGGCGAGATGCAGACGAAGGCACCGCGGCCATGCAGGCGCAGTTCGTTATGCTCGCCGGTGGGCCCGGGCAGGTGCAAAGGCGCGGTGAATTGCCGACGCGCCTCGGTCGCGTAGAAGCGAAGGAAATCGACCGCCTCGCGCACCTCGAGAATGGCGTCCGGCAGGGTCTTACCGCCCTCGCGCATGCAGAGCGAAAAGAAGGCTTCCTGATTGGCTTCGAACAGGTCGGCCGTTCGGTCGAGCAGCCGCGCCCGTTCCTGGCCGGCCCGCGCGTCCCAGGCCTGCTGGGCTGAATGGGCGGCGCGCACCATCCGGTCGACCTGTTCCGGCGTGGCTTCCAATACGGTCCCGACCTGGATGCGCCGGTCGTGCGGAGAGGTGACAGGCCTTCCCTGCCCCGTCGCGCCGCTGGCGGCTGCGGCCCATTGACGCGCTTCCAACTTGCGCAGGCGCTCAAGCAGCGGCTCGCGGACGCTCGGATCGGTGAGGTCCACGCCCACGCTGTTGCGACGGTTCGCGCCAAAGATGTCGCGGGGGAGCGGGATCTTGGGATTGCGGCGGGGCGGAAGAGCCTCGAGCTGCTCCACCGGATCGCGGGTCAACTCATCCAGGCTGACATGCTCGTCAGCGATGCGGTTGACGAAGCTTGAGTTGGCGCCGTTCTCCAGCAAGCGGCGAACCAGATAGGCGAGCAGTTCCTTGTGGCTTCCGACCGGCGCGTAGATTCGCACGGGGGTCTGCGGCTCGCCCAGCTTCTTCTCCAGCCGAGCGAGACCGCCGTACAGCCCCTCGCCCATGCCGTGCAGCCGCTGAAATTCGAACCCCTGTCCGCGACCCAGCGCCTTGATCGCGCCGATGCTGGTCGCGTTGTGCGTGGCGAAAGCCGGGTAGATGCAATCGCTTGCGGCCAGCAGCCGCCTGGCGCACGCAAGGTAGGAGACGTCAGTCGCGACCTTGCGGGTGAAAACCGGATAGTCCTCGTAGCCGCCGACTTGGCTGACCTTGACCTCGCTGTCCCAATAGGCGCCCTTGACCAGTCGGATCATCAGCTTTCGGCCATGGCTCCGGGCCAGGTTGATCACCCAATCGGTTACCGGCAGCGCGCGCTTGGCATAGGCCTGCAGCGCCATTCCAAGCCCCGTCCAGCCATTGGCGAACAGGCTGTCGTCGGCAACCAGCGCCTCCAACAGGTCCATCTGCAGTTCAAGCCGGTCTGATTCCTCCGCGTCGATCGTCAGGTGGATGTTGGCAGCCGAAGCGGTGCGGGCGAGGTCCTGCAGGACGGGCAGGATCGCGGCCTTGGCCTCCTCTGCGCGAAAAACGTCGTAGCGGGGGTGAAGCGCCGAGAGCTTGACGGAGATGCCAGGCGAGCCGACCATCTCGCCGTCCGCCTCCTGCGCCAGCCGCGCCAGCGCCGAGCGGTACGCCTCGGCATAGCGCTCCGCATCCTCATAGGTGCGCGCGGCCTCACCCAGCATGTCGAAGCTGTGGCTCAGCCCGCGCTTGCGCTCCGGAGTGGCGCGCTCGAGCGCCTCGTCGATGGTGCGCCCGAACACGAACTGCCCGCCAAGGATCTTCATCGCCTGACCAACCGCCGTGCGGATCACAGGCTCTCCCAGCCTACCGACCGCGCGGCCGAGCGCCGCCTTCCAGTTGGCCGAGCGATCATGGGCGCCGTCCAGCACCTTTCCGGTCAGCAGCAGCGAAAAGGTCGCCGCGTTGACGAAGGGCGAGTGGCTGTCGCCGAGCTTGTCGGACCAGTCCGGCCCCGACAGCTTGTCGTGGATCAGCTCGTCGGCCGTGCGCGCGTCGGGAATGCGCAGCAGCGCTTCCGCCAGGCACATCAGCGCCACCCCCTCCTCCGAGCCAAGATCGTAAGCGTGGAGGAAAGCGTCGAGGCCTGCCGGCTTCTCGGAGCGCACATGCTCGACGAGGCTGCGCGCGATCGCCTGTGCCTCGGCCTTCTCCGCCGGCCCGAGCCGCGCCTGCTCAAGGCGCTCGGCAACGACCTGTTCTTCGTCGCGCCGATAATCGCGGCGGACTTCAGAACGGTCGGTGAAGCGCTTCACGTCGGCCATTATATTCACAACGTCACTCCCGCGCAGGCGGGAGTCCATCTCCCAACCTTCGCACCAAGCGGAACCTCAGGCGATGGATCCCGCCTACGCGGGGATGACAGGTGAGGGTCCAAGCCTCACTCAGGCCAGCTGGCCGTGGCAATGCTTGAACTTCTTGCCGGAGCCGCAGGGGCATGGCGCGTTGCGGCTGACCGGCTCCGCGACGGCGCCCGCCGGCAGGTCCGGCTGCGGGATGTTGAGCGGGTCACCGAAGTTCTGCACCAGCCCACGCGCTGCCGCGTCCCAGTCGTCCGTGTTGTCGTCACCAGATAGCGGATCGAGATGCTGCGTGAGGAAGGCCGGCAGTTCGGGCAGCGGCGGCGGCTCGGCAATCTGGATCTGGGCCCGGCTCAGCATCCGGGTCACGTCCTCGCGGATGGCGACCAGCAGCCGCTCGAACAGCAGGAAGGCTTCCTGCTTGTACTCGTCAATCGGCTTCTTCTGCGCGTAGGAGCGCAGGTGGATGACGGCGCGCAGCGCGTCCAGCGTCGCCAGATGCTCCTTCCAATGGTGGTCCAGCGTCTGGATGAGGAAGCTCTTCTCGACTTCCCGCCAGCGCTCCAGGTCCACCTCCTTGAGCTTCTCGGCCATCGCCTCGTCGGACAGCGCCTGAACCCGCTCGATGATGATGTCCTGCTCGACTGCCTCTTCCTGCAGCCACTCGTCGACGGGCGGCTGCAAGCCGAGCACCGTATCCAGGCTCTCGCGCAGGCCTTCCTTGTCCCACTGTTCCGGATAGGTTCCGGGGGGACAGTGCGCAGTCACCAGGCTGGCGATCGTTTCCGAACGCATGTCCTCGACGACATCGCTGATGTCCTCCGAGTCCATGATCTCGCCACGCTGCTCGTAGATGACCTTGCGCTGGTCGTTCATGACGTCGTCGAACTCGACTACCTGCTTGCGGATGTCGTAGTTGCGCGCCTCGACCTTCTTCTGCGCCGTCTCGATCGCCTTGCTGATCCAGGGGGAGACGATCGCCTCGCCGTCCTCCAGGTTCTTGTTCATCAGGCGGGCGAAGGCGGTCTGCGGCCCGAAGATCCGCAACAGGTCGTCGTCCAAGCTGAGATAGAAGCGGCTGAGCCCCGGGTCGCCCTGACGGCCGGAACGGCCGCGCAGCTGGTTGTCGATGCGCCGGCTCTCGTGCCGCTCGGTGCCAAGGACGAACAGGCCCCCGGCCGCCAGGACCAGCTGCTTCTGCTCCTCGACTTCCGCCTTGATCCGCTCGATCGCCGCGTCGCGCTCGGGACCCTCGGGCATGTCCTTGAGCTCGTCCTCGACCCGGAACTCGACGTTGCCGCCGAGCTGAATGTCGGTCCCGCGTCCGGCCATGTTGGTGGCGATGGTCACCGCGCCAAGGCTGCCCGCCTGAGCGACGATATGCGCTTCCTGCTCGTGGAAGCGGGCGTTCAGCACCGAGTGGCGGATGCCCTCGCGCTGGAGATACTCGGACAGCATCTCCGACTTCTCGATGGAGACCGTGCCGACCAGGACCGGCTGACCCATGTCCTGCCGCTTCTTGATCTCCTTGGCGATGGCCGCGAACTTGTCGCCGATGTTCTTGTAGAACTCGTCGTCCTCGTCGATCCGCTTGATCTCGCGGTGCGTCGGGATGGTGACGACATTCATCTTGTAGATGTCGAAGAATTCCGGCGCCTCGGTCGCAGCGGTGCCGGTCATGCCCGACAGTTTCGGGTACATGCGGAAATAGTTCTGGAAGGTGATCGAGGCGAGCGTCTGGTTCTCCGGCTCGATATTCACACCTTCCTTGGCCTCGACCGCCTGGTGAAGACCGTCCGACCAGCGGCGCCCGTCCATCATCCGGCCGGTGAACTCGTCGATGATGACGACCTTCCCATCCTTGACGATGTAGTCGATGTCCCGGCGGAACATGACGTTCGCCTTCAGCGCCTGATTGAGGTGGTGAACGACTTGCGTGTTGACGATGTCGTAGAGGTTGCCGCCCTCGATCAGGCCGGCGGACTCCAGCAGGCGCTCGGCCTTTTCGGTGCCCTCTTCGGTGAGGACGACGGAGCGCTGCTTCTCGTCCTTCTCGTAATCCTGCTCGGTGAAGCCCTTCACGATCTGGTCGACCGAGATGTAGAGGTCGGACTTGTCGTCGGTCGGGCCCGAGATGATCAGCGGGGTGCGGGCCTCGTCGATCAGGATCGAGTCCACCTCGTCAACAATGGCGAAGTTGAAGGGTCGCTGGACCATCTGGTCCCGCGAGTATTTCATGTTGTCGCGCAGATAGTCGAAGCCGAGTTCGTTGTTGGTCGCATAGGTGATGTCGGCCTCGTACGCCTCGCGGCGCTGCGGCTCGGTGAGGTTCGGGACGATCACGCCCACGGTCAGGCCAAGGAAGCGGTAGACCTGCCCCATCCACTCGGCATCGCGCCGCGCGAGATAGTCGTTCACGGTGACCACGTGCACGCCCTTGCCGGGCAGCGCATTCAGGTAGGTCGCAAGCGTCGCCACCAGCGTCTTGCCCTCGCCGGTCCGCATCTCGGCGATCTCGCCTCGATGAAGGACGATGCCGCCGATCAGCTGCACATCGTAGTGGCGCTGTCCAAGCGTGCGCTTGGCCGCCTCCCGAACGGTCGCAAATGCCTCCGGCAACAGGTCGTCGAGCTTGGCCCCCTGCTCCAGCCGCTGGCGGAAGATCGCCGTCTGGTTCCGCAGTTCCTCGTCCGTCAACGCGGAGATGGTCGGTTCGAAGCCGTTGATGGCGTCGACAATCTTGCTCAACGAGCGAACATAACGGTCGTTGGATGAGCCGAAGATGGACTTGGCTAGGCCGGCGAACATGCGATTTCCTTGTGAGCCCTATCAAGCGCGCGAGGCATGACGAAAGACGCCCGCGCGCAGGCGTTTTCTTGTCCGCCGCGATGTAGGGAGCACCCTGTTGCTAGTCAATTAAGAGAGAGATGCGTCATGCCGGACCTGATCCGGCATCCGTCTGCCTTCTCTGCCTCCGCAAACAAAGGAAGGCAGACCCCGGCTCAGGCCGGGGCGACGGATCAGAGGTTGCCTTCCAGCCACTGCTGGATCTGTCCGCGCGGATAGGCACCCACCTTCTGCGCTACGGGCTGGCCGTCCTTGAACAGCAGCATGGTCGGAATGCCGCGCACGCCATACTTGCCCGGCGTATCCGGGTTCTCGTCGATGTTGAGCTTGGCAATCGTGACCTTGTCGCCGTGGCTTGCGGACAGTTCCTCCAGCGCCGGCGCGATCATCTTGCACGGCCCGCACCATTCCGCCCAGAAATCCACCAGCACCGGCTTGTCGGCGCCGAGCACGTCGGTGGCGAAGCTCTGGTCGGTGATGGTCTTGGTCGGCATGGGGTCAACTCCTCGATTCGGTTCGAGCGGATATGGGCACTCCTCCAGCGCGGCTCAACCGGGCAGAGCGATGAGACTGGGACCCGAGGTATAGAGCAGTGCCGTTTCGATACGTCGCCCCGGGAAGATCACCGACAACGCCGCCCCATAGGCCTCCATCTGCTGTGCATGAGCGCGCGGAACATCCGCCGCGCCCGCCGGAACGTGGCGGCCCGTCTTGAAGTCGATGACGCGCACGCGATCCTCCTCGACCAGCAGCCGGTCCACGGTGCCTGCGACGACCCGGCCGTCGGGCAGCGTGGCCGCGATCGGCGCTTCGGCCAGCGACCCGGGCGCGAACAGTTCGGAATAGTCGGGATCGCCGATGATCCCGCAGGCGGCGGCGATCACCTCTTCCCGCAATGCCGCATCGCTGACCCCGGCGGAATGCTCCAGCCAGTGTGCAGCCGCCGTGAGCCGCTGCTCGGGCGGAACGCCGGGCAGCCGTTCGAACAAGGCGTGCAGCAAGGTGCCTCGACGCGCAGCGGCCCGCAGCTGCGGTGACGGCGGCGGCGCCGCGTCGCGATCCTCCACCAGCTGCGAGGGCGCGAGCGGACGCGGCGGCCGCGCTTCGGGAGGGGCAGCGCGATGCAGCCAGTCCGGGAGCAGGGGCGGCGGCAGCGCGACCTTGCGGCGCGGAGTGCGCGGCGCCGATGCCTCTCCCGCTCCTCGATAGCGGAGAGCCTCGCCCTCCCACTCGGCGCCCAGCCGTTCCAATGCCGCCTGCACCCGTGCGTGCCAGCTCTGCTCTGGAAGCTGCCCTCGGCTGGGGGCAACACCGGCGACGATCAAGCGCTCGGCGGCGCGGGTCAGGGCGACATACAGAAGGCGCCAATGCTCTTCCAGGTCCCGCTTTTTCCCGTGCTCCACGATGGTGGCATAAGGATCGCACATCTCGTCCTTGCGGGGGCGGATCACGGGCGCGTTGCCTGCCTCCCCCACGGGCATGGACAGGGGACCGTTCTTATCGCCCAGCCGCGAGGGGTCGGCGGTCGCATCGGCCAGGATGACGACCGGCGCCTCGAGCCCCTTGGCGCCGTGCACCGTCATCACGCGCACCGCATTGGACGGCGCGGACGGGTCGCGCTTGATCTCGACGTCGCCCTGCCCAAACCACGCGAGAAAGCGGTCGAGCGACGCATTCTCCGACTGCTCGAATTCGCAGGCAGCGGCGACCAGTTCGTCGATCGGGTCGCGCGCAGCGGGGCCAAGGCGTTCCAGCAGCTTGCGGCGACCCTGAATGGGCCCGGACAGGATCGTCTCGAGGTAGCGGGCGGGCGTGGTGAAATCCGCCATGGCGAGAAGCCCTTCGAGCAGGTCGCGCGCCTCGACAAACGCCGGACTTTCGTCTCGCCGGCGGCCGAGCTCCACCCACAGGTGCCCGTTGCGGCCATGGGCCAGATCGTAGAGCCGGTCCTGGTCCCAGCCGACCAGCGGAGAGACCAGCAGGTTGGCAAGGTTCAGGTCGTCCAGCGGCTGAACCGCAAAGGCGATCGCCGCCACCAGGTCCTTGACCGCTAGCGGGGACGACAGGTGCAGCCGGTCGATCCCGGCGACGGGCACGTTCTCGGTGAACAGGCGGGCAACAATGAGCGAGGCCAGTTCGCCCCGGCTGCGGACCAGGATGAGGATGTCGCCCGCGCTCAGCTTCTGCCCCGTGGTCGCGAGAACCGGCGGATCGTCCAGCCAGGCACGGACCTGCTTGGCGAGATGCGTGGCGAAGCGGCGAGCGGGCTCCGCCAACCAGCCCTCCTCCCCTTCCTCGCCGCCCTCTTCGTCCGCCTGGGGAGCGAAGGGCCGCCACAGCTCGACCAGACCGGGGCGACGCTCGTGGTGCGCGCGGTGGCGGTGCGGCACGTCGGGCAAGCCCATCTCGGTCGGACCGACCCCGTCGATGACCGCGTCGACCACGTCCAGCACGGCCTGTGCCGAGCGGAAGCTACGGTCGATCGACAGATTCTTGAAGGCGGGGACAACCTCGTCGGCTTCCTCGGCCGCCTCCCGTAGGGCGTCCGCCTTCTCGCGGATCCGGCGCCGGGCCTCCTCGAACTCGCGCGGATCGGTGCCCTGGAAGCCGTAGATCGCCTGCTTGAAGTCGCCCACCATGAACAGGGTCCGGTGGTGCCGGCCCGCCCCGACCCCCGCAAAATACTCGCCGGTCAGCGCTTCGATGATGGCCCACTGGTCGGCATTGGTATCCTGCGCCTCGTCCACCAGCAGGTGGTCGGTGCGCCGGTCGAGCTTGTAGCGGACCCACTCGCCCATGCCCGGCGTGGCGAGCAATTGGCGGGTCCAACGGATGAGGTCATCGAAGTCCGCGACCCCTGCCGAGCGCTTCGCCTGCGTGTAGGCCTCCGCGAAGGCCGCCCCCGCCCGGAGACCAGCCGCCTGCACCGCGACCAGATCCGCCCGGCGCTGGAGGCTGATCAACTCCGACACCGCCTCCGCCAACGCGTCGCAATGCTGCTGCGCATCGGGCTCGGCCTTGAGGAGGCCGGCCTGGACCTTGCGCCGCTCCCCGGCCTGGGTGAACACGACCGATGCGAGCCGCCCCAGCTCCCGACAGCGCTCCTGTGGCGGAAGGCTGAGCCAATGCTCGATCTCGGCCGCAACGGTCAGCCCCGTCTGGGCGCCCCAGCCGCGGTGAGCCTCGGCGATGGCGGTCAGGAGTGCGCAATCGAAGCTGTCGTCATGGCAGCGAGCCGCGACCATCTCCTCGATCGAACCCTCCGGTAGATCGATCAGGCTCCGGAGCATGGACTCGACCTGCTCGGGTCTGGCGAAGGTGGTCATCGCGTCCGGCTCGCGCGCCGAAGCCATGAGGTAGCGCTCGGCGTCCCGCTCGCCGACACGGCGGCTCAACGTCTGGACATCCGCGATCAGCTGCGTGTTACCCCGCGCCTCCGCGTCCGACATCAGCTGCGCCAGCGTGCGCCTGGCGAGCAATTGCTCCTCCCGCCCCTCGATCGGACGGAAACCGGGCGTGATCCCCGCCTCCGCCGGAAAGGCAGCCAGCAGCGTCTGCGCGAAGCTGTGGATGGTCTGGATCCGCAGCCCACCCGGCGCATCGAGCACATGGGCGAACAGCCGCCTGGCATGCTCGCGCATGGCCGGGGTGTGCGGCTCACCGAGGCTGAACAGCTCCTTGTCCAGGTCCCGATCCGGCAGCCGCACCCACTTGGCGAGGCGCTCACCGATGCGGTTGGCCATCTCGGCCGCACCGGCCTTGGTGAAGGTCAGGCAGAGGATCGCCTCCGGCCGCGTTCCGCCGAGCAGCAGCTTCAGCACACGGGCGGTCAGGACCTGCGTCTTGCCGGTGCCCGCGCTGGCGGACAAAGCGGCATGGATTGCCGGATCGGCGGCGAGTGCCTGGTCCGGCTGGAGCGGATGGAGCGGCTGGAAACGCGACATGCGACAAGGGTGATAGCAAGCCGCCACCCGCTTAGGCTATGGGCCGCGAAACAGGATCGGGAAGTCGCGCAATGGCAGACGAAGACAAGAAGAACGAGAACGGCGAGAACAAGCAGTTCAAGGCCGGGGTCGCGGTGGGCATCGGTTCGGCCGCGATCGTCGCAGCCCTGCTCTACGCCCGCGCCGGCAAGAAAAAGAAGAAGTAGTCGACTGCGCTGGGAGGCTTCGTCACCACAAGCGCTCACGCTGAGCCTGTCGAAGCGCCCTCAACCACCCTTCGACAAGCTCAGGGTGAGCGCGACGACGGGAACCGCCACCACCACAAGCGCTCACGCTGAGCCTGTCGAAGCGCCTCACCCCCTCGCGCAAGCTCGTGACAAGCCCCGAAGCGGCCCTCACTCCCGCCCGTACCACTCCTCCAGCCGCATCAGCTGGTCGTAGTCGCCATAGGGCGCGAAGGCCGGGTGGAGTTTCGCGACGAACGGCTCCTCACCCGTCAGATACTTCGCGGCGACCTCGGCGAACGCCCGCTCGGTCTGGGCCAGGAAGTCGTCCGCGCCGACCTTCGCATCCATCCGGCTGCGCTTGCCGAAGCTGTTCCGGTCCTTGGCGAGCGACCAATATTCGTGGGCGCCCGGCGCTCCGCTCAAGCCCTGAAAGCCCCCCGCCCGGGCGATGAGGCCCAGCAGCCCCAGCTGCAGCGCAAAGCCCGCGTCCACGGCCTTGCTCGAAGGCGCCTTGCCCGTCTTGTAGTCGATGATCCCGAGCCGTCCGTCCGACAGCCGGTCGATGCGGTCGGCGCGCCCCTCCAGCGTCACCCCGGACAGCAGGGTCTCGCCCTTCTGCTCCGCGGCGAGCGGCCGACGTCCCGCGGCGCGATCCTGACGGACCTCCGAGGCCACCCAGTCGATCGCCTCAAGCAGGCGCGGCTGCCACAGGGCCCGCAGCATCGGGTGGATCGCTTCGCCTTCCAGCAGCTTGCGGGCGCGCGGCAGGAGCAGCTCAGGGTCGCAGTCGTCCTCAGCGAGCCATTCTTCCAGCACCTTGTGGACGGCGCTGCCCTTCCACGCGGCCGTATGGTCGGCATCCACCGGCTCCAGGGAGCGCAGGCGCAGCACGGCCTGTGCATAGAAGGAGAACGGGTCAGCCTTGAGCCGGTCCACGGCGGTCACGGAAATGCGCTTCGGCCGCTCCGACGCGCGGGGTGAGGGCCGCGGACGCTCGACCGGCTTCGGCTTGCCTGGCGGAGTGTCGATCGCGACCGCCAGACGCTCCAGCCGGATATCGCGGGCCAGGCCCCCCGTCATCGCCTGCAGCCTCAGCAGGAACCGTGACGCAATCGTCGGGGACCTCCCGTCCCGCCGGGCGCGAGTGACCAGCACCTTCGGCGCACCCAGGGCACTGGCGAAATCATGCGCGGCGAGGCCGATGCGATACTCCAGGCCGGGAAGTCCCAGGTTCGCGCGGATCTTTGGTGCCAGCCACGGGTCAGGCTGTGGAATCGCCGGCCACACCCCTTCGTTGAGGCCGCCGAGGATCATCAGGTCCATCTGCTGCAGCCGAGCCTCGAGCAGGCCGAAGATGAACAGGCGCGGGTGCCCTCCATAAGGCGGACGAACCGCCACGGAGTCGAGCAACTGCCGGATCATCGGTGCCGCGTCGTCCGGTTCGACCGTCAGCGTGGCCGCCTCGACCGACGATTCAAGCTCCGCGAGCAGGTCCGCCGCAGCCCGGCCGTCGGCGCCGCTCCACGCCTGGTCCCCGGCAATGCCGGCCACCATTTCGCGCAGGCTGGCAGCGAAAGCGGACAGCGTGGTCGGCCCCCGCAGCGCCTGTTCGACGCGCTCCAGCGCGGGACGCACCTTGAGCCACGCCTCCCCGCACCCTCGCGTCTTGCGCTCCTTGTCCTTCTCGGCGCAGTGCGCGTCGATGCCCGCCAGGCCCTCCGGGGGCCGGGGTCCGCGCAAGGCAAGATCCAGCAGCCGCGCGCTGTCGAGCCAGGCGCGCCGGTCCCCCGCCTGTCCGGCAAGAGGGTGCTTCACCAACGCCAGCGTCGCGACGGGTGCCAGGCGCTCGGCGGCCGCGGTCGTGATGCCCAGCAAGAGGGTTCCGATGGGAGCCTGGGACAACGGCTTGCCCGCGCTGTCGTCCGCCTGGATGCCCCACCGCTGCAGCAGCGCCGAAACGCGGGAGGCGAGCAGCCGGTCGGGGGTCACCAGCGCCGCGGTCATGCCCGGCGTTTCCAGCACCTCGCGCAGCGCGATGGCAATCGCCTGCGCCTCGGCGCCCGGATCGGGGAGCTCGGCATAACGAATCCCGCTCAACCGCCGCTCAGGGGGTGGGAGGACATTCCACTTGTCGGTGAACCGGGCCGCAGCCATCGCGTGCGCAACCGCCCTGCCCCGAACGGCTGGAGCCGCCGCCCGCCCGCCGTAGCGCCATTCCTCCACCTCATCGCGGGCGACGCCGATGCGGTCGAGCAGCCGCTTCAGGTGCCACTGGGGATGGGTCTCGTCCGTCCGACCTTCCGCGTCGGGCCCGAGCGCGTCCCATTCCTCCCCGCTCATCACCCGCGACGGAATGAGGGCCGGCAGGATGACCGCGCCACCCGGCATCCGCGCAACCCGGGCGAGCAGCGCCGCGATGGCGGGAGCACTGGTCGTGATGCCGGCCGCAACGGTGAACCCTTCCGGAGGCGCCTCGGCCCAACGTGACGCCGTCGCTCGAAGCAGGCGATTGCGACGGTCGGCCAGGTCGATCCGCCCCAGCATCGCCAACTCGCCCGGCCAGGTTTCGACCATGGCCCGGAGCCGGTCGAGCGAGATCTGCCAGTGGCGGGCCAGCTCCGCATCGTCGACCGCTTCCTTCAGCGCGGTGGGCGAAACCTCCTCCACCAGCAGCGAGTCGAGCGTCCGGGCGAGGTCGGCGGCAAGCCGGAAACTCTCGGCCGCATTGGCGTCCGGTACCTGGCGGCGGACCAAGCGCGCCAGGGCGATCAGCCTCGTCAGCGGTTGCACTGCGGGCGGAATAGGCTCGCCACCGACCGGGTCCAGCGCTCCGCCGATCCTGTCATCCAGTTCGGGATCGCCGATCGCGATCAGGCGGGGAAGCAGCAGGCCCCCGCCGCTCGCGCGAACAAATGCCTCCGTCACCGAGCGGACGGCGCGGTTGTTCGGAAGCAGGATACGGCCGCGCGCGAGGCCGAGCGGCTCCTTGCCGTGCTCGGCGATCAGGCCGGCGGCGAGCGCATCGGCAAAGCTGCGATGCGCGCCGATGCTGTAGACACGCGGCCGGGCCGCTTCAGGCAAGTTCGAGCGCCTGTTCGGTCGCGCGGATCGCACCGGGCGTACCGACATCGAACCAGAGCCCCTGGTGAACGACGCCGAAGCAGCGGCCCTCCTCGATCGCCCGGTCCCACAGCAGGTTGGTGGAGAACGGCCCGTCCGGCGCGCCCTCCAGCATCCGCTTGGCCACGATCTGGATGCCCGTGAACACGAAGGGCGCGACCTTGGACCGGGTGCGCCGGGCCAGCCGGCCATCCTTGCCCATGTGGAAATCGCCGAGTCCGGAGTGATTGCCGGCCCGGGCATGCGGCACCAGCAGGAGCAGGCAGTCCATCCGCTCCCCATCCCAGTGCGAGGCGAGCAGCTTCAGGGTGTCCGCCGGGCCGTCGACCCAGAAATTGTCGCTGTTGACCGCCAGGAACGGGTCGCAATCGATCAGCGGCAGCGCCTTCTTCAGCCCGCCGCCGGTCTCCAGCAACAGGTCACGCTCATCAGAGATCTGGACATCGAGGCCGTTGGCCTTGGCCTTGAGGTGCGCCTCCAACGCGTCGGCGAGATAATGGACGTTGACCACCACCCGCTCCACGCCAGCCGAGCGAAGCCGGTCCAGCACATGATCGAGCAGCGCCTTGCCGGCGACCTCCACGAGCGGCTTGGGCCGGGTCGCAGTCAGCGGGCGCATCCGCTTGCCGAGCCCTGCGGCCATGACCATGGCGGTGCGCGGAACCTGGGCCACGATCTCCGGCCGCAGCCGGAGCGTACGCTTGAGCGAACTCATGCGGCAAGTTTCTCCCAGGGAGCGGACCGGAACTCGGCGGGCACGTTATGGTCGAACCAGGCGCGCACGCCTTCGAGTCCCGGTCGAGCGAGATCACGCTCGAGCAATCCCCACATGCGCGGCTGGAAAGCGCGATAGTGCGGCTTGTTGTCCCGTTTCCAGAGGCGGGTGAAGACACCCAGGATGCGCGTGTTCCTCTGGGCGGCAAGGGCCCAGTATGCCTGTTCGTAAGTGTCTGCAGAAACGCCCGTCGCCGCGACATAGCGGTCGATCATCTCCCGCTCCACCGCAGGCGAAACATCACGGCGGGCGTCTTCCAGCACCGAGCACAGGTCATAGGCCGGATGGCCGGCGAGCGCGTCCTGGAAGTCGAGCAGTCCCAGATGCTCGACCCCGCTGCGCCCCCCGACCAGCATGATGTTTTCGGCGTGGTAATCACGCAGCACCGTCACTGGGCCAAGCCCGTCCTCAGCCACCGGCCGCAGCGCTTCTTCCCAGCATGCCCGGTACGCCGCAACATCGACGTCCAGCCCGAGCGCCGGGCAATACCAATCGGGGAAGAGCATCAGCTCGTCCAGCCATTGCGCAAGGCCGTGCGGCGGAAGGTCGGGCTTTGGCGCATGGCGATGGAGGTGCACCAGCACGTCCGTCGCAAGCGCATAGAGCTCCCGCTCTCGCGCCGGCGCCGCGTCCAGCGCCTCGCGCAGGCGGTCGTTGCCGAGATCGCTCAGCAGCAGCAGCCCTCGTTCGAGGTCGCGGGCGAGGATCTCGGGCGCGGACAGGCCGATCCCCGTCAGCCACTCCGCGACGGCAACGAACGGCTTCGGGTCCTCGTGCGGAGGCGGGGCGTCCATCAGCACGGCCTCTCGCCCCGCATGACGCACGCGGAAGTAGCGCCGAAAGCTCGCGTCCCCGGCCAACGGCGAGATCTCCGCACCGCTCCAGCCATGCTGGTCGAGAAAGTCCGGCCCATGCGGCGGCGGAATCATCGGGGAGGCCATCGCCCTTCCCATGCCGCCGGCACCCGGGCTGTCAAGGATCGTGCGTCGCCTGCCGCGAAGTCCAGCGAGAGTCGAAGCGCCTGTGGCCAGGCCGCCTCACCGGCCCGCTCGGGCCATTCGACCAGCAGGGCACCATCCTCGAGGATCGTCTCGAGGCCCAATTCATCCAGCTCCCCGGGGTCTTCGATCCGATAGAGGTCGCAATGCCAGACCGGCAGGCTCACCGCTTCGTAAGGCTGGACGATGGCGAAGGTGGGACTTGGGACCTCGCCCTCATGGCCGAGCGCATGAAGCAGCGCTCGCACCAGGGTCGTCTTGCCGACGCCGAGCGGGCCCGACAGCGTGACGACGTCGCCCGGACGCAACACACCGGCCAGGGCCGCGCCCGCCCGCGCCGTCCCTGCCTCGTCTGCCAGGATCATTGGCTGCCGCGTGGGATCAGGAACCGCACCGTCGTCCCCTTGCCTGGCGCGGAATCGAGTTCGACCTTGCCGCCGTGCGCCTCGACAAACTGGCGAGCCAGTGGAAGGCCGAGCCCCAGCGCCGCCTCCCCTCTCGCTCCGCCGACACGATAGAAACGCTCGAACACCCTTTTCTGGTCTTCCAGCGCGATCCCCGGCCCGTTGTCCGACACGCTGATGATCGCCTGCTCCGCGTCTCCGCGGGTGTCGACCTCGATGCGCCCCCGCGTATCCGTGTACGCCAGCGCGTTGGTGAGCACATGCTCCAGCGCCTCCCGCAATCTTCGCGCATCGCCGATGACCACCCCGGTGCTGTCGTCGATCCTGGTCGTCAGCTCCTGCTTCTTCGCAGCGGCGGTGCCTTCGAGCCGATCGACGACGCTGCGAGTGAGCCCCGCCAGGTCGATCCGCTCATGCTCGATCGGCGCCGGCCCCTTCTCTCCCTGGGTCAGGTCGAGGACGTCGTCCACCAGCTTGGACAGGCGCTCCACCGACTGGAGGATTGCGGAAACATAGTCGGCCGCAGCCGGCTCGAGCGCCCCCGCATAACCCTCGGCCAGCATTTCGGCGAACCCGCCGATCGAAGTTAGCGGAGTCCGCAACTCGTAGCTCATGTTGGCGACGAAGTCGGTGCGGACGCGGTCGGCCTCTTCCAGCGCACGGGCCCGCTCGCGGAGCGCCGCCTCGATCCGCGTGGAGTCGGTGACGTCCACCATGGTGAACAGCGCATTCCCGTCCGGCAGCGGGACCGCGGCGAACTCGAAATGGCGACCGTCCACCATGGACAGCCGCCCGCTGCCCTGGCGGCGTTCGGCGGTGGCCGCCCGGACCAGCTCGCGCAGCTGAGCCGCCGCCGTCGGGTTGACGAGCCGGCGGGCCATGGCCGGAACCAGTTCATCCACCCGCGGATGCTCGCCCAGCCAGGACTCGTCCATGTCCCAGAAACTGCAGAACCTACGGTTCCACAGGTAGAGACGGCCATCCGACGCGAACACGGTGATCGCCTCGAACAGATTGTCGAACGTGGCGGTCCGCACCCGCAGCAAGGTGTCGCGCGCCGACGCCAATCGGACCTGCTCCGTCCGGTCCTCGAAGATCAGTCGCAAGCCGCCATCCGGCAGGGGCTGGCCCACCACCCGGAGGTGATCGCCGTTCGCCAGGATCCACTCCTCCTCCACGGCATCTTCCGCGAGGGTGAACCAGGCGCGCCGTTGCGCTTTCCACTGCGGGAAATCGCGCACCTCCGGCAGCCGGTGGTTCTCGCGCATGCGCTCCAGCAGGCGATCGAACTCGGGCTTCTCGTTCAGCCATTCCGGCTCCAGCTGCGCCATGATGGCGAACGGCTGGTTGTAGAACGACAAGGTCCGGTCCGCGTCGAACTGCACCGCCCCGGCCGTCATCCGATCGGCCAGTTCGCGCTGGCTCTCGATGTAGCGCGACAGCTCGAAGCGCGCGTCTTCCAGATCCTGAATATCGACCGCGAAGCCCGCGACCGCACCCGTCGCGAGCGGGACGTCGACAAGCCGCAGCATGCGGCGTTCACCGCCGATGGTGGCCGGAAGCTGCCGGCTATGCGGCCAACCGGACTCCAGCGCTCGCTGCGCGCCGGCCCGAGCGCTATCGAACCCCACGGCGTCGACCAGCTCCACGCCGCGGGCGATGACGTCGGACGCATCGCGCCCCTCGACGGCCGCGACGTAGGCACTGTTCACCAGCCCCAGGTTCAGGTCGGGACCGCGATACCACATGGGGAACGGCGCGCTTTCGATGAGGTGCGTCACCGCGTCCAGCGCGGCCTCGGTCTGGCGCAGCCGTCCCGTGACCGACGCTTTCTCCGTTTCTGCGGCGCTTGTGTCGAACAGCCACAGCAGAACCGTGCCCGGGCCCGCGGGTGGTGGCGCCGGGCCGCCCCGAACCTCGAGCACGCGATGAGAGCCGGCGATCCTGACGGACTGCTGGATCCGCTCACCCGACACGGCACTCGCCCGCACGGCCTCGCTCAGCGTGGTGAGATCGTCAGGCTCGATTCCGCGTCCATCATGCGCCAGGTCGTGGAGCCTGGAGACAGCGTCTTCCAGTCCGATCTCCCGGATCAGGCGCTGGTCGGCGTCGACCGATCCATTGTCCGAGACGATCAGTGGGCGCGCCGGTGCCGCGGCGAGCAGGGCCGAAAGCGAGTGGGCGGAGGCGAGCAGGTCCCCGGCCCGCTTCATTCGACGGGCGGCGATGATCGAAACCCCGACCGCAATCGGGACCCAGAGAGCGGCCAGCCCCAGTGCAAGCGTGGTCGTCTCGGGCGAGCCGCCGATCATGTCCCCCTCCCCATGCCGAGTTCATAGAGCCGAGCGCAGAGCTTGCGAAGGCGAAAAGAAGGGAGGTGCCGACTGCAGCCCGGCTGGCTGCCACGGAACACGGCTGTGATCCTCGCAACTTCAGGGAGCCCTGGAAACACGGCCGGAAACGGCACTGCGATCGCGTCAGGGAGCATTGCCCTCGTGAGGCCGATGACCCGTCCGCTAAGAAGCCTGGCGAGCCGAGGCACCCTGCTGTTTGTGGCGCCTGCGAGCAGCCGACGGAGGCAATTCACTTCGGACCAAAAAGGAAAGGGCCCCGGTTTCCCGAGGCCCTCCCTTTGTCTTCGATCCGTCTCAGGACTTAGAAGCCAACCGTCGCATTCACGAAGAAGCTGCGGCCGACATAGTCGTAGCCCGAGTAGAGCGGCGCGTTGCCAACCGTGTTCACCGCAGCGGAGATCCGCGGCGGCTTGCGGTCGAACATGTTGCGGACGCCCACGGTCAGTTCGAACTTCTCCATCGGGTTGAACTGCACCGACGCCGAGTGGAGGAAGTAGTTCGGAACCTCCAGACGGTAGAAGTCGCGGTACGACTGGGCCAGCGCCTCGTCCACCTCACCGGTCTGTTCGTCGAACGCGAAGTAGTCGTACGTACCTTCCGAACCGTCGATCCAATCCAGACCGTAGCGGAAGGTCACCCGGCCGCGGCGATAGGTCGCATCGAATGCGCCGACCCAATCCGGCGTGACATAGGTCCCGTTCGCATCCGTCAGGAATTCCTCGGGGAACAAGCGCGTGGACTGCTCGGTGTACTTGGTCACGTTGGCGTTGATCACCAGGTTACCGCCGAACAGGTCACGCGAGTAACGGCCGTTGAACTCAAAGCCCTTCACGATGTCCGTCGACAGGTTCACGTAGTCGCTGTTCACCGTCAGGACGTTGTTCTCGTCACGATCGACGAAGCGGCAGAAGCCAGCCGTAGGATCGAACGCCACATCGGCATAGCAACGGCCGAGGATCGTTGGTGCGGTGAGGCTCGATACACCATTCTCAACCTTAATGTTGAAGTAGTCGAGAGCCAGGCTGAGGTTGCCGATCGAGGACGGCAGCACCGGCTGCAGGACAACGCCCACGGACCAGTTCTTCGAGGTTTCCGCCTCGAGCCCGAACTCCGCGCCACCACGGGTGAAGGTGGTGACCCCGCTGTTCTGCTGGAAAGTGCCGACATCAAGACCGATGGAAGCGCAGTTCGCCGCGATAAGCTGCTGGCGCGGCGAATACGCACCCGGGTTCGGCTGGCCATTCGCACGCGGGAAGTTGTCCGCGTCGCAGGGGTCATTACCCGAAGGGAGGAAGCCGCTGGTCGCACCCAGGAACTGCTCCGCGAGCGCCGGAGCGCGGTAGGAGGTGCCGATGCTGCCACGGAAACCCAGACCACGGATCGGCTCCCACTCGCCCGCGAGCTTGTAGGTCGTGTCGCTGCCATAGGACTTGTAGTCGGTCCAGCGAGCAGACGCCGTGAGGTTCAGGTTACGGGCGAACGGCAGGTCCTTCAGGAGCGGCAGGAAGACTTCGCCGAAGACTTCCTTCACCGAGTCCGTACCGCGGGTCGGCTCCGACGAGGTCAGGCCGAGAAGGTTGCCGTTGATGGCATTCTCGTCCGGCGTGTCGTCGATGCGCTGCTTGCGGTACTCGGCACCCAGGGCCAGCTGGGCGTCACCACCCGGCAGGCGGAAGATCGGACCGTCGATGCTGGCGATCGCCGTGGTTTCACGGAAGATGTTCGTGCCGATGGTGTTCTCGAGGATGTAGTCCTTGAACGCCTGCGGCAGGTTTCCGCCGATCACGTCTGCGCTCAGGGCCGGAGCGGCGACGCAGCCCGGGTTGGAGGCCACGTTTGCGCAGCTGAACGTGCCGTCACCATTGTCGGTCACGAGCAGCGAGTTGGCCAGGCGATCGATCAGGAACGATTCGATCTCGTAGCGAGCGTCCGTCCAGGACTTGCCGACGTACACGTCATAGCGCCAGTCCTTCAGGAAGAAGTCGCCGCGAATGCCGCCACCCGCGCGAACATAGTCCACCTGCTGACGCGAGTCGGTCAGGCCGAAGCCGATGAACGCGCGCGCAGCGACGATGTTACCGCTTGAGGTCTCGTTCGGTGCGAGGAAGGCGCCGTTACGGAAGATCTCGGGAAGCAGCGGGCTGCCCTGGATGTAGTCCAGCGAGAGTTGGCGATAAAGCGGAGCGGAGGACTTGCGGCGGGTCGCAAGGACCTCACCATAAAGCTCAGCCCCACCCAGAGCCTGCAGGTCGTAGGTGGCCGACAGGAAGCCGGTCAGGGTCTTGACCGGGCTGACCACGAACTCCTTCTGACTATCCGGATCAAAGGTGTCACGATCATAGAAACCGACGCCGCGGAAGCCCGGGGTCGGACCACCGATGACCGTTGCGTCCGGAACGAGACGATTGAAGTTGCCGAGAACGCCGCTGGTGCGGCCGATCGCCTGACGGGTCGGAACACCGAGGGTGTTGATGGTGGTGCCACCGTTGTCGAGCGTGAAGCACGGAGTGCCGTCGAAGCCGACGCCGTCACCCGAGCCGAACGGGGTGCCTTCACCATTCAGGAAGCCACCGATCGGGCAGGAGGCGAAACCGACGTCGTTCAGGCGGATGCCGTCACGCTTGCGGTACTCGACCGAGCCGATGATGTTCAGGCGGTCGGTGCCGAACCCGAAGGTGCCCGCGATGC
This sequence comes from Sphingomonas arenae, assembly GCF_016924655.1. Taxonomy (GTDB): domain Bacteria; phylum Pseudomonadota; class Alphaproteobacteria; order Sphingomonadales; family Sphingomonadaceae; genus Sphingomicrobium; species Sphingomicrobium arenae. Next base: position 309,971 of record NZ_JAFFJU010000002.1, read on the forward strand.
GGCGATCCACACCCGCACCGATCTCCGGAACGTTGACCTGGGTCTCGAGGGTGAGACCACGGACCTTCTGGTCCGTGATGATGTTGATGACGCCCGCGATCGCGTCCGAACCGTACACCGAGGAGGCACCGGCCTTGAGGACTTCGATCCGCTCGACGATGGAGGTCGGCAGAACGTTGAGGTCGGCCGCCAGGACCGAGCCACGGGTACCGGCCGGCGACAGGCGGCGGCCGTTCAGCAGGACTAGGGTACGCGCCGGACCGAGGTTGCGCAGGCCGACGGTGTTCGCGCCGGTGCCGCCGTCAACGACGAAGCCGCTGTAGTAGTTGTTGATCTGGGACGCACCGGCGGTGACCGCATTGCTCTGCAGCGCGTCGGTCGCGCTGTTGAAGCCTGCCTGCGTGATCTCCTGCTTGGTGACCACGGTGATCGGCTCGGCGGTGGTGAACTCGTTGCGGCGGATACGCGAACCGGTGATGACGATCGCGCCGGACTCGGTCGCGGCCGTGCTGCCGTCGGCGCTGCTGACCGTGGTGGCCGGATCGCAAACGCCATCGTCATTCTGGTCCGGGCAATCGGGAGCCTGAGGAGTGTCCGGGGTCGCCGGAGCGTCCTGGGCGGCCGCCGGAGCGGCGATAAACGCCAGCGCAGCGAGGGAGACGGTAGACAAGGAGAGTAAAGCTGAACGTCGCATATCTAGGCACATCCTGCAGGGGAGAAAATGCAGCGCGCCGAATGACAGATGTCACCCGGCGCGCAAATGCTAATCGTTCAACTGGCGTTCATTCAGCGAGCAGTGTCACATCATCGCAACATCATGGGTCAGCTTCGTGCCACAGCGGCACAGCCCTTGTGCTTAATAGCGATAATGCTCCGGCTTGAACGGTCCCTGCGCCTTCACGCCGATATACGCCGCCTGCTTGTCGGTCAGCGTGGTCAGCTTCACGCCAAGCTTGTCGAGGTGCAGGGCTGCGACCTTCTCGTCGAGGTGCTTGGGAAGCACGTAGACATCGTTCCCGTAAGCCTCCGACCGGGTCCATAGCTCGATCTGCGCCAGCACCTGGTTGGTGAAGCTGGAGCTCATCACAAAGCTCGGGTGACCGGTCGCGTTGCCCAGATTCACCAGGCGACCCTTGGACAGCACGATGATCTTCTTCCCATCCGGGAACTCGACCTCGTCCACCTGCGGCTTGATCTCGGTCCACTTCATGTTGCTGAGCGCCGAAATCTGGATCTCGCTGTCGAAGTGGCCGATGTTGCAGACGATTGCCATGTTCTTCATCGCCCGCATGTGGTCGAGCGTGATAACGTCCATATTGCCGGTCGCGGTGACGAAGATGTCGGCGCGGGTCGCCGCCTCTTCCATGGTGACGACCTCATAGCCCTCCATCGCGGCCTGAAGCGCGCAGATCGGGTCGATCTCCGTCACCAGCACGCGCGCCCCGCCGTTGCGGAGCGAGGCCGCGGAGCCCTTGCCGACGTCGCCGAAGCCGGCCACCACCGCGACCTTGCCGGCGAGCATCACGTCCGTGCCGCGGCGGATGGCGTCCACCAGCGATTCCTTGCAGCCGTAGAGATTGTCGAACTTCGACTTGGTGACGCTGTCGTTGACGTTGATCGCCGGGAACGGGAGCTTGCCCTGCTTGGCCAGCTCGTACAGCCGGTGAACGCCCGTGGTGGTCTCCTCCGACACGCCCTTGATCGCCTGCACCGTTTTCGTCAGGTAACCCGGACGCTCCTTCAGGAAGCGGTTCAGGGTCGCGGCGAAGATCTCCTCTTCCTCGTTCGACGGGGTGAACAACGCCTCACCCGCTTCGACCCGCGCGCCCCACAGCGCGAACATGGTGGCGTCGCCGCCATCGTCCAGGATCATGTTGCAGGTGGTGCCATCGCCGTCCTGCTCCCAGTCGAAGATGCGAGCGACATAGTCCCAATATTCCTCGAGCGTCTCGCCCTTGACCGCGAACACGGGAACGCCGGTCGCCGCGATGGCGGCGGCGGCATGGTCCTGCGTCGAATAGATGTTGCAGCTCGCCCAGCGGACGTCGGCGCCGAGCGTCGTAAGCGTCTCGATCAGCACGGCCGTCTGGATGGTCATGTGCAGCGAGCCGGTGATCCGCGCACCCTTGAGCGGCTTCGACTCGCCATATTCCTGGCGAAGCGCCATCAGGCCCGGCATCTCCGTCTCGGCGATTTCGATTTCCTTGCGGCCGAAGTCGGCAAGGCCAAGATTCTTGACGAGGAAGTCGCGGGTGAGGGTCTGGGCGTCCACGTTGAGTCTCCAAAAGCAAGAAGGACCGCGCGCGAGTCAATCGCGGCGGCCGGTCGCGTTCGACCTAGCCGAAGCCAACATATAAAGAAAGCTTTATATCAGGCTGCGCCCGTCTCGCTGGCGAGCAACCGCGGGTCGATGCCTTCGTGGCGGAAGGCTGCGGACCAGCGCTCGTCGGTGGGCGTGTCGAACAGGATCGAGGGCTCGCCCCCGGCCGCGAACCAGCCGTGGCGGGTCATCTCCTCTTCCAGCTGCCCCGCGCCCCAGCCGGCATAGCCGAGGGCCGCAATCCACTTGGACGGGCCGCGCCCTTCGGAGATGGCGCGAAGGACATCGATGGTGCCCGTCATGGCGCACAGCTCGCCGCTTGCCCCCATCACGTGCAGCGTGTCCTCGCCGCCCCAGTCGGGGGAGTGGAGAACGAAGCCGCGCCCGGGCTCCACCGGACCGCCGTGGTGGACCGCGCAGTCCGGGGCCTGGCCCGGGTCGAGCCCAAGCTGCTTCAGCAGCGCTCGAAACCGCATTCCCGCGCGCTTCTGCCCGATGCCGACCCCGACCGCGCCATTCTCGTCGTGCACGCAAACCGCGATCACGGCCCGCTCGAAGCGCGGATCGGCCATGCCCGGCATCGCCAGGAGCAATCGGCCGGACAGGAAGGGCGGCTGACTCATGGCCCTCCAATGCCTTCCGATGCACGCCCCGGGCAAGCCTTGTTGCGGTCGGCCGAGCCGCTTATGTCCCCGCCGAAACAAACAGGAGACCGCCCATGCCTATCCAGCCCGGTGACAAGCTGCCCGACGTTCCGCTGACCATCGCCACCGACGAGGGCCCTCGGCCGACCACCACGAGCGAATATTTCGCGGGCAAGAAGGTCGCACTGTTCGCGGTGCCGGGCGCCTACACGCCGACCTGCTCGGCCAGGCACCTTCCCTCCTTCATCGAAAAGGCGGATGAGCTGAAGGCCAAGGGCATCGACGAGATCGCCTGCACTGCCGTGAACGACGCCTTCGTGATGTCGGCCTGGGGTCGCGAGAGTGGAGCGCAAGGCATTACCATGCTGTCCGATGGAAACGGCCAGCTGGCACAGGCGCTGGGCCTCAGCATGGATGCCGCGAAGTTCGGCATGGGCACGCGCTCGCAGCGCTATTCCATGATCGTCAACGACGGTGTGGTCGAACAGCTCAACGTCGAGGAGCCCGGCGCTTACCAGGTCTCGGGCGCCGAAACCCTGATCGAGCAACTCTAACCCTGCGCCCGTCGCCGCTGCGCCTCTCTTTGCCGAGGGGCACGCAACGGCGACGGGTCTGCCGCGTTGAGCCGTCACGAAACCCCCTTGGAGGAAAGTGACATGGCAAAATCGCAGGGCAGCAACGGCAACACCACGCAAAGCAATACCTACACCCACTCGGAGCCCCAGGCTCACAGCCGGTCCGAACAGGGCCAGCGCTCGGGCCGCATGACCGGCATGGTCGACAAGGCGAAGTCGCGTCCGATCGCGGCAGCCGCAGCCGCCACGGCCGTTGCCGCGGCAGGCGCATTCCTGTGGTCGCGCCGGAACAGCAGCAGCCAGCAGAGCAGCAGCGGCGGCTCGTCGTCGCTGATGAAATGGGGCCAGTCCGACTCCCAGACGGACAGCAGCAGCACCCACGGTTCCGGCCAGCAGGGCAGCACCGGCCAAAACGCCATCCTCGAGACCGCTAGCGCGTCTCCCAGCGCCAGTGCCGGCACCAGCTCGACCGGCTCGTCGATGGGCAGCAGCGGCACTTCCGGCAGCGGCAGCAGCAGCAATCTCAACACTGGCACCAGCAACACGGCGGCGGGCGCCGGCCTGACCACCGGTGGCAGCAGCGCGGGCTCGACCGGCTCTTCGAGTTCGGCGGCCGGCTCGACCGGCAGCCTGTCGAGCGACAGCGGCAGCCAGACCTCCTCACGCGGTGCGACCGGGCTCGACGACGTCGGCAAGGACCAGAGCAAAACCGGGTCGATCTCCTACGGTGCGTAGGCCCACTCACACGCTTGATGAACGAGAGGGGCGCTTCGGCGCCCCTCTTTGCGGGAGAGAAGAAGAATGGCTGCGCGCCTGAAGTCCTTGTCAGAACAAGTTATGGTGATCACGGGTGCTTCCAGCGGCATTGGGCTAGCGACTGCTCGCCGCGCCGCTGCCGGCGGAGCAAGGGTTGTCCTTGCAGCCCGCAACTCGGAGGCGCTCGACGACGTGGTCGTCTCCATTCGCAACAAGGGCGGGCAAGCGACTGCGCTGGCGATTGACGTGGCGGATGAAGGCGCGGCCGAGGAGCTGGCGGCCAAGGCACTGGAGACGTTCGGCCCCATTGACACCTGGGTCAACGATGCCGCCGTCGCGCTCTACGCCCGGCTGGAAGAGGTCTCCCTGGAAGAGCACCGCCGGGTGTTCGACGTCGGCTACTTCGGGCTGGTCCAGGGCAGCATGGCCGCCGTCCGGCACATGAAGGAACGCGGCGGCGCTCTGATCAATCTCGGCTCGGTCCTCTCCAACCGGGCGATCCCGCTCCAGGGACCTTATTGCGCGATGAAGGCGGCGGTGATGCAGTTCACCGATGCCCTGCGGATGGAGCTGGAGGACGAAGGTTCGCCGATGTCCGTCACGCTGATCAAGCCTGCCGGCATCGACACCCCCTACCCGGAGCATGCGCGCAACAAGATGGGCAAACCGGCACGACTGCCGCAGCCCCTCTATGACGCGGAGCTGGTCGCCAAGGCGATCTGCTTCGCGGCCGAGCACCGGCGCCGGGATCTGGTGGTCGGAGGCGGCGGCATCGCACTCACCACGGTCGCGCCGGCCCTGTCCCGGCTCAGCGACATCGGCATGCAGTGGTTCGGCGACGAGTTCGCCCAGACCACCGACGTGCCGCCGGCCCCTGGCACCAACGACAACCTGTTCGAGCCTCGCGCCGACGGCCGAACGGAGAGCAACCAGGAGCCGTTCAAGCGGCGGACGTCATTCTACCTGGAGGCCCAGATGCACCCGGTCGCCACGGCCGCGCTGATCGGCGGCATGGCCGCGGCAGTCGGCGGAGCAGCCTGGATGCTCGATCGCCGCCGTGAGCGGGACCAGGGCACGCGCCAGGCCGAGCGGCGGCTCAAGGCTGCCCGGCTCGCGGCGGAGTAGGGCGTCGCCAGAACTTCGCTCGTCCTGAGCGCAGCGCAGCGAAGTCGAAGGGCGTGCCGCACGGTTGCGCCCTTCGACTACGGGCCTGCGGCCCTCCGCTCAGGACGAGCGGAGAGCGAAGCGACTCAGCTTACCAGCCGCACTGCTTCCCGCGGTTCTGCTCTTCCAGCCAGCGCTGCAGCGGAGCGAAATACTCCAGCATCGGCTTGCCCGACATCTCCCGCGTGCCGGTGAAGGCCTCGAGCGCATCCGGCCACGGCTTGGACGCGCCCATCGCCAGCATGGCGTTCAGGCGCTGCCCGACTTCCTTGTTCCCATAGAAGGAGCAACGGTGCAGCGGTCCCTTCCAGCCGGCCATGTCGCAGGCCGCCTTGTAGAACTGGAACTGCAGGATGCGCGCCAGGAAGTAGCGGGCGTAGGGTGTGTTGCCCGGGATGTGGAACTTGGCGCCCGGATCGAAGTCCTGCTCGGTCCGCGCGACGGGCGGCGTGATGCCCTGATACTGCTGCCGGAGCTGGTTCCAGCCCTGCTCGTAGCCGGTGCTCGGGATGGAGCCGTCGAACACGCCCCACCGCCACTTGTCGACCATCAGGCCGAACGGCAGGAAGGCGACCTTGTCCATCGCCTGGCGGAGCAGCAGGCCGGTGTCCTTGCTGGCGTCCGGCACCTTGTTCCGGTCCAGCAGGCCGATCTGCACCAGATACTCGGGCGTCACCGACAGGGCGATAAAGTCGCCGATCGCCTCGTGGAAACCGTCGTTCGCACCATTGAGGTACAGGTACGGCTGCTGGTTGTAGGCGCGCTGGTAGTAGTTGTGACCAAGCTCGTGGTGGATGGTGACGAAGTCGTCGCCGTTGACCTTGGTGCACATCTTGATGCGCAGGTCGTCCTTGTTGTCGAGGTCCCAGGCCGAGGCGTGGCAGACCACCTCGCGGCCCTCCGGACGGACGATCTGCGAGCGCTGCCAGAAGGTTTCGGGCAGCGGCGCCAGGCCCAGCGACGTGTAGAAGCCCTCGCCGATCCGGACCATGTCGGTCGGCGTCTTCTTCTTGGCCTTGAGCAGGTCGGTCACGTCATAGCCGACGTCGCCCGCACCCTTGGGCGCCACCACGTCGTAGATGTTGCCCCATTCCTGCGCCCACATGTTGCCGAGCAGATCGGCGCGGATCGGTCCGCTCGCCGGCTGGATGCGGTCGCCATACTTCTGGTTGAGCTTGGTCCGGGTGTAGCAGTGCAGCTGGTTGTACAGCGGCTTCAGCTCCTCCCAGAGCCGGTCGTACATGGCCGAGAACTCTTCCGGGCTCATGTCGTAGTTCGACCGCCACATCGCTCCCGTGTCGGCATAGCCGAGCTCCTTGGCGCCCGCGTTGGCGATCTCGACCATGCGGGTATAGTCGGCACGCATCGGCCGGCCGACGTTGGTGTGCCAGCTGGTCCAGACCTCCTGCAGCTTGGCCGGGTCGCGCAGGGTGCCCATCTCCTCCTCGGCCACGTCGCCGGTGATCTCCTTGCCGTTCAGCGTCGCGCGGCCCTTGCCATATTGCGACTGCAGGCGGGTGGTGATGGTCGCCAGCTCGGCCGCGGCACCCGGCGTCGTCGGCGCGGCCAGCACCAGCGCCCCGCGCAGGATGTTGAGCTTGCGCGCCGTGTCGGGATCGAGTCCTTCGACCCGCGCGAAGCGGGCAGCTTCCTTGGCGTAGATTACGCCCTTCTCGGTCCCGATGGTGCCGAAGTAAGCCGCAATCGCGTCGGTATCCTCGGTGATGTAAGTCGAGTTCACCCAGGCGGCCCGGCCGCCGATCACGCTGAGGTCGAACAGGTCCTTCTCGACCGCCGCGATGAACTGGCGCGCGCCTTCCGGCGTCGCAGCATACTGCCCGGCGGGCGGCGCATCGGTCGTGCCCGGAGTATCGTTCTGGGCGACCGCAGCAGGGGCCACACCGGCCGTGTTCGAGGTGGTGGCGGCACAACCTCCCAACGTAAGCGCAAGGAGGGAGACGGAAGCGGCAAACTTCATGCGGGTGGTCCTTCAAGCAGGATGATGTGCGCGCGGACTAAGCGCAGGACGGCGTTTCGGGTCAAGCACTTAAGAAGCGGGCGATCGCCTCGCCGAACGCCGGCTCCACGACGGAGCTCATATGAGTCCCCGGGACATATTCCAGCTCGGCAGTCGGCAGCGCTTCGGCGAGCGCGGACGCCGACCCGTTATCGTCATCCTTGTCACCGCACAGGATGAGCGTCGGCATGGTGAACGCCTGGAGCCAGCCGGGCTGCGCGTCCTCGAACGTGCGCAGCAGGTGACCGGCGGCGACCCGGTCGACCTTCATCGTCTTCATGAACTGGATGGCCATCCACCATTTGTCCCCACGCTTGGCGACGTCGAACTGGGCAATCGCCTCGTGGAAGAAGGCCTGCCGGCGGTTCCAGTCGGTCAGGCCTTGAAGACCCATGCCCGCCAGGATCGCGCGCCGGGGACGGGCGCCCTCCCCGATCACCTGCACCGTGGTGCGGGCGCCCAGCGAGAAGCCGCCGAGATCGTAGTCCGTCAGCGCAAGGTGCGCGATCAGCTCCCGCACGTCGCGTGCCAGCACTCCCCGGCCGTAGTGGGCAGGATCGTGCGGCTTCGCCGACAGCCCGTGGGCTCGCAGGTCCGGCATGATGACGCGGAAGCCCGCCGATGCGATCCGCTCGGCATGGCGGAACTTGATCCAGTTCATCTGGGCATCCGAGAAGAGGCCATGAAGCAGGATGACCGCACGCCCCTGCCCCATTTCCCGCCATGCCAGCTCGACCCCGTCCGAGGCGGTCCAGTGATTGGTGATCATGCAGGGAGCCCTACCGAAATCTTCGCGCGAGTGCACATCTCCTGCCGAGCGATGCTCTCGCCACGCCTTTCGCAAGTGCGTTCAAAATGTCACCACCAGCCCGAGCGAAAGTCGCGCCGCGGCAAGTGGTTGCCTTGCCAGTTTCCAGCAGTTTAACGTGAGATCGGGCGACTTCCCGTGAGTGCGTCCGCCTCCATCCTGCCTGGAGTTGATCTTGATGCGTTACGTGTTTGCAGCCCTCGCGGCTGTCGCTCTCTCTTCGCCTGCTGCCGCCGAGGGTTGGTGGAGAGCGAAGACCAACCACTTCGTCGTTTATTCGGAAACCTCCAAGGAGCAGGCGGAAAAACTCGCCGTGAACCTGGAGCGGTTCGATCAGGTCATGCGCTACGTGCGCGGCATGTCGCTGGAGAGCGAGGAGGTGCCGGATTCGGCCAAGCTGACGCTTTACCAGTTCGGCGACACGGACGACATCGGCGAACTTGCGGGTTCTCGCGGCGTGGCCGGCTTCTTCATCCCACGGGCCGGTGGGTCGGTGGCGTTCGTGCCGGCTCGCCAGCCGCGCGTTCGCGGGAGCATCGGCACCCGGGACACGGACGACAGCTTCTCGGGCGTGGTCCTGTTCCACGAATATGCGCACTATTTCATGTACCAGCATGCACCCGCCGCTTACCCCCGCTGGTACAGCGAGGGCTTCGCCGAGGTTTACGGCACGGCTCAGTTGACGGAGAGCGGGTTCCGGATGGGTGGCGCCGCCACTCACCGTGCCGATGTGCTTCGATACCTCAACACCTATCACGTGAAGCGTCTCCTCGATCCGCCCGAGCGGATGGATGGCGAGGACGGCGCGCAGATCTATGCGATGGGCTGGCTGCTCTCGAACTACCTTTCCTTCTCGGGGGAGCGCAAAGGCGAGCTGGAGAAGTATCTTCGGCTGATCAATGCGGGTCAGACCAGCCGGCAGGCCGCGGAACAGGCGTTTGGCGACCTCGACAAGCTGAACCGGGATCTCGATGCCTATCGCCGTGGCCGCGCTCGGATCGTCGAGGTCAAGTTCCCGAACTACAAGCCTCCGCGGGCCGAGGTGCGGGCTCTGTCCCAGGCGGAAGAGGCCAAGATGCGCCTCCACATCCGGTCGCAGGTCGGCGTAAGCAAGGAGAAGGCCAAGGCGCTGGTGGACGACGCTCGCCGGCTTGCCAGTGCCCACCCCAGGGACGTCCCCGTACTGCGGGCCGCAATGGAAGCGGAATATGATGCGCAGAACGACAGGGAGGCCGAGGCACTCGCCGACCGGATCCTGCAGATCGATCCCGTCAACACCGATGCGCGCATCTACCGCGCCAGGATTGCACTGCGGCGCGCCAAGACGGACCCGAAGCAGTTTGCCGTTGCCCGCAAGGAGTTCGTGGCGGCCAACAAGGCGGACAACGAAAACCCGGTCCCGCTCCACGGCTACTATCTCACCTACCTGCTCGCAGGCGAGACACCGCCGAAGGACGCGCTGATTGCCGTTGAACGCGCCTATGAGTTTGCGCCGTTCGATCCCGGCATCCGGACGACCCTGGCCCACCTGATGCTGATCGAGAACCGGAACAAGGAAGCGTTGAACCTGCTCGGTCCGATCATCAACGATCCGCATCCGAAGCCCGGCAAGCGCCTCACCAAGCTGCGCGAGATCAGCAAGCAGATCGAGGCCGGCAACAAGACGGAAGCGCTCAAGGAACTCGCGCCGAAGCTCGACGACGACAAGGAGGACGAGGACGACGCCTAAGGCGCTTGCGCCTGGGCAAATCCTGGACGGATTGTATCAGGCCGGCGGTTGGGCGCCGGCCTGGGTCCATCGCTCCTGCAGCCGCTCGTACTCGTCGCTGCGGGTCTCCGGCAGGCCTTCGGTGTTGAGCCAGGCGCGGTGGGCACTCTCGGCGCCGAAGTGACTTGTCGGTCGGAAAGGCGTGGGATCGTCGAAAGCGGCCACGGTCAGGTCCATCCGATCCGTGCCCTCCAAGTAGCGGAACCCCAGGCTGGTGCCGCACTGCGAACAGAACGGTCGCTCGGCGATCCGGCTGCTCCGGTACCAGTCGGGCTCCCGCTGCCATCGAACATTGGCTTGCGGAAGCGTGTACATGGCGAGCGACACGTTGCCGCTCGCCCGCTGGCACATCCGGCAATGGCAAAGGTAGGCCTTGTGGTCTGGCACGTCCGCCTCGAACCGCACGCGCCCGCACGCGCAACCGCCGCTCATCAACTGTGTCATGCACCAAGATTAGGCCCGGTGGCTTCGCAGCCGCAAGGCCGCTAATCGCAGGCTGATGGCTGATGCTCCGAAACTGACCGAACAGGAGATCGCCCGCGATGCGCGCTGGCTGGTCCAGGCCTGCGATCCGCTGGCCGGATTGGTGCGCTTCGTCGACATGAGCCCGGAAGACTATCGCGCAGCGAGTTTTCTGGATGATCGCCTGCTGCAAAACGTCAATTCCGCGCATTTAGTGCCGCTCGAGGTGGCACTTTGTGCAACTCAACGTGTCGCTCGCGACGACGTTCGGTGGATCTTCCACATCGGCCATGTCGGCTCCACCCTGATCGCCCGCCTGCTCGGTGAACTCGACAATGTGCTGTCCATCCGAGAACCTCGCGCCCTCCGGGACCTCGCTCTCCTCGGCCGGGAGCATTGGCAAGCGCTGATCGACCCCGTACGGAAGCTCTACTCCCGCACCTTCGCCCCTGAGGAGAAGGCGTTAGTCAAGACTACAAGCTTTGTCAGTGACTTAGCCGCTGAGTGGATCGGCCCGAAGGGGCGCGGGCTGTTCCTGACCGTCTCGCCCACCTCCTACATCCAGACGATGCTGGCGGGCGAAAACAGCCGACGAGAGCTCAGCACCCTGGTTCCGTTCCGCGCTCAACGCATGTCTGAACGCGTTCCATTTCAACAGGTTAGTCCGGGCGACCACCCGGCCACGCTCGCCGCGGCGGCCTGGGCCTGCGAGATGACCGCGCTTGAGCAAGCGGCAGAGCGGCTCGGCGGCGACCAGTTGATGTGGACCAACTTCGACGTCTTTCTCGATCAGCCCGAAACGGCCCTACGCCATATCGCCGGATTTCTGGGCTTTCCTGCCTCCGACCAGCAGCTCGCGTCCGTTACGACGGGGCCGCTCATGCGCCGTTATTCCAAAGCGCTGGAGTACGACTACACACCCGCACTACGCCGCAAATTACTTCAAGAGGCTGCGGCGCGGTACCGGACAGAAATCGACCAAGCCATGACGTGGCTCGACAGGGCTGCGGCAACTTCGCCCCTGCTGCGGCGCGCGATCGAACGCTCCGCCGCCTAGCAGGATCCCTCAGGCGGCTTTCTGAAGATGCCTCCGACCAAGCAGTTCAGCGATCTGCACCGCGTTCAGCGCGGCACCCTTCCGGAGGTTGTCGCTCACGATCCACATCGATAGTCCGCTGTCGACCGTCGGGTCCTCTCGAACGCGCGAAACGAAGGTCGCATAGTCGCCGACACACTCGACCGGCGTGACGTAACCGCCGTCCTCGCGCTTGTCGACCAGCATGATGCCCGGCGCCTCGCGGAGGATGTCCTGCGCTTCCTGGGCGCTGATCTCCCGCTCGAACTCGATGTTCACGGCCTCGGAATGGCCGACGAACACCGGCACGCGAACGCAGGTGGCAGTGACCTTGATCTTCGGGTCGAGTATCTTCTTGGTCTCCACCACCATCTTCCACTCTTCCTTGGTGGAGCCGTCCTCCAGGAAGCTGTCGATGTGCGGAATCACGTTGAACGCGATCTGCTTGGTGAACTTCTCGGGCTCGGCCGTGTCACCGACAAAGATGTTGCGCGACTGGTTGAACAGCTCGTCCATACCCTGCTTGCCCGCACCGGAGACGGACTGGTAGGTCGCCACCACCACCCGCTTGATCCCGGCCGCATCGTGCAGCGGCTTCAGAGCGACCACCATCTGCGCGGTCGAGCAGTTCGGATTGGCGATGATGTTCCTTGCCCGATAACCGCTGATGGCGTCCGGGTTCACCTCCGGCACGATTAGCGGCACGTCCGGGTCCATCCGGTAGAGCGATGAATTGTCGATCACCGTGCAGCCCGCCTGCGCCGCCCGTGGAGCGTGGATCTTGCTGCCCTCCGAGCCGATGGCAAACAGCGCCATGTCATAGCCCGCGAAATCGAAGTGCTCGAGGTTCTTGACCTTGAGCGTCTCGCCCGTGTCGCCGAAGTCGACGATGTCCCCAGTCGAGCGTGCGCTGGCGACGGCTGCGACCTCGTCCAGCGGGAACTGCCGCTCCGCCAGGATCTGCAGCATCTCGCGTCCGACATTGCCCGTCGCACCGACGACGGCGACCCGGTAACCCATTTCGTCACTCCCGATGATCTGCAGCGCCCCTATCGCAAGCGGCGCGGCAAGGCGATATGGCTTGGCGTCGGGGCGAGACAAGGCGGGGGCAGCGATGAGGCAGCGGTCGTGGTGGCTGATAGCAGTCGTGATCGGACTGCTGCTGGCCATGGCCTCCACGCACAAGCTGACCGAGCCGCCGCGGGCGCGAGCGCAGAACCTCCCCGGACAGTTCGATGCGGGTCGGGCCAAGGCGCGACTGGCGCGAGTCCTCGGTGACGAAAGTCCGCATCCGGCGGATACGGTCACCAGCGACGGAGTTCGTGCGCGACTGGTTGCGCAGCTGCGGGCGATGGGGCTGCAGCCTCGCGTGGACGATCGCTTCAATTGCAACGTGTTGTTCAAGCAGCGCGGGGTCGCCTGTGCCCGGGTCCGCAACGTGCTGGTCACGCTCGGTCCCGCGCGCGGGAGGCACCTGCTGATCAACTCGCACTATGACAGCGTGCCGGTAGGCCCCGGCGCCGCCGACGCCGGGGTCGGTGTCGCGACCATGATGGAGGTGGCTGGACTGCTCAAAGAGCAGCGCCTGGCGAGACCCGTCACCTTCCTGTTCAACGAGGGGGAAGAGCTCGGCCTCAACGGAGCACGGGCGTTCCTGGACGGCGATCCGCTCGCTGCCCGCGTCGACAGCCTGATCAACCTCGAGGCGCGCGGGGTGCGCGGTCCCGTCAACATGTTCGAGACCAGCGTACCCAACGTCGCTGCCGTCCGGGTTTTCGCCGCAGCGGTCGACCGACCGGTTGCAAACAGCCTTGCGGTCAGCGCCTATCGCCAGCTGCCCAACTACACGGACGTCAACAGCTTCGAGGAACGCGGCTGGCTCACGCTCAACCTGGCGCCGATGGGCAATGAGACCCGCTACCATTCGCCCGGGGACAATCTCCAGGCACTGGATCTCTCGACCCTTCAGCACATGGGGGACCAGACGCTGGCGTTGGCGAGCCGCCTTGCCGCTGGCGCCGCTCCGACGCAGGTGCAGGGCGAGTTGCTGTTCATGGACGTGGCGGGTCGAGCGCTCGTCACCCTGCCGATGGCAGCGGGCGTAGCGCTGCTCGCGGGTCTCGCCCTCCTGCTCCTGGTTGTCACGTGGAAGCGGCGTGCTTGGCTGGGCCTGCCCTTGATAATCGCTGCTCTGCTTCTGGGCATCGGCTTGGCATGGGCCGGGCTGACCGTCGTCGGAGGCTTCCGGTCCGGTCAGTTCTGGCGGGCGTCCCCGCAGTGGACCGAAGCAGCGATCTACGCTGGCGTCATCGCGGCCGGGCTCCTGGCGCTCGCGGCCGCTCGGACACTGGAGGTTCGGCAACTTCGCGCCGCCTTCTGGCTGCTGTTCCTCGTCGTGGGTGCCGGAACGGCCCTCGCGGCGCCGGGCGGCCTGATCTACTTCCTGTCTCCACCTCTGATCGTCGCCTGCGGAATGCTGGCAGGTCGCTGGTGGAAACCAGCGGAGACGCTGGCCGCGATCCTCGCGGCATTGCTCTTGTTCGTCACGCTCGGCGCAATGCTAGGCCTACTCGAAGAGCTCCTGAACGGCGGGCCGCTATGGGCGTTCGCCCCGCTTGGCGGGCTCGTGCTGTTGCCGTGGCTGATCGAGGCGAAGCCGCTGGTCGAAGGATCCTCGCGAACTCGGGTTGCAGGAGGAGCCATCCTGCTGGCGTTTGCTGCCTGGATACCTGCTACGATCGCGCCCGCTTATTCTGCTGACCGGCAGCAGCAGTTCACGTTGCAATATGTCGTGGATCCGAGCTTCCGGCAGCCTCTGTGGTCGATCGCCAACGACCGGGCGCCCCTGCCCGCCAGCTTTGCGCGCTTCGGACGGTGGCAGCTTGGCACTTTGCCGATCGGCCTGCGTCAGCGCTGGATTGCGCCAGCTCCTTCCCAGTCTGGCATAGTGCCTCCGCGAGCGACAGTGGTGGAACAATCCCCAGTTCCCGGACGGGCGCGGCGGCTGCGCTTCAGGCTTTCGACGGGTGGTGCCGACAGCGTCACGATCATGGCTCCGGAGCAAGCCGATGTCCGAGCGGCTGGCCTTGCGGGCGAGACGCGACCCATCCGCGCGGAAGGCACCAAGGGTTCTTACACCCTCTCGTGCACCGGGAGACGGTGTGATGGAGCCTTGCTGGAGATGGTAGTCGGAACCGCGCCGGTGCAATTGACTCTCATCGGCACCCAGTGGCGCCTACCCCCAGCAGCGGCTCCCCTGCTCGCCGCCAAGCCGGCGAACGCGCAGCCGCAGTATCTGCCGCACGCGACGATCGTTGTCGAACGGATGCGAATCTGAACGACAAAGGGCGGGAGAACCGAAGCTCTCCCGCCCTCTTTCATTTCGTTGCCAGAAGGCTCAGCCCTCGGCCGTCTCGGTCTGCGGCGTGGCGCTGGCTGCGACCTGCTTTCCCGTAGTACGCGGGTCGCGGCGCTCGGCGATGCGGGCCGACTTACCGGTGCGGCCGCGCAGATAGTAAAGCTTGGCGCGGCGGACGGCACCGCGGCGGACGACCTCGATGGAGTCCACCACCGGCGAGTAGAGCGGGAAGACGCGCTCGACCCCCTCGCCGAAGCTGATCTTGCGGACCGTGAAGTTGGAGTTGATGCCCTTGTTGGCGCGGGCGATGCAGACGCCCTCGAAGTTCTGGACGCGGGCGCGGTCGCCTTCGATGACCTTGACGCCGACGCGCAGCGTGTCGCCAGGGCGGAATTCGGGAATGGCTCGGGTCTGGGTGAGCTCGGCGATCTGCTCGCGCTCGATGGTCTCGATGATGTTCATGGTCGTACAGCCCTACTTCTTCCGCTGCGCGCCAGAGGGCGGTGCCTGCGATGCGCCCCCATGGCGCTCGATCAGGTCCGGCCGCCGTAGCCGTGTATCGTTGATCGCCTGTGCGTGTCGCCACGCGGCAATCTTCGCATGATCCCCCGATCGCAGCACTTCGGGGATCGTGCGCCCTTCCCAGGTGACCGGTCGGGTATAATGCGGATATTCGAGTAGCCCCTGTTCGAAGCTCTCTTCCTCTCCGCTGGAGGCCGCGCCCATTACAGTGGGGAGCAGGCGAACGCAAGCGTCCAGCAGGACCATGGCGGGCAGCTCGCCGCCGGACAGGACATAGTCGCCGACCGACACCGGCT
Source organism: Sphingomonas arenae (assembly GCF_016924655.1). GTDB lineage: Bacteria > Pseudomonadota > Alphaproteobacteria > Sphingomonadales > Sphingomonadaceae > Sphingomicrobium > Sphingomicrobium arenae. Next base: position 325,736 of record NZ_JAFFJU010000002.1, read on the forward strand.
CGAGGGGCCGGCCTTCGAAGATCCGCTCGTCGAAACCTTCGAAGCGACCACAGAGCACGATGACCCCTTCCCCTCCTGCAAGCTCCCGGACCCGCTGCTGCGTAAGCGGACGTCCGCGAGGAGTCATCGCCAGCGTCGGGCGGCCATCGGCCACGCTGTCCAGCGCCGCCGCGAGCACGTCGGCTCGCAACACCATTCCTGCGCCGCCGCCAGCAGGGGTGTCGTCCACGCTGCGGTGCTTGTCGGTTGCAAAGTCCCGGATGTTGCGGGTGTCGAGGCTCCACACGCCATCCTGAAGCGCCCGCCCGGCCAGGCTCATGCCCAGTGGTCCGGGAAACATGTCCGGGTAGAGGGTCAGAACCGATGTGCGGAAGCTCACGAGCCCGCGACCGAGTCGGCGAGCAGCGCCGCGGCGAGGGCTGCCGCCCCGGCTACCAGGGCGGCCGTGACTCCCACTCGCGCAATCGCCGGCACCGCAAGATCGCTCCAGTCGCCCGGCGTTGCGGTCGCGAGAACCATACCTGCGCCGATGCTGGTACCAGTGACGATCAGGACTGCCGGGACAGCAGCCGCCGTGACTACCCGCCGCGTCGCCGTCCATTGTGGCTTCCGCCCCGTTAGGATCGCCGCCGCAGCGAAGCCGATGATCGCTCCGAATGCCACTAGGGCTGCCCAGATCCACCAGGAGAAGACGAAATAAACCGTGTCGTGCATGCGTTCTGCTTAGGCCAGCAGCATGGGAACCGCCAAGCCAAGCCACTCATTGGCGCCTCATGGCTACCGACGCACCCTATGACTGCCTGATCGTCGGCGGCGGCCCGGCCGGGCTGACCGCCGCCATCTATCTCGCCCGGTTTCACCTCGACATCCACGTGGTGGACGCGGGCAACAGCCGGGCCAGCTGGATTCCCTGCAGCCACAATCATGCCGGCTATCCGGACGGGATCAACGGCAAGGAGCTGCTCCGCCTGATGCGCGAGCAGGCGCAGAAATATGGAGCCAAGATCGAGACCGCACGCGTGCACCGGCTCGACAAGGATGAAGATGGTCTGTTCACGGCCGAGTGGGGCGCGGGTCCCCAGCGTGCGCGCACCGTCCTCTTGTGCACGGGGCTCACCAATCGTCGGCCGCCGATGGACCCGGAACTGCACGACGACGCCATGGCGCATGGGCTCATCCGCTATTGCCCGATCTGTGACGGCTATGAAATCACCGACAAGAAGGTCGGCGTGATCGGCTCCGGCAAGGGGGGCGTCGGTGAAGCGATCTTCCTCCGTAGCTACACGGCGGACGTGACCCTGATTGCGCCTGACAGCGCACTTGAACTCAGCCCGGAGGAGCGGGCGAAGCTGGACGCGGCGGGGGTGAAGTGCGTCGACGGGCCCGCCGAAGCTGTCGGCGTGACCGGCAGCTGCATCACGGTCGACACGGCACATGGGCTGCTGACGTTCGACAGCGTCTATCCGGCGCTAGGATCGGATACCCACACCCAGTTGGGCGAGATGGTTGGCGCGAAAGTTGCGGAAGACGGCTGTTTCGTCTGCGACGACAAGATGCGCACCACGGTCGAGGGACTCTACGCCGCCGGAGACGTTGTCCACGGACTCGACCAGATCAGCCATGCCATGGGCGAAGGTGGACAAGCAGCGACGACGATCCGCAACGACCTAGCGGCCAAGTCTCCGCTGTGGCGCGAGCCGGTCGAGGTGCCGGCGGCAAATGAGACGGAACGGCAGACGATGCAGGTAGGAGAATGACTCGCTCGTCCTGAGCGGAGCGCAGCGAAGTCGAAGGGCGCCCATCCCGCAGCAACGTTGCCCGAGACGTTAACCTGCGGGCTGGGGCGCTCCGCTCAGGACGGGCAATGGGTCAGGCCAGGAACTCCGGGTCGAGCACGATCTGCCCGTCTGCCAGGTCCGCGATTCCGGGCCTGAACGGAATCAACGCCCGGCGGCCCTCCGCGCCCTCGACCTCCAGCAGGTCACCGGCACCGAAGTTCTCGACTGCCACAACCGTCCCGAGAGCCGCACCCTCATGCGACACGCACGGCAGGCCGATGAGGTCGGCATGATAATATTCACCTTCTCCGAGCGGGGGGAGAGAGGCACGATCCACCTCGATGAGGCTGCCACGCAGGGCTTCTGCGGTCGAGCGATCGTTCACGCCGGCCACGCGCGCAATCGCGGTCTTGCCGCTGTCCTTGACGGACTGCAGTTGCATCTCCCGTCCTCCCACGAAGACGGTCGAATGGTGGGCCAAGCTCTCAGCGCTGTCGGAGAACAGCTTCAGGCGAAGCTCACCCCGGATGCCGTGCGCACCGGCGACGGCGGCAAGGGCGATGCGGTCAGACAAACTGATCCTCCCGACGTTTTCGTGACGAGGGGAACCGCCTCGAGAGCGGTGGAGGGGTTCTACGCTTCCGCCGAAGATCCCCTCCACCATGCTTCGCATGGTCGCCGTCCCCGGCAAGGGCCGGGGAGGACTTCATGTTACTCCGCCTTCTCGGCGCCTTCGGCCGGAGCAGCGTCATCGGCGCCCTCGGCTGGCTCGGGCTGCGTCGGAGCGGACACCTCAGCGCCAGCGTCGCCACCTTCGGCCGGAGCTTCCTGACTCGGCGCGCTTTCATCGGCGGCCGGCGCCTCCGGCTCGGCAGCGACCTCGGGCTCGGGAGCAGCCGCAGCGGCAGCAGCGGCTTCGGCAGCCTCGGCCTGCTTGGCAGCACGCTCTTCGGCCCGCTCCGTCGCCTTCTCGCCCGGCTTGCCCTTGTTCGGGTTGTTGCGAGCCGCGCGCTCCTTGATGCCGGCGGCGTCGAGGAAGCGGGCCACACGGTCCGACGGCTGAGCGCCGACGCCCAGCCAATGCTGGATGCGGTCGCTGTCCAGCTTCACCCGCTCGGGCGAGTCCTTCGCCAGCAGCGGGTTGTAGGTGCCGACCTTCTCGATGAAGCGGCCGTCACGCGAATTGCGCGAATCCGCGACGACGATGCGGTAGTACGGACGCTTCTTGGAGCCACCACGGGCCAGACGGATTGCAACTGCCATTTCGTTAGTCCTTCTTTCTTCTACTCGTCACCCCCGCGAAGGCGGGGGTCCATCTCCTGAACTGTCCACCTGCCCAGCTTATGGGAGATGGATCCCCGCGTGCGCGGGGATGACGGTCACGCCATCATTTCTTGCCAAACTTGTCGAAACCCGGAGGCATTCCGAACGGCGCGCCGCCACCGGGCAGTCCCGGCAGCCCACCGCCGCCGAGCCCACCAGGGGGCAGCCCACCGGGCCCCATCAGACCGCCCATGGCGCCTTCCATGCCACCCTTGCCGAACAGCGCCGCCAGCTTGCCGAGGCCGCCCATCTTCTTCAGCCGCTTCATGGCGTTGGCCATTTCCTGGTGCATCTTCAGCAGCTTGTTCACCTCCTGAACGGTGGTGCCGCTGCCCTTGGCAATGCGGATCTTGCGCTTGGCGTTGATCAACTCGGGCTTGGCCCGCTCCTTGGCAGTCATGGACGACATGATCGCTTCCAGGTGAACCAGCGCCTTGCTGTCCTGCGCCTTGTCAATCGCGCCCTTCATGCCCTTCATGCCAGGCATCATGCCGGCGAGCGCGCCGAGGCCGCCCATGCGCTGCATCTGCGCGATCTGCGAGCGGAGGTCGTCGAGGTCGAACTTGCCCTTCGCCATCTTGGCGGCGAGCTTCTCGGCTTCCTCGACCTTGATCGTCTCGGCGGCGCGTTCGACCAGGCTGACGACGTCGCCCATGCCAAGGATGCGCCCCGCCACGCGGCTGGGGTGGAACGGCTCGATCGCGTCAAGACCCTCGCCGGTGCCCGCGAACTTGATCGGCTTGCCGGTGACCGCACGCATCGACAGCGCCGCGCCACCGCGGGCATCGCCGTCCATGCGGGTCAGGATCACGCCGGTGAGCTCGACCTCGCCTGCGAACCCCTTGGCGACGTTGACGGCATCCTGGCCGGTCAGGCTGTCCACGACCAGCAGCGTTTCCGCCGGCATGGAGGCGGCGGCAACCGCCTTCATCTCGCTCATCAGCGCATCGTCGACATGGAGCCGACCCGCCGTATCGAGCAGCAGCACGTCGTAACCCTGCAGCTTCGCCGACTGCAGCGCGCGCTTCGCGATGTCGACGGGCAGCTGGCCCGGAACGATCGGCAGCGTGTCGACGCTCGCCTGCCGGCCGAGCACCGCCAACTGCTCCTGCGCGGCCGGACGGGCGACGTCGAGCGAGGCCATCAGGACCCGCTTGCGCTCCTTCTCCGCGAGGCGCTTCGCAAGCTTGGCCGTGGTGGTCGTCTTGCCCGAGCCCTGAAGGCCGACCATCATGATCACGGCCGGCGGGCTGACCGCGGTGTTCAGCTCCGCATTGTCGCCGCCGAGCATCTCGATGAGCGCGTCGTTGACGAGCTTGACGACCTGCTGACCCGGCGTGACCGACCGGAGCACTTCCTGGCCGACCGCCTGTTCGGTCACCTTGTCGACGAAATCGCGCGCGACCGGAAGTGCGACATCCGCCTCGAGCAGAGCCACGCGCACCTCGCGCATGGCCGAGCGCACGTCGGCCTCCGTCAGCGCGCCACGGCCGCGAAGCTTGTCGAACACCCCGCCAAGGCGGTCGCTCAGGGACTCGAACATTCACACACTCCTCACGATGGCGCCCGCGAAATGGGAAGTGACTTCCCGCAACGCAAACGACGCCGGCGGGCGAAACCTCGCCGGCCAGCGTGCTCCGAGGAGCAACATCGATGTCTGTCGAAAACGACCGGGCGCGGTTAGACGAACCAGGTGGTGCGGTCAAGGAAAGGCGGCGGTCAGGCCGCGAACATCAGCTTCTCGTCCAGGGGAGCGGCCTTGGAATAGAGGTGCCCCTGCAGCTGATCGCACCCGGCAAGCAACAGGATCTCTTCCTGCTGGACCGTCTCCACGCCCTCCGCCGCAATCGTCAGCCCCAGCGCCCTGCCCAGGCTTGCAATGGCCGCAACGATCGCGCGCGCTTCCGCGGAGCGTTCGATGTCCGCCACGAAACTGCGGTCCACCTTGATCTTGTCGACGGTAAAGCGGCGGAGGTAGTTGAGGCTGGAGTAGCCGGTCCCGAAGTCGTCCAGAGCAACGCGGAAGCCGGCCTCACGCAACCGCTGGAGCGAGGCTCGGGTGGTGCGACTGTCATCCAGCAGGGTGCGCTCGGTGATCTCGAACTCGAGCTGGTCCGGACTCACCGCCTGAGTTCGGCAGTGGTGAACCACCCGCTCGGCGAAGGTCTCGTCACGCAGCTGCGCCGGCGAGAGATTGATGGCAGTGAAGCCCCCGCCCCGCTCGCTGGAGCGGCTCGCCCCTTGGATCGCCCGATGCAGGACCCAGTCGCCGATCGGGATGATCAGCCCGGTTTCCTCGGCGATGGGGAGGAATCGGGACGGGGGAATGAGGCCGAGCTCCGGATGTTTCCAGCGGAGCAGCAGTTCCTCGCCCAAACGGCGGCGCTGTCCATCGACCTCGACCTGCCCCCATAGTTCAAACTGGTTGCAATGAAGCGCCGCTCGAAGATCGCTTTCCAGCCTCGCGCGGCGGGTGTTGGCTGCGTCCATCCGCGGCCGGAATACCCGAGCACAATGACGTCCTTCCGCCTTGGCACGGTAGAGCGCGACATCTGCCCGGCGCATCAACTCCGTGGCGTCGATCGCTTCGCCGAGAGAGCGAGCAGCCCCGATGCTTGCACTTGCATGGACGCTCTTCCCCAGCAAATCGAATGGCTTCGCGAAGACCGCGTGGATCGTCTCACAGCGGTCCGACGCCCGGGAGGCCTCTTCCCCGCAGAGCAGAATGGCGAATTCGTCCCCGCCGAGGCGCGCGATCGTCTCCCGCCCCGAGGACGTTGCGCGCAATCGCCCGGCGAACTCCTGGATGAGCTGGTCGCCCGCAAGGTGGCCAAGCGTGTCGTTGACCTGCTTGAACCGGTCCAGATCGATGAGCAGCAGAGAGACATCGTGGCTGCGCTCGGCCAGTGCGCCCTGCAACCGTTCGGTGAGCAGCGCACGATTGGGCAGGCTGGTCAGCGTGTCGTGGAAGGCGAGATGACGCGCCTGGGCCTCCAGTGCCCCTCGTTCCACCAGTGTGTGCTTGAGACGCCCCAGCAGCATGAACATGAGCGCACCCAGCATCAGCAACCCGACGAAGGTCGCCGGAAGAAGCACCCCCATGATCCGCCGCCCAGGCAGTTCGGGCCTCCAGATCAGGTAGCCGAGCGGCTTCTCCCACGCATCGCGGATGTAGATCGAGGTCTCGCCTTTCCGCGAGGTGTCACGAGGCGAGAAGCGCGCTCCGTCGAGCAGGTTCTTGGACTGGAGTTCGCGCATGAACGGGCCGTCGAGATAACGGATGCTGACCATCACGGGCCACGCCGCGCGCTGTCCGACATAGCCTTCGGTTGATGGCTTGATCAGCATGACGCTGGCGGCCGCGGGCCGACCGCCGATGGCGATCAGGTGGGTGTCATGGATGGCCCGTGCCGTTGTCCGGACCGTGCTACCCTCAGACAAGGGCCTTCCAGGGTTGCGGTCATGTGGTCCCAGGATGCCGCCTGGCCCGCCGCGAACGCTGCTCAGCAGGGAAGAGAGATCCTGGCGGAGCCGCCAGAAGCGCTCGGCGCCGACACGCTGGCCCCTGACTGCAACAAGGACCGGCCTGTCGTGCTCGTCGAGCAGCCAGGTCTCGTCATGCTGGAACATGTTGAACAGCCACAGGGCCGTGTTGTCGAACAGCCAGTCCGTGTCCCGGACGGGCGCCACCATCTTGGCCGCGCTTTCGTCCCAGATGGCCACCGCCTCCTGCTGCAGCGCGAGTTCGTCAAGAGCGACGTGGATGGCGTGCCAGGCGACGCGCTCCTGCCGCTGCACCGAGACTTCGTCACTCCATTGCGTGGCCCACCACAGGCCACCTGCGAGCACGATCACGATGGCCCCGAGAATGGCAACGGTGGCGCGCGTTAACTGACGCGAAAGGCGACGCGCACCTTCCGTTCCAAGAGCAATGGGACGCAACAGAGCCTTGACCACGGCTGCCCATCCGCGACCCAGCCTTAAGATTTCACTTAAGGCCGGTCGTTTGCTCCGTTCTGGAGTGAATGGCGGCTAGCCGCGTGGAGGGCCACCGCGCCGGGGGCCTCCGCCGCCTGCCCTGCCGCCTCCCCCGGGGCGACCACCGCCGCCGGGGCGGGGGCCGCGGCCGGGCGGTCGAGGCCCCTGCCCCTGCGGACGCGGTGCGCGGGCGCCCCGCTCTACCGGCTCGCCGGCACGAGGTTGTGTGCGGGTTGGGGCCGCATCGCGCGGCGCAACCGAATAGCCTTCCTTGAGCAGCTGCGTGAATGCTCCGCGCGTCGCGGTGCTGATGGCGTCCTGCAGTTCCTTCGGCAGATCCGCGAACGTCACGTTCGGATGAATGGCCTGCACATCCCGCAGCAGCTGGTTGGGCAAACCCTTCGACGCGGTCTTGAGAGCCGCCACCGCATCGAGCACGACGGAGAACAGGATGGACTGCATGACTTCGGTGGCGGCTCTGGGCATCGGTACTCCTATCTCTCGCTTGTCATTGCGAGGAGCGCAGCGACGAAGCAATCCAGTTGTTGCGGCCTAACGAAGGACTGGATGGCTTCGCTGCGCTCACCATGACGAAAGTGGACTCAGCTTTCCCGCGTCCCTAAGTCGCCTCGCATGCCGCGGCAATTCGACAAGATGCATGGGCTTGGAAATGACTTCGTCATCTTCGACGCCCGCCAGGATCCGCTGGCCATGTCGGAGGCGCTCGCGCGGGCGGTAGCTGACCGGCGGACGGGGATCGGATGCGACCAGCTGATTGTGCTGGAGCCCAGCACGGCCGCGGACCTCCGGATGCGCATCTGGAACCATGACGGCGGAGAAGTGCAGAGTTGCGGCAACGCGTCCCGCTGCGTGGTTGCACTCACGCGGGTCACCACCCTCGAGACCGGCGGAGGCATCGTCCACGGCGCAACGCAGAACGGAACGATCGAGGTTTCACTTGGTGAGCCCAGGTTCGAGTGGGATGAGGTGCCTCTCACCTATCCGATGGACACGGACGCGGTGCCGATGGGCTGGGGCCCTTTGGAAAAGCCGATGGCGCTCTCCGTCGGCAACCCGCACCTCGTCTTCTTCGAGGACGATGTGGACTCGATCGACCTCGTTCGGCTGGGCCCGAGCATCGAACATGATCCGGCCTTTCCGGAGCGAATCAACGTCAACGTCGCTCAAGTGCTTGCTGACGGCAGCATCAAGCTGCGTACCTGGGAGCGCGGGGCGGGTCTGACGCTCGCGTGCGGCACGGGCGCCTGCGCCACCGCGGTCGCATCAATTCGGTCGAAGCGCGTGACCTCGCCCGTCCGTGTGAGCATGCCCGGCGGAACCCTGACCGTCGCCTGGTCGCCGGGCGGGCCGGTGAAGATGATCGGTGCAGCCACCCACGTCTTTCGGGGTGAGATCGAGCTGGAGCGGCTTGGCGCATGAGCGTGGAAACGATCACGCTGGGTTGCCGCCTGAACTTCGCTGAGAGTGAGGCGATGAAGGCCCGCGCCCCGGACGGCACGGTGATCGTCAACTCCTGCGCGGTAACGGGGGAGGCGGTGCGGCAGACGCGGCAGGCAATCCGGCGCGCTCGGCGGGAGCGGCCAGAGGCCCGGATCGTCGTCACCGGCTGCGCGGCACAGCTGGAGCCCGAGAGCTTTGCCGTCATGCCGGAAGTGGACTTGGTGGTGGGCAATGGGGGCAAGTTGGCCTCCTCATCGCTCGTCCTGAACGGAGGCCGTCAGGCCGAAGTCGAAGGGCGCTCGGCAGGTGACACGCCCTTCGACTTGGCACTCCGTGCTCCGCTCAGGACGAGCGAGAAGATTGCCAGCCGCTCACTCCAGTTTACTTCTTCCCCCGTCGCCGCCGGCTTCCGACAGCGCGTGCGGAGCTTCGTCGCCGTTCAGACCGGCTGCGACCATCGGTGCACCTTTTGCACCATCTGGCAGGCGCGAGGGCCGAGCGTGACCCTGCCCTATTCGGCCGTGCGCGATGCGGTTGCACGCGAGCTGGCGGCTGGCGCCAAGGAGATCGTGCTTACCGGGGTAGACATCACCAGCGTCGAAGGCGGGCTTGGTCCGTTATGCGAACGGCTGGTGGTCGACTTGCCAGCGTTGAAGCGCCTTCGGCTCTCAAGCCTCGACAGCATCGAAGTCGACGAAGCGCTCATGGCGCTGATCGCCGGCGAGCCGCGGCTCATGCCGCACTTCCACCTGTCGCTGCAGGCCGGCGACGACCTGATCCTGAAGCGCATGAAGCGCCGGCACTCCCGTGCCGACGCGGTGCGGCTCGTCGAGCGGATCAAGACGCTGCGGCCGGATGCAACCATCGGGGCGGACCTGATCGCCGGCTTTCCAACCGAAACTGAGGAAGCCGCGATCAACACGCTGAGACTCCTCGACGACTGCGGCATAGTCGCAGCCCACGTCTTCCCCTTCTCGCCCCGACCGAACACGCCGGCCGCCCGCATGCCGCAGGTCGAGCGCGAGATCGTCAAGGCGCGAGCCGCCCGCCTCCGCGCCGCGGCTGCCGAGCGCCGTTCGGCCTGGTTCGACAGTCTCGTCGGCTCCGCCCAGCCCGTACTGATCGAGAACAGCGAGAAGGGTCATACGGACAGTTTCGCGCCAGTGTTCGTTGCCGGCTCGTCGCGTGGCCAGACGGGCCTTGCGCGCATCATCGGTCGCACCGGCGACCACCTGATCGGGACGTTTGTTCAATGAGTTGGCTTGAACGGCTGACCGGCGGTTTCAAGAAGACCGCCGACCGGCTTGGCGAAAACATCAGCGGGCTCGCCTCGAAACAGGCGCTGGACACGTCGACCCTCGACGACATCGAGGAAGCGCTGATCGCCTCCGATCTCGGGCCCGAAGCCTCCAGGCGTATCCGCGAGGCCATCTCCGCGCGCCGCTACGAGCAACTCGACGAACGCGGCCTCCGCACCATTTTGGCCGAGGAGATCGAGAAGATCCTCGCTCCCGTCGCCAAGCCGCTCGACGTCTGGGGCTTTCCGCGTCCGCACGTCATCCTCGTGATCGGGGTCAACGGGTCGGGCAAGACCACCACCATCGGCAAGCTCGGCCACCTGCTCCAGGAACAGGACTATGGCGTGATGCTCGCCGCCGGCGACACCTTTCGGGCCGCCGCAATCGAGCAGCTGCGCATCTGGGGCGAACGCATCGGAGCGCCCGTCATCTCCGGCAAGGAGGGCGGCGACGCTGCGGGGATCGTGTACGACGGCGTGAAGCAGGCGACCGCCACCGGCATCGATGCACTGATCGTCGACACCGCCGGGCGGCTCCAGAACAAGACGCACCTGATGGACGAGCTCAGCAAGGTCCGCCGCGTCCTTGGCCGGCTCAACCCGGAAGCTCCCCACGATGTGGTGCTCGTCCTCGATGCGACCACCGGGCAGAACGCGCTCAACCAGATCGAGGTGTTCCGCGACCTCGCGGGCGTCACCGGTCTGGTGATGACGAAGCTCGACGGAACCGCCCGGGGTGGCGTGCTGGTCGCGGCAGCCGAGAGGTTCGGGCTTCCGATCCATGCCATCGGCGTCGGCGAAGGCGTGAACGACCTCCGTCCCTTCGACCCCCGCGCGGTTGCCCGCGCCATTGCAGGACTTCCGCCCGAATGAACACCGCTGCTTCTAAGCAGGAGCCCACGGGCAGCGCCAAGCTGCTGATCGACCTTGGGCCGCTGCTGGTCTTCTTCATCACCAACTTCGCCGCGCCCGTCCCGCCGATCATGAAGATCTTCGTCGCGACCGGCGCGTTCATGGTGGCGATGGTTGCGGCCATGATCTTCTCGGCAATCCGCTACCGCCACATCTCGCCGCTGCTGTGGTTCTCGGGCGTGATGGTAGTGATCCTCGGCGGGCTCACCATCTGGCTGCACAACGAGACGTTCATCAAGGTCAAGCCGACCATCTATTACCTGTTCGTTGGCGTCCTGCTCGGTTTCGGCCTGTGGCGGGACAAGCCGCTGCTGAAGCTCGTGCTCGGCAGCGCTTATCCGGGCCTCACCGACGAAGGCTGGCGCAAGCTGACGCGCAACTGGGCGCTGTTCTTTGCGCTCATGGCCCTCATCAACGAGGCGGTTTGGCGCAACTTCAGCACGGACACCTGGGTTGGCTTCAAGCTGTGGGGCGCGATCCCCCTCACCTTCCTGTTCGCCGCTGCCAACATCCCCATGCTGCTTCGGCACGGGCTGACGACGGACAAGGCTGACCTTGCCGAGCCGGGACCGGTCGAATGAACGAACCCATCCTGTCCATCCGCGGCCTGCGCAAGGCGTACAAGAGCGGCACGGAGGCTTTGAAGGCTGTCGACCTCGACATCCACCGCGGGGAGATCTTCGCTCTGCTTGGGCCGAACGGTGCGGGCAAGACGACGCTGATCTCCATCGTCTGCGGCATCGTCACTGCAACCGATGGCGTGGTGCTCGTCGACGGCCGGAACTGGCGCGACGATTACCGCCACGCCCGCACGCGCATCGGCCTCGTTCCACAGGAACTCACGACCGACGCCTTCGAACCGGTCCTGAACACTGTGAGCTTTAGCCGCGAGCTGTTCGGCAAGCCGAAGAACTCGGCATATGTCGAGCAGATCCTCCGCGACCTGACCCTCTGGGACAAGCGCCACACGATCATGAAGGAGCTGTCCGGTGGGATGAAGCGCCGGGTGATGATCGCCAAGGCGCTCGCCCACGAACCCGACATCCTCTTCCTTGACGAGCCGACCGCCGGCGTGGACGTGGAGTTGCGCAAGGACATGTGGGCCCTCGTCCGCCGCCTGCGCGAGCGGGGCGTCACCATCATCCTTACCACCCACTACATCGAGGAGGCCGAGGAGATGGCGGATCGGGTCGGCATCATCCGGCTGGGTGAACTGATCCTCGTCGAAGAGAAGAACGCCCTGATGCAGAAACTCGGCCGCAAGGAATTGCACCTGGAGCTCGCGGAGCCGCTGACCGCGGTGCCGGCCGTGCTCGACGAGTGGGACCTCAAGCTCAACGACGGCGGCACCCACCTGACCTACACCTTCGACGGCAAGGCCGAGCGCACCGGCATCCCGTCCCTGCTGGCTGCGATGCGTGACCTGGGGATCGGCTTCAAGGACCTGGAAACCAAGACATCCAGCCTCGAAGACATCTTCGTCGACCTGATCCATGGAGGTCGTATTGCGTGACTTCTCGAGGGCCCTTCGACAAGCTCAGGGTGAGCGCATGAGGTATGGCCCTCCCCCCGCGCCCCCGCTGAGCCTGTTGAAGCGCAACCCTCCCCACGCGCTCACGCTGAGCCAGTCGAAGCGTACTCAAGGACCAAGACCATGAACTGGCGCGGCGTCTGGGCGATCTACAAGTTCGAGATGCACCGCTTCCGGCGGACGCTATGGACCGGGCTGGCCGTCCCGGTGATCACCACCTCCCTCTACTTCGTCGTGTTCGGCTCGGCGATCGGCGGCCGCATGACCGAGATCGGCGGCGTGCCCTATGGCGCATTCATCGTGCCGGGCCTGATGATGCTGAGCCTGTTCACCGAGAGCATCTTCAACGGCAGCTTCGGCATCCACATGCCGCGCTTCACCGGCACCATCTACGAAATCCTGTCCGCGCCGCTTTCCGCCTTCGAGACCGTGCTCGGCTACGTTGGCGCCGCAGCGACGAAGGGACTCACCGTAGCCCTGGTGATCCTGGCGACCGCCCACCTGTTCGTACCACTGACGATCGAGCACCCCGTCCTGATGCTGCTCTATCTCGCGCTCGTGGCGCTGACCTTCTGCATGTTCGGCTTCATCATCGGCGTGTGGGCCAAGGGATTCGAACAGCTGCAAGTGATCCCGCTGCTCATCGTCACGCCGCTGACGTTCCTCGGCGGAGCCTTCTACTCGATCGACATGCTCCCACCGACTTGGCGTCAGATCACCTTGTTCAATCCCGTCGTCTACCTGATCAATGGCTTCCGCTGGACCTTCTTCGGGACGGCGGACGTGGCTTTCGGGACCGCACTGGTGGCGACCTTCGCCTTCGCCCTCGCCTGTCTGGCAGGCATCTGGTGGATCTTCAGGACGGGGTACCGGCTGAAAGCCTAGCCCGTAAATGTCACCCCCGCGAAGGCGGGGGTCCATCTCCCAACACAACCAAGATCAGCAAGGTCGGGAGATGGCATTCCGCCTCCGCGGGAATGACGCGGTTGAGATCAGATCGCTGCGAACCGCTGCTGCACCTTATCCCAGTTCACAACGTTCCACCACGCCTTGAGGTAATCCGCGCGGCGGTTCTGGTAATTCAGGTAGTAAGCGTGCTCCCACACGTCGTTGCCGAGGATGGGAGTGCCCTTCTTCTCGGCAATGTCCATCAGCGGATTATCCTGATTCGGCGTGGACACGACCTCCAGCCCCTGTCCGGGCACCGCGATCAGCCATACCCAGCCCGAGCCGAAGCGCCCGAGGCCCGCCGTGTTGAACTGCTCCTGCAGCGCGTCGAACGAGCCGAACTTCGACGTGATCGCATCTGCCAGTTCGCCGGCCGGCTGCCCACCTCCGGGACCCATGATCTCCCAGAAGAAGCTGTGGTTCCAATGGCCGCCGCCATTGTTGCGCACGACGGGCGGAGCCGATCCCACGCTCGAGAGGATGTCCTCCAGGCTCTTGCCCTGCAGGTTGGGATCCGCGTCCACCGCCTTGTTGAGGTTGTCGACATAGGCCTGGTGATGCTTGTCGTGATGCAGCTTCATCGTCTGCGCGTCGATATGCGGCTCCAGCGCGGCATAGTCGTAGGGCAGCGGGGCGACTTCGAAAGCCATGGCGGTTCTCCTGTTGAGGTTGGCCGCGATGTGGTCGGTGGGAGACGGTGAGTCAACGAGCGCAAAATGCGCTCACGCTGAGCTTGTCGAAGCGATGCGCATGAACGCGCTTACGCTGAGCCTGTCGAAGCGATCCGCATGGACGCGCTCACGCTGAGCTTGTCGAAGCGTCTGCCCTCGTCACCCTTCGACAGGCTCAGGGTGAGCGCAACAGGGCTAAGCTGCCTGCTCTCCCTCGAGCAGCTTGTGCCGCTTCAACGCATGCCGCAGCTGGTCATAGCTAAGGTTCAGCGCCGCCGCCGTGGCGCGTTGGTTGTAGCGGTTGCGGGCCAGCGCATCCTCCAACAGCGCACGCTCGTAGGACGTCACCGCCGCGCGGAAGTCGCTCGTGGTCACCGACCCTGCCGCAGGAGCGACCGGCACTGGCGCTGTCGGCTCCTCCTCCGACCCGGTCACATCCCTCGCCGGCGCGTCGGCAACGATCGTCTTCCCCGGTGCCCACGGGGAGGAGAAGGGATCGAACTGGATGGCGTCGATCGGCCGCTCCGGATCGTCCCAGCGATACACGGCCCGTTCGACCACGTTGCGCAACTCCCGCACGTTCCCGGGCCAATTATAGCCTTCAAGCTCACTCATCGCCTGGCGCGTGAAGCCGGGCCAACTCGGCCAGTCGAGTTCGACCGCCATGCGTCGACCGAAATGCTCCGCAAGCAGCGGAACGTCCCCCTGGCGCAGCCGCAGCGGCGGCAGGGTCACGACCTCGAAGCACAGGCGGTCCAGCAGGTCCGCCCGGAACTTGCCCTGGTCGACGAGTCGCGGGAGATGCTCGTTCGTGGCGGCGACGATCCGGACATCGACCTTGACCGGCTTCGATGCGCCGATGCGCGTGACTTCCCCATATTCGACCGCCCGCAGCAGCCGGTCCTGCGCTGGCGACGACAGCGTGGCGAGCTCGTCGAGGAAAAGCGTGCCGCCATCGGCCTCCTCGAACCGGCCGTGGCGGGTCTTGGACGCGCCCGTGAACGCTCCGGCCTCATGCCCGAACAGCTCCGCCTCGATCAGATTCTCGGGCAGCGCCGCGCAGTTCATCGTGACCAGCGGGCCAGCCCAGCGGGACGACAAGTGGTGCAGGCGCTCCGCGATAAGTTCCTTGCCGGTGCCGCGCTCACCGATCACCAGCACCGGCCGGTTGAGCGGCGCTGCACGGCTGGCACGCTCGACCGCGTCGAGGAAAGCAAGGCTTTGGCCGATGAAGGACTGGGTCCGCTCCACGCCAAAGAGTTGGTGCAGATTCCCGAGGCTTGGCAAGTTATTTCAGCTTGTCGGAACGGCGGAAATGGGCCGTTTCCTGCTTTTCTGCCCTTGCTCGAAAAATGGCACGAACCCTGCATAGTCTTTCATCGACAGGACCCTTCTGCCTTGCGAGGTACGAATAGATGAGCATCTTTTCCCGGACACGGGACATCATGGCAGCCAATTTCACGGAGCTGCTCGACCGGTCGGAAGACCCCAGCAGGATGATCCGCATGATCATCCTGGAAATGGAGGAGACGCTGGTCGAAGTCCGTGCATCGGCCGCGCGCTCCATTGCGGATGCCAAGGAAATGCGCCGGGCGATCTCCCGGCTCGACGGGCTGACCGAAAGCTGGACCGAGAAGGCCGAACTGGCTCTGAGCAAAGGCCGCGAGGATCTCGCGAAGGCGGCGCTGATCGAGCGTCAGAAGGCCGCCGACATGGCCAAGGGGCTCGAAGCCGAAATCAAGGTCGTCGACGACACGCTGAAGAGCTATGAAGCGGACATCGCCAAGCTCCAGTCGAAACTGCGTGAGGCGCGGGCTCGGCAGAACGCATTGGCGACCCGGATGGAGAGCGCCGTGACCCGCGCCAAGGCCCGCGAAGTGCTGAACGGAAGCCGGACCGAAGACGCGTTCAGCCGCTTCGAGCTGCTGGAGCGCCGGGCGGACTTCGCAGAAGGGCGGGCCGAGGCTCTCGGAATGACTGGACCCAAGAGTCTCGAGGAAGAGATCGCCGAACTTCGTGCCGAAGAAGCGGTCGACGCGGAACTGGAAGCATTGAAGGCCAAGCTGGCCGGCAAGGGGAAGTAAGGTATGGAAACTGGGGAATTTCTCGCCCTGTGCGTCACATTGGGCATTCTCTTTATCGGTCTGCCATGGCTGATCTTTCACTACATCACCAAGTGGAAGACCGCTGCGACGCTCACGTCCGGGGATGAGAAGCTGCTCGACGACCTCCACGACCTCGCCCGGCGGCTGGATGACCGGCTGTGCTCGATCGAGCGCATCATGACTGCCGAGAACCCGAACTGGCGTCAGCAGTGCCTGCCGGAATCCTCTCGCTTGCTCGGGACGGATCGCAGCCTCGACGAGGATCTGGGCAGGATCCGCACCAACGCACCCACTAGCAGGGAGTATCGCTGATGCCGACCCAGCCTCCGAGCAGGACGCGCTTCTACCTCGACAAGCGCAATGGAAAGGTGATGGGCGTTTGCTCCGGCGTCGCCGACTATACCGGGTTCGACGTCACCCTCGTCCGCATCATCTTCGTTGCCGCGGTGCTGATGGGCAGCGGTATGCCGCTCCTCATCTACCTCATCGCCGGCATTGTCGCGAAGGACAAACCTTCTGAACTGCGGAGCGGCGATCCGGAAGAGGAGCGCTTCTGGCAGGGCGTGCGCCAGTCGCCGGCCCGCACCGCTCGCGACATCCGCTCCCGTCTTCGCGACATCGACCGGCGCCTCGGGGATGTCGAGCACTACGTCTTGACCGAAAATCGCTCGCTCGCCCGCGAGATCGAGCAACTGCGTTAAGGAAGGGCACGACCAATGTTTCCATTCGAGACCTTCGCACCCGTGGCTGCGATCGTAGGCTTGGCTGCAGTGATTGGCTGGGTCGTCACGACCTGGATGCGGATCAAACACGGTTATCCGCTGGAGGGTTCGTGGGGCCAGCAGGTTCACCCGAGCAGCAGCAAGGAATCGCAGGAGCGGATCAAGCTGCTCACCCAGGAGAACGCTCAGCTGAGGGCGGAGATCAGCTCGGTCAAGGACCGGCTCGCCACCGTGGAGCGGATCGTGACCGATGAGAGCCACCGCCTGGCTCGCGAGATCGACAGCCTCGCCATCACCAAGAACTGAGGTCGGCCATGAACAATATCGCCAGCTGGATCTGGGTCCTCATCCCCTTGGCTGCAATCGGCATCGCACCGTTTCGCATGTGGCTCCGCCTCAAGGAAAAACAGCTTGATCGGCAATCCGATCTGGCGGCGGAGAAGGCGGCGCAATATGCTTCGCATACGGCAGAGCTGGAGCAGCGGGTCCGGGTGCTCGAACAGATCGTCACCGACCGCGGCTTCGACACCGCCGCCCAGATCGAGGCCCTGCGCAGCACGCCGGCCCGCAAGACGGAAGAAAGCGTAAGATGAACCCCTTCGAGTTCGTACTTGTCCTGATGCTGATGATCTTCGGCTTCACGATCATCAAGCACCGCATGGGCATCACGTCGCGCGGCGACAAGGCCGATCGCATTCCCGCCGGTCCCGACCCCGAGAAGCAGCAACTCCTGCAGGAGGTTCGCCAGCTCAAGGAACGCGTGCAGGTGCTCGAGCGGATCACGGTGGAGAAGGAAAACTCCCTCGCGAGGCAGATCGAAGAGCTTCGCGACCGTTAAGATGGGTGACGCTGCAGGCGAGAGCGACTATCTCGCCCGCGTGACCACCCTCCCCCGCCTCCCCGACGTCCTCGACGATTATGAGCTGCTCGACAGCGAAGAGCGCTACCGGCTCCTGATCGACCTCGGCCGCACGCTCGAACCCATGCCCGATGCGCTGAAAACCGACGCTACCAAGGTGCGCGGCTGCTCGGCCTCCGTGTGGGTCTATCCGACGCGGCTCGACGATGGCCGGCTGCACTTCCTGGCCGACAGCAATGCGGCGATCACCAAGGGCATCGTGGCGCTGGTCCTGAGCGCCGTGCAGGACCGAACCCCTGAAGAGATCGCGACCACCGACATCGCGCAGCAACTCGCGCCGTTCGAGCTTTCCCGTCAGCTGTCGTCCAACCGCACCCAAGGCGTCCCCAACATGATCGCCCTCATCCAGGACACGGCGAAGCGCTACCGGTGAGCGAGGGGTTCGATCCGGAGCGCTTCTTCCAGCTGGCGCGGAAAGTTGGGCACGGCAGGGCGCTGGGCCTCGAATATCATTCCAAGGGTGACAACTGGGTGGAACTCGCGCTTCCCTGGCGCGAGGAATTGGTCTCCCTGCCGGAAACCGGCGTGATGGCCAGCAGCGCCATCGTCAGTCTGATCGACACGTGCAGCGGCACTGCCGTGTGGCAGCGGCTCGGCGGATTTCGCCATATCGCGACCATGGACCTGCGGCTCGACTACCTTCGGCCGTCGGTCCAGGGCGAAACGGTGATCGCCCGCTGCGAGTGCTACAAGCTCACCCGCCGGGTCGCCTTCGTCCGTGGCGTGGCCCACGGCGGTGATCCGGATCGGCCCATCGCACATAGCGCCGCGACCTTCATGATCCGCGACGACTAAGCCCTACTTGTCGCTTCCGCGGCGCTCCTCCGCCTTGCGAAGAACGTCATATGCGGCTTGCACCTTCTGGAAACGTGACGCGGCCTCTTCGTCGCCCGGCGTCAGGTCCGGATGGTTCGCCTTGGCGAGCCGCCGGTGCGCAGCCTTGATGTCGTCGAAGCTCGCATCACTTTCGAGCTCCAGCGTATCCAGCGCCCGCATCTCGTCCCGGCTGCGGCTGCCGTCCCCCGGTCCGCCCCATGCCCAATGGGCGGAATGGCGAAAGCCGTTCGCACTGGCCCGCTCGCTGCGTTCCCGCTCCTCCGCGTCAGCGGCGCCCAGCCCTTCGAAATAGTTCCAGTTCTTGTTGTACTCGGCGGCGTGAGCTTCGCAGAAGTGCCAGCGGTCGGGGCTGTTCGGGGCCTTGGGCGCGGGACGGTCGCCCGGGAGGTCACAACCCTCCCGATCGCACAGACGAACCCGCGTCGCCTCGCGAGAAGCGCCGTATGCCCGCCACCGCGGAAAACCCCAGTCGTTGGAACGTGTCTGCCTGGCCATTGCGTCCTAACTAATAAGCCGCCCCTCCTGATGCGAGGGTGAATGCCAGAGGGCCTGTAAGCCGGGTTCTGTCCAGCGCATTGCTGCACCTGGGCGACCATTCCTCTAGGCCTGCCGTTGCCGACAGGCTCAAGCGACCAACCCGGGCGACGAGCCGGAACCAGCCCATGTGCCGCCCCTATTCGGTCTTGCACCCGGTGGGGTTTACCATGCCGCCGCCGTTGCCGGAGACGCGGTGCGCTCTTGCCGCACCCTTTCGCCCTTACCCGACCGAAGCCGGGCGGTATCCTTTCTGTGGCACTTTCCCTGACCCCTCGACACGCTCGGGGCCGCCGGGCGTTACCCGGCACCGTTGTTCCGTGGAGCCCGGACTTTCCTCGCGCCCCCGAAGGAGCCCGCGGCCGCCCAGCCCTCTGACGGGGTGCGGTATAGCTTAACTAAATACGCAAACCAATGCGCTCATCCTGAGCTTGTCGAAGGGTGTTGGAGACCACGCTTCCTCAGCACCCTTCGACAGGCTCAGGGTGAGCGCTCCTGTTCACGGCTCCCCCATCGGCCTTGGCAACAGGAGCGCCAGCAACTTCGCCCGGCACTCCCCATCGATGATCCCGTCGATCCGCTCCGGCCGGAATCGCCGCTGAAAGGCGATCACCGCCTTCCAGCTGTCGGTGACATCATAGCCGAACCGCTCCAGCGCCAGCAGGAAGGCGGCGTCGGACCAGAACGGATCGATCAGGTTGCGGGTTGGGCTCGGGAGCGCCAGCCGGCGCTTCGCCAAGGCCTCCCAGGGGAACAGCTCACCCGGATCCTCCTTGCGGGCCGGCGCGATGTCGGAGTGTCCCACCACATTGCCGCGGCCGATCCCGTGCCGCTCCTTGATGTCCGCAACCAGGGGTATGAGCGCTGCGATCTGCTCGTCAGGGAAGGACCGGTAGCCGAACTCGTGCCCCGGGTTGACGATCTCGATGCCGACGCTCGCCGAATTGACGTCGCGGATGCCGCGCCAGTAGCTCTTGCCCGCGTGCCAGGCGCGGCGCTCCTCGTCTACGAGCTGATAGACTGTGCCGTCCTCATCGATGCAATAATGACTGCTGACCTTGGCTTCGGGCGAGGTCAGCCGGTCCAACGCCCCCTGGCAGTCCGGCATTCCGGTATAATGCAGCACGATCATCGTGACCGGCAGCTGGCGCTCGTCGTGATTGGGCGAAGGAAGATCGATCATGTCCACGCTTCCGCATGAGGCACATGGGCCAGCGGACGGGTCAAGCCTTCAGGCGGATCAAGCCGTCTTGAGCAGATCGCCTGTGGCGCCCGCGTGACGGTATAAGCCGCGCTTCTCACGATCCGCCTCAAGCCGGTTCGTCTGGCCGATCACCGTCTCCCCCGCACCCAGCATCAACCACCCATCAGGGGCAAGCGCCGCGGCAAGGCGGTCGAACGCCTTCGCCCGGGTCGTTTCGTTCAGGTAGAGCAAAACGTTGCGGCACAGGACGATGTCGAACTCGCCCGGGTGCGGCGGCGGCTCCAGGAGGTTGTGGACCTGGAAGCGGACCGTGCGACGCAGCGCCTCGACCGCGCGCCAGCCTTCGGCGGATTCCTCGAACCACTTGATCATCTGCTGGATGCCAAGTCCGCGCTGGACCTCGAACTGCGTGTAGGCGCCGGCTCGCGCCCGGTCGATCACGGATGCGGAAACGTCGGTGCCGAGGATGTCGATCGTCCAGCCGGCCCACTTCTGCGGCTGCTCCGCAAAGAGCATCGCCAGCGAATAGGCCTCCTGCCCCGTCGAACAGCCGGCCGACCAGACGCGGATCCGACGGGTCTTGGCGCGCCGCTGAGCCAGGGCCGGAAGCGCCTGCTGCGTCAGCAGGTCGAACGGCAGGCGATCCCGGAAGAAGTAGGTCTCGTTGTTCAACAGGGCCTCCACCACGCGTGTGGCCAGACTAGGCTCTCGCCCCATGACGAGGATGGTGATCAGCTCGTCGATGCTGCTGATTGCCCGCTCGCGCAGGATGCCGGACAAAGCGGTCTCCAGGCGCCAGCGTCTGCTCATCGTCAGTTGCTGACCAGTCCGCGCCTCGAGCAGGCCGGCGAGGATGCGGCAGCTGCTGTCGCTTATTTCCACGCAACATCCCCGGCTCGGGACGCAACACGCCGGGCGATCTTGTCGGGCGGCAGGATGGCACAGGCGAGCCCCGCCTCGGCTACCGCGCGCGGCATTCCCCACACGGCGCTGGAGGCTTCATCCTGGGCGATCACCGCACCGCCGCAGGCCACCAGCTTGGCGGCACCCTCGGTGCCGTCGCGGCCCATTCCGGACAGCACCACGGCAACTGCTGCAGTGCCGTAGATCGGGCCGAGTGAGGCCAGCATCGGGTCCAACGAAGGAAGGCAGCCACTCGACACGCTCTGCCGCATCAGATGCACCTGCTGGCAACCGCCAACGCTCTCGACAGTCAGATGGGCGTCCCCTGGCGCGATCAGGATCTGGTCCGGCAGGAGTTCCATCCCTTCCTGTGCAATCCGGGCTTCCCGGCGTGCGCTGGTGCCGAGCTGGCGAGCGAATACCTCCATGAAGGGGACCGGAAGATGCTGGGTCACCAGGATTGGCACTCCCAGGACCGGCGGAAGCGCCTGGAAAAAGGTTCCGAGGGAGTGGATACCGCCGGTGGATGCACCGATGGCAAGAACGCCGAGGGCATCGTTGCTCATCGCCCGCAGCGGGGTCGAAGGTGACTGCTTGGAGCGGGCCGGTTCCACCCGGTCCTCGGCATGGCCGAGTGCCCGCAGCTTCGAGAGCAGGACTTCGGAAAAGCGGCCATTGAACCGCCCGGTGCCCGGCTTCGGGAGCGTATCGGCAGCGCCGAGCGCAAGGGCCGCGATCGTCTCTTCCGCGCCTTCCTCGGCCAAAGAGGAGACGACGATCACCCGTGCGCCGCGCGCGGTTGCGAGAATCTTCGGGATCATGGTCAGGCCACCCGCCCCCGGCATCTCCAGGTCGAGCAGGACGACGTCTACCCGGACGTGAGCCAGCGCGTCGACGGCATGCTCGGCCGTGCCGGCCACGGCCACGATCTCGAACCCGCCGTCACTCTCGATCATGCGCGACAGCACTGCCCGCGCGACCATCGAATCATCGACGATCATCAAGCGGATCGGTCGGGTGGGCCTGTGGACTCCCTCCCGCCTCGTGGCGAGCGCCGGGCTCATCGGCCGGGCCTTACGCTACGCCGACGAGTTGGAGCTTGATGTGCAGGGTTTCGCGGTCGAATGGCTTCATCACATATTCGTCGGCGCCGGCCTCGAGCGCGGCGCGGATGTGCGCCATGTCATTCTCTGTCGTACAGAATACAACCTTGGGCTGGTCGCCATGTCCGCGCTGCCGCAGCAGCTTCAGGAATTCCATCCCGCTCATCACCGGCATGTTCCAATCGAGCAGGACCACGTCCGGCATCTTGTCTTCGCACCGCTCCAGAGCCTCGCGGCCGTCACCAGCCTCTTCGACGGTGAAATCGAGTGTTTCGAGGATGTGCCGGGCAACCTTCCGGATGACCTTTGAGTCGTCGACGATCAGACAGGTTTTCATGGACACGTAATTCCTTGGGTTCGGCAGCCGATTTGTAGATTGCGAAGGGTAACGAAGAGCTTAAGCCGCTCGGGCTTCGGCAGCGCCCAGGACCAACGCCGCCACGTCCACCAGCAGGAGCGCGCCTTCTTCGGTCTCCACCATCCCGACGGACACACGTTCCCAGCCCGGCCCCATGGCAGCGCGAACGGGGGACGGATCGGAAAGCGCCTCCACCACGTCTTCGACGCTGTCGACGATCAGGGCATAATGGTGGCCGTCCACTTCGACGACCGCCGCTTCGACCAGGCCCTCGGTCCGGCTCACGCCCAGTTCAAGGCTTCGCATGCAGTCGATCACCGTCAACACCCGGCTCCGAAGAGCGGACAGGCCGGCGACATGGGGAACCGCGCGCGGCACGGGGATCAGCGTGTCCAGCTCGACGACGCTCTCCACCGCAGCTGCCGGAAGAGCCACGCGCTGCTCCGCGATCGTCACAATCAGCAGGAGTTCGTTCACTTGACCCCTCCAGCGGCAGTCTTGAGCGCCATCATCAGCCCGGCGCGATCATAGCGATAGATGCTGCGCGGATCGGCGTCGGCCGCCTCCGGATTGCTGCGCAGCCACAAGGTTCGCTCCGCCTCCTGCGCCGGCGGCTCGCCCGGATCGGATGCGATGATGAGGTCCGCTTCGACGTCCCCCTCCCCGCTCACGACCACGTAGCCGGCAGCTTCGACGATGGGCCGGAGCATGTGCTGCATCCAGGCGTCGCCTTCGGGCAGGCGACAGACCGGCTGCCGGCCGGATGCAATTGCCGGATTGCTGAACCTCGCGAACAGCCAGTGCGCGTCGATCAGCTCGGCCGGCTGACCATCGATCAGCGTGACGCCCTGAACCAGCCCCGGCGACTGCGCCGGAATGACCTCGGCCGCGATCTGCGACAGATCGATGACCTCACGGAAGGCCAGCCCGATCTCCATCATCCCATCGTTGAGGCGGAAGATCCGCGTCTTCTCGCCAGGGGGTGGCGGTGTTTCCATTCCGGCCAGGGGAAGGATCGCTTCACCCAACTGAACCCGCAGCTGACCCGCGCCGATCTGGATCGCCTCGGACGGCACCTCCTCGATCCGGTCGACGACGGCCAGGCGAATGGCACGGCGTGCCCCATCCAGGCTGCGGAACAGCAGCACGGACACCCCGGGCTTGACCGAGGCTCCACTCTCCTCCGCGACGCGGCTGCTGCGTTCCTGAGCCTCCAGCCGCACACCCCCGACACGGGCAAGGCCTGCCGGGTCGAACAGCAGGATCGGCGACCCGTCGTCGGCGAGCGTCGTTCCGGCATAAAGCCCCGTTGCCATCACCGCCGGCGCGGCTGGCTTGACCACCAGTTCTTCGTGGTCATGCACCCTATCCACGGCCAGCGCATAGACGTCCCCACCCGCAGGCTTCAGCACGATCAGCGTGCGCTCTTCATCGGACAGCGGGCTCGGCAGGCCGAGCACGTCCGCCAGCGCGATCTCCGGAACGCGACGGCCCCGGATCGTCGCAACCCCCGCCCCGCCGATGCGTGACAGGGCGACACTCTCCCCGTTCGCGCGAACGATCTCCTCGATCGCCGAGCGCGGGATCGCGAAATGCTGGTTGCCGATAGAGACGGTCAGCGCCGGAATGATCGTCAGCGTCAGCGGCACGCGCAAGGTCATGCGAGTGCCCTGTCCCGGCCTCGACTCCAGCTCGACGATGCCGCCGATGCGTTCGACGTTGGAACGCACCACGTCCATGCCGACGCCCCGCCCCGAGATCTGGGTCACCCGCTGCGCAGTCGACAGGCCGGGCTCGAAGATCAGCTGCAGCCGCTCCTTGGCCGTCAGCTTGGCCGCGTCCGCAGCCTCGAGGATGCCGGCCGCGACCGCCTTCTCGACCAGCTTCTTGCCATCGATCCCGCGGCCGTCGTCGGCGATGTCGATGAGGATCTGGTTGCCGGACTGGCGAGCGGAAACGCTCAGCATCCCGATCTCGCGCTTGCCGGCCTTTAGCCGGTCCACCGGCTTCTCGATGCCATGGTCCACCGCATTGCGCACGATGTGGGTGAGCGGATCACGGATCATCTCGATCATCTCGCGGTCCAGCTCGACGTCGCCGCCGTCGATGTCGACCAGCACCTGCTTGTCCAGCTCTCCACACAAGTCCCGGACCATCCGCGGCAGGCCGACGAACAGGTTCTCGATCCGCTGCATCCGCGTGCGGGTGATCGCATCGCGCATCTCCGCGATGATACCGCTCAGCCGCTCGAACGCTCCGTCCACCGCCACGTCGGAATTCCCGTCGCGCAGCCGGCGGGCGAGTTCGTTGCGCGCCAGCACCATGTCGGAGACGCCGCTCATTACGCGGTCCAGCAACTCGACCGAAAGGCGGATGGTACGCGGGGCAGCGGCCTGGGCACCCTTCGCCGTGTCCCCGACCACGGGAGCGGCAGGCGCTTGGGCAGCCTCCGCCCCTTCGGCTAGCGCCTCGATCAGGGCGCTGTCGTCTCCCTCCGGCAGCTTTTCGCCCCTGGCGATGACATCCACCATCTCGCCGATCCGGTCGATAATCGCGAGCACGGCACTGACCAGGGGCGCATCGGCGCGCCGGCGGCCCGCGCGCACATCGGCCAGGGCATCCTCGGCCGCATGACTCAGCTGCTCAAGCCGAGGGAAGTCGAAGAAGCCGCAATTGCCTTTGACGGTATGCACGAACCGGAAAATGTTATCGAGCCGCGCCCGGTCGTCCGGTTGCGCTTCCCAGGCGACGATCTCACCGCCCAGGCTCTCGAGCATTTCCCGGCATTCGGCGACAAAATCGGCAATCAGATCGTCCATCGGCCCCAACCCGGCTGCAGTTGCAAGCGGAGTAGCGGGGCAGAAGTTAAGGCGGCGTTATCCTTGCCGCTTCGGAAGATCGGCACCGATCAGAAGGACCTGCTCCTCGGGACCGGCAACCTTGATCGATCCTCCTGCGCCTGCCGCCAGGCTATGGGCGAGCCAGGCGCCGGCCGCTCGGGGCTCAATCGTTCCTGCTGACGATCCGCGCTGGAGGGTTTCGCGCAAGCTCGGGTCGAGCAGCAGCCGAGGCCCCTCGGCCCGGATCACCAGCTCAATGCCCCTGTCCGATCGCTCCGTCCCGATGTCCAGGCGGCCGCCTCGGACCAAGGCATCTCCGGCGATCAGCGCCAGGTTCAGCAGCAGCTTGATGGCATCCTTGGGCAGCCGCTCATCGGCCACCAGCCACCCCAGCTCGATTTTCTTCTCCCCCCCGAACAGCCCCTCGAGGGCGCTGCGGGCCTCCCGGGTGTCGATCTCCTCGCCGAAACCGCCGGCTGCTCCGAACGCCAGCCGAAAGAACTTGAGCTTGTTGGCGGACGCCCGCGCGCTCTCGCTGAGCAACTCTAGACAGCGCTCCCGCATGTCCGGGTCCTGCTCATCGGCCAGCAGTTCGATGCCATTGTTCAGCGCCCCGACCGGGGACAGCAGGTCATGGCACAAGCGGGAGCAAAGCAGACTGGCGAGATCGATCGCGTTCATGCGCGCGTTGGTGGAGGATTAGGACTCTGCGTGCAAGCCCGGGAACCATCTTGAAAGCGTCGGCGATCTCCCCATCTCTCCCTCTCATGGCCGGGGGGCAACAGATCATCGACGTGGCTTTACGGCCGGAGCATGCGGGATGGCGGCTGGACCGCGCGCTTGCCGACTCCATTCCGACGCTCTCGCGGGAACGGCTGAAGGCGCTGGTCCAGTCAGGCGCGCTTGAGCGGAACGGCGCCCTGTTTCGCGATCCTAGCCTGAAGGTCCATGGCGGCGAAGCATTCCGACTGTCCGTGCCGGAGCCTGCGCCCGCCCACAATGAGGCGCAGGACATTCCACTCACGATCGTGTTCGAGGACGAACATCTGCTCGTGGTGGACAAGCCGGCCGGGCTGGTCGTCCACCCCGCCGCCGGCAACGCCGACGGAACGCTCGTCAACGCGCTGCTGCACCATTGCGGTGGAGGCCTGTCCGGGATCGGCGGAGTGGCGAGGCCCGGGATCGTGCACCGGATCGACAAGGACACCTCGGGCCTGCTGGTCGTAGCGAAAACCGACGTCGCACATGAAGGGCTCGCCCGGCAGTTCGCGGCCCACAGCATCAACCGTCGTTATCTTGCGGTCGTTGCCGGAGTTCCGACGGAGGCGGAGGGAATTGTGGACGCGCCCCTCGCCCGCTCGGCCACCGACCGCAAGAAGATTGCGATCGTGCGTGGTGACCGGGGGAAGCGCGCGGTGACTCACTGGCGGCGGCTGAAGAACTGGCGTGACGCGGCTCTCGTCGAATGCCGGCTGGAGACCGGGCGCACCCATCAGGTTCGGGTGCACATGGCCTCCATCGGCCATCCGCTGCTGGGCGACCCGGTCTATGGTCGGTCTGGCAAGCGCTTGAAAGACGTGCTGAATCGGCTCGGATTCAAGCGGCAGGCGCTTCATGCGGCGGTGCTCGGCTTCACGCACCCCGTAACGAAAGTCCGTCTGTCGTTCGAAAGTGCCGTCCCGGAGGATATGCAGGAACTGTTCACGGCACTTGGTGTATAGGTTTTGGTTCGGCTAGGGACGCTGCTCAAGACGGCCCGGCCCAGAGAGGACGCGAACTCATCATGGCACAGGCGAAGGCAGTATCGATCCCCGCAACCGGCGGTGAGGCAGGCCTCAACCGTTATCTGTCGGAGATCAAGAAGTTCCCGATCCTCGCGCCGGAGGAAGAGTATATGCTCGCCAAGCGTTGGCGCGAGCATAACGATACGGATGCGGCCGCGAAGCTGGTCAACAGCCACCTGCGACTCGTGGCGAAGATCGCCATGGGCTACCGCGGCTATGGCCTGCCCGTCAGCGAACTCATTTCCGAGGGCAACATCGGCCTCATGCAGGGTGTGAAGAAGTTCGAGCCCGACCGGGGTTTCCGCCTGGCGACCTATGCCATGTGGTGGATCCGCGCTTCCATCCAGGAATTCATCCTGCGCTCGTGGAGCCTGGTGAAGATGGGCACCACTGCCGCGCAGAAGAAGCTCTTCTTCAACCTGCGCCGGATGAAGAACCAGATTGACGCCTTCGAGGAAGGCGACCTCAAGCCCGAGGACGTAACCAAGATCGCTACCGATCTCGGCGTCACCGAGGACGAGGTCGTGTCCATGAACCGCCGCATGGCGATGGGCGGCGACACCTCCCTCAACGCTCCGCTCAAGGGCGACGAGGGCGCGGAAAGCCAGTGGCAGGACTTCCTGGTCGATAACGGCCCGCTCCAGGACGAGATCGTCGCGGAGGACGAGGAGCGCCGCGTCCGGCACGAACTGCTCCAGCACGCGATGGAGTCGCTCAACGACCGGGAAAAGCACATCCTGATGGAACGCCGCCTGGCTGACGAGCCGAAGACCCTGGAAGAACTCAGCCAGGTCTACAACGTCAGCCGGGAGCGCATTCGCCAGATTGAGGTCCGGGCCTTTGAGAAGCTGCAGGCCGCGCTCCTGCGCAATGCTGGCGAGCGGAAGCTGCTCCCGGCCGCCTGAGTTCTCGATTTGGCAAGAGATTCCGCTCGTCCCGAGCGGACCCCGGACTTGATCCGGGGGAAGTCGAGGGGCGTTTGCGTGAGCCAGCGCCCTTCGAATACGGCTTTTTGAGCCTCCGCCCAGGACGAGCGGTTGCTCCCGCGATGACGCTCCTCTCACCCCTCTTCCGGTTCCTCTACACCATCGAAGTCCCACGCGACCCCACCACGCGCCGCCCGCTTCAGACCGGAGTGGTTCCCTGGCGGCCAACATCAAGCGGCGTCGAAGTCCTCCTCGTCACCAGCCGCTCGTCCGGTAAATGGATCATCCCAAAAGGCTGGCCCATGCTCTTCCGCACCTTGGCCGACGCGGCCGCCTGCGAGGCCTATGAGGAAGCCGGCATTCGCGGTCGCACCTCGGTCGAACCTCTCGGTCGCATCGACGCACCGAAGACCTACCGTTTTGCCGGCACCATCGACTGGTTGCTGGTGGTCCATGCTATGCAGGTCACGGAAGAACTCTCCGCCTGGCCCGAGCAGCACCAGCGCCGCCGCGAATGGCTCAGCATCGACGAAGCCGCGAAGCGCATACGGCCGAAGGCGCTCGCCCCGCTGATCCGCGCCCTGCCGAGTTTAGTCGCGCCGCAGCAACGCTAGGCCCGCCGCTGTCGCCAGCAGCGCCGCGCCCGTCCCCGCCTTGCCCTTCTTGCGCAGGAACCCGAGCCCGAACGTCGCCAGCGCCGAGCTGATCATCCCGATCTTCTTCGCCCCGACCAGACGGTCCACCCGGTTCGCGACCCGGGAGACAAGATAGGGATGCTCACCGCCTTGCTCCTCCCTGTCGTGCCCACGACGGGGAGACGGCAGCGCGCCAGCGGCGGCTCGGCCCGCGCGCCCCGCCCCCACATTCTGCTCCGGTGTCGCCCCAGCCTGCGCCGGCTTGTCCGCATCCGTCTCACCGGCCGCCACATGGTCCGCCGACCAGGCGCCCCGGGCACCCAGCGGCTTGTCGCTCGGCTGGGCGGTCGTATCCTTCGCCGTCTGATGCTCGATCTCGCTGTTGAGCTCGGCGGCGAACAGCAGCACGTAGCTCGACAGGTACAGCCAGGTGAGCAGCACCACGATCGCACTCAGCGAGCCGTAGGTCGCGCCATAGTTGCCGAAATTCGACACGTAGAAGCCGAAGCCCAGCGTCAGCAGGATCCATGCCGCCGCGAAGATGATCGAGCCCGGCGTCAGCCAGGTCCACTTGGCCTTCTCGCGCGAAGGTCCGTACCGGAACAGCGTCGCCGCCGCAGCCGCTGCCGCCGCCCCCAGGAGCACGTAGGTCACGATCCGCCAGAACAGCGCACCGATCGGTCCCATGTCCGGGAACAGGTGCTGGATGTAGCCCAGCACCGCCATCGCCGCACCGGCCAACAGCGCCAGCAGCACCG
Organism: Sphingomonas arenae; assembly: GCF_016924655.1. Classification (GTDB taxonomy): domain Bacteria; phylum Pseudomonadota; class Alphaproteobacteria; order Sphingomonadales; family Sphingomonadaceae; genus Sphingomicrobium; species Sphingomicrobium arenae. Next base: position 355,263 of record NZ_JAFFJU010000002.1, read on the forward strand.
CGCCAACCGTCATGCCGATCGCCAGGAGGTTCGTCTTGATGAACCCGCGCTTCTCTTCCTCTTCATAGGCGATGTTGAGCGCGGTCACGACGGAGCTCGCAGCGTTCCGCGCCCCCCAGATCGCAACGGCCAGCGCGATGACCAGCCCCAGCCCTTTCTTCCCGCCCGAGGTCTGCACCACGTTGATCAGCTGCTCGCTGATCAGCTGCCCACCTTCGCCCGGCACCATGCTGGTGATCGACCCCGCATGCCGGAGCACCGTCTGGGGCTCCACGAACAATCCGTACGTCAGGACGATGGCGCCCAGCAGCGGCACCAGGGCGAGGAAGCCGTAGAAGGCAACGCCCGCCGCCACGATCCCGATATTGTCCTTGCCACCCTCCTTCCACGTCCGAAGCGCGATCTCCTTCCAGCCCTGCGCCGGAATCTCGGTCGGCTTGTCGGCATTCTGGCCGCTTTCCAGCGGCCGGGTTCGGGTGGGCGGCGGTAGCCATGGACGCATTCACTCCTTTGCGCGCCCAACTGCCCGGAAGTCAGGGCGTTCCCCTCTTGCCAACTCCGGCGAACAGTCCGACGCTCCTGTTGTCAGTGGCGCGTTGAGGCGCCTTGCCAGCGACTCGCCGCCCGAACTTCGGACGAAGGAGAGTCGCATGCGCGAGGCTGTATCTGGCACCCGAGCAATCGCGCTGGTCGGACCGGCCGGCGCGGGAAAGACCTGCCTTGCCGAGGCGCTGCTGTTCGCCGCCGGCACCATCGATCGCCTGGGCTCCACGGGGGCCGGCACCAGCGTCGGCGACCATAGCCCGGAGGCACGGGCCCGTGGTGGCTCGACCGAACTCAATCTCATGCACTTCGACTATCTGGGCGAGAAGTTCGCGTTGATCGACGTGCCCGGCTCCACCGGCTTTGCCGCGGACGGGGCGCGTGCGCTGGCGGTTGCCGACCTCGCCATCGTCGTGGTCGACCCCGATCCGGCTCGCGCTCCCCTCGCCGCTCCGGCCTTGCGCATGTTGGACGAATTAGGCCTGCCTCACGTCGTTTTTGTGAACAGAATCGATCAAGCACGGGGCTCGATACGTGCACTTTTGGGCGCACTTGAGCCACTCAGCGTGTCACCATTGATCGCTCGCCAGATCCCCATTCGCCAAGGCGACAAGGTTACCGGCTTCGTCGACGTCGCCCTGGAACGCGCCTTCCGCTACGTGCCCGGCAAGCCCTCCGAGCGCATCGAGATCCCCACCGAAGTCGCCGAACGCGAGCAGGAGGCCCGCACCCACCTCCTTGAACAGCTCGCCGACCATGACGACGCGCTGCTCGAACAATTGCTGATGGACGAGACGCCCGAACCGCAGGTCGTCTTCGGCGATCTCGCCCGCGAAACTCGCGAAAATCTGGGGGTTCCGGTGCTGTTCGGCTCGGCCGCCAACAGCTGGGGCGTGCGCCGGCTCCTCAAGGCGCTGCGCCACGAAGCACCCGGCCCGGACAGCACCGCCACCCGGCTCGGCGTCACCAATTCCGCGCTGTTCGCCTTCAAGGTCAGCCACGGCAGCAACATGGGCCGGGTCGCCTTCGCCCGCCTACTCGGTGGCAACATGGCCGAAGGGGCCGAGGTCCACGACGCCGACGGCCGCACGACGCGGCTAGGCGCGCTCTTCGCCGTGCAGGGCGAGAAGATGACCAAGCTCGCCAGGGCTGACGACGGCGACGTGCTGGCGCTTGCCAAGCTCGACAGCGTCAAGGCGGGGCAATGGCTCGGCGCCGGTACCCTCCCGCCCCCGCCGGACGTGCCCATGCCCGCCCTCAACTGCGCCATTGCGATAGAGCCCGCCGACCGCAAGGACGACGTGAAGATGTCCGGTGCTCTCGCCAAGCTGCTGGAGGAGGACCCCTCGCTCAAGCTCGAGCAGGACGAGGCCAACCACGAGATCCGGCTACGGGGCGTCAATGACGAGCAGCTGCAGAACGTCATTTCCAAGCTGAAGCGCCGCTACGGCGTGGAGGTGCGTCACCGCTCGCCCACGATCGGCTATCGCGAGTCCATCCGTCGTTCGGTGACCCAGCGCGGCCGCCACAAGAAGCAGTCGGGCGGCCACGGCCAGTTCGGGGACGTGGTGATTGAAGTGCGGCCGCTCGGACGCGGCGAAGGCTTCCAGTTCGACGAGAAGATCCACGGCGGCGCCATCCCGCGGCAGTACATTCCCGCGGTGGAGCAGGGCATCCGCGACGCCCTGCTGAAAGGGCCGCTCGGCTTCCGGGTGGTCGACGTGGCAGTCACCGTGACCGACGGCAGCTACCATAGCGTCGACAGCTCGGAGATCGCCTTCCGCACCGCCGGCCGCATCGCCATGCAGGAGGCGCTCGCCGCCGCGCAGCCGCACCTGCTGGAACCGGTGCACCGGGTGACGGTGGTCTCCCCGACCTCTGCCACCAGCCGCGTCAGCTCGGCCGTGGCGTCCCGCCGCGGGCAGATGCTCGGCATGGGACCGCGCGACGGCTGGACCGGCTGGGACCGGGTGGAGGCGCTGATCCCCGAAGCGGAACTCAGCGGCCTCGAGGCAGAGCTGCGTTCGCTCAGCCAGGGCCTGGCCACATACGAGGCCGCGTTCGACCACCTGGCCGAGCTGAACGGCACGCTGGCCGAGAAAGTGATCAAGCAGCGCGAGCCGGAGCACGCCTGAAAGCCGCCGTCATTGCGAGCGAAGCGAAGCAATCCAGCAGCCCCCTGGATTGCTTCGTCGCTGTGCTCCTCGCGATGACGAACGGGGTCACAGTCCAGCGACCGTCGCGATCGGCGCCCAGTCACCCGTCCCGTGCCGCTGCCCGAAGTCGCTCGGGAAAGGCTCGCCGGCATGGACACCGCTGGTGACGTAGACCGCGTCTATGCCCTGCAGCGCCGCGCCGAGCATGTCGGTGTGCAGCCCGTCCCCGACCGCCAGCACCTCGCTCTTGTCCGGGTAACCCGCCAGGCGGAACGCCTCGCGATAGACCTCGGGGTAAGGCTTGCCATACCAGTGTACCGTCCCACTGAGCCGCTGATACTCGTCGGCCACCGCCCCTGCACACACCATTCGCTGGCGGCCGTGGATAACGATGCGGTCGGGGTTGAGACAGTGAAGGACAACCCCCTGCGCTGCCCACTCCCGCAGCTCGCCAGCAAAGTCGGCAACCTCCGGCCGCTCCTCGGTCAAACCCGCGCAGGCGACCTCGTCGAAGCCGTCGTCGATCAGCGTCAGCCCGCGCTCCACCAGGTCTGCCCGGTCTGCCTCCGTGCCCATGAAGCCGACAGGCCGCCCGCGCAGCTCGGCGACGCCCGCCTCTCCGGCGGTCATCACGCCGTCGAACAGCTCTGCCGGGACTCCAAAGCGGACCAGTTCGCGCGAAACGATGCCGGGGCTGCGCGGAGCATTGGTCAGGAACAGCACCGTCCGCCCCTCTCCCTTCCACCGCCGCAGCCGCTCGATCACGCCGGGAAACAGGGTGTAGCCGTCGTGCACTACCCCCCACAGATCGCACAGGATGACGCGATAGCGGCGCGGAAGGTCGGGAAAGCTCTGCATACCGGTGTCCCATGCCGCGAGGGTTGACGCCTGTCGAGCTAAGCGCCACCCCGGCGCCAAAGCTTAGGGGAAGAACACAAGATGGACGAAGTGCAGGCGAAGGGCCTCGGCCTGCAATGGCAGATGCTGATCGGCTTCGTTGTCGGCCTCGCGGCAGGCCTGATCGCCAATGCGGCCGGCGGCGGTGACGCCGCGTGGGTGGAGTTCCTGACAACCTACATTACGGGTCCAATCGGGCAGATCTTCCTCCGTCTGCTGTTCATGCTCGTCATCCCGCTCCTGTTCTCGGCCCTGGTCGTCGGTATCGCCGAAATGGGCGACATCCAGGCGCTCAAGCGGGTCGGCTTGCGTACCCTGTTCTTCACCGTCCTCGTCTCTGCGCTCGGCGTGGTGATAGCACTCACTTATGCCAACGTGCTCAAGCCCGGCGTCGGCTTTGATCAGGCGCTCGTTGCCGAACAGATGGCGGGAGCACGGGAGCGCGCGGGAGCGATCCTCTCCAGCCAGGCCGACAAGCCTACGGGCGTCGACGCCGTGCTGGCGATCATTCCGTCCAACGTCATCACCGCGATGAGCCAGAACGACATTCTGGCGGTAATGTTCTTTGCGCTGATCTTTGGCATCGGTCTGCTGATCACCAACAGTCGGCCCGCCGAGCAGCTGCAGAGCGCGATCGAGGGCGTGTTTCACGTCACCATGCGGCTGATCAGCCTGATCATCCGTGCCGCACCGATCGCGGTCGCGTGCTTCATGTTCAACCTGGCGGCAGTCTTCGGCTGGGACCTTCTGATCCGCCTGGCCATCTATGTCGGCGTCGTGCTGCTGGCGCTCGGCACCCACATGTTCGTGGTCTATCCCATCCTGCTGCGGCTGTTCGGCGGCGTCTCCCCGATCTGGTTCTTCCGGCAGAGCCAGGAGGCGATGGTGATGGCCTTCTCCACCGCATCGTCGAACGCGACACTTCCGACCGCGTTGCGGGTTGCCGAACAGAAGCTGCACCTGCCGCCTCGGATCGCCCGATTCGTTCTCACAATCGGCGCGACGGCCAACCAGAACGGCACGGCCATTTTCGAGGGCGTGACGGTTCTCTTCCTGGCGCAGATCTTCGGCGTGGACCTCAGTCTGGGGCAACAGGCCGTCGTGCTGATGATCTGCATTCTCGGCGGGATCGGCACAGCCGGAGTGCCCGCAGGCTCCTTGCCGGTCGTTGCGCTGATCCTCGGCATGATCGGAGTGCCGCCGGAGGGCATCGGCCTGGTGCTCGGCGTAGACCGGTTCCTCGACATGTGCCGCACCACGCTGAACGTCACCGGCGACCTGACGCTCGCAACACTGGTTTCCCGAGGTGAGTCCACCCCGGGCGAAGCGGCCGACGACCGGCCCGACCTCCCGCCTCAGCCGGTCTAGTCGAAGGGCCGGTCGATCGATGGCGGCGGCGTGGTGAACCACTTCGGCCCGCTCGCCGTCATGAAGAAGCAGTCTTCCAAGCGGACACCGAACTGCCCCGGCAGGTAGATGCCTGGCTCGTTGGAAAAACACATGCCCGGTGCGAGCGGCATCGTCTCCCCGTGGACCAGGTTCACCGGCTCATGCCCTTCCATGCCGATGCCGTGACCAGTGCGGTGGGAAGTGCCCGGCAGTTTGTAGCGCGGCCCATAACCCCAGGCCTCGTACGTCCGCCGCACCGCGTCGTCGACGGACCCTGCAGGCGCTCCGATCTTGGCGGCCGCCATCGCGATGTCCTGCCCGCGCCGGACCTGCTCCCAAACCTTGCGCTGCAGCGGTGTCGGCTCCGCACCCCAGACGAACGTCCGGCTGATGTCCGCCTGATATCCGCGGAAACCGCACCCGCAGTCCATCAGGACGACACTGCCGTGTTTCACCTGCTGCGGCTTGCCCGAGCCGTGCGGCAGCGCGGACGCCTCGTCGATCAGCACAAGGCTCCAGGGCTCTTCTCCACCAAGCGCAGAGACATTCTTTTCGAAGCGCTGGCCGATCTCAGCGTTGGACATTCCCTCACGCACCTCGGCGTGAGTCTGTTGGAGCGCATCTCGAGTGATGTTGGCGGCATGCTGCATCAGGGCAAGCTCCGCCGGCGACTTGATCATGCGGGCGGCCCGGACCACCGGGTTTCCGCTGACCACCCGAGCATTCGGAAGCGCCTGCTTCAGCCGATCGAGGATGAAGTAGCGGTTCGTTTCTTCGAGCGCGATTGGCGCGGTGGCAAGGCCTCCTGCGGCAAGGAAAGCCGCAACCAGCCTCAGCGGGTCCTCGTCTTCCTCCCACGTGCGGATTTCGGCCGAAACATCCAGCGTCTCTTCGACGCTGGGCCGCTCAAAGAACGGCGTGATCACGAGCGGATTGCCACGGACCGGGATCAGCACTCCCGTCACCCGCTCGCTCCGCCACCAGCGAATACCGGTGAAATAGTCGAGACTGGGGCCAGACTCGATGAAGGTGGCGCCGATACCATGCTCGGCCATCAGAGCGCGCGCTCGACCAAGCCTTGCCAGCCGCTCTTCCCGGCTGATCGGCGCTGGCGGGGACCCGGCCGGCATAGGTGAGCGCGTGACCGCTTCCTGCAGAACAGCTGCCGTGACACTCGGCCCAGTGACAAACGACACAGCGGCTCCGGCCAGTGCGCCACCCATTAGGCCACGCCGGCTGAATTCACGCGAAATCATACTTTCCCCCGACCTTCAGCGCGGCCTTGTAGGCAGGCCTCGCATGGATGCGCTCCAGCCAGTCCCAGAGGTGGTGATATTCAGGTGTCAGGCCCGCCCGCTGCTTCGCCGCCTCCAGCGGGAAGCTCATCATGATGTCGGCTGCGGTCAGCTCCTGGCCGGCAAAGTAGGGTCGGCCACTCAATTCCGCGTCGCACCATTCCAGATGCCGGTGGAACATGGAGAGCAAGGGCTTGCGCGCGGGACGGCCGAGCAATCCCAGGCGGCGAACCACCAGCAGCGCGAGCAACGGCGGCATCAGCGACCCTTCCGCGTAATGGAGGAACGTACGGTAGCGAAGCGTGCCGCATTGATCGGCTGGCGCGCCAAGCCGGCCACCAGCCTTCTCGACCAGATACTCCACGATCGCTCCGCTTTCGGCGATCACCAGCTTGTCGTCCTGGATCACCGGAGACTTGCCGAGCGGATGCACCCGCCGCAGCTCCGGCGGCGCCAGCATGGTGCGGGGGCACCGCGCGTAGCGTTTCACCGTGTAGGGAAGCCCGAGTTCCTCCAGCAACCAGAGGATGCGCTGGGAGCGACTATTCTCGAGATGGTGGACAATAATCATCAGCGGCTTCCTTGTGCCGCAAGCGCGGCCAGTTCCTTGACTAGCTTCGCCGCAAGCGTTGCCGTCATCCCGTTGATATCGCGAGATGGATTCAGCTCAACCACGTCCGCGCCCACGATGGGAGTCCGTATCCTGCGTATTACCCGCAAGACTTCGCGGGTCGTCATGCCCCCCGGTTCGTGATGCGAAACTCCCGGCGCGTAAGCCGGATCGATTCCGTCAAGATCGATGCTGATGTAGAGGGGCGCTTCCGGGATAGCGACGTCATCGGGAGAAAAATCGCGCATCTCCACGATTTCGACCTTGTAGCGCCCGGCTTGCTCCCGACAGTGAGAATTCAGGGTCCGGATGCCGACCTGAACCAGCCGCTTCGCCAATCTGTGTTCCATGATCCGGGCAAAAGGCGAGGCATGGCTCAGCGGATCGCCGTCGAAGTCCTCGTAGAGGTCCGGATGCGCGTCGAAGTGCAGGATGTTCACCGGTCCATGGACTTTCGCGACACCCGCGACGGCAGGGTAGGTCACCATGTGGTCGCCCCCCAAACAAATGGGCACGTGACCGTCAGCCGCAGCATCTTCCACGGCCCTGCGAATGCGCTCGACGTCCGTGGCGCCGCCGTCAAGAGCAACGTCGCCACCGTCCTCGAGAGCGATGTCCCGTCCAAGCTCCAGCCCATCCTCCGTAGCCATGTTGCTGTGATCACTGCGTAGCGCCCGACGAATGGCATCGGGACCTTCGGCGGCCCCGCGGAGGAAGGAGCTATGATGATCAGTCGGAAGACCGATCAGCTTCACGCTGGCGCGAATAGGAAGGATGGATCCCTCGTCCGGTTGCGATTGGTTCGGAACAAGTGTTGCACGCAGCGCTTAGAGACGCCAGCACCCAGCCATGCCCTTCACCTCTCGCCACCTGCCCGGTTCCGGGCCGCGCCCTGGATCGCGTGAAACCGTCGCCCTGCTAGCAGGGCTGATGGCGCTGAATGCTTTTGCGATCGACGCCATGATTCCTGCCTTGCCGGCAATCGGCGCCGATCTGGGCGTCGCCGACGATAACCGTCGTCAGTTGGTGGTGGTCGCCTACATGTTTGGCTTCGGGTCTACCCAGCTGATCTGGGGACCGCTTGCGGATCGCTTCGGGCGCAAGCCGATCCTCGCGGCCGGCATCGGCCTCTACGCGGTGTTTGCGACCTTATGCGCGCTGGCCTGGACCTTTCCACTCCTGGTCCTTGCCCGCGCCCTCCAGGGCGCCTCTGCTGCGGTCACGCGTGTCCTCGTCGTCGCAATGGTCCGCGATCTGTTCGAGGGGGAGGCCATGGCAAGGGTGATGAGCCTTGTGTTCATGGTCTTCATGCTCGTGCCTGTTCTTGCGCCCAGTGTTGGGCAGCTGATTCTTCTGGTTGGCGAGTGGGAGGCGATCTTCGGCGTGCTGGCGGCCTATGCGCTGATCATGCTGCTCTGGTCATTGCGGCGTCTGCCCGAAACGCTCCATCCCGAGTATCGCAGGAGCCTGTCCTTTCGCGACATCGGACAGGCGATGCGGCTGACGCTGACGGAGCGGCAGTCGCTTGGCTATACCCTGGCGCTGACCGCGGTGTTCGGTGGTCTCACCGCCTATATTGCGTCCATTCAGCAGATCGTGTTCGACGTGTTCGATGCGCCAGCAGCGATCGGCCTGGTGTTCGCCGCCGTTGCTGCTCCCATGGCAGTGGCGTCGTTCATCAACAGCCGCGTGGTCGGGATCTTCGGTTTACGGCGCGTCGGCCACGCGGGAACATTCGCGTTCGCCATTGTCACGGTGAGCCACGCTCTGATCGCGACGGCTTCGGGGGAACCGCTATGGCTCTTCACCCTGATGCAGGCACTGGCGATGTTCACATTCGCCTTCTGCTCGTCAAACATGGGAACTCTGGCCATGGAGCGCATGGGGGCCATCGCAGGAACCGCCTCGTCCGTCCAAGGTGTTATCGGAACCATCGGCGGTGCCATGATCGGGCTCGTCATCGGGCAAAGCTTCAATGGCACGCAGCTGCCGTTTCTATGGGGCTTCGCCATCTGCGGAGTGATCAGCGCGGTTCTGGTCGTCGCAACGGAACCGCGCCGCCTGTTGGAACGCATCCCGCCGAAGGTCGCCGGCGAAGAACTCCCAATCGGTTAGCGAACCCCCGGGGGCAAGCTGCGCCGCCTAAGGCTGCTCTGCCCCCAAGTGCGGCCCATCGAATAGCCGACCGTCGTGCTGAAGCCGCGCCTGGGTCGAGACCTGTCTCGGCCCCAGACCCAAGCGCGGCTTCAGCGATCAGGCGTCGTCCTCGCCGCTGGGGCCAACCATCAGAGCTTCGCCCACCTCATCCTTGGACTTGCGGATCGATTGCTCAAGCCGCGCTGCCATCTCCGGGTTCTCGCGCAGATAAGTCTTGGCGTTTTCTCGGCCCTGCCCGATGCGCACCGAATCGTAGCTGAACCACGCGCCCGATTTCTCGACCAAGCCCGCCTTCACACCCAGGTCCAGGATCTCGCCGACCTTGGACACCCCTTCGCCATACATGATGTCGAACTCGACCTGCTTGAACGGCGGCGCGACCTTGTTCTTGACCACCTTCACGCGGGTCGTGTTGCCAACGATATCGTCCCGATCCTTGATCTGGCCAGTCCGGCGGATGTCGAGGCGCACGGAGGCATAGAACTTCAGCGCGTTGCCGCCCGTCGTCGTCTCCGGGTTGCCGTACATGACGCCGATCTTCATGCGAACCTGGTTGATGAAGATGACCGTGCAGCGCGAGCGGCTGATCGAGCCCGTCAGCTTGCGCAGCGCCTGGCTCATCAGGCGGGCTTGAAGGCCGACGTGGCTGTCGCCCATCTCGCCCTCGATCTCGGCCCGCGGCACAAGCGCGGCAACCGAGTCCACCACTAGCACGTCGATGGCGTTGGAGCGCACCAGCGTGTCCACGATCTCCAGCGCCTGCTCACCCGTGTCGGGCTGGGAGACGATCAGCTCGTCGATGTTGACGCCGAGCTTCTTCGCGTAAACCGGGTCGAGCGCATGCTCGGCATCGACGAACGCCGCGGTCCCACCAACCTTTTGTGCCTCCGCAATGGAGTGCAGCGCCAGAGTGGTCTTGCCCGAGCTTTCAGGCCCGTAGATCTCGATGATTCGTCCGCGCGGGAGTCCTCCGACGCCAAGCGCAATGTCAAGCCCAAGGCTGCCGGTCGACACCGTCTCGATCTCGATTTTCTCGCGGCTGCCCAGCTTCATTGCCGAGCCCTTGCCGAACGCCCGATCGATCTGCGCCAGAGCTGCCTCCAGCGCCTTCTGCCTGTCCATGTTTCCTGCTTCCCCGCCTGATCCGACGACCTTCAGATTCGTTGCCATGACCTCACTCCCAAGCCTCGTCAATCGGACGGCTTCGGCTTCCCGCCCCGACATGGACGTACGATATATGTTCTCATGGAACAAGAGAAGAACATCGTTAATGTGCAATGCGGCGGGTAGGAGCCAAGGCCACCAAAGCGGCCAATTCCGTCCAGTTGGCCCGAGCAAATGCAAGAGTTATCGAGCACGACCGCCTGCCGCCAGTGACCTCCGGGTCACAGCGCGGATAATTGTCTCACCTCATCAGAGTCCCTCAGCGCCACCCCCGGGAGAGCGGCATCCGACCACTCAGGCGGTAACCCGCTCCAGGACGGGTGTGATCCGGTCGATGGTGTAAGGCTTTTCAAGCATCGGAACGGAGGCGAACTCGGCCGGAGGCGGCTCGACGTGACCGCCCGATGCGATCACGAAAGGAACACCCTTTTCCTGCAGGCGCTTTGCGACCGGCCAGACCGCTTCCCCCTTCAGGTTCACATCCAGGATCGCGACGTCGAACCCACCGGACTCGCACGCGCCCAGCGCCGCCGAAACGTTGTCGCAGCTCGCATGAATGCGATGACCCAATGTCTCGAGGAAGTCCTCAAGCATCATCGCGATCAGTGGCTCGTCTTCAACGACGAGAATGTTACGCCCCTCGCTCACTTCGCGTTGCATAATCGGCGGAGCCGCCCGCGCAAGTTTTTATTTTGCGGAGAGCACCTTACGGGCTGCCTCGGCCAGTTCCTGGACCGAGAAGGGCTTGGGAAGAAACGCACAATTGTCGATGTCGATCGACTTGCGCAACTGCTCCTCGGCGTAGCCGGACATGAACAGGATCGGGAGTTCCGGACGGGTCTTGCGCGCTTCGCGGACCATGGTGGGTCCATCCATGATCGGCATCACCACGTCCGAAATGAGGAGGTCGATCGGCTCGCCCCGGCCGATTACCTCCAACGCTTCCTCGCCATTGTTCGCGGTCACGACCGTGTAGCCCTGCCGTGTCAGAGCCCGCTCCGCCACCGTGCGAACCATGGGCTCGTCTTCCACCAGCAAGACCGTCCCGGTGCCCCAGAGATCCTCCTTCTTCGGCGCGGGCACGACAGGTGCCGGACCCTGCCCCTTCTCTTCCTGATGGACGGGAAGGTAGATCACGAAGGTCGTTCCCTGACCGACCTTCGATTCCGCGAAGATGAAGCCGCCCGACTGTTTCACGATGCCGTACACGGTCGACAGCCCGAGGCCCGTGCCCTTGCCGACCTCCTTGGTAGTAAAGAACGGCTCGAACACCTTGCCGAGAACATTCGGGGGGATCCCAACCCCCGTGTCGGTGATCGAGAACGCGACGTAATCCGCGATGGGCAGGATTTCGCTGCCCAGTTCGGCGACCTGGCTCGCACTCACCGCATAGGTCTGAATGGTGAGATCCCCACCACCCTTGGCCAACATGGCGTCCCGGGCATTGACCGCCAGGTTGACGATCACCTGCTCCAGCTGTCCGGGATCGGCTCTTACGGATCCCAGGTTTCTACCGTGCTTCACGGTCAGGGTGACGGTCTCACCCAGCAAACGCTTCAATAGGTGAGACACTTCCGAAACCACGTCGGGAAGCTGCAGCACTTGTGGCCGCAACGTCTGCTGCCGTGAGAAGGCGAGCAGCTGCCGGGTCAGGCCGGCGGCACGGTTCGAATTCGACTTGATCTGCTGGATGTCGTCATAGTCGCTGTCGCCGGGCGTATGGCGCATCAACATCAGGTCGCAGTGACCGATGATCGCCGTCAGGATGTTGTTGAAGTCGTGGGCCACGCCGCCAGCGAGCTGACCGACTGCCTGCATCTTGGTCGCCTGTGCGATCTGACGCTTGAGCTTGGCTTCCTCGCTATTGTCCTTCAGCAGCAGCAGCACGGCTGCATCGCCCAGCCCGCGAAGTCCCGCAATGGTCAGCGCCACCGGCTCGGTCGGCTGGTGGCCAAGTCGCACCGCCAGGTCGCCCGACATCGCTGGTCCGCGCGCATTGCGCCGAACCGCGTCGGCCACCGCCGCCTTGTCCTCCTTGACGACAAGGTCGCTCGGAAAGGCCGGCCGAGTTCCTTCCACGATCCCGCCAGCGACGCGGAAGGCCTTGTTGGTGGTCAGGAATCGCCCGTCCCGGTCGACGAGCGCCAGTCCGATCGGAAGAATATCGAGCAGCGCCTGAAGATTCGTGGGCTCCGTGATGTCGGCCGCTTCGGTCGTGTCGAACAGGAGAACTTGGGCAGAACTCACAGTTCCACCCGAGCCGAGTGGCACGTGCAGCAGCCTCAGCGGACGCGCAGATTCCCCCTCCGACAAGAACCGAACGCGTCCATCCTCGGAGGGCAGCAAGAGATCGGACAGAGTTGGCCCAGGCGCCCCTTCCTCCACGTTCAGTCCCGTGCGCTCTGCCATCAGGCTGTTGATGGCGAGCAGTCGGCCCTCTCCATCAATCACGGCCGCGAGCACGCCGCTCTGAGCGAGGATTTCCCCTTCTGCGCCTCGCATCCTGCGTGCGGCAATGCGGGTCCGATCGGGCTGCGGCCGCGGGAAGCGCCACAGCAATTGATCGCCGCGGGAACCGACCCGCTCCACTCCGACCGCCACCTGGCCCGCGGACGTCGTGATTCCCGCGGCGCAGCCTTGTCCATCCCGCCAGGCGAGCGATCGCGCCAGCCCGAGGGCAGCGCTGGCTTCCTCGTCGATGCCGATCCCGGTCGGAGCCGGCGCACCGGCGAACCGTTCCCGATATGCAGCGTTCGCCGTAATGAGGCGTCCGTCACTGTCGGTGAGGACGGCCGGGTCCGGGCACAGGCTGAGACTGGATGCGACCAGGGCGTAATCAGGGCTGACCGCCGGAAAGACGGTGCGAGAGGCAGCAGTGGGTCGAGCCGAGAGGATCGCCGCTCCGCCGGAAAGCAAAGTGCCCAGGCCGAGCAGCAAAGCAATCCGTGGGTGGCCAACAACAAACGCCAGCAATGCTCCGCTGACTAGCGCCAGGACCACCAACAATGGGATCAGCCAGGACTCGCCGCGAGGAAGCGGTTGAGCGTCAATCGCAGCGAGCCGGCTGTGGATCATCACCTCACCATACGCGGACACGCTGCTCCGGCGCCAGATAGAGCTTCTGCCCTGCCTGGACATTGAAGGCGGGGTACCAGGGGTCGAGATTGCGAACGACGAAGGTGCGCTGCTCGGACGGGCTGTGCGGGTCGGTGATCAAACGCTGGCGGAGATTCGCCTCACGATAGTTGCGACGCCACACCTGTGCCCAGCCGAGGTAGAAGCGCTGATCGCCGGTCGTGCCATCGATGGTCGGCGCGGCCTTGCCATCGAGGCTGTGCTTGTAGGCGTCATATGCCACCGTGAGTCCCGCCAGATCCCCGATGTTCTCGCCTAGCGTGAAGGCGCCCTTCACGTTTGCGCCGGGAAAGATCTCGTAAGCATCATATTGCGCAACCAGCTGCTTGGTCGCAGCCTCGAACGCCTGCTTGTCGGCAGCGGTCCACCACTCGTTCAAGCGCCCGTTCTCGTCATACTTTGAGCCCTGGTCGTCGAAGTGGTGGCTGATCTCGTGGCCGATAACGGCTCCGATCCCGCCATAGTTGACCGCCGGGTCGGCATTCGGATCGAAGAACGGCGGCTGGAGGATCGCCGCCGGGAACACGATCTCCTGCATGCCGAAGTTCGCGTAGGCATTCACCTCCATCGGAGTCATGCCCCATTCCCAGCGATAAATCGGCTGCCCCAGCTTACCGACGTTCCACGCATAATCGAACCGGTTTGAGCGCATGGCGTTGCCGAGCAGGTCATCCTGCCGAATTTCCAGCGCGGACATGTCGCGCCAACGGTCCGGATAGCCGATCTTTGTCGTGAAGTTGGCGAGCTTGGCGCGGGCGCGCTGCTTCGTCTCCGGCGCCATCCAGGCAAGCCCGTCGATCCGCCGGCCCATCGCCGCAACGACTTCCTTGACCAGAGCATCGGCCGCCGCCTTTGTCTCGGGCGGGAAGTAGCGCGACACATAGAGCTTACTGACGTCATCCTGAAGCACGCCCACGGTGAAGTTCACCGCGCGCTTCCATCGGGCTTCCTGCTCGGGCGTGCCCGACAGGGCCGTGCCGTAGAACGCAAACTGCTCCTTATCGAACTTGCTCGGCAGGAACGGCGCATAAGCGTCCAACGAGCGAACCAGCAGCTGATCCTTGAGCACGCCAAGCGGCGCGGCGCGGATCGCCGAAGAGATGCCGGCGATCGCGCTAGGCTGCGCAACGATCAGGGAGTCGCCACGGACGTCCCGCTCCTGCAGCAAGCGAGCGAAGTCGAACCCCGGCGCACGCTTCTGAAGCTCTGCGACGGAAAGCTTGTTGTAGGTCTTGTCAGCGTCTCGGCTGTCCACCCGGTTCCAATGCGCCTGCGCGACCTTGGTCTCGAACGCGACAATGGCTTTCGCCCGCGCCGCGGCGTTAGCTTCGCCCGCCAGGTTCAGCATATTGGTGAGGTGCTGGAGGTACTTGGCCCGTGTTTCCGCGATCTTGGCGTCCTTGGACAGGTAATAATCCCGATCTGGCATGCCGATGCCCGCCTGATACATCGACAGGATGTACTGATCCGGGTTCTTGTCGTCCTGACCCACGTAGGTGGCGAACGGAGTGGGTACGCCGATCTTGGCCGCCTCTCCATAGATGGCAGGCAGGTCCGACTTGCTGTCGATCGCCCGGACCTGTCCAAGCCACGGCTCGAACGGCGCCAAGCCCTTCGCCTCGACCGCTGCCTCATCCATGAAGCTGGCGTAGGTCGCGCCAATCCGGCTGTCGTTTTCCTTGGCCTGCTCCTCGATCAGCGTCTTGGTGCGCTCCTTCGACAGGTCGTCGAGCATCGTGAACATGCCGTAGTTCGACTTGTCGGCCGGGATCGGAGTGTTCTTCGCCCAGGTGCCGTTCGCGAAGCCATAGAAATTGTCACCGGCTTGCACTGTGGTGTCCATGCCTGCCGTGTCGAAACCATAGGTGCCAAGCTGCGGCTTTGGCTTGGCAGCTTCGACCGGCACGGGTGCCTGCTCGGCGGCGGCGGCGGTCTCGACGGGAGTGGAAGTGGTGGAGCAACCGGCCAGAGCGGTCGAGGCGACGAGGAACAAAACGATACGCTTCATGATCTTGGCAGACTCCGATCAGGAACGATGGGAAAAGAGTTCAGGTCGTGTTCGCCTGCGCCACTTGCGGTGCACCCACCAGCGCCAAACGACAATCGACACGCCATATCCGACGAACGCACATCCCAGCGCGATGATGAACAGGCCGGACATCATGGCTGGCGCCGCGTCCGACAGCAGCCAGCGCAGCCACTGCCCCGCGCTCGCACCGCTCGCATAGAGCGCGTTGAAGGTGTCGAGGTCCGCGTGGAATCCGAGCTTGTTTCCGACCAGGATGGACGCGGCCAGGAAAAACGGGGTCGTCGCCGGGTTGGACAGGAAGGTCATGGCAGCAGCGATGGGGATGTTGCCCCGCAACGGCACCGACATGAGCGCCGCGCCAACGATCTGAAGCCCCGGGATCATCAGGAAGATGCCGATGAACAGGCCCGCGAAAACCCCGCGAGGAACCGACCGGCGGGTGAATCGCCACAGGTCCGACTGTCGGATGCGCTTGCCGAACGGCTTCAGCCAGCGGCTCTCGAGCACTTCCTCGCGAGAGGGCGTGTGCTTGGCCGCGAGCCGGGAGAAGAAGTTGCCCTCAGCCATGGCTGCGGAGCAGTCGCCCCTGTTCACGCTTCCAGTCGCGTTCCTTGATGGTCTCGCGCTTGTCGTGCACCTTCTTGCCCCGCGCGACCGCCAGTTCGACCTTCGCGCGTCCCTTGCCGTTGAAGTAGATGGACAAGGGTACGATCGTGAGCCCCTGCCGCGTAATCGCTCCCTGCAGCCGGGCGATCTCCCGGCCCTTGAGGAGCAGCTTGCGGCGGCGCCGCGGCTCGTGGTTCATCCAGCTGCCCGCCCCATATTGCGGAATGGAGGAGTTGATCAGCCAGACCTCGTCACCATCGACGGTGGCATAAGCCTCGGCAATGGATCCTTCGCCCGAGCGAAGCGCCTTCACTTCGGTGCCTTGGAGCGCGATCCCCGCCTCCAGCCGGTCCTCGACGAAATAGTCGAACCGTGCGCGCCGGTTCTCGGCAACGACCTTCTGCTTGTCGAATGGTGTGGGCAGCGGTTTGGACATCGGCAGGCGCCACTTAAGGACTGCACCGGCCTGTGACTAGCGTGTTTGCGTCAGGCGAGCCCCGCCACCTCTAGAGCGGCATCCACTGCCCGCTTCGCCGTATCGCTCGGCTCCGTCAGCGGCAACCGGAGCTCCTGCGGGAAGCCGGGCCGCACCCGGCCAAGGGCGTACTTTGCGGGCCCCGGCGAGGCATCTGCGAACATCGCCGTGTGCAGGGCGAAGAGGCGATCCTGCAGACCAAGCGCCTTGTCCCAGTCCCGCTTCAATGTCGCCGCCTGGAACTCGGCGCAGAGTCGCGGGGCCACGTTCGCGGTGACGGAGATGCAGCCGACCCCACCCATGGCGTTGAAGCCGAGCGCCATGTCATCGTTGCCGGAGAGCTGGCAGAAGTCCTCGCCACAGGCGAGGCGCTGCGCCGTCACCCGCGCCAGGTTGCCGGTCGCATCCTTGATTCCCACGACCGTGGGCAGCTTGGCTACCTCCGCCAGCGTCTCAACGCTGATATCGGCCACCGTTCGGCCCGGCACGTTATACACAACGATCGGCAGGTCCGAGGCTTCCGCTAGAGCCCGAAAATGGGCCGCAATGCCCGTCTGGCTCGGCTTGTTGTAGTAAGGCACGACCACCAGCGCCGCTGCCGCCCCGGCCTCTTTCGCCACCCGCATCTTCTCGGCCGAGGCCGCCGTCGAATAGCTCCCGCACCCCGCGATGACCGGCACCCGTCCCCTCGCCTGCTCGACGCAGAGGCGCACGACGCGGGCGTGCTCCTCGGCCGAGAGTGTCGCCACCTCGCCCGTGGTCCCGCATGGCACCAGGGCACTCGACCCCTCGACAATCTGCCATTCGACGAGGTCCCGGAACGCGTCTTCATTGACGCGGCCTGCGGTGAACGGTGTCACAAGTGCGGGGATTGAGCCAGAAAACATTGCCTTACCCCCTTCACCGGGATTCACCCGTCACGTACCAACAACGGTTAACGGCGTTCAGCACTTGATAAGGACCAGCAAGCGAACATGTCCAGCATGAGGCGAGTAAGCTACCTCCTTCCGCTGGTCCTCGGGTCCGCGGCCATCGCGAGTTCGACCCAGCTGGTGCCGGTGCGGACGCAACCTGCGGCAGCTTACCCGGCCCTTGGTGCCTATGACGTCAACGCCGCGCTGGCCGATTGGCGGCGGCTACGGAGCCAGGAAGGCTGGGCCTTCGCGGACTACGCCCGCTTCCTGCTCGCCTACCCCGACTGGCCTGGCGAGAGCGGGATGCGCCGAGCGGCCGAGAAGTCGATGCGCCCCGGCGAGAACCCGGCGACGGTGATCACTTTCTTCCGCACGGACAAACCCCTGACTGCCAACGGCTATGCTCGCCTTGCAGACGCCTACGCAGCGCAAGGGCGGACCGCGGACGCGGTGCAAGCGGCCCGCGATGCATGGAGCGCCCCGGGCCTCTCAGCCACGGACGAGATCGCGCTTTACCAGCGCTTCGGCTCCAGCTTTACGAGCGCGGATCACGACCGCCGGATCGATCGACTGCTGATCGATCGCGACCCGCAGGATGCTCAGCGCATGCTCCCGTCGGCAAGTGCCGCTCGCCGCCCGGCCTTTGCGGCCCGTGTCGCGATGCAGCTCCGCTCGCCGGACGTCGAAGCGCTCTATGCTGCCGTCCAGAACCAGGTGACCGCCGACGCCGGCCTGATGCAAGACCGCGCGCGCTACCTGCGAGAGGCGGGCTGGCACATCCCGGCGCGGCAACTGCTCGCACGGCCGCATACTTTTACCTACCGGCCCATCGACGTCGACAAATGGTACGAGTTGAAGCTGCTTCACGCGCAGGAAGCGGCCGCCGCGGGTCAGTACAGCCTTGCCTACAACATCGCCCGGCAGGTGGACGATGCCGTCAACTTCGGCGCCGATCTCAGCCTTCAACCCCTTGGTATCCGGGACAAGTATACGTCACTGACCTGGCTGGCAGGCACCCTCGCCTTACGTTCCCTGAACCGACCAGCGGACGCGGTGGCGCTGTTCGATCGCTACTCCAAGGGCGGCCGCTCGCTCCAGGTTCTCACCAAGGGCGCCTACTGGGCCGGTCGCGCGGCCAGCCAGGCGGGTCGATTCCAGGAAGCGACGGCTCACTTCAACCGGGCAGCGGCCTATCCCGACCTCTTCTACGGCCAGCTTGCGCTCGAGCGCGTCGGGCGGCAGGTTCCGGCGCCCAACGCAGCACCGGTCATCGCACCCACGCCCGACCAGCGGCAGGCTTTTCAGCAGAGGGGCCTTGTCCGTGCGGTCCGGCTGCTCGGGCAGCAGGGGCGGCGCGACGAGCAGGCCCTTTTCGTCCGCGCCCTTTCGGAAGCGGTCCACGACGATGCTGGACGTTCCCTCTCCATCGAGCTTGGCAACCAGATTGGCCGCCAGGACCTGGCCGTCTGGACCGCCCGCTCCGCCCGCAACGATGGCTCGCCCTTCTACTTCCGCTCTGCCTTCCCCACCATCGGGGCCGGCTTGAGCGATCAGCGGCTCTGGAGCCTCGCTCACGGGATCACGCGGCAGGAAAGCTCCTTCGACCGAACCGCCGTCAGCCATGCCGGCGCACGCGGAATGATGCAGCTCATGCCCGGCACCGCCCAGGAACAGGCCGGCAAGATGGGCGTCGGCTACGACTACGGCCGGCTCACATCCGACCCGGCGTACAATGTCATGCTCGGCTCCGCCTACTTCCGCCGCCTGCTCGATCAATGGGACGGCAACTATCCGCTGGCTGTGGCGAGCTACAATGCGGGCGCTGGCAACGTCCGCAAGTGGGTGCGCAACAATGGCGACCCGCGGCGGCCCGGAGCGGACATCGTCAGCTGGATTGAGGACATCCCGTTCAGCGAGACTCGCGGCTACGTCCAGCGAGTGCTCGAAAACACGGTGGTGTACGAGCGGCTGAACCCGCAGCCGCAGACCCAGCCGCGCCAGCTCAGCCACTTCCTCGGCAAGCCGCGGCTGGGCTAAGCGGGTCGGCATGTCCGGCCTCCCGCCCCGCTTTATCACGCCCGACGGCTTCGCCCGCCTGCGCGCCGAATACCAGCAGCTGTTCGGCGAGGAGCGGCCGAAGCTGGTCGAAACGATCAGCTGGGCCGCGGGCAACGGCGACCGGTCGGAGAACGGCGACTACATCTACGGCCGCAAGCGCCTGCGCGAGATCGACCGACGCATCGGCTATCTGTCGCGCATCATGAAGGCCGCCAAGGTGGTGAACCCGGCCGAGCAGCCCGACAAGGACGTGGTCCGCTTCGGCGCCACGGTGGAGCTCGCCGACGAGTTCGACGCGCGACGGGTGGTCACCATCGTCGGCGACGACGAGACCGACGCCTCCGCCGGCCGCATCGGCTGGTCCGCCCCTCTCACCCGCGCGCTTGTCGGAGCGCGAGTCGGTGACGAACGGGTGGTGCGGCTCCCCGCGGGCGAGAAGTGGTATGAGGTGGTGGGGATTAGTTATCCGGGGTGAGGCAAGTAATGTATGCTTGCGACCCATTGCGGACGTCTAACGCTAGGTTAAACAGAGCCGCATGGTAAGACAGATCTCGGCTTTCTTGCTGCTGTGTCTCGCGTCGGCTTGCGACACCGACTTGTATTATGACACATCAGCTTGTCGCGATGGAGACGCGAATACTGTCTGCCCCATTGATGGCTCAAGACAAGGCGACGACAGTGCCAAACCGAGCCACTTCGCTTCGGGGGAAAAGAATCCGGAGCTCTTGAAACGGATACAGAACTCGGTCGAGGGGACGATCAGCTTCGCAGGTCACTACTCTACTGCCTACGTCCCATGCGGCACGGGATGCGGCAGCTACTGGTTTGTAGACCGCCGCAATGGAGCGGTCATTCCTGCTCCGGATGAGGCCGCCGAGGGACAGATGGCTTGGGAAATCAACACAGGCCACGACACCGACTTAGTGGAAGTAATCTACGGTCCGCGGGACGGCACCAACACTGGCGGTTGTGCTAAGCAAGTATTCCGCTGGACAGGAACGGAATTTGCTGCGGCAAGGTCAAAGGAGCCTACGACTTGCCCCCGTTAAAGTTCGCTTCCACCCATAACAGACGTACGCAGTCCTAGCCGCCAAACAACCACCAGCCCGCCACCGCCGCCCCAGGCAGCACGGCCAGCACGTTGAACTTCGACCGCCAGAGGTAGAGCACCACGAGCGCCGCGCCGAAGATCGCGACGGCCGCCCACAAAGGCTCGGCCGTTCGCGCGGTCGTCCTCGCCAGCTCCACGAACGTCGCGGCGACCAGCCCGACCACTCCCGCCGCCACGCCGGCCAGCACGTCGTGCAGCCGCGTGTCCTCCACCACCCGCTCCAGTCGGTCGAAGAACAGCAGCGTCATGCCGAACGCCGGCACGAACACGCCCGCGGTGATCGCCAGCGCTCCGGCGAGGCCTCCCGCCTGGTAGCCGACGAAAGTCGCGAAGATGACCAGCGGCGCGGGGATGAGGCCGGACAGGGCCAGCCCGTCGAGGAACTGCCCATCGCTCACCCACCCGCGCCCCACCGCCGCATCCCGCACGAACGGAATGGCGGTATAGGCCCCGCCAAAGGTCAGCAGCCCGGCCTGCAAGCCCACCAGGAACAGCAGCCAGGCCGACGCGGGTGCTCCGCTCGCCATGACCGCCGCGACGGCGCTCCCGCCACCGATGGCGCTCGCTGCCACCGCCAGCGCCAGCAGCAGCACCGCCGCCACTCGCCACCCTCGCCGGGCAGCGACATAGGCCAGCCCGCCGGCCGGCAGCACGACCCAGAAGGGAGCTCCCAGCACCGACCCGCCGGCTGCGACCAGCGCCACGGCCCACAGCCAGGCGTCGGTCAGCACATGCTCGCCAATCCGGTGCACCGCCCGCACGATTACGGCCAGCACCGCCACCTGCACGCCCAGCAGCAGCGCGGGCCAGGGCTCCGCCTGCAGGTTCAGCCGCTGGTACGCCCAAGCCAGCAGCAGCATCAGCAACAGCCCCGGCAGCATGAAGCCGAGCCCCGCCAGCAGGCCCCCGATCCGGCCCCGCTGCATCATTCCCAGGTGCACGCACAACTCGTGCGCCTCCGGTCCTGGCAGCGCCTGGTAGACGGCGAGCAGGCGATTGAACCGCTGCGGATCGAGCCAGCGCTCCTCCTCGACCAACTCCCGCTTGATCATGGCGATCTGCGCCACCGGCCCGCCCCAGGCGAGCAGGCCGAAGCGCAGGAAGCGCCCGAACAGCGACAGCAGGGTTGGCGGCGCGCCGGTCATGCTTAGCTTTTAGCGGAGGTCCCGCGTCAGGCGAACTGCTCGACGGGCTTGCTCGCGTCACCTTCCGCCGGCGGCTCGGCGGGCACTGCTTTCGCCAGTGCTGCAGCGACCGCCTCCAGCGAAGCGATCACGCCGGCCTGCATGTCTCCCGCGTCGATCGCGGTCCAGGGCGCCCACCGCGTGTCGGTCTGGGCGAAGCAGTCGGTCCAGGCGGCCATGTAGGCGTTGCGGGCCGCCAGGCTGCGCAGGTCCTGCTGCGTCATGAGGTGCCGCGCCCACGGGTCCTCGCCCCGGGCATGCAGCCGCGCCGCCTGGGTCACGGCATCGACGTGAAAGAACAGCTTCACGATGGTCGTGCCATGCTCGGTCTGCTGGTTCTCGAACTCATTGATGGCGTCGCAGGCGCGCAGCCACTCCTTCGGGCTGGACCGGCCGAGCGCCTTGTCGTCCACCGCTCGCCGGTACCAGCTGCGATAGTGCAGCGCGACAGACCCGGCTTCGGGGAGGGTTGACCAGAAGGGTGCAAGCCAGTGCCGCGACGCCCCCACCTCGTCCTCCGCCAGCGTGCAGTAGGTCGCCACATAACACGGGTCGAGCGCCGCCGCTAAAGCCTTCAACGCCCGCCGCTTGCCCGCGCCCTCCCACCCTTCAAACAGGATGATGGCGCGCTTGCGATGGACCACAAGCGCGAGGTGAAGCTCCGCCAGCCGCTGCTGCAGCACCCCGAGGCTTGCGGCGAAGTCGCCGGTAAACGGCAGCCCGCGTTCAAATTTCGTTAAATCGACCTGCACGCAGGCAGAGCTAACCGCAAAGCCGCGGGTCAGCAATCCGGGCGGAGCAGCTGTGCCGGGATGGGGCGCTCAGCCGACCGGCTGCGCCGCTCCCTCTCCCACCACCTTGATCGACAGCTCCTTCAGCTGCCTCGCCGTGACCGGCGCCGGCGCGTTCATCATCAGGTCCTCGGCCTTTTGGTTCATCGGGAAGACCACGACCTCGCGGATGTTCGGCTCGCCGGCGAGCAGCATGACGATCCGGTCGATGCCTGGAGCCGACCCGCCGTGCGGCGGCGCGCCATATTTGAACGCGTTGATCATGCCCGAGAAGTTCTCGTCCACCTGCTCCTTCGAGTAGCCGGCGATCTCGAACGCCTTGTACATGATGTCCGGCCGATGGTTCCGGATCGCGCCGGAGCTCAGCTCCACCCCGTTGCACACGATGTCATACTGCCACGCCAGGATCTCGAGCGGGTCCTTGGTCTCCAGCGCCTCCAGCTCCCCCTGGGGCATGGAGAAGGGGTTGTGCGAGAAGTCGACCTTCTTCGCTTCCTCGTCATATTCGAACATCGGAAAGTCGACGATCCAGCAGAATTCGAAGCGGTTCTCGTCGATGAGACCGAGCTGCTGCCCGACCCGCGTCCTTGCCAGCCCGGCGAGCTTGGCCGCTTCCGCTTCCTTGCCTGCCGCGAAGAACAGGCCGTCGTCCGGTCCAAGCCCCAGCTCCGCCGCCAGCTTGTCCATGCCGTCGGTGCCATGGTTCTTGGCGATGGGACCGCCCCACTCGCCGCCCTTGCGCGTTGCGTAACCGAGACCCGCAAAGCCCTCGCTCCGCGCCCAGTCGTTCATGTCGTCGAAGAACTTGCGGCTCTTCTCCGCAGTGCCCGGCGCCGGGATGGCGCGCACCACAGCGCCCTTCTCGACAAGGCCGGCAAACAGGCCGAAGCCGGAGCCGCGGAAATGCTCGCCGACGTCCGCGATGACCAGCGGGTTGCGCAGGTCTGGCTTGTCGCTGCCATACCTCAGCATCGACTCACGATACGGAATGCGCGGGAACGCGCCCTCGGTCACAGAGCGCCCATTCGCGAACTCCCGGAACACGCCGGCCAGCACCGGCTCGATCGCGTTGAAGACGTCGTCCTGAGTGACGAAGCTCATCTCGAAGTCGAGCTGGTAGAACTCGCCCGGGCTGCGATCCGCCCGCGCATCCTCGTCGCGGAAGCAGGGAGCAATCTGGAAATAGCGGTCGAAGCCGGCGACCATCAGCAGCTGCTTGAACATCTGCGGCGCCTGCGGAAGGGCATAGAACTTGCCCGGATGCACCCGGCTCGGCACCAGATAGTCGCGTGCGCCTTCCGGCGACGATGCAGTCAAGATCGGCGTCTGGAACTCGGTGAAACCCTGCTCCACCATCCGCCGCCGGATCGAGGCGATAACGTTCGACCGCAGCAGGATGTTGGCGTGCACCTTCTCACGCCGGAGATCGAGGTAGCGGTACCTGAGCCGGATATCCTCCGGATACTCCTGGTCGCCTGCGACGGGCATCGGCAGCTCGGCCGCCTGGCTTTGCACCGTCACCTCCAGCGCGAACACCTCGATCTCGCCGGTCGCCAGGTTGGCATTGGTCGTTCCCTCGGCCCGCGCCTTCACCGCACCGTCGATCGTGACCACCGACTCCACGCGCAGCCGGTCGAGCACGGGCAGCGCCGGGCTGTCCGTGTCCGCAACGATCTGCGTGATCCCATAATGGTCGCGCAGGTCGATGAACAGCACACCGCCGTGATCGCGCTTGCGGTGGATCCAGCCTGACAGGCGGACCGTCTCGCCGATGTCCGAGGCGCGGAGCTGGCCGCAGGTATGGGTGCGAAAGGCGTGCATGATTTTCTGCTCTTCTCTTTCCGTCATTCCCGCGAAGGCGGGAATCCATCTCCGGCGCGTTTCGCCTGTCTCGAGGTCAGGAGATGGACCCCCGCCTTCGCGGGGGTGACGAAGGGCGGTGATTGCCGGCGCGCTTCCCCTCACCCTCGTGCTTTGTCAACCCGCGCCCGCCCGGCTAAAGCGCCCGCAACATGCAGATTCACCCGCTGATTACCGACTCCGCCACGCTTGCCGCGCTTGTCGACCGCCTCGCCCAGCACCCGTTTGTCGCCGTGGACACGGAGTTCATGCGCGAGAACACTTACTGGCCGGACCTTTGCCTCTTGCAGATCGCGAGCCCCGACGAGGCCGCTGCGATCGACCCCAAGGCGGAGGGCCTTGACCTCCAGCCTCTGTGGGACCTGCTGGTGAACAACGAGGAGGTGCTCAAGGTCTTCCACGCTGGCGGCCAGGATCTCGAGATCGTCCACAATATGACAGGCAAGACGCCGCACCCGCTATTCGACACCCAAATCGCGGCCATGGCGCTCGGGTTCGGCGAGCAGGTCGGCTACTCCAACCTTATCGAGTCCATGCTCGGCCACACGCTCGACAAGGGCGCGCGCTTCACGGATTGGAGCCGCCGTCCACTCGACAAGCGCCAGATCGATTATGCCATCGCAGACGTCACTCACCTCGCGACGATTTTCCCGCGGATGGTTACCAAGCTGAAGAAGACCGGCCGCGGTCAGTGGCTCGACGAGGAGATGGAGCGACTCGCTGACCCGTCTTCCTTTGCGTTCGAGCCGGAGGATGCGTGGAAGCGCCTCAAGCTGCCCAGCCGAAACCCAGCGGTGCTTGGGCGCTTGAAGGCCATCGCCGCCTGGCGTGAAGTGGAGGCCCGCGGCAAGAACCTGCCCCGTGGCCGGATCATCAAGGACGACACGCTCAACGACCTAGCGGCCCATCCGCCCAAGACGCAGGACGATCTGGGCCGCGTCCGCGGGCTGTCGGCCGGTTGGCGCAACAACGACATCGGCGGACGCCTCATGGCGGCGATCGGCGAAGCGAAGCCGCTCGATCCAGAGGAAATGCCTGACCGCGAGCCCCGCCGGCCCGGACTGACCAAGGACGCGGCCCTGGTCAGCGACCTCCTCAAGCTGCTCCTCAAGATCCGGGCCAAGGAAGCTGGAGTGGCTGCCCGCCTCATCGCTAGGTCGGACGAGCTGGAAGCCTTGGCTGCCGGCGTACGCAGGAACCTCAATATCCTGGCGGGATGGCGCTATGAAGAGTTCGGCCGCGACGCGCTCGATCTGGTCGAGGGTCGACTCGCCTTCGCAACTGAGAATGGCAAGCTCAAGATGACCCGCACGCTGGAGATTGTGGAATGACCCGCCTTCTGTTCCTTGCCCCAGCCCTGCTTCTGACCGCCTGCGCAACGGCAGCCGCCGAACAGCCACAGGTCGTCGGCAGCGGCGGCGAATGCCGCAACGACGGCCTGGCACAGTTCACCGGTCAGCTCGCTACGGCAGAGGTCGGCGCCGAAATTCTGCGTGTTTCGGGTGCTCGCACACTGCAATGGATCGAGCACGGCATGATGGTGACCATGGAGTTCAATTCGTCGCGGGTGCGGGTTCAGCTCGATGCCAGCAACCGGGTGGAGTCGGCGCGCTGCGGCTGACCTCTCAACCGATCTCCACGACCGGGTTCAACTCCAGCGCCGTTGCCAGCTGCCGGAACCGCTTCGCCACCGTCTCGGAATAGAGCCCTTCGTCGCTCTTCCGGAGTGACAGCACGAGATGCTCACCCCGCGGTGCGAGAGCCGTACGCTTGAGGATTGAAGCTGTCCCGCCACTGAGCCGCTGCGCCAATCGGATGGCGCGCCCCCATCGGTCCGCATGCTCGAGCACCCGCGCTTCGACCAACGCGCCGACATTCTCGTCATAGGCACCATTGCCGCCGAACGCGCTCGATAAGGCCTTGCCGAGGATTGCGCGCCCTTCCGAATCGATTCCGACCCAGTTTCCATGGACGCCCATGTCGACAGCCCACTCTGCCCGGAAATCCGGATGGGCGTTCCAGGCGACGTCCGCGAGGAGGCAGGCCGCAAGTCGCAGTCGGCTCGCTGGGACGCTATCGTCCGGGAATAGCGGCGCGATCCACTGGTCCAGCAGATGGCCATGATCGCCGAACCTGCCCAGCCGCTCACCAACCTCCAATGCGGCAGAAAGCAGAGGATCAATCTGACGCTGGTCGGCATCCAGGTCGTCGAACAGAATTCCCTCACGTAGGCCGAAGGCGCTGGTTACGATCCGGGCCGGCTCGAGAACCCGGCACAATGCGTCGAGCACAGCGGCAGCTGCGGGGAGGGTCTGAAGGCGCAACGTCGCAACCGACGCCCGCCGCCGCAGTTCGTCGGCGGAAGTCGATCGGACAAGCGCCCGCAACTCGCGTACCCGTTCGGGAGTGACGCAATGCTGGTGCACGATGGGCAAGGGGTGCCCTGAAAGGCGCAGATCTAGCTGGGCGAAAGCGCGGAAAGAACCTCCAACCAGATAGAGGCTCGAACCCCTTGCGGCGGCGAGCACGCTTTGCGGGATGCCCGTACGGATCTGGTCGGCCAGCCCGCGGGCGGTCGTCTTTTCGGCCACGCGAAGCACGCCGATCGGCAGCGATACGCCCTGCTCCACGTCTCCATCCGCCACCGGCGTCAGCTCTAGGCTTCCCCCGCCGAGGTCGGCAACCACTCCGCGGGCGTTGGGAATCGCACTGATGACACCCAGCGCGGAAAGTCGCGCCTCTTCCTCGCCGGGAATGACCTTGGGTTCGATTCCGGCCTTCTTCGCCAGCGCGAGGAATTCCGCCCCGTTACTCGCGTCACGGACGGCGGCCGTCGCAACGGCGTGCAGCTTCTTCAGCCGCATCTCCTTCGCCAGCAGCCGGAAGCGCGCGAGTGCCTCCACCGCCATCTCGATCGCTTCGGGGTGGAGCAGCCCGCTCGTGGCGAGGTCACGACCGAGCCCGGCCATCACCTTCTCGTTGAACAGCATGCTCGGCACCCGCTCCGAGCCGCCATAAGCGACAAGACGAACGGAATTGGAGCCTATGTCGATGATCCCGACGGGCCCAAACGGGCGCACCACGGCAGGTCTGGACGCCATCAACCGACCTGTGTCAGCCGCAATTTGGGAACGCCCTTACCCTGAAGCGCGGCCTGCCCGCGGCCGGACAGCGACGGGTTGGTCATGAAATAGGTATGCAGGTTGAAGCTCCGCTTGCCCGGCTTGATCCGCGTGTACGTGCCATCCGGCTCCAGCCGCCAACTTTGCTCGTTGTCAATCAGGTTGGCGACCATGACCTGGTCCAGCACCTGCGCATGAACCGTCGGGTTCTCCAGCGGCATCGCGCATTCAACCCGCCGGTCGAGGTTGCGCGGCATCCAGTCCGCTGACGAGATGAACACCTTCGCCTTGCGGTGCGGCAGCCGCGCGCCATTCGCGAACGCCCAGATCCGGCTATGCTCCAGGAAGCGACCGACGATCGATTTGACGCGGATGTTCGACGACATGCCAGCCACGCCCGGGCGCAGGCAGCAGATGCCTCGAATGACAAGGTCGATCGACACCCCGGCCTCGCTTGCTTCGTAGAGCTTCTCGATGATCGCCGGGTCGACCAAGCTGTTCATCTTGGCCCAGATCGCTGAAGGCTTCCCGGCCTTGGCGTTGGCGATCTCGGCGTCGATCAGCACCGTCAGCTTCTCGCGGAGACCCGTCGGACTGATCGAAACCAGCTCCAGCCCCTTGGGCGGGACATAACCGGAGATGAAATTGAACAACTTGGCCGCGTCCCGCGCCGCCCGCTTGGACGCGGTAAAGAAGCTGAGGTCGGTATAAACCTTCGCGGTCGTTGGATGATAATTGCCGGTCCCGAAGTGGCAGTAGGTGCGGAACAGGCTGCCTTCCCGCCGGACCACCATCGAGACCTTGGCGTGGGTCTTCCACTCGATGAAGCCGTAGACCACCTGCACGCCCGCCCGCTCCAGGCGCGACGCCCACATGAGGTTCGTCTCCTCGTCGAAGCGAGCCTTCAGTTCCACCACCGCGGTCACGGACTTGCCGGCCTCAGCCGCTGCGACGAGAGCATCCACGATCGCGGACTGCTTGCCCGCACGATAGAGCGTCTGCTTGATGGCCACCACATCCGGGTCGTTTGCTGCCTGCCGCAGGAACGCGACCACCACGTCGAAACTCTCATAGGGGTGGTGAACGATGAAATCCTTGGCCCGGATCGCTGCGAAGCAGTCGCCATTGTGCTCCACCACCCGCTCGGGAAAGCGCGGAAGGTAAGGCGCGAACTTGAGCTCCGGACGGTCCTCCTCCACCAGCTGGCCGAGGTCCGTGATCCCGATGAACCCCGCGCTCTCGGCGATCAGAGCATGCTCCGCCTTGAGGCCAGCGCGGACGAGGTTCTCAAGATCCTCCGGTGTCGAGGTGCTGAACTCTAGGCGGATGACCCGCCCGCGCCTGCGCTCCTTCAAGGCCGAGCGGAAATGCCGGACCAGATCCTCGGCATCTTCCTCGATCTCGATGTCGCTGTCCCGCAGTACCCGGAAGGCCCCCGCTCCCAGCAGCACGAAGCCGGGGAACAACAGGTGCAGGCTGGCGGTGATCGCCGCATCGATGGTGACGAACCGGGCCGAAGCCCCCGGCAGTCGGATGAAGCGCGGCAGTGACGATGGGATCACCACCACCTCCTGCACATGCTCTCCGTCGCTCGGATCGACCATGGAGAAGACCAGGCTGAACCCGCCGTTCGGAATGAACGGGAACGGGTGCGACGGATCGATCGCCTGGGGTGTGAGGACGGGCAGGATCTGTTCCCCGAACCACCGCCCCAGCCATTCGAGATCTTCCGGACCCAGCGCACGAGGCTCGACAACCTCGATCCCGGCCTCCGCCAGCAGTTCGGCAAGCTGGATCCACGTCGCCTGCTGGTCAACCACCAGCGTGTCTGCTTCGGTCGAGATCAGGGCCAGCTGCTGTGACGCCGTCAGCCCATCGTAGCTGAGCTCCTCCACGCCTTCGAGCTGCTGCTCCTTCAGCCCGGCCACTCGGACGGAGAAGAACTCGTCGAGATTGTTGCCGCAAATGGACAGAAAGCGAAGCCGCTCCAGCAAGGGGTGAGCGGGGTTTGTCGCCTCCTCCAGCACCCGACGATTGAAGGCGAGCCAGCTGAGCTCGCGATTGAACATGCGCTGCACCCGCGACTCGGTGGTCCGAGCTTTTGACACTTTGATGTCAGCCGGTGCGTTCAGCTCATCCTCCGTCGTAGATCAGTCCTGCCGCGACCAGCGCCCGCTTTACCGTCGGCACCGTCAACCGCGCCCGCTCGGCAATCGCGTGCCGGTCGATCGCTTCCACGACCCGCTCGGCGGTCCAATAGTCGCGCATTACCCTTGATACCACGTAACGCAGGGGCTCGTCGGGAAGATGCAAACCGCGGTCCGCGAACAACCGCTGGATCAATGCCGCGAACAGCGCATCGTCGGGCTGCTCGATCTTTACCACCGGCGTAACGGCCAGTCGCGTCCGCAAATCGGGCAGCGTCGGCTGCCAGGCGGGCGGCGCCTCGCCCGCGACCAGCACCAGCGGCCGTCCCGTGTCCTGGGCCTGATTCCAGGCGTGGAACAGCGCCTCTTCATCGTGCCGCTGCGCATCGTCGAACAGCCGGCCTCCGACTCGGGTCACGAAGTTCCGCGCGAGCAACGATCGCCCGGAACGGCGCGGACCCACCAGTATCGTCGAGCGTACCGGCCAAGTCGTCCAGCGCTGAAAATGTTCAAAGGCGACCCGGTTCGCGTCCGAGACAATGAACCGGCTTTCGTCGCTCCCCTGGGGCCAGTCGAGCGGAAGCGCGATCTGGTCCGTCGCCTTCATCAGGGCTGCGCCCCTCCGGCATCGACGCTGTTCGCCTGCGGCTCGGCAGGCGGCGCAGGCTGCGGTTGGGCCGGAGCGGAATAGCCGGTGATCCGGAAGACACCGGTGCTCGTATCCGATTGCCACCCCCGCGCAGCCAAGGCCGACTGGAGCTGCCCCGGGGTCCCCTGGTAGGTTACCACCAGCACCGCTGAGCCAATCTCCTGCACCGAGGAGACGCCGGGGATCGACCGCAGCCACCCCACGGGGGAGTACGGTGACGCTACCACGACCTGAATTGTCCGCGCGGTCACCTGCTGTTGCTCTTCATCGCCCTCCTCTTCGGGCGGCGGCGCTGGCTCGGGAATGATCAGGCTTGGATCGGGCGTCAGCATCCCGGCCGCGAGCGCCCGCGTGAACAAGGCGTCCATCCGCTCGACCCCGAGGTTCATCATCTGCGGAATGGCGGCACTGTTCGGTGCCGTGATCTGGAACGAGCCGACCGGTTCCCGGTCAGGACCATGGTAGCCGATGAAGGTCGCAACGGCCGGTCCGCCCGGATAGACGCGGCGGATCTGCACCTCGGCTACGAGGACATCGGCGGCACCATAGAGGTCGATGAGGTTGCGCCACCAACCACGTCCAGGCCGATTGATCTGCGCGGCGTTGACCAGCAGCGGATCGATACCAAGCCCTGAAACCCGCACGTAGTCGACCGGACTGGTTGCTGTTCGGAACTCGGCCCAGGCGCGCTGCCACGGGTTGCGCAACTCCACGGACGTCGGCGTTCCGCCACTCACGATGACAGGGATCAGCAGCATTGGCGCGGATCGCCGCGCCTGACCCTGCAGCCCGAGCAATGCTCCAGCCCGAGCCCGGTCGAACAGCACCCCAAGCGTCGCGACGTAACGTGTCGGCCCGATCCTCTCCTGCTGGACGATGATCGAGCTCACGAGGCTGTCCAGGGTCGAATCGGGCAAGGTCGGCGCCTCACCGATTGGGCGCTTCTGCATCTTGGCCCAGAGTGCCTTGAAGCCCTCGCGCTGGGCGATACGCCAGCCGGCGTAGCGAGCAGCTTCGGCATCCTTGCCCGCCACGTCGACCTTGATGCCGGTGATCTCCAGCGTCGACGAGCTGTCGATCGGCAGGATGCCCCGCTCGCCGGATTCGATCTGCGCAAGCCCAGCGGCCGCCGCTCCCGCCAGCAGCAGGGCAAGGCCAAGGGTACGCACCGGGCGGCTCGTCAACATGGCGCGCCTTGTGGCGACTGTTCGGTGGATTTCCAAGACACTTGTGGGCTAGAGGCGCATCGTCCTTCGATACGCCGCTTCAGCGGCTACTCAGGATGAGCGCGCATCACTCCGCTCATCCTGAGTAGAGGCTGAGCGCAGCGAAGGCTCGTATCGAAGCACGGACGGATCGCAGATGGGGCTCACTTACGAACAGGCCGGCGTGAACATCGCCGCCGGAAACGCGCTGGTGAAGGCCATCGGCCCGCTTGCCAAATCCACCAGTCGCCCGGGAGCGGACGCGGAGCTTGGGGGCTTTGGCGGCTTCTTCGACCTCAAGGCCGCCGGCTATACCGATCCACTGCTGGTGGCCGCGAACGACGGTGTGGGGACCAAGCTCAAGCTGGCGATCGACACCGGCAAGCACGGCGGCGTCGGTATCGACCTCGTCGCCATGTGCGCCAACGACCTTGTCGTGCAAGGCGCGGAGCCTTTGTTCTTTCTCGACTATTTCGCCACCGGCAAGCTGGACAATGCCGTTGCGGAGCAGGTGGTAGCGTCGATCGCCGACGGCTGCCGTCAGGCTGGCTGTGCGCTCATTGGCGGGGAAACCGCCGAGATGCCGGGCATGTATGCTCCCGGTGATTATGACCTTGCCGGCTTCTGCGTCGGCGCCGTGGAGCGGGGTCAGGCTTTGACCGGCGACACGATCCAATCAGGGGACGTCATCATCGGGCTCGCCAGCTCCGGCGTTCACTCGAATGGCTACAGCCTGGTCCGCAAGATCATCGCCGACCGCGGGTGGCAACTCGACCGGCCCGCCCGCTTCGACCCGGAGGTTCTACTCGGCGATGCCCTGCTGGAGCCTACCCGCATTTACGTTCGCTCGCTCCTGCCGGAAATCCGTGCTGGCCGCATCAAGGGGCTTGCGCACATCACCGGCGGAGGGCTGCTGGAGAACATCCCACGAGTCCTGCCGGACGGTGCGCATGCTGTCGTAGACGCCGACAGCTGGGAGCTCCCGCGCCTGTTCGCGTGGCTCCAGGCCGGCGGCGGGATCGAGCCGGAAGAACTCGCCCGCACCTTCAACTGCGGAATCGGCATGATAGCGATCGTGCGGCCGGACGCGGCTGACGAAGTCACCGCCAATCTCCAGGCGGCCGGAGAAACCGTCTACGATATCGGCCGCATCGAGCCGGGCCCCCGCGGCTGCACCGTTCGCGGCTCCGACGAAACCTGGAGCGCCCGCGGCGTCTGGAGCGCCACCCACAATCATGGGTGAGGTGCGATCTAACCGCGTGCGTCCTTCACCGCTCGTCCCGAGCGCAGTCGAGGGGCGCTGGCCTGAACTCCCGTCGAACGCCCCTCGACTTCGCTCGGGACGAGCGTTGTGAGGAACAAGGCCCGCGTCGCTATCCTGATCTCCGGCACCGGCAGCAACATGGCCGCCCTCCTCTACGCCAGCCGTGCGCCCGACAGCCCGTACGAAGTCGTTCTCGTGACCGGGGACAACCCCGATGCACCCGGCTTGGTCCTGGCCGATGCGGAAGGCGTCCCAGTCGCTCGCTTCCCCGCGCCGACCAAAGCCACCCGCCCCGACTTCTTCGCCGCCCTCGACCGTGCGCTGCATGAGGCGGAAGCCGACACCGTTGCTCTCGCCGGCTTCATGCGCATCCTCCCCGCCGACTTCGTGGGGGCGTGGTCGGGCAAGCTCCTCAACATCCATCCCTCGCTGCTGCCGAAGTACAAGGGCCTCGACACCCACGCCCGCGCGCTCGAGGCCGGCGACAATCACGGCGGCTGCTCGGTTCACCTCGTCACGCCGGAGGTCGACGCGGGCGAAGTGCTCGGTCAAGTTCCCGTCGCGATCCTGCCGGGCGACACGCCGGACACCCTGGCCGACCGCGTCAAAATTGCCGAGCACCAGCTCTACCCCCGCATCCTCGCCGGCTATGTCTCGCGTTATCAGGACGCAGCGTGGATCGAAGCACAGGTCGACGCCCTCACTAGCCGCCTCCCGGAGGTCACCCGCAAGACCAGCCACGGTTCTCCCGGCTGGCAGGTCGGCGGCGAGAAATCCGGCAAGCTCTTCGCGATCCTCGCCGACCGCCACCACGGCGAGGACGCTATCGGCCTATTGGTAAAGGCAAGCGGACCGGACGAGATGACCGGCCTTATCGAAGCCCAGCCTGAGGCTTACTATTGGCCCAAGTACTACGGCGCGAGCGGCTGGCTCGGCGTGAAACTCAACCGCCGAGACCTCGACTGGAGTCAGGTCGCCGACTGGCTCGAACGCAGCTGGCGTGCCAGCGCCCCCGCCAGGCTGACGAAGCTGATGAGGGCAGCGGACGAATTCTGACTCGTGCTGGCAGCGCACCCCAGTTACCCGACTGACCTCCATGCCTGACGAGGCTGCTCGAGCAAGCCTCCGAACACCGCGGCATGCTCATCTAGCGACGCATTGATCCCATAAGGAAGGCTCGCCTCGGGCGGCACGGGCCGCAGCCGACCGTCTAGTGCTTCCTGGATCGCGCTCGCCAGACCGGTCTCGTCCTCCACCTTCACGGGCTTCCGCGCTCCAACCTCGTGGAGCAGGTTTACCAGCCCGCTCGAGCTGGCAGTCGCGACCACGGGGCAGCCGCAAGCGATGGCTTCGAGCACCGTCGCCGGAAGCCCTTCCCACCGGGATGCCTGCACGGACACTGAGGCGCGCAGATATTCGGGGATCGGGTCGCTGACGAAGCCCGCGAACTCCACCCGCTCCGCAATCCCCAGTTCCGCCGCGAGCTCCCGCAGCATCGGCTCGTCGGGCCCCACGCCGCATAACCGGATGCGCCAGTCCCGATCTCTCAATCGCACTGCAGCGCGGAGAAGAAGCGCCTGGTTCTTCTGCTCGGATAGCCGACCGACCGATAGGATGACCGGAGGATTCGCGGGCTTCCGCTCGGCCGCTCGGCCCAGCATGGCATCGCTCACATAGGGATTGTGGATGAAGCGCGCCCGCCCGCGAAGTGACCTGTCCACCGCCGCCACTTCGTCCACACCAGCGGGCGACAGCACCAGGATCCCCTGTGCTCTCCGCAGCACATTCCGATATTGGAGCTTGCGGGAGCGCCGCTTCCACCAACTGGTCTTCTTTCCCACCAGCGGATTGGTGATCTTCGGCACGAACACCCCGCCGAAACCCGCAAGCTCCACGGCTCGGCCCGCGGGACGGATGGTATGGTTTCCCGGCGCGTGGAACAGCCTCGGCGAGTGCTCGGCGAGATAGTCTGCGACCTTGGGCACGGCCGCGGCCATCCGGTCGCGCCGTTGCTCGGCGGCAAGCTGCGGGAGCACCCGCACCCGGACTTCCTCGGTGACCAACTCGCGGGTCGGTCCGTCATCTTCCAGCACCAACATCTCGATGCCAAAGCCACGACGCGCCAGCCCGCTCGCCACCAGGCACGCGACGCGCTCCACGCCTCCAGGTCCAAAGCGGTCGAGCAGGATCGAGATGTCAGGTCGGCTCGCCGGCAAAAGCAACTCCTCGTGGTCTTGGACGCGGGCGATTTATGACGATAGGACGCGTCGCTCAACCGACGCCGAGGGGAGTGAGTTGCGAGTTCTGCTGCTGGGTCATTTCTCGACTGTCGGCGACATCGAATCCTTGGAATGGGCTGAAGCCATTCTTGCTGGAGAAGGATTGCGGTTCGATGTCGCCTCGTTTTCGGAGAAAGTGGCCGAGGGACGCCCCGACCTCCTCAAACTCGATCAGGTGGACCCACGCCGATACACTCACCTGGTGATGGTCTGCGGTCCCCTTTGGCCCGACTTTCTCCGGCGCAAGCGGCTGAACCTGGACCGTTTCGGCCATTGCACCCGGATCGGCTTGAACCTCACCATGGTGGAGCCGACCGCCGAGTGGAACCCGTTCCACGTCCTCCTGGAACGGGACTCGGACCGCGCCAGTCGCCCGGACCTGACTTTCCTCCGGTCCACGGCACGGACACCGGTCGTCGGCCTGTGCACCATCGCCCGTCAGCGGGAATATGGGTCCGCCCAGCGGCACAGCCAGGCGCTCGACCACCTTCGGCAGCTCGTCGACAAGCGCAATCTCGCGGTGGTCGAGATCGACACCCGCTGGCCCGCAAGCCGCAACTCCGGCGGTCTCGGCTCCCCCGCCCAGGTGATTTCCGTGATCGAGCGAATGGACGTCCTGCTGACCAATCGCCTTCATGGCCTCGTCTTCGCCATGAAGGCCGGCGTACCCGCACTCGCAATCGACCCGGTCGCGGGCGGCAACAAGATCACCGCGCAGGCAAGAACGATCGGCTGGCCCGCGGTTCTCTCGGCCGACGAGCTCGCGCCGGAACGCCTGGATGGGCTCCTCGACTGGTGCCTTTCCGAAGAAGGGCAGACCGCGGCCAGGCAGATCGCTGGAGATGCCCAGGCCAAGCTGCAATCGCTGGACCAGGAGTTCCGCGACGCGCTGCGGCTGCCGCCCCCCACGCCCTTGCCGCGACCCCGGTCTTTCCTGGACAGGTTCCGCCGCTGAACCGAAAAGGGCCGCCGGATCGCTCCAGCGGCCCTCATAATTCGCGATCCCGCGGGGCTTAGCCGACGATCTCTTCCGGCTTGAAGAAGAAGTCGATCTCGATCTTCGCATTCTCGTCGCTGTCCGAGCCATGGACCGAGTTGGCCTCGATCGACTCCGCCAGCTCCTTGCGGATGGTGCCCGGCTCGGCGTTCGTCGGGTTGGTTGCGCCCATGATGTCGCGGTTGCGCTTCACGGCGTCCTCGCCCTCGAGCACCTGCACGACCACCGGGCCGCTGGTCATGAAGGTAACCAGATCGTTGAAGAACGGCCGCTCGCGGTGAACGCCGTAGAAGCCCTCGGCCTGCTCGCGGGTCATCTGGATGCGCTTGGAGGCGATGACGCGCAGCCCCGCTTCCTCCAGCATCTTGGTGACCGCGCCGGTGAGGTTGCGGCGGGTGGCGTCGGGCTTGATGATCGAAAAGGTGCGCGTCACGGCCATGACCGGGCGGTCTCCTGTTGATGGGGTGGATGGATTGGCGCGCGCCCTAGCGGTGGGCGCGACAAAGGGCAAGGTTCAGGCCTTCTCGGTCCAGCGCCCGTCCTCGCGAGCCCAATAATGCCGTTCGACCCCGTCGCGACCGGCAAGCAGCTTCCATGCCAGCCGAGCACCCCTGAGCGTGTCCTCGTCAAACAAGTAGAACGCACGATCAAACGCCAATGCCGCGTCGCGCCACTGCCCATCGGCGATCAGGATGTTGCGGGCCCGATTGGGCGTATCGGGCGTGGTCGACAGCAGGATGGGCTGCCGGGCATCATCGGCACCGCCCGAGATCCCGTGCGGGATGAAGCTCGTGGGCCCCTGGTCCCACAATTGCCGGTCCAGTCGCGCAAGTAGCGCCGGATCCTCCGCCACCACCAGCAACCTTGCTTCTTCCGACAACAGCTTGCCGGCAAGAGCGGTGATGACGCTCTCCACTGAGGCGCCGGCAAGCTGGTAGAAGTCTACGCGCATCTGCCTTCCCGTGCTTCGATACGCACATAAGCAAAGCTTATCGGCCAGTCCGCATCAGCGCTCATCCTGATTGGCCGCGAAGCGGCGTATCGCAGGATGCTCACGCCTCCGCCGTGCTCTCCACGAACTGGTCGAGCACCCGCACACCGAACCCCGTGGCACCCTTGTCGAACGTCGTGCCGGGCTTGTCGCTCCACACCACGCCCGCGACGTCCAGGTGCGCCCAGCGCACGCCTTCGTCGACGAAGCGCTGCAGGAACTGTGCGGCCGTAATGGAGCCACCCTCACGCGGACCGACATTCTTGATGTCCGCAATGGGGGAGTCGATCAGCCGATCGTAGGCCTCGCCCAGCGGCATGCGCCACAGCTTGTCACCGCTCTTCGTGCCCGCCGCCTGCAGCTCCGCCGCAAGACTGTCGTCGTTGGAGAACACACCCGCATATTCATGGCCAAGGCTGATCACCATCGCACCCGTCAGGGTGGCAAGGTCGATCATCGTCTTGGGCCGGAACGTGCGCTGGGCGTAGGTCATGACGTCGGCCAGCACTAGCCGGCCTTCCGCGTCCGTGTTGATCACCTCGATGGTCTGGCCATTCATGGAGGTGACTACGTCTCCCGGTCGCTGGGCGCGCCCGTCCGGCATGTTTTCGACCAGCCCGCAGAGGCCGACGACGTTTGCCTTCGCCTTCCGTTTGGCGAGCGCAAGCATGGCCCCCGCCACAGCGCCAGCGCCGCCCATGTCCCACTTCATGGACTCCATCCCGGCGGCGGGCTTGATAGAGATGCCACCGGTGTCGAAGGTGACGCCCTTGCCGATCAGGGCGAGAGGCGAGGTGCCCTTGGCGCCTCCGTTCCACTTCATGATCAGCAGCCGTGGCTCCCGCATGCTGCCCTGGTTGACGCCGAGCAGGGCGCCCATGCCAAGCTCACGCATTTCGGTCTCGCCCAGAACCTCGATCTCGAGGCCCGTTCCCTCCGCCGCCGCACGCACGCGCTCCACGAAGGTCTCGGCGTAGATGATGTTGGCTGGCTCCGTGACCAGCTCCTTCGTCAACGCAACACCTTCAACCAGCCCCGCATAGCGCTCGTTCCAACGGGACTCCGCACCGTCGGCGCCGACGATCACGATCTCGGTCAAGGTCGGCTTCTGCTTCTCCTTGAGCTTCGTGCGGTACAGGTCGTAGCGCCAGCTGCGCAGCGCGGCGCCGAGTGCAACCTTGGCGGCCGCGTCCGCGTCGTAACCCAGCCCGCTGAGATCGATCACCGCCTTGGTTACTCCCGACGTCAGCAGCTTTGCCACCGCCGTCCCGCCCAGCTTCTCGGCGCTGTCGGCCGGCTGCCCTCCCCCGGTGCCGACCAGCAGGATCCGGCGAGCGCTTCCATCCGCATGGCTCCACGCCTCCGCGGAGCCGCCAAGCTCACCCTCGAACCGCTGCGCCTTCGCCGCGCCCTCGATCGCTGCCCGCTCAGCACCCAACGATTGCAGAGCCGACCGCTCGGACCCCGCAACGGGAAGAACAAGTGCGAAGCTGCCGGCGGGCCGCGCTGCGGCGAAGGAAATCTGCATCAACGGGTCCTCAAATCACAAACGGTTGCCGCGCCTTTAAGCGGTGCCGCCCACTTCTGCAAAGCAAGTTGCCGCCTGCTTCCGGAGGTGCGATAGGCCCCCCTTCTCAAGCGAGCGAAGCGGCGGGGTTGGTGTTCATCAGGCGAGTGATAGGCGCAACGGCGCTGCCGCTGGTTCTGGCGCTCGCCCATCCCGCGGCCGCGCAGGATGCCCTGTCGACGCCGCCGGCCGCTCCCGCCGGCACGCCGGTTGTCGCTCCTGTGCCGGTGGCCGACCAGGAGGCCGTCAGCTTCAGCGCGGACGCGGTGGAATATGACACCCACTCCGAGGTCGTCACTGCGACCGGCCAGGTACGGCTGAATCGCGACGGAAACTATGTTGCCGCGGACCAGGTGAGCTGGAACCGCAACAGCGGCCAGGTCGTCGCGACCGGCAATGTCGTGGTGGTAAACCCCGAAGGGGACAAGCTGGTCGGCGAACGCGTGGTTCTCACGGACGAGCTGCGCGACGGCACCATCGAGAACCTTCTGGTGGTGCTCGAAAGCGGGGGCCGCATCGCTGCCGAGAAGGCTACCCGGACCGACGGTGTGACGACGCTCGACAACGCCGTCTACTCGCCGTGTCCGGTCACCTGTGCCGATGGACAGCCGAAGAAGCCCAGCTGGCGCATCCTGGCGGCGCGGGTCGTCTACGACGCCAACCGCGACCGGATCCGCTTCGATCGCGGGCGGCTCGAGATCCTGGGGATCACCCTTCCCCTGCTTCCGATCTTCTCCGTGCCCACCGGTTCGGGCACCGGCGGCGGTACCGGAGTGCTCTTCCCGGACGTGAGCATCAGCCGCCGCAACGGGCTGGAGCTTGCCCTTCCCTGGCACTGGCGCATCGCTCCCAATCGGGACCTCACGCTGACGCCGCACATCTACACGGGCGTTCGACCCGCGCTCGAGGCCCGTTACCGCGAACTGAATTCACTGGGTGCATTCCACCTCGGCGGCTTCGTCACTTATGGGGAACGCACGACCTTCGAAGGGTCGTCGACGAATCTCGTCAGTGTCGATCAAGGATCGGGCATCCGCGCCTTTGTCGAGGGATACGGCAAGTTCCAATTCGACCCGCTCTGGAGCCTCACCACGCAGATCCGCCGCGCCACCGACAAGACCGTCGCGCGACGCTACGACATCACCCGCGACGACAAGCTACGAAGCTTCTTCAACGTCGAGCGAATCGATCTGGACAGTTACATCTCCTTCGCCGGCTGGTCCTTCCAGGGTCTTCGGGCAGCGGATGACCAGCAGCAGATCCCGATTGCCTTGCCGGCATTCGACGCACGCTGGCGCCTCGACACGCCCGGCATCGGCGGCCGGGTCGAGCTTCACGCTAACAGCCTCGCCATTCTACGCCGGGATGGGCAGGACACGCAGCGGGCGTTCGTCGGCGCGCGCTGGGATCGACGTCTCCTGACCCGCATGGGGCAGGAACTGCTGCTCACGGGCTTTGCTCGCGCCGACGCCTACCACACGGATGAAACCGGCAAGACTGACACGGTCCTTTACCGCGGCACGGAGGGCTGGAACTTCCGCGGGATCGGGGCCGTGGCCGCCGAGGCGCGCTGGCCCCTGATCGGCGCGTTGTTGGGCGGGACCCAGCGATTAACCCCGCGTGTTCAGCTGGTGGTGACGCCCAAGACCGAAAACCTCGACATCCCCAACGAGGATGCCCGGGCCGTCGATCTCGAGGACAGCAACCTCTTCGCACTCAATCGCTTTCCAGGTTACGACCGCTGGGAAGACGGCTCCCGGGTAACCTACGGGCTTGACTGGAATCTCGACCGACCTGGCGTCGCGGTCGCCACCACCATCGGGCAGAGCTACCGGCTGAACCGGCGCGAGCAGATCTTTCCCGACGGCACCGGCCTGACTGACCGCTGGTCAGACATTGTCGGCCGTACGCGCGTGCAGTTCGGCCGCTTCCTTGACCTCACCCATCGCTATCGCATCGACAAGGACAGCTTCGCCATCCGTCGTAACGAGCTCGACCTGACCGTCGGTACGACCGAAACCTACGCACGCATCGGCTACCTCCGCCTCAACCGCGACATCGACACCTCGTTCGAGGACCTTCGCGACAAGGAAGAACTGCGGCTCGCCGGTCGATGGAAGTTCCACCCGAATTGGGCGGTCTTCGGCGCGACGGTACTCGACCTGACAGATGAAGAGGAGGACCCGCTGTCGCTCGCCGATGGTCTCGACGCGGTACGTCACCGGCTCGGCCTCGATTATGAGGACGATTGCTTGGCGATTGGCATCCTCTGGCGCCAAGACTATGAGCGGATCGGCGACGACCGGGAGGGGAGCCGAGTCCAGTTTCGCCTGACGCTGAAGGGCCTGGGACGATGAGCCTGCTCATCCGGCGTTCAGCGGGAACAGGTAAATCGCTGAGACCAAACACCCCGGCATAACAAGGGATTAGAGACACGTGGCAGGGCTTAAAGGGATGATTTCGGCGAAGGCGCGCACGGGGATCGCGGCTGTTGCCCTGACTGCGGCGACGATCGCGACGGCGCAGACCGCGAATGCTCCGGCGCAAGACACGGGCCGCAACAGCACGAGCGCTCTCAACCTGCCCCAGAACCCCACGGTGTTCGGAACGCCCATTCCCTCGGTCGTCAAGGCCAGCGCGATCGTGAACGGCGAGGTCATCACCCAGACCGATATCGATCAGCGCCTCGCGCTCCTCGCCATCGCGAACGGAACCGAAATTCCGAAGGAAGAGGCCGAGCGCCTCCGGGTTCAGGTACTGCGCAACTTGATCGATGAATCGCTGCAGATTCAGGCGGCGAAGGCTGCAGAGATCGAAGTTACCGACGCGGATATCGACCGAACCGTCGCGCGAGTCGCACAGAACGTGAACCAAAAGCCGGAAGAACTGGCGAATTTCCTCAAGTCCCGCGGTTCATCGATCCGCTCCATTCGCCGTCAGATCCAGGGCGAAATCGCCTGGTCCCGCCTCCAGCGCGCCAAGATCGAGAGCCAGGTCAGCGTGGGCGACGAAGAGGTGAAGGCGGTCATCGACCGACTGACCGCGTCCAAGGGCACGCAGGAGTATCGGGTCGGTGAGATCTTCCTCGCCGCTACCCCTGCCAACCAGGCGCAAGTTCTTGCGAACGCCCAGAAAATCACTGCGGCCCTGCGGCAGGGCGGATCGTTCGTCGGCTACGCACGCCAGTTCTCCGAAGCTTCGACGGCGGCCGTGGGCGGCGACCTCGGCTGGGTTCGTCCGGAACAGCTGCCGGAACAGCTATCGGCTGCGGTCCGGCAGATGGGTCCCGGCCAGCTCAGTGAGCCTATCCCGGTTTCCGGCGGCTTCTCGATCATTGCCGTTCAGGACACCCGCAGGATCCTGACCGCCGACCCGCGCAATGCCGTGCTGAGCCTCAAGCAGGTCTCCATCAACTTCCCGCGCGGTACGACCAACCCACAGGCGCAGTCGACCCTCGCCCGCTTCAGCCAGGCGGCGCAGAACGTCGGAGGGTGTGGCGGCGCGGAGAAGATTGCCGCGGACTTCAATGGCGACGTTGTCCAGTCCGACCAGGTCAAGCTTCGCGACCTGCCGCCTGCCCTTCAGCAGATGATGCTGCCGATGCAGGTCGGCCAGGCGACCCGGCCCTTCGGCAGCCTGGAAGAAGGTGTGCGCATCCTCGTCATCTGCGGACGCGATGAGGAGAATGCGGACAACGCTCCAAGCGCCGACCAGGTGTTCGCACAGCTCACGGAGGAGCGCGTCAACATGCGCGCCCGCCGCTACCTGCGCGACCTGCGCCGCGACGCCGTCATCGACTTCCGTTAAGCTTGTTTCCGCCCGAACGGGCAGAGTAAGGGGGCGGAGCATGGCTTCGTCCCCTTCTCTTTTGCCCCTCTCGGTGTCTCTCGGTGATCCGGCCGGGATCGGGCCCGAGGTCGT
Source organism: Sphingomonas arenae (assembly GCF_016924655.1). GTDB lineage: Bacteria > Pseudomonadota > Alphaproteobacteria > Sphingomonadales > Sphingomonadaceae > Sphingomicrobium > Sphingomicrobium arenae. The sequence goes on from NZ_JAFFJU010000002.1 coordinate 397,779, forward strand.
CGCGAAATGCTGGGACCTGCGAGACCAATTCAACCTCCCGCCCTTCGTTGCGGTCGGCGATCCGCGCTCCGTTGCAGCGGTCTGGGATGGAGAGATTGCGGTGCTCGACGATCCACGGGATGTGGAGTCCGCATTCGATCACGGCCTGCCGCTGCTTGCCGTGCCCGCGGCCGAGGCAGGAGTGCCAGGCTGCCCGTCCGTCGCGGGGGCCCACTGCTCCCTGGACTCGCTCGAGATCGCCGTGGGCCTCGCGCGTTCGGGCTCGGTGGCGGCGGTGGTGACGGGGCCCGTCAGCAAGCAGCAGCTCTATGGGATCGGGTTCACCCATCCGGGGCAGACGGAGTTCGTTGCCGAACGCTGCGGCGTCGCGAGCACGAACGTGGCCATGATGCTGGCTGGCCCCACGTTGCGCACGGTGCCGGTCACCACGCACCTCCCGCTCGCCGATGTTTCCTCCCATCTGACATCGAGCCTGATCGAGGCACGCGGACGGGCTGCTCTTCGTGGTCTTCAGCGGAACTTCGGCGTGGCCAACCCCGTCCTGGCTGTCTCTGGCCTCAATCCGCACGCTGGCGAGGGCGGCGCGCTCGGTCGCGAGGAGCTGGACATCATCGTGCCGGCGATCGAGGCGCTTCGGGCCGAGGGCTGGACCGTCACCGGCCCCCATCCGGCGGACACCATGTTCCATACCTCTGCCCGCGCCCGGTACGATGCAGCCCTCTGCATGTACCATGACCAGGCCCTCATTCCCCTGAAAGCTCTCCACTTCGACGATGGGGTGAACATCACTCTGGGTCTGCCGATCGTCCGAACATCACCCGACCACGGGACGGCGTTCGACATCGCCGGAGAGGACCGCGCCGATCCGCGGGCGATGGCGGCCGCAATCCGTGTCGCCGCCGGCTGTGCCGCGCACCGGGCCGCCGCGACCGCGTGAGCCTCCCTCCACTTCGTGAGGTCATCGCTCGGCACGGACTCAGCGCCAGCAAAGCGCTCGGCCAGAATTTCATCCTCGACCGCCAGCTGCTTGCGCGTATCGCGGCCATCCCCGGCTCGCTGGAGGGACAGACCGTCTATGAAGTCGGCCCAGGCCCCGGCGGTCTCACCGCCGCTGCGCTGCAGGCCGGCGCGGGTGTCGTGGCTGTCGAGCGCGACTGCCGCTGCCTGCCTGCGCTCGCGGAACTCGAAGCTCACTTCCCCAGCCGCCTGACTGTCGTCGAAGCGGACGCCCTGCGCATCGATGAGCCTGCGCTGGTTGGACGCGGCGCGCATGTCCTCGCCAACCTACCCTACAATATCGGTACCGCGCTCCTGCTGCGCTGGCTCGGAGCGGACTGGCCGCCGTGGTGGCGATCACTCACTCTCATGTTCCAGAAGGAGGTAGCCGAGCGGATCGTGGCCCAGCCCGGGACCGACCACTACGGCCGGCTCGCCGTCGCATCCCAGTGGCGCGCAAACCCGCGCATCGCGATGGTGGTCAACCGTTCCGCCTTTGTCCCGCCCCCCAAGGTCACCTCCGCCGTCGTGCACATCGTCCCGGGTGAGATGCCGCCGGGGGTGGACCCACGCATCTTGGAGCAGCTCACCGCCGCCGCCTTCGGCCAACGCCGCAAGATGCTTCGCCAAAGCCTCAAATCCGTTCCCGCAGCGCTCGATACTCTGGCGACCCTCGGCATCGCTGCCGAGCGACGCGCGGAGACCGTCGACGTGGCGGAATGGGTTGCACTAGCGAGAGCGCTGACCGGCACGCGCTCGCCCTGACTCCGTCGAGGGCAGTCCTGCTTCGAACCTCAGCAGTAGGCGTCGGCTGGCCTAGTTGGTCTTCGGCGTGGTGTTGGTCTTCGCGGCCACCGCCGGTCCCTTGGCGATCGCAGCCGCCAGGGTCGTCCCTTGCGGGCAGGCCGTGGTCCCGCAGATCTTGCGCACCTTGAGGAGGTTCTGCTGCGCGCGCGCAACCGCTCCCATCTCGACCATCGCCTCGCCCTGTACCGCCAGTGCGTTGAGGTCGTTCGGCTCCAGCGCCAGTGCCTTGTTGGTGTAGCGGATCGCCTGTCCGTAGAGCTTCTGCTTCTGCGCGACCTTCGCCAGCGTCACGAACGCCTGCCGATTACGCGGATCGATGACCAGCGCCAGCTCCAGCGCATCGTCGGCTGCCTGGAAGTCGCCGGACGCGAGCGCCGCCTCCCCTTGCCGGGTGAGTTGCACGCTTTGTGGATTGATCTGGCTGTCCGCCCGTGGCGCCTGGCTGTTTGCTCCGGAGCTGGCCATCAGCGCCGCTCCAAGTCCCGCAACAATCCCAATCGGCAACAGGCGCATCGTCATCTCCAGCCACTTGGCCCGTGTTTCTATCATCCTGCCACGAACCGCGCGATGAAAAAGCCGTCGGTGCCCTCGTGTCCCGGAGTGAGAAGCTTCCCGACCCCATCTGAACGCCCGGCGGCCAGTCCCGTATCCGTAGCGCGAAAGGATGAATGGCGCCTGAGGAATGCGTCGGCTTGGCCCGCGCCTTCCCGCGCCAGCAGCGAGCAGACCGCATAGACGAGCTTTCCGCCCGGCTTCACCAGCGGCGTGGCGAGGTCGAGCACGCGGGCCTGCAAGGCGAGCAGTCGTTCGAGCCGCTCGGGCGTCAACCGCCAGCGCCCCTCCGGATTGCGCCGCCACGTTCCACTGCCGGAGCAGGGGGCGTCCACCAGCACGAGGTCGCAGCACCCCTGAAGATTAGCCAGCGCTTCCGCCTCGTTAGGCGCGTTCAGCAAGCGGGTCGCCATGGCGGCACCAGCCCGCTCCGCCCGCGGCTGCAGCCGTGACAGGCGTTGCCGGTTGGTGTCGCAAGCGGTGATCTCGGCTCCCGGTGCGGCAGCCGCAAGCGCAAGCGCCTTGCCGCCGGCTCCGGCGCAGAGATCGACGATCCGCTGTCCCTCGGCGGGCTCGCAGGCGAGCGCCACGAGTTGGCTGCCCTCGTCCTGCACCTCGACCAGGCCGGACGCGAATGCCGGGTGACCGCTGATCCTGCTATCAGAAGGCAGGCGCAGGCCCCATGGGCTGAGCCGCGTCGGCTCCCCACCAAGCTCCGCTCGGATCGCTTCCCGGCTCGCGCGGGCGACATTTACCCGCAGATCAAGAGGTGCCCGCTCGATCAGCGCCGGCAACTCCCCCTCCAGGACTAAGGGCGAAATCTCCGCGCCGAGCCATGCCGGCACGATGCCCGGAGCAGCCGGTTCCTCCCCATGAGCCAGCATCGCTGGCCCGTGCGCGGAACCGTCGAACAGCTGCGGTGCGATCGCCAGCATCGCGGATCGCCCGTTCGATGGGCGCTCCGCCGCATGCCGGACCGCCCGGAACACTAGCTCGCGCACCGCTCGCCGGTCCTTGGACCCGGCGTAGCGCCGCGCCTTGAAATAAGCCGTTACGATCGCGTCGGCTGGGGGACCATCGTCACGAGCGGAGGCGATCACCTGGTCCAGGATCTCCACTGCGGCCTGCACCCGCGCCGCGGGCGTCATGCGCTACCGACCCGAATAATTTGGCGCTTCCCGCGTGATCGCCACGTCATGCACGTGGCTTTCACTCAGCCCAGCATTGGTGATCCGCACAAACCGCGCGCGTTGCTGCAGCTCCGCAATCGTGCGCGAGCCCGTGTAGCCCATCGCCGCCTTCACGCCGCCGACCAGCTGGTGGACGATATCCGCCACATGCCCCTTGTAGGGCACCTGCCCCTCAATCCCTTCGGGAACCAGCTTCATCTGGTCCTTGATGTCCTGCTGGAAGTATCGGTCCGCCGACCCGCGGGCCATGGCGCCGACGCTGCCCATGCCGCGGTACGACTTGTAGGCACGACCTTGGTAGATGAACGTTTCGCCCGGAGCCTCGTCCGTCCCGGCCAGCAGCGAGCCGACCATGACCGTGGAGGCACCGGCCGCCAGCGCCTTGGCCATGTCGCCCGAAGTCCGGATGCCGCCATCCGCAATCACCGGCACGCCCTTGGCCTTCGCCGCGGCCGCCGCGGACATGATCGCCGACAGCTGCGGCACGCCCACTCCCGCCACGATGCGGGTCGTGCAGATGGATCCCGGACCGATGCCAACCTTGATTGCGTCCGCGCCCGCATCCGCCAGCGCCTTGGCCGCATCCGCCGTCGCCACGTTCCCAGCGATGACCTGAACACGGTTCGAAGCGGCCTTCACCCGCTCGACGGAGCGCGCCACGTCCACGTTGTGACCGTGCGCCGTATCGATCACGATGCAGTCGCAACCGGCGTCCATCAGAGCCTGGCTCCGCTCCCAGCCCTTGTCGCCGACCGTCGTCGCCGCGGCTACCCGCAGCCGGCCTTCCGAGTCCTTGGTCGCGTTCGGCGCCGCAACGGCCTTCTCGATGTCCTTGACGGTGATCAGCCCGACACAGTGATCCGCCTCGTCCACCACAAGCAGCTTCTCGATCCGCCGCTGGTGAAGCACGCGCTTGGCCTCTTCCTGGCTGGTCCCGACCGCCACCTTGGCCAGGTTCTCGCGCGTCATCCGCTCGGCGACGGGCTGGTTCGGGTTCTCTGCAAAGCGCACGTCGCGGTTGGTGAGGATACCGCACAGCTTTCCCGAGGCCTCCACAATTGGGATGCCGCTGATCCGGTGCAGGCGCATCAACTCCAGCGCATCGGCGATCGTCTGGTCCGGCGTCATCGTGATCGGGTTCACGACCATGCCGCTCTCGAAGCGCTTCACCGCACGCACGGCCGCCGCCTGCTCTTCGACCGAAAGGTTGCGGTGGAGGACGCCGATACCACCCAGCTGCGCCATGGCAATCGCCATGTCCGCCTCGGTCACGGTGTCCATCGCCGATGAGAGGATCGGGATGCACAGCGAGATCTCGCGGGTCAGTTGCGTGCGCGTGTCAGCCTGGCTCGGCAGCACGCTCGATTCCAGCGGCTGCAAGAGGACGTCGTCGAAGGTCAGACCCAGGGGGATGTCGGGAGCGTCGAGGATATCGGCCATGCGGGCCTTTGGCCGCAGGGGAGCGATTCGGCAAGGGGGGACTGACGGGCGTGCTTGCGCTCACCCTAAGCCTGTCGAAGGGTGTGTAGCCAACGCTTCGACAGGCTCAGCGTAAGCGCACCGTTATCGACCTAACAACCGCTCCGCAGCTTCCACATGCATCCGCTCGATCATCTCGCCCTCGAACCGCTCGGCGCCCCCGCTCGCGGCGGCAACCAGCCGCTCCGCCCGAGCGAGCTCCGCCTCAGTCGGCGCCCAAGCCGAATGACAGGGCTCGACCTGGTTCGGGTGGATGAGGCTCTTGCCGTCGAAGCCGAGCAGCCGCCCTTGGCGAGCCTCCGCTGCGAAACCCTCAGCATCCTCCAGCCCGTTAAAGACGCCATCGAACGCCGGCACCCCACCCGCTCGCGCTGCCAGCACCACCATCTGCAGCGAGGCCGAGATTTGCTCCCGCCCCGCCCCAGTCGGCAGCCGCAGCGACGCCCGCAAGTCGTTCGTCCCCGCGATCAGGGCCGCAGCGACCGCCGCGATCGCCTCCGCGCGCAGCACCCCCAGCGGGGTCTCGATCATCGCCGCCACGGGCTTCGCCGTCACGGCCCGGACCTCCTCGATCACCGCCGCACCCTCGACCCGTGGCACCACGACGAAGTCGGCGCGAGAGGCCGCGACCGCCTCCACGTCCGCGCCGTGCCAATCACTCGCGAACCCATTGACCCGGATCGCCACCGGGCACGGCCAAGGTCGCGAGACCGCCTCCACCGCTGCAGCGCGCGCGACTTCTTTGTCGGCCGGCTTCACCGCATCCTCAAGGTCCAGGATCACGAGATCGGCCCCGCATTCGCGAGCCTTCGCGATCGCCCGCCAATTACTCGCCGGCAGGAACAGCATCGAACGGCGTCCGAACAGGCTGGGGCTCATGCGGATTTCGCTTCGCTTGGGCGCGCGCCTGACGCATCATGGCGCGGGAAGATTTCGGGGGAATGCATGCTAACCACCTTCATGGCCGTTGTTGCCGCGCTGGTTCTCTTGTTCGTGATGGCGAGCATCAAGATCGTCCATCAGGGCTATCGCTTCACCATCGAACATTTCGGCCGCTTCGTGCGCGTCGCGGATCCCGGCTTCAACTTCGTGCCCGCCTTCTTCTACCGCGTCGGCCGCAAGATCAACATGATGGAGCAGGTACTCGATATCCCCGGGCAGGAGATCATCACCAAGGACAACGCCATGGTCGCGGTCGATGGCGTGGTGTTTTTCCAGGTGCTCGACCCGGCCAAGGCCGCCTATGAGGTGAGCGACCTCTACACCGCTATCCTGGCGCTCTCGACCACCAACCTGCGCACGGTCATGGGCTCGATGGATCTCGACGAGACCCTGTCCAAGCGCGACGAGATCAACGCCCGCCTGCTGTCCGTCGTCGATCACGCCACCGAGGCCTGGGGTGTGAAGATCACCCGTGTCGAGCTGAAGGACATCCGCCCGCCGGCGGATATCGTCAACGCCATGACCCGCCAGATGAAGGCTGAGCGTGAAAAGCGCGCCGCCATCCTCGAGAGCGAAGGCATGCGCGCGTCCGAGATCCTCCGCGCGGAAGGCGAGAAACAGTCCCAGATCCTTGAAGCCGAGGGCCGCCGCGAAGCCGCCTTCCGGGATGCCGAAGCCCGCGAACGCGCCGCCGAGGCCGAAGCCGCCGCCACCAAGTCGGTCAGCGACGCAATCCAGGACGGAAATACGCAGGCTATCAACTACTTCATCGCCCAGAAGTATGTCGAAGCACTCGGCATGTTTGCAAATTCGCCTAACGCCAAGACGATCCTGTTCCCGGTCGAAGCGACGCAGCTGATCGGCTCGCTCGGCGGAATCGGGGAGCTTGCGAAGTCGGCCTTCGGCACTGACGCGACCGGCAAAGAGGCGCCCTCGTCCACGACCGGCGTCCCGAGGGTTCAGGGCTGATGCCGAGCGATCTCGAACCCGGCTGGCTGTGGCTGATTGGCGGAGTCCTCCTGCTGATCGCGGAGATCGTCGCACCTGGCTTCTTCCTCGTCTTCGTCGGCGCCGCCGCCATCGCGACGGGCGTGTTCGTGGTCCTGTTCGATCTCAGCCTCGCGCCGGCACTCGCCTTGTTCGCCATCTACACGGCGCTCGCGGTTTACGTCGGGCGGAAAGTCTATGCGAATCGACCGGTGCCCGCATCCACGCCGCACCTCAACGATCGCTCGGCCCAGCTGATCGGCCGGTCGGTGACCGTGGTCGAGGCGATCGACCATCATGGCGGCCGCGTCCGCGTTGGCGACAGCGAATGGACAGCCCGCGGGGGTCCTGCAGAGCCCGGGGCCCGGGTACGGGTGACCGCCGTCGAAGGCAATTGCCTGCTGGTCGAAGCGGAGCATGGCCTGCCGCGGGCTTGACCCTTAAGGAACTCCCATGAACGCCCCTGCCCTCTCCCGCCGTCAGGCGGTCGCCGCCCTGACGTCCACCGCCGCTCTACCCCTGGTCGCCAGCTGCAGCACCACAACGGCCGCCGCCGCAGCACCCACCGCTGTCGTTACCGTCGCCACCGGCAAGCCCAAGCTCGACGAAGCGGGCGCCAAGGCCATCATCGACACGGTCACCGACCACCTGCTCGCACTCTCTCCCGAGAGCGCCACCAGCAACAACATCGACAAGGGCAAATATGCCGCCCTCCGCTCCCAGCTGAGCGACCGCAGCCAGGCCGGACAGGAACGCTTCGCCGCCACGCTGCAAAGCGACGTGGCCCAGATCGACCGCTTCGACATCTCCGCCCTGAGCCACTCCACGCGCACCACGCTGGAGGTTATCCGCAGCGCCTATCGCACAGGGCTCATCGGCTTCTCGCAATCCTATGGCGACGTCGCCGTCGGCGGCTGGCGCAATACGCCCTACGTCGTCATCCAGAACGTCGGCGCCTACCTCGACACGCCCCGGTTCCTGGACACCGACCATCTGGTCGAAAATACCGCCGATGCCGAAGCTTACCTTGCCCGCCTGTCGCAATACCCACGTCAGCTCGATGGCGAGTTGGGCCGGATGCAGGCGGCTGCCGCTTACGGGCTCATCCCGCCCGGCTTCCTGATCGACAAGGCCGTCAAGCAGCTCCAGGCGTCTGCCACCGACGCCGCCAAGGGTGGCAGCCTCGTCGACTCGCTTGTTCGCCGGACCAGGGACATTCCGGGCAAGTGGGGCGAACGGGCCCGCGCCATCGCGGTGAACGAGGTCGCACCTGCCCTCCAGCAGCAGATTGCCGAGCTCCAGCGCCAGCGCCCCCGCGCAACCGATCTCGCCGGGATGTGGGCGCGCCCGGGCGGCGAGGCCTATTACGCCTATGCTCTCCGCGCGAGCACCACCACGGACATGAGCCCGGAGGAGATCCACCAGCTTGGTCTGCACACCCTCGACGATCTCCATGGCCGGATGGACCCGATCCTCCGCAAGCTCGGCTACACGAAGGGCAGCGTGGGTGAGCGCATGCAGGCCCTTGCGAAGGACCCCGCCTACCAATTCAGCGAAGGTGACAAGGGTCGCGCCGAAATCATGGCCTTCATCCAGGAACGGCTGAAGATTATTCGAACGCAGCTGCCGCGGGCGTTCAACACGCTCGTGAAGGGCAACCTCGAGGTGAAGCGCCTGCCCCCGGAGGAAGAACCCGGCGCACCGGGCGCTTATGGCGGCGCTGGCTCACCGGACGGGAAGATCCCGGGCAAGTTCTGGATCAACCTGCGCACGACCGACCTGCACAGCAAGTACAGCCTGCCGGACCTCACCCATCACGAGGCGATCCCGGGTCACGTCTGGCAGGGCGAGTACACCTTCCACCTGCCGCTCATCCGCACCCTGCTCGCCTTCAACGCTTATTCCGAAGGTTGGGCGCTCTACGCCGAGCAGCTCGCGGACGAGCTGGGCGTCTACGACGACTTCGAGGTCGGCCGCCTCGGCTACCTCCAGTCCATCGCCTTTCGCGCCTGTCGACTGGTGGTCGACACCGGGCTCCACGCCAAGCGCTGGACGCGCGAGCAGGGTGTCCAGTTCTTCGTCGAGCGCAACGGCTCCAACCCGCTGGAAGTCGCGAGCGAAGTCGACCGCTACTGCAGCTGGCCCGGCCAGGCCTGCGGCTACGAGGTCGGCCACCAGGAGATCAACCGTCAGCGTGAAAAGGCGAAGACGGCGCTGGGCGCCAAGTACGATCTTCGCACCTTCAACGATGCCGTTGTCCTCGGCGGAAACGTCCCAATGGACGTGCTGGCGCTGAACGTGGACGAGTATATCCGCACATCAACCACGTAAGACCGGCGCGACGGTCGCTGCAGAGGCTTAGGCTAAGTTATCTCTGTTCTTAACCCTTGCGAACACTAGCGTTCGTCGAACAGGACCCTGCCCGTGAGTGTTGCGAGCGTTGCTCCCACGAGCTGCGACGCAACGAATACAGGCACATCTTGTAGAGCAATGCCCGCGAAAGTGTCAGACAGGCTTCGCGCAATGGTGATCGCGGGATTGGCGAAGCTCGTGGACGAGGTGAACCAGTACGCGGCGGTAATGTAGAGGGCCACGCTTGCGGGTACCCACTCGCGCCGATGTCTCACGGTGCCGATGATTGTGAGAATGAGTCCGAACGTAGCGATGGCTTCACCCACCGCCTGGCCCAGTCCAGTGCGAGCCTTCACGGAAAGCTGCAGGGTTGGCAGTTCGAACATGAGGTGGGCAGCCCAAACGCCAGCTATACCGAATGCCAATTGCGCGAGTGAGTAGGCGGCCGCATCGCGCCAGCTCAACTCACCGCGTGCAGCAGAAACGACACTGACTGCAGGGTTCATGTGAGCGCCTGAGACCGGTCCGAGCATGGTGATGAGAACGAACAAGATCGCGCCGGTAGCAATTGTGTTGCCCAGCAGTGCGATGGCGTCATTCCCTTTGGAGAGGTGAGCGGCCATAATGCCGGAGCCGATAACGGTAGCGAACAGAAAAAAGGAACCCAGCCCTTCGGCGGCAATCCTTCGTCCAAGAGGTGGAGCATTGGCGGGCGTTTCGATCTTCATAGTAACCTTCGCATCGTTACCACCCGCTCCATGACGGTCCCACGACACCATGAACGTGGTTCTGCTTCCCACACCGATCGGACCTGCAGCTGAGCTTGAACAGTAGGATTGCGCTGCTCCAATCCGCGGCGCGGCTCGCCGCAGGCTCTTTCTCAACCCCAGCAGCACAGCACGGCTGGACTCCGCACGACCGTGAACATTGGGAACATTCGCGACGGAGATCGCTCCCGCCAGCAGGGCAGGGGCGCTGGCGGGCGCGAAAGCCGGCCTCTTCGGAGAATTTCTTTAGAGACTTCCTAAGGTTCAGCCCAGCATCCGACAGCCATCATTGCCGGGCTCCCCAATTCTTGGAGACTTGCGGCAGCGGTTGCAGGTCGGGCTTCACGAAGCGTCGCCTCGCCTCGACCGAGAACAGTCGCTCCCGCGAGTAGAAGCGAAGCGGCCACTCTCGTGACCCCACTTCGGAGAGCAGCAGGGCGTTCACCTGCTCGATCAATCCGGCGCAGCGCTTCTCCCGAACGAACCAGCGTACACCCGCCAGGTACGTCCGGGTGATAGTGTCATGATAACCCTGGCGATCATCGTTCACCCCGCCGACCGCCTCATTGTACCCCCGAATAATCGCCGGGAGTTCGGCGTCGAGATCAATATCCGGCCGCCGCACGATCAGGTACAAGGTCGCCGCGAGATGCGCCTCGTGCGTCCACTCCTCGCGCGGCAGGGTCCGGGCGAGCAGCCCTTCCCCCACCCGCTGGATGGCGGCTTCCGTATCGAAGAGCCTTGGCGAAAGCTCAGGCGGCTTGAACGGCCACCTGTGGCTGGCACTGCTTCACACCGTCGTCCACATAGGCCTCGAACTGCGCGAAATTGTCGCAGAACAGGTCCACCAGCTTTGCTGCCGTCTGGTCATACTCGTCCTTGTCCGACCAGGTGGAGCGCGGGTCGAGAATGGCGGTATCCACGCCCGGAACCGCGACTGGCACCTCAAAGCCGAAGTTCGGATCCTTGCGGAACTCGACCTGGTTCAGGCTGCCGTCCAGAGCCGCATTCAACAGGGCCCGCGTCGCCTTGATCGGCATCCGCTTGCCGACGCCATACTTGCCGCCGGTCCAGCCGGTGTTGACCAGCCAGCAGCGCACTCCGCCCCTGGCGATCCGCTCCTTGAGAAGGTTGCCGTAAACCGACGGATGACGAGGCATGAAAGGCGCACCGAAGCAGGTGGAGAAGGTCGCCTCAGGCTCGGTCACGCCGATCTCCGTGCCCGCGACTTTGGCGGTGTAGCCCGACAGGAAATGGTACATCGCCTGATCCGGGGTCAGTCGCGCGATGGGCGGCAGCACGCCGAACGCATCCGCAGTCAGCATTATGATGTTCTGCGGGACCGGACCCATGTTCGCTTCGGACGAGTTCGGAATGAAATCAATCGGGTAGGCGCCCCGGCTGTTCTCGGCCAGCGAGTTGTCGTCGAGGTCGAGCTCGCGGGTCTCCGGATCGGCGACCACATTCTCCAGAACCGTTCCGAAGCGCTTGGTCGTCGCGTAGATTTCCGGCTCGGCTTCAGCCGACAGGCGGATCATCTTGGCGTAGCAGCCGCCCTCGAAGTTGAAGATCGCCGTGTCCGACCAGCCATGCTCGTCGTCGCCAATCAGGGTCCGGCTCGGGTCCGCAGATAGGGTGGTCTTGCCGGTGCCGGACAGGCCGAAGAACACGGCCGTATCGCCCTTCGGGCCGATGTTGGCCGAGCAGTGCATCGGCATGATGCCCTGCTCCGGCAGGAGGAAATTGAGCAGCGCGAACACGCTCTTCTTCATCTCGCCGCCATACTGGGTCCCGCCGATCAGGATCAGCTTTTTGCTGAAATTGACTGCGATCACCGTCTCCGAGCGGCAGCCGTGCCGCTCCGGATCCGCCTTGAAGCTGGGCAGGTCGATGATGGTGTAGTCGGGCACGAAGCTCGCCAGCTCCGCCGCCTCGGGCCGCACCAGCATCGTGCGGATGAACAGATTGTGCCAGGCCAACTCGTTGATCACACGCACCTTGACCCGGTGCTCAGGCTGCGAGCCGCCGAAGAGATCCTGAACAAAAAGGGTCGACTTCTCGCCAAGGGCGGCAAGAAAATCCGCGTGCAGCCGATCGAACGCACCCGGGTCCATCGGCTTGTTGGACTTGCCCCACCAGACGGCGTCCTCCGTCAGCGCATCACGAACAACGAAGCGATCCTGGGCGCTCCGGCCGGTGTGCGCGCCAGTCTTCACCACGATCGGCCCGTCCTTGGCGAGCACACCTTCGCCGCGGCTGACTGCCTGCTCTACGAGAGGGGCGGTCGTGAGGTTCCAGTAGAGCTCGGCATCCGAGCGGATACCCTGAGCCTCCAAACCAAATGCCGGAACCCGATTCACCACGTCACTGACCCCTTTCGCTCATAGGCAAACGGCGGCGTGGCCCTCTGGTGAGAGCCGCCGCCGCATACGTATGCGGTGAATCGCCTATGACGCGAAAAGGTTGCGTGGTCAAAACGGAGCGCGGCTTGTGTCCCGTTGTGGCGCTGGCTAATCGGTCCTTGCCCAAGGGAGGGGCGCTTGAGCCAGGTAATCGCGCTGGTCGACGACGACCGGAACATCCTCACCAGCGTTTCCATCGCGCTGCAGGCCGAAGGCTTCATCACGCGCGTGTACACGGATGCGGCGACCGGGCTGAAGGCGTTGACGGACAATCCGGCGGACCTCGGCGTGTTCGATATCAAGATGCCGGGCATGGACGGCATGGAACTGCTGCGCCGCCTTCGGGAGAGCGGAGCCCCGGTCAGTGCGATGCCCGTGATTTTCCTAACCTCGAAAGATGACGAGCTGGACGAGGCCCTTGGGCTCGCCATGGGCGCTGACGATTACATCGCCAAGCCGTTCAGCCAGCGCCTGCTGATCGCGCGAATACGAGCAATCCTCCGACGTGCGGACATGGCCAGGGGCACAGGTTCGACGGCTTCCAATGAACCAGAGCCGGCGCTGATCGAACGCGGCCGCCTGGTGATGGACCCTGCTCGTCACAAGGTGACCTGGGACGGCAAGGACGTGACTCTCACCGTCACCGAATTCCTGATCCTGGAAGCACTTGCGCAGCGGCCAGGTGTCGTGAAGTCACGCAACCAGCTGCTGGACATCGCCTATCAGGACGACGTCTACGTCGATGATCGCACCATCGACAGCCACATCAAGCGCGTGCGTCGCAAGTTCCGCAGCGTTGACCCTGAGTTCGACGCCATCGAAACCCTCTACGGCGTCGGCTACCGCTTTGGCGAGGAGTGAGGGCGAGAACGATCTGGCGCTCCGCTGGTCGGGGCGCTGGTCGCTGACGCGCCGCATTCTGGCCGTCAACGTGCTCACGCTCGTGGTCATCGGCTTGTCGATCCTGTTCCTGGACAGCTTCCGCAACCAGCTTCAGGACGAGCGGAAGGATCAGACGCAGATGGAGGCGGAACTCGCCGCCGCCGCTATTCCCACGCTCACTCCCGAAGCCCAGGCAGGGCTGCTAGCGAGTATTGGACAGGCGACGGACAGCCGCTTTCGCATCTATGGCCGGGGTGGCAGGCTCCGGTTCGACAGCTGGCAGGCCAGTGGCCCAACTTACCGCCTCCGCGACCCGGCGGAACAGCCCTGGACGAAGTCCATCGCCAGGTTCCTGGACCGAGCGTTCAACGCCATCGTGGGCGAGCCGACGCCGCCCGACTTCGAAGAGCCCGCGGTGGATCGCCTATCCGCCTGGCCGGAGGCGCAGGAAGCCCAACGTACCCGCCGTGCGGTCACGATGGTTCGCAACGCGCCCGATCTTACGCCGGTGCTGTCGGCAGCGGCTCCGGTTCGCAACGGAGAGGTTGTGCTGGTCACGTCGAACGACCGCAACTTCACGCGCACCGTCCGTAGCGAGCGCCGGAAGTTGGGAGCCGGTCTGCTCGTGGCGACCGTGCTGTCGCTGCTCCTCTCCCTGTTCCTTGCGCGAACGATCGCGCGGCCGCTCCGTCGACTGGCCCTGGCCGCGCACCGGGTCCGGCAAGGCCGCGCAAGGGAGGTCAAGGTGCCTCGCCTGCCCTCGCGCCGCGATGAGATCGGCCTGCTTGCCCGCTCTGTGAGCGATATGAGCCAAGCACTCCGTCAGCGGATCGACAACATCGAAGCCTTCGCGGCCGACGTCACCCATGAACTCAAGAACCCGCTAGCCTCGCTGCGATCAGCTGTCGACGGGCTCGAACGAATTGGTGACCCCACCCTCAAGGCCCGGCTGCTCGAGGTCGTCCGCCAAGACGTACAGCGGCTTGACCGTCTGATCGGTGACATCGGGGAAGCGGCCCGCACGGACGCCGAACTTGCCAGAGCCCGGTTCGAAGCGGTCGACCTCGGCGGTTTGATCGGACAGCTCGTCGGAGGCTGGGAACACCGGCGAACCACTGGCGACGTTCGACTGGCCTTCGCGCGCCCGCGAAAGAACAGCGCGCTGGTGCTCGGAGAACCAAGCCGACTCGCGCGTGCGATCGACAACATCATCGACAATGCCATCAGTTTCTCACCGGCCGGTGGCCTCGTCGAAGTCGCGGTGACCCGCGTGGGCGACGAGGTGCTTATCCGCATCGACGACGAGGGCCCCGGCGTTCCCCCGGGCGTACGTGAAGCGATCTTTAACCGCTTCGTTTCAGTAAGGCCCGAGGGGGGCGAATTCGGTCGCCACTCGGGACTGGGCCTCGCCATCGCCAAGGCGATCGTAAAGGGCCATGACGGGGAGATTGATGTGGCCGACCGTGACGATGCGCCATCGGGCGCCCGCTTCACCATTCGTCTGCCTGCCGCACCGGAGACCCAGCCATGAACCTGCGCCTGTCGAGCGAAACCATGCACGCGAGCTGCGTCGCGATCGACGGCAGGGCCGTTCTGATTGCCGGGCCGTCGGGCGCCGGCAAGTCTGACCTTGCATTACGCCTGATCGACCGAGGCTTCACCCTGGTCAGCGACGATCAGACGATCGTCCGCAAGGAGAACAATCGACTGATCGCGAGCGCGCCCGCCACGATCGCCGGGAAACTGGAAATCAGAGGCATTGGCATCGTGAACATGGACACCGTGAGCGATGTGCCCGTGGCGTTGACCGTGGACCTCACCAGTGAGATCCAGCGTCTTCCCGACGACAGTCGCGAACGAAAGATACTCGGCATCAGTATCCCGCTGATCAGTGTCGATGCGATGACCGCGTCGGCGCCATCGAAGGTGGCTTTGGCCCTTGACCGCTTGGGACTGACGGTCTGATGTCCTCGGCGCGGCGGCAGCCGGCTCGCCTGCCGCGCCTTCTGCTGGTCACCGGCATGTCCGGGGCAGGCAAGTCCACGGTGCTGGATGCGCTGGAGGACATGGGCTGGGATTGTGTCCACAATCTCCCAACGGCCCTGCTCCGCGACTTCGTCCATGGCCAGGGCGGCCGGAAGGCGAACCTCGCCGTCGGCATGGACGCCCGGAGTCGCGGCTTCGACGCCGGAGCTATCCCAGAGCTGCTGCACTCGATCGAAGGGGTTCGGCCAGAGATCCTGTACCTTGATGCGTCCGGCGCCGAGCTGATTCGCCGCTACGACGAGACCCGGCGGCGTCACCCCCTTGCGACCGATCGTCCAGCGGAGGATGGCATCGCCAGGGAGCGGAATCTCACCTCGGCCCTGCGCCTCGCCGCCGATTCCGTCCTGGACACGACCGATCTCAAGCCGTCCGAACTACGGGACGAACTGCGTCGTCGATATGGCGGCGATCGCGACGAGCCGGTGGTCACCATTACAAGCTTCGGCTTTGCCCGCGGGATCAGTCGGACTGCTGACCTTGTCTTTGACCTTCGCTTCGTCCCCAATCCGCATTGGATCGAGAATCTGCGCCCCCTGACGGGACAGGATGCGCCGGTCCAGGCGTTCGTACGCACCCAGGCGGGTTGGAAGGAGACACTGGATCGAATCGAAGAGCTGCTGTGCGACCTGATTCCCCGCTACTGGGCTGGCGGAAAGTCCTATGTCGCCGTGGCTTTCGGCTGTACCGGAGGGAGACATCGGTCCGTCGCCGCTGCGGAAGAGATGGCGTCACGGTTGCGCGCGCGTGGCTTTTCGCCGAATATCAGGCATCGCGATCTCACTCTGAAGCCCAGCGATTCCATCGAGGAACATCCGGTGTTCGAGCCTGGAGCGCGTTAGTGGTTACGACAGGTACAATTGAATGATCGGATTGGTTCTGGTGACACACGGCCGTCTGGCGGCCGAGTTCATCATCGCAATGGAACATGTGGTGGGTCCGCAGGATGCGATTGAAGGCATCTGCATCGGCCCTGACGACGACATGGAAGCGCGGCGGCAGGATATTGCCGACGCCATCGGGCGCGTGGATCGGGGCACCGGGGTCATCATCCTCACCGACCTGTTCGGCGGAACTCCGTCCAACCTCGCCATCAGCTTGATGAAGAGCGGCGACATCGAAGTCATCGCCGGGGTCAACCTGCCGATGCTGATCCGCCTTGAAGGCGCTCGCAAGGTTATGGGCGTTCGCGCGGCCGTTGCAGCGGCCCGTGAGGCCGGACGCAAGTACATCTCGGTCGCATCTGAAATCCTGGGTGAGGCCGCGGCTTGAGCGGGGTCAGTCAGGCCGTTCGGATCGATAATCGGCGTGGCTTGCACGCGCGTGCCAGCGCCAAGTTCGTCAGTCTGGCGAGCACTCTCCCTGCCCAGATCGAGGTTGCCAAGGACGGGAATTGCGTTTGCGGTACGTCGATCATGGGCCTGATGATGCTCGGCGCTGCAATGGGGGACACGATCGAGATCCGGGCCAGCGGCGACGGAGCCGATGATGCACTTCGTCGGCTAGTGAGCCTGGTCGAGGAGCGCTTCGGGGAGGACTAGGCAAGACAAGCGGATTGCCTCGCGGCTCCGCTCCTTCCATGACGACGACGATGCCGCGTCAGATTACCTCTTTCTCGAACGAAACGGTGAAGCGCCTGAGGTCGCTTCGTGAGAAGAAGTCCAGGCGTGAGCAAGGCCTCTTCCTCGCCGAAGGTTTGCGGATCATCGCCGAAGCCCGCGACAGCGGCACGCTTCCCGAGATCATCGCTTTCTCGTCCGTCGGCGGAGTCCACCCGTTGGCAGCGGAGATCATCGAGTCCACCGAAGCACGCGGTGGCGAAGCGATTGAGACCACCCCTGATATCTTGGCGAAGATGAGCGGGAAGGATAACCCGCAGATGTTGCTCGGCGCTTATCGCCAACCCGCTGTTGCCCTGAGCGAAATCGACCGCTCCGCGTCTCCGCTCTGGATGGTTGCACAAGCTCTTCGCGACCCGGGCAACATCGGCACCATCCTGCGGACGGGTGACGCGGTCGGTGCAGGCGGTCTGATCCTGATCGACGACAGCGCCGACCCGTATTCCGTCGAGGCGGTCCGTGCCTCCATGGGAGCGATCTTCACCCAGAAGGTGACCCAGGCGCGCTGGCCCGACTTCCTGACTTGGCTACGCTCAGGGCCCGGCCAACTCGTTGGAACCAGTCTCAAGACCGAACAGGATTATCTCACGGCCGTCTATGAGCAGCCCTGTTTCCTCCTGATCGGCAACGAGCAGGCAGGGTTGCCGGCCGAATATGAGTCCGCGTGTGACCTCCTGGTAAAAATCCCAATGGCCGGGCGAGCCGATAGTCTCAATGCCGCCGTGGCTGCCGCGGTCATGGCCTTTCAGGTCCGAGCAAGCTGGCAACGATAGAGGTACGTGAGTGAAACGAATTGCTCTCCTTGCCCTGCTGCTTCTCGGCGGTTGCGGACAATCCGCCGACCGGCTCACCGATGAAGAGGCGCTGGCCGACGCTCCGGACGTCCCGGTCAATGAGCCAGTCGAGAACGTCGACTATGAATCACCGTCGATCGTGGAGCCCAGCAGCGAGGTCCTCTACCGGGCTGTGGGGAACGAGCCGGGATGGGCGCTGCTCATCCGGCGCGACGGCATGCTCTACCAGGGGCGTTATGGCACCGTGAGGATCAGCGAAGTCACTCCGCCGGGCTTCCGTCCCGAGCCCGGAACCTACCGGTCGGGTCGCCTAACGATCACGATCGCGCCCGGACCTTGCAACGACGGAATGAGTGACAAGGCCTACCGCGACATTGTCACCGTCGTCGCGGCAGGGGAGAGCGCGAAGGGCTGCGGCGGAGGTGAGGTCGACGTTAATCAGATCGATCGATCGGAATGGACGGTCATCGCAATCAACGGTCGCCCGACGGAGGCAGACTCCGGCTATGTACTCAACTTTCGCAATGGTGTGACCTCGGGGCGGTTTGGCTGCAACAATTTCCAGGGCAGTTACAGCAACAACGGCGACCACCTTTTCGTCGAGCAGCTGGTCGCTACGGAGATGGCATGCGGGTCGCCGGCGAGCGAGTTCGAACGCGAGGGTCTGGCGGTCCTTGCAAGCAACATGCGAATGGAGCGGGTCGCGGGCAAGCTGCGCCTGGTCAGCGAGGCTGGCTCCATCGATCTGGCACCCCGCAGGCGGGAGAACGGCGAATGACGCGTCCTTGGCTCTTGATGCTTTCGTGCGCCACCTTGCTCGCGGGATGCGTGACCGCTCCACCTCCTCCGCCGCCACCACCGCCCGGGGATGTGTACGTTGCTCTCGGCACGGAGCCGTTCTGGAGGCTGACCATCAACCAGCAGGAGATGGTCTTCACCGAGGCGAACGCGCCCGGCGTTCAGATCATGCAGCCGACCCCCCGCGTGATCATCGGGATTGCAGGCGAAATCTACGAAACGCCGCGCATCGGGATAAACATTGTGCACGCGCGCTGCAGCGACGGGATGAGCGATCGCGTCTACCCCGACAAGGTGCAGGTCCGGATCGACAATCGCCAGTTCAACGGATGTGGTGGAGAACCAATGGCCCCCACGGCGATCGAGAACACCGGTTGGAGCGTGGTGTCCGTCAACGGAAAACCCGCGCAAGGCGGGGAATCCTACTCCGTGCAGTTCCAGAACGGCCGGCTAAGCGCTCGCTTCGGATGTAACTCCATGGCGGGCAGCTATCATCTGGACGGCCTGACGCTGACCGCAGGCGCTCTGGCCATGACACGAATGGCGTGCCCGGACATGACCATGGAAGCCGATGCCGCCAAGATCCTCTCGCTCCCGGTTCAGCTGAAATGGGACCCTAGTAATCGCCTGACGCTTTCAAACAGCGCTGGCGTCATTGTCTTGAGGCGCAACTACTGACGCCTTACTCCGCGGCGAGCTGAGGTGTGTCCTCTGCGGAGCCATAGCGCGGCAGCGCTTCGACGGGCGGGACATTCTCGATTTCGCGGGCGCCCGGCTCGATGTTGAGGTCGCGGAACTTGCGGGCCGTGACGAGAGATCGGCTCTCGAAGCTCGAAACGAAGCTGTTGTAGTTATTCACTGCGGTGGACAGGCCACTACCAACCTTGCGGAGGTCGCTGGCAGCCTTGGCGAGGCGATCGTACAACTCCTTGCCGAGTTCCCCGATCTGCCGTGCTTCCTTGGCTAGCTTCTCCTGCCGCCAGACGGCGGCGACGGTGCGTGCAATTGCAATGAGATTGGTCGGGGTGGCGAGGAGCACCCTCTTGTCGAACGCGAAATCCCACAAGGACGAGTCCTGCTCCAGCGCCGCGGAGAGGAAGTGCTCTCCGGGGATGAACATCACGACGTAATCGGGCGCGTCGGCGAACTGAGACCAGTAAGCCTTGGCACCCAGCGCATTCACGTGCGCCCGGATGGCTGCGGCATGCGCAGTCAGGTGAACGGACCGCTCGCTCTCCTCGGTGCAGCCGAACGCGTCCTGGTAAGCGTTCAGGGACACCTTGGCGTCGATCACCAGGCTTTGCCCGCCCGGAACCCTCACCACGACGTCGGGGCGGAGACGAGCGCCCTCGTCATTGGCGACGCTCACCTCTGTCGCGAAGTCGCAATGCTCACTCAAGCCACAGGTCTCGAGCACGTTGCGGAGCTGCTGCTCGCCCCACCGGCCCCTCGCCTTGGGCGCGTTACGAAGAGCGTTGACCAGTTTCGCGGCCTCCTGGGACACGCGCTCGGTGCCGCTTCGCATGGCTTCGATCTGCCCGGTCAGAAGACCGAATTCCTTGCGGCGATCCTCCTCCGCCTTGCCCACGACTTCTTCGTATCGCTTCAAGCGTTCGTGGACCGGCTGGAGGAGCGCCTTCAGGTTCTGACCGCTGCTCTCCTCCGATTGACGGAACCGCTGATCGGCGCGCTCTAGGAACTGCTTTTGCGCCTGCTCGAGCAGCTTGTTTCCGACCTCGGCGAACTGAGCGGCGAGCGCTTCCTTCGCCTCTCTGAACTCCGCCATCCGCGCCTCGAAGTTGCGAGCGTCAGCCTCGAGCGAGGCTTTCTCCTGCCGGGCCGCGTCGCGCTCCTCCGTCACCAGTCGGAGCATCTCCTCCGTCTGCGGAAGGCGCCGAGCCTGCTCTGAGGCAACGGCGAGATCCCGCTCCACGGCCCCGCACCGTTCGCGCAAGCCTTCCGCCTCGGACTTCAGCGCCTCTGCCGCAGCCTTGTGCGGCGCGGAGGTGCGCATCCCAAGTGCGACACCGACGGCCAAGCCGGCCACCAGCGACAGCACCAGCCCGACCACGATCATCAGCGCGTCCATCGCACACCCCCATACGCCCTAGAACAGAATAGGAACTCTATCCTCCCATGTCGGCTTGCTCAAGCGGAACCTTGCGACCAGTGTGGCGCTTCGCTTCGGAGGAGAACAGCATGTCCATTCGCAAGATGATGTCCCTGCATCCGAATGCCCGCGAGCATGTGAACCAGCCGCTGGGCGATGCGGTGCACCACCTGATGTATTGCGCCAAGATGTGCCTCTCGTGCGCGGACGCGTGCATGGCGGAGCGTGGGCACGACATGACGCAGTGCATCCGGCTGTGCCTCGACTGCTCTGACATTTGCGAGGCGACCGCCCGGCTCGGCTTGCGGAAGACGGGGGACGACACGGGCATGCTAGTAGAGCTGCTCGAGCTGTGCGCGCGCATGTGCGATGCATGCGCCAGTGAGTGCGAGCGGCACGATCATGAGCATTGCAAGCTGTGCGCCCAGATCTGCCGGGAGTGCGCCGCGGATTGCCGCCGCGCGGCGGAAACCTTCGCCTAGAGAACAGCCGCCTTTTCGCGATCCCGGCGGGACTTCACCACCTTGCGAACGATCATGTCGCGCTTCAGGCGAGACAGATAATCAATGAACAGCACGCCGTTCAGATGGTCTACTTCGTGCTGGAGGCAGACGGACATGAGCCCGTCGAACTCGCCTTCCTGGCTCTTGCCGTGCTGGTCGAGCCACTTCAGGCGGATGACGTCCGGTCGCTCGATTTCGGCATATTGCTCAGGAATGGAAAGGCAGCCCTCGTTGTAGACCTTCCGAGCGTCGGAGCGATGGACGATTTCGGGGTTGATGAAGACGTGGGGGCGCTTGACTGGCGGCCCCTCTTCCTCACCTTCGGCGACGGGTTCGGGATCCTGCAGGTCGATCACGACCAGGCGGCGCGGAACCGCGACCTGCACCGCGGCGAGGCCAATGCCTGGCGCTTCGTACATGGTGTCGAACATGTCCGCGATCAGGCGCTGGAGGTCGGCATCGATGCGCTCCACCGGCGCAGACTGGCTGCGGAGGATCGCGTCAGGCACTTCGATGATCGGGAGCAGGGACATGGGATCGCCTTAGTCCGTCGGTCGCGCGGCTATCAAGGTGAGCCGGCGGCGAATGTTCACAATGTTCACGGTCGTGCAGCGTCGAATGCCGTTTCCGCGACCTGCCTGAAGCTGCTCACATGAGAAAGATCGATGGCCAGCCTCGCAGGCGAAATCCTATTGTTCAAGCGACGGGACGCCGCGCCCTCAGCGCCTGTGCCAGCGTGCCCTCGTCAAGGTAGTCGAGTTCGCCTCCCACGGGCAGGCCGTGCGCCAGCTGCGTCAGCCGCACAGGGAACTTCTCCAGCCGCTCCGCGAGGTAATGCGCGGTCGTCTGGCCTTCGAGAGTAGCGTTCATGGCGAGCACCACCTCGTCGATGCCCCCGGCCGCGACACGTTGAATGAGACTTTCGACATGCAAATTTTCCGGCCGAACGCCTTCCAATGCGGACAATCGGCCGCCGAGCACATGATATTTGCCCGGAAACAGCCGCGAACGATCGAGCGCCCAGAGGTCAGAGACTTCCTCGACCACGCACAGGCTGCGCTCGTCGCGTCGCGGGTCACGGCAGATGGCGCAAGGGTCGGAGGTGTCGACATTGCCGCAGGTAGAGCAGGTCGACAGGCGCTCCGACACGGTCTGAAGCGCTGACAGCAACGGCTGCAACGCGGCCTCGCGGCGCTTCATCAGGTGCAGCACGGCGCGGCGCGCGGAGCGCGGCCCGAGTCCGGGCAAGCGGGCGAGCGCCCCGGCCAGTGCTTCGATTTCCTGGGATGCCATGGGGTTCAGATAGGAATTTCCCGGCTTCTAGGCCATAGGGCCCGCCATGCGGGTCATCTTCATGGGATCACCGGCCTTTGCCGTCCCGACACTCGACGCACTGGTGGAAGCGGGCCACGACATCGCCGCTGTCTACTGCCAGCCGCCGCGGCCGGCGAACCGGGGCAAGAAGCTGCAACCGACTCCCGTGCAGACGCGCGCGGAGGAGTTGGGCCTTGAGGTGCGCACCCCTGCCCGCCTGCGCGACGAGGAGGAGCAGCAAGGGTTCGCGGCGCTGCAGGCGGATGTGGCAGTGGTCGCCGCTTATGGCCTGATTCTTCCGCAGCCGATCCTGGACGCGCCGCGCATGGGCTGCGTGAACGTCCACGCATCGCTGTTGCCACGATGGCGCGGCGCGGCGCCGATCCATCGTGCGATCCTGGCGGGGGACGCGGTGACAGGGCTCACCATCATGCAGATGGAGGCCGGGCTAGACACCGGACCCATGCTGCTGACCGGCGAGGTGCCGATCAACGGCAAAAACGCCGCGGAGCTGACCGACGAGCTGGCCCGGTTGGGGGCGGAGCTGATGGTCCGTTATCTCCAAGAGCCGGAGCGCTACGTCCCCGTGCAGCAGCCCGAGCAGGGCGTGACCTATGCTGCCAAGATCGACAAGGCCGAGGCTCGGATCGACTGGCACCGAAGCGCGGCGGAAATCGAGCGTCAGGTACGCGCCTTCGCGTCGGCGCCGGGCGCCTGGTTCGAGGTCGCGGGTGAGCGAATCAAGCTGCTTAGAGCTGAGGAGATGGATGCCCGCCTTCGCGGGCATGACGGAGAGGTCTTGGATGACGGGCTGCTCATTGCGTGCGGCGAAGGCGCGCTCCAAGCGACGTTGGTGCAGCGCGCGGGACGCGGGCCGATGAGCCCGGATGAGCTGTTGCGTGGCTTCCCCATCCCGAAAGGCACCGTGCTGGCGTGACCCGGTGGAAGCTGATCCTGGAGTGGGATGGCGGGCCCTTCATGGGCTGGCAGCGGCAGGACCATGGCCCGTCGGTGCAGGCGGCGCTCGAGCGGGCTGCGCAAGCCATGACCGGTGAGGCGGTCACTGCCCATGCCGCCGGCCGCACCGACGCCGGAGTGCATGCGCTCGGCATGGCGACGCACATCGACCTGGCCAGGGAGATGACGCCTCATCGGCTACGCGAGGGCTTGAACGCGCTGATGCGGCCCGATCCGGTGGCGGTGCTCAGTGCGGAGCCCGCCCCGAATGACTGGCATGCCCGCTTCTCCTGTGTAGGGCGGCGCTACCTGTACCGGATCGCCAACCGACGGCCGCCGCTGACGCTGGAGCGCGGGCGAGCGTGGCGCATCCCCCTGCCGCTTGACGTTCGCGCGATGGAAGAAGCGGCCGCCATGCTGGTTGGGAAGCACGATTTCACGACGTTCCGCTCGGTCCATTGCCAGTCCGAGAGTCCGGTGAAGACGCTTGATCGGCTGGAAGTCCAGCAGCACGGTGAAGAGGTCCACATCCATGCCGCCGCACGGAGCTTTCTGCATCACCAGGTCCGATCCATGGTGGGATGCCTGGCCCTGGTCGGACAGGGGCAATGGGGTCCAGAGCAGATGCGGACCGCGCTTGAGGCGCGGGATCGGGCGGCGCTGGGGCTGAATGCGCCGGCGCAGGGGTTGTACTTCGTGGAGGCGGTTTATCCCACTGGTGGGGAAGAGCGCTCGTCCTGAGCGGAGGACCGCAGGTCCGTAGTCGAAGGCCGTTAGTCGAGAAGAGCGCCCTTCGACTTCGCTGCGCCACGCTCAGGACGAGCGGAGTTGTACGGCCCTACTCCGCCGCGATGGCCTCATACTCCTGCGCGGCAAGGTACTTTTCCGCATCGAGCGCCGCCATGCAGCCTGTGCCTGCAGCCGTCACGGCCTGGCGATAAACCTTGTCCATGACGTCTCCGCACGCGAAAACGCCGGGGACGCTGGTCCGCGTCGAGCCGGTCTCCACCTCGATATAGCCCTCGCTGTCGAGCTTGAGCTTGCCCTGGAATAGCTCGGTCGCGGGCTTGTGACCGATCGCCACGAAGGCGCCGTCCACGTCTATGTCCTGCGTCGTGCCGGTGAGGCGGTCCTTCAGGCGCAGGCCGGTCAGCGCTTCGGGCTGCCCACCGGAGAGGAACTCCTCGACCTCGTGGTTCCAGATGACCTTGATATGCGGGTTGGCGAACAGCCGGTCCTGCAGGATCTTCTCGGCGCGCAGGCTGTCGCGCCGGTGGATGAGGGTGACGTCCTGGCTGTGATTGGTGAGGTACAGCGCCTCTTCCACCGCCGTATTCCCGCCGCCGATCACCGCAACTTTCTTGCCCCGGTAGAAGAAGCCGTCGCAGGTCGCGCAGGCGCTGGCCCCCTTGCCCTTCATATGCTCTTCGGAGGGGAGGCCGAGCCACTTGGCCTGTGCGCCCGTGGCGATCACCAGAGTGTCGGCGAGGTAAACCGTGCCACCGTCGCCCAGAAGCCGGATTGGCCGCCGCGAGAAATCGACCTCGCTGATGTGGTCCCAGACCATGCGGGTGCCGACATGCTCGGCCTGCGCCTGCATCTCCTCCATCAGCCAGGGGCCCTGGATGACGTCGCGGAAGCCGGGATAGTTTTCGACATCCGTGGTCGTGGTCAGCTGGCCGCCGGGCTGGATGCCCTGGATGACGATCGGCTGGAGCCCTGCGCGCGCGGCATAGATGGCGGCGGTGAGGCCGGCGGGCCCGGAGCCGAGAACTGCCAGACGAGTGTGGATGGTGTCGGTCATCATGGGGACTTAGTATCCGTTAGCTGGAGCGACAATGTCTGCGCTCGTCCTGAGCGGAGCAACGCGAAGTCGAAGGGCGCTCGCCGTCACCAACGCCCTTCGACTTCGCGCTGGCGCACTAAGCTCAGGACGAGCGAACACCCTGTCAGACAAGCCTCGACTGCTTCACCGCCGCCGAGATGAAGCTGGCGAACAGCGGGTGCGGCTCGAACGGCCGGCTCTTCAGCTCGGGGTGGAACTGGACGCCGATAAACCAGGGGTGGTCGGGGCGCTCCACGATCTCGGGCAGTCGGCCGTCCGGCGAGAGGCCAGAGAAGACCAGCCCACCCTGCTCCAGCGGCTCGCGATAGTGGGCGTTGACCTCGTAGCGATGGCGGTGGCGTTCGCTGATGTTGGTCGAGCCATAGATGGCCGCGACATGGCTGTTGCCGCCAAGGACGGCGTCATAGGCGCCCAGCCGCATCGTGCCGCCGAGATCGCCGCCGGCCGCCCGCTCCTGCAGGCCTTCCTTGCTCATCCACTCGGTGATGAGGCCGACGACGGGCTCCGACGTTTCCCCGAACTCCGTGGTGGACGCATCGGCGATGCCCGCGGTGTTCCGGGCGCCCTCGATGCAGGCCATCTGCATGCCGAGGCAGATGCCGAAGAACGGCACCTTGCGCTCCCGGGCGAACTTCACCGAGGCGATCTTCCCCTCCGAGCCGCGCTCACCGAAGCCACCGGGCACGAGCACGGCATGCATGGGCTCGAGTTCCGCGGCGAGGTTCGCATCGCCCTGCTCGAACAGCTCCGCGTCGAGCCACTTGATATTGACCTTGACCCGGTTCGCTATCCCGCCGTGGACCAGCGCTTCCCGCAGCGACTTGTAGGCGTCCGGCAGGCCGACATACTTGCCGACGACACCGATCGTGACCTCCCCTTCCGGGTTGTCGAGGCGGTCCATGATCTCCTCCCAGCGGGAGAGATCGGGAGCCGGAGCATCGGTGATGCCGAAGGCGCGCAGGACTTCGTCGTCCAGGCCCTCGCGGTGGTACTGAAGCGGCACATCGTAGATGGAGCGCGCGTCCAGGGCCTCGATCACCGCCGACTTGGGCACGTTGCAGAATTGGGCGATCTTGGCCTTGTCGCTGTCCGGGATCGGCATTTCCGCACGGCAGAGCAGGACGTCAGGCTGGACGCCGAGGCTCGAAATCTCACGCACCGAGTGCTGCGTCGGCTTGGTCTTGAGCTCGCCCGCCGCCTTGATCCAGGGGACGAGGGTCGTGTGGACGCTGACCGTCTGGCCGCGGCCGAGGTCGTTGCGCAGCTGGCGAAGCGCCTCGATGAAGGGCAGGCTCTCGATGTCGCCGACCGTTCCGCCGATCTCGCAGATCACGAAATCGAGGCCGTCCGTCTCCGCGAGGGCGAACTCCTTGATAGCGTTGGTGACGTGCGGGACCACCTGCACCGTCGCGCCGAGGTAATCGCCGCGCCGCTCCTTGGCGATGATGTCGCGGTAGATGCGACCGGTCGTGATGTTGTCCGACTGCCGCGCCGAGACGCCGGTGAAGCGCTCGTAGTGGCCGAGGTCGAGGTCCGTCTCCGCCCCGTCGTCGGTCACATAGACTTCGCCATGCTGATAGGGGCTCATCGTGCCCGGGTCGACGTTCAGATAGGGGTCGAACTTGCGGATGCGGACGGCATAGCCGCGCGCCTGCAGCAACGCCGCAAGCGATGCCGAAAGGAGACCTTTACCGAGCGAGGAGACCACGCCGCCGGTGACGAAAACGAACCGCGCCATGGGAGTCGGGCCTTAAGTCGTGCGCGCAAGAACAGGCAAGCGGAATCCGCTCGCGGCGAAAAAAGCTGGCCAGCTGTGGCTTACTGGGCGAGCGGAACGGCGCCGTTGTCGGCCGGCGCAGCAGGCTGCTGCGCGCCCGGAGCGGCGTTGTTCGGGGGAGCCGTGTTCGGCCCTGCCGGAGGAGCTGAGAGCGGATTACCGCCCTGCTCCAGCGGGCTGAGCGGCGCTGCCGGAGCGGTCTGGTTCACAAGGCTGGTATCGACCCGCTGCGTGTCGCCCCGCGTGCCGGCCACCGCGGCCAGCACGATGCAGAGCACCACGAAGATCCCCCCGAGGATGGAAGTCGCGCGCGTCAGGAAGTCCGCTGCACCACGCGCGGTCATCAACCCGGCCGAGCTGCCGCCAACGCCGAGACCGCCGCCTTCCGAGCGCTGCATCAGGATGACGGCGCAAAGGGCGAAGGCGACCACGGCTTCGAGGATCAGCAGGAAGGTGAACAGCATGGGGGTCTTTCGGGATCGGAGTTGGCGCGCACTTAGCGTCGGCGGGCCCGCAGTTCAATCACCTGCTCAGGTCGCTGCGGCCTCGACGATGGGCAGGAAGTCACTTGCCTTGAGGCTTGCTCCGCCCACCAGCGCGCCGTCCACGTCGTCGATGGCGAAGATCTCGGAGGCATTCGAAGGCTTCACGGACCCGCCATAGAGGATGCGGACGGACTGGCCCTCCGCCCCGTAAGCGGCAATCAACCGCTCCCGCAAAGCCGAGTGCATCTCCGCGATCTCTGCGGTCGACGGAATCTTGCCGGTGCCGATGGCCCAGATCGGCTCGTAGGCCACGGAGAAGTTCGATCCCGCCGCTCCTTCACGAGGAAGGGATGCGTCGAGTTGCCGGGAGACCACCTCGACCGCGCGGCCGGCACTCCGGTCGGCATCGCTTTCGCCCACGCAGAGGATGACGGAGAGGCCGGAGCGAAGACCGGATTCGGCCTTGGCGCGGACATGCTCGTCCTCTTCGCGGTGCGCATCGCGGCGCTCGGAATGACCGACGATCACTAGGCTCGCGCCGGCATCGTGCAGCATGGCCGCGCAGATATCGCCGGTGTGGGCACCCTTTTCCTGGTGGTGCAGGTCCTGGCCGCCGATCGGAAAGCCGGGAACGGCGTCCGATGCACGATGGATCAGCGTCGCGGGCACGCATAGCGCGACGTCGACCCTGCCCTTCAGGCGCTCCGCGGCGTCGGCGATCGCCCGAATCTCATCCAGGTCGGCGGACGTGCCGTGCATTTTCCAGTTGCCAGCCACGAGCTTGCGCCGAGTCATTCGATTCTCCCCTTGTTCAGCCAAGGGCGCCTAGCAAGCGGACTGCCTTGATGGGAAGGCAACGCGCCCCTAAAGCGCGCCATACCATTTCCAGCGAGATCGTCGCCGCATGCTTTCCTCATTCCGCAAGCTGTCCAAATCCAAGGCAGGACCGATCTTCGCGGTGACCTTCCTGCTCCTGATCCTCGCGAGCTTCGCGCTGGCGGACATCAGCAACTTTCGGCAGGGCGGCGGCCTGTCCAGCGGGACATTGGCCCGCGTGGGCGGGGTGAGCCTTACGGAAGCCGAGGTGCAGGACGTCATCGACCGCCAGGTGCAGCAACTCCGGCAGACGAACCCCAACGCCACGCGCGCCGACATCGCGGGTGAGTTCGACGCCATCGTCAACGCGCTGCTGCAGGAGCGGACCCTCCGCGCTTATGCCGAGAAGCACGGTTTCCAGGTGTCGAAGCGACTGGTCGACGCGGAAATCGCGAAGATCCCTGCGGCGCGAGGCCTGGACGGTCGATTCAGCGAGCAGGCGTACCAGCAGTTCCTGCAACAGCAGCGGCTGACGGACCAGCAGATCCGCAACGAGATCACCACTCTTCTTCTCCAGCGCTTGATGCTGACGCCAGTCGCGGCGAACGCGCGGATCCCGCTGGGCGTGGCACGGCCCTACGCGTCCATGCTGCTCGAGGGACGTGAGGGCGAGGTTGCCCTGGTGCCGACCCGCGCCTTTGCCGGCGGGCCCGCCCCGACTGAAGCAGAGCTGCAGCGTTTCTACCAGCAGAACCAGGCCCGCTACACGGTGCCGGAGCAGCGTCAGCTGCGGATCGCCAGGATCGGTCCGGAGCAGCTCGGCAATGTGGCTCCGACGGAGCAGGAAATCGCGGCTTATTACAATGCCAACCGCGCGACCTATGGCGGTACCGAGCAGCGGGTGATCAGCCGTGCCGTGGTCCCCGACCGAGCTGCGGCGGAGCAGATCGCTGCTCGCGCCAAGGCCGGTGGAACCTTCGCGGCGGCGGCAGCGCCGGCGGGCTTCAGCGCGGCGGACGTGTCGGTCGGTCCCCAGACACGGGAGCAGCTGACGCAACTCGCCGGGGCGCAGGTCGCCGCTCAGGTCTTCGGTGCCGCCTCGGGTACGGTGATCGGCCCTGTGCAGTCGGACCTTGGATGGAATGTCGTCAAGGTCGAAGCGATCAACCAGTCGGCCGGCCGAACCTTGGCCCAAGCCCGGGCGGAGATCGCCGAGCGGCTGGCCGCCGAGAAGCGCAAGAACGGCCTTGCGGACCTCGTCGCCAAGGTGGAGGACGGGATCGCCGACGGCCAGAGCTTCAGCGAGGTCGCGCAGGCCAACCGCCTGCCGATGCTGGAAACGCCGCCCCTGACTGCTGGTGGGATCGCGCCGTCCAATCCCGCTTTCCGTCTCCCGGCCGAGTTCGCGCAAATGCCGAAGTTCGCCTTCGAAATCGATCCTGACGACGATCCGGTCGTTGAGCCGCTGCCGAACGAAGGCGGCTATGCACTCCTCGCGGTCGGTGAAACCCGTGCGGCGGCGCCTGCGGCTTTCGCCTCGATCCGTGACCGGATTGCGGCCGACTTCATCGCCAAGCGCGCGTCCGACGGTGCTCGGGCCGCTGCCAATGCGGTGACGACTGCGCTCAACAAGGGGGCGAGCTTTGCCGACGCGCTGAAGCAGGCCGGCCGGCCCCTGCCCGCACCGGAGCCCCTGCGCGTGCGCCGCCTCCAGCTGCAGCAGTTCCAGGGCCAGGTCCCGCCTCCGTTGCAGATGCTGTTCAGCCTTTCGGCCGGGAAATCGCGGGTTGTCGCCGCGCCGGAGGGCCAAGGCTATTTCATCGTCAAGTTGAACCGGATCGTTCCGGGCGATGCGTCCACCCAGCCGGCGCTGGTTGCCCGGGTCCAGTCGGACTTCAACGAGACGGGCTCCCGCGAGCTTGCCCAGCAGTTCATCAATGCGGCGCAGGCGGAGCTCGGGGTCAAGCGGGACGAAGCCGCGATCGCTGCGGCGAAGAAGCGGCTTACGACCGCCCAGTAAGGGCGACGATGCCCTCGGTCCTGGTCCTCGACAATGTCGACAGCTTCACCTTCACGCTGGTCGACTATCTGCGGAGCCTGGGCGCCGAAGTTCGGGTGGTCCGCAGCGACCAGTTGTCGGTGCCCGAAGCGCTCGGGTCGGGAGCAAATGGCTTCCTGATCTCGCCCGGGCCGGGGCGGCCCGAACGGGCCGGGATCTCGGTCGATCTCGCCCGCGCCTGCATTGATGAGCGCCGGCCCCTCCTAGGCGTTTGCCTCGGGCACCAGGCGATCGGGATTGCCGCAGCTGCGACCGTGGCCAAGGCGGCGCCGATGCACGGCAAGACGGTGGAGCTTTCTCACAATGGCAGCGGGCTCTTCAACGGCCTCCCCTCGCCGTTCCAGGTCACCCGCTACCATTCCCTCGCCTTGTCGGATGTTCGGCCTCCCCTGGTTCCGAACGCGTGGAGCCCGGAAGGCGTGGTCCAGGGGGTGCGTCACCTGAGCGCGCCCGTGCACGGGGTTCAGTTCCACCCCGAGAGCATCATGTCCGAACATGGGCACGCCTTGCTCCGCTCGTTCGTAGCCCTCTGCGACAACGGCTCGCGTCACGGTTGACGGCTGCCTGCACGTTCGATACACGTTCTCCGTCTGTTCACGGGGGACCGGGATGCTTACCGCCAAGCAACGCGAGCTTCTGCTCTTCATTCGCGATCATCTCCATTCGTCGGGGGTCAGCCCCAGCTTCGACGAAATGCGCGAAGCGCTGGACCTCAAGTCCAAGTCCGGGGTGCATCGCCTGATCTCCGCACTCGAGGAGCGGCAGTTCATCCGGCGCTTGCCCAATCGCGCCCGGGCGCTGGAAGTGTTGCGCTTGCCGGATGGCGCTTCTCCGGCCGGGTCGGAGGTCCCAGCTTCCGCCGCGAAGCCGGTTCCCATCGCAGCCAACGACACGATCGACATTCCGCTGCACGGACGTATCGCCGCGGGCACCCCGATCGAGGCTCTGCAGGGGTCGGAGAATTTCACCGTGCCGGCCGCGCTGCTCGGGCCGGGGGAGCATTACGCG
This sequence comes from Sphingomonas arenae, assembly GCF_016924655.1. Lineage (GTDB taxonomy): Bacteria > Pseudomonadota > Alphaproteobacteria > Sphingomonadales > Sphingomonadaceae > Sphingomicrobium > Sphingomicrobium arenae. The sequence continues at coordinate 429,264 of NZ_JAFFJU010000002.1, forward strand.
CTGGAAGTGTCCGGTGATTCCATGGTGGAAGAAGGCATTCTCGACGGCGACTTCGCGCTCATCCGGAAAGTCGACACGGCCCGTGATGGCGAGATCGTCGTCGCGCTGATCGACGAGGCCGAAGCCACCTTGAAGACTTTCCGGCGGGAGGGGCAGATGGTGCGGCTCGATCCGGCGAACCGCAGCTACGAAGCGCAGCGCTACTCGCCCGACCGGGTGCGGATCCAGGGCCGTCTGGCCGGGCTCATCCGGCGCTACTGAAGATGAGCGAGCCTCGGATCGATTATGTCGAACTGCCATCCGCCACGGCGCATGAGCTGACTCGGGCATTTTATGCGAAGGCGTTCGGGTGGGCGTTTACGGACTATGGCCCGGACTATGCCGCAACCACCGACGGCAGCGTTGACGTCGGCTTGAACGGCCAGCCCGAAGACGCCCTGTCAGCTCCGCTACCGGTCATTCGAGTCGATGACTTGCAGGCGGCCTTCAACGCAGTGGCAAAGGCGGGCGGGACCATCGCCAAGGCCATCTTCTCATTTCCGGGCGGTCGCCGGTTCCACTTCATCGATCCGGGCGGAAACGAACTTGCGGTGTGGCAAGCGGATTAGCCTGCGGGATTGCCGTGTTCTGCGCCCACGGGTGCTGCCCCACGCGGTCAGCGACGCTGTCGATGACAGGCTCGCTGGCGAGACGGATGCTGATCCCCCCGGTGCGGGCCAGCGTAGCGCGGTCGAGCTTCAGCCAGCGCGGGGTGCACCCTCGCGGCAGACGGCGTTCGGACACGACGATGTCCGCAAGCGCGCAGGCGCGGATCAGTTCGACCCAATCCAGCGTCTGCACCGAGCGCGTGGCCAGCACCGTCCAGGTCCGGCCCGCGCGGTCGATCTGTGCCACGCAAGCGTCGGCGCTGCACTGGCTGCCGGGTGCGGCGTCCACGGCCGGCAGCTCGCCGTCGAAGCCGGCGCTCTCCGCAAACGTGTCGCGCATGAAGTCGCCGGCGCGCTCGCGCAGCAGGAATGGGGTGCCGTCCTCGGCGACGATCGCCAGGTGCCGGCCGTCTCCTGTCACCAGCAGGTCGGCGCGCGGCGCTGACAAAGCAGCCAGGCTCCCCACGGCAAGCGGCACAATCCCAAGCAGCCGCACACGGGACGCCCAGAACCAGAGCCAGGCGAGTCCCAGCACGAGCAGGGCGAAGGCCCACTGCGGCATGGTCGGCAACAGCGTCACGGCACCACTCGCGCCTGCCACCAGGTGAGCGATCCACAGCAGCACGCCAATCGCCCACCCCGCGGCCGTCCACAGCCAGCCACCAAGTCCGACCACGTCCAGCAATAGAGCGCCTGCTTCCAGGGGCATGATCACGAAGGTGGTGAGCGGAATGGCAAGGAGGTTGGCGGCCACTCCGTAGAGACCAGCGCGGTGGAAGTGGTAGAGCGCGAACGGCATCAGGGCGAGCTCGATGGCCAAGCCGGTCACCAGCAGCGAGCCGACTGCCCGGAGCGACCGGAGGACGAAGCCCTCCTCCCGCCGCTCGAACCATCGACGGAACCAGCCCGCGCCGTAGAGGGCGACAAGGGTCGTGACGGCCGCGAAGCTGAACTGGAAGCTTGCGCCGCCAAGCGCCTCCGGGCGGAACAGCAGCACGGCGAGCCCTCCAACCGCCACCAGCCGCATGCTGAGCGCCTCACGCCCGAGCGCCAGGCCGATCAGGACCAGCACGGCCGCGACACAGCTGCAGACCGTCGGCACCTGCGCCCCGGTCAGCAGGGTGTAGGCAATGCCCGCCGCAGCGCCGACCCCGGCGGCCACAAGGACCAGGTTGACCCGCAGCGCCAGACGCTGGGACAGCGCGAGCACGCGCAAGGTCAGCAAGAAGGCCGCGCCCACGGCCGCCGCGATATGGAGTCCGCTGACCGAAAGCAGGTGCGCCAGTCCCGACCGGCGCATCGCCTCCGCATCCTCCTCGGGCAAGCTGCCCTGATCCCCGGTGGCAAGCGCCGCCGCGATGCCGCCCTCCGGCCCCGGTGCGGACTTGCGGATGTGGTCGTTGAGCCGGGCCCGCCAGGCGTCGAGGCCGCTGGTTGCCGCCGGCTGAAGCACCTGCACGGGCCCGAGCGACCGGCCGGTCCCCCCGACGCCTTTGAACCAGGCATCGCGGGCGAAGTCGTAGTCGCCCGGCAAGGTCATGGCCATCGGCGGGGTGAGGCGGGCGCGGATCTGGATCAGGGCACCCGTTCCAAGGCCCGCCGGTGCGTCCTTCTCGGGCACGGTCACACGGATGCGCGGAGGCAGGTCCGCCGCATTGGGCGAGAGGGTGAGCCGAATGCTGTCGCGCGCCACTTGAGGCTCGGCGGCTTCCACCCGGGCCTGGAAGGCGATGATCACGGGTCGTTTGATCCGCGGCGCCGCGACATCGACGCTGCGCCACCAGATGAGGCCCGCGCCAAAGAGAGCGGCAAGCGCGAAGCCGCCGACGGCGCTACCCAGCCGGCCTTGGATCACCGTCCACCCGACCAGCGAGGCCCCGGCAGCAAGCAGCATGAACGCCGCCCAGCTGCGCGCGTCGGGCAGGGACAGCCATGCCGCTATGCCGCTCGCCAGGCCGACCACCAGCCACAACGCCAGCTGTTCCCGTTCGCGCTCCAGCAAGGCTTCGAGCCCTGTCCGGATTGCGGACAGATCGATGGCAAGCCGGAACGCGCCACGCTGTGGAAGCGCGGCTATTGTCATGCTAGGGGCCCCTGCCCGCTCGATCCGGCGGCGACCAGACAAAGAGGAAAGCGCGCTTGAGCGCAAGCAACAATTCACGACCCGTGGTCACACGGTTCGCCCCCTCCCCCACCGGTTTCCTGCATATCGGCGGTGCCCGCACGGCCCTGTTCAACTGGCTGTTCGCCCGCCACCACGGCGGCAAGTTCCTCCTGCGCGTCGAGGACACGGACAAGGCGCGCTCCACCCAGCCGGCGATCGAGGCGATTCTGGACGGAATGCGCTGGCTGGACCTCGATTGGGACGGTCACGAGTATTACCAGTCGCAGTTCTGGGCGCGGCACGCGGAAGTGGCGCATGAGCTGCTGGACCGGGGCGCTGCCTATCGTTGCTACATGACGCAGGAGGAGCTGGCGGCCGAGCGTGAAAAGGCCCAAGCGGAGCGCCGGCCGTTCCGCATCAACAGCCGCTGGCGGGACTGTGCGGATGCCCCATCACCCGACGCGCCCTTCGTCGTGCGGCTGAAGGCTCCACGTGAGGGCGAGTCCGTCATCGAGGACCGGGTGCAGGGACGAGTCACGGTCCAGAACAGCGAGCTCGACGATTTTATCCTGCTTCGGTCCGACGGCACGCCGACCTACATGCTGGCCGTCGTGGTCGACGATCACGACATGGGCGTCACCCATGTGATCCGCGGCGACGACCACCTCAACAACGCCTTTCGCCAGCGCGCGATCATCCACGCCATGGGCTGGCCGGAGCCGACCTATGCCCATGTTCCGCTGATCCATGGGTCGGATGGCGCGAAGCTGTCCAAGCGGCATGGAGCGCTCGGGGTTGACGCTTATCGTGACGAGCTGGGTATCCTGCCGGAAGCGCTGTCCAACTATCTGCTGCGCCTCGGCTGGGGGCATGGCGACGACGAGATCATCAGCCGCGAGCAGGCGATCGAATGGTTCGACATCGACCATGTGGGCAAGAGCCCCAGCCGCTTCGACACCAAGAAACTCGAGAACCTGAACGGTCACTACATCCGGGCTGCCGACGATGCGCGGCTCGCCCGGCTGGTCGCGGAGCGCCGGGGCGGCCTGTCGGACGATCAACTCGGGCTGCTCCAGCGGGCCATGCCGGAGCTGAAGGCCCGGGCCAGGGACCTCAACGAGCTGTCGGCTGCGGCGGATTTCCTGTTCGCCGAGCGGCCGCTGGCGATGGAGCCCGCAGCCGCCGCGCTGCTGGAAGGGGATGCACGCGAAAACCTGGCCCGGCTCCATGCAGCGCTGTCCTCCCTTCCTAAATGGGACAAGGAGACTACGGAGGACGCCGTCCGGCAGGTGGCGGAAACGACCGGGCTGAAGTTGGGCAAGCTGGCGCAGCCGTTGCGGGCGGCGCTGACCGGGCGGACGACTAGTCCGGGCATCTTTGACGTGCTCGTGCTTCTGGGGCAGGGCGAAAGCCTCGCGCGCATGCAAGATCAGATGAAGACGGAGTTGAATTGATGTCTGAGACGAACGCCACCCTGCACCTGGAGGACAAGGATACCAGCCTGCCGGTGCTGTCGGGCAGCGTGGGTCCGGACGTCGTCGACATCCGCAAGCTGTATGGCGCGACCGGCGCCTTCACCTACGACCCGGGCTTCACCTCGACGGCGAGCTGCCGCAGCGCGATCACCTACATCGACGGCGAACAGGGCGTGCTGCTGCACCGCGGCTATCCCATCGATCAGCTCGCCGAGCAGTCGAGCTTTACGGAGGTCGCGTACCTTCTGCTCCATGGCGAGCTGCCCAGTGCGGACGAGCTGGAGAAGTTCAACTACACGATCAGCCGCCACACCATGCTGCACGAGCAGCTGGCGATGTTCTACCGGGGCTTCCGCCGGGATGCACACCCCATGGCGATCATGTGCGGCGTCGTCGGGGCCCTGTCGGCATTTTACCACGACAGCACCGATATCACCGACCCCAAGCAGCGGATGATCGCGTCCCACCGGTTGATCGCCAAAATGCCGACGATCGCGGCCATGGCGTACAAGTATTCCGTCGGGCAGCCGTTCCTCTATCCGGACAACTCCCTGAGCTATACCGGTAATTTCCTCCGAATGACGTTCGGCGTTCCGGCCGAGCCCTACGAGGTGAACCCGATCGTCGAGCGGGCGATGGACCGGATCTTCATACTCCACGCCGACCATGAGCAGAATGCTTCCACGTCGACCGTTCGACTGGCCGGCTCCTCGGGCGCCAACCCGTTCGCCTGTATCGCGGCTGGCATCGCCTGCCTGTGGGGTCCGGCGCACGGCGGCGCGAACGAGGCCGCACTCAACATGCTGCGGGAGATCGGCCACACCAGCCGGATTCCCGAGTATATCGCCCGCGCCAAGGACAAGGACGATCCGTTCCGGCTGATGGGCTTCGGCCACCGTGTCTACAAGAACTTCGACCCGCGGGCGAAGGTGATGAAGCAGACGGCGGACGAGGTCTTGAAGGAGCTCAACATCTCCGACCCGGTGCTCGATGTCGCCAAGGAACTGGAGCACATTGCGCTCAACGACAGCTACTTCATCGAGAAGAAGCTGTATCCCAACGTCGATTTCTATTCGGGCGTGATCCTCAACGCGATCGGCTTTCCGACCGAGATGTTCACTGCGCTGTTCGCGTTGGCGCGCACGGTGGGCTGGGTCGCGCAGTGGAACGAGATGATCTCGGACCCCGAGCAGAAGATCGGCCGCCCGCGCCAGCTCTATACGGGGTCACCGCAGCGGGACTACGTGCCCGTCGGCCAGCGCAAGGGTTAAGCCTCAGCTCAGCGGCAGGGCGAGGGTGAAGCGAGCGCCCTCCCCTTCGCGGCTGTCGAGACGGATGTCGCCGCCGAGCGATCGGGCAAGGCGACGGGAGATGGCGAGCCCGAGGCCAGCGCCCTCGCCGCGCGGCTCGGCCTGTTCGAACTTTTCGAAGATCCGCTCCCGGTCAGCGTCGGCGACGCCCGGGCCTTCATCCGAAACGGTAACGTGGGCCATGTCTGCGGCGCTGAGGATCACTCGTACGGTGCCGTTGGGCGGCGAGTGTCGAACGGCATTGCCGATGAGGTTGACGAGGATCTGCGTGACAGCGCGTGACTGGCCACAGGCGGCAAGCTGCTGCGGCCCCTCCTGCTCGAGCGAGATCCGCTGCTCGGATGCCTGGGTCTGGACCAGTGCTATCGCCTCCCGGGCGAGTTCGGCGAGGTCGACCCGGTCGTGGTCCTCGACCTCGTCGGTCCCCATGGAGCGCAGGACTTCGAGGAGGTGGCGGCCGGCGGAGGCGATGTCGCTGGCGTAGGCGGCATAGTCGCTTCGGAGCGGGCCTTCGGCGCGTTCGGCGATCTGCTCGGCCTCGTGGATGATGCTGTCGAGTGGCTCGCGCAGGAGCTCGTCGAACGCAGGAGACGACACGTTGAGTGACAAATCAGCGTCCTTTTCGAACCGCATTTGTCCCCGATAACCCGCGAAATCCGCGTCAGATTGCCCCAAAGGCTCGCCTGAAAGCAGCAAGACGACGTCGGGGTCGGCGTGCAACCGTGCACGCTGCCCTGAAAAGGACGTCCGGCCGGCAAGCGCGGTGAGCAGCGGGAGATTGCCGTCCCCATCGGCTTCGAGCCGAACGAGTCGGGTCAGGGGCTGACCGGCGGGTTGTTCGAGCCGGCGGACCAGGTCGGGGGCGAGCGCCGTCACCTGCAACTGGCCGTCCATCTCGAACCAGTCTTCGGGCGCCTGGGCCTGCTCCTCGGCCGGGCCGTCGGGCCAGCGGCGCGGTTGCATGGGCCGCTCGGTCCAGCGTTCGATGGTCAGGCGGACGGAGCCGTCCTCCGGCTCGGCGCGCACCCAGAGGTGGAGGTCCGCGTTGCGGGTGCCGGCCAGGGCGTGACGGGACACCGGGATGCCGAGCTTCTGGACGAGTCGGGCGATGGCCGCGAGCTGGGGAACCGCCAGGCTGCCGCCGATCCGCGCACCGGCCTCCTCCTGCAAGCGCGCGAGCAACGTGTCGGCGGCAACGAGACGGCCGTCAGGATCCACGAGGCCGGTGGCGGGAGCGGTGAAGTCAGCCATCGCGGCCCAGCGCCTCCAGCGCGTGCCGGTAAGCCGCCGGCCTCTTCAACTGGTGCCGCGAGCCGGTGACGAGATCGTCGGTCAAGGCGTCGAAGCGGTCGATCTCGGCGGCAGGGTCGATGAGGCCGATCGCCGGCCCGATACTGACAAAGATCGCGGCGGCCGTGGACCGAGGCTGACCCGCCATGCGGAGCAGCAACGCGAGCCGTCCGTCTCCCGGCTGCATCAGCAGCTCCCAGGCCGAGTCGGCGGGCACATCGGCCAGTTGCGCCAGCGTGTGAGCCAGCAACGATGCCTCGCCGCGGGCGCTCAGGGAGAGGACCAGCGCATCGTCGACCCGGCCCGCTTCCTGCAGGGCGGCGACCAGCCGTCGCTCCGTGGCGTCGAGGCCTTGGGCGTTATCGTGACGGTCGAGCAGCTCTGCGCCGGCGGCAGGAAACTCCGGGCTTGTCGGGTCGGAGCGCAGCGCGAGCGCCGCGGCGATCCCGTGCACGAGCCGCTCGGCTGCGGATCGCGGGAGATCATCCAGCCCGACCCCAAGCCTGATCCGGTCGCGTCTGCGGCCACGGGCCAGCGCCAGGGCCATGGCCGCTGCCGCGACGGCCGGGTCGCTGTCGGAGACCAGTCGGCTCAGCATTTGCTTGGCGGCCGCCTGGTCCCCTGCCTGGCCCACTCGCGAGGCGTCCGCCCGCTTCAGCAGAACCGCGACCAGCGGCTCTTCGGCCAGAAGGCCGGCACGGGTCAGGTCCGCCATGATCGCGACCGGATCGCACTCGGAGGCACGGGCCACGTGGTCCGGTACGCGGACGCGCAGTTCGTCGGCAAGGGAGCCGATCAGACCCTGGAGCATGGCGGTCATCAGCGCCCGCTCCTGCTCGGTCAGCCGCAGCGCGGGGTCCAGGAAGAAGTCGGTCAGGGCCGTGCGGAGCCGACCGCCGCCGCTGATGCGCGCGCGCTCGACCATCCGGTCGGCTGCCACCGGGGCAGCCACGGGCCATTCCTCCGCCATGCCTGACCCGATTAGACGAACGGAGTTAATTCCGCGTCAATCCCGCGCGATGCGGTGCACCACGTGCTGGACGATGAAGAAGCTGGCGGCCGCATAGAAAGCGAGGACGCCGAGGGCGGCGCTCCACCAGCCGGCAATCGCGAAGGGGACCAGCGCGAAGATGGCCGGGCGGATGCCGAACAGCCATTGTTCCCCGGGCACGTCCCGGCCCTGCCGCTCGATCCGCATCGCCTGCGCGAAGGCGGCGGCGGCCAGACCTGATGCGAGTGCTCCCCACCCCTCGCCGTGGCGGAATTCAAACCAGCTGAGGCCGAGCAGGGCAATGCCTGCCGCTGGCCAGAGCAGGCGTCGGCTCAGCATACCGGCGGGGAGTGGCTGCATCCGAAGCGTGGCAAGACGCTCGGCGATGATGTCCAGCGGGGTCGAGAGGAGGAGAAGCGCGAGCGCAGCCCAGCCGTAGCCCCGGGTGAAGAGCAGGCCCGCCGCCAGCATCAGCGCGAGCGCGGCCTGGATTAGCCATTCCGGCCGCACCGGTGAACGCATCAGCTGCTCGGTGGCGAATTCCTCCACCAGCGGAAGCAGGTAGCGGCTCGGCCAGTCGCGGCGCGCGGTCCGGCTGGCGAGCAGGAGGTGGCGATCGAAGCTCTGGGGATCGGCCTCGGCATGGGCGAGGAATGGGGTCGCGCCGCTCCCGGCCGGGATCCGGATTGCGCCGGCCTGCAGGGTGCGCCGCAGGAGGGTGGACTGCAGGTCCCAGTCGCCGAGCATCGCCGCGGTGGAGGACAGGGTCACGCCGTCGACGAGGGCCACGCCGGCCCAGCGGTGGTCATTGTCGATGCGCTCGAATTCCGCGTGCATCTCGTCGTCGGGGACGGTGGCGACGGCGCGCTGGTCGGCTTCCGCGATACGCTCAACGAGCGTCATGGCCGGTGCGAGGCCGTCGGCAATCTGGAGCACGGGCGTGCCGGGCTCGAACCTCGCCGCGGCTTCGTTGCCGTCCGTGACCGGCACGACACTGATGCCCTCCGCCCGCAGCCGCTCCAGCGCGGCGTTCAAGGCGACCGGCACGCGCTCCACCATGACCACGATCGGCGCAGCACCGGCGGCCGCGGCACAGCGGGCCTGATATTCCAGCAGCGTTCGGCCCGCGAGCGGCAGCAGCGCGCGCAGACCTCCATTTTCATCTTCCTGATAGGCAGCAATCAGGGCGCCCAGCGCCATTCGAGATCCTCCCCTTCCCGCCGGCTCTCCTTGCACGCTTCCGTCGGCGCGCAAAGGTGGTAAACATTACGGTCATGCACCCGACCCGCCAGCGCGCCGTGACCGGCCACGAACCCTTCGAGCTCACCGACGCGTTGCCGGCGGAAGCGGATCCCGTTCCCGAGCAAGTCTTCGAACCCGCGGTCGAACAGGCTTCGGAAACGGGTGCGGGGGGCCGTCAGGTCCTGGGATGGACACTCTCGATCCTGGCGGTCTTGTGGCTCGCCTTTGCGGGCTGGTCCGCAGGCCTGTCCTTGTCCGCCCAGAGCATCAGCGCCCCGGCTCTGGCGCAATGGCTGGCGATTGCCGCCGGGCCGTTGGCACTGCTTGGCCTGGGGTGGCTGCTGTTCGGGCGTACGCGCCGCCGGGAGACGGAGCGCTTCACGCAGGCCGTGGCGGGCATGCGGTCGGAAGCTCGCAGCCTGGAGGGCGTCTTGAGCGTGCTTCGCCAGCGCATCGACGAGGAGCAGGCGGCCCTGTCCCAGATGGCGGAGCGGCTGATGCACCTGGGCGACGAGACCACGCATCGACTCGGCGGGGTCACGCGCGAGCTCGGCAGTGGAGCGCAGACGCTCGCCCAGCACAGCGCGGCCCTGGATCGTGCGGCGGAGTCCGCCCGCAACGACATCGGCGTGCTGCTGGAGGACTTGCCCCGGGCCGAGGCGAGCGCCCGGGCGATGGCGGAAGAGCTGCGCGGAAGCGGGCGTGATGCCACTGCACAGGCGGCGGCGCTGGAAGCGCAGCTTGCGGCGATCACGTCCCGGACGCGGGAGGCGGACGAAGTGGTCGGCGGAGCATCGCAGAGGCTCGTCGCCCACCTCACGCAGATCGAGAGCGCCGGTGCAGCAGCGGCGACCCGGATCAGCGACGTCGCGTCCAATGCGACGAGCGAGATCGACACCTTGCTGGAGCGCACGGCACTGGCGCTGAGCGAGATCCGCCGCGGGATCGATACCCAGTCGGCGGCGGTCAGCGCCCTGGTGGAACAGAGCGCAGCCGGGATGGGGCGCAGCAGCCTCGATGCGGCGGATGCATTGGCGATGCGCCTCGGAACGGCTTCGAGCGCGCTGGACCAGCTGTCGGCGCGGCTGGCGGAGCAGGACCGCGCCTCCCAGCGCCTGATCGCCGACGTCGAGCGCGGGCTGGCGGACCTCGATCACCGCTTCGTCGACCTCGCCGCCGAAGGCGACCTCCGCGCGGATGCCATTGCGAAGTCCGTCGGACAGGTGCGGAGCGAGCTCGATCAGCTGGCCCGGCAGGCGGCGTCCAGCGATGGATCGCTCGAAAGCCTCGCGGATCGGACGGCGGCGCTGCGGGAGGCCATCTCAGGATTGCAGGCGGATATCGGCAACTCGCTGTCGGGCGCCCTGGGCGAAGCGGAAGGCGGGGCGGAGCGGCTGCTTGCGGCGGTTCAGGCGTCGCGGCCCGAGATCGAGTGGATGCGGGAGGCGGCCACCGAGGCGAGCGAGCGGCTGGCACTCAGCGCGGACAATGTGGCGGCCCAGCAGGACCGGCTGGCGGCGCTGCTCGCGACCCTCGACGATGGGGTGGGATCGGCCGAGCAGCGGCTCGCCAGCCTGCGCGAGGCGATCGCCAGCGCAGAGGCCGACGCGAGCCGAGTACAGGCCGAGACCGCACCCGCCCTGGTGCAGGCCATGGTGCAGGTGCGGGAGGCCTCGGCCCATGCCGCGGAGCGGGCGCGCGAGGCGCTGGCAGCGGTCATCCCGGATAGCGCCGCGCAGCTGTCGGAAGCGACGCGCGAGGCACTCGAACGCGCCATCCGCGAAGGGGTGGAGCAGCAGTTGCGCGAGGTGGAGAGTGTGGCCACCCGTGCGCTCGAGGCGGCCCGCTCGGCGTCCGAGCGCCTGACGGCGCAGATGCTCAGCATCGGGCAGACCGCGGCGGCGCTGGAAGCGCACATGGAGCGCACGTCCGAGGCGCAGCAGGCGGCAGACAGCGAGGCCTTTGCCCGCCGTGTCGCCATGCTGATCGATTCCATGCACTCCGCATCGATCGACGTGGGCAAGATCCTCAGCGACGAGGTCGATGAGAAGGCCTGGAGCGCTTATCTGAAGGGCGACCGGGGCGTGTTCACCCGGCGGGCCGTTCGCCTGCTGGGCAACAGCGAAGCCCGGCAGCTATCGGCCCAGTACGACATCGACGGCGAGTTCCAGACCTCGGTCAATCGCTACGTCCACGATTTCGAAGCGATGCTGCGCCGGGTCGCGGCGGAGCGGGACGGCGGGATGCTGGCCGTGACGCTGATGTCGAGCGACATGGGGAAGCTGTATGCGGCCCTTGCTCCGGTCGTGGAGCGCCGGCGCTAATTGTACCAGTCGAGGTCCTCGGCGGTGATCCAGCCGTTGACGTAGTTCAGATAGTAGAGCGCGAACACCACGGCGGCGACGAGGGCCGAGCGCAGCAGATGCTTGCGCAGGTCGAAGCGGTGCGGGGCGCTCTCCGCCTGGCCGGGGACGCGGGGAGCGCCGACCTCCTCATCGGTCCTCACCCCGAAGGGCAGCAGGAGGAAGGCCACCCCGACGAAGAACAGGAAGTAGATCGCCAGGGCGGCCTGCCAGCTCATTCTGCGCGCACCACCATTACCTCGACCACCGGTTTCTTGCCGGTCCATAGGGTGGCGCAGCGGCGGACCGCGAGCCGGACGTTTTCCCGTAGGCGGTCCTCGTCCAGGCCTGGATCGACGGCACGGCTGGCCATGTCGACCGCGTCGCGGATGAAGTCGGCGCGGTCTTCCTCGACGGGAACACCGACGGGCCGGACGACGGGGGGAGCGATCAGGCGCCCTCCCCGGCCCAGCGCGATGCTGACGGCGATGACGCCCTGGTAGGCGAGCTTTCGGCGTTCGTTCATGGTCGAGCCGTCCGCCGGCAGGATGACGTCGCCGTCCAGCACCAGCCGGCCGACCCGCTCCTCGCCGATCTTCCGGGGCTCGCCGGGCGCGAGGCGGACGAGGTCGCCGTCCTCCTGTACGAGTGCCTGGGGGACGCCCTGGCTCACGCCGAACCGGGCCTGCTCCCGCAGGTGGCGCGGCTCGCCATGGACGGGGATCAGCAGCTGGGGGCGGATCCACTTGTACATCTCGGCGAGTTCCGGGCGAGCCGGGTGGCCGGACACGTGCACATGGGCCTGGCGGTCGGTGATGGTGACGACGCCAAGCTCCGACAGGGCGTTCATGACCCGGCCGACCGCCGTCTCGTTGCCGGGGATCTGGCGGGACGAGAAGATGACGCGGTCGCCCTCCCCAAGCTTCAGCTCGTGCTGGCCGGACGCGATGCGGCCCAGGGCGGCGCGGGGCTCGCCCTGCCCGCCGGTGGAGATGATCAGCAGGTCGCGGCGCGGCAGGCGCATGGCTTCGTCGAACCGGACGGGCTCAGGGAAGTCGCGCAGGTAGCCGGTGGCCTTGGCGACCTTGAGGTTGCGATCGATGGAGCGTCCGGCCAGGCAGACCCGCCGTCCGCTCTCGACCGCGACCCGGCCGAGCGTTTCGAGCCGGGCCACGTTGGATGAGAATGTGGTGACGAGCACCCGGCCGGGTGCTTCGCCGATGGTACGGAGCAGGCCCTCGTAGACGCTGGCCTCGGACCCGGACGGGGTTTCGACGAAGGCGTTGGTGGAGTCGCAGACCAACGCCAGCACGCCCTCGTCACCAATGGCGGTTAGCGTATCCGCACTGGTCGGGTTACCGAGCACCGGCGTGTCGTCGAGCTTCCAGTCCCCGGTGTGGAAGACGCGGCCGTGCGGCGTCTCGATGAGGAGACCGTTACCCTCCGGAATGGAATGGGCGAGCGGGACGTAGCGGATGCGGAAGGGACCGAGGTCGAGCTCGCCTCGCCGCTCGACGATCTTGAGCTGGACCTGGCCGGTCAGGCCTTCCTCCTCCAGCTTGCCTGCAACGAGGCCGGCCGTGAACGGTGTGGCGTAGATCGGGACCTTCAGGTCGGCGGCGAGGTAGGGGATCGCGCCGATGTGGTCCTCGTGGCCGTGCGTCAGAACGAGGCCGACCAGATCGTCCCGCCGCTCCTCGATGAATTGGAGGTCCGGCAGGACCAGTTCGATCCCGGGATATTCATGGTCGCCGAACGTCAGCCCGCAATCCACCATCAGCCATTTGCCGCGGCAGCCGTACAGGTTGGCGTTCATCCCGATCTCGCCCGAGCCGCCGAGCGAGAGGAAGAGCAGTTCGTCCCCTGGAGTCATATCGTTGCTTTACTTTCCCTGGCGCAGTTCGCCTTGGCGATGACGTTCAAGCGGCCGGAACGCTCCGTCGATACAGAAGCGACAGGCCCTGAATGGTGAGATCGGGCTCGATGGCGTCGAACACGTCCGTGTTGGCGTCGAATAACGTGGCGAGCCCGCCGGTGGCGATCACGGTGACCGGGAGCGCCACCTCGGTCTTCAGCCGGGCGACGAGACCTTCGATCATGGCGACATAGCCCCAGTAGATGCCGGACAGCATCTGCGACTGGGTCGTGCGGCCAATCACATGCGGGTCGTCGGGCGCCTCGATGGCGATGCGCGGCAGTTTGGCGGCCGCGGCGACCAGGGCATCCAGGCTGAGGTTGATGCCCGGCGCGATGATCCCGCCGCGGTAGGCTCCGTCGGACGCGACGACATCGAAGGTGGTCGCCGTGCCGAAATCGATCACGACGAGCTCGCCCGGGTACTTTGCATGGGCCGCGATGGCGTTGAGCGCGCGATCCGCGCCGACGTTGTGCGGCTCGTCCACGTCCAGCGCGATCGGCCACTCCGCCGCGCCCTGTCCGGCGACGAGTGGCTGATGCCCGAAATACTTGGTGGCCAGCACCTCCAGGTTATGAAGGGCACGCGGCACGACCGTGCCGATGATCACGCCGGTGACGTCGGGGCGGCCATAGCCTTCCAGCTCGAGCAACTGGTGGAGCCAGACGGCATATTCGTCCGCCGTACGCCGCGGGTCGGTAGCGATGCGCCAGCGCGTGCGGATCCTGTGCTCCTCGTCCACCAGCGCGAAGACAAGATTGGTGTTCCCGGCATCGATCGCGAGCAGCATCGTGGCTGCCTAGCCGCAAGCCGGCGCGACCGCCAGCCTGCCGGTTGCGGTTCGCGTGCGACTAGCCGAGCGTCACGTCGGCGGCGCGGATGACCCGCAGCTCACCGCTGTCCAGTCGCAGGCGCAGGGCTCCGTCCGGTTCGAGCCCGGCAAAGGTGCCCGTGACCGTCTCCTCCGCGCTCGCGTGAACGCGGAGCGGTGTGCCGACGGGATGCGCGCTTTCCAGCCACAGTCCTACGAGACTGGCTAGATCCGAACGCCAACGCTCCAGCTCTCGGTCGAAGGCGGCCGCCAGCAACGGCGCGAACGCTTCCGGGCTGACGAGAGCGACGGAAGACAAAGCAGCCGTGGGGCGGTCCGGCAGCGAGGGGGCAGACGCGAGGTTCACGCCGAAACCGGCGACGACCCGATCGCCCGACCGTTCCAGGAGAATTCCGCCGAGCTTGCCGGGTCCGAGCAGGACATCGTTCGGCCACTTGAGCATCAGGCCGGTCGCCGGGGCAGCGGCCTCGACCGCGCGGATGAGCGCGAGACCTGCGGCCGATGCGAGACTGGCGGCCGGCGGGTCCGTCGGGCGGAGGTCGACCACCGTGCTGCCGTGGAAGTTGCCCTCGGGGCTCAGCCAGGTCCGGCCCTGCCGCCCGCGTCCATCGTCCTGGTGTCGAGCGACCAGCCAGCCGCCCTCGACAGCCTCGGCGCTCGCCAGCAGGTCGCTGTTCGTGGAGCCGGTCCGCTCGACGAACCTCAGCTTGCTCAGAAGACGCTCGCCGCGTTGGCGCTCAGCCGTCCGAGCGGTCCGATCAGCAGGTAGCCGAGCGGGCTGACCAGGATGGCCGCGAGCGCGATCAGTGCCGTTTCGACGGGTGCCCGGACCCGCGCATACGGCTCGCCCACGGGCGCGTCGAAGTACATGATCTTGACGATCTTGATGTAGTAGTAAGCGCCGACGACCGTACCGATGATGCCGGCCACGGCCAGCGCGATCAGACCGGCGTCGACCGCGGCGGTGAACACCATCAGCTTGGGCCAGAAGCCGAACAGCGGTGGGATACCGGCCAGGCTGAACATGAAGATGGCAAGCGCGGCCGCGAGGCCCGGGCGGGTCTGAGACAGGCCGGAAAGGCTCTCCAGGCTCTCGACCGGGCGACCATCCACGTCGCGCATCCGCAGGACGCAGAGGAATGCACCCAGCGTCATCACGACGTAGACGGCGCTGTAGAACAAGACGGAGGTCCCACCGCCCTCGCCACCGGCCGCGATGCCGATCATCACGAAGCCGACGTTGTTGATCGAGGAATAGGCCAGCAGCCGCTTGATGTTCGTCTGACCGTAAGCGGCAACCGCGCCCAGGAAGATGGAGGCAAGCGCCGCGAAGATCACGATCTGCCGCCACGCATCGGTCGCCGGTCCCATTGCCTCAAGGCAGACCCGCGTGCCGAGCAGCAGCGCCGCGATCTTGGGACCCGAGGCGAAGAAGGCCGTGACCGGCGTGGGAGCACCTTCGTAAACGTCCGGCGTCCACATGTGGAACGGAACGGCCGCGATCTTGAAGGCGATGCCGGCCAGCGTGAACACCAGGCCGAAGGTCAGACCGATCGAGCCCGCGTCGGTGCGGAAGGCCGCGGCGATACCGTCGAAGTAGGTGGTGCCGGTGAAGCCGTAGAGCAGGCTGATGCCGTAGAGCAGGATGCCGGACGCGAGGGCGCCGAGCACGAAATATTTAAGGCCGGCCTCGGCGGACCGCTCATCGCTGCGGCGGTAGGAGGCCAGGACATAGGCGCTGAGCGACTGCAGCTCGAGCCCGACATAGAGCATCATCAGGTCGGTGGCGCTGACCATCACAGAAGCGCCGACGCTGCTCAGCAGGATCAGCACCGGATATTCGGCGCCATGCTCGAAATCCTGGTCGAACCAGCCGTGGGCCGCGACGATGGCGACCGCGGCCGACAGGTAGATGATGACCTTGCCGAACGCCGCAAAGCCGTCCGCCGCGAACATGCCGCCGAAAACGCGTCCGGCCTCCTGCGGCGCGCCGATCAGCGCGAAGCAGGCGGCAATCAGGATGCCGATGGCCGCCCAATGGGTGATGAGCGACGCACGACGCACGAAGGCGGCAACCATCATCAGGATGATGGCGCCCAGACCGACGATGATCTCGGGCAGGATGGGGGCGATATAGGACATCAGTGCGCGGCCTCTTCAGCGCCGTGGGCGGCGGCGCCATGGGCGGGAGCTGCGGCGGCCGGGTTGCCGGCAGTCGGGCGGGAGTCCCCAGCCGGGGTGACCCGCTCCGTCCGCTCGAGCAGACGGCCGACATCGGCGCGCATGGGGGCTAGGAACGGCTCGGGATAGACGCCCATCCACAAAACGGCGGCGGCGATCGGCGCCAGGAGGCCCCACTCGCGAACGCTGAGATCCCTCATCGCGCTCGCCTCGGCGGTGCGTGCCGCGCCGTAGGCGATCCGCCAGTACAGGTAGAGCATGTAGGCCGCGCCCAGGATGATGCCGGTGGTCGCGAAGATCGCGCCCCAGGTGGACACCTTGTAGGTTCCCATCATCGCCAGGAACTCACCGACGAAGCCGCTGGTGCCAGGAAGGCCGACGGCTGCCATGGTGAACAGCAGGAACAGGACCGCATAGCCGGGCATGTTGTTAGCCAGCCCGCCGTATTTCTCGATCTCCCGCGTATGCATGCGGTCGTAGATGACGCCGACGCACAGGAAGAGCGCGCCGGAGACCAGGCCGTGGCTGAGCATCACGATCAGCGCGCCCTCGATCCCCTGCCGGTTGAAGGCGAACAGGCCGAAGGTGACGAAAGCCATGTGGGCGACCGACGAATAGGCGATAAGCTTCTTCATGTCCCGCTGAACGAGCGCCACCAGGCTGGTGTAGACGATCGCCACCGAGCTCAGGATGAAGACCAGGGGCACGAACTGCGCCGAGGCGTCCGGGAACATCGGCAGCGAGAAGCGGACGAAGCCGTAGCCGCCCATCTTGAGCAGAACGCCGGCAAGGATCACCGACCCTGCGGTTGGCGCCTGCACGTGGGCGTCCGGAAGCCAGGTGTGGACGGGCCACATCGGCATCTTGACCGCGAAGCTGGCGAAGAAGGCCAACCAGAGCCACGTCTGGAGCGAAGGCGCGAAGTCATACGCGATCAACGTGGGAATGTAGCCGGTCCCAGCCTGGTTGATCATCACCAGCATGGCGATGAGCATCAGCACCGAGCCGAACAGCGTGTAGAGGAAGAACTTGTAGCTCGCCTTGATCCGCTCGGCGCCGCCCCAAATGCCGATGATCAGGTACATCGGGATCAGGCCGCCCTCGAAGAAGATGTAGAAGAGCAGCAGGTCCTGGGCGGCGAACACGCCCAGCATCAGCGCTTCCATCAGCAGGAAGGCCGACATGTATTCCGGCACGCGCTTCTCGATCGAGCGCCAGCTGGCGCCGATGCAGATGGGCATGAGGAAGACGGACAGAAGGATCAGCATCAAGGCGATGCCGTCGATGCCGAGCTGCCAGTTCAGGTAGGTGCCTCCCAGCGGCAGGTTCTCGACGAACTGCCACTGCGCCCCGCCATTCTCGAAATTGGCCCAGAGCATGAGGCCGAGGGCCAGATCGACGAAGGTCGCGATGAGGGCCAGCCAACGCGCGCCCTCGGCCCGCAGGAAGAGGCAACCCAGCGCCGCGAGCAGCGGCACCGCGATCATGACCGAGAGGATGGGGAAATCCGTCACGCGGACCTCCTCTTGCGCTCACGCTGAGCCTGTCGAAGCGCGAGCGCTCCGGCCTGAGCGGAACACCCTTCGACAAGCTCAGGGTGAGCGCTGGAGATCGGTTTCAACATCTTCATCAGCGTGTCATCGCCCAGGTCGCCGCGGCGACGAGGCCAAGCAGCATGATCAATGCATAAGAATTGAGGTAGCCCGACTGCAACCGCGCGGTGATCCGGTTCCCGACGCCGACGGCATAGGCGGCGCCGTGCGGGCCGAAGCGGTCGATCGTCTGCTCGTCACCGCGGTGCCAGAAGAAGCGGCCGATGGCCAAGGCGGGGCGAACGAAGATCACGTCGTAGATCTCGTCGAAGTACCACTTCTTCATCAGGAACGTGTGCAGGGAGCCGGTCGCCGCCACGATGCGCGACAGGGCTGACGGATCGCGGATGTAGTTGTTCCACGCGATCAGGAAGCCGACGATCATCACGGCTGCCGGGGTGAGCTTCACCCACAGCGGAACCTCGTGGATGGCGTGCATCAGGTGCGTGTCGAAGAACAGGCTACCGCCCCAGAAGTGGGCGCCCCCCTCCGCGTCGATGAAGGCATGGTGGAAGGCCATGCCGGCGAACACCGCGCCAACCGACAGCAGCGCCAAGGGCACGAGCATGGTCCACGGGCTCTCGTGCGGATGGTAGCCGGCGGTCCCGACCTGCGGCGTGGCGACCGCGTGGCTGCTGTCCCCATGCTCCTCGTCGGGATGGTCGTGGTGGTCACCGTGAACGGCATGCTGGATGTGCTCGGACCCGGCCCAGCGAGCCTTGCCGAAAAAGGTCAGGAAAATGAGCCGCCAGCTGTAGAAGCTCGTCAGCAACGCGGCGAACGCGCCCACGGTGAAGGCGATGGTTCCAGGGACCGAGCCGGAGGCAAACGCGCTCTCCAGGATCGCGTCCTTGGAATAGAAGCCGGCGAAACCGAAGACGCCGAGCACGCCGACGCCGGTGATGGCCAGTGTGCCCATGATCATGGCCCAGAAGGTCAGCGGGATCTCCTTTCGGAGGGCGCCGTAGTAACGCATGTCCTGTTCGTGGTGCATGGCGTGGATGACGGAGCCCGCCCCCAGGAACAGCAGTGCCTTGAAGAAGGCGTGCGTGAACAGGTGGAACATGGCCGCGCCGTACGCGCCGACGCCGGCCGCGAAGAACATGTAACCCAGCTGCGAACAGGTGGAGTAGGCGATCACGCGCTTGATGTCGTTCTGGACGACGCCCACCGTCGCCGCGAACAGCGCGGTCGCGAGGCCGACGTAGGTCACGACGCTGAGTGCCGTCTCCGACTGCTCGAACATGGGCGACAGCCGGCAGACCATGAAGACGCCGGCAGTCACCATCGTCGCAGCGTGGATCAGCGCCGACACGGGCGTCGGGCCCTCCATCGCGTCCGGGAGCCAGGTGTGCAGGCCCAACTGCGCCGACTTGCCCATCGCGCCGATGAACAGCAGCAGGCACAGCAGGGTCATCGTGTCGACCCGCATTCCGGCAAAGCCGATGGTGGAGCCGGCCATGCTAGGCGAGGCCGCGAGGATCGCTGGAATCGACACGGTGCCGAACACCAGGAACGTGCCGAAGATGCCGAGGCTGAAGCCGAAGTCGCCGACGCGGTTCACCACGAACGCCTTGATCGCGGCCGCGTTCGCGGACGGCTTGTGGTACCAGAAGCCGATCAGCAGGTAGGAGGCGAGGCCCACCCCTTCCCAGCCGAAGAACATCTGGATGAGGCTGTCGGCCGTTACCAGCATCAGCATGGCGAAGGTGAACAGCGACAGGTAGGCGAAGAACCGCGGCTGGCTCGGGTCCTCGGCCATGTAGCCCCAGCTGTACAGGTGCACGAGACTGGAGACAGTGGTCACGACCACCAGCATCACGGCCGTCAGCGCGTCGACGCGCAGCGCCCAGTCGACCTGCAGGTCGCCCGAGTTGATCCAATGGAGGACCGGGACGACCGTCGCTTCGGCGCTGCCATTCAGGAACGCGATGAAGATGGGCCAGCTGAGCGCGCAGCTGATGAACAGCGCGCCGGTGGTAATCAGCTTGGCGGCGGTGTTGCCGATAGCTCGGTTGCCGAGGCCCGCAACGATCGCGGCCAGCAGCGGCAGGAAGACGATGAGGGTGATGCTCTGCATGGTTTAGCCGCGCATCCGGTCGGCCGCGTCGACGGCAATGGTGCCCCGCCGGCGGAAGAAGATGACGAGAATGGCCAGCCCGATCGCCGCCTCCGCTGCCGCGACCGTCAGCACGAACATGGAAAAGATCTGGCCCTTCATGTCGCCCAGAAAGGCGCTGAACGCGACGAAGTTGATGTTCACGGCGAGCAGCAGAAGCTCAATTGCCATGAGCATCAGGATGACGTTGCGGCGGTTGAGGAAGATGCCGAGCACGCCGATCACGAACAGGATGGCGGCGACGGTCAGGTAATGGACGAGACCGATCACAGCTCCACTCCCTGCCCGACCTGCGGCTTGGCAATCTTCACGGCATCCTCCGGACGGCGAGCGATCTGACGGCTGGCGTTCTGACGCCGGCCATCGCCACGGCTCCGGTGGGTCAGCACGATGGCGCCGATCATCGCGACCAGCAGGATCAACCCGGCGAGTTCGAACGGCAGAAGGTACCGGCTGTAAAGCTCATGGCCGAGCGCCTCGATGTTCGGCACGGCGTTCGCGGCCGGCGCAGCGGCGCCCCGCTCGAACACGGGGCCCGCCCGGTACGCACTGACGGCGATCACGATCTCCGCCAGCAGCACCAAGGCGATCAACAGGCCGAAGGGCAGGTTGCGGGTGACGCCGGAGCGGAGCTGCGCGAAGTCGATGTCGAGCATCATGACCACGAACAGGAACAGCACCGCGACCGCGCCGACGTAGACGATCACCAGCAGCATGGCGATGAACTCGGCACCCGTCAGGAGCATCAGGCCGGCCGCGTTGAAGAAGGCGACGATCAGCCACAGGACACTGTGCACCGGGTTGCGAGCGAACACTACGAGCACCGCGGAAGCGATGGTGAGCGTCGCGAACAGGTAGAAGGCGAGGAGTGCGATCATGGGTTGGCGGGCCGCTTAACGGTAGGGCGCGTCAGCGGCAAGGTTCGCCGCGATGGCCGCCTCCCACCGATCACCATTGGCCAGCAGCTTGGCCTTGTCGTAGAGCAACTCTTCCCGGGTTTCCGTGGAAAACTCCAGGTTCGGCGTCTCCACGATGGCGTCCACCGGGCAGGCCTCCTGGCACAGGCCGCAGTAGATGCACTTTACCATGTCGATGTCATAGCGCGTGGTGCGGCGGCTGCCGTCCTCGCGCGGTTCGGCCTCGATTGTAATCGCCAGCGCCGGACACACTGCCTCGCACAGCTTGCAGGCGATGCAGCGCTCTTCGCCGTTGGGATAGCGACGCAGCGCATGCTCCCCCCGAAAGCGCGGCGACATGGGCGTCTTCTCGTAGGGGTAGTTGATCGTCGCCTTGGGCTTGAAGAAATACTTCAACGTGAGGGCGTGACCCTTCACGAGCTCCCACAAGGTGAACGACTTGATGAACTGCGCGGGGCTCATGCCACGGCTCCATAGCGGGTCAGCATCAGCCAGCCCGAGATCACGAACACGAACACCAGGCTGAGCGGCAGAAAGATCTTCCAGCCCAGCCGCATCAGCTGGTCGTAGCGGTACCTCGGCACGGTCGCGCGGACCCAGCCGAAAATGAAGAAGAACAGCAGCATCTTGACGAACAGCCAGATGATGCCGGGGATGGCATAAAGCGGCGCCCAGTCGATCGGCGGGAGGAACCCGCCCCAGAACAGGATGGCGTTCAGCGCGCACATCAGGATGACGTTGCCGTACTCGCCGAGCCAGAAGAGCGCGAAGCTCATCGAGCTGTATTCCGTCTGGAATCCGGCCACGAGTTCGCTCTCCGCCTCGGTCAGGTCGA
Source organism: Sphingomonas arenae (assembly GCF_016924655.1). Classification (GTDB taxonomy): domain Bacteria; phylum Pseudomonadota; class Alphaproteobacteria; order Sphingomonadales; family Sphingomonadaceae; genus Sphingomicrobium; species Sphingomicrobium arenae. The sequence goes on from NZ_JAFFJU010000002.1 coordinate 451,056, forward strand.
ACGGCGTGCGGAAGGTCTCGGCCATGGACGAGATCAGGAACACCACCGCCATCGGGAACAGCAAAGGATTGAAGCCGAAGCCGTTGAGGATGCCGAAGATATGCCCCTGCTGCGCCATGACGATCTGCGTCATGTTGAACGTGCCCGCATAGAGCACGACGCAGATCAGGACGAAGCCGATGGAGACCTCATAGCTCACCATCTGCGCAGCCGCGCGGAGGGCCGAGAAGAAGGGATACTTCGAGTTGGACGCCCAGCCGGCGATGATCACGCCGTACACACCGAGCGAGCTTGCCGCGAGGATGTAGAGCAGGCCGACGTTGATGTCGGCGAGCACCACGCCGACGTCGAACGGAACCACTGCCCAGACGATCAGCGCGACCGTGAAGCTGATGATCGGCGCGACCAGGAACAAGCCCTTGTTCGCGCTGGTCGGGATGATGGTCTCCTTGAGGAAGACTTTAAGGCCGTCGGCGAAGCTCTGCAGCAGGCCGAAGGGGCCGACCACGTTGGGACCGCGGCGCAGCGCGATGGCGGCCCAGATCTTGCGCTCGGCGTAGATGATCATCGCCACCGCCAGCATCAGCGGCAGGGCGATCACGAGGATGCCGATGAGCATGGACCAGAACCAGGCCCACTCGTAGCTCGCGCCCCAGGATTGGAAGAGAGCGGTCATTCCGCGGCCTCCGCGATCGTCTCGCCATGGAGCAGCTCGGCCGAGCAGCGCTGCATGGTCGGGCTGGCGCGGGTGATGGCGTTGGTCAGGTAGAAGTCCTTGATCGGCAGCGTCACCGGGCCGCTCGCATCAGCGGGGAGCGACGGCGGCGCCCAGGGCAGGTCGATGAGGCCGTCGATGCCGAGCGCCGGCACTTCCGCGACCATCGCGGCGCGCAGCTGGTCGAAGCGGTCGAACGGCAGGGGCGTGCCCAGCAGGTCGGACACGGCGCGGAAGATCGTCCAGTCCTCGCGCCCGTCGCCGGGCGGGAAGCTGGCCTTCTCGCCCCGCTGCACCCGTCCTTCCAGGTTGACGTAGGTGCCGTGCTTCTCGCTGTAGGCCGCGCCCGGAAGCACGAGGTCGGCCTGCCGCGCGCCAGCATCGCCATGGTGGCCGATGTAGACCTTGAACGCGCCCGGGAAGCGCTCCGCCGCCACCTCGTCCGCACCGAGCAGGAGCACGACTTCGGGGCCCGCGGCCTCCAGGTCGGCGATGCCGCCCTTCTGGGCGTAGCCGAGCAGCAGGCCGGCCATGCGCGACGCCGCCGTGTGGATGACGTTGAAACCGTTCCAACCCTCGCGGACGACGTTCAGGCTGGCGGCGGCTGCTAGTGCCGCGCCGAGCGCGCCCGCTCCAAGGGCACCCGGACCGACGATGATCGCCGGGCGCTCCGCCGCGGCGAAAGCCTCGGCCACGTTCGCCGGCAGGTTGCCGAGCAGCGAAAGGTCGTCGCCGATGTTGGTGACCGGGTAAGCGAGGTCGACCAGCGGGCCGATGCTGAACACCTTCGCGCCGTGACGGCGAGCCGCCTTGCGAATGCGGGTATTGATCAGCGGCGCTTCCCAGCGCGGGTTGCTGCCGACGAGCAGGATGGCGTCCGCCTCCTCGATGCCGGCGATAGTCGAGTTGAACGCGACGGCGCTGAGCGACGACACGTCGTAATTAAGCCCGGTCTGCCGGCCTTCGAGCATCGCCGAGCCGCGGGTCTCAAGCAGCTTCTTCGCCACGAACATGGTTTCGGCGTCGAGCAGGTCGCCCGCGACTGCCGCCACCTTGGAGCCAGCAGCGCGCAGCTTGTCCGCGAACACGTCCAGCGCCTCGCCCCAGGTCGACTCCTGCAGCTTGCCGTTCACCCGCACCCATGGCCGGTCGAGCCGGCCCCGCACCAGCGCGTCGGCGTGGTGGCGCGTCTTGTCGGAGCACCATTCCTCGTTCACGTCCTCGTTGATGCGCGGCAGGATGCGCATCACCTGCGGTCCGCGCAGGTCGAGGCGGATATTGGTTCCGACCGCGTCCATGACGTCGATCGACGGCACCTTGCGCAGCTCCCACGGGCGCATCTCGAAAATCTGGGGCCGTTGCAGCAGCGCACCGACGGGACAGAGATCGGCGAGGTTGCCGGACAGCTCGCTGGTTAGCGCGCGTTCCAGGTAGGCGGTGATCTGCAGGTCCTCGCCGCGGTACAGCAGGCCGAGCTCCGGCGTACCCGCCACCTCGTCGGCGAAGCGGACGCAGCGCGTGCACTGGATACAGCGGGTCATGGCCGTCTTGATGACCGGACCCATGTACTTGTCGTCGACCGAGCGCTTGTTCTCGTCGAAGCGCGAGTAGCTACGGCCATAGGCCATGGCCTGGTCCTGCAGGTCGCACTCGCCGCCCTGGTCGCAGATCGGGCAGTCGAGCGGGTGATTGATGAGCAGGAACTCCATCACCCCTTCGCGCGCCTTCTTCACCATCGGCGTGTCGGTGCGGATGGTCTGGCCGTCGGCAGCCGGTAGCGCGCAGCTCGCCTGCGGCTTCGGCGGCCCGGGGGCCACCTCGACCAGGCACATGCGGCAGTTGCCGGCGATGCTCAGCCGCTCGTGGTAGCAGAAGCGCGGGATCTCCTTGCCGGCAAGCTCGCACGCCTGCAGCACGGTCGCGCCCGCGGGGACCTCGATTTCCTGTCCGTCGACAGTGACTTTAGGCATCGTGAGACCTCAACGCGCCCGCCCCATAGACGCGATCAAAAAGCAATAAAGCAAGGGCCAGCGCGGCAGGTGCAGTGAACACTGCAATGGCTCCAGCCCAGTACCAGGTACCGACCCCAAGGCCCTGCTGAATAGCAATACGAACCGCGAAAAGGATCGCGTTCAGTACCGACAGGACCAGTGCGACTTGAAGCAGGAGGCTGACAAGACGTGTCACTCGGCCGCCTCCAGCATGCCGCCGCTGCGCTCGGCGATGCGGCGCTCGAGTTCGGGGCGGAAGTGGCGGATGAGGCCCTGGATCGGCCAGGCCGCGGCGTCGCCCAGCGCGCAGATGGTGTGGCCCTCTACCTGCTTGGTGACGTCGTACAGGCGATCGATCATCTCGGGCGCAGCGTCGCCTTCGCGGAGGCGTTCCATGATCCGCCACATCCAGCCGGTGCCCTCGCGGCATGGCGTGCACTGGCCGCAGCTTTCATGCTTGTAGAAATAGCTCAGGCGAGCGATCGCGCGGACGATGTCGGTGGACTTGTCCATGACGATGACCGCCGCCGTTCCGAGGCCGGAGCCGAGCGCCTTCAGCCCGTCGAAATCCATCGGCGCGTCCATGATCTCGGCCGCGGGGACCAGCGGTACCGACGATCCGCCCGGGATCACCGCCAGCAGGTTGTCCCAGCCACCACGGATGCCGCCGCAGTGCCGGTCGATCAGCTCGCGGAACGGGATCGACATGCTCTCCTCGACCACACACGGCTTGTTCACGTGGCCGCTGATCTGGAAGAGCTTGGTGCCTTCGTTCTTGGGATTGCCGAAGCCGGCGAACCAGGCGGCGCCGCGACGGAGGATCGTCGGTACGACCGCGATCGATTCCACGTTGTTGACGGTCGTCGGGCAGCCATAGAGGCCAGCGCCGGCGGGGAACGGCGGCTTCAGGCGCGGTCGGCCCTGCTTGCCTTCCAGGCTCTCCAGCATCGCGGTTTCTTCGCCGCAGATGTAGGCACCGGCGCCGCGGTGAACGAAAACGTCGAAGTCGTAGCCCGACTTGGCCGCATTCTTGCCGAGCAGGCCGGCAGTGTAAGCCTCCTTGACCGCTTTCTCCAGCGCCGCCGCCTCGACGATGAACTCGCCGCGGACGTAGATGTAGGCCGCGCGGGCGCGCATGGCGAAGCCGGCGATCAGCGCGCCTTCGACCAGCTTGTGCGGGTCGTGGCGCAGGATTTCGCGGTCCTTGCAGCTGCCGGGCTCGGATTCGTCGGCGTTGATGACGAGGAAGTTGGGCTTACCAGGCTTGGGCTCCTTGGGCATGAAGCTCCACTTCATGCCGGTCGGGAAGCCCGCGCCCCCACGACCGCGGAGGCCCGAGGCCTTCACCTCGTCAATGATCGTGTCCTGCCCGCGCGCCATTAAGGCGGCGGTATTGTCCCAATCGCCACGGGCCTGCGCCGCCTTCAGGTCGGGCGACTGGAAGCCGTAGAGATTGGTGAAGATGCGGTCCTTGTCCGCGAGGGGCGTCACGCTGCCCATCAGATCCCACCCTGGCTGAGGAAATAGATGACCGCCAGCACGATCAGCGCGATCACGCCGAATTTCACGAGTCCGGCGATGAAGCGGAACGCGAGGAAGGCGGCGACGACGGCGATGATGATCAGGACGACGTCGCTCATGCGTTTTCGCCCGCCGCCGCATTCCATTGCGGACGATAGTCGTAGTTGCGCTCGGCCATCTTCTTGAGCGTGGTCGGTCCGCCCTCCGGGCAGCTGGTCTGCCGGTCGATCTGCGGGCCCGGCTTCGGCTTCTCCCCGCGAGCCAGCGCGTCGAGGATCGCGCCCATACTCTCCTCGGTGAGGTCCTCGTAATTGTCGTCGTTGATCTGGACCATCGGCGCATTGGCGCAGGCGCCAAGGCACTCGACCTCGGTCAGCGTGAACAGCCCGTCGGGCGTCGTGTAGCCCTTCTTGATGCCGCGCTTCTCGCACGCCGCGAGCACGTCGTCCGACCCGCGCAGCATGCACGGCGTAGTGCCGCACAGCTGGATGTGGTGACGGCCGACCGGCACGAGGTTGTACATGGTGTAGAAGCTGGCGACCTCCATCGCCCGCATCGGCGCCATTTGACACTCGGCGGCGACGAACTCGATCACCGGGATCGGCAGCCACCCTTGGGTGCCCGTCTCCTCCCCGACCTGCCGCTGGGCGAGATCGAGCAGCGGCATGACGGCAGAGGCCTTGCGGCCCTCCGGGTAACGCGCGAGGATCTCCGCCGCGCGGGCCGCATGCTTCTTGTCCCAGGTGAATCCACCCCAGCGCTCACGCAGCTCGGGGACGTCCGGGGCGAAATGACGCTCGGCCATTAGCGGTCACACTCCCCGAACACGATGTCCATCGCACCGAGCACGGCAGTCGCGTCGGCCAGCATGTGGCCCTTCATCATGAAGTCCATCGCCTGCAGGTGGCTGAAGGCCGTCGGGCGGATCTTGCAGCGGTACGGCTTGTTGGTGCCGTCGCTGACCAGATAGACGCCGAACTCGCCCTTGGGGCTTTCGGTCGCGACATAGACCTCGCCGGCGGGCACGTGGAAGCCTTCGGTGTAGAGCTTGAAGTGGTGGATCAGCGCTTCCATCGACTGCTTCATCTCCGCGCGGGCCGGCGGGAAAACCTTGCGATCGAGGGTTCCGATCGGGCCTTGGGGCATCTGCTGCAGGCACTGCCGGGCGATGCGCCAGCTCTGGCGGACCTCCTCCACGCGGACCATGAAACGGTCGTAGCAGTCGCTGTTGGTGCCAACGGGGATGTCGAAGTCAATGCGGTCGTAGACCTCGTAGGGCTGCGCCTTGCGGATGTCCCACGGCAGGCCGGTCGCGCGGATCATCGGGCCGGAAAAGCCCCAGGCGATCGCGTCTTCGCGGCTGACCACGCCGATGTCGACGTTGCGCTGCTTGAAGATGCGGTTGTCGGCCACCAGGCTGATCGCGTCCTCGAACAGCTGCAGCCGGTTGTCGAGGAAGTCGCCGATGTCGGCGAGAACGCTCGGAGGGATGTCCTGGTGGACGCCGCCGACGCGGAAGTAGTTGGCGTGCATCCGCGCGCCGGACACGCGCTCGTAGAGCTGCATCAGGTCTTCGCGAATCTCGAACAGCCACAGGTTGGGTGTCATTGCGCCCACGTCCATGACGTGGCTGCCGAGGTTCAGCATGTGGTTCTTGATGCGGGTGAGCTCCGCCATCATCGTGCGGATGTATTGCGCACGGATGGGGATCTCGAGGCCCATCAGCTTCTCGATCGCGAGCACGAAGCTGTGCTCCATGCACATGGGCGAGCAGTAATCGAGCCGATCGAAGTAAGGGATCGCCTGCGCGTAGGTCTTGTACTCGATCAGCTTCTCGGTGCCGCGGTGGAGCAGGCCCACGTGCGGGTCGACGCGCTCGACCGTTTCGCCGTCCAGCTCCATGATCAGGCGCAGCACGCCGTGGGCCGCCGGGTGCTGCGGACCGAAGTTGATCGTGTAGTTGCGGATCGCCTCGTCGCCGAGGTTCTGGTCGCCCATCTCGGGCAGGACGCTGACCTCGACGCGGCGAGTCTGCTTGCCCTCGCGAGTGATCTCGGTGGCGGCTTGGGTCGTGGTGGTCATCACTGGGATTCCGGGCCGCCCTGAGAGGCAGGCTTGTTGTTGCCGGGCAGCGGCTCGGGAACGTCGGTCTTCACGCCGCCGAGTTGCGCTTCCTTGGCCTCATTGGGCTTGCGCGCCTCGGCCTGCGCCTGACCAGCGCCCTTGCGGGCGCCTTCGTCATGGTCGGTCGTGTACGGCTTGGGATCGCGCTTTTCGGTTGAGGCCTTGGCTTCCACGCGGGGCGCCTGCCCGGTAGCCGGCGCCGGGGAAGGCGCGCCTGCGGCCTGAGGCTCGGCTTTCTCGTCTCCGGGCAGCCGATACTCCGGCCCGTTCCACGGGGTGAGGAAGTCGAACGCGCGGAAATCCTGGGCCAGTTGGACTGGTTCGTAGACGACGCGCTTTTCGGCTTCCGAGTAGCGCATCTCGACATGCCCCGTCATCGGGAAGTCCTTGCGCAGCGGATGCCCCTCGAACCCGTAGTCGGTGAGGATGCGCCGCAGGTCCGGGTTGCCAGCGAAGCCGACGCCGTAGAGATCGAAGACCTCGCGTTCGAGCCAGCCTGCGACCGGCCACAGGGTGGTGACCGTCGGCACGGGCGTAACCTCGTCGGTCATGACCTTCACCCGGATGCGGCGGTTCCGCGTCAGCGAGAGCAGGTGGTAGTTGACCTCGAACCGCTCAGGCCGGCTCGGGTAGTCGACGCCAGCGATCTCCATCAGCGACTGGTACTCGAGCCCGGGAGTGTCGCGGAGCAGGCGGCAAGCCTCCTCCACTCCGTCGCGGCGGACGGTGACGGTGATCTCGCCGACGTGATCCTTCACGTCGAGGATCAGCGCGCCGAGCGCCGCCTGGACAGCCTCGATCACGCCGTCGTCGGACGCGGTCTGGGGCACGTGGGGGGCGAGTTTCTGGGTCATGTCAGCAAACCCCCGACGCGCTCACGCTGAGCTTGTCAAAGCGTGGCTCAACACCCTTGCCCTTACGGTCTCTTCGATCCGACAGGCTCAGGGTGAGCGCAAGAAGCGTCCTGAACATCACCGCTCGATCGTCCCTTCGCGGCGGATCTTCCGCTGGAGCTGGAGGATTCCATAGAGCAGCGCCTCCGCCGTCGGCGGACAGCCCGGCACGTAGATGTCGACCGGGACGATCCGGTCGCAGCCGCGAACGACGGAGTAGCTGTAATGGTAGTAGCCGCCACCGTTGGCGCACGACCCCATGGAGATGACGTAGCGCGGCTCGGCCATCTGGTCGTAGACGCGGCGCAGTGCCGGAGCCATCTTGTTGCACAGGGTGCCGGCGACGATCATGACGTCGGACTGACGCGGGGAGGCACGCGGGGCGACGCCGAACCGCTCGAGGTCATAGCGCGGCATGTTCACGTGGATCATCTCCACGGCGCAGCAGGCAAGGCCGAAGGTCATCCACCACAGCGAGCCGGTGCGCGCCCAGTTGAACAGGTCCTCGGTGGACGTGACGAGAAAACCCTTCTCGTTCAGGTCCTTCTGCATCTGCTCAAGCTGCTGGTGCTGGGGCGAGCCAGGGACGAGGCCGGCCGCGCGGGCCAGTTCCTCTTCCGTCGGGTGAGGATTGGCCGCCGGATCGAGCATCACTCCCATTCGAGCGCTCCCTTCTTCCAGGCATAGGCCAGACCCAGTGCCAGCTCGGCAAGGAAGATCATCATGGCGCCCCAGCCGACCCAACCGGTCGTGTCGAGCGTCACGGCCCATGGGAACAGGAACGCCGCCTCGAGATCGAAGACGATGAACAGGATCGCGACCAGATAGAAGCGCACGTCGAACTGCGAACGGCTGTCCTCGAAGGCTGGGAAGCCGCACTCATATTCGGTCAGCTTCTCCGGATACGGGCGGTCCGCACCGGTGAACTTGGACGCGATCATCGGCAGGACGACGAAGGCGACCGACAGGCCCAGCGCGACTGCCAGGAACAGCAGAATGGGCAGGTAATTGGCAGCTACGGCGGCCAAGGGAGACTCCCGGGATAAAGGCTTGGCGGCGCTCTAGAGCAGCGCCGCCGCAGAAACAACAGGGTCGAAAGGCGGCTTGTTCCCGTTTTTGCCTATCGCAGGGCCCCGGCGAGCAGCTTGTGCAGGCGGCTGTGCAAATCCCCGTTCGCCGCCAGATACTCGCGCCGCTCCACCATCCGGTCCTGGCCACGATAATCGCTGACGAACCCGCCCGCTTCCTTGACCAGCAGCAGCCCGGCTGCGCTGTCCCACGGGTCGAGATCGTCTTCCCAGAAACCATCCATTCGCCCCGCGGCCACCCAGGCGAAATCCAGAGCGGCGGAGCCGAAGCGCCGGATGCCCGCGACCTCGGGTGCGATCGCGTTGTAAATCTTGGTCCAACGGGGTGCATCCGACCGGCCAAGGTGCGGAATGCCGGTTCCGATCACCGCTTCGTCGAGATAGCGCCGCGCGGACACTCGCAGGCGGCGGTCATGCAACCAGCTGCCCCGCCCCTTCTCTGCCCAGAAGCTCTCGTCGGTCAGCGGCTGATAGACGAGGCCGTGCGTGATCTCCGCCTGCCCGTTCGGCTTGCGATCCTCGACGGCGATGGAGATGGCAAAGTGCGGAATGCCGTGGAGGAAGTTGGTGGTCCCGTCGAGCGGATCGACGATCCAGCGGGGCTTGCTGGGATCGCCCTCGACCTCGCCGCGCTCTTCCAGCAGCATGCCCCAGTCCGCACGCGCGTTCCGAAGCTCCTCCACGATCGACTGCTCGGCGCGCTTGTCGGCCATGCTGACGAAGTCGCCCGGGCCCTTCTTGCTGACCTGCAGCTGCTCCACCTCGCCGAAGTCGCGGCGCAGACGCGGTGCGGCCTTGCGAGCCGCGCGCGTCATGACGGTGATCAATCCTGAATGACTTACCAAGGCTTCCTCTCGCGCTCACCCTGAGCTTGTCGAAGGGTGCACCCACGCTTCGACAGGCTCAGCGTGAGCGCGGTAGGATTTAGTCCGCCCGCCGGACATATTCCTGGTTGTAAACGTCGACCACGATCCGCGTTCCCGACGAAATGTGCGGGGGGACCATGACGCGAACGCCATTGTCGAGGATCGCGGGCTTGTAGGACGACGAGGCCGTCTGGCCTTTCACGACCGCATCCGCCTCCACGATCGTGGCTTCGATCTGGTCGGGCAGCTGGACGCTGATCGCCTCGTCCTCGTAGAGTTCCATCACGACGTCCATGCCGTCCTGGAGGAACGCCGCGGCGTCACCGAGCAGGTCGCGTGGCAGGCTGACCTGGTCGTAGGTCTCCTTGTCCATGAACACCAGGTTGTCGCCCTCGGCGAACAGGAACTGGAAGTCCTTGGTGTCGAGGCGGACGCGCTCAACCGTCTCGGCGGAGCGGAAGCGGACGTTGTTCTTGCGGCCGTCGCGCAGGTTCTTGAGTTCCACCTGCATGTAGGCGCCGCCCTTGCCCGGCTGGGTGTGCTGGATCTTCACCGCGCGCCAGATGCCGCCTTCGTACTCGATGATGTTGCCGGGACGGATGTCCACGCCGCTGATCTTCATGGGATCGCCTGCTTCCGCTTGAACTGTGAAAAGAGCCACGCCGGGCGCGCCTGGACGCGTCCGAAACGATGGCCGCCCCTAGCGCGAAGCGGTGCGACCGGCAAGCAGCGGGTAGGGGTTGATTGGCTCGCCCTGGTGCCAGCGCCATCCCGGCTCCATCCGGTTGATGGCGAAGTGGAGGTGCGGGCCCGACGGATTCGCGTTGCCCGAGATGCCGACCGTTCCGAGCGGGGTGCCCCGGGTAACCTGCTGGCCTTCCTTCAGCCCTGGGGCGTAAGCATCGAGGTGCGCGTAATAATATTGCCAGCGCTGGTCGGGGGAGCGGACGTAGACCGTAATGCCTCCGCCCCCGTTCGAGTAGTAGAGCTTCTCGACGGTGCCGGGGGCGGCAGCCACGACCGGCCGGCCTCGGGGAGCCATGATGTCGATCGCGTTGTGCACGCGCGCGCCACCCGCGCGGGACTGGGTGTAGGTGTCCACCAGTTCGGTGGGACGAACGCCGTCAACCGGCACGGCCAACCCGGTCGGACCCACGGTCACCTGTGCGGGCCGGAGCTGACCGGCTCGCGGGGCTCTGGCGGCGCGGTCATATCCGACCTCCTCTGCGGCATCCGCCAGCACGGCTTCGGCCGAGGATGGCTTGTCGGCGGATCGGGTGGCGTTGCTCCAGACAAGCCACCCGCCCCCCGCGACCACTCCCAGGACGACCAGGTTGCCGGCGATGCTGAGACGACTGGCCAACCCGCCCCCTCTAGGCCTGGAATATGGCCGTGAAGCCCGGCTTCAGCATGCGGGACAGTCGGATCACATCCCAGTTGGCCAGCCGAATGCAGCCGCTCGACTCCGCCCGGCCGATGGTGCTCGGCTCGTCGGTGCCGTGAATCCCGTAATGCTCCTTGGTGAGGTCGAGCCAGGCGACGCCGACCGGGCCGTTCGGCCCGGGCGGAAGCATCTGCTCCTTCTCGTCCTTGCTCTTGTTGATGAGAATGTCGGGCTGATAATGAAACGGCGGCAGGAACGCGTAAGTGGTCGCTTTCCAGCGGCCGATCGGCAGCGGGTATTGCTCGGACCCCATGGTCACCGGGAACTGGGCGACGAGCTTGCCGGCAGTGTCCGGCAGGCGCGGGGCCGGGCCAGCATCGGCGTTCGTGCTCTCGCGGCCTTCGGGCACCTCGCCCTCATAGACCTTGAGGACGCCTTCGCTCTTGTCCACCACGACGAACGTTCCCTGCGGCTGCTGCGCGTTCACGTTGAACAGGTTGAGCAGCTGCGCCTGCTTGTCATCGGCCGTGTCCCCATAGTCCCGCGACGCCGGGAGCACGTTCGGCAGGCGGAGGGCCTGCCCGCGCCCGATCAGCTTGTCGGGGCCGTTCAGGGCCACGATCGTCCGCGGGGTCGTGTGGAACCGTTCGGCAAGCTTCTCGAGCATGTTGCGGTAGTGGAGGCCGTTGAGCTTGGCCTGCTGCTCCGCATCTTCGGGAAATGGGTAGACGAACGGCCCGCCCACGTCCTGCTCCGTCAGCTGGAGCATCCGCGTGGAGGGGCGCTTGTCCTGCAGCAGAGCTGCCCGGGTGGGTCCGTCGAGCTGGCCCGTGACCTTCAGCCCGCGCGCCTGCTGGAAGCCGCGCAGCGCCTGCTGGAACACCATGCCCTTCTTGCCGTCGATCACTCCCGTCGGGAACCCGGCGACGTCCAGCAGCACCTGCGCATGGAAGATCTCGCCGTTGATCTCGGAGCCTGGCGTTCCAGGCGGAACCCAGCGCTGCTGCTGTTGCTGCTGCTGCTGGGCAGGTTGGGGCTGAGCCGGTGCCTGCGCCATGGCCACCGCTGCTGTGGTAACCAGCGCGGTTCCGACCGCCAGCGACATCATCTTCTTCGTCACGCAACTCTCCATTGAGCGAACTGTTGGGTCCGTAACGATGGAAACGGCGCTTCTTTCCCGCGAGCCCCGACAGACCGTTCATGTCGGCTGCTCGGGCTGGGTGTACCGGCACTGGAAGGAAATCTTCTACCCGGTTGGTCTGCCGCAGAAGCGCTGGTTCGAGCATTACGCAACCGAGTTCGACACCGTCGAGATCAACGCGAGCTTCTACCGTCTGCCCCTGCCCAGCACCTTCGAGGGCTGGCGGATGAAGGCGCCGCCGGGGTTCCGCTATGCGGTGAAGGTCAATCGCTTCATCACGCACAACAAGAAGCTGCTCGACTGCGAGGAGCCGCTCGAGCAGTTCATTGCGCTGGTTCGACCGCTTGGGCCCGCGCTTGGTCCATTGCTCTACCAATTGCCGCCAAGTCTGCACCGGAACGACGGGCGGCTGGCCGCCTTCCTAGAACGGCTCCCTTCCGACCTCGAGCACGTAGTCGAGTTCCGCCATGCCAGCTGGTACGACGAGGAGGTCCTGTCCTTGCTGGATCGCCATGGCATCGGCTTCGTGGCGCATGACCTCGCCGGGCTGATCTCACCGAAGTGGGTGAGCGGCCGGACCGCCTACGTGCGCTTTCACGGGACCGGGGGCAAATATTGGGGCCGCTACTCACCAGAGCAGATGGGAGGATGGGCGGAGTGGCTGCTTCGGCAGAGCGAGGCAGGACGGAGCTGCTGGGCCTATTTCAACAACGACATCCATGGTCATGCGCTGGAAGATGCCCGCACCCTGAAAATCGCTCTGGGGCGGCTGCAAGCGGGCGCTGGGACCTGACCCGCAACGCGGGCGTTGGGCTTGCCATGCCTTATACCGCCATCCTGTTCGACATCGACGGCACGCTCGTCGACAGCAACGACTATCACGTGCTCGCGTGGGACCGGCCGTTCCGCGAGGCAGGTCATGATTTCAATCGCAAGACGCTGCACGATCAGGTCGGCAAGGGATCGGACAATTATGTGCCGTCCTTGCTGCCGGGCATATCGGACGCTGAAGCGGAGCGGCTCGGCGACGCGCACGGCCGCATCTACAAGCAGGACTATCTTTCGGCCGTGCGCCCGTTCCCCGGTGCGCGGGAGCTGTTGCGACGCTGCAAGGACGAGGGCATGAAGGTCGCCCTGGCGTCATCCGCGTCCGGGCCGGAGCTCCAGCACTACCTGACATTACTGGACTGCAAGGACGTCATCGACGGCTACACGAGCGCGGACGACGTCGGCTGCAGCAAGCCGTGTCCCGACATCTTCGAAGCAGCGCGCGAGAAGCTGGGAGTGCCGGCGCCGGAGGCGCTGGTGATCGGCGACACACCGTATGACATCCAGGCAGCGTGCCGTGCGGGCATGCAGGCGATCGCGGTTCGCTCGGGAGGGTTCTCGGACCCGGCATTGCAGGGCGCGATCGCCATCTATGACGATGTCGCAGCCCTGCTCGCGCGGTTTGATGCTTCGCCGCTCAGCCGCATCGAGGAAGCCGTATAGGCCACCTACTCCGTCGGCGAGTTCGGGGTCCCGGTCGGCTGCTCCTCACCGAGCTGGCCGCCGCCGTGGTAATCAATGCGGGTCTGTCCACCGTGTCCGCCGAACTTGTCGGGACCGTCCGGATTGTCACCCTTGCCTGTGTGCGGATTCGGATAGGCTCCGCCGCCGGACTCACCGGTATTTTGCAGGCCGCCAGCCTGATCGTCATCGCGGCGGGACGCGAGTTCGCCATTTTCGTCCGCCATCTCTCGACGGGTCGCGCCGCCATCGGCCTGCATCGGCTGCTTGGTCATGAAAACCTCCATGTCTGAACGACTTGAAGGCAGAACCCGAGGAGAGGCCTGGCTGTTCCCCTAGCGGGCGAGCAGCGGGCCGAACCGGGCGACGGCGGCGGCGGGATCGTCCTCTCCCCACACTGCCGAGCAGGTGGCCAGAAAGTCCGCTCCGGCTTCGACCAGCGGCCGGGCGTTGGCCGGGGTGATGCCGCCGATTGCCACGCAGGGGATGGTGAACAGGGTGGACCACCAGCTCAAGATGGAGGGCTCCGGCCGATGCTCCGTCTCCTTGGTGCTGGTCGGATAGAAAGCCCCGAACGCCACATAATCGGCGCCGGCCTCCCCCGCTTCCATGGCGAGGTGGCGACTGTCGTGACAGGTCACGCCGATCTGGGCGGAAGGGCCCAGGATGGCGCGGGCTTCGCGCGGGTCGCCGTCACCCTGGCCGAGGTGAACGCCATCGGCCCCGATCCGCTTGGCGAGGGCTACGCTGTCGTTGACGATGAACGCGACCTCCCGCTCGGCACAGATCGCCTGGAGCGGCTCCGCCAATCGGGCGAGCTCATGCTGGTCAACGTCCTTCACCCGAAGCTGGAAGGCGCTGACCAGCCCGGGTTCGAGCGCGGCGCGTAGCCGGTCCGGAAACGCGCCGCCCACCTGCTGAGGGCTGATCAGGTAGAGCCGGCAGGGGCCCTGCCCGTCCGCTTCGAAGCGCTCGGCAAAGCCGGAGAGGTCGGGAAGGTCGGTGTCGTCAGTCATGGCGGTGACCCCCGCGAAGGCGGGAGTTCGTCTCCCAGCCGTCGGCGCCGCTGGAACGTCCAGAGCTGGATTCCCCCCTGCGCGGGAATAAGGGCGTGGTTCCGCACCAGGTCAGGCCGGAACCTTGTCGGTCGAAGCTGCGTGGATCTCGTCGATGGCGCCGCTCAATGAGGTGTTGAATTCCTCGTCGCTCATCTGGTGGCGGAGATCGGAGAGCAGCGCGCGGGAGAAGCTGGCGATCATGCCGGGGTTCTTCGCCAGCTCGCGGCAGGCCTCTTCGCGGCTGAAGCCACCGGACAACGCCACCACGCGCAGCACGCGGGGATGGTCCACCAGCGGCTGGAACAGGCCGGGCTCCGCCGGAATGGAGAGCTTGAGCATGACCTCGCTGCCTTCCGGCAGACGATCCAGGTGGCGCAGGATCTCGTCCTTGAGGATGCGGTCGGAGGCGGCGCGGTCGGCGCTCTTGATGTTCACTTCGGGCTCAATGATCGGCACCAGGCCGTGGCGCAGCACCTGGGTGGCGACCTCGAACTGCTGGCCGACGATCTCGGCGATTCCCGCTTCGTTCGCCTGGTTGATGACCGAGCGCTCCTTGGTGCCGAAAACGCCAAGGCTCTTGGCGCGGGTCAGGAGGGCGTCGAGGTCCGGCATCGGCTTCATCAGCTGAACGCCGTTAGCCTCGTCCTCCAGGCCCTTGTCGATCTTGATGAACGGCACGACGCCGCGCTCGATCAGCGCCTGCGGGGTCGGCTTGCCCTCGACTTCGCCGTCCATGGTGCGTTCGAACAGGATGGCGCCGATGACCTTTTCGCCCGTGAAGCAGGGCGAGGTGATGATCCGCGAGCGCATCTGGTGGATGAGGCCGAACATCTCCTCGTCGTTGCTCCACGCGCCGTCCTCGATGCCATAGCCCTTGAGCGCCTTGGGCGTGGAGCCGCCGCTCTGGTCGAGCGCGGCGATGAAGCCCTGCCCTGCCGCGATCTTCTCGCGCATCTGCTGGTTGTTCATGGTCATTCCCCTCAGTTCTGCATCAGGGCTGCAACGCCAGGCAGCGTGCGCCCTTCCATCCACTCCAGAAATGCTCCGCCTGCAGTCGAGACGAAGCTGAAGCTGTCGGTCACGCCGGCATGGTTGAGCGCCGCGACCGTGTCGCCGCCGCCTGCGACCGAGACCAGGCTGCCGTCCTGGGTCAGCGCGGCCGCGATCTTTGCCAGCGCTACCGTGGCAGTATCGAACGGCCGGGTCTCGAAAGCGCCGAGCGGGCCGTTCCAGACGAGCGTGCGGCAAGTCTTGAGCGCGTCGCCGAGCGCCTCGACCGCGGCCGGCCCGACGTCGAGGATCATCTCGTCAGGCGCGACTTCGTGCACGTTGACGGTGCGGAGGCTCGGCGGATTGGAGGCGAACTCCTTCGCCACGACCACGTCGTACGGGAGGTGCACGGTGCAGCCGGCCTGATCGGCACGGTCGAGGATGCTCTCGGCCTCGCCGGTCAGGTCATGCTCGCAGAGCGACTTGCCGACATTGACCCCGCGCGCGGCCAAGAAGGTGTTGGCCATGCCGCCACCGATGATCAGGTGATCGACCTTGCCGACGAGGTGCCCGAGCACGGCGAGCTTGGACGAAACCTTCGCCCCGCCCACGACGGCCGCGACCGGTCGTTCAGGGTTGCCGAGTGCCTTCTCGAGCGCGGTGAGTTCCGCTTCCATGGCCCGGCCGGCGAAGCTCGGCAGGAGATGCGCGACGCCCTCGGTTGAGCAGTGCGCCCGATGCGCGGCGGAGAAGGCGTCGTTGACGTAAAAGTCGCCGAGCGCCGCCATGGCACGGCTCAGCTCGGGGTCGTTCTGTTCTTCCTCGGCATGGAAGCGGGTGTTCTCCAGTACGCCGATCGAGCCGGCGGTCATGGTGGTGACGGCCCGCTCCGCGTCCGGGCCGGCGCAATCCTCGATGAAGCGCACGGAGCGACCGGTGAGGTCGGTCAGCGGCTTCACCAGCAAGGCGGTGCTCATGTCCGGGCGGCGCTGACCCTTGGGCCGGCCGAAGTGGCTGAGCAGCAGCACGATCGCGCCGCGATCCGAGAGTTCCAGAATGGTCGGAAGTGCAGCCTTGAGGCGGGTCGCGTCGCTGACGGCGCCGTCCTGCATGGGCACGTTGAGGTCCACCCGGACGAGCACGCGCTTGCGGGTGAGGTCCGGGGGGAGGTCGTCGAGGGTCTTGAAGTTAGCCAATCGTCGTTCCTGTAAATCGCTCGCCCTGAGCGGAAGGCCATTAGGCCTGCAGTCGAAGGGCGCCCTTCGACTTCGCTTCGCTCCGCCCAGGACGAGCGGATTTCAACTACCCTACCCCAGCTTCGCCATCGCGCAGGCGGTGTCGACCATGCGGTTGGAGAAGCCCCATTCGTTGTCGTACCAGCTGACGACGCGGACCAGCTTGCCCTCGAGCACCGCCGTTTCGAGGCTGTCAACGGTCGAGCTCGCCGGATTGTGGTTGAGGTCGATCGAGACCAGAGGCTCGTCCGTGTAGGCGAGGATCCCCTTAAGGGGGCCGCTTTCGCTTGCGGCCTTCAGCGCACCATTGACCTCGTCCAGCGTCGTGTCGCGCTTGGGCGTGAACGTCAGGTCGACGAGGCTGACGTTCGGCGTCGGCACCCGCACGGCCGATCCGTCGAGCTTGCCCTTGAGTTCCGGCAGCACCTCACCGACCGCGCGTGCCGCGCCTGTGGTGGTCGGGATGATCGACATGCCCGCAGCCCGCGCACGGCGCATGTCGCTGTGGATCTGGTCCAGGATCTTCTGGTCGTTGGTATAGGCGTGGATGGTGGTCATCAGGCCACGTTCGATGCCAATGACATCGTTCAGCACCTTGGCGACCGGCGCCAGGCAGTTGGTCGTGCAGCTGGCGTTGGAGACGATCGTGTGCTCGGCCGTCAGCTTGTCATGGTTCACACCATAAACCACAGTCAGGTCCGCGCCCTTGGCCGGGGCGGAGATCAGGACGCGCTTGGCACCCGCGTCAATGTGCTTCTGGCCGCCCTCCTTGGAGGTGAAGAAGCCGGTGCATTCCAGCGCCAGCTCGACGCCATGCTCGCGGTGCGGCAGGTTGGCAGGATCGCGCTCTGCGGTGACGGCAATGCGCTTGCCATTGATGACGATGTCGTTGCCCTCGGCGCGAACTTCGCCCGGGAATGGGCCATGGACGCTGTCCCGCTTGAACAGCAGCGCGTTCGACTTGGCGTCGGCGAGGTCGTTGATCCCGACCAGCTCCAGCCCGCAGTCCGGACGCTCCAGGATGGCACGCGCGACCAGGCGACCGATGCGGCCGAACCCGTTGATGGCAACTTTGGTCATCTCATCTCCCTTTGATCAAGGTGGCCGAGGATGCGATCGGTGATCGCGTCCGGCGTGAGCCCGAAGTGGGCGTACAAGTCCTTGGCGGGCGCCGAAGCGCCAAAGCCGTCGATGCCGATGCGCAGGCCATGCAGGCCCGTGTAACGCTCCCACCCGATGGTGCTGCCTGCCTCGATGGATACGCGCAGGATCTGGCGATTGGAGACGTCCGGGAGGATGTCCTCCCGGTAGTCCGCCGGCTGCGCGTCGAACAGCGTGGTCGACGGCATGGACACGACGTCCGCACCGATCCCCTGCGCTTCCAGCTTCTCGGCCACCCCCAACGCAATCTCCACCTCGGAGCCGGTGGCGAGCAGGATCACTTTCCGCTCGCCCGCAGCGTTACGGAGGCGATACGCTCCACGCGCGCAAAGGTTCTCGTCGGCCATTTCGGTCCGCACTGGCTTCAGATTCTGACGTGACAGCGCCAGCAGTGATGGGCCGTCGTCCTGCAGGGCGAGTGCCCAGCACTCGGCCGTCTCCACAGCATCCGCCGGGCGATAAACGTGCAGGCCCGGCATGCAGCGCAGCGATTGCAGGTGTTCGATCGGCTGGTGGGTGGGACCGTCCTCGCCCAGGCCGATGGAGTCATGCGTCATCACGTAGATGACCCTTGCGCGCTGAAGTGCGGATAACCGGATCGCGGGGCGGCAATAGTCGGAGAAGACCAGGAAGGTCCCGCCGTACGGGATCACGCCGCCATGCAGCGCCATGCCGTTCATGGCCGCGGACATGCCGAACTCACGGATGCCGTAGTAGATGTAGCGGCCGGAATAATCCTCCGCCGTCAGCGGCTGCAGTGCCTTGGTCTTGGTGTTGTTAGAGCCGGTGAGGTCCGCCGAGCCCCCGATGGTGGCAGGGATCGCCGTATTGATCACCTCCAGCGCCATCTCGGACGCCTTGCGGGTGGCGACGGTCGGCGGGTTGGCGATCAGCGCATCGACGTAAGGCTTGAGCCAGCGCTGGTCCGCCTTGCCACTGATGCGGGCGAGGAACTCTTCCTTGCGGCTGCTGGCGTTCAGCCGCTGCTCCCATGCCAGGCGGTCGGCCCGGCCGCGTTCGCCCGCCTTGAGCCAGGCCGAGCGCACGTCCTCGGGAATGGTGAACTCGGCGGGTTCGAGACCGAGCTCCTTGCGGGCGGCCTCGACCTCATCCTTGCCCAGGGCCGCCCCGTGCGTCGCGGACGTGCCCTGCTTGTTGGGCGCGCCGAAGCCGATGATGGTCTTGCACCGGATGAGGCTCGGGCGGTGATCGGCCAGCGCCTTCTCGATGGCCTGGCCAACCTTGCCGCCATCCATGCCGTCGCACTCGACGGTGTGCCAGCCCATCGCGGCATGGCGGGCCATCACGTCTTCGTTCCGGCTGAGGTCCGTCGAACCGTCGATGGTGATCTGATTGTCGTCCCACAGGACGATCAGGCGTCCGAGCTTGAGGTGCCCGGCAAGGCCGGCCGCCTCGTGGTTGATGCCTTCCATCAGGCAGCCGTCACCCGCGATCACGAAGGTGCGGTGATCAACCAGTTCGTCGCCATAGATGGCGTTGAGGTGGCGCTCGGCAATCGCCATGCCGACGGCGGTCGCGAGCCCCTGGCCTAGTGGGCCGGTGGTGGTTTCGATGCCGGGAAGCTCGAAGTTCTCCGGGTGACCGGCGCATGGGCTGTGCAGCTGACGGAAGCGCTTGATGTCCTCCATCGTCGGCCGCTCGTAGCCGAGCAGGTGCAGCAGCGCGTAGATCAGCATGGAGCCATGCCCGGCGGACAGGACGAAGCGGTCGCGATCGGGCCACTTCGGATCGGCCGGGTCGAACTTCAGGTGCCGTGTGAAAAGCGCCGTCGCGGCGTCGGCCATTCCCATCGGCATGCCCGGATGACCACTGTTGGCGGTCTCCACCGCATCCATCGCCAGTGCGCGGATGGCATTGGCAAGGCGGCGCTGCGTCGGCTGCATCGGGGCTCCAGAAATCGTTGCAGCCCTGCACCGGAGTCGGGGAGGGCCGATGGGAAGGCCCCTTTGGGCGGTGAGCCGAGAGGCGTCAACCTTCGCGCCGCTTGCGAGCGGCTGCGGACAGGCCTAGCTGCTTCATCATGACGCAAGAGGCACTGGAAGCCGCGCTGGTCCGCGCCGAGCGCGCACTGGCCCGGATCGAACGCATCGCGGAAACGGCGAGCCATGGCCGCGGACGGGACGAGGCTTTGCGCGAAAAGGTCCGGGCGGCGATTGCGCAGCTCGACGAACTCATCCAGAAGGCGGAGGCCTGAGCCATGGCCGAGGTGGAACTCAGCATTGCGGGTCGCAGCTATCGCGTAGCCTGCCGCGACGGCGAGGAGCAGAACCTCCGCCGCGCCGCCGAGATGGTCGACGCCAAGAGCCGGGAGGCGCTAGCCGGGCTGGGCGCCTTGTCGGAGGCGCGCCAGCTGCTGTTCGCTTCCTTGCTGCTGGCCGACCAGATGATCGAGAAGAACGGGGTTACTGCCCCGCCGCCGCCCCTGCCGCCCGATCCCCAGGTGGTTCGCCGGGTCGACGCGCTGGCGGAGCGGCTCGAACGGCTCGCGTCGCACCTTGAGAGTGAGGCCGCGAACGCCTAGATAGGCTCCGACGGGTACTGTCAGGCACGAGCTCTTCGATATCCCTGAGGCTATTCCCGATCCAAGGGAGCTGTCCCTGCCCGGACCCTGGTCCGGATCACATGGTTCCCACCTGACGTTGTTGGCGTCAGAGGATTTCTGAGCAACGACCTTATGGCGGTCCCGTCACCCTCCTTCCTTCCCGACAAGGCCGACTTGCGCAGCGCCATGCGCCAGCGGCGGCGCGACTATGCCGCAAGCCTTGCGCCCGAGACCCGCGAAGCTCTGGAAGCCGCTCTCGCGCAAGTGCTCGAAGCACTGCTGTTCAAGGCGACGGTCGTTGCCGGCTACTTCCCCATGAAGGACGAGGTCAGCACCCTGCCGGCCCTTCGCCGTGCCCAGGCGATCGGCAAGACCGCCGTCCTCCCCGCCTTCGTCGACCGGGACGCCCGCATGACGTTTCGGGCGGGGGAGCCGCTCGATCCGGGACCATGGGGCATCCTTCAGCCGGAGATGTCCGCACCCACCGTCTCGCCCGACCTCGTCCTGGTGCCGCTGATCGCGGTGGACCGCGCCGGCAATCGCATCGGCATGGGCAAGGGGCATTACGACCGGGCCTTGCCCGGTCTGCGACAGGCCGGCGCGACCCTGGTGGGGGTCGGCTGGGACTTCCAGCTGCTCGACGGAGCGCTCCGTCCCGATCCCTGGGACATTCCTCTCGATGCCTTCGCCTCGCCCGGCGGACTGCAGGAGTTCAAGGCATGAATTCACGGTGGCGGACGGTTGCGGGCATCTTCCTGATCATGGCCATCATCATCGTATGGGCCGGGCTGGTCGCGAGCCTGGCCGGGACGGTGAGCCGTTGGCCAGCCCTCGTTCAGGCACTTTTCTATACCGTCGCTGGGATCATCTGGGTGCTGCCGTTGAAGCCGGTCCTGCGCTGGAGCGAGACCGGCCGCTGGCGGGCAGATCGTACCCGGACTTGAAATCCGTTGGTGATTTGCCTAAGTAATACACCTCAGCTTATGACCTTGTCTGCAACTCTCACGCGGCCGGACGTGGCCCGGCAAGCGCTCCATTGGGTGCGCTCCAACCCGCGCTATTCTGCCGCGGGTGCCGTTGCCGCGCTCCTGCTGACCGTGACCGCTGCGGTTGTTGCGGATCCGGCCGGTTCGCTGCCGCGCCTGCTGACGCCGGAGGAGCGGGCGCTGGCCGAAGCGCCGCCGCCCACGCCCGAGCCGATGCTGGTCAAGGCGGTCGCGCCCGACCAGGCCCTGCAGATCAATGCCGCCATCCCGGTTGCCGGAGGACCGAACCCCGCCGCGAGGCCGTTCAACCTCTCGGCCGGCAACACAGCAACCTACTCCCGCGCGCTCGAATGCCTGACGGAGGCCATCTACTACGAGGCGGCGACGGAGCCGACCGACGGACAGCGCGCGGTCGCGCAGGTGGTCCTGAACCGTGTCCGGCATCCAGCCTATCCGGCTAGCGTTTGCGGGGTCGTCTACCAGGGGCACGAGCGCCCGACCGGTTGCCAGTTCACCTTCACCTGTGACGGGTCGTTGAACCGGGCGCCGATGCAGTCCTACTGGAACCGTGCGCGGGAGGTTGCCAAGGCGGCCCTCGACGGCTCCGTCTACGCGCCCGTCGGCAACGCCACGCACTACCACACCAATTATGTCGTCCCTTATTGGGCCTCGTCGCTGGTCAAGGCGGCGGTCGTCGGCACGCACATCTTCTATCGGTGGTCGGGCGGTTGGGGCCAGCCGGCGGCCTTCGGCCAGCGCTATGCTACTTCCGAAGCGGACCCGGCCGCGCTGCGCCGCAACGCGCTCGCCGCAGAGGCCCGTTACGCCGCTCTGGCTCCCAACGACACGGTGGCGGAAGCGAAGCTGAAGCAGGAGCTTCCGCCGGAACTTGCCAAGCTGGTTGATGCGGAGATCGGGCCTAAAGGTCAAACCCGGGTATCGCTGCGCGCATCGCCGGCCGCAAAGGTCGCGGCGCGCAAGGCGACCGAGAACCTCGTGGTGGAGCGGGAGCAGCGCTCGTCGAACCTCGACTGGGCCCTGACCGGCAGCGGTGCCGAGCAGAAGGGCCTGGGCGCTCAGCCCGCGAACACGTCCGCGCCGGCGACAGCACCCGGCGCGCAGTAGCTCTTACGGCTGTCCTCGCGCGAGCCGGTCTTCGGCCCGGCGAGCCGCCATCCGGATCCGGGCCTGCCCGAGCACATGCGTCCCCATCAGCGCGTCCGCGGCGGCCGAGTAGTCCGTAGGCTTGTCCTGCGCCCCGCCTTGCAGAAGTGCGAAAGCACGCTCGAAAGCGACGCAGTGGTCCAGCAGCGACCGCCCGCCGAGCCGCGCGAAGTCCGCGGCGCAAGTGGCGGCATAGCCCTCGGCATCCTTCCACTTCTGCGCCTCGGCATAAGCCACCGCTTGATCGACCGCAGCGGAGATCGCGTCCTCATCAACCGAACTCGGCGGCCCGGGGGTTTGCGGCGCGAGCGGAACCGCCGCACTGCCGCTCGGGCCCGCCGACAGTATCCGGGCGGCACCTGTGTCCCGAGGCAGCCACCAGAGGGCTGCACTCAAGACGGCTGCGACGATCACGACAGGGAGCCAGAAGAGTGTGCGTTTGCGTGCCCGGCGCTTGCGCAGCTGGATGGGACTGGGCGTCGCCGTGTCTCCCCGAAGCAGGGCGTAAGCGTCGTTGATCTCGGCAGCCCGGTTCGGGTCGCCACCCTCACGATCCGGATGGTGGCGCTTCATCAGGCGGCGATAGGCATCCTCGACCGCCTTGCGATCGGCTCCCGGTCCGAGCCCGAGCACGGCATAAGCGGATGCGACGTCCCCCACGCGGCCACCCTAGGGGCTCGCCCGGCACTCGCAAAGATGGGGAAAATGGCGCGAGTGACGGGGCTCGAACCCGCGACCTCCGGCGTGACAGGCCGGCGCTCTAACCGACTGAGCTACACCCGCGCTTTGGCGTGGCGCGGGCACTAGGGGAGGCAGCCGAGCCCGTCAACCGGCTTGTTGCGCGCCCCGTGGAGATTCTTCCTCCTCCCCGTCATCCTCCTCGCCCGCGTGCGTCAGGGTGCCGTGTTCGAACAGAAAGCCCGCGATATCGGGGGTGCCGGCTGCCGCGAAGATGGTCTTGAGGATGATCAGGAGCGGGATGGCGAGCAATGCGCCCGTAGTCCCCCACACCCACGCCCAGAAGCTCAGCGACAGGAGGATCAGCAGCGGGTTGATGTGCACCCGCTTGCCGACGATCAGCGGAGTGATCGCATTCGCCTCGATGGTGTGCAGGCCGATGAAGATCGCCGGCGGCAGGATGGCCTGCCACGGATCCGCGAAGGTAATGAGGCCGCCGACCGCCAGCAGCAGGGCGGACGCGATCGGCCCGAGATAGGGGATGTAGTTCAGCACCGCGACGATGCCGCCCCACATGAGCGGAGAGTCCATCCCCAGCCACCAGAGGATCGCCGCCATCAGCGCTCCTAAGCTGACGTTGATGAGGGTGATGGTGCCAATGTAGGTCGACGTGGCGGCCACGACCTGCTGGATGACCCTGGCGGTGGTCATGGCCCCCTCGAAGCTGCCGCGCCGGGTGATCGTGCTCTTCCGCATCGCCGTCCAGCCCGACAGGAAGAAGAAGATCACGAGCAGGGCGAAGAACAACTGGATCAGGGCGTGCGGAGCCGACGTGGTGAGCAGCCCGAGCATCGAGTTCGGGGTTTCGATGCGCACTGTGCGCCCACCGGTTTCGGACGACGGCAGCGCGGCGAAGATCCGGTCGATGAACCGCTCGAGCGACTGGTAGAGGTTCAGGACGGGCTCCAGCGCCTCGCGGACGCGGTGGATGCGTTCCGGAAGCAACGCGACCCAGTCGATGGCCGGAATGACGATCGAGAGAACCGCGAATGCGGTGATCGCCAGGAAGATGATCACGCACAGGCCGGCGGACAACGCGGACGGTACGCCGCGCCGCTCGAACCATTCCAGCAGCGGGACCAGCGCGATGGCGATCACCAGCGCCGCCGTCACCGGAAGGAAGAACTCCGCCCCGGCCCGCAGTGCGAACGGGAGCGACACGACGAAGCCGGCCCCCGCAATGAGGACCAGGGATGCGAGCAGGCGGTCGCGCTTGATGGCGATGGCTTCGGCAATCGCCGACGCCTCGTCGTGCAGCTCGTCGCTGTCCTTCCGGCTTGCGGGAACGTCCATGAGGAACGTCATATCACGCGCACGGCCGGGTGCCAGCGCTGTTCCGTGATGGTGCCCCCGGTCCGACTCGAACGGACACGTCTTGCGACAATCGATTTTGAGTCGATCGCGTCTACCATTCCGCCACGGGGGCCCGCCGCCTGACTAGCGGCGCGCGCCCGCGGCGGCAATGGCTTCGCTCAGGCGAAGACTTCGTGGAGGTTGTCGGGTCCGTACGGGTCAGGGCCGTAGCGGTTTGAGCCCTTGGTGCCGGGGAGGAGCGTGAACACGAACACCACGAGCGCCAGGATAAGGCCGATGCCGAAGAAGATCATGCCGACGCCGAAGCCCCCGCTGGCAGCAATGCCTTCCGGATTCGTGAAGACCGCAGTGCCGATCATTGCGAAGCCCAATGCGTAGGGCACGACGGGCGCGAGCAGCCACCAGCCGGTGCGATCGATGTCGTGCAGCCGGCGCACCCCGACAGCAATGAAGGGGATGATCAGCACCAGCGAGGCAAGGCTCAGAACCATCCCAAGAATGGCGCTGATGTTGGTTATGATGTTCAGCAGGACGGACAACACGATGTAGCCGAGGTAAAACCACCAATATTCGGCCCGCGGCGATCTGCCCGAAAACTCCGCGAAGCGCTTCAGCGGGCGCATCGCCCAATCCATTGGCGTCATTCCATTTCCCCCTTGTTGAGACGCGCGAAGCTAACACCTTCTTTCCCGACCGCAAGCCGGGGAAAGGACAACCGTGATCGCGCGTTGAACTGACATGCGCCTGATGGTCCTGCTTGCTCTTGTGCCCCTCTCCGGTTGTGCAACAGCCGTGCTGCTTCCGGCCGACAGCGGGTCCGAGTTCAGTCCTATCGACTTCTTCGAGAACTCGTCACGAGGCGTCGGCACCTTCCACCGAGTCTTCGCCGCACCCGCTCGCCTTGAGGTGGCAAGCACCGGTACTCGTCGCCCGAACGGAGAGCTCGTGCTCACCCAGCGCATTCGGCAGGGTGGAGACGCTCCTCGAACACGGACATGGACCATTCGTCCGGTCGGTCCCAACCGCTACACCGGAACCCTGACGGAGGCGGTAGGACCGGTGCACATCACCACCGACGGCCCGCGTGCGAGCGTGCACTATGCCATGAAGGATGGCCTGACAGTTCGGCAGCAACTCGCACTGCAATCGGACGGCACCCTGCTCAATCACCTGGAAGTCCGCAAATGGGGCCTTCGGGTCGCCAGGGTGAACGAGAGGATTCGCAAGCTTCCCTGACGCTTGCGCCTGCGAGCCGCGCCGCTATCCACAAAGCGGGCACAAGGGGGAGAAGTCATGCCGCATCACTCGACGGACAGACCATGGTCGATGGCGCGCGTGGTTACGGCATCCTCGGCCGGGACCGCGTTCGAGTGGTACGACTTCTTCATCTTCGGAGCGCTGGCGGGGGTCATCTCCAAGGTGTTCTTCACCGGGCTCGACAGCACCGCGGCCCTGATCGCCGCTCTGGGCCTCTTCGCCGCCGGGTTCGCCTTCCGGCCGCTCGGAGCGATCATCTTCGGGGCCATGGGGGACCGGGTCGGCCGCAAGGCCACCTTCCTGGTGACCGTCAGCCTGATGGGCGGAGCGACATTCGCGATCGGTCTGCTGCCGACCTATGAACAGGCTGGGATCGTCGCGCCAATCCTCCTGATCTTCCTTCGCATCCTGCAGGGCATGGCATTGGGCGGCGAGTATGGGGGCGCAGCGATCTACGTCGCCGAGCATGCTCGGGACGATCACCGCGGCGCCTCGACCGGCTGGATCCAGTCCTCCGCCGCGTTCGGCCTGCTCGCGGCGCTTGCCGTCATCTTCGCCACGCGTACCGCGCTCGGCGAGGCGGACTTTGCCGCTTGGGGCTGGCGTATCCCCTTCCTGGTATCGCTAGTGCTGCTGATCGCGTCGGTCTGGCTGCGGACCAAGCTGAACGAGAGTCCGGCATTCCAGAAGCTGAAGGAAGAAGGGGAAACGACCAAGACCCCGCTCCGCGAGGCTTTCGCCCAGCGGGACAACCTCAAGCTGGTGCTGATCGCCTTCTTCGCCATCATGTGCGCGCAGGGCGCGGTCTGGTACACCAGCTTCTTCTACATCCAGGTCTTTTTGGAACGCTCGCTGGCGGTTCCGGGAGCGACGGTGAACCTGATTGTCATGGTGATGACGATCGTTTCCGCGCCGCTCTATGTCTTCTTTGGCTGGCTGTCCGATAGGGTCGGCCGCAAGCCGGTCATGATCGTGGGCATGCTGATCGCCCTGGTCGCCTATTTCCCGGGCTTCCACGCCATTGCGGAAGCCGCGAACCCGGCGCTTGCCCGGGCGCAGCAGGTCACGCCCATCACCGTCTACACCGCTCCCGACAGCTGCGCGGTCCAGTTCGATCCGGCCGGCACGCGGCGGTTCGACAGCGCCTGCGACATCGCCAAGAGCCTGCTCGTGGCGAAAGGGCTCAAGCACCAGACCGCGACGTCGCCGGATGGCAGCACGGTTGTTGCGGTCGGGCGCGAGCGGGTGGCGATCCCCGGCGGCGAGCGCCTGTCGGACGCCGACCTGAAGGAGCTCAAGACCTCCCAGACGGAGCGCCTCCGGGCCGCACTGACCGCCGCCGGCTACCCCGCGGCAGCCGATCCCGGCCAGATCGACTTCGTTCGGCTGGCCTTCTGGTTGTTCGTGTTCGTGGCTTCGGCCTGCGCCCTGTACGGCCCGCAGGCGGCGGCACTGGTGGAGCTCTTCCCGACCCGGGTCCGCTACACCGCCATGTCCCTGCCCTACCATGTCGGGACCGGCTGGGTCGGCGGCTTCCTCCCGGTGACCAGCTTCGCGATCGTAGCCATCACGGGCGATATCTTTGCGGGCCTCTGGTATGCGGTGGGCTTCACCGCGTTGAGCGTCGTCGTCGCCCTGCTGTTCCTGCCCGAAACGCGGGGCCGCCGGATCGACTAGAAGTTCACCGGGCTCTGCACATAGCCATACCAGTCGACATATGGTCGGCCCTGATCGTCGCGCGCGGGCCGAAAGCGGACCTTCTGCTCGACCAAGCGGCAGGTCCACTGATCGACCACTGCGTCGCCGCTCGAGCGGTCAACCGTGCAATCCGTCGCTCGTCCGTCGAGCTGGACCCGGACCCGGACGAACACCGGCGCCCGACTGGGCCAGTTCTGGATGACCGCGCGGGGGTAGTCCCGGCCGCGCAAGGTCGTGCGTCGGATCACCGATGGACGCTGTCCCTCTCCGCTACCGCCGCCGCCCGGACCGGCACCGCTTCCGCCGCTCCCCGTGCCCGTGCCCACTCCGCCCGCGCCGGTGCCCGGCCCGGGTAGTGGCGCTGCACCCTGGGTTGCGTCGCTCCCTGCTCCAGGCGTGGGAGTCGCCACCACCGGAGTCTCTTGCGGGACCTCCAGGGCCGGCTCGGGCACGACGACCGGCGTAGCTTCGCTGCGGATGTTCGGCGGACTGGCTGCCCCTTCCTCCTCCGGCGACGCATCCTCCTGCGGTGGCTGCACCGGCGGGGGTGGAGGCGGAGGCTCCTCCACGTCGAAGATCTCGATCGGTGGCGCGCTGAGCTCGTCCACGCCCTGCCCGGAACCACCCGAGGCAAGGACGGCAAGCAGGATCAGCGCGTGAACCACCGCAACGCCGAGCATCGCCACGCCCCTGTCCCTGCCGCTGAGCGAGGATCGTTCCATCACCGAACCAACGCGATCCGCGCGCCGCGGCTCCCTAGCCGAAGATCCAATCCAGGCTCATCATCACGGCCAGCCCCACCATCAGGGCACCCGTTGCGACACCCTCCTGACGGTCGCGGTGAGTCTCGGGAATGATTTCGCTGGAGACGACCCAGATCATGGCTCCACCCGCGAAGCCCAGCCCCCAAGGCAGCAACTCGCTCGAGGCCGTCACGGCCGAGATGCCGAGGAACCCGCCGAGCGGCTCGATCAGGCCCGTCAGGACAGCCACCACGAACGAGAAGAACCGGCCATAGCCCACCGCGGCCAGGCTTAGCGCGACGGCCAGTCCTTCGGGGATGTTCTGCAACCCGATGCCCGTGGCGGTCGCGAAGCCGGCTGTCTGGTCCGGACTGCCGAAGCTCACACCTACCGCGAGCCCTTCCGGGAAGTTGTGGAGACTGATGGCGATCACGAACAGCCAGATGCGTGACAACTTGGACCTCTCCGCTCCGGCCATCGGTCCGGAGATGAAATGCTCGTGCGGTGCAACGCGGTTCAGCAGGTGGAGCGTGCCGGCGCCCAACAGGATGGCGGTTCCGACGATCAGGGCGGCGATGACCTTGCTGCCGTCGTGCAAGTCCCCCGCGGCTCGAAGGCCCGGAATGATCAGCGAGAAGAAGGAAGCCGCCAGCATCACCCCCGCGGCGAACCCCAGAAAAGCATTCTGCGTCCGGACCGACATTCCGCGCATGAAGAAGACGGGGAGCGCGCCGAGAGTGGTGGCCTGGCCGGCAAGGAAACTCGCAAGCGTGCCCGCACCGATCAGCATCCAGTCCATGCGGCCTCATAGCGGAGTCCCGGCTGCTGCCAAGACGTGGGACTCGTTGCCGTGCGCCCGATGGTCTAGGATGGCTTAACCCGAGGGTGGACACGCGATGGCACGCCAGCTTGTTTCCGAATGGCCCGGCCGAGAGACCGAGATGGCTCGCCGGGTGCGCGCATTCGACTGGAGCTCGACCTCGATCGGTCCGCGGGAAAGCTGGCCCTCGGCATTGCGCACTGCGGTGGAGCTAATGCTGGCCTCGCCCCAGCCGGCCTATGTCGGCTGGGGGCCAGAGCTCATTTCCTTCTACAACGACGCTTATGCGCCGCTGCTCGCGGGGAAGCGCCAACCCGTGCTCGGCCAGCCGTTCCGGAGTGTCTGGCCGGAGTTGATGGACCGTCTGGAGGAACCGCTTTCGCAGACTCTAGCGGGAGAAGGCTGGGCGTTCGAAGACGAACTCTTTCATCTCCCCGCGAGAGTCGACCGGCCCCAAGGCTGGTTCAGCGGAAGCTGGATCCCGCTGCGTGACGACGAGGGCGGCGTGGCCGGCTTCCTTTCCATGTTCATCGAGACCACGGGCCGCGTGCTCGCCGAGCGGCACCTGCGTGAGAGCATCGAGCAGGTTGAACGCACGCAGTCGGCGTTGGCCGCGAACGAGGAGCGGCTGCGGCTCGCGACCGAATCCGCGCAGATCCTGGCCTGGGAGATCGACGAGGCGAGCGGACAGGTGCGCTATTCGTCGACCATCGCCCGAACCTTCGGCTTCGAACCGAGCGGCACGTTCGACCAGACGCAGCTGATCGAGTTGGTGCACCGCGAGGATCGCGCTGCTGTCGCCGCAGGCATGAAGGCGGCAAGGGACAATTATGCCCGCTATGAAGGGGAATATCGCGCTCGAACGCCGGACGGGTGGATCTGGGTCGCCACCGTGGTGGTGCCGCATTTTGCACCTGACGGATCGGTCGAACGGTGGATTGGCATCTCGCAGGACGTCACGCGGCAGAAGCAGGCCGAGATGCGGCAGGCGACTTTGCTCGCCGAACTTCAGCACCGCGTCCGCAACATCCTGGCGATGATCCGCTCCATCGCCCGCCGCACGGGGGAGACCAGTCGCAGCGTCAGCGACTACGCCCAGCATCTGGAGGGGCGGATTAGCGCTCTGGCAAGGACCCAGGCGCTGCTCACCCGAGACCCCGGCACCGGCGTCGACCTGCGCAACATGATCCTCGAAGAATTGCACTCGCAGGCTCCGGGACGGGAGCGGGATGCCCGCATCTCCGGACCGGATATCCGCGTCGCGCCAAAGTCGGCCGAAGTGCTGACCCTCGCCTTGCATGAGCTCACGACCAACAGTGTGAAATATGGGGCGCTAGGGTCCGCCGAAGGCCAGCTGACCATCCGGTGGAAGCGCCGCTCTGCAGAGAGCAGCGACTGGCTTACGCTCGAGTGGGTGGAAGAGGGGCTCGAACTCGGCGACACACCCGTCCGACAGGGCTTCGGGACCGAGTTGATCACGCGCCGTGTTCCTTATGAATTGCGCGGAACAGGCGAGATGCAGTTCCACTCGACCGGTCTGGTCGCGCGCATCCGCCTGCCGTTGATCGAGGGGGAGTCGGTCCTCCAGACCTCCAGCCGGGAGGTCGAGCCCGCCTAGCGCGGCACGACGTCCAGTCGCATCGTCAGCTCGGCCTGCTGGCCAGGCTCAAGCACCTCGATCCCGAGGGTCGACCAATCCTCCTCCGGCGCGTTCAGCGCTGCATTGGCATGGCTGACGGGCTCGGCGACGAAGATTCCCCCACTTTCGGGAGAGTAGAGCTGGAAGAAGCGGGCCGCGGGTGAGGACAGGACCACGTCCGCCGGCCAGGCTGGGTCGCTCATTCGCGCCTCGCCCCCCCAGCCACCGAACCCATGATCGAGCCCTTGGCCGCAGACCTTTCGGTTCCGGAGGTCGAACCGTCCGCTGGCGGGGATCTGTTCCACGGGCAGCACGTGCTCGTCGATCGTCCAGACGGTTTGGACTTGAGTGTCCAGGCGGGTGTCCGGCCCGCAGGGAAAGTAGGGGTGCTGCCCAAGCCCGCACGGCATCGGCTCACTGCTCGTGTTGCGGCAGCGGAGCGACACAGTCAGTCCACCTTCGTCCAGCTGGAAGTGCTGGACGGCCTCGTAGGACCATGGCCATTCGCCTGCGGGATGAACGAAGCGCAGGATGGCATCGCGGTCACCCGCCGATTCGACGCTCCAGGGAGCCAGCCACCCCTGACCGTGCAGGGGGCTGATGTCGCCCGGCATGTTGGGGCTGAGTCGCACGTCCCGACCGCGGAAAGTGAAGGCGCCTCCGCGAATTCTGTTCACATATGGGACAAGTGGGAAGCTGGCCATGTCGAGCACCCCTGGTGCGTCCGCGATGCAGGGGCGGGTGATCGGCAGCCTGGCTCCATCGCCCTGAACAAAGTGGAAGTCGCGAATAGAGCCGCCGATCGATGGACTTAGAGTCAGCTCCAGCGAACCGGCGTGAAGAACAAGCTGCTCTGCTGACACCATAATCTGAACCCCGCGCTTCTGTTGCATTCAGGACGCGGCAAGATCGCCGCGTGCAAGGACCTTCATAAAGCGGTTGCGCCCGGAATTAGTCGAGCGCAATCACCCCGGACGGGTTGGGGAGGTCAGGATGCGGTCTCGCGTCAAGGATTTCATCGAGATCAGCGATCATACGTCGCTTGATCGACTGATTACGACATTGGTCGCCATTCGCGACAGCTTGCCGGACGATGCCGAGCCGGAACTGAAGATGCGCGGCGACGACGTCTTCGGTCGCCGTCTGTCGATCAGCTACTTTCGCGAGTTGAGCGCGCGCGAGGCGGAGCTGGAGGCGAAGTATAACGGCACCTCGCCCGATGCCGCCGAGATCGAGCGGCTCGCGAAGGAGCTCGACAAGGTCAAGTTCGAGCGAGCTCCGAAAAAGAAGCGAGCGGCCTAGCCCTTCTCGTCATCCCCGCGCGTTCTTTTTCATCCCGCGCGTACCTCGTCATCCCCGCGAAGGCGGGGATCCATCTCCGAGCTGTTCGTCGTTTGAAAGGGTGCGGGACGAACTCCCGACCAGGCGGGAGTGATGCACCCGGCTCTGCTGCGCCCACTCACCACTCGGCGAAGCTGCCGTCATGCTGCCGCCAAACCGGGTTGCGCCAGCGGTGCCCTTCCCTGGCGGCGTCCCGCACGGCCGCCTCGTCGATCGTGACTCCTAGTCCAGCCTTTTGCGGGATCGGCAGGTAGCCGTCCTGCGGGGTCAGCACCTCGGGATCGGTGATGAAGTTCAAGAGGTCGTGGCCCACGTTGTAGTGGATGCCGAGGCTCATTTCCTGAATGGCCACGTTGGGCGTGCAGGCTGCCAGCTGCAGGCAGGATGCCAGGGCTAGCGGTCCCAGCGGGCAGTGCGGCGCGACCGCTACGTCATAGGCTTCTGCCATCGCGGCGATCTTGCGGCACTCCAGGATGCCGCCAGCGTGGCTGAGGTCGGGCTGGATGATGTCCACCGCGCCCTTCTCGAAGAACGGCTTGAAGTCCCAGCGCGAGTAGAGCCGCTCGCCCAAGGCAATCGGCGTAGAGGTCAGTTCGGCGATCTGGGCGAGGCCCTCGGGGTTCTCGCTGAGCAGGGGCTCCTCGATGAAGAGCAGGCCCAAGGGCTCCAGCACCTTGGCGAGTTGCTTGGCCATGGGCCGGTGCACGCGGCCATGGAAGTCGAGGCCGACATCCATGCCCTGCGCCTGCGCCGCCTGGACCCGTCTGACGACGTCATCGAACAGCTTGGGAGTGCCAATCCAGTCCAGCTCCGCCGTGGCATTCATCTTCACCGCGGAGAAGCCCTGGCCCTTGCGGGATGCGGCCGCGCTCTCGATCTCGTCGGGACGATCGCCGCCGATCCACGCATAGGCTCTAACGCGATCCCGGACGCGGCCACCCAGCATCTCCCAGGCCGGCAGTCCGACCGCCTTGCCCTTGAGATCCCACAAGGCCTGTTCGAAGCCGGCCAGCGCGCTCATCAGCACCGGGCCGCCCCGATAGAATCCGCCGCGATAGGCGATCTGCCAGATATCCTCGATGCGCCGCGCGTCGTGCCCCAGGAAGCGATCGCGGATCGCCTCGAATGCGCCGAGGACGGCTTCGCCATGCCCCTCCAGGCTGGCCTCGCCCCAGCCGACGGCGCCCTCCTTTGTCTCGATGCGCACGAACACCCAGCGGGGTGGCACGAGGAAGGTCTCGATCCGGTCGATCGTCAGCTCGCCGATCATTCCGCGGCCTCCGAGTTGGCGGCCTGCTGTGGCGGCATGCTGAGTCCCTTGTCGATGGGTTCGGACGATCGATCGCCCCGCGGCGGCCAGCAGGCTTCGCCCGGCGGGACCACCGGCACGGCCAGGCACACCGAGGACGCCGGCAGCACGTCGCGCCAGTCCTTGATCAGCTGCTTGTAGGCCCGCCCGACGTTGCGGATGTTCCGGTCGAGGTCATAGAGGCCGAGCGGGTTCACGTTCCCGTTCTTCTCCCGAAGCGCAGTGTCCCAGTCGACCTGGTCGGTCAGCGAATACCAGGTGAAGCCTACCGTGGGGATGCCCACGTTGCGGAGCCGGAGCACGTTGGCCCATTCCTTCCACAGCCATTGCACTGCTTCCTGGCCGGTCGGGCCTTCGCGCAGGTTGGTCTCCGTGTGCATGATCGGGAGCCGGTAGCGGTTGTGGTACTGCCGCGTGATCTCCGAATAGCCAAACGTCTCGCCCGCCGCCTCCGTCCGCCCGTCGGCGTGTACCCGGTGCTCGTTCGTCCAATAATAATCGTTCCCGAGGATGCAGTGCTGCTTCAGGCGGTTGTGCAGGAAGAAGTGATATTCCTCCCGCGTCATCCCGTTATCCATCAGATATTCGTACATCTCACTGTCGACCCGCCGCCCGTAGTTGAGGTCGAGGCTGAGGAACCGTCGGGAGTTCAGAACCTCCGCTGGCCCGATCGCCGCCGGCGAGTCCGCGTGGAAGTATTCCGAGCTTTCCGACTGGATGAAGATGGCGTCCGACCGCCGCTTCAGAATTTCGATCATCGCCAGCACGTTGCCGCGGACGAGGTGCTTCAGCGCGGTGACGAACCCGCGGTCCGTCTTCATCTGCTCGTTCCACCAGCCGTACTTCGCGGAGAAGGCCGCGCAGATGAACATCTCGTTGACCGGCGTGTACAGCTGGATCCACGGATAACGCTCGGCGAAGGCGGAGGCGTAGCCGGCGAACAGGTCCGGGAAGTCGGGGTTCTGGAAGTTGCCGATCCAGTCCGGAACCCCGAAGTGGCACAGGTCGACGATCGGCGTGATCTCCCGCCTCCGAAGATCGTTCAGCGTAAGGTCGGCGAACTCCCAGTCGTAGCGGCCCGGCCCCAGAAACGTCCGGTGCAGCGGCGGACCGAAGCGGAGGTACTGGATGCCGATCTCCTCGACGCAGTCGAAGTCCTCCTGCCAGCGCCGATAGTGGTCGCTGGCCTCCATCTGGTCGACCCGGGTCTTGCCGTTGTGGATGGTCGGGATGCTGTTCTCAATCCCGGTGGCAAACATGAAATTAGCGATGACGGCCTCCTTGGGGCTCGTGCCTGGGTGGTGAAATCGTCAGCCGGCGAACGGGCGGTCGGCAATGCCCTGGACGCCAGGTGACAGTAGAAAGAGCCCGCCCGCGTTCGGTTGCGTCTCGAGTTCCTTTTCGGACAAGCCGATGCTTGCCGAGGTGACGTACAGCCGATCCAGCGACGATCCTCCGAACGCGCAGCTGGTGGGACGCGCCACGGGCACCTTCACCTCGCCGATGATCTCTCCATCGGGCGACAAGCGGCGCAGGCACCAGCCGTCCCAGAAGGCGATCCACAGGCAGCCTTCCGCATCCACGGTCATCCCGTCGGGATAACCCTGCCCGTCCTCGAACCGCGCAAACTCGCGCTTGGCGAGCGGTGTTCCATCCGGCGCGACGTGGAAGACGTAGGTCACCTGCAGCGCGCTATCGTTCGCGTACATCAGCTTGCCGTCCGGGCTGAAGGCCGGGCCGTTGGTTACCCGATAGCCGTCGTCGACCCGGGCACAGGTGAGATTCGTGTGGAGCCGATAGAAGGCGCCAGTCGCCTCCTTCTCCTCATCGTCCATCGTTCCGGCATAAAACCGCCCGTGCCGATCGACCTTGCCGTCATTGAAGCGATTGGTCTCCCGGTCCTCCTCGGGATCGAACATCAGCTCGAAATGGTCGAGCTCCGGGTGGATGTGGGCAAAGCCATGCTCCGTCCCCGCGATGAATCCGCCGCTCTCCCGCGGCGCGAGCGAGCCCACCCGCCAGGGGGCCAACCAGCTGGTCAGCTGCTCGTCCTCGCTCAGCCGGAAGATCTTCCGGCCCTTGATGTCCACCCAGTAGAGCGCGCGCTCCCGCACCACCCACACGGGCCCCTCACCCAGGATGGCGTGCACGTCGGCAACACAGCGCACTTGCGAGTCCGCGATCATGGGCGCGTGGAATAGCGACGTTCGACGCACAAAAACAGCGGAGCCAGTCGCCTCCCCGCGCTTTCTTGTGCAATGAGCGGCGGCATGTGGACTGGCAGCATCATCGCGGTGGATTGGGGTACCACCAACCGGCGGGCCTATCGGCTATCGCCGTACGGCATCTGCGAGGACGAGTTCGAGGACGACAAAGGCATCACCTCGGTCGAGCGCGGCGGCTTCCCGGTTGCAGTGGCGGAGATCCGGGCGAGGCTTGGTGACCTTCCGCTCCTGATGGCCGGAATGATCGGCTCCAACCGGGGCTGGGTCGAGGCGCCCTATGTGCCCTGCCCCGCCGGTGCCGACGCACTCGCCGCGCGTCTGGTGATGGTTGACGGGCAGCGCGCGGCGATCGTCCCCGGCCTGTCCTATCTCGCGCCGGGCCGCTCGGACGTGATGCGCGGCGAGGAGGTGCAGCTGTTCGGCGCGGTGGCCAAAGGCCTTGTCCCGCCGACCTGCCTCGTCTGTCACCCCGGGACCCACAACAAGTGGGCGACGGTCGAGGACGGGCGCATCCTGTCGTTCCGCACGGTGATGACCGGCGAGTTGTTCAACCTGCTGCGTGAAAAGAGCATCCTGTCGGACTGGCTCCACGAGCCGGTGGCGATCGGGCCCGCTTTCCTCGACGGCGCACGACGGGGACTCGAGGGCGAAGCGCTGACGGCGGAACTCTTTTCCGTTCGCGCGGGTGTGCTCCTGGGTCAGCGGAGCAAGGACGAAGCCGCGAGCTTCACCAGCGGGCTGCTGATCGGGGCCGATATCCGCACCGGGCTCCATGGTGAGGACGAGAAGGAGATCGTGGTGATGGGCCGCCCGGAACTGACGTCGCTGTACGCCGCTGTGCTGGGCGAGCTGGGCCGAACGGCGCGTGAGATCGACGGCGAACGCGCATTCATCGCCGGCATCCTCCAGATCAAAGGGCAGATCGCATGAGCGCTGTTGAAGACTTCCGCCGCTACCTCGCCGAGTGCCCACTGGTCGCGATCATCCGCGGAGTGACGCCCGGCGAAGTGGAGGACATCGGCGAAGCAATCCTGTCCGGCGGCATTCGCATCATCGAGGTTCCACTCAACTCGCCCGAGCCGCTGGAAAGCATTCGCCGCCTGTCGGCTCGCCTGGGCGAACGGGCCCTGGTCGGCGCGGGAACGGTGCTCAACCCGGCCCAGGTGGGTGACGTCAGGGGCGCGGGCGGGCGGCTGATCGTCTCCCCCAACACCAACCCCGACGTGATCCGAGCGACAGCCACAGCCGGACTGGTGTCCTCCCCCGGCTATTTCACGCCGTCCGAAGGCTTCGCGGCGATCGAGGCCGGGGCGCACGCGCTGAAGCTGTTCCCCGCCGAGGGCGCTTCTCCGACCGTGGTCAAGGCTCAGAAAGCCGTCCTGCCGAGGGACATCCCGCTGCTCGTCGTGGGCGGGGTGACGCCGGACAACATGACGCCTTGGCTGGAGGCCGGTGCGACCGGCTTTGGCCTCGGGTCGGGCCTGTACAAGCCCGGCCAGTCGGCCGACGAGACCGCCGCCAAGGCCCGCGCCTACGCGGCGGGGGTGCGCCGCTGATGCGCCCGCTGCGAACCGCCATCATCGGCTTCGGCAAGATCGCCGCCGACCAGCATGTGCCGGCGATCGAGGGGAACCCGCGCTTCGAACTGGCTGGCAGCGTCAGCCGCCAGGGCAACGGCCCGGCGCCGAATTTCACCAGCACCGAAGAGCTCCTGCGGACGGTCCGCGATCTGCAGGCGGTCGCCATAACCACTCCACCCGAGCCCCGCTTCGACATCGCCCGGGACTGCATCGCCGCCGGACTCCACTGCATGCTCGAGAAGCCGCCCACGGTCACGCTCGGCGAAATCCAGGAACTCCGGGAGCTTGCTGAAGAGAAAGGCGTGACCCTGTTCACGACCTGGCACGCGCAGCACAATCCCGCGGTGACGGCTGCGGCCGGCCTGCTCGCCGGAAAGCGCATCCGCGCCATGCAGATCACCTGGCATGAGTCGGTCCATAAGTGGCACCCCGGCCAGCAATGGATCTGGGAACCGGGTGGCTTTGGCGTGTTCGATCCCGGCATCAATGCCTTTTCCATCGCCACGCGGATCTTCCCCGGCGCCCTGTTCGTCAGCGATGCCGAACTGAGCTTCCCCGAGAACGCCCAGACCCCCATCGCCGGCGAGATCACCTTCGCCAGTCCGGCTGCGGACGGAGCCTTGCGTTGCAGCCTCGACTGGCGCCGAGAGGAGGGCGAGGAATGGACCATCGCCATCCAGACCGCCGAAGGGCAGGACATCCGGTTGGAAGCGGGCGGCTCGCGCTTGCTGGTCGACGGCCGGGAAGAAGGCGCCGAGGGCCCCGGCGAGTATCCGGACCTCTACCGGGCCTTCGCCGACCTCATCGACTGCCGGCAGAGCCTGGTCGATGTCGAACCTCTCCGCCTCGTCGCGGACACCTTGCTGGTCACGCGGCGAACGACGGTTGAAGCGGTCAGCGTCTGACGACCGGCGCCGGCTGAGGCGTGCTGCTGGGCGCCCTGCCCTCGACCTCCGGCCAGCCGTCGCGCCAGACCAGCCGGTCCATCAGCATCACTCGGCGCGTGTTCACGTCGTCCACCGGTTTCGAGCGGGGTTTCTGGCGGTCCACGGCGTGGTAGAAGAACCAGTCGGAACCTGCGTCGTCTCGGATCACGCTATTGTGTCCTGGGGCGTTCCACCGCTCGTTCGCCTCGACGACCAGATAGAGCGGCCGCGGACGCACCTCGAACGGCCCCGTCGCGCTCCGCGAACGCGCCACCATCGTCGCGTAATGGGCCTTGGGTCCGCAGCAATTGTCGCCTGAGAAGAACAGGTAGTACCACCCGTCGCGCAGCGTCACCCACGCACCTTCGACCAGCCTGCGATACTCCGCCTCATCCTCCGTTTTGATAACCGGAACGAGATCGATCGGCTTGCTCCCGGCAGCGAAGGACATGCGGTCGGCCGCAAGTTCCTGGACCTTGATCGGCCCGAAGCCCGACCCCCAGTAGAGCCACGTCTTTCCGGTCGCGGGATCGTCGAAGGCGAACGGATCGATGTTCACGAAGCCTTCCCCACACTGCAACGGCTCGCCCTTGTCTATGAACGGGCCCTCGGGCCGGTCCGCTGTGGCGACGGCCAGGCACAAGCCCCGGCTCTGGTTGGTCAGGGCGGCGTCCGGCTTGGCGCTATAATAGAGGTAGTAGCGGCCGCCCGCCTGATGCACGTCCGGAGCCCAGAAATCCTGCGTCTTGCTTGCCCAGGCCGGCTTTTCGGGCAGCGCATCCCCGAGGAGGCTCCAGCGCACCAAGTCCGAAGACCGGGCGACCTGGATGTTGCGGATCGGGTCGCCGCCTTGCGTCGCGTAGACGTAGAACTGACCGTCGGCGGCGCGGATCACGGTGGGGTCCGGCAAATCCTGATCAATGACGGGATTGCTGTAGAGGGCAACCGGCGGAGCCACCGGGGTGGCGCAGGCGGCGAGGCCCGCCAGGAGCGGCACGGCGAGGAGCTTCGGCATGGTCATCGGACACGTTGGTAGCCATGTTTCGGTGAAACAGCGACACAGGGGCGCAAACTCTTTGTAGGTGCCCTTCAAACGCGCTCGCGATGCCCTATCATGGGCTTCCATGACCTCCCCCGACACCCCCCCGTTCGTCGTCGACGCTACCGCGTCGGGCGAGGCCACCCGCTTTTCGGTCTCGGC
The DNA here is from genome assembly GCF_016924655.1 of Sphingomonas arenae. Lineage (GTDB taxonomy): Bacteria > Pseudomonadota > Alphaproteobacteria > Sphingomonadales > Sphingomonadaceae > Sphingomicrobium > Sphingomicrobium arenae. The sequence goes on from NZ_JAFFJU010000002.1 coordinate 490,236, forward strand.
CGGTGGCAAGACGCGCGACTACTTGGTGCGCAAGGGGGAGCAGGCGGACTACACCACCTTCTTCGGCGAACTTGCGGAGGATTTCGGTATGCGGCTCCCGCACGCTGCCGACATTCCGCAGATGGATCGGCATCCCGCGGAGTGGAAGCCGTTGATCATCCACAACCTGCATCCCGGAACTCACGCCGGCTATGGCGATCCAGCGGTCCTTAAGGTGGACGATGGCTGGGTTTTGACCGCCACCTCGAACGACGCGGCAGACGCCTTCCCGGTCCTCTTCTCGCCCGACCTGCAGACGTGGGAGCACCGCGCCTTTGTCTTCCCCAGCGGCCACGCGCCGGGCTGGACCGCCACGGGCCACCACGTCGGCGATTTCTGGGCGCCCGAGATGCAGAAGGTCGGCGACGAATACTGGCTCGCCTATACCGCGCGTGAGAAGTCGAATGCGCTCGCCATTGGCCTCGCAAGAGCACCGTCCCCGTTTGGCCCCTGGACCGACAATGGCGAGCCCATGATCACCGGCGGCAAGGTGCTCTATCCAGGCAGTTCCGCCAGTGGCGGGGTGATCGACAGCCATATCTTCAAGGATGCGGATGGCACGCCCTACCTGTTCTCGAAGAACGACAGCAACGGGCTTTGGCCCCGCCCGCTCGCCGGCCTGCTGCGCGAACACCCACAGCTCATCCCCGAACTTTACGCGCGCGAAGAGGACCGCCGGTCGGCCGCCTTCGCCGCGGCGGTGCAGCCATGGGCGAACACGCGCCGGCCAATGGAGCGCTTCTTCCTGATGCAGCCGCTGATTGAGGCCACGCTCGACAACTGGCCGCTGATCAAGCCCGCGCTCACGACGTTCGGTCAGGCCGAGGAGATCGTGGAGGCGCTGAGCACTCCAATTCACGCCCGCCGGCTCTCCCCGGATGGCCGGGCCCTCGTGGGCGAGGAGAAGAAGGTCCTGGTCAACGACCTCGACTGGGAGGGCCATCTGATCGAGGGTCCGTTCGTCACCTTCCAGGAGGGCCGCTACTGGATGTTCTATGCCGGGAACGACTTCTCGACCCCGGCCTATGGCATCGGCGTCGCTGTCGCCGACCATCCGCTCGGCCCCTACACCAAGCAGCCGGAGCCCTTGCTCAAGTCGACCAAGGAGTGGTGGGCGCCGGGCCATGCGTCCGTGGCTCCCGGTCCCGACGGGCAGCCGCAACTGTTCTTCCACGCGTTCTTTCCGGGACAATGTGGGTACAACGTCTTTCGCGCCCTGTTGACTGTGCGCCTCCGCTTCTCCCACGCCGGTGTTGACATCGTTTAGGACACCCCCACGCGAGTTCCCGTCATGCGCACCCTCCTTGTCGCCTCGCTTCTGGCCCTCGCTTCCGCTCCAGCGCTCTCCGCGGAGCCCGCCTTCGTGCCGGTGTTCGAGCGCAATTTTCCGGATCCGTTCATCACCGAGCATAACGGCGAGTTCATCGCCTACTCCACAAACGATGGCCCGAACGTGCCCATGGCGACCAGCCGGGACCTTGTGACATGGGCCTTCGTCATGGATCCTGCGGATGCCACCAAGAAGCGCGACGCAATGCCGACCCTGGCCCCTTGGGCGAAGGCTGGATCGACCTGGGCACCTGAGGTCATGAAGGTGGGCGACCATTGGATTCTCTACTACACGGCCGCTTACCGGAAGCAGAACATCCAGTGCCTCGGCGCGGCGGTCGCAAGGGACCCCAAGGGACCCTTCGTCGACACCTCACCCGAGCCCTTCCTCTGCCAGCGCGAGCTGGGCGGCACGATCGACGCCAACCCGTTCCGCGATCGGGACGGCAAGCTGTATCTCTACTTCAAGAACGACGGAAACCGGGTACGCAGACCGACCCGGCTGTGGGGAGTGCAGCTTTCGGCCGACGGCCTGAAGCTGCAGGGTGAACCGGTCGATCTGGGCATGACCGACAAGGACAGGTGGGAGGGCGGCGTCATCGAAGCGCCGACCATGGTGCTGACCCCGCAAGGCCACACGATGTTCTACTCGGCGGGCTTCTTCGGCTGGGACGCGAAGGAGCGGTTCTCGCCCTACGCCATGGGCTACGCCAGCTGCCAAGGCCCGCTTGGACCCTGCAGCGACGCGAAAGAGAATCCCATTCTCTACAGCTACAGCGACCCGGGCTCGACCGGATGCCTGAGCGGACCAGGGCACCAGAACATCTTTCGGGCGAACGGCGGAACCTTCATCTCTTTCCACGCGTGGGCGACGACCCGCAGCTGCCGACCTCATCGGGAGTCGCGGTACCTCTACATCGCCCCGTTCGGCTGGGAAAACGGCAAGCCGGCCATCGCACCGAGCTTGCGGGGGAAGTAGGAAGGGCCGATGCATGCGACCATGCTGACCCTCACCGCCCTCGCCGTCGCCGCCGCCATGCCGGACCCCAGCCTCTACCGTTTCCCTTCGGATCAGGAGACGCGCTGGATCAGCCCGGAGAACCCCACCGGGGCGAAGGGTGCCGGGGCGCGGGAAAACAAGGGCGCGAAGGGGCATGCCTTCGACACCATTCCGATCGACGGAACGCTCGAGCTGGCCAACATCGCTGGCGGCGGCGTCATCGACCGTCTATGGATGACTATCGAGGACCGCTCACCCGAGGCCCTGCGCGGGCTGGTGCTGCGCATGTGGTGGGACGGAGCTGACCGGCCTGCCGTAGAGGTCCCGCTGGGCGACTTCTTCCTCCACGGAGCCGGCACGATGGTGCCGATGGAAACGGCCCTCTTCTCTTCACCCGAAGGGCGCAGTTTTGTGTCCTATGTGCCGATGCCCTTCCGGAAGGGCGCACGCATCAGCATCGCCAACGAGAGCGGAAAGCCGGTCAACCTCATCTTCTTCGACGTGAACTACCGCACCGTCCGGAGCCAGCCCGAGGACATACTCTACTTTCACGCCTGGTGGAGCCGTGATCGTGCGACAAGCCTTGGCAAGGACTTCCGCGTGCTGCCCCGTATCCAGGGCCGTGGTCGGTTCCTCGGCGCGAGTGTCACGGTGAACACGAATCCCGTCTATGAAAGGACCTGGTGGGGCGAGGGCGAGGTCAAGATCGCGCTGGACGGGGACCGCACCGACGCTCCCACGCTCGTTGGCACCGGCACCGAAGACTATATTGGGACAGCCTGGGGCCAAGGCGCCTACATCAACCACTACCAGGGCGCTCCGATCGCGACCTGGGACGACGAGGGACGCTGGACCTTCTACCGCTTCCATGTCCCGGATCCGGTCCTGTTCCATCGCGACATCGAGGTGTCGCTCCAGCAGATGGGCGGTGCGCGCAAGAACGTCGTGCTTGGCCTGCAGAAGAAAGGCGTGCCGATGATCCCGGTCACCATCGACCCGGGCAGCCGCACCAACTTCCAGAAGCTGCTGGAGAGCGGAAAGCGCCCGGATGACCCTTCGCTTCCGGACGGCCACACCAACTATTACCGGAGCGACGACGTGGCGGCTGTGGCTTATTTCTACTTGGATCGGCCGCAGGGTGTGCTGCCTCCCATCGCGCCTTCTGCCGAGCGCCTCAAAGCACTACGCGTTCCCACCAAGAAGTAGGGCGGCTCCCAAGCCAAGGAAGCCGCCCCAATAGCAACAGTTTAGCCGCGCCTAGTAGCGGAAGCGGATCCCGATCGAATAAACGCGTTCCAGGTACTTGGTGATCCAAGGGAACGAGTCTCCGCCGCCACCCGCGTAATCGCGATATGTCCGGATCGGCTCCTTGCCCGCGAGCAGATTAAGAGCATCGAACGCGATCGTCAGATTTTCGACGGGGGTGTAAGAAGCCGAGAAATCCAGCTGACCGAGGCTTCGCTGCACGGTCGGCGACTGGAACCCTTGGAAGTCGTTATACTCGATCACGAACTTGGAGCGCCAGTTATAGGCGAGTCGAGCAGAGAGGTTGTTGCGCTCGTAGAGTCCCACCAAGTTGAAGGCATGCTTCGATACGCCCGGGAAGTCCTGTTGCCCGGGCAACTGCGCGCGGAAATTGGGCGCAAGTTCGGTCGATGCGTCGAGATAGGTGTAGTTGGCCTGCACGCCAAAGCCCCGCGACCAGGTCGGTAGCCAATCATAATCGAAGAAGGTGGTAAACGCCGTTTCGATGCCGCGTATTTTCCCCTTCCCCGAGTTAAAGGGTGCACTGAGGCGAATGAAATTGATCCCGCCTGGGACGTCCTGAGTCGAACCAAAGATGAAGCCGCGGATGTCTCTCCTGAATAGGGAGAGAGTCAGGCTCCCCTGGTTGGCGAAATAATACTCCAGGGTCGCATCGTAGTTCTTGCTGTTGATCGGCTGCAGGTCAGGGTTTCCACCGTTGGCATTCTGGAAACAGTTGGGACTCGTCGGGCCTTCCGTGGAGCACGCGCCTGTCGGCGGAAAAATCGTGATGGAAGGCCGCAGATCTAAGAAATTCGGACGCGTCCTCGTCTCCGTGTAAGCAAGGCGCGCCTGCAAGCCGCGCGTGAACTCCATGCGCATGCTGATATTGGGCAGGATGTCGGTATAAACGTTCGCTCGCTGGATCGGAGTCAGGACGTCCGGCTCCGGCGTCACATCTAACTGGTTACCCTCAAGCTTGGTCCTGGTTCTAACAACACGCACGCCGATGTTGCCATCGATGGGGAACCCGGCGTCGAACTCGTAGCGGAGCTGGGCGTAGCCGGCGCTAGCCTTTTCGTTCGCATCGAAACGGGCGAGCGGGTCGAAGGAGGGCTCGCCCAACGGAACTCCGCCCGTGGCGGCAGCGGCTGCGGCACGAAGCGCATCAAGATTACTGAAAACTTCATCAAAGCTAGAACCGACGAAGCATCGCTCGGCTTGCAAGTTGTCGTAGGCAAAGCCGCAACCGAATGTCCCTAGATTGATGCCGATCGTCGAAAGCGCGGGTCGGTTTGCAGGATCGATGCCGCGATAAAGACCACCGGTATCACGCCGTGCATCGCGATTGTTATGACGAAGTCCGAACTGCAGACGAGGAACATTCGTCCACCCGGTTTCCCATTCAAGATCGACACGCGCCTGGATGTCCTTGCCAGTCGCCCTAATCCGGTTCTGGAAGAGGCCACGGTAAACATAGTTAGACGGGTCGGTCGTATCGAAGTCGATGAAGTCGAAAGACGCGCCGCCAGGATGGCGCGGATTATCAAAGAATACGATCCGCTCTGGCGAACTGGTCAACGCATAGTCGATGTTGACCTGATCTTCCCGATAAGTCGAGCTCGTGTACGCGATATCGCCCGTCAGGCGGAGGTCGCTCGTAACATCGTAGATCACGCCTCCACCAAGCTGATAGGTATTGGTTCGCGCCTTACGGAACACTTGAAATCCATCAGGAGCATTCGGACTGTTCACCCGCACGCTGATGGGCTGCCCGTTCTCGTCCAAAACAACATCTGACAAGGTCGAGTTGTCGAATAAGGGCACAAACATCCAGTACTCGCGGTCGTTGCCGCGATACCCCTGAAAAAGACCATCAACGTAAAATTGAAGGTCAGGGTTCGGCTTGTACTGGATCGCCGCGTTGACTGAAGGCCGCCAGCGTTCTCCCTGTTGGTAGAAGAGGCCACTGCCATTCGGAGCGATGAAGCCGGGTGTGTCTGCTGTGGCTGGGCGCGGTGAAACGAAGCGATCATTCTCCCGCGTGGAGTCGAGGAAATCCAGGTTCGTCAGCGCCGCATTGACGAGAACGCCAAACTCGCCGCCGTCCCCAACCTCCCAACGATTGCTGACCAGAAGATTGCCGTTCCAGTCCCATTTTCCGTTCTGTTCGAAGCGGACCGCATTCAGCGATCCGGACAGCTCGAACTTCGAGAAATCGAAGGGCCGTCGCGAGCGGACGTTGACCTGCCCGCCCAAGCCGCCCTCAATCTGATTGGCGGTTCCGGACTTGAAAACTTCCAGAGCGGCGACGCCACCCGCAGGGAAGTCCTGAATGGCAACAAAGCGGTTCTCCGCAGTGAAAATCTCGCGTCCGTTGTAGGTCGTGCTGATGTCGGGCAGGCCACGGATTTGGACTTGAGCCGCTTCGGCGGCTGCGCGATTGACCTGAACACCGGTGACTCGTGCAAGCGCCGCGGAGGCGGTTACGTCTGGCAGCTTGCCAATATCTTCCGCGACGATCGCATCCACAATCTGCTCGCTGTTGCGCTTGATGTTGCGAGCGGATTGGATGCTTCGGCGAAGCCCTGTGACGACGATCGCTTGATCGTCAGCAGCGGCCTGATCCGCGCCGCCAGCGGTCTGTACCGCGTCATCTGTCTGAGCGCTTCCAGCTTCAGCGTCTGCAGGCTGCTCCTGACCCTGAACCGTCGGGTCGGGGGGCGTTGCGGGCTGCTGATCTTGGGCGTTTGCGGGTGTTGCGAACAGCAGCGCGGCCAGAGAGGCCGAGCAAAGAGCAAAGGACTTGAAGCGCATCGAAACCCCCGTTGAAATGCGCAGGGCATCCGCCTGCGCGGTCACAGCCACATAGGCTCGTTGCCGAAACGGAATACAAGCGGCAATGTTCAGCAAGCGGTGACGAATCCGTGACGCTGTTGCCGCAACGCTACGCCGCAACCATCATGGCAATTCCGCCAAAAATTCGGTGACTCTGCGGTCGGCATCGCCAAGCGCGCGGGCGGTTGGCTTCTGACTGGTGAAGGCGGCGGCGGCTTCTTCACCGACAATGCCCTCGATCGCGCTCTGGCGCTGCACGTAGCTGGGTAAGGTGCGGCCGATCTCAGCGAGCGGTGCGATGTCCTCCCGGTGCGGCAAGGCCCTGAACCGTGAACTGTCGATGATGGACTGGAATGCGGGCAGATGACCCGTCCTCGCCCAGTCGAAATTGTGCTCCGCCATGAAACGGAAGAAGCGCGCGATGGCGCTGCGCTCCTCTGCCGTCCGCTCGCGTTTGGGGACAACCCATGCATGACCGCTGACGAACACGACATGCTCGCCCCAGAGGCGCGGATAGTTCAGCACGGCGTAGCTCCGGTACAGCGGTCGCCCGCGCGTTTTCTCTTCCGTTTCGAACTGGCCGATCATCCACGTGCCGGTGGGATAGATGCCTCCTTCGCCATTCATGAAAGCGGCAATAGCCGCAGGCGTGTCCATGTTGCTGGTGCCGAGCCCCTCGGCCGTCATGCGGCGGAACAGGTCCGCAACGCGACGTCCCTCCGGCGTGTTCGTCCGCATGTGCTTGGGATCCGGAAAGACCGCTGCCCGTTGCGCCATCATGTAGGTGTACATGTTGCGGGCCGCGCCAGCCGGGTCACCGACAAGGCTCTGGATCAGGTACGGCTTGCCGGTCCGCTCACGGAATTGGCGTGCGTGCGCGACAAGCTCCCCGGGCGAGTTCGGCAGCACCGGCTTGCCGCCGCGCATCAGCCCCGCTTGCTCGAACAGCCTGGTGTTGATGTGCCATAAGCCGCCGTGTGTATCGAGCGGCATGCCGAAGATGCGCCCGTTGACGGTGACTGCACCGCGCGCGGCATTGGTGAAGGTGCCGGGCTCGATGCCTGCTTCCCGCAGATAAGGCTCAATTGGCTCCAGCAGCCCCTGTGCCGCATAGTCGGAAATGACGGCTCCGTGCATGGTCACGATATCCGGCGGATCGCGCGCCGCCATCTGTGCCGTCAGCTGCGGATAGCCGGGCCAGGCAACCACGTTCTGGCTGACGGACAAGTCGGGATGTTGCGCCTGGAACGCGTTGATCATCGTAGTGATGATCCCGCATTCGCCTTCCGCCTTGGAAATGTCCGTCGCGGAGCCGTATTGCGACCCACATTCTCCGAAGAACCGTTGGATGTAGAGACCCGTGCGCTCCTCCGCCTGCGAACAGCTGCCGAGCACCACGGCCGCGATCAGGGCGAGCATCCACCTCATCGAACGGCGGTGCCCGCCATCGCGCGCACGATCTGCTTCTGGAAGATGACGTACACGACGAAGATCGGAATGGACGCGAAGACGGCCTGGGCCATCAAGAAGCCGAGTCCGCTGGTTTGCGCGTAGTTCATCTGACTGGAAGCCAGCCCGACTGTTAGCGTGTACATGTCACTGCGGGTCGCGCTGATCAGCGGCCACCAATAATCGTTCCAGGACCCGAGGAAGGTGAACACCGCGAGGGTTGACTGCGCAGGCACGGTGAGCGGCAGAATGACCTTCCAGAAGATGGTGAACCGGGAGGCCCCGTCGAGCATGGCAGCCTCATCCAGCTCCTTCGGGATGGCGCGCATGTAGGTCGTCATGAAGAATACGCCGAAACTCGTGATCAGGCCCGGCAGGATGAGGCCTGGATAGCTGTTGTGCAGGCCCAGCGTCGCGAACAGCTGATGCTGTGGCAGGATCACGGCTTGGCTTGGGATCGCGAGGCCCAACAAGACCAGCGTGAAAAGGGTGCGACGGAACGGAAAGTCGAGGCGGGCAAAACCGTAGCCGGCGAGACTGCACAGCACCAGCACGCCAACGGTGGTACCCAGTGATACGATCACGCTGTTGAGCAGCCAGCGCAGCGTGCGGTCGTTGCCAAGGATCGCGACATAGTTTTCGAGCGTGTACGGGCCGCTGAGTGCCGCCCCGCTGTTGCCGACCAGCTCGGCATTGTTCTTCAGCGACAGCAGCAAGGTCCACACGAGCGGTGCCGCCATTATCGCGGCACCCACCACCAGGCCGATCCAGCCCCACCATGGGAGCCTGCCACGCTGTATGCTAGCGGCCACTTTCGCGATCCCTCCCGGTCAGCCAGTACTGGGTGAGCGTCACGCCCAGGATGATCAGGAACAGGATTTCCGCCGCCGCGCTGGCATAGCCCAACTCCCACCGGCCGAACGCCACCTCGAACAGGAACAGCACCGTCGTACGCGAGGCGCCGCTCGGCCCGCCCGCGGTGAGCAATTGCGCCTGGCCGAACATCTGCAGCTGCGCCGCCGTCTGCAGCATGACCACGAGGATCAGCGTGCGGCGGATCGAAGGTAGGGTCACGCGCCAGAAGGTCGTCCACTTACCCGCATTATCGAGTGCCGCGGCTTCATACATGTCCTCCGGGATCTGCTGCAGACCGGCCAGAAACAGCATCATCGGCAGGCCGAGAGACCACCAGATTGTGGTGATCGCGAGCGCCGGCAGGGTGAGGTCCGGATGGCTGAGGAACGGCAACGGCTCCCAGCCCAGCCCCTGCCAGATCTCGCCTAGCAGGCCGGCATCGGGCGCAAGGATGAAGCGAAAGATCAGGGTCACAATGGTGACGGACAGCACCGACGACGAGAAGAAGATGCCGCGAAAGATGGCCGCGTCCCGCGTCGCGCGATTGAGCGCCAATGCCAGTGCCAGTGCGAGCACCGTCAACACGGGCACCACCATCAACGTGACGAGGAAAGTGTTGATCAGTGATTGTCCAAAGGTGGGATCGCCGATCAGTCGGGCGTAATTATCGAAGCCGACCAGCGTTCCCTGCCCAAACAGGTCCACGCGGTGCAGGCTCAGCCAGATGCCCTTGAGCAACGGGTAGATCAGGATGGTGCAATAGAGCAGCAAGAAAGGCGCAACGAACAACAGCCCGTCCCAGCGTCGGGCAGCTGCCCTCATGCGTCCTGCCGGTGGTATCCGGTACCGTCCGCTCCAAACAGATGGGCTGCGGCTCCGTCGATCTTGAGGCCGATTTCGTCTCCTGACCTTGCCGTCGACAAACCGGAGTCTTCGGCTGTTATCTCGGTTCCATCCTTCAGCTGCGCATAGACCAGGGATCGCTCGCCGAGCCGTTCGACCAGCACGACTTTCGCCGTCGTGGTTGCGACATCGCCGTCGCGCGTCACTCGCACGCTTTCCGGACGCAAGCCGATCTCGATCCGCTCGCCGGGCGGCAAGCCGTCGCGCGAAATCGCGGTCTCGATCAGGGCGCCGTCGCCAAGCCGAACCGCGGCATGACCGCTGCCGTTCTGCAGCTTGCCGGGGATTATGGTCATGGCTGGCGAGCCGACAAACCTTGCGACAAAGGTGTTTGCGGGGCGGCTGTAGATCTCCATGGGCGGAGCGACCTGCTGGATTCGGCGATCGTTGAAGACGACGATCCGGTCAGCCAGCGTCATCGCCTCGGCCTGATCGTGCGTCACCATAATCACGCCCGCGTCGACACGCTGCCGAAGCTGCGCGAGCTCGACGCGGGTGCGCAGACGCAGTGCCGCGTCTAGGTTCGACAAGGGTTCGTCGAGCAGGAACAGCTTGGGCTTCTTCACGATCGCGCGCCCGATCGCCACGCGCTGGCGCTGGCCACCCGACAACTGCCCCGGCTTGCGGTCGAGGAGTTCGTTGATCTCCAGCACGCGCGCGGCATCTTCGATCAGCCCGTCGATCTCCGGCTTGGGCACGCGCGCGTTCTTGAGGCCGAACGCCATGTTCTCGCGTACCGACATGTGCGGGTAGAGGGCGTAATGCTGGAACACCATCGCCACCCCGCGGTCGCCTGGAGGCAGCGTGTCGATCCGACGCCCCTCAAGAATGACTTCGCCGTCGTCGGCCGTTTCAAGACCCGCGATGATCCGCAGCAACGTGGACTTGCCCGATCCCGACGGGCCCAGAAAGGCGATGAATTCACGCGGGGCGACGGTCAGGTCTACGCCATCCAGGACCTGAACGCCCTTGAAGGCCTTGCGAACGCCATGAAGCTCGAGACCTGCCACGCACTCTCCTCGTCGCCAATCCTTACAGCAACAAAGCGGCCCCGCAACTAGTTGCGCAGCAACTTCAATGCTTCTTCGAACAGAGCTGGTGTCGCAGCCGCGATCACGTCTCCGCCGCTCAGGTCCGCACCACCTTGCCAGTTGCCGATGACCCCGCCCGCGCCGCGCACGACCGGCACCAGCGCGTTATAGTCGTGCGGCTTGAGCCCACTTTCGATGACCAGGTCGAGCGATCCGGCCGCGAGGCGGGCGTAAGCAAGGGCGTCGAGCCCGTATCGCGTAACCGGAGCAGCGCGGCGGACGCGGTCGAATGCGATCGCCTGCTGCTCGTCGAACAGGAACGGATCTGTTGTTGCGAGCCGGGCTTCACCCAGAACCGAGCAGCTGCTCACCTGCAGCGGCCTGATACCGGCCGATGAGATAAGGAGACTGCGCCCTTCCAATCCAAGTGCCAGTTCATCCAGAACCGGTGCGTCGATCATCCCGGCGAGGGCCTTGCTGCCGTCCAGTAGAGCGACCAAGGTGGTCCAGCTCGGGAGACCGCAGATCAGCGCCCGCGTTCCGTCGATCGGATCGAGGCTCCAGCGGCGCTTCGCATCCGCGCGAGTGAGGCCGAACTCCTCACCTTCAATCCCGTCACTCGGGAATCGCCGCTCGATGGCAGCACGCAACGCTTGCTCCGCTGCCCTATCGAGGTGAGTCACGGGATCGAAGGCGCCCTCGCCAGCCTTGTTCTCCGCGACCGGCACAGCTGCTCCGAGCGTGACGGCGCGCGCTGCTGCGGAGAGCTCCTGAAAGAACGCAAGGTCCGGCATCACTTCCCCTTGTCACCGGGACCACCAACGCGCAATGACAGCCTCAATTAGAGGGTTCACCCTCTTCGCTGTCCTTGATCCGCTCCAGCACGGCTTCCGGTGCGACGGTTCGCTTCAATTCCTGCAACTCGGGGTTTTTCGCTTCCTCGACGCCGAGCCTCTGCGCGATCTCGGTCACGAGCGTGATCAGGTGCGTGACCTCATGCTCCGACAACAGGCTGATCTGAAGATCGAGGTCGGCACGCCGGTCCGCGAGCGCTGCTGCGCGGTTCTGACTGATGAGGATGAAGGTTGACAGGAAGATGGCTTCCACGGACGCCACCGTGGCCAGGATAACAAAGGTGGGGTCGAAGGGCCGAAGGCCGGGAACGAGCCCCGCATTCACCACGATCCACCCTGCAACAAGCAGGGCGTGGACCACAACGAAAGTGATCGACCCGGCAAATCGGCTGATCGCCTCCGCGATGCGATCCCGAAAAGATGCATCGGCTTGCTCGTGACGCCGGCGCTCGGCCAGCGCCGAGATGTTGCGTTCCAGCGCGGAGGCGAGCCCGTCGGAGGGCTCGACCGTAGGCGTGCTAATGGAACTGCTTCTTCTGCTCACCGCGAATGAACGCCTCAGTGGCGTGGAGCGCCTCATCGTCCGTCATCTGAATGGGAGGATGCTTGCAGAAGTAGGCGGCCGGCGGATGGATCGCGCCGCCCTGACCGCGGTCCAGCGCCAGCTTGGCGCAGCGGATCATGTCGATCGCGACGCCCGCGCTGTTCGGTGAATCCTCGACCGACAGCCGCAGTTCCAGATTCATCGGCACGCCGCCGAACATTCGTCCTTCCATGCGCAGGAAGCAGACCTTGTTGTCGTTCTGCCAGGCGACATAGTCGGACGGGCCGACATGGATGTTCTCGTCGTCGAGACGGCGCTCCGCGACCGCCTGTACGGCTTCGGTCTTCGACTCCTTCTTGTGCTTCAGGCGCGAGCGCTCGAGCATGTTGAGGAAGTCGGTATTGCCGCCCGTGTTGAGCTGATAGGTCCGGTCCAGTCGCACGCCGCGCTTGGCGAACAGGTCGGTCAGCACGCGGTGGACGATCGTGGCGCCGAGCTGCGCCTTGATGTCGTCGCCGATGATCGGCACACCGCGCTGCTCAAAGCGCTTCGCCCAAGCAGGGTCTGACGCGATGAACACGGGGATGCAGTTCACGAACGCGACGCCGGCTTCCAGCGCGCACTCGGCGTAGAACTCGGTCGCCTGCTGGCTGCCGACCGGAAGGTAGTTCATCAGCACATGCGCGTTCGTTTCCTTGAGGACGCGGACCACGTCTTCCTGGCTCGGCTCAGCCTCGTCCGCGACCACGAACGTCCGCTCGGCCGGGTAGTCCGCCATGTGGTCCGCAACCCCATCGAGCTTGCGGCCCATGCGCACCACGGCGCCCGTGGGCTTCACGTGATCGCAGAACACCTGCGTGCAGTTGGGCTCGGCAAAAATCGCCTCGTCGACGTCCCGGCCCACCTTGCGCGCATCCACGTCCCAGGCGGCGACCACTTTCAGGTCCTTGGGCCGGTAGCCGCCCAGGTCCCAGTGCATGAGTCCGATCTGCTCGTTCGCGCCGCCGTTCTGATAGTAGGCGATGCCCTGCACCAGGCTGGACGCACAATTGCCGACCCCGGCGATGGCGATGTTGATGTCCGGGTTCATGGCGGGCTCCTTATTCGGCGGCCACGCGCGCCGGCTCCTGCACGGCGGAAGCGGGCGCGTAACGTTCAATCATCGCCGCGCAGAAGTCGGCGAACTGGTTGGGGTCCTGGGGCGGACTGGTATGGTGCGGCGCGATGCCGAGGTGCTCCGGCGTGAAGCAGAAGGTCACCGTGACGTCGAAGTCCTGCAGCGCTTCCATCTGCCGGTCGAACCAGCCGATCGCATCCTCGCGGAAGCTGTCTGCCCAGCTGAGGCCTGTGCGCAGTTTCGTGACGCCTAACCGCTTCAACCACGCCACGGCTTCATCCAGCCTCGGGTCGCGATAGTGGAACCACTGCATCAGCCCGAGATCGGCGGCGTATGGCTCGAACGCCTTCAGACCCAGCTTCGGCGTGCCGTCTTCCTTCAGCAAGCCCATGTAGAAGTGCCGATAGTAACTTGACCCTTCGGCCTCGCGGTGGCGGGTGGTTGCGCCCCACGCCTGGGGAAGGTCGTAGAGCGAATACCAGAAGATGCGCGGCACCTTGCCGATCAGCAGTTCGGCGGTGCGCTTGACCCCGAACTCCTGCACTTCCTCGGCGCCGAACGAGCCGACGCCGACCTCGGTCACCCACAGCTCGTGGTTCGGCGCGACGGCGGCGATCTCGTCGATCTTGGCAGGCCACTCGTTGATGTTCCACAGGTTCCAGTCGAGCGGAAACCCGTGAACGGCGATCACGTCCAAGTGGTCGAGTACCCCATGCCCTTCTAGCCGCTGGATGTACTGCGGATCGATCGGCGAAATGCCACCGAGCACGCGCTTGACTGCCGGGTTCACGCTTTCGATTGCCCTCGCCGCGGCGATCGTCATCTCGGCGAACTTCGACCAGTCGGGGTCGATCTCCGGGTCCCAATGCGACTTGTTGTTGGGCTCGTTCCAGATCATCGCAGCTTCGATCACGCAGCACTTCCCCTTGCTGGATAAACGGCGCCCGGCACGTCGGAGGGCTTCTCCTGGCGGCGGCACATGAACACGTCGCCGATCGGCTGGGCGAGGACCTCGAACCCGGCCGAGCGCAGCATGGCAGCGCTGCACGCGGCGTTCGGCACCCACCAATTGGTCGGATCGCCCGCGTAGCGGTGCTCGATGAAGTGTAGCCTCGGCCAGCCCGGCTCATTGAACACGCCGAGGTTGGCATGGAACTCGTAGTCGGGCTCCGGCTCGAACATCGCCTCGGAGCCGGCCTGCAGCGACTGGAACAGCAGCAAGTCATCCGCGACATGCTCGTGGAGCAAGTCGAGCGCCAGCAGCGGATGGCGCAGATGATAGAGCACACCCATGAAGATCACGAGGTCGAAGCGCTCGCCGAGCGCGCCCACGTCCCATACCTCGCCACGGCGGAACTCAATGTCGTTGAAGCCAAGCACCTCGGAGGCGAACCGCGCCTGTTCCAGGTAGCGCTCGTCATGGTCGATGCCGAGCACACGACCAGCGCCACGGCGCTTCATCTCGAAGCTATAAAAGCCCGCATTGCAGCCAATGTCGAGGACGCTCCGGCCCTCCAGGTCGGCGGGCAGCACATGTTCAAACCGCCGGAACTTGCTGTTCGGATAGCCCCACAGGAAATGATCCGGCGCAGTATGGACGCCTTGCAGGTCGAGGTCGTGAAACCACGGCTTAAGTTCGTCGATCCTTCTGCGGATCGAGGCCTCGTCCAGATGCCTGGATGCGAGCATCAGGCAGGCGCCCGCTCATTGAGACGCACCAGCCGAGCGCCCCACTCGCCCACGACGATGTGGGTGACCGAAGCCGGATCGACGTCGAAGCTCAGGATGCGGTTCAGCGACAGGCCGAGCACCCATGCGACGACCGCGCGGATGATGTCGCAATGGCTGACCAGCGCCACCATTCGGCCGGCGAACTCACGCGCGACCTGCTGCACGTGGGCAACCGCCCGCTCCTGGGCTTCGGCCATGCTCTCGCCGCCCGGCACTTGCGCCGTTGAGCGCTCGGAGTTCCATCGGTCCCACGCAGTGTTGCCTTTCAGCGCATCGTAGCGGAGGCCGGTCCATTCACCGAAGTCCACCTCGTCCAGCGCATCGGCCGTGACCACGTCCGACCGGATCGCCGCAGCCGTCTGCTGCGCCCGTCCGCGCGGACTGGCGTGCACGGCTGCGATCTCCTGGTCAGCCAACCAGCGCCCAAGCCGCCGCGCCTCCTCGACCCCGGCTGGCGCAAGCCCACCATCCAGACCGCGGCCGGTGAGCCGCTGACCCAGGTCCGAATGTGAAGCGTGACGCACGAGTAGAATCGACGCGGTCAGTGTTTCCTCCCTGTTGTTTCGGTCGCTCAACAGTGCCGAGGAAGCTTTGTTCCCTTGGGGTTCAACAAAGCTGGAAGAGCGCGGCCCTCAAATCACACTCCGCTTCGCAGCTTCTTCTTCCGGAACAAAGCTGACTCACGATCATTGAGCGGGCGGAAGGATCGCGATGTTGGCGTAATGATCTGCGCTGGCCCGTGGTTCCCAAGAACAACAAGGGGCCGAGCATTGAGCGAGACTGTTCTGATCACGGGAGGCGCCGGGTTCATCGGCCGTTTCGTCAGCGAAGAGCTGCTTCGTCGCGGGCACCGGGTCCGGGTCCTCGATAGCCTGATCGAGCAGGTCCATGGCGTGGTCGACGGCTCCACCATGCTCAACAAAGAAGCGGAACTCGTCCGCGGCGATGTCCGCGACGGCGAGGCGGTTGCACAAGCGCTCAAGGGCGTCGACAGCGTGATCCACCTTGCTGCCGAAGTGGGCGTCGGCCAGTCGATGTATGCGGTCGAGCGCTACACCAGCGTCAACGACGTCGGCACCGCCGTGCTGACGGAGAAGCTGATTGACCATCCCGTCCGCCGGATCGTCACGGCCTCGTCGATGAGCATCTATGGCGAGGGTCTCTACCGCGATGCGGACGGCGAGTTCGTCCAGCATGCCGTGCGCCTTCCGCGTGTTGGTGCCAACACCAGCTGGGATCCGGTCGATGGAAAGGGGCGGCCGCTCATGCCTGTCGCCACGCCCGAATGGAAGCAGCCGAACCTCGCCTCCATCTACGCGCTCAACAAATACGTTCAGGAACGCACCACCCACATCATGGCCGAGGCCTACGGCATGGAGGGCGTGTGCCTGCGGCTGTTCAACGTCTACGGTCCCGGCCAGGCGCTCTCCAACCCTTATACCGGCGTGCTCGCCATCTTCGCCTCGCGCCTGCTGAACGGGCAGAAGCCGATGATCTTCGAGGATGGCGAGCAGCGTAGGGACTTCGTCTATGTCGGCGACGTCGCCCGTGCGTTCGCCGATGCGTTGGAGCTGCCGCAGGCCGTCGGCGGCGTGTTCAACGTCGGCTCGGGCCGGGACCGTTCGGTGACCGAAGTGGCGCAGAGCCTCGCCCGGGCCATGAACCGCAACGACATCGAACCGGAGATCGTCGGCAAGACCCGCATCGGCGATATCCGCCATTGCTTCTGCGATGGCACTCTGGCGGCCGACCGGCTCGGCTTCCGGGCCGAGAAAGACTTCGAGGAAGGTCTCGCCGAACTCGCCGGCTGGGTCGCCGAGCAGGAGGCGGTCGACCGCGTCGAGCAGGCCCGCGGCGAGCTTGAAGCGCGGGGACTGGTCGCGTGAGCGGGCCAGCGCTGGTCGCGCGCTCGCCAGTGCTGGTGACCGGCGGCGCCGGGTTCATCGGCTGCAACATCGCCAACCGCCTCGCCACTGAAGGGCACGACGTGCTGGTGTTCGACGCGCTCTCCCGGCCCGGGGTCGAACGCAATCTCGCTTGGCTCCAGTCCCGTCATCCGAAGCGGATCAGCTTCGTGCGCGGCGACGTGCGGGACGAGGACAGCCTTGCTGGCGCGGCGCGTCAGGCCAGCGCCGTCTTCCACATGGCCGCGCAAGTGGCAGTCACCACCTCCATGGTGGACCCGCGCGAGGACTTCGACATCAACATTCGCGGCACACTGCACCTGCTCGACGCATTGCGGCAGTCCGGCCGGCGGGTGCCGCTGGTCTTCGCGTCCACGAACAAGGTGTACGGCGACCTCGCCGACCTCGACTTCACTCTTGGAGGCGAGGCCTATCACCCCACTGATCTGGTCATCCGCGACCACGGCATCTCCGAGGCCCGGCCGCTCGACTTCCACACGCCCTACGGCTGCTCCAAAGGTGCGGCCGACCAGTACGTCCTGGACTATGCCCGCAGCTTCGGCCTGCCGACAGCCGTCCTGCGCATGAGCTGCATCTACGGCGAGCGGCAGATGGGCACGGAGGACCAGGGCTGGGTGGCCCATTTTCTCATCCGCGCGCTCGAGGGCGAGCCGATCACGCTCTACGGCGACGGCCACCAGGTCCGCGACATTCTCGACGTCAGCGATGCCGTAGATGCCTACATGGCGGCATGGAGGAACATCGACCGGATTGCCGGGCGTGCGTTCAATCTCGGCGGCGGGCCGTCCAATGCGATCAGCCTGCGCCAGCTTGTCGCTTTCATGGGGAAAACGATCGGCCGCGAGCCCGCCCTGCACTTCTCCGATTGGCGCGCGGGCGACCAGCGCTACTTTGTCGCGGACACGCGGCACATCCGGCAGACCCTCGGCCTCAACGCGCCGAAGCCATGGCGTGAAGGTGTCGCCAACCTCGCGGCCTGGCTCGCGCAGGAACGCGGCTTGCCGCTGGCGACCGAGAAGCCGCTGCTTCGGGCGCACGCATGACCGGCCGGCTGAAGCTGCTCCTCACCACTGATGCGGTCGGCGGGGTGTGGACCTATTCGCTCGACCTTGCACAGGCCTTGGCCGACGCTGACGACGTCATGGTCTATCTGGCCGTGCTTGGCCCCTCCCCCACGCCCGAACAGCTCGACGCAGCAGCCGCGACGCCTGGCCTGCAGCTGATCGACACCGGCCTGCCGCTCGACTGGCTGGCCGATGATCCTGCCCACCTTCGCGACGCAGCGAAGGTCCTCAATGAATTGGCCGTCGGTGCCGGGGTCGACCTCGTGCAGCTGCACACGCCAGCGCTGGCGGCCATCCCGTTCGACGTTCCGCTGGTGGGAGTGGTTCACAGCTGTGTCGGCAGTTGGTGGTCCGCGGTGAAGGACGGCCCGCTGCCGAGCGATATCGGCTGGCGCGCCGAACTCGTGAGCGAGGGGCTGCGCAGGCTCGACGCGGTCCTTGCTCCGACCCATGCTTTCGCCGCCGCCGTGCGGGAGACCTACGGCCTGCCGAGCCTTCCCGTGGCCGTGCACAATGGGCGCGCGGCTGCCGGCCTTCCCCCCATTGCGCGGGCCGATGTGGCGTTCACCGCCGGGCGCCTGTGGGATGAAGGCAAAGACATTGCCACCTTCGACCGCGCTGCGGCGCTCTCGTCGGTTCCGTTCAAGGCGGCAGGCCTACTCAAAGGGCCGAATGGTGCGAGAGTGGTCCTGAGCCATGCTCAGGCACTCGGGCGCCTGGACGGAGCTGCGCTCAAGGAGCAGCTGGCCGCGCAGCCGATCTTCGTGTCAACCGCGCGCTACGAACCGTTCGGTCTGTCGGTCCTCGAGGCCGCCCAGGCCGGCTGCGCACTGGTGCTGACCGACATTCCCACTTTTCGCGAGTTGTGGAACGAGGCCGCCTTGTTCGTCCCGCTGCACGACGAGCATGCAGTCGCAGCCGCGGTCGACCAGCTGATCGCCGATCCGGCGGCTCGCGCTCGCTTGAGCGAAGCGGCCCGCACGCGCGCCGAGCAGTTTACCCCGGCCGCCACAGCGAGCGCCATGCTGGAGCAATATCGCACCCTCCTCAGCGTAGACCGGAAAGTCGCTGCGTGAGGATCGTCTACTTCACGCATTCGCTGCAAAGCTGCTGGAACCACGGCAACGCCCATTTCCTCCGCGGTGTGCTGCGGCAGCTGATCGCCCGCGGTCACGACGTCATCGCTTACGAGCCGCGCGGGGCCTGGAGCCTCGACAACCTGCTGAAGGACCATGGGCCGAGCGGCCTCGACGCTTACCGCAGCGCCTATCCGGAGCTCTCGTCGACCGTGTTCAACGCCGGCACCGACCCGGCCGAACTGGTGGACGGCGCCGACCTTGTCATCGTCCATGAGTGGAACGAACCGGCTCTCATCGCCGCGATCGGGGACCTCCGCAGGCGCGCCGGGCGCTTCACCCTTCTCTTCCACGACACGCACCATCGCGCGGTCAGCGACCCGGACGCGATCCGCGCCTTCGACCTGTCGGGCTACGACGGCGTGCTCGCGTTCGGCGAGACTCTGTCGGAGGTCTACCGCCGCTGGGGTTGGCAGGGCCGCGTGTGGACCTGGCACGAGGCAGCCGACACCCGCCTGTTCCACCCGCCGGAGCGTGACGGCGAGCGCGAGGGTCTCGTCTGGATCGGCAACTGGGGCGATGGCGAACGCTCGTCCGAACTGGAGCAGTTCCTCTTTCGCCCCGCCCAGCAGGCCGAGCTCCCGCTCGACATCTACGGCGTGCGCTACCCGCCCGAGGCACTCGCCACGCTCAAGCGATACGCCGTGAATTTCCGCGGCTGGCTCCCGAACGCGCGCGCGCCAGAGGTGTTCGCCCGCCACCTCGCGACCGTTCACGTCCCCCGGCGCTTCTACACTACCCTGCTGCCGGGTATTCCGACCATCCGCGTGTTCGAGGCGCTCGCCTGCGGCATCCCGCTGGTCTCCGCCCCATGGAACGACAGCGAAGGCCTGTTCACGCCCGGCGAGGACTATCTCGTCGCGGCCGATGGCGAGGCCATGACACGCCACCTGCGTTCGCTGGCTTCCGACCCGGACCTCCGCCGCTCGCTCGCCGAGCACGGCCTCGCCACCATCCGCGCCCGCCACAGCTGCGCGCACCGCGTCGATGAACTGCTGGAGATCGTGCGGAACCTGAACCGCCGCGCTCACCCTGAGCCTGTCGAAGCGTCAGCACCGACCCAACGCGCTCACCCTGAGCCTGTCGAAGGGTGCTCCCCGCCGTTTCGACAAGCTCAGCGTGAGCGCAATCGCTTTCCCGCCGAGGTCACACGATGAAAATTGCCTTCTACGGCTCCAGCCTGCTCTCCTCCTATTGGAACGGTGCCGCCACCTACTATCGCGGCATCCTGTCCGAGCTGGCCAAGCGCGGATACCAGATCCACTTCTACGAGCCGGACGCATTTGACCGCCAGCAGCACCGCGACATCGACCCGCCGGAGTGGGCCGAGGTCACCGTCTACCCTGCGACCGTCGACGCTGCACGAAACGTGCTGGCCGAGGCGGCCAAGGCCGACATCGTGGTGAAGGCGAGCGGCGTCGGTGTGTTCGACGACGAACTGCTGGAAGGCGTGCTCGACGAGGCCGCTCCCGGCGCTACCCGTATCTACTGGGACGTGGACGCCGCTGCTACGCTGGAGGAGATCGGGCAGGCCGCCGATCACCCACTCCGTCGACGGCTACCGGAGTTCGATCTGGTCCTGACCTATGGCGGCGGTCCGCCGGTCGTGAACAACTACCGCCAGTTCGGCGCTCGCGACTGCATCCCCATCTACAACGCCCTCGACCCCCTCACCCATCATCCGGTGCGCGCGGAGGAGCGCTTCGCCGCTGACCTGTCGTTCCTCGCCAACCGCCTTCCGGACCGGGAAGCCCGAGTGGAGGAGTTCTTCCTTCACGCTGCCGCCCTGACGCCGGAGAAGAAGTTCCTCCTCGGCGGCAACGGCTGGGAAACCAAGGCCATGCCGGCGAACGTCCGCGCGATCGGCCATGTCGGCACGCGCGACCACAACGCCTTCAACTGCACCCCGCTGGCAGTCCTCAACGTCGCGCGTGACAGTATGGCGAACATCGGCTTCTCCCCCGCCACCCGCGTGTTCGAAGCGGCCGGCGCCGCGGCTTGCCTGATCACGGACGCATGGGAGGGCATCGAGCAGTTCCTGAAACCTGACGAGGAAGTGCTGGTCGCCCGCGATGGCCAGGACGTCGCCGAGCATCTCGCCCGCCTCACGCCGGAACGCGCCCGCGCCATCGGCCAGGCGGCGCTCGACCGCGTGCTCCAGGAGCATACCTATGCCCACCGCGGAGCCGAAGCCGACCGCGTGCTCCGCGCTCAGGTCTCCGCCAAGCGCGAGATGGTGGCTGCATGAAGCTCGTCGTCCTCGGCCTCAGCCTTTCGTCATCCTGGGGAAACGGCCACGCCACCACCTTTCGCGCGCTGCTCGAAGCCTTCGCGACACGTGGCCACGACATCCTTTTCCTGGAGCGCGACGTCCCCTGGTACCGCAGCCAGCGCGACCTGGAGGACCCGAGCTATTGCCGGCTGGAGTTCTACGCCGACCTTCAGGAGCTGGAACGCTGGCGGACCGAGATCGCCCGCGCGGATGCGGTGATGGTCGGCTCCTATGTTCCGGAGGGCGTGGAGGTTGCCCGCTGGGTCCAGTCGAGCGCGGAAGGCGTCACCGCCTTCTACGACATCGACACGCCCGTGACCCTGGCCAAGCTGGAGCGCGGAGATTTCGAATATCTCTCTCCCGAGGTCATCCCCGGCTACGATGTCTACCTCAGCTTCACCGGCGGTCCCACGCTGCGCCACATCGAGCAGCACTTTGGCTCCCCCGCGGCTCGCCCGCTCTACTGCTCGGTCGACGCGCACAAGTACCAGCCGCTGGACGTGCCCACCCGCTGGGATCTCTCCTATCTCGGCACCTACAGCGACGACCGTCAGCTCACGGTCGAAAAGCTGCTGAACGCCGCCGCCCGCGCCCTGCCGCACCGCCGCTTCTGCGTTGCGGGACCACAATATCCGGACAGCATCGAATGGCCGGCGAACGTGGAGCGGATCGACCATGTTCCGCCAGCTGAGCACCCGGCCTTCTACGCCGCGTCTCGCTTCACCCTGAACGTGACGCGCGCAGACATGATCAAGGCCGGCTGGTCGCCCTCCGTCCGCCTGTTCGAGGCCGCTGCCTGCGCAACACCGGTTATATCGGACGTTTGGGAGGGCCTGTCGGACCTGCTGGAGCCTGGCCGCGAAATCCTGCTGGCGCGCAGCACGGACGATGTGATCGCGGCGCTCGAAGGCCTGACGGAGAAGCAGGCCCGAGCCATCGGTGGAGCGGCCCGCGGGCGGGTGCTAGCTGCCCACACCGCCGAGCATCGCGCCGCCGAACTCGAACAGCATCTGGAAGCCATGATGAGCAGACCGGCCGGCGCGCTGGCCTCAGTGGGGCGGTAGGAGAAACACGTGCCGACAACATCCCACGAAACGAAGCGCGCGCTGGTCGCCGGCGGTGCTGGCTTCATCGGCTCGCACCTGGTGGATCGGCTACTGGCCAGCGGCTACGAAGTCGTCGCGCTGGACAATCTCCAGACCGGCCGCACCACAAACCTCGAGCACCTCGCCGGTGACCCACGCTTCAGCTTGGTAGAGGGTGACATCATTGACCCGCTCCCCCGCGCAATCACGGGCAAGCGCTTCGATCGGATATACAATCTCGCCTGCGCCGCCTCCCCGCCGCACTACCAGGCGGACCCCGAGCACACGATGCTCACGAACGTGCTCGGCACCCGCAACCTGCTGCGCCTTGCCGAGGAGCAGCGCGCCCGCTTCCTCCTCACCTCCACCAGCGAGGTTTACGGCGACCCGGAAATCCACCCGCAACCCGAAAGCTATCGCGGCTGGGTCAGCTGCACCGGCCCGCGCGCCTGCTACGACGAGGGCAAGCGCGCCGCGGAAACGCTCACCTTCGACTTCGCCCGGCTCGGCCGCGCCGACGTCCGCGTGGTGCGCATCTTCAACACCTACGGCCCGCGCATGGACCCGCAGGACGGGCGCGTCGTCTCGAACGTCATTTGCCAGGCGCTCACCGGCGAGCCGATCACGGTCTATGGCGACGGCAGCCAGACCCGCAGCTTCTGCTACGTCGATGACTTGGTAGAAGGCATCGAACGCCTGATGGCTTTTGAGGGCGAGCAGCCCGGCCCCGTCAACATCGGCAACCCGCACGAGTTGACCGTCTGCGACCTGGTCGAGCGCGTTCTCACTCTGACCGGCTCCGGCAGCGAGATCATCCGCCTGCCATTGCCTCAGGACGATCCCCGCCGCCGCAAGCCGGACACCAGCCTCGCCCGGGCGCTGCTCGGATGGGAAGCAACCGTCCCGCTTCAAGCGGGCCTCGAGGCCACCACCGCCTACTTCGCGGCGGAGATGAAGCGGCATGGCCCCATGTTCCGCTTCGGCGCCACTTATCGTGAGCCGACCCTGGCCGCGGCCGAGTGAAGGCTGCATGGCAATGCTGGTCTATGGCGACCACGACCAACAGCTGAGACCCCGCAACCGGCTTGCCGAGCTGGAGCGTGAGCGACGCAGGCTGGAAGCCTTACCGACCGGACTGCAGCGCCATGCCGCGCTGACCAGCCTGTTCATCGATCTTGCCGGACTGGTCCAGGGTGTCGCCGATGCCTGCTTTGCGGAGCACGAACAGGACTCGACATGGCCGGCCGAGCGGGCGCTCATGCGGCAATTGGTCGACATGGCCGAGGCGGTAGTGCTCTCGTGGCAAGGCGGCACGCCGGCGCTCGCTCCGATCTTCGCTCCGGCCGGTCTGCCCCGAGAGGTGCGCGTGCGACTGCCGGAAGGCTATGCCTTCTACGCCCTGTATCCGGAGGCATACGCAATTGCCGCCCGCCAGCTGAAGCTCAGCGGCCCGGCCAAGGTCATCGGCCTGCGCAGCATCGGCACGGGCCTCGCCGCGGTCGCCGCCGCCACCCTCTGCGCTCCGCCGCCGGCGACCCTGAGGCCGGTCGGACACCCATTCGACCGCAAGCTCTCGCTGTCGCCGGCGCTCGCCGCCGAGCTGCTCGATGACCGATCCCATTACGTGATCGTCGACGAGGGCCCCGGCCTCTCTGGCAGCAGCTTCGGGGCGGTTGCCGACTGGCTGGAGAACCATGGCATTCCGGCCGAGCGCATCGCCTTCCTCCCCGGGCACGGCGGACACCTCGGGCCGCAGGCGAACGAGCGTCACCGCGCGCGCTGGGCCAAAGCGCAGCGGCCTGTCGCCGCTCTGGACGATCATCTGCAAGGATGGAACGAGGATTTGCTCGGGCCGATCGACGGATCGCTGGCCGACATTAGCGGGGGTCAATGGCGCCCTCTCTGGTCTGCCGCCGAGGCTGCGTGGCCTCCCGTCAACCCGGTCTGGGAGCGCCGCAAGTTCCTCGCTCGGCGCGGCCCCGACAGCTGGCTGGTCAAGTTTGCCGGCCTCGGCCGCATCGGTCAGGAGAAACTCACCCTCGCGCACCACCTGCACGATGCCGGCTTCGGCGCAGAGGTTGCGGGGCTCGCGCATGGCTGGCTGATCCAGCGCTGGCACGAGGACGCAGCACCGACCCGGCCCACATCCGAGGAAGTCGCCCGCTACCTGCGCCTGCGCTCCTTCCTGCCCGCCGAGCAGGGCGCCTCGCTGGCCGATCTCCTCGCAATGGCTCGGCACAATGTGCCCGCCCTGGGCCGCTGGAGTCCCGACTTGGACACGCTTCAGCCGCGCCTGAGGCCGGTGCGCATAGATGGCCGCATGGCCGCACACGAGTGGTTGCGGCTGCCGTCAGGCCAACTCCTCAAAGCCGACGCCTTGGACCATCATGCCAGCCACGACCTCGTCGGCTGCCAGGACCTCGCCTGGGACCTGGCAGGTGCGGCCGTCGAGCTAGACCTGCCCGAAGACGAGGTAACGAGCCTTCAGCAACAGCTCGGCACCGACCCGGACCTGCTCGCCTTCTACCTGCCTGCTTACACCGCCTTCCGCATCGGCGCGCACCGGATCAGTGCGTCCATGCTCGCGCACTGGCCAGAGGAGCAAGCTCGCCACAAGGCCGCTGCCGATCGGCTGGAGGCGCGCCTGTCAGCGCCCGTAGATGCGATCGAGCACATGCGCCACGTCGCCTAGCCGCTCGGCCTCAGGGTCGAACCGCGCGCCGGCCGCAAGCCGTCGCGCCCAGTCCGCCGCTGCGCGGCCGCCCCAATCGTCCTCGCGGTCGGCCAGCGGCTCGTTCGCCGTGCCGCGCATCCGCACCGCGTCGAAGGCATAGAAGCTGCCATCCACATTTCGCAGCGCCGCCGCGCCCTCGGTCCCATAGAAGTCGGCGGCGATCACCGCCTCCTGCCCTGCAGGGAGGCGCCAGGAGCAGGCCAGCCGCAGCACCGCGCCGCTCGCCAGCGTCACGGTCGCGACTGCATAGTCCTCGACCTGCTCGGCAGGGTCACGCAGCGGCGCGCCGTCAGACAGCAGGTGTGACTCGATCCCGACCACTTCCGGCCAGTCCAGCGCCCACAAGGCCAAGTCGACGAGGTGGACGCCTAAATCCATCACGCACCCGCCGCCCGACAGCGCCGGATCGTAGAACCACGGCTTGTCCGGACCATAGGCGTTGTGGAACGTCAGATCGGCCGCGAATGACTGCCCCAGCTCGCCAGCCCGCAGCATCTCACGGATACGCTGCATCCCGCTGGTGAAGCGATAGCTCAGGTCCACCCCCAGCAGCCGATCCGCCGCCCGCGCTGCCTCGACCACGGCGCGCACCTCTGCCTCAGTCCGCCCGAGCGGCTTCTGGCAGAAGACCGCCACGCCCGCCTCCAGCGCCCGGATCGACTGCTCGGCATGAAGCGCGCTGGGGCTTGCGATCACCAGCCCGTCCAGATCCTGGGTCAGCAGTTCGTCCAGCGTATCCACCGCCGCTGCGTCCGGCGCGAGAGCGAGTGCAGCGGCGCGCATGTCGTCGTTGGGGTCGGCCACCGCCGCGACGTCGATCGCGCCCGTGTTCACCATCGCTTCCATGCGGTGCCGGCCGATCCAGCCCACACCAAGGAAACCAAGGCTTGGGCGCTCGCTCATGGGACCACGATCGCCTTGAGGAAGCCCATGGGCCGGTCGCGCGTGTCGTCCAGCGCCTGCGCGAGTTCGTCGAGCTTGTAGCGGTGCGTGTACAGCGGCGAGGGATCCAGCCGCCCGCTCGCCACGGCCTGAACCGCCTCGCGAATGCCCTCGACGTACACTGCGGGGTCGCGCTCATGGGCGTTGATCACGTCGATCCCCCGCCAGTTCCACAGCCACATGTTTACGGTCCGCGGCCCGTCCTGGTGGTAGCCCGCTACGATCAGCTTGCCGCGTTCGGCGGTGATCTCCGTTGCAAGGTCCAGCGGCCACTGCTTGCCAACCGCCTCGATGACGCGCTCGCAAAACTTGCCGTCAGTCAACTCTTTGACCTGCTCAACGATGCGCTGGTGGTCGTCCATCGGGATGACCTCCGCGGCCCCGAATTGCCGAGCCACGTCGAGCGAGTACTCCCGGCGTGAGATGGCGATGACCCGCGCGCCGGCATCGGTCGCCAGCCGGGTCAGCAGCGCTCCCAGAAAGCCGATCCCCACGATCGCGACGGTCTGGCCGGCGCGGATGTCGGCCCGCTTGAAGATGTTGAAGGCACAGCCCAGCGGCTCTCCGGGGAACGGCTGGTCGGCCAGATTCGCCGGCAGCTTCACGACCTTGTCCGCCTCTGCCAGGTCATGGCTGGCGTAGCTGTTGTAGCTGAGCGCAGCCACACGGTCGCCGACCTCCAGCCCCGCAACTCCCTCGCCGATCGCCTCGATCACCCCCCAGCCCTCGTGCCCCATGCCGCCGGGCTCGCCGGGGTAGGTTAGCCACTCCGGCCCGCTCCATGGCCCAAGGTTGGAAGCGCACACGCCGCAGCCTTCCAGCTTCACCCGAACCTGCCCGGGACCAGGCTCTGGCAGTGGCAGCTGCTGCATGGTGATCTTCGCCGGACCGCTCAGCACTGCCGCGCGCATGGTCCGCTCACCTGTCAATTGGTCCGCCACTCGCCCCCTCTTTTCCAGTCGTTGCACCGGCAGAACGGCGCAGACAGACGTTGGTTCAACAAAGCTCAGCGCAGGTGCGAATAAGCGATGGCGGCGAACTGCTCGAATGCCGGTGGACGGTGCCCATGCGCCCGCATCCACGCAGCCCAGCCGTCGAACTGCCGAGGGCTCGGCGACACGTGCATTCGCCGCTGCTTGGCCTGTGCGAGCGCCTGGAGCGGCTCCATGCCCCTGTCCACCATCACGCACAGCGCCAGCATGGCGGAGCGGCCGATGCCATGCTGGCAGTGGATCAGCACCCGTTGGTCGCGGTCGAGATGCTGGGACGCGAAAGCCACGCCCTGATCCAACATCTCCAGGGTTACCGGGTGCAGATCCGGTGTCGGCAGGTGCAGGAACCGCAGGTTCGCCCGAGCCAGCGCCTCGGCGTCATCGCGATCCTCCTCGCGCATGTCGACCACGGCTCGGATCGAATGATCACGGGCCAGCGCCGGGGCGCTCTCAGCCGGAAAGCACCCACCTACCGCCAGCCCATCCATGACCCAGTGGAAGTTCCTCAAGCCGCGCGATCTCCCAGCCGCTTCTCCACCCGGTCGAGCCACTCGCCCATCGGCCCGCGCGAATAGGTCAGCGCCTGATAAACGGTCAGCGCCCACCGGCCCCAGCGGGTGTAGATTGCCGGCCGTCCGGTCCGGTGGGCCACCGCCGCCATCCGGTGGCTCCAGGCCGCGATGTGCGCCCGCATGCGATAGACCAGCTTGCGCCGCCACGGCAGCCCCCCCGCGCTCGGCGCTAACCGCTTGCGCGGCCTGACCCCACGCCGCCACCAGGTCAGCCGGTAGGCCAGTCCCTCGCGCCGTTGCCGAAAGCCCGCGGCCTGTGTTTGCTCGATGAACGCTGCATCGACCGGCGTCAGCTCTAGCCGCCCCGCCGCACGCGCCTCCTCCACCATCCGGTGCAGATCGGGCGAGCGGACCACCACGACGTTGGTCCCGCGCCCATCTGAGGAGTAGGGCTCCACCCACGCATCTCCGAACGCGATGTCCGCCGTTTCTGCCACCACATCGTCGCAGAAGTTGCAGGCAGACGCCTGGAAGAAGCCTGCCCCCCAATCGCCGTCGACCAGGTGCCACCAGTCCTGCGCAGCGGCGCTGCCGTCCTCCATGGTCAGGTGTGCACGATACCAGTTGGCCGGCCGCCCGGCGTCCTTGATGCGGTAGTCCACCGCCCTCACCCGCTCCAGCTCCTGCCCGAGCTGCCACGCAAAGCTCTCCACGAAGCGCGCGCTCTTCATGTGCCCGCAGAACAGGCCCAGCGTATGCGTCACCCGCTCGGCGATGATCGGGTCTGAGCGGCGCAGCAGGTGAATGGCCTTGATGAAGCAGGGCACGCCCACGACGGCATAGCGACCCGGCACCGCACGGATCTCGCGCAGCACTTCCGACAGCTCGATCGGATAGTAGCGGGACTTTGCACCGTTCCCGAGCTCTTCCACGGTGCGTGAGATCCCATAGCGGAAGAACCGGCCATCGTTTGCCGGGTTCGCGGGAGCGACATGCGCCACCGCATCGATCCTGCCCGTCCGCAGCAGCTCGGCGGCGACCCAGGTGACCATGCCGCCCGAGCTGCCGTTGGCCCGGAACTCCTCTTCCGCCACATGGCCGACGTAAGCGCCATCGAACCGCCCGACCTTTCCATCCGCCACCTGCGCGTGCGGGAAGCGGCTGAGCGCAATTGCATCCTCATTCGCGGCAGCCGGAGAGAACGGACAGCGCCGCGCGAAGTCAGCGGTTCGCTCACGATACCAGTCGGACGGACCATCGGGCTTCAGCAGTCCATGCTCATCAAAGCGCATCGCCGCGCCGGGCACGTCCGCGACGCAGCTGCCGCAGCCGATGCACAGCCCCGACCGGACAATGTCGCGGGGGCTGAGGGGCTGCTCTCGTGCCAGGGGGTCAGGAAAGTGCTGCATCGAGATAATCTTGCGAGCGGGCACGATAGGAGCGGATGTTTGCCTCTACCGCCTCGCTCACCGGCTCAGCCATCAGGCGATCGAACTCCGCAGATTGCGTACCATCTGTCACCACTCGGTCCGTCGCATGGAGCTTCGCTGTGAGATCCCGGATCTTGTTGAAACGATAGTCGCTGGGGCTCGCGACAAAGGGCTTTCCGTTCAGCAGGGCGAACACGCAGCCGTGGAAGAAGTTCGTGACCACGGCGTTCGCGCCCGCCATCCACCGCGCGAACTCCATCGGGCCCTCGTCGATCCGCTGCTCGTGGGTCCACTCGTTTGAATAGCCAAGGCTTATCAGCCTCGTGCCGGTCTCGTCTGCCCAGCGGCGCACCTGCTGGACAAGCCACCACGGCAGGCCATGGCCATAGACGACGGCGTACGGATGCTCCGCGGGCATCGGCTCGGCGCGCGCGAAATCGGGCCACTGAAGGCAGGGATCAAGCACCACTGCAGGATCCAGGCCGGTGGCTCCCTTCACCAGCGACCGGGAGTTCGCGTCGCGCACGGAAATCGCGTCGAACCGGCGCAGGCGCTCGGCCCAGTGTGGGTGAACCCCATCATCCGCATCGTGATTGCCAAAGCTCGCGGCGTACGAGACCAGCCGCTCTGTCTGCAGGCCGGAACCGAAGAAGATCGGCTTAGCCCGGTACCAGGGATGGCGGAAGTTCCAGACCTCGTCACTGCCGACCACGACCGCGTCATAGCTGCCGGCAGCTTCCGGGCTTTCGAGCGGAAACGCTCTCGATCGCGGCAGATGATCCCACGCATCGAAGAAGCGCCGAGCCTTGCGCTTGTACTTCTTCAACTCGGGCCGACTGGACCGTTCGGGCAGGCCGGGCTGAAGCGAGCAGCGCCACTCCGCCAGGTTCACTTCCGGGGAGTCGTGGTCCAGCAGTTCGGCCTGGACGCCTCGCTGCTGCAGCCCTTCCACCAGGCAACGCGCTTGCCAGTAGGAACCGTAGTTGATGCAGCGATGAAAGGTGAGAACCCCGATCGAGCCCGATTGCGCCATTGCCCGACAACATGCCGGAAGCGTCACGGTTCCTCCGAATGGCCGTGTGCCAGGCCGTGACCCTCAGCTAAGCGTGTGATAGGTGCCGACTATGGGTGCGAAGGGATTTGAATGATCTTCGACCGGTACGATAGGATCAGGATCGTCAACCTTCCGGCCCGCACCGATCGGCGAGCCGAGATGATTGCTGAGCTCCAAGCCATCGGCCAGGCCACGAACCCGACGCTCGCCTTCTTCGACGCGATCCAGGTTGAGGACGCAGGGCTGTTCCGGTGCGCCGGTTCGCACGGCTGCTACCTGAGCCACCTGCAAATTTTGGAGGAGGCGTCGCGTGCAGGGGAAAGCGTCCTCATCCTTCAGGACGATTGTGAGTTCCTCCCCGCGGTTCACGACGACAACCTGCCGACCGACTGCGACATCCTGTACGGCGGATATCTTGCGTCCGATCCGTCGGACCTTCACGGCAGCGACATCATCGGTGCGCATTGCATGGGGTTCAGCGCCCGGGCAGCAGCGAAGGCAGCAGCCTACCTGAGGAGCTTGCTCGATCTATCGACATCGCCGGACCCGAAAGCAGCTGCCCAACCCGGCTTCAATCCGTCCATGCGCCCACCGATCGACGGCGCCTGTGTATGGTTCCGTCGTGCCCATCCGGAACTGACGACGGTCTTCCACCTCGTCGCGAACCAGCGTTCCTCACGGTCCGACATTGCACCGCCGCGCTTCTACGATCGCGTCTGGGGTTTGCGCTCTCTTACAGCATTGGCCCGGAGCCTAAAGCGCCAGCTCCCTCACCCGGACCCGGTGCGCGAGGCCAACCCGAGCTTCGTCAGGAAACCGGCGTCGCCGCGTCGCTGATCGGCTCGTGCTGCTCCAGGTGTGACAGCAGCAGCTTGGGCAGAGCCGTCGCTCCGAGCGGCCCACCATGTGCCATCTGAACGACTTCGGCACACCAGTTGGGGTTAGCCTCCAGCAGCAGGGGTCCTTGGTCCGTCAACGCGATGTCCCATCCAATGGCCGCGCTTTTGGGGAACGCCTCATGGACCTTCAGCGCGAGCGAACGCGCCTCCTCCCAGAACGGCAGCCGCTCGCCGGTGATAGGAGCACCGGAGTCCGGGTGAGTATCCAGATCGGCCTTGCGGATGTCCTTGTACACGGCGCGTCCGAGAACACCGGTGTGCAGGTCGATCGGCGCTGCCAGTCCGCCTGCAGCGAAGTTGTCGACGTGGCTTGATCCGGTTGCCATCCGCAGCGCCGCCGTGATGATCTCGGGAGGGCCGACCACGGAACGGGCGGTGACGATCCTGACGGTGCACAGCGCCCCATTACTGAAGCGCTCGACTTGGGGGTGGTTGCGTAACTCACGCTGTATGACGTGCGGGCGGGGTTCCTGCAGAGCGCGTTCACCCTGCACCATCAGCCGCGGAATGCGTGCCGCCAGGCGCTTCCACAACGGCAGCGTAACGCCTTCCGCCGAGAGTGTCGCAACATGTTGAACGAGCTGCCCGGCGGTAAGCTGTCGACCGTCGGACCGATAGGTTTCGGTTCGTTCATCGAACACCCAAAGCTCAGCCCCCCGCCCGCACAGCAGATTGGTCGACTTCACGAACAGGTTCGCGCGCGGCAAGGATGTTTCGAGCGGCCCGCCTACCGCTCGGCCATTCTCGAAAAGCGCAACGGTGTTCACGTGCGGCAGGCCGGCCCTTCGGCATGCGTCTGCAAAGCGCACCTTGTCGTCGAGAATGAGCATCTCCTTGCCATCGTTGGCAGCAAGGAGGATCGGCTTGAGCAGCCGAGAAGACAGGAACCGCCGGGCAAGAGCAGCCCGCTCGGGCAAGTACAGCTTGAACCGGTAATAGCCCGCTGGCCAATAGACCTGTTCGACGCAAGTGCGGAGGCAATCCAGAAGCACTGCCGTGAAGCTTCTCCCCGACGTCCACGCTGCGTGCCTGCCGTAGATTGCAGTCTGGCGAACCACTCCCGGAAAAACCCTCAGGTACCAGGCTCTCGGGCTTCGAGCGCTCAGGACGTGGGCGGCGAAGTAACGGCGGAGTGCCTCTTCCGCTTGGGTCGTCTCCATCGCGGCCGATGCTTGGGTTGAGGGTTCCGGCACGCTCGAGGCCGCGCAGCTTCCAGTCGATTGCGCTTTGGCCGGGCGGATCATCAGATACTCCCACACTCGGTCGCCATGGCTCGTGCTGGCAGCCTGTCACCTGCCGCGACCGCAGACCGGGTGGGAGTATCAGACTTGTGCGAGCAGCCCAAGCGGAGGAAAGGCAGGGGCACCGCCCTTAAGCAAGGACTCGCCCGATGACTGCTCCCGCCATCCTCACCGTGATTGGTCCTGACCGACCGGGACTGACCCAGGAGGTAGCCGCGGCGGTGATGGAGGTCGGCGGCAACTGGCTGGAAAGCCACCTGTCGAGCATGGCCGGCATGTTCGTCGGTGCTGTCCACGTCGAGCTGCCGGGCTCGATGCTGACCGCCTTGGAGGAGCGCCTTGCCGCCCTTCAAACGGACCGTCTCAAGATCACCGTAGTTCCCGTGAGCGAAGTTGCTGGTTTGCCAGATGCGGAGCAGCTCCTATTCCTCGAACTGGTGGGCCAGGATCGACCCGGCATTGTCCAGGAGGTGACCAGTGCCCTCGCTGGTATCCGCGTCAACATCGCGACCTTCGAGAGCGCCGTGGAGGACAGCTCCTGGTCCGGAGCCAAGCTGTTCCGAGCGACCGCCGAACTGCTCCTGCCACCGGAAGTCAGCGAAACCCAGGTGCGGGAGGTGCTGGAGGGCCTTTCCGGGGAGATCATGGTCGACCTTGATGCCGTGGAGGACGGGCCGATCATTCCGCGCCCCGATCCGACGCCCGCGTCGACAACCTGAGCTTCAGTCGGCGTGCGACATCAGAAGTTCGGGCAGCACCGTCATGCCCAGCGGCTTGCCCTGGGCCATCTGCACCACGTGAAAACCCCAGCCCGTATTCGCTTCAAGCAGCTTCACGCCTTCTTCGGTGATGGCGATGTCCCAGCCGACCGTGGCGATACGGGGAAAGGCGCGGTGAGCACGAAGGGCAAGATCCTGCACCTCGTGCCAGAACGGCAGAACCGCACCCGTGATTGGTTCGCCTGAATCCGGGTGCACGTCTCGATCGGCGCGCCTCGGGTCCATGTAGACCGCGGCGCCCAAGGTCCCGGTCCCGAGATCGACCGGACTGGCAAGTCCTCCGGCAACGAAGTTGTCGACGCTGCTGGTCCCCGTCGGCATGCGGAGTGATGCAACAATGACCTGCGGCTCGCCACCCTTCGCGCGTGCCGTGACGATCCGCACCGTGCAAAGCGCTCCATTGGTGAAGGCGGACATGCGGGCATGGTTCCGCATGGACGGCTGAATGATATACGGACGCGCGTCCCCTCCCTCTTGCACCTTCTCGTTGCTGAACCAGCGGCGCCAGAAGGGTGGTCGCTGCGGAACGAACGTCTGCTCCTCGCCCCTCGACAAGTTGCGAATGAGCTCGATCAGCTCGGCTGAGGTCCGCTCCAGGTTCTCGTTCCGATAACGGTCGGTCGCCGGATCGTAGATCCACCGCTGCACGCCCCAGCCACTGCGCAAACTGGTGGATTTCACGAACAGATCACGGCGCGGCAGGTCGTCCGGTCCGGCAAAACTCGCCTGCACGAGCTGGCCATCTTCGATGTAGGCGAGCACCTCCACATGGGCGAGACCGAGTTCGGAGCATGCTTGCGCGAACCGCAGCTTGTCGTCGAGCACCGCGACGTCCCCAGGATCGTTGAGCTTCATCAGCAACGGAAAGCCAAACCGTTCGTCGATGAACCGGCTGGCGAACGGACGGCGCTCTGGTCGGAACAGGCGGTAGCGATAGTAGCCCGCCGGCCAGGATTGCTCCCGCATGCAGGTTGACCAGCAGTCTCGAAGCAATTGCCAGCGGGACATGCCGGTTTCCGCTTTCACGACCTCCGCATGGAGCATTGTTTGCTTGAGGAGCGGGGGAATGACGCGAAGCGGCCAGAGTCGGTTGTCGAGCGGCGATGCGACCTTTTCGCGAAAGTAGCGCCGCATCGCGAGCTCGGCCTCGCCTGGCGGTGAGCGCCTATCGTTTATGCGGGTGGTCGTCCTGTCTTGCCGTGCCGACTTCCGTTCCGTCATGAACGCTCACCCGTTTTGGCCGCGATCCGGACGGTATCACGCCTTATACGGCGCTTGAAGCTTCGGTCGCGCTAGAGGCCTTGCGGGTCGGGGAAGGTCGGCGGCCAGGGCCAGAGGCGCCCTAGGTCTTCATCGACGCTGGACGGTTCGAAACGCATCAAGCCGGATTCCGGAGTGAAGGTCATTTCGCCGAAAAGAACACGACCTTGCACTTCGTAGAAGTCCACGCGAACAAAGCCGAAGCCATGTGCAAGTTTACGCGCGAGTTCGAGCATGTGCTCCAGGTTGATGGGCCGAGTAATCGGCCGTGGATCGTCGGGGTAGCCGAGACGGATTGGCAGGCGGTTCCAGTCACGATCGAAGAAGACGCGCTTGTGTGCATGTTCCCGATCGGTGTCGACCTGGATGAACTGTGGCTCGCCGCCGCAGACAAAGATCTTGTAGTCGAGCGGTAGGTCCGGTCCTTCTGCAATGAAGGGCTCGACGAGGACTTGCCGGTTGATGGTGCCATAAAAGGTTTCGCCCGAGATCGCCGAGAAGTCACAGGCGAGCATTTCATTGAGGCGAACTTCGATTGTGTCCCAATCGGGTGGTTCGCGGACGAAGATATTGCCGCCGCTGCCATGATTAGTCTTGATTACGTAGGGCAACGGCCAGTTCCGCTCGGCTCGCGGCGGGAGCTGGGGACCGGCGAAGAGTGTAGGAATGACACGTTGAGTGCCAATTCGGCGCTCAACAAATGCCTTTACCGCCACCTTATCGACGTAAATTGCCAAGTTTGGACGCAAAAGCTTCAGCGCCTGACATTTTTCGCTGAAGAGGACGGGTTGGTCGAGCCGAGGCCAGCGCTGGTAGGATTTGAAGTAGCGGATCTGCAACGCGGTCCTCAGCGGAAGGAGCTGCAACGCGTGCGTATACCCGCGGTCGATGACCTCCTGCACCGGTCCGGGAGTGATTGCCTTTGCCGCGCGGAAGATGGTCTTCAACATGTCGGCTCAGGCCTCGCGATCAGGAAACCTCAACGAAGAAAGGGGCGGAACCGAAGTTCCACCCCTTCCCTGTTCCAGTCGGAGAGAGCTGTCCAGCAACGCCGGGCAGTCTCCCGAACCGCTTAGCCGCGCTCCGGAGCGGGCGGCGGCGGCGGCGGCGGAGGCGGCGGGACCGGGCAAGCGTCGGTCGCCAGGATCACGGAACCGTCCGGGCAGGTCTGCGTCGCCGGAGGCGGCGGAGGCGGCGGAGGCGGCGGGGGCGGCGGAGGCGGCGGAGCCGCTTCTTGACCACCGAAGTTGAAAGCCAGCGTCGCGAGCAGCGAGTGAGACTTCCAACGACCGATCACTTCCTCAGAGCCGTTCTCGAGGTTGAACTTGGTCGTGAAGTAACGATACTTCAGGCCAAGATCGACGTTCTCGGACACCGCGGTGCGGACGCCAGCGATCACCTGATACGCCAGGTTCGAGTCCGACTCGCTGCCGAAACCGTCAAGGCTGTACTTGGTGCGAGCGACACCGGCGCCACCGCCGATGAAGCCGCTGAGGTTGTCGTCACCGAAGTCGACGAGGGCGTTCACCATGCCCGAGAGCACGCGGCCCTTGCCGTCAACGTCGACGACCGTCGAACCCGGAATGTCGAGCTCGGCACCCTTGATGCCGGCGCGCTTCCACCCCAGCTCACCCTCAACGCGGAACAGACCGAAGTCGTAACCGGCGTTCAGGTCGAGATCGAGGCCACGCTCATGATCGAGATCGATCGTGCCATCCTCAGCGCCCGTGGGACCCTGATAATCGAGCGTGATGTCCTGCGCGATCATGGGACCACCAGAGACGCCAACATAAGCGGCGCCATCCTTGGCAAGAGCCGGCGTTGAAATTGCCATGGCTGCGGCAGCGGTTAATAAATATTTACGCATTGATACCCCTTCTTGGTATTCAGCTAGAACTCGAATGCGACGCGATGGTTTCTATCATGCGTCCGTAACGAAGCCTAGATAGCCATCTGTGACATGCTTGCAACAATCTTGACTGTCGACCTGCCAGTCTACTGGTAGCCGAACGCACGCTGATACGCAGAACAACATTCCACAATACGCTCGGCTAAGCGACACTCCTCCGTTCGCAATGCCCGCTCGCCTCGGGAACGCAGGCGACCCGAGAAAGCGGGACCGTGACGCAACGCTTCGAACCCGCGGTCGAATTCCGCAAAATTGCTGTCGACACGGCCATCGCCACGCCAGCCTACAAACGAAGCCACGGAGCGCCGTACGTCCGGCGACCGGGTGAGTTCCTCGTAGCGGATGACATAGTGCGGAATTCCGCGAATCTCCAGAAAGTTTCTGAACGCTACGAGTCCGGCGCTTTCCCGGACGCAATAGTCTTTGACCCACTGATCGCTGAACCGGTTCAGATTGTCCTGGATCCGATGCTTCTCGAAGAAGCTCAAGGCGATGTCGTGGATGTCCCTGACGGTGAGGAGGACGCGTGGCGGTGCGAACATGTCGAGGACTAGCGCATGTTCCTCACAAAGCACCTCCTTGAGGGCCCAACGTTTCCCCTCGAGCCGGGGTGCCATTAGACGTTGGAAGCGCGCAATCGGCGAAGGGTCGGCGAACGCCAGCTCCTCGTCCGATGCGGGCATGCCGAATGCGGCGAGCTGGATCGGGAGCAGCCGCGGGTTGCGGAGGCGGGTGAACGACGGCTCGGAAAAGACCAGCTCGGACGGCGGGCTGGTCAGCCAGTTGCACAGGGCAGTGCTGCCCGAGCGCCCGATGGCAGCGATGTAGAAATCCGGACGGGCGGAGCCGGCTTGAGCACTGGTCATGGTCGACTGGCAGCCTCCGACAGGAGCTCGAGTTCCTGTTCTATGATCCGCTGGTGCCCGGTTTGCAGCCGGATCCGCTCGGCGGCCGCGACGGAGCGGGCCTGAAACAGCGCCGGCTGCTCCACCATCTCCCAGAGCCGCTCCGCGAGCCCTGGAGCATCCTCTGGGCCGGCAAGAGCGGCGCAGCTGTCGTCCACGAACTCCGGCACTGCGGCCACCCGGTTGGTGATTGGCACCAGGCCCGAGGACATGGCCTCGTCACGCGAGACCCCCTGAGTGTCGAGCCGGGTGGGAACCAGGAACAGCCCATGGTCACGATGCAGCCGGGCAATCTCGTCCTGGCGCAGGAATTGCCGCCGAAGCTCGACATTGCCCAGGTGACCCAGCGGCTTCACCGTTTCGGAAAACAGCGGTCCGTCGCCGACGATCGTGAACTGCAGACGTTCGAACCCTGGCCGGCTGCTCAGCCGCACGATCGCGTCCACGGCCATGTCATTGCCATAGGACGGATGGTCGAACGGCCTGATCATCAGCACGCGCAAACGCTGCTCGGCCGGCTTGAGAGTATAGGAGAACAGGTCCGTGTCGATCGGGTTCGGGATCACCCAGAAGCGATCCTCCGGCAGATCGAAGTCCTTGCGGGCAAGTTCGGCGGAGTGCCGGGAGACGAGAACCAGCCGGAAGCGGTCGGGCCATCGTTTGGCGAAGGCACGCCAGAACTCACGACGCACGTGGACGGCCTCGAGCGCCGCTTGCCGCTCGGATGCATAGGGTAGCAGCAGGGCCTTGGTTCGAAAGAAATCGGGGATTTCGGACCCGTGCAGCCACGCGCACACGGGCAACCGGCCCAGCATGCCGTCGAGCATGCCGACCATCTGCTCACTGAAGCCATGAACGGCGACCACTTGCGGCCGAACCTTGGCGCTCAGGCGTACGAGTTCCTCGGCGCCGCCGACGTGGCAGGTCACCCCTTCATGGTCGTAGGCGAACGGCTGCGGGCCGGGACCGGGCCGGAACACGGTGACCTCATGCCCTTGTGCGGCGTAGGCCAGCACCCGCCGGTGGACGAAGGGGTATTGATAGAGATCCCCAGCGCGAGGGTAGGACCGCGTCAGCAGCAGGATGCGCAGCGGATCAGTCATGCGAGAAGGTCAGGTAGCTCAGCGCATATGGCGCCAGAGCCCACCGCTCAGGCGCAGGTTCTCGGGCTCGCCAGAAAGGTAGGTTCGGACGGCGCTCAGAAAGGCGTCACGCCACCGGTCGGCGTGACTGTCGGCGGGCTCATCCGGCAGCGGATCGGGCATCCGCTCCAGCACGAACCCGATCCGATCCCCTTCCCACCGAGGCGCGCAGAACAATGACGGCACCCCCATGCGATGGGCAGTCCGGGCCGCGAAGCTCGAGTAGGTCATTTCCTGCCCCGCGAATTCGATCCGCGGAGCGCCGAGGTTGATGGCGCCATCGACCGCGAGCACCAGGGCGTGCCCCTGCTTCAGCGCCCGCACGAAGGCGCGCGCGACCTGGGCGTCGTCCTGGTCGCTGGTCGAGATCAGGGAGCTGGCATAGGCGGTCCGGGCGACGCTGGGGGTCGATGCGAGCCACTTGGAACGGATTCCCAGCAGTTCCAGCGCCAGAGGTCCCGCATACATGGGGCCGATGTGGGCCGACGCGAGAATGATC
Organism: Sphingomonas arenae; assembly: GCF_016924655.1. Classification (GTDB taxonomy): domain Bacteria; phylum Pseudomonadota; class Alphaproteobacteria; order Sphingomonadales; family Sphingomonadaceae; genus Sphingomicrobium; species Sphingomicrobium arenae. The sequence goes on from NZ_JAFFJU010000002.1 coordinate 528,951, forward strand.
CCGCGGCTCTGGTCGATGCCGTTGAGGATGCGCTCGGGCTCGGACAGGTCGGCAAGCCGGAGCATGGCTTCGTGCACCCGATCGTCGCGGCATTCGAGCCAGTCGAGCAGGTAATGGTCGGCGAGATGGCCCCATTTCGCGCGCCGTTCCCACTCGTGCCGGTCTTCCCCTTCCCGCCCCTTGAGGTTCCAGGCCCAGTCGAGACGCGCCCTGGGGATGTCGAGGCTGTCCACCCGCTCCCACAGGGCGTTCAGGCCCTTTTCGAAGTTCTTCGGGAGCGCCTTGCGCCGCTCGGCGACGAAGCCGGCGAACAGGCTTGCCGCTTCCTCGCGGTGACCCGCCTGGCTCAGGGCGCCGGCCGCATAGCGCTGCCAGCGGGTCGATGAAGGCTGCATGGCGACCAGCTTGCGGAACTGCGCCGCGGCCTCCGCATGGTGGCCGTTCTGCTTGAGCGCGCGCGCATGGAGCGCCAGCACCTGCGGGTTGCGCGGGTAGTGCCGGACCGCCAGTTCGAGGTGACCCAGCGCCTCGGCATAGTGACGGGTGCGAAGCAGGACCTCCCCGAGGGAAAGGTTGAGCCGCCCGTCCTCCGGCGCGAGCCTCAGGCCCGCACGCAGGTGCACGGCGGCGCGCTCGTACCGGTCGGACCAGGGTGCGCCCATGTACGCCTGGCCGAGGGCGGACCGCACGGCTGCATCGTCCCAACCTTCGTCGATCAACTGCTCGCCGACCGAGACCGCTTCTTCCAGCCGATCGGCCTGGAGCAGGGTTCGGACGATCGCGGCGGCAAGCACCTCATGGGTGATCGTCCCCTCCGACAGCTCAGTTGCCAGGTCTGCGGCCAGGGCCGTGCGCCCGCTGCGGGTGAGCGCAATCAGCGCCACGGCGGCAAGCCGCGAGTCCTCTCCCAGCAGGCCTCGGAGTCCCTCGGCATAGGCTCCAGCCTCCTCCACCTCTCCGATACTCAGCAGGAGTTGGAGACAGGAGGTCTTCGCCGGCAGGTCCTCGGGATCGAGTTCGACGAGGCGGCGGGCGGATCGTGCGGCCTGGTCCAGCTGGCCCTGTTTCGCGAGGAGGTTCGTCAGCAGCCGGTGGTCCGCCGTGGTGGCTCGTCCGGCGCGGGCGAGATCGTCCAGCAACTCCGCCGCTGGCCGGACGCGGCCACGGTCCAGCAGGTACGGGATGACGAACTTGCGGACGTCGTCACGCGCACCGGGGAGCGAGAGCAGCCCGCCTTGAAGGAGGCGCAGGCCCGACGTCTCCTGCCCTGTCCGGACTTGCGCAATGGCATAGGCCAGCTGGCATCCGGGCAGCCGCTTCTCCTCCGGAGACGCGTCCGCCTGGTAGGTCGCAATGACCTCATCCCACCGCTCACGGATCACGAGGGAGCGGAGCCGGTCGAGGGCCCCTCCTTCCAGAGCGACGGTCACCGGTCTACCGGAGGGTCCAGGCACGAGAGCCAAGGCCTGCGCCGACCCCGCTGCGACGGGCCACGAAGAACAATCCGTACGCCAGCGCGAGGGCGAGAAGGATTGGCCCGGTGATCCCGAGCAGGTCGCGGACCGCCGGGAAGGTCGCGACCGACATGCCGACCACGATCACGAAGTAGCGCCGCTGGTCGAGGATCCGCTGATACGCCTGCTGCAAGGTCGTGAGGGTCGACTCCCACCGGGCCTGCGCGATCTCCTTGCGCACCTGCGCGCCTTCATATTCGTTGAGGGTCCGCTGCAGCGACCCGCCGGCCGGGCTGACCAGCCGACGCCGCTGCTCCGCGATCTGAGCGCGCAGTTCCTCGACGCGGGCGTTGAGGCGGGGCAGCAGCGGGCTTTCGGTCAGGCCCTGGTCGAGCAGGCCGTTCCGCTCCCGCTGGGCTTCGGCCAGTTGCAGCTCCAGGTTGCTGATCAGCTGGTAGACGGCCGTGGTGGTCTGTTCGGGGCTGAGCTCCCCGCGGCGCGCCTGCACCATCGCCAGCGAACGCCTGGCGTCCGCGACCTGCCGCTCGGCCGCCTGCGTGTCCTGCGTAAGCGCTTCGATCTGGTCGTCGCTGATCTTCTGCGAGAAGGCGTTCACGTGCGCCTCCGCAGAGGCGAGGATCGCGTTCCCGAAGCGCGTGGCGTCTTCCGGGGTGCGCGCCTGCACGTAGAGGCGGAGGATGCCCTCCTGGACGTCGACGGCCACCCGGACCCGCTTGCGATAATAAGCGTAGGGCTCCTGGTTGAGGCCGAACGGTCCCTTGAACCGGGTCAGCGGATCCATCTCGGTGGAGGTGAAGTGGCTCATGAAGCCGGTTCGGCGCTCCAGCTGGTCCATCATCGGCCGGGAGAGGATGAACTCCCGGGCCTTGAAGGCGTCGGCGATGGTGCTGTTGCCGGAGCCCAGAGTGAAGAAGCCGGCGCTTGGCGAGGGGGCGGACTGGGAGCTGGTCTGCACGGTGAACACGGCCTCGCCCTGGTAGAGCGGCGTGGCGATCAGCAAGATATAGGACAGGATAACCGCCAACGGCACTGCGACCAAGAGCATGAAGCGGCGGATCAGGCGGCCCCATTGCGCCTGCCGCCGGGCGACGATCGCAAGCTGCGCTTCCTCGATGCTGGCCATGCCGGATGCGGCAGCGTCCGACCCATCGGACGTGATCGAGCCGGGTGTTTCGGCGCGCTCGGTCGTGACCGCCTTGTCGCGGAGCTTCGGGCGCTCGATGACGGCGGCCGTGTCTCCGGCTGCCCTTCCCTGACGCCAGCGGCGGATGCGCTCGTCGTTGTCCATCACGTCCACCTTATCTCAGTTCATCACGCCGCGCTTCACGCGAGGTCGAACGAGGCGAGTTCATCCTCGCCGACATCGTCGCTCTGGGGATCGGATGCGCTGGCCGCGAACAGCTCCGCCGCTTCGTCATGGTCCCCGCAGAGGATGATCTTGCCATTCACGAGGACTGCGTGCCGATCGCAAAAGTCCTTCGTCGCCTTAGGGTTACTCGCCACCAGGATCAACCCGGCGCGGTCCAGCCGGCTCTTCAGGGCGGAGGCGCACTTGCGCTTGAACGCGTCGTCGCCCGCGACCAGTTTCTCGTCCGCGAGGTAGGTGGTGGCCGGCATGCCGAAGCTGGCCGCGAACGCCAGTTGAGCGCGCATCCGACCGGTGTAGAGCGTCAGGGGTGAGAAGTAGGCTTCGCCGAGCTCGGAGAAGTCGGCGCAGAAGGCGGAGTAGCTCAACGGCTCCAGACCCACCATCTCCGCGATGTTGACGATGTTTTCCTCGCCCGTGAGCTGCGCCTGGAAGGCTCCGGGATAGCCCAGCGGCCATCCGCCCTCGTCGCGGAGGACGTGCCCCTCGTCCGGCCGGTCCACGCCGGCGAGCAGCCGGACGATCGTCGACTTGCCCTCACCGGCCCGGACGAGCAATCCGAACCGCTCGTCCGTCCGGACCGCGAGGTTGGCCTCATGGAGAACGACCTTGGGTGCGCCGAAAGACTGGTAGTAGCGCGTGCAGTTGACGAAGCCCCACATGACTACCTCCGCTGCAGCGACCGGACCACGGTGGCCGCCAACAGGAGACCTGCAATCCACGCCAGCGGGTAGAAGGCCGAGGCCACCCGGGACTGGTAATGAAACAGCATCCCGTCCCGCGCGATCTCCACCGCATGGAGGAGCGGATTGAGCGCGAGCACGTCGAGCACCCGGTCGGGGAGCTCATTGCCCGTGAAGAAGACACCCGAGATGAAGAACGTCGGCCGGAGCAGAGTCTGGGACAGCGGGTAGGCACCCGAAAACGACTGCGCGAGGACCGAGAACAGGTAGCCGTAGCTGAGCCCCAGGGCCCAGGCGAGCGACACGCCGGCGAGGAAATGCAGCGGCCGGTCGAGCTCCCAGTCGCCGAAGACGAGCAGGTTCAAGCCCGCCACGATGACGAATACGATGCCGACGTTCACATATTCCACCAGCGCAGCGCTGATCGTTCCGTGCGCGTGCGTGACGGACGGGAAGATCACGAGGCCACGCAGACCGGAGTTCACGCGGCCCACCCCGTTGATCACGCTGCGGAACGCCACGTAGGGGATGAGGCCGGAGATGATGAAGGTGACCGTGTCGGTGTAGACCGGTGAGCTTCGGCCGAAGATCATGAAGCCGACGTAGGTCACTGCAATCCACGCGAGCGGCGTCACGTAGGTCCAGGCATAGCCGATGGCATGCTGGCCGAAGCGGGACTGGACCTCCCGCTTTGCCAGCGCGAGGATGACATGGACGTGATCGTAGAGCCGGTCGGCGATGTTCTCGCTGCGCGGAGCGACCTGGCCCTGCCGGAAGCTGCTCATGGAATCGTGGTCGTCGCCGCTCGTACGGCCCCCAGGCTCTGGGAAAAGGCGGACAGCACCTTGCGGGTCTGGGCAAAGGGCGCCGTCGAGATCAGGACCGCGTCCCCGTCCTGGACCACCAACCGGTTGGCCAGATCGATGTTGCCGGGCTTGCGCATGTCGACCTGGTACACGGTCGGGACGCCTGACCCGTTCTCCGGCTGGCGCATCAGGAACACCGCGCGCGGATCCGCGGCGTCTTCACTGAGGCCTCGGGCCTGACCGATGACGTCCATCAGGCTGAAGTCGCGGCGGGCAATCGGCACCTGACCCTGAACCCCGGCGGCGCCGAGCACGGTGACGCTTTCGACGACGTTGCTCAGGATCACCTGGTCGCCTGGCTGCAAGGCGATATTGAGCGCAGGGTCGCGATAGATGTCGCTCAGGCGGACCTGTCCGGACGCATTGTCCCGGCGCACGGTGACCTGGAGCATCTCCGCGTTCTTCTGGTTGGGCGCCACTTCCGCCAGCATCGAGGAGAGACGCGTCCGCCCCTGGTCGATCGGGTAAACGCCCGGCTTCGCGGCGTCACCCTGAACGCTCACCAGCGCGCTTCTCCGTTCTGCCGGCCGGATGTCCACCTGCGGGCGAAGGACCACGCGGCTCAGCCTCGCGGTGATGGCTGCGCGAAGCTGCGACACCGTCAGTCCGGCCGCCTGGACCGCCCCTGCATAGGGCAGGAAGATGCGGCCGGTTTCGTCGATGGTCAGTTCGCCAAGATCCGCCCCGCCCGCGGTCGTGAAGAGGGAAGGAGTGCCGCCCTCCCAGATGCGCACTTGCAGCCGGTCCCCGATCCCGAGGCGGGAGAAATCGAATTCCTGCGACTGCGTCAGCTCCGGTGGGAACCCGGCCTCCAGCGCTCGGCCGGGCTGCGGCAGCGTCGCGGCGGTCAGCGGCACGAGGCGCACGTCGCCGGCCGTGGAAGCGTCCTGAACCTCGGACAGGGACGAAACGGATCGCGGCAGGGTCGAGCAGCCGGAGGCCACGACCAGGAGAAGGCCAAGGGTCGCGGCCCTATCTACCTTGCGCAGGAGTCCGTTCATGCGACCCGCCGGCCTTCCGGAACCTGGATCGTCCCCGGTGCCAGCGAGGCCAACCGACCGGCCGTGCACGTCACATACTCGCGCAGCATCCGGGGGATGGAGAAGTTGCTGTCCAGGAACTGGCGCCCGACTCCGCCTTCCCCGAACAGGGCCCGGTCACCCGCCCGCAACGCGAGGTTGCGCGTGCGTTCGGTAGCGAGGTCGAGACATGGTTTTTCGGCGCATTCGAGAACATGCCCGGTGGTCCCGTCGATCAGGCACTCGGCCGCGCCGCCCGCCGGAGTAGTGACCACGCGAACGCCCATGTACTGGGCCTCGATCAGGACGTTGGGCAGCCCCTCGTAGCGCGACATGAGGATCAGGACGTCCATCTTCGACATCCAGAACCCCACGCGGGAGGAGCGGCCGACGAAGAGGATGCGCTCCGCGATGCCGAGCTCCGCCGCGAGCTGCTGAGCGCTTTCCAGCAGGCGCCCGCCGCCAACCAGGAGCACTCGGGTGTCGGGGTGCTTGCGGAGGTAGCGTGCGGCGAAGCGGATCCACTGCAGCGGCTGCTTGTCGGTGTCGAAGCGGAACACGCCGCCGATCGTGTGCGTGGCATCCGCCGTCCGCTTCACGAACGCGTCCCACTGGGCTGCGCATGTGTCCGACGGTTCCGGGCGCATCGGCTCGACGCCATTGTAGACGATGTCAAACCTGCCCACGGGCAGTTCCAGCCACTCGGCATAGGCACGTGCCGCGGACAGACTGTTGCTGATGAAACTCACGCCCGGAACCTGCGCCAGGGCCCGATAGAGCACCTCATATTCCGGCCGGAACATGTGGCGGCGCATGCTTGGCGGAAGGCCCCGGATCGCCAGCTGCACGTGCGGCACTCCGGCCACCAGCGCTGCAAGCCCGGCGAAGAGGCAGGCGCCGTCCTGCCAGATGGATGCGGTCTCGGTCCCGGACTCGCGGAAATGCCGGGCCAGGCGCTTGACGCCATAGTTCACGGCCGGAGGGAGATAATCGAGCAATAATAGAAGCTCGGGATCGGTCACTCCCAAGGCCTTGGCGGAAATCGGGTCGAACAGGTTGATCTGTTGTAATTCGCAACCCGACGCCTGCAGCTCCGCCAGGTAGAAGTCGTTCTGCCGTTCGGGGCCGTGCGAGCGGACGAGCACTTCCACGGGACGGTCCAGCTGCACTCCGGCGACCTTGCCGTGGTTCGTGCGGAGGCGATTGAGCTCGATCGCCAACCGCGTGAGTTGCCGCTCAGCGCCGCCCGGACCCAGACTGCCGGTGATCAAGCTCAAGCGTCCGAGCCCAATCCCTTCCCGCACGTCGACCTGGCGATTGCGGAAGTGGAGGATGGCATGCTTCATCGCAATGATGCGCGCGTCTTCCCCTGCGCGCGGAGGCGTGCCTTCGAGGCGTTCGAGAAGGGCGTGAAGGTCCAGGGTCTTTGTGACGAGCTGCTGGGCCTTGGTGCCGTCGGTGAAGCTATGCTCCACCGGAAGGAGGATCGTCCGCGCAGCCGCGAGATCGCCTTCCGCGAGCAGGCGCTTGGCATATTCCGCCCGGAACTCGCGTCGTTCCGGATGGTCGGCGATCAGCGACTGAAAGAGTTCTGCCGCGCGGCCATGCTCGCGAGCATCATGGAGCAGTTCCGCCTTCACGAGCATACCGGCGCCGTCGAGGTCCGGATCGAATGCATGGGCATCGATCAAGGCGACCGCAGAGGCGAGGTCCTTGCGCTTGATCAGACGCTGAACCCGAACCTTCAGTAGGTCGAGCGCCGAACAGGCAAGCGCGGCAGCCGCGCACTTCCGCTCGAACTCGCCATCATCCTCGATCAGGTGCAGCGCCTCGATCAACCCCTCCGGATTGGCCGACGCATCCACCGCCGCCGAACTAGCCGGAGTTGTTTCGCCAGCAGCGGCCGGCGCACTCCTATGCGCTGTTAAACTCATCATGTTGAAGGACTTTTCAACGCCCCCAGAACGCCAAGCATGACCTGTAGGGCCGCAAGCCGCTACGTCAATGCGCCGCTAAATGAATGGTTAACGGATTCCTGCACGTCGCTTTGCAAGTGTGTCGCACCGGTCACGATTGCGAGCGGCCGACTCGTCTTCCGGCATGAGGGCCTGAAGTCGGCCCCAAGCGTCCGTTGCCTCCGCGAACCGAAACTGCCGCATGAGGTCTAGGGCCAATCGCCGCAGCGCCCAGGCATCGTCCGGATGGATGCGCAGGAGGCGCCGCAACACCGCCTCGCGATCCTCCCCCTCGAGTTCGCGTGCGTGCACTCGGAGCAGGCGCTGGAGTCGTTTCAACTCCCGCTCGGTGCGTTCCAGACGACCGAGGTGGCGGTCCATGGCTTCGGCGAGGTCGACGGCGTCTTCGACCTTCCCGGTGTCGACCAGTTGGCGCAATCGTTTCGCAGCCCCGCGCTCGGCGGTGGTGAAGAAGCGGTCCGCCTCCGCGCGAAAAGCTTCCGCTTCCGGCTTGGGAGATTGCCGCAGCGAACCATAGGCATCGAGCGCGACCCGGTAGTCACCGGTCGCCACTCCGAACCGGCCGGTCCATCGCTTCAGGGCAGCATGGTCGGGGAAGTCCTCGCCAGCGGTCAGGAGCAAGGCGAGGGCTTCGGGCAGCCGGTCCTCGGCATGGAGGGCCCGCGCCACCATCACGACCGCATCCGCGTCCGCCAGCAGCGCCTGCCCCATGTCCTCGCCGAGCCGCGCCACGTCCGCCATGTCGCCGGCCAGGTACGCGGACCGGACCCGCAGCCGCGCTTCACGGGTCACCTGGATCGCAAGGCGGTGAGCCCGGGTCTGCACGGCTGGCGGAATCACAGGCTGTCCCGACCCGGCCTGCGGCTCCGCGAGCGCACGGGCGATACCGAATGCGTCGGCTGCCCTTCCCTGCTCGGCATAGTCATGGGCGAGTTCCAGCATGCGGTTGATGGTCGCAGCCCGGCGCTTCGCCAGCCCGGGAACGAGGGCGCTCATGCGGGTGAGCACCCTGACGCTGTTCGCGGCAGCCGCCGGGAGGTCGCGCTCGATCGCCTCGTCGATGAGGTCGAGACTGCTGCCCTTGTCCGAGGTCGCAAGCACGGCGAGCGCGGCCCTGAACAGGTCCTCGTCGCGGTTCTGGAGAGCCCAGCTGGCGAGCTCGAACGAGCCGGCGGCCGAGCCCTTCATGGTGTCGATCAGCTCGTGCCGCCAATCCTCGACCGCGTCCGCATCGCCTGCAGCCATGAGCAGCTTCAAGGCCTGAAGCCCCGTGCGCAGGTCGGTCCGGTCGAGCCGGAACGCCTGCTTGGCGTGCGCAGCGGCCAGCTCGGCCCGGCCAAGCTGCTCGGCGAGCGCTGCGCCGGTGCGGTAAAGCTCCGCGCTGGTGAACTCCTCGTCCAGCATGCGCTGCGCGGCGGCCAGCGCATCCGCGGTCCGGCCAATGGCATGCAGGGCCTCGGCGCGGACGATGCGCACCGGCTGGGACATGGCGGAGTCGTCCTGGTCGGTCAGGTCCTGGGCAGCGGCAGCATAGTCCCCGATCCGACCGCGAACGAAGCCGCGCAGGTGGAGGAGCGGAGCGGAGTCGGGATGCTCCTGCAACGCGGCGAACACCTGTCGGGAAGCGGCGAAGAAATCGCCCGATTGCAGTTCAGCCTCGAGCCTTGTCGCCAGCCGGACCGCCTTGCTGTCGGCGCTGTCCTCCTCCGGGCCGCCATCGAGGGACATCCGCCTTTCGAAATATCGCCGGTAAAGCTGGTCGAACACCTGGTCGGAGAATGCCGGCTCATAATGCGTGAGGTCCAGGCCCTCGTTCTCGAGCGCCTGCTCCTGCCCGACATCCTGCATCAGCGGCGTCGGGTCGAAGCATGCGGCGCCCAACTGTTCGGCGGCGAGCTTGACCCAGCGAATGAGCCGGTCCCGCGATGCGATCAGAGTCCCGTCCGGCAGAGCCGCATTGACGTGGGTGACGAACAGCACCTTGTCCCGGCCAAGTCGCTCTACGATCTCCGCCATGTCCGACTTCACGGTGCGGAACGACTGCTGCTCCATCGACAGTTCCGTCAGGAGCCGACGCTCGTCCGGGGTCATGCGGCGATACGAAGGCTGCTGCGCAACGAACTCCAGCACCTCCGTCCGATTGCCCATCTTCACGATGTTCCAGAACTGCCGCGCCCGCTCGTTGCTGGCGAAGAAGTCGGGGAAATGGCGCTGGAGGTAATTGCCCTGCACCTCGTCGGGACCGCAGCGGATGCGCTTGGCCGAGCTGATTTCCACAACGTGGAGGTCCGACGGCTCCCAGCTCTGGGCAGTCAGCTCGGAGAGTTCATCGGTGCGGAAGACGAGCGGCACGACATCGGGACGAAAGGCCTTCTCGCCCATGAGGAAGCGCAGCTGCTGAAGGGCCTCGGCGCTGGTGTGGACGAAGCCGTAGTTCCGCCGCAGGTCCAGTTCCACCGACCGGTGCGAGGAGCCGCGACGCAGCGGTGTGTGGATCCGGCACGTTCCAATGGGTGTGACCCGGAGTCTGCTCAAGACCTCTTCCTCACGACGGCAATCGGCAGGAGCTAGAGGCTCCAGTGGTGGATGTCATCCCGCAACGATCCGGGGCTAACCGCGGATTTCACGTCGATGAAGACGCCATTCTCCACGATCATCCCACTCAGCTCCGACGCTCCGAGCACCGCGAAGTGAGCGTGCGGCACGGCCAGGACGAGGGCCGACAGGTTCGTGAACTCCGACAGGTCGGACAGCTCGACACCATATTCGTGCCGGACGACGTCGGGCTGCGCCATCGGATCGTGAACGACCGGAGTAACGCCGAATTCCTGCAGCTCCGTGTAGATGTCCACGACCTTGGAGTTGCGGACGTCGGGGACGTTCTCCTTGAAGGTGAAGCCGAGGATGCCGACCCGCGCCTGGCGGATAGCGAGGCCGCTTGCGGCGAGCTTCTTCACCAGCCGCTGAGCGATGTAGGCGCCCATGCTGTCGTTAACGCGTCGGCCCGAGAGAATGACCTCCGGGTGGTAGCCGAGCTGCTCGGCCTTGGCGGTCAGGTAATAAGGATCGACTCCGATGCAGTGCCCGCCGACCAGACCCGGGTGGAACTTCAGGAAGTTCCACTTGGTGCCGGCTGCTTCCAGGACCTCGGCGGACCGGATGCCGAGCAGGTCGCAAATCTTCGAGATCTCGTTCATCAGCGCGATGTTGACGTCGCGCTGGGTGTTTTCGATGACCTTCGCCGCCTCCGCAACCTTGATCGAACTCGCCCGGTGAATGCCTGCAGTGATGATCGAACCATAGACGCTGGAGAGCGTGTCGAGGGTTTCCGCGTCCTGGCCGGCGACCACCTTCACGATCTTCTCGATCGGATGCTCCTTGTCGCCTGGATTGATCCGTTCGGGGCTGTACCCAAGCTTGAAGTCGGAACCAGCCCGCAGCCCGGATGCCTTTTCCAGTGCCGGCGCGCAGATTTCCTCTGTCACGCCCGGGTAGACGGTGCTCTCGAAAACCACGATCGCACCCGGCTTGAGGACCGGCCCCAGCACCTTGCACGCGGCGAGGATGGCACCGAAATCGGGCCGGTTCGCCTCGTCGATGGGCGTTGGAACCGTGACGATGAAAATGTCGCAACCGCTTAAGTCGGCGGAAGACTTGGTGATGGTCAGGCGGGCGCTGGTCAGCTCCTCCGGTGACACTTCGTTGGTCGAATCCACCCCCTGCCGAAGAGCGTCGACCCGGGCCTCGCTGATATCGAAGCCCACCACGTCGAACTTGCGCGCGAATGCAACCGCGAGCGGAAGTCCAACATACCCCAGACCAATAACGCCGATCCTGGGCTCAACCATATCGCGCTGCTCCAACTCTTTCTGATCGATCCTGATCCGCCTTGAAGTTCGTGGACGAACTCGAGCGGCGGCTAAGCTCTCGGACTACGACGCTCGCAAGCAAGCGCGTTTCCACCCGCGGTCGGCAACCGCGGGAAGACGGCGCTCCTAAACGATTCTGGCGCACTGGCAAGCTTGGCGGAGTCCTGTGACGCCGGCGCCTCTCCCGCCCAGCACGACCCTGCCCCAGGGCGCCGGAAGACTGGACGCGGCGGGCACCGGACGGTAGTCGGACCAGCGTCTGCGCCGGAGAGCGCTTCCACAATTGAGAGCGAAGTCAGTGCCTTCACCGGAGCGTCCGGACTATGTCGATCGGTTCCTGAGGGTCGCCGCCGAGCATCCCGAGGCGGTCGCGATCCGCGCCGGGAAGACGGACGTGCGCTATGCGGAATTCGAGCAGCTGGTGCGGCGTTACGCGCAGGTCTTCGTGGAGCGCGGTGCCGACCGGGTGTTGCTTGCCTTGCCGCCCGGCGTTGACGTCTATGCCGCCATCCTCGGCTCCGGGCTTGCCGGTTGCACGCACACGCCGCTGAACCTCGCGTCGCCTCCCGAGAAGGCAGTCCGGATCGTGGATCTGCTCCAGCCCACCGTGATCGTGGGAGACGATCTGGCCCGATCGCTCGCCGACACGACTCAGGGCGCCTACCACCTCGCTCCGTCCGAGCTGCCGGAGGAAGAATATCGGGGAACGCCGCGGCAGGGTCACCTGGCCTACATCCTCTTCACCTCTGGCTCGACCGGGCTTCCCAAGGGCGTGATGGTGCCCCGCGCCGCACTGAATCATTATGTGGGCTGGCTCGAACAAGACCTCGCCTGCGGTCCCGGGGATCGCGTGTCCCAGCATCCAAGTCTCGCCTTCGACATCAGCATGACCGACATCTTCGGCGCGCTCTGCTTCGGGGCTACCCTGGTCCCGCTGATGAACGATGGAGATCGGCTTCTTCCGGCACGGTTCATCGCCCGGCAGAAGATCACGGTCTGGAACAGCACGCCGTCGGTGATGAGCCTGATCATGCAGGCCGGGGAGGCGCAGGAGCGGTTCCTGTCTTCCGTGCGCCTGTTCAACTTCTGCGGCGAGCCGTTGCTGCCCGTGCACCTGGAGGCCATTTTCGCGGCGCGACCGGACGTCCTCGTGCACAATACGTACGGACCGACCGAGGCGACAATATCGGTCACCAACATGAAGCTTCGCGCGGACGATGTGCCTGCGGATGCCGGCGGGTCGGTGTCGATCGGCCCGGCCATCGAAGGCATGGCCCTGCACCTGGTCGGGGGCACCCACCCGGACGAGGGCGAGATCGTGATCAGCGGCCCGCAGTTGGCGGACGGCTACCTGCAGGACTCGGCGAAAACGGCCGAACGGTTCCGCGAGCTGGAGGTCGAGGGCCAGGCCGTGCGGGGCTATTTCACGGGCGATTGGGCGGAGCGCCGCGACGGGCTGATCTACTTCAAGGAGCGGATCGACTTCCAGGTGAAGATCCGGGGTCACCGGATCGAGATGGATGAAGTCGGCGGCGCGATCCGGAACCTGGGCTGGCCGATGGTCGTGGTGTTTCCCGTAAGCGGCAACGACGCGCTGGCCGCGGTGGTCGAGCGGGTCGAAGGTCGTCCATTCGATGAGCAGAAGTTGCGGCGTGACCTTGCCGCGAAGCTCGAGCCCTATGCCGTGCCGCAGCACATCCGCTTGATCGAGCGGCTGCCCCGCAACGAAAGCGACAAGATCGACCGCCGCGCCACCATCGACTGGTTCGCGGCCCAGGATTAGCAGAGCTCCAGGAGTAGATGACCACATGACCAGCGAAGCCGCGGTGCTTGCCCGCTTGCAGCCCTTGTTCGACACCATCTTCGGCGAGGACAGCGTGCCGCTGACGATGACCACCACCAGCGACGATATCGCCACCTGGGACAGCGTGGCGCACGTCAGCGTGATCGTGGGCGTCGAGCAGGAGTTCGGGATCATGTTCGACCCCGAGGAGATGATGGAGATGGAAAGCGTCGGCGCCCTCGTCGGATCCGTGCAGGCGAAGATGGCCGATGCAGCCTGAGGCTGCCACCCGCTTCGTTCCGGTTGCCGCGTCCGAGCCGCCACTCGAAGCGGATCCTCAACTGCGGGCTCGGCTCGGCGCGCTGATCGTCGAGGCGGTTCCCGCCTTCTACGCCCTTCTGCCGTTGCCGAGTGAGCGGATCGCGCAGCTGCAAGGCGACCTTCTGGGCGTGGCCGGTACCGAGTTCGAGAGCGCCGCAGCGCTGCTTGGGGATGAACCGCTCGCGCTGGTGACGTGGCTTCCGACCGAGCGGCTGGCTGGAGCGCAACGATCCGCAACCGTGGCGCTGATGCGCCATCTGGATCGAGCGGTTGTTCCGAAGTTCCTCGCGGACGCTGCAGGATATGGCCGGGGAGTGGAGCCGGTGGAGGGCAGCGGCCTTTACCTGTCCCGCGTCGCCGTTGCACCGGCGGGGCGCGGTCGAGGCCTCGGCCGTGCGGCGGTGCAGCAGGTCATCGATGCGGCGGCCGGCAGCGACGTCTGGCTGCACGTCGCGCGCGACAATGATCCGGCGATCGCACTCTATCACTCGCTCGGTTTCCAGTTCCACTCCGACGCCCCCTTCGCATCGCGAGCGATGAGGCGTGCGGGGCAGACGACCTGAGCAAAGGGGGCAGGCGCCCGTGGCGAAGTTCAAGATCACCCCGATCGGCACCTGCCGGATCCACAACGTCCTGCGGAGTGCGGCCGCGAAGTATCCGGTCGAGATGCACGTGCCGCGCACCTACGGCTACACGCACACCAGCCTGGAGGCGCTGCAGCAGCTGGCTTTCCTGGAGGGGCGGGTCGACTTTCCCGATCACCTCGTGCCGGTCATCTTCCGTGGCGAGACGCGACCGGAGGAACTGACGGACCCCTGGCATGGCGCAGACCTCGTCATGGTCGAGCTCAGCTCGCTCAAGCTGATCGAGGCCGAGGGCTATGCGCTTCAGACCCGGTACCTCAGCACGCATTTCTCGGACTTTTTCGGCAGCCCGGGCCGCAATCGGACTTACTGGCAGCTGGCGGAGCGCGACCGTGCCGGGCTGCACGCGTTCCTGGAGACGGACGAAGCCTTTCACCGGTTGCCCGAGATGCAGCAGCAGCTGCTGAAGTCGATCAGCCTGCGCCAGCAGAGCTTCGACGAGTTGCGCAAGGACGTGGAGGAGCTTGTCGAGCGCATCGGGCCTGACCGAATCCTGTTCGTCACGCACGTCAACGCCCTGGACCCGAACGGCAAGCGCTTGGCCGCCCGAGACAAGATGGTGCGCTGGGTCGAGCAGGCCGCCCACGAACTCGACGCGCCGTGCTTCAATCCCACGGACGTGATGCTTGCGTTCGGCCAGGAGCGCGCGATGGAGCGCCAGGGGCTCGACACGACGCATTATACCGAAGCGTTCCACGGCACGCTCTATGCGCACCTGCACCAGCACTATCTTGCCCCGCGTGCCCAGCGCGTGCTGGGCAGTGACGCCGCTCTGAACGGCGAAGTCCAGTTGCAGATGCTGGCGGATACGATCAGCGCGACCATCGACCAGGTGGACCTGGTTGGGGGCGCCCGGCAGCTCCACGCTGCTCTTCGCTCGCATCCGAACGCGGGCGCATTGGTCGAGGTCCGCGGGCGCTTTCGCGAAAAGGTCGGGGATCACGAGGGTGCGCTCGAGGACCTCTCGCCGCTGCATGCGCAAGGGCAGCTTGGCACGGGCGGGCGGGAGGCCCTGATGCGCTCCCTGTTCGAGATGGGGCGACCGGAGCAGGCGCTGTCGATCGCCTTGAGCCTGCTTCACGAGGAACATGAGACCGAGAGCGTCCGGCTCGTTGCCGCAAGCGCGTCCGAGCAGCTGGGCCGGATCGACGACGCCCTTGCGCAGTGGAAGGCGCTTTGGAGGCTGGATCGCACCAACCTCGATGCGGCGATGAAGGCCATGACCCTCGCGTCGCAAGCGGGTTCGTCCTCCGAGCCCGAGTGGCGGGAGGAACTCGGCTACTTCTCACGGCGTGACGCTCGCCTTGCCAAGGCGCTCACCCGCCATGCCCTGAGCACGAGCGACGGGCCCTTGTTCGCGGATGCCGTAACGGCCCTGGCCGCGGCCGAGCCGGGCACCGCCGCGGACCTTCTGCTGCAGG
The DNA here is from genome assembly GCF_016924655.1 of Sphingomonas arenae. Lineage (GTDB taxonomy): Bacteria > Pseudomonadota > Alphaproteobacteria > Sphingomonadales > Sphingomonadaceae > Sphingomicrobium > Sphingomicrobium arenae. The sequence goes on from NZ_JAFFJU010000002.1 coordinate 544,374, forward strand.
CGGACGCCTGCGGGATGGCCGTCCCCGCGAGCAAGGCGGTCGGCCTGATCCTGGAGAGGACGGACCTGCCCACCCGAACGGTCCGGGCGCTGAGGGACCTGGCCCGCGCCTGGGGCGAGGCCGCGATCGCCGCAGCCGAGGAGCACCGGTTCGAGGAAGCGGCCCGCCTCGCGACAGCGTCCGCAGAGGCGCTTGGCAGTCACAGTGGCGCGAGCAAGGCCTTGCGCACGGTTGGCGCGCTGATGCTCCCGGTTGCGCGGGAACTTGCCGCCGCTGGCCGGCCGGAAGAGGTTCTTGTGCTGCTCGACGACAAGCGGCCGGTGGTCCTGTCGCGTCCGCGGCTGGCCCTCGAACTGCTGCGGGCGCAGATCGCGCTTGAACGGGCTGACGATGCGCGCGCCCTGGCGCTGGAGGCGACGGCCCTGTTCCCCGACGACATGGTTCTGGCGCTCGCCGCGGCACGCCACCTGAAGACCTCCGACCTGGCTGAAGCCGCGTTGTTGTACGGGCGCGTCGGCGAAGCTGACGCGGAGGGCCGTCACGCGGCGGAGGTCGCGCGCTTCCGGGCAGCTGCGGCCAGCGAGGCCCCGCAGCACATCCGTGCAGCGGTCGAGCAGCTCAACTTCCGGACGGCATTTGGGCTGCTCTCGATGCTCAGCGAGGAACCGGCCGCTGCCGAACGCGAGCGTGCCGAGATCATCGAGGCGATGCGCCGGTTCCTGAGCCAGTCGGCTGCGGATCGGTCGGGAAGCCAGGTCGCGGAAACACGCGAACTGCTTCTGCAACTCGTGCCTACTGACCCGGTGGCTCTCGCCCAGGCGGCGACCACCGCCATGGAGCGCCACGATTACCCGGAGGCGCTCAGCTACTGGGAACGCCTTGCTGAAGCCGACCCGAGCTCGACGGAAGCGCGGAACGGGATGGTTCGTTGCCGCCTCCTGCTGGGCGAGCCGGCTTCGGAGGCGAGGGTCGCTGCCGGGAGCTAGGTCGCTCGGGGCCGATCCGGCCACTCGAGCGGCTGCCATTCGAGGAAAACGGCGTCGCATCCCTCGTGGACCGGATCGGCTGCTCGCCGAACGGGCAGCGGGCGCCCCCGTTCGTCGAACACGCGCACTTCGGGGGCATGCCGCGGCACGGTGAACGCCAGTCCGTTCAGTTCCGCCGCCTGCGCGTCGCGCGTACCGAGCACCGGACATTCCACGCCGGAGATGCGGACGGTCCATCGTTCGTCGTTCTGCTCGACCTGGTACCGGAGTGCGTCGCGCATCCACACCCAAGTCAGGAGCCGGCTGGTGGTGGCCACGAACAAACTTCCGCTGCGCTGACGTTCGGCGATGAGGCGCCAGGTGGCGACGCTATGCTCGTCGAGCGCGGGAATGGGGGAGCGCTTGCGGTGTGGGCGTGAGGCGGCAGGCAGGCGTCCGCGCGGGCCGAAGACGCCGAAGTGCTGGTACACCACCACGCTGCCCCGGGCCTGCTCCAGGGCGTCAAGCTTGGCAGCCGTCACCTGCATCGGGAAGGTGGGGCCCACGGGCTGGTCGATGTCGCGGTAGCGCTTGAACGCCAGGATGCGGCTCCCGTCCTGGGCGTCGACCGGAAAGATCAGGCGATTGAAGATGCCGACCAGCAGTTCACGCTGCTCGTCGGCACCGTCCGCCATGGCCACGGGGTGCGGCCGCCGGTCGGCGTCGACGCGCCGAAGCCAGTGGAACCACCGGAACCGATTGAGCGCCCGCTGGAGGTGCCATTCGTCCCCGAAGTCCAGGTCTTCCCCGAACTTGTCCAGCTGCGTGCAGCTGTCGAGCCAGAAGTAGCGGAACCCGAACTGCTTCAGCAGGTCGAGAGAGTACAGGCCGTGAGTGGGATCGTCGGCCTTCTGGTACCAGCCCCAAGGCCCACCCACGTTGCTCGGAGAGCCCGAGTGATTGACGTAGACGGAAGGCTTGAGCCCGAGTTCGTCCATGCGCTCCAGCCCGCGGGCGATCTGATCGCGCGAGTGGATGGACGGGTCGTCCTTGCGATCGGGGGGAACGAAGCGAAGGCTCCAGTTGCCGAAGCTGTGCAGAGTATCGAACCAGCCGGCGCGACCCAGCTCCACGAGTTCGCCGAGGGCATAACCATCCGCGTGGGAGGCGTCGAACGGGTTGCCCTTGAACAGGTGCGGCTCGACGGACCCCCCGTAGACCCAGAAACTGTCGCCGACCTCCAGGCCGAGGCCGTCGCCATAACGCGTCGATGCTCGGCCGTTCACGAAATCATGCCAGTCGAACAGGCATTCGAGCGACTGGCTGTCGCAGTCGTTGCTCATCGCCAGCCCCGCCCGGTAGGGGAACGGGAAGCTGCGCACGGCGACGCCGCTGCGGTCCGGGCGATGCGCTCCGCTGCCCTCGATCGGCAGGCCTTGCAGCAGCTGGCCGGGCAGGGCCTGGAGTTCGGCCAGGCTCAGCACGGCGCCCACGCGCGGTTCTCCCAAGGCAGGTGGATGCAGTGGTGGCCGTCCACCGATGGCTCCGGCGAGCGCTTCATGGGCAGCGGCTGGTCATTGCCTTCGAAGATGACCAAAGCCTCTGGACCATCTGCCGGCAGGGTGAAGGAGAGACCGTCGACATCGGCCAAGCCGAGCGGATTGGCGCTACCGTCGAGGCCGATCAGCCGGATCAGCCACCGGTCCGCGGTTTCGTCCACTTCGAAGCGGAGAGTGGATTGCAACCGGACCCAGTCCAGCAGGCGCCCCGGAGTGGTCACCAACAGCTTCTCTGTGGCCCTTTCCGCGAGCTCATCCAGCGCGACCTCTTCGTGCAGCGACAGGGCCGGTCCGTCCAGCCGGCGGCGTTGTTCCTGCTCCGGCGCCTGGCCGATCAGCGCCGTTTCGCCAAGCCGCTGTTCGATGACGATCGCCCCCTGCCCCGTCTCGAGCGCATCCAGGAACATGGACCTCAGCTGCAGCGGCAGAGTGGTGAGGGCCGGGCGCTGACCACCCCGATAGCGCTTGAAGACCGAGCTGCCGAGGACGCTGCATGAGGGAAGCGGCAGCAGCACCGAGTTGAAGAGGTCGACCGCGAACTGCCGGCGCTCATCGTCCTTCGCCGCATCCCAGATGCTATCGAGATCCGTCCCGGCCATTTCACCCGCGCCGAGATCGTCATAGTCGAAGCGTCCGAAAGCCTCCTGCAGCCTCGCCGTGGAGCGCAGATCCAGGCCGTCGCCGAACTTCTCGCCGACAGCAAACGATGGATCGGTGAAGTACCGCACCCCGGCAGCGCGGAGCGGAACGGCGGTGTCCAGGCCTGCGTCGCCGATGAAGCACTTTGGCCTGAAGCCCGCCTCCGCCAACTGTCGCGCGGTGTCTTCCGGTCCTGCGGCGCTCAGGCCCGCGACGCTGTCGGCGAGCCCGGCCGCGTGCATGTCGCGCGCAAGCGGTCCGCGCGCGTTGCACACGTCGCCCTCACCGAAGCTGAGCATCGCCCCAAGCTCGAGACCCCTGCCGGTGAAGGCGGAATGAAGCTCGTCGAACACGCTTCGCGTCATGGTTCGCGTGTCGTTGCTGATGGCGAGGCCGGCGCGATAAGGGAAAGGAAAGCGGCGGATGGAGAGCGCAAGCGGTGCGGCGGGCGAAGGGCCGACCTCCCGGACGTTGATGGGTCGGGACTGGAGGACTTCGCGGAAACGCCGGTCCCGGCCGGTTGGCCGAACGGCAGGTGAGGTCATGCGGCGACCGCGGACTTGGCCATGATGTCGGAAGCGAAGCCCACGTACAGGGCAGCGATCTCCGGAATGAACTCTTCGCGATAGTGGCGCAGGTCCTCCTTCAGCACGGGCTGGCCGCCGCGTTCCAGAACCAGCTTCCACGGCTCCAGGAAGGGCAACTGGAAGCGGGCTGCCGCAGCCTGGATATGCTGCTGGAAGTCCGCGGGCCAGAACACCGGGCGGCCATCAGGCATGTGCTGATAGGCATAGGAGATCATGCCGATTGGCAAGGGAATGCGACGCACGATCTCCCCGACATCCGCGATCGTGTCGCGGGGAACGCCGCGTGCGCGCTCGAGCACCGCAAGGATCAGCTCGCGCCCCTCGATATCGGCGGGGACCTGCGGGATCAGGGCTTCCGCCGCTTCGCTGCGCACGGCCTCGTTGTGGCCCAGAATACCCTTGATGTACCAGCTGTTCGTCAGCTTCGCGACGTCCCGGCCGAGCGGTTTCAGCGGCGTGGTGACGTAGCGCAGCACCTGCGCCCGATTGAGCTTGAAGCCGTCGAAATCGATGTCCACGATCCCGTTCGGCTGCATGAGGCAGACGTCGGCGCCGGTCATCCCGGGATAGCCCGGGCCTGGAGCATAGTTGGCGTGATAGCCGCAGATTTCCCGCAGTTCCGCGGGGATCTCACGCTCGCCCGCCAGGAAGTCGAGCAGCTGGAGCATTTCGCCAAAGCTGTAGGTGCCGGGAGTCGAGCCACCGCGGCCAATGGTCGCTCGTCCAGCGAGGCCCGTCTTGATCGCCACGGTCATGGGTCCGTGGAGCAGACATGCTCCCAGGCCGAAGATGCGCGGGGGCGCCATTTCCTGTTCCTTCAAGTGATGCTCCGGACAGCCGACAAATGCTTGTGATGGGGATCGAGGAGGAGGTCCAAGCCGCTCCTCCATTGAGCCTGTTTAGCTCTGCTCCGAGAGGCGGGAAAGGCCAAACCGGCACCTTCTCGGTCCTATTGCTCCCGCATCGCGCTCCAGAGGTGATGCGAGATGGGTTCGAACAGGTATTGCAGTGCCGTGCGCTTGCGGACCGCCATGACCAGTTCCACGGGGAGGCCGGGGCGCAGCTGGCCACGACCGAGCACGTCCCGGACCTTGTTCAGTTCCTGCGGACTGACCTCGACTTCGGCCCGGAAGTAGGAGCGCCCAGTCTTCTCGTCCGTGAAGCTGTCGGCGGAGATGGTCCGGACGCGGCCGCTGAGCAGCGGCAAGGTGCGGTCGTCGACGCTGGTGAAGCGGACCTGCGCCTTCTGCCCCTGGTAGACGTCGTCGGCACCGCGCGGATCGACCTGGGCCTGGATGACCAGCATCTTGTTGGCCGGCACCACTTCCATCAGCGTCTGCCCGGGCGAGACCACGCCTCCGACGGTGAATACCGTCAGCCCGACGACCGTGCCCGTCGCGGGCGAGCGGACCCGCGCCCGCTGCAACTGTTCGCGCGCGGAGATCAGCTTGGGCAGAACCTCGGACAGCTTGGACTGGGTGTCGCGCAGTTCCGCCGCGACCTCCTCCAGCTTGCCGCTCGACAGGCTGAGCGACTGCATGCGCGTCTCGCCCATGCCTTCGCTCGCCCGCGCCATCTCGGCGGCCATCGCCGCCTCGCGCCCGCGCAGTTCCTCGAGCATCCGTTCGCCCGCGCGGATGCGGTTGGTCGCGGCGAAGCCCTTCTGCTCCAGCTCGCGCAGGCCCTTCACCTCGTCGTTCAGGATGCGTTGCTGTTCGCGCAGGGACGCACGCTGCTCGGCATAGCCGACCTGTTGTTCCCGCAGCTGACTCGAACGCTGACCGAGGACTGACTGCTGCGCCTGCAGCGATGCCTGCTTGGCCCTCAGCTGCGCCCGCTGCAGCTCCAGGGCCTGCGTCGCCAGCGGCCGATCGTCGGGGCTGATGCTCGCGAATTCCGGTGGAGGAGCGAAGGTCGACTGACCGGCCCGCTCGGCCAGCAGCCGGGCGCGCTGCGCCAGCAGGGTCAGGTAGTCGCTCGTGAGCGCCCGCTCCGCCGCGAGCAGATCCGGGGCGGACATCTCGACCAGCAGCTGGCCGGCCTCGACCTTCTGGCCTTCCCGGACGTGGATGGCCGTGACCACCCCGCCTTCACGATGCTGAACGGACTGGCGGTGACCGGAGACGGCGACGACGCCTTGCGCATGGACACCCGCGTCCAGCGGGACGAACGCTGCCCAGCCGAGCAGCACCACGAAGAACAGGAAGGCGATGGCTGACCCGATCCGCACATCACGTCGCGGATCGTCGATGGTGGCACTGGCGACCTCCGGGGGAGCCGCGAAGTCGAGAACCTGGACTGCGGTCACGCCGCACTCTCCGATCCCGGTGGCGACAGGCGCACCACCACGTCCTTGGCCGGCCCGAGCATCTTGGGCTTGCCCGCTTCGAGCACGAGCAAGCGGTCGGCCCGGTCGAGGACAGCCTTGCGGTGCGCGATGAGCAGTACCGTGGCGCCGCGGGCCCGCGCACCCGCAACGGCCCGGACCAACGCCGCCTCACCCTCCGCATCCAGAAAGGCGTTGGGCTCATCCAGGATCAGCAGGTTGGGGCTGCGGTATAGTGCGCGGGCCAGGGCGATGCGCTGCGCCTGTCCGGCGGAGACCCCGGCCCCGAGCGGTCCGAGCGGCGTGTCATAGCCCCGCGGCAGCTGCAGGATCAGGTCGTGCACACCCGCCTGTCGCGCGGCGGCCACGGCTTCCTGATCGACGCTCGCATCCGCCCCGGCCGTCCAGGCTTCGAAGCGGGAGATGTTCTCCTTGATCGTGCCTTCGAACAGGCTGGGCTCCTGGGGCAGATAGCCGATGTAGCGGCCGAGCTCGTCCGGGTCCCAGTCCGATCGTTGCGCACCATCGACCCGAACCGTGCCGAGGTCGGGGTTGATGGCGCCGGCGATCACCTTGGCGAGCGTGGTCTTGCCCGAGCCGCTGGGTCCGACGATCCCCAGGATCTCGCCCGGGCCGGCCGAGAAGGTCACGCCCTGCAGGATCACCCGCCCGTCGGCGCTGCGCACGGCCACTTGCTCGACGTCCAGCTTGCCGCCGGGTGACGGCAGCGCCGTGCGGATCCGGTCGGCATCGCTCGGCTGGGCCATGGCGTCCGAAAGCCGCAGCAGCGCGGCACGGGCGGAGGTCAGGGTGGACCAGCCGCCGACCAGCGCATCGATCGGCTGGAGCGCCCGGCCGAGCAGGATCGAGGCGGCGATGATCGCGCCGGCCGAAATCTCCCCCACGATCGCCAGCAAGGCGCCGACGCCGAGGGCGGCCGACTGCACGAAGAGCCGGAGGAAGCGGCTCAGCGCGGAGAAGCGGCTGCCGATGAACTGCGCCTCGGCCATGGTGCGGATGCCGGAGGATCGCAGGTTGAGCTGCCGGTTCACCATGGCACCGACCATCCCGAGCCCGCGCAGGGTGCCGGCGTAGACGGAGGCGGCCTGTTCGGACGCGTGGGAGGCCGCCAGGGCCTGCGTCGACTGCTGCATCGCCTCCCGCGTGATCCGCTGGTTCCGCCAGGCGATCGCAAGGAGCAGGATGATGGACGCGACCGCGAGGATGCCGAGCCAGAAGTGGAGCATGAAGCAGACAACCACGAACAGCGGGGCCCAGGGCAGGTCCATCAGCGCGGAGGCCGCCGGACTGGCCAGGGCCTGCCGGATCATGTCGAGATCGCGCATGGCCTGCACATTCCCGCGGCCGCCCTGTGAGAGCATGCGCTTCAGGATCTGCGGCGCCAGGATCGCATCGATCCGCGCGCTGGCGCGGACGAGCAGTCGGCTGCGGATGCCGTCGAGTGCGGCAAGGGTGAGCAAAGCCACGGCCAGCGCGAGCGTCACGAACAGCAGGGTGATCCGCCCGCCTGTGGTTAGAACGCGGTCGTAGACTTGCAGCATGTAGATGGCCGGCGCCAGGAACAGCATGCTGATCAGCACGCTGAAGCCCCCAGCCGCCAGGAAGTGCGTTCGGCAGGCACGCGCCGCATCGGCCAGCGGCGGTGGCAGCGTCACGCCCGCAATCTTCACACGCACCCTCCCCTATCCGCCTGTGTTTGCTGCAATAAGTCACCCGCGGACACTTGGCCAACACCCCTTAGTCGCACTGCGCCATCTTTGCACATGCGAAATCGGACAATAGCATTTTCCGGCGAAAAAGGGGATCAACAGGCGTGAACCGCGTCCTACGTCCCATCGGCAACGCACTCGCGCGTTTCCTGGCAGAACCCCGACCCGAGCTGGTGACCGGCATCTGCACGCCGGTGGAGCGCCTGCGCGCCTGCCTGGAACCGGGTGATGTGCTGCTGGTCGAAGGCACCTCGAGGGTCAGCACCGCCATCAAGTACCTCACCCAGTCCAGCTGGTCGCATGCCGCGCTCTATGTCGGTGAGCTCGCTGCCGGGCGGTTGCAGGATCCATCGCACAAGCTGATCGAGGCGGATGTCGTGGAAGGCGTCCGGAGCGTGCCGCTGGACGAATATGGATCGTTGCCGACCCGCATCTGCCGTCCGGTTGGGTTGTCGACGAAGGATCGCCAGCTGCTGGTCGATTATGTCGTCAATCGGCTGGGTCATTCCTACGACACCAAGAACCTGCTCGACCTCGCCCGTTACCTGATGCCGACCCCACCGGTTCCGGCCTGGTTTCGCCGGCGCCTGATCGCACTCGGGTCGGGCGATCCGACGCGGGCCATATGCTCTACCCTGATCGCGCAGGCGTTTGCGGCGATCCGCTACCCGATTCTTCCGACGGTTGAGTACCGGGAGGAGGCCGGCCCGTCCTCGGCAAGCCGCAGGCGGGAAATCCTGCACATCCGGCACCACTCGCTCTACACGCCGCGAGATTTCGACGTGTCCCCCTATTTCCAGATCGTGAAGCCGACGGTGGAAGGTCACTTCAACTTCCGCCGGCTCCACTGGGCGGAAGACGCGGGTGCGCCGGAGATCCCTCCGGAAGCACCGAGCATGCGCAAGCGCCGTGCATAATCGTACCAGTTCGGCACAGGCCTGACCAAATCGTCCTCGCGGGCTCAACCTGTGGGAACCTCGGTGGTATGAACCGGTTGAACATTGCTGGGTCCTCGCCGGGACCGCACGACAACCGGGGGAAGATGGGCGCTCCACAACCGTTCAGATCCTTGCAGTCACGACCTCCCGAGGGAGGAACGAGCACGGCTTGGATGACTGGACTGGATGCCGCGACGAATGATCCGGTTCCCACTCCAATCCCGATTCCTGTTCCGAATCCCTGAAAACGCGCTCGCGTACGGAGAGAAGCATGCCAGACCTGATTGCAGAGGCAGACGAGTTTACCTTGAACTCCCAGACGGGCCAGGACCAGACGGAAGTCCGGTTCGTCGCGTTGCAGGACGGTGGCTTTGTCGCAATCTGGCGCAACAATCGCGAGGACAACGGCAGCTCCGGACAGTACGACCTGCGCGCCCAGCGCTACGACGCGGACGGGCAAGCGGTCGGCAGCGAGTTCGAGGTGAGCGGCGCCCTGACCGGGACCGCCTACAATCATACGGCGGTCGCGCTTTCCGACGGGACCTTCGTGGTCGCATGGGAGGACACGTCGGACTCGACGATCGTGGCGCGCCTGTTCAACGCGGACGGCACCCCAGCGGGCGCGGAGTTCCAGCTGACTTCGGGCGCGCGCTTCGATGTTTCTCTAGCCGCACTGGATGCGGGCGGCTTCGTTGCAACGTGGACGGACTTCGGCACGTCGGACATCCGGGCCCAGCTCTACGATGCCAGCGGGAATACGGTCGGTACGACGTTCACCGTCAACGCCACGACTTCCGGCAGCCAGGTCAGCTCGGACACGGTCAGCGCACCCGACGGCGGCTTCATCGTCGTCTGGCAGGACAATAGCGGGGTCGGAGGTGACACATCCTCCTTCGGGGTCAAGATGCGCCGCTTCGACGCCAATGGTCAGCCGGTCGGCGGAGAGACGCTCGTCAACACCACGACGACCGGAAATCAGGGCACGCCCAAGGTGGCGTTCCTCGACAACGGCGGCTTTGTCGTGACCTGGGTCGACAGCGCTGCGGGCGGCGCCGGTGCGGTGAAGGCGCAGATCTTCAATGCTTCCGGTCAGCCGGTGGGAACCGAATTCTCTGTGTCTGCCTCGCCGGGTACGGACGAGACGCTGCCAACGATCATCGGCACCGAAGGCGGCTTCTTCATCAGCTGGTCGGAAGGCCTGACTGGCGGCAACGGAGATATCCGCGGACAGTTGTTCACCAACGCGGGAGCCCGGGTCGGGGGCGAAGCCGTGATCAACGCCAGCGCAATCGGAAGCCAGACCTCGCCTGCCTTGGCGTTGCTCACCTCGGGCGAGATCCTGGCGGGGTGGTCGGACGACAACCGGACCCAGGCGCTGACCGGGGTTGCCATCAACGACATCGAAGCGAGGCTGTTCTTCAATCCGGCCGAGGTTCAGACCGGCACGAACCTGGCGGAAACCATCAACGGCACGGCCAATGCGGATGTGATCAGCGGCCGGTCGGGTGACGACCTGATCTTCGGGTCCGGAGGCAACGACTTCATCCACGGCGGGCGCGGCGCGGACGCCATGTACGGGGGAACCGGCGACGACATCTATGTCGCGGACAACGTCAGCGACTCCCCACGCGAACGGGTTGGCGAAGGGATTGACCTGGTCCAGGCCTCGGCAAGCCATACGCTACGTGTGAATGTCGAAAACCTGACCCTCACCGGACAGTTTTCCATCACCGGCCGCGGCAATGATCTGGAGAACACCATCACCGGCAACTCCGGTTCCAACCGGATGTGGGGCATGGGCGGGAACGACACGCTGATCGGCAATGCCGGCAACGACTTCCTCGACGGCAGCGAGGGCGGTGACACGCTGATCGGCGGCATCGGCAACGACGTCTATTATGTCGATACGCTCAGCGACACGATCGTGGAGGCCGCGAACGAGGGCTATGACACCGTCCGCACCACGCTCGACTGGACGCTGGGTGCGGGGCTCGACCGGATCGAGCTTCTGGGCAGCGGCGACCTCGATGGCACCGGCAATGGGCTGGCCAACATCCTGTCGGGCAATGCCGGGGCCAACGTGCTGTCCGGCATGGACGGCAACGACCGGATCTTCGGCAAGGAGGGCAGCGACACGGTTGATGGCGGCGCCGGCGGCGACTGGCTGGAGGGCGGCACCGGGCAGGACACCTTCATCGGCGGCGCGGGCTCGGACCGGTACGTCTTCCGCGAGGGCGACTTTGGCGGCGCGACCACCGACACGGCCGACCGGATCATCGACTTCGGTGATGCGGAGAACGACCGCATCCGCCTGGACCTCATCGACGCCAACACCAATGTGGCGGGCAACCAGGTGTTCAGCTGGCTGGGCGACACCGCCTTCACCGGCGTCGCCGGCCAGCTGCGCTACGAGCAGATCGGCGGCAACACCTATGTCCAGGGCGACACCAACGGAGACGGCGTCGCCGACTTCATGATCCGCGTCGATGGGCTGATCGACCTCGGAACGGACGATTTCCTGTTCTGACGACAAAAGGCGCCCGGGCCGCATTTGCGACCCGGGTCCTTGCCCTTCCTAGAACTTCACTCCGGCACCGACCCCGAACACCCGCGGCTCCAGCGTGAAGACGTTGGTGTAGAGCCCGGAGGATTGGTCACCGACATATTGGCCGGTGATGGCGTCGTTCTTGGTCAGGTTGGTCACGAAAGCGCGCGCAAACCAGCGTTCGTCCGCACCATTCAGCTGGATCTGGGCGTTCACCACCTCGTAGCCGTCCACACGGTCGATCGGGCGGTTGAAGCTGCGGGCATAGTATTTGCCGGTCCAGGCGAAGTCCGCCCGCGGGACCAGGGTCATCCCGCCCCCAAGCCGAATGGTATACTGCGCGCCCGCGGAGAACTTGAAGTTCGGCGACTGCGGCAACTCGTTGCCGGTCAGGTCTTGTTCGATCCCCGTCGTGACCGTGAATGGCAGCGGGCCCGTCGGCACACCGAACAGGCCGCGAAGGACCGGATCGGGATTGGCGGCGGTCTGCGCCAGGATCTCGCATAGCGAGTATGCGCCAGTCGTGTTCGTTGCCGGCACCGGCGTCGGCGGCGCCAGGCCAAGCGCCGAGTTGACCGCGCCGACGTAGAGGTTGGCGGCGGCCGCTCCTCCCGCACCGGGAACCACCACGCAGTTGGCGGCCGTCTGCAGGTCCTTGATGATGACGACGTCGGATCGACCGCCGGACGGATCGCGGGGATCGACCAGGCTCAAGCCCTTGATCTTGGACTTGAGGTAGCTTGCCGACAGGTTCAGCTGCAGGTCGCGGGTTGGCCGGAACAGCGCCTCCGCCTCCACGCCCCAGATCCGCGCATCGGTATTGTCGTTGACCGAGGTTCGGCCGACGATACGGCTGAGCTGCAATCCCTTGTAGTCGTAGAGGAACCCCGACAGGTTCAGCCGCACTGCGCCACCGGCAAAGGTGTTCTTGGACCCGATTTCGAAGGCGTTGATGGTTTCCGGATCGAACTGCGGATTGATGTCAAAGGTGGGATCGATCGGCGGGTTGATCCCGCCCGACTTGTAGCCGCGCGAATAGGACGCGTAGACGAGGTTGTTGGGGGTAATCTGGTAGTCCAGAACCGCGCGTCCGGTGAGCCTGCCGAAGCTGACCTTCCCGACCGCGTAGGTCTGGTTCCCAGCCACGGATTCATCCGCGTCATATTCTCCAAGGAAGGGGGAGTCGTTCGCGTTCGTCAGCGGGAACGGCGTCAGCCAGCTGAGCAGCGGGGCCCGGGCCACCTGCCGCTTCTTGTCATGGCTGAAGCGAAGCCCCGCGGTGAACTTCAGCTGGTCGGTGATGTCGTAGTAGGCCTCGCCGAAGATGCCGTAGCTCTTGAGGCGGAAGTTCTCGACTTCGCTATTGAAGAAAGGCGGCGCAAGGAAGCTGCTGGGGAAGAAGAAGTTGCCCGCCTGACGCTGGCCGAGCGTCTGCAGCGCACCCAGCACGCCTGATGCATAATCGAGGCCGAAGGACGCCACGAAATAGTCCGACTTCTCGAACTTGTTATCGAGGTAGATCGCACCGGCCAGGAAGTTCAGCGGCCCCTCGAAATCGGAACTCACCTGCCCTTCCAGCGACCATTGCACCGAAGTTGAACGGGAGCGGTCGTACTCGGTGCCCGCGGCCGTGCAGCGGTTCACGAAGCCGCCGAAGACGCCGGTGTAGTAGAGGTTTGTCTCGGACGTGCAGACCGCTCCGGTGGGTCCGTTCGGAATGAGCGCCCCCGCCACCGGAGTGAACGGGTTGGTGCCGCCGAACAGCGCGCCCGGCTGCGCTGCCAAGGCGGCAAGTGTCAGCAGGCCGGTATTCCCCGCCAGACTGTTGCCCGCCACCAAGCTGTAGTCCGTGCGGCTGTCGACCGTGTTGCGGGCATAGCCGCCCGTCACCGTTGCGCTCAGGCCCGACCCGAGATCCTGCTCGACACGGGCCATCAGGTGCGTTTCGGTCGCCTTGTACTGCGGCTTGAAGTCGATGTTCACGGTTCGCAGGTCGTTCGGGTTCTCCACGCCCCCGAAGAACTGGTCCGGGCCATATACATTGGTGAGGCCGATCGTGCCGAACAGCGGGTTGCCGCCGCTCGCGATGTTCAGGAACTGCTGAGAAGACAGCGTTGCCGCCAGCGTCGAGTTTCCATTGACCGTCTCGAACGCCAGCTTGTCGGGAAGGCAGCCGAGGATGCCCGTCGGGTCGTTGTGACAGAGCTGCTTCTGGATGCGGCTGCGGTCGTCGTCTTCGCTGAAGTGATAGCCGACCACGTCCACGGTCGTGCCGCTTGCCGGCCGCAGGCGGATCGAGCCGCGCAGCGCAAACAGCTCTCGTCCGTCGATGCGGCTGTCGTCGGCGATGTTCTTGGTGAACCCGTCACGTTTCAGGTAGTAGCCGGCGAGGCGGAAAGCCGCGGCATCGGCGATCGGGATGTTGACCATGCCGTTGAGCTTCACGCTCTGGTAGCTGCCATATTCCGCCGAAGCGCTGGCGGCGAAATTGTCGAGCCTTGGCCGCGCCGTGATGAAGTTGACCACGCCGGACGTGGCGTTGCGCCCGAACAGAGTTCCCTGCGGTCCGCGCAGAACCTCGACACGGTCCAGGTCGAAATATTCGGTCTCGAACAAGCGGGTGGAAACCAGCGGCATGTCGTTCACATGAATGGCCGTGGCCGTGTCGCACGAGAAGCCGACGCACAGATCGCCGATGCCGCGGATCGTAAAGCTGGATGAGGTGAAGTTCGTCTTGGTGAAGGTGACGTTCGGCAGTGAGAGCTGAAGATCGGAAGCATTGTCGATCTGCTGCCGCTCCAACGCTTCTCCGGTAAAGGCCGACACGGCGATCGGCACCTGCTGCAGCGCTTCGGACCGGCGCTGAGCGGTGATGATGATGTCACCCTGCTCGTTGGTGCTTGCATCGGCGCTGCGGGCGGTTGTGCTCTGGGCCTGACCCGCCTCACCCTGGTCAGCACCGGCGCCCGTCTCGATCTCACCCGCCGGCGGTTGGCCTGCAGGCTCAGGAACGGACTGAGCCATGGCCGGTGCACTCGCGACCAGCGCGGACGCAGACACGCCGGCCGTCAACAGGATTGCTGCCTTCATTGTACGAACCCCCTCCCTCGCAAAAGCGAGCACATCCACACGGGGGTACCGGGACGCCCTGTCACGGCACTCCCACCAACGGTGCGTCCTCCTCCAGGTCGCGAAGTGAGTTTCCGCTTGCGTAAGGCTCCCTGTCAAGGGCAGCATCCACCGGCAAATGGCTGACCTAGAACGAGTGCGGAAGCGCTACACCAGCAGCGCACCCGAGGCGCATGTCGACGTCCTGATCGTCGGGGCTGGCCTGTCCGGGATTGGCGCAGCGTGGCATCTTCAGCGGCATTGTCCCGACCGCAGCTACGCCATCCTTGAAGGCCGGCCGGCGATCGGCGGGACGTGGGACCTGTTCCGCTATCCCGGCATCCGGTCGGACAGCGACATGTATACGCTCGGCTACAGCTTCGAGCCGTGGACGGACTCCAAGGCCATCGCGGATGGGCCCACCATCCTCAACTATGTCAACCGGGTCGCCGACAAGTACGACATCCGCCGGCACATCGGGTTCCAGCATCATGTGACCCGGGCCGACTTCGACAGCGAACGCGCATTGTGGACCGTTGAGGCGACCCGCAAGGACACGGACGAGACGGTCACCTTCACCTGCAACTGGCTGCACATGTGCAGCGGCTACTACAATTACCGCGAAGCCTATCTGCCGGACTTCCCTGGCACCGACCGATTCAAGGGCCGCTTTTTCCACGCGCAGTTCTGGCCCGAGGATCTGGAGATCGGGGGCAAGACGGTCGTGGTCATCGGCAGCGGGGCGACGGCCGTCACGATCGTTCCGGAGATGGCGAAGGCCGGCGCGCAAGTGATCATGCTGCAGCGCTCGCCGACGTACATGATCAGCCGCCCGGCGATCGACAAATTGGCGAACCGGCTGCGCAAGCTGCTGGGCGACAAGGCGAGCTATGGCCTGATCCGTTGGCGCAACGTGCTGGTGCAGCAATTCTACTTCCAGCTTGCCCGCAAACGGCCCGAGTACATGAAGCAGTTCCTCCGCAAGGAGCTGCTGAAGGAATTGCCGCCCGGCTATGAGGTCGACCGTCACTTCAAGCCGACCTACAATCCGTGGGATCAGCGGCTCTGCCTGGTGCCGGACGCGGACCTGTTCGGCTGCATCCGGGAAGGCACGGTGGAGGTCGTCACCGACACGATCGAGACCTTTACGGAAGATGGCGTCAGGCTGGCGTCCGGACGGGAACTGGTTGCCGACGTCGTGGTGGCCGCGACCGGCCTCAAGCTCCAATTGCTAAGCGATGTGCAGTTCACGGTCGATGGCGCCACCAAGAAGCTTGGCGATACCATGACCTACAAGGGCATGATGTTCGGGGACGTGCCGAATCTCAGCTATAGCTTCGGCTACACCAACGCCTCCTGGACGCTGAAGGCCGATCTCACGGCGGGCTACCTGTGTCGGCTGCTCAACCACATGAAGGCCACCAACACCCAGGTCGCCGTTCCGCGTCGCGAGGCCGACGTCAGGGAGGTTCCGTTCCTCGATTTCACTTCCGGTTACGTGCAGCGCGCGCTCGAGATCCTGCCGAAGCAGGGTGATCGCGCGCCGTGGAAACTGCACCAGAATTATGCCCGGGACATGGCTTCGTTGAAGCTGGGCAAGATCGAGGATGGGGTGATGGAGTTCCGGCGGACCGCGGTCGCCGCACCGGCCCGCAGCCTCACGAAGGAGAACGCATGAAGCTTCCCGGCCGGGTAGCCGTCATCACGGGGGCCGGAAGCGGCATTGGACGGGGAATTGCCCTCGCCTGCGCCAGGCGCGGCTGCAACCTCGTGCTCGCTGACCTGAACGAGGCGGGGCTGGCGGAAACGGCGGGCATGGCTCGCGGGGTCAAGGCCACGACCATCAAGCTCGACGTGACGGATGCGCTCGCGACGTCCAGCCTGCCTGCACAAGTCCTGGCGGAGCATGGCCGGGTGGACCTGCTCGTCAACAATGCCGGAGTGGCGATCGGGGGCACGTTCGAACAGGTCGCGGAGGAGGACTTCGACTGGCTGATGGCCATCAACTTCCATGCCGTCGTCCGACTGACCCGCGCCTTCCTCCCGCACCTCAAGCAGAGTGACGCGGCACGGATCGTCAACATCTCCAGCCTGTTCGGCCTGATCGCTCCGCCGGGCCAGACTGCCTATTGCGCCAGCAAGTTCGCTGTCCGTGGTTTTTCGGAATCCCTGCGCCGCGAACTGGAAGAAGAGCGCTCGACGGTGGGCGTCACCGTGGTCCACCCGGGCGGCGTGAACACGGCCATCGCCAGGAATGCTCGCCCGCCGCGCCTCGCCAATGACGTGGACGCGAGGATGATCGAGGAAGAGAAGGAGCGGTTCCAGAAGTTCCTCAGCATGTCACCGATCAAGGCTGGCGAAATCATCGTGAGCGGCGTGGAGAACCGAAAGGCGCGCGTGATCGTTGGCAATGACGCGAAGCTGGCCAGCCTGTTCGAGCGGGTCTTTCCGGTCGGCTATTGGAACATCCTGAAACGGAGCATGTCATGAGAAAATGGCTTGCGGGCAGCGCAGCCTTGGCCGCCGGTACGCTCGGCGCGACCGCCTATACGATCTTCGCGGCTCGCAAGGCGGAACGATCGGTGCCCATGGACGGCCATCTCGTTCAGGCAGGCAAGCACGTCTTCCATGTCGCCGAAGAGGGTCAGGGACGCCCCCTGCTGCTGATCCACGGACTGGCGGGGCAGATGCGTAACTTCGGTCGCGCGATGATCGAGGATTTGGCGCGCGACTATCGAGTGATCCGGATCGACCGGCCGGGTTCCGGCTACTCCCCGCGCCTGCCCAGCGGACGGGCTCATCTCGCGGAGCAGGCCGACGCCGTGGTCGCGCTGATTGACGAGCTCCAGCTGGAAAAGCCGGTGCTCGTGGGCCACTCCCTCGGTGGCGCCTTGAGCCTGGCGATCGCCATTCGGCATCCGGAAAAGGTCGGCGCTCTGGCCCTGATTGCGCCCGCCACGCAGCGGATCGGGTCTGTCCCGGAGGTCTTCAAGGGACTGGTCGTGCCGCCAGCCATTCTCCCGCTGGTCGCCTGGACCGTTGCCGTCCCGATCGGCGTCGCCACCCAGAAGAAGGTGCTGGCAGAGGTCTTCAAGCCTGATCCCGTACCGCCAAACTTCCTGATCGATGGCGGAGGGATGCTGGGCTTCCGTCCGGGCGCGTTCGAAGGTGCGGCGACGGATCTTGCCGACGCCAGCAGCGAGGCCGAAGAGCTTGTCGCGGGGTACGCCGACCTCAAGCTGCCGGTGGGCATCCTTTATGGCCGCGAGGACAACCTCCTCGACTATCGCCTGCACGGCGAGAAGACCGTCAGCGAAATCCCGGGTGCGAAGCTGACGCTCACGGATGGTGGGCATATGCTCCCCTTCACCGTTCCCGAAGAGTCCGCCCGCTTCGTCCGGAGCGTCATCGAGTAAAGGGAGGGACCGGAGGATGGCGGGACGGGAGCTCGAAGCGGACTATGTGATCGTCGGCGCGGGGTCCGCAGGCTGCGTCCTTGCCGGTCGCCTCAGCGAAGACCCGACCGTTCGCGTCCTGCTGCTCGAAGCCGGAGGCGACGACCGGCCGCTCAAGGAGCCGTCACAGTTCCTCAGCAACCTGTGGATCCACGTGCCAATCGGTTATTCGCAGACGCTGAAAGATCCCAAGGTCAACTGGCTCTATCAGACCGATCCGGACCCCGGGACGAACAACCGCCAGCACGTCTGGCCGCGCGGCAAGGTGCTCGGGGGATCGTCCTCGATCAACGCGATGCTGTATGTGCGCGGACAGCGAGCCGATTACGACCATTGGCGGCAGCTAGGGTGCGCGGGCTGGGCGTGGGATGATGTGTTCCCTTACTTTCGCCGGGCGCAGCATCAGGCGAAGGGCCCCTGCGACACGCATGCGACCGGAGGACCGCTGTACGTCGACGACCCGGCGGACACGCACGAGGTCTCGGAAGCCGCGATCAAGGCGTGCGAGGCGCTTGGCCTGCCGCACCGCGACTTCAATGGAGCCGAACAGGAAGGGGTCGGCTGGTTCCAGGTCAACATCCGCGATGGCAAGCGTTGCTCGGCCGCGGTCGCTTACCTGCACCCCGCAATGGAGCGGCCCAACCTGCGGGTGGAAACGCGCGCTCTGGCGAGCCGCGTTCTGTTCGAGGGCAAGCGTGCGACGGGCGTCGAGTATCGTCAAGGCGGCGAGACGTGCGTCGTCCGCGCCCGGCGCGAAGTCATCCTTTCCGGGGGAGCGATCAACTCGCCACAGCTGCTGGAACTCTCCGGCATTGGGCAGGGCGAGCGCCTCCGCAGCCTTGGCATCGACGTGGTGCATGAACTGCCGGGCGTCGGCGAGAACCTGCAGGACCATTTCGTGGTCGGAGAGACCTATCGGCTGAAGAAGGGCATCGTTTCGGTCAACGAGCTTGCGCGTGGGGGGCGCTTCTTGCGGGAAGTTGGGCGCTACATCACGCAAAAGCGAGGCCTGCTCACGTTATCAGCGGCGCACATCGCCGTCTTCTGCAAGTCGCGCCCGGAGCTCTCTGGCCCGGATATCCAGTTCCACATCCTTCCCGCCACCATGGACCCGGACAAGCTGGCGAACCAGCAGAAGATGGAGCTGGAGAAGGAGCCGGGCCTGACCATCGCGCCTTGTCAGCTCCGACCCGAGAGCCGTGGCTCAATCCATGTGCGATCGCGTGATCCGGGCGAGCATCCGGCGATCCTCCCGAACTACCTTGCGGATCCGGTTGATCGCCAGGTGGTTGTCGCGGCTCTCAGATGGGGTCGCCGCATCGCTGCTACGGAGCCTCTCGCCGGCTACATCGACCATGAGATGAACCCTGGGGCCGGCGTCCAGACAGACGAGGAGCTACTCGCATTTGCGCGGGAGATGGGGACCACGATCTACCACCCGGTCGGGACTTGCGCGATGGGAACGCACGACCATGCGGTAGTCGATCCGGAGCTTCGGGTGCACGGGGTGGAAGGGCTGCGGGTAGTCGACGCCTCCATCATGCCGCGGCTGATCAGTGGCAATACCAATGCTCCGACCATCACGATCGCGGAGAAGGCCGCGGACATGATCCGGGGGCGAGCGGCGCTGAGTGCGGCGTCGGCCTAGCGGTTCAGCATCATCTGGGCGACCTTGCGGGCGGTCTTGCCCCAGGGTGGCCCGAGTTTCTCGAACACGTTGATAAAACCCACTTTATGGACCGCCCGGGCGTGGCTGAACCGCTTGAAGCCCTCCTGTCCGTGGTAGGCGCCGATGCCGCTAGGACCCACGCCGCCGAAGGGCAAACTCTCCTGCGCGATGTGCAATAGAGTCCCGTTGAGTGTTACTCCGCCGGACAGAGTGCGCCCCAAAACGCGCTCTTCGCACGCCTTTTCGTCGGTAAAGCAGTACAAAGCCAGCGGTCTGTCGCGCGAATTGACGTGCGCGATCGCATCGTCGAGCGTGCGGTAGGGAACCACCGGCAGGACCGGTCCGAAAATCTCCTCGCTGGCCAGGATCGCTTCTTCGGGAGCGTTCAGGACCACGGTGGGCGGAACCTTGCCGGCCTCGACCGCCGCTTCTTCTTCATAGCTGAGCACGGTCGCACCCTTGTCCCGGGCGACCTGGACCGCATCGAGCAATCGCTTGCGATGCCGTTCGGAGATGACGCCCGAGTAGTCCGGATTGTGCGCGAGGTCCGGATAACTTTCCCGCACCCGCGCCAGCAGCGCCTGGGCCATCGCCTCGGCCTTGTGCTCCGGGACGAGAACGTAATCCGGCGCGATGCAGGTCTGGCCAGCGTTGAGCCACTTGCCGAAGGCGATGCTCTTGGCGGCCTTCTCGAGCGAGTAATCGTCGCAGACGATCGCCGGGGACTTGCCGCCGAGTTCCAGGGTGACGGGCGTCAGGTTCTTCGCCGCCGCCTGGTAGACCAGGCGGCCTACCGCGGTGGAGCCGGTGAACAGCAGATGGTCGAACGGCAGGGAAGAGAAGGCCTGGCCCACGTCCACCCCGCCGGTGACCACGGCGGCTTCCTCTGGGTCGAAATGCTGGGCCATGACGTCCTTCAGCAGCTCGGCGAAGGCGGGGGTGAGTTCGGAGGGCTTCAGCATCGCCCGGTTCCCGGCGGCGAAGGCATCCACCAGCGGGGAGAGGGCCAGCTGGAGCGGGTAATTCCATGGCGAGATGATGCCGATCACGCCCAAAGGCTCGTGGCGGACCCAAGCCTTGCCGGGCTGGAAGTTGACGCTGACGTGCCGCTTCTCCGGCTTCATCCAAGCTGGAAGGTTCTTGCGGGCATAGCGGATCGCCCCGAGCGTCGGCACGAGTTCCATCAGTTCCGTTTCGATCCGCGCGCGAACGCCGAAGTCGCTGGAGATGGCGTCGGCGAAGCGATCCCCGTGCTGCTTCACCATCGCCGCGAGGCGATCGAGCCGATCGCGCCGGAGCTTCAGGTCGGCGGGCGGATGGCTGCGAGACTTGCGGTGCTGGAGATCGAACAGGGTCCGCATCTCCGAAACATCGGCACTGAAGGGCTGGCGAGCGTCGGCATCGGCCATGAGCAATTACTCCGCGGATATCCGGCGACACTATACCTGCCAGAACGATGGAGAAAGGCCGGGGCGAGCAAAGGGACTTGCGTTGGCGTTACAAATGTAGCACACGCTACAAATGTAGCTCTTGAGGTGAGTCGTGCTGAACCGTTTGCCCCCGAAAGAACGCCAGATCGTCGACCTGCTCTACCAGCGCGGGTCCATGACCGCGGCGGAAGTCACGGACGCCTTCCCCGACCCGCTCAGCGGCTCGGCGGTGCGGACCATGCTCCGGCGGCTGGAGGACAAGGGTTACGTCACGCGCGCCGACAGCGAGCGCGGGTACCTCTACAGCCCGGCGGTCCCGGATCAGACTGCGCGCAAATCGGCGCTGTCCGAAGTCGTCCGGGTGTTCTTCAACGGTTCCGCCACCAGCGCGGCAAGCGCCTTGCTGGGCATGTCGGAGCGGATGGACGCCAAGGAACTGGATGAGCTCGAGAAGCTGATCGCCCAGGCGCGCAAGGCCAAGGAGGCTTGAGATGGAGTTGCTGATCCCCTTCGCGCTCAAGTCGCTGTTGATCGCCGGAGTCACGCTTGGGCTTCTGCACCTCCTGCGCTCCCGCTCCGCGGCCGAGCGCAGCATGGTCGCGCACTTCGGGCTGCTCGCGCTGCTGCTGCTGCCGATCGGCTCCGTGGTGCTACCACAGCTGGTGGTCGAAGCGCCGATCGCGGCGCCGGTGGGTTCGAGTGACACCCCGGCCGTGACGCCGGCGCCGAGCTCGCCAGCGACAGAGGCCCCTGCCGCCGCGCCGGCGAATGTCGCCGCTCCCAGCTTCGACCCGGTCAGCCTGTGGCCTCTCTTCTATGGGTTTCCGGCGGCCGTGCTGCTTGCCGTGACGCTGCTGGCCGTGCTGCGCCTGCTCGCGTTGCGGGCAAAGGCCACGGTGCTGGTCGAGCCATCATGGCTGAGCGCCATGGCCCATGCGCAGCGGCGAATGGGGTTCAAGCACGGCACCGCCCTGCTGACGAGCAGCGAGCTTCATTCGCCGATCAGCTGGGGCGTGCTGCGACCGGTCATCCTGCTCAACGACGAGGCACTGGAAGCGCGCCACGAAGCCGAGGCCATCATTGCCCACGAGCTGGCGCACGTGCGCGGCCTGGACTGGGCCAAGCTGCTGATGGCGCGCGCGGTGACCGCAATCTTCTGGTTCAATCCGCTGGTCTGGATCCTGGCCCGGGAAGCGCATCAGCTGCGCGAGGAAACGGCGGATGACGCGGTGCTGGCCGCCAATGTCGAGAGCGCTGACTATGCCCAGCTGCTGGTCGGTGTCGCCCGCCACGACTGCAAGGGCCTGCTGCTGGGCGCGCATGGCGTCGCGCCGGGCAAGGGTAGTCTGACCCGCCGCGTCCGCCGGGTGCTGGACGCCAGCCTGCCCCGCACGCCGGTGGCCCGTGGCTTCGCAGCCGGCATGGCGATGGGAGTGATCGGCGCGGCTGCTCCGCTGGCGGCGGTCACCTTCGCTCCCGCCGCTGCTTCTGACACGAGCAAACCCTATTACGTCAGCGCTCCTCAACCGGAGCGGTCGCTTCCGTCCGTGGTCGCCCAGTCCGTCGTGGGTGCGACGGCCCTGACGGGCGAAGTGGTCAGCGCGCACGTGAATGCCGCACTGACCGGCAAGCCCGTGCCCACCGACGTGCTGGAGCGGCGCATCGAGCAGCAGGTGGAAACGCGGCTGGCCTATGTTCATCCGCATCCCCCTGCCCCGCCCGCCCCGCCTGTGCCGACTGCCGACATCGAGCGAATCCGCCACGCCGCCGATGCAGCGGCAGACCGGGCGATCGAAAGCGCGATGGCGGCAAAGGCCCTGGGAGTGAGCCCCGACTATGCCGCCCGCATCCGGAGCGCCGCACCGGGGCTGCGGATCGACGACGACGACCTGCTGGGAATGAAGGCGGTCGGGGTCACGCCGGAGTGGCTGGCCGCGATGAGCCGGGCCGGTTACCGGCCACGGGACGTCGGCGACCTGACGGGTGCGCGAGCGGTCGGGATCAACCCCGCATATGTGGCCGAGATGGCGGCCGTGGGATACCGGGGCATCGACCTTGGCGACCTCACCGCGATGAAGGCCCTGGGAGTGACGGGGAGTTACGTCCGGGAACTCAGGGCTTCGGGGATCACCGGCCTGTCGCCTGAGAAGCTGATCGAGCTTCGCGCCCACGGGATCAAGGCATCGGCGCTGCGGCGCAGCCCGCGGCCACCGGCTCCGCCGGGGCACATCGGGCCGGAGCCGCCCGAGCCGCCGGAGGTCGATGCGCCGGAGCCCGATCCGACCGACGACCAGTAAGCCGAACCGAAACCAACCCGATTGCAGCGCTCATCCAACGCCCATCGTGGGCGAACGGACGGGCCTTGCCCAAGCAGACCGGAGGAGTTCGCCATGAACCGCCCAATTGCACTCCTGATCGCCGTCCTGTTGACCTGCCTCGGAGTCACGTCCGTCGGCTTCGCGGCCGAGATGGGGCAGCTGCGCTTCCAGCTGGCCAAGAGCAGCCGGGACCGGGTGCAGCTGACCCTGTCGGACGGCAGTCGCAGCACCTTCTCCAGCAGCTACCGCAGCGAGGAACTGCAGGGCCTGGTGCCCGCCGCGGCCTTCGGCCCGGCGGCGGGACCGGTGCGCTTCGCCCTGGTTCGCGAGCCTGGACGGCTGGACTGCACCGGGACCGCGAGCGCCGGAGCGTCATCTGGCGATTGCCGGTTCACCCCGGACCAGGGGTTCGTCGATCTGCTCACGCGGCGCGGGATCGGACGACCGACGGAGGACCAGTCGCTGGACCTAACCATGGTAGGGGCGAACCGTGCCCTGGTGGAGGCGATCGCGGACGCAAGCTATCCGGCGCCATCGATCAGCGACCTTACGGGGCTCGCCGCCCTGGACGTGGATGCCCGCTACATCGCCGACCTGTCGGCGGGCGGCTACCGGCCCGAGAAGATCGCCGACCTGCTCGCGTTCAAGGCGCTGGGAGTGACGCCGGCCTATGTCGCGGAGCTGCGCCGTGCGGGTGCAGGAAGTCTGAGCGCCGACATGATCGTACAGCTGAAGGCGCTCGACGTCTCCCCCGCCTACATCGCCTCGCTGCGGCGTGTCGGTTACGGTGACCTGTCCGCAGACGAGATCGTCCAGCTGAAGGCCATGGGCGTGACGGCGGACTATATCGCGAGCTTCGGACGGGATGGTGCCCGCCTGCCGGTGGGCAAGATCATCGAGTACAAGGCGCTGGGCATCACCCCTCAGGACGCGCGGTCGGCCCGGAGAGGAGCGCAGGTCTCCATCTCGACCGATGATCTGATCCGTCTGAAGGTTGCCGGCCTGCTGCCCTAGGGCCCGCCGTCAGCCGCAGTACGGCCCAAGGCTCAAGACCTGCAAAAATGGCGCGGCCGGTTGCGGATGTTGGACAACGTGATTGTAGCCGCAAGGCTCCTGGCATAGCGCCTGGAGACTTGCGGCCTTCTCCTTCGGGAACGCACTGCCTGTTTTTCTTGAGCCAGACGCAGGCAACCCGGCTTCTTCCCCTAGTATTCCTCCGGATCGGACCAGTCAGCATGTTGACGGTCGGTGCATTGCTGGCGATCGATAATTCGCGGTAGCCGACGAGGAACAGCGAAGAATTCGCAAAGCATCATGGAAGTCGAATAGCTTGGCTCGCTGAGCGCTAAGTCTCTCTCCCACCTCGATCGATTCAACAAAACTGATCAGCAGCATCGCTGATGAGGGGGCTGTGCGTGAACGAACGTCAAGCGGGGTTTGCACATCACGACGAGGGTCTAGCGGAGCAAGGAAGCGAGGAGCCTGGCGCGTTTCAGGACCTATCGGAACAACGATCTCCGATTGGTGGACATGGAAACAAAGGTGACACGCTGGCCGGACACCCAGATGCGCCGCAGGGCATGGGCGATGCCGTAAGCGCCCACTCACCTCCTCCGCACCGCGCTGGCGGCGCTGCAAGCTGGATCAGGCGGCTGTACTGGCGGATCGTTCAAGATCGCGGTCCTGATGGATCCTTCGGCCACGACCCGTTCGGCGACGCGACGGACAGGGATCTCTACGAGCCCGGCAAGATGACCTGGCTGCGGGACATCAGCATCGCGCTGGGGGTGATGACCGTCTACCTAGCGATTTTCTATTACCTTGACTCAGACCTGCCGACGAAGTTCGGCATCCACTGAAGAACGGATTGAGCGGCGGAGCATCCAGTGGGGCCCGGGGATTGCGCCCCGGGACCCACCTGCCCTGCCGGGCCAACCCGATCAGGTGAGCGTGAGCTCACCATTGAGGCGGATCGGCCGGCCGATGTTGAAGTAGTTGGGCGAGGTCTTCATCACCGTCTGGTGGATGGCCTCCATGTCCTCCGGGCTGCCGTCGCCCTTGATCCGAACCCGGTAATCGAGTTGCTCGTAGCCCGGCGGGACCTGGTCGCTGAGGCCGAGGAAGCCGCGCAGGTCCAGCGTGCCCCGGGTCTCGATCTCCACCGATTCCAGACGCACGCCCTTCACCGAAGCGCCGGCGACATAGCCGACCATGATGCAGGCATTGAACGCGGCCATCAGCAGTTCCTGCGGATTGGGAGCGCCGTCGCTGCCGAGCAACTCGAGCGGCTCGTCGGCGTGGATCACGTGCTTGCGGGGCACGTGGCGGCCGCCGATCGTGTAGCCGTCGACCGTGGTCTCGCTGCGGGTCTGCCCGGCCCAGCGGCTGGTCACGTTGAAGGTGACCAGGGCTTCCGAGGGGTCCTTTTCGATCGCTTCGACGACTTCGCCGAGCGCGGTGAGGTTGAGGTCGTTGACGATCTGGGGAGTGGTGGTGTCCAGCATTGTTCTGTTCCTTCCTTGAGGGTTTACGCAAACATCGGCGCGGCTTCGGCAATCCGGCGGGCCGCATTCGGCGAGAGTGTCTCGAGCGTCGCGCGGAAGCGGTCGTGGACCATGCCGGAGCCGATGTAGGTCCAGCGGGCGGCCTGGTGCTGCTGCGCGATCACGGCGTCGCGGTTGGGCACCGGGCGGCCGGTCACCGCTTCGAGCGCATCGAGGTTGAAGGCGGCCTGGGCCGCGAGCCCCGTATCGAGGAAGCCGCCGATCTCGAAGAAGCCGTCGATGGCCTCGTCGATCTGCTCCGCGGTACGGCCTTCGGCCAGCGCCTCGACGATCAGGGTATCGAGCTTGGCGTGCTGGGCTTCCTCGATCCAGTGATTGCGCAGCAGTTCCTTGAACAGTGGGTCGAGGCCCGTGTCGTCGCGGACCGAGCCGAGATAGTGCGCCTGCGTCATCCACTCGATCATCAGGATGACGAGGCCGACGCTGAGCGGATCGTGGCGAAGCACCTCGGCTCCGATCGCTTCCGACGGTCCGATCATCTTCGGCTGGACCGGGAAGCCGCGCAGGAAGGCTGCGTGGAACCGCTTGAACAGGTGGATGTGCTTGGCCTCCTCGCTTGCGAAGTTGAGGATGGCGCGGACCCGCCAGTCATCGTCGTTGAGCGATGGCCGCGCATGGTCGAGCAGGAATGGCAGGATGAACTCCTCCACCACGCCGAACATGCACAGATACTCGTGCGCGCTGATCTGATTGAGGAGCAGCCGCTCCTGCGGGCTGAGCTCCGCCAGATCCGCGGTCCGGGCGAGGCTCTCGGGCAGGAAGGGCTGCGAGAAGTCCAGTTCCTGGTCCTCCCGAAGCACGTCGTCGAGCTGCCAGGCGCCGCGCAGCGAAGCCGCCAAGGTCTGCTGATAGTTGAAGTCGTGGTACATTCTTGCCTCCCGCGAAATGGATCAAGCCGTCATGAAGATGAATGGAGCGAGCCCGAGGGCGGCGGTCGAAAAGCCCACCACGACCGAGCACAAGGTGATTGTGAGACTTCGGGTCCGCACAAGGCTGTAGATGTCGTTCATTGTCTTCTCCCTGGTTGAGCCAGGCACGAGTCGGCCCCCGCTCCGAAGCGATGCACTTGCGGAGTTCTTGAGTTCGCCGGCTGAGTGGCTGGGCAGTCTTTAGGACGACTGCCGATTTGCCAAAATGACCGTCATGCCGGATGATTTGACCCAAACGCCGGAAAGGAACCGCTCCTGGACGTTCTGGCCGACATTCTGGGCTCCCTGCGGTTGACCGGAGGAGTGATCCTCGAAGGGTCGGCCCGTGGGCGCTGGTGCGTGTCGTCGCAGATGCAGCCGGAGGATGTTGCGGCACTGTTCCCCGGCAACGGTCCGATCATCGCGTACCACTACATCCACAAGGGTCGCGTCTTTGCGCAGGTCGACGGCATGCCGGCAGTGGAAGCCGGCGAGGGAAGCGTGCTGATGCTACCGCGGAACGATCAGCACATGCTGTTCACCGAGCGGCGGGACCGCCCGATCGATTCCCACGACTTCCTGAACGGCATGACCGAACGCGGCCTGGCCAAGTTCGAGATCGACGGCGAGGGCGAGGAGGTTGCCTTCTTCTGCGGCTTCCTGGGGGTGGACGGACCGAGCCATCCCCTGCTGGACTGCCTTCCGCCGCTGCTCGTGGTGGAGGATTCCGGCGAAGCGGCAGACGAGTGGCTGCACAGCAACCTCAAGTTCCTGACCGGCGACCGCCAAGCACCGGACGTCATCGCGCGGGTTGCCGAGCTGCTGTTCGCCCAGTCCATTCGCGCCTACCTGGAGCATGTCGAACCGGGCGAGGGCGGCTGGCTGGCCGGGCTCCGGGATTCCGCGGTCGCTAAAGCGCTTGCGACCATTCACAGCCGCTACGCAGAAGAGCTGGATGTCGAGTTGCTCGCGCGGGAGGCGGGGGTTTCGCGAACAGTGCTGGGCGAGCGCTTCGCCGCCACGCTGGGGGAGTCCCCCATGCGTTATTGCGCCAAGTGGCGGATGCGGCGGGCCGCCAACCTCCTGCGCGACGGCAAGGAGAATACTGCCAACATAGCCTACGCTGTTGGCTTCAACTCGGAAGCGGCGTTCAATCGGGCGTTCAAGCGTGAATACGGCTTGCCGCCGGTCGCATGGAAGAAGCGCGTTGAAGCGGAGCGGCGGGAACGCAGGGCCCGGCCGGGGCTGCCCGAACAAGTCGTCCGTTATTGCCACGCGCGCGACGGAACGCGCCTGGCCTACTCGTCAATGGGCGAAGGTCCACCGCTGGTGAAGACCGCCAACTGGCTCAACCACATCGACCACGACTGGGACAGTCCGCTGTGGCGCCACTGGCTGGTGGAGCTGGCCCGCGATCACTGCCTGCTACGCTATGATGAACGCGGGAACGGCATGTCCGACTGGGACACGCCGGAGTTGTCGCTGGATGCATTCGTCGAGGACCTGCGGGCGGTGGTGGACTGCCAGGGGCTGGACCGGTTCGACCTGCTTGCCATCAGCCAGGGCGCGGCGGTGGCAGTCGCTTTTGCCACGCGTTACCCGGACCGGGTCCGGCGGCTCGTCATCTGTAATGGCTATGCCGCCGGCTGGAAGGTCCGCGCCGCTCCGGAAGAGGTGGAACGGCGCGAGGCGATGATGACCCTGACGCGCACCGGCTGGGGGTCCGACGACCCCATCTTCCGCCAGCTGTTCACCAGCCACTACATCCCCGAAGCCAATCAGCGTCAGACCGACTGGTTCAACGACATGCAGCGGCTGTCGGCATCGCCCGAGAATGCAGTCCGGCTGCAGCAGGTGCTGGGTTCGCTGGACGTCCGCGAGTTGCTTACGCAGGTCCGGACTCCGACGCTGATCTTCCACTCACGACACGACAAGGCCGTCCCCTTCTCTCAGGGGGAGGAATTGGCGGCAGGGATAGCGGGCTCACGCTTCGTTCCGCTCGAAAGCCACAATCACATCCTGCTCGACAGCGAGCCCGCCTGGCCCCTGTTCGTTCGTGAGACACGGAGCTTCCTCGCGGAGCCCGAACCGGCCCCGGCGAACCCGGAGGGCAATCGGCTGACGGAGGCGCTCAAGTCCGAGCGGCGCGCGACTTGTAAGTCGAAGGACGGCACCCGGCTCGCATTGTCCCTGCTTGGCGAAGGGCCCGCGCTGATCGTTCCGGGTATCTGGTTCCACCATGTCGGACCCGATACGGAGAGCCCGCTGTGGAAGCACTGGATCGCGTCGGCGCTGGCCTGCGGTCGCACGCTCATCCGGGCGGACGTGCGTGGCGGGGGGGAGTCCGACCCCAGCCCGCTCACTTTCGAGTTCGAGAGACTGGTCGAGGATCTCGCGGCGCAGGTCGCGTACGCCGGGGAACAGGAGGTGGACCTGCTGGCGTTCAGCAACAGCGCGCCCATGGCCCTCGCCTTCGCCGCGCGCCGCCCGGAACGGGTTCGCAAGCTGGTGCTGGTGGGAGGCTATGCGCAGGGGGTCCTGGCGCGAGGCGATCCCGACGAGATCGCCGCGCGCGCAACCATCGTGACCATGGGCCGGCAGATGCTCGAGCGGGATCCGATCGGGTTCGGCCGGGTGCTGGGCTCTCTCGTCGTGCCGGACTGCGACGAGCAGGTCATGCGCTGGTGCGCCGCCCGGATGGGTCATCCGGTCTTCCTGAACGAGGAGGCCCAACGCTGCTACGGGCTGATCGACGTGACCGAGGACCTGGAGCGGGTAAGGGCGCCCGTCCTGCTGATCCACAGCCGCGGCGATCGGGTGAGCCCGTATGCAGGAGTCGAACGGATTGCGGACGCGCTGCCAAACGCGACCCTTCGGGCGCTCGACAGCCAGAACCATATCCTGACCGTCTCCGACCCTTGCTGGCCGCAAGCGCGAGCAGCCTTGCACGAATTCCTGCGCGACTGAGGGATCATGGCGGAGAGGGTGGGATTCGAACCCACGGTACGGTTGCCCGTACGCCGCATTTCGAGTGCGGTGCTTTCGACCACTCAGCCACCTCTCCGCATGAGATCCAGGCAGTCCCGGCGTGCGGCCGGGAGGTCGGTCGCGCGCCTCTAGCAGCGCTCCCGCGGCTTGCCTAGCCCGGCATGACTTGCGATTGCGGACCGCATGAAGGCGATCGTGATCGGTGCTTCGGGCGGGATCGGGAAGGCACTTGCCGACGCCCTGGAAGCGCGCGGGGGGGAGGTGCAGCGGCTGTCCCGCAGCGCAGGCACGATCGATCTGGAGCAGCCGGCAAGCATTGCAGCCGCCGCGGAGCGTCTTCGTGCCTCCGGCCCCTTCGATCGCATCGTCGTGGCGACGGGCCTGCTGCATGATGGCTCCCAACAACCAGAGCGAAGCCTTCGCGATCTGCACGCCGGCTCGCTCGCCCGAAGCTTTGCGGTGAATGCAATCGGCCCTGCCCTCGTGGCGCGCCATTTCCTTCCGCTGCTGCCACCCCTCGGGCGCTCCGTCTTCGCGGCCTTGTCGGCGCGGGTCGGGAGCATCTCGGACAATCGGCTGGGTGGCTGGTACGGATACCGGGCGTCCAAGGCGGCGCTGAACCAGTTGATGCGGACTGCCTCCATCGAGCTCGCCCGGTCCCGCCCCGATGCGATCTGCGTGACGCTGCACCCCGGTACAGTGGACACCCGGATGAGCGCTCCATTCCAGCGCGGGGTTGCGCCGGAGAAGCTGTTCACGCCTGCCACCTCCGCCGGCCACCTGCTCGACGTCATCGAAAAGCTCGGACCCGAGGACAATGGTGGCTGCTTCGATTGGGCCGGAAAGACCATTCCGTTCTGACTTGTGTTGCGCCGCAGCACCATTAGATTGCAGCCATGTCAGTCCAACAACGTTTCGGTGCCATGGACAGTGTTCCGGCAGCACCTCCAGTGGTCAGTGCTCGCTTCGGTATCGGGGACGTGGTGCGCCACCGGCTGCTCGATTTCCGGGGCGTGGTGTTCGACGTGGACCCGGTCTTCGCGAACACGGAGGAATGGTACGAGGCCATTCCGGTGGAGATCCGCCCGTCCAAGGACCAGCCCTTCTACCACCTGCTCGCCGAGAATGCGGAGTCGAGCTACGTGGCCTATGTGTCCCAGCAGAACCTGGTGCGGGACGACGATGAGGATCCGATCGACCATCCGGCCATCGACGGCCTGTTCGATCACTTCGAACCCGGACGCTATCACCTGCGGCGCGAACACCGCCACTAGGGGTCCGTCTCCGGTTGACACCTGCCGCCCCCTCCCTTAGGCGGCACGCTTTCCGCGCGCGGACCCCTGGTCCGGGCGCAAGCCGGCGCGGAAACGAGAGATTCTAGAGCAAAGAGAAGAGCCAATGTTCGCAATCGTGCGCACGGGCGGCAAGCAATATCGTGTTGCCCCGGGAGACAAGATCGTCGTCGAAAAGCTGGACGGCAATGCCGGCGACAGCGTCACCCTCTCGGACGTCCTGCTGGCCGGCGACGGCTCGGACCTGAAGGGCACCGATGGGCTGACGGTGGCGGCCGAGATCGTCGCCCAGGCCAAGGGCGAGAAGGTCGTGGTGTTCAAGAAGCGCCGCCGCCACAATTATCGTCGCAAGAAGGGCCATCGCCAGCAGCACACGATCCTGAGGATCGTGTCGATCGGCGGCGAGCAGGCCACGTCGGGTGGCGACGCGGCCGCGGCCAAGCCGAAGAAGGCCAAGGCCGCGAAGGCGGAGAGCGCTCCGGCTCCGGCGGCGGATGAAGCGACCAGCTTTGAGGGCGTGGCTCCGGCCGATGCGGGCACCACCGCGACGCACGAAGCGGACACCTCGACTCAGAATGCTGCGCCTGCTAAGGGCAAGGGCAAGAAGGCTGCTGCGGCGGCCACTCAGACCGAAGAGTAATCGACGATGGCACATAAGAAGGCAGGCGGCTCGTCGCGTAACGGCCGTGATTCGGAATCGAAGCGCCTTGGCGTGAAGAAGTTCGGCGGCGAGACGGTTCGCGGCGGAAACATTATCGTGCGTCAGCGCGGCACGCGCTGGTACCCGGGCGACAACGTCGGCCTGGGCAAAGACCATACCCTTTTTGCGCTTTGTGACGGCCGCGTGGAGTTCCGCGACGGCCGACAGGGCCG
Source organism: Sphingomonas arenae (assembly GCF_016924655.1). GTDB lineage: Bacteria > Pseudomonadota > Alphaproteobacteria > Sphingomonadales > Sphingomonadaceae > Sphingomicrobium > Sphingomicrobium arenae. Next base: position 576,268 of record NZ_JAFFJU010000002.1, read on the forward strand.
CAAGTTCGTGCATGTCGCAGCGATTATGCCGACCACCGCGGAAGCAGCTGAATAGGGACCGGTCGCTAAAGGGCCGTCCCAGGAGGGGGCAGCCCAACCGAGGTCCGAAATGGGTTTCGAAAGGGAGAAGAGGGAAGCCCCCTCTTCTCCCTTTCTTTTTCTTCTCCCGAAACTGTCACGGAGGGCCTCTAGCGGGCTCTCGAGCGAGGGAGAGTACCAATGTTCGCACGTACCGAGCGGCTGCTGCTCCGGCCCGGCTGGGCTGAGGATGCACCGGCACTTGCTCAGGCGATTGCCGACGAGGCGATCGTGCGAAACCTTGCGACCGCGCCATGGCCTTACGGCCTGAAGGACGCGGAAGCCTTTCTCTCCATGCCGAAGGATCCGGCTCTGCCGACCTTCCTGCTGTTCAAGCGCACTGCTGCGGAACCCGAACTCGTGGGAGCATGCGGGCTGGCGCGGCGGCCATCCGGTGCGGTGGAACTCGGCTACTGGATCGCGCGGGCGCATTGGGGGCACGGCTATGCGACGGAAGCCGGGCGCCACCTCATCGAAATCGCGCGCACGCTCGGCCTGACGCGGCTCGAGGGCTCGCACTTCATCGACAATCCCGCGAGCGGCCGGGTGCTGGAGAAGCTCGGCTTCGTCCCGACCGGCCTCACGGCTCCCAGGATGAGCTGCGCCCGGGGAGCGCAGGCGATGACGAAGCTCTTCAGGCTGAGCCTGATCGAGCGGCGGGAGCGCTCGGAGGCACTGGCGGCCTGATCGTCAGACCGCCGTGCGCACTCGCTTGGCTGGCGGCTCCTGCCGGTAATCGTAGGTCGCGTCCCACCCGCGGATCAGCGCGCGGTCGTCCTCGTTCCACGGGTGGAACCCCGGCAGAAAATACTTGAGCCACGCCGCTGCGACCTTCCGGAACATGCCGGGCGAGCCCCACATGGCCCAGAGCAGCCTGGCGAAAACCCGCTTGCCGGTCAGCCCGTCCTGCCGCAGCAGCTCCAGTGCCCCCTGCGTCCGATGCTCGACGAAGTTGCGTGTGACCAGCAGCATGATGATCGACTTGACCTTCCACCGCTTCCACCGCGACCAATCCTTGGTCGCCGCGAGCCAGGTGTCATAAGCGACGCCCTTGTGCTCGATCTCCTCGACGGCATGCCAGCGCCACAGGTCGGCGCTGGCCTGATCCGCACCGGCCAGGTGCTTGGGGTTGGCGAGCAGTTCGTGCGCGATGATCGCGGTGAAATGCTCCAGCGCCATGGTCGAGGCGAGGTCCAGGACCTTGGGCCGGCCCTCGAGCAGCTTGAGGCTCTCGTCGACGGTCCGCTCCAGCGGGGTCAGGTCGTAGCCGGCTTCGACGGCACGCTTGTTGAACTCGGTGTGCTCACGGCTGTGTATGACCTCCTGCGTGGTGAAGGCCTTGATCTCTCCCTCGAGCACCGGGTCCGCGCGATCCCGAAACGCGCGGACCGATTCGATGAAATAGGCCTCGCCCTTGGGGAAGGTCGCCGACAGGGCATTGAAGATCGCGGTCTGGTACGGATCGCCGCCCAGCCACCAGCGGGCTGTCTTCTCACCGCGCCCGAACCGGCGGTCGCGCGGCGTGATCGTCAGGTCCGCGGGCGTCGGCGTGCTACGCTGAAGACTTGCAACGGCCATCTGTGTCCTCCAACCCTGACAGGCGCGGCACTATCATCGGTATTGCTTACAACAATGTCAATAAAACTGCTCGGACGCAAAAGAGTTTCACCGCAGGAGAGCCGCGCCGCGGCGCTCGGAGCGGCGCGCGAGCTGTTGAAGACCGATGGTGCCGCTGCGGTCACCCTGCAGTCCGTAGCCAAGAGGATCGGGCGGACTCACGCCAACCTGCTCCATCACTTCGGATCCGCGGCGGGCCTGCAGCGGGCGCTGGCGGAGGACATCGCGCAAACGGTGGCAGCCTCGATCGAAGGCGCGATCGAAAAGCGGCGCCTCGGCCAGGCGACCGAACGGGACGTCATCGACGCCATGTTCGACGCGTTCCGCCGTGAAGGCGCTGGCGAGCTGATCGGCTGGATCGCATTGACCCGCCAGCGTGAGGCGCTCGAGCCGGTGATCCAGACCATCGATCGGATCGTCCGCCTGATGAAGGCGGCAGGCGACGAACGACCCGTGGACCGCATGACGCTCGGGCTGACCCTGCTCGCCATCGGGGACAGTCTCGTCGGGCAGGAGGTCGCGCGCGCCTGCGCCCTGCCCCGCGAAACCGTCCGCCAGGTCGCGGTCACCCAGATCGAAGCACTGGCCGGCGAATCGCTCAGGGATTAGTTTGCAGCGACGCGCTGTGCGTCGCGCTTGCTTCCACCCTGATCGACCGTGAGGTGCGAAACCGCCCCATCCTTTTCGTGGAAGGTGACCCGCGCATCGACACCTTCAAGCCGGAACTCGGTCGCACTCGTTGGAACGATCGGGATCGAGTTCTGAGAACCGAGCTTGACGGTTAGCCGCCCATCGGTGCCGAAGGCCACCAGCAGCGGCGCAGGCCCGAACTGGTAATTTCCGGCATACCGCTCCAGCGTCGCCCGCGGCACCTCCACGGCGGCAGCTTCCGCCGGGATCGGTCCAGTCCAGGCGGACACTTCGGGCGTCTTTGCGCCATTCTGGTAGAAGGTCATCACCGGCTTGCCCGATGCGTCCCGGGCAGCCGTGAACCAAGTGAGGCTGTTTGCATAGAAGAAGCGCCCCTGCCCCGCCGGAATCGCCTCGAGGTCGGAGCCCCCCGTTCGCCGGGTGAAGAGCTTTCCATCGCGCAGGAACACGCTCCGCTCACCTTCCGCCAGCTTGTACATTCCGACCAAGGGCTCGAGCTCAGCGGTGGGAACCTCGACCCGCGCGAAGCTGGGGTACGGGTCATTGATCGCCAGGGCTGCCAGTTTCACCGCTGTCATGTCAGGCGAGCTGCGCGGCTCGTCGCTATTGGCGAAAACGGCGACGAACACATCCTCGTCTGGAACATAAAGGCTTGCGGTCGAGAAGCCGAAGATGCCGCCACCATGGCCGATCGACCGGCGACCCCGCACGTCCCCGTTCGACAGACCATAGGCGTAATCGACCTCTTTCCCGTCCGAGAGCCGGGTGCGGGCGATCATCTGCTGATAGGTCTCGCTCTTGACCACCTTGCCGCCGTGCAGCGCCTTGGCCCACTTGGCCAGGTCCCCAACGCTGCCCACCAGCGCGCCGGCGGCATGTGGAACGCTCATGTGGATCGGCCGAGCGGGCGCGACCTTTCCGTCACGATCCGTGTAGCCCGCGGCCATCTGGCTGATGCCCGGCTCATCCAAACCGTGGCGTATCGTCGTGAGACCGAGCGGCTTGGTGATGCGGTCGGCAACCGCCACGTACCAGGGCTTGCCGCTGACCTTCTCGATGATCGCGCCGAGCAGGACGTAGCCGGAATTGTTGTACGAAAAGCGGGTGCCGGCGGGGAACTCGTCCGGCTTCTCACGGAATTCCGCGATAAGGCTATCCGTCGTGACTGCTGTCGCGGGCTTGTCGCTCGACATCCAGCCGGGGATGCCCGTGTAACTCTGGATACCCGACGTATGATTGAGCAATTGCGCGACCGTCGCGGCGGCACCCGGTTTTGGATAGTCCGGCAGGAATTTCGAAAGCGGGTCCGAAAGGGACAGCTTGCCCTCTTCGACCAGCTGCAGAATCACTGCCGCCGTGAACTGCTTGGTGATGGAGCCGAGCCGGAACACCGTGTCAGGGGTGATCGGCCGCCTCGTATCGACATTGGCGAGACCGCGGCCGGCAGAATAGGCAATCTTGCCATCGTCCATGACGATGACGGCGGCACCGGGCGCGTCAGCCGGGAAGCTGTTCGCCAGAAGCGCATCCGCTTTCGCCTTGAAGCCCGCTGGAACGGCCGCCGCCGGTACGGACCAGATCAACGCCAGCGGCAGGACAGCCGCACCCCAACGCATTGTCATTCGACTCTTCTCCCTCTGCGCTGTCTTACGTGACTAACACAGAGGGAGAGGTCAAGCCCCATGCGCTTAGAGAGTGGCGTGAACCGTGGCGACCGCCTGCATGATGGCTGCGACACGGGCCGCAGCCTGGATGGTCTCCGCCTTCACGCCATGCTGCTGGAGCACACGCTCATGGCTGTCGATGCACATGCCGCAGCCGTTCATCGCGCTCACGGCGAGGCTGAACAGCTCGAAGTCGTCCTTCTCGATGCCCGGATTGCCGATCACGTTCATGCGCAGCCGCGCGGGCAGCTTGCCGTATTCCGGGTTCGAGGCGAGGTGGACGAAGCGGTAGTAGACGTTGTTCATCGCCATGACCGCAGCGGCCGCGCGCGCCGCGTTGGCGGCTTCCGGCGATAGCTTGGGCGCACAGTCCGCTTCGGCAGCGGCGACCAGCGGCCGGTAGCCGGAGCCATGCGCGCAGGCGAGCAGAAGGCCCCACTTTCGCTGGTCACCAAGGGTCTGGTCGTTGAGCATGGAGCCGAGGTTCAGCCGCAGGTCCTTGGCATAGTCCGGAAGCGTGTCGGCGAATTCCTTGAGGGAAGACATGGTCTCTCCTGACGAAAACGCCCGCGGGATGAACGCGGGCGCTTGCTTGTTGATGAAGTCGGAAGGGGTCCCGCAGGGGGTACGAGACCCCTTCCTCCCACTCCATAGGGGTCTGGAGGGGAACTGGTGGGTGTGGCTCAGGCCGCGGGCTTCAGCACCTCGTCACCGGCCGTCCAGTTGCACGGGCACAGCTCGTCGGTCTGCAGAGCGTCGAGCACCCGAAGAGCTTCCTGCGGGTTGCGGCCGACGTTGAGGCCGTTGACCGTGACGTGCTGGATGACGTTGTCCGGATCGATGATGAAGGTCGCGCGGAACGCGACATGCTCGTTGCGGTCGAGGATGCCGAGCGCTTCGGCGAGCTGCTTGCCGTTGTCCGCAATCCACGGGAAGTCGCAGGCAGCCAGCTGTTCGTCCGACTTGCGCCAGGCGAAGTGCACGTGCGCGGTGTCGGTCGAAGCGCCGATCAGGTCGGCGTCGCGGTCGGCGAAGTCGTTCTTCAGCTCGCCATAACCGACGATCTCGGTCGGGCAGACGAAGGTGAAGTCCTTCGGCCAGTAGAACAGGATCTTCCAGCGGCCATTGGTCTGGCCCAAGTCAATCGTCTCCCCGGCGGGGAGCGCGGACGTGCCCTGCTGCACGGGAAGAACGAGGCTGGGGATCTTGTCACCGACGGTAAGCATTACTGCGCTCCTGTTTGTAAGAAAAACGGCGTCCCGCGAGTGCGAACGCCGTGTGTGCGATGCAGCATGTAGAGGCTGGCGCTCAGCGTTCAAGCCGATTAATCCGATAAGCTTCATCGGATGGATCAATGACTGTCTACCTACCCACGTTGAAGCAACTTCAATATCTGGTCGCCCTGCACGACCACGGGCACTTCGGCCGTGCCGCGGAGAGTTGCTTCATCACGCAGTCGACCCTCTCGGCCTCGCTGAGAGAGCTCGAGACCCTGCTCGGCGCGAGGCTCGTCGAACGGACGCGACGGGTGGTCCGTTTCACGCCTCTCGGGCTGCGGATCGTGGCGAAGGCGCGACGTGTGCTGCACGAATCGGAGGAGCTGGCGGACATGGCCCGAGCCGAGCGCGCTCCGCTAACCGGCGAACTGCGCATGGGGGTCATTCCGACCATTGCTCCATTCCTGCTCCCCTCGCTACTGCCGCAACTGCGCGCCGAGTGGCCGAGCCTGAAGCTCTACTTGCGCGAAGAAACCAGCCAGGCCGCTTGCGACTCCTTGCAGCGGGGCCAGCTCGACTGCGTGCTGCTGGCGATGCCGTATGCGTGCGGTGACGTGGATACGGAGGAGCTGTTCGACGATGAGCTGCTTGTCGCCTTTCCGGCGAGCGAAGAGCCGCTGAAGGCCCGGGTAGAACCGGAGGATATCGCCACGGGACGGTTGCTGCTGCTGGAAGATGGGCACTGCCTCAAGGACCATGCGCTGTCCGCCTGCAACCGCCCGGAACTGCGCGCATCGGCGATGATGATGGGCACGTCGCTGCACACTTTGGTGCAGATGGTCGACAATGGTCTTGGAGTCACCATGGTCCCGAAGATGGCGGTGGACGCCGGACTGCTCGCCGGAACGGGCGTAACGGTGAAGCCCCTCCAGGCTGATCATGCGCTTCGGCGCATCGCGCTCATCTGGCGGCGAGGCAGTCCAAGAGCGGAAGAGTTCCGGCTGCTGGGCGACGCGCTTCGGCGACACCACGCGGCGCTCAATCCAGCCCGAGCATCCAGCGTGCCAGCTCGACTGGCCTGACCTGCGCCCCCGGGAGAGCGCGGGTCAGCTCGAGCCGGTGAGCCATGATCCATTGGAGACACTCGGACCGGGTTCCGAACGGCACTGCGTGATCCCGCGTCGGCCGCAGGGTCTGGTCGTCAACCAGGAACCGGGCGCCACGCCGGCAGCCCGGCGCTCCTTCCCAGTTCCTCGTCGGAGCCGTCACCGCGGGCACCCACCAGGTGCGCCGCGGATCGAGGCCGTCCGTGTTCACACGCCAGTCGCCACGTCGCGCGACACCTTGCGGTCCGGCAGCAGGTCGAAGCGGTCCGCGTTCATCACCTTGGTCCAAGCCTTGATGAAGTCGCGCACGAACTTCTCTTCGTTGCCGCGCTCGGCGTAGACCTCTGCCGTGGCGCGCAGTTGCGAGTTGGACCCGAAGATAAGGTCGGTGCGGGTCGCCCGCCACTTCTCCTGCCGCCCCTTGCGCGCATAGCCGATGAACTCCTCATCACTCGATGCGTCGACCAGATCCCAGAAGGTATCGTTGTCGAGCAGGTTGACGAAGAAGTCGTTGGTCAGCTGCCCCTTGCGGTGGGTGAACACGCCCTCCGGCTTGTCCCCGTGGTTCGCTCCGAGCACCCGCAGACCACCGAGAAGCACCGTCATCTCCGGTGCGGACAGGCCGAGCAGCGACGCCTTGTCGAGCAGCAACTCTTCCGTCTTCACCGGCTGGCGAGTCTTCAGGTAGTTACGGAAGCCATCCGCCTGCGGCTCCATCCAGCGGAAGCTCTCGACGTCGGTCCATTCCTGTGTCGCGTCGCCGCGGCCGCCATGGAACGGCACCTCGACGTTGAAGCCAGCGTCACGCGCCGCCTTCTCGACCGCAGCCGACCCGGCGAGAACGATGGCGTCGGCGAGACTCATGGAGCCGCGCAGCTCGTTGAGCTTGTCGAGGACGATCTTCAGCTGCTCCGGCTCGTTGACGTCCCAGTCTTTCTGCGGAGCAAGTGCAATACGGGCGCCGTTCGCACCGCCGCGATGGTCGGACTTCCGGTAGGTCGAAGCGGACGCCCATGCCGTCTTGACGAGCTGGGACACGGTCAGCCCGCTCGCGAGCACCTTCTCCTTGAACGCGCTGACCTCCGCGTCCGAGGGCAGCGTTCCGGCGGGAACCGGGTCTTGCCAGATCAGATCTTCTTGAGGAACTTCCGGCCCCAGGTAGCGGATTTTCGGACCCATGTCGCGGTGCGTCAGCTTGAACCAGGCCCGCGCAAACGCGTCGTCCAGCGCCGCCTGATCGTCCTTGAAGCGCAGCGAGATCTCACGGAACTCCGGGTCCATCTTCAGCGCCATGTCCGCCGTAGTCATCATGGTCGGCACGCGCTTGTTGGGATCGCGGGCGTCGGGCGCCAAATCCTCCGGATCGGGGTTGATCGGCTGCCACTGCTTGGCGCCCGCGGGGCTCTCGACCAGTTCATAGTCGTACTTGAACAGCAGCCGAAAATAATCGCCGCCCCATTTCGTGGGGTTGTTGGACCAACTGCCCTCGATGCCTGAGGTCGTGATGTGGCCCTTACCAATCTCCTCCACGTCGGTCAGCCAGCCGAAGCCCTGCCGGTGAATCTCCTCTGACGCAGGGTCTTTCCCGAACGTGTCCGCGGGCTTCGCGCCATGCGCCTTGCCGAATGCGTGACCGCCGGCGGTCAGCGCCACCGTCTCCTCGCTGTTCATCGCCATGCGCAGGAAGGTCGCCTTCATGTCGCGCGCGGACTGAAGCGGGTCGGGATTGCCGCCCGGTCCCTCGGGATTGACGTAGATGAGGCCCATCTGAATGGCGGCCAGCGGTCCCTCCAGTTCGGGCAGCTCCTCCGTGATGCGCGTCTGGGCGCCTTGGTTGACCCAGATTTCCTCGGCGCCCCAGAAGGTGTCGCCTTCTGACTGGTAGACGTCCTTGCGGCCGCCGGCGAAGCCGAACACCGGCCCGCCCATGCTCTCGATCGCGACGTTGCCGGCGAGGATGAACAGGTCGGCCCAGCTGATGTGCTTGCCGTACTTCTGCTTGATGGGCCACAGCAGGCGCCGCGCCTTGTCGAGGTTGCCGTTGTCCGGCCAGCTGTTGAGCGGTTCGAACCTTTGCTGACCCGAATTCGCTCCGCCCCGGCCGTCGGTCACGCGATAGGTCCCTGCGGCATGCCAAGCCATGCGGATCATGAAGGGACCATAGTGGCCGTAATCCGCAGGCCACCATTCCTTGCTGTCGGTCATCAGCGCCGTGAGGTCGGCTTTCAGCGCCTGATAATCGAGCTGTCTGAATGCCTCGGCATAATCGTAATCGGCGCCCATGGGGTCGGGCGAGACGCCATGCTGATGGAGGATGTCGATCGGCAGGGCGTCAGGCCACCAGTCCTTGTTCTGCCGGCCAAGCAGAGAGCGGGCCTTGACCTCACCCCGCATCGGGCAGCCGCCGAGATCGCCAGTCTTCGCATCCATGACCTTGAGCCTCCTGTCAGAATCCTCGGGCAGACTAGGCCAGGTAATCGGCGAGCGAAAACGATTAAGCTTCGTTGATGTGACAAAGGAAATCGATAAGTTGTGCAGGTCAGTCCATGTGCCGGATGCCCACCCGCAGATAGTCCCACCCTGTGATCAGAGTCAGCAGCGCCGCCGCCCAGAGGCTGACCAGTCCAACCTGGTGCACCCACTCTTGCGCCGGCACCGCACCGGCCAGGATCAGCGCTCCGAGCGCCACGAGCTGGAGGGTGGTCTTCCACTTGGCCAGCTTGCTGACCGGTACCGAGACATGCAGCGGCGCCAGGAACTCGCGCAGGCCGGACACAATCATCTCACGCAGGAGGATGACCAGTGCGGGGATGATGTGGAGCCCGTGGATGATCGGCTCGCCGCTGTCGCGCCGCGAGGAGACCAGCATGATGATGACGGCAGCCACCATGATCTTGTCGGCGATGGGGTCGAGGAACTGACCCAGGCGGCTGATCTGGCCCTGGGCGCGGGCGAGATAGCCGTCAAAATAGTCCGTGATGCCGACGATGCAGTAGAGGACGAAGGTGATCGCATAGTCCACCGGAGTCGGCTTCCACAGCAGGAACACGAGGATCGGCACCGCGAGGATGCGCGACAGGGTCAGGAGGTTCGGGAGCGTCAGCATTCGCGAACGCTCTTAGCGGCCTTTGCTCCACTTCGGGAGCCCTGCCACCACGCCGCTATTGTGCTCCCCGGCAAGTCCCGCCAAGACGCGCGAACCCTTCAATGGCTCGGGAAATTGGCGATGCGTCTGATGCTTGCGGTGGCTCTGGGAACAAGCATTCTTTTCTCTGTGCCCGCCGCCGCTCAGCGCCCGGTGCAGTTCGCCGCCACCGCTCCGGCCGGTTCCGACCTGGTCCTGCCGCTCCGCAACGCGGATCACCTCGGCCATGCCGCGGCTGTACTGGACGACGGCAGTCGTGAGGCGGTGCGCCGGGCACTCGCATCCGCGGACTTCGATTTCGAGCGGGGCTCGACCCTTTCGCTTCGGGGGATCGGCCCATGGGCGCGCATCTTGGTCATGGGTATGGGGCAGCCGCCGTTCGAGCCGAAGGTGTTGCAAGACCTCGGCGGCACGATCGCGCAGGAGACCAAGGGATCGCGGGAGCCGGTCGCCGTTCTTCTCCAGACGATTCCGAGCGCGGGCCCACAGGCTGGGCTGCACGTCGCCACCGGCGCGATGCTGGGAGGCTACAGTTTCGACCGCTACAAGTCCGCCGATCCCAAGCGCCCGGCGGGAGCAGAGGCGCCGCTCGTCATCCTGGGCTCCGACGCAGCGACCGCGCAGCGCTACCAGCGCGAGGGCGCCGCACTCGCCGAAGGCACGAACTTCGCCCGCGACCTGATCCGGGAACCGGCGAACGTGCTCTATCCGGAGGTCTTCGTCGAGCGGACGCGACAGGCGTTTGCAGGCGTGCGCGGTGCCTCGATCGAAGTGCTCGACGTACCCGCCATGGAGCGGCTCGGGATGGGCGCAATCTTGAGCGTGGGGAAAGGATCCGCGCGACCGCCGCGCATGCTGATCGTGCGCTATCGGGGCACCGGGAACAACCCTCTCGTCGGACTCGCGGGCAAGGGTATCACCTTCGACTCCGGCGGCATCTCGCTCAAGCCTGGGAGCGGCATGTGGGCCATGAAGGGCGACATGGCCGGCGCTGCCGCCGTGGTCGGCACGGTGCTTAGCCTTGCGAAATCGCAAGCTCCCGTGAACGTGATCGGTGTGGCAGCACTGGCGGAGAACATGCCGAGCGGGAGCGCAAGCCGGCCGGGCGACGTGGTCCGCGCCTACAACGGCAAGACGATCGAGATCCTCAACACTGACGCGGAAGGCCGGTTGGTCCTGGCCGATGCGGTCGCTTACCTCGAGCGGCAGTTTCGTCCGGCCGCGATCGTCGATATCGCGACCCTGACCGGTGCGGTGTCGACGGCCCTTGGTGATGAATATGCCGGCCTGTTCAGCCGCCATGAAGGGCTTGCGGCCCAGCTTTCCGCCGCGGGCACCGCAACGGGCGAGGAGCTGTGGCGGCTTCCGCTTCATCCCAACTATGCGAAGGACATGAAGTCGGACATCGCCGACCTCCAGAACGTCGTGGAGGGCGGCGCTCCCGGGGCAGGGTTTGGTGCGCACTTCATCGGTGAGTTCGTGGCCAGCACGCCATGGGCTCACCTCGACATCGCGAGCGTCGATAACCGCAGTTCGGCGCTTCCGACGGTGCCGGAAGGTCTGTCGGGATTCGGCGTGAGGCTGCTCGACCGGTTCGTTCGTGACTTCCGGCCAGGTGCGTCCAACCCCTCTCTCACCGCGGGCAACTGAGCTCCCGACACCCGATGCAGGACAGCCTCCACCTTCTCCGGACGCGGCGATTCCTGCCGATTTTCGTGACCCAGTTCCTGGGTGCGTTCAACGACAACCTATTCCGCACGGCCATGGTGATGCTGGTGATTTACGGCATCTACCGCGACCCGCAGCAGGAGGCGGCGTTCAGCGCGGTAGCTGGCGGACTGTTCATCCTGCCGTTCTTCATCCTCTCGGCCGTCGCTGGACAATTGGCGGATGCGACCGACAAGGCGCGGATCGTGCGACTGGTGAAGACGGCCGAGATCGTCATCATGCTGTTCGGGGCAGCGGGTCTCCTCCTCCACAACGTTCCCCTCCTGCTTCTCGCCTTGTGCGCCATGGGCGTGCATTCGACCTTCTTCGGTCCGATCAAATACGCGATCCTGCCGCAGCACCTGCGCGACGACGAAGTCCTGGGAGGAACGGGCCTGGTTGAGGCCGGCACCTACATCGGCATCCTGGTCGGAACGCTGCTTGGTGGAGTGCTGGTGCTGCAGAATCTGGACGGCAGCTATCATGCCGAATGGGGCGCAGTCGGCGTTCTTGCGGTGGCGGTGCTGGGCTGGATCAGCGGCCGGTTCGTCCCGCCCGCGCCGCCGGAACATGACGCACCGGACGCGAGAATCGACTGGCACATCCTCCGTGCCTCGATCAGGCTGGTCAGCGCCACGCTGCACATTCCCCGCCTGTTCCTGGCGATTGTCGCGATCAGCTTCTTCTGGGCCATGGGCGCCGTTCTTGCCGCGCAGTTCCCGCCGCTCGTGAAGAATGCGCTCGGCTCGAACCAGGAGGTGGCGACCCTGTTCCTGGCGATCTTCTCGGTGGGAGTGGCGATTGGCTCCGTGGCCGTGAACCGATTGCTCAAGGGCTCGGTCTCGGCCCGCTATTCACCCGTTTCTGCCCTTGGGATGGGTCTGTTCGTGCTGGACCTGTTCCGCAGGGTGAAGGTCTGGCCGAACGTGGAAGGCGCCCCGTTGCGAGACCTCCAGGCGTTCCTTGCGGAGCCGCACGGCTATTGGATCGTGGCCGACCTGCTCGGCGTCGCCATCGCCGGGGGTATGTTTGTCGTTCCGCTCTACGCCTTCCTGACCACCACCGTGCCCAAGTCGCAGACGGCGCGGACCATTGCCGCCAACAATATCGTCAATGCGGGCTTCATGGTGGCAGCGACGGGCCTGCTCACCCTTGCCATCCTGGCCGGAGTCACCGTGGCGGACAGCCTGTTGATCGTGGCAGGATCAAGCCTGCTCTCCGCATGGCTAGGCTGGCGGCTGCACAAGGCCTGCGATTAGGTGGTCACGCCAAAAAAAGGCTGACGAACAGGAAGCCGGCGGCGAAGGTCGTGGCAAACAGTCGAAGATCATCGTTCAGCCCCGACGCCCGAAGCAGCTCCGCACGCGCCTCCGAACGGACTCGCCGGACGAGGGAGGAGTGAGTGAACGACAGGACTGCGGCACGGCTCATGGGACAACCTTAACGCGGTTTTTACCATGGCTGCAACGCGCTCAGCCGACGTCGGCTGCGGGCGTCCCGTCGCGGGACGGTTCGTCAGCTAGCGGCGCGGAGTCGCGGTGGCGAAGTCGGAGCTTCCAGTGGTCCAGCGAGGTTGCGGGTGAGCAGTTCGGCTGTTCGATCTGCGCTCGTGGCCTTTCCGAAATACCATCCCTGGCCGCGACGTGCTCCAAGGGCAAGGACAGCGGCGTGGGTGGGGGCGTCCTCGATTCCCTCCACCATCACGGGAACGCCGATGGCGGAACCCAAGGTCGTGACCGCCCGAACGATCGCCGCGCTCTGACGCTCCGCCATGAGCGTGGTGACGAAGCTTCGATCCAGCTTGATCATGTCGAGTGGCAGGGAGCGCAGCTGCGAAAGGGACGAAAAGCCCGTTCCGAAATCGTCCAACGCGAGACTGATGCCGTGTCCCTTGAGGGCGGCGGCGATCGAGCGTGCAAGTTCCAGATCCGCGAACAGAGAACTTTCGGTGATCTCCACGATCAGCCGCTCCGCCGGGAAGCCCGCCTCCTCGAGCAGTCGCACGATCTTCTGGGTCAGGCAGGGATCACTCAACTGCGTAGGCGAGATGTTCACGGAAATCGTCAGCTTCGCGTCCCAATCTCGTGCCGCGGCAAGAGCTGCGCCGATGACCTTTTCCGAGAGAAGGCCGATGAGCCCGATGTCCTCGGCGACCGGGATAAACACATCGGGACGGATCATCCCACGGGTCGGATGCTGCCACCGGGCGAGGACTTCAAAGCCGATGATCTCTCCGCTGCGGAGATCGACCTGGGGTTCGAAGAAGGGAACGAACTGGTCGTGCTCGAGACCCAAGCGGAGAGCATGCTCCAGTTCGCTTCGGGCGATCAGCGCCTGCTCCATGCTGGCGTCGAACCAGACCGGCCGCGCCGAGCGAGCACTGCGGGCACGCTCCAGGGCGATGTCCGCTCGGCGAAGCAGGTCCGCAGGGCGGCTGTCCGACGCGGCAGGCTGCACCGCTATTCCGAGGAACGCGCCGACCTGTGCCAAAGTCCCGTCGATGTCGTAGCTGCGACCCAGAATACGGAGCAGCGCTTCTCCGGCCTGCTCCACCCGCTCGCGATTGTCGCAGTCGCAGGCGACTGCGACCGCGAACTCGTCACCGCTCAGCCGCGCGATGACGGCATCTGCCGGAAGTTCCTGCCGGATGTGGGAGGCAAGGCGCCTCAGCAACTCGTCCCCAACATCGTAGCCATGCCGGTCGTTCACCGCCTTGAAGCGCTGCAATTGCACCGACAGAATGGCAACATGACGCCCCGCTGTGCTGATCTCTGCGTTCAGCTGCTGCAGCCCGTCAGCAAACCCTTTGCGATTGGCGAGACCGGTGAGGCTGTCCGTAGAAGCCATGATGGCGGCACGGCGCTCTCCATCCGCCCTCAGCTCCGCTTCATGCTGAAGGTCCACGTAACGGCGCCATCCGAAGAGGATCAGGGCGACGTTGAGGATCAGGGCAGTCGCCGCAACCTTCATGCTGGTGCCGAAGCTGGCGCTGCGGCCCTCGGTTGCGATCTGCAGAAGCGAGCCGCCGTTCCAGATCAGCAGCATCACGGCGGACACGAGGATCAGGACGACGAGAAGATCCCGCCGCGCAGCTTCTGTCCGACTGTTCGCGGAGATGAGGGTACGCACGATCAGAGCCACGCGCACAGCTTAAGCGTGTGTCGTTAACAAATCGCTCCGCTTCGGAGTGTTCGGATGCGGTGTGCCCGGAAATCCGCCATCTCCCTGAAGGCGCCGGTCTGGTGCGGACGGCGGGACTCGAACCCGCACGCCCAAGGGGCAGAAGATTTTAAGTCTCCAGCGTCTACCGGTTCCGCCACGTCCGCACCGCTCCCTCTTCGGGATGCGATGCAGGTCGGTCAAGCGAAGTTGGCCGCTGCCGGCCGAACGGCCGCCCTTATTCTGCGGTGACCTCGCCCAGGTTCAGTCGCTCCCGCATTTCCTTGCCGGGCTTGAAATAAGGCACGCGCTTGGCGTCGACGTCCACGCTCTCGCCGGTCCGGGGATTTCGGCCGACGCGAGCATCGCGTTGACGCGTAGAGAAGGCGCCAAAGCCACGGAGTTCTACCCGCCCGCCGCTGGCCAGCTGCTCGGTGATGGAATCGAACAAGGCCGACACTACGCCCTCGACCTCACGTTGGGTGAGGTCGGGAAAGTCGCCGCAGAGCTTCTGAACCAGTTCCGACCGGATCATTCGTTTGTCCCCGCAATTCGCAATCGCTGCGAGCGCCCCCCGGCGCCCTCCATGGAAGCTGTCACAGCTGCCCAGTACACGCAAGCGAGCAGGGCAGAAAAAACGGGCGCGGAGAAAGACTTCCCCACGCCCGTGTGCCTTTTCGATACGCTCCGACGCTTACTTCTTGGTCGCGTTCTTCAGCGCCTCGCCAAGGATGTCGCCCAGCGACGCGCCCGAGTCCGAGCTGCCGTACTGCGCAACAGCCTGCTTCTCCTCGGCGATCTGCATCGCCTTGATGGAGAAGGTCGGCTTCTTGGACCGATCGAAACCGGTGACCATGGCGTCAAACTTCTGCCCGACCTGGAAACGCTCCGGACGCTGCTCGTCGCGATCACGGCCCAGATCGGTGCGCTTGATGAAGCCGGTCGCCCCATCGTCGCCGACCTGAACCTCGAGACCGCCGTCGCGAACCTCGAGCACCGTCACGGTCACGACTTCGTTCTTGTTGACGCCGCCACCCGTGCTGCTGCCGACGGCCACGCCGCCACGCTCGAGCTGCTTCATGCCGAGGCTGATGCGCTCCTTTTCGACGTCCACGTCGAGCACGACCGCCTGCACTCGCTCACCCTTGCGGTGCAGCGCCAGCGCGTCCTCACCCGAGATGCCCCAGGCGATGTCCGACATGTGCACCATGCCATCGACGTCGCCGTCGAGGCCGATGAACAGCCCGAACTCGGTGGCATTCTTGACTTCGCCCTCGACCTGGCTGCCGACCGGATGCTTCTCCGCGAAGTCGGCCCACGGGTTCGACTGCGCCTGCTTGAGGCCCAGGCTGATACGGCGCTTCTCGCCATCGACCTCGAGGATCTTGACGTCGACTTCCTGGCTGGTGCTGACGATCTTGCCCGGGTGGACGTTCTTCTTGGTCCAGCTCATCTCGGACACGTGGACCAGGCCCTCGATGCCTGGCTCCAGCTCGACGAAGGCGCCGTATTCGGTGATGTTGGTCACGCGGCCGCGGAATACGCCGTCGATCGGATACTTGGCGGCGGCGCCCTCCCACGGATCGCTCTCGAGCTGCTTCATGCCGAGGCTGATACGCTGGGTCTCGCGGTTGATGCGGATGATCTGCACCTTCACCGTGTCACCGATGTTGAGCACCTCCGACGGGTGGTTGACGCGCTTGTAGCTGACGTCCGTGACGTGCAGCAGGCCGTCGATGCCGCCCAGGTCCACGAAGGCACCATAGTCGGTGATGTTCTTGACCACGCCGTCGATGACCTGGCCCTCGGCCAGGCTCTGAATGAGGCCGCTGCGCTGTTCGGCGCGGGTTTCTTCCAGGATAGCGCGGCGCGAGACGACGATGTTGCCCCGGCGGCGATCCATCTTCAGGATCTGGAACGGCTGCGGCAAGTCCATCAGCGGCTGCACGTCGCGAACCGGACGGATGTCCACCTGGCTGCCCGGCAGAAAGGCCACGGCACCGCCGAGGTCGACGGTGAAGCCGCCCTTCACGCGGCCAAAGATCACGCCCTCGACGCGGTTCCCGGCCTCGAATTCCTTCTCCAGCTTGTCCCACGCAGCCTCACGGCGGGCGCGGTCACGGCTGAGCATCGCCTCGCCCTGCGAGTTCTCGACCCGGTCGACGTAGACCTCGACCTTGTCGCCGACCTTCAGCTCTGCCTTCTGGCCCGGCGCTGCGAACTCGCGCAGCGGCACGCGGCCTTCGCTCTTCAGCCCGACGTCGATGACCGCCAGGTCGTTCTCGATCGCGGTGACGGTGCCTTCGACGACGCGGCCTTCAAAGGCCTCGTTCTCGCCGCCAAGCTGTTCATTGAGGAGCGCCGCGAAATCGTCGCGGGTGGGAAAAGCCGCCGTGGCCATATAAAAGTGTGTCTCTCTACTTCAGTTTCGTTTGCCGCCAGCCGGACCACCATGGTCGGCTTACCCTCTGGCGGGCCTGGAAACCCAATGCCGCCCCGCCGGCCCCATGCCGGTCGAGGCATCCGCGCGAACGAGGCTGCGGGCAGGTCCATTCCAGCGAAAAAAGCGCGTCGAGGACGGACCTCATGGGTCCGGAGCCTCACGCGCACCGCCGAAAGACGAGCTGCCCACGGGTTCCACCGCCCGCCGGACGCGCGGCCCTATAGTGCAGAAGCCCTTGAGCGGCAAGCGATAGGCACTTGTGCCGTATGCGTTACGGTTGCAGCATCACATAGATTAGCGATCAGGTCGAACGGGAGACCCCTTGATGCTGCGATCCGTAGCCGTTCTCGTCGCACTCGCCGCCAACACGCCAGCCCTGGCGCAGCAGGCCGGACAGCTTATCTCCGCCGAGCCTGTCGTGCAGACGCCCGGCGGCAGCCAGGCGTGGAAGATCCGCTACTGGACGACCACGACCGAGAGCAGGCCAATCCAGGTCACCGGAATGGTGGTCGCGCCCCGAGAAGCCATCCCGCCGCGCCCGCGCGACGTGATCGCCTGGACTCACGGCACTTGGGGCGTGGTGGAGAAATGCGCACCGTCGCTCAGCCCGCGTTTCTTCGAGCTCACCCCGGCCGTGCCGGCAGTTGCTTCCGGCAAGGTGGTCGTCGCTCCGGATTACCCCGGCCTCGGCGCGGCCACGCCCCACCCCTATCTGGTCGGGAGAGCTACGGCACGCTCAACGCTGGACGCGGTTCGGGCCGCGCAGCAGATCGCGGGCGCTGCCGCGGGACCTCGATTTGCGGTGTGGGGCGAGAGCCAGGGCGGGCACGCAGCGCTGTGGACGGGCCAGCGAGCGCGTGCATATGCGCCGGAGCTCGTGTTGGTTGGCATTGCTGCTGGCGCGCCAGTCACGGATCTTGCCGCCAACTTCCGTGCGGCGCGCAACCCCAATGCCAAAGCATTCATGACCGCGCTGGCAACATACAGCTGGTCTCAGCATTACGGCATTCCCCTGGTGATCGGGCGGAGAGGTACGCCCGGCATCATCCGCCGCATGGCGCAAAACTGCGTGGACAGCCTGATCTCGCCTAACCTTGGAACCATGCTCGGCATGCTGACCTTGCGCCGTGACCTCAAAGGCGTGGACCTCGCGTCCACCCAGCCTTGGGCCCGGTACGTGCGCGCCAACAGCCTTGCTCCGCAGTCTCCGGTTCCGGTCCAGATCGCGCAAACGCGAGAGGACCCGCTCGTGTCCTCGGCCGTGACACGCCAGTACGCTGGCCAGCTGTGCCGCGCCGGCGTTCGGGTCGATTGGGTTGATCTCCCAGGCAAGGATCACGCGACGACCGCCAAGCAGTCTGCATCCGCAACCCTTGCGTGGATCAACGACCGCTTCGCCGGTGCTCGCGCGCCGAGCGACTGTGGTCGCATCTAGCCGAGAGAGGACTCGACGTGCGCTTGTCACTCGTCGCCGCCGGCGCAAGCCTGTGCCTCGCTGCGACCGCCGCATGCGCCTCGACCCCGGAGGCCTGGGCCCAGCTCAATCAGCGCGCCAACCGTGCGTGCGTGGCCATGTCCGGCTTCACCTACCCGCAGCTTCTCGCGGCAGCGGATCAGCTTAAGCGACACGATCCCGGTCGAGGCTCGCATGATCTGCGGGCGTGACAATGCGGGCCGATACAAGCGGTTGCTGTGCCTCTACGACCGGCGCACCGGCCGGGCCGAGGTCCAGGCGGCGCCCAACTGGAACGCCGCCACGACCCGTCCCTGACGGTCAGGCGCGAGGCGCACCCCGACCTTCGCGAAGCTCGTCCCTGATCTCGCGGAGCAGGAGGATGTCCTCGGGCGGAGCCTCTTCTGCCGGACGCCGCCCCATCGCCCGGTTGGCGGCCTTGACCAGCAGGAAGATCACGAACGCGAGGATCAGGAACTTGATGACAGCCGTCAGGAAGGCGCCGTAACCCAGGATTGGGACGCCGGCCTTCTTGAGCGCGGCATAGTCGGTGAGGGAGCCCGTGTAACCGGCGGGCACCTCGCCCAATCGGACGAAGTAGGACGAGAAATCGAGACCGCCGAGAACTTGACCTAGCACAGGCATGATCATGTCGTCCGTCAGCGAGCTGACGATCGCGCCGAATGCCGCACCTATGATCACGGCGACCGCCAGATCGATGACGTTGCCGCGGGCGACGAAGGTCCGGAATTCCTTGAGCATGAGCCTCCCCATTCTGACCGCGCGAGAACAACGCAACGGCTCGCGTGAGAGGTGAAGCTAACCTTCGATCCGGCTGAAGTCAGCTACCCGATGTACCGCATCGCGGAAGCGGGCGAGCAGGTTGAGGCGGCGGGCGCGGTCTTCCTTGTTGTCGGCGTTAACCGTGACCTTATCGAAGAAGGCGTCGATCGGCTGGCGGAGGGAGGCGAGCGCGGCCATTGCTGAACGGAAGTCCTCCTGCTCGATCGCGGCTTGGGCGTGTGGCTCGGCCTGGTCGAGCGCGGCGACCAGCGCACGTTCTTCCTCAGGAGCATCGGCCGGTGCGGCCGAACCCTGCGCCATCTGGGCAATAGCCTGCGCCAGCTCCGGCGCTTCGTCGACCAGCACCAGAGGGTCTTCCTCGCCGGTCTGCGGCATCGCCTGCTCGCCGGGATCGCTCATGACGCGAGGCAGCGACCAGTTCTCCTTCTTGAGAATGTTTGCGGCGCGCTTGTAGCCGGCGAGGAGGTTGGCGCCGTCACCTGTGTTCAAGAATATCTGGAGCGCTTCCGCTCTACGCCGAACGCGCCAAAGGTCACCATCAAGGCGGCTATCGAGATTGGTCGACGCTTGGACCACGTCATAGCGGATACCCTCATCACGCATCTGAACACCCAACCGATCGTGAAGAAAGTCTTCGACCTTCAATCCAGGACCGACAGTTCCGTCAGTGTGCCATGCCCTAGCAATTTCGCTGACGAGAGCTCGCACGTTCGCAGCCTCGACTAGCCTCAGGTACGCGAGGCCAGCCCGACGCAGGGCGAAAGGGTCTTTCGAGCCAGTAGGCAGAAGGCCCTCACGGAAGAATCCGAAAAGAGTATCTAACTTATCCGCCAGCGCCACCGCTGCCGTTACCGGCGCGGTGGGCACCTCGTCGCCTTGCCCGACCGGCTTGTAATGATCGCGGATGGCGTCCGCGACGGCCTTGGGCTCGCCCTGCGCCTCGGCGAGGTAGCCGCCGATGATGCCTTGCAGCTCCGGGAACTCGCCGACCATGCCGGTGACGAGGTCAGCCTTGGCGAAGCGGGCAGCGCGTTCGGCTTGGCTGGCTACGTGCGCCACTTCCTCGTCATTCCCGCGAAGGCGGGGGTCCATCTCGGAACTGTCCGCCTGCACGACGGTAGCGAGATGGACCCCCGCCTTCGCGGGGGTGACGGTGATTATGCGTTGCTCCACGAGCCATCGCGCCAGCTTCGCTACGCGCTCGACCTTGTCCGCAACCGTGCCGAGCTTCTCGTGGAACACGATCTGCCCGAGCTTCTTCGCTTGGCTTTCCAGCGGAACCTTAAGGTCCTGCTCCCAGAAGAACCGCGCATCGCTGAGCCGCGCGGCCAGCACGCGGCGGTTACCCTCGACGATCGCGGCGCCGCCGTCGCTTGCCTCGATATTCGCCGTGCAGACGAACGCAGGCGCCAGCGCGCCGCTCGCGTCGGTGCAGGCAAAATACTTCTGGTTGGTGCGCATGGTGAGCACGATAACCTCGCGCGGCACATCGAGGTAATCGGGGTCGAACCGGCCGAGCAGCGGCACCGGCCATTCGGTCAGCCCGGCATTCTCCGCCACCAGCCCCTCGTCCTCGACCAGCGCCAACCCCTCGGCCTCAGCCGCCGCCCGCGCCCCGTCACGGATGATTGCCGCGCGTTCGTCCTGATCGACGATGACGCGGCAGGCCTTCAGCTTCTCGGCATAGTCGCTCGCCCCGCCGAGCGTGATCGGCCCTGGATGATGGAAGCGATGCCCGACGGTCGTCGCGCCGCTGCCAATGCCGTCCACCTCGACCGGTACGATCTCCTCGCCCAGCAGCGCGACGATTCCGTGCAGCGGCCGCACCCAGCGGAGGCTCGCCGTGCTGGCCGACGCCGCGCCCCAGCGCATCGACTTGGGCCAGGGAAAGCCGCGCACGATCCGCTCGATCGCCGGCCCGAGCACCGCCGCCGTCGCCTGCCCCGGCTTGTCGACCACTGCGAACAGCACGCCGTCGCGCTCGACCAGCTGCTCCCGGCTGAGCCCGGTCTTGCGCAGGAAACCCTCCAGCGCCTGCGGCGGCGCGGAGGCACGCGGGCCCTTGATTTCCTCGGACTGCGCCGCCGTCGCCAGGGGCAGACCGCGCGCGATCAGCGCAAGCCGCCGCGGCGTTGCGAACGTCTCGATCGCCTCCGCTGCGAGCCCGACCTTGTCCAGCTCCTCCGCGAACAGTCGCGCGAGGTCGTTGCGGGCCTTGGCCTGCATGCGCGCGGGGATCTCCTCGGAGAGGAGTTCGAGGAGGAAGTCAGCGGTGCCGCTCACGCCGCATACCCCTTGCATTCCATCCACTTGCCGCACGCCGCTTTGGCGAGGTCGCGCACGCGGCCGATGTAGGCCTGCCGCTCCGCCACGGAGATCACGCCGCGCGCCTGCAGGGTGTTGAAGATGTGGCTGGCCTTGATCGCCTGCTCGTAAGCCGGAATCGCGAGGCCGGCGCCGAGCGAGTTCTCCGCCTCGGCCGCGGCCTTGCGGAACAGGTCGAACAGCGCCTCGGTTTCCGCCACCTCGAAATGCCAGGCGCTCATCTGCTTTTCGTTGTCGAGGAACACGTCGCCGTAGGTCACGCCTTCGGAGTTGAACCGGAGGTCGAACACGTTGTCGACGCCCTGGATGTACATGGCGAGCCGTTCCAGCCCGTAGGTGAGCTCGCCGGCCACGGGCTTGCAGTCGAAGCCGCCGACCTGCTGGAAGTAGGTGAACTGCGTTACCTCCATTCCGTCGCACCAGACTTCCCAGCCGAGGCCCCAGGCGCCCAGTGTCGGGCTCTCCCAATCGTCCTCGACGAAGCGGATGTCGTGCTTGAGAGGATCGATCCCGATCGCGTCCAGGCTGCCGAGGTAGAGCTGCTGCAGGTCCGCGGGCGCGGGCTTCAGCATGACCTGATACTGATAGTAATGGCCAAGGCGGTTCGGGTTCTCGCCATAGCGCCCATCCGTTGGTCGCCGGCACGGCTGCACGTACGCCGCCTTCCATGGGTCCGGCCCGAGCGCCCGCAGCACCGTGGCCGGATGGAAGGTCCCCGCCCCCATCTCCATGTCGTAGGGCTGCAGGATCAGGCAGCCGCGCTCCGACCAATAATGGTGCAGCGTCAGGATCAGGTCCTGGAAGCTCAGTGGCGTTCTCTCTGTCACGGGCGGGCGTTTGGCAGGAGCTTGGGGCGCGGGCAAGTCGTGCCTACATGGCTCGTTAACCTGGGCCGGGAAAGAACAACACCGATGATCATGAAGTGGGTACAGCGCGGCCTCGCCGCTCTCGGCATCGCGGCGGCGAGCGGCTGCGCTACCGCTCCGCAGGAACAGGTCGCCCGGCCTGCGCTGTGGCAAGTCGCCGACAAGGATACGACCATCTACCTGTTCGGCACGATCCACGTGCTGCCCGACGAGCATAGCTGGCGCACGCCGACCCTGGAGAAAGCCATCGCGGGTTCGACCGATCTGATCGTCGAGACCATAATCGACCCGAGCAACCCGCAGAAGACGCAGGCGGTCATGCTGAACCTGGCGCAGAGCCCAGGACTGCCGCCGCTCCAGCAGCGCCTGCCGGA
Organism: Sphingomonas arenae; assembly: GCF_016924655.1. Taxonomy (GTDB): domain Bacteria; phylum Pseudomonadota; class Alphaproteobacteria; order Sphingomonadales; family Sphingomonadaceae; genus Sphingomicrobium; species Sphingomicrobium arenae. The sequence goes on from NZ_JAFFJU010000002.1 coordinate 598,877, forward strand.
AGCGAAGCGCGCCGATCTCACCGCCACTCTGGCTCAACTCGGCATTCCGGCAGGAGCGCTGGACCGGTTCGAGACCTGGGCGGCGGCCCTGATCATCCTCCAGCTCCAGCTGCAGAAGGCGGGGCTGGAAAGTGACAATGGCGTCGAGTTCGTGCTGAAGCGCGACTTCGCCGCTGCCGGCAAGCCGATCGGCCAGCTCGAGACCAACGAGGAGCAGTTCGGCTTCTTCGACACCTTGCCGGAGGACTCCCAGCGACTCCTTCTGGAAGGGTCGATCGAGCGGCCGGAGGAACTCCGCACCGAGTTTGGCGCGATGCTCGCAGCCTGGACCCGCGGCGACGTGGCGGCCATCGCCAGGAGCTTCAATCGCGAGTTTTCGGAAGCTCCTGCGCTGGAGGACGCCCTGCTGAAGCGGCGCAATGCCAATTGGGCTCGGTGGATTGAACAGCGGCTTGCACAGCCTGGCAAGATCCTGGTGGCGGTCGGGGCTGGGCACCTAGCCGGCGACACCTCGGTTCAGTCGCTCCTGAAAGAGCGCGGCATCAAGGTCACTCGATTACAATAATTCACCCTGCCTCTTCAGCCACTTGACACTCCGTTAACTGTCAGCGGACACTATCGGCTTGAACAACGCGGCTGGGGGGTCGCAACATGGTCGGTGGAAGGTCTCTCCGGGGCAAGTGCGCCCGGAGCACGAGAGCGTTCGGCCTGGTGAAGCGGCTCTGGCGAGCATCCGCTGCTCTGCTGGTTCTGACCGCGCCCGCCGCAGCGGGAGCGCATGACGCAGCATCACCGGCTGGGCTCACTGAAGAATGCGCCAATCCGGCTCTCTGGGTCGTCCGCGACTCCGACACGACCGTCTATCTGTTCGGGACCTTCCACGCCCACGACGGCAAGGCCCACTGGTTCGACCATGCGGTCAGACAGGCTTTCGATGGCTCGGACGAACTGGTCCTTGAAACATTGGTCCCGGAGAGTCCCGCCGCGATTGACGCCGCCTTGGCTCGCCACCGGGCGCGCAAGTTGGTGGCGGCCTCTCCTGCCCTTCCGGCAGCCCAGCCCAGCGCAGGTCTCGCGGGGACGCGTCAGGCGATGACCGCGGCCAAGTCCGTCGGCTTGTCCGTTGAGCAAGGCGCCGACGCCGTGCTCCATCGTGCCGCGACTGCCGCGGGAAAGCCCGTCTTGGGTCTCGAAAGCTTCGAGTTCCAACTGGCCATGTACGATCGTCTGCCAGGTGCCGCCGCCAGTCCGGCGCGAGCGAAGCCCAAGGCCTCTCCGGCGGTCATTGCCGGCCAGATGAAGCAAATGGTCGGGGCATGGAACGCGGGCGATCACCGGACCTTCGAAGGCGTGGTGTCGGCTGTTCAGGCACAATCCCCAGAGGCCTACCGCATCCTGTTCGCTGACCGAAATGCGGCCTGGTCCGAGTGGGTGACGGCTAGAATGAAATTGCCGGGCACCGTCTTCGTGGCCGTGGGCACCGGGCATCTCGTCGGCAAAGACAGCTTGCAGGCACTGTTGGCAGCGAAGGGGCTGACGAGCGCACGCGTGCACTGAACGTCAGCTCTGCATGACTTAGTGTCAGCTATGCTTGACAAATCCCCGACTCACGGATACGTAAGGCACACCTGACATCGTGTCAGGGGAGCCGGACACTGCGATGAACAATCGACTGCGAGTCTTGCGGGCGGAACGGGGCTGGAGCCAGGCGGAGCTTGGCGGCCGGCTTGGCGTATCCCGTCAGGCCGTCAACGCGATTGAAACAGGCAAGTACGATCCGTCGCTCCCGCTCGCTTTCAAGCTCGCGCGGCTGTTCGAGCTGCGGATCGAGGAGATCTTCGATGATGGTGAAGTCGACCATGGACACGGGTGAGGGCGAGCGCCTGCTGGCGGCGCGGCGCCGACGATTCTGGACGATCGTTGCGCTGCTGGTCGGGACAGGAGCCCTCGTGGGCTTCTTCAGCGGCATGTACGCCGGCTACACCGACGCGGCCCGCGCGGAAGGAGGTGTCGCGGCTCTCGGGCCGAGTGACTTTCCATTCGTCCTCCGCATTGCAGCTGTTGCGGCCGCGGTCCTTGCTTTCGCAGCCTTGACCTGGTGGTTCACCGTTTCGGTCGACGAGTTGGAGATTGCGGACAACCTGTGGGGCTCAACCGCAGGCCTCTATGCCTACTCGATCCTGTTTCCGGCCTGGTGGGCGCTTTGGAAGCTCGAAGTTACCAGCGAGCCGGATGACTGGATCATATTCGCCACAAGCCTGATCGTCGCAGGCATCGTCTATCTGTGGCGCAAGTGGCGGTACCGGTGACCGCCGTTTGCAGACCCATGCCTGCCAGGCCGTCGAAAGTTCATCGGTACGGTCACATTCACTCTTTAGCCAAACGTCATCTCACTGGGGGAACACCATGCGCCTGACCAAACTTGCCATTCTTTCGACCACTGCCCTGCTCTTCGCTGCCGCGCCGGCCGCGGCCCAGCAGAAGAAGGTCATCGCTACCGCTGCCGATCTGCCGCGCGTGCAGGTGCAGCTGCCCGCCAAGCCCAGCGAGATCGCGATCAATGGCGGTCCGCAGCTGGAAGCACTGGAAACGCAGCTCGAGGCTTATGTGCGTGACCTCATGACCAACTACGACATCCAGGACCGCTCGACGCGCATGGGCCTGCTCAGCGTGCTGGCGCAGGATGCGCTGGTAGACAATCGCTGGGACGAATATCTGAAGCTCGCGGACGAGATCGCGGCGCTGGAGGAAAAGCCGGCGCAGCGCGCCGTCTCCGGTTTGCTGGGCCGCTCCTATGCGCGCGCCGCCAAGGCGGTTGGGGAAGGCAGCCCCCAGTTCGCCGACCGCTTCGAGACTGAGCTTCGCACTGCTCTCCAGGCGCTCGATTGGTCATTGGTGGCCGATTCAATCCAGGCGAGCCGCGGAAGCTACCAGACGATGAGCCGCGACCTGATCGTCGGTGGCTTGCAAGGCGGACTGGACACCGCCGCCGCGGCCCAGAACAACAAGGTCGATATCGGGATCGCCGGAGCGCTGATCGGTGCACACCGCACGCTCACCGAAGTGCTGCCGCTCAAGGACCGCATTTTCCGGGTCTATGACGCGCAGGTGAAGGCGAACCAGAAGGAGAAGGCAGACCGCTGGAGCGAGCGGCTGGTCGAGCTCACGCCCGCCCAAGCGCAGCAGCCGGTGGTGATCGCGATCTGGGACGGCGGCTTCGATCCGTCGGTGTTCGGGAGCAACTTGTGGCGCAACGCCAAGGAGCAGGCCAACGGCCGCGACGACGACGGCAATGGCTTCGTGGACGACGTTCACGGCATCGCGTTCACGCCGGAGTGGACGCCGTCGACCGGCGATCTCCGGCCCATGCCCGCTGAGGACACGTCCAACCTGCCGTCTCTGCTCAAGCTGGTGAAAGGATCGCTTGACCAACAGGCGGCAGTGGACTCCGCGGAAGCCGCGGCCATGCGGCAGCGGCTGTCCACGCTCAAGCCGAACGAGGTTCTGCCCTTCTCTCTGCAGATGGCGCGGGTCGGTCTGTTCCTTCACGGCACCGCAACCGGCTGGACCAGCAGCGTCGGCAACCCCGCCGCGCGGTTGCTCAACACCCGCTTCGACTACGAGATCGCCGCCGTGCCCAAGGCGATGGACGAGAAGATCGCCGAGAACTTCGCCGATCACGTGTCCCGCGCTATTGCCTATTACAAGGCAAACGGGGTTCGCGTCGTGAACATGAGCTGGCGCATTACCGAGCCGCAGATCGAGGCGATGTTCGCCGCGCATGAGCCTGACCTGGCCAAGCGCAAGGCCCGCACGAAGGCCGTGTTTGACCGCATGAACGGTGCGCTGGAGACAGCCTTCCGCTCGGCCCCCGACGTCCTATTCATCGCCGGGGCTGGCAACGAGGACCAGGACGTCGACTTCGTTCGCAGCTTCCCGGCCGGCATCAACCTGCCCAACGTGATCACCGTGGGTGCGGTCGACGTAGCTCTGCAGCCCGCCGGCTTCACCAGCTATGGCAAGTCGATCGACCTCTACGCCAACGGCTTCGAAGTGCCCTCCAAGGCGCCGACCGGGCTGCCGATCAACATCTCCGGCACCTCGCTTGCCGCCCCGCAGGTCACCAACCTCGCCGGCAAGCTCCTCGCGGTGAACCCGAAGCTGACGGTCGCGCAGCTTCGCCAGATCATCGAGGAGACCTCCACGGAGGAAGGACCCAAGAAGTTCAAGGTGATCAACCCGAAGGCGGCACTCGCCCGGGCCAAGTAAGCGCATCGGGGCGCGTCATTTGCCATGACGCGCCCCTTCCGCTATGCGCCCGGCCGCTCCCCATGGTCATCCCTGGAGGCGTGGGGGCTCACACACGAACTTACATAAGGAATTGCACGCATGAGCGAACAGCTGACGCTGCCCGCCGAGACGCGTGACCGGGCTGGCAAGGGAGCCTCCCGTGCACTGCGTCGCGAAGGTCGGGTCCCCGCCGTTGTCTACGGCGCCAACCAGGAGCCGCTGGGCATCCACGTCGAGGAAAAGCTCCTCGCGAAGATGCTTTCGACCGGTCACTTCATGAACACGGTGGTCATGATCGATGCCGGCGGCGAGGCTGTCCGCACCCTGCCCAAGGACGTGCAGTTCCATCCCGTGACCAGCCGCCCCGTGCACGTCGACTTCCTCCGTATCGGCGAGCACAGCAAGGTGACGGTCGCGGTGCCCGTGCGCTTCACCGACGAAGAGGGCAGTCCCGGCATCAAGCGCGGCGGCGTGCTCAATGTCGTCCGCCACGAGCTGGAACTCGTCTGCGATGCGGCCGAGATCCCCGACGAGATCGTCATCAGCCTCGCCGGCCTCGATGTGGGTGACAGCCTCCACATCTCGGCGGTCCAACTGCCTCAGGGTACCGAGAGCGCGATCACCGACCGCGACTTCACCATCGCCACCGTCGTCGCTCCGTCCGCGCTGAAGAGCGAGGAAGGCGACACCCAGACGGAAGCCGAAGGCGGCGACGAGGGTTAACTCACCAGACCCGCTCACCCTGAGTAGCGGCGAAGTCTCTACTCAGGGTGAGCGCTTTATTTTTCGCGCGCCCGCCCTACTAACCCGCCATGCAGATCTGGGCAGGCCTCGGTAACCCGGGCGCGCAATATGCGCTCCACCGGCACAACGTCGGCTTCATGGCGGCCGACATCATCGCCGAGGTCCACGCCTTTTCGCCCTGGACCAAGAAGTTCCGCAGCCTGGTCGCCGAAGGCCGCATCGGCCGCCACCGCACCCTGCTGCTGAAGCCCCAAACCTTCATGAACGACAGCGGCGACGCGGTTCAGCAGGCGCTGCACTTCTACAAGCTCGACGAGGGCGCCCTCACCGTCTTCCATGACGAACTCGATCTCGCGCCGTTCAAGGTCAAGGTGCGCACCGGCGGCGGCCTCGCCGGCCATAATGGCCTGCGCTCGATCAACGCCTCGCTCGGCCCCGACTTCCGCCGCGTCCGCATCGGCATCGGCCATCCCGGCCACAAGGACCGCGTCACGCCACACGTCCTCGGCAACTATGCCAAGGCCGAGATGGAGCCCCTGTCCGACCTCCTCGCGGCCATCGCCGCCGGGGCCGAGTGGCTTGCCAAAGGCGACGACGTGCGCTTCATGAGCGAGGTCGCCCGCCGCCTCCACCAGGACTGAGCCGCCGCCCGGCCTGGCTCCACGGCGCGTCGGGTACCTCGATCGCTCCGCTCACCCGCGCCGCCAGCCGCAGCAACGCCCGCCCGCCCCTTCCCAGGCCCGGCTCTGCGCGCAGGCCGAGTCGCTCGCGCAGGCAGAGCGGAACCAGCGACAGGGCCCCCCGTGCGAGCAGCGGCTGCAGCCACCCCGCTCCGCCCGGCAGAATCCTGCCCGTCCTCATGATCGCTAGGAACTCGTGCAGCACAGGCGATGGGCCGAGCCGCGGTGCCATCTCCGCCAGCAGTGCCCACATCTCCCCTCGCGAACGCGGCGCATCCGCGACCCCGTACAGCGCCGCGCCCAGGCTCGCCTCGTCGTAGAAGGCGTCCTCCTCCCCGGCCGACAGCGGTGCCACATACGCCTTGTACGCTTCGACAAATCCGAACGCCGCCGTCGCCTGGACCCACCGCAGCAGCACCGGATCGTCCGCACGGTACGGCTCGCCCGCGTCCGTCACCCCGCGCACTTGGCGGTGAATCCCATTCACCCGCCTCGCATAACCCTCGAACCGGCTCCTAGCGCCATAGACCGTGATCATCGCGCCCAATCCGGTGCGCCGCATCCGCTCCCGCGGGTCTCGGCGGAAGCTGCTGTGGTCCCACACGCCCGATCGCACCCCCGGCTCCCCAAGCTCCAGCAAGACAGCCGTGATGCCGCCGACCGCCAGGCTCACCGGGTTCTGGAACACGCGCCACGAGACGGAGGCCGGCCCGACGATTGCCGGCTCTCCCGCGGGCACGGTGAAGTCCTCCTCCGGGAAGACCAGCTCGCGCGCCAGCAGCGGCCCGGCGATCCTGCTCAACAGCCAGCTCATGCATCCCGAACGCTCCACGCCGGCCGCTTGCCCCGCCCGCACGCCGCGCTAGGTTGCCCCATGGCCTTTCACCGCCTCTTAGCTCCTCCGGTTTAAGGCAGCGCCATGGACATGGCCGCGACCTGGACCCCCGCCCGCACCGGCAGCCTGGCCCCGAGCCTCATCCTGCTCGCCGCAGCAGTGGTCGCCGCCAACGTCCAGAGCTTCTTTATCCCGATCGACGGCGATGTTTCCTGGCTGATCACCGTCTCGGAACAGGTGCTCGCCGGCAAGCGGCTCTACATCGACCTGTTCGAGGTCAATCCGCCCGCCTCCGTCTGGCTCTACGTGCCGATGGTGTGGCTCGCCCAGCTCACCGGCCTGCGCGCCGAGGGAGTCGTCGCGGGCACCACCATCCTGCTCGCCTTTCTCTGCTCTTTCGCGACCCTCCGGCTCGCCAGCCGCCTCCGCCATTCACCTCCGCCAATCGCGTTCGCCGCCACCCTCGGCTTCGTCACTCTAGTCCTCCCCGGCGGCCTGTTCGCCCAGCGCGAGCATGTCGCCCTCCTGCTCGCCCTGCCGACGCTGACGGTGTTCGCACTGCTGGCCGAGCAGCACCCGCTGAGCGCTCGCACGCGCTTCGTCGCTGGCCTCGCCGCCGGGCTGGTCGTTGTTATCAAGCCGCATTTCGCGCTTGCCGTCGGCCCGGCCGCGCTCTGGGCCGCGTGGCAGGCGCGCTCACTTCGGCCGCTCGTGCCCGCCATCGTCGCCGGCGCGCTGGTCCTTGCCGCCTATGCGGCCGGCCTGCTGCTCTTCGCCCGCGCTTACTTCGACTACCTCCCGTTGCTCGCGGGCACCTACCTGCACATGCGCGAGCGCTGGCACCTGATGCTTGCAGGTCCGAGCGTCTTCACCCCCGCCGCCTTGCTCGGCCTGGCCGCCCTCCTACGTCCCGCCCGCGTGCCGCCGCTCGCCACGACTCTGTTCCTCGGAACCGTGGGTTTCGCCCTCGCCGCAGTCATCCAGGGCAAGAGCTACGCCAACCACGCCCTCCCCGGCACCGCGCTCGGCATCGCGGCGTTCGGCGTCCTGCTGCTCAAGGGTGGCGTCACGCGCGAGCGCCAGCGCCTCGTCGGGGCGGCCGCCCTGATCATGGCCGCGATCCCGCTCTCTTCCACCCACCGCATCCTGCCCCAGCCCGGACTCGCCGAAGCCCTTCGCCGAGTCGCGCCGCCAAATCCGAAGATGATCACGCTCGGCACCGAACTGGTGACGGGCCACCCCGCCGTTCGCAACGTCGACGGCCGCTGGATCGGCTCCCGCGCCTCGCTGTTCACCGTCGCCGGCGTCCAGTACCGCCGCCCCACAAAGATGAGCGGAGCCGAGCGCGTCCAGCTCGAACGCTGGTACCAGGCCGATATCCAGTCCTTCGCCGACGACGTCGCTCGCGGCCGGCCCGACGTGGTCCTGGTCGAAGTCCTCGAGAAACGCTGGATTGCCCGCGAGCCGCTGCTGGTGAAGGCCATGCGCCCCTATCGCTACGCCACGCGCGCCGGCGACATCGAGATCTGGTTGCGCCGCTGACCGTCCGCGCTACGGCAGCCTTATGACTCGGAGCCTGTTCGCCACCCGACTCCACGAAGCCGATCTCGGCGACGAGGCGCTCCTCGCCGACCTCGCCCATTCCATCCGCAGCCTTGCCGAGGACGACGTCGCCGGCCAGCGCTGGAGCCGCGACAAGGGCTATCGCGGCTACACCAGCTACGCCTCGCTGGACGACCTCCCTCGGCGCGACCCGGCCTTTGCGGACCTGTCCAGGCACCTCGTGCGCCATGCCGCCGCCTTCGCTTCCGACTGCGCCTTCGCCATGCCCCGCAAGCCGCGCATCGACAGCCTTTGGGTCAATCTGCTGCGCGGCGGCGGGCACCACAGCGCGCACATCCACCCGCACAGCATCATCAGCGGCACGCTCTACGTGGAGGTGCCCCCCGGCACCGGCGCAATCCGCTTCGAGGACCCGCGCCTGCCCATGATGATGGCCGCACCGACGCGCCACGAGGATGCGCCGGAGGAGCTGCAGCCCTTCGTCACCGTGCAGCCCCGCCCGGGCCTGATCCTGCTGTGGGAAAGCTGGCTGCGGCACGAGGTACTACCCGGCACCGGCCGCGCCGAGAGGTTGTCCATCTCCTTCAACTTCGCCTGAGTCGTCACCCCGGACTTGATCCAGGGTCCGCCTTCCTTTCTAGGAGACGCCAACAGAAGCAGGCGGACCCCGGCTCTAGGCCGGGGTGACGCAGTCTCAGGAGTACACATGGGTTTCCGCTGCGGCATCGTCGGCCTGCCGAACGTCGGCAAGTCGACCCTCTTCAACGCCCTGACCGAGACGCAGGCGGCGCAGGCGGCCAATTATCCGTTCTGCACGATCGAGCCGAACGTCGGGCAGGTCGGCGTCCCCGACCCGCGCCTCGACAAGCTCGCGGCGATCGCCGGCTCGGCCAAGATCATCCCCACGCAGCTCGGCTTTGTGGATATCGCGGGCCTGGTGAAGGGCGCGAGCAAGGGCGAGGGTCTCGGCAACCAGTTCCTCGGCAACATCCGCGAGGTGGACGCCATCGTCCACGTCCTGCGCTGCTTCGAGAATGACGACATCCAGCATGTCGCCAACAAGGTCGATCCGCTCGCTGATGCGGAGACGGTTGAGACCGAGCTGCTGTTGTCCGACCTCGAGAGCCTGGAAAAGCGCGTGCCCAACCTCATCAAGCGAGGGCAGCAGGGCGACAAGGAGAGCAAGATCGCCGCTTCCGTCCTGGGGCAGACGCTGGAGCTGCTGCGCGAGGGCAAGCCGGCGCGCCTGACCCAGCCGAAGGACGAGGAAGAAGCGCGAGTCTTCGCTCAGGCCCAGCTGATCACGGGCAAGCCGATACTCTACGTCTGCAACGTTAATGAGGAGGACGCGGCCCGCGGCAACGCGCTATCCGAGCAGGTGTTCGCGAAGGCCAGAGCCGAGAGCGCCAACGCTGTGGTCGTCTCCGCAGCGATCGAGTCCGAGCTGGTCGGCATGGGGCAAGAGGACCGCATGGAGTTCCTGTCCGAACTCGGCCTTACCGAAACCGGCCTCGCCCGCGTCATCCGCGCTGGCTACGACCTCCTCCACCTCATCACCTTCTTCACCGTCGGCCCTAAGGAAGCCCGTGCATGGACGGTCGAGAAGGGGGCCAAAGCTCCGCAGGCGGCGGGCGCCATCCACTCCGACTTCGAACGCGGCTTCATCCGCGCCGAAACCATCGCCTACGACGACTATATCGCCCTGAACGGCGAAGCCGGCGCCCGTGACGCAGGCAAGCTGCGGCAGGAGGGTAAGGACTATGTGGTGCAGGACGGCGACGTGATGCACTTCAAGTTCAACGTCTGAAGCACCGATGCTAACGCCGAAGGCGTTAGGCGAGAGATGCGGAGGGCGGGCCGGCCTGCAGCGCAGCCGACAGGACCGACGTCTTGGGATTTACTCCCATGACGGGCTCTTCCATGAGAGCATTCATGATCTATTTCGAAGACCTCGTGCTCGGCGAGGAACAGCTATTCGGCTCCGTCGAGGTCACCCGCGAGGAAGTCATCGACTTCGCGCGCAAGTACGACCCGCAGCCGTTCCATTTGTCTGACGAGGCCGCGGCCAAGACCTACTTCGGTCGCCTATCGGCCAGTGGCTGGCATACCTGCGCGATGACCATGGGAGTGATCGCGCGCCGCGTGGTGCAGCAGGAGCAGGCCGGCCTCGGCTCCCCGGGGATCGACGAGCTGCGTTGGCTAAAGCCCGTCTACCCGGGCGACACGCTCAGCGTGTACGGCACGGTGATCGAAAAAACTCCTTCGCGTTCCAAACCCGATATCGGCAGCTTTCGGACGCAGACCCGCGTCGTCAATCAGGATGGGGTCGACGTGATGCGGTTCACCAGCATCGTGCTGATCAGGCGGCGCCCGACGCAAGGCTGACGCGTGCCCGACATCCAGATCGGAACAGCCGGTTGGACGATCCCCCGCGATGTTGCCGTCAAGTTCCCGAAGGAAGGTTCAGCCTTGGAGCGTTATGCGGCGCAGTTCAGCTGTGCCGAGATCAACAGCAGCTTTCATCGGTCGCACCGGCCATCCACTTGGGTGCGCTGGCGGAACAGCGTTCCCGAAGCATTTCGGTTCTCCGTCAAGCTGCCGAAGACCATCACGCATACGCGTCGTCTTGTGGATGCGACCGAACTGCTGGACGCCTTCCTGTCAGAAGTTGCGCATCTCGAGGAAAGGCTGGCCGTGCTGCTGGTACAGTTGCCCCCAAGCCTCGCGTTTGACACTGGCACTGTCGAACGCTTCTTTGCCGATTTGGTCCGCCGCGCGACTGTCCCCCTCGCCTGCGAGCCGCGTCATGCGAGCTGGTTCCAGCCTGATGCCGACACGCTACTGGGCGCTCTTGGCGTTGCGCGCGTAGCGGCCGATCCCGCCCGCGTTCCGGCCGCTGCAGAGCCGGGCGGGTCCGGCACTTTGCGATACTGGCGCCTGCACGGATCACCGGTCATGTACCGATCGAGCTATGGGGATCGGATCACGTCATATGCCGAGCAGATGACGAAAGCCGCTCGATCAGCGGAATGCTGGTGCATCTTCGATAACACCGCCAGTTCCGCAGCAACGGCAGATGCACTGCAACTTCAAGCCGCTATGCGCCGGCAAATTCCAGTAGGCTGACGCAATCAACCCCATTCTGCCGGAGCATCGCGCTGCCGCCGAGCTCCGATAGGTCGATAATGAAGCGAGCGCCGGTGACCACGCCGCCAGCCCGTCGCACCAGGCGTGCGGCCGCCAAGGCCGTGCCGCCGGTAGCCAGCAAGTCGTCCACGATCAGCACCCGCGCGCCGGGCGTGCAGGCGTCGACGTGCATTGCCAGCCGGTCGGAGCCATATTCCAGCGAATAGTCCTCGGCAATCGTCTGGCCTGGAAGCTTGCCGTCCTTGCGGATCAGCAGCAGGCCGCATCCGAGTTCCACCGCCAGTGCACCGCCGATCGCGAACCCCCGTGCGTCAATCGCGGCGACGAGGTCCGGCTCCTGCTCCACCGTGGCACCCAGGCGGGAGACAGTCTCCCCGAAGCCCCACGGGTCGAGCAGCAAAGTCGTGATGTCGCGAAACTGGATGCCGGGCTTGGGGAAGTCGGGGATCGTCCGCACCAAGCGCTTCAGGTCATCGTTGTAATTCGTCATGCGGGCTTGTCCCTAACGCAAACAGCCCGGCGCCAAGGACGCCGGGCTGCTGCTGCTGCATTGTAGTGGAGGCGCTGATCAGCCGGCGATCCCGCGCTCGCCCTTCTGTTCGTCCATGCGCTCTCGGAAAGCGGGCTCCAGCGGACCCCGGATAGAGACCTCGCGCTTGGCCGTGGCCCAGATGTTCCGGTAGGCCAGGTAGGCCAGGATGGTCGCGATGGTGAGGAAGATCAGCGTCGCCCATCCGGCGCGGTGACGATTCTCGAGCGTCGGCTCCGCGGTCCACATCAGGAAGGCGCTGACGTCCTTGGCCATCTGGTCGACGGTGGACTTGGTCCCATCGGCGTAGGTCACCTGCCCGTCCGCGGTCAGGGGCGGCGGCATCGCGATATTGAGGTTCGCGAAATACGGGTTGTAGTGGAGGCCCTGACCCGTCTTCGCTTCAGGGAACTTGCGAAGCAGCTCGGCCGGTTGCTGCTGGTAACCTGTCAACAGCGAGTAGATATACTCAGCGCCGCCCTCGCGAGCTTCGGTGATCAGCGACAGGTCGGGCGGATAGGCGTTATTGTTCGCCGCACGGGCCGCAGTCTCGTTGGCATAGGGGCTTGGGAAGCGGTCGGAGGGCAGTGCCTTGCGCGTCGTCGCCTCACCAGTTTCCGGGTTTACGTCAGGAACCTCGATCGCCCACTGGTTGGCGATGGCCTTCACTTCGGCCTCGTTATAGCCAAGGTCCGACAGCTGGTAGAAGCTGACGAACTTCATCCCGTGGCAGGCGGCGCAGACCTCCTTGTAGACCTGGAAGCCGCGCTGCAGCTGTTCCCGGTTGTACTTGCCGAACATGCCTTCGTGCGTGAACGCGACGTTCTTCGGCTTAAGGTGGAACTCCTCCTCGGCCGTGTGCGGGGACGGGTTCTGGATCGCGTCAATGCCATTCACGACCAGGGAGATGAGCAGGACGCCGACGAAGCCGAGCCCGACGAAGAAACCGATGATGCGGACCATGTGTCCCTTATCCCTTATTCAACGGCCGTGACGGCGGGCGACGTCTTGGCCAGCCCGAACGGAGCGCTCTCCTGCTTCTCACCGTGCAGCACCGATTCCGTGATCGAGTTCGGCAGCGGCAGCGGCTTCTCGAACTTCGAGACGAGCGGCAGGATGATGAGGAAGTGCGCGAAATAATAGGCGGCGGCGACCTGGCTCAGCGCCACGGTGAGCGGCGTGATGTGCGCCACCCCGAGATAGCCGAGCAGCGCGATGTCGAACACCAGAATCCAGAAGAAGATCTTGTACACCGGACGGTAGCTGGTCGACCGGATCGGCGAGCGGTCCAGCCAGGTGAGGAAAAACAGCAGCAGGATCGAGCTGAACATCGCCAGCACGCCCCACAGCTTCGCCGGCAGGATGAAGTCCACCGTGAAGGCCCGCAGGATCGCGTAGAAGGGCCAGAAATACCATTCCGGGACGATGTGCGCCGGCGTCACCAGCGGGTTCGCCTCGATGTAGTTGTCGGGGTGACCCAGGCTGTACGGCCAGAAGAAGATGAACAGCGAGAAGATGATCAGCGCCACGCCCAGGCCGAAGCCGTCCTTCGCCGTGTAGAACGGGTGAAAGGGCAGCGTGTCCTTCTCATCCTTGACGTCCACGCCGGTCGGGTTCGACGAACCCGGGATGTGCAGCGCCCAGATCTTGAGGATCGTCACGCCCGCGATCACGAACGGCAGCAGGTAGTGAAGCGAGAAGAAGCGGGTCAGCGCGGCTTGGTCCGGCGCATAGCCGCCGAGCAGCCAGACCCGGATCGGCTCACCAACCAGCGGGATCGCCGAGAAGAAGCCGGTGATCACCTGCGCCCCCCAGTAGCTCATCTGCCCCCAGGGAAGGACGTACCCCATGAACGCGGTGGCCATCATCAGGAGATAGATGACGAGGCCGAGCATCCACACGACTTCACGCGGAGCCTTGTAGGAACCGTAGTAGAGGCCGCGGAAAATGTGGATGTAGATGACTGCGAAGAAGAAGCTGGCACCGTTCTGGTGAACGTAGCGCAGCAGCCAGCCCGCGTTGACGTCGCGCATGATGCGCTCGACCGACCCGAAGGCCGCACCCGCGTAGCTGTTGTAGTGCATCGCCAGCACGATGCCGGTGATGATCTGCACCATCAGTGCGAAACCGGCCATGAACCCGAAATTCCAGAAGAAGTTCAGGTTCCGCGGGACCGGATAGCCGCCGCCGACCGCACCATAGACCAGGCGCGGAACGGGAAGGCGCTCGTCCACCCACTTCATGAAGGGTGACTTCGGTTCGTAGGGCTTGGCCCAGGCAAAGCTCATGATCGGTTCCTAACCCTCGTGACTTCAGCCGATCCGAACCACGGTATCGGAGGCAAATTCATATTCCGGCACGACCAGGTTCAATGGCGCGGGGCCCTTACGGATGCGCGCCGCCTGGTCGTAGTGCGAGCCGTGGCAGGGGCAGAAATAGCCGCCATACTCGCCCTTGTTCTCGCCCTCGCCGATGCCCAGGGGGACGCAGCCCAGATGCGTGCAGACGCCCAGAGTTACGAGCCAGTTCGTCTTGCCGGGCTTGGTCCGGTCGGCGAGCGTCTGCGGATCGCGCAGGTCAGACAGCGGCACCTTGTTCGCCGCCTGGATCTCCTGCGGGGTCAGGTTGCGGATGAACACCGGCTGCTTGCGCCACACGGTCTTGATGCCTTGGCCGGGCGCGATCTTCGAGATGTCCACCTCGACCGACGCGAGCGCACGAACTTCGGCCGACGGGCTCATCTGGTTGACGAGCGGCAGGACCGCGATGCCCGCGCCCACTCCGGCAAAGCTCACCGCGGCGATGTTGATGAAGTCGCGGCGCCGCACGCCATCCCCCGCCTCCGGGGTCGGCTCGCCGGGCATCATCGGCTGGGTCTGTTCCACTGTGGCCATCTGTACCTTCGACGCATCTGAAAGAGCGCGTACGGACGGGCACGCGCCTATGACGAATGCCGCCACGGCGGACCGAAGCGGGTTGGCGCGCCTGATAGCGAGGCGTTACGAGCTTTCCAAGCGGCTTGTTGAATGCTGCGAGCGGTTCGCAACTGGGACTTTTACGGATGCTGTCGGTCGCCTAACAGCCGGCCATGGACCCCCTGGATCAGCAGCAGCAAGCCGCCCGTACCTGGTTCGAATCCCTCCGTGACCGGATCTGCGCGGAATTCGAGGCGATCGAGCGAGAAGCGGGCAGCGAAGCGTGTTTCCTCTACACCCCTTGGGAGAGAGTCGACGTCACGGGCGAACCCGGCGGCGGGGGTGTCCGTGGCCAGATGGCCGGGGAGGTTTTCGAGAAAGTCGGCGTGAACGTCTCCACGGTGGGCGGCCGCTTTTCGGACGAGTTCGCGCGCTCCATCCCGGGCGCCGAGGAGGATCCGCGCTTCTTCGCCACGGGGATCAGCCTGGTGGCGCACATGGCGAACCCGCATGTGCCGGCCGTGCACATGAACACGCGCTTCCTGACAACGACGCGACGCTGGTTCGGCGGGGGAGCGGACCTCAATCCGGCGCTGCCGTACGATGAGGATCGGGCCTTCTTCCACGACCAGCTGCGCGCGGCCTGCGATCGGCACGATCCGACCTATTACGAACGCTTCGCCAAGTGGGCGGACGACTATTTCTGGCTTCCGCACCGCAACGTCGCGCGTGGGGTCGGTGGAATCTTCTACGACCGGCTGGAAGGTGAGTTCGATCCGAACTTCGCCTTCACTCGCGACGTGGGCGAGGCCTTCCTGGCGGCGTTCCCGCCGCTGGTGCGCAAGCGGATGGGAATGCCGTTCAACGAAGCTGACATGGAGCGCCTGCTGGAGTTCCGCGGTCGGTACGTGGAGTTCAACCTCCTCTACGACCGCGGGACACTGTTCGGGCTCAAGACGGGGGGGAACGTCGACGCCATCCTGATGAGCCTGCCGCCGCTCGCCCGTTGGAAGTAGCTCAGGGCGCGTCTGGCACGGACGCCGATTCGGGAGCGGCCGGACCGGTCAGTTGCGCGTAGAGGCGGGTGATCAGGAGCACCAGCAGGACGGTCAATGCCGCCGAGAGCAGCTGCGAGGTCAGGGCCAGCACGAGAGCGCCGGTGCTCCATGGTTCCGGCGGCCCGTCGGCCAGACCCACCACCACCCCGACCACGCTCGTAACGGCAGTGATCACGATCAAGGCGGCGACGAAGAACAGCACCAGGAAACCGAACAGCCGCCACCAGCGCCCGCGCGTCAGCCCCCAACTCCTTCGCAGGATCGTGATCGGTCCTGCCGCTTCGCTCCCAGCGACGGGTGTCGTCAGAATCAGGCGAACGGCGAGGAACAGGAAGATCAGCAGCACGACCACCATGATCAGCGCGCTCGTCGGATCGGGAGCGTTGGGGTTGGCCTCGATCCGCTGCGCGAAGGGAACCACCAAGAGGGCAAGCGGCAAGACCCACAACACAGTGGCTCCCAGGAAAGCCGGAGTTCGTCGCGCACCATGTGCGATGGCTTCACCAACCGACTGACGGCGCCCGAGCGCGATCTGCACCACGGCCAATTGCCCGACGACCCCGATCAGCAAGGCAAGCAACTGGACCAGCGTCCACCAGCCCGGTTCCGCCATCTGGCCGGCCGGAGCGCGTGGCTGGACCATGGCCGAAATCGTGCCGGGCAGGACCATCAGGGCCAGCGCAAGGGTCGCGATGAGGCTGCCATCGCGCCGGAGAACCTCTCGCGTCTCGTCCCAGGCTCGTGAAATCGACAAAGGCTGCATCATGTCCCTCAACTCTCTTCGTGCGCGCTTATGCGCAAGGAGCGAGCGAACTGGCAATCGCTTGCCGATCGCGGTCAGCCGATCCATCTGCAGCGTGATGATCGATGACATAGCGTGGAAAGCGAGCGACGACCTCGTGCCCTATGACGAGGCACTGGCCTTCATGGAGGAACGGGCCGCGGCCATTCGCGCCGGCACGGCTTCCGAGTGCATCTGGCTGCTGGAGCACCCGCCGCTGTACACCGCCGGCACGAGCGCGGATCCCGCCGAGCTGTTCAATCCCGAGCAGTTTCCGGTCTTCGACGCGGGTCGGGGAGGACGCTACACCTATCATGGCCCGGGCCAGCGGGTCGGCTATCTCATGCTGGACCTCGATCGACGTGGGCGGGACGTCCGGCGCTTCGTCCATGCCCTGGAAGGCTGGATCATCGCCGCTTTGGCCGTGCTGGGAGTTGAGGCGCACCGCTCGTCGGGGCGGATCGGCATCTGGGTCGGCGAGGGTCCGGCCGAGGCGAAGATCGCGGCCATCGGCGTGCGGGTCAGGCGGTGGGTCACGCTTCACGGTTTCTCCGTCAACGTCAGCCCAAACCTGTCGCATTTCGGCGGCATCGTTCCCTGCGGAATTGCGGAATATGGCGTCACCAGCCTCGATGCGCTCGGAAAAAGCGCCCGGATGATGGACCTAGATCGCGCGTTGAGGGTTCACTGCCCTGATTTCCTTCGGGAAATCCGTGGAAGTGAGAAGGCCACTTGAGGGGCGCTTGGATCGCCACTATTGTGCCGCCCGATTTGCGACGCGGGCAAACCGCGCCAGATCCAATTTATCGAGGGAGTTTTGAATGCGTGCTCTTATCCTGGTCGCTGGTGCGGCCCTCGCAGTTTCGGCCTGCAGCAGCAACGAAGCCGCGAACAACACTGCCGTTGACGAGAACCTGATGGCCGACAACATGATGATGTCGAACGACATGATGGCGACTGACGCCAACATGATGATGAACGACATGAACATGTCGGCTGACGCCAACATGTCGGGCCTGAATGCGGCTGAGACCAACGACCTGATGACCAACACGCCGGACACCAACGTCGCAAACGGCATGTAACTGGTTCTCGCCTCCCCTGTCGGGAGGCGTTTGAGTTTGAGGGGGCTGCCGGTCCGTCCGGTGGCCCCCTTTCTCATGAGGAAGAGCGGGAGGACGGTATGGTTCGGATAACGGTGGTTTTGGCCGGTTTCCTGGCGCTTTCGGCGTGCGGAACCAAGCAGGAGTCGGAGCAGCAGACCGGGGTCGAGGAGAACATCAACGTCGTGACCGCGCAGGGCAATGACGTGACCGCGATCGACGCCGCGACGAGCGACGATGCCAACATGGCCGCAGACGTTGAGTTCACGTTGAATGAGACTGGAGACGTCGAAAACGGCACGGAAAACGCGTCAAACGTCGAGTAATTGCTCGCCCCTACGCCAATCCGACGATTTTGTGCGCCTGGAGACTGAGGCGCCACCTGGGCCGGGCCATCGCCAGCGCGACCGCGGACTGAATCGCTCCGCGAGCATCGGCGCAGTCCATCGGCTGCACCAGAAAATGACGAAAGTCCCAACTCTCCAGCTCGGCGGGATCGATGCCGTCCTGCGGCCACACCAGCTTCAGCTCGTCGCCGGACCGCTGAACTACCTTCGTGCCCGCTTTCGGGCTGATGCAGAGCCAGTCGACGGGGGCAGCCGGCAGAGTCCCGTTGCTTTCGGCAGCCACGCGGAACCCGCGCTTGTGCAGGGCGCCGATGAGCGCTTGATCCAGCTGCAGCATCGGCTCGCCGCCGGTGACCACCACCAGGCGCTGCTCATGCCCGTCACCCCAGAGCCGCTCGACATGATCGGCGAGATCCTGGGCGTCCGCGAACTTGCCCCCGCCCTCGCCGTCTGTGCCGACGAAGTCCGTGTCGCAGAAGCGGCATTGCGCGTTGGCCCTGTCCTGCTCGCGGCCTGACCACAGGTTGCAGCCAGCGAACCGCAGGAACACCGCGCGGCTGCCCGACTGCACGCCTTCCCCCTGCAGGGTGAGGAACGCCTCCTTGACGGCGTAGGTCATGCGTAGTGGGTCGGGTCGGGCAGTCCCGCTTCTTCAAAGCCCCGGGCTCGCAGCCGGCACGCATCGCACTGGCCGCAGGCGCCGCCGTCCGGCGCCGGATCGTAGCAGCTGTGACTCAACCCCGCGTCCAGACCGAGCCGGGCGGCCTCTCGCGCAATGTCGGCCTTGGTCATCTGCTGCAGCGGGGCATGGACGGTGAAGCGATCGCCTTCCACGCCGGCCTTGGTCGCCTGGTTCGCCAGCGCCTCGAAAGCCGCCACGAACGCGGGCCGGCAGTCGGGATAGCCCGAGTAATCGAGCGCATTCACGCCGACGAACAGGTCTCGCGCGCCAGCTGCCTCGGCCCAGCCGAGCGCGAGGCTGAGGAAGATGGTGTTGCGCGCTGGGACGTAGGTCACGGGGATACCGTCGCCGAGCCCGTCCTTCGGCACGGCCAGATCGTCCGTCAGCGCCGAGCCGCCGAAGGCCCGCAAGTCTAGGGGCAGGACGATGTGACGATCCGCGAGAAGGGCCGCAATCCGGGTTGCGGCCTCCAGCTCGACCCGGTGCCGCTGGTTGTAGTCGATCGTCAGGGCCAGAAGCCGAAAGCCCTGTTCGCGCGCCAGCGCTGCGCAGACCATGGAATCGAGGCCTCCGGACAGCAGGACCACCGCGGAGCGCCGGGTCACAGCCTCACTCCCATCCTCGGAGCCGCCCAGAACATCAATGCATAGAGCGCCAGGGTTCCAGCCAAGCCCAATGCCATGCTGGGCCAGAAGCCGAGGCCCGTGCGCAGCATCCAGGGAAGTGCCACGAAGAGCGGCATCGAGGGAAGGAAGAACCAGAAGGTGCTCGTCGCCAAGGCTGCGACTCGTTCCGGATCGCCGCTGTCCCGCCAGAGCCAGATCATCGCCAGCAGGCTGGTGACCGGCAACGATGCGACCAGCCCGCCCCAGCCGGGCGCACGGCGGGCGATCTCTGAAATGAGAGCCACCAGCAAGCCGGATATCGCCGCCTTGAGGATGAAGTAGAGCATGGGGCGCCTCTACGGGCGAGTGCCTGAAAAAAGAAGGGCCGCTCCGGCTCTTCGCCATCGCGGCCCAGGTTTCGGGTCAAGCCCGATAGGGAGGAAAGCGTGCCCAAACACTGGGGCACGACCAGACCCTCATAGCCCCTCGGGGTTAAACCACCCCTTAACAACATTCAGAAGATCAACAATTTCCGACGCGCCGGGCATGGAGTTGGTAGGAAAACGGCAGGCCGCTGGAGATCCCCTGCGTTTCCAGCCGCAGGGAGCGCGGCGTGATCACCGTCACCTTGGTGCGACCGAAGTCGCCGCCCTGGCAGGTGTAGTGGATGATGGTCTCGGCGGCGCGATCCGAAAGGATCACCCGGGTGCAGGATCCGCCACGATGCTCGAACTGGGCCAGCATGGCAGGGTCGGCAACGCAGACCCGGGTAGCGCCATGACCGGTGGCCGAGCGGCTGACTTCCCAGCGCCCGCCGGCCACGTTCTTCAGCGCGACAGGCGCGGCACCGACGAGCGCTATCGCACCCACGGCCACCAGTCCGGCGAGTCGCATCGAATTTCGCATCACCCGGTTGATACCATCAATTTGTTAATCGAAGAGAACCGGAAAGGAGGTAGAGCAGAATTCGCAGTTGACCCGGATCACGCCGTCGTCACCTGCCATCTCCGCCCGCTCCTCTTCCGGGAAGCGAGCGATGACCGAGCGGACATAATCGGGATTGCACCGGCAGCCCTGTCCCAGGTCCACGGGCTCCAGAGTCCGAACCTCCGGCTCCTCATGGAACAGGCGCCAGATGAGGTCGCCAAGCGGCAGTGCAGGGTCGGTCAGCTCCTCGGACCGTGTCGAACCGGCCAGAACGGCAACATGCTGCCACTCCGGGTGATCGAGACGCGTGTGCAGCCGCTCCCGCCCTTCCTCGCCCTCGGGCAGGTGCTGGAACAGCACGCCGCCGGCGATCCAGCCGGTCCCATTCTTCTCGGCCGCGAGCCGGACGATGCTGGGGATCTGCTCGGACTGGCTGAAGTAGCTCTGCGCCGCCTCGGCCAGGCTTGCGCCCTCCAGCGGCACGATGCCCTGGTAGCGCTCCTTGGTCGCCGGCTGGTCGAAGGTGATCGCCAGGTAGCCGGTGCCGAACAGGGTCGCGAGCGACGGCTCGTGCGCCGCATCCGCCAGCCGCTCCGTATCGTGCCGGACGTAGCCGCGCAGCTGCCCGCCGAGGTAATCGCAGACGAGCAGGTCGACGATGCCGTCCTTGGTCTGAGCCTGCATGGTCAGCTGCCCGCCCGGATCCTTGAGCAGGGAGCCGAGCAAAGCGGTCAGCGCCAGCGCCTCCGCGAGCAGTTTCTCAATGACCGCCGGATAGGCGTGCCTGGACAGGATGGAGTTGAGCGCTGGCCCGAGGCGAACCGCACGGCCGCGCGCCGAGCGCGTCGGAATGGTGACGCCCAGCGCCACGTCGAGGTTCGAAATGTTGGAAGTCATCGGGTGGGGAGATAGGAAGGGCTTGCGGGAGCGACAAGCCGCGCCGCCTTTGGGCTGGGGAGCGGCTTCGTGAGCATTGGCCGCCCCCCCGCATAGAGGAGGGACAGCATGGGTCGATGGACCAGCGCCTACACGCACGGGGTCAGTTGGCTCCTACGCCCTTATATTCGGCGGGAGCTGCCCGGCTGGGGCATGCTCTATCGCACGTTCATCGGCTCGAACGAGGCGGATCACCGCTGGGCCGGTCATGGCGAGCGGTGGGTGCGCGGCAAGCTGCACCACTATGAAATGTCGGTGCGAATCTCGGGCTGGTCCAACCGCGCGACCTTCTTTCTCGAACGCTTCTACGACCTGCCGACCCAGCTCCTCATGCAGCACGTTCTGGAGCGCGGAGACACGTTCGTCGACATCGGCGCGAACGAAGGCATGATGACCTTGCTTGCGGCCCGGCTCGTGGGCCCAGGCGGCAAGGTGGTCGCCTTCGAGCCCAGTCCCGTGCCGCGGGCGATCCTCGAGCGCAACCTCGAACGCAACGGGATCGAGCATGTCCGCGTCCACTCCGTGGGTCTGGGCGACCGGGAGACCGACTTGCAATTGCTCGTTCCCGACCGGAACAGCGGCGAAGCCACCTTCACGCAGATGGACCTTCCCGGGAAGGTCGTGACCTGCCCGGTCAAGGTCGCCGACGCCATGCTCAGGCAAGAGACGCCGAAGTTGATCAAGATCGACGTGGAAGGGTTCGAGACGCGCGTGCTGACAGGCTTGTCCGAGACAATCGCGCGGTCTCAACCGTTGATCAGCATTGAGATGATTGCAGGTCATCTTCAGCGCGACGGAAGCTCACCCGCAGCGGTGTGCGCCCTCTTTCGCGAGCTCGGCTACGTGGGCAGGCGGCTCGGGTTGCGGCGCGTTGGACGCAGCCACCGCCTGACGCTGAGCGAACCGGAAGACCCTTGGAGCGACGGAGATTATGTTTGGGGCCGCCCCGCCAGCATCGAAGCTTTGGAGCGCAGATTGTGACCCGGGGCTAGCCCGCCGGGCGCGATCAGGCCGCGGCGGCGGGAACCTCGTATTCGGCGGCGGCGGCGCTGAGGCCGTCGACGAACTCGCGCACGTGCTGTTCCTCGATGATCAGCGGCGGAAGTACGCGGACGACGTTGTCGCCGGCCGCGACCGTCAGGATGCCCCGGGTGCGCAGGTAGCCGACGAAGGCGCGGCTGTCGGTCTTCATCTTGATGCCCAGCATCAGGCCGAGCCCGCGAACGCTGTCGAAAAGGTGGTCGTGGTTGGGGATCATCTGCTCGAGGGCCGAGCGCAGGCGGTCACCCATGGTGCGGACATGCTCCAGGAACTCAGGGCTCGCGACCACGTCCAGCACCGCCATGCCGGCGGCCATGGCGAGCGGGTTGCCGCCGTAGGTGGAGCCGTGAGTGCCGATCACCATGCCCTGCGCGGCATTCTCGGTCGCCAGGCAGGCACCCAGCGGGAAGCCGCCGCCGATGCCCTTGGCGGACGCAAGGATGTCCGGAGTGATGCCGTACTGCTCATAGGCGTAGAGCGTGCCGGTGCGGGCGACTCCGCACTGCACTTCGTCGAGGACCAGCATGAGGTCGTGCTCGTCGCAGATGGCGCGCAGGCCCTTCATGAACTCAGGGGACGCGGGGCGGATGCCGCCTTCGCCCTGGATCGGTTCGACAAGGAAGCCGGCGGTGTTCTCGTCCACCGCGGCGCGGGCGGCTTCAAGATTGTCGAACTCAACGACCTTGAAGCCCTCCAGCAATGGGGCGAAGCCGTCGCGCAGCTTGACCTGGTCGGTCGCGCTGATGGTGGCCATGGTGCGCCCGTGGAAGGCATTGGAGAAGGTGATCAGCGTGTGCTTGTGCGGGTTACCCTTGGCATGATGGTAGCGCCGCGCGGTCTTGATCGAGCATTCCACCGCTTCGGCGCCCGAGTTGGTGAAGAAGACCGTGTCCGCGAAGGTCAGCTCCGTCAGCCGCTGGGCCAGCGCCTCGCCCTGCGGCGAACCGTACAGGTTCGACACGTGCATCAGCGTTTCGGCCTGCTTCTGAATCGCTCCGATCAGGTGCGGGTGGCTGTGGCCAAGGAGGTTGACGGCAATGCCGCTGGCGAAGTCGATGTATCGCTCTCCGCCCTCCCCGATCAGATGGACGCCCTCGCCCTTGACCGGCCGCACCTCGCTCCGTGGATAAACGGGCATGAGCGGAGTGATGGCCATTCGGGCGTCCTTTTCTGCTGTGCTGTTCGGGTCGGCGGTCCCCACCGCCTGCCGCGCCTATAGCCGCTCCGGAGCGCAAAAGAAAAGGCGCCGCGGTCTCCCGCAGCGCCTTAACTCAGTGGAGGCGATCCTTAGCCGGGATAGCGGCCGCGGTCGTCCTCGTAGCGGTCGTCACGTCCGTCGCGATCGCGGTCGCTCCAGCCGTCGCGGCGGTCCCAGCGGCCATCACGGTCACGGTTGCGGTACTGGCCGTCACGCCAGCCGTTGTTGCCGTCACGAACGTCGTCGCGGATCTGGCTGCGAAGCCAGGCGATGCGGTTGTCGAGATCGTGACGCTCCCGCGAATTCAGGCCACGGCTCTGGGCATAGCTGCGGGCGCGCTGCTGCAGGTCGGCAGCATGGCTACGGAGCCAGCGGGCCTCACGCTCGCTGATCCGGTTGCGGCGGTCCAGCTGCTCGATGCGCGACCGGAGCTGGTCGGTCTTGACGATGTAGTTACGGGAAGACTGGTCGAGCCGATAGCCGTACCCCTGACCCGGGTAATATTGGGCCGCGGCGGGGCTTGCGGCAGCGATGGCGCTGGTGGCGACGGCGGCGGCGATGAAGAACTTGCGCATGACACTCTCCTTTCGAGCGTTGATGCGTCCTTCTACGACTCGGCCCCTACCCGGACGCTGAACGTCAATGTTAGCTGCCGTTCACTTGTCTTAACTTGTCAGGCCTGGGCGGGTTCAGTTCTTGATCTTCCACCCGCTGCGCAACAGGCCGAAGCACAGGCCCCAGAGCACGAGGTTCAGCACGGCGAGCACCGCGGCCCCGACCCAGATTGGGGAGTCCGCCGCACCCAGGAAGCCGAAGCGGAAGCCGCTGATCACATAGAAGAAGGGGTTTGCGTGGCTGATCCCGCGCCAGAGGGGGGCGAGTGCCTCCACCGAATAGAAGGTGCCGCTCAGCAGGCTTAACGGCGCCACTACGAAGTTGGTCACCGCCGCCGCATGGTCGAACTTCTCCGCCCAGATGCTGGTCAGAAGGCCGAGGAAGCTCAGCATCAGCGCGCCTATCAGGCCGAACCAGAGGACCGCCAGCGGATGCTGCACGCTCACGTGCACGCCGGGCCATAGAGCCATCGCGAGCCACACCGCGCCCCCGACCAAGAATGCCCGCGTCACCGCCGCCGCGACCAGCGCCGCAATCAGCTCGCCCGTCGACAGCGGCGGCATCAGGTAATCTACGATGGTACCCTGGATCTTGCCGACCAGCAGGCTGAAGCTGGAATTGGCGAATGCGTTCTGCATCATCGCCATGACGATCAGGCCCGGCGCGATGAAATCGGCGAAGGGCACGCCCAGTACCGTCCGCTTCACCCCGCCCAGCGCGACGGTGAAGATCACCAGGAACAGCAGGGTTGTGACCGCCGGTGCCCAGACGGTCTGCGTCTGCACCTTGAAGAACCGGCGCACCTCCTTGATATAGAGGGTCTTCAGCCCTCCCCAGTTCACGCCCTGGAGACGCGCTTCACCGGGCGCGGTCCGGACCCAGGGCGATGATGTGGAAGGCTGGTCGTTCACGGCAAGATCGCCTATCGGCTGCGGCCAACCGCCGCAACCACCGGCAACAGCAGATACGAAAGAAGTCACATGTCCTGGACCGACGAGCGGATCGAGCGCCTCAAGAAGATGTGGACCGAAGGCGCCACCGCCAGCCAGATCGCCGAGGAACTGGGCGGAGTGAGCCGCAATGCCGTGATCGGCAAGGCGCACCGTCTCGGGCTTGAATCGCGTCCCTCGCCGGTGAAGCCGGGCGATGACAAGCCGGTCAAGGCGGAGCCCGCTCCCAAGGCGGAGGCAGTTCGCTCCGATCCGCCTGCAGAGCCGGAGACGGCGCAGCAGACCCGCGTCAAGGACCGCCCGGCCATCGCCGCCGCCCTGGAAGCTGCGGCACCGATGCCAAGCGATCCGCTGACGCCGCCGCAGCAGCCTTCCCCGCCGCAGCGGGCCGAGGCCGGCGTTCAGTATCGTTCCATCGGCCCGGGCGGGTTCATCCGCCAGGGTCCGGGCGAGCAGCAGGCCCCCATCCCGCCAGCGCCGCCGCGCCGCCTGGTCCCGGCCAAGCCGAGCCCGGAGGTCGCCGACAAGACCAGCCTGCTCGACCTCAACGACCGCATCTGCAAGTGGCCGATGGGCCACCCGGGCGAGCCCGACTTCCATTTCTGCGGCCAGCCCTCCAACCCGGGCTTCCCTTATTGCGTCCAGCATTGCGGGGTCGCCTACCAGGCCCAGCTGCCCCGCCGCGACCGCCGCCCGCCCCCGCCGCTTCCGTTCGGCGGCCCGCGGGTGCGCTAAGGCGGTCGTCTCCGTCCGGCGTTCTGCAGGGCGGGTAGGCGGATGTCAGGTCCAGTAGAGAATTCGGGCTGCCGGCAGCATCCGGGAGATCTCGGTTTCGAAGAAGCTGCGTAGCTCGGCCATCGTCTCCCGGTCATAGACATGCTTGACCGAGCCGAACTTGGTGCGCTTCTCGATCCGTCGTTCCGGGCTCATGTCCAGCGCGGAGCCAGGATACCAGCTTTGCAGAACCGCTTTCGAGCCAGCGGTGAACCGGTGGGTGATCAGTTCGATGGTCAGGTCGGGCTCGGTCACGGGGGAGAGCGCCTGGGCTGCCGCGTGGATCAATTCGCCATAGGCTTGCTGCCAGCCCGGCGCGGCAATGATCGGGGCGACCGTGAGGCCGATTGGGTAGCCTGCCAATCCCATCTTCGCGAGAGCCGCGAGGCGGGCGGCAACGGAGCTGGCGCCTCCCTCGAAGCGAGCATAAGCGGCGGGATTGACGGAGGCGCGCATTCGCGTGCGGCCTCCGTGGGCAATCCCTAGCAACGGCTCGACGGCGTCGAACTTGCTGGTGAAGCGCAGTTGCACGAGAGCGTCCCAGGCCCCGAACCACTCCACGAGAGCGGAGAGAGAGCCGGTGAGGTGCTCCAAGGCCAGGGGATCCGTGTAGCAACTCGCCTCGAACGTGGTCCCCTCGTGCGCCCGGGCCGATGATCGTGACGTGATGGTCCCCTGCCCCAGCTTGGGCGGCAACTCGGCCAGGATTTCCGGCAGGTTCGCGTAGACCCGGGTGATCGGGGGTCCGCTGAGCGAGCCGGCGAGGTAGCAGTAGTTGCAGTGCGCCGGACAGCCTTCCGCCAGGTCCACCCGCCAGTCTGCCGAGGGCGCGATCGGCTGGAGCCGGCGCTTCGAAGGCGGCGCAACGGTGACCGCCAGGGTCTGCTTGGCCAAGGCATAAGCCTGGCGCGGGTCCTCGGGCAGTCCAAGGGACAGTCGATCCGAGGTGAGCCGTTGAACCTCGATGCCGAGCGACTCCACTTGCTTCACGATGGACCTGCCATGCTCCCAATCGAGAGCCGACCGGGTCACGAGCACCCGCTTCGGGTGCCAGAGCCGCGTCCTTGTGCCAGTAGCCGGTTGAACCGAGAGCATCGACGCCCAACGCACGAGCAACCGGGTCAGCCGCCGCGCGCCACATGTTTCGAGGCTCGGTCGGAAGATGCGGCCAGGATCACTCTTTCGAGTTACCCAGTCCGACCGTGCCCGTTTCGGGCGTGTCGCGCCTATCTTCTCCGCCGATCGGCCGTGGGAGCGATGATGACGAGAATGTGGGCCATGCTGGCCGATGACGCCGGCGCTTCCGCCTCGGACTATGCGCTGCTGCTCGGCGTGATCGGCGGGGCGGTGGCGCTGGGCTCGCTGAACCTTGGCCGGGCCGTGGGCATCGGCATCAATCGCGCGCGTGACTGCATCAACAAGACGAACGGCGCACAGGACTGGGGCTTGTGCAAGCCGGGCACGCGAGGGGGATAGAGGCCCCGGGAGCAATGCTCCCGAGGCCCTTCGGGCGAGGCGGCTGCCTCAGGCGTTCTCGGACTGACGCTCCTCCGCCTTCGCCTCGAGCGTGCGCTGCTCCGGCTCCGGCTGCGGAGTGACCGCGCCGCCGATCTCGATCTTCCGGGGCTTCATAGCCTCGGGGATCTCGCGGACGAGGTCGATCGCCAGCATGCCGTCCTTGAGGTCGGCGCCCGTCACCTGGATGTGATCGGCGAGCGCGAAGCGGCGCTCGAACGAGCGGGTGGCGATGCCCCGGTGGACGTAGTCGTTGCCATTCTCCTCGGACTTCTGCCCGCGGATGATCAGCACGTTCTGGTGGCTGGTGATGTCGATCTCACCGGACTTGAAGCCCGCGACCGCGATCTCGATCCGATACTTGTTGTCATCGACCTTGATGAGATCGAACGGAGGGTAGTTCTCCCCGTTCCCAGCGGCGCTGTTCTCCAGCATGTCGAACAGGCGGTCGAAGCCGACGGTGGAACGGCGGAACGGTGAAAAGTCGAAAGCAGTGCGCATGTCTGTCCTCCTTGTTTGAGCAACAGGCGGACTGCGGGTGCCTTGGCTGGGCTCCCCTCAGCCCGTCGCCGGACCTCGTCTGAGCGTCCGGCAGCGCTGATGTGGTAAATATGTCGCAGGGTTCAAGAGGCTGTGGCGTGCGCCCGTGAGCGCGCTATAGCTGGGAACAAATGACGGACCTGTTCGGCTCATCTTCCTCCGCTTCCTCCACTCCGGAAAGCTATGACGCTTCGGCGATCGAGGTACTGGAAGGGCTGGAGCCCGTTCGCCGCCGGCCGGGCATGTACATCGGCGGCACCGACGAGCGGGCGTTGCACCACCTCGCCGCCGAGGTCATCGACAACTCGATGGATGAAGCGGTCGCCGGTCATGCCAGCCGCATCGAGGTAACGCTGGAGCCGGGCAACCGGCTGACGGTCAGCGACAATGGCCGCGGCATCCCGGTCGATCCGCATCCCAAGTATCCGGGCAAGTCGGCGCTCGAGGTGATCCTTACAACGCTCCACTCCGGCGGCAAGTTCGAGGGCAAGGCCTATTCGACCTCCGGTGGCCTGCATGGCGTCGGCGTATCGGTGGTGAATGCGCTCTCCACGGAAACGATCGTGGAGGTGGCCCGCGAGAAGAAGCTGTTCCGCCAGCGGTTTGCCAAGGGCATGGCCGTGGGTCCGCTGGAGGAAGTCGGCGCGGCTCCGAACCGGCGGGGCACGACCGTCAGTTTCTCGCCCGATCCGGAGATCTTCGGCGCGCTGACGTTCGATCCGGCGCGCCTGTACCGGCTGGCACGGTCCAAGGCGTACCTGTTCGCGGGCGTCGAGATCCGCTGGCGCTGCGATCCCTCGCTCGCCTCGGCCGAGGTGCCGGAGCAGGCGACCTTCCAGTTCCCGGGCGGGCTTGCCGATCACCTGGCCGAGCAGATCGGCGAGCGGCCGGCGGTCACCAACCAGCCGTTCGCGGGACGGCAGGACTTTCCCGACGGGCAAGGCTCTGCGGAGTGGGCGGTGGCGTGGCCGCTCTACTCGGATGGCTCCGAGAGCTATTATTGCAACACGATCCCCACTCCGGACGGCGGCACGCATGAGGCGGGGCTGCGCGCCGCTTTGACCAAGGGGATCCGCGCGTTCGGCGAGCTGGTCGGCAACAAGAAGGCGAAGGAGATCACGGCCGACGACGTGTTCAACGGCGTCGAGCTGATGCTGTCCGTCTTCATCCGCAACCCGCATTTCCAGAGCCAGACCAAGGACCGGCTGACAAGCCTGGAGGCCGCGCGCTTCGTGGAGGCTGCGGTTCGCGATCATTTCGACCATTTCCTGGCCGACAACATGGATCGCGGGCGGGCGCTGCTCGGATCGATCATCGAGCGGGCGGAAGAGCGGCTGAAGCGCCGGGCCGAGCGCGAGGTCAAGCGCAAGACGGCGACTTCGGCCCGCAAGCTGCGGCTGCCCGGCAAGCTCACCGACTGCGCCAGCGATGCTCCGGAGGGAACGGAGCTGTTCATCGTCGAGGGCGACAGCGCCGGTGGCTCGGCCAAGCAGGCGCGCGACCGCAAGACGCAGGCGATCCTGCCGATCCGCGGCAAGATCCTGAACGTCGCCAGCGCCACGGCCGACAAGATCCGGGCAAACAGCGAGATCAGCGACCTCCAGCAGGCGCTGGGCTGCGGAATCCGCGACAAGTGGGATGAGAGCGCGCTCCGGTACGAGCGGATCATCATCATGACGGACGCCGACGTGGACGGCGCCCATATTGCGACGCTGCTGATGACCTTCTTCTTCCAGGAAATGCCGGAGCTGGTCCGGCGCGGTCACCTGTTCCTGGCCCAGCCGCCGCTCTACCGGCTGACCGCGGGAGCCAAGAGCCTCTATGCGCGCGATGACGCCCACCGCGCGGAACTCGAGGCCAAGGAGTTCAAGGGCAAGAAGGTCGAGGTGAGCCGCTTCAAGGGTCTCGGCGAGATGAACCCGCAGCAGCTCAAGGAGACTACCATGAACCCGAAGAGCCGTTCGCTGCTGCGGGTCACGCTGCCCAGCCAGTATGAGGATCGGCAGCCGATCAAGGATCTGGTGGAGCGGCTGATGGGCAAGAACCCGGAGCATCGCTTCGCCTTCATCCAGTCGCGAGCGTCCGCGATCGAAGACGACGTCATCGACGCTTGAGGACGGATGGCGCAGCCGACCGGACATTGCCGGTTCAGGGGCTCGGGGCCACAGGGTCAGCGATGGATGTGATGGCGCGTGTTCGATCGGGCCTGGTGGCCGTTGTGGTCCTCGGCTCCATGGGCTGGGCTCCGGCCGCAGGCGCAGGGGCGCGCCCGGACCCCGTGGCGAGCCCGCGCGGGCTGACCGGGATGGAGCCGATCGCCTCCGAGTTCGATGTCATGACCAGGCTCCAGAAGAGCTGGGGGCATGGCAAGGCCGCCAAGGACAACGGCAAGGATGTCGTCGGCGCCTTCCGGATGCTGTGCGGGGCGGGTGTCATCAAGGATGTGGACAACATCGTAGCCTTCGGCAGGCGCTCGCCGCACACGCACCAGATCGCGGGCAACGAAGGGACCACAGCGACGTCGACCTACCGCGACCTGCGCACTTCGGGCAGCAGCTCCTGCGGGAACGAGGCGAACCGGACCAACTACTGGATGCCGGTGCTGCTGAACGGCCGGGGAGAGTATGTGCAGCCGGACTATCTGCTGCTCTATTACAAGCGCCGTCCGGCGTCCGACCCCAAGTGCCAGGGCTTCAACGATGCGGTGCAGGCGCAGGGCAAGTGCGTTCCCCTGCCGAATGGCCTGCGGATGATCGCCGGCTACGACTTTGCGACCGGAAAGGCCGAAGGGCTGCACTTCAACTGCGCCGGTGGGCCGGACACGAAGAACAAGCGGAATCTGGAGGAGCTGCAGGCGACCTGCCCGGCCAACAAGCAGTTCATTGCCACCGTGACGTTTCCGTCGTGCTGGGACGGCGAGAACCTGGATAGTGCCGACCACCGGAGCCACATGGCCTATCCGGGCTATGGCTCACGCGGGTGGCTGAAGTGCCCGTCGAGCCACCCCTATGTGATCCCGACGCTGGAGCAGAAGTACGCGTTCAGCCAGGCTCCGGGCGAGGTGTACAGCTATGCCAGTGACGCGCAGGTGCCCGGCGCCAAGCGCGGCGAGACGGGCCATGGCGATTTCTTCGAGGCTTGGGACCCTGTCGCCAAGCAGATGTGGGAAGATAATTGCCTCAACAAGCGGCTGAACTGCTCAGGGGGGGACCTTGGCAACGGCTGGCAGATCAAGGGCGCCGACAAGCCCCGCTACGGGTGGAAGAACCCGCGCCGGCTGGTCAGGATGACGGAAGCGCAACCCGAGCAGGGCCACTCGGCGCACGGGCACTAGGCACGCGCGCGCCTCGCTCAGGGCGTGCGGTCAGGCTTTGACCTCGCCGCGCCCGACGCCGCGGTAGCTCAGACCCACGCGGGCAACCTCCTGCGGTTCGTAGATGTTGCGCAGGTCGATGAGCGCATTGCCCTTCATGGCGCCGGCGATCCGCTTGAGGTCGAGAGCGCGGAATTCGTCCCATTCGGTTACGAGCACGAGCGCGTCGGCCCCTTCCGCCGCGGCATAGCTGTCGTTGGCGAAGTCTACGTTCTTGAGCAGCGGGCGGGCGGCTTCGATGCCGACGGGATCGAATGCGACCACCGAAGCGCCGCCCTGCTGAAGGCGCTCAATCAGCGCCAGGCTAGGAGCGTCGCGCATATCGTCGGTGTTGGGCTTGAAGGTCAGGCCGAGGACTGCGACCCGCTTGCCCTCGAGGGAGCCGCCCAAGGCATCGCGGACGCGATCGGCCATGCTGACCTTCCGCTCCTCGTTGACGTCCACGACGCTGTTCACGATGCGCATGGGCACGCCGTACTTCTGGCCGGTCTGGAGCAGGGCGAGCGTGTCCTTGGGGAAGCAGCTGCCGCCGTAGCCCGGGCCGGCATGGAGGAACTTGGGGCCGATGCGATTGTCGAGGCCGATGCCGCGCGCCACGTCCTGCACGTCGCCGCCGACCGTCTCGCACAGGTCCGCCATCTCGTTGATGAAGCTGATCTTGGTCGCGAGGAAGGCGTTGGCGGCGTACTTGATGATCTCGGCCGTGCGCCGACCGGTGAACAGGATTGGCGCCTTGTTGAGGAACAGCGGTCGGTAGACCTCGCGCAGCACCTCGCGGGCGCGGTCGTCCTCGGCGCCGACCACGATGCGGTCGGGAATCTTGAAGTCGCGGATGGCGGCGCCTTCGCGCAGGAACTCCGGGTTGGAGGCGACGCTGGTGCCTTCCGGCGCATTGTTCTCGGCGAGGATGCGCGCGATTTCGTCGCCGGTGCCGACGGGGACGGTCGACTTGGTGACCACCACGGCCGGGCCGGTCAGGGTCTCCGCAATCTCCTTGGCGGCGGCGTAGACGTAGGTGAGGTCGGCGTGGCCGTCTTCCTTGCGCGACGGGGTGCCGACCGCGATGAACACGGCATCGACATCCTTCAGGCCCTCGGCAAGATCGGTCGTGAAGTTCAGCCGCCCGCGCTTGACGTTATGGGCGACCAGCGCCTCCAGCCCCGGTTCCCAGATCGGCATCCGCCCGGCATGGAGCCCGTCGATCTTGGCCTGGTCCTTGTCGACGCAGGTCACCTGATGCCCGAAATCGGCGAAGCAGGCTCCGGACACCAGGCCGACGTAGCCCGTCCCGATCATCGCAATGCGCATTCAACACTCCTCAAGGCCCCCGGCCGCGGACGGCGTCTGTAGCCAGCAACAAACATGGTGGCCAGTCGTTGCATGGCCGGTTCGTTCGACGCAGAAAGTGGGGAATGACAAGGGAGTTCGTGTCACGCCGTCCCAGCCCGGGACCATGGCGACAGATCAGGGACCCCAATCACCTGCTCCTGCGGCGGCAGCCGACGCTGAGCGGCTGGGCGCAGTTCTTCATCCGCATGGCCCTGGCATTCGGGCTGCTGGCGCTGGTGATCGCCTTCCACTGGGTGGAGCGGGACAGCCTCAAGGACAACTACGACAATCACATCAGCTTCGCCGACATCATCTACTTCACGATGATCAGCGCCACGACGACGGGCTATGGCGACATCGTCCCGATCACCGAGCGAGCCCGCCTGTTCGACGCGCTGATCGTCACTCCCATTCGGATCTTCTTCCTGCTGATCCTGGCAGGAACCGCCTACACCTTCGTCATCAAACGCCTCTGGAGCAAATGGCTCATGCAACGGCTGCAGCAGACCCTGACCGGCCATACGGTGGTCGTGGGCTATGGAACGTCCGGTTCCGAGACCATCAACGAACTGATCGCCCGCGGCACGCCGCCAAAGGACATCGTCGTGGTCGAGTGCGACCCGGCCGCGGCCGAAGAAGCCGAATCGATCGGCTGCACCGTGCTCGAGGGGGACGCCACCCGAGATGCGACGTTGAGCGCCGTGAGGATCGCCAATGCTCGCGCCCTGCTCGTCTCCGCAGGGCGGGACGACACTTCGATCCTCGTGTGCCTGACCGCCCGTCACCTGGCCCCAGACCTGCCCATCACCGTGCTGGTGAAGGCCGGCGACAACGAGGTGCCCGCCCGCGCGGCCGGCGCGACGACCGTGATCAATCCGGTCAGCTTCGCCGGCCTGCTGATGGCGGGATCGGCGCAGGGACTGGGTATCGCCGACTATATGGCAGACCTTGCTTCCGCCGCAGGCCGGGTGCAGCTGCGCGAACGGGTGGTGACCCCGGAAGAGATCGGACGCCCGCTATCGGAAATTCGCTCCGGCATGGGGTTGCGCATCCTGCGCAGGGGGCGCCCGATCGGCTTCTGGGAGGAAGGCACCACCATCCTCCAGCAAGGCGACCGGCTGATCGAGATCGTGCCCAACCACCCGCCGGTCGGAGCGCCGGCCTAAGCGCCTCGATTTTGCCTGAAATTTCGGCTAAGGGCGCCGCCTCCCATGGCAACTGTACTCCCCTCCCCGCCGCGTGTCGGCATGGTCTCGCTCGGCTGTCCCAAGAATCTGGTCGACTCCGAGCGCATCCTGTCGAAGCTTCGCGCCGACGGCTATGAGATGTCCGCCGACTATGCCGGCGCGGACGTTGTGCTGGTCAACACCTGCGGCTTCCTCGACTCCGCCAAGGAGGAGAGCCTGGAAGCGATCGGCGAGGCCATTGCCGAGAACGGCCGCGTGGTCGTCACCGGCTGCATGGGCCGGGAGGCCGAGGTCATCCGCGAGCGCTTCCCGCAAGTGCTGGCGATCACCGGCGCGCACCAGTATGAGCAGGTGGTCGAGGCCGTGCACGAGGCGGCTCCGCCGGTGCCGTCGCCCTATCTCGACCTGGTGCCGCAGGCGCGGCCCGAGACGGGGCTGAAGCTGACGCCGCGGCACTATGGCTATCTCAAAATCTCCGAAGGCTGCAATCACCGCTGCGCCTTCTGCATCATCCCGCAGATCCGCGGCGACCTGGTCAGCCGGCGGCCGGACGCGATCCTGCGCGAGGCGGAAAAGCTGGTGGCGGCGGGCACGAAGGAACTGCTGGTCATCAGCCAGGACACGAGCGCCTACGGCCTCGACCTGAAGCATGCCGCCTGGCCGTGGAAGGGCGGCGAGGTTCGCGCGCACATGACCGACCTGGCGCGGGCGCTCGGTGGGCTGGGCGCCTGGGTGCGCCTCCACTACGTCTACCCCTACCCGCACGTGGACCGGGTCATTCCGCTGATGGCCGAAGGGCTGGTGCTTCCCTACCTCGACATTCCTTTCCAGCACGCCAGCCCCAAGGTGCTGAAAGCGATGCGCCGGCCGGCGAACGAGGCCAAGGTGCTGGAGCGCTTGCGCGAATGGCGGGCCCTGGTGCCGGACCTCGCCGTGCGGTCGAGCTTCGTGGTCGGCTTCCCCGGCGAGACCGAGGAAGACTTCGACTATCTTCTCCAATGGCTCCAGGAAGCTCAGCTGGACCGCGTCGGGGCATTCCGCTTCGAACCGGTCGAAGGCGCGCCTGCCAACGACCTTCCGGGCCATGTCCCCGAAGAGGTCAAGGAAGAACGCTACGCCCGGGTCATGGAGCTGACCGCGCGCATCTCTGCCGCGAAGCTGGCGGCGAAGGTCGGCAAGACCATCGACGTGATCATCGATGCCGTCGACGCGGAGACGGGCGGCGCGACCGGTCGGTCCAAGGCCGATGCGCCGGAGATTGATGGCGAAGTCCACCTGCGCGACGCCGGACATCTGGCCGCGGGCGACATCGTTCGGGTGCTGGTGGAGGAATCCGACGAGCACGACCTGTTCGGCGTTCCGGAGCGCGTAGCGGCGGCGGCCTGAGCTTCACGAGGCTTGCCCCCCTGCTCCCCCGCCGCTAGGGGCGGACTCAAATCATTCTGGGAGGATACAGGGACATGAGCGAGACTGCCGAACGCGTGAAGAAGATCGTTGTCGAGCACCTCGGCGTCGAGGCGGAGAAGGTCACCGAGGAGGCGAGCTTCATCGACGATCTGGGCGCCGACAGCCTCGACATCGTCGAGCTGGTGATGGCTTTCGAGGAGGAATTCGGGGTCGAGATCCCGGACGATGCGGCCGAGAAGATCACCACCGTCAAGGACGCGATCGACTACATCGACCAGAACCAGGGCTAAGGATTTCCGGGCTCAGCCGGTCCTTCGATACGCCGCTCACGCGGCTACTCAGGATGAGCGGACTGACCTATACCGCTCATGCTGAAACAGGCATGAAGCGGAGCGGATTGCCGTATCGAAGCACAGGCTCAGCCCCTCGGGGTTGGGCCTGTTTCGCTTGAACGAGGAATACAAGATGCGCCGTGTCGTGGTTACCGGTCTGGGTCTCGTCACTCCGCTCGGGGCGGATGTGGAGACCACGTGGAAGAACATCCTGGCGGGCAAGAGCGGCGCTGGGCCGATCACCCGCTTCGACGCTTCCGACCAGAAGTGCCGGATCGCCTGCGAGGTGAAGCCGGCCGACCATGACTATGGCTTCGACGCGAGCAAGCGGGTCGACCACAAGATCCAGCGCCAGGTCGATCCCTTCATCGTCTACGGCCTCGACGCGGCCGGGCAGGCAATCGAGGATGCCGGCCTGCTGGACATGCCGGAAGAGATGAAATTCCGAGCCGGCTGCTCGATCGGCTCGGGCATCGGCGGGCTTCCGGGAATCGAGTCCGAGAGCCTGGTCCTCCACGAGAAGGGTCCTGGCCGGGTCAGCCCGCACTTCGTGCACGGGCGGTTGATCAACCTCATCTCGGGGCAAGTCTCCATCAAATACGGCCTGATGGGTCCGAACCATGCGGTGGTGACGGCCTGCTCGACCGGTGCGCATTCGATCGGGGACGCGGCGCGGATGATCCGTGACGACGATGCCGACATCATGGTGGCCGGCGGCGCGGAAGCGACCATCTGCCCGATCGGCATCGCCGGGTTCGCCCAGGCGCGGGCGCTTTCGACGGCGTTCAACGACCAGCCGGAAAAGGCCTCGCGTCCCTACGACAAGGATCGCGACGGCTTCGTCATGGGCGAAGGCGCGGGCGTGGTTGTTCTCGAGGAATATGAGCATGCCAAGCGGCGCGGCGCGAAGATCTACGCCGAGGTCGTGGGCTATGGGCTGTCGGGTGACGCCTACCATGTGACGGCGCCGCATCCGGAGGGCTCGGGCGCCTACCGGTCGATGGAGATGGCGATGAAGAAGTCGGGGCTGGACCTCGGCGACATCGATTACATCAACGCCCACGGCACCTCGACGCCGCTCGGCGACGAGCTGGAGCTGGGCGCTGTGCGCAAGCTGTTCGGCAACCACCTGGGTGACATGTCGATGAGCTCGACCAAGTCCGCGATCGGGCACCTGCTCGGCGGCGCGGGCGCGGTGGAGAGCATCTTCTGCATCCTCGCGATCCGGGACCAAATCGTCCCGCCCACGCTCAACCTCGACAATCCCTCGGACGGCTGCGTCGGCGTCGACCTGGTCCCGCATACCGCCAAGCCGCGGCGGGTGCGGGCGGCGCTGAACAACAGCTTCGGCTTTGGCGGGACGAATGCGTCGCTGGTGATGAAGGCGGTCGACTGACAGCGACGATGAAGCGGCTGCTCCTGATTGCCGTAGCGGCTGGCCTGCTTGTTGGCACTCTCGGCGCCTGGCTCCTGTGGTGGGGAGGCGGCGCGCCAAAGGACGAGACCATCGTCGTCGAGGAAGGCGCCACGCTGACCAGCCTGTGCCCGGGCCTCGAGCGCAAGGGACTGATCCCGGGCAATTGCACGACCTATCGGGCCATGGCGCGGCTGTTCGGCTCGGCCGACGGCATCCAGGCGGGCGAGTTCGAGGTGCCGGCGGGGACGAGCGGCGCGGCACTGCTCGACCTGCTGCAGCATGGGCAGCCCGTGTCGCGGCTGGTGACCATCCCCGAGGGCACGCCGTCGATCATCGTGCAGGAGAAGGTTGCCGCCCTGCCCTTCCTGACGGGTGCGGCGCCGCTGCCGGCGGAGGGGTCGGTGCTCCCGGACAGCTATGGCTACAAGCGCGGTGAAGCGCGGGCGGCGGTGATCGGGCGAATGCAGGCGGCGATGACGCGGACGGTGGACGAGCTTTGGCCGAAGCGGACGCCGACCTGCCCGGTGAGCACGAAGCAGGAGGCGGTGACCCTGGCCTCCATCGTCGAGAAAGAGACCGGCAAGGCCTCCGAACGGCGCGCGGTGGCGGGCGTCTACTGCAACCGACTGAAGATCGGCATGAAGCTGGATGCGGACCCGACCGTCATCTATCCGGTGACCAAAGGCAAGCCGCTCGGCCGCCGCATCCTGCGGTCGGAGCTGAACGCCGACACCGGCTACAATACGTACCGCCGGGCAGGCCTGCCGCTCGGCCCGATCGCCAACCCAGGGCGGGAGAGCATCGCGGCTGTGCTCGATCCCGAGCAGCACCAGTACATCTACTTCGTCGCCGACGGCACGGGCGGCCATGTCTTCGCCCGCACGCTCGCCGAGCACAATGCAAACGTCGCCAAGTGGTACGCGATCAGGCGACAGCGCGGCGAGATGTGACGCCGAGGCGGCGGCGCTGACCCGAGGCTCTCGGGTCGTGTGTTCGCTCGAGTCTACGCCGTTCCGAAGAACATTCGTCGAAGCCGCCGGCCGTTTGCCGAAGCAAGATTTGGTTCGATTCTGGAAGTGTCAGTGGTGGGACATGGGTCCCGACATTGAAACCATTGCCGATACGCCATCAGACCGCCGCGATCCCGGCGAACAGGAGCCGAAAGCCGACCGCAGCACGGACGAGCACGCCGGTTACGTGGGCGTCCCCAACGACCTGATTCCGTACCTGGACCTGATGTTTCCGCCCGAGGGCTGACGGCTTCAGGCGTCGGCGTTCAGCCGAGCGCCCCGCTGCGCACATAGCCGACGCGCCGGTCGTCGCCCGCATAGCCCCAAGCCCAGCCACGGCTGTTGTCGAGCATGTCGAGGGTTGCGCCGGCGGGCAGCTGGGCGAGCGTCTCGGACGCCTCGTCGGGAGCCCTCTTCAGGCTGGCGGCAGCGCTGAGGGTGCGGCGGAGCGGCTCGGCGAAGTGCGACGCGATAACCTCTCCCGCCAGCGCCACGTCCGCCAGGTCCTTGCGATAGGCGTGGGTCGCCGGATCGGGCAGGCGGGATGGTCCGCTCAGGGGAAAGCCGCCCTGAGGGCTATCGATGGGCGTGCGCGAGCTGGGTGAGCGCTGGGCGGCGGTTGCCTCCGTCGCCTTCTGGCCGATCGCCGGAGCCCCGGATGTTGCGCTTGAAGCCTTCAAGAAAATCTGCCCCGGAGCTGGTGCGGACGACAAACACGTTACGGCGGTCGTCCTGATCGCGTTCGCGGCGCAGATAGCCGAGTGCACCCAGCGTATTCAAGGCGCGCGTCACGACCGGCTTGGAAACCCCGAGAACCCGAGCCAGCCCGCGAACCGTGTGAGGCCCCGGGGTGAGGTAGACAATCATCAGGAGGGCCATCTGCCGGTTGGTGAGGTCAGGCTCGCCAGAGCGCACATACGCAACCAGCGCTCGCATCCACCCGCTTAGCGAAACATCGCTCATTGGACTGGGAAACTCCCTTCCTCGCGCACTGCCACGGTTAACCGAGGAGGAAGAGAAATGTTGCGTGAACGACGCAGCTTAGCCCGAAAAAAGAGACGTTCCCGTTACGGAACCGGAAAGCGGCCCGCCAGTGCTGCATAAACCGCCCGCAAGCCGAGCGCCTCACCGCCCTTGGGCCGACCAGGCTTGGCGACCGGTCGCCAGGCGAAAGTGTCGAGGTGGGCCCAGGCGGTGCCCTCGGGCACGAACCGGCGGAGGAACAGCGCGGCCGTGACGGACCCGGCGAACGATGAGTCGGCGCTGTTGACCATGTCGGCGATGTCGGACTTCAGCATGTCGTCATATCCGTCCCACAACGGCATTCGCCAGAGCGGGTCCGATGCCTCGCGCGAGGCGGCTAGCAACTGCTCGGCGAGCGAATCGTCGTTGACGAACAGCGCCGGCAGGTCCGGCCCGAGTGCCACTCGCGCCGCTCCGGTCAGCGTTGCAAAGTCGACGATCAGCTCCGGTTGCTCCTCGCCCGCGCGGGTCAGCGCGTCCCCCAGGATCAACCGGCCTTCCGCGTCGGTGTTGTCGATCTCGACGCGGGTTCCGGCCTTGCTGCGGAGAATGTCGCCAGGCCGGAAGGCTCCGCCGGCGACGGCATTCTCGACGGCGGGGATGAGCAGATGCAGCCGCACCGGCAGCCGCGCGCCCGCGATCAGCCGCGCAAGGGCCAGCGCGTGCGCCGCCCCGCCCATGTCCTTCTTCATCAGGCGCATCCCGCTGGCGGGCTTGAGGTCGAGGCCCCCGCTGTCGAAGCAGACGCCCTTGCCGATCACGGCAATCCGCGGATGTGCCGGGTTGCCCCAGCTGGCCTCGATCATTCGCGGCGCACGCCCTGGCACAGCCGCGGCGCCGACAGCGGCGACCATCGGATAGCCTCGCTCGAGATCCTCGCCGGACGTGACGGTCACCTCCGCACCGACCTCCCTGGCCCAGGCCCGGACCGCCCCTTCGAGCTCGGCGGGTCCGAGGTCGCCGGCAGGCGTGTCGACCAAGTCACGCACCATCGCTGTCGCTTCGGCGAGCCGCACTGCCTCATCGATGCGCGCTGCCTCGCCCGTGAGCAGGACGCGGGCGCCGCGATCCGGCGAAGGCTTGCTCTTGTACTGGTCGAACCGGTGCTGGGCGAGCAGCCAGCCGAGTGTCGCCGGACCGACGCTGCCCTCCGCGGGCCGATAGGAGCCAGCCGGCAAGCGGTCCGCTGCTCCCGCAAGGCACCAGGGTGACAGTGCCGACCGGTCCTTCACGGCCAGCGCGACCTCGAACTCGCCGCCGTCGCGCGGCAGGATCAGGAGCGCGCCCTCCGACTTGCCGTCGAAGCGCTGCGCCTCGGCAAGCGCGCGGTCGCTGGCGGGACGCGTCTTCAGCCATTCTTCGGTGCTTGCCGCATCGAGGAGGTGGATTCGGCGAGCCGTCTGGGCCCGGTCCGGCTGAAGCAAGGCAGCAAAGTCGGTCAGGGCTCGTCTCCGTCAAGGAAGGATGGTGGTCATGAGATAGGCGGCGAAGATCACCAGGTGGATTGCGCCGTGGAGGTAGGTGGTTCGCCCCCGTGCCAGCGACAGCGAAGCGACGAACAGCGTCAGGGCCAAGAGCGTCATGCCGGTGTTGTTCAGGCCCAAGGCCAACGGCAGGTCCAGCGAGAAGGACACCACCGTCACGACCGGGATGGTCAGCCCGATCGTCGCCAGTGCTGAGCCGAGCGCAAGGTTGAGGCTGGTCTGCATGCGGTTGGTGCGAGCAGCGCGGACAGCGGCCACGCTTTCCGGCAGAAGAACGATGGCCGCGATCGCGATGCCGACGACGGCCCGGGGCAGGCCCGCAGACGCGACGGCACCTTCGAGCGGGCCGGACAGCGACTTGGCCATCAGCACCACGACGACCAGGCTCACCAGCAGCGCGGCGAAGGACAGCCATGCAGCCTTGTCCGTCGGCGGTTCGGCATGGACCCCGGGGACCTCCTTGAGCGGTCCATGCGGCAGGAAATAGTCGCGGTTCCGGACCGTCTGCACGAACACGAAGGTGAGATAGAGAATGAGCGAGAAGCTCGCGACGAAGGCGAGCTGGGCGGGCGAATAGACCGGTCCCGGCACAGTCGTCGTATAGTTGGGCAGGACCAGGCTGAGAATCAGCAGGGTTGCAAGGGTGCTGAGCGCGGCCGTTGCGCCGGTTCGGGTAAACCGAGCCTCCTTCTGGTGACGCGCGCCCGCGAGCAGGCAGAGCCCGAGCAACAGGTTGAGGATGATCATGGCGGCCGCAACAACGGTGTCGCGGGCGAGCGTGGACGCGGCTTCCCGATTGGCGAGCATCAGCGAGACGATCAGTCCCGCTTCGATCACCGTTACCGCTACGGCGAGGATCAACGTGCCGAAGGGCTCGCCCACCCGGTGCGCTACAACCTCTGCATGATGGACCGCGGCCAGCACGACGCCGATGAGCACCAGTCCCGTCAGCCACGGAGCCACCAGGCCGAGGGCCTGTCCGGCGAGTTCCACCAGCCCAAGGACCGGCAGGACCCATACCCAGCTGCGTACGGAAAGCCTCATCGGCTCGCACATGGCGAGTCGGCCGGACGAGGGCAACCCGGGTGTAGAGGCTGGAACCCGGCGGGCGATCGGCTATTCCTGAGCCCATGCCCCGCCGTGCCTCACGCCCACTGACGTCCGGGGAGATCGCCATCTCCCGCAGCGTGTTCGGGGACGCGATCGACTATGAGCCGGTGCGGATGATCCGGGGCAAGTGGTGGCCGTTCCAGCCGCGCGGGATCGTGATGGCTCCAACCGGGCACATCCACTTCCACCCGGACGATCCGAACTGGCGGGAGGACTTCAGTGACGCGGTGCTGAGCCTGCAGGGGCTCTTCATCCACGAGATGACGCACGTCTGGCAGGCGCAGGTCCGTGGCCGTTTCTACCTGCCGCTGATGCGGCATCCGTTCTGCCGCTATGCCTACCGCTTCGAACCGGGCAAGCCGTTCCACGCTTATGGGCTGGAGCAGCAGGCGGAGATCGTGCGCCACGCCTTCCTGCTGAAGCGGGGCGCGCAGCTTGCGAACGTCGCTGATCCCGGAATTCTGCCGTTTGCGAGCGCCTGAGCCGCTGTCACCTCGCTGCAACAGGGCTGTCGCGAAAGCGCACCCCCTCTTCCCGCCGCCGCTTTGTTAAGGTTAGTCTCTCCCCGAGTACTCAACGGGGGTATTAACTCATGCGAACGATGACGCTCACCACGCGGGCCCTGATGGCTGGCACCGCGGCCTTTGCGCTTGCCATCCCGGCGGCGGCGCAGACCACTCAGGAAGACACGGCACAGGCGGTCAATCCGACCGTCGAGGAGCCGTCCAACCAGCAGGAAGAGATCATCGTCACCGCGACCAAGCGCGCGTCGACGGTCCAGGACGTGCCTTTCTCGATCAATGCGCAAACCTCCGCCGACATCCAGCGGACCAACGCCCAAACAATCGAGGACATCAGCCGTAACGTGGCGGGCCTTACGGTCCAGAACCTCGGGCCGGGCCAGAGCCAGGTGTCGGTTCGCGGCGTGTCGGCCGGGCAGATCGTGCGCGATCAGCCGGGCGTGAAGGAACAGGTCGGCGTTTACCTCGACGAGAGCGTGGTTTCGCTGTCCCTGTTCACGCCCGACTTCGACCTGTTCGACCTCAACCGGGTCGAGACCCTTCGTGGTCCGCAGGGAACGCTCTTCGGATCGGGTAGCGTCGGCGGCACGATCCGCTACATCACCAACCAGCCGCGGCTCGACCGCACCGAAGGCCTGATCGAGGGCAACCTCAACACGGTCAAGGACGGCGGCCGTGGCGGTCACCTGAAGGCCGCGCTCAACATCCCGGTGGGCGAGACGGTCGCGGTGCGGGCGGTGGGCTATTTCACCAAGTTCCCCGGCTTCATCGATGCCATCGGACCGGCGGCCGGCAAGGACGTGAACGACGGCACCCGCAAGGGCTTCCGCCTGTCCGCGCTGTTCCAGCCGAGCCCCAGCGTGAAGATCACCCCGCGCGTGGTGTGGCAGGAGATCGAGGCCGACGGCTTCAACCGAGAGGACCGGTACAATCTCTACTCCAACCCGTTCGTCACCTCGCAGCCCGATCTCGGCCGGCGCGAGCAGTATCTTCGCCTACGGGAGAAGTTCCGTGACGAGACCTGGGTTGCCGACCTCACCGGCAGCGTGGACCTTGGCGGAGTTGAACTGACCTCGGTCACAAGCTTCATCAACCGCGACATCCTGGTCAGCCGCGATGCCTCGGCCCTGACCGGGTCGGTTTATGTCTCCTTCGCCGGCGATCCTCCCGATCCGGCGATTTCTCCCGGAGCATTCCTGAACTCGAACCTGCGCGATACCACCGACCTCAAGCAGTGGACGCAGGAGTTGCGGGTCGCCTCTACCGGTGACGGGCCTTTCCAGTGGGTCGTCGGCGGCTTCTACTCCAACGTGAACCGCAAGTATAAGCAGCGGTTGCCAACGCCAGGCGCGGACGTCTTCAGCCAGGCGTTCCTGGACGTGATCGCCCCGGGAACTCCGGTTTCCGCCACCTACAACGGCTTCCCGGCCGACAGCCCCTACAATGCCGACATTCCCTACGACATCAACCAGTCGGCGGTATTCGGCGAGGCCAGCTACGACCTTGGCCAGATCAAGATCACCGGTGGCGCG
The DNA here is from genome assembly GCF_016924655.1 of Sphingomonas arenae. Classification (GTDB taxonomy): domain Bacteria; phylum Pseudomonadota; class Alphaproteobacteria; order Sphingomonadales; family Sphingomonadaceae; genus Sphingomicrobium; species Sphingomicrobium arenae. The sequence goes on from NZ_JAFFJU010000002.1 coordinate 642,377, forward strand.
CGCTACTACAACTTCAAGGAAGAGCGCGACTTCGTTTCCGGAGGCATCTTCTCCAACAGCGATACCTTCATCGGCGACAAGACCAAGTCGAACGGCATCAGCCCACGCGCGATCATCACGTGGGAACCGAGCCGCGACCTGAGCGTGAACATTCAGGCTGCGAAGGGCTTCCGTCTTGGCGGCGTGAACGATCCGCTGAATATCCCGCTCTGCGGACCGTCCGACGCTGCAACCTTCGGCGGTCGTCCGACCTACGACGACGAGACGCTGTGGAACTATGAGGCGGGCTTCAAATACAGCCGCGGCCCGATCACGTTCAACGCGGCTGCCTTCTACAACCGGATCCGTGACCTCCAGGTGACGGCCGATGCCGGCAGCTGCTCGTCGCGCGTGGTCTTCAACGTGCCCAAGGCCCATTCCAAGGGCGTGGAGGCGGAGTTCAGCGTGCGTCCGCTGCGCGGGCTCGAGCTCTCCTTCGCGGGTAGCCTGCTGAACGCCGAGTTCGACAGCAGCGTCGTGACCGAGGACGATCCGGCTACCCCGGCCAACGAAGGCGGCGCGATCATCGCCGGCATCCGCGAAGGGAACCGCCTGCCGACCGTGCCGAAGTACCAGTTCGCGGCGACGGCCGACTTCGCGGTCCCCGTCAGTGACCGGGCCGAGTGGTTCAGCAGCGCCAGCCTCCAGCGCGTCGGCAATCGTTTCACCCAGCCGTCCGATCAGGAACCCGGAGCGGGGCTCTTCCCGACGGCCGTGTTCGCTGACCCCGTGACGGGCGTGGTGGACGTGGGATCGTTCAACTTCGGAAGCCTTCGCCTGCCGGCCTACACGCTGGTCAACCTGTCGACTGGCATCAACCTCGACAGCGGCCTGACCGTGCAGCTCTACGCCAACAACATCTTCGACAAGTCGCCGAAGCTGTCGCTGGACCGAGAGCGCGGCGGGCGGGCTCGCCTGGGCTACAACATCGGCACGCCGCGCACGATCGGCATCACCGTGCGGCAGGCGTTCCGGTCGGATCGGGTGGAGGCTGCACCGCCGCCCCCACCGCCCCCGCCGCCGCCCCCTCCGGCGCCGCCGCCCGCCACGCAGACCTGCGCGGATGGATCGGTGATCCTGGCGACGGACAGCTGCCCGCTGCCGCCGCCTCCCCCGCCTCCGCCGCCGCCGGCGCCGGAACGGGGCTGATCTCGCCGCCATGGCCGAGGGAAGCACATCGCGACCCGAAGCCGTCGGCCTGAATGTCACGCGCCGCTCGCTCCTCATCGGGGCGGGCGGCGCTGCCGTTTCCGCGCCTGCGATCGTTCGGGCCCAAGGGCTCAGCAGGCCGCACACGGCGGTGATCGGAGCCGGCGTGTTCGGTGCGTGGACGGCCGAGCAGCTTCGACGCGCGGGGCACCGGGTCACGTTGGTCGATCCGTGGGGTCCCGCGCACAGCCGGGCGAGCTCGGGCGGCGAGAGCCGGATGACTCGCGGCGCCTACGGCAAGGACGAGATCTATACCCGAATGGCGCTGGCGAGCCTGGCGGAATGGAAGCAGCTTAGCGCTGCCGCGGGATTGCCGATCTTCGCGCCGCACGGGGTGCTGTTCTTCTTCCCGCGGGAGGAGGACTACCTTCGCGACAGCCTTGCCGTGCATCGCCGCCTGGGGCTGGCGACGGAGGCGCTGAGCGCGGCCGAGATGGCGCGGCGGTTTCCGATGATCGACTTCGCGGGGATCAGCACTGGCCTGTTCGAGCCGGAGTTCGGTGCGCTGATGGCGCGCCGGGCGGTGCAGACGCTGGTGGCGGGATTCATCGCAGCAGGGGGCGAATATCGTAGCGCGATGGTGACCCGCCCGGAGGCGGCAGGGAAGAAATTGCAGGCCGCAACACTTGCATCGGGAGAACGGTTGGAGGCAGACAAGTTCGTGTTTGCCTGTGGTCCCTGGATGGGCAAGCTGTTCCCGGAGCTGCTGGCGAAGCGGATCGTGGCGACGCGGCAGGAGGTCTTCTATTTCGCGGCGCCTCCGGGCGACCCGTTGTTCCAGCCGGGGCGGATGCCGGGCTGGGCGGACTTCAACGATGGCGACATCTTCTACGGCTTCCCGGACCTGGAGGCGCGAGGGATGAAGTTCGCGCACGATGCGCATGGCGCGGTTGTCGACCCCGATACGCAGAGCCGGCGCCCGACGGAGCAGGCCATTGCGGAGGTCATCGCCTTTCGCGATCGGCGCTTCCCGAGGTTACGCGGCGCCCCGCTCATCGGCGCAGAGGTCTGCCAGTATGAGAACAGTTCCAACGGCGACTTCCTGATCGACCGCCACCCAGAGTGGGAGGATGTGGTGCTCGTCGGCGGCGGTTCAGGCCACGGCTTCAAGCATGGGCCGGAGGTCGGGCGCTATGCGGCAGGGTTGGTGACCGGCGCGATGCCGGTGGAGCCGCGGTTCAGCCTGGCGACCAAGGGCGAGACGCAAAAGCGAGAGGTGCACTGATGCCCCGCAAGCGGATAGACATCGCAGCTATTCCCGACTTCCAGGCCGGCGACCTGATCACAGCCCCGGCGCTCAACCGGCTGTTGGACGCGATCAGGGATCTGAACGCGCGACTGGCGACGCTGGAGAAGAAGTGCGGCTCTAAATCAGCCTGACTTCGCGACACCGACCAGGGCCGGGCGGAGCAGGCGGTCCTTGAGCATGTAGCCGGCCTGCATCTCCTCGACGATCGTGCCTGGCTCAGCATCCGCCGAGGGGATCTCGATCATCGCCTGGTGCTTGTTGGGGTCGAGCGGCTGGCCCTTGGCCTCCACCCGGGCGATGCCGTTGCGGGCGAAGACCGCGTCGAGTTCCCGGGAAGTAGCCTCGATGCCCTCGATGAAGTTCTTCAGCCGCTCGTCCTCGCGCGCGCCTTCCGGCACGTGGGACAGGGCTCGGTCGAGGTTGTCCTTCACGCTCAGCATGTCGCGGGCGAATCCGGCGTTGGCATAGGCCGCGGCCTGCACCTTCTCCTGCTCCAGCCGACGGCGCACATTCTGCACCTCGGCGGCGGCATAGAGCGCCTTCTGGTTGGCCTCGGCCAGTGCGTTTTCCAGCTCGGCGATGCGATCGTGCTCCTGCAGTTCGGGCGCGTCGGCGGCCGTGCCTTCGCGAATCTCTTCGGCCTCGTCGTGAAGCTTGTCCGTCATGTTCCCATCAATCTCGTGAGTGCTTGCGCTGTGTAATCCACCATGGGCACCACTCGCGCATAGTTCAACCGTGTCGGTCCGATCACCCCCACAACGCCAAGCACGCGGCCTTCGCTCCCCCGGTAAGGCGCGGCGATGACGCTGGAGCCGCTCAGCGCAAACATCCGGTTTTCGGAGCCGATGAAGATGCGGCACCCCTCCCCTTCCCTTGCGCTCTCGAGCAGCCGGACGATTTCCTGCCGGTCCTCCAGCTCGTCGAGCAAGCGGCGGACGCGGTCGAGGTCGGCGGCGGCATGTTCGTCGAGGAGGTTGGCCTGACCGCGGACGATCAGCACCGGACGGCGCTGGGCGTCCTCGCGCCATTCGGCAAGGCCGGTAGCGACGAGTTCGGCGGCGGCCGAGTCGAGCGCTTCGCGACGATCACGGATCTCGGCGCGCAGGCGTGCTTCGGACTCCTGCAGCGTCAGGCCGCTGAGCCGCGCACTGACGTAATTGCCGACTTCGACCAGCGCAGAGGCCGTCATTCCGGGAGGGAGAGCCACGACCCGATTTTCCACGTTGCCGTCCTCGCCGACCAGGATGGCGAGGGCTTGTCCCTGCCCAAGGGGAACGAACGAGAGCTGGCGAAGCCGCGGCTCGAACTTGGGCGCGATCACGACGCCCGCGCAGGCCGACAGTCCGGACAGGGCCGCGGTCGCGTTCGAGAGCGCCTCTTCCAACGGGCGATCGCGGACCTGCCGCTCAATGGCGGCGCGCTCCTGCTTGCTTGGCAGGTGCGCCTGCATGATGCCGTCGACGAACAGGCGGAGGCCGGTTTCGGTGGGGATTCGGCCGGCGGAGGTATGTGGATGCGTGAGCAGGCCGCGCTCCTCCAGTTCCTGCATGACGGACCGGATGGACGCGGAGGACAGATTGATGGTTCCGGCCAGCGCCTTGGAGCCGACCGGCTGACCGCGGTCGAGATAGGCTTCGACCACCAGGCCGAAGATGGCCCGCATGCGGTCGGTCAGTTCTCCGATCGGTGGGGTCATGGGGCAGAATTAGGCACAGCAGGGCTCCTACTCAATCCGCTCGTCCTGAGCGGAGGCTCGGAGAGCCGTAGTCGAAGGGCGCTCCCGGCGAAACGCCCTTCGACTTCGCTGCGCTCCGCTCAGGACGAGCGATTACCTAGCTGGCTCGCAATGACGTCTCCACGGCGCTAAAGCGCCCGCGAACAACCTTGAGGAGTCCCCATGCGCCCCAGCGGCCGCGCGCCTGACCAGATGCGTACCCTTTCGTTCGAACCCGGCTTCACACGCCACGCGGAGGGGAGCTGTCTCGTGAGCTTTGGCGACACGCGGGTGCTGGTCACCGCGTCACTCGAGGAAAAGGTTCCGCCGTTCCTGCGCGGCAAGGGCCAGGGCTGGGTCACGGCCGAGTACGGGATGCTACCCCGGGCGACCCACACCCGCGGCGCGCGCGAGGCGGCCAAGGGTAAGCAGTCCGGCCGCACGCAGGAAATCCAGCGACTAATCGGGCGTTCGCTGCGGGCTGTGACGGACCTCCAGAAGCTCGGCGAGCGGCAGATCGTGCTCGACTGCGACGTCATCCAGGCCGATGGGGGCACGCGGACCGCGGCGATCAGTGGGGCCTGGGTAGCGCTGCGGCTGGCGGTGGATGGGATCATGGGACAGCTGTCAGGCGACCCGATCCGCACGCAAGTAGCGGCCGTTTCCTGCGGCATCCACCAGGGTACGCCGGTGCTGGACCTCGATTACCTGGAGGATTCGACTGCGGGCAGCGACGGCAATTTCGTGCTTACCGCCGATGGCGCGATCGTCGAGGCGCAGCTGACGGCGGAGGGCGAGACGTTCGACGAGGAAGGACTCCTGCGCCTGCTGAGGCTGGCACGGATCGGCTGCAACGACATCTTCGCGGCTCAGCGGCAGGCAGTCGGACGATGAGGACGATCGGCCCCAAGCTGGTCATCGCGACCCACAACAGCGGCAAGCTGCGGGAGATCCGCGAGCTGATGGAGCCGTTCGGGATCGAGTGCGTCGGTGCCGCGGAGCTGGACCTGCCCGAGCCGGAGGAGACGGGGACGACCTTTGTGGACAATGCCGACCTGAAGGCAAGGCAGGCGGCGGACCTCTCCGGTCTTCCGGCGCTGGCCGATGACAGCGGCCTGGCGGTGGATGCGTTGGGTGGACGGCCCGGCATCTTCTCGGCGCGCTGGGCGGAAGACGAGGCGGGCAACCGGGATTGGGCGCGCGCAATGGAGCGGGTCTGGCGCGAGGTCGAGGCGCAGGGGCCGGATGCGGGCCATGACGCGCACTTCGTTTGCGCGCTGGCGCTGGCGTGGCCGGAGGACGGACAGGCCGAGAGCTTCGAAGGGAAGGTGTATGGGACGCTCGTCTGGCCGCCCCGTGGGGACAGGGGCTTCGGCTATGATCCGATGTTCGTGCCGGTTGGCGGCGAGCAGACGTTTGGCGAGATGGAGCCCGCCGCAAAGCATGCGATCAGCCATCGGGCGGATGCGTTTGCCAAGCTGGTGAAGTGGCTTGGCGGCTGACCTTGCCCTGTACGTGCACTGGCCGTTCTGCGTGTCCAAGTGCCCCTATTGCGACTTCAACAGCCATGTGCGCGACAGCATCGACCAGGACGAATGGCGCCAGGCACTGCTGGCGGACCTGGCACATGAGGCTGCACTGCTGCCGGACCGCCGGCTGACGAGCATCTTCTGCGGCGGCGGAACTCCATCGCTGATGGAGCCGGACACGGTCGCCGCCATCATCGAGGCAGCCGGGCGCCACTGGAGCCCTGCCGGTGAACTCGAGATCACGCTGGAGGCCAACCCGTCTTCGGTCGAGGCCGCGCGATTCGCCGACCTCGCGGCGGCAGGTGTGAACCGCGTAAGCCTTGGCTTGCAGTCGCTGGACGATGCGGCGCTGCGCTTCCTCGGGCGGGCGCATTCCTCGGCCGAGGGTCTCGCCGCGCTGGAGGTGGCCCAGCGCCACTTCCGCCGGGTCAGCTTCGACCTGATCTATGCACTGCCGGGACAGACGGCGGATGAGTGGCGTGCGATGCTGGAGCGCGCGCTCGCGTTCGGGACAGGGCACCTGTCGCTCTACCAGCTCACGATCGAGCCGGGGACGCGCTTCGCGGCGCTGCACGCGGCAGGCAAGTTCGAGCCGCTCGATCCGGATGCGGCAGCGGACCTGTTCGAACTGACACAGGAGTCGACGAGCGCCGCCGGATTGCCGCTGTACGAGATCAGCAATCATGCCCGGCCCGGACAGGAGAGCCGCCACAACCTGACCTATTGGCGCTATGGCGACTATGTCGGCGTGGGGCCGGGGGCCCACGGCCGACGGCTGGGGATGCGCACCGTGCGGCATCGCAAGCCGGAGAATTTCCTGTCAGGACTGCGGCGCAACGGTCACGGGATGGTGGAAGAGGCTCAACTGACACCGCAGGAGCGTGCCGACGAAGCGCTGGTGATGGGTCTGAGGCTCGCCGAGGGCATCGATCCGGCGGGCCTTGCCGACCGGACCGGGGCCGAGCGACTCATTGATGAAGCGGCGGTGAGGCGCCTGTCGGATCTGGGCCTTGTCGTGCGAAGCGAGTCACGGCTCGCCGTAACTCCGCAGGGGCGACTATTGCTCGACCGGATCTTGGCGGAGATCGCGGCCTAGTTGGCGGTCATGCGCAGCTGGTAATTGTCCTTTGCGCCGGCGAGCCGGTCTTCGATCATCATCTGCGCATCGCTGGTGGCAGTCTTCCGCGCCACGCCGTTCGATACGTCGAAACCGATCAGCGCGTTCTTGAGGGCCGTGGCCTGCGCTTCGCAGCGTCCCATCACGAAGGCTTCGTAGCCGTCCACCGCGACCTTGCTCTGCTTGGCCGCTGCCGTAGCTTCCTGGATGCAGCTGTTGAACGCCTGCCGATTGCTGTTGATGGACGCCTGACTGGGGGCTGCCGAAACTGCGGCAGCCATCACGAGAAGAGACAACATAGCTCCTGCTCCCGAACAGTTGCGGGAGCAGAATGACTCTTTTTCAGTGCCGCGTGAAGAGCTTAGTTCGGGAAGCTGCCGGGCGCCGGAGACACCACGGTCGAACCTCCGGACGTGACCTGCCGTACCTCGAATGCCCGTTGTGCGACATTGTCCCGGCCGAAGCGGAAAATGCCGTCGACACCAGCGAAACCTTCCGGTTCGTTGAGGGCGCGCACCGGGAAGCGCCGGCCCGGTTGCCAGGTGCGCGCCGCGCGTACGGTCAGAAGCATTGAGTCATAGCCCAAACTCGCAAGCCGCATCGGCGCCTTGCCGTAGCGTGCGCGGTAGCGGGTCACGAGCTGCTGGAACCGGGCATCCGGCGCAGCGGCGTACCAGGCACCGCGAAGGCGAGCGGTGGAGCCGAGCGTCCGGTCCGAAGCCCAAAGCTCGGTCCCCAGCAGGCGTGGGCCGACGCGAACGGAAGGCGCGATGCTCGCTGCTGCCCGCCCGCCGTCGGCGATCAGGACCGCATCGACGGCGCCCCGGTTGCCCAGGCGCCGCGCGGCGGCACGGGCGTCTGCAACCGTGCCGTAGGTCTCGACCGCGACGGCCTGGCCACCCGCGCGCTGGACTGCGGAGAGGAAGGCACGGCTCGACCGCTCGCCATACATGCCGGCGGGGACCAGCGCGGCGAACCGTGTGGCACCCTGCTGCCGGGCGTGGAGGACCACCCGCTCGATCGCTTGTGCCGGGCTGAAGCCGAGAATGTAGACACCGGGCGCCGCCACCTGTGCGTCATTGGAGTAAGCGATCACCGGCACGCGCGCACGCTGCGCCAAGGGGGCGACCGCGCGAACTTCGTCGGAGAGCAAGGGTCCCAGGATGAGCTGGTTGCCTTGGGCAAGGGCCCGGCTGGCGGCAGCCGCCGCGCCGCCTTCCGCCGTGTTGAAGATGCTCAGCTGGATCTGCTGGTTGTTCGTATCGAACAGCGCGAGCTTGGCCGCGTTGGAGATGGCTTCACCGACAGCGGCATCCTCCCCCGTCAGCGGGACCAGCACGGCGACTTCCAGCTTCTGCGGCGGCGGGGGCGCAACTGGACCTCGCCGGGGCCCGGTCTGGCAGGCCGTCAGTGCGACAGAGGCGATCGCCGATAGGACGAACAGGCGACGTGCTTGCAGGCGAGGTGAGGAAGATGTCATGTCCCGCAACTCCAATGAACGCATCCCTACCCCCAGGCCTCTATATCGTCGCGACGCCGATCGGCAATCTCGGCGACCTTTCGCCCCGTGCCGCCCAGACGCTGCGCGGCGCGAGCCTGATCCTGGCGGAAGACAAGAGGGTCAGCGCCAAGCTCCTCGCCCACACCGGCGCGACGGCGCCGATGTGGACCTACCACGACCATAGCAGCGAGGCGGACCGCGACGCCGTGCTCGCTCGCCTGGCGAATGAGGCGGTGGCGCTGATCAGCGATGCGGGAACGCCGCTGATCTCCGACCCGGGCTACAAGCTCGTGCGCGCTGCCAGGGTGGCGGGGCACCAGGTACACACCATTCCCGGACCATGCGCGGCCGTGGCGGCCCTGACGCTTGCGGGGCTGCCAACCGACCGCTTCCTGTTCGTCGGCTTCCTGCCGGCCAAGGCCAAGGCCCGCGGGGAGGCGATTGCGGAAATCGCCTCCATTCGCGCCAGCCTGGTGCTCTACGAAAGCGGTCCGCGCCTTGGCGAGGCCCTCCTGGCGCTGAGAGACGGGCTGGGTAGCCGCGATGCCGCCGTGGTTCGCGAGATCAGCAAGCTGCACGAGGAATGCCGCACCGGCACGCTGGCCGAACTGGCGGACCGCTATGCCGGCGCCGCACCCAAGGGCGAGATCGTGATCGTCGTGGGTCCGCCTCCGGAGCGGGAAGCCGCGAGCGATGAGGAACTGGACGCCGCGCTTCAGGCAGCCTTAACCTCGATGACTGCATCGCGCGCTGCCGCCCACGTGGCCGAGCTGCTCAACCTGCCGCGCAAGCGGGTTTATGCCCGGGCCCTGACCCTTGGACCTGATCGATGATCGCCGTTGCCGCCCTTTTGCTCGCCGCCCAGCCGCAAGCCGCCAAGCCCAGCACGGAGTGGCTGACAGGCCTGTGGGTCGAGCAGGCCGACCCCAAGCGGCGCAGTCTCGACGGCTGCGCAAGCTGGTCCGCCCTTTTCTATCGGGCGGACAGCACCTTCTCCCATGGCGACCGTGAGGGATATTGGGTGCTGCGCGACAATCGCGTCTACGAACTCGATCGCTCCCCTGACCGCGTGCCCGTCGACGAGCTTCTGTCCGCGAGCGAGGACAGTGCGCAGGTCGTGCGCCTGGCGGCGGACCGCATGCGAAAGGTGCTGCCGGGCGGCAAGTCCGTGACATTCCTGCGCTGCCCCAAGCCCGAGACGCCGGTTGCGCTCTAGCCGCCGGCAAGCCGAAGAAAGGGGACGTCGGGCGGAGACGCTGGGCGCGTGGTGGCTGCGACTTCATGGCTGGCGCATCCTGGCACGCCGGGCCCGCGTTCCCGGCGGTGAGGTGGACCTTGTCGTCCGGCGCGGACGGACCCTGGCGTTCGTGGAGGTGAAGGCGCGCGCAGATTCGGCGAGCGCCGCCATTTCTCTCGATCGCAGCCGGCTGCGCCGGGTGGCGGTGGCGGCGGAGCGCCTTGCCCCGCGCTATGGCGAAGGCTGCGACACGGTGCGGATCGATGCCTTGTACATGGTGCCGGGCAAGCTCCCGCGGCACGTGCCGGACGTCTGGGCCGGGTGACAAAGCGGCTGCGCTCGCTTACGCGCCCGGCATGAGCCTGACCGTCGCTGTCCAGATGGACCCGCTGGAGTCGATCTCCATTCCCGGAGACTCGACCTTCGCCCTGATGCTCGAGGCGCAGGCTCGGGGCCACCGGTTGCACCATTATCTTGCCGACGACCTGTCCTACGAGGAAGGCCGGCTGCGAGCCACGGCGCGGGCGGTGCGCGTCCAGCGGGTGGAGGGAAATCACTTCAGCGCGGAGCCGGCCGCTAGCCTGGACCTCGAAGCGGACGTCGATGTGGTCCTGATGCGCCAGGACCCGCCCTTCGACGTCGCCTACATCACCGCCGCGCACCTGCTCGAGCGGCTCGAAGGCAAGACCCTGGTCATCAACAATCCGCGCAGCGTGCGCGACGCCCCGGAAAAGCTGTTCGTTCTCGACTTTGCGCACTTCATGCCGCCGACGCTGATTACCCGCTCGCAGGAGCAGCTGGAGGCCTTCCACGCCAAGCATGGGGAGATCGTCCTGAAGCCGCTTCACGGCAATGCGGGGGCGGCAGTCTTCCGCGTGGGTCCAGACGGGACCAACCTGCGGGCCCTGGCCGAACTGTTCAGTGAGGTCTGGAAGGAACCCTTCATTGCGCAGGCCTTTCTTCCTGCCGTGGCAGACGGAGACAAGCGCATCATCCTGGTGGACGGCGAGCCGATCGGAGCGATCAACCGCGTCCCGGGCAAGGGCGAGATCCGCTCGAACCTGGCGGCGGGTGGTACCGCGCATCCCACCGAGCTGACCGATCGCGAGCAGGAGATTTGCGCGGCGCTTGGACCGGAACTGAAGGCACGCGGACTGCTGTTCGTCGGCATCGACGTCATCGGGGGGCGTCTGACGGAGATCAACGTAACCTCCCCAACGGGCATCGTTGCGCTGGACCGATTCAACGGCATCAACAGCGCGGGCCTCATCTGGGACGCGATCGAGCGCCGCCACGCCCAGCAGATCGCCGCCTGACGTGGCAGACTGGGTCATCCGCCTGATCGAGCAGTCCGGCTATCTGGGCGTCGCCTTCCTGATGTTCCTGGAAACGGTGTTCCCGCCGATTCCTTCGGAAGTCATCATGCCGGTCGCCGGTGTCGCCGCCTCGCAGGGCCGGATGTCGCTGGGTTGGGTGATCGCCAGCGGCACCGCGGGAGCGATGCTAGGCAACATCGTCTGGTACCTGGCCGCGCGGGCGCTCGGGATTATTCGCCTCCGGCCCTTCATCGACAAGCACGGCCGCTGGCTGACGATGAGTTGGCGCGACGTGGAGCGGGCGGAGCATTGGTTCCGGCTTCACGGCACCTTCTTCGTCTTCCTCGGCCGGATGCTCCCGACGGTGCGGAGCCTGGTCTCCGTCCCGGCGGGCCTGCTGAAGATGCGGTTCAAGAGCTTCTTCATCGCGTCCACCATCGGTACGGCGGGCTGGACGGCAATGCTGGCCACCGCCGGCTATCAGCTTCGCGAGAACTTCGGCGATGTGGACCGGTTTGTCGGGCCCGTGTCGAACGCCGTCATCATCACTTTGGTGATCGGCTACCTGTGGCGCGTGTGGCGCTACAAGCCGCATAACGAAGGCTGATCCACTCCAGAACGGAGCGAGGGCTACCGTTCCGGTAAGCTCTGCCGGTCAGAAGGGCGACGTCCCGCGCGCTTCTGCTCAACCCCACACTGCAGGAGCGCGCGGGCGAACCTCAGGCCCGCGGATGGGCGTTCCGGTAGACGTCCAGCAGGTGGGCCGCGTCGACTCCCGTATAGATCTGCGTCGAGGACAGGCTGGCGTGGCCCAGCAGCTCCTGGAGCGAGCGGAGATCCGCGCCGCGCGCCAGCAGATGCGTGGCGAAGCTGTGGCGAAGCGCGTGCGGCGTGAGGGTGTCGGGCAAACCCAGCCGGCGCCGCGCAGCCTGCACTGCACGACGCACCAGGTCGGGATTGAGCGGACCGCCTCGTGCTCCGACGAACAGCGTGCCGTCGCCCCGAACTGGCCACGGGCATTGCTTCACATAGTCGTTGATCGCGTCGCGCACCGCGGGGATGAGTGGAACGACCCGCGGCTTGTTCCGCTTGCCCACGATCCGCAGCGTGGAGCCGAGCGGCAGCACCCGGGCAGTCAGTGACAGCGCTTCGGCGATCCGAAGGCCCGAGCCATAGAGCAGCAGCAGGATGGCGAGGTCCCGGGCTCCGATCCATGGTTGGGAGGCACCCTCCCCCGCATCTTCCGCGAGGGCAACCGCGTCGGTCGGAGACGCCGGGCGCGGCAGGGTACGAGGACGGCGCGGCGCGCGGGTGCGAGGCAACTGCGGCTGCTCGCCCGCATCTTCCGCGGCGAAGGTCAGGAAGGCACGCACGGCGGACAGCTCCCGTGCCGCCGAGGAGGGGCCCAGGCCGCTTGCCCGCCGATCCGCCAGGAAAGCGCGGAGGTCCGTCGGATCGACGTTGAGGAGAGCATAGCGGCCGATCGACTCGCCGCGATGTCGCCCAAGGAACTGGATGAACCGGTGTGCCGTCGCGACATAGGCGCGCACCGTGTGAGCACTGCGGCGGCGGTCGTGGGCGAGATGGCCGCCGAACTTGGCGGCCAGGGCCGAAACGGGTTGCGGGTCTAGGCTTCGCTCATCCACCGGCGGATCATAGCCGACAGACTCCGGCCGAGGAACATCAGCAATTCGCTGTTGTGGCGCGCATCCAGGCTCTGCTGCGCACGCTGTCCGAGCGCGATCAGGCCGCCCGGAGCATCGCCGTCGAGCCGGATCAGCGCTTCCGCCCGGATGAGGTCGCACGCCGGTCCGAACAGCGGATGTCCGCGCTCCACACCGCGCAGGACGACGCCGTCCACCTGGTCCAGCGATCGTTGCAACAGCGCTGCATCGACCATCTGGACGCCGCCCGCATCCACCCGAAAGCCGCGATCTCCGACCACAAGGGCCAGAGCAACCGCGTCGAGGCCCAGGATCAGCGGCCACTCCTGAGTTACGACATGGAGCAGCGCGTCCCAGCTCTCCGCCTCCATCACCGCGACCACGGCGTGGTGAATCGAACTGACCGCACCGGAATGGCCACGCGCAAAGGCTATGAGATCCTGGTTGGCTTCCTCGGCAGCAGCCACGCGGGCGCGCAGCCGGGCCAGGGCATGCTCTTCGAAGTGGATCACGCGCGCCATGCCAAGGAGTGTACGCGACGGAAGGTTAATTTCCAGTGGCGAGGTCATGACCTCTCTGTCAGCGCTGACGCGCTAACATCTCCCCCAAAGGGGAAGTAGCTGGACTCACCCGATCTTCTGTCCCGTGGCTTCCCAGTCCTTGAGGAAGCTGGCGATGCCGTTGTCGGTCAGCGGGTGCTTATAGAGCTGGTGGATGATCTTGGGCGGCGCCGTCATCACGTCCGCGCCGAGCTTCGCCGCTTCCACGACGTGCATCGGATGGCGGACGCTGGCGACCAGGATCTGCGTGGCGAAGTCGTAATTGTCGTAGATCATACGGATGTCGGCGATTAGGTCCATTCCGTTGAACCCGACATCGTCATGCCGGCCGACGAACGGAGAGATGAAGGTCGCGCCCGCCTTGGCCGCGATCAGGGCCTGAGCGGCCGAGAAGCACAGCGTGACGTTGACCATCGTGCCACCGTCGGTCAGCGCCCGGCAGGCCTTCAGGCCGGCGGACGTGAGCGGAACCTTGATCGTGATGTTCGGAGCGATAGCGCGCAGGATATCCGCCTCACGCATCATCCCGTCATGGTCCAGCGCGACCACTTCAGCGCTGACCGGGCCCGGGCAGATGGCAGCGATCTCGCGGATGGTCTCGATGAAGTCGCGTCCGGACTTGTGCACCAGCGTCGGGTTGGTGGTCACGCCATCGAGCAGCCCGGTCTCGGCAAGCTCGCGGATCTCGGCGATCTCGGCGGTGTCGGCGAAGAACTTCATCACATCGTCCTGGGCTATGGGGCAGTTGCGCGGGCCTTAGCGGCTGGGCACAAGGGCGTCCATGACCGAGCATGTCCTAGTGGAGCGGCGAGGGCCGCACCTTGCGCTGACGATGAACCGGCCGGAGCGGCGCAACGCGATCACGGTCGCCATGTATGCAGCGCTGGCAGACGCGATGGAGCAGGCCGCCGGGGACGAGTCGATCCGCGTCATCACGCTCGAGGGCGCGGGCGTGGACTTCACCGGCGGCAACGATCTTGCCGATTTCATGAACGCGCTTCCTCAGGACGGAGGCGACATCCCGGTGTGGCGCCTGCTGCGGGCGCTCGCCGTCAATCAGGTGCCGCTGATTGCGGCCGTGCACGGCAATGCGGTGGGGATCGGGACCACCATGCTGTTCCATTGCGACCTGGTGGTCGCGGAAGAAGGCAGCCGGTTCGTGATGCCGTTCACGGACCTCGGCCTGGTGCCGGAGGCGGCGAGTTCGCTGATCCTGCCTCAGCTGGCCGGACGTCGCGTCGCGGCCAAGCACCTCCTGCTGGGCGAACCGTTCGGGGTGGAGGAAGCCGAGCGCTACGGTCTGGTCAGCCATCGCGCGGGCGCGGGTGAACTGGCAGTCACCCTGGAGCGGGTCGTGCAATCGCTGCTCGCCAAGCCGGCGCAAGCGGTCCGGCTGACCCAGCGGCTGCTGCGCGGCCATTCGCAGGACCATGTGCTGGAGCGCATGAACTGGGAGAACGGACACTTCTCCGAACGCCTGACCTCCGACGAGGTCAGGCAGGCGATCATGGCCTTCTTCGCAAAGCGCGCCAGCGCCTAGGTCGTGAGGTAAGCGGTCTTCTGCCGAGTCAGCGTGACCGGCGGCAAGCTGAAGAACAGCAAGTTCGGGGTCATCGTGTAGGTGATCTGCAGATTGACCGTGCCGCCGGTGAGCGGGCGTACCGGATCGCTGATCGTGAAGGTGCCGTAACCCATCTTGAACAGCTTGTCCGTCATGCGCTGCTTGATTTGCGCGTCGGTCGGAGACGGCCAGATCGTGGCGAAGCGCGCGCCTTCACCCAGCGCGTGCTGCATGCCGGCGTCAGAGCCGAACAGCACGCCGAACTGGAAGATGCCCCACATCATCGTGACGAGGACCGGGAACGCCAGTGCGAACTCGGTCGCCGATGCACCCTCTTCGTTGCGGCGGAGTTTACGGATCATTGGATCCTCACCGTGGCTGCGCCGGTCAGCGTGTAGGTGTTCGCTGTCCGGTTGTGGAATTTGTAATTGAAGAACGGTGTGTAGGTCTTGGTGATGCTGACCGACATGTAACGCGCGTAGTTGGTGCAGGTCGTATAGTACGTCGAGTTCCGGGTACCGTTGCACTCCAGCCAGAAGTCAGTTGTGACGTTCGTATCCGGAACGCCAGCCGCCGATGCCGCTTCCGTCTTCAGGGCACCCATGGTGGTGGTGTTCCCCGTGGTGTTCATGCTGAGGATGGCGCGGCCGTTCATCACCTTCTCGACCGCCCTTTGCGCGGCCTGCTCCAGCCGCAGCTTTTCGGAGAAGCCATTGCTGAGATCGATGATGCCGATGGTCAGCACGGCCAGGATCGGGGCCGCGAGGGCCAACTCGATCACCGAGGTGCCGCGCTCGTCCGAGCGGAGGCTAGTGATGCGGTGCGCCATCAGCCCACGAGCCTCACATGGTGGCCGGTAATATCCGGCGTTCCGCTGTTCGCGGGGCAGTTGTTCAGCAGCTTGGAGTTGCCCATGAAGGTCACGCGGCGGACGACCAGCTGCACGCAGTTGAACACCAGGCCGGCCGTTCCCGTATATTCCACTTGGGAGTTGGGGAAGTAAAAGGCCCCTTGCAGAGTCGACTGGCTATTGCCGTTGATCTTGCTGGTGGTCTGGGGTGCACCGCGGTTCTGGTAGAACAGGATGCCCTGGTACGGCTGACCCTCCGTGGGCGCACTTAGGTCGAGCTCCGCGCCGCCGTTGATGTCGACGGTTCCGGTTCCCGACGCCGGATCATCGGTCAGAACGAACGTGCAGCCGGTGCACTTGATGTGCGCGCTTGAGTTCACGTTCATGTCGCCCTTGATCACGTAGACGCCAGGGCTGAACGTCACGTCTCCCTTGAGTGTGAGGTTATTGAAGCAGGTCGGCGTGGTGCCGTCGGACTGCTTCGCATTGATCGTCGTGACGCTGTTGGGACTATCGCTGAAGTTGTTGCAGCCGGAGTTGGGGATCGGCGGCGGATCGATGTCGGCGAAGGGATCCGGCTGCGGCAGCGTGAACGGCATCAGGGTCGTGCCGCTGGCCCAGTTGTCGGTGCTGTCCAAACCACCCACAGCGGCGATCGGGGTTGCCTTCACCTGCGAACTGCCGAAAGCGATTGCCGCGTCCATCGATACCGAATTGGTGATCATGCCGCAGCCGAAGTCGACGTTCGTGTTACCGCCCGCAGTGATGCCCGTGGAGCTGGTGTTCTCCAGGCTGACAACGCAGTATTCGCCCGTCTCGATACCGCCGGCGATGGCCGTCGCCTCGATCAGCGGCGCTGTCGACATGAAGAATTTGGAGAACGGCAAAGCCTGGCGAACGGCTAGCGTGACCTGCACCGGCCGATCCCAGTTGGCTGCGTCAGCCAATGGCGTGACGATCGGATAGCCGGTGGCGAATGCGATACCGGTGCGGCTGTTCTTGGCGAGGTCGTTGGTGACCGCCGTGTTGAGATTCTGGCTTGCGAACCGTGCGTAGACGCCGGCGAGCGCCGCGCTATCCGCTTGGCGCTGTAGCTGCCGCTTCCACAAGCTCCACTGAATGGTGTCGTTCGCAAGGCCGGCGAAGCCGATCAGCAACGGCATTCCCAGCGCCGCGATAATGAGGGCATTGCCCCGCTCGTTGCGAAAAAGCTTCTTCAGAAAGCTCTTCATCCGCGTCTCGCTCCCACTGCAGGCAGGCGTCCCCGCTTGCTTCAGGTGCCGGATTACGCGGGTTACGGTGAGCAAATGCTTCAGGAACAGGGTTAACGAAAGCTTCCCCACAAGTTCGAAGGCATCCGGAGCGCTTCTTGCAGGCTGCTGTTATATACCTATAATACAGCTGCGACGCTTGCGCGGAGGATGGCTGGTGGCCATCTTGCCGCTCTGAGCGAAAGGGAGTGAGAATGGCCACGACGACCACCGCGACGGAGACCAGGCTGAAGCTCGATCCGCCCGACGTCCTTCAGCCCGTTGCCCCGGCCGAGGCAGCCGGTCTCGTCCCCTTGAAGGACAAGGAGCGGGATCAGCTCGAGGAGCGGGTGGACTCCTTCGTGAACGACCTGGTTGCGCTCGATGCGAACAGCCCGGAGTTCGGCAAGAAGGTCGACCAGCTGACCGCCATGGGCCGCAAGGAGATTGCGGAGGCGGCGGGCGCCTCCAATCGCTTCCTCGACCGGCCGGTCAAGGCGATCGACAGCGACACGGGGATTGGCGCGGATCTGACGGAGCTGCGTCGGACGGTGGAGGCGCTCGACCCCAAGCGCAACGGCGCCATGAGCCCAGGCCGCAAGCTGTTCGGGCTGATTCCGTTCGGAAACAAGATCCAGAACTACTTCCGCCAATACCAGTCCTCGCAGACCCACATCGCGCAGATCCTGGCGCGGCTGCAGTCCGGCAAGGACGAACTGCTGATGGACAATGCGGCGATCGACACCGAGCGCGCCAACCTGTGGAAGACGATGCATCGCCTCGAGCAGATGATCCACATTTCCAAGGCGCTCGACGGCAAGCTGGAGGACAAGGCGAACGAGCTGGACGCGACCGAACCGGCCAAGGCCAAGGCGATCCGCGAAACGGCGCTGTTCTACACGCGGCAGCGCACCACCGACCTGCTGACGCAGATGGCGGTCACCGTGCAGGGCTACCTGGCGCTGGATCTGGTCAAGAAGAACAACGTCGAGCTGGTGAAGGGCGTCGATCGCGCGTCGACGACCACCGTTTCGGCGCTGAGGACTGCAGTGACGGTGGCACAGGCCCTCACCAACCAGCGGCTGGTGCTGGAGCAGATCGGGGCCCTCAACACCACCACCGCGGGCATGATCGATTCCACCGGCGAGATGCTTCGCACGCAGTCGGCCGCGATCCACGAGCAGGCGGCGAGCTCGACCATCCCGCTGGAGACGCTGCAGCGGGCATTCCAGAACATCTACGATACCATGGACTCGATCGACGCGTTCAAGCTGAAGGCGCTCGAGAACATGAAGCAGACGGTCAACACGCTGGGCAATGAAGTGGAGAAGTCGCGCGGCTATATCGCCCGGGCCGAGGGTGCCCAGCAGGGCCGGCTGGAAGGCCCATCTGTGCTCAGTCCGCTCGAGGTGAAGTGAGCACGGAGCTTACCCGCAAGGTCGAGCGCACGCTCGAGATGGTCGAGCGGGTGAACCGCTCGCTGGACGAGAAGGGCGGTGCGGTCGCGGCGCAGCGCCGCCGGGAGCGGGCAAGGGTAAATCGTGCCCTTGGCCGCCGGGTTGCCGCCATTGGGGTGGCCGTGGGAGTCATCTCCATCCTGACGATCATCGTCGGGCTGATCACCCCGATCGGCATCCTGGGCTTCCTGGCCGCCGTCGGCATCGCGATCGGGATCGCCGCGCTGCTCTTCTTCTGGCCGGGCGACGACGCCACCCCGACCGTGCCGCAGGACGTACCGAATGGCGAGATGGTGCAGCGGTTCGACAGCTATCTCTACAAGACCCGCCGAGCCCTCCCCGCCCCTGCGCAGACCGTTGTCGATGGGATCAGCGCGGAGCTGGGCACCTTGAAGGCGACGCTGGAGCGGGTCGATCCGCTCGACCCCGATGCGCAGGATGCGCGGCGGTTGATGAGCGTCCACCTGCCGGGGCTGATCGAGCGCTACGTCAACGTCCCGCCGGCGTACCGCGGCGAACCGGACGCCGAAGGGCTAACCGTCGATCAGCGGCTGGTCGAAGGGCTCGGGGCTGCCCGATCGGCCTTGGGCGAAGTCGGCGAACGGCTCGCCAAGCGCGACATGGACGCATTCCAGACGCAGGGCCGCTTCATCCAGTCGCGCTACGGTGAGGGTGGCGCCCCCACGCTCTAGCTGGCGGACGCAACCCGCAGCTGCGGACCGAACATCTGCGGCATGGCCTGCGCGTCGAAACCGTACGGATCGCCCCGGAACACGACGCCATTGGGGCTAGGCGCCACCGTCAGGTAGGTCATGTAGATGGGCACGGGCCGTGGCAGCGGGATGACCTGCTCGGGCTGCGAGCTCGGCTGGACACCGCGCGGGAAGACCCAGGTGGCGAACCGGCGGTAATCCTGCAGCCGGACGCAGCCGTTGCTGATCCAGCGGTCGGTCAGGTTGAACTTCTCCTTGAGTGGCGTGTCATGGAGGTAGATGCCGAAGTCGTTCGGCATCTCGAACTTCATCTCGCCCATCGAATTCCACGGACCCGGCTTCTGGCGGACCAGGATAGTCGGCTCCTTGCGGGCCGACGCGATCGCCCGCCAGTTGATCGTCTTCGGGTCGACCCGTCGCGCGTTGGGACCCCAGTCGGACAGCACCTCGTAATGGAACTGCTGGAAGTAGGACGGCCCCATCTCCTTGACCTTCTTGGCGGTCATGCTGCGGATCAGGTCCGGCGGAACGTGCCAGTAAGGGTTCGCCTTGGCGTTGCGCATCAGCACGGCCATCATCGGCGTCTTGCTCTCCGGCGCGCCGACGATCACCTTCATGCCGTCCACAAGCCGGTCGCGCTGGAACAGGTACGTCTGGGCCGAGCCGCTATCCACCACAACATAGCGATCGAAGGTACCGGTGGTCGGCAAGCGCCAGGCCCGCTCCATGTTGATCGCGATCCGGCGCGCGTAATAGGTCGAGCCACGGTTCAGGGACGCGATGGTCGCCCGACCGGCAACTCCGTCGGGGTTCCCGAGGCCATGGACCTGCTGATAGGCGGAGACCAGCTGGGCGACCCGATCGTCGTAGCCCCCAGCCGCGGGCAGCCCGAGCCGCTGGCGCAGCGCCGCCACGCGCTTGCCGGTCGATCCGCGCTTCAGCGCCGGGCCGGCCGAGACCTTGACCTGCGGAAGCCTGCCCCAGCTTGCCTGATATTGCTGCAGCCCCCGTGCAAGGTCGAGGAACATGGGGTTCGGCTGGTTGCGGCGGGAGGCCGCGGGGTTGAAGATCCGGGCCAGCCAGTTCTGCGGCCGCTGCTTCTTGCGCGCCACGGTGCTCATCTGCGGATCGACGTAGACGAAGTCGATGCCCTGCTTGATGGTGCGCGGGACGGCAATGGGTTCATCGCCGCGCGGCTCGGCCGCCTGCGCGGGCGAAAGGGCGACGAGGCTCACCGCAGCAAGGCCGAACATCAGTCTAACGTGCACGCTCTCTGCGCCAGCTTTCGCGGCACACTCCCAGGTTGATCGCTATCGTCAACTCCCTTGCAACTGCCCGGTTGCGCGAAGCTGAACGCAGCGGCACTGGGTCCGCGCGCGAATGTTCACAATGTTCACGGTCACGCCAAGCCCCACCATGCTGCGCGGCTGGGCTGAGAAGGAACATGCGGTGAGCCGCGGTACGAATTGGAGCAGGCGAAATCCTACTGTTCAAGGGTGATGCGAACGTCCGCCGGGGGGAAGCAGAGATGCGCCATGGGCTCATTCCGGCTCAGCTCGCCTCGGGTGCTCCGCCCTACCTGCTCACCCAACTGACCGCTTCACCAGATAGGCGAAACCTATCAGAAGACCCCCGGCGAGCGCGAAAAGGAACACCTCCAGAAAGGTCACTTCAAAGCGCAGTTGTTCCTTAAACGAGAACATCAGGATCATCGAGAGAACTGCTACCCCATAGGACAGCACAGTCATCCTCCACATCCTTCGGAGCGCTGATAGATTGATCTTCATTCTCATCGATCCAGTTGTTCGCCGTTCGCGCGAACTGCCCTAGCTGACTTAGGTCGGGAGTGGGTGGAAAGCGGACGTTCGATCTCCCTCATCCGACGTATGTGGGGAGTTACTCTCCGCAGGAGAGATCCAATGTCTTCTCGTCGCTTGGAGTGAGTAGAAGCGGTCGGAACTGACTATCCTCAGGCATACGGAAGTACAGTTCGCCGGACCCATCTCGGAGGAACTCCACGCTGAACTTCTGGTGTGCCTCGGGCCCGCTCCTGTTTCCCGTCCAGCCGTCAAAGCTCATGCGGCCATCAGAAACTGTGAAGCGGCCATAGGTGTCCCCCCATCCGCTCGCTTTTATGAATGTACCGTCTGCCTGGATAATCAGCGGCCCTACGTCGCAAGGGTAGGGTCGCTCATCAATAAAGTGACCGGGTATACGAGCCAGCAACTCCTTCGCTGGCACTGGAGTCATCTGCCTAGTTGCCGACGGGAGTTCTTCCTTACCCTTCTCTGCCGCAGAACAGCTCACAAGCAGAACTGCAGCGAGACCTGCACCCAAACTGGCGCGAGTAATTCGGGCGAGCATAGGACGACCCTATCGGAGTGGTTAACGTCCGCAATAGGTCGATTTCAGACGTTCGGCCGGAATGTCGCGAATGGGTGGAAAGCGGACGCTACTGCCAACCCAAAATCCAGAGTTCCGTGGCCCGTTCGAAATTGCGTTTCAAGCGCCGACCGAGTGGTAGGTCTTCTGCCGGTTGAGCGGTAGGCGCTCGCTTGCGAACATCCCGGATGAGCAACTGCACCAGAGTTATGACAAGGGCCAAGATTGCGCTTAGCAGAACGAAGAGCATGACACCGCCAGTCCCGCCCAAAAGACCTCCGAGGACGCGATTACTGTTCGTTAGAATTGCTCCTCCGAGGGCACCAGCCGCAAAGACCAGTATCAAGGTCGTTAGGACCGGATGCCGCTCTCCGAACCATGGGCTGGCTGGCTTTTGTTCGCTCATTGAGGATGAATGGCTCGGCCACCGAATGTCGGCAATGGGTCGTAAGCGGACACCCTGGTCCTCGCTTACTCCACCTCCGCCAGCACCTCTTCGGTGTGCGCGCCGAGCCTAGGGGGTGGGCGATCCGCACCGGCGGGCTCTCCATCCAGCCGCAGGGGTGAGCCGACGAGGCGGAAGCTGTTCAGGTGCTGGACCATTTCGCGGTAGGCTGCTTGCGGGTCGGCGAGGGCCTGGCTGATTGTGTTGATTGGACCGGCGGGGATGCCGGCGGCGTCTAGCTCGGCGAACCAGTCGGCGGCGGGGCGTTCCTTGAGGCGCTGCTCGATCAGCGGGATGAGGTCGGCCCGGTTTGCGACGCGGGCGGCGTTGGTGGCGAAGCGCTCGTCCTGCGCCCATTCGGAGGCTCCCAGGATGGCGGCAAGGCGGGCGAACTGGCGATCGTTGCCGACGGCGATGATGAGGGGCTGATCGGCGCAGGCGAACGGCTGGTAGGGCACGATGTTGGGGTGAGTGTTGCCCTGTCGCGGCGGGTCCTGGCCCGACACCAGCGCGTTGCTTGCCTGGTTGGCGAGCATGGCAAGGCTGACGTCGAACAACGCGCTGTCGATGGTGGCGCCCTCCCCCGTTACGCCGCGGCGGACCAGGGCGGCAAGAATGGCGCTGGCGGTGTACATGCCGGTGAACAGGTCGACGACCGCCACGCCGACCCGCATCGGCTCGCCGCCGGGGGCGCCGTCGGGCTGGCCGGTGATGCTCATCAGCCCGCTCATGCCCTGAATGATGTAATCGTAGCCGGCGCGATCCGCGTACGGGCCATCCTGGCCGAAGCCCGTAATGCTGGCGTAGATCAGGCGGGGGTTGGCTGCTCGAAGAGTGGCGGCGTCCAGGCCGAACTTGCTGAGACCCCCGACCTTGAAGTTCTCGACGAGGACGTCGGATTTGGCGGCGAGGCGGCGCACGAGGTCAGCGCCTTCCGGCGTGCCTAGGTCGATGGCCGCGGAGCGCTTGCCGCGGTTGGCGGCGAGGAAATAGGCGGCGACGCGATCCTCGCCCTCACCGTGCCAGGGCGGGCCCCAGTGGCGGGTGTCGTCGCCGGCGCCCGGGCGCTCGATCTTGATGACGTCCGCACCGAGGTCGGCAAGGAGCTGGGTGCACCAGGGTCCGGCGAGGACACGGGAGAGGTCGAGGACGCGAATGCCTTCGAGGGGTTTGGTGCTCATCAGAACCGCTCACCCTGAGTAGTCACGGAGTGGCGTATCGAAGGGGTGTCCGCGCTCGCGAAGAGAGAAGCGGTGCTTCGATACGCCGCTGCGCGGCTACTCAGCATGAGCGGGTTGGGAGTATGCGTCACGCCCGCCGCCGCCAAGGCTTGCGGTCGGCCAGGATGGCCTGGGCCGCATTGTGTCCCGGCGCGCCCGTCACCCCGCCGCCGGGGTGCGCACCGGAGCCGCAGAGATACAGGCCCGCCAGCGGCATGCGGTAGTCGGCGGCGCCGACCATGGGCCGCGCGCTGAAGAGCTGGTCGAGACCCATCTTGCCGTGGAAGATGTCGCCGCCGATCAGGCCGAAGCGGCGCTCCAGGTCGAGGGGCGAGTGGATCTGGCGGCCAATGACCGAGGCGGCGAAACCCGGGGCATGGCTGTCGACCGTGGCGATGACGTGATCGGCGACCTTCTCGCGGACCTTGTCCCAGCTCTTGTTGCCCGGCAGCTGGTAGCGGAAGTGCTGGCAGAACAGGCTGGCGACATGCTTGCCCTTAGGCGCCAGACTGTCGTCCAGGGTGGAGGGCAGCAGCATCTCGATGATCGGCTGCTTGGACCAGCCGTCCCGCTTCGCATCGATGAAGGCGCGGTCCATGTAATCGAGGCTCGGCGCCATGATGATGCCGGCGGTGAGATGGTCGCCCTTCTCCGGCAGAACGGTGAAGCGGGGTAGCTCGGATAGCGCAACGTTCATGCGGAAGGTGGCGCTCTCGCATGACCAGTGGGTCATGTGCTGCTCTACCGCGCTCGGTACGGCTCCTTTCGGGATGAGCTTGTCGAACAGCAGCCGCGGATTGACTCCAGCGACAACACTTGCTGCGCGCCAAGCTTTGCCGCCAGCAACAACGCCAACGGCGCGGTCCCGCTCGACGATGACCTCTTCCACGGGTGAGTTGAGGACGATGTCGACGCCTGCCTCGCGCGCGGCGCGGGCCATGGCCTGGGTGATTGCGCCCATGCCGCCGATGGCGTGGCCCCAGGCGCCGGGCACTCCGGCCGCCTCGCCGAACAGATGGTGCAGGAGGACGTAGGCCGTACCCGGAGTATAGGGCGAGGCGAAGTTCCCCACCACGCCATCGAAGCCGAAGAGCGCCTTGGTGAGGTCACCCTTGAAGTGACGGTCGAGGATGTCGCCGGCCGATTTGGTGGCATATTCGTGGACGATGCGGATCTGGTCCGTCGATAGCCCGCGCATGTCGTTGGCGAGGCTGAGCATGGACGGCAGCCCGCGAACACCGGCCCCGGCCTCGGGCGGGCTCTTAAGGAGCCACTTCTGGATCAGGGGGACCACGGTCTCCAGTTCCGCCATGTAGCGGTCGTAGGCGTCCCCATCGGCAGCGTGGTGGCGCACGATCTCGCTCCGGGTCAGGCCATTGCGGCCGCCGAGGAGATAGTCGCCGTCGCCGGGAAGGAAGTTGTCGATCTTCCTGAGGACGACCTTGAGCCCATGCCGCTCCAGCTGCATGTCTCGGATGACCTTGGGCTGAAGCAGGCTCACGGTGTAGCTTGCCGCCGAGTTGCGGAAGCCCGGCAGGAACTCGTCCGTCACCGCGGCACCGCCAACGGTGCCCTGGGCTTCAAGGATGGCGACCTTGAGGCCCTTCTTCGCGAGATAATAGGCGCAGGTCAGGCCGTTGTGGCCGCCACCGATGATGATTGCGTCGTGCACTAGCTCCGCTTCCCCCCAACCCGCTCATGCTGAGTAGCCGCACGGGCGGCGTACCGAAGCACTGCCCTTCGATATGCGCCTGCGGCGCTACTCAGGGTGAGCAGAAGATCAATCCGTTTACCGCATCAGGACCAGTTCTTCGGCCATGGTCGGATGCAGCGCCACCGTGGCGTCGAAATCGGTCTTCTTCAACCGAGCTTTGACGGCAATCGCCGCGGCTTGGAGGATTTCCGGGGCGTCTGGCCCGATCATGTGCAGTCCAACCACCTCGTCGGAGGCCGCGTCGACCACGAGCTTGTACAGCGAGCGCTCGTTTCGGCCCGCCAGCACATTCTTCATCGCGCGGAAGTCGGACGTGAAGGTTCGAATGACGCCAAGCCTGTTCTTGGCCTGCGCCTCCGTTAGTCCCACCGCGCCGATCGGTGGATGGCTGAAGACCGCGCTCGGGATGCAGCCATAGTCTACGCGCTGAGGTTTGTTGCCGAAGAAGGTGTCCGCGAAGGCATGCCCCTCACGGATCGCGACAGGGGTGAGCTGGATGCGATCGGTGACGTCACCGACCGCGAAGATGGAGGGGACGCTCGATCGGTTGTCGGCATCCACCTTGATCGCGCCCCGCTCGGTCACCTCGACCCCGACCTCCTCGAGCCCAAGCTCCTCGGTGTTGGGCTGACGACCGATGGCGAACAGGACCTCGTCGGCTTCGATGTCGTCGCAGCCCTTCATGACGCAGCGAAGGGAGCCGTCCGGCTGCTTTTCGATCCGGTCGAAGCCGGAATTGAAGCGGAAGTCGATCCCCTTAGCCAAGCTGATCTTGACCAGGCGATCGACGATCTGCTCGTCATAGCCGCGCAGGATCGTATCGGAGCGGTTCACGATCGTGACGTGCGCTCCGAACTGGTGGAAGATGCCGGCGAACTCGTTGGCGATGTAACCGCCGCCGGCGATCACGACGCGCTTCGGCAAACGTTCGAGGTGGAAGACCTCGTTCGAGGTGATGATGTGCTCCACGCCCTCCAGCTTTGGAAGGGAAGGACGCGCACCGACAGCAATGAGTATCTTGCCCGCGGAAACCGTGCGGCCCGAGGCCAGACGCACCTGGTTGGGACCGACCAGGGTCGCGCGCTCCTTGAAGACGGTGACCTTGTGGTTGGCGAGTGTTTCTCCGTAAAGGCCCTCGAGCCGCGCCACCTCCCCAAGGACGTTGTCGCGCAGGACCGGCCAGTCGAACCGGCATTCCGGAACGTCCCAGCCGAACATGGCGGCATCGGCGATGTCCTCGGCGAAATGCGCGCCATAAACGAGCAGCTTCTTGGGCACGCAGCCGCGGATCACGCAGGTGCCGCCCATCTTGTGCTCTTCGGCCACCGCTACGCGAGCGCCATGCCCCGCGGCGATCCGCGATGCCCGAACACCTCCGGACCCACCACCAATCACGAACAGATCGAAGTCGAAATCGCTCATAGTCCAGCCTTCTCGACCAGTGCCCGGGTGGACGGATCGAAGCCGGCAAGCTGGTCGGGATCGTCGATGGCGTGGGCGATGCTCTTGCCGAGCTCGACGCCGAACTGGTCGAAGGGATTGATCCCCAGCAGCACCGCTTCGGCGAACGTCCGGTGCTCGTAGAAGGCGAGCAATGCTCCCAGGGTTCGAGGATCGAGTTGCTCCAACAGGAGCGTCATGGACGGGCGATCCCCGGGATAGTGGCGCGCCGGATCCTCGCTTGCACGACCGCTCATCAGGGCCGCGCCTTGCGCAAAGGCGTTGAGCAAGAGCTCGCGATGGTGGGCCGGGTCCTGATCATCGTCGCCCTCCGCGACCGCGACGAACTCGACCGGCACCAGTCGAGTGCCCTGGTGGAGAAGCTGGAAGACAGCATGCTGGGCATCGGTCCCGACACCACCCCAGACGATGGCGGAGCTGGGCCTGCCGAGCGGCTGACCGTCCACGGTCACCGACTTTCCGTTGGATTCCATAATGAGTTGCTGAAGGTAGTCGGGCAGCAGTCGCAAGCGCTCATCGTAGGCGAATACGGCCCGCGTCTCGCAACCGAGACGCTGAGAGTAGAACAGGTCGGAGAGCGCCGCCAGGAATGGGACATTGGCCGCGGGCTCGGCATGACGGAAGTGACGGTCCATCTCGGCCGCCCCTTCCAGCAGTTCCTCGAAAGCGGCGAAACCCAGCGCCAGCGCCGCCGGGAACCCGATCGCCGACCAGAGCGAGTAGCGGCCTCCCACGCTTTCGCTGAACGGAAGGATGCGCGTTTCGTCGATGCCGAACTCGAGCGCGTTCCCGGGCGAGGCCGTGACCGCGATCAACTTGCCATAGGGATCCTCGACACCTCCCTCCTGGAGCCAAGCGAGAGCCGCTTGGGCATTGCGCAGCGTCTCGGCCGTCGTGAAGGTCTTGGACGCAAGGACGACCAGGGTCGTGCCGGGATCAAGGTCCTGCACTGCGGCATCAAAGGCCTGCCCGTCGATGTTGGACAGGACGCCCACATTGTAGCGCTGTTCGCGTCGACCGAGCGCATCGACCAGCAGGGCGGGTCCGAGCGCCGATCCTCCGATCCCGATATGAAGGATGCCGGTGACGTCGCCGAAGGCTCCCGCCTCGACCGCGTCGATCAGGGACCGCATCCGGTGACGACGCTCGGCCGCGAGATGCACCGCTTCGGGCGCGCCGCTGCCACGTTCCGCGGCATGCTCGGCGGCGCGACCTTCGGTTCGGTTGATGATCTGACCCGTGAACAGCTGGTCCTGCGCCTCGGCGAGCCCTCCTTCGGCGAAAAGTCGGGCTGCCGAGTCGAGCACCGACCTACCCAGGTGGGTCTTCGAGAAGTCGAAGCGGATGCCGGCAACCTCACTCGCCAATCGACTGACACGCTCCGGATCTTGCGCGAACAGTTCGGTGATCGGAGTGGTTTCCGCCTCCGTGAGGATGGACCAGAGCGCTTCGGACAGAGGCATGGCGGCTACATAGTAGAGCGCCGTGCAAAAGCCAGCCTTCTGCCCGTGCACAGCCCGGGAGCGCTTGACCGCGGGCTGCGCAGCCGGGAGAAGCGCGCCGATGGCCACCACTACCGTTTCCGCAGCGAAGAAGCCCGGCAGCAGCATCAAGACATTGCTGCTGTTCCTGCTGTTCGCTTGGGTCCTGCGCAGCTTCATCGT
Organism: Sphingomonas arenae; assembly: GCF_016924655.1. Lineage (GTDB taxonomy): Bacteria > Pseudomonadota > Alphaproteobacteria > Sphingomonadales > Sphingomonadaceae > Sphingomicrobium > Sphingomicrobium arenae. The sequence continues at coordinate 670,229 of NZ_JAFFJU010000002.1, forward strand.
GGCGCCGTTCAGCATCCCCTCGGGGTCGATGCTGCCGCGCCTGTTCATCGGCGACTATCTGATGGTCGCGAAATGGCCTTACGGATACAGCCGGGCCAGCTTTCTGTTCGGCTTCCCACCCATCAGCGGGCGGGTCTTCGGGAGCCTTCCGGAGCGGGGTGACGTGGTCGTCTTTCGCGGGCCCGAGGGGAACGACGTCATCAAGCGGGTGATTGGTCTCCCCGGTGATACCATCGCGACCGTCGATGGAATGCTGGTGCTGAATGGGAAACCGCTGCCTCGTGAGGCTCTGGGATCGTTCCCGATGCCAATCTCGCCCAACAGCCCCTGCCGGGTGGTGCCACCCGCGCGCGCCCAGATCGTCCAGAGCGGCGAGCAGCAGGTCTGCCTCTACGCCACCTATCGCGAAACATTGCCGAACGGCCACAGCTACACGGTGATCGACCAGGTCGAGCGTGCCGATGCCGACGAATTCGGACCGGTGCGGGTGCCGGATGGAACCGTGTTCGTGATGGGCGACAATCGGGACGACAGTGCCGACAGCCGATTTCCGCCGCCCTACGGCATGGGCTACGTTCCGGTGGAAAATCTAATCGGGCGGGCGCTGGTGACTTTCTGGTCGACCGACGGGAGCGCCGAATGGCTGAAGCCATGGACCTGGTTCACCGCGCTTCGACCCGACCGGATCGGCCGAGGTTTCTGACCGTGGCAGGAGGTGTTCGGGACTGGGTCAAACTGGCACTCGGCCATGACCCGAAGGACGTGAAGCTGTTCGAGCGCGCCTTGAGCCATGCGAGCGCTGGACGGGACAGCTACGAACGGCTGGAGTTCCTTGGCGATCGCGTCCTGGGGCTGGCCGTGGCCCGCTGGCTGTTCGAACGTTTCCCCGATGAGCCCGAAGGCAAGATGTCGCGGCGTTACAACGTGCTGGTCGCTCGTGAGACCTGCGCGGAGGTGGGTCGGGAACTGGGGGTTCCGGCGCAGATCATCCTGGGCAAGCAGGCCCGTGAAGATGGTGCGTCGTTCAGCGACAACGTCATTGGCGACGTCGTCGAGGCCTTGCTGGGAGCCCTGCTGATCGATGGCGGCATGGACCAGGCAGAAACGCTCGTTCGACGCGTCTGGGCGCCGTATCTAGACAGTCAGAAACGCGCTCCGCAACATCCCAAGTCCCAGCTGCAGGAAGTGGCCGCCGCCAAGGGCCTCAGGGCTCCCGAATATGAATTGTTGGGGCAATTTGGGGCGCACCATTCCCCCACGTTCCGGGTGAAGGTCGGCATTCGCGGCGCAGGGGCTGCAGAGGCGGAGGGGTCGAGCAAGCAGGAAGCGGAGACCGCCGCGGCCGCGGCATTGCTGGAGCAGATGCGATGACGCAGCGGTGCGGACTGGTAGCGGTGCTTGGCGCCCCGAACGCGGGAAAGTCCACGTTGGTGAATGCGCTGGTCGGCCAGAAGGTCGCGATCGTCAGCCCCAAGGCGCAGACCACGCGCGCGCGGCTGATGGGGATTGCAATTGAGGACCAGGCGCAGATCCTTCTGGTCGACACACCCGGCATCTTCGCCCCGCGGCGGCGCCTCGACCGCGCCATGGTTCAAGCGGCGTGGGAAGGTGCCGAAGACGCGGACCGCGTATTGCTCGTGATCGACGCCGCAGCGAAGGTCGGGGCCAGGGTCGAAGGTGTCCTCGAAGGCGTGGAGAGCCGCCCTGAACCCCGGATCCTGGTCCTGAACAAGGTCGACCTCGCCGAAAAGGAGCAACTGCTGGTCCTGGCCGCCGGGCTTGCGGAACGGCTTCAGCCCGAAGCGGTGTTCATGGTATCCGCGACGGACGGAGATGGCGTCGCGGATCTGAAGCGGCACCTGGCCAGTGTCATGCCGGAGGGACCTTGGCACTTCCCCGAGGACCAGCTCTCCGACGCCACCGATCGCATGGTGGCTGCCGAGCTGACCCGGGAGCAACTGTACCTGCAGCTTCATGCCGAGCTGCCGTATGCATCAGCCGTCGAGACGGAGAAATGGGAGGACCGGAAGGATGGCTCGACGGTCATCCACCAGCAGATCCTGATCGAACGCGACAGTCAGAAGGCGATCGTGCTGGGCAAGGGTGGCGCCAAGCTGAAGGCCATCGGCGCGGCGGCACGACAGGCGATCTCGGAGCACCTCGGCCGCAAGGTGCACTTGTTCCTGCACGTGAAGGTCAATCCGCGCTGGGACGAGGATCGCGGGCTGTACCGCGATATCGGTCTTGAGTGGACGGATTAGGTCAGCAGTTCCGCAACCCAGGCCGGCACCAGCTCCGAGGCACGCCCGAGCCGAGTCTCGTGGAAGAAGATGCTGCCTTGGCTCGGCTCCAGGTTGATCTCGAGGCAGCGGGCACCGCGGTAGCGCGCGGTCTGAACGAACCCGGCGGCGGGGTAGACCGCTCCTGACGTTCCGATCGATACGAACAGGTCGGCGGTCATGAGCGCCTCATCAATCCGTTCCATTTCGTAAGGCATCTCACCGAACCAGACGATGTCTGGGCGGACCTGTCCTGTTTGGCCGCATCCTGGGCAAACCGCAGGTTCGCCCATGGGTCCGCTCCAGGGGAAGCGCCTGTCGCAAGCAGTGCACCAGCCGCGCTTCAACTCGCCATGCATGTGGAGCAGCCGCCTTGCTCCGGCTCGTTCGTGGAGATCATCCACATTCTGGGTCACGATCAAGAGGTCGCCCGGCCACTGAGCGTCTAGCCTGGCGAGAGCATGATGTCCCGCGTTCGGCTCGACATTATCGAGCTTGGCCCGGCGCGCATCGTAGAATGCATGAACGAGAGCCGGGTCACGGCGGAACGCTTCCGGTGTCGCGACATCCTCGACACGGTGCCCTTCCCACAAACCATCAGGACCACGGAAGGTGGCTACGCCACTGTCCGCGGACATTCCGGCTCCAGTCAGGACGACAATGGAGCGATATCGTTCAAGCGACGCAACCATCCGCTAACCCGTTTGTTGACACTATTGTCAGCAGCCTGCACCCTGCCGACATGGGGCCTAACATGTACCGCCACGCCATCGGGATCATTCCAGCCGACATCGACCACATGGGTCATGTCAACAACAGCGTCTACCTGAAGTGGGTTCAGGAGGCGGTGGTCCGCTATTGGGAAAAGGTGGCGCCCGCCGATGCGGTTACCTCCCACCTCTGGGTCGCCCTGAAGCACGAGATCAGCTACCGACGACCCGCCTTTCTCGATGACACGGTGGTTGCCGACGTCATCGCCGAGCAGGTCCAGGGAGCGCGTGCATTCTTCACGACAGTGATCAAGCGGGGTGAGGATGTCATCGCCGAGGTGAAGAGCACCTGGTGCTGCCTCGATGCGGCTTCGCGTCGGCCAGCTCGTCTCGCGAGAGACGTCATCGCACGCTTCTTGCCACCTCTACCCGAGGCGTGAGCAGCGGTCGGATCCGCGTCGGCATCGGCGGGTGGACCTACCCTCCCTGGCGCGGTTCCTTCTACCCGCAGGGCCTGCCTCAGTCGCGAGAGTTGGAATATGCGTCGCGGCAGCTCGGCGCGATCGAGATCAACGCGACATTCTACGGCCGTCAGAGCCCATCCAGCTGGAAGGCGTGGGCCGCTGCTGTCCCCGACGATTTCCAGTTCGCGATCAAGGGAAGCCGCTTCTGCGTTACCCGTCCCAAGCTGGCGGACGCCGGCGAGGGGGTCGAGACGTTTCTCGCACAGGGCCTCGGTACCCTGCGGGAGAAGCTCGGACCCATTCTGTGGATGCTGGCAGCTCGACGGCAGTTTGATCGCGAGGATATCGCCGCTTTCCTGAGCGTGCTTCCAGAACGACTGGATGGCGTCCGCCTGCGGCACGTTATCGAGCCGCGGCACGAGAGCTTCCGTGACGAAGCTTTCTTCAAGCTCTGTCGCGATCATGACATCGCAGTGGTCTTCGGAGACGATGACGAGTTTCCATGCATCGACGCAGACACCGCGAGCTTCACCTATGCCCGGCTCCAGCGCATGCGTGAGGAGGTCGAAACCGGCTACGAGGAAGAGGCGCTGACCTCATTTGCGGCACGCGCCCGGCGCTCGGCAGATGCAGGGCGCGACGGGTACATCTTCATGATTAATGGCTCAAAGGTTCGAGCTCCGTCCGCGGCTCTCCGTTTGCAGGAGAAGCTCGGCATTGCACCAGCCTGAGGGCTGGGTCATCACGCGCGGATGCGCACCGACGAACAGCCAATCCGCCTGTCCCTGATCGCTCCGCACGGCAAGATGGGCCATGCGATCAGGGCGGCCGTCGATGAAGACCCCCGCTTCGCCATCGATCAGGATCATGCCGATATGCTGGTGGATTTCTCTTCCCCGGCAGCCCTGCCGTCCAGCCTCGATCGGGCTATTCGCGCAGCTGTCCCGATCCTGGTTGGGACGACGGGACTGGATGATCTTGCGTCCAGGAGGATTGAGGAGGCCGCTGAGAGTGTCGCTGTTCTGAGGGCCGCAAATACATCGGTCGGTGTCGCGCTCCTATCGGACCTGGTCGAGCGTGCCGCACGCGTGCTTGGAGCCGGATGGGACATCGAGGTGGTCGACATCCACCACCGACGCAAGGCGGACGCGCCGTCCGGAACGGCGTTGGTCCTCGGCGAAGCCGCGGCGCGCGGGCGGGATGCAATGCTCGAGGCGGAAGTGGGCCGAAGTGGAACCGGTCTGGCGAGAAAGGAAGGAGCAATCGGCTTCGCGGCCCTGCGCGGCGGAACAGCGGCGGGAGACCACGATGTGCTCTTCCTCGGGCCGGAAGAGCGGCTCGTTCTCTCCCATCGCGCGGAAAGCCGGATGATCTTCGCTCGCGGGGCGCTCGCCGCTGCCAGGTTCCTCCACGGCAAGCCTGCTGGACTCTACACCATGCGCGACGTCATCGCCGCAGCATGAAGAAGGCCGAAGTCTTCGAGTTCTACCGGCGCCTGGCCGAAGTCAATCCCGAGCCGCAGGGAGAGTTGGAGTGGACCAACCCGTACACCCTCCTCGTGGCGGTGGCACTCTCGGCCCAGGCGACGGACGTGAGCGTCAACCTCGCGACCCGCAAGCTGTTCAAGCTTGCCGAAACGCCCGACAAGATGATTGCGCTGGGTGAGGAGCGGCTGAAGGAGCAGATCAAGACCATCGGCCTGTTCAACACCAAGGCCAAGCACGTCATTGCCCTCTCGCGAAAGCTCCTGGACGAGTTTGGTGGAAACGTGCCCACGACACGCGACGAATTGCAGCAGCTGCCAGGCGTTGGTCGCAAGACAGCCAATGTCGTGCTTAATACCGCGTTCGGGCAGCCGACGATTGCTGTCGACACTCACCTGTTCCGCGTCTCGAACAGAACCGGGCTAGCGAGCGGCAAGACGCCCTTGGATGTCGAATTGAAGCTCGATCGGATCACGCCAGGGCTGTTCAAGCGACACGCGCACCACTGGCTGATCTTGCACGGCCGCTACGTCTGCAAAGCCAGACGACCCGATTGCTGGCGTTGTCCGGTCGTGGACCTGTGCCGCTACAAGCAGAAGAACCTGGTACCGCCCAAAGGATCAGTGCCAGTGGCGCTCGAACCGGTGACCGAGACCGGTCAGTAGCTCGTATTGGCTCTTGCCCGACTGCTCGGCCGCTCGCTCCAGCTCGAAGTCGAGGGAAATCCAGTCACCTTCCTTCAACCCCGGACGGGCGCCACAATCGAGCGCGACCAGGTCCATCGACACGCGGCCGAGCACGGGGAGAGCCGCGTCGTCGAACCTTGCGCTTCCGACCGACGAGAAGCCGCGCCAGTAGCCATCGGCGTAACCGATGTTCGCGATAGCTACTTGGGTCTCTTGTGCTGCAACGAAGGTGGCGCCGTATCCGCAGCTTTCCCCGGCAGGGATGGTACGTCGTTGAACAACCTGCGCCTCCAGTTGAACAACTGCCTCGATATGACCGCGTGCTTCCAGCCGGGGTATGCCGCCATAAAGCGAAAGACCGGGACGCACGAGATCGAACGCATAATCCGGCCCCAGCAGGATACCGGCGCTGTTTGCCAGGCTGTAGCGCTCAGCAGGGATGGCTGCAGCGGCGGCCCGGAATTGCCGAAGTTGTTTCCCGTTCAGCAGGTGATCCTCGTCGGCGCATGCGAGATGGCTATGAAGGGTGTGGATCCTAAGCCCGGCCAGAACACCGCCTTCCTCCGGCCGCAAGCCAAGACGGTTCATGCCAGTATCGATCATCACGTCACAGGGACGTTCCGGCGCTATCTGCTTCCAGCGAGCCACTTGGTCAGGCGTGTTCAAAACAGGCCTGCAACCGGGAACATCCCCGGAGCGCAGGTCATCCGGTCCGATACCATGCAGAACGGCCAGCGAGGCCTCAACCGGCAAGAGGCCAAGCTGCTCAGCCTCCCACCAAGTCGAGACGAAGAAGTCCCGACACCCCGCGGCCACGAGAACGGACACGACCTCTCGCGCTCCAAGCCCGTACCCGTCAGCTTTTACTGCGGCAGCGCACCTGACGCCCGCTCGAGCAGCCAGCCATTTCCAGTTCGTGGCAAGTGCGTCCTTGTTGCAAATCATTCTGAGCGGTTGATGCATCGGCGAGGCCCTAGCCCCGCTCTTGCCAACCGTCGAGAGAGTGCCTGATGCAGGGCTTCAGCACCGCGGCCTGCGTTTCCTACAGTTACGTGGCACTGATCAGTCCGTGCAGGCGCAAAGCATTGAGAATTTGCACGATCGAGCCCCTCGCCTGCTGATCAACGGTAGTGCCCGCAGTAGGGTCCGGGATCGCTGGGGCTCGCGAGCCGACAACCTTTTGTCCCCCGATAAGAACCGCGCTGGCCAAGACCTGGCCGGTGTCCCACTGCCCGCTGGCGTACCGCATCTTCAGCCCGCTTGACGTGGAAACCTCCATCCCCTCGAATGGCTCGACAAAGCGCCACCCACCATCGCTCCAAGCAGCTACAGCCCCGGGGTGATCGGCCCACGCTCCCGTGGGCGACGGACCCACGATGTAAGTCGCCCCGAGAGCCGGATCGGATGGCGGATCGTTCGCCGGACCACCCTTCACCACAGGCTGCACGATGGTATCTAGAATCTGGAGCGCTTCGTTGTGGAATAGCTCCTTCTGCGCCTGCCCCGGGAGGATGAAGGGAAGCGCTAATCGATTGGTCTCGTCCATGTTCGTATCTCCGATTAAAGCATAAAGGTCGCTGACACGGCTTCCGAGATGGCGCTGTCGCCGATCTGCTCGACGGAGCATGTCACCGATCCGGGTTCGAAGAGATCGAGGTCTGGTGGTCGCAGCGAGAGGATCGGCTCGCTGACCTCGAACAACCGTTCGCTTTGCGAACCCTGCAGTCGCACGCGATAACGTTCTGCCGATTCACCGAGCGGAGTCTCTGCATGATCCAGCCAAGACCAGCCTCGGCGACTCCGACGAACCCATCGGATTTGAACCGCCCCGTCTGGCAGTTGCTCGACCCGCAGATGCACTGGACTTGGTGGTCGAAGCGCCAGTCCAGTCGCCACATGGGCCTGCCAGGCTCCGGTATCGTCTCCTAATCCGCGCGACCCAACACGGACTTGGGTCGGGCTGCTGGCCGCCGGGACATGGATTGGCGCCAAGGCATTGGGGTCCAGCAGAACGAACCGCTCCCCAGCGACGTGTCGAGCAGAAGCATGCTCCGTGCCCTGCCTCCCCCGCAGCAAGCGACTGAGACGAAACCCGCCCTGCCCCAAGGGAAGGGCATGCCCGAACTGGATGAGCTCATCTCCGACCAGGGCCAGGTTGCGGCCAGAACCCAAGGAAGCATCATCACAGCTCTGGAGCCAGTCGGCATCCTCGACTTGAACGGTGAGTTCGTTCTTCAAGTCGAGAAGCGCGGACCCGGCTGGGGCGAGAGTGCCAAGCGCTACCCCGATCACCGCCTTCTTCGGCGCGCACGACTGTGTGCTGATTTCGCCGCCCTCGTCCACCTCAAGGGGGATCGGCCGCCATGGTGAGCTTCCTCCCGCGACAGCTGCATATACCGTGACCTGACCGTCTGCTGCACTGAAGTCATTCGGCAGTTCGAAGAGTTCAACGAGGCTGGGCTGGGCGGGGAGGTCCGCCTGGATGATTGAACGACCTCCATCGGCCGGAGCGACATCCCCGTTTTGCCGTTCGGCTCGCACCAACTCGACCGTGACCACGAAGCCTTCGAACACGGAGCGAACGACCCGCCACACCTCACTCGCACCCGAGACCTGCAGCCTGTCACCCAGAAGCAGGCTCGAGTAGGCCGGTGGAAGCCTCAAGATCATGCGCTGACGCTCACGCCAGTGCCGATCAAGCATCTGCTGGGTCAGCAGCTTGGCCGTGCCAGCCTCCATGACCGCGGGCAACTCGATGCGACGCTCGCGCCGGCCAACCCCTTCCGCCCTCAAGCGGCTCTGGCCGACCTGATAGTCTCTCGATGCATCATAGTAGGTGATTGCCAAGGCGCGGGGAGCATCCGCTTCGGCTCCGATGCTCATCTCGCTAGCGGGAGCCGGTGCAGTGTCAAAGGAGCAGCCCAGCTCCTCGGGCCGCACGACGATGGGACCGCCTTCGCCGATGCGCTGAATCTTGCCGCCAGTGACCACCAGATCGAGCCCACAGGTATCGACCAATGGCGTCACCGCTGAAGCAAGGTCATCACCATGCGACGCAAAGCCACAAACCGGCAAAGCGACATCAGCAACTGAGCTCCCCAGACCCGCTTCGTCGAGAAGGTCACCAACCGTGATCTCCTCGTCGGCGCCCTCGATCTCGAATGTCAGGGAGGGTATCCGATTGCCGTAGGTCGCAAGTTCGAGGCCCTCGAATACCGCAACGGCCAGGCCCCGGAACGCCGGCGCTCGGTCAACTCCCTCGATCGCCGCGATAAGCGGATCCACGGGTTGATCCTCCGTACCGGGATACAGGCGAAAGTCCGTCCGGACCTTGAAGTCTCCCTCGACACCCCGGAGCAGGGATCCTTCGGCCCAAATGCGTCGAACGCCCTTGATTCGCCGTGATGACAGAGCCACCGCAAAGTTCGCGGAGTAAGAGTAGCCGCCTGCATCTGCGGCTCGCTCCTGGATGTCCGTAGACCAGACGATCGTCCCCGCGGCTCTCATGGTGCCGTAGATCTTCGGGATGGCAGCACCGTAGCTCGAAGCCTGAACCGAGAGGTCTCCGAGCCGCGGCCCTCGTCTTCCGGAACCGAAGAAGCCTTGGTCAAGGGATTGACCGAGCATCGCTCCCAAGGCTCCGCCAAGGGGTCCACCGACAGCACTGCCGACAGCACCAAGCACAAGGGTGGCCATGGTTCATACTCCTGATCGACGATAGACGCCCAGCAGCGGCCAAGGAGGTTCCCCCGGAACCTCCACGATCCGTCGCAGCCCGGCGTCAGCGTGAATGAATGAGGCACCGCAGTGCACGGCCAAGTGGACTTGCTCAGCCGCCACTTGCAGCAACAGGATATCTCCCGCCTTCGCCGAGGGGGAAGTAACCTCACGAAAATGTGTCCGGAGGATGCGCTGCGCCAACTCGGAATGGCTCCCCCGCAGCCGGTAGTTGCGTGGGATCTCGTCCGCGGGCACGCCATGGACGTTCGCCACCACGCCGACGCAGTCCAGTCCCGTGCACGGATCCCGACCTTGAGGTCGGAATGGCACCCCGATCAGGCTGCGGGCTGCCGACACGGCCAGCGCCATCGTCAGCTTCCCGGGTAACGCGCTAGCAAGTCGTTGCCGGGAAGATGCGGCTCGCCCCGGAAGTTCGCCGCATTGCCGAACCGCTCTGCGCAGGTGGAAAAGCGTCGATCGCAGCCTTCTACGAGTTCGACCTGCGCCCCTGGGCGAATGTCCCCTGCCGCCACCTCACGCAACCGGACTACACTTCCATCGACGGAGATGATTGCACTCGAGAGACCGCAGTTCGTTCCGCTGAGGTAGCGCAAGCGTCCCCACCGGTAGGCGTCAGGGATCGGCTGATCCAACATGAGGCCTTCAGGATCGAGCCGCACAACCGCTGCACGCATGGATTGACCACGAAGATCGACCCGGCACGCCCGATCTCCCAGTGACGCCCTGCATTCCGGAGAGGTCACGGGGCATGCGGGAATGGAGAGCTTCGCAAGTGGCCCGGCGAGCTCCGCCCTGAACTCGCCATCCGCGAGCGAGACCTCTCCCAGTTCACCTTGGAAGAGATCGGTAAACTCGGTCTCGTCCGACCACGATACCGCAGTCAGTCGGGTCCGCGCACCGCGCCACCGACCCACGCGTAGGTCTTCCGTGCCAAGGCCGTCGTCTCCAACCGATCCATGCACTTCAGCCGGCTCATTCACGAGACCCGCGGACCGAGTAACGGCCGCCGGCGAAACCCCTTGGGAGGGTTGATGGAGGTCGCCGTTCACCACCAATGGGCGATCATGACTCGTGAGCGCAACGCCCGCACCATCGCGCCGCTCGAGCGTCCAGCAGAATGCCAGGGCGGACAATGTCTTTTCCGTGTCCATGGCTCAGCCCTCCCGCACTTCCACGAGGGGCACGCTCGCAGCTTCCCCTGCGCGAAAACTTGCTCGATTGATCTCCAGGCGGTCTTCCGCGAAGCGCACCGGCACGTCGAACAGAAACCCTGCCCGGACCTCCGCGCCCGCAGGCGGCGGCGAGTCGAACTGGATGATCCCTGCTTGATCCAGACTCCAGTCGGTGACCAACTCCTGGCGATCCACGGAGACGCGAACGCTTCCGGGCGATGGACGAGTGATCCTCCGGCTCTCTCCTCCGCCGTAGCTTTTCACCAGAGGGAACCTGACCTTCGCGCCGTCTCCTAGACCCAACAGCTGGTCCTCGGGGCCAGCCTCGTCCGTCATCCCGCTGGAACTGAAATCGTAAGGGTCTCGAAAGCGGAAGCCGATCGCGCTCCCCCGCCTTGCCCTGAAGAATGCCAGCAAGGTCTGCATCTCCGCATCCCCCCGCACACCGGGGCCCGCGTCGAACCGCAACTTGGCTTGGCTCCAGTTCACGTTTCGATACTCATGGCCGCTGGCGCTGGTCACGACCGCGGTCGAAAATTGGGGCGCAACGCTGGCCTCCGCCCCGATCTCGATCGGGAACAGCACATCGTCGAATGCTTGCACGTCATCGTCCTTGCCAAAGATGGTGAGGCCGTCGCGAACGACTTGAGGAAAGGCCCAGAGAAATACTTCCGCGACCCCGCGCCTCCGCGCATCCTCGGCCGCGATCAGCACCTCGCTCCATTGCTCCCGATCCTCCGGTCGGGCGACGAAGCCGCTGAGATAATGCTGCTCACCGGGCGAATAGCCGAGCCGAGCGGCGGCGCGTTCGACCTCGGACCGCCGCTTCGTCCGGCGCCCTGCAGTTACCCACTCGTAGTCTTCCAGCTGCAGCACATCGAAAGCGGGCCTGCCCCAGCCCAGTGGCAGGTTAGCTCGTCGAAGCTCGGGAGCATCGCGGGAGAGAGATCCTGGCAGATAGGTCAGCAGCAGCGTCGAAGCCTCGGCATCCACCTGCTTCACGCCGGCGGCAATCGTCGCGGTGGACTGCGCCAGCAGCGCGCCCGCTCGATCGAGGAACGCACACTCTGTCTCGCTCTTCGGCCCACGGACGTCAGGGATATGGACGGCGTTCGCGCCCCATGCGGCCCGTGCAGCAGGGTCGTAGCAGCAGATTTCGTGATCGGGGGTGACCCACCACCATGGCTCCCCCACCTGAACGCGGACCGGCATCCCCGCCCGCTGAGCAACACGCGCCAGCGACTGAGCTACCGTCTTGAGGTAACCGATGGCCTCCACGCTCGCAGGCGAGACCAGTGTCGACGGTGGCTGGTAGCCAGTGGCGGCCGCGCGACCCGCCCAGTCCCGCTGCTTCCAGTCGTCGGGGCAAAACATGTCCAGGATTTCGTACGAAAGTGACCAGATCACTCCGTACCCACGTCGCTGCGCTTCCCTTGCGAAGGCCTCGTGCCAAGCCAGAGCGGGTCCGTTCATCGCGCGCGCAACCGAGACGAGCCCATCACCGCCCAGCGCGAAATAGTGGCTCATGCCCACGTAATGGGTGATCAGCTTCCGGAACCCCAGCCGCTCGATGCTGTCGACGACCCGCTCGGGCGGGAGGTGGTACATGTCGTCGTACGCCGTGCAGATCCGAAGTTCGTGCTCGGGCACCATGGCATCATTGATCGCCAGAACGCTTCCCGATCCCTCGCAGCGGATGTTCCGCAGGGCGAGCCGCGCCTCGATCGGCTGCTGGAAGCGGACCTCGCTTCCGCCCTCATACCCGGGCGGCACAAGGCTGATGAACATGCGATCGATGTCGCCAGGGAACACTCGGTCGGCATCGTTGGGGAGAGAGAACCCGCCGTCCAGCTGGTCGAAGTCCAGCCGGATCGTCGCGGCGGTCCCGCCTCCCTGGGCATAGTTCCACAGACGCACATACCAGCTGCGCGCCTGGCCTTCGGCGTCGCGGCCCTCAATCGTCAGCGTCGGGCCGTTCACCGCGTCGAGCGGCGCCACGCCCGTCGACTCCCACTCGAAACTGAGAGTGCAGTGCGAGTAGTCGCGCTTCAGTTCCCTTCGGTGCGCGGGATGCGCATGCCGATCCTCACTTTCGAAGATGAGCCCGACGAGGTCCCCGCGGCGCAGGAAGCTGGCATGCGCGACGATGGAGTGCGCATCCTCGCCCGCCACGACACTGGCCATGGCTCCGCGCGGGAAGTCGACGACCCAATGTCGTGGATCGAAGCGCTTCACCCAGGTGCGGTCCAGCGGCGCATCCGCGCGGGTGAACCAGTGCTTCATCGGTCACTCGCCAGGATCGCCGAACGGACGGCCCGGGCAATCTGCCGTGACGACTGCCGCATGACCTGGGGCTCAGACGCGCCGGTGGAATGCAGCGCGATCGACACCCGCACGTCCTTGCCCCCGCCGCGCAAGGTCTCGACCCGACCGGATGAAGACGGGACGAACAGTTCCGGTCCGCGCTCGCCGACCAGATAGGGTCGGCCTTGGTTCACCGGCCCGCCCGTGGCTCTGCCCGGAAGCCCCAGCAGGCTTCCCCCGAGGCTTGCAAGCACGCCCCCGAGACCCGCGCCGCCACCTCCACCAGCGCCTGCGAAGAGCCCACGCAGCGAGGCCGCCGCAATGTCACTCATCGCCGACAGGGCTGCCTTCTTCAGGTCATCGAACCCGAACTTGCCGCTGGTGACCGCGCGCGCCAGCGAACCTTCGATCAGGCGCCCGGCCCGTCCCGCACCAGCTGCGAGCGGACCCTCCAATTCTCCCCGCATGGCGGAAACATCCCGTGCGAAAGCAGAAGTGTCCGCCCGTACGCTGATGACCAGTCTTTCAATCTCATCGTCCATTCTGGCTTGTCCCGTCGTCAGGAAATTGTTGCAGGAGCTCTGACAGCATCTCGCGCGATGCGAGCGGAACATCGGCTTCGTTCGCGGTGAGGCACGCCGCCAGCTCGGCCGGGGTGCTCATCCAGAACTCGCCGGGCCGCCATCCCAGCAGTTGAGCCGCCGCCCCGCACAGGCGGGCAGCGCCCTTGCCGAAGGTCATGTCATCGTCCCTGCAGGATCTGGCCTAGGAGCAACCGCAAGGCGGGAGTCGTCCGGCTCAGCCCCTGCTCGACGACTGCCTGACCGATGCGCTCACGGGTGATCGCAGGGGGGCGTTCAGCCGAGAGATGATCGAACAAGGCCGCAATCTCCTGCAGCGTCAGTTTCCCCTCGGCTGCGCGTTCGACCAACCCGAACAGGGAACCGAGTTCCTGCTCCGCCGCGACCAGCGCCTGGAACGACGGCCGGAGAACCAGCATCTCACCCCCGACTTGCAGGGTCGCTTCGCCCCGATGCGGGTTGCCGCCGCTCACAACGGCACCACTGGGCCGCTGCTTTCCAGGGCAAGCGTGTAGTTGCGTTCTCCGTTGAAATCCCCGGCATACTCCAGGCGGGTCACGAGGAACTTGCCCCGCATCCGCTCGCCGCTCTCGAAGCTCAGTTCATAGTCCTGGATGGTCCCCTCGAGCGCCAGCGACCGGACCTGCAGTTCCGCCGAGCTTCCGGTGAAAATCCCACTCGCCGCTACCGAGACCGATCGGACACCCGCTCCCGACAGCAGCTCGCGCCATCCTCCGCTGCCCTTGTTGGTGATTGCCACCGCGTCCCCCGAAATGGACATCTGGGTGGTCTTGAGCCCCGCCACCGTCGTGAAGCCGGGGCTCGCCCCACCACTCCCGATCTTCAGCAGGAAAGCGCTTCCGCGTTCCGCAGCCATGGTCATTCTCCTTGTTCGTTCGAAAGAAGTCGTGCGCGGTAATCGAGCGCCGCAGCCCACGGGCCGGACACGTCGCGCACCAGGCGTCGCTTGACGAAGCGGAAGCTCACCAACTGCCAGTCGGTCACGGGTCCGAGGCTGCCCAGCGCCGCATCCGCCGCGTCGGCGAGCCGTTGCAGCCGGGTGGGCTGGTCATCCCACAGCGTCAGCGCGACGAGAACTTCCCGGCCCACTCCGCTCTTGTGGCTCCAGTCCTGCTCGGTCCCGGCATCGACAACTGCGTAGGGGAACGGTGCCCGGGCCGGCGGCCCATCGTAGGTGCCGGTGAGCTCAGGCAGAGCGGACAACGCCCGGACCGCTGCACCCTGCAGCTCAGAACCCGCGCTCATCGTCTGTTCCGCCCCACAAATCGCAGAGAGGAATCTTCCAGCCAGCGCCGGAGCAGGCCCTCGCCGGTGACCTCGACTGCGTCACCTGTCACGCGGACGTCGGCCTGCGAGAGCTGCAACGCCAGCGTGTCCCGCAGCTCAACGATCCTCGCATCCCGGGCCGCAATCACGACCTCGGCCGCGCGTTTCTCCAATGCTTTCAACTGCGCACCTCCTCGCACTTGAGCGTCAGCCGGTCAGGCAGCCTCGGGTCAAACAGGAGCTGGCGAACCATCAGGAGCCGCCCCTTCCAGCGCACCCGCTGGTCGACCGCGATCTCATCCCGCATCCTGATCGACACACGAAAGCGCGGCATGGCGCTCAGGCTCATGCCCTCGGCCTCCGCTCCCACCGCGTCGAACACCACGGCGGCGAGGCAATCCGCGAACCGCTCCCAGCCGCCGTCCCGCAGTCCGGCGGCAGATCGCACCGCAACTTGCCGCTCGAACGTGATCCGTTCCCGCAGCGTGCCGGCGAACTCGCCCATCAGCGGAGCCTCAGCCGGCGATACGGTCGCCACAGCGCCGTTACCGCCGCGGGGGGCTCCCCACCGGAGCCGTCGCGGCTGGCGAACAGATGAGCGACGAGGCGCAGCACGCCCTGGCGCAGAGGCTCGGGCACCTCGTTTCCGTCCGACGCTAATCCCGCAGTACCGCGAACCACCCCGCGTTCCCCGGCAGCGATCCTGACCCACCCCTCGCCACTGCGGTCGATGTTCGTGCTGTATTCGCCCGGCACCAACGCCTGGTGGACACCGGCCGCATCTACTCGCTCGACGCCTTCGATGGACCGGACCGGCGCAACCCGAAGCTGCTGCCACCCGCCGTTCCCCACCAGCTCCTCTTCGAAGGAGCGCGCGACCACTACCTGGTTGAGAAACGCCTCACACAGTTCCGTTGCGGTGCGGATGAGCCCCGCGAGGATCGCCTCCTCCTCCCCGGTCTCCACCCGCACGTACGCCTGCGCCTCGCTCACCGAGACCGCAGGCAATGCCCGTCCAAGCCACCCCATCAGCGCTTCTCCACCCGAAGCACGACCGAGCGGCTGTCGCGCCGGCCACTTGCGGTGGTCACCAGGTTCGACACCCGATAGGTCTTGCCAGGCTCGCCGCCGGCGACTTGGACGCTGGTCGTCAGCAGGTCGAACGCGCTGCTGGCGATCGACACTCCTCCGGGTTCATCCGGGCTGACGGCCCAGCTGCTCGAGGCGAGGGCATCCCCCGCCAGATAGTCTGCGCCCCAATCGACGGCATAGTCGAGCAGGGCGTCGGGATCCTTCAACAGGAACGACATTCACGATCTCTCTTCAGGAGGGAGGAGGCCTCAGCGCGGTTCCGGAGTCAGTATCCGGTCTGCTGTTGGCGTGGTCCGGCGCTTGGGCGGTGTTTTCGACGGATTGCCCTGTCGGGGTGGTTGCGCGATCGCGGCCTCGCCCAGCGCGTAAGGAACCCCGCTCATCAGGCGGCCACCGCTTTCAACACCGCGAAGTTGAGCACGAGCGACTCGGCAAGTGCCCCCGCCGACCTGTTCCGCAGCTGCATTCGACAGGTTCCCGCGCCCACCGCAGTCACGGTCAGATCATAGGCATCGGCTGAAGCTCCGGAACCGATCGACACGACCAACACGTCGCCGACAGCGATGCGGTCGTTCGTCAGGACGAAGCTGACCGACCCACCGCTCTCCACTGGAGCGTTGTGCAGAGTGATCTGCCCGCACGTCTTGTTCAGCGTCACCGGCGCCGACTTGGCCCCCGCCTGGGCGACGACCCCGCCAGCACCCGCGGCATAGCCGATCGCCTCTCCGCCGGAGAGCGCTCCATAGAACGGTCGCCAGATGCCCGGGCTACCCCCGGTCACACATTGCCACCCCACGGGGGAGCCAGCGGCCGGCGCACCGTTGAATACGATCGCGCCCTGCATCCACGGCCCGCTCGCCGGGGCGGCATTGGCGATCGTCACTGTCCGGTCGATGATCCCCAGGCCCTCGACGAAGTTCACGCGGTGCGGACCGATCTGCCGCGTCGTGTTCGGCCCGGTGATCTCGAAAGGGCACAGACGGCTGTTCCCCGAGTTCGCGTAACGGAACCACAGATTGGAGCCGTTCCACGCCAGGTCGTATCCAAGCGGCGCCTGCGCGTTGTGGGTGAAGCTCAGGTGGCGATCGCCGCTGCTGACGACCAGCGTCTTGACGCTGCTGTCGCGGGTGGCGGAGCCGACCCCGCCCGGCACCATCAACGAACCGCTGAGGTTCCGCAGGTGCACTCCCGTCCCGGTCACGTCGGCGGCATGGGTACCGCCCTCGATCAGGGTCGGCGCGACCGTCTGTGAAGGGTTCTGGTCGCCTTCCGTGTAGCACCCGCTGAACAGGTTTCCGGCGTTGGGATCGTCCGTCAGGATCGCTCCGCCACACCGAAACACCGCGCCCGCCGACCACGCCGCGATCCCGTTGTAGCTTCCCCCCGGCTGCACATAGCCCCAGCCCTGGTTGTCGGCCGCCGATCCGCTCGGAGGATTGGCCGAGCACCAGGCTTCCTGGCCCACCCGGACGTAGTAGCGATTGCCCTGATAGGTGCAGGCCGTCGGAATGCTCCCGGCCGCGCCATCCCAGCCGTTGGCCGACAGGTGCACGCCAAAGTAGCTGTTCCCGAGAAAGCTGCTGTCCCACACGCCCCACTGCCGGTTGGAGCTGAAGTCGCAGCTCACGACCGTGCACGCGTTGGCGTCCGCGCTATCCAGGAACACACCGTTCCGGCAACCCGTCACTCGCACCTTTTCGATGCGAGTGCAGTTCACATTGCCCTCTGCACCGGCGCCGGCCCCCGCGGCTGCTAGCGCATGGATGCCGTTCCCCTGGAAGCCGCTGATCGCCACCTCTTCAATGGTTGCACTCGCCCGCAAGTGGATCCCGTGCCACTCGCCTTCGGCGCCGGCATAGCCTCCGCTGAGCGACAAGCGGCGGATCACCGAGCCATTGGCGCTCTTGCCGGCAGGCCGGATGGCGGACGCTCCGGACGTATTCTCCCGGTGCACGCGGATACCAGTGACGCCGGCGGGAAATTTCAGGATGGTCCCGAACCCGCCGGGCTGGCCGACGCCCTCACCCTCGACCACGAACGTACCATCGGTCAGTTCGATCGTTCCCGCGAACTCGAAGCGGCCCACTGAAAAGCGGATGCGCTCCAGCGCCTGATAATAGGTGCTGACATCAGTGGCGCGCGAACGCAGCGCACCACACATGGCATTCCACGCCGTGATGTTCGCCGCGCCCTTGCCCGTACCTGCCGACACCCCGAACCAGCTCGGGTTGACCGCCCCCTCGAACTGCCGGACCCATGCGCCCTGCGCGCCGCTCGGATCGCTCACCGACGCGACATACAGCCCCTGGTGCGGGTCGGCCGACACCCGCACGGAATGGTTTCCGCTGCGGTAGATGAACACGCCTTCCCGGCCCGCCTCGGTCAGCAGCCGCACGTCTCCGACCTGCCCCTGGAGCGCTGCGAGTTGGCTCCGGTCCTCCACGGACGAAGACTCGCCTTTGCTGGAGTTCTCCACCCGGCTGAACCACTCGGCCGCGGCAACCACCGCGACCGTCTTCATGCCACCGCCAAACTCCGTCAGCGTGCCGTCGATCGGGTCGCGGACGATACTGCCGTCCGGCTGCAGCGTGCCGCGTCCAATCTCCCGGTCCGCAGGCCGGTCGACGCTCTGAATGCAGTAATAGAACTGGTCGCCGGGGCTTAGCACCTCGGCAAAGCTGGAAAAGCCCTGCACCGCCGCCCCGGGCACGATCGGGCCGATGCCGGCCGTGGTCGTGAACGTCCGGACCAGGTCGCAGAAACGGGGCGTGAACGGGACAGTCATCCCTTCTCCCTTCTTGTGATCTCAATGAAAGAGCGGGGCTCCGGCACCATGCCGGAGCCCCGCCGGGCGTCAGGCGAACTTCAGCAGCTTGATGGCTTCCGAGTTCACGACCTGGCCGCCAACCCGCTTCGTCGCGTAGAAGTAGACGTACGGCTTGCGGGTATAAGGATCGCGCAGGATGCTGGTCTCGCCGCGCTCCGCGATGATGTAGCCGGCCTTGAAGTTGCCGAAGGCGATCGACAGGCTGTTCGCACCGATGTCCGGCATGTCCTCGGCCTCGACCACCGGATAGCCGAGCAAAGTCGATGGCTGTCCCGCCGCCAGCCCCGGCTGCCAGATGAAGGCCCCATCGGCCGTCTTCATCTTGCGCACCGCGGCCGCAGTCGCCGAGTTCATCACGAACACGGCGCCCTGGCGGTACGGCTGCCGCAGCGACTGTACCAGGTCCACCAGCTTGTCCTGCGGGTTGGTCGCCGGGAACGCGCCCGCCACGCCCGTGCCGATCGCCTGCAGCGTGCCCATCGGCCGAGCGCCGTCCGCCGTCGCGGCGTTCGGCGACGACAGGAAGCCTAGCGGCTGGTTGGTGCCCGTCCCCTTCACGAACGCCGCGCCTTCGGCCCGGGCGAACTCGGTCGCGATCTCGTTCGCCAGCCAGTCCTCGACGTCGAACATCCCGTCGTCCAGCATGTGCTGCGAAGCCGCGGGATTGGCGTAGAGCTCGCCGCTGGCAGGCACGATCTCCGTGAAGCTCGGCGTGCCCGTCTCCGGCCGCGTCGCCTCCAGCCCGACCCAGCCCGACGGCGCACCGCCGGTCGTGATCAGCTTGCGATAGTTGCTGCTGCCGACCCGCACCACGTTGGCGATGGCGCGAATGGGCGAGATCGCCACCAGCGCCCGGTCGATCCGCTCATCGATTTCGCGCGGAATGGCGAAGCCACCCGCTCCCACCGTCGCATTGTCGAGCGACTTGGCTTCCAGCCCGCTCTCGATCCCCCGGCGCAGGAAGCGCTCCACGAACGCGCTCGTCTCCGCCGACTTCACGCCGTCCAGCACCGGCCGCGCACCGGCGATCATGCCCTCCGCGACCCGCGATTTGAGCAGTTCCAGTTCCTCGCGCAGGGACATGCCCGGCGCCTCATTCTCCAGCGCGTCGAACGACTGCTCGAGCGCATCCGCCTTCACTTCCACCATTCACCACTCCCTTGATTGACGGCACAGCGCCGCCTCGACCCCGGCCTCAGACCGGAGCCCCAAGCTCCAACTTGTCTCCTGTTCAGCCCTCGACCGCGTGGACCCGCGCCAGCGGCTGCATTGGATTGGCCACGACACTGACCTCGATCAGGTCCAGGTCCATGAGCTCGCGCACGCCGTCCCGCCGTGCAGACCGCCGCACGCGGTATCCGAAGCTCAATCCATCCACCGCACGGCCGCGCACCATGGAAGCGATCCACTTCCCTCGCTCGCCGCCGCCCACGCGCCCGATGACCCGCAGCCCACGTCCGTCCTCGACGATCTTCTCGATCGATCCGATCACGGCGCCGGTCTTGTGCTGCCACAGCAGCGGCACCGGCCCGCTCCGCGCCAGCGATCGGGCAAACGCTCCGCGCCGCACCACGTCACCGCCATTGTCCACCCGGTCGAACACCGCCGCATAGCCGGCGAAGCGGACCGTCCGCTCACGAGCCATGGATCAGGCCCGTCAGGTCCAGCTTTACCGCCATCCCGATCAGCACCGATGCCAGCGCCACGCGCAGGATCCAGCTCAGCACCGCCTGCCACGCACTTCGCTTGGCATCTCGCCACGCGCCGAGCAGCTCGCGCAGCTCGTCCATGTCCCGCCGCGCCCGGTCGTCGTCGAGCCCCAGGCTCGCAAGCGCCCGCTGGGCGCCCGTTTCGCTGGCCTCTTCCACCAGCGCCCGCAGCGTCACAATGTCGACCACGCGTCCGTCCGCCTGCGCCATCAGCTGCGTCAGCAGCTTGTCACCCGGAACCGACGTCATCGCTCCTGCTCCTTTCGATAGCCGAGCAACTCGCGTTTCTCCGCGTCGCTCAGGAAGTTCGCCGCCCCGACCTGCTGCCAGAGCCGCTCGCGGTCCTCCGCCAGCTCGCTCAGCTGGTCGACGTCCGCGCCAAGCTTCACCTTCCCGAACCAGGTCGACAGCCCCGCTCCGATCCCGTCCAGAATGCGCTGCGTCAGCGGCAGCACCGTCTGCCGGTACAGCGCCCGCCCCGCTTCCCGCATGTTCGCATAAGCCGTATCCCCGGGCAGCCCGAGCAGCGCGGGGGGCACGCCGAAGGCCAGCGCGATGTCCCGCGCCGCAGCCTCCTTCAACGCCACGAAGTCCATGTCCGCCGGCGTCAGGCTCATCGCCTGCCACTTCAGCCCGCCTTCCAGCAGCAGCGGCCGCCCTGCATTGTCCGACCCGGAGAACTGCCGCTCCAGTTCGTCCCGCAAGCGCCCGAACTGGTCGCTGCTCAGCATGGACCCGTCCACCGGCTCGTAGACCAGCGCTCCCGACGGCCGTGCGGCATTGTCCAGCAGCGCCTTGTTCCACCGCGTCGCCCGATTGTGCACCGCCGCCGACGCGATCGCTGCATCCATGCAGCCGAGCCCCAGATGGTCGTCGGTCGGATTGAGGGACTTGAGGTGAATGACCTGCGCCCGCCCCAGCGCGTCGCGTGCCGCGATCTGCATCGCGCGGCTTTTCACCTTGTAGCTGTACGCCGCCGGCCAGCCCCGCTGGTCCAGTTCCAGGCTGACCCGCTCCGGCCGCAGCGGGAAGAGCTCGTGCACCCCGCCGTCCCGCCCCACGACGCACTGCAGGAACGCGTTGCCATGCAGCAGCAACTGCGCGGCCACCGTCTCCATCAGCCCGGCACGGCCGACGAGGTCCGCAACCTGGTCCTTGCCTTCCAGCGCATAGACCGGCAGCGCTCCCACTGCGCCCGCCACCATCCGCACCGCCCGTTGGCCAACGGGATTGTTGACGTAAACTTCGCTCAGCCGCGCGCCATAGCTCCGGGGCACCGCCTCCACCTCACCCGACAGCCACAGCGGCACCGCAGGCCGCGGAGCCTCCGCCGCCTTTCGCCCGAACCAACCCATGCTTGGATCCCCTCCGCTCCGGGCAACAAAAAAGCGGGCCGCACCGCAGTGCTCCCGCTTGCCGCCGAGGCCCTCAGCCCCGATTCGCCCAATATCCACTTATGTGCCCGAACAGCGTGACGATGTCAACGCTTTTCTCTCCTATCTGGTTATATCTCTCTTTCGGTCACCCTGAGCAGCTGCCGCAGGCAGCGTATCGAAGGGCACGGCAGCAGCTTCCAAAGCATGTCGAAGGGCTGGCCCGAACACCTTGCATTCCCCACCCACTTCCGTCATAGGCGCCCGCATCCGGGGTCAGGCGGCTCGCCTAGCCCCGGCTTTGCATTGGAAGACAGCCGGAGGGGCGTCCGCATGGGGCGGCGTCAGCGATCGGCCAACAGATGAGAAAACGCATGCCGCTGTACGAGCATGTTTTCCTCGCGCGTCAGGACTTGGCCCAGGCCCAGGTCGATGCGCTGGCGGAAAACGCGGCGACGATCATCACCGAGAACGGTGGGACGATCGCCAAGACCGAGACTTGGGGCCTTCGCAGCCTCGCTTACCGCATCGCCAAGAACCGCAAGGCGCATTACGTGCTGATGGACATCGACGCCCCCGCGGCGGCCATGGCCGAGCTCGAGCGTCAGAGCGGCATCAACGAAGACATCATCCGCTTCATGACCATCCGCGTGGAAGATCACGAAAAGGGTCCGTCGGCGATGATGCGCCGTTCCGAGCGTGACCGCGAGCGCGGCCCGCGTGGCGACCGCCCGGATCGTGGTGACCGCCCCGACCGCGCCGAGCGCGCGCCCCGCGAAGACGTGGAGGCTTAACCCATGGCCCGTGCATTCTTCCGCCGTCGCAAGTCCTGCCCCTTCTCGGGCAAGGACGCCCCCGCGATCGATTACAAGGACGTCCGTCTGCTTCAGGGCTTCGTGTCCGAGCGTGGCAAGATCGTCCCCAGCCGCATCACCGCGGTATCCACCAAGAAGCAGCGCGAGCTGGCCAAGGCGATCAAGCGCGCCCGCCACATCGGCCTGCTTCCTTATGTCGTGAAGTAAGGAGCACTTCGAAATGGAAGTTATCCTGCTGGAGCGCGTCGAGAAGCTGGGCGGCATCGGTGATGTCGTGACCGTCAAGAACGGTTTCGCCCGCAACTACCTTCTCCCGCGCAAGAAGGCGCTCCGCGCCAACGAAGCCAACCGCAAGGTCTTCGAAGCCAACCGCGCTCGCATCGAGTCCGAGAACGCTGAGCTTCGCTCGGCCGCCGAGGCCTCGTCCAAGGGCGTCGACGGCAAGACCGTGCAGCTCATCCGCCAAGCATCCAACACCGGCCAGCTCTACGGCTCGGTTTCGGCCCGCGACATCGTCGATGCGCTGGACGCCGAGGGCGCCAAAGTGACCAAGAGCCAGGTGGTTCTCGACCGCCCGATCAAGTCGATCGGCATGCACGAGATCCGCATTGCGCTTCACCCGGAAGTGGCCGTGACCGTCAAGGTCAACGTCGCCCGCTCGCCGGAAGAGGCCGACCTGCAGGCTCAGGGCATCGACGTCATGGCCCAGATGTTCGAGCGTGATAACGCCGGCTTCACCGAGGACTATGATCCGAACGCCGAGCCGGGCGCCACCGCGACGACCGGCGACGAAGCCGCTCCGGCCGAAGGCGACACCGCCGAGGCTTGAACTGCTACGGCATTTGGACCGTAAGAGGGCCGCCGGTTCACTCCGGCGGCCCTTTTCGTTTGGGCGCACGGCCTTCCGCTCATCGCATGTGCCCGGAACGGAGCGGCCCCACCCCTTGTTCTTCCCGAAGGAGCTTGAACGACCTGAGGAGGAGACACCATGAACCAGGACAACAACCAGACCGGTCAGCAGGGCTACGGCCGCGACCAGGAAACCGACCAGCAGAACCAGCAGCCGCAAGGGCAGCAGCAGCAACAGGCGCAGGGTTCGCAGCAGAATGCTCAGCCGATTGGCGGCAACGACAGCAGCACCGGCTCGGGCACGGCCATGACCTCCGGCAGCAGCACTGGCGAATTCTCGACCGGTCAGGCCAGCTACGGCAACAGCGGCGAGGGCGAGACCATGACACAGAGCCAGAACAGCTCGGACATGGGTCAGCAAGCCGACATGGGCCAGTCAAACAGTCAGCATGCGACCGGCGAAGGCATGCCGCTGGGAAGCGCTGGCGGCGGCTATGGCGGGTCGGGCAAGACACAGTCCGGGCGCCAGAGTGGCAGCGGCTTCGTCGGTTCGTCCTCGACCGACAGCGGCGAATATCTTCAGTCCAGCAGCGGCGACCAGAGCTTTGCCGAACAGGGCCAGGGCGCCATGGACGATGACGCCGATGACGGCGGCACGACCGACATCGAAACGGAGCGCAGTCAGGGCCGCGAGAACGATATCGAAGGGAGCTCGCTCTAACTTGAACCAGGCGGTCGGCGCTGCGCCTCACCGCGCTGCGCCGATCACGCCGCCTTGGCGCGCTCCAGGAAGGCGCGCTCCCGGGCGATCAATGGGGCGAAGGATGGTCGCGAGTGAATCCGCTCCGCAAACGCGGCGACCCGAGGATAACGCTCCGGATCGATCGCCACTTGCATATGTCCGAAGTTCACGAGCGGACTCGCCACGGCGATGTCCGCAAGCGTCAGGCGATCTGCGACCAGGAAGCCCGCGGCGGGAACGACCCGTTCAAGATAGTCCAGGATTGGCGGAAGCTCATGCTGCTCCGCCTTGTCCGCCAGCTGCAGGTCGCCGTCCCGCTTCAGGAACAGCGGCGCGACAACACGATTGAAGAACATCTTCGCGCCGCAACCCATGAGGATTGTATCGGCGAACTCCTCGAACCAGATCACCCTGCCGCGCGCCCGCGGGTCAGCAGGGATCATGGCCGGATCCGGGTGAAGCGCTTCCAGATAGTGGATGATCGCACTGGAGTCCGCCAGGCCGAAGTCCCCGTCGACGAGGGCCGGCATCTTCCCGAACGGGCTTGCGGCGCGGAACTCCGGATTGGTGTCGCCCACTCCGACCGGCCGCGACTCCAGCTCGATCCCCTTCTCGCTCGCAAACGCCAGGACCTTGCGCACGAACGGCGACATGGAAGAACCGTAGAGGATCATTGCTTACTGCCCCCATCTGAGCGGATTGGGATCTTCTAGCGCAAGCGGTAGTAATCGGCGACCCGATCCAGCGCGATGGTCAGGACCAGCTTTCCCGCCCGCGCCGGCCACCCGAGCGCAGTCTCCGCGTCACGCATTCCCTCGCCCGAGCAGACTACTCGCCACAGGATATCAGACAGGCCAGGGCCCGCTGCTCCGATTGCTGCATCAAAGCGCTGGCGTGCATGCAGCTGACTCTCGGCGGGTGCCACCGCAGGCGCCGCTCCGCCTCTGCCCCTCGACAGCGGAGCCGCATCCCACCGCATGGTCACGCGTGGCGCCAGCTGCGCACGCTCCCAGTCCGAGCGAAGCTGCTCACCCGCCTCATATTGCCGCGCGCTGATGTGCCCGCGCGACCGAAGCCAACCAAGCGGGGACTCGGTCGCATTAACCGTCACGGAGCGGATCGGCCTTCCAGCCTTGCCCGAGCCCGCCGACGGCTCCAACGACTGATCCGTAAGCAATCGCCCACCTTCCTGCCGCATCATCACCCTCCATTTTTGAGTCGAAGGGGGACTTGCCACAACGGCAAAGCTGTAGGACAGTAGAAAACCGATTTGGTTAGGGGGATGAATTGATCACGCGAATTCGCGAAGTGCGCAAGGCCAAGCGCATGACTTTGGACGACGTTGCCCGCGCCTGCGAGCCGCCGACCACGGCGCAGACGATCGGCCGGCTGGAGACCGGCACACGCACCGTATCCGTGGGCTGGCTCAACCGGATCGCGAAGGCGCTCGGCGTCGACGCCGCCGATCTCGTCGACCATCCGGAGCGGGACGATCTGGAAGTCGTCGCCATTCTCGGCGCTAGCGGACCCACCGCGCCCAAGCGCACGGTCCGCGTCCTCCCCCCGCGGAACCGCCCCGGGCAGATCGCCATCATGGTCTCCGCAAGCCTCGGCGACTACCGCTCCGGGGACGAGATCTGGTGCGAGCGACTTGCCCCGGAGGATTTCGCGCGGGCCCTGAACCGTGACGTCCTGGTTCCCCGCCCCGCCGGCCGGTTCCTCTTCGGCCGGCTGATCGGACGTGAAGGCGACAAGCTCCACCTCCTTCCGCCAGGGGCAGGCATGCGCCAGAGCGTCGTTACGGACCCGCCGTGGCTAGCGATGGCGGTGAAGCTCGTACGTGACCTCTAGTCTCAGCAGGGACCCGAAGAAGCACGAGGTCGTTCTCCCTGCGAACCGCAGGAAGCACCCATGTTCTTCTTCTTCTCCAACCGGACCGGCTGCCTCGGGTCGCTTGCGATCACCCTCCTCGGCTCACTGGTTTTGTTAGTGCTGTTCGGCTTCATCCGCCTCTAGCCGGCTGACAGGGAGCGAAACGGACGCCCTGCCGTTTCCACTTGGAACAGATTTCGGAGGAAGCCTTGACCCGCACGCCCATCAACGACCCAACCCCACGCGCCGCGACCAACGGCGGCGTGCGGCTGGCTGGCACCCTGGTGATCGCCGCGCTCGTGCTCGCCATCATCCTGCTCGCGCTGGACGTCATCACGTTCGAGCAGCTGGGCTTCTTCTAGAACCGGCCCGCGGCCTGGTGGGCGCTGACGGGCTCGAACCGCCGACCCTCTCGGTGTAAACGAGATGCTCTACCAACTGAGCTAAGCGCCCCAACCCAACTGTTCCAGGCCCGGGGCCGCCGCCACTGCCACGGCCGGCGGGCCAGGGCAAGCCGCTCAGACCAGGGCCAGCCCCGCTTCCGCAAAGAACTGACGGAGCGATCGGCTGGTCGCCGGTGCCATCTCGATGAAGATCCGCCGGCCGTCGTGCGGATCGGCACGTCGGTTGACCAGTCCGCGATCCGTCATGGTCTTGAGCCAGCGGAGCGCCGTCGTCGCCGGCACGGCAGCCGCGATACACAGGCTGGACACCGGCACACGGTGCTGCACGATCTCCGCCTGCAACAGGTCCAGCAGCATGTCCCATGCCGGGTCCGCGAACAGGTCCTCGGGCAGGAACTTGCTCCGCAGCCGCCGCGCCCGGATGATGGCCCGCACGGCATCGGGCGAAATCTCAGGCAGGTCGCCCGTCGGCGGAGCTGGCGTTCCGATCACGGGTGAGGGCCCGCTGCTTGCCGACAGGCGCGCTAGTGTGGCTGCGATCCGGCTCACCTCCTCGCTCAGCTGGCGGAGCCGCGCCGTGGTCGCGTCCGACGCGCTGTCCCGCACGCCCATGGAGCCGCCGCGCTCCGCCAGCGCGAGCGCCGCTGCCCGGTCCACGTCCGTCCCATTGATCACCAGTTCCACGTCGGGGCAGGTGATCGCCGCGATCACCGGATCGATCAGCTCCGGCACCGTCGAGACCACCGCGCCATAGCGCCCAGCCAAGACATCGGCATCGATCCGCTGAAGCAAGGCCTCGACCGCCTCGCTCACCGGACCGTCCAACTCGACCCACACCGTTTCCGCGCGGGCCGAATCCAGCCGCTCCACCGCCTCGGCGCTCAGCACGGTGCCGGCCGTTCGATCCGTTACGTCGAACGCCCGCTGGCCCCGCCAGATCGCGGCCTCGCTGTCCCCGATGATCAGGGCCGCAGGATACCTCGGGACAGACGAGAATGGGTGAAGGAACGGGGATGCTGCGGCCATGACTGAACCCATCGTCAAATGAAACCGAGCCCCCGGTCCTTAGCCGTGCGGGACTCACCGAGTTAGTGCTAATTTCGTCCGCTGCGGAGTGAGTTGCTAGACTGTTGCAACCCCGCATCGCCTCCTAAGCGACCAAATGCCCAAGGAGTTGTCATGCAGGATCCGTTTCCACCCTTGACCGGGCCCGCCGAGCGCGCGCGGCTGGTCCGCCGCCTCCGCTCGGCAGTCGGCGCAGCGATCCGCGACGGCCACACCGCAAGTGCGCAGAGCCCTGCCGCAGCCATCAAGGCCAAGCCGCTGCTCCATCGACTCGAACAGATCGGTCGCGAACTGGAGCAGATGGAAGCGGCTCCGGCGGGGGAAAGTTCCGGTGAACCTCATCCGTTCTGGATCGACCTCTTGACCCAGCTCGAGGCTCAAACTCCCTGCGGCAAGTCTCCGCCGCCCGAGAAGATTTCCAGGTAGGGATTGCAGGCCGGTGCCTCCCAGCCTGCCGTCGCGACGAAGGCGCGGTTGAGGAATGCCGACTTGCCGTAGCGCAGCGGACTTCCGTCCGGCCCATCGACCCGCCCGCCTGCGGCGAGCAGCACCGCATGGCCGGCCGCCGTGTCCCACTCGCTGGTCGGCGACAGGCGCGGGTAGATGTCGGC
Organism: Sphingomonas arenae; assembly: GCF_016924655.1. Lineage (GTDB taxonomy): Bacteria > Pseudomonadota > Alphaproteobacteria > Sphingomonadales > Sphingomonadaceae > Sphingomicrobium > Sphingomicrobium arenae. The sequence goes on from NZ_JAFFJU010000002.1 coordinate 698,296, forward strand.
GCGCCCTTCCGCGACGATGCAGAATTTGAGCGACGAGCCGATCGACACGTGCCCGCAGCCCGGGCAGAGCGCGTCGAGATAGTCCGACGTGTTCTGCGTGAAGTGCGACTTGGACGCGACCGCGACCAGCTCGCTCCCGCGTTCCCGAGTGCGGATCGGCTGGCGTCCGCTCCCGTCCTCAAGCCAGGCACCCACGCCCACGATGCCGGCGTGCAGCCGCCCCGTCTCCGGCGCCAGCACCACGCCTAGCCGCGGCGATCCACCAGCGATCAGTCCAATGTTGACGGTATAATCGTCGCCCCCACGCACGAACTCCTTGGTGCCGTCCAACGGGTCGACCAGGAAGTAGGTGTCGTCGTGAGCCGGAATCCGACCCGCGGCGACCTCCTCCTCCGCGATCACCGGCACGCCCGGGGCGGCGCGGGCAAGCGCGTCGAGGATGATCCGCTCCGCGGCCCGGTCCGCCTCGGTCACCGGCGAGGCGTCGCCCTTGTGCTGCACGTCGAAGCCGCGGCGGCGGACCAGAAGGATCGCCTCGCCCGCCTCACGGACGGCAAGGGAAAGGGCCTCGAGCAGGTCCGCGTCAGCGCTCATCCTGAGTAGCCGCGCTGCGACGTATCGAAGGACCTGCCTGCCGCTTCGATACGGAGGCTGCCCCTCCTACTCAGCGTGAGCGGACCGGGGATACCCCTCACTTCGGCGCCATCCGGATCCCGCCGTCCAGCCGCACATGCTCCGCATTCATGTAGCCGCTCTCGATCATGAAAACCGCCAGCTGCGCATATTCCTCCGGCCGGCCGAGCCGCTTCGGGAACGGCACCTGCGCCGCCAGCGCCTCCTGCACCTGCGGCGGCATCATGGCTACCATTGGCGTCTTGAACACGCCCGGCAGGATGGTGTTCACCCGCACGCCCTCGTTCATCAGGTCGCGGGCGATCGGCAAAGTCATCGCAAGCACGCCGCCCTTGGATGCCGAATAGGCCGCCTGCCCGATCTGCCCGTCCTCGGCCGCAACGGAGGCGGTGTTGATGATCACGCCCTTCTCGCCATCCTCCAGCGGTTCGGCATCAACCATGCCCGCCGCGGAGTGCGCGATGCATCGGAAGGTGCCGATCAGGTTGATGCCGATCACCAACTCGAACTGGTGCAGCGGATACTTCTTGACCTCTTTCGTCTCGCGGTCCCGCCCGACGGTCTTCACTGCGTTGGCAACACCGGCGCAGTTGACCAGCACCCGCTCCTGGCCATGCGCGGCACGAGCCTGCTCGAACGCTGCGGCGACCTTCTCGTCGCTGGTCACGTCGCACTCGCAAAAGATGCCCCCGATCTCGCCTGCGACCTTCTCTCCGCGCTCCTGGTCCCGATCGAAGATGGCCACCTTCGCCCCCTTCGCCGCCAGCGCCCGCCCCGTCGCCTCGCCGAGACCCGAAGCGCCGCCGGTAACCACTGCCGCAATGCCGTTGATGTTCATCTGCGAGTATCTCCCAAATCCGCTCGCCCTGAGCTTGTCGAAGGGCCATCCCTATCCTGCGAGTCATTGCGAGAAGCGAAGCGACGAAGCAATCCAGAGTGCGCGCAGCTGGATTGCTTCGCTACGCTCGCAATGACGACCTACTTCTCCGCCGCCTCCACCCGAGCTAGCACCGCCTCCACCTGCACCTGCGCGCCAGCCTCCACGTTCAGCTCCGCCACCACGCCGTCGAACGGAGCCACTAGTCCATGCTCCATCTTCATCGCCTCGAGCGTGAGCAGGCGCTGGCCCTTGGTCACTTGCTCGCCGGCAGAAACGTCCACGCTGGTCACCTTGCCGGGCATGGGGGCAATGAGGGCGCCGTCGGACAGGGCGGCGCCAACCTTTCCCCGCGATGCGAGGGCGAAGTCGAAGTATGCTCCATCCTCGAAGACCGTGATCTCATCTGTGTCCTTGATCGACCCGGTGCTTGGCTCCCACTCTGTGCCGCGGTCATACAGGCCCATGTCGAACTCGATGGGAACAGCCTGCCCGTTCCATTGCACCGTAACCTTGAACGACGGCGCTCGGTTGAGCCTGAATCCGGACAGCCCCCGATCAAAACGCAAGGTTCGATGGTGGTAGCCGGATTCATCGGACCAGAGTGCGGAGATAAAGTGTTCCGCTACCTCTTGGAGGAGATCGTCGCTTGGCTTCGGATGCGCAGTCAAGTCGTCGGCGTGCTTGCCAATAAAGCCGGTCGTAACCCTGCCGTCCCGAAACTCTTCGGCATCACAGAGGCGAGCGAGAAACCACGCGTTTGTTCGCACAGGATGGCATGCCACGCCTGCGCAGGCGTCCGCGAGATCATCGAGCGCCGTCATGCGATCTCTTGAGTGCACGACCAACTTAGCGATCATCGGATCGTAGAATGGTGAAATCTCGTCACCCTCTTCCACGCCGGTTTCAATCCGGACGTCGGCGTGGTGCGGACGCTGCGGCAAATAAAGATAATCCAGCTTGCCCACACTTGGCAGAAACCCCTTCGCCGGGTCCTCCGCATAGAGCCGCGCTTCGATCGCCCAGCCGTTGATCGACAGCTCGTCCTGTCGCTTCGGCAGCGGCTCGCCACTGGCGACGCGCAGTTGCCACTCGACCAGGTCCTGCCCGGTGATCTCCTCCGTCACCGGATGTTCGACCTGGAGGCGGGTGTTCATCTCCATGAACCAGATGCGGTCGGCGCGCAGGCCCTCGCTGGCGTCGGCGATGAACTCGATCGTGCCCGCGCCTTCGTAGTTGACCGCCTGTGCCGCCCGCACCGCCGCGCCGCACACCGCCTCCCGCGTCGCCTCGTCCATGCCCGGCGCGGGCGCCTCTTCGATGACCTTCTGGTGCCGCCGCTGCAGGGAGCAGTCGCGCTCGAACAGGTGGACGACGTTGCCGTGGGCATCGCCGAACACCTGCACCTCGATGTGACGCGGCGAGAGGATGTATTTCTCCAGCAGCACAATGTCGTTGCCGAACGAGGACGCCGCCTCGCGCTTGCAGCTCTCCAGCGCGTCCATGAACGCGGCCGCCTCATCGACGCGCCGCATCCCCTTGCCCCCGCCGCCCGCGACCGCCTTGATCAGCACCGGATAGCCGATCGCATCGGCCTCGGCCTTCAGCCGCTCCGGCGACTGGTCCTCGCCGAGATAGCCTGGGGTCACCGGCACGCCCGCGTCCGCCATCAGCGTCTTGGCCGCGTCCTTCAGGCCCATCGCGCGGATCGAATCCGGCTTCGGCCCGACCCACACCAGCCCGGCATCCAGCACCGCCTGCGCGAAGTCCGCATTCTCCGACAGGAACCCATAACCCGGATGAATTGCCTCTGCGCCAGTCTCCTTCGCTGCGGCAATAATCCGCTCACCGACCAGATAGCTCTCCCGCGCCGGGCTCGGTCCGATATGCACCGCCTCATCGGCCATCCGCACATGCAGCGCCTTGGCGTCCGCATCCGAGTGGACCGCGACCGTCCGCACCCCAAGCTTCCGCGCGGTACGGATGATCCGGCACGCGATCTCGCCCCGGTTGGCGATGAGGAGGGAGGTGATCACTCGGCAGCCTCCAGTGTGCGCATCGGCTCCTCCGCGTCCATCGGCTTCAGCCCGAGCTTGGCGAACAGCGCCGCATCCCTGCTATCCCCCGCATTCGCCGTGGTCAGCAGCTTGTCGCCGGTGAAGATGCTGTTCGCCCCCGCTAGGAAGCAGAGCGCCTGAGTCGCCTCGCTCATGCTCTCCCGCCCGGCGGACAGCCGCACCATCGATCGCGGCATGGTGATCCGCGCCACCGCCACCGTCCGCACGAACTCGATATCGTCGATCAGCCGCTCGCCCGCGAACATGTCACCCAATACCGTGCCCTTGACCGGCACCAGGGCGTTCACCGGCACGCTCTCCGGGTGGCGCGGCAGGGTGGCGAGCGCGTGAATGAAGCCGACGCGGTCGTCCCGGCTCTCGCCCATCCCTACGATCCCGCCACAACAGACGCTGATCCCGGCGGAGCGCACCTCCTCCAGCGTGTCCAGGCGATCCTGGAAGGTCCGCGTGGAGATGATCTCGCCATACTTCTCCGGCGAAGTGTCGATGTTGTGGTTGTAGTAATCGAGCCCGGCGTCCTTCAACTGCCGCGCCTGCTCGCCGGTCAGCATGCCCAGCGTCATGCAGGTCTCCAGCCCCATCGCCTTCACCCCCGCGACCATTGCGCAGACCTTGCCCATGTCGCGGTCCTTGGGACTGCGCCACGCTGCCCCCATGCAGAACCGCTGCGAGCCCGCGGCCTTCGCCTCGGCCGCCGACGCGAGCACCGCTTCCACGTCCATCAGCTTGCTCGCGCTGACGCTGGTTTCCGCATGCGCCGACTGCGAGCAATAGCCGCAATCCTCCGGGCACCCGCCCGTCTTGATGGAGAGCAGGGTGCAAAGCTGCACCTCCCCCGCCGCATGGTTGGCGCGATGCACTTCCGCCGCGCGGAAGAGGAGCTCGGTGAAAGGCAGGTCGAAGAGCGCGGCGATCTCCGCCCGGGTCCAATCGGTACGCATCACTCAGCTATCCATCTATGGGGGAAGACAGGTCGTTCGCCTTGGCTGTAACGTGTTGCGAACTCCACCGCCTGCTCTTCAGACCAAGAAAGTTCGGATGGCCAGAAGACGTACCTTCTCCAACCTCGCGGCACCGGTCCGGCGAAGTCTGGCGTCACGGCATAGTGCGCTGTTCGCACGATCTTGTCTCTATCATCGAAGCAAACATCAATTACCCGGAACCGGCTCTTCAAAGGACTCTTGAAAAGCAAGGCTCGCCCTTTCTGCCGTTCTACTACAATGTCGTCTCCGGTCTGCTTGGCCGTGTGCAGCGCATGTCGGAAAGTCGCTTCGCAGAATGGCAGCGGAGCCGGCCAACTGTTGCAAAAACGACTGCATCTTCGGACATCATCACATCCTGAACACGCCGAACTGCGGCCGCTCGGGGATCGGCGCGTTCAGGCAGGCCGCGAACGCAAGCCCCAGCACGTCCCGTGTCTGCACCGGGTCGATGATGCCGTCGTCCCACAACCGCGCCGTTGCGTGCCACGGGTTGCCCTCGTCCTCGTAGCGCTGCCGCACCGGCGCCTTGAACGCCTCCGCTTCCTCCGCCGTCCACTTGTCGGCGTCACGGTGCACCGTCGCCAGAACCGAAGCCGCCTGCTCCCCGCCCATGACGCTGATGCGGCTGTTGGGCCAGGTGAACAGGAAACGAGGCGAGTAGGCGCGGCCAGCCATGCCGTAATTGCCGGCGCCGAAGCTGCCGCCGATCAGCACGGTGATCTTGGGCACCTGCGCGGTCGCCACCGCCGTCACCAGCTTGGCGCCATGCTTGGCAATACCCTCTGCCTCATATTTCCCGCCGACCATGAAGCCGGAGATGTTCTGCAGGAAGAGCAGCGGAATGCGCCGCTGGCACGCCAGTTCGATGAAGTGCGCGCCCTTGACCGCGCTCTCGCTGAACAGGACGCCGTTGTTGGCGAGGATGGCGACCGGCATGCCCCAGATATGCGCAAAGCCGCACACCAGCGTGGTGCCGTAGAGCGGCTTGAACTCGTGCAGCTCCGACCCATCCACGATCCGGGCGATCACCTCCCGCACGTCATAGGGCGCGCGAACGTCCTCGGGGATGATGCCGTACAGTTCTTCAGGGTCGTACACAGGCGGCCGCGGCTCCCGCGTGCCGATCCCCGCGCCCGCCTCATCTCCGAGGTGCCAGACAATATCCCGCACGATCGTCAGCGCATGCTCGTCATTCTCGGCGAGGTGATCGACCACACCCGACTTGCGCGCATGAAGGTCGCCGCCGCCGAGGTCCTCGGCGCTGATCTCCTCCCCCGTCGCCGCCTTCACCAGCGGCGGCCCGGCAAGAAAGATCGTGCCCTGATTGCGGACGATCACGCTCTCGTCGCTCATCGCCGGCACATAGGCGCCACCCGCCGTGCACGACCCCATCACGCAGGCGATCTGCGCGATGCCCTTGGAGCTCATCTGCGCCTGGTTGAAGAAGATGCGCCCGAAGTGGTCCCGGTCGGGGAACACCTCCGCCTGGTGCGGCAGGTTCGCGCCGCCGGAGTCCACCAGATAGATGCACGGCAATCGGTTCTGCTCGGCGATCTCCTGCGCCCGGAGATGCTTCTTCACCGTCATCGGGTAATAGGTGCCGCCCTTCACCGTGGCGTCGTTGGCGACGATCATCACCTGCCGCCCGGACACCCGCCCGATCCCCGCGATCATGCCCGCACCCGGCACCTCGCCCTCGTACAGGTCGCACGCCGCCAGCTGCCCGATTTCCAGGAATGGTGAGCCCGGATCGAGCAGCCGCTCCACCCGCTCCCGCGGCAGCAGCTTGCCCCGCGACACATGCCGCTCGCGCGACTTCTCGTTTCCCCCGAGCGCCGCTTGCGCAACATCCGCCCGCAGCTTCTGCGCCAGCTCAAGATTGTGCGCAAAGCGCGCACGATATTCGGGGCTGTCGGTCTGAACCTTGCTGTCGATCCGCGGTGCGCTCATGGAGACGCGACTAGCGGTTCGGCCTCCGATTGCAAACTAGTGCGGGCGCTCCGCTCTTGCCTTCACATAGTCAATGATCGCCTTCCGTTCCCGCGCGGTCAGCTTCGCAAACCGGCCGGCGCTGAGCGTCATCAGTCCGAGGTCCGGTTTGGCCTTGCCCTTGCCCGTGGTGAGCAGCGCCTCCAGCTCGGCATGCGAATAGGCGCCGGCGATATCGAGGTCGGGCGTGAAATCCTCGAAGCCCTGCAGGGCGCTGTTGTGGCACTCCGCGCAGACCACCCGGGACAAGTGCCGGCCCATCCGGTGCTGTTCCCCAAGGTCCGGCGGAGGATCGTCACGGTAGCGCCGCAACATGCCCTCGGCGTTCGCGAACGATCCCTCGGCGACCTGCTTGCGCAGGCCCTCACCGACTCGAAGCGGCGGCATTTGCTTGCCCTCGGCCCGATAGGTGCGAAGGTAAGCAATCAGCGCAGACATGTCGGAATCGCTCAGGAACTGGTAGGCTTCGGACGGCATGAACCAGAACTCGCGTCCGTCCCTGGGCACCCCGGCGCGGATCGCGCGGTCAAGCTCCGCGTCGCTGTAAAGCGGAACCAGCAGCGTCAGGTTGGGCGCATTCATGTCCCCGAAGCCCGGGTCGTCCTTGGTGACGTTGGTGCCCTGGAGATTATCCCCGTGACAACCCAGGCACCCGAGGACCCGCGCAAGCCTTGCTCCATGAGCAAGCTTCTCCGGATTCGTCTTGTAATCGGCACCATCGAAGGAGACCGTTGTCAGACTTGCAGCGGCAGCCTGGCCGCCGGCCCCAGTCTCTTCCTGGGTACATGCACACAGGCTGGCAGCCGCCAGCAGGATCATGGCTGCACGCATGGAGATATTCTCCCCGGTCGCGCCGCAGCACTTAACCCAAGGCAATCACCTGCGCCAGCTTCGGCGACCTGGCCTGCTATGGATTCACTGCGGCCGGAGGCTCGTAGTAGACGGTTGCCCCCGGCCCTAGGGGCAGGTCGAAGGCGACCCACGCAATCGTCATCGCAATCCCCGTCGCCATGAAGGTCAACGCAAACGGCAGCATCAGCGCCAGCAGCGAACCCACGCCAAACCCGCCTTCCCATCGCCGCGCAAACCCGAGGATCAGCGGGAAGTAGCTCATCAGCGGCGTCATGATGTTGGTATAGCTGTCGCCCATCCGATAGGCTGCGGTGGTCATTTCCGGGCTGATGCCCAGCAGCATGAACATCGGCACCACCACCGGCGCCAGCGCGCTCCACTTGGCGCTCGCCGAGCCGATGAACAGGTCGAGGAAAGACGACAGCAGCAGCACGCTGACCAGCAGCAGCGGCGCGGGCAGGCCGACCGTCTGCAGCACCTTCGCTCCATCGATCGCCAGGATCGGGCCCAGCCGCGACCAGTTGAACATGGCGACGAAGTGCGCCGCGAAGAACACGAACACGATGTAGGGCGCCAGCGCACGGATGCCCTCCTGCATCATCGCCGTGACATTCTTGTAGCTCGCGATGGAGCCGGTGGCGGAGCCGAACGCGATCCCCGACAGCACGAACAGCAGGAAGAAGCCGGCGATCAGCGAAGCGTAGAGCGGCTGCAGGCTCGCCGTGCCCTCCGCATCTTCATCGATGAGCGGGGTGTAGCCGGGCAGCAGCGCCAGCGCGGCGAACAGCCCCACGACCAGCAGCGCCGCCCCGCCCGCGCGGCGAAGCCCCCGACGCTCTTCGGCCGTGAGTTCGGACCGTTCGAGCTCGGCCTTGAGCTCAGCGTCCGCCTCTCCGCCCCACTTGCCGAGACGCGGTTCCACGACCCTGTCCGTGATGAACCAGATGGCCGGCGTGAACAGCACCACGATGCCCAGGATGAACCACCAGTTGCCCAGCGGGTTCATCTGCCAGCCCGGCTCCACGATGTGCGCCGCCTCCTGCGTGAAGCCGAACAGCAGCACGTCGATCTGCCCCGGCGTGATGTTGCCTGCATATCCGCCGGACACCGCCGCGAACGCTGCCGCCAGCCCGGCCAGCGGATGGCGTCCCGCGGCGGCGTAGACGATCGCCGCCAACGGGATGAACACCACATAGGCCGCGTCCGACGCATGGTGGGAGACCATGCCGATGATTGCGACGATCGGAGTGAGCAGCGCACTCGGCGCCCGGGCGAGCGACCCCCGGATCAGCGCCGCGAACAGCCCTGATCGTTCGGCGACCGCGGCTCCCAGCATGATCACCAGGATCAGCCCCAGCGGCGCGAACCCCGCCATGGTGCGCGGCATCTCCGTCAGCAGCCGTGCGATATTCTCCTCGGAGAACAGGCTGGTCGCCGTGTAGGTCAGGACGCCATTCTCCAGCGTCGCCCAGTTCGGCGCTTCTTCCCCGCTATACTGCAGCGACGCGGACCAGCCGAGCCACTGGCCGACGGTCGACAGCGCCATCAGAGCCAGGATCAGCCAGACGAAGATCATCGTCGGCTCGGGCAACAGGTTGCCGGCGCGCTCGACGAAGCCGAGGAACCCGCGCTGGCGAGCGCTGACCGCGTCCGCCGCTACGGCCGAGCTCAACCGGCGGCTCCGATCAACTCCCGCCCGATCAGCATCCGGCGGATCTCATTGGTCCCTGCGCCGATGTCGAGCAGCTTGGCGTCGCGCATGTAGCGTTCGACCGGCCAGTCCCGGGTGTAGCCCGCGCCGCCGAGTGCCTGCACCGCTTCGCCCGCGACCTTGAACGCGCTTTCGCTCGCCAGCAGGATCGCACCGGCCGCATCGAACCGGGTCGTCTTGCCCGCATCACAGGCCTTGGCCACCTGGTAGACGTAGGCCCGCGCCGAATTGAGCGCGACGTACATGTCCGCGATCTTGGCCTGCATTAGCTGGAAGCTGCCGATCGGCGATCCGAACTGCTTGCGCTCGCGGATATAGGGCAGCACCACGTCCAGGCATGCCTGCATGATGCCGAGCTGGATGCCCGCCAGCACCGTTCGCTCATAGTCGAGGCCGCTCATCAGCACGCCGACGCCGCCATTCTCCGGCCCCATGATGTTCTCGGCCGGCACGAAGCAATCGTCGAACACCAGCTCCGCCGTTGGCGATCCGCGCATGCCGACCTTGTCGATCTTCTGGCCGATGGAGAAACCCTCCATGTCCTTCTCGATCAGGAAGGTCGTGATCCCGCGGCTGCCCTCGCCGGTCTTGGCGTAGACCACCAGCACGTCGGCATACGCGCCGTTGGTGATCCAGAACTTGGTGCCATTCAGCCGATAGCCGTTGCCCGACTTCTCGGCCCGCAGCTTCATCGAGACGACGTCGGAGCCCGCGCCCGCCTCGCTCATCGCCAGCGCGCCGACATGCTCGCCGCTGATCAGCTTGGGCAGGTATTTCGCCTTCTGCTCGTCGTTCGCCCAGCGCCGGATCTGGTTCACGCACAGGTTGGAGTGCGCGCCGTAGCTCAGGCCCACGGACGCCGACGCCCGCGCCACTTCCTCCTGCGCGACCACATGCTCGAGGTAGCCGAGACCCAACCCGCCCCACTCCTCCTCGACCGTGATCCCGTGCAGGCCAAGTTCGCCCATCTGCGGCCACAGCTCGATCGGGAAACGATCATGCAAGTCGATCTCCGCCGCGATCGGGGCGATCCGGTCGGTGGCGAAGCGCTGGGTCGTATCGCGGATGGTCTCCGCCATCTCGCCCAGGTCGAAGTCGAGGGTCGGTGTAGACATGGGGTGGCGCTAGCAGAGCGCTCCCATCTTCCACAAGGCGGCCATGAGGCTTATGTGCGGTGCAACAAACACCGCTCGTCCCGAGCGGAGGCCGCAAGGCCGTAGTCGAGGGGCGCCAGACAGGCACTCAGGCGAACGCCCCTCGACTTCGCTCGGGACAAGCGGAGACCTGTGGAGCAACCGATGAACCAGTCCGATCCCATCGTCATCCTCTCCTACGCCCGCACCCCGATGGGAGCGATGCAGGGCGCCTTGGCCGACGTCTCCGCCACCGACCTCGGCGCCACCGCGGTCAAGGCCGCCGTCGAGCGCGCCGGCGTGAAGGGCGGGGACATTGACCGCATCTACATGGGCTGCGTTCTCCCCGCCGGCCTGGGCCAGGCCCCCGCGCGCCAGGCCGCGATCAAGGCCGGCCTCCCCACCTCCGTGCAGGCGACCACCGTCAATAAGGTCTGCGGCTCGGGCATGCAGACCGTGATCATGGGCGCGGAGGCACTCGCCGTTGGCAACGCGGACCTGATCGTCGCGGGCGGCATGGAGTCCATGACCAACGCGCCCTACCTGCTTAAGAAGCACCGCTCCGGCGCGCGCATCGGCCATGACACGGCCTACGACCACATGTTCCTCGACGGGCTGGAAGACGCTTACGAGGAGGGCCGCGCCATGGGCAGCTTCGCCCAGTGCACCGCCGACGAATATCAGCTCACCCGCGAGGCGATGGACAACTACGCCATCGAATCCCTCACCCGCGCCAAGTCGGCCATCGAAAATGGCGGCTTCGCAGACGAGATCGTTCCCGTCGCCATCAAGAGCCGCGCGGGCGAGACCGTCGTCGACACCGACGAAGCTCCGGGCCGAGGCCGCCCCGACAAGATCCCGCAGCTGAAGCCCGCCTTCGCGAAGGAAGGCACCATCACCGCGGCCACCAGCTCCTCCATCTCCGACGGCGCCGCCGCCGTGGTTCTCGCCCGCGAGTCCGTCGCCCGCGAAAAGGGCGCGGAGCCGGTCGCCCGCATCGTCGCCACTGCCGCCCACGCGCAGGCCCCGGCCGAATTCACTGTCGCCCCGATCGGCGCCATCCACAAGGTGCTCGACAAGGCTGGTTGGAAGATCGGCGACGTCGACCTGTTCGAAGTCAACGAGGCCTTCGCCTGCGTCGCCATGTTCGCGATGAAGGACCTCGGCATCGGCCACGAGAAGATCAACATTCACGGCGGCGCCACCGCCCTCGGTCACCCGATCGGCGCCAGCGGCACGCGCATCATCGTCACGCTGCTGAACGCGCTGAAGCAGAAGGGCCTGAAGCGCGGCGTCGCCAGCCTCTGCATCGGCGGCGGCGAGGCGACGGCCGTGGCGGTGGAGCTGGTCTGACCCGTCCTTGCGAGGAGCAAGCGGGCGAAGCGATCCGGTAACCCGCAAGTGACTGGATCGCTTCGCTAATTCAGACCGCTACGCGGCTTGCAGCAGTCCCTCGGCCTCCAACGCTTTGCGCACCGACTCGCGCCGGCCGATCCGCTCGACGTAGCGCGCGATATTCGGTCGGTCCGCGTAACTGATGCCGAAATGGCCTGCCCAGCTCAGGATCACAAACGCCAGCGCATCGGCCACGGTGAAGTCGTCGCCAAGCCAATACTCCCGACCATCACCGAAGTGCTGCTCGACGTAATCGAGCCTGGTATCCAGCCGCTTCAGCAAAGCCTCCCGAGCCGCTCCTTCCGGCTTGCCGAAGAACGGACCAAAGGCCTTGTGCAGCTCGCTGCTGAGGAACGCGAGCGCCTGGTGCAGCTTGGCTTCCGCCAGCGCATCACCGCTCGGTGCCACGGCGCCCGGCTTCAGGCTCGCGATGTAGGGAAGAATGGCGCCGTTCTCGATCAGCACCTCGCCACCGTCCAGCTCCAGTGCCGGCACATAACCCAAGGGGTTGATCTCGCGAAAGTCGCGTCCGTCCTCCGTCCGCTTCGCGTAAATATCCGTCCGCACGAACTCCGGTTGCTGGCCGAGCTCGTTGAACACGATCCGCGACGCCATCGAACACGCACCAGGTGAGTAGTAAAGCTTCATCTTTGCCCTCCATGGCTGGGTGGAGAGCGCCAAGTGGATACGCAGCCGTATCGTTCAAGGCACAGGAAAGTGACTGCTCGCCAAGCTATCGTGAGGGCGGGTCAGTCCACCACCTCGCCCTCGTCGACGCCCCAGATGTCCCCGGCGCGGACATATCCTTCGCGCTTGCCGATCTGGATGTGGCACCAGCTGCCCGTGCATTCGTCGATCCGCCCGACCACGCCCGGCTCCGCCTGGTAGGCGATGCGGCTGTTGCCATCCGGCCGGACGTGAATGGCGCGAGGCTTCCCGGGCTTGACCATCGCCGTCCGCCGCTCGCTCAGGAGTGCGACCAGCATCCATCCGCGCGCACCATCGGGATCCTCGATGAGCCGCCAGCTTTCATGGCGGCGCAGAACTCGGATCGGCAAGTCACGCCGCTTATACAGCCACACCCCGGGATAGTTCTTGCCCGGCCCCGTCCGCATCATCGCCTCGCCGCTGGCGATGGAAGCCCAATAGGGCACCGGCTTGTCCTGGGCGGCGGCAGATACAGCAAAGACTAGTGCCGTCACTCCCGCGAAAGCGGGAGTCCATCTCCGGAACTTACGGCCCGTACACCGCTCACCCGATGGATTCCCGCCGGAGCGGGAATGACGAAATAGCTCCACCTAAGCCCCCGTCCGGATCCGATCCAACAGCTGCTTCACCGTAGGCACGAAGCCGTTCGAGTAGAACGGGTCCGTCTTGAACCGGAACGCCGCGTGCCCCGCGAACATCAGGTTGTTGTCCACTGGCCCGCCATGCGCAATGTCCTGCAACGTCTTCTGGATACAGAAGCTGCGCGGATCGGCCAGCCGCCCGGTCGAGTTCTTCTCATTGTCCGCCCAGCTCGAGAAGCTGCACTGGCTGAGGCAGCCCATGCAGTCGGCCTGGTCCTTGCGGATGATCTTTTCTTCCTCGGGCGTCACGAACACCAGGGTGTCGTCCGGAGTCTTCATCGCCTGGGTATAGCCCGCCGCATACCACTCGCGCGCGTGCTGCAGGTCGCCCTTGGTCACCCAGTAGTTCTTCTTGGTGCCGATACCGACATCCAGCTCGAACGCATGGTCGCCGATGCTTTCCTTGGTGAAGGCGATCTGCCGCTCGCTGCGCGCTTCCAGGTTGCGCAGGAACGGCGTCCGCACCGCCGAGGAATAGAAGCCCGTTGGCGAGAACTTGTGGAGGAGCACGTCGCCCTCCTCCAGCGTCATCAACCGCGCCTTCCACTCCGGCGGGATGGGGCTTTCCTGGGTCAGCAGCGGCCGGGTGCCGAACTGGAACATGATGGAGCCGAGCTCGGGATTGTCGATCCAGTCCTCCCATTCGTCCAGCCGCCACACGCCGCCGGCCATGACGATCGGCACGGTATCGGGAATGCCGCCTTCGCGCATGACCGCGCGCAGCTCGGCCACGCGCGGATAGGGGTCCTGCGGCGAGCGTGGGTCCTCGGCATTGGACAGGCCGTTGTGCCCGCCCGCCAGCCACGGATCCTCATAGACCACCGCACCGAGCAGCTCGGCGACCTTGGAATAAGCGCGCTTCCACAGCGCCCGAAACGCGCGGCCGGATGACACGATCGGTAGATATTGCACGCCATACTGCGCGGCGATCTCGCTCAGCTTGTACGGCATGCCCGCGCCGCAGGTCACGCCCGCGACCAAGCCTTTGGTCCGCTCCAGCACGCCATGCAGCACGCGCTGCGCACCGCCCATCTCCCACAGCACGTTGATGTTGATCGCGCCGCGCCCTGACGCGATGTCGTACGCCTTCTTCACCTGCGCCACGGCGCCCTCGATGGCATAGTGGACCAGCTCGTCATGCCGCTCGCGCCGGGTCATCCCCTGATAGACCTGCGGGACGATCCGCCCTTCGGGATCGTAGCTGTCGGCGTTCACCGCGCTCACCGTACCGATGCCGCCGGCGGCAGCCCAGGCACCGGAACTTGCATGGTTGGTGGCGCTGACGCCCTTGCCGCCTTCGACCAGCGGGTAAACCTCGCGGCCGCCGTAGAGAATGGGCTGAAGGCCCTTGAACAACGTCTGTCTCCCAGAAAACTGCCGGCGCTATACAGGTGACCGTACGGTTTGCGCCACAAAAACGAAAAAGGCCGCGGGTGGTGCCCGCGGCCTCCATTTCGTCGAGCAGCTCAACCGTTAGCGGCGGCAGGTGCTCTTACCGACCTCGTTGCCGACCAGCGCGCCGACAGCACCGCCGACGATGGCACCGGTCGTGCCGCTACCCCGGCGATTGCCGTAGTAATCACGACCGCCACGGGTAACCTCACGACCGAGCAAGGCACCGGCGACACCGCCGATGATCGCGCCAGTCGTGCCGCTGCAACGCTGGCCATAATAGCCGTCGTAGCGGTTGTTGTAGGCGCGCCGCTGCTGACGCTCGTATCGGCGCTGCTCGCGCTCGTAGCGACGCTGGTCACGCGCATCGTAGTTCCCGTAACCATTGTTGTAATAGCCGTTGTTGTACCCGCCATAATAAGGCGCCGGCGCGGGATAATATTGCGCGCTGGCGACGCCGGGCACTGCAACCATGGCCGCTGCGCTGAAGGCGAAAAGTGCTTTCTTGATCAACATGAGCTTAGGCTCCTTTAGACTGTGGAGCCAACTTGGGCGCAGGCTGCTGACACACCCCTGAACGTTTCGTTTCGGAAACTGTCAGTTATGCCAAGGCGAAGTCCAGGCCGATGTCCACCGCCGGGGCCGATTGCGTGATCCGTCCCACGGAGATGTAGGTGACGCCCGTTTCGGCGATCCCGCGGATCGTGTCGAGGTTGACCCCGCCCGATGCTTCCAGCGGCACTCGGCCGTTCACCAGCCGCACCGCCGTACGCAACTGCTCGTTACTCATATTGTCCAGCAGCAGCCGCTCCGCCCCAGCGGCCAATGCCGGCTCGATCTGCTCGATCCGATCCACCTCGACCTGCACCTGCAATCCGGTGTTCGCCGCATTGGCCCGCCGCACGGCCTGCTCGACGCCGCCGTTCACCGCGACATGATTGTCCTTGATCAGCACCCCGTCATCCAGCCGCATCCGGTGGTTCTGCGCGCCACCCATGCGCGCCGCATACTTGTCGAGCGCCCGCAGACCAGGGATCGTCTTGCGGGTGTCGAGCAGGATGGCACCCGTCTCATCGATTGCGTCGACATAGCGCCGCGTCAAAGTCGCGATCCCCGACAGGTGC
This sequence comes from Sphingomonas arenae, assembly GCF_016924655.1. GTDB lineage: Bacteria > Pseudomonadota > Alphaproteobacteria > Sphingomonadales > Sphingomonadaceae > Sphingomicrobium > Sphingomicrobium arenae. The sequence continues at coordinate 713,812 of NZ_JAFFJU010000002.1, forward strand.
TGCAACGTGTTCAGCGCCGACCGCTCTGCCGTCAGCATCGCCCGCGCCCGCCCTTCCAGCCGCATCAGCACCGTGCCCGCGTCCGCCCGCTCGCCGTCGCGCACCAGCGAGGTCAGCCGCACATCCGCGTCCAGTCGGCGGAAGAACGCCGCCGCAATCTCAAGTCCCGCGACCACGATCGGCTCACGGCAGTTCATCTCGGCCCGGAAGCGCGCCCCCTCGTCGATGGTCGCGGCCGACGTCACGTCCCCGCCCGAGCCAAGGTCCTCCGCCAGCACGCGGGCAACGAAATCCTGCAGGTCGAAGTTGGCGATGTCGGTCATCCCGCCGCTCTGCCGAGGGACTGTGCGGACGGCAAGCCTCAGGCCGGTGCCGCAGCGTCCGCCTGTGCCTGGCTCGACTGCCGCCAGCCCTCTTCCGTCTTCCGGAACTGCGTCGGCACGGCCGCCTCGAACGCCTCTCCCGCCCACTTCATCAGCGACACGGAAACGACCTCCTTCTCCACGTCGAGGATGTTGAAGCTCTGCTCCTCCTCGCGCAGCCGGACGGACGTTGCGGTCCCCGCCTGCACCACCAGCGCCCCGCCCGCCCGGGTCACCAGGTCGCGTGCATGGTGGGTGGATGCGCGATGATTGTGCCCCGCCAGCAGCAGGTCGACGCCCAGCTCGTTCACTGCATCCAGCGCCAGCTCCTGCCGGCCGATCGCTTCCCCCAGCTCGCCCCCGTCGCTGACCGGCAGTGCGAACAGCGGATGATGGGTCACCAGCACTCGCACGGTGCCTTCCGGCACCCGGCTGAAGGTCTCTCGGATAAAGTCGATCTGCTCGCGGTTGATGCGGCCATCCTTCACCGTCAGCGACCGCGCCGTGTTGATCCCCAGCACCGCCGCGCCTTCCAGCTGGTGATAGGGACAGAGCGTCTCGTCGATATATCGCCGGTAGCGGGTCAGCGGCGACATGAACCGCCGCAGCACGTCATACAGCGGCACGTCGTGATTGCCCGGAACGCCGATCACCTCGTGCCCCGCCTCGCGCACCCGCTCCAGAAACCGGCACGCTTCCTGAAACTGCTCGGTCTTCGCCCGCTGGGTGAAGTCGCCGCTGACGATCACCAGGTCGGGAGCGGCCTTGGTGATCTCCTGCTCGACCGCGGATACGATGCGGTCGTCGTGCGCACCGAAGTGCAGGTCGGACAGATGGACAAAACGCGGCATGGGTGTGAGAACGGCCGAGAAGAGACAGGGTTCACCCACCGCGCTCACGCTGAGTAGGAGCGCAGCTCCGTATCGAAGCGTTTTCCCGGTCCGCAACGCCCTTCGATACGCCGCTGACGCGGCTACTCAGAGTGAGCGCTTTGCCATATGCACGGCACCATGGACCGCACCACCGCCAACTCCGGCACTCGCGAGGTCAGCGAACGCCTCCGCTTCGACGAAGCTGCGCTCGCCGGCTGGATGGAAGATCACGTTTCCGGCTTTTCCGGCCCGCTGACCGTCAACCAGTTCAAGGGTGGCCAGTCGAACCCGACCTACAAGCTCGACACGCCCGGCCACTCCTACGTCCTCCGCCGCAAGCCGCCCGGCAAGACGCTCCCCGGCGCCCACGCGGTCGACCGCGAATACCGCGTCCTCAAGGCCCTCGGCGGCCAAGGCTTCCCCGTCGCCCGAGTCCACGCCCTGTGCGAGGACGACGGCGTCATCGGCACCGCCTTCTACGTCATGGACATGGTGCCCGGCCGCATCGTCTGGGAAGCCGACTTCCCCAGCCTCACTCCCGCCTCCCGCGCCGCCCATTTCGATGCAATGAACGCCACCCTGGCGCAGCTACACAGCTACGATCCCGAAGCGATCGGGCTCGGAGATTATGGCAAGGCGACCGGCTTCGTCGAACGGCAGGTCGGGCGCTGGTCCAAGCAATATCTCACCGATACCGACGGCGGCCGGGTCGAGGACATGGACCGGCTGGTCGACTGGCTCGCCAGGCACATGCCGCCGGACAGCGGCGAAAGCCGCATCGTCCACGGCGACTTTCGCTGCGACAACATGATCTTCGACGCGGAGCAGCCGCAGGTCCGCGCCGTCCTGGACTGGGAGCTGTCAACGCTCGGCGACCCGGTCAGCGACTTCACCTACCACCTGCTGATGTACCGCATGCCCGCCGGCCTGTTCACCGGCCTATCGGGCCTCGACCTCGCCGCACTCGGCATCCCCAGCGAGGCCGATTACGTCGCCGCCTACTGCCGCCGCACGGGGCGGGAGGGCATCGCCCACCTCGATTACCTAATCGTCTTCAACCTGTTCCGGCTCGCGGCCATCATCCACGGCATCAAGGGCCGCCTCGCCCGCGGCAGCGCCAGCAGCGCCCACGCCGAAGCCACCGTCGCGGCCCTTGAACCGCTCGCTGCACTGGCCTGGAGCGAAGCCCAGAAGGCGCGGCTGTAGGATCCTCCCCAGCCTTTCCTGGGGAGGGGGACCGCCGAAGGCGGTGGAGGGGTCGCGAGCGAAGCGAGCGCTGACGCGCTCGGCCCCTCCACCATGCTTCGCATGGTCCCCTTCCCCGAGAAAGCTCGGGGGGGGACAGGTCAGGCTACTTCGTCGGAAAACCCCGCCGCTTCAGCAGCGCGTTCACGTCCGGGTCGCGGCCACGGAACTGCCGGTAAGCCTCCGCGCGATCCGTCTCGTTGCCCGTCGACAGCAGGTAGGTCCGGAACGCATCCGCCGTCTTCTTGTCGAACGGATTGCCCGCCTCCTCGAACGCGGCCCAGGTGTCGGCGTCCATCACTTCCGACCACAGGTAGGAATAATAGCCCGCCGAGTAGGCGTCGCTCGAGAACAGGTGCCCGAACTGCGGCAGCCGGTGACGCATCACCATCTCGCGGGGCATTCCGAGCTCCGCCAGCGTCGCCTTCTCGAACGCGTCCGGATCGACCACGCCGTTCGGGTCGGTATGCAGCTTCATGTCGACCAGCGCCGACGACAGATATTCCACCGTCGCGAAGCCCTGGTTGAAGCTTTCCGCCTTCTTGATCTTGTCGACCAGGCTCTGCGGCATCGGCTGGCCCGTCTGGTAGTGCTTGGCGAAGCGCTCCAGCACCGGCCGGGTGAGCAGCCAGTTCTCGTTGACCTGGCTCGGATACTCCACAAAGTCGCGCTGCGATCCGCCGAGGCTCGGATATTTGACGTCCACCAGCAGATAGTGGATGGCGTGTCCGAACTCGTGGAACAGCGTGGATGCGTCATCCAGGCTGATCAGCACCGGCTGACCGTCGGCCGCCTTGGTGAAGTTGTTGTTGTTCGACGCGAGCACGATGTCGTCGCCGAGCAGGCCCGCCCGGCTGCGATAGGTCGTCATCCACGCGCCCGAGCGCTTTCCGTCGCGCGCGAAATTGTCGAGGTAGAACAGCCCGACCACCTTGCCTTCGCGGGTGACCTCGAACGTGCGCACGTCCGGATGGAAGACCGGCACCGTGCCCGTATTCTCCTTGAACTCCAGCCCGTACAGCTGGCCTGCCGACCAGAACATGCCGTTCACGAGATTGTTGAGCTCGAAGTACGGCTTGATCTCGGCTTCCGACAGGTCGAACTTGGCCTTGCGCACCTTCTCCTGGAAGTAGCGATAGTCCCACGGCTCGATCGTCTGCACGCCCTCGCGCCGCGCGAAGGTGCGCATGTCGGCGACTTCCTCCTTCACGCGCCCGACGGCAGCCGGCCACACCCGCATCATCAGGTCCATGGCGTTGGCCGGCGTCTTGGCCATCGTGTCCTGCATCCGCCACTCGGCGTGGCTACCGAAGCCCAGCAGCTTCGCCCGGTCGGCGCGCAGCTTCACGATCTGGCTGATCAGCTGGTTGGTGTCGTTGGCCCCACCATTGTCGCCGCGGTTGGCGAACGCCTGGAACACCCGCTTGCGCAGGTCCCGGTTGGTGCCGAACGTCAGCACCGGCTCGACGGCGGAGCGGGTCGTCTTGATGGCGAAGGTGCCCGGCGGAAGTCCGCGCTCCTTAGCCGCCGCGGCCGCCGCGTCCTTCACGTCCTGCGGCACACCACGCATCTCGGCTTCGTTCGCGGCGGTGTAGGTGCCCTCGTCCGCCAGCAGGCGCGAGTTGAACTCGGAGAACAGGCTGGCGAGCTGCTGGTTATACTGGCTCAGCTGCTGCTTCTGCGCCTGATCCAGCTTGGCGCCGTTGCGCACGAAATAGTCGTAGCTCCGCTCCAGCAACCGCGTCTGCTTCGCGTCCAGCCCCAGGCTCGCGCGCTGGTTGTAGAGCGTCTCCACTCGAGCAAACAGCTTGGGGTCGAGCGTGATCTCGTCGCTCGCCGCGGACAGCTTGGGCGACCATTCCTTGTCCAGCGCCTGATAGGCCGGCGTCGACACGTTGTCGGTCATCACGCCGAACACGGCCTGCACCCGGCCGAGCCGCTGGCCCGCCTTCTCCATCGCCTCGATGGTATTGGCGAAGGTCGGCGCTTCCGGGCTGTTGGCGATCGCCTGGTACTCGCGGCGCTGCTCGTCGACGGCGAACTGAAAGGCTTCGTTGAACAGCTCGGGCTTGACCTGGTCCCACGGCGGCACGCCGTCGTAGGGGCCGGTCCACTCGGTCAGAAGGATGTTGTTGGGCACGGGAACGGAAGCGGGCGTCGCCGCCGCGGGTTCCGCCGCAGCCGTCGCGGGCGCAACCTGCTGCTCCGCCGCCGTCGCCGCGCATCCACCGAGCGCCACCAGCGCCGTACCCGCCAACAAGGCCTGCTTGATCATGCGTATCACCTCGTGATTGTTTCGGAGCCGCCCTGGGGCCTCGTCCGTTTGGCGGCAAGCCGCACTTCGACGAACGGACGAACGGGCGTTGATCGTGAGGCTGGTCATAGCCCAAAGCGGCTGAACAGGGGGTGACGCGAATGACAGGGCAGACGGTCTTCTTCCAGGCGCTGTTCGTTGTGCTCCTGATCGCATTGCTGGTGCGCTCCGAACGCACGAACCACGCGCTGATCGGCGGTGCCGGCCTGCTCGGCCTGCTCTACGGCTACGGCGAACATGGCGCCTTCGCACTGCTCGCGCCGTTCCTGGTGGCCGTGGTCGCGCTCGTTCAGGCATTCTCCCGCCTCCTCGCGGAGCGCTCTGCCCGGTTCACGCCCGACGAGGAATCCATGCTGTCCGGCCCGCTCAAGGGCATTCCGCGCACGCAGGCCCGCCTGTTCTTCGACCAGGGCGAATGGATCGAGGGAGAGCCCGGCGACACCTTGATCCGCGAAGGCGAGCGCGACCGCCGCCTCTTCTACCTCGCGAGCGGCGGGGCGGAGGTCACCATCCAGGAGGAACTGGTCGGTGTCTGCGTTCCCGGTCAGCTGATCGGCGAGGGTGCGATCCTGTCCGACGATCCGGGCACGGCCACCGTGCGCCTGACCCAGCCATCGCGCATCTGGTCCGCCTCGGCCCGCGCCCTCAACAGCTACCTCGAAGCCCACGACGAGGTCCGCCACGCCCTCGAACACAGCCTGACGCTGTCACTGCGGGAAAAGCTCAAGGCCGCCAATCGCGACGAGGTCGCCGACTAGTCGATCCCCAGGAACGCCGGGGCAAGCAGCAACAGCAGCTTCACGTCCATCGCTACCCCCGCCGCCCGCTTGCCTTCCACGAAGCGGACGATCTCGTCCTTGGGGACCAGGTGCACGAGGATATCCTCCTCGCCGGCGATCCCGCCGCCCTCGCCCACGCGCCGCACGTCGTGCGCTTTCACCAGGGTAAAGCTCTCGGACAGCATTCCGGGGGACGCATGGAAATCGCCCAGCCGCTGGATCCGCCCTGCCGTGAAGCCGGTCTCCTCTTCCAGCTCCGCGACCGCGGTGCTCTCGATGGTCGCACGCTCGTCCTTGTCGCCGACCAACCCCGCCGGGAGCTCCAGGCACGGCCCGCCCACGGCGACGCGATGCTGCTCGACCAGGATGTAGCGGCCCTCGAACTCGGCCATGATCACGACCGCGCGAATGCCGCCCGTGCGACCCGCATATTCCCACTTGCCGCGCCGCAGGGCACTCACGAACCGCCCCTGCCACATCGTCTCGACGGGCGCGTTGAAGTCGGGATCCCAGCTCACAATTCGATCAGCTTGTCGGGAATCTCGTTGGTGTCGGTCGCCGAACGTGGGAAGTGCTGGGTCAGAACGGTGCCGACCTCCGCGATGGCCGCGACCATGCCGTCCGCCACTCGTCCCTGCTTCACCTCGGCCAGCAGCGCGGCCATGGCCTCGCCCCAGGTATCGGGCTCGGTCACCTTAACGATCGCCTCATCCGCGATGATCTCCGCCCGGTGCTCGCCCATCGACAGGTAGATGAGGATACCCGTGCGCCCGATCGTCCGCCGCTCGGCCGCCGCCTTGAACAGCGCGACCGCTCGCCGCCGCACCCGCCGCGTCTTGGTCGCGCCCGGCGTCAGCGCCAGTCGCAGGGGCATGTGCTTCAGCGCCAGCAGCACCACCGTGAAGGTCAGCACCGCCAGCACCATCACGAAGAACAGCAGCTGCCCAAATGTATGCTGCGCGCCCCACCCGCCAAACAGCCGGTCGAACCAGGCCTCCACGCAGCGGTAGAATGCTGCCGATAGCGCCAGCACGGCGATCAGCGCCGCTGCCGCCCAGTGCAGCGCGACATCATGATACGGATCGCTAAGGTCGGTCACCACCGTGACGATCTCGCCGTCGCTGGTGGACTCCGCCGCCGCGATCGCCTGGCTGACGCGCGCGTGGTCCTCGGCGCTATGCCGCCCGGGGCTCACCATGATCCCGACGCTCCCCCACCGCCGAACGAGCCGCCCCCACCGGAGAAGCCGCCGAAGCCACCCCCGCCGCCGCCGCCGAAGCCGCCAAAGCCCCCGCCTCCACCCCAGCCGCCGCCGTGCCGCGATCCCCGGGACAGCGCATCCAGGCCCCACAGGACGATCAGCGGATCAACGCCGCCGCTCCGCCGCCGCCCGCGATAGCGCCTCCCACCGCCGCGCCGGCCGAAGCTCAGCAGCACGAACAGGATGATGAGGCCAGGAACTATCAGCGGCTCGATGCTGAAACTTCGAGATTCTCGTTGCTGCTGCCGCTGCGCCCGCGCCTGCGCCGCTTCCAGCGCTGCTCGTTCAGCGACTTCCGGTGGCGCCTGCAACTGGGCAATCAGCGCATCCACCCCTGCCTTGATCCCGCCCGGCATGTCCCCAGCCTTGAACCGCGGCAGGATCGCCTCGTCGATCACCCGATTGGAGAAGGCATCGGTCAGGATCGGCTCCAGCCCGTAACCCACCTCCACCCGCACCTTCCGCTCGTTCGGCGCAACCAGCAGGATCGCGCCATTATTCGCCTTCTTCTGCCCGATGCCCCACTCCCGGCCGAGACGGTAGCCATAATCCTCGATCTCATACCCGCCGAGCGACGGAACCGTAGCCACCACCAGCTGCCGGCTGCTCCTTTGCTCCAGGTTCTGAAGCTCCGCCGTCAGCTCCGCCTCGTCGGCAGGCGACAGCAGGTTGGCGTTGTCCACCACCCGGCCGGTGAGCGGGGGAAACTGCTGGGCGTGGGCAGCAGGGGCGAGCCACAGGAGCAGAAAGGCAAGAAGCAGAGCGCGGTACCCGATCATCGGTTTGCCTCAGCCAGTGGCGATCGATCCAGCTCAGCGATGATCGCGTCGGCGCCCGCCACAATTCCGCTTTCGAGTGCTCCTGCGTGGAAGGAAGGAAGCATAATAGTTTCGATCATGCGCGCCGCCTCGTGATCCTCGATCGCGGACTCCAGTCCAGTGCCAACCTCGATCCGAACTTTCCTCTCGTTGGGTGCAATAATCAGGAGGACGCCATTGTTCTTGTCTACCTGACCGATGCCCCAGCCGCGGCCAAGGCGGAGCCCCACCCGCTCGATGGTGTTTCCGTGCAAAGACGGGAGGGTCACCACCACCAGTTGATCGGTGCGGCGTCCTTCAAGAGCAGCCAGCTTGGTCGTAAGCGCCGCCTCGGTTCTGACGCTCAGCAAGTTCGCATTGTCGACTACGCGCCCAGTGAGAGGCGGCAGATCCGCCGACTCTTCCGTGCGCGCGAGCGATTCCCCCGAGGCGTGGGCATCGCAACCGAGCAGCCCCGCCAGCAGGCCCGCACAAAGGACGGCTCGAAGCGGAAACACGCTTTACTGCATGTTGAAGTTGATCTGCGGCGCTACTTCCGCGTTCGGGGTCACCGCCTCGAACGGCACCTTCGGCTTGGCGCCGTGGATGATCTTCGCGCCGATCGCGTCGGGGAAGGTGCGGATGGTCGTGTTATACTGCTGCACCGCCTCGTTATAGTCCTGCCGGGCGATGGCGATCCGGTTCTCCGTCCCCTCGATCTGCGACTGGAGGTCGCGGAAGTTGGCGTTGGTCTGGAGCTGCGGATAGGCCTCCTGCAGCTGGCGGAACACCAGCGGCGCCGACAGCCTGGCCTGCGCGTCGGCGTAGGACCGGACCGCGGCCGGGTCGGACAATTGCTCGGGGCTCAGCCGGATCTGGTTCGCTTGCGCCCGCGCTTCCGTCACCTCGCGCAGCACGGTCCGCTCCTGGTTGGCGGCCGCGCGGACGGTCTCCACGAGATTGCCGTAGAGGTCGGCCCGGCGCTGATACTGGTTCTGCACGTTCGCCCACTTGGCGTTCACGTTCTCCTCCGCGGTCGGCACCGAGTTGATGCCGCAGCCGGCAAGGCTGAGCGCCAGCATCGGCGCGAGGAGGATGGAGCGGCGAGCGGTCATGCGTCGTTTCCCCTGAATAACGATCTCGAGTGCCTCACGTAGATGGCACACCGGATGCTTTCAATGCACGCCGCTCGCTTGGGGTCCCTACAATCGGATCAGCGCCTCCGGGATCTTCTTCGTCTCGGGCGTCACATCCCACACCAGGCTGCGCCCGCCGGGCGAGGCCGACGGCCCGTCCTCGCTGTTGTTGGTCAGGATCTCGCCGTCCGTCACGATCGTGAACTTGCCTTGGGCCTTGGTCGGCATGCCCCGGTCGCTGCCCTTGCTCATGCCCAGCATCGCCGCGCGTCCGAACATTCCGGGTTGCCCCGCGAACATCGGCGCGCTGACTTGCACCGATCCGTCCGCCCGCCGCCGCAACGCCACGAACGGCATCACCATGTCGTTGTCCGGCATCGCCGGGAACAGGAAGTCCTGCCGCGACGTCCCGCTCATGAGGTAGTCGACGTCGAACACGCCGCGGCCCTTGTAGGTGACGCTCCGCCAGCCCGCATACTTCGTCAGCTTGGCCGCGAACGCGCGATTGGACTCGTCGTCCAGCCCCGGCAGGCCGAGCACCTTCGCCATCTCCTCGGCTTCCTGCTTCTTGCGGGCGACCCGGTCCGCCTCGCTCTTTTCCCACCGGGCCTTCTGCTCGGCGATCTCCGCCTTGGTGCAAGGGCGGGTGTCACCGTCGACCCGCTCGACCGCGATCGGGGGCGGCGGCACCATCACCGTCGCGACCGGCGGTGTCGGCTGGTCCAGGTGCGCGCCCTTGGTGCAGCGCGCAAACTCATCGCTCCATGGCTGCGGCTCCGTCCGGCGCGGGCCGTCGAGTTCGTCCGGCCGCTGCAGCATGATCTCGCCCTTATAGGCCAGCATGAAGCTGCCATCCCGCTTCAGTGTCAGCGTGGAGTCGAACTTGCCCGGTCCCCACAGGCACCCCGTCAGCAGCAGCGGTGCCGCCGCCGCCACGATCCATTTCCCCCACCTACGCATATCGCCCCCCTCGTCAGAACGGGAAGGCTACGGTGAAGACCGGATCGAAGGCAAGGAAAGTGGGGAGCTTCTGTTGCCCGGTGCTCCCCGTACCGCTGGAATCCCCTTCTGTTGCCCGGTGGGGTCCGACCGCGCTTTTGTCTTTGTAACGTCTGACCGTTAGGCCGTCAGTTACGCAGCAATTGCGAGCGCCTCGTTATCGTTGGCACTTGTGTGAAAGGCGGTTTTACGGCTCACCTCAGCCGACTGGCAGCAGGAACTTTATTGCACTCGTCGATCCTGTTTCGCCCCCATCAGCAACGGTGCGGCTTGAGCCCCCGCTCACGCCCTTGCGCACCGCTGCTGGTGGAGGCGCCGGGGTACTGCCCCCCGGGTCCGAAATGCCTATTCCAACCCACACTCTACCAGCATAGCCGGTTGCCCGGCCTCCCTTATGTAGGCCTTGCGCGCCCCGACCTCAAGGTGAAGTCGGCCATATCGGATACGGAACGTTCCGGCCCCACTGGCGTTCAAGCGGGCCGTGCTGTTATGGATGCAGCCGTCGAGATAACGATAAGAGGAATGGATTTCATGAAGAAGCTGACTTTCGCGCTGGTTGGTGCGGCTTCGCTGGCTCTCGCGGCTTGCGGCGGCCAGGGTGACGATTCGCTGGGCGACAACGTCAACGACAACTTCGAAGCCGCTTCCGACAACCTGGAAGCGATGGCCGACAACACCACCGGCACCGAAGCTGCGACCCTCGAGAACCAGGCGGATGCGCTTGAGGCCGAAGGCGACCGCAAGGAAGAGGCGATCGACGAGGCGGACGTGAACGCTTCGAACGCCGCCGGCGCCGAGGCTGCCGTCAACGCGATGTAATCGCCTCCACCCGCCATCCCCGGGTGGAATGACGAGAGGACCGGTCCCGCCGAACAGCGGGGCCGGTCTTTTCTTATGGAGCGGCAGCACTTAGCTCGCGACCATGACCGACGATGCCATTCCCGCCGCGACGCTGATCGTGATGCGCGAGCGCGGGGTCGGCACGCCGGAGCTCCTGATGGTGACCCGCACCCGCGGCATGGCCTTCGCGGGCGGGGCGATGGTGTTTCCCGGGGGGCGCATCGACGCCCAGGACCAGCTTCTCGGGGCAGCCCTCCCCGACGGCGCCGCGCGAGTGGCCGCCATCCGCGAGACGCTGGAGGAAAGCGGCCTCCCCGTCGCCCTCGATCCCATGCCGGATCCCTGCCAGGCCCTCGCCCTGCAGTCGGCCCTTCATGCGGGAAGCCCGCTGTCCGGGCTGCTGAACCGCCACGGCCTTGGGCTGGCGCTGGACCAGCTCACCCCGTTCGCCCGGTGGAAGCCGGCCTTCAAGCAGCCGCGCAAGTTCGACACCCTCTTCTACCTCGCCGAAGCCCCCGGCGGGGACTGGCCGCTGGTCGCGCAAGCGGGCGAATGCGAGGCAGTCGAGTGGCTGACCGCTGCAGCCGTGCTGGACCGGATCGCGGCCGGCACTGCGTCCGCCATCTTTCCGACGGTGCGCAACCTCGAACGGCTCGCGCTCTTCTCGTCCATCGCCGAGGCGCGGGCCCACGCGGCCGCACACCCGATCGAGACCGTCACTCCGTGGATCGAGGAGGAGGACGGCGTCAAATGGCTGCGCATCCCCGACCACCTCGGCTACCCGGTCACTCGCGAGCGATTGAACGACGGGATCAGGGCCTGAACTTCGGCTGGTGCGTTCAGCGCCAATGCGTCACCCGTTCCGTGCCGTCTTCTACTTTCTGCTGTTCTGCGCGGCTGCCGTGGCCGTGATCGAGCTTCGCCAGTGGTTCCATCGCCACCCGCAGGACCTTCCCTGGACCGAACTGCGCCTCGATCAGCCGACCGGCCGGTTCACCGCGGCCAGGATCGCCGCGCTTGGCGATGACGCACCCCGCTGCCGGGCGATGCTGCAAGGCGCGGGCGTCCGCGATCGCCCGGCGCCCGCCCGGATCGTCGATGATAATTGCGGCTACCGCGACGGCGTCCGGCTCGAAGGCCGAAATGCCCGAACCGCCGATTTCCAGCCCGGCGGGCTCGTGACCAGCTGCCCCGCCGCGACCGCCTTGCTGCTGTGGGACCAGCGGGTGCTGCAGCCTGCCGCCCAACGCCACTTCAACGCCTCGGTAACCGACCTGCTGCACGCGGGCAGCTACTCGTGCCGCCGGCTCTACAATCGCGCTGACGGTGGGTGGAGCGAGCATGCCACGGCGGATGCCGTCGACATCCTGGGCTTCCGCCTGTCGGACGGGCGCACCGTCTCCGTGCTTCGGGACTGGTCGGGCGATCCGCGGGAAGCCGCGTTCCTGCGCGAGGTCCGCGACGGCGCGTGCCGGCTTTTTACGACCGTGTTGTCACCAGATTACAACGCCGCGCACCGGGACCATCTGCACCTCGACGTGGCCGACCGCGGCCCTGCCGGCTGGCGCGCCTGCCGCTGAACGCGACTCAGCCGATGGGGCCCCATGAAGAAAGGGGACCCGCCCCCCGGCGAGTCCCCTTCCTTGATACCGTGTCTGTCCGGTCGTCTTACGACAGGTGCTTGGACAGGTGCTTGTTCATCTCGAACATGGTGCAGCGGTCCTTGCCGAAGACCTTCTTCAGCTTGTCGTCAGCAACGATTTCCCGCTTGTTCTGAGGGTTCTGGAGGTTGTTCTTGCGAATATGATCCCACACCTTCGACACGACCTCACTGCGCGGCAGCGGCTCCTTGCCGACGATCGCAGCCAGGTCCGGAGATGGGGTCACCGGACGCGCGAGACCGCCCCCTGCCTTACGACCAGTCCCGCTAGATTCTTTTGCCATCAGGCCCTCCTGTTGAATTCGGCGTTTTGTAGAGCGCAAAGCGAAGCGTCGTGCAAGGGCCTGCCGAGAGGGAAAAGGTTAAGCCGGTAGAGAGAAAGGCACGACCTTGTTGGCCGCATCATGGCCGATGTCCGCGCGGCCCCCGAACGGGATGCCCGATCGGGCGCACCAGTCCCTCGCAATCGTCTCCTCGTCGGAGCCGAACGGACGATCGTTCTCCTTCACCGCGCAACGGCCGAGCCGCAGCCGACGAATCTTCCGGACGGAAGCCTGAGAGGTGACGTGGAACAGGAACCGGTCCAGCCGATAATGCTCCTCGTCCACTTCCTCGATCAGCAATTCGCGGTCAGTGAAGTCCGGCTCCAGCGCCGTTCCGAGCAGGCTTGAGAGCACCACCAGATTGAACGCGAACGTGGGTCGCTCCAGTCCGCCTTCCAGCGCACCCGCGTCTCGCCGCACGATCCAGTCGAGCGCACGCCCCACCGCCGCCTCGCCGCCGTCGCGCAGCACATCGCTCGGCATGGGCCCGTGCGCCACTTCCAAGCCGGCCTTGTGCAGGGCCGCCAGCAGGAAGCCGCCGTCGCTGTAGCCCATCACCAGCTTGCCCTTCGCCGCCGCCGGAAGGTCCCGCGCCGCCGCTTCCGCAATCCGGTTGGATCCATAGCCTCCGCGCGCCAGCCACACGGCGTCAATCGCGGGATCGGCCAGCACCTCCCGCACCGCCGCCAGCCGTTCCGCGTCCGGCCCGGCGAAATGGCCGGCGCTGGAAAAGCATTGCGGGTGAAAGACCAGTTCGCAGTCGCCTCGCGCCGCGGCGATCGCTTGCACGCCTTCCGCCGCCTCTCGCTTCAGCGGGCAACTCGGCGCAACCACCGCAATCCGCATGCGTCCCCCGTTTGCTTGGCTCACCAAGGTTCAATAGGGCGGCGCCGATGACTCAATCCAGCACCTTCTTCTGCGGGATCGGCGGCAGCGGCATGCTCCCCCTCGCCTGCATCGTCCGGGCGAACGGCGGGCGGGTCGCCGGCTCCGACCGCGCGCTCGACGCCGGCCGGCTCGGCGGCAAGTTCGACTATCTGCGCTCGCTCGGCATCCAGCTGTTCCCGCAGGACGGCAGCGGCCTCACCGAGGGCACCACCCTCATCACCTCCGCCGCGGTCGAGGAGACGATCCCCGACGTCCGCCGCGCCCGCGAACTTGGCTTGAAGCACCTGACCCGCCCCCAACTGCTCGCCGAGCTGCTCAACAGCGCTCAGCGCAGCGTCGCGGTCGGTGGCACCAGCGGCAAGTCCACCGTCACCGGCATGATCGGCTGGATCCTCCACGCCTGCCACCGCCAACCCACGGTGATGAACGGCGCCGTGATGAAGAACTTCGTCTCCCCCTCGTCCCCCTTCGCCTCGGCCCTAGTCGGCGACCCGGAACTGTTCGTCAGCGAAGTCGACGAGAGCGACGGCTCCATCGCGCTCTACCGCCCCGAGGTCGCGGTCCTCACCAACATCAGCCTCGACCACAAGGAGATGGAGGAGCTTCGCGACCTGTTCGGCGGATTCCTGAGTCGGGCCCGGAAAGCGGTCCTCAACCTCGACGATCCCGAGACCCGCGCGATTGCAGGCCTGGTCGAGGCCGAACGCTGCATCGGATATGGTTTTGATGCTCCCGGAGCGACACTTTCGGGCCGAAACCTGCAACTTCTGGACGGCGGATTGGCATTCAACGTGACTCTCGAAGGCGAGCGCCACGACGTTCGCCTGCAGGTGCCGGGCCGCCACAACGCGTCCAACGCCCTCGCCGCCCTCGCCGCCACCTGGGCCCTCGGCATCCCGCTCCCCGAGGCCGCCGCCGCCCTCGGCCGCTTCGCTGGCCTCAAGCGCCGCCTCGAAACCGTGGGGGAGGCGAACGGCGTCACGGTCATCGACGACTTCGCCCACAACCCCGACAAGATCGCCGCCACGCTGGCGACCCTGACGGCTCAGCCTGGCCGAATTCTCTTGTTCTTTCAGCCACATGGTTACGGCCCCCTGCTCAAGATGGGCGACGAACTCGCCTCCACCTTTGCCAAGGGACTCGGCGCGAACGACCTGCTTCTCCTGTCCGACCCCGTCTATCAGGGCGGCACGGTGGACCGCAGCCGCGGCTCCGACTGGCTCGCCTCCGCGGTCCGCGACGCCGGCGGACAGGCAGAGCATATCCCCGACCGCGCCAGCATCGGGCAGCGCCTCCTCGCCGAAGCCCGGCCAGGGGACCGCATCGCCATCCTCGGCGCCCGGGACGACACTCTCAGCGAGTTCGCGGCGGAGCTCCTCCGGAACCTCACGGAGCGGCCTGCTTTGTGAGGTCATGGCCAAACCCGGAACCGTGACTGGCTGGAAGCTCGACCGCAGCGAACGCGAACAGCTGCTGAAAGATCACCCACCCCGCTACGAACAGGCGGTTGCTGACCACGTGACACTGGAAGTCGGCGGCAAGGACATCCCTCCCGAGGTGCGGGCCGCGATCATCGGCCGCGCGGATGACGGCCAGGGTGTCGAGTGCATGGTCGTCACCATCGACGGCAACGTCGACCGGCCAGACGGCTCCACCTACCACATCACCTGGTCGCTCGGACCCGGCCGCAAGGCGCGGGAGAGCAACGACGTATTGAAGCAGCAAGGCTGGAAGGAACTGGACCACCCCATCCCGGTCACCCTTACTCCCGCCCGGTTCTAGTATGCCCGACTTGTTCCTCGACGCCGACGGCGTGCTCGCCGATTTCGACGCGGGGGCGAAGAAGCTACTAGGTATGCTCCCGCGCCCGTTCGAGGAGCGGCACGGCAAGAGGGAGTTCTGGCGGCGGCTCGCCAAGGCCAAGGACTTCTACGCCAATCTTCCGCTCATGCCGGATGCCATGGAATTGTTCGAGGGGACGAAGCATCTCCGCCCCACTATCCTCACCGGGCTTCCGCTCGGCAACTGGGCCGCGCCGCAGAAGGTGAAATGGGCCGCCGAGCATTTCCCCGGCACGCCCATCATCACCTGCATGGCCCGCGACAAGTACAAATACATGCAGCCGGGAGACGTACTGGTGGACGACAGCCCCACCCACCGTGCCGCGTGGGAGAATGCCGGGGGCAGGTTCATCCTGCACAAGACAGCACGGGCGAGCCTCCAGGAGCTCGCGTGTGTCTTTCCGTCGGTAAAGATCGCAGACACGGATCGCTCGTCCTGAGCGGAGCACAGCGAAGTCGAAGGGCGTCGTCCATCGAAAGCGCCCTTCGACTTCGGCTCGAAGAGCCTCCGCTCAGGACGAGCGAAACGTTCCCAAGGTCGATCTCACGCCGCGGCGGTCAGGTCCACCTTTTCGACCCACTCCGGCCAGAACACCGGCTCGCGGTTCGACCAACCCGGCGCAGTCGCCGCGCTCTCGCTGATCGACTGGAGCAGGCTGCGCCGGCGGTCCGGATGCAGGTGCGGAAGTGCCGCGGCCGCGCAGAAGGCCGCTGGAAGCCATGGCCGCACCGCCGCGCCGAGCAGGCGCTCGTAAAGGAAGCGATAGGCTGCGAACGTGCCGATCCGGTCCTGCCCGAGGTCGTAGGCAGACAGCGTGATCAGCGTTCCAATGAACGGCTCAATGGTGTCGAGCCCGCTATCATCCGGGATCTGCAGGCGAAGCGATTCGATCTGCTTGTAGAGGCGGGTCTGCGCGCGGATGGAAGCGACCTCCGCCTCGTCGCGCGCCCAGCAACCGACCGCATCGCGGCGACCGAAGGCCACGTCCAGCGAACGGCGCAGATAGCGCTGCGTAGCTTTCGGAAAGCCCGCGAACTCCTTGATCTCACTCAGCAGCAGCGCGCCCCCGGCAGGCTGGCTGGTCCGCGTGTTCATGACCCCGACTCCTTTACCCTCGCTGGATCATGTCGCTGAGTTGGTTGCATAAAGCTTAACCACGATCCCGCTCCCCATTCACATTGAATCAGAGGGGTGCCCCGGGAACAACATCAAATATTCACGGCCCGCCGCAAGGCGGCGCGGTGGTGCAATTCGGCAACGGGGTCAGTCTTGGCTCGGGAACCCCGATGACGGTGCCGGCTCATCGGAACAGCCGGGCTGCGCGGCGGAGGGAGGATCCGATGCGTCCATGGATTCATCGCTTCCCACATCCGCCTTCGCGTCCTCGTCGCGCGGGTTCTTGCGCAGTCGTTCTTCCAGTTCCCGCTCCGGATCGGCGGAGAAGACGGCAGGCGGAATCGTGGTCTTAGTGTCATCCATGGCAAATGCTCCTTGCCCCCGAAACGAACCGCTTCCCCCGAAGTTGCCACCGCTTCGCTTTCGACAGGCGGTTCGCTTCCTTCTGCCAATTGGAGAAGCGGAGATTGCGTCCGGACCGCGTTAAGCTTCATAAACCGCGGATGAACATGCTTTCCGACACCGAAGCGCAACTGGACGCGCGCACGGTGGCCCGTGCCGGACGGTTCGCGGACTGGCCGCTGGCGCTGAAGTCGATCCTGGGTTTCTGGGCGGTCTACGCCCTGACCGTGCTCGCCCGCGCTCTGCTTGGCAGCGACCCCCTGACGATCCTGCAGAACAAAGTGCTGACACTGGTGGTCGGCATCCTCCTGACGGGGCTGACCTACATCCTGATCAAACTGGTCCCGGCCTCTGCCCCACTGCGGCGCAAGTCGCTGGTCGCCGGCGGGGCATCGGTACTCGCGGCCTGCCTCATGGCCAGCATGCTTGTTCTCGCCGAAAATCACATGCGCGAGTCCAAGGAAGAGTTCCGCTATCAGGCCCGCGAAGGCTTTGTCGTCATCCAGAAGGGCGAGCAGATCCGGATCGAGCGCAGCGCCGCCGAGCCGCTGGTCCTGACCATGCCGAAGGTGCGCGAGCTGCGGCAGTGGGAGCAGTTCCGCATCGCGGCCGACGCTGCCGTCGTATGGCTCTTCTTCTTCGGCGCCTGGTCGGCCTTCTACCTGGCTGCGGTCAGTCAGGCGCAGACCTTGGCATTGCAACGCCGCGCCGCTGCGGCGGAGAGCGCAGCGCAGGAGGCCCAGGTCCGTGCGCTGCGCTACCAGGTCAATCCGCACTTCCTGTTCAACACTTTGAACAGTCTCTCCTCCCTTGTCATGTCGGGCCGGCCGGAGGAAGCGGAATCAATGATCCTCAAGCTTTCGACCTTCTTCCGCACCAGCCTCAGCCTCGACCCTCAGGCGGACGTGACCCTGGCGGAGGAGATCGAGCTTCAACGCCTGTATCTCGATATCGAGAAGACCCGGTTCCCACGCAGGCTGAAGGTCGAGATCGACGTTCCCAAGGGGGTTGCAAACGCGCGCCTTCCGGCGCTCATCCTCCAGCCAATCGTGGAGAATGCGATCAAGTACGGCGTCTCGGCGACGCGGGAGAAAATCACGCTGCGGATCGCCGCGCGGGAGCAAGCGGGGCGGCTCGAAATCGAAGTCACCAACACTGGTCATCCCGACTCCAAGCCACCGCGCCAGCGTTCCCAGCCGGACGGGACGAAGGTTGGCCTGGTGAACGTCTGCCAGCGTCTTGACGCCCGCTTCGGCCGCGCTGCAAGCTGCAGCTTCGGA
Source organism: Sphingomonas arenae (assembly GCF_016924655.1). Classification (GTDB taxonomy): domain Bacteria; phylum Pseudomonadota; class Alphaproteobacteria; order Sphingomonadales; family Sphingomonadaceae; genus Sphingomicrobium; species Sphingomicrobium arenae. The sequence continues at coordinate 731,928 of NZ_JAFFJU010000002.1, forward strand.
GCAATAGCGGATGGAGGATTTCGAGTGGTCATCACCCTGCCGGTGACCCGCGCTGATGGGTGACGCGCCCTTGAAAGTGCTGGTGGTAGACGACGAGCCGCTCGCAACCGAGCGGCTCCAGTTGCTGCTGGCCCGCGTTGACGGCGTGGACCTCGTCGGCACGGCCGCGGACGGCGAAGCCGCAGTCCGCATGGCGGAGGCGCTTCAGCCCGACCTTCTGCTCCTTGACGTGGCGATGCCAGGCCTTGACGGAATCGATGTGGCCCGCGCCTTGACGGGGCGCCGCCCTGCGCCCGCAGTGGTGTTCGTCACGGCCTTCGACCAATTCGCAGTCGCGGCCTTTGAGGTTGAAGCCGTCGATTACCTGATGAAGCCGGTAGACAGCAGTCGGCTGGAGCGCGCGCTGTCTCGGGCCCGACAGCATATCCAGACGCGCAGTGCCACGGAGGCGGGGCCGGTCCAGCCAGTCTCGCGCTACCTCGACGAGTTCTGGGCCACGGACTTGAGCGGGCTAGTGAGGATCGCGGCCCGCGACATCGATCGAATCTCAGCGGAGCGCGATTACATGCGTCTGCACGTCGGCACGCGCAGCTGGCTGATCCATCACAGCATGAGCGCTCTGGAAGACGGTCTTGATCCCGCGCTGTTCGTTCGACTGCACCGATCGGCCATCGTCCGGCGGGACTTCATCACGGGTTTCCAGCGCAACCCTTCCGGACGCTGGATCGCCCGGCTCGCTGACGGCGGGGAGCAGCCGGTGGGCCGACTCTATGCCGAAAACGTCCGGGCGATCGCAGGGCGTTAGAGCTCGCCAGAGAGCGAACCCTGGACTGCCGGAGCTGGGGAGCCCGCCGGCAGTCCCTGACCTTACTGCCGGGCAGCGAGCTTGACCTGCCGATCGGCCATGGCCTGCCGGACCTGCCCGTCGGCTGCCGCGTTCGCGGCTGCGACGCATTCCCGGACCTCGGATTGCCGGGCTGCCCCACGGACCGCGTTGTCGGCACACATCTCGCGAACAGCCGAAGCGACGCGCTTCTGAAGCCGCTGCTGCCCCTTGGCGATGCTCAGGTTGAGGTCGCGATGCGACACGCTCGCGCTAAGCTGATCGGTGTCCTGCGCGCTGGCGACCGTCGGAGCCAGCAGCGTCGTTGACGCCGCGATGGCGGCGATGACCAGAACGTATTTCATCTTTCCCTGTCCTTCTTCGAAAGGTTGCGGCGCGAGCCCTTCCTCGGGAGAAGAAGGTCCTGCCCTCGCGCCGCAGTCATCGGGGTAGGGCAACCGCCCGTCGCCGTCGCGGCCCCCTCGACCGGGATGTTGATTGCGTCGGCAGCCGTGCAGACTCGCCGACGAACGCTCTTTGTCTGCCGCCGAATCGACGAACGGCGGCTTTCTTGATCCAGCTTGCTGTTCGCTGTCAGCCTTCGGCGGTTCTGACGTCGGGGCTCTCCCGCGTCACCGCGCCCGTCACGGCGACGTCGAGCACCACGTTGCCCAAGGTGCGGAAGATGTCGGGGATGGTCTCGACGGCGATCAAGAGGGCGAGCGGCTCGATCGGGACGCCCATTGCAAGCGAGATCGGCGCGATCGAAGTCACAAAGCTGATCTGTCCCGGCAAGCTGACCGCACCGATCGAGGCCATGGCCGCGACCGCAACCCCCGCGGCAAAGCCGACCGGCGTGACCGTCACCCCCATCCAGTGCGCCACGTAGAAGGCCACCCCGATGTTCATGGCCGGCCCCGTCGCACGGAACAGCGCCACGGCCATCGGCAACACCACGTCCGCCTTGCGCTCGTCGATGCCGAGGCGGGCGGCGGCGGCCAGCATCGCAGGTAGGGACGCCAGCGACGAGCGGGTCGAAATGGCGACCGCGCAGGGCTCGGCCATGGCCCTTGTGAACTCTCCCGCCTTGTAGCGAGCCACCACCACGGCGATGACCCAGCCCAGCGCAGTTAGGACGAGTCCGAGGCTGGAAATGAGCACCACATAGTGGGCGACTGCCCCGAGCGCCGAGCCACCCGCTCCCGCGCCGACGGTGAACGCCAGGGCGAACACGCCGATGGGCGCCAGCCACAGCACCCATCCAATGACCAGCAGCATCGCTTCCGACACGGCTTCGAAGAAGCCGAGCGCATTGGCCCGCTTGGCCAGGTCCACCCGCGCCAGCGCGAAGGCGAAGATCACCGTGAAGAACACCAGCGGAAGGATCTGGTCGTTCGCCGCGGCTCCGATCACGTTGGTGGGCACGATCGACTTGAAGAAGTCCGCGACGCCCGGAACTGCTGCCTGGGTGACGGACTGGTCGACGCCCGCGAGCCCGGCTCGCAAGGCCTCGGCAGCGGAGTCCGGCAAGGGGAACAGGGACAGGAGCGCCGGCATCATGGTTGCGCCGAACAGCGCGGAGAAAATGTAGAAGCCGACGAACCACAGCACGGCCTTAGTGGCGAGGCCGCCCGCGCGCGCGGCGTCCGCTCCCCCGACGATCCCGACCACCAGCAGCGCGACGATCAACGGAATGACCGTCATCTTGAGCGCATCGAGCCACAGCCCGCCGACCAGGGACGCCGCCGTGACCAGCGGCTCCCGCCAGCCGGGACTGCTTGCCCCCACCAACGCGCCGAGTAGGAGGCCGGCCACCAGCGCGCCGAGCACCAGCAGCGCCGAATTGCGTCCGCCCTTCCGTGATTCCCGACCTTCCAAGCGACGCTCCTGTGTCAATGTGACTGCAGGAGCGTGTCTACAGGCCGCTCCGTGGGCGGCAACCGGGTTTTCTGGTTACTTGCGCGGTCCGCCCTGGGGAGCCCGCCTCACGCCTTCGGCTTGCGGAACTTCATCACGAAGCGATCCGTCTTGCCCCGCACCGCTTTGTCGAACACGGTCTTGCTATGATCGTCCGCAGGATTGGCGAGCAGGTCGCTCGTCCCTTCCAGGACGAAGCCCGCGCGCTCGAAATCCGCCCGAACGATCGCCGGATCGATCCGGTGCAGCTTCTCCACGCTCTCTCGCGGCTCGCTGCCGGTCGTGGCGACGTGGTCGACCACCCCGATCACTCCACCCGGTTTGATTGCCGAGTGGAGCCGGGCGAGCCAGGCCTGCGGGTCCATGCGCGGAATGCCACGCTCGGCATTCTCCCAATAGACGTCATGGTAGTCGAGATTGATCAGCATGAAGTCGAACGCGGCTGGAGGCAGATCCGGCGCTTCGAACGGGCTGGAGATCAGCACCACATTGCCGTTCCTCCCCGCCCCCGACGCAAAGCGGGCGCGCCGCTCGTTGTCGAGGAACTGCGTCGGCTGCCACACTGTCACGCGTCCGCGTGATCCGATCGCCGGCGCGATGATCTCGGCCCAATAGCCGTTCGCCCCGAACATGTCGGCCACCTTGGAGCCGCGCCGCAGCCCGAAGAACTGCAGCAGTTCCGCCGGCTTGCGTGATGCGTCCAGTGCAACGTTGTCCGCCGACCGCTGCCCGGTTGCGGCGACCGCCTGCTCCACCCGAGCCGGGGCAGCCGCCGCTCCGACCGGGGTTCCAGTTACGATTGCCGCCGCGACCAGTAGCTGCCACGTCATCCGCATGATCATTCTCCGTAAATCAAGCTTCTTGAAGCCACGATAGCGTGTGCCGGTGCACTACGTGAAGTTGCGGAGAGCAGCCATCTGGCCCCCGCTTCGCGAAATCCTGAAAAGCCGCTATGCAGGCGGAACCAGCCTTTTTGGGGGAAGGTCATGGCCACACTTGCATTGTCTCCGCTCGAGCGCGTCACGCGTGAACGTCGATTCTACACGCGCATGGCGCTGTTCCTGGCGGCGGTCGTCTTCATCGGCTTTGCACCGAGCTTCTACCTGCGCGGCTATGTCAGCTTTCCGCGACCGAACCCAACCCTGCCGCCAGCGGTCATGCTCCACGGACTGGTTTTCACCGCCTGGATGCTGCTGGTGGTCGCGCAAACGCAGCTGATCGCTGCCAACCGCCGGGACCTGCACATGAAGCTCGGCTTGGCGGGCATGGCGTTCGCCGCCGCCCTAATCCCGATCATGTATCTGACCGCCGTCTGGCAGGTCGCTCGCGCCAACCAGCCGCCGTTCACCGACCCGCTGAGCTGGAGCATCGTGCCGATCGCCGGCATTGTGCCGTTCGCCCTGCTTCTCTGGCTCGGCTGGAGCCGACGCCGGGACGCACAGTGGCACAAGCGCGCGATGCTCTCGGCCGCCATCCTGACCGTCGCGGGACCGGCAATCGGTCGTCTGCCTCTCGCACCGCCATCCCTTGCCGGCTTCACCGTCCAGATGATCCTGGGGCTGCTGCTGTTCGTGCCGCTGTTCCTATGGGATCGCCGGAGTCTGGGGCGGATCCACCCCGCGACCTGGACCGGATTCAGCCTTGCGGCGGTCACGCAGATCCTTCCATCCGTGCTGATGGCGCTCGATGTCTGGGCACCGATCGCGGCAAGGCTTCCCGGGATCTGAGCGCTACCCCAGTACGAATCTGATGGTCGGGGACATGTAGGTCGAACGCAGCGCCTTGCCGCGGATATCCTTGGCCGGCGTGAACCTGGCGCGCTCGATCAGCACCTGACACGCCATGGCCTCGAATACGGGGGCACCCTCGCGCTTGATCACCTCGCAGGAGCGCGTCTTCCCCGTTTCGTCGATCAGCAGCATGACCTGCACGGTTCCTTCCAGCCGGAGTTGCTGGGCGTCGGCCGGGTAATCGGCGGCGGTATAGAGCGTGCGCACATCCTTCACCGGCTGGGGCGGCACTGCCACCACCGAGCTCGACTCGCCCATGTTCCAGTAGGTCCGCAGATCGCGCGTGCACTCGTCCAGCAGCTTGGCGATGCCGTCCATCTGGCGAAGACCGAAGGCGACCTCCAGACCGCCTGACTTCACCTCCACCCGCGTTGCCGTCGCAAGCCTGCTCATCTGCTCGGGGCTGAGGCTGAGGCGATGGACGATCCTCGGTCCGCTCTTCGCCGGCGCACCGTACCGCAGAAGGTAGGTCTCTTCCCGCGCTCCGGCGCCGATCCTGAGATCGGCCGGCAGTTGATCGGCGATCTGGTCCGACTTGCCCGCCCGGAAGAGGAACAGGTGCGTGACATCGTTGAAGGGTGACTGGCGCAAGGCCAGGGTCGTTGCCCCCTTGCCCTCTCCGAAATCGCGAGCCGCCGCGCACTGGGTCTCGGCGAAATCCACGTTCCACTGACCGGAGGGCTGGAGAATGGCGCCCGACGCCACTGTGCCGAAGAGGAGTACGCTGAACATCGCCATAGTCTGCCAGCCGATCCTCGGCGCCACAAGGAGCACACCTGCCGCCGGCGGCGGTCACTTGGGCGCAAATGCCCCGATCTGGCGAACCGCTTGGGCTGTCGCGCGTTGACGCCTGCGAGATTCCCTCATCACAGGAGAAAACGAATGGCAGATTCCAACGTAGCCACGCTCGAGACGCTGACCAGCACCCTCATCGACAGCGTGAACGGCTATCGCGACGCCGCCGCCGACGCCGAGGGTCACCAGTTCCAGCAGCTGTTCCGCGAGATGGCGGACGAGCGCAGCCAGATCGCCGAAGACCTCCGCTCCGAGATCCGGCGGCTGGGCGGCAACCCGCCTGACGACGGCAGCTTCCTCGGCAAGACCCACCAGCGCTTCATGGACCTGAAAGCCGCCATCACCGGCCGGGACGACAAGGCTATCATCAACGAGGTCGAGCGCGGCGAGGACTATCTAAAGGACAAGTTCGAGACTGCCCTCAACAGCGACTCCGATCCGCAGGTCCGCTCCGTGATCGAGCACGCCTACCAGTCCGTCCGCCGCGGCCATGACCGCGTGCGCGACATCAAGCACGGCCTGGAGGTCTGAGCCGACCAATGGGTATCTTCGACAAGATCAAGGGCGCCATCTTCGGCCACAAGGATCCAGGCCCGGGCAACCGACCCACGATCCCGGCCGGGATGGCGGGCGGTCCGCCGCTGCCGCCAGGCCAGCCGCAGCAGCACCCGCAAGGGCAGCAACAAGGCGGAGTCGCCGCCGCTCAGCCTCAGCAGCAGCAGCAAGTCGACGTCGAGCAGGCCTTGAGCCAGATCGCCCAGCAGAAAGGCAATCCGAACCTCAACTACAAGACCTCGATCGTCGACCTGATGAAGCTGCTCGGCATCGATTCCAGCCTCGACAACCGCAAGGAGCTCGCTCGCGAGCTTGGCTACGACGGTGAGCTCAACGGCAGCGCCGAGATGAACATCTGGCTCCACAAGGCCACGATGAAGCAGCTGGCGGCGAACGGCGGCAAGGTGCCGGCAAGCATGCTTGACTGATCAACGCCATCGGCGTGTCGAGGGAGGGCGGCGGCAGCGATGCCGTCGCCCTTTTCTTATCGCCGAGAGATCAGTCGTTCGATCGCCTGGTGCCGCTTGGATGCGTCGCCCGCTACGGCTTCGATCACCTCGAGCAGTCGGATCAGCTCGGCCTCGCTGAGGTGCTCCACCCCGATGAATTCGTTGCGCGCCTCCCGGGTCGCGCGGATCAGCTCGTCGAGCTTGGCCTGGATGGCGGATGCGTCCCGGTTCTGCGCATTCTGGATCAGGAAGACCATCAGGAAGGTAACAATGGTCGTGCCGGTGTTGATCACCAGCTGCCACGTGTCGGACCAGCCGAAGAGCGGGCCGGAAATCGCCCACACTAGGATGATCCCGAACGCGAGCACGAAGGCCCATGGCCGGCCTGCCGCGGCCGCGACGCGGGTCGATACCTCTTCAAAGAAACGGCTCACCTGACCCTCCCGCGCCTCTGCTGCCCGCTGCACGTCTGCCCTCCGGTCGTGCTCCCGGCAAGGGAACCAACGCGCCTCGCCTCGCGCTTGCTAGTGACGGAAGTACCACCATGCCGAAAAGCAGCGCCAGCGCCACTCGCGGCTTCATCAATCGTATCGCCCTCTGCTTCGACTTCGATCGCACCCTCTCGGAAGGATCGTTTGAGAAATTGCTGGCCCGCCTCGGCGTTGAAGACAGCCAGCGCTGGCGCAAGGAGCAGCTTCAGCCGATGATGGACCATGGCTGGGACGAGATCCTGGCCAAAGGGGCGCTCATCGCCGATCACGCGCGAGACAAGGGCCTGGAGATCACTCGCGACCTCGTCGAGGAGGTCGGCCGTTCACTCGAGCCCTTCCCCGGCGTTCCCGACGCGCTGCCCGCGCTCCGCTGCCTGGGCGAGGAAGCGAGCGGCGGCGCGGAGGTCATGATCTACGTCGTCTCCTCCGGCTTCGTCGACATCATCTGCGCCAGCCCGATCGCCGGCCTGTTCGACAACATCCTGGGCTCGTCCATGCATTTCGGGGAAAATGGAAAGCTGCAAACCATCAAGCGCACCATCATCCACTCGGAAAAGGCGCGCTATCTCCTGGCGCTGGCGAAGGGCCTCGACATAGCGGGCGCGAACGAGCCGCAGGACGTCCACAAGGATAAGCCGCTGGAGGAATGGCACGTGCCGCTCGACCAGATGATCTACGTCGGCGACGGCGGCAGCGACATCGATGCCTTCAATCTCCTTCACGACGCGGGTGGCATCGCGATCGCCGTCAATGCGTCGGAACACGGCCAGCCGTGGCAAGCGCGCGAACACATGTTCGACGCCGCGCGCGTGGAGAACCTTGCGCCGCCCGACTTCCGAGAGGGAGAGGAAATGCACCGCACCCTGACACTAGCCGTGGAGATCGTGGCGAAGAAAGTCGCGCTTCGGCGGATGAGCGAGGGGGAGTAGGGCGGGCGGCCCAAACCGGCGTTGCACACCGCCACCGAGCCCAAACGCGAAATGGGGGCCGGCATCGCTGCCAGCCCCCACTGCGCCGAGACTTGGGTCCGCCGGTGTTCCTTTCGTCCGGGCTCTTGCGAACCCTTATCGTCCAGATCCTGGCTCACCAGCTCAGGCTTCCGCGTCCCAGTCGATGGCTGCTCTCCTTTTGGGAGAGCCCTTCCCCGGTTCGCAGCTTTCGGTCCGAAGACCTTCCGCCTCTCCCCGGCTCTGCCTTTGCCGTCCGGCCTGGCCCGAAAGCCCTGCCTTCCTGCTCCGGCTGCCTGTCCGATGCTTGCTTGCTCTCGGCTCCGAAGAACCTCAAGCCCGCTCCCATCTTCCCGGCCGTGGCATCCGCGATCTTGCGATCACTTCAAGTCCACCTTCGCCTGTTCATGCGGCCCTTCTTGGGATGACCACTCTTGGCTGCCGTCCAAAGCCGCTCCGAAAAGCGATCCTCCGTTCGGCTGCCTCGAGGATGATCACCTCTTCCGGCGCCTCTTGCCTGCCGTGCTCTGGAAATCCTCCAACTGCACTCGAGAACCTGGGGATCCCGCTGCGTGTTCGATTCCATTCCAGCGCCTGCCGGCTGAGATCGGGTTCTTTGGTCCCTGCCAGAGCTTCCTTTCGGTCCTTCCGGCGGAGGCCGCTGCCCCCGATCACCCTTGGAACATGACTCCGAAAGTGAGTCGCGCAAAGCGGATTCGACAGCGTCATCCCTGTGGATAACGGGGATATGGCGCATAAGTGTTACGGGTGCGGAACTTACCCACGCGTCCGCTCACGCTGCCTGTCCTGAGCTTGTCGAAGGGTGCCTGTCGAAGGGTGCCTCATAACGCTTCGACAAGCTCAGCATGAGCGCAGAAGAGGGTTACCGCTGTTGCCGTTCCGTTCCGCTCCGCCTACCTCTCCCCAGTGTCCGAATCCGCGCCCCTGCCCACACCCGAGCCCGCCTACCTCCGTGGCCTTAACGAGCCCCAGCGCCAAGCCGTTCTCACTACCGAGGGACCCGTGCTGGTCCTCGCCGGCGCCGGCACCGGCAAGACCGCCGCGCTGACTGCCCGCCTTGCCCACCTGCTCGCCACCCGCCGCGCCTGGCCGAGCCAGATCCTGTCCGTCACCTTCACCAACAAGGCCGCGCGCGAGATGAAGGAGCGGGTCGCCCACATCACGGGCGGCGCCGTCGAGGGCATGCCCTGGCTCGGCACCTTCCACTCCGTCGCCGCCAAGATGCTGCGCATCCACGCCGAACTCGCCGGGCTGCAGTCGAACTTCACGATCCTCGACACCGACGACCAGCTGCGCCTGCTCAAGCAGCTGATCGTCGCCGCCAATCTCGACGAGAAGCGCTGGCCCGCCCGCCAGCTCATGAACTGCATCGACGGCTGGAAGAACAAGGGACTCACGCCCGAGATGATCGACGCCGGCCAGGCGGAAGCCTTCGCCAATGGCCGCGGCGGCGAGCTCTACGCCCAATATCAGGAGCGCCTGCGCACGCTCAACGCCTGCGACTTCGGCGACCTTCTACTCCACGTGCTCAGCATCTTCCGCAAGCACCCCGACGTGCTCGAGGGCTACCGCGAGCGCTTCCGCTACATCCTCGTCGACGAGTATCAGGACACCAACGCGGTCCAGTACGAGTGGCTGAAGCTGCTTGCCGAACCGCGCCGCAACCTGTGCTGCGTGGGCGACGACGACCAGTCGATCTATAGCTGGCGCGGCGCGGAAGTGGCGAACATCTTGCGTTTCGAAAAAGATTTCCCCGGCGCAACAATCGTTCGTCTGGAACAGAACTACCGCTCTACCCCGCACATCCTCGGAGCCGCGTCGGGCCTCATCGCCAACAACTCCGGCCGTCTCGGCAAGACGCTTTGGACGGAGATCGACGCCGGCGACAAGGTCCGCGTGGTCGGCGTCTGGGACGGCCCGGAGGAAGCGCGCCGCATCGGCGAGGAATCCGAGGCACATCTCCGATCCGGTGGCAGTCTCGACGACATCGCCATCCTGGTCCGCGCCCAGTTCCAGACCCGTGAGCTGGAAGAGCGCTTCATCGCCATTGGCCTGCCCTACCAGATCGTCGGCGGCTTCCGCTTCTACGAGCGCGCCGAGATCCGCGACGCCCTCGCCTATCTCCGCCTCGTCCAGAGCCCGGCGGACGACCTCGCGTTCGAGCGCATCGTCAACACCCCTAAGCGCGGCCTCGGCGACAAGGCCGTCCAGCGCATCCACGCCGCCGCGCGAGCCACCCGCCAGCCGCTCCTGCTCGCCGTCGCGCAGATGCTCGACAGCGACGAACTCACTCCGCAGGCGCGCCGGAGTCTCGGCCGCTTCGTCGGCGACTTTGCCCGCTGGCGCGAGATGCACCTCAGCAGCAGCAACTCCCCCTTGGGGGAGATGCCGGTGCCGCTGACAAACGGGGCGGCCGACACCCCTCCGCCGCTGCGCGGCTCTCCCCTAAGGGAAAGTAGCTCCGGCCTGTCCATCACTGCCGCCGATCTCACTCAAGGCAACCGCTCCGCCCCCCACGCCGAACTCGCCAAGCTCATCCTCGAGGAATCCGGCTACACCGCCATGCTCCAGGCCGAGCGCTCCGCCGAAGCTGCCGGCCGCCTGGAGAACCTCGCCGAGCTCACCCGCGCCATGGAGGAATATGAAAACCTCGGCGCCTTCCTCGAGCACGTCAGCCTCGTCATGGACAATGACGCGGCCCGCGGCGAGCCCAAGGTCACCATCATGACCATCCACGCCGCCAAGGGCCTCGAATTCCCAATCGTCTATCTCGCCGGTTGGGAGGAAGGCGTGTTCCCGTCACAGCGCGCGCTGGACGAAGGCGGCCTCGCCAGCCTGGAGGAGGAACGCCGCCTCGCTTACGTCGCCATCACCCGCGCCCGAAAGCGCGCCACCATCCTCCACGCCGCCAACCGCCGCATCTACGGCCAGTGGACCAGCAGCATCCCGTCGCGCTTCGTTGGCGAACTGCCCGACGAGCATATCGAGTCCGAGACCACCATGACCGGCGGCGAGTCCCTCTGGCGCGCCCAGTGGAGCGAGCGCGAAGACCCTTTCGCCCATCTCGCCACCGGGGCAAGCCATCGCGCCAGCACCCGCGGCCCCGGCTACCAGCGTGCCGCTTCCGATTTCAGGAACAGCCTGGACTCCCGCGCGTCCCGGGCGCCGACAAGCACCGGCAGCGGTTCGCTATCCCGCTACACCTCAGCCCCGATCGAGGCCAAGGCCTCCGCCGTCTCCCTCGGCAACAAGGGCCGCGGCGACCTCAGTCTTGGCCAGCGCGTCTTCCACGGCAAGTTCGGCTACGGCACCATCGCCCTCATCGAAGGCAACAAGCTGGAAATCGACTTCGAGCACGCCGGGCGGAAGCGGGTGCTCGATAGCTTCGTGAGTGTGGGGTGAGTTGAGAGCGAGGTTGCCAATCCCGCTCATCCTCGCTTGATTGAGGGATGCGGACCTTCAACCATCTGCTCGCGAACAACTTGCTCGCGAACATCACCAACTTCACGGTCTGGTTTGCAATAACTTTCTGGATTTTCCTTGAGACCCGGTCTGTGTTCGCCACCGGCATGATCGCCGGCATCTACCTTGTGCTTACCGCCGCCTTCGCGATCTGGTTCGGCAGCCTGGTCGACCACCATTCCAAGAAGGCAGCCATGATCGGCTCCAGCCTTGCGTCCCTCGCGCTGTTCGCGACAGCGTTGGCAGCACTGCTGGTCATCCCACAAAGCCGACTCTCGGACCCGCTCTATCCAGCCTTGTGGGGCTTTGTCCTGCTGGTCATGTTCGGGGTAATCGCAGGGAACATCCGCACCATCGCGCTCCCGACACTCGTCACGGCGCTGGTCCCTGAGGAGCGACGCGACCGTGCCAATGGCCTGGTCGGGATGGTGACCGGGATTGGCTTCCTAACGACCTCGGCGATCAGCGGCTTCCTAGTTGCAGCGGGCGGGATGATCGCCACGCTCGCCGCCGCGATCGCAGCAACCTTGCTCACCCTTGCGCACCTGCTGGTGATCCGAATTCACGAGCCCAGTTCAGACGTCCATGATGACCAGCCCCGCAACATAGACCTCATCGGGACCTTTCGCCTTGTCCGCGGTGTGCCTGGCCTTCTCGCGCTGATCCTCTTCTCCGCCTTCAACAACTTCTTGGGCGGAGTCTTCATGGCGCTTATGGATGCCTATGGCCTGTCGCTCATGCCCGTCCAGCAATGGGGGCTGCTGTGGGCCTTCGTCTCGTGCGCCTTCATTCTCAGCGGGATCGTCATCTCAAGGACGGGGCTCGGCACAAATCCAGTCAGAACGCTGCTGCTGGTCAATTTGGTCATGTGGCTGGTTGCGACCGTCTTTACGGTGCAATCATCGATCGTCCTGCTCACCGCCGGCTGTGCATTGTGGATGTTCCTGGGACCGTATGCAGAAGCCGCAGAACACACCACCCTGCAGAAGGTCGTGCCTTACGAACGCCAGGGGCGCGTCTTTGGCTTTGCTCAGTCGGTCGAGCAGGCCGCCTCTCCCCTCACCGCCTTCCTGATCGCGCCGTTAGCCCAATTCGTCTTCATCCCCTTCATGACGGACGGTGCCGGCGCCGATGCGATCGGCACCTGGTACGGAACTGGTGCTGCCAGGGGAATGGCCCTTGTTTTCAGTATCGCCGGTGCGCTTGGCCTGATAGCGACCATCTTCGCCTTGAACTCGCGCTACTATCGTCAGCTTTCGGCAGTCTACCGCACTCCGGGTAATCCGGCCCCACAAGCTGTCCCCAGTCCCTGAACTTGCCGTTCGCTTGCTCCGCCCCGATATCTGCCGTGCTATCGCAACAGGGAGCGCCCGATGAGCAAGAGCAAGAAAGCCAAGAAGGCCAGCCAGGACGAGCCCAAGCTCGAGCTGATCGCCGGCGGCAAGCAGGATTCAGGCAAGAAAGGGAAGAAGGGCAAGAAGGCCGACGGCGAGGGCAAGTCGGAGAAGCATCATGGTGGGCTCGACGGCCTGCTGAAGATCGCCGAGCACCCGCTGGTGGCGGACTTGATCGCGGTCGGTGCGCTCGCGGCCGTCGCGGCAATAGCCGAGGCCGGGAAGGACGATCCCGCCGCCGTGAAGTCCTCCAGGGCGGTCAAGTCCGCCGGCAAGGCGGCCGCTGCCGCCATCGGTGCCCGGCTGCTCAAGGAAGTGACGACCGGCAGCGCGAAGAAGAAGGGGGAGGCCTAGGCTCCGCGCCGCAACAGGGTCAGCCGCGCGCGGCCCGTGTCGCGCTCGGCCTCGAATTCGAAGGGGCCTGCCTCGACCGCCTCCCCACGCGCCGTCTCGATCGCCAGCCAGCCGCCGGGCGCCAGCCAGTCCGCCGCCGCGACGGCTCCGGCAACCGCGGTGCCCGATCCGGTTGCATAAGGCGGATCGGCAAGCACCAGGTCGAACTGCATGCCCCTGGGTAGTGCAGCCGCCGAGTGGGCTGCCAGCGTCACCCGTCCGCTCGCCCCCAGGCTGGCGGCATTCGCCTGGATCCCCCGCCGCGCGCCCTGTTCCGTCTCGACGAACGTCACGCTCGCCGCCCCGCGCGACAAGGCCTCGAAGCCGAGCGCCCCACTGCCGGCATACAGGTCCGCCACCCTCAGACCCTCGAAGCTGCCGATCCGGCTCACCAGCATGGAGAACAAGGTCTCACGCGTGCGGTCCGCCGTCGGCCGCGTCCCAAGCCCCGGCGGAGCAATCAGCTTGCGCCCACGCCAATCGCCGGCGATGATCCTCATTTCAGGGTGCGGCGGAACTGGAACAACTCTTCCCGGCCCACCTCGACCACGCGCCCGGGCTCCAGCCCCTCCACGGTCAGCGGGCCGTAGTGCGTTCGGATCAACCGCGACACCTGCAGCCCCAAATAGGCCAGCACGCGCCGGACCTCCCGGTTCTTACCTTCGGTCAGCGCCAGTTCGATCCAGCAGTTGCGCCCGGTCCGCCGCTCCAGGTTGGCATCGATCGAACCATAGCGAACACCTTCAATCGCCACGCCTTCGGCGAGGTCCTCCAGCTGCGCCTGGCTGATGTCCCCGAACGCCCGCGCACGATAGCGCCGCACCACGCCGGTCTTCGGCAGTTCCAGCTGCCGCTTCAGCTCGCCGTCGTTGGTCAGGAGCAGCAGCCCTTCCGTCATGAAGTCCAGCCGCCCGACGGGCATGACCCGCGGCAGCCCGGGCGGCAGCTTGTCATAGATGGTCGGTCGCCCCTTGGGATCGTTGGCGGCCGTAAGGCAGCTCGGCGGCTTGTAGAACCGCCACAACCGCGCGGGCTCCGGCTTGGCCACGGGCTGGCCGTCGACCGTCACGCCCTTGAGCGTCTCCAGCAGGGTCGCCGGAGTGGTCACCGTCTCGCCGTCCAGCGCGATCCGCCCGTCCGCAATCATTCGCTCGATGTCACGACGAGAGGCCACCCCGGCCCGGGCGAGCAGCTTGGCGATCCGCTGCGGTCCGCTCTCTCTGGCGACGGGCGGACCGCGCCGGGTCGGACCTCCCGCTTTTCGCGTCGGGCCCTTGGGCACGGACGGTCGGTTCGTTCGTTCCGGAGGCACAATCGATTTCCTTGAGGGTTCGGGATGCTGTTCGGCAAGCGGAAGGCGAAGGTCAAGCGTATCCTCATCGTCGAGGACGAGCCGCTTGTTGCGTTCGACAATGAGACGATGATCGGGGAGGCCGGCTACACGGTCGTGGCAACGGTCGATAGGGCGAGTGAGGCGCTCGCCATCCTCGACCGCGAGCTTCAGGTCCGCGACGACGATGAGGAACATGGCGTCGATCTTGTTCTGACCGACATCGCGCTGACCGGGGATCGCAACGGGGTGGACCTGGCCCGCGAGGCCTCGGCTCGAGGCGTCCCGGTCCTCTTCGCCACCGGCAATCCTCCCGACGGCGCCGACCGCGCGGCGCTCGGCCACTTGCTCAAGCCCTACAACGACCGGACGCTCAAGGCCGCGCTGAAGGCGGTCGACCGCCATCTCTCGGGCGAGAAGGTCAAGGCGCCCGACGGCCTGGTCCTCTACTAGGCGAGTGCCGCGTCCACCTTCGCATGGAACTCCGCAATGCCATGCTCCAGCGATCCGATCGTGATTTCCGGGACCAGTCCGGATGCCAGCCCCTGGTGGCAGAGAGCCGCGGCGCGGAAGTCCTCACCGCCGAAAGTCCCAGCGTCCAGTAGGTCCCAGCTCTTCTGCCAGTGCCGCTCGGCATCGGCCGAGGTCGGCGCCTCCGGGATCAGCATGATGTCCTCGACCAGCGTCCGGCCCGCTGATTGGGGATAACAGATCAGCAGGTTGATATAGTCCGGGCTGACCACGACCACCGTGTTGGGAAAGAGGTGATAGGTATAGGTCACCGCGCGGCGCAGCTCTCCCCAGTCGCTTCGGTCGATGTTGGCGAGGTAGTCCGCTCGTCCCACCACGGCGCGCTGGTGAAGTCCGATGGTGTCGGCGGCGGTGATGCCGTCGGCGAAGAAGGGCCCAATCGTCGCCGCGTGCAGCCGGGCGACGTGGTAGCTCTCCAGGAAGGCATCGATGACGAGCTTCCAGTTCGCTGCGACATCGTGCGTGTTGCGGCGGTAAAGGTGCAGCGCGGCCAGCCCGAACGCATCCATGTCGTCGACCAGCTGCTCGACCGCTACGAAATTGCCTTCCAACGACCGGCGGAACCAGATGAGGCCGCCGCTCTCGAACGCCGCAAACTCGCGCAGCCCGAAATCGCTCTTCTCCAGCCCCGGGAAGCACTCCGCCCGCGGCACTCCGGCCAGCGCGCCGTCGGACCGGTAGGCCCAGGCGTGATAGGGGCAGACGATGCGGTTGGCCGGCACCACGTCGCCACTCTCGATCAGGCGAGTCCCTCGATGACGGCAGACGTTGGCAAGCACGTGCGCCCGGCCTTCACCGTCACGGCTGACGATCAGCGGCACGCCATAGTCGTCATGCGCGATCGCCTGGTTGGGCTGCGGCAGCATGGCCGAGGGACCCAGCAGCAACGGAAGCCGCCCGAACAACCGTTCCTGTTCCTGCGCGAACCTGTCCTCGTCGAGGTACAGCCGCGCCGGTAGCGTCTTGATCCCAGCTCCCAGCGCCGCGTCACCCCGCGCCAGCCGCTCCGCGAGTGCCAGCTGACCAGGAGTGGGCCGGGACGATCGAACCGGTACGTCCATAGCCGCATCGTGCGCCTGCCGCGTCACGATGACAAGCCAGCCCCTGTTCAGGCGAAAAGAGGCTGCTAAGCAGGCACGTACGAGCGGGAGAGGGGAACGCATGGCGACGGCAAGCGAGGGCATCGGCGACCTGGGCTGGAGGCGAGCGCTGCCGGAGGGGGTACGTCCCTACACCGAAGCTGCGCCTCTCGGGGCGTTCTTCCTCGGCGTGTCGTCCGGCTTCCCTTACGCGATGATCGGCGCCACCCTGACGACCCGACTGGCGCAGGACGGTATCACCAAGTCTACCGTGACCACCTTCGCTCTCGCGTTCCTGGTGTACAACCTCAAGTTCCTTTGGGCCTGGATCGTCGATGGCGTCCGGCTGCCGGTCCTCGGGCGGCTTGGCCAACGCGTGTCGTGGCTGATCTTCTCGGGGTTGCTTGTGATGGCGGCCGTTGCCAACCTCGCCTTCCAGGACCCGAGCGCCAACATCTTTCAGACTGCTGTTGCGGCCATCCTGGTCGGAGTGGCCGGCGCAACCTACGACATCGTCATCGACGGCTACCGGATCGAAAGCCTTGAACCGCGGCAGCTCGGGGTCGGCAGCGGCATGAGCCAATACGGTTGGCGCATCGGCTCCGTGGCGGCTGGCGCCCTGGCGCTGGTGCTCGCGGCGCGAGTCGGCTGGCCGATCGCTTATTTCACCTGCGCGGCCTTCGCCCTTCCCGCCATGTTGACCGGTCTCCTCCTCGGTGAACCCAAGCGCCACCGCGAGCCGATCGAGCGCAAGGGCCTGGGACAGGCTCTATCCACCGTGATCGGCCCCTTCGTCGAGTTCTTCCAGCGGCAGGGGGCCTGGCTGGTCCTGCTGTTCATCCTGCTCCACAAGATCGGCGACACGCTCGGCCAGTTGGTCCTGCGCCTGCTGCTCGATGATATGGGCTACACCAACGACGAGATCGCCATCTACGACGTTGGTGCGGGCTTCTGGGCCTACCTCATCGGCATCTTCATCGGGGGCGTGCTCTACACCAAGATGGGCATGAAGCGCTCCGTTCTGCTGAGCCTCATCCTGATGGGCGTCTCGAACGCGAGCTTCGCGCTACTGGCTGCCACGGGCAAGTCGAACCTCGGGCTTGCCGCGGTCATCAGCTTCGAGAACATCGCAAGCGGGATCGGCGGCGTGGTCGTGATCGCTTACTTCTCTGCCCTCTGCAATTTGCGCTTCACCGCGTCTCAATATGCGCTGATCAGTGCGGCGGCGAGCGTGGTCGGCAGGGTGCTCACCGGCACCACCGCGGGCGCGATGGTGGAAGCGATTGGCTGGGTGAACTTCTACCTGATCACGACGGTGGTCGCACTCCCCGGGATCGTCCTGTTCTGGCTGATGATGCGCAGCGGCCTGGTCGATAGTTCGATCGGCTCGGCAGGCGTGGAAGGGGAAGGCGACGCCCGGGCGAGACATGCTGACGACGAACTCCCGGAACGGCCCCGTCAGACTGGCGCCTGATCGTTAAGGCGTAGGACCTCGCCCGCCAGATATAGCGAGCCTGCGATCAGCACGGGCACGTCCGCCGGCGCAGCGGCAACCGCTTCCTCCACCGAAGCGAACGCCCGCGCGTTCATCCCGGCTCCGTTGGCGATCCCGGCAAGTTCCTCCGGCGTGAAGCAATCATGGTCCGGCACCGGCACCGTCGAAACGCTCGTGGCAATCTCCAGGAACGGCTCCAGCAGACCCTTTGGGTCCTTGGTCGTCAGGCACCCGACCACAAGGTGCAGAGGCGTGCCGATCCGCTGTCGTGCGGTCTCCGCGAGGGCACGCGCGGCTGCGGCATTGTGCCCCCCGTCCAGCCAGACCTGCCGCTCCCCAATGAGCGGCCCTGGATGCAACCGCTGGAAACGCGCGGGCCATTCCGCCCAGCCCATCGCGGCTGACAGCGCGCTCTCCGATACGGGCAGCTGGTGCTGGTGGCGGAGCATGGCGACCGCGAGCGCGGCATTTTGCGCCTGGTGCCGGCCCGGCAGCAATGGCTGGGGTAGGGCCAAGCTCCCATGCACATCACGATAGCGCAGTCGCCCGCCAGCGGATTGCGCATCCCAGTCGCGACCGCGCGCGAGCCAGCGGGCACCCCGCTCCGCGGCCACCTGCGCGATGCGTTCGGACACGGGGCGCTGATAAGCCTGGGTGACAAGCGGCACGCCATCCTTGGCAATGCCCGCCTTCTCCGCACCGATCTGCGCCAGCGTCTTGCCCAGCCATTGCTGGTGATCGATGCCCAGGGCCGCGATCCCGCATACCAGCGGCCGGTCGATCACGTTGGTTGCGTCCAGCCGCCCACCCATGCCGACTTCCAGCACCACGGCATCGGCCGGCGTGCGCGCGAAGGCCAGGAACGCGGCTGCCGTGGTCACCTCGAAGAAGCTTGGCTCCAGCGCGCCGCTGGCATCCAGCACCTCCTCCAGCAGCGTCGCGAGCCGCTCGTCGCCGATCAGCGCGCCCGTCAGCCGGATCCGCTCGTTGAAGCGGACGAGATGTGGGCTGGTGAAAACATGAACGCGATACCCCGCCGCCTCCAGCGCCGCCCGCAGGAACGCGCAGGTCGAACCCTTTCCGTTGGTGCCTGCGACATGGAAGACCGGCGGCAACTCATCGTGCGGGCGCCCGAGCCGATCGAGCAAGGCGGTGATCCGCTCGAGGCCCAGTCGATCCCCGCCCGGCGACAATGCCGCCAGCCGGTCCAGCTGCTCCTGGACCCCGGGATGAAGAGACCGGGCCTTGTCCGCCATCAGGCGGCCTCTTTCTCCGGCGCCAGGTAGCCGATCAGCTTGGCGAGCGTGGCACGCAGGTCCGCGCGGTGGACGACCATGTCGATCATTCCGTGCTCCAGCAGATATTCCGCCCGCTGAAAGCCCTCCGGCAGCTTCTCCCGGATCGTCTGCTCGATCACCCGCTGCCCTGCGAAGCCGATCAGGGCACCGGGCTCCGCGATCTGAATGTCGCCCAGCATGGCATAGGACGCGGTCACCCCGCCGGTGGTCGGGTCGGTCAGCACCACGATATAGGGCAGCCCGGCCTCGCGGAGCTGCGCCAGGACCACGGTGCTGCGCGGCATCTGCATCAGGCTGAGGATGCCCTCCTGCATCCGCGCGCCGCCGGCCGCGGTGAAGATGATATAGGGCGCCTCAGCCTCGATCGCAGCGCGAACCCCGGCGACGAATGCGGTGCCGACTGCCACTCCCATCGACCCGCCCATGAAGGCGAAGTCCTGCACGCCCACCACCGCGGTGCGCCCCTCGATTGTGCCCCGCGCATTGATCAGCGCGTCCCGTTCCTCCGTGCTCGCACGTGCGGCCCTCAGGCGATCGACATACTTCTTGGTGTCGCGGAACTTGAGCGGGTCCTCCCGCGCATCCGGTTGAGCGAGCTTCACATAGTCGCCGCCGTCGAACAGCATGCCGAAGCGCTGGTGCGAGCGGATGCGGTCGTGGTGATCGCACCTCGGGCACACGCACAGATTGTCTTCCCATTCCTTGGTGAAGATCATCGTGTTGCACTTGCCGCACTTGTGCCAGAGGTTGTCGGCGACCTGCCTCTTCGGCAGGAACGGAATGCCATTGCGGACGCGGCTCAGCCAGCTCATCGGTCAGTCTCTATTGCGTTTCGCGGACGCGCCTAGCGCCGCCGGGCCTCAGAGGGAAGCCGCGATGTCCCGCGCCGCGGCTGAAGGGTCGGCTGCCCCGGTGATGGGACGCCCGATCACGAGGATGGACGCGCCCTGCGACAGCGCATCGCGCGGGGTCATTACCCTCTTCTGATCGCCCACTTCGCCGCCCGCCGGCCGGACACCCGGAACGACGAAGGTGCCTTCTGGCCATGCCGCACGCGCTGCCGCCACCTCTTGCCCGGAGCAGACGATCCCATCGCAACCTGCGGAGCGCGTGAGCGCCGCCAGCCGCGCGACCTGCTCTTCCGGTGTTCCGCCCACCCCTACCGCCTGCAGATCGGAAGCGTCGAGGCTGGTCAGCACCGTAACCGCTACCACCTTGGTCTCCGCTGGCGCTGCAGCCTTGGCCGCAGCCAGCATCGCGTGCCCGCCCGCTGCATGGACCGTCAGCACTGCCGGGCGCAGCGGACGCAGCGCCTCGATCGCCTTGGCGACCGTATTGGGAATGTCGTGCAGCTTCAGGTCCAGGAAGATCGGCAGTCCAGCAGACCCCAGTGCCTCCACCCCCGCCGGCCCGTTGGCGGCGAAGAACTCCAGCCCCAGCTTCAGTCCGCCGACGTGAGGCGCCACTGCCTCCGCCAACTGCCGCGCACGAGCGAGGTCCGGCGTATCGATTGCCACATAGGTCGGGTTCATCGGGCGAGTTCGTTCGGCTCGGACCCGACCGTCGCCGGTGTGTTGGCGGTCATGGGCGCCGGCTGCTCCAGAAGCATCAGCTTGCGCCGCAGCCGCCAGACCTTCGCCCGCAGGATCAGGAACACCGGCAGAAAGCCCAGGAGGAACGCCACCGCGATGAGCAGCGGCAGCTTGATGTCCGCCTGCAGGCTGCCCCACAGGTTCAGCGTGACGTCCGTCCAGTTGTTTCGGGCCATGATCGCGACGAACACGGCGATGACGACCCAGAACAGGGTTCGCAGGAACTGCATGGACCGGTTTCTTACGGCAGGCCGACCCACTTGGCCAGCCGAACGGGAGTCCACCGCTGCAACCAATCCGTTCGTCGCACGCTAACACCGGAGGTGTTGAGCCTCGTGACTCGCCACGGCACACCCGTGGGCGGGGAGGAGCAGACCACTGAAGAAGCTGAACTTATTGGGCGTGGGCGCGTGCCTGGCGATGGCGGGAGCCATTGCGAGCATCCGCGTGGTCGATCAGCCCGCCGCCGCCGCGACTCCCAATCCTGCGGCCGCACACCTGCATCTCGCCAAGGTCGCTCCTGCCGAGCGGCGTGCCATCGACTATGCCCGCCTCGACGTCCGCCTCAAGCGGATGGTCGCCAAGCCGAACATGGTCGGAATGGCCGTCGGGGTGATCGAGAATGGCCGCATCACTTTCCTGTCGGGCTATGGCGAGACCGTCGCCGGCTCAGGCGACCCGGTCACGCCCGAGACGGTTTTCCGATGGGCTTCCGTGTCCAAGGGCGTTGCTTCGACCATGGTCGCCAAGCTCGCTGAGCAGGGCAAGGTCGACCTCAATGCCCCCATTGCCAACTATGCCCCGGGCCTGAAGCTCCCCGCAGGCGCGGAATATCGCGCAACGGTCACCGACGTGCTCAGCCACCGGCTCGGCCTCTACCGCAACGCGCTCGATAACAAGCTCGAGGAAGGACTTCAGCCCGCGGCGCTCAGACAGGAGCTCTCGACCCTCAACCTCATCTGCCCGCCGGGCACCTGCTGGTCGTACCAGAATGTCGCTTACGACGCCTCGAGCGACATCGTCCGGCGCGCCACCCGCCAGTCCTACCAGGACGCCGTGAAGCACCAGTTGTTCGATCCGATCGGCATGACCTCCGCTTCCGTGACCCGAGAAGGCCTGGTCAGCGCACGCAGCTGGGCCCGGCCGCACAGCGTCGGCCGCCGTCCGCTCGAGGTACTCGAGCCCTACTATCTCGTGCCGGCCGCCGGCGGCGTGAACAGCAACATCAAGGACATGGCGCTGTGGATGATCGCCCAGGCCGGCGGAATGCCGGACGTGCTGAGCCCGCGCCTGCTCCAGACCATCCATGCTCCGCTGGTGAAGACGCCCGGCGAACGTGGACGGATGCGCAAGTTCCTGGAGCGGCTGGGCGACGCCTATTACGGTCTGGGCTGGCGGCAATATGACTATGCCGGGCACACGATCGTGGGCCATCGCGGCGGCGTGAACGGCTACCGTTCGCTCATCCTGTTCGACCCTGCGAAGAAGAGCGGCGTGGTCGCGCTTTGGAATAGCAACACCAGCCAGCCGGGCGGGCTGGAGTTCGAGGTCATGGACATGATCTACGGCCTCCCCTTCCGCGATTGGATGGAGCTGGACAGCAAGCCCGGCGCCCCGCGGGCAGTGCCGGTGGAGCCGGACGAGGCCGCCGAACCCGAAACACAGACCATTGCGTCGGCCAACGGCGGCGGGTCGGCGGGTCGCGGCGCTCGCTAGGCGCCGATCAGGACGGGCGTTCCCACCCGGGTCACGCCATAGAGCTTCTGCGCGAACTGCTTGGGCAGACGCACGCAGCCATGGCTCGCCGGTTCACCCGGATTGTGGCCTGCGTGAAGCGCGATCCCATATTGGTCCAGCCGCTGCATGAACGGCATCGGCGCATCGTCATACTTTCGGCTGCGGTGAAACACCTTCTTCTCCTGGATTGGGAAGATGCCGGTGGGGGTATCCTTGCCCGGCTTGCCGCTGGAGATGGTGGACACAGCCACCAGCTCGTCACCCCGATAAAGGTAGGCCAACTGATCGAACAGGCTGATGACCACGCGCGGCTCGCCGGAGGTCGGCGCGTCCTTGCGCCATAGATACTGGTTGGGCTTGAGCGCCTTCTCACCGAAGATGGCGATCATGTCGGCCCGGGCGATGTCGGCTGCCGACGCGGCCTCCATCTTCGCTTCGGGGGTCTCGATCGTACTGGCGGCAACGGCGGCCGGAAGGCCGAGGGCGAGCGTCGCCGATGCCGCCAGCGCGAAGGCTAGCTTCTTCATTTTCGCGACTCATTTTCTATTGACTAGTTGGACAAATTAACGGCCGGCCCCACGGCCCGGTTCCAACATGAGTCGCGAGCGGAACGGTTCAGGCGTGCGCAACCAGGAACTTGGCAAGGTCGTCCGATCCGCCGATCAGCGTCCCGTCGACCCAGATCAGCGGCGTGGTCGAGACCCCATGCTCGGCCTTGAACGCCTCCACTTCCTCGCGGCTGGACAGAATATGCTCCTCCACCTCGAAGTTCGCCTCTTCGAGCATTTGCTTCGCCCGGCGACCGTACGGGCATTCGTGGTCCGGCAGGATCATGCGGTAGAGGACGGCGCTGGGCATGGTAAGGCTCCTTCTGACAGTCACGCTTTGAGCGCTTGCGTGAAGCTAGGGTTCCGGGAGGGCGAATGAAGAGGTTTCATCGAACGGGTGCCCTGCTGGCCACGTTGCTGGCGTGTGGCGGAGCAGCGCAGACGCCAGCATCTCCGCCCTGCCCAGGCCCGACCGCAGCCGGCACTCCGCTTGCCCAGCTCGGCGCCAGGGGGCCGCAACTGCTGCTCGATGCCAACTTCCCCGATCCGTTCGTCGCGCAGTTCGGCAAGACCTTTCACGCTTATGCCACGGGCAACCAGGTCGGCGGCGCCCAGCGCAACGTCCAGCATATCGCCTCCACCGACCTCACTCGCTGGAGCGAGGCTGGCGAGGCCTTCCCCGCAGCCAACTTGCCGGCATGGGTCGACAGGCAGCATCCACAGGTCTGGGCGCCTGAAGTGATGAAGGTCGGACCCCGCTACGTGCTCTACTACAATGCCCGCCATGCCACGCTGACCCGGACAGAAGCCCCACCCGGCGGCCCGCAAGTCATGAAGCGCCACTGCGTCGGCGCCGCGGTCGCGGACCGCGCGGAGGGACCCTTCGTCGGCATCGACACGCCGCTTGTCTGCAGCGAGTTTCCGAACGGGGTCATCGACGCGTCCGTGTTCCGCGAGGGCGACCAGTTCACACTCACCTTCAAGGATGACAGCAACTGCTGCGCGGAAGGCTCCGCCATTTATGCGCAGGGCCTCAGCGCCGATGGCCTTGCCGCTGTGGGACCCGCCACCCGGCTGATCGCCAACAACGACTCGCCCGGCAAGGAAGACGATTGGGAGTGGCGGGTGGTGGAAGCGCCCACGGTGGCGCAGCGCCACGGAGCGACTTGGCTGTTCTACTCGGCCAACTTCTTCGGCAACAAGAATTACGCGGTCGCCTATCTCAAGTGCGCGAGCCCGCGTGGCCCTTGCGTTGATCGCACCGACAACCCGATCCTGTGGTCACACCGCGAAACCAAGCTGATCGGCCCTGGCCATCAGTCGATCCTCCCTGTCGCTGGCCGCGACCTCCTCTTCTTCCATGGCTGGAACGCCGACCCGGACGGGCGCGAGCAGCCGGGCGTTCACAAGCGCTGCCTCTACGTCGGCCGGCTCGAATGGCGGCCGATCGCCGGCATGCTCCGCGCGCGGGTCGCCGGCGGCAAGCCCTCGCGCGGGGACGGCGCCGACGTGCCCTGACGCTTTCGGCGGCGGAACAATCGGGCGGCACTTTGCGCTTTGTGCCGCAAAGGAGAGCGCCAATGTCCGACAAGACTGCACCCGATGCCGTGACCCTGCTCAAGGAAGATCACCGCCGCGTCGAGGAGCTGTTCAAGGAGTTCCAGAAGGCCAAGGGCGACGGCGCGAAGAAGCGCATCGCCGAGAAGATCTGCGCCGAGCTGATCGTCCACACCGAACTGGAAGAGAAGATCTTCTACCCCGCCTGCGAGGGCAAGGTGAAGGAGGACGACCTTCAGGAGGCCTACGTCGAGCATGACAGCGCCAAGGTGCTGGTCGCCGAGATCGCGAATGGCGGCCCGGACGACGACTTCTACGAGGCCAAGGTCAAGGTCCTGCAGGAGGAGATCGAGCATCACGTCAAGGAAGAGGAAGGTTGGCTGAACGGCATCTTCTCCCAGGCCAGGCGCCACGGCGTGGACATGGATGCGCTCGGCCTGGAGCTCGCCGAGCGGCAGAAGCAGCTGTTCGCCCAGATCAAGGAGAAGGGCCTGCCCAAGGTGAAGCTTTCCACCATGGAAACCGCCAGGGTCTAAACGGCCTGTTCCCCGCGCCCGGTTGCGAGTAGGGGCCGAGCATGCCCCATGATCATCTCCCCTCTGCGCTGTCGCAGGCCCTTGCCGCGCGCGGTTACGACACGCTCACCGAAGTCCAGACCAGGGCTTCCGCGCCGGAGGCTACCGGCCGCGACCTGATCGTCTCCGCTCGGACCGGCTCGGGCAAGACCGTCGCCTTCGGCCTCGCCATGGCCGGCGAGCTGCTCGAGGACGACAAACTGCCCTTCGCCCGCACTCCGTTCGGCCTCGTCATCGCGCCGACCCGGGAACTTGCCCTCCAGGTCTCTACCGAGCTGGAATGGCTCTATGCCGAGGCGGGCGGCCGGATCGTCACCTGCGTCGGCGGAATGGACCCGATCAAGGAACGGCGCGCCCTGCACGGCGGCGCGCACATCGTCGTCGGCACGCCCGGTCGCCTGCGCGACCATCTCGAACGCGGCGCCCTTGACCTCTCGACCCTCCGCGTGGCCGTTTTGGACGAGGCGGACGAGATGCTCGACATGGGCTTCCGCGAGGAACTCGAGGAAATCCTCGACGCCACCCCGGACGAACGCCGCACCCTGCTGTTCTCGGCGACCATGCCGCGACCCATCGTGGCGCTCGCAAAACGTTACCAGAAGGATGCGCTGCGGATCGAAACGCTCGGCAGCGAGCCCGGGCACGGCGACATCGCTTACCAGGCCGTCGCGGTCAGCCCGACCGATATCGAGCATGCCGTTGTCAATCTCCTCCGCTTCCACGAGGCAGAGACGGCAATCCTGTTCTGCGCCACCCGGGAAGCCGTGCGCCGGCTCCACGGCAGCCTGTCGGAACGCGGTTTCGAAGCCGTAGCGCTGTCGGGCGAGCACAGCCAGTCCGACCGTAACCGCGCCCTCCAGGCCCTGCGCGACGGTCGTGCCCGGGTGCTGGTCGCCACCGACGTCGCCGCCCGCGGCATCGACCTGCCTTCCGTCACGCTCGTCATCCACGTCGAGCTTCCCCGCGATGCCGAAGCCCTGCAGCACCGCTCCGGCCGCACCGGCCGCGCGGGCCGGAAGGGCACCGCCATCCTCATCGTCCCCAACATGCGGCGGCGGCGCGTGGACTCCATGCTGCGCGGCGCCCGCATTCCCGTCGAGTGGATCGACGCGCCGACCCCCGAGGACATCCGCAGCCGAGATCGGGAGCGCCTGCTGGAGCGGCTGCGCGCACCCGTTGAGGCGGACGAGGACGATCAGGCTCTTGCCGCCCAGCTTCTTGCCGAGCTCGGGCCGGGCGGCGTCGCCGCGGCCCTGGTCAAGACGCTGAGCTCGGACCTCCCCGCGCCCGAGGACATCATCGGCGCTGGCGACAGGCCGGACGAGTCGGGCCCTCGTGCCGGCTTCGAAGGCTCTAGCTGGTTCAAGATCAACGCCGGCCGCAAGCACGGCGCCGACCCGCGCTGGCTGCTTCCGCTGATCTGCCGCATCGGCCACGTCAGCCGGAACGACATCGGCGCGATCCGCATGGCCGCGATGGAAAGCTATTTCGAAGTGTCGCAGCGGGCGGTCCAGAACTTCGTCCGCGCCCTCCGCAAGAGCTCCGCGACGATGGCGCAGGACGGCATCCTGGTGGAACCCTCCACCTCGCCCGCCGAGCACATCGCCGCCGGCGGGGGCCCGCCGAAGCCGCGCCGCAAGTTCGGGCCGCGCGCTCGCCGGTAAGCTTTGGCTTAACCCTCTGCACGCTTCGTCACCTGCCTCAGCTCGACTCACCGATAACCAGCGGCCCAGCTGTTTACCTAAACGAACCGTTGCGACGGGTTCAGCTTTGCCCCGCCACAAGGCCGATCAACCCGCGAGTAACAGGAGAAGAACAATGCGGAAGATGATGCTGGCGCTGGCCGCCACCTCCATGACCGTCCCGGCGGCAACCATCGCGTTCCCGCAGACGGCCGAGGCCCACCAGGCGCGCTACTACAGCGGCAAGACGTGGCGCGACAACCGCGGCCGCCTGCGCTGCAAGCGTCCGAATGGCACCACCGGCCTGATCGTCGGCGCGGCCGGCGGTGCGCTGGTCGGCCGGGCGATCGACACCCGCGGTGAGCGTGCCACCGGCACGATCCTCGGCGCGGCCGCCGGCGCCCTGCTCGGCCGCCACGTCGACCGCAACCGCCGAGTCCGCTGCCGCTAACGTCATGAGCCTCCCCTGCCTTTGCAGGGGAGGGGAACCACCCGCTAGGGTGGTGGAGGGGCCGCCGGCCGAGAGGCCGGCGGTTTCCTTTTGCTCTCGCCCGCCGCTGCGTCACTGTATTGACATGGCAACACACTAGGCATAGCATCCCTCCAACAGGGAGGAATGTGCCATGTACAGCCAGAACGACCTAGACGAGGCGGTCGCCGCGGGTGCGATCAGCGCCGATGCCGCCGCCGCGCTCCGCGCTCATGTCGACCGTCTCCGGACCAGTCCCGCGATCGATGAAGAACAGTTCCGGCTGATCACCGGCTTCAACGACATCTTCGTCTCCATTGCCGCCGCCATCCTGCTGTTCGCCGTCGGCTTCATCGGCCAGCAGATCGGTCCGCAGATCGAGCCGGGCGGCCCCTCGCCTACCATCGGCCTGTTCATCGCCGTGACCGCCTGGGGCCTTTCCGAATTCTTCACCCGCAAGCGCCGCATGGCGTTGCCCTCGATCCTGCTCCTGCTCGCGTTCGCGGGCGGAGTGCTCGCGGCGGTCGGCTTCACCCTCGCGCTGTTCATCAATCCGGAGTCCTTCTCCGACCAGCAAGAAGTCGTCGTCGCCGGGTTGATGGGGGCCACCGCCGCGGCGGTCACCGCCGTTGCGACCTGGTTCCACTGGAGGCGCTTCCGCGTTCCGATCACCGTCGCTGCCGGCACTGCCGCGGCTGTCGGGATCTGCGCGGGCATCCTGCTGGCGGTGATCGGCGACCGGCCGAACACCGAACAGATCATGCTCGGCTTCCTGCTCCTGCTTGGCGTGGGCGTGTTCCTGTTCGCCATGCGGTGGGACGCCTCCGATCCCAAGCGCATCACCCGCCGCTCGGATGTCGCCTTCTGGCTCCACCTGCTTGCCGCGCCGATGATCGTGCATCCGGTCTTCACCCTGCTCGGCCTCAACGACGGCCAGGCCACCGTCGGCGAAGCAGTGGTCGTGCTGCTGCTCTACGTCGCGCTGGCGATCACCGCCCTCGCCATCGACCGGCGCGCGCTGCTGGTCTCCGCGCTGGCCTACGTGCTCTTCGCGCTCAACCGCCTGTTCGAGCAGGTCGGCGCAGTGGAGCTCAACGTAGCCCTGACCGCACTGGTGATCGGCTCGGCGCTGCTGCTGCTCTCCGCCTTCTGGCACCAGGCGCGCGCGGCGATCGTCACTCGGCTTCCCGCCGCGCTGCAAGGCCGGCTGCCGCACCTCACCGGTCAGTTCGCGACCGCGTAAATCCTTGCAAGGCGGCGCCTCTTCGGGTAGGGGCGCCGCCTTCCGACACATCGTTGGAAATGCCTGCGGGAGGCTGCCGCGCGTAGCCGTTCGTACCGCTCAACTTGAAACGAGAGTGACATGGCCAAGAAGATTACAGGCTATATCAAGCTGCAGGTGCCGGCCGGCGCCGCCAATCCATCTCCGCCGATCGGCCCAGCCCTGGGTCAGCGCGGCGTCAACATCATGGAATTCTGCAAGGCGTTCAACGCGTCCACGCAGGACATGGAAAAGGGCATGCCAATCCCGACGGTGATCACCGTTTATGCGGATCGCTCCTTCTCCTTTGCCACCAAGACCCCGCCCGCCAGCTTTCTGATCAAGAAGGCCGCCGGCCTCAAGTCCGGTTCCAAGGAGCCGGGCAAGGTCAGCGCCGGCACCATTAAGCGTTCGCAGCTCTCGGAGATTGCGGAAGCGAAGATGAAGGACCTCAATGCCAACGACATTGAGGCCGCAACGAAGATCATCGAGGGCTCGGCGCGCGCCATGGGCCTCCAGGTTGTGGAGGGCTAAGCAATGGCCAAGCTGACCAAGAAGCAGAAGGCCCAGGCGGGCCAGGTCGACCGTGAGAAGCTCTACGGCGTCGATGAGGCGATCAGCCTCGTGAAGAGCCTCGCCTCCTCCAAGTTCGACGAGACCCTCGAGGTCGCGCTGAACCTGGGCGTTGATCCGCGTCACGCCGACCAGATGGTCCGCGGCGTCGTCAACCTGCCCAAGGGCACCGGCAAGACTGTTCGCGTCGCCGTGTTCGCCAAGGGCGCGAAGGCCGAGGAAGCCACCGCGGCCGGCGCAGACGTCGTTGGCGCCGAGGACCTGATGGAGACCATCCAGGGCGGCCAGATCGACTTCGACCGCGTCATCGCCACCCCCGACATGATGGGCGTGGTCGGCCGTCTCGGTAAGGTGCTGGGTCCCAAGGGCCTGATGCCGAACCCGAAGCTCGGCACGGTCACCATGGACGTGACCAAGGCCGTCACTGACGCCAAGGCCGGCCAGATCGAGTTCCGCGTCGAGAAGGCGGGAATCATCCACGCCGGCATCGGCAAGCTCTCGTTCGACGCCGCCGACCTCCGCGCCAACTACGATGCGTTCGTCGACGCGATCGTCAAGGCGAAGCCGGCCGGTGCCAAGGGCAAGTATCTCAAGAAGGCGGCCATCAGCTCGACCATGGGTCCGGGCGTGAAGGTCGCCGTCGAGGAAGGCGCGGCTTAACAACACCCCTCTCCCGCTCGCGGGAGAGGGAGGGGCCCGCCGCGCAGCGGTGGGAGGGTGAGGGGCCGGGGCAGCAATGCTCCGGCCCTTTTTCGTTGCGCGTATCGGACGTCCGCTTTCGACCCATTGCGGACGTTTGCGGATCTGACACGATAGGCGACAGGGAGCACCTGATGCACTTGTTCTCAGACCTTCGATTATTTGAAAAGCCTCCGAAGAAAGCTGGTTTCGCTAGTTTGCGGTGGATAGCGTGGCGCTTTCTCATGTATGGCGCCGCGTTCCTTGCATTTACCGCAGTATTCGCCGCCATTCACTATGTGGGAGGAGAGCCGATCTACTACAAAAATGAGGACCGCTATCTCACTTCAGCGGAGGCAAAGGACGGGTTCCTGATGTTCTTCTCCGCCGGTGGCTTATTCTTCATCCTTGGTCTTGCGGGCGTGCGGTTCATACCTAGACCGTAGCTGCGCAAACGTCGCCTCCCAACCACGTCCGCTTTCCACCCGTAGCGGACGTTCACTCAACCCTTGAACAATAGGAATTCGCCTGCTTCGCTTAAGGAGGCGGCGCTGCCGTTCGGCTCATTCTCATCGCGACCCTCCTCTTGCCGCGAGCGAGCAGTCGAACTGGTGACCGAGCCACTGCAGCCGCGCCGAACAGCGCCACGACCGTGAACATTGTGAACATTCGATCCCGGTGCCTTTGCCCGTCCCGCGCGTTTGGTGCGTGAAGGAGAGCGAACATGCAGCAGAACGATGGCACCCAGGGCGGCGGGCTTGGCGAGAAGCAACTCGCCGCTGCGAACGCCGAGAACGAAGACGCCTTCGCCGGCTCGGCCGACCCGTCCGGCGGTGAGCTCGACGACGTCGAGTTCAGCAACGAACATCCGCTGAGCAGCCCTGGCGAGCTCGCCGGCACCGCCGACCAGGCGATCGCCCGCGAGATCGCGGCCCTTGGCCCCGCCGACGGCAGCCTCGCCGATGCTGCCGGAACGCAGGGCGGCGCGAGCACGGATACTATCGGTGACGCGATCGGGGCGGCCGCCGGCATGGACGTCGGCTCGGGCACGCCGGGCGACACCAGCGAGCTGCGCAGCGACAACATGAACGCTCAGCGCAACACGCTCCCGGTCGACGGGCAATAGCCAGCACTGGCGGGGCGGCGCCGTTGCGCTAAGGCAGCGCGATGCCGCCCCGCCTCGAGACCTACGACGCCATCATCCTCGGCGCAGGCGGCGCCGGACTCATGTGCGCGGGCGTTGCGGGGCAACTCGGCAAGCGCGTGCTGCTGCTCGACCATGCCGATGCGCCCGGCAAGAAGATCCTCATCTCCGGCGGCGGCCGCTGCAACTTCACCAACATCCATGCCGCGCCCGACCGCTACTGGTCGGCCAACCCGCACTTCGCGGTCTCGGCGCTGGCCCGCTACACCGCCCGCGACTTCCTCGACCTGGTCGAAAGCCACCGCATCGCGTGGCACGAGAAGACGCTTGGCCAGCTCTTCTGCGACGGCTCTGCCCGGCAGATCGTCGACCTGCTGCTCGCCGAATGCGCCAAGGGGGACGTCACCCTCCGTCTCTCTTCACCCTTCCGCGACATCGACCATGCCGACGGCCGGTTTCGCATCACCGCTGGCGACACGCTAGGCGAAGCGCCCGCCCTCGTTATCGCCACGGGTGGCCCGTCCATCCCCAAGCTCGGCGCGACCGGCTTCGCCTACGACCTCGCCCGCCGCTTCGGCCTCAGGGTAGTGGAGCCCCGACCCGCCCTCGTTCCCCTGACCCTCGGCGGGGAAGAGGCCCTGTTCCGCACGCTCTCTGGTGTCGCCGCCCCCGTCGAGGCACGCTGCGGCCCCGCCACCTTCCGGGAAGCCGCGCTCTTCACCCATCGCGGCCTGTCCGGTCCCGCCATTCTCCAGGTCAGCAGCGCCTGGCGCCACGGCCAGCCGGTCGCCATCGACTTTCTGCCGGACGAGCCTGCCGGCTGGCTGGCCGCGGCCAAGCGTGAGCGCCCCCGCGCCCAGTTCGCGACCCAGCTCAACACCCGCCTGCCCGCTCGCCTCGCCGAGGCACTCACCGAACGCCTCGCCCTCACCGGCGAGCTCGGCAACCTCCCTGACCGCAAGCTGGCTGAAGCCGAGGAGCGCCTACGCGACTGGCGCTTCCACCCCAATGGGACGGAGGGCTTCACCAAGGCCGAGGTCACCCTTGGAGGCATCTCGACGGACGCGCTCTCCTCCCGCACCATGGAAGCGCGCAAGGTCCCTGGCCTCTACGCCATCGGCGAGGCGGTGGACGTCACCGGGTGGCTCGGCGGCTACAATTTCCAGTGGGCCTGGGCCAGCGGCTGGGCAGCCGCGCAGGCGCTCTGATTCCAAGGTCCGTTCGTCGCTACACGCCGGAAACAGGGGCGGTTCATGGGCGTTACCTCTCCAACGGCCACCCCCTCATGGCCGTCATCAGGAGGAGTGTACAATGGACCAGGGCCAAAGCAGCCAGGCAACCGGCACGCGCGACGAAACCTACGACATCATCGCCGTCGTCTATCACGCGCTCCAAGGCGCTGAAAATTGCCAGACCTACATGCAGGACGCCTCGAGCCGCCAGGAGCTGCGCCAGTTCTTCGAGCGCGCCTGTGACATGCAGCGTCAGCTCGCCGACGAGGGCAAGCGCCTGCTGCATGATCAGCTGATGCAGGGCGGAAGCTCCGGCGGCGGAAGTGCGTTCAGCCAGTTCGGATCGGGCGGCAGCGCCGGGATGGGCAGCAGCCAGGGCATGAGCAGCGGCGGCGACCAGTTCGGCTCCAGCGGCGGCAGCATGGGCGGCTCGCAGGACATGAGCAGCCAGGGCATGGGCAGCACCGCCGGTCTCGGCCGCGACGTGGGCAACGACCCGCAGTCGGAGCAGTTCGGCCAGAGCCCGTCAGGGCAGGGCCAGCGCCACACGGAGATGAACACCGGCGGCGGCGGAACCTCGAGCTTCTGACGTCGGAATCGACCTCCCCCGCGCGGCGGGGAGGCCAGCCTTACAGGGAAGAGCGTCGGGCGACCGGCGCTCTTTCTTTCAGTGCCGGGACTGGCTTTCTCGCGCGGCTTCCTGCTCTGCTTCGACCGCCTTCTGGTGGCTTTCGATCGCCGTGTCGATCAGCATGGCGAGCGAGCGGGTCTGCCGGGTCTTCATCGCCAGTTCGATGCTGTCGCGCTCATGTGTGCGAAAACGCCGCGCGCGATATTGAGGACTGAGTTCCATGGCCCGGTCAACGCCC
Source organism: Sphingomonas arenae (assembly GCF_016924655.1). GTDB lineage: Bacteria > Pseudomonadota > Alphaproteobacteria > Sphingomonadales > Sphingomonadaceae > Sphingomicrobium > Sphingomicrobium arenae. Next base: position 764,615 of record NZ_JAFFJU010000002.1, read on the forward strand.
GTGCGGCCCACCCGTTTCCGCGAAATCGATGTTTCATCAACCCCAAGCGCTTGACCTGCCGCAGATTCTTTCGCTTAGTGGAGCCGTGACGCAGACCGCACTCACCTCCGCCGCATGCGCGACCCCGATCGCAGCCGTGGCCGTGCGCTGGTGGCGTTGGCAGCCCGAGCCCTTCGGCGTGCCTGCCTAGACTCGCGTCTTTCGACCCGTGTTTCAGCCAAGCCCGCCGGTTCCGGTGGGCTTTTTTCTTGCCCTCTCCTTTCACGAAAGCAGCCGTCCGATGATCATCGTTCTCAGTCCCAACGCCCCCGCGGACAGTGCCGAGCGCCTGCTTGGCCGAATCAAGGACGCCGGCCTGCAACCCTTGCACATGCCTGGGACGGAGCGTGTTGTCCTCGGCGCGCTCGGTGACGAGCGGATCCTGGCCGAACTCGCGCTCGACAGCGACCCGGACGTGGAGTCCGTCAAGCCGATCCTCGCTCCCTACAAGCTCGTCAGCCGGGAGCTTCATCCCCACGATACGGTGGTGGACGTCGGCGGTGTGCCCGTAGGCGGCTCGGCTCTGGCCGTTATCGCCGGCCCGTGCGCCGTGGAGACGCAGGACCAGCTCTTCGCCAGCGCCAAGGCGGCACAAGATTCCGGCGCCACCATCCTGCGTGCGGGCGCGTACAAGCCGCGCACCAGCCCCTACGGCTTCTCCGGGCACGGTCCCGCTGGCCTCACGATCCTTCGCGAAGTTGCCGACGACCTCGGCATGCCAGTGGTGACGGAAGTGATGGACACGGCCGACATCGATGCCGTCGCGGACCACGCCGATGCGCTCCAGATCGGCGCCCGCAACATGCAGAATTTCGCCCTGCTCCGCGCGGTAGGCGCTGCGGGCCGCCCCGTCCTGCTGAAGCGCGGTCCGGCCGCGAAGATCGAGGAATGGCTGCTCGCCGCCGAATATCTCATGGCCGCCGGTAACGATCAGGTCATCCTCTGCGAACGCGGCATCCGCACCTTCGAGACTGCGACCCGCAACACGCTCGACCTCAATGCCGTGCCCTATGTGAAGAGCAAGACCCACCTGCCCATCGTCGTCGACCCGTCCCATGGCACCGGCATCCGCGACCTGGTCCCGCCGATGGCGCTGGCGGGCGTCGCGTGCGGCGCGGATGGCCTGATGGTCGAGGTTCACTGCAATCCGCCCAAGGCGCTCTCGGACGGCGCCCAGTCGCTCTTCCCCGCCCAGTTCGCCGAGCTGATGCGCACCCTGAGACCGGTGGCCGCGGCGGTCGGCCGGACGCTCTGATGCCACTCGCCACCGCCACCCGGCCGGCCGAGGCCCGCGTGCTCCAGCGGCGCCTCGGTGCGCCGATTGATCCGCTCGCGCTCTATGCCGCCCTTTCCGACCATGGGCGGCGAGCAGACACGGCGTTGTTCGAAGGCAGCGATGGCCTCACCCTGCTAATGGCTCGCGCGGCCGTGCGGGCGGAATGCCGGGGCGGCACGATCGAGTACACTGCACTGACGGCTAATGGCCACGCCCTGCTGGCAGCGCTGGGTGGGGGCGAGCGGCTGCAACTCCAGTTCGACCCGCCCGGCACGCTGGACGCCGAAGAGCGACTGCTCGCCCCGGCTCCGCTCCATGCCGTCCGCTCACTGCTTCAGGCGGCGCTTCCACCTGCAGCCGACCCATTCGGCGTCCTCGCGCTCGGCGTCATCGGCTTCGACCACGCGGGCTTCGGCGAGGACATGCCGCCGCAGCAGCCGAACGCCGCCGGCTTCCCCGACTATCTGTTCTGGATCCCGGACGAACTCGTGCTGTTCCAGCCCGGTGCCGCGCCCCGCCTGATCTGCACCGCGTTTGGCGGAGAGGAGCGGCACTACCATGACGCCGCCGGCCGACTGGACCGCCTGCTGACGGCTTCGGCGGACGTGAAGCCGCTTGCGCCACCGTCGCCGCCCGGCCCAGCTCCCGTCATCTCGACCGATCTCGATGATCCGGCCTATCGCGCCGTTGTTGAGCGTTGTCAGCAGGCGATCGCCGCCGGCGAAGTCTACCAGATCGTGCCCAGCCGCACCTTCTCCGCGCCCTGCCCGGACCCGCTCGCCGCCTACCAGCGTCTCCGCATGGTCGAGACGAACGGCTACCGCTTCTTCGTCGCCGCGCCGGAGACGACCCTGCTCGGTGCCAGTCCCGAGACCTCCGTCCGCCTGTTCCGCGAAGAGGGCGCGCTCACCGTCGAGGTCAAGCCGATCGCCGGCACTCGCCCGCGCGGCGCAACACCGGACGAAGACGACCGGCTGGAGGCCGAGATGCGCCTCGATGCCAAGGAACTGGCCGAACACATGATGCTGGTGGATCTCGCCCGCAACGACGTCGCGCGGATCAGCCTACCGGGCACCCGGCGAGTGTCCCGGCTCCTCACCGTCGAGCGCTACGCCCGCGTGATGCATCTGGTCTCTTCGGTGACCGGTCGGCTCGCCATCGGGTTCGACGCCTTCGACGCGCTGGCGGCCTGCCTTAATGTCGGCACGCTGACCGGCGCTCCCAAGGTCCGCGCCATGCAGCTGCTGCGTGAACTCGAGGCCACGGGCCGTGGCCCTTATGGCGGAGCGATCGGCTGGGTGAACGGCGCGGGCCTGATGGACACGGCCGTTGTGATCCGGTCCGCGCTGGTCCACGAGGGGATTGCGACCGTCCGTGCGGGAGCGGGCGTGGTTCAGGACAGCCTGCCCCAGGCGGAAGCCGACGAAACCCGCCGCAAGGCCAGTGCCCTCCTGGGAGTCCTGACCCAATGAACCGACCCGTCCTGCTGATCGACAATCTCGACAGCTTCACCTTCAACCTGGTCGAGAGCCTCAAGCGGCTCGGTCATCCCACCCGCGTCGTCCGCAACCGGATCGGCGCGGGCGAGGCGCTTGCGCAGGCCGAGTCCAACGACGCCGCGATTCTCCTCTCGCCTGGCCCTGGCGGCCCGGAGGAAGCGGGCTGCTGCCTGGAGCTTATCGCTCGCGCCAAGGGTCGTGTCCCGGTGATCGGTATCTGCCTTGGCCACCAGGCGATCGTGAAGGAAGCCGGCGGCAAGGTCAGCCGTGCCGACGAGCCGGTGCACGGCAAGACCACCGTCCTGCGCCACGACGGTCATGGACCCTTCGTGGGACTGCCGAACCCCATCGCAGTCGGTCGCTATCACAGCCTCGCCACCCGCGACCTGCCCGATCGCTTCACGGTCCATGCGCGCGTCGGCGACATGGTCATGGCCTTCAGCGATCCGGTCGCCCGGCAGGCTGGGCTCCAGTTCCATCCGGAGTCCATTTTGACGACGCACGGCGACGCCATGCTCTGCAACCTGCTGAACTGAGCCGGTTGCGAGCGTCCTTCGCCTCGGCCAAGCGATTCACATGACTACCGCGGAAACTCTGTTCGGCTGCGGTTACGGCGCCGCCGCCCTGCTGGCGCTTGCGGCTGCCCGGCGCCGCCGCTCGGACGGCTCACGGGAGGCCTGGGCGTGGCTGCTAGTCGCGCTTGCGCTCGCGACCTTTGCGCTCCTGCGCTTCACCGCCATTCACGAGGACGCCGTCGCCGCTATCCGCGCGGTCGCCCGGCAGGACGGCTGGTACGAGCAGCGCAAGCTGCTCCAAGGGGCGCTGCTCGAATTTCTGGTGATCGCGGCCGGCGTGGTGATCGTCCTGTTCGCGCTCGGCGTCCACTTCCTGCGCCCGGCTATCCTGACGGCGAGCACCGGCGTCGCGCTGCTGGCGATGCTCTCGCTGGCGCGGGCCATGTCGTTCCACCGCCTGGACTACGTCCTTCAGCGACAGATCGGCCCGCTCAACCTCGCGCAATATGAAGAGCTGGTGCTTCTGCTCTTCACCGGCGGCGCCGCCCTGTTTGCCGCCACGAAAAAGGGCGCGGCCGATGACGACCGCGCCCCTGAAATCTCGCAAGCCGAAGAGGCTTAGGCCGCCTCCAGCTCCTCGTCGCTCAGCACCGGACCCGAGTCCTGGCCCTTGGCGCTGACGTCGCGGTCGACGAACTCGATGATCGCCATCGGCGCGGCGTCCGACTGGCGAATGCCGGCCTTGACCACGCGGGTGTAGCCGCCGTTGCGCTCCGCGTAGCGCGGGCCGATCACGTCGAACAGCTTCACCAGCTGCGCGTCGTCGAGCAGGCGGGCATGGGCCAAGCGGCGATTCGACAGGCCTCCCTTCTTGGCCAGCGTCACCAGCTTCTCGGTATAGGGCCGAAGCTCCTTCGCCTTGGCGAGGGTCGTGGTGATCTGCTCATGCTTGATGAGGGCGGCAGCCATGTTGCGGAACAGGGCCGCACGGTGGCTGGAGGTACGCTGCAGCTTACGGCCGCCGACGCGATGGCGCATGTCTTCTTCTCCGTTCGTCAGGGCCCCGTATGAGGTAAGCCCAGCCAGGCGGTGGTTCGGGGCACCGCCATTACCCCTAAGCACAACGGCGAGCCCCCGGCCGGCCGCACACGAGCGCCCCTCAACCCGAAAGCCACACCCGAGTCAAGAGGAAGCGAACCACTGCAACCACTTGCGCCGGCAGCCATTGAGCCGCGATGGCCTTTCGCAGCATCTTTCTCGCCGGCTTCGAATGCTCCTCCCATCGCCGGGCCGACGGGCGCAGGCTCGACCTCATCCGCGCGACCGGGCACGAGCAGCAGGCCTTGAGCGACTATCATGCCTGCAGCGCACTCGGCATCCGCACCGCCCGCGATGGCCTCCGCTGGCACCGCATCGGCGCCGACCCGGTCCGCTACGACTGGTCCAGCTGGCACCCCATGCTGGAGGCGGCGGAGGAGGCGGGCATGGAGGTCATCTGGGACCTTCTTCACTACGGCGTGCCGGACTGGCTTCCGCTCGACAGCCCCGACCTCCCCGCCCGCTTTGCCGACTTTGCCGCCGCCGCCGTCCGCCTCCACCGCCACGTCACCGGCCGTCCGGCGTTCGTCTGCCCGATCAACGAAATCTCCTTCTTCACCTACGCCGTCCGCAAGGGAATCTTCCCCGGCGTCCCCGGAGCGCGTCCCGGCGAGTTCAAGCGTCACCTCGTGCGCGCCGCGCTCGCCTCCGTCGAAGCCATGAGGGCCGAGGACCCCGCCACGCGCTTCACCTGGGCCGAGCCGCTGATCCACGTCCTTCCCGCCAGCGGAGAACCCGAGGACCTGGAGCGCGCGCGCATCCACCGCCTCGGCCAATACGAAGCGATGGACCTGCTCCTCGGCCTCGCCGAACCGGAACTCGGCGGCGGGCCCCGTGCCGCTGACGTGATCGGCCTCAACTTCTACCCGGATAACCAGTGGGTGAAGGACGGCTCCACCGTCCCGCTCGGCCACCATGACTATCGGCCGCTCGCCGACATGCTGGAGGAGACCTGGCGGCGCTTCGGCAAGCCGATCTTCCTGTCGGAGACCGGCTGCGAGGGCAGCGCCCGACCCGCCTGGCTGTCCTACGTCTGCGGGGAAGTCCGCGAGGCGATGCGCCGCGGCGTGCCCGTTCAGGGCATCTGCATCTACCCGGTGACCGCCTTCCCCGGCTGGGACGACGAGCGCCACGCGGAGGTCGGCCTGTTCTCCATGCCGCACAGCGACGGCCACCGTCGGGTCTACGAGCCACTCGCCACGGAACTCGCCCGCCAGCAGCGCCTGTTCGAAGAGGAGTTCGGCCGCCTTCGCGAAGCCGCCGAATGAGCCTCAGCCCTCGATGATGACCTCGGTCCCGAGTTTGGTCAGACCGTAGAGCTTCTTGGCGAACTCCACCGGCAGCCGAACGCAGCCGTGGCTCGCCGGATAGCCGGGCAGAGCCCCGCCGTGAAAGGCGATGCCCTTCTCGTCATACATCTGCATGTATGGCATGGGCGCGTTGTCGTACTTGCGGGAAAAGCCCTTCACCTGCTTGCGAAAGACTTTCCAGTATCCGAGCGGCGTTTCGCGCCCCTTCTTCCCGCTGGAGATGGTGGAGACCCCCACCAACTGGTCGCCGCGATAGACATAGAACAGCTGCTGGAAGAGGTCGATCACCACCTTCGGCTCGCCCTCGGGGATCACTGCTGCCCAGCGATACTGGCCCGGCTTCAGCGCCAGCGGCCCGAACAGCGCGACCGCCTGGCCGTGCGCCTTCGGCGCGTGGCCATGGGTCCACTTGTAAGGCAGCTGCGCGGGCGCAGGCCTGGGCGCCACCGGAGCCGCAACCTTCTGCGGCGCCGTCGCGCAGCCCGCCAGCAGCGCGGCACCTGCAGCGGAGAGCGTGAAAGCCTTGATCCTTTTGATCGTCATAGCGCACGTTCACAGCGGAAGGACGTCTTGACGTCAATCCACCGGTAAACCGCGGATTACCGGTTAACTGCCGTCATTCCCACTCGATCGTGCCCGGCGGCTTGCTCGTGTAATCGTAGACGACCCGGTTGATGCCCTGCACTTCGTTGACGATGCGCGTGGCGACGCGGCTGAGGAACTCGGCGGAGAAGGGATAGACGTCCGCCGTCATTCCATCGACGCTGGTCACCGCGCGAAGCCCGCAGACGCTGTCATAGGTCCGGGCGTCGCCCATCACCCCGACCGTGCGCACCGGCAGCAGGACCGCAAACGCCTGCCAGATCGCGTCATACAGCCCGGCGTTGCGGATTTCTTCGAGGTAGATCGCATCCGCCTTGCGCAGGATGTCGCAGCGCTCCTTGGTGACCTCGCCCGGGATGCGGATGGCGAGGCCGGGCCCCGGGAAGGGATGCCGCTTCACGAACGCATCCGGCAGCCCCAGCTCGCGGCCGAGTTCGCGCACCTCGTCCTTGAACAGTTCGCGCAAGGGCTCGACCAGCTTCATGTTCATGCGCTCAGGGAGCCCACCGACATTGTGGTGGCTCTTGATCGTCACCGACGGTCCGCCGGTGAAGCTGACGCTCTCGATCACGTCTGGGTAGAGCGTGCCCTGCGCCAGGAAGTCCGCACCGCCGACCTTCTTCGCCTCGGCCTCGAAGACGTTGATGAACTCGGCGCCGATGAATTTGCGCTTCTTCTCGGGGTCGGTGACCCCCTCCAGCCCGCCGAGGAAGTCGGCGCTCGCATCCACGTGCACTAGCGGAATGTTGTAGCTGTTCCGGAACAGGCTGACGACCTGCTCCGCCTCACCCGCGCGCATCAGGCCGTGGTCGACGAACACGCAGGTCAGCTGGTCGCCGATCGCCTCATGGATCAGCACCGCCGCCACCGCGCTGTCCACACCCCCGGACAGGCCGCAGATCACGCGGCCGCCACCCACCTGCTGGCGGATCTCCGCGATCTTGGCGTCGCGGAACGCTTCCATGCTCCACGTGCCCTCGCACCCGCAGATGTGCCGGGCGAAGTTGGCGAGCAGCTTGCCGCCGTCGGGCGTGTGCACCACCTCCGGGTGGAACATCAGGCTGTAGCGTCTGGCTGCCTCGTTGGTCGCGATGGCATAGGGTGCCCCCTCCGACCGGGCGACGATCTCGAACCCCGGCGCCAGGCTCTCGACCCGGTCGCCGTGGCTCATCCATACCTGGTGTGTCTCGCCGACCTGCCACAGCCCGTCGAACAGCGCCGAATGGGCGACCACCTCTACGAATGCCCGCCCGAACTCCTTCTGGTCCGAGGTCACCACCTTGCCGCCAAGCTGCTGGTGGAGCGTCTGCTGCCCGTAGCAGATACCAAGCAGCGGCAACCCGCTGTCGAACAGCACTTGCGGCGCACGGGGTGAGTCCTCCCACGTCACCGATGACGGACCGCCCGAGAAGATGATGCCCTTGGGCGCGAGGCGGTGAAACGCCTCCTCAGCGGTCGTGAACGGCGCAATCTCGCAATAAACGCCCGCCTCGCGCACTCGCCTGGCGATCAACTGGGTCACCTGGCTTCCGAAATCGACGATGAGGATGGTGTCGCCAAAAGTCTCTGACGTCTGGACGGTCACGTCGGGGCTCCGCGCAAAAAGAAAGTGCGCGAGCCACTAGGGCCCGCGCACTTCCCTGTCCACTTGGGGTTGGGCTCAGTAGCCGTAGCGCCCCGCGTAGCGATTGCGGTTCAGGTCGAGGTCGCTGATCCGGCCGCGGCTGTCGATCGTGCACTCGAAGCGATACTCCGGTGCCGCATTGTAGCCGTAGCCACCGCCGTAAGGTGCCCCGTAACCACCGTTATAGCCGCCGTAGCCACCGTAGTTGCCGGCATAGCCGCCACGGCCCGCCAGACCCCAGACCTTGAACGCACCGCTGCGGCGGCGCTCCACCCGGTCGATCTGGACGACGCGGAAGCCCGCGTTGTTGTAGCCGTAGCCATAGGGGTTGCCATAACCACGATTGTACCCGTTCAGGCGGCTTTCGGTCGCGCGCGCGCACTGATCGATGGCGTAGCGCTCGTTCTGGTAACCGTAGCCATACTGGTTTCCGTAGCGGCCATAGTTCCCGTAACCGCCACGCAGGATCGAATCCAGGATCGCGCCGACGATCACGTTGCCCGAGCCATAGCCACCACCATAAGGCGGATAATATTGTGCTGCTGCCGGAGCAGAGAGACCACCGGCCGCCACAGCGACAACCGCGGCACCGGCAAAGAACTTCGAGACAGCCTTCATGGCCTTTTCTCCCATCCTGAGCGGGCCCACCCGCCGATGAAACGCCTTTTGCCGGATTATGGCTGCATCACCCCTGAATGGTCGTGACGGCTACGGTTCATCTTCCCGGCGGCTCGGGAAGGCAATTCGATGGAACCCACGTCCGCCGCGACATTTACCGTCCGTATGCCCAAGGTAACTTATTCTAAGCCCAGCGACGTCACGGCCGAGGAAGGACGCGTGCTGGTGGATGGGCCGGATTCAGTCGACGTCGCGTTGACCCCCGAAGCCGCCGAAGAGACAGGCGCCCGCCTAATCAACGGGGCGGCTAAGGCTGCGGGTCAGAACCGCGAGAAGCGGATCGATCATCGTCCGAAGTGAGACCCAAAGCGTCGTTATCCGCCCGCGCTTTAACGGTGCTGATGTTGCTCTTGACCTGATATTCATGCGCGAGCTTCAGGTGGACTTCGCGAGCGCGTGGATCGGACGCGGCGTCGGCACTGCGCATCTCCTCGTCGGCACGAGCCTTCAGGTAATCACGGTCGTCGCTGTCCATCGCCTTTCTCCGAAGGTGCAATCTAGTCGTTACGGCTAGCGATCTGCCTTGGTGCACAATGCTCGATCGCGGCATTGGCTTCAGAACTTGGCTACGGACCATGGGCCGTATCCCTGAACCTGGAGCATGGTCGGGCGCGCGGCAAAAAAAGGGCCCCGGCGAAATGATCACCGGGGCCAAGTTGGTCTTCTATCAGGGGAGTTCAAATACGCGTGACCGAATGTCCGGGATTAGAAGTTTCTTCTCTCGTCCACCCTCGCCTTGCGTCCCGTTTATCTAGTCCGCACAGGGATTGATCCGCAACACCGATGCACAAATAACATTGATCCTGCGCGCAGCTCGCGCCAGAGAGCAACATTCTTCTATTTTGGACCGGCGCCACGAAATGGATCAAACCGACCGCAGGATCCTTGCGCTGCTGCAGCAGGATGCATCACGCTCCGTCGCCGACATCGCCGCCGAGGTTGGGCTCAGTCAGACCCCGTGCTGGCGCCGCATCCAGAAGCTTCATGCCACCGGCGTGATCGACCGCACCGTCGCCATCCTCAACCCCGAAAGCATCGGCCTTGGCCTCACCGTCTTCATCGAAGTGGAGGCCGCCGACCACAGCCCGGAGTGGCTGCAGTCCTTCACCGCCAAGGTTTCCGCCATGCCCGAGGTGCTGGAGATCCACCGCATGGCCGGCGACATTGACTATCTCCTGCGCGTCGCCGTGCGCGACATGGCGCATTTCGACGATTTCTACCGCACCCTGATCGACACGGTGGCGCTCAAGAACGTGACCTCCCGTTTCGCCATGGAGCGGGTGAAGGCAACCACCGCCTACCCGCTGGAACGCTGAAGCTGGTCTTTTGCACGCGTTGAGCATCGGGGCTCGGCATCTATTCTGACACGATGTTCAGCCTTCTCCTCGCCGCCCTTTCGGTATCCGTCAGTTCGCCGCCCGGTGCGCCGCCGCTGCGAGCTCCCGAAACCTTGATCCTCGGAGACCCGACCGGGATCGAATGGAGCGGGTTGGAACCAGGCGAAACGGTCCGGCTTCATGCGCTTCGTCGCACCACCGCGACCCGCTTCGAGAACGGGCAGCGGGCGGACACGCCAGTCCTGCTTCATGCCTGGGCCGACTATCGCGTTGGCAATGACGGTCAGGTGGATCCCGATCGGAGCCCCGCCATCGATGGGACCTACAAAGGCCTCGACGCGAATGGCCTGCTTTGGTCCGGCTGGCCGGCTGGGGACAGCCGCATCGGACCAGGATCACGTGCCGACCTCCCGACGGACCTGCTGACGGACCAGCGCACCTTGCTCGTCGTCCCTGAGCGGGCCGGCCTGCTGCTCGCACCGCGCGCTATTCCGCTTAGGTCCTTCAGCGACCGGGTTCGCTTTACGGAGCTGACCGTTCACCGGGACGGGGTCAGCGGCGTCTTCGCGAGCCTCGACGGTGCCCGCGCGAAACCTGCTCTGATCCAGCTGCACGGAAGCGAGGGCGGCAGCATAACCGACGCGCGCGCACGTGCGGGGCGCCTCGCTGAACGCGGCTTCTCCGTGCTGGCGCTGAACTATGTCGCTTACGGCTGGACCGGGGGGATCGCCGGCGTGGAACCAACGCTCGCCAACGTTCCTGTCGAGACGATCGACCGCGCTCGTTCTTGGCTGGCTTCACGGCCAGAGGTGGCCAGCTCGCGCATCGGGCTCATCGGCGGATCGAAAGGCGCCGAGTTCGCACTGGTCGCAGCCACCCGCTACCCGTGGATAAAGGCTGTTGTCGGTTGTGTCCCGTCCGACGCCGTCTGGGCGGGCTATGGACGGGAGCCAAAACCGGGCGAACTGCTCTCCAGCTGGACGATCGCTGGAAAGCCTCTGCCCTTCATTCCCTACGACCGTTACGACGACGTCTTCTCGGGAAAGGCGACGGCAGCCGAGGTCCATGTCCGCTCACGGCAGAAGGCAGGAGAGGCCGCGGTGAAAGCCTCGCTCATCCCGATCGAGCGGATCACGGCGCCACTTCTTTTGCTCTCGGGCGGCAAGGACGAGGTCTGGCCGTCGGCGATAATGTCCGCCAGCATCGCGGCAGCGGCGCAACGCCGCAGGGCTCCGCGCGTGACGCACCTTTCCTGGCCCGACGCTGGACACAACATCTGCGGCACGGGCACTGCCCCGGTTCGAGAGACCGGCTCCGACGGTGCTGCCGACGCGAAAGCGAGTGGCGAGGCCTTCCGCGCGACGCTGCAGTTTCTGCGCGCCACGCTCTGAGGACCTCGCCCCGTCGGACTATTGCTGCCCGATCTTCAGCCCCGTGAAGTGCGCCAGGAACGCGGCCACGTCCGACGCTTCCTCGATGATCTTGTCCGTCGGCTTGCCGGCACCATGCCCAGCCCGGGTCTCGATCCGGATGAGGTGCGGCTTACCGGCAGGATCGGCTTGCTGCAGCGCCGCGATATACTTGAAGCTATGCCCCGGCACGACGCGGTCGTCGGTGTCCGCCGTTGTCACCAGCACCGCCGGATAGGACACTCCCGTCTTGATGTTGTGATAGGGCGAATAGGCCAGCAGGGTCCGGAAGTCGGCTTCCTTGTTGGGATAGCCAAAATCGTCGACCCAGTAGCGCCCGGCGGTGAATCGGTCGAAGCGCAGCATGTCCATGACGCCGACTGCCGCATTGGCAGCCGAGAACAGGTCCGGCCGCTGGTTCACCACCGCGCCCACCAGCAGGCCGCCGTTCGACCCGCCCTGGATCGCCAGCCCGCCCTTTGGCGTGATCCCGTTGGCGATCAGATACTCGCCCGCGCCAATGAAGTCGTCGAACACGTTCTGCTTGTTGGCGAGCCGCCCCGCGTCGTGCCACGCCTTGCCATACTCGCCGCCGCCGCGGATGTTGGCCAGCGCCCACACGCCGCCATTCTCAAGCCACGCCAGCCGCGTCGCGGAGAAGCTGGGGGTCAGCGACACGTTGAACCCGCCATAGCCGTACAGCAAAGTCGGCGCGGGTCCGCTCGTGCCCGCCTTGCGCACCACGAACATCGGCACGCGCGTCCCGTCCTTGGACTGGTAGAAGCGCTGCTCGACCGAGAAATCCTCCGGGTTGAACGCCACCTTCGGCGCCGCCCATGTGGAGCTCTCGCCCGCCTTCACGTCATAGCGATAGATGGTCGTCGGCCGATTGAAGCTGGTGAAGGCGAAGAACGTCTCCGCATCATCATACTCGCCGCCGAAGCCGCTCGCCGTCCCGATACCGGGCAGCTCGATAACCTTCTCGCGGGCACCGGCTAGACTGTGCACCCGCACCTCCGTCTTGGCATCCACCAGGTAGGAGGCGATCAGCTTGCCCCCGACCAGGCTCGCCCCGTCCAGCGTCGCCTGGTCCTCGGCGATCACGACCCGCGGCTGCGGCTTCGCCTGGCGGATATCCAGCGCCACCACCTTCAGCTTGGGCGCGCCCTCGTTCGTGATGAAGTAGAAGGTCGACCCGCGATTGCCGATGTAGCTGTAGTTGTTCTCGAAGCCGGGGATCAGCACGCGGGCGTTCGGCCCCCGCTTGCGCGGATCGACCAGCGTCACCTCATAGCGATCGTCCGTCCCGCTCGACGAGGTGATGACCACATAGCGTCCGTCGTCGCTCACGGTGGCGATATGGCTCAGCTCCGGCTTGGTCGGCGTCGCAAAGATCGATCGGTCCTGCGCCTGCGTGGTGCCCAGCTTGTGGAAGAACACCTCGTGGTTCTTGTTCAAGGACTGGAAGGTCTGCCCCGCAGCCGGCTCCGGGAAGCGCGAGTAATAGAATCCGCTGCCGTCCTTTGCCCAGCTCAGCGCCGAGAACTTCACCCACTTCACCTCGTCGCCGACCGGCTGTCCCGTCGCCACGTCCAGCACCCGCACCGTGCGCCAGTCGGTCCCGCCGTCCTGCACCGAGTAGAGGACGTACTTGCCATCCTCGCTCGGCACCCATTCGGCCAGCGCCGTCGCGCCGTCCTTGGACCACTGGTTCGGGTCGATCAGCAGCCGCGGCTCGCCGTCCAGGCTGTCGCGCACGTACAGCGGCGACTGGTTCTGAAGCCCCGTGTTCCGCTGGTAGAAGTAGCGCCCGCCCTTCTTCACCGGCACGCCGAACCGCTCGTAATTGTAGAGCTCGGTCATCCGCGCCTTCAGCGCATCGCGCCCCGGCAAGGAGTCGAGGAACCCATCCGTCACCCGGTTCTGCGCCGCGACCCACGCGGCAACCTCCGGATCGGTGCGGACGTCATTCTCCAGCCACCGGTAAGGGTCGGCCACCTGCACGCCGAACTGCGTCTCGGTGAGGTCCTGCCGCCGCGTCTCGGGGAAGGCGAGCGCCGGCTCGGCTGCAGCCGCTGCCTCCACCGGGGCAGCCGGAGGGGCCTCGCTGGACGAAACGGGGGGCGTGCTGGTGCAGGCGGCGATGGTCGGAAGGGTCATCAGCAGAAGGCTCTTGCGCATGAGGATCGACAGCTCCGGTCAGAACAGGTGGCGCTCGTATGCAGCTCTTTGCCTCACCCGCCAAGCCGTCCCGGAGGGCTCTGCCAATGCTCGCGCGGGAACGACGTTCAACGAACATGGTTACTCCCCCGTAACCATATGTGAGGCGAACATGAGTCACTTTCGTCGTTATGCCTATGCGTGGATCACCGTCGCCTTCTTCCTGGGCTCGCTTATCCTGCACTGGCTGTTCGGCTGGTATGCGTTCCAGGACGAGGCCTTGCAGCACGGCCAGAGCCCGGACGCAGCCGGATATCTCCACGAGATGCTGCGCGACACCTTCGAGAACTGGCAGTCCGAGTTCTTGCAGCTGCTCTGGCAGGTCGTGGGCCTTGCCTATTTCCTCTACGTCGGCTCGCCCTCGTCGAAGGAGAACGACGACCGCATGGAAGCGAAGATCGACGCTCTTCTGCGGATCACGGGCGGTCCTGATGCCGACCGGCTCGTGGGCGAGCTCGACCGGCACTATCTGCGGGAGCACGGCGCTTCACCCTACGGCCACGACGACCGGCTCGCGCGCGAAGCGGGCCAGCACGTCCGCCATGTCGCGGCGCCGTGAGGCATCCCAACAACAGTCTCGAATTGAAACAAACCTGCAATTTCAGCGGGTATACTGACGCGGTTAAATCATTTAACAAAACATTAATGCCGATTCGTCGGCGTTGCTAGAGTTCCGGGTGGGGGGCACCAAAACGCTCCGCCCACAATGTTTTGGGAAGGGGTTTGTCATGCAGATCGCACGTTGGCTCGCGCCCGTGGCTTTAGCCGCGGCTTCGGTTTCTTTCAGCACCACCGCAAGTGCATCCGACCTCATCGAGTCGGCTTGCGATCCGGTCACGGACGGCGACGCCGCCGGGTGCCTCTTCAGCGGCAACATCAACGGCAACAACAACCCGGGGAACGTCAACAGCTACGGCTATGCCGAAGCGCAGTACAACACCTGGGCGGCCGCCAACGGCACCGCGCTGATCGACCTCGTATTCCTGACCGCGACCGACGCCGGCAACTTCGGCGATTTCGGCTCGATCGTGAATAACGGCACGTCGGGCTCGTTCGATCTGTCCGGCTTCGACATCGATTATTACGCGGTGAAGTACGGCAACGAGTTCACGCTGTACGAATATCTGGGCACCGATGGCACCGGCAACTGGGTCACGAACGGCAAGAACGACATGTCGCACATCGTGTTCTTCGGCAAGGCGGGTTCCGCCGTTCCGGAGCCGGGCACCTGGGCGATGATGCTGCTGGGCTTCGGCGCGATCGGCTTCAGCATGCGCAGCAGCCGTCGTCGTGGCGCTCTGCTGGCGCAGGCTGCCTAACTCTTCTATCGAAGAGCACGAAACTCCCCACCGCCGTCGGGCTCCTGCTCGGCGGCGGCCCTTTTTCATCTCGGCCAGTTCCACGCATCCGAGCTCTCGTCGTAACGGACCTGGACGATCCCATCGCAATGCGGGCAGCATAGCCCCACAGTCGCCGCGGACAGGCGTTCCGGCTCCTCCTCCGTCACCACCACCAGCTCGTGGATCTTCCCCTGCTCTCCCGGGGGCGGCGCATATCGCTTCAGCCCCTTCTCCAGCCTGGCGATGATCACATCGTCGTCCACCTTGGGCCAGGCCGGTGCGGCGGGGGGAGCGGCCTTGGCCCCGGGATCAGCCCGCGGCCGAGTCAGCGACAGCAAACGGATGGCCTCCGCCGTGGAAACCGGCGGCAGCTCTCCTGCAAGATCGGCAACGGCGGGGTCGAACTGCCGCTCGGCTGCCTCCAGCAGCAGCGCCTCCAGCCGTGCCCGGCCGACCTGGATCGCTCCGTCCGACGCCTGGGCAAATCCTGGCTGCTTCAGCCTGCGCTGATAGATTGCCGCCGTGGAGATCCCGGCTGCCGCGGCCGCGCTGCGCACGTTGGCGGACGCGGCGAGTTCGGCCAGGAACGCCGCCTCCCGCCGCGCCGACCATCGCCCATGCGCTGCCTTGACGAGCTGCGGACCCTCGCCACTCAAGGTCCGGAGCTGCTCCTCCCTTGAACCCCGGTTGGTGATGTCGTCCAACAGTCCTTGGCTGCGCGATTCCTCCTCCTTTGACCGGGCGGTCTCCCCTTCCGCCGCGGCTTCGCGCCACGCCGCCGAGAAATCCGCATCGCGCTTCCGGCGCGCATAAGCCGTCGTGAAGTCTATCCCTGCCTCAAAGGCGGCCTGCCGCGCAACGCCGTGCCGCGCCAGCGCGCGCAGAAACGCCACGACCCACCGTGGCTCCTTTCCAGTCAATCCCATAGCAAACCCCCCGCAGCTTCGACCCGTAACCTATATGGTTAGGTGTAGGACAGCAGTATCTTGCGTCGTCACGGGACAGACCGGATTCGCAGCCTTCCGTCGATGAACCGGCGCAAGCCACAGGAGTTCTAGCTCAGGGTGTATGCCCGGCCGCGTGGCTGGGCCTGTTGCGGAGTATGCGTGGGATGGTTGGATCGGCGTGTCAGCATCTCACGGAAGCCGATCTCTCCATCGCCCCAGTCACGACGCGAGCGCTCACCTCGCTTTTCACCGGTCAGCCCGTGCCAGCTGTCGGGCAATCCAGTCACCGCCCATTTACCGCCGGGAAGGACGCGTGCATCGCCGCGATCCTGGAGGCCTTCCGGGCCGAGCAGACGGCAGATGACGGCCTCCTCATCCATCTCGGGACCCGCGAGATGGAGGCGCTCGGCAACATCATCATGCAGGTCGACACGCTGATCAGCGGACTGATGGGCGTGGGCATC
This sequence comes from Sphingomonas arenae, assembly GCF_016924655.1. Classification (GTDB taxonomy): domain Bacteria; phylum Pseudomonadota; class Alphaproteobacteria; order Sphingomonadales; family Sphingomonadaceae; genus Sphingomicrobium; species Sphingomicrobium arenae. The sequence continues at coordinate 780,974 of NZ_JAFFJU010000002.1, forward strand.
GACGGCCAGCCGCTCGGCTGATCTTGCCTCCCTGCCTTGCTCGCTTGCGCGGCCAAGCTCGCCCCGGCGAGTGTCCTTGAAGCGCTTGCCGCGACCGTCTTCGGCCTGACTCCTTGAGCGCCTGCCATGCCGCTTATCGGAGCACGGCCTGCAGTCATGCCGCAGACCGTTACTTGCCCCGCAACGAAAAAGGCCGCCCCTCTCGGGACGGCCTCTTCATTCTTCGCCAGTTGATGCCCGGGCTTAGCCCAGCATCTCCTGCTCGAGCTTCTTGGCCATTTCCTCGATGTTCTCCGGCGGCCACCCAGGGATGTCCATGCCGAGGCGGAGGCCCATCGATGCCAGCACTTCCTTGATCTCGTTCAAGGACTTGCGTCCGAAGTTCGGGGTGCGGAGCATTTCCGCTTCCGTCTTCTGCACCAGGTCGCCGATGTAGATGATGTTGTCGTTCTTCAGGCAGTTGGCCGAACGGACCGACAACTCCAGCTCGTCCACCTTCTTCAGCAGGTAGCGGTTGAGCTGGTTGGTGTCCGTCTGCGTCTCGATCGGCGCGGCGGCCGTCGCGGCGTGGCCGATCATCGGCGACGCGGCCCGGACCTGGCCATCGTCGAAGCCCACGAACAGCGCCAGCTGGTCCTGCAGGATGCGCGCGGCGTAGCCGATCGCTTCCTCCGGGCTCACCGTGCCATCCGTTTCGACCGTCAGCGTCAGCTTGTCATAGTCCAGCTCTTGGCCGACGCGGGTGTTCTCGACCTTGTAGGCCACCTGGCGGACCGGGCTGTACAGCGCGTCAACCGGGATGAGGCCGATCGGCGCATCGGCCGGACGGTTCGCCGAGGCCGGGACATAGCCCTTCCCGATGTCGGCGGTCAGTTCCATGTTGAGCGTCGCGCCCTGGTCGAGGTGGCAGATGACGAGATCGGGATTGGTGATCTCGATATCGCCGGTGGTCTGGATCTGGCCAGCCGTGACCTCACCCGGACCGGTGGCGGTCAGGTGCAGGCGCTTGGGGCCTTCGCCTTCCATCTTGAGCGCGATCTGCTTCACGTTCAGCACGATGTCCGTGATGTCCTCGCGAACGCCCGCGAGCGACGAGAACTCGTGGAGCACGCCTTCGATCTTGATCGAGGTGACGGCTGCGCCCTGCAGCGACGACAGCAGAACGCGGCGCAGCGAGTTGCCGAGCGTCATGCCGAAGCCGCGCTCCAGCGGCTCGGCCACGAACACGGCCTTGCGGCGCGCGTCGCCTGCCGGCTTGCGCTCCAGCGCGTTCGGCTTCTTCAATTCCTGCCAGTTCTTTGCGTTGACGGCCATTTTCTATCCTTGGCAGAGCGAGGTGCGGCGTCCCGCAAACCTCTGTTTTTCTGATCTTCTCTTCCACTCGGCCGAAGTACCACTTCGGCCGAAAGGTCAGACGCGGCGACGCTTGGACGGGCGAACGCCGTTGTGCGGGATCGGCGTCACGTCGCGGATGGACGTGATCTGGAACCCGACCGCCTGCAGCGCCCGAAGCGCGCTCTCGCGGCCCGATCCGGGACCCTTGACCTCGACCTCAAGCGTGCGGACGCCATGGTCGGCGGCCTTGCGGCCAGCGTCCTCGGCCGCGACCTGCGCAGCGTACGGCGTCGACTTGCGGCTGCCCTTGAAGCCCATCATCCCGGCGGAGCTCCACGCGATGGCGTTGCCCTGCGCGTCGGTGATGGTGATCATGGTGTTGTTGAAGCTGGCGTTGACGTGCGCAACGCCGGCCGTGATGTTCTTGCGCTCGCGGCGGCGAAGGCGCTGGGGTGCTTGAGCCATTGGCTGTTCCTACATCGTTGGGGCGGCGCGACGGACGAACCGGCGCTCACCCTGAGCTTGTCGAAGGGTGAGAAGGTTACTTCTTCTTGCCCGCGATCGGCTTCGCCTTGCCCTTGCGGGTGCGCGCATTGGTGTGCGTGCGCTGGCCGCGGACCGGCAGGCCCTTGCGGTGACGCAGGCCGCGGTAGCAGGCAAGGTCCATCAGCCGCTTGATGTTCATCGCGGTCTCACGGCGGAGGTCGCCCTCGACCGTGTGGTCGGCGTCGATCGTTTCACGGATCTGCAGCACTTCCTGGTCCGACAGATCCTGGACCCGGCGCTCCGGCGCAATGTTCAGCTTGGCGGTGATTTCCTTGGCCTTGGTCTGCCCAATGCCGTGGATGTAGGTCAGCGCGATTTCCACGCGCTTGTTGGTCGGGATGTTGACACCCGCAATACGTGCCATGTTCTCTTCAGTCTCCGTCTGCTCCACAGGACACCCGCAGGCGTCCTATCTCGTCGCTGGGACCCGCTTCCAACGGAAAAACGGCGGACGCAGGACATGCGCCGCCGGCCACCGGAGGAACGGGATGGCGCGCAGATAGGTTTGGAGGACCGCGGAGTCAACCGCTTTGCGGAAGGATATCACCTCCGCTACAGCCCTCGCGAATGGAGCGGCTTTCCCTTGGCGATGGCGTGCCGGAGCGGTTTCGGGGCGGCATCGTCGCCCTCGGCAACTTCGACGGCTTTCACCTCGGCCACCAGGCGGTGGTCGGGCGAGCCGTCGCCCGCGCCGCGCATGAACGCCGCCCGGCGATCGTCGCCACCTTCGACCCGCACCCGGTGCGTTTCTTCAGGCCGGACGTTCCACCCTTCCGCCTGACCAGCCTGGAACAGCGCGAGCGCCTGTTCGCGCAGGTCGGCGCCGACGCCATGCTGGTGTTCGACTTCAATGCCGAGCTCGCCGCCACCTCCGCCGAGGAGTTCGTCGCTCTCCTCTGCGAGCGGGTCGGAGCGGCGGGCGTAGTCACCGGTGAGGACTTCACCTTCGGCGCCCGCCGGGGCGGGAATGTCGCCGTGCTCCGCGACGTCGGCGCTCGCCACGGCATGGCGGCGGAGACCGTTCCCGCCGTGATCCTCGATGGAGGGCCCGTGTCGTCCAGCCGGGTCCGACAGGCGCTCGCGGCTGGCGACATGGGCACCGCGACGCGCCTGCTCACCCGCCCCTTCGCCATCGAGGGCGAGGTCCTTCACGGCGACAAGCGCGGGCGCGAGCTCGGCTATCCCACCGCGAACATGGAGCTCGGCCGCTATCAGCGCCCCGCCTATGGCATCTACGCCGTCCGTGCCCGGCTGGACGACGGCAGCGAGTATGCGGGGGTCGCGAGCCTCGGCGTCCGCCCGACCTTCGAGCCACCGAAGGAACTGCTCGAGACCTACCTGTTCGATTTCGCGGGCGACCTCTACGGGCGAACCGTGGAAGTGGCGCTGCATCACTACCTTCGCGGAGAGGAGAGGTTCGACAGCCTCGATGCCCTCATCGAGCAGATGCGGGCGGACGAAGCCGAGGCCCGGCGCCTCCTTCTACCCTCGTCATTGCGAGCGTAGCCAAGCAATCCAGTTCACGCGTACCCCTGGATTGCTTCGCCGTCGGCTCGGAATGACGGCTCTCTTTGACTCCCGCCACTCACCCGCTAGAGCCGCGCCCGATGTCCGACGCTCCTGACAAACCCGATTACCGTTCAACCGTCTTCCTGCCGAAGACCGATTTCCCGATGAAGGCCGGCCTGCCGCAGAAGGAGCCGCAGATCCTCGCCCGCTGGAAAGCGGAGGACCTCTACGGCCAGGTGCGCAAGGCGCGTGCCGGCCGGAGCAAGTTCATCTTCCACGACGGCCCGCCTTATGCCAACGGCGACATCCACATCGGCCACACGCTCAACAAGACCTTGAAGGACATGGTCGTCCGCACCCAGACGCTGCTGGGCAGGGACGCGCCCTACGTGCCCGGCTGGGACTGCCACGGCCTGCCGATCGAGTGGAAGGTCGAGGAGCAGTATCGCAAGAAGAAGCTCAACAAGGACGAGGTTCCCCCGGCCGAGTTCCGCGCCGAGTGCCGCGCCTATGCCCAGCATTGGGTGAACGTCCAGCGCGAGCAGTTCCAGCGCCTCGGCATCACCGGCGACTGGGACAAGCCCTACCTCACCATGGACTTCAAGGCGGAGGCGACCATTGTCTCCGAGCTGATGAAGTTCGCGGAAAGCGGCCAGGTCTATCGCGGCGCCAAGCCGGTGATGTGGAGTCCGGTCGAAAAGACCGCGCTGGCCGAAGCCGAGATTGAATATGAGGACGTCACCTCGACCCAGATCGACGTCGCGTTCGAGATTGTCGAGAGCCCCATTCCCGAGCTGGTCGGCGCGCATGCGGTGGTGTGGACGACCACGCCGTGGACGATCCCGGTCAACCAGGCGATCGCTTATGGGGAGGAGATTGAATACGTCCTCTTCACCATGGAGGGGCGGCGTTACCTCCTAGCAGGGCAGCTGCTGACCGAAACATACCTCCGCGTCGGTTTCAAGCATTTTGATGGCGTCATTCAGGATCAGCTTGGACAGAAGCCGTGGGAGCGCGAAGGGAAGCGCTTCAAAGGCTCCGACCTCGCCGGCACCATCACCCGCCACCCGATGCACCACCTCGGCGGCTTCTTCGCCCGTCCGCGCCCGCTGATCCCCGGGCACCACGTCACCACCGACGCGGGCACCGGGCTCGTCCACATGGCGCCGGATCATGGCGAGGAGGACTTCGAGGTCTGCAAGGCGCACGGCATCGATCCGGTCTTCGCGGTCGAGGGCGACGGCAGGTACCGCGCCGACTGGCTGTGGCTGGGCGGCCAGGGCTCGGTCATCAACACCAAGTTCAACGCGCCGGACGGGCCGATCTGCTCCGACCTGCGCGAGGCCGGGGCGCTGCTGTCTGCCGGCGACTTTCGCCACAGCTACCCGCACTCGTGGCGGTCGAAGGCGCGCGTTATCTACCGCTGCACCCCCCAATGGTTCATCGCCATGGACCGGCCCATCAACAGCGCTCACGCTGAGCCTGTCGAAGCGTCGTCCAACACCCTTCGACAGGCTCAGGGCGAGAGCGAGGGGAAAACCCTGCGCCAACTCGCCATGCAGGCCATCGCCGACACCCGCTTCGTCCCCGAGAAAGGCCGCAACCGCATCGGCTCCATGGTCGAGGGCCGCCCCGACTGGGTGCTCTCCCGCCAGCGCGCCTGGGGCGTGCCGATCACCCTGTTTGTCGACCGCAAGACCGGCCGTTACCTCGTCGACGCGGACGTCAACGCCCGGATCGTCGCCGCGATCCGCGAGAAGGGCGTGGACGCCTGGACCGAAGAAGGCGCGGCCGCGCGCTTCCTCGGCCCCGACCGCAACCCGGACGACTACGAGCAGGTCACCGACATCCTCGACGTCTGGTTCGACAGCGGCTGCACCCACGTCTTCACGCTCGAGTCCGGCGAGTGGCCAGATCAGCGCTGGCCCGCGGACCTCTACCTCGAAGGCTCCGACCAGCATCGCGGCTGGTTCCAGTCGTCGCTGCTGGAAAGCTGCGGCACCCGCGGCCGCGCGCCGTTCAAGGCGGTGCTGACCCACGGCTTCACCATGGATGCCAAGGGCATGAAGATGTCCAAGTCGCTGGGCAACACCATCAACCCGCTCGACCTGATGCGCGACACGGGCGCGGACATCCTGCGGCTGTGGGCCCTGAGCGTCGACTCGACCGAGGACCACCGCATCGGCAAGGAGATCCTGGCCGGCGTCTCCGACCAGTATCGCAAGCTCCGCAACACCTTCCGCTACCTGCTCGGCGCGCTCGACGGCTTCACGGAGCAGGAGCGGATCACTGACGTCGCGGCCATGCCAGAGCTGGAGCGCTACATGCTGGCACTGCTGGCGAAGCTTGACGGCGAGCTCAGGCAGGCAGTCGAGGACTTCGACTTCAACGGCTACACCCGCGCAGTCGGCGACTTCTGCAACAACGACCTCAGCGCATTCTACTTCGATATCCGCAAGGACTGCCTCTACTGCGACGCGCCGGCGGATCCGAAGCGGCGAGCGTATCGCTCGGTGCTAGACATCCTGTTCCATGCGCTGGTCCGCTGGATGGCGCCAGTGTTGGTGTTCACCACAGAGGAGGTCTGGGGCACGCGTTACCCTGAGGGCGGTAGCGTCCACCTGCTGGAGTGGCCCGAGGTACCACACGTCGCCGAAGTCACTGGAGAATGGGAGCAACTCCGCGCCTTACGGGCTCAGGTCACCGAAGCTATTGAGCCGCTGCGCCGTGAAAAGGTCGTCGGCTCCAGCCTCGAAGCGGAAGTGACCATGCCCGCGTCCGCCGATGCCGACTTCCTCGCCGAGCTGTTCATCGTCTCGTCAGTGAAGCCCGGCGATGCCGTCTCCGTGACCAAGACCGACAAGCACAAGTGCGGCCGCTGCTGGCGGCACCTGCCGGAGGTCACCGAGGACGGCGATCTCTGCAACCGCTGCGACGAGGTGGTGAATGGCTGACCTCGGCCCCAATCACGCAGGTCGCAAGGCCGGGCTGTTCGTCGCCGCGCTGATCTTCGTCGCGGATCAGCTGACCAAATGGATCGTCATCAATCCGCTGCAGCTCCAGTCGGTCCGCAACATTCAGGTCCTCCCCTTCTTCGACCTGACCTGGGTCGAGAACCGAGGCATCTCGCTCGGCCTGTTCACCGCCGGCAGCGAGACTGCACGGTGGGTGCTGGTCGCAGTGACCGCCACCATTGCGGTGGCAGTGGCCTGGTGGATGTGGCGGGAACAGCGGCGCGGAGACCAGGTGGCGCTCGGCATGGTCCTCGGCGGGGCGCTCGGCAACATCGTCGACCGTAGCCGCTTTGGCTATGTCGTTGACTTCGCGGACCTTCATATTGGTGAGTTCCGACCCTTTTTAGTCTTCAACGTAGCCGATGCTGCCATTAGCATTGGCGTCGTGATCCTGATATTGCGTGCATTCCTGGTGAAGGACGCGCCCAAGGAGATTCCTCAAGATGCGTAAGATTTCCGTCCTTCTGATCGCCGGAACGGCCCTGTCCCTGGCCGGCTGCGCGTCCGTGTTCGGTGGCGGCAACAAGGGCAGCCGCCTCGACGAGTTCGCAGTCGCCCGCAACGCGCCGCTGGTGATCCCGCCCGACTACACGCTGGTTCCGCCGGCCCCGGGTACGGTTTCCACCACCGCACAGGACGCACAGAGCCAGGCGATTCAGGCGCTGTTCGGCGGCCCGGCTCCGCGCAGTGCCGGCGAGATGTCGGTGCTGGATCGCGCCGGCACAGATCGTGTCGCGCTCGGCGCACGCTCCGTCGCCGGCGACCCGAACACCACCGTGGTCGACAAGGGTGCCGTCACCCAGACGATCATCGCCGCGCCTGAATCCGATAGCCAGGTGGCAACAGCGCAGCCTCAGTAACTCCAACCGTCCGGGGGGACGCATGGTCGACGACAACATTTCCGCCCGCCTGGTCGAGATCGAAGCGATGCTCGACCGCTCGCGCCGCCGCTTCGATGAAGGCGCCAAGCTGGTCGACGAGGCGCACAAGGCCATCGCCGAACTCCAGCAGCAGCTGATCGGCGCACCGATGTCGGTCGGACAGGACGAAAGCGACGAGGTCGCCAGCCGACTGCTGAACTCGCTTCGGGCCAGCGGGGGCGAGATGCCGCCTACCTTGTGCGGCGGCCGCCTGGCGGTAGACCAGGTGCAGCGGCTCATCCGCATCGACGGCCACCCGATCGCGATCACGGAGATGGAGTATCGCGTGCTCGAGCTGCTGGCGTTTGCCCGCAATAACGTGGTCACGCGCACCATGCTGCTCAAGCATCTCTACCGTCGCGCCGACGACCAGCCGCAGCCCAAGATCATCGATGTGTTCATCTCCAAGCTGCGCAAGAAACTGCGGCTCGCGTCCAACGGCGCCGAATTCATCGAGACGATCCCCCAGCGTGGCTGGATCCTGCGAGATATCGAGACCGCCCACGCGGCTTGAGGCGCATCGGAACCGCTGACGTTGGGTGTTGAATCGGAGGAGCACCTCCTGTTCCGCTCACGCTGAGTAGGAGCAAAGCTCCGTATCGAGGCGCGCCATCATCCTTCGATACGCTGCTGCGCAACTACTCAGGTTGAGCGGGGGGAATGTTCGGTCGCAAATCGGTCCGTCGCCCGCACCAGCCCATCGAGCACCCCGGGTTCGTTGTAGAGGTGCCCGCCATCCGGCACGATCACTAGCTCGGCCTCGGGCCAGGCCTTGTGCAGCGCCCACGCAGCCTTCGGCGGAGTGCACATGTCGTAGCGGCCCTGAACGATCACGCCGGGAATATCGCGCAGCTTCTCGGCTCCGCGAAGGAGCTGCCCCTCCTCGAGCCACCCGCCCGCCGCCATGTAGTGGTTCTCTATCCGAGCGATCGCAACCGCCACATCGTCGCTGGTGAAATGATCGATCGTTTCAGGACTGGGAAGCAGGGTGACGGTCTCCGCCTCCCACTTGCTCCAGGCCTTCGCGGCCGCGAGCTGCACTGCCACGTCATCTGACGTCAGCCGCCGCCTGTACGCCTCGACGAGGTTGCCGTGCTCCTCCGGCGGGACCAGACCGATGAATTCCTCCCACTTGTCCGGAAACACCGCCGAGGCGCCGCCCTCCTTGTACAGCCAGTCCACCTCATACTGGTCGAACAGGAAAATGCCGCGCAGCACCAATTCCGTGACCCGATCCGGGTAGGTCTGGGCGTAAGCGAGACTCAGCGTCGAGCCCCAGCTGCCTCCGAACACCATCCATTTGTCCACCTGAGCGACCTCGGTGCGGAGCCGTTCAATATCTTCGACCAGGTGCCAGGTCGTGTTCGCCTCGAGGCTGGCGTAAGGGGTCGAGCGCCCGCAGCCGCGCTGGTCGAAGACAAGGATGTTGTACCGGTCCGGATCGAACTGGCGGCGATGGTCGGGGCTGGCACCTCCGCCAGGCCCTCCGTGAAGGAAGACGACCGGCTTGCCGTCGGGATTGCCGCACTGCTCCCAGTAGAGCTGATGACCATCCCCGACGTCGAGCATCCCGGTGCGGGTGGGCTCGATCGATGGATAGAGGATGCGGCGCTTGGTCATGGGCAAACCCATAGCCACTTGCACCGACCTAGAACAGAAAGTCGCCCGTCCCCAGCGTGTGCAGCCCATCGACGCGGATCATGAAGTCGGCGACGCCGTCTCCGTTGGTGTCGCCCTGGACGTAGGTGTTGCCGCCGATCTGCTCGTAGCGCAGCTGGCCGGCGACGCCGGTGAAGGCGCTGTCGCCTAGCCAGGCGAACTGCTGGTTGCCTGCGATGGTGGTGTTGGCATCGATGAGGTCCAGGCGGATGCGGTCGCCTTCGGCATCGCCGAAGTCGACGATCCGGTCGGCGGTGTCGGTGGTCGCGCCGCCAAAGTCGCCCTCGCGGAAGACGTACCGGTCCGAGCCCGTGCCGCCGATGAAGGTGTCCTGCCCGGTGCCGCCCTCAAGCCAGTCGCCGCCGGCGCCGCCATCAACCGTGTCGTTGCCCTCCTTGCCGAAGATCCGGTCGTTGCCGTCGAGCCCCGCGAGCACGTTGGCGCCGGCATTGCCCGTCAGGATGTTGGCGAGCCCATTGCCGGTGCCATCAAGGTCGCCGCTGCCCAGAAGCTCGATTCGGTCGAGCCCCGCACCCAGCGTCCAGTCGAGCGTGGTGCGGACCGTGTCATAGCCCTCGTTCGCAGCCTCCACGATCGTGTCGCTGAGCGTATCGACATAATAGACGTCGTTGCCGATGCCGCCGATCAGCGTGTCACTGCCCTCGCTGCCGTCGAGGAAGTCGTTGCCGGCATTGCCGATGAGGGTATCGTTACCGCCCATGCCCCACATCCGGTTGGAGCCGGAGTTGCCGGTGATGGTGTTCTCCAGATCATTGCCGCGGCCGGTGATGGAATAAGGTCCCGTCAGCACCAGGCTCTCGATGTTGGCGCGCAGGTTGACCGACACCGCCGCCTGCACCGTGTCGGTGCCCTCGCCGGCAAGCTCGTAGGCATAGTCGGTGGCGTCGGTCACGACATAAGTGTCGTCGCCCGCGCCGCCATACAGCCGGTCCACGCCGCGGCCGCCGTCGAGCGTATCGTTGCCGATCCCACCGTAAAGCCGATCGTCCCCAGCCAAGCCACTGAGCGCGTTGTCGCCATCGTTGCCGGTGATCACGTTGGCGAGGGCATTGCCGATTCCGGAGAAGTCGTCCGGTGGAGGGTTGGGATTGACGCTAGCGCCTCCGTATGGATCGTAGACCGGCTGGAGCAGCGTCAGATTCTCAAGATTGGCTCCAAGGGTGTAGCTCACCAGCGCTCGGACGAGATCCACGCCTTGTCCCGCTACTTCGGTCAGCCGGTTACCCGCATTTCGGACCACGTAGATGTCGTCGCCCAGGCCACCAATCAGGTCGGACAGACCGAAGCTGCTGCCGACGAGGGTGTCGTTTCCGAGCCCGCCTTCCGCGATCTCACCAGCCAGGTATAGGGTCAGCGTATCGGCGAACTGCGATCCCACCACCCGCTCGACACCCAGAGAATCGGTGCCCGACCCACCGGTGTTGTTCAGGCTGCCGCCCATCATCACCGTCACCCCGGCGGTGGCGTTGCGGTAGTCCACCGTATCGAAGCCATTTTCACCGTTGAAGGACTCGTTCCCCGCCCCGGCCAGGAACAGGTCATCCCCCTCGCCGCCCTCCATGACAACGTTGCCGCCCCCGCCGCTGATCTGGTCGTTTCCGGCGCCACCACCAATCCAGGTCGTTGTGGTCGTGCCGGTCAGGACGTCGGAATAGCTCGATCCAACTAGACGTTCGAAACCGACCAGCATGTCGTTACCCGCGCCGGTCTGCTGGCGGGCGGTCAGGCCGAGGTTCACGCTCACTGCGCCGGTGGAGGTCTCATAGGAAACGGTATCGACCCCCGCTCCGCCATCCAGCATGTTGTCTGCCGCTGACCCGACGATCAGGTCGTTCCCGCTGCCGGTTACTGCATTCTCGATGACCACTCCGCGCGCGATCGAAAAACTGCCGCCATTGCCGACAATCGAGAAAGTTTCCGGGTTCAGGTTGATCGTCTGGTTCCGGCTGAACGTCGAATAGTTTACCGTGTCTGTGCCGCCGGTGTCGTAGATGGTGAAAGCGACGCTCGAGTGGAGCGCCGCATTGTAGATCTGCCCGGCGTTGCTGTTGATGCCATAGGTCGTGTTCCCGGCGCGCACTCCGCTCGGGGGCCCGCCATAGATCTGCTGGATGGCCAGGATATCCGCCACCATGGGGGTGAGGACGTAAGCCTCTTCGGCCCCACTGGGCTGCATGGCCTCGGTCTGGCTGAAGTAGGACATGACGCTGAACGACCAGCTGTCGTTCAGGAACAAGGCATCGTACCGGTGGTTCGCGGTCTCGTTGTAATTTCCGGCATGGCCTAGCCCCAGGGCATGTCCGATTTCGTGCACATACGTCTGAAGCGAGTAACTGTTGAAGCCGGTGCCGTAGTCCTGCAACCACAGGGTAGAGACATTCACAAAGGCCGACGTCGTGACGCCGCCGCTGTAGGTTGCTTCCGTGAAAGCTCCGGATTCGTTGTCGTCAAAGACGATCTGGCCACCCGTATTAACCTGATTGAACGTGATCCCCGTCACGTCCGACCAGACTGCCAGAGCCTGCAGGGCGAGCGTTCGCCCGGCTTGCGTAAGCCCTGTGATGTTCACCGAGATGGACCGGGACGCACCCAGCGCAAAGCTGTGCTCGTCCCCTTGCCAGTAGCCGCTGACCAGTTGCCCGGCGATCTGATCATTGGTCCAGAACGTCGGCGGAGTGTAGGGCGTCACGCTCAGCTGATAGGTTCCGCTTCCCGTGTCATCGAAGGCACCCACATCGATGTAGTAGGTCCCCGACCCGATAAAGGTCAGCCGGGAGTCGAGGATTACCCCCGTGTTGATGTCGTCATTCTCGTAAACGACATTGCCCGAGGCGTCCCGAATGCGGAGGTACGGATCGTCGAGCGTCACGCCGCTCAGCAGGACCGTAACCTCGCTGCCATAAGCCAGGTCGATGCGAAACCAGTCGTGGTCGCCGTTGACCTCCAGCGTTCCGCCGACCGTCTGACCCACACCAACGCTGGCCGTTGTCGAGCTACTCGCAGGAATGTCGGGCAACGCACACCTCCCCAAATGGCCGGCCCAAGATCATCCGGGGTGTCGGCGAAATCGCTATTGGAGCCATGACTTTAACAAGCCGGAGGGTTGTGGGGAAGTCGGCGGGGCGGCCGCGAACCAGCTTCTTCCCAGCCAACTGCAGGTCTGCTCAGAAGCTCAATTCTTCGTATACCCGGGCAACGTGCCCGCCCCATTCGCCATGATACCGGGCCAGCAGGCGGTCGGCTGGCGTAATCCCCGTCGCCACCACTTCGCGAAGAGGATCCAGGAAGCCGCTTTCATTGTCGCCGGCCATGTTCAGTTCGGCGCGGGCATTCAGGCCGGCCGCGGCAATCTCGAGAACCCGGGCGGACAGCTCCCGAACTGTTCCCCCACCGGGAACCGGGGCCTCCAGCGCCAGCCGAGGTACCTCGTGCCGCAGCTGCTCGCGCTGTTCGATGGTCCAGTGCTTGCACAGGTCCCACGCCCCCTCCAGCGCCGCATCGTCATAGAGCAGCCCGACCCATAGCGCCGGCAGCGCGCAGATCCGGCCCCAGCGCCCACCGTCGGCGCCGCGCATCTCGAGGAAGCTCTTCAGGCGAACTTCGGGAAAGGCGGTGGACAGATGATCCGTCCAGTCGCTGATAGTCGGACGCTGACCCGGCAACTGCGGGAGCTTGCCGTCGATGAATGCCCGGAAGCTCTCGCCCGCGCAGTCGATGTACTGACCGTCGCGAAAGACGAAGTACATGGGGACGTCGAGCGCATAGTCGCAGTAGCGCTCATAGCCGAACCCATCTTCGAACACGAACGGCAGCATCCCTGTCCGATGCGGGTCCGTGTCCTCCCAGATGTGGCTGCGGAAGCTCTTGTAGCCGTTGGGCTTGCCCTCGGTCAGCGGCGAGTTTGCGAAGAGCGCCGTCGCCACCGGCTGCAGGGCGAGGCCGACCCGGAACTTCTTCACCATGTCGGCTTCGGACGCATAGTCCAGGTTGACCTGGATGGTGCAGGTCCGCAGCATCATATCGAGGCCCAGCGTGCCGACCCGCGGCATGTGGTTGAGCATGATCTTGTACCGACCCTTGGGCATGATGGGCAGGTCGGCGCGGGCCTTGTCGGGCCACATGCCGAGACCCAGGAACCCCAGGCCCAGGCGATCGCCGACTGCCTTCACCTGCTCCAGGTGTCGCCCAGCTTCAGCACAGGTCTGGTGCAGGTCCTTCAGCGGCGCTCCCGACAATTCCAGCTGTCCGGCGGGTTCGAGGCTGATCGTGCCGTCCGCGCCCGTCAGGGCGATGATCTTGCCACCCTCTTCAACGGGCTGCCAGCCAAACTCGGTCAGGCCGGTCAGCAGATCACGGATGCCGCCCGTCTCATCCCACGAGGGCGCCCGGTGGTCCTCGACCCGATAGACGAATTTCTCGTGCTCCGTCCCGATCCGCCAGCGCTCACGCGTCTTCTCGCCGCCCGAGAAGACGGACAGGAGATCATCGCGGCTCTCGATGAGCGGGCTGTCGGAAAGGTCGGTTCGCGTGGTCATGCGAGGCGGCGCTTAGCGCCAGTCTCCGGCAAGCGCCATATAGGCGGCAACGGCGGCAAGCGCGGCCGTCTCCGCGCGCAGTATTCTGGGACCGAGCGAGACTGCACGGGCGCTCGGGTGAGCCCGGATCGCGGCACGCTCCTCGTCCGTAAAGCCGCCCTCCGGGCCCGTCAGGATCGCGCCGGGTCCTGGCTGAAAGGCAGACCGCGGCGGCTCGCCGCCGGTCTCGTCCGCGAAGTAAAGCGGCGCATCGATGCCTCCCAGGAATGCGGGCAGGCTTACAGGCTCGACCAAGGCGGGAAGAAGAGTCCGCCTGCACTGCTCCGCGGCTTCGATGGCGATCGATTGGAGCCGCTCCAGCTTGACCCGCTCGACGATCGTCCGTTGCGTCACCACTGGCTGCAGCCGCGATACCCCGAGCTCGGTCGCTTTCTCTACCAGCCAGTCCACCTGGGCGCGCTTTACGGGGGCGAAGGCGAGGGTCAGGTCCGGAACCCGCTCCACCTCGCGGGTTCGCTCCTCCACCACCAGGGTCATCCGCCTGCGGCCCGCTTCCGAGATTCGGGCGAGCCATTCCCCACTGGCTCCGTCGAACAGGAGTGCCCCCGCGCCGGTTCCCAATCGCAGGACATTGCCCAGGTAGTTCGCCTGGCCAGGGTCGAGATCCACTAGGTTTCCCTGGGCAAGCGGCACCCGGACGAACAGTCGCGGAAGGCTCTTCGGGGGCCAGGCGGGGACGGCGGGCATCGCCCTTGCTTATCCACCTTTGCTGGCTCCGGCCAGAATCGGAACCAACCCGCATCTGAATGGTAAGTGGCGGAGCGGTGCCAGACCTGACGATCGAGAGCGGGCGGCACCTCGCTCGAAGGAGGAGTTCACGATGAAGAAGCTTGCCATAATGCTGGCGGCGACCACTGCGCTGTCAGCCTGTGCGACGAACGAGGACATGGCGGCGACCGAGCCGATGGCTCCGGCCGCAGCTGCCGCAGTCGATCCGAACTCGCCGCTTGCCGCTCCAAACTACATGGCGATGGCCGCCAGCGGCGACCAGTTCGAGATCCAGTCGAGCCAGATGGCGCTGCAGATGTCGCAGAATCCCGCTGTGCAGAGCTTCGCACGGCTGATGATCGCGCATCACCAGGCGATGAGCGCCAACCTGATGAGCGCCGCCCAGTCCGCCGGCCTGACCCCGCCGCCCCCGACACTGATGCCGCAGCACCAGCAGATGCTGCAGCAACTGCAGGCCGCCGGTCCGAATTTCGACCAGGCCTACAAGGATGCGCAGATCATGTCGCACCAGGAGTCGCTCAACCTGCACCAGGGCTATGCGAACGGTGGCGACGTGCCGGCGCTGCGCAACGTCGCATCGGCCGCCGTGCCGATCGTGCAGCAGCACCTCACCACTGCACAGAACCTCAACGTGTCCATGGCTCCGATGCAGGGCACGACTCCGGCTCCGACCGACGGCACCAGCAGGGCCGGCGAGCGCGGCTAACCTGATGGCCTTCCGCAAGGAGGGCTCTCGCGGCTAGGAGGTCGGTGTGGACACCCATACCGACCTCGTCCCCGACAGTGAACGGCGCGGCCTCATCGGAGCGCTGCCAGCGCGGTTGCGCCCGTTCGCGTCATTGATGCGGCTAGACCGGCCGATCGGGACGTGGCTGCTGTTCTGGCCATGTGCGTGGAGCATGGCGCTGGCCGGTGTGAGCGGTCGCTGGAGCCTGCTCGCCTGGTTCCTGCTCGGCGCTTTCGCGATGCGGTCGGCAGGCTGCGTCTACAACGATATCGTCGACCGCGACCTCGATGCACAGGTCGAACGAACGCGCCTCCGCCCTCTCGCCAGCGGACGGGTAAGCGGGCGCGCCGCCTGGGTGCTGACTTTGGTCCTCTGCGCCTTGGGGCTGGTCGTCCTCCTGCAGCTCGAACCCACGGCGCAATGGGTGGCGCTCGGCAGCCTCGCGCTCGTCGTCGCCTACCCTTTCATGAAGCGCATCACCTGGTGGCCCCAGGCGTGGCTCGGCTTGGTCTTCTCCTGGGGAGCGCTGGTCGGTTGGCCCGCCGTCACCGGAGAGATCGGCGTTCCAGCGCTTTGGCTCTATGCTGGCAGCGTTGCCTGGGTGATCGGCTACGACACGCTCTACGCCATTCAGGACAAGGAAGACGACGCCCTCGTGGGGGTCCGGTCGAGCGCGAGACGGCTCGGCTCGGCCGCGCCGCTTGGCATTAGCCTGTTCTACGCTCTCGCGCTGCTGCTCTGGGGTGCAGCTCTGTGGAGCGTTCGGCCCGAATGGCTGGCACTTGTTGCTCTCGTGCCTGCAGCGGTGCACCTGTTGAGCCAGGCGCTCCGGGCCGATCCCAACGATGGCGAGCTTGCCCTCCGGCTGTTTCGTTCCAACAGGGCCACCGGGCTGCTGGTCTTCCTCGCGATGCTTGTGGTGGGGTTGAGCGCAGCCGAGTGACGGCCTAACCGCGCAGCCATGCTGACCCCCGACCAAGCCCGCACCATCGCCGAACAGCTCGTCGAGCAGGCCACCAGCGCGGGTGCGACCGCAGCGGACGCGATGCTGGCCGCCGATGCGTCGAGCAGCGTGTCCGTCCGCCTCGGCGAACTGGAAGATGTCTCCCGTTCGGAGGGGCAAGAGATTGGCCTTAGGGTTTTCGATGGTCAGCGCTCCGCCTCGGTGTCCTCTTCGGACCTTTCGCCCGAGGCGCTCGCGGAGCTGGTGCAGCGCGCGGTGGCGATGGCCCGCGAGGCACCAGAGGACCCATTCGCCGGACTCGCACCTGCGGAACTGCTGTTGCAAGGCGAGAGGCCCGATGTCGACTCCTTCGACCCGGCCGAACCTGCTCCGTCGGCGCTGCGGGCTCGGGCTTCCGCTGCAGAGAGCGCCGCGCGGGGCGTCGCCGGAGTAACGAACAGCAATGGCGGCTCCGCCTCCGCGTCCGCCTCGATCATCGCCTTGGCGACGTCAGGCGGCTTCTCCGGCGCTTATCGCGCCTCAGGGCACAGCACATCCGCAAGCGTGGTCGCTGGGGAAGGCAGCGCGATGCAGCGCGATTACGCCTACCACAGCGCCCGCCATCTCTCCGACCTTGAAGATGCGGAAGCGATTGGCCGACGGGCGGGTGAACGCGCAGCGGCGCGCGTTGGCTCATCCAAGGTCGCGCCCGGACGAATGCCGGTCCTCTTCGACCCGCGCGTCGCGACATCGCTGCTCGGTCATCTGGTGTCCGCCATCAACGGAGCCGTCATTGCCCGGCAAACCAGCTTCCTGCTCGGCAAGCTGGGCGAGCGCATCTTTGCGCCTGGCATCACCGTTCACGACGATCCGCTGCGCGTTCGCGGCCTGCGCTCACGCCCGTTCGACGGCGAGGGGCTGCCTTCGCGCGCAACGAACCTGGTCGATGACGGAGTCCTGACCACCTGGCTGGCCGACAGTGCCGCCGCGCGGCAGCTCGGCATCGCGCCGACGGGACACGCCGCACGCGGCATCGGCGGAGCGCCGGGTGCCAGCCCCAGCAACCTCACCCTGCTCGCCGGCCGACGCAGCCGCGAGGAGCTGCTCGCCGCCTGTCCCCGCGCGATCCTGGTAACGGAGCTGATCGGTCAGGGCGTGAACGGCGTGACCGGGGACTATAGCAGGGGCGCTGCCGGTTTCCTTGTCACGGACGGCGAGATTGGCGCTCCGGTCAGCGAGATCACCATCGCCTCCAACCTCCTGGAGATGTTCGCCACCCTCGAACCGGCCAGCGATCTCGAGATTCGCCGCGGCATCGATGCGCCGACCATCCTCGTGCCGGAAATGACGGTCGCCTCGGCCTAGGCCTGGGCACGCGAGCGGGGCTCAAGCTGGATTTCCACGGAAACGGCGCTCACCCTGCCTGTCCTGAGCTCCGCCGAAGGGAACCTGTCGAAGGGTGTTTGGCCTAGTACGCTTCGACAAGCTCAGAGTGGGCGCCAATCACGGAGCGCCTACCCGCAGCCGCGCGGCATCGATCTTGATGCAGCGGTCCATGACGACCTTCAGCCCCGCCGCCTCCGCTCTGGCCGCCGCTTTGTCGTCGACAACCCCGAGTTGCAGCCACACCGCCTTGGCTCCGACGGCAATCGCTTCATCCACCACCCCGCCAGCGTCTTCCGACCGGCGGAAAACGTCGACGATGTCGATCGGCTCGTCGATGCTGGCAAGGGACGCCCGAACCCTCTGTCCAAGGATCTCCCCGCCTTCGAGCCGCGGATTGACGGGCATCACCCGCCAACCTCGCTCGAGTAGGAACCGCATCACGCCATAGGATGCGCGCTCGGGCCGATTGGATGCGCCGACGACGGCAACCGCGCGACTTTCCGACAGCAATCGGGCGAGAGACCGGTCATCCTCGATCGGCATGGCTGCCATCCTTCCTCACAACGCGGCTAGCATCTTCTCGGCCAGTTCCCGGAACACGGCCGCTGCCGGTCCGGTCCCTCCGGCCGGCGGCTGCCCTGCGTCGGACGCCTCTCGCAAGCTCGCGGACAACGGAAGTCTCCCCAGGAATGGAATCCCGAGCTCGGCCGCAGCCGCCTCCGCGCCGCCATGGCCGAACGGGTCGGACGGTTGGCCGCAGTGCGGGCAGTCATAACCTGCCATATTCTCTATGATGCCGAGCACCGGCACGCTGGTCTTGCGGAACAGATCGATGGCCCGGGTCGCGTCGATCAGCGACAGGTCCTGTGGGGTCGAAATCACCACCGCCCCCGCCGGCCGCGCCTTCTGGATCAGCGACAATTGCACGTCGCCGGTGCCCGGCGGCAGGTCGACGATGATGATCTCCGCATTGCCCCAATCGCCTTCGATCAGCTGGGTCAGCGCCCCCGACGCCATCGGCCCACGCCAGGCCAGCGCATGCCCCTCCGAAACGAGCTGGCCCACGGACAGCAGCTTGACTCCCTGAACCTCGACCGGGATCAGCTTCCGCCCTTCCGCTTCCGGCTTCTCGCGGGTCCCGAGAAGACGCGGCTGCGACGGACCGTAGATGTCCGCGTCGATCAGCCCCACCTTCTTGCCCATGCGCGCCAGCGCCACGGCGAGATTCGCCGACAGCGTGGACTTCCCCACCCCGCCCTTGCCACTGCCGATGGCGATCAGCCTACGCTCGGGCCGGCTCGCCGTCAGGGCGACCCGCGCCTGGGTGACCTCCGGCGCCGCCAGAGCCGCCTGCTGCAGCCGTTGTTCCAGCGACTGCCGTTCGCCAGCGGTGAGCCCCGTCGCGTCGGCCACGACCGTGGCGACTCCTCCCGACACCCGAGCCGAACGAACCCGCGGCAAATCCTCTGCACTTGGGTGAAAGATGAGATCCGAAGGCTGGGACATGGGCGGCGCATCTAGGCCTCGCCCGCCCAAGCGGCAATGCCGCACCGATTGTTCCGCTTCCCCACTGTTTTTCCGTGGGCGCGCATCTATATCTGCCGGCATGAACATTTTCCCGGGGTGGGCCTCGCGAGCACGCGGGCTATTTGCGGACAGCAAGGGACCGTGGGGTCCGAGCAGTGGCGGCAGCGGCTCCGGTGGCGGTGTCGAACCCCCGAGCAGTCCCGGCGGACCCTGGACGGACGCGCCGCGCCGGCGTCCTGGCCCGGCCGCGAGCTTCGGCAACGTCAGCAATCTCGACGATTTCATCCGCAAGAGCCGGGCACGGTTTGGCGGCGGGCCCGGCACTCCGGGCAGCGGACCGAACCGGCGCTTCTTGGTGTGGGGAGCGCTGGCTTTCCTCGCCTTGTGGCTCGTCTTCACGACCTTCCACAGCATCGCTCCGGGCGAACGCGGCGTCGTGACGACCCTCGGCCGCTACAGCCGCACCCTGAACCCGGGCATCGGGTTCACGCTGCCGTCCCCCATCGAACGGGTCCAGAAGGTCGACGTCGAGAACATCCGGGAAGAGAACCTTGGCTCGGCCTCGGAAGAAACGCTGATGCTCACGGGTGACCAGAACATCATCGACATCGCCTATCAGGTCCGCTGGAACATCCGCGATCCCGAAGCCTATCTCTTCAACCTTGCGGAGCCGCAGGACACCGTCCGGCAAGTCGCCGAAAGCTCGATGCGCGCCGTCATCGGCTCCGTGTCGCTCAACGATGCCATCGGCGAGGGCCGCGGCGACATCGAAGCGCGGGTCACCGAACAGATGCAGCGGGTTCTCGACGCCTACCGCTCCGGCGTGACGGTGCAGGGCATCTCCATCCGCCAAGCCGACCCGCCGGCCGCCGTCAACGAGGCGTTCAAGCAAGTGACGGCTGCGCAGCAGCAGGCCCAGAGCTATCTCAACGAGGCGCGCGCCTACGCGCTGCAGGTGACGGCCCGCGCGCAGGGTGAAGCAGCTGCCTTCGACAAGGTATACGAGCAGTACAGCCTTGCGCCGGAGGTTACCCGCCGCCGCATGTATTATGAAACCATGGAGCGTGTTCTGCGCAACGTCGACAAGACCATCGTGGAGGCGCCGGGCGTGAACTCCTACCTGCCTCTGCCTCAGGTGCAACAGCAGCAGCGGAGCAGCGGCACGACCCAGCCCTCCGCCAGCAGCGGAGGCAGCCGATGATCGACGCCATCATCCGCCGTCCCATCCTGTGGAGCTTCGTCGCCGTCTTCACTCTGGTGATGCTGCTTTCCAGCGTCATCATCGTACCGGAAACGAAGCAGGCGCTGATCGTTCAGTTCGGTAAGCCGGACCGGATCCTCGGCGCGACCCAGGCGGGGATCAACTGGCGCATTCCCTTCTTCGACCAGACCGTCTGGGTCGACAAGCGGGTCCGCCCTGTCGACATGGAGCGCCAGCAGGTCCTTTCCACCGATCAGCGCCGGCTCGAGGTCGATGCTTTCGCACGCTACCGGATCATCAACCCGCTGCGCATGTACATCGCGGCCCGCTCCGAGGACCGCTTGAGCGAGGTGCTCCGGCCGATCCTGGGCTCCGAGCTGCGCAACGAGCTCGGCAAGCGGGAATTCGCATCGCTCCTCTCCGCCGAGCGCGAAGGTGTCACGGAGGCTGTCCGCCGGAACCTCGACCGCGTCGCCCGCCAGTATGGCGCGCAGATTGTCGACGTCCGGATCAAGAAGGCCGACCTGCCCGATGGTGCACCGCTCGAGTCCGCTTACGGACGGATGCGGAGCGCGCGCGAGCAAGAGGCCCGCTCGATCTTGGCCCAGGGCGCGAAGGAAGCGCAGATCATCCGCGCCGAGGCCGACGCCCAAGCGGCCCGGACCTATGCCGCCGCGTTCGGCAAGGACCCTCAGTTCTATGATTTCTATCGCGCCATGCAGTCTTACCAGACGACGTTCCTCGACGATGGCAACGGCAAGCCGGCCGGGACCACCGTCGTCCTGTCCCCCGACAATGACTTCCTTCGGGAGTTTACGGGACGGGGGGCGCGCTGAAATCATTCAATCCGTGTTCAGGCGCTTGACCTAGCAACGGGGATGGATGCCAATTCCATGAAGGACCAGAGATGACCTCGTCGAAGGAGTTCTCCAAAGTGCGCTATGCCTATGGTGTTGCGGCAGCCCTGCTGATCGGCGGAACCGCTTTCTCCGTCGCAACAGGGCCCGTCGGGGCGCAGGTCGCGCAGAATGCGCCGGCGGCCATTGCGCCTCGGCCGGGTGCACCCGGTTCGTTCGCGGACCTGA
Organism: Sphingomonas arenae; assembly: GCF_016924655.1. Classification (GTDB taxonomy): domain Bacteria; phylum Pseudomonadota; class Alphaproteobacteria; order Sphingomonadales; family Sphingomonadaceae; genus Sphingomicrobium; species Sphingomicrobium arenae. The sequence goes on from NZ_JAFFJU010000002.1 coordinate 802,171, forward strand.
CCGCGCGCCTGCAGCCGGCCGTAGTCAACATTTCCACTCGTCAACGCGTACCGGTCCGCGCCCAGGCCGACCCGCTGGAGGAGTTCTTCCGGCGCTTCGGCGGCCCTGGTGGCCAGTCGCCGGGCGGTAGCGGCGGTGACGCCCCCCGCACGCGGGAGACCGGTTCCCTCGGCTCCGGCTTCATCATCTCTCCGGACGGCTACATCGTTACCAACAACCACCTTGTGCAGGGTGCGACCGGCACCGGCACCGTGGATGAAGTGATGGTCAAGCTGGCCGACCGCCGCGAGTTCCCTGCCCGGATCATCGGTCGCGACCAGGCCTCCGACCTCGCGCTCCTGAAGATCGAGGGCAGCAACCTTCCTTTCGTGAACTGGGGCGACAGCACCCGCTCGCGGGTCGGCGACTGGGTGATCGCGATCGGTAACCCCTATGGCCTGGGCGGCACGGTCACGGCCGGCATCATCTCCGCACTGCATCGCGGTATCACGGGCGCCGGCGCCTACGACCGCTACATCCAGACCGATGCCAGCATCAACATGGGCAACAGCGGCGGCCCGATGTTCGACATGAACGGCAACGTCATCGGCATCAACTCGGCCCTGATCTCGCCGACCGGAAGCAACGTCGGCATCGGTCTCGCCATCCCTGCCGAGCTTGCCCGCCCTGTAATCGACAGCCTTCGTCGTGGACAGCGCCCGCAGCGCGGCTACCTCGGCGTCGGCCTTCAGCCGCTGGACGAGAACATCGCCGAATCGCTGGGCCTCCCCAAGGAGCGTGGCGAGATCGTCCGCTCGGTGGTTCCGGGGGGCGCTGCGGCCCGAGCCGGCATCCAGCAGGGCGACGTGATCCTGAGCGTGAACGGCCGAGCGGTCACGCCGGAGGAAACCGTGTCGTTCCTCATTGCCAACACCACGGTCGGTGCTCGCGTGCCTGTCGAGGTAATCCGTGACGGACGCCGTCAAACCCTCCAGGTCACGGTCGCTCAGCGCCCCACCGAGGAAGAACTGGCCCGCCAGTCCGGCGGTGGCTTCGAGGAGCCGGAGAGCACCGGACCCGCAGTCCCTGCCAACCAGGCGCTCGGCCTTGGACTGCAGGCACTTACGCCGGACATCGCGCGTGCGGTGAACCTGCCGGCCGACGCTCGCGGGGTGATCATTTCCGCGGTCGATCCCAACAGCGACGCTGCTGAGAAGGGCCTCCGCCGCGGCGACCTGATCATCTCGGTCAACCGTCAGCCCGTAACCTCCCCGCAGCAGGTCACTGCGGCGGTGGATGCAGCACGTCGGGGCGGACGCACCAGTGTCCTCCTGCTGATCAAGCGCGGCAGCGCGCCCGAGGCGTTCTTCGGCGTCGAAATCGGCTCCGCTCGCTAAGCCCTCTGCGGCCCCGGACCATGTTCCGGGGTCGCAATGAGCCCTGGCCGGCGCTAGTCTGCTTGCCATGAGCAGCATCGTCATCGGCGCCCAGGTGGGCGGTAGCCATCCCCAACAGCTCGAACTCAGCCGCGCGAACCGGCACGGCCTGATCGCGGGTGCGACCGGCACCGGCAAGACGGTCACGCTCCAGGGCATCGTCGAGGGCTTCTCCGCAGCGGGCGTCCCGACCTTCGTCGCCGACGTGAAGGGAGACCTCGCCGGCTTGGCCATGGCGGGTTCACCCACCTCCAAGCTCCACGACATCTTCGCCGCCCGAGCTTCGGAGATTGGGCAAGGCGACTGGCAATACCACGACAATCCGGTGCAGTTCTGGGACTTGTTTGGTGAGCAGGGTCACCCGATCCGCACGACTGTCAGCGAAATGGGCCCACTGCTTCTCGCCCGGCTGATGAACCTCAATGAAGTGCAGGAAGGGGTGCTGACCATCGCCTTCCACGTGGCGGACAAGGACGGGCTGCTGCTGCTCGACCTCGACGACCTCCAGGCGATGCTGGTCAGCTGCGGCGAACGGGCCGAGGAGCTGACGCTGGAGTATGGCAACATCTCCAAGCCGTCCGTCGGTGCCATCCAGCGCTCGCTTCTGCAGCTGCGCAGCCAAGGTGGCGATCGTTTCTTCGGCGAACCCGCGCTCGATCTCGCCGACTTTCTCGGCAAAGACGATCAGGGCCGTGGAGTCGTGAACATCCTCGCCGCCGACAAGCTGATGGCCAGCCCGCGGCTCTATTCCACCTTCCTCCTCTGGCTGCTCTCCGAACTGTTCGAGCAACTGCCCGAGGTTGGGGACCTGCCCGTACCGAAGCTCTGCTTCTTCTTCGACGAAGCACACCTCCTGTTCGATGATGCGCCCCCAGCCTTGCTCGAGAAGGTCGAGCAGGTCGTTCGGCTGGTCCGTTCCAAGGGCGTGGGTGTCTACTTCATCACCCAGAATCCGATCGACATCCCGGACACCATCGCGGGCCAGCTCGGCAACCGGGTGCAGCATGCGCTGCGCGCCTTCACCCCGCGGGACCAGGCAGCGGTGAAGAGCGCGGCCGAAACCTTCCGCCCCAATCCGGACGTCGACGTCGCCAGCGCCATCACCGAGTTGAAGGTTGGGGAGGCGCTCGTCTCCCTCCTGCAGCCGGACGGTGCGCCAAGCCCGGTCGAGCGGATCCTGATCAAGGCCCCTTCTTCTCGCGTTGGTCCGCTGAGCCCGCAGGAGCGCGCGATCATCATCTCCACTGACGCGGTCGGCGCCAAGTACGACACCCTCGTGGACCGCACGAGTGCCGAGGAGATCCTGGCTGCGAAAGGAGCCGAAGCCGCCGCTGCCGCCGCGGCGGAGAAGGCGGCCACCGAAGCGGAAAAGGCCGCCGCGCTCCGCGCCAAGGAGGAAGCCCGGGCCGCCAAGGAACAGGCACGCCTCGATGCTGCGGCCCTGCGCGAGGAGGAGCGCCGACGCCGCGAGGCGGAACGGGAGGAAGCCCGCCGAGCGAGGGAAGCCGCAAAGCCCAGCGCGTTCGACAAGGCCGTGCAGAGTGCAACGCGTTCGGCCGCAAGCTCCATCGGCCGGCAGCTCGGCAACCAGCTTCTCCGCGGTATCCTCGGAGGATTGCTGAAAGGGCGCTGATGATTTTTCTGACACCCCTGATAGTCCTTGCCGCGCCGGCTGCTCCTGCCACGGTCCAGGCTCTCGCCGGCCAGTACCGCCTCTCGCAGATGGAGATGGGAGGTGCGCTGGAGCTTCGGGCTGATGGCGGTTTCCGCTACATCCTCGACTATGGTGCCGTCAGCGAGGCTGCGGAGGGCCGCTGGTCCATCGCCAACGGCAAGGTCAAACTCACCAGCGAGCCGATGAACCCGGAAGTGCTCTACGACATGGAGCGGAACGACGCGAAGTTCCGGGACCAGGCCCTCGCAATCGACGGCGACACGCTGGTGATGGAGCGCTACGACACGCGCATGTTTTTCCGCCGAGTCCGCCGATGACCCTTCTCAACACCGACTTCACCGCCGCCGCTGCTGCCGAGTTCGAACAGACGGTCGCGCTCCGCCGCGCCATCCACGCCGATCCCGAGGTCGGCCTCCACTGCAACCGGACCACTGCCAAGCTGAAGGCCGCGCTCGACGGTCTTCCGCTGGAAATCCGTGACAGCACCTCCACCAGCGGCTTCGTTGCCATTTTGCGTGGCGCGCAGCCGGGTCGCACGGTTCTCCTGCGCGGAGACATGGACGCCCTTCCCATCCAGGAGGAAACCGGCCTGCCTTTCGCGAGCCAGGTCGCGGGCCAGATGCACGCCTGCGGACACGACACCCACTCCGCCATGCTGGCCTCGGCCGCCCGGATCCTCTGCGCCCAGCAGGCGAGCCTCCAGGGCACGATCGTCTTCATGTTCCAGCCCGGCGAGGAAGGTTATCACGGCGCGCGCTTCATGATTGAGGACGGGCTGCTCGACGATCCGGCGCCGGAAGCCGCTTTCGCCCTCCACATCTGGCCCACCCTGCCCGGCGGCGTGGTCACCAGCCGTCCGGGCCCGCTGCTCGCCTCCACGGATTCGCTCAACGCCATCATTCGCGGCGAGGGCGGCCACGCAGCGATGCCCTACGACACGGTCGACCCTCTCCCGGTCGCGTGTGAAGCGGTCCTCGCCGCACAGACCTTCATTGCCCGCCGCACGCCCTTTTTTGATCCCGCCGTCCTGTCAGTCACCAGCCTGCACGCGGGCTCGGCCTACAACATCGTCCCGGACACGGTGGAGCTGAAAGGCACGCTGCGGACCCTGACCGACGAGCGCCGGATGCAGGGACGCGCCGCCTTCGACCGCATCATGACCCAGGTCGCCGCGGCCCACGACTGCTCCGCGGAGGTCCGCATCGACGAGGGCTATCCCGCCACCCGCAACGACCCCCGTGCCGTGACGCTGGTGGAGGAGATCGCCACCGACCTGTTCGGCGCCGGAACCTACAGCGAAATGCCCAATCCCATCATGGGCGGTGAAGACTTTGCTTACGTCCTGCAGAAGGTGCCAGGAGCCATGGCCTTCCTCGGCGTCGCCGCGCCGGGCGAGAATGCGGCACACCGGCCGACCCTGCACAACAGCCGCATGATCGTGCACGAAGACTGGCTGCAGCGCGGCGTGGCTCTGCACTGCGCCTTCGCCACTCGCTTTCTCGCGCGCGGCTGGGAGTAGACGGACGCTCTCCCTCTCCTTAGCAGTGCACCCGACCAGGAGAGAAGATGATGGCAACTACCGCAGCCCCGGCCCTCGCACCGGCGTCCGACCTTCGCGAGCTCACCCTGCGGGGCATCTTGCTGGGTGCGGTTCTCACGGTCCTGTTCACCGCCGCCAACGTCTACCTGGGCCTCAGGATCGGCATTACCTTCGCCACTTCCATCCCGGCCGCCGTCATCTCCATGGCAGTGCTCCGCTTCGTGCGCGGCGCGACGATTCAGGAAAACAACATCGTCCAGACGATTGCCTCCTCAGCGGGCACGCTGAGCGCGATCATCTTCGTCCTGCCCGGCCTGGTCATGGTGGGCTGGTGGACCGGCTTTCCTTACTGGCTCTCCGTCGCCGTGATCGCCATCGGCGGCGTGCTCGGCGTCATGTACTCCGTTCCCCTCCGCCGCGCGCTCGTGACCGGCTCCGACCTCCCCTACCCCGAAGGCGTCGCCGCCGCCGAGGTGCTGAAGGTCGGCAACGGGGTCGGCGGCGTGGAGGAGAACAAGCGCGGCCTTGCCGCCATCCTCGTCAGTTCGCTGGTCAGCGCCGGCTACGCGCTGCTGACGCAGTTCAAGCTGGTGGCGGCCGAAGCGGCGACGACCTTCCGTCTCGGCGCCGGCGGAACCACGCTCTCCGGCAGCCTCAGCATGGCGCTGATCGGGGTCGGCCACCTGGTTGGCCTGGCCGTCGGCATCGCCATGTTCGTCGGACTGCTGATCAGCTGGGGCGTCCTCGTCCCCTGGCTCACCGCCGCGACCCCGATTGCCGCCGGCACGGGCCTCGAAGACCACGTCGGCGGCATCTTCCGAAGCGAAGTGCGGTTCATCGGCGCGGGCACCATCGGCGTTGCCGCTATCTGGACCCTCCTCAAGATCATCGGCCCCATCAGCCGCGGAGTCACCTCGGCCATCGCCGCCAGCCGCGCCCGCAGGCTCGGCGGGCAGGACAGCCTGGCCCTGACGGAGCGGGACCTGCCCATCGGGATCATCTTCGGGACCATCCTCCTGTCCATGATCCCGATCGGCCTGCTGCTCTACGGCTTCGCCCAGACCGGCCCGATCGCGACCAACCCCGGCCCGACGCTCGGCCTTTCGATCGGCTACATCCTGATCGTCGGCGTGATCATCGCCAGCGTGTGCGGCTACATGGCCGGGCTGATCGGCGCGTCCAACAGTCCGATCAGTGGCGTCGGCATCCTGTCGGTCCTCGGCATTTCGCTGATCCTTGCCGCCCTGTTCGCGGGCACGGTGGACGAAGCCGGCACGCAGAGCCTCGTTGCCTTTGCCCTGTTCGTCACCGCCATCGTCTTTGGCGTTGCGACCATCTCGAACGACAATCTGCAGGACCTCAAGACCGGACAACTGGTCGGCGCCACGCCGTGGCGGCAGCAGGTCGCGCTGATCCTGGGCGTGCTGTTCGGGTCCGTGGTCATCCCGCCGATCCTCGACCTGCTCAACAGCGCCTTCGGCTTCCAGGGGGCACCCGGCGCAGGCGAAAACGCCCTTGCCGCTCCCCAGGCCGCGCTCATCTCCGCCATCGCGCAGGGAGTGCTCGGCGGATCGCTGCGGTGGGACCTGATCGGCATCGGCGCGGCGATCGGAGTCGCCGTCATCATCGTCGATGAGATCCTCCGCACAGGCAAGCGCAAGCGCAGCATGCCGCCCCTCGCCGTCGGCATGGGTATCTACCTGCCGATGGGCCTCACCCTCCTGATCCCGGTCGGCGCCGCCCTCGGCTACTTCTACAACCGCTGGGCGCAGCGCAGCGGGAACTATGAATTCAAGGAGCGCCTCGGCGTGCTGATGGCCACGGGCCTGATCGTCGGGGAGAGCTTGTTCGGGGTCGCCTACGCTGCCATCGTGGCTGGGGCGGAGCGCGCCGGCCTGGAGGAGAGCGCCAACGTCCTTGCACTCGTCGACGAGTTCCCGCTCGCCGTTCCGCTCGGCATCCTGGTCTTCGCCGCGGCAATCGCACTGCTCTACCTTCGCACCAAGGCGCAGGCATCCGCTCCGCTGCCCGGCGGCGATACGGACCTCCCCACCCAGGCGGCAGTGCGTTAAGGCGCGCCAATGGACCCCCTGCATCTCGGCAAGACCAGCGCCCTTCCTGCGTCGCCAGAGGAAGCGCGCCTCGACTATGTGCCAAACCCGCGCGCCGGAGCGCTCTACCTCGTCCGCTTCGCCGCTCCGGAGTTCACGTCGCTTTGCCCGGTCACCGGCCAGCCCGACTTCGCGCACCTCGTCCTTGATTATGCGCCTGGCGAGACCATCGTGGAGTCGAAAAGCCTCAAGCTCTTCCTCGGCGCCTTTCGCAATCATTGCGGCTTCCACGAGGATGTGACCGTCGGCATCGGCCAGCGGCTCTTCGACGAGATGAAGCCGCGCTGGCTGCGCATCGGCGGCTATTGGTATCCGCGCGGAGGCATCCCGATCGACGTTTTCTGGCAGAGCAGCGCCCCTCCTGAAGGCCTGTGGGTTCCGGACCAGGGCGTCGCGTCGTACCGCGGGAGAGGATGATGGACGATCTCGTTTCCACCGACTGGCTGGTGGAAAATCTCAGCTCCGCCGACCTCGTCGTCCTTGATGCAAGTCTGCACATGGCCGGTGTCGGGCGAGATGCACGCGCGGAGTATGAGCAGCGGCACATCCCGGGTGCGCGCTTCTTCGATATCGAGTTCCTCTCGGACCACGACGCGGCGAGCCCGCACATGCTCCCCTCCGCCGAGAACTTCGCTCAGGGCATGGAAGCGCTCGGGGTTTCAGCCACGGACCGGATCGTCGTCTACGACCAGAGTGCCCTGCGCACGTCCGCCCGCGCCTGGTTCATGCTCCACCATTTCGGGGCGACGCAGGTTGCGATCCTCGACGGTGGCCTTGCCAAGTGGATTGCAGAAGGTCGTCCAACGGAAAGCGGGCAGCCTTTGGATCGCAAGGCACGCTTCGATGCGGTCGGCCGACCGGGGGAGGTGGTAGACAAGCAGCAGATCCAGCGGGGACTCGGCATTCCGCTTGTGGACGCCCGCGGCCGGCCCCGCTTCGAAGGCACCGAGCCAGATCCGCGGACCGGCGTCGCGCCGGGACACGTTCCGGGCTCGCGCAACATCCCTTATGCATCGGTCTACAACGAGGACGGCACCTTCAAGCGTGGCGAAGCACTGCGCCAGGTGTTTGCGGAGGCGGGGGTCGATCCGGAACGCCCCTTTGTGGCCTCCTGCGGGTCGGGAGTGACGGCCAATAGCCTGATCTTCGCCGCGCGCCTCCTCGGCAACCGCGATGCGCGGCTGTATGACGGCAGCTGGAGCGAATGGGGTGCCGACCCCCACACCGCCAAGGCCGTCGGCCCCGCGTAAGGGCGCCAATTCAGGGTTTACGCCGGTTTAACCAACCCTCGTTAGTGCTGCTGTCCCATGAGCACGCTTGGGAGGAGAGGAGCCGGACACATGACCTTGCTGCGCCTTGTCCTGACCGCAGCAGCTCTGCTCCTGGTCGCCACGCCCGCTGCGGCGCAGACACGAACGTCCGCCAACGTTCCCGCCAAGCTCAGCGTCCTGCGCCCGCTCACCTTGCTCGGCGAGCAGGAGTTGAACTTCGGCACCGTGATCCTCGGCCCGGGGACGTGGAGCAACGCGGCGATCAGCGTTTCGGCCGCGGGAGTTCGGACCTGCGCTGCCGCCGTGGCCTGCACGGGCACCACGTCCGCTGCCCGCTTCCGACTGAGCGGCACCAACAACCAGACGGTGGTGATCTCCGCTCCCGCAGTGACACTCGTCAACGCCGCGAACAGCACTCAGCGGTTGACCATGACGCCGATTGCGCCGGCAACCGTGCTCCTGACCAATTCCGGCAACCCGGGCACCCTCTTCTCGGTGGGCGGCACGATCTCTGTTTCCTCCACGACTCCGGACGGGGTCTACAGCGGCACTCTCGAGGTCACCGTCGAATATCAGTGAGGGCTGATTCGCTTTTCGGCTCTCCGGGCCCTCATCGAACAACCCTAACCACCTGATCCACCGCGAAAAACGTGGCACGGCCGCAACACCTCCGCGGCAAGGCGGAGGTCGCAGGCAAGTTCCACGCCTTTTCCACGCTGCTTCCACGCTCTGGGAACGACCGCCTGCCACGGCGCGCCGCAGCCATCGCCTGAGTTGCCAAAGCTCTCGAGCGGTCTCCCGAAGCACAAGGATCATCGATGAAGACCTCTTCCGTGCGTGCCATCCGCAGCAAGTCCTCCCTCCTGATACAAGGCAGCGCTCTCGCCGCCGTTGTTCTTCTGACCCCCTCGATCGCCTCCGCTCAAGACCAGGCGACCGCCGTTCCGGACACCCAGGATCAGGCCACCGCCACGGCAGCCGCTCCGGACGCCGCTCCGACCGCTCCCGCTGAGCAGGCTCCTGCCAATGCGGATGGTTCCTCGCCTGCCGAGCAGCCGGCCGAGATCGTCGTCACTGGCTCGCGCATTGCGCGGCCGGATCTGGACTCGCCCGTGCCGGTTGCGGTCGTGGGAAGCGCCGACATCCAGCGCGACGCTGCCGTTAACATCCAGGACACGCTGAACGAGCTTCCGCAGGTCGGCGTCGGCTCCAGCCGCACCAACACCAACTTCCTGACCTCCGGTAACGGCGTTGCGACGGTCAACCTGCGCAACCTGGGCTCCAGCCGCACGCTGGTGCTGGTCAACGGCCGCCGCTTCGTTGCAGGCCTCGCGGGTACGTCGGCGGTCGACCTCAACAACATTCCGACCGACTTCATCGAGCGCGTCGATGTCGTGACCGGCGGCGCTTCCGCCGTTTACGGCTCGGAAGCCATCGCGGGCGTCGTCAACTTCATCCTCAAGGACAAGTTTGACGGCATTCAGATCCGGGCCCAGTCGGGCATCACGGAGGAAGGCGACAACCCCCGCTACCTAGCGGCCCTCACCGCCGGCACCACCTTCGGCGCGGACGATCGCGGCTCCTTCATCGGCCACGTGTCGTGGGACAAGGATGAAGGCCTGCTCTCGCGCAAGCGGTCGATCTCCGCCGAGGATTGCTTCTACGACCTTTGCGGACCGGGTGCATACTCCAGTTACTCGCCGCAGGGCCGCTTCGAGCTGCTCGATGCGGGCGGCGCCGCTCAGGCGGGCTTCGAAGGCGGTTCGCTGTTCTCGTTCGACCCCGCCAACGACCTGATCGCCGGCGGAGGCGCGGGCTTCAACCGCAACGCGGTTCGCCGGATCTCGACGCCGATCACCCGCTACCTCGCTGCCGGCCTCTTCAACTACGAGATCGCTGACAATCTGAAGGCGTTCGCGGAAGTGACCTACTCAAAGGTCCGCTCGAACTCCGACATCGAAGCGCTAGCGCTCGACGCGGACGACATCTACGACGGCGACACTCAGGGCTTCGGCATTCCGCTGACCAACGCCTTCATCCCGGCCGCGGTGCTGGCCCAGGTGCAGGCCTACAATGCGACGGCGCTCGCCGACGCCGATCCGGATACCAACCCGATCACCCAGATCGGCTTCCGCCGCCGTCAGAACGAGGTGTTCAACCGCTCCAACGACAACCGCCGCGACACCTGGCGGGTCGCGACCGGCTTCCGCGGTACCATCGCGAATGACTGGGACTGGGATGCGAGCTACGTGTACGGTCGCCTCCATGACGTGACCACGTCGCAGGACATCGACAACAACCGCTACCGCAATGCGCTGGATTCCATCCGGCTGGCCGACGGTTCGATCGTCTGCCGTAGCGAAGCGGCGCGCGCGGAAGGCTGCGTGCCGATCAACCTGTTCGGGTTCGGAACGGCATCCCCGGAAGCATCCGCTTACGTGCAGGCGGTGGTCCCGAAGTCCGAAGATATCGTCAATCAGCAGCATGTTGTGTCGTTCAACGTGTCGAACAGCGACCTCTTCACCCTGCCCGCGGGCGGCGTCGGCGTCGCTGTTGGCGCGGAGTATCGCAAGGAAAAGAGCGTCGACGACCTCGACATCCTCACCAACACCGGCGGCAATTCCGGCAACGTGATCCCGGACACGGTCGGCAAGTTCGACGTCTGGGAGACCTTCGCCGAGGTCAACGTCCCGCTGCTCAAGGACAGCTTCGTCGATTACTTCGGCCTGACCGGAGCGGCGCGCTATTCCAAGTACAGCCAGGAAGCCGTCGGCGGCGTGTTCAGCTGGAACGCCGGGTTTGAGCTCCAGCCGATCAGCGGGCTCCGCTTCCGCGGTGTCTATGCGAAGGCCAACCGTGCCCCGAACATCTCGGAGTTCGCTTCGGCTCCCTCCGAAACCTTTGCCGGGGTCAACGATCCCTGCAACGGTGTCACCGCGACCAGCACGGGTGCGACGGACGCAGCTTGCCGGGCGATCCCTGGCGTGGCTGCCGCAATCGCGGCGAACGGCGTGTTCAGCTACACGCCAGCGGACCTCCAGGGCATCAACGGCTTCATCGGCGGCAACCCCAACCTGAAGGAGGAAACCGCCAAGACCCTGACGCTCGGCGCCATTTTCCAGCCGACGTTCGTTCGGGGCCTGAGCCTGACGGTCGATTATTTCAACATCAAGGTCGATGACGCGATCGATACGATTGGCCAGGATCTGTCGATTGAGCAGTGCCTGCTGACCGGCGATGCAACTTTCTGCAACAACGTGTTCCGCAATGCCAACACCGGCTTCGTGACGCGGGTCGACGACCAGCTGGTCAACGTCGCCTCCTTGCGGACCAAGGGCGTTGACGTTGGTCTGCGCTACGGACGTAGGTTGGGTCTGCTGGGCAACGACCGGATCGATGTCACGGGCAACTACACCTACCTGCTCGACTACAAGACCCAGGCGAATCCTTCGGCTCCGGTCCGCGATCTGGCGGGCGAGGTCGGTTATTCCAAGCACCGGGCGTCTGTCCGGACCGCCTACCAGAACGGCCCGGTGACCTTCAGCTGGCAGGTGAACTACATCGGCAAGGCTGTTGGCGACATCGACTTCGTGGGTGACGACACCGAGCTGTTCAACGGGGGAACACTCGACGAGCTGAACCGCATCCCGGCGGCCTTCTACCACGATGCGCAGCTGCGCTTCGATGTGCAGAAGCGGTTCGGCTTCTACCTCGGTGTCGATAACGTCTTCGACAAGAAGCCGCCGTTCCTCCCCGGCACGCCGTTCACGGCCTCGCCCACGGGAACGGAAACTGCCGCTGACGTCTACGACCCGTTCGGACGCCGCTTCTACGCGGGCGTGCAGGTCAAGTTCTAACGAGACATCGGCACAACCCCCTAGTGTCCGATGACGGAGCGGCGGCCCCACCGCCGCTCCATTCCCTGGAGGGGCGGCGTCCTGCAGCGCCGCCCCTCATCATCATCTGCGGGCCTCGTCAGTCCCCTTCGAAGTCGATGCCGTAGAGCTCGACCTTTAGATCCTGCCGGTTGAGCAGCACCGTTCCCTTCGGACCGATGGTGAACGGGGAACGCGCGTGAAGCCCGGATGCGCTGGCCAATGGCTGCATTCGACCGGTGGCGACTTCGACGCGCTGCAGCTGTCCTCCTGCCAGCAGATATACTGCGCCGTTACCGATTTCCCAGCTGAACGGGGGTCGCAGCTCCGTTGTGACCACGCGTTGGATCGAGCCAAACATGGTCCCATCCGGGGCGATAGACTGCCGGAAGATCGCGGCGCGACCGGGCAGCAGGAAGTAGATCCAACGTCCGCCCGGATCGATACGGATATCCGTGGGACCCGGTAGTGAAACTGGCCGAGGCTCTGCGCCCGCACGCGCAGCGACTCGCCAGACCCGCTGCTGCCCCGCTTGTCGACGCACGAAGTAGACGCTGCGACCGTCTGGCGACCAGACCGGTGAACGCTTCTCCGATCCGTCCATAGTCAACCGCGTCAGTGCTCCACCGTCCCGCTCGACCACGAACAGTTCCGTGCGGTGCGGACCGCTGCCAACGAAGGCGATGGCGGTCCCATTCGGCGACCAACGCGGATCATGGATTTGCCAGCGAGAGAGCTTCGTCAGCGGAGCAGGCTCGCCTTCCGCTCGCTTCAGCCACAATTGCTGCCCGCCGGTGCGGGTCGAAACGAAGGCGATCGCGCCATCGCCGGCCAAGGCGGGAAACCACTCGCGAAAATCATTCTCCGTCACGTCCTCGCGGCGGGCACCCGGAGCAAGCATGCTGAGGCTCGATCGGTCACGTATCCCCTCGAACAGCAGGCGCTTGCCGCTGCTGCTCGATGAAATCTCATGATATCGCAGCAGCCCTTCGGACACCCGCGACGGTGGCCCGCCATCGCCGCGGATGGACCAGAGTCCGGCGTCTCCTCCTCGGTCAGACGAAAACAGCAATTCGCCTTGGCCCGGGCCGACCGCAACATCCGCAATGGAAGCATGGTCGCTCGTCAGCTGCCGCACCGCCTTGCTGTCGAGGTCAAGCTCCATGATCTCCGATGCCGCCCGGGACCAGGCCCTCAGGAACACCAGTTTGTTGCCGGCGACCGCCAGCGGCTGACGGTCGCCGGCAACGTCCTGCGGTGGATTCGTGAGAACGGTCCGGCCGCCATCCTGAAGCCGGATTCGGACGATGGCAGTGGTCCTACCGGGCACCTCGGCATCTGCCGCAAACAGCGCAGAACGGTCTTCCGACCACGCCAGGACCGATCCCGCCACACCTTGTAGGGGCGCGACAACCCGCTCCTCGTCTTTCCCGACGGTCTTCACCATGATCGTTGTGCGGCCACCAGTCGCCCGGGTGAATGCGATGGAAGAACCATCGGGCGACCATGCGGGATGATCGTCGTCCCCTGCGCCACTCGTTAGGGCAAGCGGCTCACTGCCGCCCAGCGTCATCAGGTACAGCTTCTGTGGAGCGCCGGGCTTCCGCGCCACGAACACGAGGCGACTGCCGTCCGGGGACACCGTCGGCTCGCCCACGGCATGGAGTCCCGTGACGACAGGGAAGATGCGCTTGATCTTGGGAGCCGTGTCATTCTGCGCGGCCCTGAGGTGAAGCGCCGTGCCGCTCATGGCGATCACCAACGCCATGGCACCAACCGCAGCAAGGATTGGCGATCGACGAGCCGGGGCTTCGACCCGCTCGTACTGCCCTTCGGAAGGCTGCGGATCCGGCTGCACCGCCTTACCCCCGCCAAGCGTCCGCTCCCGAAGCAACCGGTGGTGGAGTTCCTCCGTTGCGGGTTCGGGTGCTACGTCGAGCTCCCGCTCCAGCAAGGCTCGCACCTCCCGATATTGCTGGGCGGCCGCCGACGTTCGTCCCTGCCGGCTCAGGATCTCCATCAGCAGCCGATGGCCATGTTCCTGCAGCGGATCGAGTGCCAGCGCCTTTCGCACCGCGTCTTCCGCAGCGGGCAGTCGATCGGGGGTCCGGCTCAACACTTCCCCGAGCTTGAGCGATGCAGCCGCAGCCACCCCTGACAGTCTCTCTCGCTGCCCGGCGCCCCATTCCGCCACGGCCGGAGCCTGCCGCAGATGCATGTCGCCCAGGAACTCGCCCCCGTACAGCGCCGTCGCCGCCTGAAGTGCATCTGCTTCCCCCCCGGCCGCATCCACGGCAGCCAGGAATTGCGCGGCGTCCACCTCCACGGATGAAGAGAGGCGCACCTGATCCCCCTCGGCTTCAACGGGCGATGGAGCGCCAGGCTGCACCTTCTCCGCCGCTGTCCGGATGAGCCAGAGCGCCTTGCGCACATGCAGACGCCCTTGGGTGGGATCCATGTCCTCCCACAGCAGATCGGACAGGATCTGCCGACTGGCGGACCGGCGCGGGTGCGCTCCCAGATAGGCCAGCAGGACGGCAGCTTTCCGTGTGGGCAGGCGGACAACCGTGCCGTCACGCGCGAAAAGCTGGCAATCGCCGAGGAGTTTGAGGGTCCAGTAAATCATGGATTGGGGCTGCGATGCTCCGCTTGCAACGGAGCGGTCCGGTAAGAGATAACCCCTGAAGCCTCGACATAGGTCGGCGCGGCCGCGGATCAACCGGTGCAACGTCGGGCGGATCTGCGATTCAGTTGCACGCTGGAGCGGGTGAAGGGAATCGAACCCTCGTCGTAAGCTTGGAAGGCTTCTGCTCTACCATTGAGCTACACCCGCCCGCGCGGCACGCCAGATGGCATCCCTCCGCGCCGAGTGCAACCCGCTGCTGCGGAACGAGTCTGCCCGCCGACGATTGAATCGCTCCAGCAACGAACTGGAGGCAAGTTCATGGCCGCACGGCCGTCGTGGCGCGGGCAGATCAGGTTGGCGCTGGTCTCGATCCCGGTCGAGATCTTTCCCGCGTCCAAGTCGGGCGCGAGCATCGCCTTTCACCAGATCCACGAGCCGTCCGGCAAGCGCATCAAGTATGAAAAGGTCGTCCCCGGAATCGGCCCGGTCGATCGGGACGAGATCATCAAGGGCTACGAGGTGAGCAAGGGCGAATATGTCCTGCTCGAGCCCGAGGAGATCGAGAGCGTCAAGCTGGAGAGCCGCAAGACCTTGGAGCTCAGCCAGTTCGTCGACGTGAACGAGATCGACCCGCTCTACTACGACAAGCCGTATTTCGTCGTCCCTGCCGACGACCTCGCCGAGGAAGCCTTCATCGTGCTCCGCGAGGCGCTCCGCCGGGCGCACAAGGTCGGGATCGGCCAGCTCGCCATGCGAGGGCAGGAATATGTGGTCGCGATCAAGCCCTGCGGCCGGGGCATGCTGATGGAAACGCTTCGCTATGCCGACGAGCTCAACAAGGCTTCGTCCTACTTCCGAGAAATCGAGGATGCCGAGCCGGACACCGACCTGCTGGATCTCGCCACCACGCTGATCGACAAGAAGACCGCCAAGTTCGACGCGAGCGAGTTCCACAATCGCTACATCGATGCGCTCAAGGGCCTGATTGAGGAAAAGCGAAAGAAGAAGGGCGAGCTGGTGATCCAGGACCCGGAGGACGACACGCCCAAGCGCAGCTCCAACGTCATCGACCTCATGGCGGCGCTCAAGAAGAGCCTGGGTGACGCCGGCAACGACAACAACACCGGGGAGGACAAGCCGAAGAAGGCGCCCGCTAGGAAGCCCGCCGCCAAGGCCAAGGCTCCGACCGCGAAGAAGGACGCACCCCCGCCAGCAAAGAAGGCGGCAGCCGGCGGGCGGAAGCGGGCTTGAGAACAGGGCCGGTCAATGCGCTCACCCTCAGCCTGTCGAAGGGTGATTCCTCCAGCACGCTTCGACAAGCTCAGCGTAAGCGCGAGCGGGCGGCTGACGTGAATGGCTAGAGCTCCCCGTCCCAAGGGCCTCGACATCGAGACCTACAACGCCAAGCGCGACTTCACGAGGACCGCCGAACCCCGCGGCCGCAAGCTGCAAGGCAAAGGCGACAGCTTCGTCGTCCAGAAGCACGACGCGTCCCGCCTTCACTGGGACTTCCGCCTCGAACTCGACGGCGTGCTCAAGAGCTGGGCGGTGCCCAAGGGCCCCAGCCTCGACCCCGGCCAGAACCGGCTCGCCATGCGCACGGAGGACCACCCCCTCGATTATGGCGACTTCGAGGGAGTGATCCCTAAAGGCGAGTATGGAGGCGGGACGGTGATGCTGTGGGACCATGGCACCTGGACGCCTGAACCCGGCAAGGACCCGCGCAAGACCATTGAGGAAGGGCACCTCCACTTCCGCCTCGACGGTGAGCGGATGCAGGGCGACTGGGTCATGTTCCGGATGAAAGGTCGCCCCGGCGACAAGGGCGAGCCGTGGATGCTCAAGAAAGTCACCGACGAACATGCCAAGCCCGAGCAGGGCGACGCGCTCGTCGACGACTGCCTGACCAGCGTGACCACTGGCCGCACGATGGCCGAGATCGCCGCGGGCGAAGACGTGTGGGAGTCGAACCGCGGCGGCAAGAAGGGCGGACGGACCAAGCGCAAGGGCGGCATCGGCCCCCCGCCCTTCCGCGATCCGCAACTCGCCACGCTCGTAGACGAGGTACCCAGCGGCAACGACTGGATCCACGAGTATAAGTATGACGGCTACCGCCTGCTGCTCGCGGTAGGCGAGCACTCCGTTCTCACCTGGACCCGCAACGGCAAGGACTGGAGTGACTTCTTCGCGCCCCTGACCAAGGCCGCTGCCAAGCTGCCGCCCGGCTGCCTCATTGACGGCGAGGCAGTCGCGCTCGGGCCGGACGGCAAGCCGAACTTCCAGCTGATGCAGGCAACGCTGAAGGGCGGTCCATCCTCCGCCGGCAAGGACAAGCCGGAGCTCGCCTTCTACGCCTTCGATCTGCTGGTGGACCAAGGGGAGGACATCACTGCCCTCCCGAACATCGAGCGCAAGCAGCGCCTCGCCGCCCTGCTCAAGACCGCACCGCCCGCGATCATTTACGGCGACCATGTCGTCGGCAAGGGCGAGGCGCTGTTCGAGGCCATCTGCAAGGAGGGCGGCGAGGGCATCATCGCCAAGAAGGCCAGCGCGCCCTATCGCGGCACCCGCTCACGCTGCTGGCTCAAGGTCAAGTGCATCCAGCGGCAGGAGTTCGTGATCGTCGGCTGGCAGGCGAGCGACAAGCGCCGGGGCTTCCGCTCGCTTCACTTGGCGGTGCGCGAGGGCGAGCAACTCCGCTATGTCGGCAAGGTCGGCACCGGCTTCGACACGAAGATGATCGAGGAGCTGTCGGCCACCATGGCCCCGCTCGCCCTCGACGCGCCCGCGCTGGAGGTGCCACGGGCCATGCGGCGCGGTTCGACCTGGATCGAACCCAAGCTCGTGTGCGAGGTCGCCTTTACCGAGTTCACCACCGAAGGCGTCCTCCGCCACCCAAGCTTCATCGCTCTTCGCCAGGACAAGAGCGCGAGGCAGGTCGTCCGCGAAACCCCGCAGAAGCTGAAGAAATCCGATAAGAAGCCGGACCGCGCCACCTACGAGAGCCTCGGCGCGCGCCTCACCAACCCCGACCGAGTCATCTTCCCCGGCGACGAACTGACCAAGGCCGACCTCGCCAACTACTATGCCGCCGTGGCGCCCTTGCTGATGGTCGACCTCGCGCGCCGTCCGATGACCCTCATCCGCTGCCCCCAGGGCCGCTCCAAGAAGTGCTTCTTCCAGAAGCATGACAGCGGCACCTTCGGCGACCACGTCCTCCACGTGCCGGTGAAGGAAAGCGACGGCGAGGTTCAGGACTATCTCTACGTCGAGGACATCCTTGGCGCACTACAGTGCGTGCAGATGGGCGCGATCGAGTTCCACGGCTGGGGCAGCCGCATCGACCCGCTGGAAATGCCCGACCGGCTGGTGTTCGACCTCGATCCCGACGTCGGGCTCGACTTCGACCGGGTGAAGGAAGCCGCGGTCCGCCTCCGCGCCCTGCTCGGCGACCTTGGCCTCACCACCTTTCCCCTGTTGTCCGGCGGCAAGGGCATCCATGTCGTCGCCCCACTCGACCAGACTCGCGACTGGCCGACGGTGAAGAGCTTCGCCGACCGCTTCAGCAAGGCCATCGCGCAGGCCGAGCCGGACATGTTCACCGCCAACATGCGCAAGGACCAGCGCACCGGCCGTATCTTCCTTGATTGGCTCCGCAACCAGCGCGGCGCAACCGCCGTGATGCCCTACTCGGCTCGCGCCCGCGAAGGCGCGCCCGTGTCGGCGCCGATCGCCTGGGAGGAGCTGGACGCGGTGACCGGCGGCAACATCTACTCGATCCGTGATGCCGACACGCTGATCGAGCGCGCGACCAGCGACCTGCTCAAGGGCTGGGGCGAGGCCAAACAGGCGCTGCCGGACCTCTAGATTCACGAGTCCTTAGGCATGGCGGTTTACCCCGAGTCGCATGATCCACTTTCTCCCCGACTCGTCCGCTGCGACCGAGACCGGCGCCCCCTATGCCGAAGCCGTGGCCCGGCTCGCGAGCATCCGTCAGGCGCTACGCCTGGTGGAGATGATGGAGGGCAAGCCCGCCCGGCCCGCGCATGAGATCGGCATAGAGCAGGTCTTGCCGGCGCTCAGCGAACCCGCTCGGCGCTGCCTCGACGAACGCTCCGCCCGCACGGCCGGCGCCGCTGCCGCGGGGATCGAGCTGATCCTCGGCGGCGAAGCCAACCGCGCCGCCGTGGACGTCCTTGCCGACGACATCCGCTCCGGTCTCGAGGATATCGAACGCCTGTTTGCGGGCCGCGCCTGAGTCTCGACGTCCCGCACCCGCTCACCAGCGGTTGACACACTCCCCCTCCCCGGCCATTTGGCGCGCCGCACCTCTGTGGAGAGGTGGCCGAGTGGTTAAAGGCAGCAGACTGTAAATCTGCCCGCGCAAGCGTACGCTGGTTCGAATCCAGCCCTCTCCACCATCCCCGACGCCGGCTCAGGACATTCACCTAAGGCGTTGACCCTGCACAAAGTCTCGGATTAGCGGCGGGCCTGTGCTAACGCGCAGGCATGCCTCAAGCCGCTGCACCAGTACGAAGTTCTGGAGATATTCACGTGTCAGACCCCGCGGGCCTGAACGACAATGCCATGCATGCCATTGCGCGGGAGCGGATCGGCCGCCTCAGCGAAGCGCAGCTTGCCGTTCTGCGCCTGGTTGCCCAGCACATGAACAGCAAGGAAATCGCTGCCACGCTCGGCATTTCGCCGCACACTGTCGACCAGCGCATCCGCACCGCCATCCGTTTGCTTGCTGTCACCCGCCGGCAGGAGGCCGCGCGCCTCGTTGCGCTGGTGGAAGGCCCATATCAGCCATTGATACATCAACCGCCGCTCATCGACGCCGAGCCGATTTCCGCCGAACCGGACGAGGCGGTCGGTTTTCAGATTCGGCACGCCGATCGCACAGGGGGGACCGGGACAGCCGGCCTCAAAACCGAGCAGGGGACGGTTGAGCCCCGGTCCTCCCTGACTTTGCCGTGGTCAACGGGGAGCAATCCCCGCAACACGATGAGCGTCGGCCAGCGGCTCTTGTGGATCGTCCTGATCTCCATGGGCGCGACCTTCTCGGCGGGCATGTATCTGGCAGGTCTCGAAAGCCTCGCCCGCCTGGTCAAGAGTTAGGACCCGCACGCTCTTTCATCGTTGGCGAACATGTCGCCGGACGTGCGCTCACGCGCCGCCCGGAAGGGAGAACCTATGCGCAAACAACTGATCGAGCAGTCCGCTCTCCAGGTCGCCACCCAAGTGCGCACCGTTGAGGAGAGCATCGAAACCGCTCTCGCGGAGATCGCCGAGTTGCAGGGGCGCATGATCCGCGCCCGGGCCGCGGCCGGAGTGGGCATTTCCACCGGCCACGACGCCCTGGAGCACCTGTCCAACGCCCTTGTGGGCCTCGTCGCCGCTCGCGGCGGCATGGCCAACTGCCACGCCGCGCTTGTCGATGCGCAGGGCAAGGTTCCTGGCCTCAGGACCGTCGGCTTCGGCGACGGCTCCGAATGCCCCGAGGAGCCCAAGAAGACGGCCCAGCTGCGAGCCGTCGCTTGAGGTGATGGGCCGGGCGCGGCAAGGCGACCCGGCCCACCTTCCCTTACGGAGACCGGATGCTCAGGGTCGCCTTCTTCTACCTCCTGCTTCTTGCGGTCGTCTGGCTGGCGTTCCGGCGAGGCGACCGGGAAACCCGGGCTGCGGGCCTGGTGGCCCTGACCGCGACCCTCTTGTCGGCCGCATCCGTTCGTCTGCTGGGCGGTGGCCAGCCGGTCGAGGCAGCCGTCGCGATGGTTGACCTCGCGGTACTCGCGCTGTTTGTCGCAATCGCGCTGCGCTCCAATCGCTTCTGGCCGCTGTGGGTCGCGGGTCTGCAGCTCACCACGGTCCTTGCGCATCTCCTGCGGATGCTGAGCCCGGATCTCGTCTATTTCGCCTACCAGGCCGCCATGCGCTTCTGGAGCTATCCGATCCTGTTCATCATCGCCGCGGCTGCGCTCCGGACCCGCCGCTACGAGGTCGAGGCCCGACCCGCCTAGTTGCAAGCGCCCGGGCGGCGGCTACATGAACGCGATGCCGAGCCCTTCATCCCTCGTTCTCGCCCTGCTCGAGGCGATGGAAGAACCGGGGCTGATTATCGAGGGCCAGCGGACGACCGCCGCCAATGCCGCTGCCCGCCAGCTTCTCGGTGACCAGATCGTCGGCAACGATGTCCGCCTCGCGATCCGGCATCCGGTGGCGCTCGAAGCCATCCTCGCCAGGCGGTCCGCGACCATCGGTGTCACTGGCATCGGGGGTGTCGACCGAGAGTGGGAGCTCTCCGTGCGCAGCCTCGATCGCCAGCTTCTGCTCGTCAGGCTGACCGACAAGTCGGCCCTGCGCGCCGCCGAGAAGATGCGCGTCGACTTTGTCGCCAATGCGAGCCACGAGCTGCGCACCCCGCTCGCAACCATTGTCGGTTATGCCGAAACGCTCGCAGAGGACGGTGATCTCGACCCGGAGATGCGCCGGAGGTTCGGCAACGCCATTCACGGCGAGGCACGCCGCATGCTGCGGATCGTGGAAGACCTGATGAGTCTTTCCCGGATCGAGGCGGACCGGTTCACCCATCCGTCCGAGCGGGTGAGCCTTCAGGAAATCGTCCGCATCGCTTGCGAGAACGGCCGGCACCTTGCCGAGACGCGCGGCTGCATCATCCGGCTCGACGTCCAGGACAATCTGCCGGAGGTGGCTGGCGACTTCGCCCAGCTGCTGCAACTGACGGATAATCTGGTGGCCAATGCCGTGCGCTATGGCTGTGGCCCCAAGGCGAGCGAGGTCGTCCTCTCGACGAGGGCGGATGGCAGCATGGCGCTGCTCAGCGTTCGCGACTTCGGAGAGGGCATACCCGCGACGCACATTCCCCGTCTGACGGAGCGCTTCTACCGCGTGGATGCCGCGCGCAGCCGCGACTCCGGGGGAACGGGGCTGGGCCTCGCGATCGTCAAGCATATCGTGGAGCGGCATCGCGGCAGGCTAGAGATCCGCAGCCGCCCCGGGGAGGGCACGGAGGTCCGAGTATGGCTGCCATTCGCCTGAATCGGGGCATTGTCACGAAAGCGTAACCGAACCGTCACAGAGGACTCTTCGAGTCGGCGCTAGTGGGGCCGCGGGGCATAGGGCCCATTCGGTGCCCGCTAGGGAGTTGAACCCATGAAGAAGATCACCTGGGCGCTGCCGTTTGCGGCGCTGCTTGCGGCATGCGGCGGAAATGGCGGTAGCTCATCGGGCGGCGGCCAGTCGGAGCTGAAGATCGTCGGCTCCTCAACGGTCTATCCGTTCACCACCGCAGTGGCCGAGACCTTCATGCGCGCCAATCCGGGCACGCGCGTCATCGTCGAATCGACCGGCACGGGTTCCGGCATCAAGCTGTTCTGCGGCGGCGTCGGAGAGCAGTTTCCCGACATGGTCAACGCGTCGCGGCAGATGAAGGCCAGCGAACTGCAGGACTGCCAGAACGCCGGCGCGAAGAACATTATCGAGTTGCCGATCGGCATCGACGGGCTGACCCTCATCGAATCCAACAAGGCCGCGCCGCTCAAGGTCACCGTAGCCGATATCTACAAGGCGATTGCGGCCAACCCGTTCGGCAAGGGTCCGAACACCGCGCAGACCTGGCGTGACGTCAATCCATCGCTGCCGGCGATCAAGATCCGGGTTCTCGGGCCTCCGCCGACCTCCGGCACCCGCGACAGCTTGGCCGAGCTTATCCTGACCAAGGGTTGCGAGAGCGACCCGGCGATGAAGGAGCTCAAGAAGACCGACGAGGCCAAGCACAAGGACGTCTGTACCAAGGTCCGGGAGGATGGTGCCTTCGTCGAAGCGGGCGAGAACGACAACCTGCTCGTCCAGAAGGTCGAAGCCGATCCGGGCACCATCGGCGTGCTGGGCTACAGCTTCCTCGCGGAGAACGCGGACCGCGTCCGCCCGGTCGAGATCGGCGGGGTGCTGCCAACCGAGCAGACCATCCAGGACCTCTCCTACCCGGGCGCGCGCAAGCTCTACATCTACGTCAAGGGCGAGCACATGCAGGCGAAGCCGGCGATCAAGAACTTCGTCCAGGCCTATGCCGAGGCGTGGGGCCAGGGCGGAGCTCTGGAGAAGCGCGGCCTCGTGCCGTTCGGTGGCGCGGAGGCGGCGGCTGCAACCGAGCAGGCTCAGAAGCTGACCCCGCTTGCCGCAGGCTCGCTGAAGTAAGCCGGAGAAGGGCGGGTGACGCTCACCTTTGCGTTGATCGCGGTCCTGCTGATCGCCGCCGTCGCCGGATTCCTCGGGCGCTCTCGCGCTCGGGCGGTTCGGGACGGTGCGCGGCTCAACAGCCTGCCGATCTACCACGGGGCCTACGGCTTTCTGTGGGCACTCGTCCCCGCCCTCCTGTTCCTCGCAATCTGGTCGCCGCTTCAGGGCCGGCTGATCGAGGATGCAGTCCTGTCCACGCCTCAGGGTCAGGCGCTGCCGGCCTTCGACATGGCCCGGGACGCGATCACGTCCGAAGCCTACGAAATCGCCACCGGCCAGCGTGAAGCGGGATTCAACCCGGAATCGACTGCCCTCGCGCCGGTCTACCAGCAATTCATCAATCGCTACGGCGGCATCGGGGGCGGCTTCGCCATCTTGCTGGCGCTCGCCGGTGCTGCCTGGGGGCTCACCCGTGTCCGCGCCAACTTCCGTGCGCGGGCCGGGGTCGAGCGCTGGCTGATGGGCCTGCTCATCGCCGCGTCGATGATCGCCATCCTGACGACGCTAGGCATCGTCCTTTCGCTATTGTTCGAGACGCTGCGCTTCTTCTCCATGGTACCCGCCAGCGAGTTCCTGTTCGGCACGCAATGGTCGCCGCAGATGGCCCTTCGCGCCGACCAAGCCGGATCGTCGGGAGCATTCGGCTCGATCCCGCTGTTCTGGGGCACCATCTTCATCGGCGCGATCATCGCGATGATCGTGGCTATCCCCCTCGGCCTGATGAGCGCGATCTTCCTGACGCAATATGCGCCTGCCAAGGTGCGATCGGTGATGAAGCCGCTCCTGGAGATACTCGCCGGCGTGCCGACCGTGGTCTACGGCTATTTCGCCGCCCTGACCGTCGCGCCTGCCGTTCGAGACTTTGGCCTTTCCCTGGGCATCCCCGCATCGTCGGAGAGCGCGCTGGCAGCCGGGCTCGTCATGGGCATCATGATCATCCCGTTCGTCAGTTCCATGGCCGACGACAGCATCGCGGCCGTTCCGCAGGCGATGCGCGACGGCAGCCTGGCCATGGGCGCGACCCGGTCCGAGACGATCCGCAAGGTGGTGCTCCCGGCCGCCCTCCCCGGCGTGGTCGGCGGCGTCCTCCTGGCTGTCAGCCGGGCGATTGGCGAGACCATGATCGTGGTCATGGCCGCGGGGCTCGCAGCCAACCTCACCGCCAATCCATTCGACAGCGTGACCACCGTTACCGTTCAGATCGTCCAACTGCTGACCGGCGACCAGGAATTCGACAGCCCCAAGACGCTCGCCGCCTTTGCTCTGGGCTTGGCGCTGTTCGTTATCACGCTGATCCTCAACCTCATCGCGCTCACCGTAGTGCGCCGCTACCGGGAAGCATATGAATAGCGCCACCGCCGCCAGCGTTTCGGTCAGTCGCTGGAGCGACGATGCCATGCGCAAGCGCGTGGTCCGCCGCTACGCCGCCGAGCGCCGCTTCAAGCTCCTCGGCCTCTTCTCGGTCGGACTCTCCGCGCTGTTCCTGGCCTTCCTGCTCTTCACCATGGCCTGGAAGGGGATCGGCGGCTTCTCGCGGACAGAGGTGCGGCTCACGATCGACTTCCCGCGATCGGATGTCATCCTTGACCCGGCAGCCCTCACGGGCCCGCAGGCACTGGAGGCCATCGAGGGCGCCGGCATCGACACTACGCTCGCCACCGCGGCGACCGCCACCTACGGCCAGGCTGCGTCCGAGATGTTCGGTCAGGCCGCCGTGCAAAGTCTGGGCAAGCAGCTCATTGCCGATCCGACGCTGCTGGAACGCCGGGCCGAGGTGTGGCTGCCGGTCGCTTCCAAGCTGGATGTCGCCGCCAAGGGCGAGGGCGAGGCCTCAGCCGAAGCACTGGTGCAGCAGCTAGAGGCCAAGGATGCCCTGAAGCGCACCTTCAATCCCGAATTCCTCTCGTCGTCAGACGCCACTGACCCAGGCTCCGTCGGCGTATGGGGCGCGCTCAAAGGCAGCTTCCTGACGATCCTGGTGACAATGGCGCTGGCATTCCCGATCGGCGTACTCGCAGCCGTCTACCTCGAAGAGTTCGCCCGCCGGAACCGCTGGACCGACCTCATCGAGGTCAGCATCAACAACCTTGCGGCGGTCCCCTCGATCATCTTCGGGCTGCTCGGGCTGGCCGTGTTCCTCAACGTCATGCACCTGCCCCGGTCCGCGCCGCTCGTTGGCGGTCTGACTCTCGCGCTGATGACCATGCCAGTGATCGTCATTGCCGGGCGCAACGCGATCAAGTCGGTTCCGCCCTCCATCCGGGACGCGGCCCTCGGCGTCGGCGCATCGCGGATGCAGGTCGTCTTCCATCATGTCCTTCCGCTCGCGCTCCCTGGCATCCTCACCGGCACCATCATCGGCATGGCCCGGGCCCTCGGCGAAACCGCCCCGCTGCTGATGATCGGCATGCGCGCATTCATCGCGGCGCCGCCCGGCGGCATCGTCGATCCCGCAACCGTGCTCCCCGTCCAGATCTTCCTCTGGTCGGACGAGGTCGACCGCGGCTTCGTCGAAAAGACCAGCGCCGCGATCATCGTGCTGCTCATCTTCATGCTGTTGATGAACGGCCTCGCCATCTATCTCCGCAACCGCTTCGAGCGCCGCTGGTAGGCCCATGACCATGACCAAAGAAAAGCAGCCGATCACCACCAACTCTTCGGTGCCCTTCCCCTCGACCGCGGTCGCAGCGGAAGCAGCACAGGATGACGCGGGGATCGCCAAGGAGGACACCGCCTGGACTCAGGCGCCCGAGCCCACGCCCCACGCTGCCGACGTGGTCACCGAGCGCGCCGATGCGCCCGAACTCGACACCGACCGCACGCCCAAGATGATCGCGGACAAGGTCAGCGTCTTCTACGGCGAAAAGCAGGCGCTCCGGGACGTCTCGATCCAGGTTCATGACGACAAGGTCACCGCGTTCATCGGGCCCTCGGGCTGCGGCAAGTCGACGTTCCTGCGCTGCCTCAACCGCATGAACGACACGATTGCGGGTGCGCGCGTCACCGGTCACATCGAGCTCGACGGCGAGGACATCAACTCGCCCGACATGGACGTGGTCCAGCTCCGCGCCCGTGTCGGAATGGTCTTCCAGAAGCCCAACCCCTTTCCGAAGTCGATCTACGAGAATGTCGCCTACGGCCCGCGTATCCATGGTCTCGCCGAGGGCAAGGCCGACATGGACGCGATCGTCGAGAAGTCGCTGCGCCGCGCGGGCCTGTGGGACGAGGTCAAGGACCGCCTGCAGGAAAGCGGCACGGCCCTGTCCGGCGGCCAGCAGCAGCGCCTGTGCATCGCTCGCGCCATTGCAGTGGATCCAGAGGTCATCCTGATGGACGAGCCCTGCTCGGCACTCGACCCGATCGCCACCGCCAAGATCGAGGAGCTGATCCACGAATTGCGCGGCCGCTACGCCATCGCGATCGTCACCCACAACATGCAGCAGGCCGCGCGCGTGTCGCAGCGGACCGCTTTCTTCCACCTCGGCGAGCTGATCGAATACGGCAAGACCAAGGACATCTTCACCAATCCGCGTGAGCAGCGCACGCAGGATTACATCACCGGCCGCTACGGCTGAGTTGGAGCATTCGCATGGCAACCCAGGGACATACCCTCAAGGCATTCGACGAGGATCTGGATCGGCTGCGGGCGCTCATCAGCCAGATGGGCGGCCTCGCCGAACACGCGATCGGTGAGGCGATGCGTTGCCTGGTGCAGCGCGACGTCGACGGCGCGCATGCGGTGATCGAGGCCGACAAGAAGCTCGACGCACTGGAGGTAGAGACCGAGCAGCGGGTCGTGCAGCTCATCGCCCTCCGCGCGCCCATGGCAGGCGACCTTCGCGACGTCGTCGCAGCGCTCAAGATCTCCGGCGTCGTCGAACGTATCGGCGACTATGCCAAGAACATCGCCAAGCGCGTGGCGCTGCTCGAGGACGCGGGCAAGATCGAGCCCGTCTCCCTCCTCCCCGCCATGGCCAAGATCGCGACCGGCATGGTCCACGACGTGCTGAACGCCTTCGTGAACCGCGATGCCCAAGTCGCGATCGAAGTTTGCGAGCGCGACGCGCAGGTCGACGATTTCTACGACAGCATCTTCCGGACGCTCCTCACCCACATGATGGAGAACCCGCACAACATCGGCCAGTCGGCCCACCTGCTGTTCGTCGCCAAGAACCTGGAACGCGTCGGCGACCACGCCACCAACATCGCGGAGATGGTCTATTATGCAGCAACCGGCCAGCACATGGGCGAGCGCGTCAAGGGCGCCGACCCAGCCGCTCCACGCTGACCCGATGACGGGCAAGCGGCTCCTCCTGGTCGAGGACGACCGGTCGCTGGCCGACCTCATCACCTTTCATTTCGAGCGGGCCGGCTATCACGTGACCCGCACCGGCGACGGGGAGGAAGCGCTGATCCTGGTGGAGGAGGTCAAGCCCGACCTCGTTGTGCTCGACTGGATGATCGAGGGGATCAGCGGGATCGAGGTCTGCCGCCGCCTGCGCCGCCGCAACACCACCGCCAACCTGCCGATCCTGATGCTCACGGCGCGCGGCGAGGAGGACGACCGGGTGCGCGGTCTGGAGACTGGGGCCGACGACTACATCACCAAGCCGTTCAGCCCGAAAGAGCTGGTTGCGCGCGCCGGTGCCGTGCTCCGCCGCGTCCGCCCCGCGCTGGCCGCCGAGACGCTCGACTATGGCGGGTTGGAGATGGACCTCGCCGCCCACCGCGTGCGTCGCAACGGCCAGCCCGTCCAGCTCGGTCCGACAGAATACCGCCTGCTGCGCCACTTTCTCGAGAACCCAGGCCGGGTCTTCTCCCGTCAGCAGCTGCTCGAGACCGTCTGGCCGCACAGCGAGGAGATCGAGCTGCGCACGGTGGACGTCCACATCCGTCGCCTGCGCCTGGCGCTCGGCGAACCGGACCTCGTCCGCACCGTGCGGAGCGCCGGCTATGCCCTGGACGCGGACGGCCTCGCCTGACGCCGCAATAACGGGAAGGCGGCGAAGGCGATCTGCGCCGCCAGTCCCCACTGGCGCGGCGTGTCGCCATAGGTCGCGAGGTGCTCGGCCACGCTCCGCCTCATCAGCAGGGTCGATACCCCCAGCTCCGCCACCATCAGCAGCACGAACGCCACCGTGCCCATGACCACCCGCTGCCCGCGTGTCTCCACCGCGCTCCGGCGAAGCACCCACCCGCACGCGGCCCAGGAGGCGAGCAGCATGACCGGTAGCTCGACAAGGGTCGCCCGCCCCAGCCCCAATGCCGGCTCCAGCAGCAGCACGCGCACCGTTCCCAGCACGAACCCAAGTCCGAAGATCAGCGCGAAATAGACCGCCCCCGCTCCGATAGATCCTGGTGCTCGTCCGAACATGGGGCTGCTCCTGCCAGCGCAGCCGCCGCTCCACAATGCTTCCCTTCCGCGGTGCCTCGGCGCAAATTGGCGCGAAGGAGGGCACATGATCGTCATCGGCAGCTACATCAGCCCCTACGTCCGCAAGGTCCTCGCCTGCATGGAACTGAAGGGCCTAGACTACGCGGTTGACCCCATCACCCCGTTCTTCGGCAACGACGAGTTCAGTCGCCTCAGTCCGCTGCGACGCATCCCCGTGCTCATCGACGGCGACCTCGTCCTGAACGACTCCAGCGTCATCTGCGCCTACCTCGACGAGGCCTATCCGGACCGCCCTCTGCTGCCTTCGACCCCGGCCGATCGGGCGCGGGCACGGTGGCTGGAGGAATATGCCGACAGCCGTCTCGGCGACCTCTTCATCTGGGGCCTGTTCTACCAGCGCTTCGTCCATCCGCTGGTCTGGGGCGAGCCGGGCGATGAGGAGCGCGTCCAGCGCACCCTCGCCAATGACGTGCCGGTCACGCTCGACTATCTGGAGGAGCAACTGCCCGCCGACGGCTTCCTGTTCGGCGAGCTCGGCCTTGCCGATATCGCGCTCGCCAGCTTTTTCCGGAACGCCGGCTATGTCGGCTTCACCGTGGACGCGGCCCGCTGGCCCTCCACGGCGCGCTTCGTCGACGCAGTGCTCTCGCAACCGGTCCTTGAGAAGCTTGCCCGTCTCGAAGACGTCCAGCGCAATTCCACGATCAGCGGCCGGCGCCAGGCGCTGAAGGACGCCGGGGCCACCCTGACCGAGCAAACCTGGGGCGTCCGCGAGCCGCGGCGCGGGATGAAGCGTCTCTAAGGCCTCAGGCCGCGCCGAGGATCCATTGTTCCAGTCGGCGTTTGAACGACCAGCGCGGAGGTGCCGGGAGCGGTTCGGGCCCGGAGGCCTCTTCCGGGGCGTCATAGATGCACAGGTTCTTGGGCGCCCGGGGCCGGAGGGTCTCCCGTCCCCGCATCATGTCCTCGGCCATGGCGAGCGCGCGGTAGACATCGTCTCCGGTGAACGGCTTCATGAGGCAGCCGAGCGCAAGGTCCGGCATGGGAAAGCCGGGCGCGCGGCCGCTCACGAACAGGCACGGAATATCGAAGTCGTTCAGGCGGACGGCGGCCGAGAAACCAGTGCTCCCGCGGGCCAGCCGCAGGTCCACCAGGGCGAGGTCCGGCTGGTGCAGCTGGGCCGCCTCGATCGCCCCGGCCTCATCCTCCGCCACCGCAACCACCCGGTATCGCGGATGGTCCTCGATCAGATATTTGAGGGTGCTCGCCAGCTGCTCGTCATCTTCCACGATCAGGATCTTCAGCATCGCCCCCTCCAGGCTGGCTCACCCTGTGGATAAGGTTTGCAGCCAATTGCGGATGTGCGAATCCCCGGTGATCATGGTTAACGCCGGACCGCTTGGTAACGGCGCTGAAACGACAGGGGACCTTGCCTGAAGTTAGGAACTTCGCTCGGACGACCTACGACCGATAGAAGATATGCGCGCCGATCTTCTCGACCCGGCTCAGGCGACGGCCCCAGCTCGGTGCCACATAATCCGCATGGTACCAGAGGACGTCTTCGGGAAGCGCGTCCGCCAGGCGGTTGGCCGCAATGCGGGCAATTGCCTGGGCATAGCTCCACGACGCACTGGACGCGTTCACCGCCGGGAAGCGGCCGCCGCGCACGAAACTGAACTGCCAGGGCTGCTTGACCACGCCACACAGGGTGGTCGGATAGCGGCCGCTGCGGGCGCGGTTCATGATGACCTCGGCCACCGCGAGCTGCCCCGGGAACGGTTCTCCGCGCGCTTCATGGTAGATGGCCACCGCCACGCAGTTCAGCTCCTCGTCGAGCGCCGGCCCCTGCATGTTCGCCCAGATCAAGGGCCACAGCCCCTCCTGGGTAACGGCAGGCTGGATCGGGGTGGCACCCGCCGGAGGAGTGACGCCGGACTGCGGCCGGACCGCCGAAGAAAGAACGGCGGAACGCGGCTGCGCATAGCTCACCGCCGTTCCAGGAGAAGAGACGCCGGGCGTGACCGAGGCGGTCTTCGCACCCGGCTGGGCGACTGCGCCCTGCAGCTGGTAATCGACCTTCAGCACACCGGCGGAAGCAGCCGCAACCTGCGCCTGCGCCTCACCGGAAGTGGTCATGATCGTGAGGCACACGGCCGCAATCGCCGGCACTCGGCCGGCGCTCAGGAAATTGCGCAATTCGTTCTCTGTCCTTCGGCGGCCGAGGCCCCGCTCACCCATCGGCGCTGAACTCAGCGCGGTGGCAGGCTCCCTCGTCCGTCTTGCCCTGGAGCCGCGATAACGCTCGGCTCACTCGCTCTCGATTTGCTGAGGATGCAGGTAGCGTCGAACCGCGGCAGCTCAACCCATCCAGCGGTGAGCCGTTGATCCGGCGGGATGAGTGCTCGGAACTTTCCCTAATTGGGACATAGGCTTAGGTCTTGCGAGCACCGCTTGCCTCGCGCCTCGCTAACCCGAAATCCCAGATGAAGTCGGCGGGTCAAGGGACTAGGATATCGCGCGCCCGGCTTCTGCCGAGGACGTTGGTGGCGTTCACTCCAATAGGGCAAGTTGACCCATGATCCACTTCGACACGGATACCAAAGGTGCTTTCGCAATCGCGTGCGCGACCGCATGCCTGTGGACCCTGCCCGCAAGCGCGACGCCGGGCTCCGGCTTTGCGCCCGGGGGTATTGTCAACGGCCACTTTGGCGAGGTCCAGCTCAATACCGCCGAGGACAAGACCGGCAAGTGGGGCCTGATCCTGAAGACGCTCGACGACACCGACATGGGTGTCGACCGCCTATCGATCGCACCGGGCGGTTATAGCGGATGGCACGCCCATCCCGGACCGGTGTTCGTTACCGTCACGCAAGGTAGCGTCACCTGGTACGACGGCGCCGATCCGCTATGCCCGGCGCGCACCTACACCGTCGGCCAGTCCTTCATCGAACCGCCCTACAAGGTGCACAACGCCAAGAACGCCTCGAACTCCGCACCGGCGGAGTATGTGGCGATGACGATCAAGCCCGCCGGCTTCGTGGGTCCGGCATTCCGGTTGGACCGGCCCGAACCCAACAACTGCAGCTTCTGACAGGGAAGCGCCGGGGCGGCGTCAGGCCGCCTCGGACTTCCGCGACTGCCGCTTGCGTTCGTGCGGGTCCAGGAAGCGCTTGCGCAGCCGGATGACCTTGGGCGTCACCTCCACCAGCTCGTCGTCCTGGATGTAGGCGATTGCCTGCTCCAGGCTCATCCGGCGCGGCGGCGTCAGGCGAATGCCTTCGTCCTTGCCGCTGGCGCGGAAGTTGGTCAGCTGCTTCGACTTCAGCGGATTGACCTCAAGATCCTGCGGCTTGGCATTCTCACCGATGATCATTCCCTCATAGAGGTCTTCGCCTGGCGAGATGAACATGATCCCCCGGTCTTCCAGGGCATTCAGCGCATAGGCCACGGCCTTGCCCTTCTCCATGGAGATGAGCACGCCATTCTGCCGGCCGCTGATCGGGCCCTTGTAGGGGCCGTACTTCTCGAACAGCCGGTTCATGATCCCCGTACCGCGCGTGTCGGACAGGAACTCGCCATGGTAGCCGATCAGCCCGCGCGAGGGGGCCGAGAAGGTCAGGCGCGTCTTGCCGCCGCCCGAGGGACGCATGTCGGTCATCTCCGCCTTGCGCAGCGCCATCTTCTCGACGACCGTCCCGCTGAACTCGTCGTCCACGTCCACGACCACCGTCTCGTACGGCTCCTCACGGCCGTTCGGGCCATCGCGGAACAGGACGCGCGGCCGGCTGATGCTGAGCTCGAAGCCCTCGCGGCGCAGGGTCTCGATCAGCACGCCCAGCTGGAGTTCGCCGCGCCCCGCAACCTCGAAGCTGTCATTGTCGTGCGCGACACTGACGCGGATGGCGACGTTGGTCTCGGCCTCGCGCTCCAGCCGTTCGCGGATGACGCGGCTCTGCACCTTGTCGCCGTCCCGCCCCGCGTAGGGGCTGTCGTTGACCGCGAAGCTCATCGCCAGCGTCGGCGGGTCGATCGGGCGGGCGGTGATCGGCTCGGCCACGCTCGGCTCGGCAATGGTGTTGGACACGGTCGCCTTCATCAGCCCGGCGATCGCGATGATGTCGCCCGCTTCGGCCGTCTCCACCGGAACGCGCTCGAGCCCGCGGAACGCGAACACCTTGGTGGCCCGGCCGTCCTCGACCGGGTTGCCGTCGACGTCCAGGGCCTTGATCGGCGAGTTGACGTTCAGCCGGCCGCTCTCGACCCGCCCCGTCAGGATCCGCCCGAGGAACGGGTCGCGGTCGAGCAGCGTCGCAAGCATCTTGAACGGACCCTCTGGGTCCAGCGCCGGCGCCGGCACGTGATCCACGATCTTCTGGAACAGCGGCGTCAGGTCGCCCTCGCGCACCGTATCCTCCAGCCCCGCATAGCCCGCGCGACCCGAGGCATAGAGCACCGGGAAGTCCAACTGCTCGTCATTGGCCTCGAGGTTCAGGAACAGCTCGAACACCTCGTCCAGCACCTCGGCGGGGCGCGCGTCGGGGCGGTCGATCTTGTTGACGACCACCACCGGGCGGAGGCCCAGGCTCAGCGCCTTGCCGGTCACGAACTTGGTCTGCGGCATCGGCCCTTCGGCCGCGTCGACCAGCAGGATCACGCCGTCGACCATCGATAGGATGCGCTCGACCTCGGCCCCGAAGTCGGCGTGGCCCGGGGTGTCGACGATGTTGATGCGCGTACCTTCCCACTCGACCGAGGTGCACTTCGCCAGGATGGTGATCCCGCGCTCCTTTTCCAGGTCGTTGGAGTCCATCGCGCGCTCCTCCACCCGCTGGTTGTCGCGGAAGGTGCCCGACTGGCGGAAGAGCTGGTCGACGAGGGTCGTCTTGCCATGATCGACGTGCGCGATGATCGCGACGTTACGCAGGTTCATCAGATTGTCCTTGGAAAAGTCGCGCGGCCCCTAGCCGAAACCGCGCGTTCCGGCAACCGCGACTCGGCTGCGGCGTTTCTCGGCCGAAAGGAGTCGATCGATGCCGCAGGGAGACAAGGCAGCCTACACCGCCCGTCAGAAGCGCGAGGCCGCGCATATCGCTGAAGGTTACGAGAAGCGCGGCGTCAGCGAAAAGGAAGCGGAACGCCGCGCCTGGGCGACAGTGAACGCCCACGAAGGCGGCGGCCGCAACAGCGGCTCGGGCCGGAAGAGCAGCCGCTCGGAAGCTGCAAGGAAAGGCTGGGAGACCCGGCGCAAGCACGCCGCCACAAGCCAATAGATCAGCGGGGCAGCCGCTCCAGGATCTCGATCGCGCGCTCCAGCGCCCTCAGCTCGCTTTGCGGGATGCGCGCGAACTTGTCTTCCAGCGCCGGATTTTCCCCGTGCGCCGACGAAAGCCGCGCCTTGCCCTCCCCGGTGAGCCGCAACGCAAGTCGCCGCCGGCTGTCCGGATCTGCGGTCCGCTCGACCAGCCCGGCCCGCACCAGCGCGTCGACCGACCGACTGACCGCCGGCGCGCCCCGCCCCACAGCCTTGGCGACGTCACCAAGGGTCGCCGGGGCACGCGCGTCGATGGCGGAGAGCAAGCGCCGCTCGGCTGCGTCCGTCCGGGCGCTCGGCGTCACCGGAGCAAGCGCCTCGGCGAGCACAGTGAAGCGCGCGGCAAGTTTCGTCGGGGAAGCTTGCGGGAACATGGTTGCACACTAGCAATGATTGCGAAGATCGCAAGCTTGCCGATAGCAATGGCGATCAGCCATCGAGGATAGGCCTCAGCGTCACGGCCAGCTGGGGTTCGAAGCTGAACGGGTGGGGCACGCCGGGCAGGCGCACGACATAGACCCGCCAGCGTCCGCCGGGCCGCGCGGCCGAGCGGCCCACGCGGCACTGGTGGAGCACTGGGCCATGCACGCCATCGCTGGCCAGAAGTCGCTGCAGGGCGCCGGCGAATTCCCCGTCTTCCCGCGCGTTCGCCAGCCGCAGCACATGACCCTCGAGGCGCAGTCCGTCCGCAAGCTCGAACAGGGCTTCCGCCGCCTCTGTCATCGCTGAGACCGATCCGTACCGGTCCAGCAGCACGGTCGCTTCCGCCCGACCCTGGAGTCCGCTCAACATCATGTCGGCAGCTTCGTGCCCCAGCGCAAGCTGCACTCGCAGGGCCCGCTGCGCGTGCCGCGCGAGGTAAGCGAAGGACCCGAGCACGTCTGTATCGCACGGTCCTTCCCGGCTCGACCGAAGGAGCGAGATCCCGACGATGCTGCTTGCATCCATCATCAGCGCGGACTGGCAGCCGTGCGGCAGGTCGAGATCACTCACCGCATCGTCGTAGAAGCTGCTGCCCCGTTGTTCCCGATACGCCCGGTAGTGCGGCTCATGCTGCAGCGTCATCGGCCGCTTGGTCGTGTTGATACGCCAGTTCGCCGGCCCGTAGAGCAGGGGATTGTTGAGGTGGCCGTGCGGGTCGTGCAGCTGGTCCGTGAGCAGGTTCAGCGGCAGCGCAAGCGGCCCGCCCACCCCGATCAGTTGCGCAACCCGCGTGCCGGTCGCCGCCGCCAGCCCGCGCATGGCCACGGCCCATCCATCCGGGCTGAAGGGCGCGTTCAAGAAGGCAAGCTCCGCCTGACGCAAGCGGGGATCCAGATACACGGAAGCTCACCTCCACGCGTTTACCGCGCGGTAAATTTCTCCGCTTTTTCCGCCTTGTCCAGCAGCAACTTGGAAAAACTGAAGTCGCTGCCCATGCGCTCTTCCTGGCGGCGAAGGCCCTCGACGATCTTCGCCGCGCCCTCGGTGTCCGCCCAGAACATTGGGCCGCCGCGATAGACCGGCCAGCCGTAGCCATAGACCCACACCACATCGATGTCGGACGCGCGCTGGGCCATGCCCTCCTCCAGGATCTTCGCGCCCTCGTTGACCATCGTGTAGAGCGTGCGCTCCATGATCTCCTGGTCCGTGATCTCGCGCGGGGTCACGCCGGCCTTGGCCCGGAAGTCGTCGATGATCTCTTGCACCTTGGGGCTCGGGCTTGGGCGGCGCTTCTCGTCATAATCGTAGAAGCCGGCGCCCTTCTTCTGCCCCCAGCGATCCACCGCGCACAGGGCGTCGCGGATGTTCTCGATGCGGGTCGGGTCGCGGTGCCAGCCGATGTCGACCCCGGCGAGGTCCGCCATCTGGAACGGCCCCATCGGCATTCCGAAGTCCACATGCACCTTGTCAATCTGCGCGGGGGTCGCCCCTTCCAGCAGCAGCTTGGTCGCCTCAGTCTGGCGCGGGATCAGCATGCGGTTGCCGATGAAACCGTAGCAGACCCCCGCCACCACCGCGACCTTGCGGATCTTCTTGGCCAGTGCCATCGCCGTCACCAGCACGTCCGGCGCCGTCTTCGCCCCGCGCACCACTTCCAGCAGCTTCATGATGTTAGCCGGCGAGAAGAAGTGCAGGCCGAGCACGTCCTGCGGCCGGCTGGTCGCCGACGCGATCTCGTCGATGTTGAGGTAGCTGGTGTTGCTGGCGAGGATTGCGCCCGGCTTCGCCACCTTGTCGAGCCGCCCGAAAATGTCCTTCTTGATGTCCATCTGCTCGAACACCGCCTCGATGATGAGGTCGCACTCGGCCAGATCGTCGAAGTTCAGTGTCGGCTTCAGCAGCCCCATCGCCTGCCCGACCTGCTCGGCCGTCAGCTTCCCCTTGGCCGCGCTCGCCTGATAGTTCTTCAGCATCACGCCCGTGCCCCGGTCGAGCGCGTCCTGGTTCATCTCGACGATCGTGACCGGGATGCCAGCCGACAGGAAGTTCATCGAGATGCCGCCACCCATCGTCCCGGCGCCGATCACGCCGACCCGCTTGATCTCACGCGGCTTCGTGTCCTCGGGGATGCCGTCGATCTTGGACGCCTTGCGCTCGGCGAAGAAGAAATATTGCTGCGCCTTGGCCTGCGTGCCGCTCATCAATTCCATGAACAGCTTGCGCTCTTCCAGCACGCCTTCGGCATAGGGCTTCTGCGTCGCGACCCGCACCGCCTCCAGGTTCTTCATCGGCGCCTCGAAGCCCTTGAAGGTACGCGGGTTCGACTTGATGAACTCGTCGAACACGGCCGGGTCCGCCTCCGCGATCTTGTCCTGCCGCTCGCTCGACCTGGGCAGCGGCCGCACCTCGGCGACTTCGGTCGCATACGCCACAGCATGCTGCAGCAGGTGCTCCGGATAGAGCCGGTCCACGAGGCCGATATCGCACGCCTCCTTGGCGCCGATCGGTGTCCCGCTGGTTGTCATCTCCAGAGCCTTCTGGACACCGGCGACGCGCGGCAGCCGCTGCGTCCCGCCTGCGCCCGGCAACAGGCCGAGCTTGACCTCGGGCACCCCCAACTTCGCCGACGGCACTGCCACCCGATAGTGGCAAGCCAGCGCTACCTCGAGCCCCCCGCCCAGTGCCGTTCCGTGGATCGCGGCGACCACCGGCTTGGAGCAATTCTCGATGATGTCGACCACCTGCGGCAGCATCGGCGGCGCGAACGCCTTGGGTGTGCCGAACTCGCTGATGTCGGCGCCCGCGAAGAAGGTCTGGCCTTCCCCGATGATCACGACTGCGGCCACGCCCTCATCGGCTTCGGCCTCCTCGATCCCCTTCACCAACCCTTCGCGAACGGCATGGCCGAGCGAATTCACCGGGGGATTGTTGGACGAGATGATAAGGACGTGGCCGTGCTTTTCCGTGCTGATCGGGCTGGTCATGGTCGCTCCATCAAATGGCCGTGCGGCCGTAGCTCTGGTTGTTGAAAGGGTGGGACGACGACAGCCCGCCATCGACGACCAGGGCGTGGCCGTTGACGTAGCTGCTTTCGTCGGACGCCAGGAACATGGCGGCGTGCGCGATTTCCGACGGATGGCCGCCGCGCTTCAGCGGATTGAGATGACCGAGCCGGTCCTCGACTCCCTTGGCCCGCGCCCGCTCATAGACGTACTCGGTCATGCCGGTCTCGATCAGCCCGGGGCAGATGGCATTCACGCGCACGTTCGAACCCGAGAGTTGCTGCGCGGCGGTCTTCACCAGGCTGATCACGCCAGCTTTCGACGCAGAATAGGCCGGTCCGCCCGCGCCCGAGCGC
The DNA here is from genome assembly GCF_016924655.1 of Sphingomonas arenae. Classification (GTDB taxonomy): domain Bacteria; phylum Pseudomonadota; class Alphaproteobacteria; order Sphingomonadales; family Sphingomonadaceae; genus Sphingomicrobium; species Sphingomicrobium arenae. The sequence continues at coordinate 839,433 of NZ_JAFFJU010000002.1, forward strand.
AGCCCCGCCACGCTCGCCGTGCAGATGATGGACCCGCCGCCCACCTCCTTGATGACGGGCGCGGCATGCTTGATCGCCAGAAACGGCCCGATCAGGTTCACCCGCAGGATCTCTTGCCAGTCCTCGACGGATTGCTCGAAGATCGACGCGAGCCCCCCCGAGATCCCTGCATTGGCAAAGAAGCCGTGCAGTCCCCCATGCTCCTCCCGCGCGATGGAGACGAGGCGCACGATGTCGTCCTCGTTGCCTGCATCGGCAACATGGTCGGCGCCCTTGAGGTCGGCCCCGATCACCGTCGCGCCCTGCTCCCGGAACAGCTCCGTCGTGGCCTTGCCGATGCCCGAGCCAGCACCCGTGACGATGATGATCTTGCCGGCAAGGCGTCCCTGACGAGTCTCTTCGGGAATGATGCTCATGCCTAGAACCCCGCTCCGAACGTGGATCCGCCGTCCACCACCAGCGTCTGGCCGGTGACGAACGTGGATGCCTCGCTCGCGAGGAAGATCGCAGCCCCGGCCAGCTCCCGCGGCTCACCGATCCGCTTCAGTGCGGCGACCGAGGTGACGCGCTTCAGGATGTCCGGGTTCTCCCACAGCGCCCGTGCAAAGTCGGTCCGCACCAGCCCGGGCGCGATCGCATTCACCCGCACACCGCTCGGCCCGAACTCGGCCGCCAGGTTGCGCACCAGCTGCAGGTCCGCCGCCTTGGAGATGTTGTAGGCCCCGATCACCGTCGAGCTGGTCAGACCTCCAACCGAGCTCACGATGATGATCGAGCCATTGCCTCGCTCCACCATTTCCGGCGCGACCATGCTGGTCAGCCAGTGGTTGGCCAGGACGTTATTGTCCATGATCTTGCGGAACTGGTCGTCCGTGATCCCGGCCATCGGGCCGAAATAAGGATTGGACGCCGCGTTGCAGACCAGCACGTCGATTTTCCCGAACTGCCGCCGCGTCTCGTCGACCAGTGCCTGCAGCGCCGCCTTGTCGGAGATGCTGGCCGCGACCGCGATCGCCCGCCCTTCGCCATGCGCCGCGTTGATGGCGCCTGCCACCTCCTCGCACGCATCCTGCTTCCGGCTGGAGATAACCACCCGCGCCCCTTGCGCCGCCATCTCCTCCGCAATCGCCCGCCCGATCCCCCGCGAGGATCCGGTGATGATGGCGACCTTCCCGGTCAGGTCGAAGAGTGAGGTCAAAGCTAATCTCCCTTGGTCGCTCGTCCTGAGCGGAGGCTCGCTAGAGCCGTAGTCGAAGGGCGTTGCCCTGGACCAGCGCCCTTCGACTTCGCTACGCTCCGCTCAGGACGAGCGTGGTTCTGGCGTCCTACGGCACCTGCGGATCACTCACCGCATGCTTTCCGAACTCGATCCGCGCGATGCTGCGGTTGTGCACCTCGTCCGGCCCATCCGCCAGCCGCAGCGTTCGAATTCCAGCCCACGAATGCGCCAGCGGCGTATCCTGGCTCACCCCGGCGCCGCCGAATGCCTGCACCGCATCGTCGATGACCTTCAGCGCCATGGTCGGCGCTTTCACCTTGATCATCGCGATCTCGGCCTGCGCGGCCTTGTTGCCCGCCTTGTCCATCATGTCCGCGGCCTTGAGGCACAGCAGCCGCGTGCAGTCGATCTCGATCCGCGCCTCGGCGACCCGCTGCTCCCAGATCGAATGCTCCATCAGCCGCTTGCCGAACGCCACCCGGCTCTGCAGCCGCCGCACCATCAACCCCAGCGCCTCTTCGGCCGCGCCGATGGTGCGCATGCAATGGTGGATGCGCCCCGGCCCGAGCCGCCCCTGCGCAATCTCGAACCCGCGGCCCTCGCCGAGCAACAGGTTCTCCGCCGGCACCCTCACGTCCTTGAGCTCGATCTCCATGTGCCCGTGCGGCGCATCGTCATAGCCGTAGACGTTCAGTGCGCGCTCGACGGTCACGCCGGCAGAGTCCATCGGCATCAGGATCATCGATTGCTGGGCATGCTTGCGCGCCTCGCGGTCGGTCTTGCCCATCAGGATCGCGACCTTGCAGCGCGGATCGCCTGCGCCGCTGGACCACCACTTGCGGCCGTTGATGACATATTCGTCACCCTCGCTTCGGATATCGCACTGGATGTTTGTCGCATCGGAGCTCGCCACCCCCGGCTCGGTCATCAGAAATGCGGAGCGAATCTCCCCCCGCATCAGCGGCGCCAGCCATTGGTCCTTCTGCGCCCGCGTTCCGTAGCGGTGCAGCACCTCCATGTTGCCGGTGTCGGGCGCCGAGCAGTTGAACACCTCGCTCGACCACAGGATTCGCCCCATCTCTTCGGCGCACAGCGCATATTCGAGGTTGGTCAGCTGCTCGCCCTCGAACGGAAAGCTCTCGTCCACATGCTGCAGCGCGCCGCCCGGCGGCATGAACAGGTTCCACAAGCCCTGGCGCTTCGCCACGGGCTTCAGCTCCTCGATCACCTGCAGCGGCCGCCAGCGGTCGCCGGTCGCCAGCTCACGATAATAATCGCCGACTCGCGGCCGCACATGAGCATCGATGAATTCGCGCACCCGGTCCCGGAAGTGGGCCTGTCTTTCGGTCAGGTCGAAGTCCACTCGATCACCTCCTACTTTCCGTGCGCGTAAAGTGCGCTAGAACGCATGGCATCGGAGGACAAGTGTGATGGCTGACCTGGATCAATTCCGCGCCGAGACCCGTGCCTGGCTCGAGGCGAACTGCCCGGCGGAGATGCGCACGCCGATGCGCTCCGAGGACGACGCCTGCTGGGGTGGCCGCAACTGGACCTTCCAGTCAGATGCCCAGCGCCAGTGGCTCGAGGTCATGGCGACACGCGGCTGGACCGTCCCCGACTGGCCGAAGGAATATGGCGGCGGCGGCCTCTCCGCTGCGGAAGCCAAGATCCTCCGCGAAGAAATGCGCAGCCTCGGCTGTCGCAGCCCGCTGTCCAGCTTCGGCATCTCCATGCTCGGGCCGGCGCTGCTGAAGTACGGCACCGAAGAGCAGAAAAAGCGCTTCCTCCCCGAGATCGCTCGCGGCGAAATCCGCTGGTGCCAGGGCTATAGCGAACCCGGCGCCGGCTCCGACCTCGCCGGCCTGCAGACCAAGGCTGAAGACAAGGGCGACCACTGGCTGGTCAACGGCCAAAAGGTCTGGACCTCTTACGCCGACAAGGCCGACTGGATCTTCTGCCTCGTCCGCACCAGCACCGAATCGAAGCACGGTGGCATCAGCTTCCTGCTGTTCGACATGGAGTCGGAAGGCGTCACCACCAAGCCGATCCTCCTCATCAGCGGCTATTCGCCCTTCTGCGAGACCTTTTTCGACAACGTCCGAGTCCCCAAGGACCAGGTGGTCGGCGAAGTGAACAAGGGCTGGGACGTCGCCAAATATCTCCTTGGCCACGAACGCGAGATGATCAGCGGCATGGGCCTGGGCGGCGGCTCGTCCGTGCTCGGCAAACAGGTCGGCCCGATCGACGACCCCGCTCTGCGCGCCGAGATCGCCATGTTCGATGTCGATGCCCTCGCCTTTACCGCCATGAGCGAGCGCTTCATCGACCAGCTGAAAGCCGGCGAGGCCCACCCGGCCATGCCGTCGATGATGAAATACGCCGGCACCGAGCTCAACAAGCGCCGGCACGAACTGATCATGGCCGCCGGCGGCTCCGAAGCACTCGAATGGGACTCCGACCGCACGCGCGGCGGCAAGCCCGCCCGCGACTGGCTGCGCACCAAGGCCAACTCTATCGAAGGCGGCACCAGCGAAATCCAGCTCGGCATCGTCGCCAAGCACATCCTGCGCCTTCCCGGAGCCTGACCCGAATGACCCTCCTCACCGACGACCAGAAGATGCTGCAGGACACCGCCCGGACGTTCCTGGCGGAAGAAGGCACGATCAAGAAGCAGCTCCGCCACTGGCGCGACACCGGCTGCAAGGACGGCTTCGGCCACGCCCTGTGGAAGCAGTTCGCGGGGCTTGGCCTCACCGGGATTGCCATCCCCGAGTCGGCCGGTGGCCTCGGCCTCGGCTCCACTGAAGCCGCGCTGGTGCTGGAGGAGATCGGCCGCAACCTCACGCCGTCGCCGTTCCTCACCACGGCGGTCGCCGCCACCCGCGCCCTCGACGGCACTGCGCAGGGCGACAAGTGGTTCCCCGGCATCCTCGCCGGCGAGACCGTCGCCGCCCTGGCCATCGATGAGGCCAAGCGCCACGCGCCCGAACAGACCGCGCTGGAGGCCAAGCGCTCCGGCAACGGCTTCACCCTCAACGGCGCCAAGCAGTTCGTGGTCCACGGCGCCTCCGCCGACGTGATCCTCGTCGCCGCCCGCACCGCCGGCAGCCCCGGAGAGCGCGACGGTATCACCCTGTTCGCGGTCGAGCGCGGCGCCTCCGGCCTCGACACGGAAAACCTCGGCCTTACCGACCACAGCAAGGCCGCCCGCCTGACCTTCGACAACGTCGGGGTCGACGCCGACGCCGTCGTCGGGGAAGTCGACCACGGCTGGGCTCCGCTCCAGCGGGCCCTCACCGCTGGCCGCGCCGGCTCGGCTGCGGAGCTCGTCGGCGTCGCCGCCGGCGCGTCCGACATGACTGTCGACTATCTCAAGCAGCGCAAGCAGTTCGGCAGGCTGATTGGCGAGTTCCAGGTCCTCCAACACCGCGCCGCCTACCTCTACGGCGAAATCGAGATCGCCCGCGCCGCCGCCTACAAGGCCGCCGAACTCATCGACTGGGCCGACCCCCGCGCCGAGCTGATGACCAGCGTCGCCAAGGCCAAGGCCATCACCTCCGCGGCGCTCGCCGTGCAGGAAGGCGTCCAGATGCACGGGGGCATCGGCATGACCGACGAGCACGACATCGGCTTCTACATGAAGCGGGAAGCCGTGCTGGCCCAGCTGTTCGGCGACGCGCGCTACCACGCCGCAAGGGTGGCGGAACTCAGCGGCTACTAATGAGACCGCGCTCACCCTGAGCCTGTCGAAGGGTTCTTCCGACGCTTCGACAAGCTCAGCGAGAGCGCACCCTCACCGCTCCAAAAGGAAATTCATCCGCGCACTGGCAATCGGCGTCGCCCGGTCCTTCTGCCACGCAAACGCCTCGACATTGGCGATCCGAGTTCCCAGCCGCTCCACCGTGGCGCAGGCGAACGTGTCCCGGTCCCGCCCGCCGAGCATATAGTCGACCGTCACCGTAATCGGCTTCATCGCGAGCCGCTCGTCCCCGACCCGCTCCAGCAGCGTGGAATAAGCCGCAAACTCCAGCAGCCCCGCAATCGCCCCGCCGTGCAGATAGTCCGGGCGCCCCACCACATCGTCATGGAAGGGCATCACGAACAGCACGCTCCCGTCCTCCCGCCGTTCGGACCGAAGTTGCAGCAGGTGGGCATAAGGAGGAAGCTCGCGCATGCGAGGCACTTACCTCCTGCACCCCCATTCCGTCACCCCCGCGAAGGCGGGGGTCCATCCCCGAAACTCCGCACCTGCTGCGGCGGCTGGAGATGGAGCCCCGCCTTCGCGGGAATGACGGCGCGGCCGGGCCCACCCCCCGCCACCTTCCCGCCCCATTCGATTGTCACGGGCAGCCGCGACCATTAGGAACCCGCCCATGACCGACCGCGACGAACGCTTAGCGACGATCCTCCGCCTGATCGAAGAGTTCAACAAGAAGGGCGTGGAGGTCACCGAAGCCACCCGCTTCGCCCAGGACCTCGAATGGGACAGCCTGACGGTGATGGACTTCGTGGCCGCGGTCGAAGACGAATTCGACATCATCATCACCATGAACCGCGCGGCCGAGATCGAGACCGTCGGCCAGCTGGTCGATGCCGTCGCCGAGCTCAAGGGCGAATAAGATGACCGATCCGGGCCTCGCCATGACCGCCGACGCCGGCAAGCCCGCCCCGCGTGGCACGGCGCCCGACCTGTTCGACAAGTTCCAGCCGCTGATCGACCAGCGCGCCGCGCTGCTGTCGACCGGCCTCACGGACCCGTTCAACCTGGTCATGCAGCGGGTCGAAAGCCCGACCGTCGCCATCTGCAACGGCCGCCGCACCATCCTGCTCGGCACCTACAATTACATGGGCATGACGTTCGACCCGGACGTGATCGCCGCCGGCAAGCAGGCGCTCGACGAGTTCGGCAGCGGCACCACCGGCAGCCGCGTGCTGAACGGCACCTACCAGGGCCACCGCGAGTGCGAGGACGCGCTCCGCGACTTCTACGCCATGGACCACGCCATGGTCTTCTCGACGGGTTACCAGGCGAACCTCGGCATCATCTCGACCATGGCCGGCAAGGATGACTACATCATCCTCGATATCGACAGCCATGCGTCCATCTACGACGGCTGCGCGCTCGGCAACGCCCAGGTCGTCGCCTTCCGCCACAACGACGTGGACGCGCTCGAAAAGCGCCTCAAGCGCCTGCCTGCGGAAGCCGGCAAGCTGGTCGTCCTCGAAGGCGTCTATTCCATGCTCGGCGACATCGCGCCGCTAAAGGAGATGGTCACCATTTCCAAGGCTCACGGCGCGATGGTGCTGGTGGACGAGGCTCACTCCATGGGCTTCATCGGCGAGAACGGCCGCGGCGTGTCCGAAGCCGCCGGAGTGATCGACGATGTCGATTTCATCATCGGCACCTTCTCGAAATCGGTCGGCACCGTCGGCGGCTTCTGCGTCTCCAACCATCCCAAGTTCGAGATCCTGCGCCTCGTCTGCCGACCCTACGTCTTCACCGCTTCGCTCCCGCCAAGCGTGGTCGCCACCGCCGCCACCTCCATCCGCAAGCTAATGCACGGCGGCGACAAGCGCCGGCACCTGCTGGAGAACAGCAAGCGCCTCCACTCCGGCCTGAAGACCCTTGGCTTCCAGCTCGGCACCGACGAACCGCAAAGCGCGATCATCGCCGTCATCATGCCCGACCTCGAACGCGGCGCGGCCATGTGGGAAGCGCTCCTGCACGAGGGCCTCTACGTGAACCTCGCCCGGCCTCCCGCAACTCCGCAGGGCATGACCCTGCTCCGCTGCTCGCTCTGCGCCGAGCACTCGACCGAGCAGGTCGCGGAAATCCTCGGCATGTTCGAAGCCGCGGGGAGAAAGACGGGCGTTATCTAGCCCGCACCAACCGCCAGCCATCAGGCAGGTAATCGACCGACATATAGTAATAAAAGGCGCATTCGCCCCCCGGTCGGTAGGCGCCGCCCTTCAGGATCCCCACCGCCGTTGTCCCAATGAACACCGGCGACCCGCTGTCCCCGCGCTTGCAGGCCGGACCCGTGGCCGTCACCCAGCTGGCGGCACATGGCCCGCCGCACAATTCCCCCGGGGGCGCGAAGTCGACCAACTCGATCGCCGAACAGGCATAGCCGCTGCTCTCGCCGCGCATGCAGACGAAGTCGCCGGCCCGGGTCTGCGGCCGGGTCCGCCAGGTCTGGAGCGGCCGCAATACCGATCGCTCCCGGTCGACGTAGAACCTCCCCTCGGGCGCTCCGACCCCCGTGTTCACCTGCACGTCGCGATAGCTGAAGCCCCATTGCCCGGCGAAAGTCAGCCCGCGCTCTTCCCCATCCGGTCCCCGGTACAGCAGCTGGTCCGGGCAATGCGCCGCCGTGGTGATCCCCGCCCGGCTTCCATCGCTCACCACGAAGCTGGTCGTGCAGACGTAACGCCGCGCGTCCTGGAACCCTTCCACCCGCGATCCGCCCACCGCCGCCGCATTGCGCATCGCGGCCGGGAACGCCCGCACCAGCACGGGCACGCCGGTCAGCGCCGTCAGCTCCTCCGCCAGTCCCGGCATCTCGTCCCGGGGGAGGACCAGCAGCGCACCCGTTCGCGGGTCATGGCCAAGTCCCCGCAGTCCGGGAACCCGTCCGGCGATGGTGAAGCGGTGCCGCGCGATCGCGTCCAGCACCTGCAGTCGGGTTGCCGCCGCACCCACCTGGAAACGCACCGGCACGCCGTCCTCGACGAAGCTCGCCGGCTGCTCCGCGCCCGTCAGCAGCACCGTGATTCCCCAGTCCGGCTGGTGATCGATCGCCATGCCAGCCAGCCGCGGCGCATATTGCACCCGCAGCCGCTCGGTCACCGCCACGCTCGCCTCCTGCAACCGCAGCCGACGCTCCGCCTCGTCCAGCGCCACTCCGAACGCGCGGGCATACTCGGCCGCATCCTGCCGCCATGCGTCGGCCGGTGTCTGCACGGTGGGATCGGCCGCGTTTGCGGGGGCCGCAGCAAGCGCCAGGAGCAGCGGAATAACCGGGAATCGCATCGACCCGCCCCTTATCACGCCTTTGCTGAACGAACGGACTTCCTTCGCTGCGTCGGGAAGCTTACAGAGGTGCCATGACGGCAGTTGCCGAAGAACGGCAGTTCGACTGGCGCCGGGGGGGCGCCGCCGCTGGAGCATTGTTCGCCACGCTGATCCTGCTTGGCATGGTGCTCCTTGTCGCCCTCTCCAACCAGGCCCGCGACACCGCCCTCAACCAGGAGCGGCGGTCCTACGACGTCACCCTGCTGACCCGCACGGTGGACGCCACCATCGCCCGGGCCGAGGCCGCGCTCGGGCGCTTCGTCCTCGACGAACTCCCCGACAAGAGCGGCGCAATCTACTCGGACCAGTGGCGCCTCGCCGAGCTCCAGATCAACCAGCTCGACACGCTGGTCCGACGCAATCCGGATCAACGCCAGCGCGTGGCCGAGCTTCGCCAGCTCTACCAGCAGCGCGGTGCGGAGCTGAACGAGGCCGCTCTCGCCGCGCTCAAGCGCAAGGGCCAGGGCGGCCTCCTCATCTATTGGCAGACTTCCAAGGACACCAACAAGGGGCCCGGCCCGGCGTTGCGCCGCAAGCTCAACGAGATCGCCGATGCCGAACGCGCCGCCTTGCGCGCGAGCATGGCGCAGACCCAGTTCTTCTCGGCCGAAGCGGACCGGCTGACGGACTATCTCTCCTGGCTTGGCGTGATCGTCGGCCTCAGCGCCATCTTCCTTGGCCTGGTCGCCGTCCAGAACGTCCGCCAGATCGCCGCCGCACGCCGCGAGGCCGAAACGCTGGAGCGCGCGGTTGCCCTGCGCACCCTGGAGCTGTCCGAAGCCAACGCCGCTCTGAAGCAGGAGGCGCAGGAGCGGCAGGCCGCCGAGGCGCAGCTCCGCCAGGTCCAGAAGATGGAAGCCGTCGGCCAGCTGACCGGCGGTATCGCGCACGACTTCAACAACATGCTCGCCGTGGTCGTCGGCGGCCTGGACCTCGCCCGCCGCCGCCTCAACGGTCCGAAGCGCGAAGTCCTGCTGCACCTCAACAACGCGATGGAGGGGGCCACCCGCGCTGCCGCGCTGACCCGCCGCCTGCTGTCCTTCGCCCGGTCCGAGCCGCTGATGCCCGCCCGCGTGGACCCGAACGGCCTCGTCACCGGTATGATCGACCTCCTCGATCGCACCATCGGCGAGCGGATCACGATCGAGACCGACACCGCGCCCGACAGCTGGCCGATCTTCGTCGACCCGCACCAGCTCGAGAATGCCATCCTCAACCTCGCGGTGAATGCCCGTGACGCCATGAACGGCGACGGAGCGATGCGCATCACGACCGAGAACGTCCGCCTCGCTGCGAACCAGGTCGGCGACATCCAACCCGGCGATTACGTCCGCATTGCCGTCAGCGACACCGGCTGCGGCATGACGCCCGAAGTGATGGAGCGCGCGTTCGAGCCCTTCTTCACCACCAAGGAGGTCGGCAAGGGCACGGGCCTCGGCCTTTCCCAGATCTTCGGCTTCGCCCACCAGTCGGGCGGCGAGGTCGGCATCGAGAGCACGGTCGGGGTCGGCACCACTGTCTCCATTTACCTGCCCCGCTCCGAAGGCGCGGAGGTCCGCATGCACCCCGCCATGTCGCGCACCGAGGCGGAGCCTGCCGTGCCGGGGGCCCGGATCCTGCTGGTCGAGGACGACCCCCGCGTCCGCGCCGCCACGGTCGGTGCGCTGGAGGACCTCGACTACCAGCCGGTCTCCTGCTCCTCCGGGGCCGAGGCCATCCGCCTGTTCGAGGCGGGCGACTTCGACCTCGTCATCTCCGACGTGATCATGCCGGAGATGACTGGCCCCGAGCTGGTCCGCGAACTCAAGCGCCGCCGTCCCGACCTCGCCGTGCTGTTCGTCACCGGCTATGTCGGCGACGAGGGCGAGGACCTCGTCGGCCACGACCTCCTGCGAAAGCCGTTCACCGTCCACGCCCTCGCGACCGCCGTGGCGACCGCGCTCACCAGCCACCCGCCCCAGCCACAGCGCAAGGCCGGCTGACCCCAAGGCGTTACAACCGCCGGACCCGCGGCGCACCCGCGCCCTGCAGCATCAGTTCGCTCAAGGCCCAGACCATGGCATCGGCTCGGTCCGGCGATCCGTGCCCCTGATAGCCGCCCACGGTCAGCTGCGTCAGTTCGTCCTCCAGTTTCGGAAACATCCCTGCCAGCTTCACCCGGCCAGCCTCGAACAGCGTGGCGATCGGCTCGGCCCGCGCCGCCTTGCCCCGGCTGGCCCATGCGCGCCTGACCGGCAGACCGCAGTCGGCGGCGCGCAGCACCTGCTCCACCATCGCCCCGCCATTGTTCGCCTCCGCGATCACCCGGTCGGCGCCCCATCCCGCAGCCGCCTCCCCCACCCTTCGCGCCCAGCCCTCCGGCCCCTCGCGCTCCACGCTGCAATCGGCCAGGACCGCCGCGGTCTGGTCCGCCAGCCGCGCACAGACCACGATCCCGCAGGCATCGCCCCGGTCACCGGCCGGAGGATCGACCCCGATCACCACCCGGGTGATCGACTCCTGCGACAGCGCACCGACCCGGCAATCCTCCAGCGTCGCCCGCCGCCACAGCGCACCCTCGGCCTCCCCCAGCACCTCGCCGTCCAGCTCTTGCCGGGCGAGCCGCGTGCCCGCGTAGGCTTCCTCCATGGTCTCCAAGAAAGCGGACGGGAGATGATAATTCTCGCGCGTCCGCCCGCCGGTCGTGCGCGTGCCCGACAGCTTCTGGATCTCGCCCAGCAACTCCGTGTTGCCCGGCGTCGTGGTCACGACCACCCGCGGGCAATCACCGAGGCGCAGCCCCATCATCAGATTGTCCCAGGTCGGCTTCGCGTCGCTCCACTTCCCCAGTTCGTCCGCCCACGCGAAATGATGCTGCGGCCCGCGCAGCCGGTTGCCGTCCGCGCCCGAGAACAGCTGCGCGACCGCCCCGTTGGAAAAGCGCAGCTCATGCTTGCCCGGCTTCCAGTCCGGCAGGTCGTTGGGTGGCGCACAGGCCAGTAGGCCGCTCTCGCCTTCCACCATCACGCGCGCCGCCTCGTCCAGGTTGCCGCCGACCAGCGCAATCCGCGCCCCGGGCGTTCGGCGCACCTGTTCGAGCACCCACTCGGCCCCGGCGCGCGTCTTGCCGAAGCCGCGGCCCGCCAGCATCAGCCACACCCGCCAGTCGCCCTCGGGCTCCAGCTGCCGGTCGAGCGCCTGCCAGTCCCACCGGAACGCCAGCCCGCAGCGTTCCTCCGGCGGCAGTTGCAGCCATAGGCCAACCCTCTTCTCCAGGCTCAGATCGTTGGCGCGCCGTAACGCGTCATGCAGTCGCTCCAGGCTCACTCGCCCTGCCCCTGCTTGCGCGCCTTGGCTTCGGCTTCCCGGTCGTAGCGCTTCAATCCTTTCTCCAGCCGCTCGATGATCTTGAGGTCGTCGACCGGCGTGAAGCCCTTCCCCTCCTTCAGCGCTGCCAGCTTGCGTTCGTGGTTCTGGAGCAATGCAAAGGCCAGCTTCGCATCCATCGGAGCCACAAGCTCGCCAGCCCTCCCTCCCGGTGCGATCTCCCCTACCGCTTCCCGGGCCCGCTCCAGCAGCCCGGCCTCCAGCGCGGCATAGCCGTCCTCCAGCACCCGTTCCCACCGCGCGCGGAACTCCGGCTTGGTCCGTCGCCACCGGTATGCGGACGCATAGGACACGCCCGCCCGATCCGCGCTCTGCCGGACATTGGCCGTCTCGGTCAGCGCGTCCAGGAACACCTTCTGCTTGGCCCTGCCGAACGCGTCGGACCGCCCGCGACGCGCCTGCACGACGCGCCCCTTGCCGCCACCGAATGTCCCCTCCTCTTCGCCCATCATGCTCTCCCCTCCCCGGGCACAAAAAAAGCCGCGGAAGGAACACCTCCCGCAGCCCAGTGCCACTCATGCTGCCACTTACCGGAGGAGCGTGACGATGTCAAGCATTTTGTGCCGTTCTGGTTACATATTATTGCTGATCGACCGCGCTCACGCTGAGCCTGTCGAAGCGCTTTTCCGCCCTTCGACAAGCTCAGGGTGAGCGCTCGAAGCTAGAACTCGACCACTAGCGCTTACGCTGAGCCTGTCGAAGCGCGGATTATATGCCTCGAAGTGCTTACGATGGTTCCACGCCCCACTCCACTATCTGGAGAAGACGCTGTCCTACAGCAAACCTGTTTGGTTACCTGCTCTCGACTCGGACCAATCAATGGAGTGCAAACGTGGAAACGCCAGACATCGAAGACCTGATCGACGCCCTGATCGACCGCGAGGGAGGCTTTGTGAACCATCCGGCCGACCGGGGTGGCCCGACCCGCTACGGCATCACGGAGGCCGTCGCCCGCGCACACGGCTATGCCGGCGCCATGGCCTGCCTCCCCCGCCAGGACGCGGAAGCCATCTACCGGCGCCTCTACTGGACGCGGCCCCGCTTCGACGAGGTCGCCTCCCGCGCTCCCCGGGTGGCGGCCGAGCTGTTCGACACCGGCGCCAACATGGGCCCCGGCGTTGCCGCCACCTTCCTTCAGCGTGCGCTGACTGCCCTTAACCGCAATGGCGGGGATTACATGGACCTCGTCCCCGATGGCCGGATCGGTCCGCGCACTCTCAATGCCCTCGACGCCTTTCTCGCGGTCCGCGGCTCCTCCGGAGAGATCGTCCTGCTGCGTGCGCTCGAGGCGCTGCAGGGCGAACGCTACCTGCGCCTGGCCGAAAAAAGGCCTGCGAACGAGGCCTTTCTTTACGGCTGGCTCGCGAACCGGATTGGTGAGTCCGTCGGCTGACCCCGAAACGTAAGATCCCAGGAGACCCCCATGTCCATTCTCGAAGCCGTGATCGGCCCCGTCGCCAAGCTCATCGACAAGATCATCCCCGACCCGCAGGCGCGCGATCGTGCCAAGCTCGAACTGCTGAAGCTCCAGGGCGACCAGGAAATGGCCGCCATCGCCCAGCAGATGCAGGCGATCATCGCCGAGGCCCAGTCCCCCGACCCGTGGACCAGCCGCGCCCGGCCGAGCTTCCTCTACGCCATGTATGCGCTGATCCTGTGGGCCATCCCCATGGGCCTGATCGCGGCGGTGAACCCGGCCATGGCCGACGGCATCGCGCGGGGCATGACTGCCTACCTGCGCGGCATCCCGGAAGAACTCTATGCTTTGTTCGGGACCGGCTACCTCGGCTACACGGCCGCCCGGACCTGGGGCAAGGTGAAGGGCGCCGAGAAGTAGGCGAGGCAACCGAACGGAGGAGGGGAGGGTTGGCAGCGGAATGAACGACAACCGGCCCCTCTCCCGTCCTCGTCCCGCCCCCCACCGGTGGCGCAAGGGACCGGCATGGCTTGCCTCGCTGGCGGCGCTCAGCGGCTGCACGCCCGCCGGCCTGCTCAACGGGCTCGACCGTCTGACACCCACCGCCGAAGGGTCTCGCCGGGCCGCCCGCGGGATCGCCTACGGTCCCGAACCCCGCCAGCAGCTGGATATCTGGGTCCCGAGCGGCAGGCGCCACCAGAACCAGAAGCTCCCCGTGGTGGTCTTCTTCTACGGCGGCGGGTGGAATAGCGGCAGCCGGGGGGACTATGGCTTCGCTGGCGCGGCCTTCGCCGGCCAGGGCTTCGTCGCGGTCGTCCCCGACTACCGCCTCGTGCCCGAGGTCCGCTTTCCCGCCTTCGTCGAGGACGGGGCACTCGCCATCCAGTGGGCGCAAGATCATGCGGCGAGGTTCGGCGGCGATCCCGACCGGATCACCGTCGCCGGCCATTCCGCCGGTGCCTACATCGGCGCCATGCTTGCCCTCGATCCCAAGTGGCTCCGGCAGGCGAGCGTCGATCCGCAAGTGATCAAGGCGGGCGCCCTGCTCGCCGGCCCGTACGACTTCGCCCCGTTCACGGAGCAGCGCGGCCGCGACGCCTTCGGTCATTGGGTGAGCCCGCACGAAACCCAGCCTGTCAACTTCGCCCGGAAAAACGCGCCCCCGTTGTTCCTCGCGCATGGCAGCGCCGACCGCGTAGTCCTCCCTCGCAACAGCCGCCGCCTCGCGCAGCGGCTGCAGCAGGCCGGTGCTCCCGTCACCCTGAAGCTGTACGAAGGCGCGTCCCACACGGACGTGATCGTGGCCCTGTCCCGTCCCTTCCGGCGCAAGGCGACAGTGCTCGCCGACAGCGCCGCCTTCCTGCGCGACAACTCGCGCTAGAAGCGGATCCGCGCCGTCGCCTGCAGGCTGTGGCCCCGCTGGCGGCTCTCCGTGTCCGGCACCGCCATGGAGCCTTCCGGACCGGTCAGGCTCATCATCCGGTCCGCACTGCTCTCGGACGCGGCGCCGGTCGGATCGATCGCTCCGCCCTTCACCCGCGTGAACTGATAATGCGCCCCGATCTCCAGCGGCCCGACCCGACGCTCCAGTCCGGCGCCCATCTGCTTGCCGCTTTCCAGCCGCCCCATGGACCCGGCACCCAGCGCCAGCGGATCGCCCGGCCGGGTGCGCCGCTGGACCTTTCCGCTGCTCGCCACCAGCCGGGTCCTGTCACCGACCGGCACCACCAGCCGCGCGCGCTTGCCGGTAAGGTCGCTTCCGTCGCGCTGCAGGGTGAACGGCGGCGGCTCGACCAGCCCTTCGGTCGACGGGTCGGACAGCTTCATCCGCGCGGTTAGGTCGGCCCGGTGCTGATCCTCGGGAAGGCCGAGTGCAAGACCGCGCACCGGCTCGATGCTGAGCTTGGAATCCTTGGCGATCGCGGGCGCAGCCGCGGGCAGCAGGACCATCAACGACAGCAATCGAAACGGACCCGTCACCATGCCAGGCACAACACTCCGTTCGTCGTTTGGCTCCGGCCTGCATCATGGCGGGACTTGCGCAGCTTGCAACCGGGAAAAACCCTTCCCACTTCGCTGTCCGCACCAGAGCGGGAGAAATCATGGAAAGCTGGCACGGGACCACGATCCTGGGCGTGAAGAAGGACGGGCGGACGGTGATCGCCGGCGACGGCCAGGTCTCGATGGGCAACACGGTGATGAAGCCCAACGCCCGCAAGGTCCGCCGCCTGGGCGCCGACGGCAAGGTCATCGCCGGCTTCGCTGGCGCGACCGCTGACGCCTTCACCCTGTTCGAGCGGCTGGAGAAGAAGCTTGAAGCCAGCCACGGCCAGCTGATGCGCGCCGCGGTCGAACTCGCCAAGGACTGGCGCACCGACAAGTACCTGCGCAACCTCGAGGCGATGATGATCGTCGCCGACGCTGAGGTTCTGCTGATCCTCACCGGCAACGGCGACGTGCTGGAGCCCGAGGGCGGCATCGCGGCGATCGGGTCCGGCGGCAACTACGCCCTCGCCGCCGCCCGCGCCCTCACCGAATATGAGCCCGACCCCGAAAAGCTCGCGCGCCGAGCCATGGCGATCGCGGCCGAGGTCTGCGTCTTCACCAACGACCGGCTCACGATCGAGACCGTCTGACCGCTCGCCTTGCGCGGGCGCAGCCACTAAAGCTCCGGCGGGTGATCGAATCCCCTCTCGCCCGCCGCACGCTTCTTCGTTCCGCCGCCCTCACCGGCGCAGCCCTCGCGCTGCCCGGCTGCGCCACCGTCTCCATTCGCCGCACGGTCCAGGCGACCTGCCTCCCGCCCGTCAACGTCGACCCGAGCCGGGTCATCCGCACCGTCGCGGGCCTGCGCCCCTATCGCGCCTCCGGCTTCGTCGTCCGCGCCGAGCCGCTCGGCTCCAAGCGCCTCGTCCACAATTACGGCCATGGCGGCGCCGGCATCACGCTGAGCTGGGGCAGCGCCCGCCTCGCCACCCAGCTCGGCCTGCAAGGTCACGCCGGTCCCGTTGCGGTCATCGGCGCCGGCGCGCTCGGCCTCAGCACCGCACGCCTGGTGCAGGAGGCCGGCTTCCCCGTCACCCTCTACACCGCCCAGCTCCCGCCGGAGACCACCTCCAACATCGCCGGCGGCCAGATCTCCCCCTTCGGCCACTACCGCGAGGGCTCCGTCACGCCGGAGTGGCAACAGCAGTTCCTGTCCGCGATGGAATACAGCTGGCGCCGCTTCCAGCTGCTGGTCGGCGACGACTACGGCATCCGCTGGCTGACCACCTACACGCAAGGCCACGGCGACCCGGACCCGACCGACCCGCTCCACCGCTTCCACCCGGCCAGCCGCACCCTCACCTCCGCCCAGCATCCCTTCGCGCTCGACGGCATGGCCAGCTACGACACCATGTACGTCGAGACTGGCCGCTATCTCCGCCAGCTCACCCGCGACATCCTCCAGGCCGGCGGCAAGCTGGAGGTGCGCCGCTTCGCGACCCCGGCCGACATCGCCACCCTGCCCGAACCCCTCATCTTCAACTGCACCGGCCTCGGCTCGCGCGAGCTGTTTGGTGACACGGAGCTTCAGCCCGTGCGCGGCCAGCTCGCCATCCTCCTGCCTCAGCCGGAGATCCGCTACGCCTTCACGGGCGACGCCGGCTACATGTTCCCCCGCCCCGACGGCATCATCCTCGGCGGCACCTTCGAGCGCGGCCAGTCCTCCACCATCCCCGAGGCCGCCGCCATTGCCCGCATCCTCCAGACGCACCGGCAGGTCTTCTCCTCCTTCCGCTGCGTCGCTTGAAGTGCCCCGCCCCGCCACTCATCTAGCGGGGGATGAACTACCAATCTCCCATCCCGCAGGGCAGCGGGGAGCAAACTGACATGACCGCCGGCCTCACCCCCAAGGCGATCGTCGCCGCCCTGGACGAGCATATCGTCGGCCAGACCGAGGCCAAGCGCGCAGTCGCAGTCGCGCTGCGCAACCGCTGGCGCCGCCAGCGCCTCAGCCCGGAGCTGCGCAACGAGGTCACGCCCAAGAACATCCTGATGATCGGGCCCACGGGCTGCGGCAAGACGGAGATCAGCCGCCGCCTCGCCCGCCTCGCCGACGCGCCCTTCGTCAAGGTCGAGGCCACAAAGTTCACCGAGGTCGGCTATGTCGGTCGCGACGTCGAGCAGATCGCCCGCGACCTCGTCGAGGAAGCCGTCCGCCTGGAGAAGGAACGCCGCCGCGAGCGCGTCCGCGAAGCCGCGGAGGACGCCGCCATGGACCGCCTGCTCGACGCCCTTACCGGCAAGGGCTCCAGCGAGGCGACCCGCGCTTCCTTCCGCCAGCGCTTCTCCGACGGCAGCCTCGACGGGGCGGAAGTCGAGATCGAGGTCAGCGAGGCACCGCAAATGCCGTTCGACCTGGGCGGCATGGGCGGCCAGGTCGGCATGATCAATCTCGGCGAGATGATGGGCAAGGCGTTCGGCGGCCCGCCCAAGAAACGCCGCAAGCTCAAGGTCCGTGAAGCCTTCCAGCGCCTCACCGAGGAGGAGGCCGACAAGCGCCTCGACCAGGACGACGTCAACCGCACCGCGCTCGCCGATGCGGAGGCTAACGGCATCGTCTTCCTCGACGAGATCGACAAGATCGCCGTCTCCGACGTGCGGGGCGGCTCCGTCAGCCGCGAGGGCGTTCAGCGCGACCTCCTGCCGCTGATCGAGGGCACCACCGTCGCGACCAAGTACGGCCCGATTAAGACCGACCACATCCTGTTCATCGCGTCGGGCGCCTTCCACGTCGCCAAGCCCGCCGACCTGCTGCCGGAGCTCCAGGGCCGCCTGCCGATCCGGGTGGAGCTACAGGCCCTGACGCAGGAGGACTTCGTCCGCATCCTCTCCGACACCCGCGCCAGCCTGACCGAGCAGTATCGCGCCTTGCTGGCGACCGAGGAGGTCACGGTCGAGTTCGCCGAGGACGGCATCCACGCCCTCGCCCGCGTCGCGGCGGAGGTGAACCAGGCGGTCGAGAACATCGGCGCCCGCCGCCTGCAGACGGTCATGGAGAAGCTGCTCGAAACCATCAGCTTTGAAGCGGAGGATCGCCGGGGCGAGACCCTCGTGGTGGACGCCGCCTTCGTCGACCAGCAACTCAGCGGCATCGCCCGCAACGCGGACCTCTCACGCTACGTGCTCTAACGACGCGCCAGGCAACCTGAACACCTCGCGCTCACGCTGAGCCTGTCGAAGCGTGTCCCCACGCTCACGCTGAGCCGGTCGAAGCGTCCTCAACCACCCTTCGACAAGCTCAGGGTGAGCGCGTGGGGAGAAGCCCCCCGACCAAGCCGCGCTCACGCTGAGCCTGTCGAAGCGCGTCCCCACGCTTCACTCAACGCCCGTCGAAGCCCACTCCACATCCATGTCGCCCGCCCCTACAGCCCGCGCGCTCACCCTGAGCCTGTCGAAGGGTGACCAGGACCAAAGCCGATGCCCTTCTTCACCTACATCCTCCGCTGCAGCGACGGCAGCTATTACACCGGCCACACCGACGACCTCGACACCCGCATGGCGCAGCACGCGGTCGGCGAAGGTGCCAAGTACACGGCCGAGCGCCTGCCCGTGCAACTGCTCTGGTTCACGGACTGCCAGACGCGGGAGCAGGCCTTCGAGCTCGAGAAACAGCTGCAAGGCTGGTCTCGCCGAAAGAAGGAAACCCTGATGCGCGGCGACTTTCACCTGTTGCCGGAGCTCAGCCGGTCACGAGGTCACCCTTCGACAAGCTCAGGGTGAGCGCAAAGGAGCCAAGCCTCAACCGCTTGCGCTCACGCTGAGCCTGTCGAAGCGCCGCCCTCGCGCTCACGCTGAGCCTGTCGAAGCGTCTCCCCACCACCCTTCGACAAGCTCAGGTTGAGCGCACCGCCTCCTCACAGCCACCCCCGACCCTCAAGCCGGAGGCGACCCCACCCGATACCGCCACAACAGCCCCTGCGCGAACGGCGACCACACACTCGCCTCCACCCCCGCGATCCGCAGCCGGTCCGCCACCCAGTTGTTGCATGTGCTGAGCGCACTCGCCCGCCCCCGCCCGACAAAGAACGCATCCTCCGGCGTGTACCCGGGATGGTCGATCCGCTGCGGCCGCCCTTCCGCATCCAGCGTCAGCTCGGCCCGGACCGCGGCCCACAGTCGCCGGTACTCCTCGGGCCGCAGCCGCACCGCCCGCATCTCGGTACCCGGATCGTTGGTCCGCTCGACATGCATCACCCGCTCGCCGCCCGCGACCGCAGCCCACAAGGTCCGCGGGCTGATGTCCCACCAGGTCGGCGTTTCCAGATAGACCCGCCGCTCACCAGCCCCGAACGCGAACCACCGCGCATCGGCCGGTGCCCCCCGGAACGCCGACGCAGGAAACAGCGGTCGCCAATCGAGCCCCTCGGCCTCCGCCGGCATGATGATGTCGACGTGGATGCCGTTCGACCGGAGATACACCGTCGTCCCCGCCCCGGCCTCCTCCCACGCCCGATTGACGGGGATCAGCGCACCCGCCAGCGCCGCCGCCAGATACAGCAGGGGCACGGCCGCGAGTGCCAGCAGCACCCTTTTGCCCCAACCCCGACCCCGCCCTCGTCGCCCCAACTCACACCTGCCTTGCCTAGATTGCCGAGCACCACTAGATGCACGCCCTCGGTCGGAGCGTAGCGCAGCCTGGTAGCGCATCACACTGGGGGTGTGGGGGTCGCTGGTTCGAATCCAGTCGCTCCGACCAGCTTTCTTCAGGCACGAGATTCACGAACCATGTCCAGCCTTTACCTGACCACGGCCGCGGCGGCCGGAGCCGCGCAAGCGCCGGGGGGCGCTACGGCATTCTTCGTGCAGATCTTCCCGCTGCTGCTGATCTTCATCATCTTCTACTTCCTGCTGATCCGCCCGCAGTCGCGCCGGATGAAGCAGCACCGTGAGATGCTGGGCGCCCTCAAGAAGGGCGACGAGGTGATCACCGGTGGCGGCCTTCGCGCCCGCGTCACCCGCATCATCGACGACAATGACGTCGAGGTGGAGATCGCCCAGGGCATCAAGGTCCGCGCCGTGAAGAGCACCATCACGCAGGTGATCACGCCGCAGTCGAAGCCGGCCAACGACTGATGCTCGACTTCCCGCGCTGGAAAGTCTGGGCGATCACGCTCACCATCGTGGTGGGCATCCTGCTCGCCATCCCGAGCCTGTTTCCCAAGCACCAGGTCGCGCAATGGCCTTCGTGGGTTCCGCGCTCGCAGATCAGCCTTGGGCTCGACCTCGCCGGCGGCAGCCACCTGCTGTTTGAAGCCGACCTCGCCGACGCGGAGCGGCAGCGGCTCACCGCCATGGAAGAAAACGTCCAGACGGAGCTTCGCCGTTCGCCGCGGATCGCGGTCGGTGACGTGTCCACCAGCGGCGGGCGCATCTCCTTCATGGTGCGTGATCCGGCGCAGCTGGATGACGCGGTAGAGCGGCTGCGCGCGATCACCAGACCGGTCGGCTCCTTCAGCGCCGAACGCGACTGGAACGTCAGCGTGGTCGACTCGACCCGGGTGGTCATGACCCAGACCGAGGCCGGCGCGACCGAAGCGCTGAAGCAGGCGATGACCGTTGCCCGCGACGTTGTCCGCCGGCGCATCGATCCGGGCGGAACCAAGGAAGTCACCGTCCTGGGCCAGGGTGATCGCCGAATCCTGGTGCAGGTCCCGGGGGTCGAGGATCCGGAGGCGCTCGTACGCCTCGTGGGTCAAACCGCCCGTCTCGAGTTCAAGCTGGTCGATCTCAGCGCGGATCCGACCCTGGTTGCGCAGGGCCGTGCTCCGGCCGGAAGCCAGGTCCTGCCCATGGCCGACGGCAGCGGCGCGATCGCGGTGCAGCGCCGCGTGATGGTTTCCGGCGACCAGCTGGTCGACGCCACCCAGGCGTTCGACCCGCAGTCGGGCGCCCCCGTCGTTACCATCAAGTTCAACTCCGCTGGCGCCCGCCGCTTCGGCCGGGTGACGCAGGAAAATGTCGGCAAGCCCTTTGCCATCATCCTGGACAACAAGGTCCTGTCGGCACCGAACATCAACGAACCGATCCTCGGTGGCACCGCGCAGATCAGCGGCAATTTCACCGTCGAGAGCGCCAACGAGCTCGCCAGGGCCCTGGCTTCGGGCAAGCTGCCGGTGAAGCTGAACGTCGTCGAGGAGCGCACCGTCGGCCCCGACCTCGGCCGCGACTCGATCGAGGCGGGCGCCATCGCGTCGGTCATCGCCATCCTGGCCGTCATGACCTTCATGCTGATCACCTACGGCCGGTTCGGCGTCTATGCGAACATGGCGCTGGTCGTTAACGCGCTGCTGATCCTCGGCATCATGGCCATCTTCAACGCCACGCTCACACTCCCCGGAATTGCGGGTTTCGTGCTGACCATCGGCGCCGCGGTCGACGCCAACGTGCTCATCAACGAACGCATCCGCGAGGAGCAGCGACGGGGGCGCAAGATCCTCGACGCCATCGAGACCGGCTACAAGGAGGCGAGCACCGCCATCTTCGACGCCAACATCACCAACGTCATCGCGGCGGTGCTGATGTTCTACTTCGGCTCGGGCCCGATCCGCGGCTTCGCCGTGGTGCTGCTGATCGGCATCGTGACGTCCGTGTTCACGGCCGTGAACTTCACCCGCATGCTGGTGGCGCTCTGGATCAAGCGCAAGCGCCCGCGCGTCCTCCACATCTGAGGCGATAAAGCTCCATGAAGCTGCTCAAGCTCGTTCCCGACAACACCAACATCGACTTCATGCGCGTGCGCAACATCGCGCTCGTGCTGTCGATCCTGGTGACGATCGCCTCGCTCGTGATGGTCGGGGTCCGCGGCCTCAACCTCGGCGTGGATTTCGTCGGCGGCCAGATGGTCCGCGCCACCTTCGCCCAGCCGCTCGACGTCGAACAGCTGCGCTCCAATGTCGACCAGCTCCAGCTCGGCGAATCGAGCATCCAGGAATTCGGCGGCCCCCGCTCCTACCAGATCCGCCTGCCCAAGCCGGACGGGGGCGAAGCGGCCGCCAACGCCGCCGCGGTCAAGGTCCGGCAGATGC
Organism: Sphingomonas arenae; assembly: GCF_016924655.1. Taxonomy (GTDB): domain Bacteria; phylum Pseudomonadota; class Alphaproteobacteria; order Sphingomonadales; family Sphingomonadaceae; genus Sphingomicrobium; species Sphingomicrobium arenae. The sequence goes on from NZ_JAFFJU010000002.1 coordinate 861,581, forward strand.
TCGGCCAGCAATATCCGGGCAGCCGCGTCGATTCGGTCGAGACCGTCTCGGGCAAGGTGTCGGAGGAACTCGCCACCGACGGCCTCCTCGCCATCAGCCTGGCCATGCTCGGCATCGCCATCTACATCTGGATCCGCTTCGAATGGCAGTTCGGCGTCGGCGCCCTCGTCACCCTGTTCCACGACGTGTCGATGATCCTGGGCTTCTTCGCGCTGACCCAGTTGCAGGTCGACCTCAACATCGTCGCGGCCTTCCTCGCGGTGGTCGGTTACTCGCTCAACGATACCGTGGTCATTTACGACCGGATTCGTGAAAACCTGCGCAAATATCGCAAGATGGCGATCATCCCGCTGCTCAATTTGTCACTCAACGAGACTCTGTCCCGCACGATCGTGACCTCCGGCTCGATCATGCTGGCGCTCGCCATGCTGCTGTTCTTCGGCCCGGACGTGATCTTCGGCCTGACGCTCGCCATCCTGCTCGGCACGTTCATCGGCACTTATTCGTCCATCTACATCTCGGCCCCGATCCTGGTCTGGCTCGGCATGAAGCCCGACAGCTTCCTGCGCTCCGACGAGCCGGTCCCGGGCGTTGAGAAGGCTCCAGCCTGACGCCCGCGAAAGACAGCCGGCATTCATCTGCCTCGCCTATCCAAGCCGCTTGGCTCCCCCCTATGGCAACGCTAGAAGGCCGTCCCATGTCATCGCTTCCCCGCATCGCCTGCGCGATCGCTGCCTGCATCATCCTGGCCACGACGGCGGGCTGCTCCCGCAACCGGTCGAACACGGATGTCGGCTATGTCGCGCGCGACGTCAGCACGCTCTACCTGCTGGCGAAGGAGCGCCTCGACGACCAGCGCTACGAAGATGCCGCCAAGCTGTTCGACGAGGTGGAGCGGCAGCATCCCTATTCCGTCTGGGCCCGCCGCGCGCAGCTGATGAGCGCGTTCAGCTACTACATGGCCAAAAAGTATCCGGAGACGGTCAGCTCGGCCCAGCGCTTCCTGACCGTGCACCCCGGCAACAAGGACGCGCCCTACGCCAACTATCTGATCGCCATGAGCTATTACAACCAGATCGCGGACGTCACCCGCGACCAAAAGCTCACGAGCCAGGCGTCCGATTCGTTCAACGAGCTCATCCGCCGCTATCCCGAAAGCGGCTATGCCGCGGACGCGCGGTTGAAGCTCGATCTCATCAACGACCATCTCGCCGGCAAGGAGATGGAGGTGGGCCGTTTCTACCAGCGCTCCGGCAACTGGCTCGCCAGCGTCACCCGCTTCCGCGCCGTGGTCGACAAGTATCAGACCACCAGCCACACGCCCGAAGCGCTGATGCGCCTGACGGAAAGCTACCTCGCGCTCGGCGTTCCCGACGAGGCTCGCAAGTCCGCCGCCGTGCTCGGCCGCAACTATCCAGGCACGGACTGGTACAAGCGCGCCTTCGCGCTGATCCAGCGGCACGCGCCGCAGACCGCCCAGCAGAGCTGAGGAGCGCCGACGCCGCGCGATGCTGAGGCAGCTCGTCATCCGCGACGTGGTGCTGATCGACCGGCTGACCCTTGATTTCGGCGAAGGGCTCGGCGTCCTCACGGGTGAAACCGGCGCGGGCAAGTCGATCCTGCTCGACGCCTTAGGCTTAGCGCTGGGAGCACGGGCCGACAGCGGCCTGGTGCGGTCGGGCCAGGACGGCGCGTCCGTATCCGCCGAGTTCGACCTTCCCGCCGCGCATCCGGCGGTCGCCCTGCTGGACGAGAACGGCATCGACGTTGAGCCGGGCGAGCCGCTGATCCTGCGCCGTCAGGTCAAGGCCGACGGCGGCAGCCGCGCCTTCCTCGGCGGCTCCGCCGCTCCCGCCTCCACCTTGCGAGACGTGGGCGGCACACTGGTCGAGATCCATGGCCAGCACGACGACCGCGGACTGCTGAACCCAAAGGGTCACCGTGCCCTGCTCGACGCCTTCGGGAAGATCGACACGCGTGGCATCGCGGCTGCGTGGAGCGAGGTGACGCGGCTCACGGCCGAGCTCGAGCAGGCTCGCGCCATCGCCGCCGAAGCGGAACGCGACCGCGACTATCTTACTCATGCGGCCGAGGAGATTGCCAAGCTGGCGCCGGAGCCCGGCGAGGAAACCAGCCTCGCCGAGCAGCGCGCCGCCATGCAGGCTGGCGCCAAGGCCGGTGAATCGCTGCAAGGACTTGACGAACTGCTCGGTGGCTCGGACGGAGCGCTCGCGCAGCTCCGGCTGGCGGCGCGCCGCATCGAACGCGGCGTAGCCGACCACCCACTGCTCGCCGAGGCGCTCGCCGCACTCGACCGGGCCGTGATCGAAGCCGCCGAGGCCGAGGACAAGATCGAGCGCGCGGCGGACGCCCTGGCATTCGATCCCTCCCGGCTCGAGCTGGTCGAAAGCCGTCTGTTCGACATCCGGGCCCTCGCCCGCAAGCACCGCGTCGAGCCCGATGCGTTGGCCGCGCTCGGACAGGAGATGCAGGCAAAACTCGCCCTCATCGAGGCGGGCGGCGAGCGGATCGCTGAGCTCGAACGGTTTCTCGAACAGTCACGGGCTGCTTACGACGAAGCGGCGCAGATCCTGTCCGACCAGCGCCGCGCCGCCGCTTTGCGCCTGGACAAGGCCGTCGCCACCGAACTCGCGCCACTGAAGCTCGAAGCCGCCACCTTCCGCACTGTGGTCGCCCCGGGACTGTCGGGCCCCTCCGGCACCGACCGAGTCGAGTTCGAGGTTTCGACGAATCCCGGCGCACCTTTTGGCGCTCTCACGAAGATCGCCTCTGGCGGTGAGCTGTCCCGCTTCATCCTGGCGCTGAAGGTCGCGCTGGCTGAGGCCGGCGGCGCATCCACCATGATCTTCGACGAGATCGACCGCGGTGTCGGGGGCGCCGTCGCCAGCGCCATCGGAGAGCGACTGTCGCGCCTGTCGCAGCGCTCGCAATTGCTGGTCGTCACCCACTCGCCGCAGGTAGCGGCGCGCGCTCAGCATCATTATCGCATCGAGAAGAGCCACGGCCCCGATGGCACCCGCACCACGGTGCGCAAGCTGGACGCGGCTGAACGGCGAGAGGAAATCGCCCGCATGCTGTCCGGCGCTGCCGTCACCGACGAGGCCCGGGCGCAGGCGGCACGTTTGTTGGAGGCAGCATGAGCGAACAGAACATCCCCCACGATTTCCGCGGCGAGGCGCTGGAACATGTTTTCATGCCCGCGTCCGATCAAGCCGACGGAACGGTCATCATCGTCCCCACCGTCATGGGCATCACCGACCTGGAACGCGGCTTCGCCGCCCAGCTGAACGCCCGCGGGCTCAACGCCTTGATCGCCGACCTGTTCGGCAAGCAGTTCCGCGGCGCCGACCGCGACACCATGTTCGGCGAGATGGGCCGCCTCAAGGGCGACCGCGCGGCCCTGCGCGACCGGATGCTTGAGGTGCTCGAGGTCACTCGCCAGCAGCAAGGCGTCGCGACCGACCGCATCGCGGCCATCGGCTTCTGCTTCGGCGGCCTCTGCGTCCTCGACCTCGCCCGTGCCGGCGCAGAGGTAGCGGGTGTCGCCAGCTTCCACGGCCTCTTCGACCCGCCCGGCCTCGATCGCCAGCCGATCAGCGCCAAGGTCGTCGCCTACCACGGCTGGGACGACCCCATGGTGCCGCCAGAGGCTGTCGTCGCGCTCGGTCAGGAGCTGACGGAGGCGGGCTGCGACTGGCAGATTCACGCCTACGGCCATGTCGGCCACGGCTTCACGAACCCACAGGCGCACCAGATCGGCATCGAGGGCGTCGCCTACGACGAAGCCGCGGCGCGCCGTAGCTGGGCCTCGCTGAACCTCTTCCTGGACGAACTGTTCGGCTGAGGTGGCCACGCACGACCTGTCCGAAGCTGACGCCGCCAACCGCCTGATGCGGCTGGCGCGGGAGATCGCGCGCCACAACCGGCTCTACCACGACCAGGACGCGCCGGAGATCAGCGACGCCGAGTATGACGCGCTGGTGCGGGAGAATCTGGAGCTGGAAGTCCGCTTCCCGCATCTGGTTCGCGCAGACTCGCCCTCCAGCGTGGTCGGAGCGGCCCCCAGCGGCCCGCTGGCCAAGGTCACGCATGCGCGGCCGATGCTCAGCCTGGAGAATGCCTTTTCGACCGAGGAGGTGGAGGAGTTCGTCCGCCGCGTCCGCCGCTTCCTGAGCCTGGGCGAGCAGGAGCCGGTCGCGCTCACCGCCGAGCCGAAGATCGACGGCCTGAGCTGCTCCCTCCGGTACGAAAGCGGGCGCCTCATCCTCGCCGCCACCCGCGGCGACGGCACGGTGGGGGAAGACGTCACGCCCAACGCTCGAACGATTGGCGACATCCCGCAACAGCTAACCGGAGCACCCGTCGTCCTGGAGGTCCGCGGCGAGGTCTACATGTCCAAGACAGACTTCGCCGCCCTCAACGCGCGTCAGGAAGCTAGCGCGGCCAAGATTTTCGCCAATCCGCGCAACGCCGCTGCCGGCTCACTCCGCCAGAAGGACCCGAGCATGACCGCGGCGCGTCCGCTGCGCTTCCTTGCCCACGGCTGGGGCGAGTGTTCGGAGCCACTGGGCGCCACCCAGGCCGAAGCGGTCGAGCGGCTCCGCACCCTAGGCTTCCCCATCGCCGACCAGTTCCGCCGTTGCGACACGGTTGAGGACGCCCTCGCCCACTATGCCGCCATCGAACATGCCCGCGCGGACCTGCCGTTCGATATCGACGGCGTGGTGTACAAGGTCGACCGCCTAGACTGGCAGGAGCGCCTTGGCTTCGTCGCTCGCGCGCCGCGCTGGGCCCTCGCCCACAAGTTCCCGGCCGAGAAGGCGGAGACCACGCTCGAGAAGATCGAGATCCAGGTTGGCCGCACCGGCAAGTTGACACCGGTCGGCCGTCTCACGCCCGTCGGCGTCGGCGGCGTGATCGTCTCCAACGTTACTCTCCACAACCGCGACGAGATCTCCCGACTGGGCCTCCGGGAGGGCGACCGCGTCCGCATCCAGCGGGCCGGCGACGTCATCCCGCAGGTGGTCGAGAACCTCACCCGCGACGAACCTCGGACGCCCTTCGTCTACCCCGACCATTGCCCCATCTGCGGCAGCGAGGCCGTTGCCGAGGAAGGCGAGGTCGACATCCGCTGCACCGGGGGCCTGATCTGCCCCGCCCAGCGCATCGAGCGCCTGAAGCATTTCGTCAGTCGCGGCGCGCTGGACATCGATGGTCTGGGCGAAAAGACCATTGAGGAGTTCACGACGCTGGGTTGGCTGCATGGACCCGCCGACATCTTCCGCTTGGCCGAGCACCGCGCCGACCTGTTGGGACGGGAGGGCTGGAAGGAGAAAAGCGTCGACAACCTCCTCGCCGCGATCGATGCGCGCGTGGGGTTCGACAGCGCTCGCCTGCTGTTCGGACTTGGCATCCGGCACATCGGCGCCGTCACGGCCAAGGACCTGCTCCGCCACTTCGGCACCATTGAAGCCCTCCGCGACGCGGCGACCGGCCCCGACGCCCAAGCCGAGCTCTCCGCGGTCGAAGGCGTCGGACCTGCGGTCGCCGAAGCCATCGTCGACTTCTTCCACGAGGAGCATAACCAGGACGAACTCGCCGATCTGCTCGCCCTCGCCCGTCCAGCGCCGTTCGTCAGCAACGCACGCCAGACCGAGTGGACCGGCAAGACCATCGTCTTCACCGGCAGCCTTGAAACCATGAGCCGTGACGAGGCCAAGGCACAGGCCGAGCGCCTCGGCGCCAAGGCGGCTGGCTCCGTCAGCGCCAAGACCGACCTGGTGGTCGCAGGCCCTGGCGCAGGCTCGAAGCTCAAGAAAGCGGAAGAACTCGGCATCCGCGTGGTCGGCGAGGAGGAATGGGCCCGGATCGTCGCCGGCGCCACGGGCTGAGGCTTGTAAGCGACCCCTCGCGGATGCAACGCTATGGCCCGATCAGTCTTGCGAGGGCCTTTCATGAAGCGCGTTACGTTCCTCCTTGCCGCGGGCATTTCGTCCGCCGCCCTGGCCCAGTCCGCGCCGGTGCCGCCCGTCGCCGAACAGCGACCCCACACCGTCAAAGGCCCGGTGGAGCGCGACGACCCTTACTACTGGCTGCGCGACGACACGCGGAAGGACCCTAAGGTTCTCGCCTACCTCAATGCCGAAAACGCCTATGCCGACGCCGTGCTGACGCCACTCGCCTCGTTCAAGCAGAAGCTATTCGCCGAGTTCACCAGCCGCATCAAACAAGACGACGCCAGCGTGCCGGTCCGCGATCGCGGCTACTGGTACTACAGCCGATTCGAGACCGGTGCCGACTACCCGATCATCGCCCGCCGCAAGGGCAGCATGGACGCGCCCGAGGAAGTCCTGCTCAACCAGCCCGAAATGGCGAAAGGCCACGGCTTCTTCTCCGTCAGCGATTACCAGGTCAGCCAGGACAATCGCCTGCTCGCCTACGCCGAGGACACGGTGGGGCGGCGCCAGTACAACCTGAAGGTCAAGGACATCGCCTCCGGCCGCGTGCTGGCCGACGAGGTGAAGAACGTCGAGCCGAACCTCGTCTGGGCGGACGACAACAAGACCATCTTCTACATCGAGAAGGACCCGGTCACCCTGCTGAGCAAGCGCGTCAAGGCGCATGTCCTCGGCACTCCGGCGTCGGCCGATCGCCTCATCTACGAGGAGAAGGACAACAGCTTCTACATGGGGCTGATGCGCACGCGCGACGACAAGTTCGTCTGCATCATCCTCCAGAGCACCGTCAGCAACGAGCAGCGCTGCACCTCCGCCGCGACTCCGGGCGAGTTCGTCGTCCTGTCCCCCCGCGAGCGCGACCATCTGTATGGCGCGGACCACGTTGGCGACCGCTGGGTCGTCCGAACGAATTGGCAGGCACCCAACTACCGGTTGATGACGGTGGAGGACTCCGCCGTTGCTCGAGGCCGCTCCGCCTGGCGAGACCTCGTTCCACACGATCCCAAGGCTTTCATCGAGGACTTCGCGGCGTTCGACGGCTTCCTGGCCATTGAGGAACGGAGCGATGCCAACAAGCGGCTGAGGCTGGTGCCGACCGGCGGCAAGGGCAGCTTCGTCACCTCTGACGAGCCGGCCTACAGCATGACCCTCGCCACCAACCCGGAGGTCGATGCGACCAAGCTGCGCTACACTTACGACAGCCTGACGACGCCCCAACGAACTTACGAGGTGGACGTCGCCAGCGGGAAGCGCACCCTGCTAAAGCAGACCCCCGCGCCCGGCTACGATCCCTCGCAATATGTCACCGAGCGCGTGTGGGCGAGCGCGCGTGACGGGACGAAGGTGCCCGTCAGCCTGGCGTACAGGAAGGGCTTCACGCGCGACGGCACTGCCGCCATGCTGCAGTACGCCTATGGCAGCTACGGCAGCTCGACTGATCCACGCTGGTCCACCACGACCACCAGCCTGCTCGACCGCGGCATGGTCTATGCCATTGCCCACATCCGAGGCGGTCAGGAGCTGGGCCGCGCCTGGTACGACCAGGGCAAGCTCCTGAACAAGAAGAACACCTTCACTGACTTCATCGACGTGACCCGCTTTCTCACGGGCCAGGGCTACGCCGCCAAGGACCGCGTCGCGGCGATGGGCGGCAGCGCCGGCGGCCTATTGATGGGTGCGGTCACCAACATGGCACCGCAGGATTATCGCGTGATCGTCAGCCAGGTCCCGTTCGTCGACGTGGTTACCACCATGCTCGACCCCACCATCCCGCTGACCACCAACGAGTGGGACGAGTGGGGCAATCCCGTGAACCGCGAATATTACGACTACATGCTGAGCTACTCACCCTACGATCAGCTGAGCCGGCAGGCTTATCCGGCCATGTTCGTGGGCACCGGCCTGTGGGACAGCCAGGTGCAATATTTCGAGCCTTCGAAGTATGTCGCGCGCCTCCGGACGGTGAACACCGGGACCCACCCGGTTATTTTCCGCACCAACATGGATGCGGGGCACGGCGGCAAGTCGGGACGCTTCCGCCGCTACGAGGAGACCGCGGAATACTACGCCTTCATGCTCGACCAGCTCGGCGTGAGGCAGTGAGGCGGGACTAAAGACGGAAGCCCAGGCCGAGCAGCAGGTCGGCGGCGATCACGAACAGCAGGACGAACAGGCCCGCGTTGATCGCCACCAAAGTCCAGAACCGCGCGTCCCCCGCCTCAGCGCGGTTCAGGCGGGTGCGATAAAGGGGGATCTCGCCGCTGCGAAGTGCAAGCGCAATGCGACGTAGCAGCAATAGTGCGAGCACGACGCACACCGCACCGACGAATAATTCTTCCGCACGCCCGGTCATCAATGCGCCTGCTTCGGCGACTCCATGATCTCGGTCAGCACCCCGCCCATGTCCTTGGGGTGGAGGAAGAAGATCGGCGTTCCGTGTGCGCCGATGCGCGTCGGACCGAGGATGCGGGCGCCCTGCCCTTCGAACCAGGCGCGTGCTTCCTCAATGTCCGGCACCTCGAAGCAGAGGTGATGCTGCCCCCCTTCGGGGTTTTTTTCGAGGAACTTCGCGATCGGCGACTCCGGCCCGAGGGGCTGGATCAGTTCGATCTGCGTGTTCGGTGCATCCACGAAACACACGCGAACGCCCTGGGTGGAAAGATCGAAGGGCGCCCCGTGCGGCTCTGCCCCGAACTGGGTTCGGTAGACCTCAAGGCTCCTCTCGATCGAAGGCGTCGCAACGCCAACATGATTCAGTCGGCCGAGTGTCATCGCGCACCGTCACAACGGAATGTTGTCATGCTTCTTCCACGGGTTCTCCAGCTGCTTGTTCCGCAGCTTGCGTAAGCCGAGCGCCACGCGCCGCCGGGTCGAATGCGGCATGATGACTTCGTCGATGAAGCCCATGCTCGCCGCCACGAAGGGGTTGGCGAAGCGCTCTTCATACTCCGCCGTTCGAGCCGCGATCGCTTCCGCGTCCCCGATGTCCTTGCGGAAGATGATCTCCACCGCGCCCTTGGCGCCCATCACCGCGATCTCGGCGGTTGGCCAGGCGTAGTTCAAGTCCCCGCGCAGGTGCTTGGAGGCCATGACGTCATAGGCGCCGCCGTACGCCTTGCGCGTGATCACCGTGATCTTCGGCACCGTCGCCTCGGCGTAAGCGAACAGCAGCTTGGCGCCGTGCTTGATGATGCCGTTATGCTCCTGCCCGACACCGGGGAGGAAGCCCGGCACGTCCACGAAGGTCAGGATCGGAATGTCGAACGCGTCGCAGAAGCGCACGAAACGCGCCGCTTTCTTCGACGAATTGATGTCCAGCACGCCCGCCAGCACCATTGGCTGGTTCGCGACCACGCCCACAGTGCGGCCCTCGACCCGGCAGAAGCCGATGATGATGTTGCCGGCGTGGTTCGGCTGAAGCTCGAAGAAGTCGCCCTCATCGGCGACCTTCCGGATCAGCTCATGCATGTCGTAGGGCTGGTTGGCCGAAGGCGGGATCAGCGTATCGAGGCTCTCCTCGACGCGGTCCCACGGGTCGGACGAGGGCCGCTCCGGCACCTCCATCCGGTTGGACAACGGCAGGAAGTCGACGAACTCCCGCGCCGCCAGCAGCGCGTCGATGTCATTCTCGAACGCCACGTCCGCCACGCCCGACTTACTGGTGTGCGTCACCGCGCCGCCCAGTTCCTCCTGCGTCACTACCTCGTTGGTGACGGTCTTCACCACCTCCGGCCCGGTGACGAACATGTAGCTCGAATCCTTCACCATGAAGATGAAGTCGGTCATCGCCGGTGAATAAACGGCGCCGCCCGCGCAAGGCCCCATGATCAGGCTGATCTGGGGAATGACGCCGCTCGCCAGCACATTGCGCTGGAACACCTCCGCATAGCCCGCGAGGCTCGCCACGCCCTCCTGGATGCGCGCGCCTCCGGAATCATTCAGTCCGATCACCGGCGCGCCGTTGCGCATCGCCGCGTCCATGATCTTGCAGATCTTCTGCGCGTGACGCTCCGATAGCGACCCGCCGAACACGGTGAAGTCCTGCGCGAAGACATAGACCAGCCGCCCATTGATCGTGCCCGATCCGGTGACCACGCCGTCGCCCGGGATCTTCTGTTCGGCCATGCCGAAGTCGGTCGCGTTGTGCTCGACGAAGGTATCCACTTCCTCGAAGCTGCCTTCGTCCAGCAGCACGGCCAGCCGCTCCCGCGCTGTCAGCCGGCCCTTGGCGTGCTGCGCGTCGATGCGCTTCTGCCCGCCGCCCATCCGCGCGGCTTCCCGCCGCCGCTCCAGTTCCGCAATCGTGCTCGTCATGGGCGCGGCTCTTCGGACTTCCGCTCGCCCTCGTCAACGTAGGGGAGCGGCACGAATAAGGTGTAGCTGAAGCCGTTCTTCCCGAAGTGCATCGCCGACTTGGCCTTGAGCTCATAGGCCAGCGTGCGCGTCAGCAGCTCGGTCCCGAAGCCGGTCCGTCGTGGCTTCCGCAAAGTGCGGCCGAGCTTGGTCTCCTTCCAGCTGAACCCGAGCACCCGCGACTCCGCTTCACCCGACAGTGACCAGCGGACCTCCAGTTCACCGGCGCGAGCACCCAGCACGCCATGCTTGACCGCGTTGGCGGACAGTTCGTGCACCGCCAGGCTGATCCGCTCCGCCGTTCTGGGGTCGAGCAGCACGTCGGGCCCTTCCAGCACCAGCGAGCGCCCTTCCTGCGCGCCATGGGCGAGGAGCTCGTCCTGCGCGATCTCCCGCAGCGACACCCCCGCGTCTGGAGCGCGCGTAACCAGGGCCTGCACCCGCGCAAAGGCGGCGAGGCGCCCGTCGAGATGGGTCGAAAACTCCCGAACGTCACGCGACCGCTCCGCAGTCCGCCGCGCGATCGAGCGCACCACGCCAAGCGTGTTGCGGACCCGGTGCTGGAGTTCGGCCAGCAGAAGCCTGGCCCTTTCCTCGCTTTGCGCCAATGCCTCCAGGGCGCTCTTTTCCTCGGTGATGTCCCGGGCGATGCCGGCGATGGCCTGGACCTTCCCGTCCGACCCGAACAGGGGAAAGCCCTTGTCCCGGATCCAGCGGACCGCTCCATCGCTCGGGCGGATGATGCGGTAATCGATCTGGACGACCTCACCCTGTTCGGACCGCGGGAGCGCAGACAGGGCGATCCCAAGATCATCGGGATGGACCAGCGCGGCCCACTGATCCCGATCAAAGCCCTTCCCCGCCGGCATGCCGAACATCGCCTCGAAAGTTGGGCTGAGGTAAGCCATCGTGCCGGGAGGTTCCTGCAGCCACAACGTGTTGTCGGAATGCGCCGCAAATTCGGTGAACCACCTCTCCTCAGCTGTTGGCATCGAACTGGGACCCCTCCTGGCCCAAATGCAGGTACTCGGGCGTGAACAGCGCAACGTCCTTGAGGCGCGGGAGGTCCGGAATCGTCAGCCGACGACTTCCAAGCGAAATGAGCCCCGCCCGCCGAAGGTCCTGCAGGGTGCGGTTGACGTGCACGGACGTCAGCCCGGTGATGTCCGCCAGATCGTTCTGCACGATCGGGAAATCGCAACTGTCACCCTGGGTCATCCCAAGCGCTTCCAGTCGAACAAAGGTCTCGCACAGGAAATGGGCGATCCGCTCGAACGCGCTGCGCTGGCCTAGGTTGAGCGTCCATTCGCGCTGGATCGCAGCGCCGACCAGTTCCATCCACCAGAACGCCCGGCAGAGCCGGGTCGAATGGTCGAGCGCGGGCTCCAGTCTCTCTCGCGTGACTTCCGCCACGCGCATCCGGGTCAGTGCGTGAATACCGTGGTCCGTGCGCCGAAGCACGTAATTGTGCGCGTCGCAGACATCGCCCGGTAGGATCAGCCCGACGATCTGACGGCGACCGTCCTCAAGCATCTTCGTCCGGACGGCCCATCCTTCCTGGATGACGAGCACGTGCCGTGGCGGATCCCCTTCAAGAACCAGGTCTCGACGTGGCGCGACCCGGCGCGACGACCCGGCTGCAAGCTCATGGAGAAGCTGCCGCTCCTCCTCGGAGAGACGCGTGTACAACTCGACCTTGCGGATCAGCGCCTGCGCCAGTGCGTTCCCCTCCTGTCGATATCCGGCCGCGTGACCGGGAGCTTAGCCGCAGGCTGCCGATCGGCAATGCAGCGCCGCAGCATTTCTGCTTAACACAGATTAGTTCCATGAACGAAGCTGCCAGTCCTCGCGTTCACGCACTGCTCGGTTCGGCCGAGCGCAGCAGACGGGAGGCTCTTTTCATGACTGACACGCACCGGACCCCTGCCAAACGCGGGTTCGCAGCGATGGACCCGCAACGACAGCGCGAGATCGCCAGCAAGGGCGGAAAGTGCAGCGGAGGCAATTTCGCGAACAATCGTGAACGCGCGGCTGAGGCCGGCCGTGAGGGTGGCCGCGCAAGTCGTCACCGCGAAACTGCGCACGCCTGAGCGGAGGTTCCCGGCCGCGCGAGATGCCCAAGCGCCTCGGCGCTTGGGCGGTGCGCTTTGTCGCACTGCAGCATGCAGCGAAGCTGAACCTCAGCTGACAATGGAACCCGAATCGGGGTTTCATTGTTCACCTGTAATCAACCTTACAATCACACGAGGTGCTTGAAGATGTTCGAGAATGTCGGCGTGCGTGGTGAAGGCAGTTCTTCTGTTCCGACATCCTCGACCAAGCCTATGACCCTGATTTGTTTTTCGCACCTGCGGTGGGACTTCGTGTTTCAGCGGCCGCAGCATCTGATGAGCCGGTTTGGCCAGTCCATGCCCGTGGTCATCTGGGAAGAGCCTGTGGCGGCTGCGGCTGGCGAGGGCCCGTCCCTGGACGTCCGCCCGGCGAAGAACATTGCCAACGTAACGGTCGTGACTCCACGCCTGCCCGCGGGCCTCGACGCCAAGGCGCAGCAGACGATCCTCAAGGGCCTGCTGGACGGGCACGTCGCAACTCTGCCCGGGCGGTTTGTGCGCTGGTATTATACGCCGATGATGCTGCCCTTCTCGCGGCATCTCGACGCAATTGCGACCGTGTACGACTGCATGGACGAGCTGTCCGCTTTTCGTTTCGCGCCGACGGAACTGCTGCAGCTGGAGCAGGAACTGCTCGACGCGGCCGACCTGGTCTTCACGGGCGGCTATTCGCTGTACGAAGCGAAGAAGAAGCGCCACGGCAACGTGCATCCTTTCCCATCATCCGTCGATCGGCGGCACTTCGCCAAGGCGCGGGAGGGAGATCGATCGCCCGCCGACCAGGCCAGCATTCCGCGTCCGCGGTTCGGCTTTTACGGCGTCATAGACGAGCGCATCGATCTCGACCTGCTTGCAGCGGTCGCCGACGCGCGCCCCGACTGGCAGCTCGTAATGGTCGGTCCGGTCGTGAAGATCAGCGAGGACGACCTCCCCCGCCGCGACAACATCCATTACCTCGGCGGCAAGAGCTACGACGAGCTGCCGACCTACCTGTCGGGCTGGGACGTGGCGCTGATGCCGTTCGCCATCAACGAGGCGACGCGCTTCATCTCGCCCACGAAGACCCCGGAGTATCTGGCGGGCGGCCGCCCGGTGGTCTCGACGCCGATCAAGGACGTGAAGCGCCACTACGAGAAGGTAGCCGGCGTGCGCATCGCCGGCACGGCCGAGCAGTTCATTGCCGGTTGCGATGCGCAGCTCGCACTCGTTCGCTCAGGCGACGACTGGCTCGCCGAGGTCGATCTGCTGCTCGCCGACATGAGCTGGGACACGACCCAGGCGCGCATGGCCGCGCTGCTGGCAGAAGTCACCGAACAGGGCCAGAAGATCGAGCGCCCCGCCTTCGGCAAGGGCCAATACACTCACGTGCCGCGCGCCAGGAAGTACGATTACCTGATCGTCGGCTGCGGCTTCGCGGGCTCCGTCCTGGCCGAGCGTCTTGCATCCCAGCATGGCGCCCGCGTGCTGATGCTGGACAAGCGCCCGCACGTCGCGGGCAACGCCTATGACGAACTCGATGCGAACGGCATCCTCTACCACAAGTACGGGCCGCACATCTTCCATGCGAACTCGGACGAGATCGTCAGCTACCTGTCGCAATTCACCCAGTGGCGGCCTTACGAGCATCGGGTCCTTGCAAACGTGCGCGATCAGCTGGTGCCGATCCCCATCAATCGGACCACGCTGAACAAGCTGTTCAACGCGGGCCTCAAGAACGACGAGGAGGCGGCCGCCTTCCTCGCTTCGCGCGCCGAACCGGTGGCGAACATCCGCACGTCGGAGGACGTGGTCATCAACGCCGTCGGGCGGGAGCTCTACGAGCTGTTCTTCCGTGGCTATACCCGCAAGCAGTGGGGCCTCGATCCGTCGGAGCTCGACAAGCAGGTCACCAGCCGCATCCCGACGCGGACCAACACGGACGACCGCTACTTCACCGACAAGCACCAGATCATGCCGCTCCACGGCTACACGCGCATGTTCGAGAAGATGCTCGACCACCCGTTGATCGAGAAGTCGCTCGGGACCGACTACCGCGACGTCAAGGACGAGATCGACGCCGCTCACACCATCTACACGGGGCCGATCGACGAATATTTCGACTGGCGCTTCGGCAAGCTGCCGTACCGCTCGCTGCGGTTCGTCCACTCGACCATCGACAAGGAGCAGTTCCAGCCGGTGGCGGTGGTCAACTACCCGCACCCCGACGTGCCCTACACCCGCATCAGCGAGTACAAGCACATGACGGGCCAGGAGCACCCCAAGACCACGATCACGCTCGAATATCCGAGCGCGGAGGGCGACCCCTATTATCCGATCCCGCGGCCGGAAAACCAGGAGCTGTTCAAGAAGTACGAGGCGCTGGCCGACTCCACGGCGGGCGTGACCTTCGTCGGACGGCTCGCGACCTACCGCTACTACAACATGGATCAGATCGTCGGACAGGCGCTCGCCACCTTCCGGCGGATGGACGAGGATCGCCGCAAGATCGGGGCGGCCAGCAGGGAGCTGCGCCTGGCCATCTAGGCCAGGACAGTGGAACAGGAATGACCGAACCGACAAACCAGCACCCCCCGCTCCAGCTATGGGGCGGGGTGGAGTGCACCGTCGTGCGCCTCGGCGACGACTATCGCGACCAGGTTGTCGAAACCGGCCACGCCCATCGATTGGCGGATCTCGATGCCATCGCCGAATTGGGCATCAAGACTGTCCGCTATCCGATTGTGTGGGAGCGGGTCGCTCCCGACAGTCCCGAGCAGCTGGACTTCAGCTGGCACGACGAGCGGCTCCGGCGGCTTCGGGATCTGGGAATCAAGGTCATCGGCGGACTGGTTCACCATGGCTCAGGGCCGCGCTACACCAGCCTGCTCGATCCTGGCTTCGGCCGGAAGCTCGCCGACTATGCCGCCATTGTCGCCGAGCGTTACCCGTGGATCGACATGTGGACGCCGGTCAACGAGCCCTTGACCACGGCCCGCTTCGCGTGCCTCTATGGCCATTGGTATCCGCACACGCGCGACCTCGCCAAGACCATGCAGGCGCTGGTCAACGAGTGCGAAGCTTCGCTGCTCGCTATGCGCGCCATCCGCGCCGTGAACCCGGGCGCGCTGCACGTCACGACGGAGGACCTCGGCAAGACGTTCGCCACTCCAAAGCTTGCGTATCAGGCGCGGCACGAGAATGAGCGGCGCTGGCTCAGCCTGGATCTCCTCACCGGCCGGGTCGATGAACGGCACAGCTTCTGGAAGCTGCTGAGCAAGGCTAAGGTTCCCGCGGTAAAGCTGCAGGCCTTGATGAGCGGCGAAGCAGCGCCCGACATCGTCGGCATCAACCATTACCTCACCAGCGAGCGCTACCTGGACGAGCGCCTGGCCCGCTACCCTCAGGTGGCGCCCGGCTCCAACGGGCGCCACCGCTACGTCGACCTCGAGGCAGTGCGCATGCCGCATCTTGCCGGCAAAACGGGTCCAACCGCCCGCCTGCGCGAAGCGTGGAAGCGCTATGGCATTCCCCTCGCCATCACCGAAGTCCATCACGGCTGCACCCGCGAGGAGCAGGTCCGCTGGTTCCACGAAGTCTGGCAGGCTGCGGAGAAGGTGCGCGGCGAGGGCGTCGACTTGCGGGCCGTGACCCTCTGGTCGCTGTTCGGCAACGTCGACTGGCGCTCGCTGCTGACCCGGCGCGAGGGCATCTATGATGTCGGTGCCTTCGATACGCGCGGCGGCAAGCTCCGCCCGACCATGGTCGCCAAAGCGGCCGCCAGCCTCGCCAAGGGGCAGCTGCTCCAGCATCCCGCCATGCAGGGCCGTCCCTGGTGGCGCCGGCCCGAGCGCTTCACGGTCGGCGCAAGCTCCTGCAAACCGCACCACCTCGGGAGGCATCCCTTGCTGATCACCGGCGCGACCGGCACGCTCGGTCAGGCATTCGGCCGCATCTGCCATCATCGCGGCCTCGCCCATGTGGTCACGGACCGGCAGGCCATGGACATCACGGATGCGGCGAGCATCGAGGCGGCACTCGATCGGCTCCAACCCTGGGCCGTTATCAACACTGCCGGCTTCGTCCGCGTGCCGGAGGCGGAGCACCAGCCCGACGATTGCTTCCGCATCAACACCACCGGCGCCGAGTTGCTTGCCGCCGCCTGTCACAAGCGCGGCATCCCTTTCGTTACCTTCTCCTCTGACCTGGTGTTCGACGGCAAGCTCGGGCGCCCCTATGTCGAGCCTGACCCGACCAGCCCCGCGTGCGTCTATGGGGAGAGCAAGGCCCAGGCCGAGGACAGGGTGATGGCCATGGATCCGCAGGCGCTCATTGTCCGAACCAGCGCCTTCTTCGGACCTTGGGACCGCTTCAATTTCCTCTGGGGCACGCTCGATCGGCTGACCAGGGGTGAGGAGGTCCACGCCAGCGACAATGCGGTGGTCTCACCGACCTACGTTCCGGACCTGGTCCATGCCACGCTGGACCTGCTGCTGGACGGCGAGACTGGGCTCTGGCACCTCGCCAACGAGGGCAGCATCAGCTGGCACGGCCTCGCCCGCGAGATGGCCGACCGCGCTGGCCTGTCGCCCAAGAAGATCCGCAATAGCGGCGGCGACAAGGCGGATAACACGCTTGGCACCAGCCGAGGCCAGATCCTCCGCCCGCTCGGCCGGGCACTCGAGGACTTCATGCTCCACGCGGAGGCACTGCCGGGGCGGTGAGATTGCCCGTGCGTCGGTAGAAGTCCGACAGAGCACCTGCGTTCATCTCAGGCTGTTCTTTCCCGTCCTCGCAGCACGCGGCCGTAGCCAATCGTTACCACGATACCCGCGATGATCGCGCCGCAACCGACCACCAGCGCGATGTCGAAGGGAGCGAATGCCCACACGCCCGCATAGACGAGCCCGCTGATCGCCATGGACCAGCCACCAACCCGCGCGACCTTGCGAGCGCAGGCGCTGGGAAGAAACGCCTTGGGCATGCGATTCCCGTACCAAGCCACCATGAGCCCAGTGGCACCCAGGACGATGCGCGTGGTGGTATCCTCATCGATGTAGTGCAACTGGCGTGCGACGGTCGCGGCCAGCGCCAGAACGATAATGCCCCCACCCCAGGCTAGGTCTCCGTATGGTATGTTCTTCATCGTGCTGGCTCCTTGGGAAGCTCGAGCACGTCCTTGGTCCCGAAGGACTGGACAAAGCCGAGCAACGCGTCTTCGAGCACGGATAGTTTCAGGTGATAGATCACCGACTTACCCGACTTCTCCGCGTGGATCAGGTCAGCCTCCCTCAGCACGGCGAAGTGTGCAGACATGGTCGGCTTGGAGACGTCGAACTGCTCACTGAGCTCGCCGGCGCTTAGCGGTCCTCTGCGGAGAAGCTGAAGCACCCGGCGCCTCGTAGGATCAGACAAAGCCTTGAACACCTTGCTCATGTAAGACGATTAGCTAATCGTCTAATCGTTGTCAAGCGAGATAGGCTGGTGAAGGAACTGTCCGAACAATTGCTTGAGCCGTCTCATGCTCCCAAGGCCTGCGAGCCCAACCAAGCCCCGAACTGGACCCATCCCGCCGCTCATGCTTTCTCCTGAACCGAGCAGGAGGCGCAATTGGCGGATCGCACCACTCTTCACTGGCCCGACCGGCTTTACCTCGTCCGGCACGGGCAGAGCCAGGGCAACGTCGCGCGTGACAAGGCGGATGCGGAGGGGCTCGCCCACATCGGCATCAGCATCCGCGATGTCGACGTTCCCCTGTCCGACCTCGGCCACAGCCAGGCGATCGCGGCCGGACGCTGGTTCGCTGCGCTGCCCGACGACCAGAAGCCGGAGGTCATCCTCTCCTCGCCCTACCTGCGCGCGCGGCAGACCGCCAAGCACATCTGCGAACAGGGCGGGCTCGCCGGCGGCAAGGCTCGAACCGTCATCGACGAGCGCCTGCGGGAGCGGGAGTTCGGCATCTTCGACGGCCTGACGACCATCGGTATCCGCGAAAAGTATCCGGAAGAAGCCGCCCACCGCCGGCGGCTGGGCAAATTTTACCATCGTCCCCCCGGCGGCGAGAGCTGGGCCGACGTCATCCTTCGCCTCCGCTCGGCGATGAACTCGATCAACCTCCATTATCCCAGCCGCCGCGTCCTGATCGTCTGCCACCAGGTCGTCGTGCTGTGCATGCGCTACATCCTGGAGGAGCTGGAGGAGCAGCAGATCCTCGCCATCGACCGCGAGGCGGAGATTCTAAACTGCGGCATTTGCGCGTTCGACTTCGAGCCGCATGAACTGGACTGCGCGCCCAGGCTGACCCACTGGAACCATCCGGCGCCGCTGGAGCAGGACGAAGCGCCGATCACGGCTGAACCCGACCAGATCACCGGCACCCGATGAAGGTCAACGAGCTCAATCCTGCCACTCTGAAGAAGCACCCGCTTCCACCGATCGGCGCGGGCGACAAGAACGAGCGCGGCTCCATCCTGGTCATCGCCGGCAGCCGCGACCTGGGCGGCGCCGCGCTGCTGTGCGCGCTCTCAGCCATGCGCGCAGGCGCCGGCCGGCTGCAGATCGCAACCGTAGACCTGGTCGCCCCCCACCTCGCGATGGCAATGCCCGAAGCCATGGTGGTCGGCATGGCGACAGGACGGGATGGAGGCTTCGCACCTTCAACGGTGAAGCCGCTGGCCGAACGGGCCGCCAAGGCCGATGCCGTGGTCGCAGGCCCAGGCCTCCAACGCGGGAAGGTCGCCGAGCAGCTGGCAGCGGCGCTGCTGAAGAATGGCAACCACCTCGCCCTCGACGCCGCCTTGCTGCACGCCCTGCCTGCCCGCGAGAAGGATGCGAAGCGCGCCGAAACGCCGCCCATCCTCCTGCCCCATACCGGTGAGATGGCAAGCCTGCTCCAGTGCGATGCTGAGGACGTCGAGGCCGACCCCCTCGCCGCCGGCCACGCCTGCGCCGATCGCTACGACGCGGTCACCCTCGTCAAGGGCGTTCAGAGCCACATCGTCGCGCCGGACGGGAGCAGCTTTCGTTACCGTGGCGGCGGACCCGGCCTTGGGATCAGCGGCAGCGGCGACACGCTTGCCGGAATCGTCGGCGGCCTCCTCGCCCGGGGCTGCGACCCGCTCACCGCGCTGTTGTGGGGCGTCTGGTGCCATGGCGAGGCCGGGCGGCGGCTGGGCGAGACCGTGGGAACCCTGGGCTACCTTGCGCGCCAGATCCCGGACGAGGTGCCGGCCTTGCTGGAAAGCCGGTAACGTCATCCCGGCGCAGGGGGAATCCATCTCCCGACCTTAGGTGCTTGAGCGCAGCTACCGAGATGGACTCCCGCCTTCGCGGGAGACGGCACATCAACTCACCCCGTAATCATCCAGTTCGTCCCCGACGATCTTCGCGACGTGGATGACGTTCGTCGATCCGCTGGTGGCAAAGGGGATACCCGCCATGATCACGATCCGCTGGCCCGCCCCGGCGATCTTGTGGCGCAGGACCATGCGCTTGGCCTTGCCGACCATCTCCTCGAAGTTCGACACGTCGCGCGTGTGCACGGCATGCACGCCCCAGACGAGGCCCATGCGCCGCGCCATCCTGAGGCTGGCGCTCATCGCCATGACCGGCACGGGCGGACGTTCGCGTGCGATGCGGCGGGCAGTCGAACCCGTGGACGTGTAGCAGACGGTCGCCGCCACCTCGACCGTGTTGGAAATCAACCCCGCGCTTTCGGCCAGCGCATCGGCCGTCGTCGCCTCGGCCGGAGTGGCGGTGAAATGCACCCGGCTCTGGTAGGCCGGGTCGCTCTCCACCGAGCGCCCGATCCGGTCCATCATCAGCACCGCCTCGCACGGATAATCGCCCGCCGCGCTTTCCGCCGACAGCATGACCGCGTCCGCCCCGTCGTAGATCGCGTTGGCGACGTCGTTCACCTCCGCCCGGGTAGGGGTCGGCGAATTGATCATCGACTCCAGCATCTGCGTGGCGACGACAACCGGCTTGCCCAGCTCACGGCAGCGGGCGACGATGCGCTTCTGCAGCGGCGGCACACCCTCGGGCGGAAGCTCGACGCCAAGGTCGCCGCGCGCCACCATCGCCGCATCCGCAAGCGAGAGGATCTCCTCCAGCTTGTCGATCGCCGCCGGCTTCTCGATCTTGACCATCAGAGCCGCCTTGTCGCCGATCAGCCGGCGCGCTTCCTCGACGTCTTCCGGCCGCTGGACGAACGACAGCGCAATATAGTCCGCGTCCTGCTCCAGCGCGAACTGCAGGTCGCTGCGGTCCTTTTCGGTCAGGGCCGGGATCGGCACCAGCACGTCGGGCACGTTGACGCCCTTGTTGTTGCTGATCCTGCCGCCAACCTCGACAATCGTCTCGATCCTTTCGGCCGTGACCGCCGCGACGCGCAGGCGGATCTTGCCGTCGTCGATCAGCAGCCGGTCACCCTCGCTCACCGCCTGGAACAGTTCGGGATGCGGCAGGTGGACGCGGGTCGCATCACCCGGGTCCGTCGACTGGTCGAGGGTGAATCGCCCACCGGTCTCGACCGTTGCGGACCCACCCGTGAACGAGTCCACCCGCAGCTTCGGCCCTTGCAGATCGAAGACGATGGTGGTCGGACGCTTGCTCTCCTTCTCAAAGCTGCGGATGATCTCGACCAGCCGCGCCTTGGCCTGCTGGTCGCCGTGGCTCATGTTGATGCGAAAGGCGTCCGCGCCGGAGCGCATCAGCTTGCCGATCATCTCGGGCGTGTCGCTCGCCGGGCCGAGGGTCGCTAGAATCCGTACCTTGCGCCCACGCGGGCCGACCGGCATCGCCACTCGTCATCTCCTTGTTGCGCGCTTGCCATAGCCGCTCCCGCTCCATGTTCAACCGGCTTGAGCGCGGAGGTTCGCTCGCCTAACGAGTCGGCCGAATCCTTAGAACTCAAGGGGCGGGGAAAACCATGTCAGACGGAAACGTCGCGGCAGATCAGCTGCGACTGTTCATCGAACGCATCGAGCGGCTCGAGGAAGAAAAAAAGGGCGTCGCGGACGACATCAAGGATGTCTACGCAGAGGCGAAGGCGAACGGCTACGACAGCAAGATCATGCGTCAGATCGTCCGACTGCGGAAAATGGAAAAGCATGCGCGGGACGAACAGGACGCGCTGCTCGAGACCTACCGCAACGCGCTCGGGCTGGTGTAAGGGCGCACCATGGCAGGCCATTCCAAATTCAAGAACATCATGCATCGCAAGGGCGCGCAGGATAAGAAGCGCTCGGCGATGTTCTCCAAGCTCAGCCGCGAGATCACCGTGGCGGCGAAGATGGGCCTGCCCGATCCGGACATGAACCCGCGCCTGCGCGCCGCGGTGCTGGCGGCCAAGGCGCAGTCCATGCCCAAGGACAATATCCAACGGGCGATCGACAAGGCGTCCGGCGGCGACGTCGAGAACTACGAGGAGATCCGCTACGAGGGCTTCGGCCCGGGTGGCGTCGCGCTGATCGTCGAGGCGCTCTCCGACAATCGCAATCGTACCGCCACCAACGTTCGCACCGCGTTCAGCAAGAACGGAGGCAATCTCGGCGCCAGCGGCTCGGTCAGCCACGGCTTCGAGCGGCTCGGCCTGATCGAATATCCGGCAAGCGCGGGTGACGCCGACAAGGTCCTGGAAGCAGCGATCGAAGTGGGTGCCGACGACGTCGAAAGCGACGAAGACGGCCACCGCATCTGGACAGGCATCGACGGCATGCACGACGTTGCCAAGGCGCTCGAAGCGGCGCTTGGCGAGCCCGAGAGCGTGAAGCTTGCCTGGAAGCCGCAGACCCCGGTCGAGGTCGGCGAGGATGACGCGACCTCGCTCATCAAGCTGATCGACACGCTAGAGGACGACGACGACGTCCAGACCGTCTGGGGCAATTACGAGATCAGCGACGAGGTGATGGAGCGACTGGGCTGATCATCCTCGGCCTCGACCCCTCCCTCACCTCGACCGGCTGGGGCGTGGTCCGGGCGGACGGCAACCGGCTTGCCCATCTCGCGAACGGACAGATCAAGACCCGCACTGCCGATCCGTTGCCCCAGCGCCTGGCCGAGCTTGCGGACGCGCTGGAAGCGCTGATTGCCGAGCACCGCCCGGACGCGGCGGCCGCCGAGGAGGTCTTCGTCAACCAGAACCCAGCCTCCACCCTCAAGCTCTCCCATGCGCGCGGCGTCGCGCTGATGTGTGCCGCCCGCGCCGGCCTTCAGGTCGGGGAATATGCGCCGACGCTGGTCAAGAAGGCGGTCGTCGGCACCGGCGGAGCGGCCAAGGACCAGGTCCACGCCATGGTCTCCCGCCTCCTGCCCGGCACGAAGGTCGCGGGTCCGGACGCCGCCGATGCCCTCGCCGTCGCCATCACCCACGCGCACCATCTGGCGAGCACGCGACGGGGCGTGCAATGATAAAGCCCTTGCGCTCACCCTGAGCTTGTCGAAGGGTGGCCGGGAGACCAGCCCAAGCGCTCGCGCTTCGACAGGCTCGGCGTGAGCGCAGGGGAGGGCGCCATATTTGATCGCTAGACTTGCAGGCGTTCTCGTCGAAACCACTGCCGACAGCGCCGTCATCGACGTGAACGGCGTCGGCTATCTCGTCCTCGCCTCGACCAAGACGCTGGACGCCATCGGTCCCATCGGCGGCAGTGTCATCCTGCTGACGGAGCTTCAGGTCCGCGAAGACAGCATGACCCTGTTCGCCTTCGGGTCGGCCGGCGAGCGGGAATCCTTCCGGCACCTCACCAGCGTCCAGGGCGTGGGCGGCCGGCTGGCGCTTGCCATCCTGTCGATCCTTGGCCCGGACGACCTCGCCCGCGCCGTGTCGACCGGCGACAAGGCGATGATCTCGCGAGCCAGCGGCGTCGGTCCCAAGCTCGCCCAGCGCATTGCCATGGAGCTGCAGGGCAAGCTCGGCATGCCCGGGCTCGCCAGCGCTGCCGGAACACCGGTGCCGCGAGGCGGCACTGCCCACGACGCCTTGTCGGCCCTCGCCAATCTCGGCTTCAAGCCTGCCGAAGCCAGCGCCGCCGTTGCCGCAGCGCAGGAGGAGCTCGGCCCGGACGCAACCCTGGACGCGCTGGTTCGCCTGGCGCTCCGTAAGGCAGCGAAGTGACCAGCCACGCCGCCTCCTGTCGCTGCGGACAATTGCGCGTCATGGCGACGGGCGAGCCGGTTCGCATCTCGGTCTGCCACTGCCTCGACTGCAAGAAGCGCAGCGGGTCTTCCTTCGCGGCGCAAGTGCGCTTCCCTGCTGAACAGGTCATCACGGAGGGAAGCTCGAGCGAGTTCGCGCACCAGGGCGACAGCGGCAAAACCACCCGCTTCCACTTCTGCCCGAGTTGTGGCGCCGGCCTCTTCTATCGGCACGACGATGCTCGGGAGACGATCGCCATCGCCATGGGCGCGTTCGACGACCCCTACGCCTTTTCTCCAACGGTGTCCGTCTGGGAAGAACGCAAGCACGAGTGGGTTGAGATTTCCGGCAAAGGCGTCGAACACAGCTTCTGAATGGCAACCGACCCCGCCCGCCTGACCACGCCCGAGCGAACGGCCGAAGACGCCGATGCCGCCCTGCGCCCCAAGTCGCTCGACGAGTTCGTCGGGCAGAAGGGCGCGCGTGAAAACCTGCGGGTGTTCATCTCCGCCGCGAGGGCACGTGGCGAAGCGCTCGACCATGTCCTCTTCTTCGGCCCGCCGGGCCTTGGGAAGACCACCCTCGCGCAGATCGTCGCGCGCGAAATGGGCGTCGGCTTCCGCGCCACTTCTGGCCCGGTCATCGCCAAGTCGGGCGACCTCGCGGCGCTGCTGACCAACCTCGAGGACGGCGACGTCCTGTTCATCGACGAGATCCACCGCCTCAACCCCGCGGTCGAGGAGGTGCTCTACCCCGCCATGGAGGACCGCGCGCTCGACCTGATGATCGGGGAAGGGCCGTCGGCCCGTTCGGTCCGCATCGACCTGCCGCGCTTCACGCTCGTCGGCGCGACCACCCGCCAGGGGCTGCTGACAACGCCGCTGCGCGACCGGTTCGGCATCCCCGTGCGTCTCAACTTCTACACGGTGGAGGAGCTGGAGCAGGTCGTCCGCCGGGCCGCCCGCCTGCTCGGCGCGGGTCTGGGCGAGGACGGCGCGCACGAGATCGCCCGGCGCAGCCGCGGTACACCGCGCATCGCCGGCCGCCTGCTCCGCCGCGTGCGCGACTTCGCCCATGCCGCCGGATCCGATCACATCGACGCCGCCACCGCCGATCGCGCCCTCACCCGGCTTGAGATCGACAGCCTCGGCCTCGATGCCATGGACCGCCGCTACCTCCACATGATCGCCGACCTCTACGGCGGTGGGCCTGTCGGGGTCGAGACGCTCGCCGCCGGTCTCAGCGAGCCGCGCGACACGATCGAGGACGTGATTGAGCCTTATCTCATTCAGCTCGGCCTCATCGCCCGCACGGCACGTGGGCGCTGCCTCAACGGGCGCGGCTGGAGCCATCTCGGCCTCAACCCACCCGCGGGCGCGCAAAGCGGATTGTTCGACGGTAACGGAGTGAAATGATGGCGTTTGCGTTGGCTCTTGTTCTTGCCGCCCAGGCCGCACCCACGGCGCCGGACTACAGCAAGGACGCCAGCTGGCTTTGCCTGCCCGGTCGGACCGACGCCTGCTCCACGCACCTCGCCACCACCGCCCTCAACCCGAACGGCTACGGCTCCACCGGGCGCAGCAACGTTGCCAAGAACCCGCCGCTCGACTGCTTCTACGTCTACCCGACCGTCTCGCGGGACCGGGGCATGAACAGCGACTTGAACGCTGTCGAGGAGCGCGCCGCAGCCGAGACCCAATTCGCGCGCTTTGCAAGCGCCTGCCGCACGTTCGCGCCCATCTACCGCCAGATGACCACCCAGGCGATCGCCGCAGCCGCGATCGGCGCCGATCTCAGGCCGTCGCAGAACCTTGCCTACAGCGACGTCCGCGACGCCTTCCGCCAGTATCTCGCGACCCGCAATAAGGGTCGCCCCTTCGTCCTGGTCGGTCACAGCCAGGGCAGCTGGCACCTCCAGCGCCTCATCGCCGAGGAGATCGAGGGCAAGCCCGTGGCCCGGCAAATGCGCCTCGCCATCATTCCCGGCTTCAACGTCCTCGTGCCGCAGGGCAAGCTCGTTGGCGGCACGTTCAAGTCCACCCCCCTCTGCTCCCGCCCAGGGGAGGCCGGCTGCGTCATCAGCTACGTCAGCTACCGCACGAAGAACCCGCCGCCGGAAGGCGCCCTGTTCGGCTATGCGCCCGCGCCCGGCATGACCGTCGGCTGCGTCAACCCGGCCAAGCCGGGCAGCACGCAATGGGAGCCGCTCGACAGCTACTGGTTCGCGCGTTCGGCCATTCCCGTTCCTGGCGGCCCGATCCAGTGGAGCACCGAAGGCGCGCCGCCCACGCCCTACCTCCGCACGGAAGGCCTGGTCTCCGCCCGTTGCGTCAACGACGGTCCGCGCGGCTACCTGGAGGTGCGCATCAACGCCGACCCGAACGACAAGCGCACCGACCGCATCGGCGGCGAAGTCGGCGCGGCCGGCTTCTTCCTGCCCGGCTGGGGCATGCACCTCGCCGACATCAGCGCACCCCAGGGCGACCTCGTGCGGCTGGTGGAAGCAACAGGCGCAGACTAGCCGGACGGCGCTCACTCTGAGCTTGTCGAAGCGCAAGCACTCTCCGGCGGCAGCCACCCTTCGGCAGGCTCGGGGGGAGCGCGGTTCAAAGGGTTCCCCCCTGACTCCCCGCCCGCTAAAGCCGCCGCAATGACGTCAGACCTCCTCACGCCCTATCGTGGCGGCTTCGTCGGTGCGGAGCATCGCTTCGCCCTCACCGTCTACTTCGAGGACACGGACACGGCCGGCATCGTCTATTATGCCAATTACCTGAAGTTCATGGAGCGCGCCCGCTCCGACATGCTGCGCGCGGTCGGTGTCGACCAGAAGGCTGCACTGGACCGGGGCGAGGGCGTCTACGCCGTGGCCGAGATCAACCTTCGCTACCAGCGCCCGGCGAAGCTTGGCGACGACCTCGTCATTCTCTCCACCGTCCAGCAGGTCCGCGCCGCCTCCGTCCTTATTCATCAGCGAGTCATGCGGGGAACCGAACAGTTGACCGACGGAAGGGTGACGGCCGCCTTCCTCACCCTCGACGGCCGGCCCACTCGCCAGCCCGCCGAGTGGGTGCAGAAGTTCAAGGCGCTGGTCGCGAGGGAGGAAGAATGACGCCGGCCGTGAATGCCGCTGACATGATGTCGCCACTGGCGCTCTTCCAACACGCGGACGCGGTGGTGAAAACGGTGATGGTGGGCCTGCTGCTTGCAAGCATCTGGACGTGGGCGATCATCTTCACGCACGCGACCCGCCTCAAGCGCATCAACAAGGCGACGGACACCTTTGAACGCGACTTCTGGGCAGCGGAGGACATCGACGCCTTTCACGCGAAGCGGGGCAAGGACAACCTTCCCACCGCGCGCATCCTCACGGCGGGCCTTGACGAATGGCGCCGCTCGACGCGCGTGAAGACCATCGACCGCCCCGGCACCCGCGAGCGTCTGGAGCGCCGCATGAACGCGGAGGTCGCGGCCGAACTCGACAAGCTTTCCGATCGCCTCAACATTCTCGCAACGGTTGCGTCTGCCGCGCCCTTCGTGGGCCTGTTCGGCACGGTTTGGGGCATCATGCGCAGTTTCACCGCGATTGCGGGCGCCAACAACACCTCACTAGCGGTCGTCGCGCCCGGCATCGCCGAGGCCCTGTTCGCGACGGCCATCGGCCTGTTCGCCGCCATCCCGGCCCTCATCGCGTACAACCGCCTGACCCATGGTCTCGACAAGCTGGAAGCCCGCATGGGCCGCTTCGCCGACCGCTTCCACGCGACCTTGAGCCGCGAGCTGGAGCTGGAGGCCTAGGGGTGGGCGCCTCCGTCTCCTCCCGCCGGGGCCGCGGCCGCCGCCGCCGCGCACCGATGGCGGAGATCAACGTCACCCCGCTGGTGGACGTCATGCTGGTGCTGCTGATCATCTTCATGGTGACCGCACCGCTGCTGGTCGCGGGCGTGCCGGTCGACCTGCCGGAAAGCCGCGCCGGCGCGCTCGAACAGCAGGCGCAGCCGGTCCAGATCGCGATGGACGGTAACGGGGCCATCTTCATCGATGACGCGCCCGTCCCCGAGGCCGCCCTGAGCCAGCGCCTGGCCACCATCGCCGCCGAGCCCGCCCCGCCGGAGGGCCGCCGCGTCTACCTCCGTGCAGACCGGGGTCTCGACTATGGCCGCGTCATGCGGGTCATGGGCGAGCTCAACCGGGCGGGTCTCAACCGCGTCGCCCTCGTATCTGTCGGTGGCGACCAGCCATGACGGTCGACCGTGGAGAGCTCGCCGGCACCGGTGCCGCCATCCTCTTCCACTTCGCCCTTGTTGCCGCACTTACGACCACGCTCGCCGGCGTCGCGCCCAAGCCCGAGCCGCCTGCCATGGAGGTGGAGATGGTCGACGCCGAGGAGATCGGCCTCATTGCGGCGGCCCCGCAGCCGGTCACGACACCTCCCCCGAGCCAGGCTCCCGAAATAGCGCAGGCCCCGCCCGCCGAAGTCGCGCCGCCGCCGCCGCTGCCGACCCCAGCGCCTCCGCGCATTGATCCCGTTCCGGCGCCGCGGCCCGCTCCGACAACTCGCCCCACGGCCCAGCCGCGCCCGACGCCCGCCAGACCCACGCCCGCACCGCGCGTCTCCCGCCTTGGCGACGACTTCCTCAAGGGGCTGCCCGACGCCCCGTCCCGCTCCACCGCCAAGCCGGCCGCCGCCACCTTCAACGCCGAAGCCCGCGCCAGCATCGACGGTGCGATCAAGCGCCAGATACAGCCCTGCGCCGACGACGAGCCCTTCATCGGGGCCGGCGCCGACCGCATCCGACTGACGCTGAACCTCCGCCTCGCGCCCTCAGGCCGGCTGCAGAGCCTGAACGTCGTTCTCGTGGCCGGCGACGACGAGGAGAACGCCCGCTACGTGCCGCTGGTCGAGGACCAGGCAAAGCGCGTCTTCGCCAAATGCAGCCCGCTCCGCCTGCCCGCCGAGCTCTACCGCACGCCGCAGGGCGGCTGGAGCAACATCAACATGACCTACCGAGTCCAGTGAGGTGACCATGAACCGATCGAACCCACCTGCGCTCCCCATGAGCAAGTCGAAGGGTCTTTCGACCAGTGCTCGCCTGAAGACACGCTTCGACAAGCTCAGCGTGAGCGCACTGCTGGCGGCGGCTCTCGTTTCCTCACCCGCCCTGGCCCAGGAAGAACCACCGCCCGTCGAAGTCGAGATCGTCGGCGGCAGCGTGAAAGCCGGCACAATCGTCGCCGTTCCGGCCATGCCGACCCCGGTCGACATCCCGACGCCGGCCGGCAGCACCGCCACCATCGGCCGCGCCGTCGCCGACGTGATCGCCTCCGGCCTGCGCGCCAGCGGACAGCTTAACCCGCTCGGTCCCGAAGGCCTCCCGGCCTACACCTATCCGCAAGCCACCCGCCCCAGCTTCCCCGATTGGCGCCAGACTGGTGCCCAGCAGCTCGTCGCGGGCTTTGTCGAGGCGCGTCCGGACGGCCAGATCACCGTGGGCTGCTACCTGTATGACGTGACCACCGGCCGGGAGCTTACCCGCCAGGGCTTCGTCGTCGCGCCCGCCAGCTGGAAGCGCGCCGCCACCAAGTGCGCGGACACCGTCTATTCCCGACTGACCGGCGAAGGCGCCTTCCTCGACACCCGCGTCGTGTTCGTGGCGGAGACGGGACCGAAGAGCCAGCGCATCAAGCGCATCGCCATCATGGACTCGGACGGCTCCAACCTTCGCTACCTCACCCAGGGCGAGGCGACCGTTGTCACTCCCCGCTTCTCGCCGGACGGCAGCCGGCTGGCCTACGTCAGCTACCAGGGCCGGCGCGCACGCGTGTGGGTGCTGGACCTTGCCACCGGCCAGAAGCGCCTGCTGGTCCCCGGCCTCGCCCAGACCTCCGCTCCACGCTTTTCCCCGGATGGCCGCCGTATTGCCTATGCCCTCTCGGCGAATGGCAACACCGACATCTGGATCGCGAATGCGGACGGCAGTGGCACGCCGCAGCAGCTGACCACTGCGCCGGGGATCGACACGAGCCCCAGCTTCTCGCCCGATGGCGGTCGCATCGTCTTCGAAAGCGACCGCAGCGGTTCGCAGCAGCTCTATGTCATGAATGCGGATGGTTTGAGCCAGCGCCGGATCAGCTTCGGCGGCGGCGCCTACGGCTCGCCTGCATGGAGCCCTGACGGCAGCCGCATCGCCTTCGTCCGAGTTGGCGCCTTCCGCATTGGCGTCATGAACGCGACCGGCGGGGGCGAGCGCATCCTGACCGACGGCTGGCAGGACGAGTCTCCCTCCTGGGCTCCCAACGGCCAGTTCGTCATGTTCAATCGCTTCAACCGCGGCGGCAATTCCAGCCTGTTCGCCGTGCCCGTGAACGGTGGCACCGCCCGACGGCTGCCCACTCCGCAGGACGGCTCCGACCCGTCCTGGTCGCCCCTTCAGCGCTAAGGAGAATATAAACGTGCGCAAAACCCTGACCCTGGCGACCATCGCGGTGGCCCTCAGCCTGTCGGCCTGCGGTCGCAAGCCGCTGGAGACCGCCCCGCCGCCGACCGACCAGACCGGCATCGACCCGAACCTGCCGCCGCCCAATGACGAGATCGGCCTGACCGAGCTTCCCAACCAGCAGGCCGCCATGGTCGCGGCGGCGGGCTCCGACACCATCTACTTCGGGACCGACAAGTTCGACCTCGACGACGCCAGCCGCGCCACCCTGACGGCCCAGGCCAAGTGGCTCATCGCCAATCCCGCCGTCCGCGCGAGCGTCGAAGGTCACGCGGACGAACGCGGCACACGCGAGTACAACCAGGCGCTCGGCGAACGCCGCGCCAACTCCGCCAAGAACTTCCTGATCGCCCAGGGTGTGCCAGCCAACCGCCTGCTGACCATCAGCTGGGGCAAGGAACGTCCGGTCGCAACCGGCTCGGACGAGAGCGCGTGGGCGCAGAACCGCCGCGCCGTGACCGTGGTCGTGCGATAGACGCCAATCGCAAGAACCCGCTGTCCGGAGCGCAGCGCAGCGAAGTCGAAGGGCGTCGACGTGACAGAACGCCCTTCGACTTCGGCCCTCCGGGCCTACGCTCAGGGCGAGCGGGTTACCCTGCTTCCGTTCTACGCCACCAACCGCTGCGGGCCCTGCGTGGCACCGAGCCACGCCCTCGCCTGGCGTTGCGCCTCGGCGATCTCTCGCGCGGTCATCTCCACGCTGATTTCTGCTCGGCAGGCCTGACCCCGCGTGCAGCCCGACAGCGCCGCCAGGTTGAACCACTTGTGCGCCTCGATCAGGTCCACAGCCACGCCACCTCGACCGGTAGAGTAGGCCACGCCTAGGTCGAACAGCGCATCCACATCCCCGCCCTCTGCATCGGCGATCCGGCTGCGGATCAGGAACTCGGCGCTCTTCTGGCTGATGGCTGACATCGTGAACTTCCCCCTGTTTGTTGGAGCGAAGTTCGGTCCGATTCGCCTACGAAATGGTTAACGCGAAAAATACCAGCTTTTCAGACGGCTAGATTGTCGATCAACCGCGTAGAGCCCAGCTTCGCCGCCGCGATCAGCCGCATCTCGCCCCGCGGCGCGTCGAGCGGATCCAACGTCGCCGCATCGACAAGTGCGAGGTAATCGACCGGACCGAACCCCGCCTCGTCCAGCGTGGCCCGGGCCGCCGCCAACGCCGCGCGAACCTCCCACCCGCTCAGGATATCGCGCCGCGCCTGCCCCAGTGCCGCTGGCAGCGCGACCGCCCGCCCGCGCTCTTCCGCGCTGAGGTATGCGTTGCGCGACGACAGCGCCAAGCCATCCGCATCCCGCACCGTCGGCACCCCGGCGATCTCCACCGGCAGCGCCAGGTCGGCCGCCAGCCGCCGGATCACCGCCAGCTGCTGGAAATCCTTTTCCCCGAACACCGCCACGTCCGGCGCCGCCGCGATCAGCAACTTGGCCACGACGGTCGCCACCCCCTCGAAGTGCCCGGGCCGAGCCTCGCCTTCCCACCGATCGCTCACCCCCGCCACGCTGATCCGCGTCGCAAAGCCATCCGGATAGAGATCGCCGACCGCCGGCAGCCACACCAGTTCCACGCCAGCAGCGTCGAGGGCTGCCAGGTCCGCTTCCTCCTGCCGAGGGTAGCGGGCCAGATCCTCCCCCGCCCCGAACTGCAGCGGATTGACGAAGATCGACACCGCGACCCGATCCGCTCGGCGCCTCGCCTCCTCGACCAGCTTCAGGTGCCCGGCGTGCAGCGCACCCATTGTCGGCACCAGCGCCAGCGTGCCCGGCAAGCCACGCCGCGCCTGACGCAGCGCTGCCATGTCACGGATGATTTGCACCGCTGACTCCCCCGCATTAAACCGCCGGTCTCGAGGGCGCTTTGGAGTGCGCCGGGGGAAAATTCCAGTGACCAATCCACACTTCATTGTCTTCGCGAACGAGAAGGGCGGCACCGGCAAGTCGACGACCGCCGTGCACACCGCCGTCGCCCTAGCCGCCTCCGGCCACCGGGTCGCCGCGCTCGATCTCGACAATCGCCAGCGCACGACCACCCGCTATCTCGAGAACCGCGCGGCCACGATCCGCCGCACCGGCACCGACCTTCCGCAGCCCGCCTTCGAGGTGCTGGACGAGCTGAGCGAAACCGCGCTCGATGCCGCCCTCGCCCGCCTCGCGAGCCAAGCCGACGTCATCGTCGTGGATACCCCCGGACGCGACGACCCGATCGCTCGCGCCGCCATTCTCAAAGCCGACACCCTTGTGACGCCGATGAACGACAGCTTTGTCGACCTCGACCTCATCGGCCAGGTCCACCCGGATAATTTCAAGATCACCAAGCCGAGCTTCTATGCCGAGCTGATCTGGAACAGCCGGACCCAGCGCGCAAAGTCCGCCGGGAAGTCCGTCGACTGGGTGGTGCTCCGCAACCGGATGCAGCACATCGGCTCCCATAACCAGCAGCGCGTCGGCGCCGCCATGGACGAGCTCGCCCGCCGTGTCGGTTTCCGCGTCATCCCCGGCCTCGGCGAGCGCGTCATCTACCGCGAGCTCTTCCCCAAGGGGCTGACCCTGCTCGACCTCAAGCAGCTCGGCGAAGTCGGCCTCGGCCACATCGCCGCGCGCCAGGAGTTGCGCGAGATGGTGGCGGGGCTCGGGGTGCCGGGGACCGAAGCCGCACGCGCGGCATAGCGTTCTGTCGCACTCACGCTCAGCCTGTCGAAGCGTATTCTCCAGCATCCTTCGACAAGCTCAGGGTGAGCGCAATGTTGGAAGCTGGATGAACAAAGCCAGCCTTGCTACGTTCGGCCCCGTAATGACTCACAGCTTCGACCCCACCATCCTCCGCGAATATGACATTCGCGGAATCGTCGGCTCCACGCTCCACGAAGCCGACGCCTACGCCCTCGGCCGCACCTTCGGCTCGCTTGCCCGCGACGAGAACGTCACCCGGCTCGCGGTCGGGCGGGACGGGCGGACGCACTCGCAGCTCCTGCAGGACGCCCTCATCCGCGGCCTTACCGAAAGCGGCATAGACGCTGTCCGCATAGGCATGGGCCCGTCTCCCATGCTCTATTTCTCGACCTACGAGCTCGACGTCGGCGGCGGAATCCAGATCACCGGCAGCCACAATCCGGCCGACTATAACGGCTTCAAGATGCTGCTGAACGGCCGCTCCGTGTTCGGGGCGGAGATCAAGGAACTCGGCCGCCGGGCCGCCGCGGGCGAGTGGCACTCGGGCGAAGGCCAGGTCAGCGACGAAGACGTCATGGACCGCTACGTCGACCGGCTCGTTTCCGACTTCTCCGGCAACGGCTTCCGCATCGGATGGGACGCGGGCAACGGAGCCGCCGGCCCGGCTCTGGAGAAGCTGATCCAGCGCCTGCCGGGCGAGCACCACACGCTCTACACGAACGTCGACGGCGCGTTCCCGAACCACCACCCGGATCCCACGGTCGAGAAGAACCTGGAAGACCTCAAGCGCCTGGTGGCCGAGAAGAACCTCGATTTAGGCATCGCCTTCGACGGCGACGGCGACCGCATCGGCGCGGTGGACGGCCGCGGCCGCGTGATCTGGGGCGACCAGCTGGTCTCCATCCTTGCCGTGCCCGTGCTCAAGGACAATCCCGGCGCGCCGATCATTGCCGACGTCAAGGCCAGCCAGATGCTGTTCGACCGCATCGCCGAACTCGGCGGCCAGCCAATCATGTGGAAGACCGGTCACAGCCTCATCAAGTCCAAGATGAAGGAGACCGGAGCCCCGCTCGCCGGCGAAATGAGCGGCCACATCTTCTTCAAGCACCGCTGGTATGGCTTCGACGACGCCCTCTACGCCGCCGTGCGACTGATCGAGGCGGTAAGCCAGTCCGGTCGCAGCCTGACCGAGCTCAAGGACGCCATGCCCGAGACGTTGGTCACGCCGGAGCTGCGCTTCCCCGTCGACGAAAGCCGCAAGTTCGCGGTGATCGACGAAGTGCTTGAGCGCCTCTCCAGCAACGGCGCCCGCGTGGACCGCACCGATGGCGCCCGCGTCATGAATCAGCACGGCTGGTGGCTGCTTCGCGCATCCAACACCCAGGACGTCCTCGTCGCCCGCGCCGAAGCCCAGGACGGCGCCGGTCTCGAAGCCCTCATGGCCGAGATCGACGACCAACTCGCCGCATCCGGCATCGAGCGCGTCGAGGCGGACCACTAAGGTCGTCACCCCAGACCTGATCCAGGGCTTGCCTTCCTTTAACCTCCCGGTCAGCGCAGCTGATGGGGAGGGGCGACGCCGCCACCGACGGTGGTGGTGGAGGGGCCAACCGCCCTCTCCACCATGCCGCTAGGCTAAATCCGCGCGCCGCGACCTCGCAGCGTCTTCAGCAGCCCGAACCCGAACAACGCCGCCGCCGCGGCCGTTGCCACCGGCTGCCGCTTGGCAAAGTCGCGCACCGCGCCGACGCCCTTGCGCACGCCGCCCGACAGTTGGTCGGCCGCGCCGTCCTGCCGAAGCTTCGGGTCACCCGTCGCATCACCCAGGGCCGACTTGAAGTTGCCCTTCATCTGCGTGCCTTCACCCGCAAGCGTATCGATGTTCATGTGTCACTCCGTTCCTTGATGGTCGGCGTCCAAACGCGCGGGGGCGCAACGAAGTGCCACGCTGCCAGGCAATGAGCGGAGTGTCTGCTTTCGACGGATTGCAGACTTTTGTGCTCCCACTAGAATTTCACATATGCGCAGACCGCTAATCGCTTCCGACGGCAATTTGTGGCGGAATGCTTTCGGCATAGTCGCGACGGCCATCATCGTCCCAGTGGCCTTCGTCGTGAAGATTGTGACCATGCCTTTTGAGCGCCCGGTGCAGAGGACGGCGAGTGAAGTTGCGCGCTACATTCGAGAGTTCATTGAGGGCACTGGCGGCGACTGGGACTGGGACGATTTTCAGAGCATCCCCATTGCCAATGCCGCACTCAATTCTATCCGCGAAAGGGCTTCCCGTGTCATGGAGCCGGTGGACGAGGAAGGAATGACGACCCTGCGCCGCCTACTTGCTGAAGCCGAGGCGTTGGCCGAAAATGAGCCACATACCGGAGTTGGTGGTTAGGTCCGCTTTCCGCCCATAGCGGACATTCACACCATCCTTGAACAGTAGGATCGCGCCTGCTCCAAGCCGGGGCGCGGCTCCCCGCAGGCTCCTTCTCAACTCAGCAGCACAGTTTGGTCGAACTCCGCACGACCGTGAACATTGGGAACATTGGGGAGCCAGGAGGCAGGGGCGAGGTCCCCATCAGGCAAATTTTGATATCCCGTCCTCCTCACCCATCCTCCTCGTCATCTTCGTACCCCACAAGGTTCAGCTCCCGCGCCTTGATCTGGTGGAGCATGCACCAGTGCATCAGCGCATCCTCGCGGCCGTGGGTGATCCAGACTTCCTTCGGCGCGACCTCGCGAATGGTGGCGATCAGCTCGTCCCAGTCGGCGTGGTCGGAAACGATCAGCGGCAGCTCGACATTCTTCTGCCGCGCGCGCTGGCGGATACGCATCCAGCCGCTGGCCATGGCCGTGATCGGATCGGGCAGCCGCCGCGACCAGCGGTCGTTGAGCGCGCCAGGCGGACACAGGATCAGCTTGCCCTGAAGCTCCGCCTTCGGAACGCCCGTCGCCGGCCGCAGCTCGCCGAGATCGATCCCGAGGTCCTGGTACAACCGGCACAGCCGCTCGAGCGCACCATGGTAGTAGATCGGCTCCTCATGTCCGCGCCGCCGCGCCTCAGCGATCACCCGCTGCGCCTTGCCGAGCGCATAGGCGCCGACCAGCACGCACCGGTCCGGATTGTCGTGCAGCCGTGCTAGCAGCCGGTCGACTTCGGCACCAGTATCGGGGTGACGGAACACGGGCAGGCCGAACGTCGCCTCCGTGATGAAGATGTCGCACGGCACCGGCACGAACGGCTCGCATGTCGGGTCCTCGCGGCGCTTGTAGTCGCCTGACACCACCACCCGCTCGCCCCCGTAGTCGAGCACGATCTGCGCCGAGCCGAGCACATGGCCGGCAGGCACGAAGCTCACCTCCACCTCGCCGACCTGGACGCTTTTGCCATACGCCACCGGGCACTCGGTCTGCGGGCCATAGCGAACGCCCATGATCGCCAGTGTTTCGGGCGTCGCCCACACCCGCCCGTGCCCGCCGCGCGCGTGGTCGGCGTGGCCGTGGGTGACCAGCGCCCGCTCCTTCGGCTGCGACGGATCGACCCACGCATCGGCGGGCCGCACGTAGATGCCTTCGGGAAAAGGCTCGATCCAGGAACCCAAGCGGGGCATCGCGTTGTTATACCCGAAACGAAGCGGCATGGTTCCGCTTGGCTAAGGAGTGCTTCAGATGGCCGACGGCAACGACGTCAACTATTGGAACCTGATCTTCATCGGCGCCATGCTGCTGCTGGCGGTGATCGTCGTCCTGATGCTCCGGTCCAAGCCGCGTTCGCAGGAAATGCACGACCCGACCACCGACGAAGGCACGCGCCGGGTCTATGAAGAGGAGCAGCGGATCCACAAGCGGGATCCCGGCAGCGGCCTCTGACGGAAGGGGCACTGCCGGCGCCCGTCGCGCGCTGGTTCGAGACACGCGGGTGGCAGCCTCGCCGGCACCAGATGGAAATGCTGGAGCGCGCCCACGCGGGCCGTAGCGCGCTGCTGGTCGCCGCCACCGGCGCGGGCAAGACGCTCGCGGGTTTCCTCCCCACCATCTGCGACCTGGCTGAGCAGCCCGCGGAAGGGTTGCACACCCTCTACGTCTCGCCGCTGAAGGCGCTCGCGGTCGACGTTCAGCGCAATCTCCTCACTCCCATTGAGGAGATGGGCCTGCCGATCCGGGTCGAGACCCGCACCGGCGACACGCCGTCCGACCGCAAGGCCCGCCAGCGCGTCCGCCCGCCACAGGTGCTGCTGACCACACCCGAATCACTAAGCCTGCTGCTGAGCTATCCGGACAGCTTCACCCTGTTCGAGAACCTGCGCACCATCGTGATTGACGAGATCCACGCTTTCGCCCGGGAAAAGCGCGGCGATTTGCTGAGCCTCTCGCTCTCCCGTCTGCAGGCGATCGTTCCCGACCTCCGCCGCGTCGGCCTCAGCGCCACGGTCGCGGACCCGGACGCCTACCGCCAGTGGCTAGCACCCGACGCCGACGAGGAGCTGGTGGACCTGGTCATCGGCGATCCCGGCGCGGAGCCGCACCTCGACATCCTCATCCCCGAAGGCCGCGTTCCTTGGTCCGGTCACTCCGGCCGCTACGCTGCACGCCAAGTGATGGATCTGATACAGCGACACAAAACGACTTTGGTCTTCTGCAACACCCGGGGCCTGGCCGAGCTCATCTTCCAAGACCTCTGGCGGGTGAACGACAATGCCCTTCCAATCGGCGTTCACCATGGCAGCCTCGCGCTGGAGGCCCGCCGC
Source organism: Sphingomonas arenae (assembly GCF_016924655.1). Classification (GTDB taxonomy): domain Bacteria; phylum Pseudomonadota; class Alphaproteobacteria; order Sphingomonadales; family Sphingomonadaceae; genus Sphingomicrobium; species Sphingomicrobium arenae. Next base: position 899,048 of record NZ_JAFFJU010000002.1, read on the forward strand.
AAGGTCGAGGCTGCCATGGCCGACGGCCGGCTCCGAGCCCTGGTCTGCACATCGTCACTCGATCTCGGCATCGACTGGGGCGATGTGGAGCTGGTCATCCAGATGGGCGCGCCCAAGGGCAGCTCGCGCCTGCTTCAGCGCATCGGCCGAGCCAACCACCGGCTCGACGAGCCGAGCGAGGGCACGATCGTGCCCGGCAACCGCTTCGAATATCTCGAGGCCCGGGCTGCCCTCGATGCGGTGGACGCACGGGAGATGGACCCGGAGGTCTTCCGCCCCGGCACGCTCGACACGCTCGCCCAGCACATCCTCGCCTGCGCTTGCGCCGCCCCGTTTGAGCAAGCTGCGCTGCTGCGCGAAATTCGCTCAGCCGCACCCTACGCCGGACTTACGGACGAGGTGTTCGACCGCGTCCTCCAGTATATCGCCACCGGCGGCTATGCCCTGCGCGCCTACGACAAGTTCCGCCGCCTGGTGGAAGATTCGCCGGGCCACTGGCGCATCACCAAGCCCGCGGTCGCTCTCCAGCACCGTCTGAATGCGGGCATCATCGTCGACAATCCCATGCTCGACGTCCGCTTCAAGAATGGTCGCATGCTCGGGCGCGTCGAGGAGGGGTTCGCGTCGACCCTGACCGTCGGCGACCACATCTTCTTCGCCGGCCTCAGCCTCGAGGTCCTCTCGTTCAAGGACAGCGACATCCTGGTCCGCGCCTCGGCCAAGGAAGCGCGGCTGGTCACTTACGGGGGCCAGCGGATGAGCATGACGACCCATCTCGCCGACCGCGTCCGGGCGTTCCTCGCCTCGCCGCAAGAATGGCACCGCTTTCCCGACGATGTCCGGGAGTGGCTGGAAGTCCAGCAGCGCCGCTCCCGTCTGCCGCAGCCCGACGAGCTGCTGGTCGAGACCTTCCCGCACGAGAAGCGCCATTACATGGTGATGTACAGCTTCGAGGGCTGGAACGCGCACCAGTCGCTCGGAATGCTGATCACCAAGCGGATGGAGAAGGCCGGCCTGAAGCCTCTCGGCTTCGTCGCCAACGACTATGCCATCGCCGTCTATGGCCTGGAGCCGATCGACGATCCTGCGCCCCTGCTCTCCGCCGATATCCTCGAGGGCGAATTCGTCGAATGGGTGGAGCAGTCCATGCTGCTGAAGCGCGCCTTCCGCGAGGTCGCGGTCATCGGCGGCCTCGTGGAACGCCAGCACCCGGGCAAGCGCAAGACCGGCAAGCAGGTCAGCTTTTCCACCGACCTCATCTACGACGTGCTTCGCAAGTACGAACCCGAGCACCTGCTGATGAAGGCCGCGTGGGAGGATGCCCGGGCCCGCATGACGGAGTTGGGCCGCCTTGCCCGATTGGTGGAACGCGCCGCCGACCAGATGGTCCATGTCGCCACCAGCCGCGTCACGCCCATGGCGGTGCCCCTGATGGTGATCATCGGCCGGGAGGCGCTGCCCAGCGGCACCGCGGACGACCAGTTGCTGATCGAGGCCGAAGCGCTGGCTCAGGAAGCGATGCGACTGGACTGATCCGGTCTTCCCTTCGCTCGTGCTGAGCGGAAGGCCGCAGGCCTGCAGTCGAAGGGCGCCCTTCGACTTCGCTGCCGCTCCGCTCAGGACGAACGAAGGGTTCATCCCGCAGCAAGGTCCGCCCACTCATCACCGCCGGATGCGGTTCCTCCTGCCTGTCCTCCTTGTCCCGGCCCTGTCCGGCTGCGTTGTCGGCACCATCGCCAGCACCGCCGTCGACGTTGCCACGCTGCCGGTTAAGGTCGTGTCCGCCGGGGTCGATGCCGCCACCACTAGCCAGTCCGAAGCCGACGAGAAACGCGGTCGAGAGCTGCGCAGGGAAGAAGAGCGCCGGGGCCGCGAGGCTCGCGAACTTGCTGAGCGCTGTCGCAAGGGCAAGGAACGCTCCACGGACATTTGCCCAGAACCGCAACCGCGCTAAGCGCGGGCATGCGCTATTTCCTCGACTGCGAATACAACGGCTTCGGCGGCGGCCTGATCAGCCTCGCCCTCGTACCGGAAGACGGTGGCGAGGAATTCTACGCGGTCGTCACCTGCACCGAGCCGCTGCACGAATGGGTGCAGCGCAACGTCCAGCCCTATCTCGACCACGTTCCGGTCGGGCTGCAGCACCCCGCCCAGGACCCGCTGGAGGTTGCAGCCCACCTGTCGTCCTGGCTGTCGGGCTTCCCGGATGTGGAGATCGTTGCCGATTGGCCGGAGGACATCGCGCTCTTCTGCCGCTTGCTGATGACCGGACCCGGGCAGATGGTCGCCGTGCCCGCGCTCACCTTCCGATTGTGGAAGCTGCCAGGTTTCTCGACCGCACGGAACAGCACCGTGCCGCACAATGCGCTTCACGACGCACGGTCCTTGCGGGACCATCTGCTTGGGCTGGAGCACTGACTGCGCTTCGACAGGCTCAGGGTGAGCGCGAGAGCAGCCTTGCGCTCACCCTGAGCTTGTCGAAGGGTGAAGCCGGAAGCTAAAGCGTCATCATGGTTCCCTTTTCGTTCGCTGGCCACGACTTCCTCGCCGACCCGCAAGGCGCGCTTCACTGGCCGGCCGAGCGGGCGCTGCTGGTGGCCGACCTGCACCTTGAAAAGGCGAGCTGGTTCGCCCGCCTCGGCCAGTTCCTCCCGCCTTACGACAGCCAGGCGACACTCGCCGCGCTGACGGCCATCGTCGAGCGGGCGGGAGTCGAGCGGCTCTACTGCCTTGGCGACAGCTTCCACGACCGCTTCGGCTGCGACCGCTTGCCGGAAGAGGCCCGCGCCATGCTGCTGGCGCTGACCGCAAGGCTCGACTGGACCTGGATTCTCGGCAACCACGACCCCGGCTTCGCCGACCATTGCGGCGGACGGCTGCTGGAGGAAGCGGAGGTTGCGGGTGTGCTGCTGCGTCACGAAGCGGATCCCGCGGACCCCCGGCCGGAGATCAGCGGCCACTATCACCCCAAGCTGCGGCTGCAGCTCAAGGGTCGGAACGTGTCGCGGCGCTGCTACGTGGGCTCGTCCGCCAAGCTGATCCTGCCGGCATTCGGTGCGCTCACGGGCGGCCTCGATGCCGGCCACCCGGAGATCCGTCGAAAGGTCGGTCCGGAAGCGGCGGCGTTCGTTCCCGTCGCCGACCGGATGCTGCGCTTCCCGCTCGCCGCTTAGGTGGTGGGAGCCTTGCGCGGCACGCCGGCGATCACGCCCCGGCGCAAGGTCACCCTGGCACCGGTGACCCGGTCCGTCACCACCGCCTGGATCAGATACGGTCCGGGCTTATCGCTCGCCTCGATCTTCATCGTCAGGGCGCCCGGCGATGCGAGCAGGTTGGTGCCCTTCGCCGGAGGTCCGCTGTAGGCGGTCCCGGTGGTTCCCTTGCCGTAGGTCTTCTTGTCGGGACCCATGATCGAGAAGGTGACCCCCACATTGCACTTGCCGTTCGAGGCCGCCCTGCAGCCGGTGAGGATCAGCAGCGCATGAACCGGCTTGAACGGCGTGACGGTGTTGGTCTCCCGGATCTTGGGCGGCGGGGGCCCGCGCCACGTGCGCCAAAATCCGCCGAGATCGTCGACCAGGATCAGGCGCGCGGCGAGATTGCCGCTCTTGCCCTCGAAGGGCCGGGGCTGAGCCGCCGCGGGGGAGGCGACCAGCCCCAGCACAAACAGCCAACGCAAGATAAACCCGATCATTTGAGCCTCGCTGGAATGAGTCCGCGAACGATGTTGCCGATGAGGAAACCGCCCGACAGGTCTTCAACGCGCACGTCGCCCTCCTCGGCCCGCCCCTCGTCGATCAGCTTGGCGCGGAGGATCCCGGGGAGCAGGCCGCGATTCAGTGGTGGTGTCACCAGCTTGCCGTCCCGCTCCACGAAGACGGAGCTGAACGTCCCTTCCGTCACGAAACCATCCTGGTCCACGAAGATCGACTCATAGGCTCCGCCGGCCCGTCGGGCCTCGTCGTAGAAACTCCGGTCACTCGTCTTGTGGCGGATGCGGAAATCATCCGCCGACACGGGCAGCGGAAGCACGGCGACCGTGACTGGAAGCTCGTCGGGCGCCTCGATCCGCCTGACCTCCACCGACATGATTCCAGTGGGCGAGAGCATCAGCCGGGCCATCGCCTTCTGCTTGCGCCCGAATGTCGCCGCCTGAAGCTCGTTGCGGGCCGCATGGCGATTGTAGCGGAACCCCAGCGTCGTCGCCGCCTTGCCGAGCCGGTCGAGGTGTCGGTCGAGTTCGACAATCCCCTCTTCGGGATCGAACCGCATCGTTTCCAGCAGGTCGACGGCAGGCATGGACCGGGTCACGAAGGCTCCCTTGCTGAGGCACTCGTCCCACTCATCGCGGAGACACGAGTCTACGACAAGCCCCGATCCGAGCCCGAGGTGCGCCGGTCGCTCCTCCGGACCGATCTCGAGCGTCCGGATCAGCACGTTGAACGAAGCATCACCTTCAGGCTCGATCCAGCCCATCGCCCCCGTGTACGCACCACGCGGCTCCGGCTCGAGCTCCCGCAGCGCCAGCATGGCCGCGATCTTGGGCGCACCCGTAACGGAGCCGCACGGAAAGATGGTGCGGAGTACGTCGACCGCGTCCAGCCCCGGCGCCAGCCTCGCCGTCACCCGGCTCACCATCTGCTGGAGCGTCGGAAACCGCTCCACCGCGAACAGCTCCGGCACGGCCACGCTGCCGGCAACGGCAACGCGGGCGAGGTCGTTGCGGAGCAGGTCGACGATCATCAGGTTCTCGGCCCGGCTCTTGGCGTCTGCGGTCAGCGTCTCGGGCGCAGCATCGCGCGGCGCGGTGCCCTTCATGGGCTTGGCTTCGATCACGCCGTTGCGAAGCGTGAAGAATTGCTCCGGGCTCAGCGAGAGCAGCCAGCGGTCCGGCAACCGTACCACCCCGCCCCAGGCGGCCGCACTTGCCTCCCGCAGCCGCCGGTAGAGCGCCAGCGGATCGCCTGCGAATGGCACGTCACAGCCGAACGTCAGGTTCGCCTGGTAGAAATCGCCCTCATAGAGGTGATCGCGAACCCTCTCCGCTGCGCGCAGATATTCCGCGGGGCTGATCCGCGGTCGGGGCGATGCGGCAAAGGCACCCTCCCCGGGTGGCAGCCAGGCTGCGGCATCCACCTGCTCGAACCCGTCGAAGAGACCGAACCACAGGAGCGGCCCGGAACCCTGGCGAGCAGCAGCCAGCAGCGCCGGGTCGAGCGCGTACCCCGCCTCGTACGCCATGAAGCCGGCCGCGTGCGAGCCACTGCGAACCGCCTGCTGCAGCCGGTCCAGTGCCGGCAGCACCTCCTCCATCCGCCACGCCACCACCTCCTCGACAGGACGGTGATACAACCGGGCATGCACCCCAGGCGTGCGCGCATCGTCGAACAGGAGAAATGGCGGGTCCACCGGCCCCGTTTGCCCGCTGGCCCGCGGCTTCGTAAAGCTCGCCCTTCAATCAGGAGAGCCCATGCGCCCTTTGCTCGTCGCCGCAGTCCTTGCCCTGCTCGCAACTCCCGCCGCCGCTCAGACCCAGCCACTCGATCCCGCCATCGCCAAGCGGATCGACCGGATCCTCAAGCGCACACCCCTGATCGACGGACACAATGATCTGCCAGGCGAACTTCGGGAAAAGTACGGCAGCCGCGTCGACAATCTCGCCAGCGGGACCGACAAGCTCGAAAAGCCGCTGATGACCGACATAGCGCGGCTGCATGCCGGGCGAGTGGGCGGACAATTCTGGTCGGTCTACATCCCAGCGTCGGTCACTGGAGCGGAGGCGATCCAGATGACGATCGAGCAGATCGATCTCACGCGCCGGATGATCGATGCCTACCCCAAGGACCTGCAGCTTGCGCTCACTGCCGACGATATCGTGCGGGCGCATCGCAAGGGCCGCGTCGCCTCGCTGATCGGCATGGAAGGCGCTCACCAGATCGGCGATTCCATGGCGGCCCTGCGCCGCTTCCATGACCTTGGCGTGCGCTACATGACGCTCACCCACACCAAGACCAACACGGTTGCCGACAGCGGCACGGACGAGCCGCAGCACCAGGGCCTTTCTCCGTTCGGTCAGGAGGTGGTCAAGGAGATGAACCGGCTCGGGATGCTGGTGGATCTCAGCCACGTGTCACCCGAGACCGCGATCGCCGCCATCCAGCTGAGCCGCGCCCCGGTGATCTTCTCGCACTCCAACGCGAAGTCGATCGCCGACCACCCGCGCAACGTTCCCGCGGACGTCCTTCGACAGCTCGCCTTCAATCGCGGCGTGGTGATGGTGAACTTCTATCCCGTCTTCCTGTCCGAGCAGGTGCGCCAGTGGAACGCCAATCGCGCCGGCGAGGAAGCCCGGCTGAAGAGCCTTTACCCCGACGGTGCCTCTAAGGTGGCCGAAGGGCTTGAGACATGGGACGCCGCCAATCCGCGACCTGCAATGGACGTGAGCCTCGTCGCCGATCACATCGAGCGGCTCGCGGCGTCCACCAGCTATGACAATGTCGGGATCGGCGGCGATCTCGACGGCGTGCCGTTCACAGCCGCCGGTCTCGAGGGCGTGGACGACTATCCCCGCCTGTTCGCCGAGCTGATCCGCCGCGGGTGGAGCGACCGGAACCTGGCCAAGCTGGCGGGCGGCAACCTCCTGCGGGTCATGCGCCAGGCCGAGGCGGTCTCCCGTTCGATGAAGGACGTGCCCCCGTCGATGGCCGTGCTTGAGGTGGAGAAAACTGCCCCTTAAGCAGGCCGCATGATCAAGCCGCTCCGCATCGCGCTGGCCGCGACCGCCGCCCTTCTCCCCACCCCGTTGCTGGCGGCCGATGCGCCCAGGCCGGCGGCGCTTGTCGCGGACGGCATGCCTGCCATCCCGCAGGAGCTTGCCGTCGCCGCCCGACCCTACATGGAATTCCGCACCGCCGGCTTCTCCGGCTGGAACGCCCGCGACCGCTCCATGCTGATCAGCACCCGGTTCGGAAACGTCTCGCAGCTCCATAGTGTCGCCGGGCCGCTGATGATGCGCCGCCAGATCAGCTTCGAGGCCGAGCCGCTCGGTGGGCGCTGGTCGCCGCAGGGTGATGTCCTCGCCGTCTCCAAGGACAATGGTGGCGACGAGTTCTACCAGATCTACACGCTCGCCAACGGCCGGCTGAACCTCCTGACCGATGGCAAGAGCCGCAACGAAATGGGTCCGTGGAGCAAGGACGGCCGCATGCTCGCCTACAGCTCGACCCGCCGCAACGGCACGGATTCCGACCTCTATGTGGTCGATCCGCGCAATCCTTCCACCAACCGGATGGTTGCGCAGGTCAAGGGCGGCGGCTGGGGCATCGCCGACTTCGCGCCGGACGGGCGGCGCGCCGCGGTGATCAACTACCAGTCGATCACCAACAGCGATCCCTACCTGCTCGACCTCACGACCGGCGCGCTGAGCCCCATCGGCGACCACTCCAAGGACATTGCCTACGGTGGGGGCAAGTTCGCGCCGGACGGCACCTTGTGGGTCACCTCCGACGAGGGATCGGACACGCAGCGGCTCGGCATTCTCTACCCGACCACCGGCAAGTTCACGCCCGTCTCGGCACCAAGTCGCTGGGACGTCGAGGAGATCGAGATCTCTCACGATGGCCGCACCATCGCGTACGTCGTGAACGAGGCCGGCATCAGCCGCCTCTACCTCATGGACGTGGCCAGCCGGCGCGTGCGCCCGGTCACCAGCCTGCCGGTCGGTGTCGCCGGCGGGCTCGAGTTCGCACCCTGGGGAACGCTTGGCCTGACCCTGACCTCTGCCCGCAGCCCCTCGGATGCCTATGCCGTAGACCCGAAGACACTGAAGGTCACGCGCTGGACCGAAAGCGAGACCGGCGGCCTCGATCCCGCCCGCAACGTCGAGCCCGAACTGGTGGAGGTGAAGAGCTTCGACGGGGAGACAGTGAGCGGCTTCCTCTATCGCCCGGACGCCAAACGCTTCCCGAGCAAACGACCCCTGATCGTCAACATTCACGGCGGCCCGGAAAGCCAGACCCGCCCCGGCTTCCTCGGCCGCACCAACTACCTCATCAACGAGCTCGGGATCGCCGTCTTCTACCCCAACGTCCGCGGCTCCACAGGCTACGGCAAGCGGTTCGTCAGCCTCGACAACGGCCCCTTCAAGCGGGAGGACAGCGTCAAGGACGTCGGCGCCTTCCTCGAGCGGCTGGCTGCCGACCCCCGCTTAGATGCGGAGCGCATGGGTGTGACCGGCGGCTCCTATGGCGGCTACATGTGCTACGCCTCGGCGATCCGCTACAATACCCGCTTCGACGGTGCCCTGTGTGTCGTTGCCATCTCCAACTTCAACACATTCCTGGAAAACACACAGAGCTACCGCCGCGACCTGCGCCGCGTGGAATATGGCGATGAGCGTGATCCCGCGCAGCGCGCCAAGCTGGAGGAAATTTCGCCCCTTCGCCGCGTCAGCGAGATCAAGGCGCCGCTATTCGTGGTGCAGGGCGCAAACGACCCGCGTGTCCCCGCGTCGGAGGCCGACCAGATCGTCAAGGCGGTCCGCAGCGGCGGCAATGAGGTCTGGTACCTGACCGGCCAGAACGAGGGCCATGGATTCGCGAAGAAGGAGAACCAGGACTATCTGTTCTGGGCGACCCTCCTGTTCTGGCAGAAGAACCTCCTGAAGTGACCGAGCCTAACCCGCCGCTCCGCGCGGCCATGATCCCGGTGACGCCGCTGCAGCAGAATTGCAGCCTCGTCTGGTGCACCGCCACCATGAAGGCGGCGGTCGTCGACCCCGGCGGGGGCCTGCCACGGATCAAGGACGCGATCGCGAAAACGGGCGTCACGGTCGAGAAGATCATCCTCACCCACGGCCACATCGATCATGCGGGCGCTGCGGGAATCCTGGCGGAGGACCTCGGCGTTCCCATTGAGGGACCGCACGAGGAGGACCGCTGGCTGATCGCCACGCTGGCGGAGGATGGGGCACGCTACGGCATCGAGGGCCGACCATTCGAACCCTCGCGCTGGCTGGTCCAGGGAGATACGGTCACGATCGGCGATCTGACGCTGGATGTGCACCATTGTCCCGGTCACACTCCGGGACACGTCGTCTTCCATCACCCCGCCTCCAGGCTGGCGATCGTCGGGGACGTGCTGTTCGCCGGCTCCATCGGCCGCACGGACTTTCCGCGGTCCGATCACCAGGCCCTGATCGATTCGATCCGCACCCGCCTTTGGCCCATGGGCAGCGATACGATGTTCATTCCAGGCCACGGGCCGATGTCGACCTTCGGGCGTGAGCGGGCATCCAATCCTTTCGTTTCGGATCGCGCGTTGGCGGCCTGAGCCGAAGCGCTTGCGCTTCCTTAGCTTTACGCTATAGGGCACCCCGTTCGCGACGACCCATCGCCGCCGCGGGGCATGTCCCGTTGAGCATGGCATGGATCGTCGCATCTTTTTTTGACCGCTTGAAGAAACAGGTGCCGCAATGGCCGTCCCTAAGAGAAAAACCTCGCCGTCGAAGCGCAACATGCGTCGCAGCCATCACGCGCTGACGCCCGCCAGCTTTCAGGAGTGCTCGAACTGCGGTGAGCTGAAGCTTCCGCACAACCTGTGCACGGCCTGCGGCCACTACAACGGCCGCGAAATCGTTTCGACCGAGGCCTGACGGTTCCAACGTCCGTGACCCGCAACCCGGAAAGCGCCGGATCTCTCGGGGCGCCGCGGATTGCGATCGACGCCATGGGAGGCGATGCCGGCCCGGCCGCGATGCTGGGTGGAATGGCGCGCGCCCTGAAGTCCGACCGTTCGCTCCGCTTCCTTCTGGTCGGTGACGAAGCCCGCGTGCGCGCGGAGCTGGAGCGCCATGCCTTCCCGGCCGGTTCGGCCGAGATCCTCCACGCCCCTGACTCGATCGAATCGAGCGAGAAGCCCAGCCAGGCGCTGCGCCGAGCGCGCACGACGTCCATGGGCATGGCCATCAATGCCGTGAAAGACGGTGCTGCCCATGCCGCGCTGTCCGCCGGCAACACCGGTGCGCTGATGGCCATCGCCAAGCTGGCGTTGCGGACGATGCCCGGGATCGACCGGCCCGCACTCGCGGCCCTCCTCCCCACCTTGGGGGAGCATGATTGCGTCATGCTGGACCTCGGCGCGAACACCGAATGCGACGCCCAGAACCTCGTTCAGTTCGCCGTCATGGGGGCGGCCTATAGCCGCACCGTGCAGGGCATCCGCCGGCCGCGGGTAAAGCTGCTCAACATCGGCACCGAAGAACTGAAGGGCACGGACGAATTGAAGGATGCCGCTGCCCTGCTCCGCGAAGCGAGCTATCTGCCGTTCGCATTCGACGGCTTCACCGAAGGCGACCAGCTGTCGCGCGGCAAGGTGGATGTGGTCGTCACCGACGGCTTCTCCGGCAACATCGCGCTCAAGACCGCCGAGGGAACTGCCCGCTTCGTTACCGACCTGCTGAAGCGGGCGTTCACCTCGTCGCTGCGGTCGAAGGCGGGTTTCGCTTTGTCCAAGCCCGCGCTGCACATGCTCAAGGTGCATCTCGATCCGAACAACCACAACGGCGCGGTCTTCCTCGGCCTCAATGGCCTGGTCGTGAAGAGTCACGGCAGTGCCAACGCCAAGGGTGTCGCGAACGCGATCGGCGTGGCCGCGCGGATGGTCCGCAACGACATCACGCGAAAGATCGGCGACGACCTCGACAACTTCCGCGCCCATGCCTTCGCCAATGGGCAAGCGGCAGAATGACCCTTCGTTCCGTGATCGCGGGCGTCGGCTCCGCGCTTCCGAAGCGGCGGCTCGACAACGCCGAACTCGCCGCACAGGTCGATACATCGGACGAGTGGATCGTCGAGCGCACCGGCATCCGGACCCGCTACATCGCCGGCGAAGGGGAGACCACGGCGACGCTCGCCACCGAGGCCTGCCGCAAGGCGCTGGCCGAGGCGGGGATGGACGCAACCGAGGTGGACCTCATCGTCCTCGCGACGGCGACTCCCGACCAGACGTTCCCGTCCTCCGCGACCAAGGTGCAGGCGCTGCTCGGCATCCGCGACTGCATCGCGTTCGACGTGCACGCGGTCTGCACGGGCTTTCTCTACGCGCTGTCTGTCGCCGACGCGATGCTGCGCGGCGGCAATGCCCGCACCGCGCTGGTGATCGGCGCGGAGACGTTCAGCCGCATCCTCGACTGGGAAGACCGCACCACCTGCGTGCTGTTCGGTGATGGCGCCGGCGCGGTGGTGCTTCGCGCCGAAGACACGGAGGATCGCGGCATCCTCGCTACCCGGCTGCACGCGGACGGGCGGCATGGCGATATGCTCTACGTGGACGGCGGTCCTTCGACCACCGGCACCGTCGGCAAGCTGCGGATGAAGGGCCGTGAGGTCTTCCGCCATGCGGTCGTGAACCTCGCCGACGTCCTCGGCGAAGTGCTCGAGGCATCCGGCCTGACGCCGGACGATGTCGACTGGGTCGTGCCCCACCAGGCGAACGCCCGCATCATCGACGCCACGGCGCGCAAGCTCGGCCTCTCGCCGGAGCGAGTCGTGCTGACGGTCGATCGTCATGCCAACACCTCGGCTGCCTCCGTGCCGCTCGCGCTGGACGTGGCGGTGAAGGATGGACGCATCAAGCACGGAGACGTGGTGGTGCTGGAAGCCATGGGCGGCGGCTTCACCTGGGGCGCGGCGGCGATGCGTTTCTAACGGGTTTAACTCGCGGCAATCGCAGCCGATTTGCCGACGCGAGTTGTTTCGGTTAGCGTGCTGAGCAAGGCGCGCCAGCGGGGCGCCAAAAAGGGGGGCGGAGAACGAGAATGGCCGATGCGGGTGTGGCCCGGTCCGGGCACAATGTGGAGATGCACGGGGGCACGTTGACCCGTGCCGACTTGAGCGATGTCGTCCACCGGCAGCTTGGACTGTCGCGGGCGGAGTCTGCCAGCATGGTCGAGCGGCTCCTCCATCACATGTGCGCTGCTCTCGCGGACGGGCAGAATGTGAAGATCTCCGGCTTCGGCAGCTTCATCCTGCGCGACAAGGGTGAGCGCGTCGGCCGCAATCCCAAGACCGGTGTCGAGGTACCCATCGCGCCCCGCCGGGTCATGACCTTCCGCGCCAGCCAGATGATGCGCGACAAGGTCGCGCGCGGCGCTTAAGGAGCGCGCGCCCCGTGGTGACCACCAAGGCTCCGGATGCCTTTCGCACCATCGGCGAACTGGCGGAGGAGCTGGGAGTCGCCCAGCACATCCTGCGTTACTGGGAAAGCAAGTTCCCCCAGCTGAGGCCGCTGCAGCGGGCCGGCAACCGGCGCTACTATCGGCCGGCCGACGTGGAACTCGCGCGTCGAATCCACCGCCTGCTCAACCAGGAAGGCTATACCGTTCGCGGCGTGCAGAAGCTGCTGGCCAACGGCTCCGCAGCAGAAGCGTCCCCCGTTTCTGAGCCCACCCCCGACAGGACGCGGATTCCGGTTCCACCGCCGCCCGCATTGGCCCCGACCGCCGCAGTCTCAGCGGACGATCTCCGCGCCGTCCGAGAGAATCTCGCCCTCGCGCTGGATGCCTGAGCGCCCCGCCGCTCGCACCCGTTCCAGCGCTGCGTCGAGCGTCAGCCTGTGCACCGGCACTCCTTCCGGGAAGGCACTGAGGAAGCGCGACGGGCAGGCGGCCGAGAGGATCACGAACTGCCCGCGGTCGCCCTGCCGCCGGATCAGCCGCCCGAACGCCTGCGCCAGCCGCGCCTTGATCACACGGTCGTCGTAGGCGGAACCGCCCGAGGCCATCCGCCGCGCGGCGTGCAGCACGGTCGGGCGAGGCCAGGGGATCCGCTCCATCACCACCAGCCGCAGCGATTCGCCGGGCACGTCCACCCCGTCCCGCAGCGCGTCGGTGCCGAGCAGGCTGGCCCGCGGGTCATCGCGGAAGATGTCCACCAGCGTGCCGGTGTCGATCGGGTCGACATGCTGGGCCAGCAGCGGCAAGCCTTCCCGCGCGAGCCGGTCCGCGATCCGCGCATGTACCGCTTTCAGCCGCTGGATGGCGGTGAACAGGCCCAGAGTGCCGCCGCCCGACGCTTCAATCAGCCGGGCATAAGCACCGGCCAGCGCCGCCAAGTCGCCCTGCTTGACGTCCGTGACGATCAGTACCTCGGCATTGGCGGCATAGTCGAACGGGCTCGCCGCCTCGAACCGTTGCACGGGCGCCGGCAGGTGCGCCGCACCGGTCCGGGCCTCGGCCGCAGCCCAGTCGCCACCGCCGCCCTTGAGCGTCGCCGAGGTGACCAGCACCCCATGCGCCGGCTCCAGCACGGTCTTCGCCAGCGGCCGGGTCGGGTCGAGCCAGCGCCGCTGCAAGCCGATGTCCAGCTCACGCCCCTCGATCCGGTCGACGTTCAGCCAGTCGACGAAATCCGGGTCCGCCGCTCCCCCCACCCGAGCCAGCAACTGCGCCCAGGCCTGCACCGCGGCCGCCCGCCAGGTCAGCCCGGCTATGGCACCCTCGACCCGCGCCCGTGCGGCCGAGTCGAGCCAGTCCGGCGCATCCTCCAGCACCGCTTCCAACCGTCGCCCCAGCGCAGCCAGCGGCTTCAGCAAGCCCTCAAGCGCCTCCAGCGCATCCGCAGCGGCCGCCACCAGGTCGCCGTCCGGCTCGGCCAGCTCCGTCTCGAGCCCGTAGCCGGCATCTTCGGCCCGGGCCCGGGCGTAGACGGTGCCGCGAACCTGGCCGAACAGGCGCTCCAGCGGCCCGAACGGCGCGCCTTCCACGATCCGCCCGATCCAGCCGTCCGACGGGAGCGCCCGGGCGGCGTCCACCGCCGCCTCCAGCGCCTGCGCCCCCTGCTCGTCGTAGCTCGCCACGTCCATCAGCCGCGCTGAAAGCCCCCGCCGCCGCCCCCGCGACTTGCCTTCCGGCCCCACGATCCACCGCCTCAGCTCGATCGTTTCCTGCCCTGTGAGCGCAACGGCGAAGGTCGAATCGGCCGCGTCGAACAGGTGGTGACCCTCGTCGAACACGATCCGCTCGGGCGGGCGAGTCATTCGGGCACGCGCCGCGCTGACCATCACCAGCGCGTGATTCGCGATCACCAGGTCCGCGTCCCGGCTGGCCCGCTCCGCCCGCTCGATGAAGCAGCGGCGGTAGTGAGGGCAGCCCGCGTAGACGCACTCGCCCCGCCGGTCGGTCAGCGCGGTGGAGCCCGCACGGCGGAACAGGCTCGGCAGCCAGCCCGGCAGGTCCCCGCCAACCATGTCACCGTCCTTGGTGTAAGCCGCCCAGCGCCCGACCAGCTGCGCCAGCACCGCCGCCCGGCCGGAGAAGGCGCCCTGCGACGCATCCTCCAGGTTGAGCAGGCACAGGTAATTCTCGCGCCCCTTGCGCACGACGATCCGGCGGCGGCGCTCGGCCTCGTCCGGCACCAGCCGCGCGCCTTCCGCATCGAGCTGCCGCTGCAGCGCCTTGGTGTAGGTTGACACCCACACCGCCCCTCCCGCCTTTTCCGCCCACAGTGACGCGGGCGCGAGATAGCCCAGCGTCTTGCCGATCCCGGTGCCGGCCTCTGCCAGCAGCATGTTGGGCGCGTCCTTGCGCTCGCGGGGCGCGAAGGCTGAGGCCGCCGCCCCGGCGAACGCACGCTGTCCCTCGCGCACCTCCGCGCCGCGCCCGGTCAGGGCAGCGAGCCGCTCCTGCGCTTCAGTCTCCGCGATTCGGATGGTGCGCGGCGGCGGGCGATCGCCGGTTTCCTCCCACTGCGGCAGCCGGGAAAAGAGCATCCGCTCGGCGCGCTCCGGCCGGGCAAGCCGCGAACCGATGATCCCGGCCCAGCCCCAGCCGAGCCGATGCAACGTCGCATTGCTGGTCCACGCGCCCTCTCGCGCCGCCCATGCCGGATCGGCGAGGACTGCCAGCAAGGCTTCTGCGATCTGCGGTAGCAGTGCAGCCGCCTCCGCATCGCTCATCGGCGCTTGACCAGAGCCTGTCGCAGGGACCAGTCCCACCGCCCGCGCCATCCCCGTGACCGTTGGCACCGCGAACCGCGCCGGGTGGACGAAGGCGAACAGCTCCAGCAGGTCGAGGCCGCTGATATCGGGATAACCGAGCCGCTGCCCGACCAGCGGGGCGTTCAGCAGGATGTGCGGAGTTTCGGCCGCTTGGCCGATCGCCTCGCCCCGGCTCGCCTCGCGCACGCCATTCTCACCCGCGATCCAGATGCCGGCATGGGTCGCATGAAGCGCGGGAAGGCGGAGCGGAGCGGCCACTCGCCTCGATGTAGCCTTCGAGAACGAAAGGGCAACAGCGGATCAGCCAAGGCGGCGGTAAACCATCGTTAAAGTGCAGCGGCTATGCTCGGCCGTCCTCGAGGAGAGTTGAAGATGACGGGCTTTGGGCGAAAGGGTTCAGTTGGCGGCACGGACTCCTCGGCGCGGCAGCAATTCGGTGCCGCGCAGCCAGTTCGGCAAGCCACCGCCGCAGCCGATCACGGCCTCTCGCCCCAAGCTCGCGCCTTCCTCGCCGCCGAACGCAGCCGGAAGAGTTCGGAGCCGGCACCTGCCCCCTTGTCCGCATACGAGTCGGCCGCGCTGCTTCAGCCCACCGTCGCCAAGCCGATGAAAAGCCTCGCTGTCGCCTACCTGCTCTGGTGGTTCGGAGCCACCTTCGCGGCGCACCGCTTCTACCTGGGAGCTTACCGCTCGGGCGCCGCCATGCTCGGTCTCTTCTGGGGTGGTCTTCTGCTTGGTGCGGTCATGTCCAAGACCAGCTCGATGTGGGTTGGCGATGTCGCCGTCCCACCGCTCTGGGCCGCGATGATCCTGGTTTGGATGATCTGGTGCGTCGTGGATGCTTTCCTGATCCCGGGCCTGCGACGCCGTCATGCGCAGGTCGGTGCCAACCGATCTCTCTCGACAGTGTTCGCCTAAGCGGCGGACGTCATCCGCAAGGGCGTCGCAACCGCTACGCCCGACGCCGGTCGCCAAACGATTGTTTCGCCCCCCGGGAGTGTCAGCTCCCTACCTCCGGGCCTTGCGGGCAGCGTAGCGGGCGTCGCGGGCAGCCTTGCGCTCCGCTTCGGTGAGCTCGGGCTTGGCAGCCTTGGCTGCAGCGGTCGCCTTGGCTTGCGCGGCGGCTTCCTTCTCGGCCTCCCGCGCGGCCTTGCGAGCAGCGGCCTTCTCCGCCTGCGCCGCCCTGCGCCGCCCTTCAGCCGCCAGTTGCTCGGCAATCACCTCCGGGCTGGGCGCAGGCTTGGCGCGCAGCTTCTCCAAAGCCTTCTGCTTGGCGGCGGCTGCCTGACCGGCGCGATCCTGGAACGTGGGAATCTTGTAAGCCATCGAGTTCGTGTCTCCTGCCTCCTTCCAATTCGGAAAGACGATCGCCGGGGGCCCTAGCACAGCTCGGCCGGGAGCGGGACTTGCCTTCGCAGGTGCGAAGGGACATGCGGCGGGCATGACCGACGACGCTCTCCGCACTGCTGCTCTCACCTCCAAGGCCTGGCCGTTCGAGGAAGCGCGCAAGCTGCTGAAGCGCTGGCCGGATGGGAAGCCGGACCCTTCGGCAGGCTCAGGGCGAGCGGCTCCCATGCTGTTCGAGACGGGTTACGGACCCTCGGGCCTGCCGCACATCGGAACCTTCACGGAGGTCCTGCGCACCACCTGGGTGATGCACGCTTATCAGACACTCGCGGGTGGTGCGCCGGCCAAGCTGATCGCGTTCAGCGACGACATGGACGGCCTGCGCAAGGTGCCAGACAACGTGCCCAACGGCGCGATGCTGGCCGAGCATCTCGGCCGCCCGCTGACCAGGGTGCCGGACCCGTTCGGCGAGTACGAGAGCTTCGCGCACCACAATAATGCGATGCTGCGGCGTTTTCTCGACCGGTTCGGCTTCGAGTACGAGTTCCTCAGCGCCACCGACTGCTACGCCAGCGGTCGCTTCGACGAGACGCTGCGCCAGGTGCTGCGTAAGTTCGACGACATCATGGGGGTCATGCTCCCGACCCTGCGCGAGGAGCGGCGGCAGACCTACTCGCCCGTGCTCCCCGTCTCCCCCACGACGGGCCGCGTGCTGCAGGTGCCGGTTCGCGTCGTCGATGCGGAGGCCGGCACCATCGCCTTCACCGACGAAGACGGGACCGAGGTCACGCAATCGGCGCTCGGTGGCCTCTCCAAGCTGCAGTGGAAGGTCGACTGGGCGATGCGCTGGGTGGCGCTCGGCGTCGACTATGAGATGGCGGGCAAGGACCTCATCGACTCCACCATCCAGTCCGGCAAGATCGCGCGGGTGCTCGGCGGCCGGCCGCCCGAGGGTTTCAACTACGAGATGTTCCTCGACGAAAAGGGCGAGAAGATCTCCAAGTCGAAGGGCAACGGGCTCAGTCTCGACGAGTGGCTGACCTACGGCAGCGAGAAGAGCCTGGAATTCTACCTCTACCGCGAACCGAAGAAGGCCAAAAGCCTCCACCTCGGCCTCATTCCGCGCGCGGTCGACGAATATTGGCAGTTCCGCGAGAAGTGGCCCGAGCAGCCGGTCGAGCAGCGCCTCGGCAATCCGGTGCACCATATCCACGACGGCCAGGTGCCGGCGCCGTACAGCCTGCCGGTCAGCTTCGGCCTGCTGCTGAACCTCGTCAGCCTGCCCGGCTGCCACGACAAGGAGACGGCCTGGAAGTTCGTCCAACGCTACAATCCGGCCTGCTCGCCCGAGGCCAGTCCCGACCTCGACGAGCTGATCGGCGTAGCGGTCAACTATGCGCGGGACTTCGTGGTGCCGACGCTGAAGCGGCGCGCTCCGATCGGGCATGAGGTGGATGCACTACGCGATCTCGACGCGCATCTCGCGACCCTGCCCGCAGCCGCGAACGCCGAAGCCCTCCAGAACGAGGTGTTCGAGATCGGCAAGAAGTATCCCTTCGAGAGCCTCCGCCACTGGTTCCAGGCGCTCTACGAGACGCTCCTCGGCAGCAGCCAGGGCCCCCGCATGGGCAGCTTCATCGCACTCTACGGGATCGACAACAGCCGCAAGCTGATCGCGGAGGCGCTCGCCTCCGCCTAGCGGAGGTTGGCGAGCGCCAGCTTGGCGTCCCCGCTCACACCGGCTCGCTTCAGGGCTTCGTCCAGCGCCTCGTCCGCGGCCACGGCGACATCGGGCTTGATGCCCACGCCGTCCCAGCCTTCGCCGGTGTCCGGGTCGAACGTCCGCCCGACCGGGATGAACGCAGAATAGCCGTGGCCCAGGTCGGCCAGGCCACCATAGTTGCCCGCGCCATAGGTGGTCTCTCCGATCAGCGTCGCGCGACCGGTCCGCTTCAGCGAGAGCGCAAAATGCTCGGCGGCGGAGGCGGTCTTCTTCGAGGTCAGCACGAAGACCTTCGCCTCCCGCAACGGAGTGACGGCGCCCGGCGTGGCCCAGTGGGCGCGCCGCACGACCCCTTCAGGGCCGTCCATCTTGCGGACCGTCGGAATGTCGGCGACCGGGCTGCCCATGCGCTGCTCGACGGAGACGCGCGTGTCCATGCGCACCAGCTCCGTCGGGGTGGCGAACAGGTAGGGGAAGATGACGTCCATTTCGCCCAGCCCGCCGCCATGGTGGGCCCGGGCGTCCAGGATCAGCGTCTTTGCATCCTTGTGCTGCTCGAGGAACGTCCGCAGCCTGGCTGCAGTCGCCTCATCGCTCGGGAAGAGCTCGAACCCGATATAGGCCACGCCAGGAGCGATCCAGCCCGACCTGGTGATCGCCTTCGACGGATCCAGCGAGCGGCTCGGCCGGCGTTCGCCACCCTTGTCCAGGCGCGGCGGCTTGAGATCGAGGTGCCCGTCGGGGTGAACGGCGGCAAGGTCTTCGCTGACCTGCTTCGCAAAGGCGCCGGCATCGGCGAACGAGGAATACTTCCCGGCCGCCAGGTTGGAGCGCAGCATGGTCGCGTAGCGCTTGGCGATGTCCGGGAAGACGTAATCCTCCTCCAACTGCTTCGCGAGCGCGGAGACGACGCTCTCCGCCTCTGCCTTCACGAACGGCGCGACCACGGGCGCCTGCAACGGAGTGGCCGGCACGGCGGTCTGGGCGACGGACGGGAACGGGGCAGCCGCGGTCAGCAGCAAGGTCAGCGAAAGACGCATTGGCAATGCAGAACTCCTGAACGATCAGAGGGAGACGGCGGGGACCGCGAAGAAGGCGTAGGTGCCCTCCTTCGCGCCGATCTGCGGCGGGCTGCGCTCCTGGGAGCAGGCCGGTCCGCCGGCGAGGGAATGGACGCGCGTGTCGGCGGCGGGAAGCTGGGCCGACATGGCCGCGAACATCATCATGGCAATGAGACGCATGGGAACCTCATGACCTCCGAGCCTGATCTTACGCCCGCCTTCAGGTTCTTTGCGCGCTTTGCGGGTGCACATCGTGCCAGAATTTGGCACCACTGCCCCGATGCTCGACGATTTCGATCTCGCCCTCCTCGACCAGGTCCAGCGCGACGACTCCCGCACGGCCGAACAGCTGGCGGAGTCGGTGCCCCTGTCCCCTTCCGCCATCGCCAGGCGGATGCGGCGGCTTCGGCACGAGGGCTGGATCGCCCGCACCGTCGCCCTGCTCTCACCCAAGCTGACCGACAAGCGACTGCGCGCGCTGGTGCTGGTCCAGCTTGGAGAACATGCCGACCGGGCGGGCAAGGACGCGCTGTTGCGACGTCTGCACACCTCCCCGGAAGTCCAGTTCGTGTACGAGATCAGTGGGACCTACGACCTGCTCGCCCTGCTCAGCTGCGAACACATGGACGCGTTCGTCGAGGAGGCCGAACGCCTGTTCGCGACCGACGCAACCGTGCGCCGCTACGAGACCAGCTTCGTCAAGCGCGAGCTCAAGTTCGCGCCGTTCGTTCGCCTGAGCGGCTCCTGAGCCAGCCTATGCGGGCCTCTCGGCCTGCCCTCGAATGCTCTGCCCGCGTCACCGCGATCTCCGCCCGAGCTGCATCACTGCACTTCGCGGCCTCGGCACCGACCTCTTCGGCCATCTCGGCCGAAGGCCCCACGCGGGGTAAGCGGCCTAGGAGGCTTTGCGCTCCGCGATCCAGCGGTCGATCTTCTGCTCGAGGATCGTCAGCGGCAACGCGCCCGTCATCAGCACCTGCGCGTGGAAGTCGCGGATGTCGAATTTGGGCCCCAACTCCGCCTCGGCCTTCTGGCGCAGCCGCTGGATCGTCAGCGCGCCGACCTTGTACGCGGTCGCCTGACTCGGGATCGCGATGTAGCGCTCGACCTCGGCGGTGGCGTCGGTCTTCCCCATGCTGCTGTGGTCCAGCATGTACTGGATCGCCTGGTCGCGGCCCCACCCCTTCGAGTGGATGCCGGTGTCGACCACCAGCCGCATCGCGCGCAGCATCTCGTCGTCGAGCGTGCCCATCCGCTGGTAGGGGTCCTGGTAGAAGCCCATGTCGTAGCCCAGCGTCTCGGCATAGAGCGCCCAGCCTTCGACAAAGGCCGTGTTCCCGCCGAACCGCATGAACGACGGCAGCGCCTCGTTCTCCTGGGCCAGGCTGATCTGGAAGTGATGCCCCGGCGCACCCTCGTGAAGGTAGAGCGTCGTGATGCCCGGAGTCGTGCGCGACGGCAGGTCGTACGCATTGAAGTAGAAGATGCCCGGCCGCGAGCCGTCCGGCGTGCCCTGGCTGTAGCTCCCGCCGGCTTCGAACTTCTCACGGAAAGGCTCGTAGGGGCGGATCTCCAGCTTGGTCTTGGGCACGGTGGAGAAATATTGCGGAAGCTTCGCGTCGACCGCCTTGCCCACGTCATAGTAGCGCTGGGTCAGCGCCTCGCGGCTCTTGGCCTTGAACTTCGGGTCGGTCCGCAGGTGATTGAAGAACTGCTGCAACGTCCCCTTGAACCCAACCTCCTGCCGGACCTTCTCCATTTCCGTCGTGATCCGCGCGACCTCCTTCAGGCCCAGTTCGTGGATCTCTTCGGGGGTCATGGGAAGCGTCGTCGTCGACTGCACCTGATAGCGGTAGAGCTTGTCCCCACCCTTCATGTACATCTGGCCAACGCCCTCACGCGCCGCCGGCAGATATTCGGTGCGCAGGAAATCCCGCACCCGCTTCAGGGCCGGGTACAGCTCGCCCGTGATTGCCGTGCGATACTCCGCCGCCAGCCGCGTCCGGTCCGACGCGGAGATGCCGTCCGGAAACTTCTTGATGGGGCCGTAGTAGGGAGAATCCTCCGGCTTCTGCTTCAGCTGCGTGTCGAGCTGCTCGATCATGTTGCGGACCGTCAGCTTGGTGTCGACCACCCCGCTCGCCATGCCCTCGCGCCAGCGGCCGATCGCCCGGTCCAGGAAGGTCACGAAGTCCTTGTGACGCTTCAGGTTGTTCTCATAGTCCGCGAGGGTGGTGAACGGCGCCCCACCCTGCCCGCTCGCCAGCGTCGGGTAGAAGGTATGGATGCCGAAGAAGTGATTCATCGGCCGGACTCGCGTCAAGGCGAGCAGGTCCGGCTGATAACCGCGCAGAGTATCCTCGGTGGTGAACTTGAACGTGTCGTAGGCCAGCTGGTCGGTGGGGTTCAGGACCGACCGGTCGATCGCGGCCAGCGCAGCCAGGTCCTGCTCGGCCGCCGCCTTCTCGGCCGCATAATATTCGTCGCTGATGAAGTCGCCGAGCCGGTCGGCATAGCGCTGGTCGCCACGGAACAACGCATTGATCGGGTTTCGCCGGAGATTGTCCTCGTCGCTCTGCTTGAACAATGCCCAAAGCTTCGCCTTTTCGCTCTCGGCCGTTGCTCTCAGAGCGGCCGGCGCGGCGGCTGGCGTTTCGGTTACGGGCGGCGTCAGCAGCGGATCGGCCTGGGGGGCGGTGGCGCAGGCCACCAGGGTTGCAGTCGAGGAGGCAAGCAGCAGCAGGCGAAGCTTCATCAAGGATCCCCAGGCGATATGGTGCAGGTGTCGGTGGCAAGCGGGCGCGCCGCATCAGGCGCAATGCTTCCTTCGACCAACCGGCGGCCGGCGTCTACCAGAAGACGTCGTAAATGACGTCCACCACGCGCCCGGTCCGCAAATCCACCAGCAGGGCGTCGTCATAATAACGGATCCAGCGGTATGAGCCGTAAACCGTCGGAAGGCGCCACTGCCAGGGATCGCGCAGCCAGTAGCGGTCGCTCCAGTAGCTCGGCCAGATGTTCCAGCCGATGTTCCAGCGGCGATAGCCCCAGCCGAACGGGTCGTAGTACCAGCCGAAATGGAACAGGTGCCGGTTGCGGTCACGGTGCCGGCGCCAGTCGTAGCGATGATCCCGCCGCCAGCTGTGTCGGAAGCTGTCGACTGAACCCCGGTCGCGCAGGTCGCGGAACGCCGGCGGCCGAGCCACTGGCGAGCGGTCGCGTTCGGCCCGGCGTTCGGCTTCGCGCTCCGCCCGGCGCTCGCGCAGGTTGTCGCCGAGGATCTGGCCGGCCCGCTGGCGCCGCTGCTCGGGCGTGAGATCGGCCGGGGGCAACTCGCGGGGCACGGTGGTACCGGCCTGCTCACGGCGCAGGATCCGCTCCCGCGCGCGCCAGTCCGTGACACTGTCTCTCGAGCGCTGCTCGACATCCCGGCGAGACGCCCGACCCTCCGAAGCTTCGCGTCGCTGCTGCAGGATTTCCTGCGCCCGTTCGAACCGCTGCGCCCGGGTCGGCTCACCCCCGTCGGGAGCCGATCGGAGCACCGGCTGTGGCCGTTCCACCTCGATCCGCCGCTGCACGTCCCGCCGCTCGGAGCGGGGCTGCTCAGTCCGCTGTTCACGAGCCTCGCGCGCCCGTTCGACAACGGCGGCGCGCCGTTCCGCACGGCTCTCGCCGTCGCTCGGATCGGCGCTGGCGGCAGCCGGCAACAGGACGGACGAAAGCAGCAATGTGGCAAGGAACGTACGCATGGTGAGCCTCGAGCGAACCGCGACTGGTCTTAACCCGGAATGTCGCTCCCAGCAGATGAGCCGTTGCTTAACGGCTGTTCCGGTGCCGGTACGTTCGATCCACCCGGAGGAGAGACCGGCGGAGCAGGCGCTGCAGCCCCCGCAACCGCCTGGCTCGCGCGCTGGATCGCCTTCAGGATACGCGGCTGCGCGCCGCACGCGCACATGTTCGGCAGCGCTTCGATCTGCTCCGGGCTTGGCTGCGGGCTTTTTGCCAGCAATGCGGCAATTGCCATGATGAAGCCCGGCTCGCAGAAGCCGCACTGGCTGACCTGCTCCGCCGCCCAGGCCTGCTGCACCGGGTGGGCGCGTCCCTGGGACAAGCCTTCGATGGTCGTAATATCCGCGCCTTCGAGCGCAGCGATCGTCACCGTGCAGCTCGCCACGGCATTGCCGTCGATGATTACCGTGCAGGCGCCGCACTGGCCGGTGCCGCAACCATATTTGGCGCCCGTCAGGTTGGACGCATCGCGCAGCGCCCACAGCAAGGGCGTCTGCGGGTCCAGGCGGTAGTGGATGGCTTGGCCGTTCACCGTCATGCGCGTCATGGGCGCAAGGCCTAGCGCGCGCCCGCCCCCGCTGCCAGTATGCAAGGCATGGGGTGGGTCGAGACCGCGCGCGGGCGCATCGGCATGGTCGAGCAGGGCAGCGGCGGCGTTCCGCTGGTGCTCCTGCATGGCGTCGGGTCGGACAAGAGCGTGTGGCATCCCCAGCTCGACCACTTCGGCGCGAGCAGGCGGACGCTCGCCTTCGACTATCCCGGTTACGGCGAGAGCGACTTTGCGGCCGGTGCCGGCCGCGATGACTTCGCGAGCGCCATCCTCGCCGCCATGGACGCGCTTGACGTCCGGCAAGTCCACGTCTGCGGGCTGTCGCTCGGCGGAGTGATCGCGCTCGCCATGCACGCCGCCGCACCCGAGCGCTGCGCTTCGCTGATCCTCGCCGACAGTTTCGCCGTCCACCCCGATGGACAGGCGATCCACGACCGATCGCTGGCGGCCAGCGGCAACCTGGGAATGCGCGGCCTCGCCGAGTCCCGCGTCGACGCGCTTGTAGGCTCCTCGGCATCTCAGGAGGTACGGTCCGAAGTGATCGAAACCATGAGCCGCATCGACCCCTCCGCCTACGCCCTGGGCGCCCGCGCCGTCTGGCTGGCCGACCAGCGCGACCGCGCCGCCGCCGTCCGCTGCCCGACCCTGATCCTGTGCGGCACCGAGGACCGCATCACCCCGCCGTCGCTCAGCGAGGAACTGAAGGACCTCATCCCCCATGCCGTGCTGGTCGAGATCGCTGGCGCCGGCCACCTCAGCAACCTGGAACAGCCCGCCATCTTCAACCGGGTGGTCGAGCGCTTCCTGGCAGGGATCGAATGAGCGCCGCTGCCCGCCCTTACGGCCCGCGCCTGATCGACGCGGCGCTGGCGTTGCACGACAACCGCCTGGACGTGGCCGAGCGGCTGCTCAAGGCTCAGCTCCGCGACGACCCGTTCGACGTGAAGGCGATCCGCATGCTGGCGGAACTCGCCTCCCGCATCGGACGCATGCAGGACGCGGAGCATCTCCTCCGCCGCGCACTCGAGCTGGCGCCCGGCTTCACCGCAGCCCGCGCCAACCTCGCCTTGGTGCTCGGTCGCACAGGCCGGCCAGCCGAAGCGCTGGACCTGATCGGGCCGCTGGTCGAAGCCGAGCCGGACGATATCGGCCACTTCAACCTCAAGGCCGCGACCCTCGGCCGTCTCGGCGACTTCGACGAGGCCATCGCGCTCTACCAGCAGGTGGTCGAGCGCACCCCCAACCAGCCGCGCGTGTGGCTCAGCCTTGGTCACATGCTGAAGACCGTCGGCCGACTGGACGAAGGCATCGGCGCCTACCGTCGCGCCCTCGCCATCCGGCCGGACCTGGGCGAGGCGTGGTGGAGCCTCGCCAACCTCAAGACGGTCCAGTTCACGCCTGAGGACCGGGACGCCATGCGCACTGCGCTGACCCGAACCGACCTTCGCGACGAAGATCGTTTCCACCTCGATTTCGCCCTCGGCAAGGCGCTGCACGACCTGGGCGAAAGCGACGCGGCATTCGCCCACTATGCCGCCGGCAACGCGCTCCGGCGCAAGAGCCTGCCCTACCGTCGGGCCGATATTCGCGGGCTCGTGGACCGCAGCATCGCCGCCTTCGCCCCGCAGGCCTTCGCGGACCGGGCGGGCGGCTGCGAAGCGCGCGACCCGATCTTCATCGTCGGGATGCCGCGTTCGGGATCGACCCTGCTGGAGCAGATTCTCTCCTCCCACCCGCTGGTGGAAGGCACGTCCGAGCTGCCCGACCTCCCTGCCCTGGCCCGCTCGCGGCCCGGCTATCCGGAAAGCGTTCTCGGCCTGTCCGCAGACGAGCGAAAGGCGCTGGGCGAGGACTACCTCCGCCGCGCCTCCGTTCAGCGCCGGACCGACCGGCCCTTCTTCATCGACAAGCTGCCGAACAACTGGCTGTTCGTGCCCTTCATCCAGCTGATCCTGCCCAACGCCACCATCATTGACGCCCGGCGCCATCCGCTCGGCTGTTGCCTGTCGAACTTCCGCCAGCATTTCGCGCGGGGGCAAGCCTTCAGCTATGACCTGTCCGACATGGGCAGCTACTACGCCGACTATGTCCGCCTGATGGCGCATGTCGATGATGTCCTGCCCGGCCGCGTGCACCGAGTGATCTACGAGCGGATGGTGGTTGATACCGAGGCCGAGGTTCGCGCCCTGCTCGCCGCCTGCCGTCTTGACTTCGATCCCGCCTGCCTCGAGTTCCACAAGACCGAGCGCGCCGTCCGCACACCCAGTTCGGAGCAGGTCCGCCGTCCCATCTACCGCGACGCCACCGACGAATGGCGCCGCTACGAGCCGCACCTCGAACCGCTCAAGCAGGCACTCGGCCCAGTGCTGGACGCCTACCCCGACGCACCGGCGCAACATCCATTGTAAAAGAGCACCGAATGCCGCGCCCGCGTTGACAATCCTCTGCCCCTCTGCCGCAATGTTGCATTCGAGGAACGATCCAGGGGGATTCGATGATCGACAAGACCTCGCGCGTGGCTTGGGCTCTCCTTGCCACAAGTGCGCTCGCGTCACCGGCTTTTGCCCAGACTGGCGTAAACGACACTCCGCCTTCTCCGCAGGAACAGGTCGCCACCGATGGCCGGGAAGAAGACCCGACCGAAATCGTGGTCACCGCCACCAAGCGGGAAGAGAACCTCCAGGACGTTCCCGTCTCCATCCAGGCGATCGGCACCCGGCGGCTGGACCAGCTGAACATCTCGAACTTCGAGGATTACACCAAGCAGCTGCCCTCGGTCAGCTTCCAGACGCTGCAGCCCGGCTCGACCACCGTCTACATGCGCGGCGTCGCTACCGGCGGTGACGGCAACCACTCGGGCTCCTTCCCGTCGGTCGGCACCTACCTCGATGAGCAGCCCGTCACGACCATCGGCGGCACGCTCGACATCCACATCTATGACATCGCCCGGATCGAGAGCCTCGCCGGGCCGCAGGGCACGCTCTACGGCGCGTCCAGCCAGGCGGGTACGATCCGCATCATCACCAACAAGCCCGAGATCGGGCAGTTCAACGGCCGCGTGGACGGTGAGATCAACAAGATCGCTGGCGGCGACTGGGGCGGCAGCCTCGAAGGCATGGTCAACGTGCCGATCAACGACCGGATGGCCGCCCGCTTCGTCGCCTTCTACCAGCGCGACGGCGGTTTCGTGGACAACGTCTTCGGCTCGCGCACCTACTGCGGCGATCCGGTCCTCGATGGCGAGGGCGAGGTCGTGGGCTGCGTCCGCAACGGCATCAGCGTCGATAACGAGGAGTTCGTCGAGAAGAACTTCAACGACTACCGCGTTTATGGCGGTCGCGCCGCGCTGAAGATCGACCTCGACGACAACTGGACCGTCACGCCCACGATCATGCATCAGAACGGCAAGGTCGATGGCTATTACGGCGTCGATCCGGATCTGGGCGGGCTGCGCATCGACCGCTTCCGTGACGAAATCAGCAAGGACAAGTGGACGCAGGCCGCGCTGCTGATCGAAGGCAAGGTCTTCGACTTCGACGTGACCTACTCGGGCGCCTACCTGAAGCGCCCGACGTACAGCCTGACCGACTACACCGACTATGCCGATGCCTATGACGCGGCCTACGAAGGCGTGGGCGGCCTCGCCAACTACTTCTACTACCAGGATGCCGCGGGGAACACGATCGACCCTCGCCAGTACATCATCGGCACGAACGACTTCCGGAAGCTCAGCCAGGAAATCCGGGTCGCCTCGCCCCAGGACAAGCCGTTCCGGGTGATCGCCGGCGCCTTCTACCAGGTCCAGAAGAACGATATCTTCCAAGACTACAAGATCGACAATCTCGCGCCCGACCTGTCGGTCAACGGCTATCCGGGATCGCTGTGGGTCACCAAGCAGAAGCGCAAGGACAAGGACTACGCGCTGTTCGGCGAGGCCAGCTTCGACATCACGCCGCAGGTCACGCTGACCGGTGGCGGGCGCCTGTTCAAGTTCGACAACACCCTGTTCGGTTTCGCCGGATTCGGCGTGAACCCCAACTACGACCCGGACGATCCAGACTCGCCGCCACGCAACGCTGCGGGGGGCTCGTCCGGCGTCTACCGCTGCTTGACGGTGAACGGAGAAGCCTATCTCGACGACTTCGGCGCACCCTTCGCGCCGGGTGGTCTGGCGGGCACGCCGTGCACCAACGTGGGCACCTTCCGCGACGGCAAGGTCGTCCCCCGGCGGAGCAAGGGCAACGGCTTCATCCACCGGCTCAACGCACAGTACAAGCCGATCGAGGACGTGATGTTCTACGCGACCTGGTCGCGCGGCTTTCGTCCGGGCGGCATCAATCGCCAGCCGCTCGCCCCGGCCTACGATCCCGACTACCTCACCAACTACGAACTCGGGTGGAAGACCAGCTTCGGGCGGCTGCGCTGGAACGGCGCCATCTATCGACAGCGCTGGGAGAAGTTCCAGTTCAGCTTCCTCGGCCTCAACAGCCTCACCGTTATCCAGAACGGCCGCGATGCGATCATCAATGGCATCGAGACCGACGTGAACTACGTGGCTGGCGGGCTGACGCTGAACGCGGCGGCCGCCTACACCGATGCGAAGACGGACGGGAACATCTGCAACTTCGCGGAAGGCAATTCCGACTGCTCCGGTCTCGACGATCAGGGCGATCCCGATTTCGTGGTCACGCCGTCGGGCTCACGCCTGCCGGTCACGCCCAAGTGGAAGGGCTCGGTCACGGCGCGCTACGCCTGGCCGATGTGGACCGGCCGGGCCCACGTGCAGGGAGCGATGAGCTTCCAGTCGGGCGCCCGCGCCGACATCCGCCGCAACGTTGGCGACGGCGAAAACCCGCTGGATCCCGCCACCTATCTCGGTCGGATCAAGGGTCGCACCGTGTTCGACATCTACGCGGGCTACGACTGGAGCACGTACAATGCCGAGCTCTTCGTCTCGAACCTGTTCAACGAGGATATCGAGCTGACCCGCGGCGTGGTGTGCAGCATCTGCACCAACACGCTGATCACCCCCGGCCGGCCGCGCACGATCGGGGTGAGGCTCGGCACGAAGTTCTGAGCTGGTCATCGCGGCGCATGGCGTTCTAGGTTGAGCGCCATGCGCATCGCGGTGATCGGAGGCGGGCCGGCGGGGCTGTACTTCGCGACAGCCATGCTGCTGCGCTCACCCGCGCACGACATCACGCTGTTCGAACGCAACCGCGAAGGCGAGACCTTCGGCTGGGGCGTGGTCTTTTCCGACCAGACGCTCGAAAACCTGCAGCGCTGCGACCCCGTTTCCGCCGACGCCATTGCCGGTCAGTTCGCGCATTGGGACGACATCGCGGTCCACATCCATGGCGAGGTGGTTCGCTCGACCGGGCACGGCTTCATCGGCATCGGTCGCAAGCGGCTGCTGGAGATTCTCACCGATCGCGCGCGAGAACTCGGCGCCACCCTCCACTTCGAGCACGAGGCGGAAGTCGACCCGGCCGACTACGACCTCGTGATCGCCGCCGATGGCATCAACAGCCCAACCCGTGAGCGCGAACCCGAGGCGTTCGGCGTCGAGGTGGACACCCGCCTCAACAAGTTCGTCTGGCTCGGCACCCGGCGGACCTTCGACGCCTTCACCTTCGCCTTCGAGCAGACGGAGGCGGGCTGGATCTGGGCGCACGCCTATCGCTTCGACGAGGACCTCTCGACGTTCATCGTCGAATGCTCGGAAGCGACGTGGCGCGGATTGGGCCTCGACCGCATGGAGCAGCCCGAAGCAATCGCGCTGTGCGAGCGCATCTTCGCCCGCCAGCTCGGCGGCGAGCGCCTGCTCAGCAATGCGGCCCACCTGCGCGGCTCGGCGGCATGGCTGAACTTCCGCCGGATCACCTGCCGCCGCTGGTATCACGGCAACCTCGTCCTGTTGGGCGACGCGGCCCACACCGCTCACTTCTCCATCGGCTCGGGCACCAAGCTGGCCTTGGAGGACGCGATCAAGCTGGCCGAGGTGCTGAACCGCCCCGGCCTGCCGCTGGCCGCCGCACTGGAAGAGTACCAGGCCGAGCGCGAGGTCGAGGTCCTCAAGCTCCAGAACAGCGCGCGCAACTCGACGGAATGGTTCGAGACCCTCGAGCGCTACCTGCACTTCGAGCCGATCCAGTTCGCTTACTCGCTGCTCACCCGCAGCCAGCGGATCAGCCACGACAACCTCCGCCTGCGCGACCCGAAGTGGCTCGATGGAGTCGAGCGCTGGTTCTGGAACCGCGCCGGAGTCCCGAATCGCGGCGCACCGCCGATGTTCGCGCCCCTCCAGTTGCGCGACATGGCGCTGGAGAACCGCGTCGTGGTCTCCCCCATGGCGACCTATTCGGCGGTCGACGGAACACCGACCGACTTCCACCTCGTCCATTATGGCGCTCGGGCGCAGGGCGGCGCGGGGCTGGTCTTCACGGAAATGACGTGCGTCTCGCCGACCGGTCGGATCACGCCGGGCTGTCCAGGCCTCTATGCGCCCGACCATGTCGCGGCGTGGAAGCGGATCGTCGACTTCGTGCATTCGCACAGCCCTGCGCAGTTCTGCCTCCAGCTCGGCCATAGCGGCGGCAAGGGCAGCACGCGGGTGGGCTGGAACGGCATGGACCAGCCGTTGGACGAGGGTAACTGGGAGCTGATCGCGGCCTCCGACGTGCCCTGGTCGGAAAACAACCAACGCCCCCGGCCGATGACCCGCGCCGACATGGACCGGGTCCGCGACCAGTTCGTCGCCGCCACCCGCATGGGCCTGGAAGCCGGCTTCGACATGGTCGAGCTCCACGCCGCCCACGGCTACCTGCTCTCCAGCTTCATCACGCCGCTCCAGAACAAGCGCACCGACGAATATGGCGGAAGCCTCGAAAATCGCCTTCGCTTCCCACTGGAGGTGTTCCGGGCCATGCGCGCGGCCTGGCCGTCCGACAGGCCGATGTCCGTCCGCATCTCCGCGAACGACTGGGCGGGTGACGAGGGCGTCACGCCCGCGGAGGCCGTGCTGATCGCCCAGGCTTTCGCCAACGAAGGCGCCGACCTGATTGATGTCTCGGCGGGCCAGACCTGGGCCGACGCACGCCCGGTCTATGGCCGCATGTTCCAGACGCCCTTTGCCGATCGCCTCCGGAACGAGGGGCGGCTCTCGACCATGGCGGTGGGCAACATCACCGACCATGACCAGGTCAACGCCATCCTCGCCGCCGGGCGGGCGGACCTCGTCGCCATCGGCCGGCCGCATCTCGTGAACCCGTTCTGGACCCTGCACGCCGCCGCGGCGCAGGGCTACGAGGACCTGTGGTGCCCGCCGCCCTATCTCAACGGCATGGCCCAGCTGCAACGTCTGGCGGAACGCGCGCGCACCGCAACGAGTTAATGCATTAGCGAGCTGTTTGGCGCTAATATGCTGCTTGTCCAATGGCCTACGCACGCAACAGAGCGGATCGACAGAAGGCGGCGGCGCTGGTCGTCGCACTCCACGTCGCGCTTGGCGCGGCGCTGATCAGCGGCCTTGGCGTCGACACCGTCCGGCAGGCGACCGAGACCCTGAAGAGCTACACCGTCGAGGAGGTGCCGCCTCCGCCTCCCCCGCCGCCCACCCTTGAGCAGGCCGGCGCCCGCCAGGAGCCCGCCCCCGCCAACATGCATTCCCGGCCCCTCCCCCAGGTCGCTCCGCCCCCACGCATCCCCCTGCCCGCACCGCCGGCCGCGGATGTCCGAGCGCCCGAGACCGGCCTTGACCGGACCGCCGGTGCAGCGGACGAGGCCGGCCCGGGGACGGGCGCGGGCGGTTCCGGCAACGGCTTCGGCGGCGGAGGCACGGGCGGTTCTGGCGCCGGCCCCGGCGGCGAGGTCGGCTCTCCCGCGCGCCTCATCCGGGGCATGCGCTCCAGGCTCGACGAGACTTACCTGCGCGGTTTCGCCGTGAGTAGCGGCCGCGCGGTCCTTGCCCTGACCATCGACGCCCGCGGCCGCGTTCAGGATTGCGAGGTCACGGAAGGGACCGGCAGTCCCATGCTCGACCAGGAGCTGTGCGCCCGCATGGCCAGCCGCAGTCGCTGGCAGCCCGCGCTCGACCGTAACGGCGAACCCATCCCCGTCCGCGTCCGCTACACCGCGACCTGGTCGCGTGGCTGAGCGCTAGCGGGCGGCCACCTCACGCCCACCGCGCCGTTGCGCCAGGCGCTGCGCATCGCGGCCATAGATATCCTGGTAGAAGGCGACCTCGGAGCCGGACGGCACGGCTGTCAGGTAGGTCAGGTACACGGGCACGGGCTGCGGCAGCGGCACCGCCTGTTCGGGCTTCGCGCCCTTCGCCCGAAGCGGCTTGCCGTACAGCCAGGTCGCCAGCCGCGGCGCAGCCTCCAGCCGCACGCACCCGCCGCTGAACATGCGTGATGCCTCGTTGAACAGCTCGGTCGATGGCGTGTCGTGCAGGTAGATGCCCTGCGCATTGGGGAACATGAATTTCATGGCGCCCATGGAGTTCGACGGCCCCGGAAGCTGCCTCACGCGGATCTCCGTACGTCCCTCCGCGACGGCGCGCCAGTCCACGGTTGACGGGTTCACGACCTTCGGATTGTCGCTCCAGTCCGACAGGACCTGGTAACCGCGGCTCCGCAGAAAACCCAACCCCTCCTTCAGCACAAATGGGGCAACCCGCTCGGCGGCGAGGTCCGGCGGCACGTTCCAATAGGGGTTGAGGCTCGTGAAGCGGATCAGCGCCGCCATCATCGGCGTCGGCTGGACGGGCTTGCCGACCACCACCCGCATGGAGTCCACGACCTGCCCGTTCTCCATCATGAACAGGCGCTGCTGCGCGATGTTCACCACGACATAACGGCCAAGGCCGCCTGGCAGGCTGCGCGCCCGCTCCAGGTTGAGCTGCAGCAGCTGTGGCTGCGATCGCTCGCCGAAATTGCCCTGGATCAGCGCGTTGCGAAGCTCCGCATAATAGGGATGCATCCAGCCCATGCCCGCCACAAACCGCGGCAGGGATGGCGACGCCGCCGCCAGCTCGAGCAGTGCGCGCGGGCTTGGCGCCTTGGGCCTCAGCTCCGGATCGACATAGATGGTGCCCACGTCCGGCGCATCCCGGAGGTCACGGGCATAGGCCACGTAGGCGCTCGAAAGTTCCAGCTCCGCACGCCGCACCGCGTGCGGGTTCCCGCCCCAGGCGGCACGCAGGGCCCGTTCGATCTCGCGCGTACGGTAGCGCTTGGGGTTCAGCCCGTCCGACCTGGCGGTTCGAAGCAGCATCAGCAGCTCGGTCGCCGCATCCCCATTGCTCTGGCGCAGCCACAACGGCTGCCACCCCCGCGCTGCATAAAAGTCCTCGACCGACTGGCCATAGGCCGGCCGCGCCAGCACCGCCCCCTCGAGCGGTGCAGCCGCAGCCACCGGCAGCGGCGCCAGCGCAAGCGCCAGTCCCGCCGCGACTCCAGGCCCCAAAACAAGACGTGCCGGCCGGGATGGCCGGCCGGCACGCTGATCAGCTTTGATACGCAAGCGGATCATTCAGGTCCTTAGCCGCGCTCGCCGCTACGGACCGGAGCGCTGTAGGTCGGCTGCGTCGGAGCAGTGGTCTGCTGCGGAGCGCCCGCGTAATACTGACCGTTCTGGACGTAGCCATCGACTCGGCCGTCGTTGTTCTGGTCGGCCCAGATCGCACCGGCGAGACCGCCGACGACCGCACCGGCAACCGCGCCCTCAAGGACGCCGAGGCCCGGGATCAACGCGCCCGCGCCGGCACCAACCGCAGCGCCAACACCGGCACCCGTGGCAACGCGGCCGAGGGTCGAGTCATAGCCCTGCGGCTGGCCCTGGTAATACTGGCCGTTCTGGACATAGCCGTCGGCATAACCGTCATTGTTCTGGTCGGCCCATACGGCGCCGGCCAGGCCGCCGATGGCCGCACCGACGGCCGCGCCGGCGATCGGGCTCACGCCCGGAACCACTGCGCCAACGGCCGCACCGCCGACTGCGCCCACGCCAGCACCGGTCGCCGCATCCGCGAGGGTGTCGTTGCCGGTGGTCGAGCAGGCGCCCAGTGCGAGCGAGCTGGCTGCTGCCAGTGCCAAAATCTTCGTCTTCATCATGCCTTCTCCCGATGGTTGAATGGCAGCCCGTGCCCCGGACGCGGGAAACACCCGGCGTCGGCGCACGAAGTCAGCACCCGGCCTAACGACACACCGCACAAAAGAGTTCCGGGTCGGTAACAACCGGCTGAAAGCGAAGGGATTATGCCGTCCGCATTTGCACGTCGGGGCTTCATCTTCCTCCGAAAACACGGAAGCTGGACCCGGATCCCGCTTGCCACGAAGGCGGCCGGCCCCATGTTAACGACCGACCGCCAGTGCGGTGAGACCAGTGAGGACACCCATGCCCACGTACGAAAAATCCGAAGACGTTATCGCCCGCCTGACGCCCGAGCAGTTCCACGTGACGCAACGCAACGGAACGGAACGTCCCGGCACCGGAGAGCTCCTCCACAACAAGGAGCCTGGCATCTACGTCGACATCGTGTCGGGGGAACCGCTGTTCGCCTCTTCCGACAAGTATGAATCGGGTTGCGGCTGGCCCAGCTTCACCAAGCCCATCGAACCGGCCAATGTCGCGGAGCTGCGCGACACCAGCCATGGGATGATCCGGACCGAGGTCCGCTCCCGCCACGGCGACAGCCACCTGGGCCATGTCTTCGACGACGGCCCCCGGGACCGCGGCGGTCTGCGCTACTGCATCAACTCCGCCTCGCTGCGCTTCATCCACCGCGACGACATGGAGCGGGAAGGTTACGGCGCATACCTGTCCCAGGTCGAGGACGTACGCTGAGGCGGAAAAGGCTGATGCGCGCCGAATAAACGCTGGCGGAGACGGAGGGATTCGAACCCTCGGTAGGAGTAATCCCCCTACGGCGGTTTAGCAAACCGCTGGTTTCAGCCACTCACCCACGTCTCCGGATGCGGCAGGACACGGCGCTTAGCGGAGAGGGGCGCGCGGTTCAACCGCCCTTCTCGTGCGCCCTCCATAGTCGGCTTCAGGGTAACTTCCACCGTCGCGCAGCAACGTCGGATAGCCGACATAGAAACGGGTCTAAGCCTTTGTAACTTAAGCTATTGCAGTCGGTCGGAACGTTGGCGTAATGCTGTGCGCGTAGGGGGATCGCGGCGCTTGCGGCGAGATGATTGTCTACGCCGCACAGAGGGGGATTGCATGAACCAGCCGGTCGAAGCTCTCGTGGGTGACGAGTTCGACGGAGCCTTCCAGGGCAACCGCCTCCTGGCAACGCTGGGTCCGGCCGAGCGCAACCTCTTGCGGCCGCACATGACGCTGGTCGAGATGGCGGCGGGGGACACCGTGCTGAGCGCGGGTTCGCCCGTCACGCGCAGCCTGTTCCCTTTCGATAGCCTGGTCGTCTCCATGATGGTCGAACTCTCGGGCGGCCGCTCGGTCGAAGTCGCCTCGGTCGGCAAGGAAGGTGCGGTCGGCGGGATCGTCAGCTGCGGGAACTCGCCCGCCTTCACCCATGCCGTGGTCCAGATCGGCGGCCCGGCGGTCACCATCCCTATCCACGCCCTGGAGCTGGCAAAGCAGGCGTCCAAGCACCTCGAGCACCTGTTCTGCCGCTACGCCGATTATCTGCTGGCGCAGGTCATGCAGTCCGCCGCCTGCAACAGCTTCCATCCGATCGACGCCCGCGCCGCGCGGTGGCTCCTCCACGTGCAGGATCGCGTGGGTGACGACCGCATCACCCTGACGCAGGAAGCGCTCGCGGCCATCCTGGGTGTCCAGCGGACCACGGTGAACGCGGTCGCCCGCGTGCTGCAGGAGCAGGGGCTCATCTCCTACCGTCGCGGCAACATTCAGGTAGCGGACCGCGAGGGGCTGATGAAGGCGGCCTGTGAATGCTATGCCGCAGTGGAGGGCCACTTCGCCGCCGTCCTGGGCGAAGACGGCCGCGGCGGTCCGATGAGCGACTGCGCTTAAGCGGCCAGGCGCCAGCCGATCGTCTCTCCGGCGTGGAAGGGGACGAGGCTGCTGCCCGCAGCGGACACGCCGGCAGGCACCGGCACCTCGGCCCGCTCCAGCGTGACCGTCCCTTCGTTCAGCGGCAAGCCGTAGAAGCGTGGTCCGTTCTCGGAGGCGAAGGCTTCCAAGAGGTCCAGCCGCCCTTCCTCGTCGAACACCGTGGCATAGCTCTCCAGTGCGTAAGGCGCGTTGAAGATGCCTGCGCAGCCGCAGCTCGACTCCTTGGCTTCCTTGAGGTGCGGAGCACTGTCGGTGCCGAGGAAGAACTTGGGGCTGCCTGACACCGCCGCGGCACGCACCGCCAGCCGATGCTGCTCGCGCTTGGCGACGGGCAGGCAGTAGGCATGCGGCCGGATGCCGCCGGCAAAGATGGCGTTGCGATTGATGATGAGGTGCTGCGGCGTGATCGTCGCTCCGACCCGCTCCGGCGCTTCCATCACGAACTGCGCCGCATCGGCGGTGGTGATGTGCTCGAACACGATCCTGAGCGCCGGAAAGTCGCGGACGAGGTGCTGGAGGATGCGCTCGATGAACACCGCCTCGCGATCGAAGATGTCGACCTCCGGGTCGGTCACCTCGCCGTGCACCAGCAGCGGCATGCCGATCCGCTGCATGCGCTCGAGCGCCGGAAAGATGTTGCGGACGTCGGTAACGCCATGGGCGCTGTTGGTGGTGGCGTTCGCGGGATAGAGCTTGGCCGCCACCCACACGCCTTCCGCATGGCCTACCTCCAGCTCGTCAGGGTCGGCGCCGTCGGTCAGGTAGCAGGTCATCAGCGGCGTGAAGCCCGCGCCCGCCGCCGCGCGGATGCGCTCGCGATAGGACGCCGCGGCTGCGATCGTCGTCACCGGCGGCGTCAGGTTCGGCATGATGATCGCCCGTGCGAACTGGCGCGCGCTGTAGGGCGCGACGGCCCGCAACATTTCCCCGTCCCGCAGATGGAGGTGCCAGTCGTCCGGGCGGCGGATGGTGATGCTTTGCGTTTCCACGGGGCCGCTCTTAGCTAACAGCCATGCCCGCCACCACCCTCGCCGACCGCGCCTTGATCCGTCTCTCCGGACAGGACGTCCGCGGCTTCCTTCAGGGCCTCGTCACCAACGACGTCGCTGGCGAATTGCCAGTTTGGACCGGCCTGCTGACCCCGCAGGGCAAGTGCCTCTTCGATTTCCTGGTGTGGGCAGATGGCGAGGACCTGCTGCTCGACTGCGAGGCGGCTGCGGCAGATGATCTCGCCAAGCGGCTGACGCTGTACCGCCTGCGCCGGCCGATCACGATCCGGCGCGTCGAGGAGCTGGCGGTGCATTGGTCCTTCGACCTCGAGCAGGGGCAACCCGATCCCCGGCTCGACGCGCTGGGCCGGCGCTGGATTGCGCCCGGAACCGAGTCTGCTTCGGGCTGGCTTCGGCACCGCCTCTCCCTCGGCGTCTGCGAGGGCCGGGCGGAACTCGGCGACCTGCTCTGGCTGGAATGCAATGCGGCCGAACTGAACGGCGTCAGCTTCACCAAGGGCTGCTTCGTCGGACAGGAAAACACCGCCCGCATGAACTGGCGAAGCAAGGTCAACCGGCGACTGGTGGTCGTCTCAGCAACCGAGCCCGGCCCGCGGACGCGCGTCTTCTATCCCGAACTTGGGCTCGCCGTGGAGCATCGCCGGGTCGAGGACCTCGCCGACGCTGCCCTGCCCGCGTGGCTCGCCGAAGCGCTTGCGAGCTAGGCGGCCGGGGACCGGCGCCTCAGGATCGCCTGCAACGCCACGATACCGATGCCCATCCAGACGATGTTAAGCACGGCCGATGGCAGCGCTCCGTGCCACCAGCCATTGATCGCGAATCCCGCCGCGCCGACGACGTTCATCGACTGGTAGGCGATGCTGTTGGCCTGCAACTTGCCGGCGGTCAGCAAACCATAGGCGCCCAGGATCAGCACCGCTCCGGTCCAGCCGACGATTTCGACCAACAGGTTCAGCATCCGACGACCCTCCGCCGAGCCGCTTCGGCTCCGCCGCAATACCACGCGTCGGTGGCGCCGATCACATATTCGACCACCTCCCAGTGGCCCTGCTTCCGCCGGAGGACGGCATCGACCCGCAGGCCGTCCATGTTGTCCCAATCCTCCCCGAACAGCGCCAGCCCGTCGATCCGGGTTCCGCCGGGCCGCTGCGGCTCCGCCACGACGAACGCCCACGCGCCATCGCTGCGCAGCGTGTCCACCACGAACTCGACCTTGCCCCGCAGGCGCGCCTCGACCGCAGGCCGAAGCGTATCCAGGATCGCCGCCCGCTCGGCCGATCCAGCGGGTGGAGTGATCACCCGCGGCGGCGATGTCGCCAGCAGCATGGCGGCAAGGGCCGCCGGGAGCATCAGGCCGCCAGCCGCCGCAGCACGTACGGCAGGATCCCGCCCGCGTGGAAATATTCCAGCTCGTTGTACGTATCGATCCGGCACCGCGCCGTGATGGTCGTCGTCGAGCCGTCCGCTCGCGTGACCAGCACCTCCACGTCCTGCCGCGGCTTGATGCCCGCCACATCGACAATCGTGAACTGCTCGTCGCCGGTCAGGCCGAGGCTCTCCGCGCTCTCGCCATCGCGGAACTGCAGCGGCAGCACGCCCATGCCGACCAGGTTCGACCGGTGGATGCGCTCGAAGCTCTCGGCGATCACCGCCCGCACGCCCAGCAGCACCGTGCCCTTGGCCGCCCAGTCGCGCGAAGAGCCGGTACCGTACTCCTTGCCCGCCAGGATCACGAGCGGCGTGCCCTCCGCCTTGTAGCGCATGGCCGCGTCATAGATCGGCAGCTGCTCGCCGCTGCCGATGTGCCGCGTGAAGCCGCCCTCGACGCCCTGCAGCATCTTGTTGCGGATGCGGATGTTGGCGAAGGTGCCGCGCATCATCACGTCATGGTTGCCGCGCCGCGCGCCATAGCTGTTGAACTCGGCACGCGTGACCTGCCGCTCCTGCAGCCAGCGGCCGGCGGGGCTGTCCGGCTTGATCGCGCCCGCCGGGGAGATGTGGTCGGTGGTGATGGAATCCCCAAACACCGCCAGCGCCCGAGCGCCGTTGATGTCCTCGATGCCCTTGGCGGTCATCGTCATGCCCTCGAAATAGGGCGGGTTGGCGATGTAGGTGGAGCCCGCCGGCCACGCATAGGTGTCGCCGCCGGTCACGTCGATCGAGGCCCAGCGCTCGTCGCCCTTGTAGACGTCGGCATAACGCGCGCGGAACAGGTCGGAGTGGACGTGCGCATCGATCAGCGCGCGCACCTCGTCGTTGCTCGGCCAGATGTCCTTCAGGAACACCGGCGTGCCGTTGCGCGCGATGCCGATCGGCTCGTTGACCATGTCGGAGGTGACGGTGCCCTTCAGCGCATAGGCGACCACCAGCGGCGGCGAAGCGAGATAGTTCGCCCGGCAGTCCGGCGACACGCGCCCCTCGAAGTTGCGGTTGCCCGACAGGACCGAGACCGCGACCAGGTCCTGCTCGTTGATGGCGGCGCTGATCGGCTCCGGCAGCGGCCCCGAATTGCCGATGCAGGTCGTGCAGCCATAGCCGACCAGGTCGAAGCCGATGGCGTTCAGGTCCTCGGTCAGGCCCGCGCGGTCGAGATAGTCCGTCACCACCTGGCTGCCCGGCGCGAGCGAAGTCTTCACCCACGGCTTGCTGTCCAGCCCAAACTCGCGTGCCTTGCGGGCGACGAGACCGGCCGCGATCAGCACGGACGGATTGGACGTGTTGGTGCAGCTGGTGATGGCGGCGATCACCACGTCGCCATTGCCCAGGTCATGGCTCGCGCCCTCGACCGGCACGCGCCCGTCCACCGTCTTCTTGTAGGTGCCCTCCAGCTCCGCATTGAACTGGTCGTCCACGTCGGCCAGCAGCACCCGATCCTGCGGCCGCTTGGGCCCGGCGAGGCTCGGCTGCACGGAGGACAGGTCGAGCTCCAGCGTGTCCGTGAACACCGGCTCCGGCGTGTTCGCATCGCGCCACATGCCCTGCGCCTTGGCATAGGCCTCGACCAGCGCGATCCGCTCCTCGTCGCGCCCGGTCAGGCGCAGATAGTCGAGCGTCCGGGTGTCGATCGGGAAGAAGCCGCAGGTCGCGCCATATTCCGGCGCCATGTTGGCGATGGTCGCCCGGTCAGCCAGCGTCATCGCATCGAGACCCGGCCCGTAGAACTCCACGAAGCGCCCGACCACGCCCTTGGCGCGCAGCATCTGCGTCACGGTCAGCACCAGGTCGGTCGCCGTGATGCCCTCGTTCAGCGCGCCCGACAGGCGGAACCCGACCACTTCGGGGATCAGCATGGACACCGGCTGTCCCAGCATCGCAGCCTCCGCCTCGATCCCGCCCACGCCCCAGCCGAGCACGCCCAGGCCGTTGACCATGGTCGTGTGGCTGTCGGTCCCGACCAGCGTATCCGGATAGGCGATCGTCTCGCCGTTCAGGTCCTCGGCGGTCCAGATCGTCTGGCTGATGTACTCGAGGTTCACCTGGTGGCAGATGCCCGTGCCCGGCGGCACGACCTTGAAGTTGTCGAACGCCGACGAACCCCACTTCAGGAACTCATAGCGCTCGCGGTTGCGGGCATATTCCAGATCGACGTTCTGCTCGAACGCCTTGGGCGTGCCGAACTCGTCGACCATCACGGAGTGATCGATCACCAGGTGCACCGGCACCAGCGGGTTGATCTTCTGCGGGTCGCCGCCAAGCTGCTTCATCGCGTCACGCATGGCGGCGAGGTCGACCACCGCGGGCACGCCGGTGAAGTCCTGCATCAGGACGCGCGCCGGCCGATACTGGATCTCGCGGTTGATCCGCCGTTCCTTCTGCCAGTCGACCATGGCCACCAGGTCGTCCCGCGTGACCGTCACCCCGTCCTCGAAGCGAAGCAAATTCTCCAGCAGCACTTTCATGGAGAAGGGCAGCCGCGAAACATCGCCCAGCGCCGCGCCTGCCTTCTGCAGGCTGTAATAAGCGTAGCTCTTG
This sequence comes from Sphingomonas arenae, assembly GCF_016924655.1. Taxonomy (GTDB): domain Bacteria; phylum Pseudomonadota; class Alphaproteobacteria; order Sphingomonadales; family Sphingomonadaceae; genus Sphingomicrobium; species Sphingomicrobium arenae. The sequence goes on from NZ_JAFFJU010000002.1 coordinate 939,539, forward strand.
CCGCCGACCGTCAGCGTGGAACGAGTCTGGAGGCTATCCTGGCCAGTGGGGATCATGGCGCTTTCCTGCTTCGAACGAGGGAATTGGCGCGGCCCTTAGCAAGCCTCCCCTGCCCCCGCAAACGCCCTCACGCGCTCCCGCCGGTCTTTCGGCGCCGGCTCTTCACCTGCGCCTTCGCCCGGGCGCCCGCCTGTTCGACAGCCGCCTTAGCCGCCGCCCGCTCTCCCGGGTCGCCGGCCCGCTCGCCCTGGGCGTCGATCGCCTCCTTGGCCTGCTCCTTCAGCTCCTCGATCTCCTCCTCCTCGAGCACCTCTATGCCCGCCATCTCGTCGCGGGCGCCCTTCATGGCGTGAAGCAGCTCGTCGAGCTTCGCGTGCATGGCGACATCGCGCTTGCGATCTTCCGCTTCCCGGTCGTTCTGACGATTGAGGACCATCTGCGTGAGGGTGATCGCAAGGATGGAGAGAGCCGCCGTCAGCGACTCCGCATGAAAGCCCAGCCAGAACCAGGCCACGCAGAAGAGGATGACCCCGACCTGCAGGTAAGGGTGGGCGAACAGGTTGCTGACCCATTCGGAGATGCGATCCCCGATTTCGACCAGCTTGCTCTTCCGCACAGACATCAGGGCACGAACGCCGCCTCGTGAAAGTTGTTGCGTCGAAACGAACTGCCCGCACGTTGGTCAGAGGGAACAAAGCTCGCCCCAACCGGTTGTGCTCTCGTGGAAAAGCGTACGCCCGCGGGGATCCCAGACATGTTCGCCACGCCCGAGTTCAATCGCCGGATGGCATCGCTCCAGCGGGCGGAGGCTGGCCGATCCGGCGTGCCCGTGCGCTCTCCGCTGGCCAAGGTGGCGCTTGCCCGGCGTCTGTCGGCCCGCGCTGCCGATCTGCCAGGGGCGGTCGACCCGGTCGCCGCCTCCGTGCCGGACTGCCGGCCGCTCTTCTTCGGCGCCTGAAGGCCAGGCCCTAGATCCAGCCCCTACGCTTCAGGATCCACAGGGGAAGCACCGCGCTCAGCAGCATCACCAGCAGCGCCATCGGATAGCCCCAGACCTCGTCCAGTTCCGGCATGTGGGTGAAGTTCATGCCAAAGATTCCGGCAATCAGCGTCGGCGGCAGGAAGACGATCGCCACCCATGAAAACAGCTTCATTGCGGCATTCTGCTCGATGCTGATCAGGCCCATGGCGGCATCAAGCTGGAAGTTCAGGTCATCGCCCAGATAGCCCGCATGATCGAGCAGCGCCGACGCGTCCGTCTGCAGGCTGACGATATGGTCCCGCTCTCCCTGGCAATCGCTCCGATGGAGGCGCTCGCTGCCGGACAGGAAACTGAGCAGCCGGATCGCGCTGACCGCCGTTTCGCGCACCCGCGCCAGCAGCGCCTGGGCTCGTCCGATCCGGGTCAGCAGCGCGGTCAGTTGTCGGGCCGGAATGCGCCGCTCGTCCATGTTCGGGGCGAAGATGATGGAGGAGACCTCCTCCATCTCGGCTCCCGAGCGCTCCAACTCGTCGGCCAGCCGGTCGATGATGGAATCGAGCAGGCGAACCAACACCGTCAGTGCATCCCGCGCCAGCGTCGGCTCGTGGTGCACATGGTTGGCGAAATCGCGAATGGGCCGGGGCGTCGCGTATCGGATGGTGACCAGCTTGCCGTCGGTCAGGACGAAGCCGATGGGCTCGGTGGTCGGCCGCCCCTCGTCGACGCCGCGCAGGGTGCTCAGCGTCATGTAGAGCACGCCGCGCTGCTCATACAGCCGGCTGGACGGTTCGATCTCGCTGAGGTCGTCGCGCGTCGGCACGGATACGCCGATGGCCTGCTCCACCAGCTTCTCCTCCTCGCGGGTTGGCTCCTCCAGGTCGATCCAGGTCGCGCCCGCCGGAATGACCTGCCCGCGGCCGGCCTCGACCAGCCCGCCGTCACAATCCGGTCCATACACGCGCAGCATGCCCCTGCTTGGAACCGGCCGAGGCTGCTTGGCAAGCCCTCCCCGCTCGCCTAGCCAGGGGTCCGGCATGACCAGCAGCCATTCCCACGATTTCCTCGGCCAAAGCCACGACCGCAACGAGCGGCGGACCCGGTGGGTGGTATTGCTGTCGGCGATCATGATGGTGGCCGAGATCACGGTCGGAACCATCACCGGCTCCATGGCGCTCACTGCCGACGGATGGCACATGGCGACCCACACGCTGGCGCTCGGCGTTGCTGCACTCGCCTACTGGCTGGCGCGACGCTGGTCCAAGGATCCGCGCTACAGCTTCGGAACGGGCAAGCTCGGCAGCCTGGCCGGTTTTGCCTCCGCGCTCGGGCTCGGGGCCGTGGCGATCGGGATTGCCGTCGAGAGCGTCAGCCGCTTCTTCGAACCCCGCACCGTCGACTATCGCGAAGCCATGGTGGTGGCGGTGATCGGCCTCCTGGTGAACCTGGTCAGCGCCGCCCTGCTGCACGAAGGCGGTCACGCGCACGACCACGACCACGATCATGATCACGGGCACCACCACGGGCACGACCACAATCTTCGCTCGGCCTACCTCCACGTCCTCGCGGACGCGCTGACGTCCGTGCTCGCCATCGCGGCGCTCGCCGCGGGCATGTTCGCCGGCTGGGGCTGGCTCGACCCCGCGGTCGGCATCGTCGGCGCGATCGTCATCATCCAGTGGAGCCTCAAGCTCCTCCAGGACACGGCCGGAGTGCTGCTCGACCGCGTTCCGGACCCGTCGCTGGAGCAGTCCATCCGCGCCCGGATCGAGAAGGGCGGCAATGCGCGCATCACCGACTTCCACCTGTGGCAGGTCGGTCCGGGGCGCTACGCCGTTATCGTCGCCTTAACCGGCGATGTGGATAGGGGGGAGGTCTGCCGCCGCATCGGCAAGGACGCTCGCCTCGCCCACATCACGGTGGAGATCGCTTGACCCGTAAGCAGCAGCGGCCCCTCTTCGCCGCCTTCGCCGTCATCCTCGTCGCCGCCGTCATCCTGTGGCTGATGGGCCGTCCGCCCATCTGCACCTGCGGGGAGATCGACCTGTGGGTGAACAGCGCCGCCAGCCCGCGCACCAGCCAGATGCTCGCCGACTGGTATGCGCCGAGCCACATCCTGCACGGCATCATCTTCTACGCGCTGCTGACCTGGGCTTTCCGCCGCTGGAGCGTGCAACGCCGTTTCCTGGCCGCCACCCTCATGGAGGTCGCATGGGAGATCGTCGAGAACTCCCCGATCATCATCGACCGCTACCGCGAGGCGACCGCGGCCGTCGGCTACACCGGCGACAGCATCCTCAACTCGGTGAGCGACATCGCCATGATGGGCATTGGCTTCTTTCTCGCCCGAAAGCTGCCGATCTGGGCAATTTTGGGCCTGATTGTCGCACTGGAAGTGATTCCACTGCTCATTATCCGCGACAATTTGTCACTCAACGTGTTGATGCTGCTTGCGCCCGACCCCGCGATCAAGGCGTGGCAGGCCGGCCCGCCGCTGCTTTCCTTCTAGGCGGCGCACCGCGCAAGCTTTCCCCGCACGCAGCCGCTAAGTGCCGGGAGAAAGGACCGAATCACCCATGCGCCACCTGCCCGTAGCCCTTCTCGTCACCGCCCTCACCCCCACCACCGCCCATGCCGGGGAACTGTTCGGCGGCGTCTACAAGCACGCCGTCGATACTCCCCTCAGCCTCAGCGGCGGCGATGAAAAAGGCGTGGATTTTCAATTAGGTTACCGGTTCGATGGCCTCGGCCGGACGGGATTGCAGCCCTACGCCTTCGCCGCCCTGAACAGCGCTGGCGACACCCACTATGCCGCCGCCGGCATCAGCTATCGCTTTGGCCGCAAAGTCTTTTTGCGGCCCGGCGTCGGCCTCGCCGTCCACACCGGCTCCGCTCGCGAGTTCGACCGACCAGGCAACGGCGAGATCGAGTTCGGCAGCCGCATCCTGTTCGAACCCGAACTTGGGCTCGGCTACCAGGCCAACGAGCGCCTCAGCCTCGAGGCCAGCTGGGTCCACATGAGCCACGCCGCCCTGTTTAGCGGCCAGAATCCAGGCATCGACAACATCGGTGTCCGGCTGAACTGGAGGCTCTAATCTATCCGTCACTCCCGCGAAGGCGGGAGTCCATCTCCAGGCCGCTCGCACGAGCGCACCGTGCGGAGATGGATCCCCGCCTTCGCGGGGATGACGGTACAAGAGCCTACCGCCCCAGCATCGCCTCCGGCTTGACCACCCGGTCGAACGTCTCTTCGTCCACCAGCCCCAGCTCCAGCCCGGCTTCCTTTAGCGTCAGCCCCTTCTTGTGGGCATGCTTGGCAATCGTCGCCGCATTGTCGTAGCCGATCTCGGGCGCGAGGGCCGTCACCAGCATCAGCGAGCGGTTCATCAGCTCGGAAATGCGCCGCTCGTCCGGCTCCGCGCCGTCCAGCATGCGCTCGGTGAAGCTCTCCATGCCCGTGGCAAGCAGGTTGATCGAGCGCACCACGTTGGCCCCGATCAGCGGCTTGAACACGTTCAGCTCCATGTGGCCCTGCAGCCCGCCGACGGTCACCGCGACATGGTTGCCCATGACCTGCGCGGCGACCATGGTCAGCATCTCGGCCTGGGTCGGGTTGACCTTGCCCGGCATGATCGAACTGCCCGGCTCATTCTCCGGAAGCTTGAGCTCGCCCAGGCCACAGCGCGGGCCCGATCCGAGCAGCCGGATGTCGTTGGCGATCTTGGTCAGCGCCACCGCGATGGTGTTGAGCACGCCCGACAGCTCCACCAGCGTGTCATGCGCCGCCAGTTCCGCGAACTTGTTCGGCGCGCTGGTGAACGGCAGCTGCGTGAGGTTGGCGACCTCGGCCGCGAACGCTTCGGCAAAGCCCTTCGGTGCATTGAGCCCCGTGCCGACAGCGGTGCCGCCTTGCGCCAAGCGCATCACGCGCGGCAGGCATCCCTCGACCCGCTCGATGCAGTCGGCGATCTGCTGGGCATAGCCGCTGAACTCCTGCCCCAGCGTCAGCGGGGTCGCGTCCTGGAGGTGAGTTCGGCCGATCTTGACGATGCCGTCCCACTGCTTGGCCTGCTCCTCCAGCCGCGCGTAGATCATTCGCAGCGCCGGCAGCAGCCGCTTGTAGACGGCCCGCCCTGCGGCGATGTGCATGGCGGTCGGGAAGCTGTCGTTCGACGACTGGCCCTTGTTGACGTGGTCGTTGGGGTGCACCGGCTCCTTGCCGCCGCGCTTGCCGGTGAGCATCTCGTTAGCGCGGCCCGCGATCACCTCGTTCGCGTTCATGTTCGACTGGGTGCCCGAGCCGGTCTGCCAGATGACCAGCGGGAACTGGCTGTCGAGATCGCCCCGTGCCACCTCGCCCGCGGCCTGCTGGATCGCTTCGGCCAGCTGCACGTCGAGCCCGCCGATCCGGGCGTTCACCCGCGCCGCGGCCTGCTTTACATAGCCGAGCGCATGGACGATCTCCGCCGGCATCTGCTCGCGCGGGCCGAACGGGAAGTTGCCGATGGAGCGCTCCGTCTGCGCTCCCCAGTAGCAATCGGCGGGGACGTCGATCGGGCCGAAGCTGTCGGTCTCGGTGCGGGTCGGTGCGGGCATATGGTTCCTTTCGTCACCCCGATCCTGAGCCGGGGTCCGCCTGTTCTTCTGGCGTGCGGGGTGAAGGAAGGCGGACCCCGGATCAAGCCTGTCCTGAGTTAATCGACGGGGCTCAGGGTAATGCCTACGTCACTTCTTCCGCGTGAAATCCACCGAGACGACGTTCGAGCCATCCTCGGCCGGCTTGGCCGCGGGCTCAACGGGCACGTCGTTCTCAGGAGCGTCATGCTCCTCATGGCTGCCGTCCGCGCCATGCGCCTGGAACTTGAGGCTGAAATCGACGGCCGGGTCGACGAAGTCCGTCACCGCCGCGAACGGCACCCGCAGCGTCGAGGGCACGCCCCCGAATGACAGCCCCACCGTGAAATGGTCCTTCGCCACCTTCAGGTCCCAGAAACGGTGCTGGATGACGATGGTCATCTCGTCCGGGAACCGCTGGGCGAGGTGCTTCGGAATATCGACTCCCGGCATCCGAGTCTTGAACGTGATGTAGAAGTGGTGCCCGCCCGGCAGGGCACCGCCGCGCTCCACCTCGCTCAGCACGCGGCCGACCACATCGCGCAGCGCTTCCTGGACGATCTCGTCGTAGGGAATCAGGCTCTCGGGCGTCTCGTCGGTCATCGGGACTCGTGGTAGCGGGGTGAGAAACAGCGTCAACCGGGGAAGTCCATGCCGATCGATCACACGCAGCCTTACGACGACAGCAACATCTTCGCCCGCATCCTGCGCGGCGAGCTGCCGAACAAGACGGTGCTCGAGACCGAGCACAGCCTGGCCTTCCACGACATCAACCCGCTGGCCCCGATTCACGTGCTGGTGATCCCCAAGGGGGCCTACGTCAGCTGGGACGACTTCAGCGCCCGCGCGTCGGATGCGGAGCTGGCGGATTTCTCCCGCGCTATCGGGGAGGTCGCGCGTCAGGTCGGGGCGAGCGCGCAGGGCTACCGGCTGCTCGCGAATGCGGGCAAGCGGGCCGGACAGGAGGTGCCGCACCTCCACGTCCACGTGTTCGGCGGCCAGCCGCTGGGGCCGATGCTGGCGCGCTGACATTGTATCGGAGGGATTGCGCCGTGCGGAGTTGCCGCTAGGCTCCGCGCCACACGGGGACGTACCTCAAGGGGAAGAAGAATTATGGCGACTGCACCGCCCAAAGGGCTGCTCGGCCGCATGTCGATGCGCAAGAGTGTTGAACAGGTCCAGCGGGAAACCCAGACGAGTGAACTGAAGCGCTCGCTCGGGCCCTGGAACCTTGTTCTGCTCGGCATCGGCTGCATCATCGGGGCGGGCATCTTCGTCCGGACCGGCAACGCGGCCGCGCTGCACGCTGGACCGGCGGTGCTGATCTCCTTCGTGATCGCCGGCATCGTCTGCGCCTTCGCGGGCCTGTGTTATGCCGAACTCTCCTCGACCCTGCCGGTCTCCGGGTCCGCCTACACCTACAGCTACACGACCTTGGGCGAGTTTGCGGCCTGGATCATGGGATCGCTGTTGCTGCTCGAATATGGCCTTGCCGCTTCCGTCGTTGCAGTCGGCTGGTCCGGCTACATGGTCAGTCTGCTCGGGGACATCGGCATCATCGTGCCGGCGACGCTCACCGGGCCGGCCGGACATCTGAAGGAACTAGCGGACGGGACCACCATCACCACGGTCTTCAACCTGCCGGCCTTCCTGGTCTGCCTCGCTCTCTCGCTCTTGCTCGTGCTCGGCGTAAGCGAGTCCGCGAAGGTCAACAACCTCATCGTCGGGATCAAGGTCTCGGTGCTGGTCGCCTTCATTGTCGTGGGCGGGATCATGATCCTGTCGAACTGGTCGCAGTTCGCGCCGAACTGGGATCCGTTCATCCCGGAACCGACCGGTGAGAAGGGCGAGTTCGGCTGGGGCGGCATCCTGCGCGCCGCTTCCATCGTCTTCTTCGCCTACATCGGGTTCGAAGCAGTTTCCACCGCAGGACAGGAAGCCAAGGATCCGGCGAAGGACATGCCGTTCGGCATTATCGGATCGCTGGTCGCCTGCACCATCATCTATATCCTTGTCTCGATCGTCCTGACCCTGATCGTGCCTTACACCGACCTCAACGTGCCCGATCCGGTCGCAGTGGCGGTGGACGCGTTCGGTCCGGAATGGGCGTGGTTCGCAGCGACCATCAAGGTTGGCGCAATCATCGGCCTCACCTCGGTCATTCTGGTGTTGATGTACGGCCAAACCCGCATCTTCTACACCATGGCGCGCGACGGCCTCCTGCCACGAGTCTTCTCCCGGGTGCATCCGAAGTTCCGCACCCCGTGGGTGAACACGTTGCTGGTCGGAATGATCGTCGCAGTGGCCGCGGGCTTCTTCGACATCAACACACTTGGCGACATGACGTCCGTGGGAACGCTTGCGGCATTCGGTATCGTCTGCCTGACGGTGATCTGGCTGCGCACCACCCATCCGGAGATCCCGCGGGGATATCGCGTGCCGCTCTACCCGGTGGTTCCGGCGCTCGGCATCCTGAGCTGCTTCGCGCTGATCTTCACCGTGGAGACGCGGGTGCTGATCTTCTTCGGATGGTTCGTGGTCGGAGCGGTCGTGCTCTACTTCGTCTACGGGATGCACAATTCGGAACTGGCCAAGGGCCATCGCGTCACCGATGCGGACGACCAGTTGCCCATCTATCCGGAGGACGCTCCGCTGGGGCCAGATGGCAAGCCGGTGGTCCGCCCGTAACGGCTGGAGACCGGCTGAAAGAAGAAGGGCGGCTCCAGCGATGGAGCCGCCCTTCTTCGTTTCGGATTACAGGATGCCGGCCGCGAGCGCCTTCAGGTCCTGCTCCGGCCGCGCACCGTAGTGCTGGATCACTTCGGCCGCGGCGATCGCGCCGAGCTTCAGCGATGGCTCGAGCCCGAGTCCCCGTGCCTGCCCGGCCAGGAAACCCGCCGCGAAGAGGTCGCCGGCACCTGTCGTGTCGACCAGCCGATCGATCGGCTCGGCCGGCACAGTGGCATGCTCTCCCTTCGCGAGCGCCACCGCGCCCTGCTCGCTGCGGGTCACGACCAGCAGCGGCACCTTGGGGGCGAGCGCCTGCAACCCCGCGTCAAACGCGCTTTCGCCCGTCATGGCGGCAAGCTCCGCCTCGTTCGCGAACAGGATATCGATGCGCCGCTCTTCGATGAGGCGCCAGAAGTCGGCCTTGTGCCGGTCGACGCAGAAGGTATCGGATAGAGTGAAGGCCACCTTGCGCCCGGCTCCGCGCGCCGCGTCGATGGCCGCTTCCATCGCCGCCCGCGGAGCCGGCGGGTCCCACAGATATCCCTCCAGATAGAGGATGGCCGCATCGGCCACATGGCTTGGGTCGATGTCTCGCTCCTCAAGCTGCTGCGCTGCGCCAAGGAAGGTGTTCATCGTGCGCTGGGCATCCGGCGTGACCAGGATCAGGCAACGGGCAGTCGCCCCGACGTCGCTGCGCGCAGGCGTATCGAACTCCACTCCCAGGCTCCGGATGTCGTGCCGGTAGATGGCGCCGAGCTGGTCAACGGCAACCTGGCCGATGAAGCCTGCCTTGATCCCCAGTGCTGCAAGCCCTGCCGCGGTATTGCCGGCCGACCCGCCGCTCGCCTCGCGGCCCGGGCCCATCAGCCTGTACAGGCGCTCCGCCTCCGCCTCGTCGATCAGCCGCATGCTGCCCTTCGCCAGTCCCTGCGCGTCGAGAAACGCATCCTCGGCATCGGCGATGACGTCGACGATCGCGTTGCCGATGGCGAGCACGTCGAGGCGAGGCTGGGTCATGAAGGGTCCTGCTGAGCTGTCGAAAGAAAGCGCGCGCGGTAGCGGCGGCTGCCCGGCTGGGCAAGGAAGCGCTCACATGCCCTGTCCTGAGCGACCCCGCAGGACGAGCCGCAGGAACTGGTCGAAAGGTGGGCCCATCATGCCGAACCACCCTTCGACAAGCTCGGGGTGAGCGCTATGGGATGCTCATGCGCCTTATCGTTACCGCCGCTCTGTACCTTGCTCTTGCCGCTTGCGCCACTCGCCCACCGGCACCGGTGGAACAGCCTCGCCCGGCGCCCCAGCCCGGCCCGAGGGTCAGCGGCGACCTGATCGGGCTGACCGTGAACGAGCTCGGCCAACGTTTCGGCCAGCCGACGTTCCAGGTCCGCGAAGGGCCAGGACTCAAGCTGCAGTGGAGCGGTGGCGGCTGCGTGCTCGACGTGTTCCTCTACACGCCCGCGGACGGCCGCGGCGCCGAACGGGTAACTTACGTGGATGCCCGCCGCCCGACCGGCGACCCGACGGATCAGGCCGCGTGCATCGCAGCGATCGACGCCGCCGCCTGAAGCCGCGTCAGCGCCCAGTTCGCTGCTTCCGCTACCACCGGGTCCTCATCACGAGTGAGTGCCTGAACGCCGGTCAGCAGACGCATGTCGCCGCTGTTCCCGGCTGAGATCAGGCAATTGCGCAGGAACCGCTTCACCCCGATCCGCTTGATGGGCGAGCCTGCAAACAGCTCGCGAAAGCTCGCATCGTCCAGCGCCAGCAAGTCGGCGAGCCTTGGTGCAGCCAGCTCCGCGCGCGGCAGGAACGCCTTGTTCGCCTGCGCCGCCGCAGCGAACCGGTTCCACGGGCAAGCTGCCAGGCAATCGTCGCAGCCGTAGATGCGGTTGCCCATGGCCTCGCGAAACTCGAGCGGGATGGGACCATCATGCTCGATCGTCAGGTATGAGATGCACCGCCGCGCATCGATCCTGCCCGGTCCGTCGAACGCGGCCGTCGGGCAGGCCTGGAGGCATCGGGTACAGCTGCCGCAATGAACCTGCGGGTCCAGCGGCGGGTCGGGCTCCAGCTCCAGTTCGGTGAATATGATGCCCAGAAATGTCCAGTTGCCGTGCTCACGGGACACGAGGTTGGTGTGCTTGCCCTGCCAGCCGATCCCCGCGGCGGCGGACAGCGGTTTTTCCATCACCGGGGCCGTGTCGACGAACACCTTCAGTTCGGACGGCACCGCATCGATGATGAACCGCGCGAGGGCCTTCAGCGCCTTCTTGACCGTCTTGTGATAATCGCCGCCCTGCGCATAGACGCTGATGCGACCGATATCCGGTTCGGCGCCCAGTCGGCGGGGGTCTTCTGCGGGCGCATAGCTCATCGCGAGCGCGATCACGCTTCGCGCTTCCGGCCACAGAGCCTGCGGGTGGGCCCGCTGGTCGGCGCGCTCCTCCATCCAGCCCATGGTGCCATGCCGTCCCGCGGCGATCCACCGCCGCAATTCGTCGCCGACGCCCGGCACCGCATCGGCGCGCGTGAAGCCACAGGAAACGAAGCCGAGCCGCTTCGCCTCCGCTCGTATCGCTTCCTTAAGGCTTGCCGAGTCAGACACCGGTCTCCACTACTCCACCTGTCCTGAGCTTGTCTTGAACAAGCTCGACAAGGCCTGAAGGTGAGGACGTTGCTCCAGCAAGTTCAGCATAGCGGCGAGTTCGCCATCGAAGCCGATGACCTGGTCAAGGACTTCGGCGACAAGCGGGCGGTCGACGGCGTATCGCTGCGGGTGCCCACCGGCACCATTTACGGTATCCTTGGCCCAAACGGCGCGGGCAAGACGACGACACTTCGCATGCTGCTCGGGATCATCGATCCGTCGTTGGGCACCCGGACCTTGCTTGGACACGGCCGTCCCCTCGATGCCGCCGCGGAGGTGGGTTATCTCCCCGAAGAGCGGGGCCTCTATCCCGCGATGACCTGCCGCGAAGCCATTGCCTTCATGGGCGCGCTGCGTGGCCTCCCAATCAAGGAGGGTCGTCGGCGGGCCACCGAGATGCTGGGGGAACGCGGGCTCGCCGACTGGACGAACAAGCCTATCCGAACCCTTTCCAAGGGCATGGCGCAGACTGTGCAATTGCTGGGAACGCTGGTCCACCACCCACGCCTGATCGTCCTCGATGAGCCGTTCTCCGGGTTGGACGCCATCAACCAGGAAAAGTTGGAGGCCCTCATCCGGCAGCAGGCGGATAATGGCGCCACCATCATCTTTTCCACTCACGTGATCGCCCACGCCGAGCGGCTGTGCGAGCGCATCGCGATCATCGCGGCCGGCAAGGTGGCGTTCGAAGGCGCGGTTGACGAGGCGCGTAGCCGATTGCGGCCGATCGTGCATCTGCGCACGCGTTCCAATGATGGCTCGTGGCGTGCCGCGCTTCCGCCCGACGCTCGCCAGACCGGGTCGGACTGGACGTTCGAACTTCCCTCCTCGGGGCCGGAGCCGTTGCTCCGCGCTTTGATCGATGGCGGGGCCGGCATCGAGACGCTCTCGATCGAGCGGCCGGGACTGCATGACGCGTTCGTCGCCATCGCCGGAGAAAGTGCCGCCCGCGAGATGAATGGGGAGCAACCGGAATGACCGCCCGCCACCTCATCAGCTCCGCCTTCGTGATCGGCCGCCGCGACTTCACCGCGACAGTATTCTCGAAATCGTTCCTCTTCTTCCTGCTAGGACCACTGTTCCCGCTGCTGGTGGGCATATTGTTCGGCGGGATCGGCGCCAGTGTAGCCAACGACGCAGAGCGCCCCCTCGTCGCGGTGCTGGCTCCGTCGGCAGATTATGCGCGTCTCCAGATCGCGCATGATCAGGTCGCCAAGGCCGTGGACGGCAGCATCATCCGGCTGCAGCACGTCGCTCCCAAGTCCGACCTGGCAACCCAACGCAAGGCCCTGCTCGAAGCGCGAGAGACACCCGCGCGCGCGGTGCTGGAGTCGCCCTTCGGCTCGCCCCGGCTCACCGGCTCGATCCAGCCGGACGGCTCGATCGCAGGCCAGGTGCAGTTAATCCTCGCGCAAGCCCGGGCGGACAGCGCCCCTGCCCTTGCCGTGACGCGCATCGAGACGGAAGGCAGGACCACCGCGTCCGAACGAGTCCTCGTCGCACGGGCGGGCCAGGCTTTGCTGTTCCTGCTGACCTTGCTGCTCGCCGGCATGCTGCTCTCCCAGCTCATCGAGGAGAAATCGAACAAGGTGATCGAGGTGCTCGCCGCGGCGGTACCCGTCGATGCCATTTTCCTTGGCAAGCTGTTCGCGATGCTGGCCATGTCGCTGCTGGGGATCACGGTCTGGGCGTCCGCGGCGGTGGCCGGCATCGCGCTCCTGCTGCCGGGCGCACCCGGGAGCCTCCCGGAGCCGGCGCTCGGCTGGCCGGCCTTCGCGGCACTCTGCGCGATCTACTTCGCGATGAGCTACCTGCTGATCGGATCCGCGTTTCTGGGGATCGGCGCCCAGGCTTCCACCGTGCGGCAGGTGCAGACCCTGTCCATGCCGATCACGATGGCGCAGGTCGTAATCTTCGCCATTGCTTCGGCAGCCGCGGGCAATTTGAACGGCACCACCGGCCTCATCGCCGCAGTCTTTCCGCTCAGCTCACCGTTCGCGATGGTCGCGCGTGCGGCAGAGAGCGATGCATGGTGGCCTCACCTGCTGGCGCTGGCCTGGCAGTTGCTCTGGGTGGCCCTGATCCTGCGCCTTGCAGCACGCTTCTTCCGGCGCTCCGTGCTGAAAAGCGGCCCTGCAGGGCGGCCGTGGTTCCGTCGCCGTTCAGCCGCTGCGGTCTAGCGCGACGTCATGCAACTCGATCGCCGCGCTGTCCTTGGTCTCGGCGGAGTGGGGCTCGCCGCGGTAGTGCTCGGCACGGGAACGAGCGGCGCAGAGGCGCGCTACCCGTTCCAGCTATCGGATGCCGAGTGGCGCCGCCGACTCTCTCCCGAGGCTTATCGCATCCTCCGCAAGGCAGGCACCGAGCGGCCCGGCTCCAGTTCCCTGGACCACGAGAGGCGCCGGGGAACGTTTGTCTGCGCAGGATGCGGCAATCCGCTTTTCTCTTCGGCCGACAAGTTCGACAGCGGCACTGGCTGGCCGAGCTTCACTCGTGCCCTGCCTAGACGCGCCGTGACGCGGCCTGACCGCAGCATTCCCGTCATGCCTCGTACCGAGTGTCTCTGCGCCCGATGTGGCGGTCACCTGGGCCATGTGTTCGACGACGGACCGCGCCCTACCGGTCACCGCTGGTGCATCAACGGGGTAGCGCTCCGCTTCACCCCGGCGCAAGGCTGATCAGCCGGTCGCCTCTCGCGCCATCTCGGTCAGCCTGGCCATGAGTGCGCGGTGCGGAAACGGACCGTGGCTGATCCGCGCCACTCCGGCCTGAGCCCAGACGGACTTCTCCGGAGCGCCCGGAAAGGCGATCACGTTCAGCGGCAGCGGGACCTCACGAACCACCCGCTCGATCTGCGCCGGGTCCGACAATCGGGGCACGAAGAAGCCGCTCGCACCGGCACCGGCGAAAGCCTTGCCGCGCTCCACGACCTGGTCGATCAGCGCGTCGTCATGCTGCTTGCTCTTGAGCAGCAGATCCGTGCGCGCATTGATGAAGAAGTCGCTCCCGACCGCGTCCCGGATCGCCCGGATGCGCCGAAACTGCAGCTCCAGCGGATGCAGCCCATCGCCGCCGACGACCTGGTCTTCGAAGTTGCACCCGACCGCGCCTGTTTCCTGGAGATCCCTGACGTTGGTCGCTCCCTGGTCCGGGTCGGCGGAATAGGCGCCTTCGAAGTCGACCGTCAGCGGAAGGTCGACGACCGCCATGATCCGGCGAGCATTGTCGAAGACGTAAGCGAGCGGCACCTTGTGTCCGTCGCCATATCCTGCCGCGTCTCCCACGGGATGACTGCCCGTCGCGAGCGCCTTCGCTCCTGCAGCGGCGACCGCAAGCGCACTGCCCGGATCCCAGATGTTGTAGAGGACGACCGGGTCACCGGGCACGTGCAGGTCGGCAAAGGTCTGGAATGCGCTCATTGGTCTAATGCACGAATCGCGCGACGACGTCGCGGTAGGACCGACTGACCTTCACCTGCGCGCCCGAATTGAGCACCAGGAAGCATTCGCCGTTGGTGTGCGGCTTTACCTGCCGGACCAGATCGAGATTGACGATGGTAGACCGATGCACCCGCTGAAACCGGCGTGGGTCGAGACGCTTCTCGAGATCCTTCATTGTCTCGCGCAGGATCAGCGTGTTGTCGCCGGTCTGGATGCACATGTAGTCGCCGGCCGCATCGATCCGCTCGATCGTATCTACATCGACCCGGAAGATTTGTCCCTGGTCCTTGATGTTGATCATCTTCTCGAAGCGATTGGACGCGGGTGCATCCGGGCTGCCCTCGGCCAGTTCCTCCGCCGCCTCGGGCGCATGTTCCGCCAGCACTTCCTTCAGCCGCTCCGCCTCACCCACGCCACGCTTCTCGGCAAGGCGCTGGCGCACCCGTTCCATGGTCGCGGCGAGCCGGTCCTCGTCCACCGGCTTCATGAGATAGTCCACGGCCTGCGCCTCGAACGCCTTCAGCGCATGCTCGCCATAAGCCGTGACGAACACGAACAGCGGCGGCTCCAGCTCCATCAGGCCCTGGATGACGGAAAATCCGTCGAACCCGGGCATCTGAATGTCGAGAAATACGAGATCGGGCTTGTGGGTCTTGATCGCGCGAATGGCCTCGCGCCCGTTGCTGGCCGTCGCAACGACCTCGACGTCCTCGTGCGCTTCGAGGCGCAGGCGCAGCCCCTGCGTCGCGAGAGGCTCGTCATCGACCAGGATGGTCCGAATGCTCATTCTAGGTTCCTAAAGCTGATCCGCCCATCATCCGGCAATCGGCCGGGCATCGAGCGGAATGTCGACAAGTACGCTGAACCCCCCATGTTCGTTCGTTCTGGTCGTGAAACTATGGTCCTGGCCATAGGCTTGCGCCAGACGGTCCTTGGTGTTCGCCAGGCCGACGCCGGTGGACGGCATCGCGACCCATCCATCGCCGCCGCCGCTCCCGTTGTCGGCGACTTCGATCCGGACCATGTCGCCGAACCGGCTCGCATTGATCCAGATGTCGGCCCCGCTTTCACTCGGGGTGACGGCATATTTGATTGCGTTCTCGATCAACGGTTGAAGGAGGAGGCTGGGCAGCCGAACGCCGATCGTCGCAGGATCGATCCGGAAGTGCGGGCGAAGCCGATCCTCGAACCGCATCTTCTCGATCTCGAGGTATAGCTTCAGAGTCTCCACCTCCTGAGCCAGCGTGACCTGCGCGCTGGGCTCGTTGACCAGCGTGTAGCGCAGGAACGACGACAGCCGCGCCAGCATGGCGTTGGCCCGCTCCGTCTGCTTCAGCAGCACCAGCGTGCTGATCGAATTCAGCGTGTTGAACAGGAAGTGCGGGTTCAGCTGATAGCGCAGCATGGCCAGCTGAGCGGTGGAGGCCTGGTTCTCCAGCTTGGACCTTTGATCGATCTCCTCTTCCAGAAGCAGGTAGTAGTTGATCCCATAATAAAGCGCCGACCAGGCCGCGAGCAGCGCGAAGTTCAGCAGGATCGCGCCGAGATACTTCACCCCCACGGGCCGGGAGCCCGGATCCACAAAGGTCGAATGGCTCCACGTTTCGATGATGGAGAAGGCGGCCGACGCCAGCACCACGGCTGCCAGGCTGAGGATCACGGTGTAGATCGCCCGCATCGTGATCAGCCGCCGAAACAGCGAGCCCATCAGCAGGGTCAGCGAATATCCCGTGGCGGTCAGCAACAAAGCATGGACCACGAACATCGCGCCCATCGCATTGGCGACCCCGCCAAGGGTCCGGAGCACGAAGTAACCCGTCCATCCGGCGGACTGGAGGACCCAGAAGGCGCGGTTCTTGTCAGCGAAGAAGGGAACGTCGAGTCCCACGGTGCGGGCGATCGGGCCCGACCGCGGTTCAAGTGCGCGCGGGCGGCGGCTACTCGACGTGGTCGGCGGCGGCATCACCGTTGCGCTATCGGTGGCCATGGTCTCTTCCGGCCCGGAACAAAGGCATGGAGCCGATATAAGGTGCTCTCTTGCGTAAAGCGAGGCGGAGGTTAGTTCCCCGCTGCAATGACCGGTTCACCCATTGTGTTGCACAGCCCACAGCCGCGCGTTCCAGGAGCCTCCATGACCCGACCCCGCCTCGCTGCCGCAATCGTGGCCCTGATGCTCTCCGCCTGCCAGACGGCAGCCGTTGCTCCTCCCGGAGCCACGAGCGAGCTCCAGGTTGCTCAGGTCCTGGCGACGGCGGACGCCGCTGACCCGCATAGCTTTGCCCGTCCGCTCGAAGCGCGCGTTGCCAACGTGGCCTTGGACCTCACGGTCGACTTCGCCGCCAAGCGGGTTGGCGGAACGGCGACCCTCGACATCGAGCGTCGTCCGGACGCGCGCGAGATCGTGCTGGACAGCAAGGGCTATGAGGTCAGCCGTGTCACCGACAGCAGCGGCCGGCCGCTCGATTACCGCTTCGGTGCCCGCGACGAGAACCTTGGCTCACCGTTCATCATCCAGCTTCGGCCCGACACGAAGCGGCTGGTGATCACCTACACCAGCGCACCAGACGCCGAAGCGCTGCAATGGCTCACGCCCGCGCAGACGGCCGGCAAGCAGCAGCCGTTCCTGTTCAGCCAAGGCCAGTCCATCTTCAACCGCAGCTGGATCCCGACCCAGGACTCGCCCGGCATCCGCCAGACCTGGGAAGCGCGGATCACCGTGCCCGCACAGCTGACCGCCGTCATGAGCGCACCAGCGGCAGCCGATCCGGTGACGCAGGGAAGCGCGCGCACTTTCACCTACCGGATGCCGCACCCGGTTGCTCCTTATCTGATCGCCATCGCCGTGGGCGACCTCAAGTTCCAGCCGCTCGGGCCTCGGACCGGCGTCTGGGCCGAGCCAGCGACCCTGCCAGCAGCCGCCCGCGAGCTGGAAGACACCGAGAAGATGGTGACGGCTGCCGAACAGCTGTTCGGCCCCTATCGCTGGGGCCGCTACGACATGATCGTCCTGCCGCCCTCCTTCCCGTTTGGGGGCATGGAGAACCCCACGCTGACGTTCCTGACGCCCACCTTCATCGCGGGGGACAAGAGCCTCGTCAGCCTCATCGCGCATGAGCTCGCGCACAGCTGGAGCGGCAATCTCGCGACCAACGCCACCTGGGCCGACTTCTGGCTCAACGAGGGCACCACGACCTATGCCGAGCGGCGGATCGTCGAAGCGATCTACGGCGAGAAGGTGGCGCGTCAGCAGGTCGCCCTCGGAATCGACGCCATGAACAAGGCGATCGAGGACAATGGGGGAGCGGCCGGCGCCGACACCCGCCTCGCGGTCGATCTAAAGGGGCGCCACCCGGATGATGGCCTCACCGACATTGCCTATGAGAAAGGCGCCGCCTTCCTGCGCATGATTGAAGCCAATGTAGGCCGGGAGCGCTTCGACGCGTTCCTGCGCGGCTGGTTCGACCGGCATGCGTTCCAGCCGGTGACTTCCGCCATGTTCCTTGCCGACGTGCGCCAGTATCTCGTCAAGGGAGATCAGGCCCTAGAGGCGAGGCTGCAGCTTGAGCGCTGGGTCTATCAGCCTGGCATCCCGTCCAACACCATCCCTGCCGATCCGCAGGCGTTTACCGACGTGGACGCGGCGGTGGCGCGCGCCGCAACCGGGAGCTTGCCCACCGACCTGTGGCCGGGCTGGACCACGGACGAGCGGCTGCGGTTCCTCAATCGCCTCCCCCGCAAGCAGGAAAAGGCTCAGCTCGACCGCCTGAATCAGGCATTCGGATTGAACGACATCGGCAATCAGGAGGTGCTGTTCGCCTGGCTCGATCTGGCCGTCGCCAACCGCTACGACCCCGCGGTCCCTTCACTGGAGCGCTTCCTGACCAGCCAGGGGCGGCGCAAGTTCGTGCGGCCGCTGCTGAAGGCGCTCGCCAGTGACCAGCGATGGGGTCGGCCGATTGCAGCTCGCATCTACCCGAGGGCGCGGCCGATCTACCACCCGATGGTGACCCAGGAACTCGACCAGCTCGGCCTTCGGTGAAATCCGGTCCGGAGGGCCTGGTTCTTTAACTCGCCCTCAACCCTCTTTCGCTACCCCGACGAAGTTACGGGAGAGCGTTGAGCGGATGTACGAAGCCCCTGACCGGTACAAGAGGATGATCGCTGCTCGGCTTCCCGACGGTGATTCGCTGGCTCTTGCCAAGGACGCCGACAAGGCGAGCTCGCCCCTCAAGGACGTGCAACTCATCTCCCGGGGGCAACTTGCGCCCTTCTTCGCCGCGGCGAACGTCGTCGCGGCCCTCCTGTTCAGCGCGGCTCTGTGGGGTTCCGCTCAAACTCACTTGCTGATCGGCTGGACGGCCCTCATCGCGATGGTCAACTTCATCGCAATGCGCTGGGCGCAGAGCCAGGCCGTCAAGTGCGTCGGTCGCTCGGGACGCGCTGTGCCCCAGTGGATGATGGTCGGGGATGTGCTTGCGCGCGCCCTGCTCTGGCTCAGCCTGCCGGTGTACCTCTTCGATGGTTTGCAGCCTTCGGATCAGGTGGTCGCGGGCTCGGTGATCGCCGGGATCGGTGCGGCAGGCCTTGGCCTCGTGGTGGTCCCAGCTTGTGCCATCGCCTGGATGACCAGCTTCACGGTCGGCTTGTGCGCGTCGCTGCTGCTCGCCCGGACCAGCATTCCATTCCAGCACATGCTCTCGATCCTCTTCACCCTCGGCATGTCCACCGTGGGCGTCCTGACCGTCGCCCGCTGGGCCTTCAACCAGCTCAAGACCAGCGCCGACATGGGCTCCCAGAGCGAGAGCGCGTCGCTCCTGCTGCAGGAATATGAGCAGCGCGGCGTGGGCTGGCTGTGGCAGGTCGATGCGGAGAACCGCGTTGTCTATATCTCCAGCCGGATGAGCGCCCTGCTGGGCAAGCCGTCCAACCAGATCCTCGGGCATTCCTTGCCGTCCCTGCTCGGCGGAAATGCGGAGCTCGGCCGCGTCCTGCTCGAGAAGCAGCCGTTCAATTCCCTGGAGATGGAGCTGAAGACGGCTCGTGGCACCCGCTGGGTGTCCATGGCCGGCGACCCGATCATCGACACCGCCGGACGATTCGAGGGGTTCCGCGGCGTCGGGTCAGATATCACGGACGTTCGCCAGACCCAGGAGCGGCTGACTCACCTCGCCAATGTCGACGTGCTGTCGGGCCTGCCGAACCGCGGGCGAGTGCGGCAACTCCTCGGCGAGGCGCTGCGGACAGCCACTGTCAGCAATGTGCCTTGCGCGATCATGTTCCTCGACCTGGATGGCTTCAAGCCGGTCAACGACACGTTCGGCCATCCGAAGGGCGATGCCGTCCTCCAGGCGGTTGCCAAGCGCCTGTGCGACGAAGTGGGGCCGAATGGGCATGTCGGTCGACTCGGCGGCGACGAATTCGCGATCGTCATTCCCGACGCACAGAGCCGCAACAAGGTCGAGCAGCTCGCCGACCGCATCATTATGGCGGTGGCCGAGCCGTACATGATCGATCAGATCGAGATCCGCATCGGCGTGTCGATCGGCTGCGCCTTTGGCCCGATCGATGGCGCCACCGTGGACGATCTCATCCTCAAGGCCGACCTGGCTCTGTACGAGGCGAAAGGCGCCGGCCGAGGCATTGCGCGCTATTTCTCGTCGGAACTGCAGTTCGAGCAGGAAGATCGCGTTCGACTGGAGTCGGACATCCGGCAGGCCATCGACCTCAAGCAGTTCCACCTTGCCTTCCAGCCGCTGGTCAACGCCAAGACCAAGAAGCTCGTCGGCTTCGAGGCGCTCCTCCGCTGGAACCACCCGCAACGTGGCTTCGTGCCACCGAATGTCTTCATCCCGGTTGCCGAAGAAACGGGCCTCATGGCCGCGCTCGGCGAATTCGTCATCGACGAAGCCTGCCGCGCGGCCGCGTCCTGGCCCGAGCCGATCACGGTCGCCCTGAACATCAGCCCGAAGCAGATCATTCTGCCGGCGCTGCCCAACATCGTCGCCCAGGCCCTTGCCCGCTATCGCCTGCCCGGCAACCGGATCGAGCTGGAAGTCACCGAAGGCGTCTTCCTCGACGACAGCAACCGCACCCTGGATGTGCTCGGTCGCCTTCGGGCGCTCGGCGTTGGCATCGCGCTCGACGACTTCGGCACAGGCTATTCGTCGATCGGCTATCTCAACAAGGCCGTCTTCCATAAGCTGAAGATTGACGGCAGCTTCGTCCGCGAGGCCGGGAACAAGGCCGGCAACGTCGCCATCATCCAGTCAATCGTCCAGCTCGCCAAGAGCTTCCGCATGTCGGTTACCGCCGAGGGCGTGGAAACGGCCGAGGACTTCGAGCGCATGCGCGACTTGGGCTGCGACACCATCCAGGGGTACCTGTTCGGCAAGCCCTTGAGCTACGATCGGGCGAACCAGATGGTCCTTGGGCTGGGCGCCAAGCGGATGGCCGGCTAAGGGGCGCTGGCAGATTGTGCGGTGGCGCCGAAACGCGCCTCCACCCAGCTCCGAGCATCCTCGAACTCTCGAACCGTCACCCGCCCATCGCGGTCGGTGTCCGCCATTTCCTTGAAGGTTTTGACCGCCGGCTGCGCTTCATAGGAAGTGAGCCAGCCGTCGCGGTTGCGGTCGAAGGTCCGCACCGCCCAGGCATTGAGCACCGCATCCCGCTCGAACAACTCAACGGCATGCGGGTTGAGGCTTGTCGGCTCCGCAGCAGGCGGCGCCTGTGCGGCAGCAGCGGCAAACAACAAGAACAGCATGGCGTCGGGTCTCCCGTCCAACGCCCCCACCTGACCCTTCAACGCGCGAACCTCAGCTAGGGATGCGTCAACCGGCGCGGGCCAAGGCTCCCCGGACCGCCGCGTCGAGCGCGTCTGCCCGGAACGGCTTGGCGAGCAGCGGAGCATCCGGCGCGGCTTTCTGGATGGCCTCCGTCTCGCTGTATCCGGACACGAACAGAAGCGGCTGATCCGGGCGCTCCCGGCGGACCGCCCTGGCGACGTCCGCACCGCTCATCCCGGGCATGAGGAAATCGAGAACGATCACGTCCGGCTGTTCTTCGCGGAAGCTCTCCAGGCCCGAGGGACCATCTTCCGCCTCCCGGACCTTGTAACCGCGCTCCTCCAGGCTGTTGACGATGAACCCGCGAACGATCGGGTCATCGTCGATCACCAGCACCCGCGCCGCGGCCTCGCGGTCCTGCATGGGCGAATCCGCTTCCGGTCCGCTTTCTTCGCCCGCGCTGTCTTGGGCTTGAGGGAAGTAAAGCCTGACGCGCGTGCCTTCTCCGACACGGCTTTCGATCCTCGCCGTGCCGCCCGATTGCCGGGCCACTCCATAGACCATGGAAAGGCCCAGACCGGTTCCTTTTCCAACATCCTTGGTCGTGAAGAAGGGATCGAACGCCCGCTGCAGCACTTCCGGCGACATGCCCGTTCCCGTGTCGCTGATGCAGAGTTCCAGATACTCGCCATCCTGCAGCTCGGGATCGCCCGAAACCAGCTGCTTCTGAGTCTGGATCGTCAGCACGCCTCCCTCGGGCATGGCATCGCGGGCGTTGATCGCGAGGTTGAGCACCGCGAGTTCCAGCTGCGTGGGATCGGCCAGGACAGGCACCCGATCCTGATCCAGCTCAATCCTCTTCTCGATCCCCGGCCCAAGCACGTTCCTGAGCAGCGGGCGCATGTTGGTGATGAGCGGAGCCACGTACGTCGGCTTCACTTCGAGGCGCTGAACCCGACTGAACGCGAGCAGCTGCGCGGTCAGCCGAGCGCCCCGCTCCGCCGCTTCCAGCGCGTTCTGCGCGTAGAGCCGGAGCTTGGGATCCGTCTCTCGCTTGGCGATCAGGTCGAGGCCTCCAACAACCACCGTCAGGAGGTTGTTGAAGTCGTGGGCGATGCCCCCGGTAAGCTGTCCGAGCGCCTCCATCTTCTGGCTCTGACGGAGCTGCTCCTGCGCCCCGCGCAACTCGCTGACATCGCGGGCCTCGCCCACAAGGTAGACCGGCTTGCCGTCTTCCCCCAGCACCGGCTTCACGGACGCGAGATGGGTAACCGTCCGACCGCCGATGTGAATAACAAGTTCGCTCTCGGCGGTCTCGCCTCGCGCAGCTCGCTCGATCAGTTCGCGCATCTTCCGAGCCGCCTCAGGATCGTTCGTGACTGGCGGCAACTCCCAGGCCTTGCGGCCACGCACCTCGTCGGGACCGAGGTGGAGCAACTCGGACGCGGTCCGGTTCATCTCCAGATACTCGCCCTCGGGGGTCATCAGCCCCATGAACTCCAGGGCCGTATCAAACACCGCTCGAAACCGCGCTTCGCTTGCGGATAGCTCCGCGGTACGCTCTTCGACTAGGCGGCGAAGTTCGAGCTCCGCTTCCTTGCGAGCAGTGACGTCGAATGCGGCGCCGATGAAGCCGACGACCTCCCCATCGGGCCCCGATCGCGGGCTGGAGACCGAGCGGAGCCAGCGCCACTCGCCATCCGCTCTCCGGTATCGGGCTTCAAGCGTGAAGGGCTTTCCGGATGCTTCGCCGTCGACGCTCGCCTGCACCACGTGCGGGAAGTCGTCGGGATGTATCCACGCGCGCCAATCGTGCGTGTTCATGTCCTCGGCACGGATGCCGGCGAACTCGAGGTAAGCGTCGTTCACGAACTCCCGTTTCCGATCGAGCCGGGTCACCCACATCATCACTGGAGCAGAATCGGCGATACGCCGGAAACGGGCCTCGGACTCGCGGAGCGCGCGTTCGGCAACCCGCTGCTCCGTCACGTCCTGGACGATGATGACGACGCCCTGCACCTCGCCCGTTTCGGCTGCCCGCTGCGGGATATACTCGGTCTGCACGGCCAGGCTGCCGCGAGTAGGGTGATCGAAGCTGGACGCGAACCACTGGCGCTCCCCGGCAAGCGCCGTCTGCATCATCGGCCTGCGCGCGGCATAAGCCTCTTCACCCAGCACGTCGCGCATGGTTCGGCCCAGAATCTCGCCCCGGGGTCGCTCGAAGAACGCGGCGAACGCCTTGTTGGCGAAGACATAGCGCTGCTCTCGATCGACATAGGCGATCAGCATCGGCAAGGCATCGGCAATGCCGAGCATCTGCTGAAAGTCGTAGGCGGCAGGGATTCGTCCGGTCCGCCCAGCAGCCGGCTTCCTCGCCTCGCGCCGGCCAGAGCTGGCGCCCTCCCCCTTCGCTTCGCTCATGGCGCCACGATAGACCCGTTCAAAGCCGATCGGCTAGCCTCAACAGCCGGGCAAGTTCCCGATATGCTGCTACTTCGGGTCGGCGCCTTCGGCCGTTGGCGGGACCGGGTCCACTTCCGCCGGCGGCTGCAATGGGGAGGGCTCGATCACTGGCGGAAGCGGCGGTGCCTTCGGATCTTCGGCGACGCGATTTTCCGAACTCATGAGACCATCTCCCTGACGATTCGCGTTCCGCTCCTCCACCGGGACGGAGAAGCCGGTTCCGGTGCTCGCCTGGTTGCTGCACGCGCAAGACGCAAGCAGCAGCAGGCAAGCCGTCCCACGTCGCTTCATCTCATGACCTTTCACTCAACTCGAACCGCGCGGTAACTCGCCTCACCGCATCCCCGAGAAACATGGCAAAAAGAGAGTTGACGATCATCTTTGCCCTTTATAGCCTGACGCTCTTGCTCGTAGAAGCCCTTGATTTCGTTTCGCAATTTTGGGTTCCGGTCCCTTCTGGACGAGACGAATTCATGACCTCTTCCGCTCGTGTCTGGACGTTTCCCGACGATCTTTTCGGGAGTGCTTTCCAAGTCTGAACAACGTCTCCGCGACGGTCAGAAAATACGCGCGTGTAAGCAGTAAAAGGGGTTTTTGATGTTTGACGAAGTCCTGAGTTCCGATCTCGACGTTCACCCGGATACGCTTGAAGCATCGCTCGACCCGCTGGCGGGCGGAAGCGCCTATGACAATCCGATCTGGACCCCTGAACAAATCGCCGCCCATCTCAATCGCACGCAGACGGGGTGGGGCGTGGGCGTCAACGGCACGCCGGGCTCAGACGATGACCTAACCACGATCAACTTCGGCTTCCACAACAGCCAGACCGACCTGTTCAACAACGGCTATGTCTACGAACTCGGCGGCCGCTACTCGGCCTTCAGCGAGTATTTCAACTTCGCGCCCTTCTCCTCCGATCAGCGGGCCGCAGCACGGGAAGCCATCGGCTACTGGGACGATGTGGTGGCCGTCTCCTTCGTGGAAACCAGTGCCGATGAAGGCGACATCAACTTCGGCAATCTGGCGAACGCGCCGCAGACGCAGGCCTATGCGCGGCTTCCTGCCGACCTGGTTCTCAGCCCGGCCAACCCGCAGGCGATCCTCGACTATGTGAACCCGCAGGTCCGCGAGATCGGCGGCGACGTCTGGGTGTCGGCCAGCCAGCCGAGCAACTTTCAGTTCGACGAGGGCCTCTACGGCATGAACACGCTGGTCCACGAGATCGGCCATGCCCTGGGCCTGTCGCATCCTGGCGCCTACAATTTCGGCCCCGGCTTCGCGGTGACCTACGCCAACGGCGCGGAATATGCGCAGGACATCCGAAACTATACGATCATGTCTTACTGGAACCCGCGGGACGTCGGCATTCAGGACCATGATTATCGCCTCGGTACCATCACCTACGGTGCCACGCCGATGATCCACGACATCTACGCCGCGCAGCAGATGTACGGCGCGGACATGACCACGCGGACGGGCAACACGACCTACGGCTTCAACGCCACCGCCGATGTCGAGGGCCGCGACGCATTCGACTTCGAGCTCACCCCTGCCCCGGTCATGACCATCTGGGACGCCGGCGGCAACGACACGCTAGATGCCTCTGGCTATTCCACGAACCAGGTGATCGACCTGACGCCGGGTTCGCTCAGCAGCATCGGCGGAGTGACGCTGGCTGACGCGCCGTCTCTAGAAACGGTCAATACCAACCGTGCTCTTGCGGGTTACGCCCCGCTGACGGAGACCGCCTACAACAACCGCATGGCGGCGCTGGCCGCCAATCCGGACGCCGGGCTGCTCGTCGACAATGTCGGCATCGCCTATGGCGCTTGGATCGAGAACGCCGTTGGTGGAAGCGGCAACGACCTGATCATCGGCAATTCGCTCAGCAACCGCCTTGTTGGCGGCGCCGGCAACGACGTGATCAGCGGCGGCGCGGGCGTCGATTACGCGACTGGTGGCACGGGTAGCGACACCTTCATCGCGGACATCAACGGTGCGCTGGTGCCCGCGCGGCGCGGTCCCTTGTCGCTGGACGTCGTCACGGACTTCGTGAGCGGCGTGGACAAGATCGACCTCAGCGCGATCGATGCCAACCTCGGCCGATCCGGGGACCAGGGCTTTGTCTTCCGCGGAAGCGCCAATACCCGCAATGCGGCCGACCTCACCTTCAAGGTGTTTGAGAGCATCCAGGGGGCGGAAAGCGCGCTCGGGATGGAGATCGATGGCATCAGCGGGCGGGGTGCGGCCGGTCCGGTGACCGTCGTGTTCGGCAATGTCGACGGCGGCGCGGCGGACTTCGCCATCGCGCTGCTGAATACGCGCGGCGTTTCGGCGGGTGACTTCATCGACGTGGTAAATCCTGCCCTGCAGGCCAACACATCGACTGCGGCCAATAGCGCTTTCAGCCAGCCGGTGATCAGCGCAGCCCAGCTGGCCGAGGAGATGCGGACGGTGCTGGAAGGCACTCACTCGGACGGCTACCTCTTCTAAGCGAAGCGTTTTCAACCAACAGAAAAGGGGCGCTCCGGACTTCCGGGGCGCCCCTTTTCTATTCATGACGCCAAAGCGTCAGATCAGCCTTCGTCGCCCATCCTCAACGCGGCGATGAACGCCTCCTGCGGGATGCTGACGTTGCCATACTCCCGCATCTTGGCCTTCCCCTTCTTCTGCTTCTCCAGCAGCTTCCGCTTGCGGGTCGCATCGCCGCCATAGCACTTGGCCGTGACGTCCTTGCGCATTGCACTGATGGTCTCGCGAGCGATGACCTTGCCGCCGATCGCCGCCTGGATCGGGATCTTGAACAGGTGCCTCGGGATGAGTTCCTTCAACCGCTCGACCATCCCGCGGCCCCGGACCTCGGCGGTCGCCCGGTGGACGATCATGCTCAGCGCATCGACTGGTTCCTCGTTCACCAGGATGCTCATCTTCACTAGGTCGCCCTCGCGCGTCCCGATCTGGTGATAGTCGAAGCTGGCGTACCCCTTCGACATGGACTTCAGCCGGTCATAGAAGTCGAACACCACCTCGTTCAGCGGCAGTTCGTAGGTCACCTGCGCCCGTCCGCCGACATAGGTCAGGTTCTTCTGGATGCCCCGGCGGTCCTGGCACAGCTTCAGGATGGGCCCGAGATATTCGTCGGGAACGTAGATCGTCGCCTCGATCCATGGCTCCTCGATGCTCTCGATCCGATTGGGATCGGGCATGTCGGCCGGATTGTGCAGCTCGATCGTCTTCGCATCCTCGTTCTTCGAGTGCGACAGGCGCATCTTGTAGACCACCGATGGAGCGGTGGTGATGAGGTCGAGATCATACTCCCGCATCAGCCGCTCCTGGATGATCTCCAGGTGCAACAGGCCGAGGAACCCGCAGCGGAAGCCGAAGCCGAGCGCAGCGCTGCTTTCCGCCTCGAAGCTGAAGCTGGCGTCGTTGAGGCGAAGCTTGCTGATGCTCTCGCGCAATTTCTCGAAGTCGGCAGCGTCCACCGGGAACAGTCCGCAGAACACGACCGGCTGGACTTCCTTGAAGCCGGGCAATGCAGCCGCGGTCGGGCGCCTGGCATCGGTGATGGTGTCGCCGACGCGGGTCTGCGCGACTTCCTTGATCTGCGCCGTGATGAAGCCGATCTCGCCTGGCCCAAGTTCCTGCAGCTGTTCGATCTTGGGGCGGAAGCATCCGACCCGATCTATCAGGTGCGTGGTGCCGGCGGCCATGAACTTGACCTGCTGGCCCTTCTTAAGGACGCCGTCCACGACGCGGACAAGGATGACCACGCCCAGGTAAGGGTCGTACCAGCTGTCGACCAGCATGGCCTTGAGCGGCGCATCGATGTCGCCCTTGGGCGGCGGGATTCGAGTGACGATGGCTTCAAGGACTTCGTCGATGCCGATGCCGGTCTTGGCGCTGGCCAGCACCGCTTCGGACGCGTCGAGGCCGATCACCTCCTCGATCTCGGCGCGGACGCGCTCGGGCTCCGCGGCGGGGAGGTCGACCTTGTTGATGACCGGCACGATCTCATGGTCGTGCTCGATCGACTGATAGACGTTCGCGAGCGTCTGCGCTTCCACACCTTGCGCCGCATCCACGACCAGCAACGCGCCCTCGCAGGCCGCGAGGCTGCGTGAGACCTCATACGCGAAGTCGACGTGCCCCGGCGTGTCCATCAGGTTCAGCGTGTAGGTCTCGCCGTCCTTGGCCGTGTAGCTGAGGCGCACGGTCTGCGCCTTGATCGTGATTCCGCGCTCCTTCTCGATATCCATGTTGTCGAGCACCTGGCTCGACATCTCACGCTCGGTCAGACCCCCGGTGCGCTGGATCAGGCGGTCGGCGAGCGTCGACTTCCCATGGTCGATGTGGGCGATGATCGAGAAGTTGCGGATCATGGAGAGTGGGGTCATTGCGCGCGCCCGCTAGCAGAGCCGTGCCGCCCTGTCATGCGCGGCTGCTGGCGAGACTTGGCGGACGATGGTAAGAGCGCGCCAAGCCTCGGGGCGCGCGGGGGGTATTTGCGCGTCACGGCGTATCGGCTGTTATTCACCACCACAGGGGGTCTCCACGTGCGTAAGCTTTTCCTGGCCGCTACGGCCACAACCGTTTTCCTGTCCACGCCCGCCTTCGCGCAAAAGCAGACCGCGCCCAGCAGCGGCCGCAAGGACCAGCAGCAGGGCATGGCCGAAATCCCGACCTGCACCCGCTCGCTCGGTGTGCTCGCCATCGTCGAGCCCGAGAACCAGTGGTGGCGGGAGCTGAACCTCGGCAGCCCGGAGCAGATCATCCGCATTTTCGTGCAGAAGTCCGGCTGCTTCACCTTGGTGAACCGCGGCCGCTCCATGCAGAGCCGGGCCATGGAACGCGCGCTGGCCGACCAGGGTGAGCTCCAGAAGGGCAGCAACCTGGGCAAGGGTCAGGTGAAGGCGGCGGACTACTTCCTCGAGCCGAACATCGTGTCGTCGAACAGCAACTCGGGTGGCGGCGGAGTCGGTGCGGGCCTGGGCGGCGCGATCGGCGGTCTGTTCGGCGGAGCGGGACGGGTGATCGGCGGCCTCGCCGGCGGGATCAACATCAAGAAGGGTGAGGCCAACGTCACGCTGTCCGTGGTCAACGCCCGCACGACGGAGGAAATCGCTGTCGAAGGCTACTTCCGCAAGCGCGACCTGAGCTGGGCCGGCGGCGGCGGTGCGGGCTGGTGGGGCGGCTTTGCGGCTGCTGGCGCGACCGGCTACCAGAATACCGAGATCGGCCAGATCATCGTGCTAGCTTACCTCGACGCCTACAAGAAGCTTGTCGGCGAACTCGGCGGCCTGCCGGCGAATGCGTCGGCGGCGGCACCTAGAGCGCAATGAACGAAGCCGGGCGGCGGCGGACCGACCGCCGCCCGTCGAACTAGAATGCCCGTTCATCGATAATCGTTGCGCACGCGCGCACGCGGGATAACAACTCGCTCCCACGAAGATCCCCTTCCTGGAGCTCCCTGCACGATGACGCGTCTTTCCCGCCTGACCATGTTGCTCGCCAGCGCCTCGGCGCTCGCCGCCTGTGCAACCAGCGCCCCCTCGTCCGAGGTCGCCAGTGCGCCGCCGGTAGCCGCCGCGGCTCCAACGTCCACCGGCCCGGCCCCAGTCAGCGCGCTCGTTGGCGAGGTCAAGATCCCGCACGAGCGGTTCCAGCTCGACAACGGCCTGACGGTTATCGTCCACACGGATCGCAAGGCGCCGGTGGTAGCGGTCAGCACGTGGTACAACGTCGGCTCCAAGGACGAGCCGAAGGGCAAGACCGGCTTTGCGCACCTGTTCGAGCACCTAATGTTCAATGGGTCGGAGAACCTGCCGGGCGACTATTTCACGTACCTCGAGCAGATCGGCGCGACCGACTATAACGGCACCACCTGGTTCGACCGGACCAACTACTTTCAGACCGTTCCGACCGGCGCGCTGGAACGGGCGCTGTTCATGGAATCCGATCGCATGGGCTACCTGCTCGGCGCGGTGACGCAGGAGAAGCTGGATAACCAGCGCGGCGTCGTCCAGAACGAAAAGCGTCAGGGCGACAACCAGCCGGGCGGCCTGCTCGACTATGACATACTCGCGGCACTCTTCCCGGAAGGTCATCCCTACCACCACGACACCATCGGCTCGATGGCGGACCTCGACGCCGCGAGCCTGGAGGACGTGCGCAACTGGTTCCGCGATAATTACGGTCCGAATAATGCCGTGCTGGTGCTCGCCGGCGACATCGACGCGGCGACCGCGCGACCGTTGGTTGAGAAGTATTTCGGCTCCATCCCGCGCGGCCCGGTGAATGATCCTGCGCAAGCCGACGTTCCGACCCTCGCTACGCCCAAGACCATCGTCCAGAAGGACCGCGTTGCAGCCACTCAGATCCGGCGCGTCTGGGCCACGGGCGGCCTGCTCGACGACGATGCCGAGGCGCTGAACCTCGGCGCCAAGGTGCTCGGCGGCCTCGCCAGCTCGCGCCTCGATAATGCGCTGGTGCGTGACGAGAAGATCGCCGTCTCCGTCTCGACCAGCTACATGCCGTTCCATCGGATCGGACAGTTCACCGTGACCGCCGTGGCCAAGCCCGGCGTGGACACCGCCCTGCTGGAGAAGCGCGTCGACGCGATCCTCGCCGACTTCATCGCTAACGGTCCCACCCAAGAGGAACTGACCCGCGCCTCCACCGACGAAGTCGCCGACATCATCCGCGGCCTGGAGCAGGTCGGCGGGTTCGGCGGGAAGGCCGGCACCCTTGCGGAAGGTCAGCTGTATGAAGGCAACCCCGCCGCTTACTCCGAAACACTCGCCAAGTACGCCAGCCTGACGCCGGCCGACGTTCGCGCCGCCATGCAGAAGTGGCTGAGCCGCCCGGCCGTGCTCGTCCGGCTGGAACCGGGCGATCGACCGCCGTATGTCGAGGCCAAGGGTGGCAAGGCGCCCAAGACCAAGGCGGCGCCGGTCAAGATCACCAAGCGGGAGGTTCCGCCCGTTGGTCAGCTGGCCGCGCTCGACTTTCCTGATGTGCAGCGGGCGCAGCTCTCGAACGGCATCCAGGTCACCTATGCGCAGCGCAGCGCGGTGCCGGTGACGCAGGTCGCCATGGCGTTCGACGCAGGCAATGCGGCGGACTCACCGAGCCGCCGTGGCCTCCAGAACATGGCGCTGTCCCTGCTGGACGAGGGGGCGGGCGAACTCAGTTCGAAGCAGATCGCGGAGCGGCTTGAGGAACTGGGTGCCAACCTCAACGTCATGCCGATGGCGGACCTCAGCATCGTCCGCCTCTCGGCGCTCAGCGACAATCTCCAGCCCTCGCTCGGCCTGCTTGCCGATGTCGTCCAGCGCCCGCGCTTCGACGCCGCGGAGGTGGAGCGGGTTCGCACCCAGCTGCTGACCCAGATCTCGCAGGAGCAGAAGGACCCCAACCAGATGGCCCGCCGCGCGGCGCCGGCGCTGCTGTATGGCCCGAACCACCCCTATGCGGTTGCCGGCTCCGGTGATCCGGAGGCCGTGAAGGCGATCAGCCGCGACGACTTGACGGGCTTCCAGCAGCGTTGGCTCCGGCCCGACAACGTGACGTTGTTCGTGGTATCGGACCGCCCGCTGGCGGAAATCACGCCGCAGCTGGAGGCGAGCTTCGGCAAGTGGGCGGCTCCCGCGACCGCAAAGGGCGTGAAGCAGTTCACCGCTCCCCCCGCGCGCCTGTCCAAGCCGCGGGTGGTGCTGATCGACCGACCGGGCTCACCACAGTCGGTGATCCGCGGCGTGCAGCTGACCCCACTCGACCCGAAGGGCGACACGCTAGCAGCAACCACTGCCAACGACGTGCTCGCGGGCAGCTTCCTTTCCCGCCTCAACATGGACCTGCGCGAAACCAAGGGCTGGTCCTACGGTGCTGGCGGTGCCTTCACCCTCAACCGGGAGGCCGCACCATTCCTGGTGAGCGCCGGCGTGCAGGCCGACCGGACCGGCGACTCGCTCGCCGCGATGGATCTGCAGGTCCGCCAATTCCTGACCAGCAAGGGCGTCAACGACGAGGAACTGAGCCGCACGGTTGCCAACAACATCAACGGTCTGCCCGGTTCCTACGAGACCGGCGAGGCCGTGCTTCAGGCGATGATCGAGAATGCGCTGCTCGGCCGTCCGGACACCTACCAGGAAGAACTGGCCGCCAAGTACCGCGGCATGACCCAGGCCAGCCTGGACCAGGCCGCGCGGGCAAACATCGACCCGAACGCCTTCATCTGGGTGGTCGTGGGCGATGCCGCGAAGGTGAAGCCGCAGCTCACGAAGCTCGGCATGCAGGTCGAGGAAATGCAGCCACGCTAGAGTCACGCGGTTCGCAGCTTCGCTCGTCCTGAGCGGAGCGCGTCAGCGCAGTCGAAGGGCGTTCTTGGTCAGCAAGCCGAAAGCGCCCTTCGACCTCGGCTCTTCAAGCCTCCGCTAGGACGAGCGCCCCCTACCGCTCCGCCCGCGGTTCGCCCGGCGCCACCAAGTCGGCGAAGTAACTGCCCTTGATCCACCGCGGACGCTGCGGCGCGTCGGCCAGCGTTCGGGCGATCCGGTAATTGAGCTCACCATAGCGGGCCAACGCGGTCCAGCGGATGGGCTGCTTGAGGTCATCGTCGACCTGGTGATACGCCTCCTCGAAGAAGCGCGCCCAGACCTCCTTGCCGCCATTGGCATGGCCAGTGAACAGGAGCACGGAGGGGACACCCTTCATGACCAAGGGATAATGGTCGGAGCGGGTGAATATGCCCTGTTCCGGCATGGGATCGGGGCCGACGCCAAGCCCCATCGTCTTCGCCGCATCGGCTACCGCGCGCGCGACCGTGCTATGGTCGGCTCCGAAGGCGACCACCTCCGTGAAATCGTAGAGCGGAACCGGCATGTCGAGGTTCACCGCGCCCGCAACCTGGCGGAGCGGCACCGTCGGGTTGGACGCCCAGTACGAAGCGCCCAGCAGCCCCAGTTCCTCAGCCGTGTGCGCAATGAAGAGGACCGACCGCTTCGGCGGCTTGCCCGAGCGCACGAAGGCGCGCCCCGCCTCGAGCATGGTCGCAATCCCCGCGGCATTGTCGAGCGCGCCGTTGTAGATGGCGTCCTCGCCAGGCTTGGCGTCCGGGTCGATCCCGAGATGGTCGAGGTGACCCATCAGGATCACGGTCTCCGACCGCAGCTTCGGGTCGGTGCCGGGAAGGAGCCCGAGCACGGCAGGGCTCGTGAACTCCTCCCACTTCATCTTGTCCTGCAATGCGAAGCGGGGCTTCAACGCGAACCCCTTCGGATGCCGGCCGCCGGCCGCCTCCGCCCGAATCCTGGCGAGGGATTGCGCCGCGCCTGCGAACATCCGCTGGGTCGTCGCCTCGGACACTCCCGCCCGAAACCGCAGTCCCGCTGCCGTGTTGCCCGTCCGTCCCTTCGCGTCCACCCAATCCGTGACCCTCGGCCGCGAGGCTCCGCGGACGGTTCCGGCCGGAGAGTCGCTGCCTGGATCGATCTCGATCAGGCCAATCGCACCGGCGGCCGCGGCGAACTCATCCTTCTGCTGCGACAGGTGCGCCGCCACTTCAGAAGGCAGGCCCTTCGGGGTTCCGGAGAATGCGACCGCGATCTTCCCCTTGAGGTCGAGCCCCCGGTAATCGTCAAAGCGGTAGCGCCCGTCCGTGATGCCCCAGCCGACGAACACCATCGGCGCCTCGATCCTGCGCTCCCGCTCGGTGATGCTCGGACGGACAGCAGCGTCGGACCCGACGCTCAGCGCCTCGCGCGTGGCGCCGCTGATCAGCTCCAGCCGCGGACTTCCCTCGTGGGTAGCGCGGCGGAACGGCACGCGTTGATACCAGCTGCCGTTCTCGCCGGCGGGCTGCATGCCCAGACTACGGAATTGGCTGGCGACATAGAGCGCCGCCACCTCATGCCCGCGCTCGCCCGCCCCGCGGCCCTCGAGCAGGTCGTCCGCCAGGAACTCGACGTCGGCCTGAACCCGGTCGGCCATGGCCCGGGGTGCTTGCCACACGCCTGCGGGAAGCGGTGGAGGCGGGGCGGGTTGAGCGGTCGGCGGCGCTGGGGCCGTCCCCAGGAGGAGTGCGGCAGCAGGGGCGAGCAGCAGGTGGCGAAGCGGCAAATCAGTCTCTTTCGTCAGCGAGTTTCCGCTCCCACGCGAGCGCGTCACGGATGATGCCCTCGATATCGTCCCGCTTCGGCGACCAGCCGAGCCGTTCGACCAAGCGGCGGTTGGTGGCGACCAGTTGCGGGGGATCGCCGGCCCGCCGTGGCCCCATGCGCCGCTCGATCGCCGAACCGTTCACCCGGTCGAGCCCGTCGAGCACCTGCAGCACCGAGAAGCCGCGCCCGTAGCCACAGTTGAGCGTGAAGCTCTCGCCCGGTTCAGCGATTAGCTTCTCGAGCGCCGCCACGTGTGCGTCGGCGAGGTCGGACACGTGGATATAGTCGCGAATGCAGGTGCCGTCCGGCGTCGGGTAATCGGTCCCGAACACGTCGACATGGCTGCGCTTGCCCACCGCGGTCTCGCACGCGACCTTGATCAGGTGCGTCGCGCCCTTCCCCGCCTGGCCAGAGCGGCCATGCGGGTCCGCGCCCGCCACGTTGAAATAGCGCAGAGCGCCGTAGTTGAACGGGTACGCCGCGGCGCAGTCGGCGAGCATCCATTCAGTCATCAGCTTGGATGCGCCATAGGGATTGATCGGCTTGGTCGGCTCGTCCTCTGCAATCGGCACCCGCTCCGGTGCCCCGTACACAGCTGCGGTCGAGGAAAAGAGGATGTGGCGAACTCCAGCCGCCAGGGCGGCGCCGATCAGCGCATGTGTCGCCACCGTGTTGTTGCCGTAGTAGAGGTGCGGGTTCTCGACGCTTTCCGGAACCACGATGGAGCCGGCGAAGTGCATGATCGCCTTCACGTCATGCTCCCGCAGGAACGGCTCGATGGCCTGCCGATCGCCGATGTCCGCCTGCAGGAACGGCACGCCATTGGGGATCGCCTCCCGCCGGCCGTTGGACAAATTGTCGACAACCACCACGCGCCAACCGGCGTCATTGAGGGCAAGAACCGCGTGGCTGCCGATATAACCGGCGCCTCCGGTGACGAGGACTGTGATGGGATCCATGGCTGCGACCGCTAGCCGAGCCCTAGCGCTCCTGCCAAGCAAGGAAGCGATTTACGCGATTTTAAACGAGCCTCGGGAAGACATAGGGCGTCCTCCAGCAGGGAAATGCCATGCCCTCTCGTCCGATTCTCGCCGCAACCCTCATCGCCCTTGCTGCAACCCTGGCGGGCTGCGCAAACGGCGTCCCTACTGAGGCAACTGTGGCCACCATCGACCACACCTGCGAGATCATCGAGAAGGTGTCGCGTGAGGTGAAGGACCCGCGCGGCGGCGGCGGCACGATCGAAGCGACGGAGCAGTCCTCCCGCAAGGGCGAGTGCAAGTCCGTCGGCGAGTGGAAGGAAGTCCGCTCCAAGCGCAACAAGCAGGTCGAGGGCACGGCCGACGTCCACGTGACGTATCGCGCGCCGGACGGCAGCTTCCAGACCGGCACCGTCACCTACACCGGCCGCGACGACGAATTCTACGAGCTCAAGGCCGGCGACCCCCTCAAGATCATGGTCGACGCGGAAGATCCCAAGCGCATCTGGAAAGCCTGACCGGGAACGCCGTCCCGGGCTTCCCTAGTCCGCTCCCGCTGACTATCAGGCCGCCGGTCTTCACTCCTTGGCGGCAGATGTTCATGTCCATCACGATTTCCAGCGCGTTCGATTCCGGCAACATCCGTGTGGTCGGACAGGACGGAGACCGCATCGACCTGGAGATCGTCAACGATCACCTGAGCGATTTCTACCAGTGGTTCCACTTCCGGGTGGCCGGCGCCGAAGGGCGTTCGCTGGAACTGCGAATTCTCAACTGTGCGGGCTCGGCTTATCCGAACGGCTGGCCGGGCTACAAGGCGCGTCTCAGCTACGACCGTGAGGACTGGTTCCAGGTCCAGGAAACCCACTACGCCGACGGCATCCTCACCATCCGCTTCGTGCCGGAGAGCGACCTCGCCTGGCTCGCCTACTTCGCGCCGTACTCGATGGAACGCCACCACGACCTGGTCAGCGCCATCGCCGCGCTGCCGGACGTTCAGTATCGCTCGCTGGGCAAGAGCCTCGATGGGCAGGACATCGACTGCCTGACCCTGGGCGACGGCCCGCTCACCGCCTGGATCTACGCCCGCCAGCACCCGGGCGAGAGCATGGCCGAGTGGTTCATGGAAGGCGCGCTCGAGAAGCTGGTCGATCCCGACGATCCCGTCAGCCGCGTGCTGCTCAGCGAGGTTACCTTCCACATCGTGCCCAACATGAACCCGGACGGCAGCCGCCGCGGACACCTGCGCACCAATGCGGCGGGCACCAACCTCAATCGCGAGTGGCACGCGCCCTCCGCGGAGAAGAGCCCGGAAGTTCTCTGCGTTCGCAATGCCATGGACCAGAGCCCGCCCGATTTCGCCATGGACATTCACGGGGACGAGGCGATCCCCGCCAACTTCCTTGCTGGCTTCGAGGGCATTCCCTCGATCACCGAGCGCCAGACCCGCCTGTTCAAGCTGTTCAGCGACACGCTGGAGCGGATCTCGCCCGATTTCCAGACGGCGCAGGGCTATGAGATCGCGCGTCCGGGCGAGGCCAACATGAGCATGTCCACCACGCAACTCGCCGAGCGATATGGCTGCGTGTCGATGACGCTGGAGATGCCGTTCAAGGACAATGACGACCTGCCCGAGCCGGTCTATGGCTGGTCGGCCGAGCGCTCCAAGTTCCTCGCCTACTCCTGCCTCGATGCGCTCCACGGCATCTTACCGGAGCTCAAGGCGGGCAAGGGGGGCCAGGGCTGATGCCCACCCTCGTCCTCCTTCGGCACGGCCAGTCGCAGTGGAACCTCGAGAACCGCTTCACCGGTTGGTGGGACGTCGACCTGACCGAAGCCGGCATTGTCGAGGCACGCGCGGCGGGACGGTTGCTCAAGGCCAAGGGCTTCGAGTTCGACTGCTGCTTCACCTCGCTCCAGACCCGCGCCATTCGCACGCTGCACCTGGTGTTGCACGAACTCGCCTCGCTTTGGCTGCCGGTCACCAAGGACTGGCGCCTCAATGAGCGCCACTATGGTGGGCTGACCGGCCTCAACAAGGCGGAGATGATCGCCAAGGTTGGCGAGGAGCAGGTCAAGATCTGGCGGCGCAGCTTCGACGTGCCCCCGCCGCCGCTCGACCAGAACAGCCCCTATGCCGCGCTCCAACAGGATCGGCGCTATCGCGGCATCGACGTGCCCGCGACCGAGAGCCTCAAGGACACCATCGCTCGCGCCCTGCCCTACTTCGAGGCTGAGATTGCCCCCGCCTTGCACGCCGGCAAGCGAGTCATGATCTCCGCCCACGGCAATTCGCTCCGCGCGCTGGAGAAGCAGCTGTCGGGCATCAGCGATGATGACATCGTCGGACTGGAGATCCCGACCGGCCAGCCGATCGTCTACGAACTCGACGACCGGCTCCGCCGCGTGGACCGCTACTATTTGAGAGAACGCTAGGCCGCGACCTTCACCTCGTACATGGCCTGATCGGCGCGAATGATCACCGCCTCGGCCTCGTCGCCCGGGTGGATCATCGCAATGCCGATCGCCGCCGACAGCGGGATCACCACGCCGTCGTGCACGAACTGTCCTCCGGCGATCCGCTCGGCCAGCCGCTGGGCCGTGTCTTCCGCCTGCTGCTCGTCCGTCCGTTCCAGCAGGACCGCGAATTCGTCGCCTCCGAACCGGGCAACACAGTCGCTCTGCCGAACATCGGTGCGCAACAACTCGGCGACGTGGCACAGCGCGGCATCCCCTGCGTGATGGCCGAAGCTGTCGTTCAGCAGCTTTAGCCCGTCCACATCGATGAACAGCATCGCACCTGTGTCCCCGTAGCGGGTCGCCCGATCGATCAGCTTCTCGAGCTGGCGAACGAAGCCCCGCCGGTTGAGGAGCGGCACCAGCGCATCGTTGTGCGCGAGCTGGTCCAGGTCCTCGATGCGCTGTTCGAGACGGGCCACGGTTGCGCGAAGTCGGCTGATCTCCTCGATCAGCAACGTGGGATCAGAGCTTTGAAGCGACATATCGGTCACGAAGGTGATCCTGAGCGGGTGCACAAACTATAACCCGGATTAAGATGGATGTGGAATCTTTCCACGAGGACGTGACCGTTGCGTGACGTCCACACTGTTCCTAAAGCCCGCGGAGCTTGAGGCACGGGGACCGAAATGGGCGGCGCATCGGTTGGAATCATCATGGGCAGCTCGTCGGATTGGGAAACCATGCGGCACGCCGCAGAGGTGCTCGATACGCTCAACGTCTCTCACGAGGTAAAGGTCGTCTCCGCGCACCGCACTCCAGAGCGCCTGTATCGTTATGCTACGGAAGCGAAAGACCGTGGCCTCAAGATCATCATTGCGGGCGCGGGCGGTGCGGCGCACCTGCCCGGCATGGCTGCGTCCATGACCAGCCTGCCCGTCCTCGGCGTTCCGGTTGAAAGCAAGGCGCTGAATGGCGTCGACAGTCTCCTGTCCATCGTCCAGATGCCGGCCGGCGTTCCGGTCGGCACGCTCGCGATCGGCCGGGCGGGTGCGGTCAACGCCGGACTGCTCGCCGCGTCCATCCTGTCGCTGGGGGACCCGGAGCTTGCCGCCCGGCTGGAGCGCTGGCGCGGGGCGCAGACGGACGCCGTGGGAGAGAGCCCCGAGTGATCGAGCCCGGCGCGATCATCGGCATTGTCGGCGGCGGCCAGCTCGGCCGCATGCTCAGCATCGCCGCCGCCCAGCTCGGCTACAAGTGCCACATCTTCGATCCGCACGAGCATCCGGTTGCCGCGGACGTCGCTGCCCATTTCACCCGTGCAGCCTTCGACGATGTCGAGGCCCTGCAGCGATTCGGCGAGCATTGCGCCGTTGTGACGTACGAGTTCGAGAATCTCCCGGTCGCCAGCCTCTCCGTGCTTGGGGCCAAGCTCCGCCCGGGCACACGCTCCCTGAAGGTCGCTCAGGACCGGGCCGAGGAGAAGGCATTTATTGAGGCGAGCGGGGCCCAGGTCGCCCCGTGGCGGTCTGTCGTTTCGCTCGCCGACGTGCAGGCCGCGGTGGAAGCGCTGGGCTGCCCCTTGGTGCTCAAGACTCGACGCTATGGCTATGACGGCAAGGGCCAAGCCTGGGTCCGCTCACCGGAAGAAGCCGCTTCGGCGTGGAAGGCCATCGGCGCTCAGCCGGCCGTTGCCGAAGCGGGCATCCGCTTCGTTGCCGAATTCTCCATCATCCTGGTGCGGGGCAGCGACGGCACGGCGATCCGCTTCGACGCGCCGGAAAACGAGCATGAGGGCGGGATTCTGCGTCGCTCCACCGTACCGGCGAGCGCCGCGGTGCAGGCCCAGGCCGAAGCCGCGGCCGCCATGGCGGTCGGTATCGCCGAAGCGCTGGACCATGTCGGGGTTCTCACCGTCGAGTTCTTCGCCTCGGCCGATGGTCCGATCGTCAACGAGATCGCACCACGCGTCCACAACAGCGGCCACTGGTCGATCGAGGGCGCGGCCACCAGCCAGTTCGAGCAGCACATCCGCGCCTGTGTTGGCCTGCCGCTCGGCTCTACCCGCCTGCGCGCTCCGCAGGTCACCATGCAGAACCTGATCGGCGACGACGTGCTCGCCTGGCGCGAGCTGGTCTCGGAGAAGGGGGCGGCGGTCCATCTCTATGGCAAGGGCACGCCCCGTCCTGGCCGCAAGATGGGTCACGTCACCCGCCTGCACGACTGACCGCTCTCCTTGACTCTTGGGCGCTCACCCCATAGGGGCGCGCCGAAGCTTTCGAGCATCAGCCAACAACACGAAAAGAGAACGGGCGGTCACCGGCCATGAAGATTCGCAATTCCCTGAAGTCGCTGAAGGACCGGCACCGGGACTGCCGCGTGATCCGTCGTCGCGGCCGCACCTACGTCATCAACAAGACCAACCGTCGCTTCAAGGCACGCCAGGGTTAAGGCCCCAAGCGGGAGCTATCCCGCAGTTCGTCGTGTCGAACGAACGGCTCATCGTTCGTTCATCTGTCCGTGCTCATAAGAAGGCGGACAGGAGTACAAGGATGAGCATGTTTCACCGCACCACATGGATCGTAGCCGGCTTCGGCCTGGCCGCGCTTGCCGGTGTCTCGGGCGCATCCGCGACCACGGCTCAGTCCGGGCAGAACTGCACCTCGCCGCCTGGCATGAACTACATGATCTGCAACGGCCAGCGCGTGCCAAAGCCGACCAACCGCGTTGTCAACGCGGATGGCAGCTGGCGCGAGGAAACGCGCCAGGGCAAGTGCGTGGTCATCAA
Organism: Sphingomonas arenae; assembly: GCF_016924655.1. Lineage (GTDB taxonomy): Bacteria > Pseudomonadota > Alphaproteobacteria > Sphingomonadales > Sphingomonadaceae > Sphingomicrobium > Sphingomicrobium arenae. The sequence goes on from NZ_JAFFJU010000002.1 coordinate 979,582, forward strand.
GGAAAAGAGCGCGTCGGGCGAATACAAGGAAACCCGCCGCTGCGACTAAGGCGCGGCCGGCGCAGCTCGCCCTTCCTGCGCTTACGCTGAGCTTTTCGAAGCGTTGCCCGGCCCCTCTTAACCTGCGCTCACCCTGAGCCTGTCGAAGGGCGTGCTTAGCAAGCGCTGAGCTGACGCAATGACCGCCTAGCCGGCCGGCGCCGCCATCCCCCTCGCGGTTCGCCCGCTCGGGTCCGCCGCGATCTTGCACTCCGGCAAGCCCAGCGTCTTCATGTCCTGGCACGGCCGCACCTGCGCCGATCCGTCCGCACCGACGAAGATCGCCCAGTCCCGCCGCTCGTCACAATTGGCGGTCCACATCGACAGCTTGTTGTACTCGGTGACGTAACCGGACCGGGTAACGCGCTGGCAGCGGATCCCGCTCGCCACGATCGCGCGCTTGAGGCCGATGTCACGGTTCATGTCGGACAAGTTGTGCAGCGCGTCCTGCTCCGGACTGCGGATGGCGATCTGCGGTTCGTTGGTGGTCACGGCCGGCTGCTGTTGCTGCTCCCCGCCGCCGCCGCACGCGGCCAGGCCGCTCATCAACGCCATTCCGATCAGCTTGCGCATGCTCACCTCTCCTGCCTCACTCCTCATAACGTATGCGAATGCGTGAGGCTGCGTCGACCGCCCGCTCCACCGCCGCCGCCACCGTCCCCGCCCGGGCGAGCGCCACGCCCATGCGCCGGTTGCTAAGGGTACGGGGCTTTCCGAAGAGGCGCAGGTCGACGGGGCCGTCCGGCGTGGACAAGGCCAGCGCATCGGCGACGCCTTCAATTCCAAACGCCTCGCTCTCCCGGTCCGCCAGGATTACGGCCGAGGCGGATGGGCCCCAGGTCAGGATCGGCGCTACCGGCAGCCCGAGAATTGCCCGAAGGTGCAGCTCGAACTCGTTCGGGCTCTGGCTCATCAACGTGACCATGCCCGTGTCATGCGGCCGCGGGCTCAGCTCCGAAAAGATCGCCCGCTCCCCTGCGATGAAGAACTCCACGCCGAAGATGCCGTGTCCGCCCAAGGCCGTCACGACCTTCGCCGCTTGGCTCTGCGCCGAGCGCAGCGTCGCCTCCGACATGGCCGCCGGCTGCCAGCTCTCGCGATAGTCGCCGCTCTCCTGCCGGTGCCCAATCGGCGCGCAGAAATGCACCCCGTCGGCGGCGCTGACGGTCAGCAGCGTAATCTCCGTATCGAAGCGGATGAACTCCTCGACGATTACCCGCGGCCGGTCGCCGCGCATATTCGCCACAGCATAGTCGTAGGCCCGGCCGAGCTCTTCCACCGTCGCCGCCGTGCTCTGCCCCTTCCCGCTGCTCGACATGACCGGCTTAACCACGCAGGGCAGCCCCACATGCTCCGCCGCGGCGATCGCCTCATCGCGGCTCTCGGCGAACCGGTAGCGGCTGGTCTCCAGTCCCAGTTCCCGCGCGGCGAACTCCCGGATCCCGTCCCGATTCATGGTGAGCTGCGCCGCCTTCGCCGATGGCGCCACCCGCCACCCCTCCGCCTCCAGTCCGGCGAGCGTAGCCGTATCGATGGCCTCGATCTCCGGTACGATCACGTCGGGCCGGTGCTTCGCCACGGCTGCCCGCAGCGCCGCGCCGTCGAGCATCGAGAAGACCTCGAACCCGTCCGCGACCTGCATAGCCGGCGCGCGCGCGTAACGGTCGCAGGCAATCACCTCGCAGCCCAGCCGCTTGGCGGCGATGGCGAACTCCCGGCCAAGCTCGCCCGAGCCCAGCAGCATCAGTCTGGCGATGAACATGGGGCCCCTTACCGTCATTCCCGCGAAAGCGGGAATCCAGCTCCTGTCACATCTGCAGGCGCGCAGTGCCAGTGCTGGATTCCCCCCTCCGCCGGAATGACGTACGCTGGCTCCATGAGCATCCTCCTGACCGCCGCCGCGCTGGCCGCCGCCCCGCCCGCCAAACCGCTCACGCCTTCCGACATCGTCGCCCGGGCCCCCGCGTCGGCGTGGCGGACCATCCCGGCCGAAGACCTGCTGGTCATCGACCTTTATCCAACCGGGCGGACCGTGATCCAGCTCGCTCCACAATTCGCGCCCGTGCACGTCGCCAACATCCGCGCCCTCGCCGATGCGGGCTACTGGACGGGCTCCTCGGTCTACCGAGTGCAGGACAACTATGTCGTGCAATGGGGCACGAACGAGGGCGGCAAGCCTTTCCCCAAGGCCGTCGTGAAGCGTCCACCTGCGGAATATGACCGGCCCTTGCACGGTCTTAAGGTCCGCCCCCTCGGCTATCCGGACGCTTACGCGCCGCAGGTCGGCCATGCTTTGGGGTGGCCGGTCGCCTGGAACCCGCGCACCGGCCGGGCGAACCTCACCCATTGCTACGGCTATGTCGGAGTTGGGCGCGACATGGCGCCGGACACCGGCACAGGGGGCGAGCTCTACGCCGTGATCGGCCATGCTCCCCGCCACCTGGACCGCAACATCGCGGTGGTGGGCCGCGTCGTGGACGGCATCGAGCAGCTGAGCGCTCTGACCCGCGGCACGGAAGCGCTCGGCTTCTACAAGGAAGGGAGCATCGCGCGCCGGATCCTCAACATCCGCCTCGCGTCCCAACTTCCCGCCGGGCAGCAACCCTCGTTCCAGGTGATGAGCGAGACGAGCCCCAGCTTTGCCGCCTATGTCCGCGCTCGCGCCAACCGGAAGGACGACTTCTTCCAGGTTCCGGCCGGCGGGGTGGACTTATGCAATGCGCCGGTGCCCATCAGGAGGACACCGGCGCGCTAGCAGTCCTTCATGTCTGGTCTCCCCCGCCGGCGAGCGCTGCCTGTCCGGCGCGCGTCAGGTCGCCGGGGGAGAGTCTCGGCGTCATGCAGCCCAGGCGTGCGGGCCGCGGCGATTGCGATGATGAATGATGGCGGGGGACTGGTGATGCCGCATGCTTGCTTCCGCGAGCGGAAGCGCTGTGGCGCAGAAGGCACATTCGGCCGAAACACGACCGATGATCCAGTGGGTGCGGCCGCAGCCGGGGCAGTGATTGACTTCATGCTCCCGGTACACCGCGTGATAGCCACGCTCTGCCGGATCGTGCTTTAAACCCAGATCGCCAAGGCTTGGGAAATTCGCCATGTCTTGATCCTTTCGGGCGGGTTGAACGGCCGGGCGTGGGAGAAAGTTTCATCTCCTGCGCGCACTTAGCCGCGGTTAGAGCGCCCGCAGGGCCTCCGCCGGACGGGCCTTCAGAGCCGGCCAGGCTGCGGCGAGCGCCGTACCCACCGCAACCGCAATCCCGGCCAAGGGCAACACTACGAGCCCGGCCCAGCCCGGCTGGAAGGGCAGCTCGAACAGCTGCGTCACCACCGCCCAGGAGGCGAGTGCTCCGAAGCCGAAAGCCGCGACGGCAATGGCTCCACTCATCGCCAGGAACTCGATCAGCTGAGCCCCGAGCACCTGCCTCCGGGTCGCGCCGACCATTTTCAGGAGGACGCTCTCCCGGGCTCGGGATTGACGGGTCGCGGCGACGGCCCCGGCCAGGACGGCCACACCGATTAGGATGGCGATCGCTGTCGCCAGCGTGATGGCAGCATCCATGGCGGCGAGGATGGCGGTGACCCGCTCCACCACCTCGGCGACGCGAATGGTGCTGACCATCGGCAGGTCTGCCGTCAGCGCGCGCTCGAACACCACGGTGGAAGTGCCCGGGCTCGGCGCAACGGTTGCCATGTAGGTGAAGGGCGCACTCTCTAAGGTGCCCGGCGCGAAGATGATCGCGAAGTTGAAGCCGAGCGATCGCCAGTCGATCTCCCGCAAGTTCGCGATCCACGCCTCGATTGGTCGCCCGAGGACGGCGACCGTCATCGTGTCGCCCACCTTCAGTCCGAGCGCGCGCGCCGCCTCCACGTCCAGCGAGATGAGAGGCGGCCCGGCATAGTCCGCATCCCACCACTTGCCGGAAACGATGCGGTTGCCCGGCGGCAGCTCGCGCGCGAAGGTCAGGCCCCGGTCACCGCGCAGGATCCACGCACCCTCGGGGATCGCCTTGAGCGCGGACACCGGCTGGCGGTTGATCTCCGTTACCGGCCCACGCAGCGATGGCACCATCCGCAGCTCGGCCTCGGGGAGGTGCCGCTCGGCAAGCGCCCGGAACCGTGCTTCCTCCGCCGCCGGAATGTCCAGCATGAACAAGGCTGGCGCCTTGCGCGGAATGTTGCCGCCAATCTCGGCCGACAGGCTGTTCCCTATGCCGCTCAGCGCCACCAGCAGCGACAGGCCGAGCCCCAGCGCCACACTGAGCCGGATGGTGGCCGAGCCCGGACGATGCAGCGCCGCCACGCCCAGCCGCGCAATCGGCCCGCCTCGTCCGTGCAGCCCTCGCGCCACCTTCGCCACGCCCCAGCCGATCCCGGCGAAGGCCGCCGCCAGCGCACCGGCAGCCGCGACCGCCATCAGCGTGAGGGCCCGATCCTGCGATGCCCACACCGCCAATCCCACGGCCCCGAGCGTCGCCAGCGCTGGAACCAGCAGGCTGCGGCGGCTCGGGCGCGCTTCTTCACCCACTTCGCCACGCAGGATGGCTGCGGGCCGCTCCGCCACCGCACGCGCGACCGGCAGCCAGGCCGCTGCGACCGTAACCAGCAGCCCGAACCCGGCCGAGAGCACCAGCGCGGACCATTGCGGAGAGCGGTCGGGCGTGATCGGCAGCAGGTCTGCCGTAACCTCCCCGACAATGGCCGGAGCGACGGCCCCGACCACCAGCCCGATGATGATGGCGACGAGGGCGAGGAAGCCGACGGAAAGGCCCAGCATGCCCGCCAGATCCCGGGTTCTCGCACCGTTGATCTTGAGCACGGCGACCGTTGTCCGGCGGGAGGAAGCGAAGGCCGCGGCAGCGCTGGCGATGCCGATGCTGCCGATCCCCAGCGCTCCCAGTGCGATCAGCAGCAGCATCTGCCCGACCCGATCCACGAACCGGCGGGTCCCCGCCGCGGCGTCGCCCTTGTCGAGGGCACGCCAGCCACCATCAGGAAAGCGTGCCTGGAAGGCCTTGCCGACCTCCACGCCATCCGCTCCGTCCGGCAGCAACAGCCGGTAGGTGCTGGTGTAGAGGCTCCCCGGCTGCACCAGGCGGGTAGCGCCCAGCCCTTCCCGGCTGACCAGCACCGGCGGCGCAAGCGCAAAGCCGGAGGCCGCCGGCATTTCGCGGATGATCCCCGTCACGGTGAACTCGGCGAACCCCAGGCGCAGCTGCGCGCCGGGCCGCAGGCCGAGCCGATCGGACAGTTCGCGTCCGATCACCGCCTCCCCTTCGCCCGGCATGCGCCCGCCCGGCTCCAGCGTCACTCGCCCGCCCGGCGGCCAGCCCCGATCGATCCCGGACAGCTCCACCAGCGCGCTTCCGGACGGCGCGGTGGCGGTGGACCGCAGCGTCACGCTTTCACTCACCGGCCCGATCTCCGCCATGGCCGCGCGCTCCTGCGCGCTGGCGGAGCGCTGAGCCACGCTCAACGCCAGGTCGCCGCCCAGCAGCTGCCGGCCATTGTCCTCGATGGTAGAGCGGATCGCGCTCGACAGGCTGGTGACGGCAGCAAGGCCCGCCACCGCGATGGCCAGGCAGACCAGTAGCAGCCACAGCCCGCCGATCCCGCCGCGAAGGTCACGCCGGGCGAGCGCCAGCGCGGCGGTCATCCCGCGATGCGTCCGTCGGCGATGCGGACGATCCGGCCAGCGCGCTCGGCCACCTCGGGATCGTGGGTGATGACCAGCAGGCCGGCGCCCGCGGCGCTCGCGCGATCGAACAGCAGGTCGGCGATGCTATGGCCGGTCGCCGCGTCCAGGTTGCCGGTGGGCTCGTCGGCAAGCAGCAGGCGAGGCCGGGGCGCCGTCGCCCGCGCGATGGCCACCCGTTGCTGTTCACCCCCGGACAATTGTGGCGGATAGTGGCCCTCACGCGCACCAAGCCCGACCGCCGCTAGTTCCGCGCGCGCCCGCTCTAGCGGACTCTCCGCCCCCGACAGCTCCAGCGGCACCATCACATTCTCGAGCGCGGTCATGGTCGGCAGCAGGTGAAAGGCCTGCAGCACCACACCGATCCTTGCTCCGCGAAGCCGCGCCAGCTGGTCCTCGTCGAGGCTCCCCACATCCTCACCCAACACGCGCGCCTGCCCGCCGGTCGCGCGTTCCAGTCCCGCGATCACCGCCATCAGGCTGCTCTTGCCCGAGCCCGAAGCGCCGAGGATTGCGACGCTCTCCCCCTCGTCGAGCCGAAACTCGATGCCGCGCAGGATGTCGGTTCGTGCCGAACCGTTGCCGAGCGTCAGGTGAATGTCGTGAAGATCGATCAGGGGTTCGGGCATGTGTTGATGGAGCTAGGGACGTTGAAGCCGGGCGGCAACTGCCTAGATGGCGGTACATATGATGAAGCTGCTGTTCCCGGCCCTTGCGCCGTTCCTCGCGATGGCCGTCCCAGCCGCCGCCCAGGCTCCCGCTCCCGCCGCGGAGCCGTTCATCCTCGCGTTCGGGGATAGCCTGACCGCCGGCTATGGCCTTGGGCGAGGGCTCGGCTTTGCGCCCCAGCTCCAGGCCGCGCTTCGGCGGCACGGGATCGCCGCCACCGTGCACGACGCCGGAGTGTCGGGCGACACCACGTCGGGCGGCCTCGCCCGCCTGCGCTGGACCCTCGACGGGCTGCAGCGCAAGCCCGATCTCGCCATCCTCGAGCTTGGCGCCAACGACATGCTGCGCGGCGTCGACCCGGCCCTGGCGGAGCGCAACCTCGATGCGATGCTGACCGAGTTCGCCAAGCGCGACATTCCCGTCGTGCTCGCCGGGATGCTGGCCGCGCCGAACCTGGACCCACGCTACCGGGCGCAGTTCGACGGCATGTACCCGCGGCTCGCGCGCAAGCACGGCGCCACGCTCTATCCGTTCTTTCTCCAGGGCGTGGTCGGCAATCGTGCCCTCATCCTGTCGGACGGCGTGCACCCGAACTTCGAGGGAGTGAAGCGGATCGTCACCGGCATCCTGCCGACGGTTCAGCGGGCCTTGCCCAAGGACTAGGGCAGCATCTCCGGGTCGAGCGGCTCAGCGAACTCCGCGCCGATTCGGCCCGCAGCGATCCAGCGAACGACGGCGTTGGCGCGCTCGCGTCCGGGCATCATCAGCCACACGCGTGCGCCCACTTCGAACTCGCCCTCCGTCTCAGCCATGAAGCCCGTGCTCGACAGGTTGAGCACGCGCGCTTCGGTGCCGGTGGTTCCCAGCTCACGCACCTTGGCGTCGATTTCCACGGGCATGCGCTCCGCGGCCCGCCGGTCCGCGATGTCCTGCCCGATCCTCGCCCTGATCATCACGTGCCTGAACTCCTCGCCAGCGGAGTGGCGAAGCCATGAACTCTCACTGTCGCGGCTGGTGCCGCGCCCCCATGCCATGTCCACTTTCTCGTTCCTGTTCAAGCGCCTGCGAGGCTGATGGAAATCTTCCTAAGCCCGTCCGCTTAAGGAAAGCTTGGCGCGGCTGTGGCCTCCGCGACACTGGATGGCCGCGTTCATCGCGTGTATGGGTGGCCTCGGGCAAGGCTGACCCGTGACGAACGGCGAACAAACAGGTTGGACATCATGAAAGCGCGTTGGGCAGTGTGGGCGTTGACGTCGGCGGCGATCGTCCCGGCGGGAATGGCAATGGCACAGGCGGCGCAGGTCCAGCCCGGCACGCCCACCACGACGCAGCCATCCGCCGATCCGCTCGCTCCCGCAGGCACGTCCCCGACGGTCGCCCCCGCACCGGTCGAGCTCCCGCCGCCGCTGTGGCAGCCCGCCGACGCGCAAGCGCTGCTCGCCTATGTCCAGCAGGTCGGCAGCGAAGGCCTCGATCCGCGCGATTATGACCCGCAGCTGCTCCAGGCAGCGCTGCAGGACAGCGATCCGCTGCGCCTGTCCAAGGTCGCGACGGACGTCTTCAACAAGCTGTCCATGGACCTGGCGCTCGGACACGTCCGCGGCTCGGCCCGCATCCAGTGGTTCGTAGTCGACAAGGATCTCGACAAGGACCGGCAGCGGCAGCTGCTGGAGCAGGCGCTGGCGACGCGGACCATTCCGCAGACGCTGCGCGCCCTCCTGCCGACGCACCCGCAATATGGCGCGCTCCGCAATGCCCTGAGCGTCACCGCGCCGACCGACACGGCGACGTTGGACAAGATCAAGCTCAACATGGACCGGTGGCGCTGGCTGCCGCGGGACCTGGGCAACCGCTACATCATCGTCAACGTGCCCGGGCAGCACGCGACGCTGGTCGAGAACAGCGTCACCCGCTGGAAGCACCGGGCGATCGCCGGGGCGGTGAAGACTCCCACGCCGCAGCTGTCGGTGAACGCCACCGGCGTGATCCTCAACCCGTGGTGGGAAGTTCCCAAGAGCCTCTCAGGCGAAGTCGCGGGCAAGCGCGGCTATGTCGCGGTTCGCGGCAAGGACGGCAAGGTCCAGCGCTGGCGGCAGCCACCGGGACCGTCGAACGCGCTCGGCAAGATCAAGTTCGTCATGCAGAACCCGCACGCCATCTATCTGCACGACACCAACAACCGAGGCCTGTTCGACGCCCGCGCCCGCTTCCTCAGCCACGGCTGCATCCGGACCGAGCACATCCTGGACCTCGCGGCAGAGCTTTTGAGCGACGACGGCGGCGAATGGACTCGCGAGAAGATCGACGCCGCATTGGCGAGCGGCAAGTCGACCCCGGCCAACTTCGTCAAACCGGTGCCAGTCTACATCGTCTACTTCAGCGCCGCGGCGCTGGTGGACGGCAAGATCGTCACCTACCAGGACCTGTACAAGCGCGACGGCCAGGTTCTCGCCGCGCTGAACGACCGCGCCGGCGTCGGGCCGGGCGCAAAGCAGACCCAGACCGCGGCCCGCTGATCCGCTCGGAGCGGCCCTCCGCCGCCCGAGTTCGCGCTCACCCTGAGCCTGTCGAAGGGTGGAACCGAGCTGCGCTCACCCTGAGCCTGTCGAAGGGTGAGTAGGGCTATGTTCCCCAAAGGAACACGCCCCTGCTCCAAACCTCATTCGACATGATTGAAGGTGAGCGCGAGCCCGGCCCTGCGTTACGCGATCTTGTCGGCGTAGATCATCCGGCCCTGGCCAAGCCGGCGCATCACATCGAAATGGCTGGTGCGGCCGAAGGCGAAGCAGCCTTCCGAACGGCCCAGCTTGCCATGCACGCCGATCATGTCCGGCTCCGCATACCAGGCCTGGTGAACCACGATCGCCCGCTCGAGCGCATTGTTGTTCGACCAATCGAGCCCGTGCAGCTTCATCGAGAGGCCGTACTTGCCGTGGTAGAAATCCGCGCTCGCATAAGCGCCGTTCGAGGTCGCCAGGGATCCGAAATCGTTGGAAAATTGCTCGAGCCAGCCCGAATGGGCGCGATCGGACCCGCGTCCGTGCGCCACGAAGTGGCTCTCCACCTGGCCGTCCAGCAGGTTGACGATGTGGAAGCGCGATTCGCGGCTCGCGAGCGAGAAGTCGACGACACCGATGCTGTCGCGGTAGCGGACCGCGCCACGCCGCGAATGCTGCTCGAGCGCCGCCTTGGCCTTCTCGAACAAGTGCGGGTTAACGCCGACGGGACCGGCGGGCTGCGCCACGGGCGCAGCGGGCACGGACGCGATGGGTGCGAGCGGATCCGCAATCGCAGGCGCGGTTCGGAAGGTAAACGCCGGCAGGCTGTTCGCCGACGCCGCCGACGACAGCATCGCCGCGCCGGCTCCAATTGTGCCCATGCGCAGCATCTCGCGACGACCAACCACCCCGGAAAACGACATCCACGACCCTCCACTCGAAGGTGAACCTTATACCGCACAAAGGGTTAATCGCCGATAACCAGACGCAACCTCAGCCGCCGTTCGTCGCTTGCACTTGTCGGCTCGGCGTGTCCCGCGCGGACTCTTGCGGGTTGAAAAGCGTTGGGGACGCTGATAGGGCGCACGGACCGTCGTGAACCTTTGTTCCCGGCGAACCCATTCTTTTGTGCAGTGGTTTAGCCCGCGGGCGGGCGCCTGCCGAGTTCGAGAACACAGGAGTTGAACGGCTTTTATGCAGATCATCGTTCGCGACAATAACGTCGACCAGGCGCTGCGCGCGCTCAAGAAGAAGCTGCAGCGCGAGGGCGTGTACCGCGAGATGAAGCTGCGTCGTCATTACGAAAAGCCGTCCGAGAAGCGCGCTCGTGAGCGGGCCGCCGCCATCCGCCGCGCCCGCAAGCTGGAGCGCAAGCGGATCGAGCGCGAAGGCGCCCGTTAAGTTCGGCATTCCGGGCCGCTCCTCGTGGGCGGTCCTACTCTTCCCAAGGCTGTCAGGGGCATCCCATGAGTGCGACCCAGGTTCCGATTCGGCCCGTGGCGCGGGCAACCCGGCTGCGCCTTGGCTTCGGCCTCCTGCTCCTGATTCTTGCCGGCGTGCTGCTCGCCTGGTTCGGCGCCGGCCAACTGCGCGGCGAAGTCACGCCGGGCGGCGTGCAGTTCCGCACCCTTGTCGAGGGCGAGGGTCCCGTGATCACCGCCCAGGACGGCGTCCTCATCGAATATGTCGGCAGCCTGCCCGACGGCACGCAGTTCGAGAGCACCGAAGGCCGCCCTGCCCCGCTGCTGGTCAACCAGGTGGTGCCGGGCTTTGCCGAAGCCCTGCAGCAGATGCGCAAGGGTGGCCGTTACAAGATCCGCATTCCGGCCGCTCAGGCTTATGGCGAGAATCCGCCGCCAGGCAGCCCCATCCCGCCGAACACCGACCTGCTGTTCGACATCAAGGTGATTGAAGTCGTGCGCGGCGCAGCCGCCATGGCTGGGCCCGGAGCTCAGCTGCCCGGAATGTGATCCGCAGCTGGCGCCGGCTCGAGGGCCGGTGCCGCTTCCATACTCTCCGCCTCCTCCAGACCTGAGCGCTGCTTGCTGAACTGCTCCAGCGTCACCTTGATCGCGGCCAGGATCGGATCGGCCAGCAGCAGGCCGAGAAAACCGAACAGCGCGCCGAACACCAGCTGCGCCGCCAGCACAACGGCCGGAGCCAGGTCGACCGTCTTGCGGGCGATGTACGGCAGGATCAGATAGCCATCGATGTTCTGCACCAGGAAATAGGTCAGTATCGCCCACAGTCCCTGGTCGACGCCGGCGCTGAACCCCACGGCCACCATCAGGATCCCGGAGATGATCGCCCCGATATTGGGGATGAATGCCAGCAGGCCCGTGAGCAGCCCCAGCAGCGCCGCCATCGGCACTCCTCCGGCCCACAGCATCAAGCCGGTGAACACGCCTTCCACCACCATTCCGACGATCCGCCCGAACAGCAGGCGCCTAAGCGTGAAGCCGACCCGCTCGGCAATCTGATAATAGCTCGTCCGGTGCCGCAGCGGCAGCATCCAGGCCACGCCGCGATCGTAGAGCCGCGGTTCGATCGCGATGAAGATGCCGATGATGAGGATCAGGAACCCGCTGGTCAGCACCCCGACGGCGCTCCCGACCGCGCTGGTCAGCCGCCCGACCGAGCCCAGCACCTGCTGGCTGATCGTGTCCGGGCTGCCTGCGGTTACTAATCCATGGTCCGCCGCCCAAGCATAGAGCCGCATCGCCTGCGCCTCGACCGTCACTCGCAGCGCCTCGAACTGCGCGGCGAAGGTGGTCCCCGCATAGTAGAAGACCCAGCCCAGGAACCCGAAGCCGGCCAGGGTGACGATCAGCAGCCGCCACCCGCGCGGGATCGGCAGCACTCGGCCAAGCAGCCGGGTACCCCCGTCCAGCACCACCGCGAACACCAGCCCGCCGACGATCAGAAGCAGCGGTTGCGCCAGGAAGATGACGCCCGCGACAAGCAGGGCCAGGCCGATCCAGACCGTGGCTCGCTTCAACTCCGTTCGAACGACCGGATCGTCGAACTCGGCCGGTCCCGGCCGCTCGACATGGGGCTGGGCCGGTTCGGCCATCAGTCGGCCGTCGCGGGTCTGAGCGAAGTGCCCGCCCGTCCTGAGCGGAACGCCCCGGGCCAGCTCAGCGGGTTATACCACTGCGTACTGCCATCCAGGCTGAAGGTGATGAACTCGGCGCGCCCGCCGATATTCTCCCACGGCACCGGCCCGCCGAGGCCGTGCGACGATCCGCCCAGCGCGAAGCGGCTGTCCGCACTGCGGTCGCGGTTGTCACCCATCAGGAACAGGTGCCCCGGCTCGACCTTCACTGGCCCGTAGGTGTCGCCTTGGCTCGTCTCCAAGTCGATGGTGTCATAGGTCGCGCCGTTCGGCAGCGTCTCGCGAACGATCGGCAGGCGGCAGTAGAAGTTGCCGTCCGCCGCCTGCACCTTGAAGCCCAGGAATTCGAGGCCGCATGGCGCATTCTCGTCCACCGGGATCATCGCTGGCGGACGCACTTCGCGGCGCACCGCGAGGCCGTTGATGATGAGGCGCCCATCCCGTACCTCGATCGTGTCGCCCGGCAGGCCGACCACCCGCTTGATATAGTCCTCGTTCATGCCCGGCGGCGTGACGATCACCACGTCCCCTCGCTCCGGCACCTTGCCCCACACGCGACCTTCGCTGAACGGCAGCGTCACGCCCCAGCTGGCGGTCGGATCGCGCAGCACCAGCGAACGAAAGATGCCGACGGGGTTGGGGATGGTCGGCGACACGAACGACCAGCCGTAGGGATACTTGCTCACCACCAGCCGGTCGCCCTTCAGCAGCCCGGGCATCATCGATTCCGACGGAATGTAGAAAGGCTTGGCGACAAAGCTGTGGAACAGCAGCACCGCCAGCAGCACCAGGCTCAGGCCCTTGATCTCCCGCCACACGGCCGAGCGCTTGGAGGATGCCGCGGCGCTCGGAGCCGGGTCGGCCGCGGGCAGCTGGTCCGGCGTCAACGTCTGAACCTCGTCGCTCAATCAGGACTCCAGCTTCCGGGCATAGAGGATGACGAACGCCTGTGCCCACGGGTGATCGTCGGTCATGGTCAGATGAATGTCGATGGCGTGGCCCGGCGGGGTCAGGGCGTCAAGCCTCGCCCGCGCACCGCCGGTCAGCTTGAGCGTCGGCGCGCCGGACGGCAGGTTCGCCACTCCGATGTCCTTCATGAACACCCCCCGCTTGAACCCCGTGCCCACCGCCTTGGAGAAGGCCTCCTTGGCTGCGAACCGCTTCGCCAATGTGCCCGCGGCCGTGAACGGACGCTGAGCGGCCTTGGACTGCTCGGCCTCGGTGAACACCCGCTGCAGGAACCGCTCGCCGAACCGGTCGAGCGAACCCTGGATCCGCTCGATGTTGCACAGGTCGGAGCCGAGGCCGATGATCATGAGCAGGTTGCCCCGGCGAAGACGGGCACGTGAGCTGCCGTGGGCAGTTCACGCCTGCTCATCGCCGCATGCGCCTTACGAACCGGGGCGCTCACCGCGCCGCATCCATCAACGCGCGCATGCGCCGGACGCTCTCCTCCAGGCCGATGAAGATCGCCTCGCCGATCAGGAAGTGCCCGATGTTGAGTTCGCGTACCTGCGGGATGGCGGCGATCGGCGAGACGTTGTCGAACGTCAGCCCATGCCCCGCATGCGGCTCGATCCCGTTCTTGGCTGCCAGCGCCGCCGCATCGGCGATGCGCTTGAGCTCCGACTCCCGCTGATCGGCCGCGAGGTGGGCATACCGCCCGGTGTGGAACTCCACCACGGGTGCGCCGAGGCGGATGGCGGCCTCGATCTGTTGAGGCTCCGCCTCGATGAACAGGCTTACCCTGATGCCTGCCGCGGACAGCTTACCAACGACCGGCGTCAGGACCTCGAGCTGACCCGCGGCGTCCAGCCCGCCTTCCGTCGTCCGCTCCTCCCTTTTCTCCGGCACGATGCAGGCCGCGTGCGGCCGATGGCGCAGTGCGATGGCCAGCATCTCCTCGGTTGCCGCCATTTCGAGGTTCAGCGGCAGCCGGATCTCGCTCATCAGTCGCTCGATGTCGCCGTCCGTGATGTGGCGACGATCCTCGCGAAGATGCGCCGTGATCCCGTCCGCCCCCGCCGCCTCGGCCGCATGCGCCGCGCGAACCGGATCGGGATGCTCGCCGCCGCGCGCGTTGCGGATGGTTGCGACGTGATCGATGTTGACGCCGAGGCGCAGCTTGTCCTGAGCCATGTCGTAGGGCGGCAGGCTCAAGCGGCCCGGCTCCCCGGCTTCACCGCCGGCAGCGCCTGCAGCTCCGGTGGCAGAGCCTCCGGCGCATAGGTCGGGACGTCCAGCCGGATGAGCGGCGTGAATTCAACTCCAAGGTCCGCGGTCCCGTTCGACCGGTCAACCAGAGCGGCCGCTCCCACGACCTTGCCCCCTGCGCGCTCCACCGCCGCGATCGCCTCGCGGGACGATAGCCCCGTGGTCACCACGTCCTCGACCAGCAGGACCTTGGTCCCGGGCTCCAGTGAGAACCCGCGCCGCAGTTCGAACGTGCCGGTGGGCCGCTCCACGAACATCGCGGGACGCCGCAACGCCCGCCCCATTTCGTGGCCGATGATCACGCCGCCCATGGCGGGCGAGACCACCACCTCGACCAAATCCCGTATGCTCGCCGGAATCTTCGCGGCCAGCGCGGTCGCCAGCCGTTCCGCCCGGGCGGGGTCCATCAGGACGCGCGCGCACTGCAGGTAGCGCGAACTGCGCAGTCCCGAGGAGAGGATGAAGTGCCCCTCCAGCAGCGCCCGCGCCGCGCGGAATTCGTCCAGTACCTCTTCGTTCGTCATTGCACTTCGCTTCACCCGTTCCCAGATGCTGATAGGCGTCGGGAAGGCCTGCTTCAACCGGCCGTTCCGGTGTATCAGACTAGCGCTTGAGAGAGCGGCCATGCGCTCCTATAAGGCCGCGGCTTCGGGCGCGCGTTTCCGCGTTTGCCCTTTTTTTACAGACCGCTCACCGGGGTTGGAATGAAACTGATTGGATGGGTAATCGCCCTGGCAGCCGCCGGGCTCACTCCTGCAGCCGCACAGGGCACGCAGGACGCCGGCGCTCAAGGCAGCCCGGCAGCTTCCGCAGCGGCCGCTCCGGCTCCGGCTGCCGCCGCACCCGCTCCGGGCGCGGTCACCGACCCGACTCCGGGGGCGAGCGCGGTTGCTCCCGCCGCGGCCGGCGCGCCAGCGACTCCGACCTTCGACCATGCCGCCCCGACGGAGGGCATCGGCATGCCGACTCCCGGCGCGATGGGCACCCAGCCGCAGTTCACCCCGATCGGACGGGAGGGCGCGGCCTTCCACAACAACTGGCTGCTGGCGCTCTGCGCGGCGATCAGCCTGTTCGTGCTCGGCCTGCTACTCTACGCGATGATCCGCTACCGCCGCAGCGCTCACCCGACCCCGTCGCGGACCAGCCACAACACCTTCGTGGAAGTGGTCTGGACCCTGGTTCCGGTGCTGATCCTGGTGGCGATTGCCATTCCCTCGATCCGCCTCATTCGGCACCAGTATTCGCCGCCGCCGGCCGATCTCACCGTCAAGGTGATCGGCAACCAATGGTACTGGACCTACCAGTATCCGGACAATGGCGGGTTCGAGATCGTCTCGAACATGCTCAAGGAAAAGAACGAGGTCGCCGCCGGCGCCCGGTTCCGCACCGACCGCGACGGTCCGCGCCTGCTGGCGGTGGACGAGCGGCTGGTGATCCCCGCGGGCAAGGTGGTGAAGTTCATTGTCACCTCAAACGACGTGATCCACAGCTTCGCAATTCCCGCCTTCTGGGTGAAGATCGACGCCAACCCGGGCCAACTCAATGAATATTGGGCCAAGGTCGACCGCCCAGGCGTCTACTTCGGCCAGTGCTCCGAACTGTGCGGCGCGCGTCACGCCTACATGCCGATTGCAGTCGAAGTCGTGACCCCCGAGCGTTATGCCCAGTGGGTCGCCAGCAAGGGCGGCACCATGCCGGGCGCGCGTCCGGCTGCCGCTCCGGACAGCACGGCAGCGACGACCGTCACCCCGGCGGCGGTCCAGGCTGCTCCTGCTCCGGCCGGCGCGGGCGCGGCACCGCCGACCAACCCGACTCCCGCCGTTCCCGGCAACACCCAGGCTGGCGTGGCGAACCGAGCCACCGACAGCAGCAACTGATCGCAAAGAGCGGACCAGAGACAGACATGGCCACGACCGCAGACACCCTTCCGCTCCAGGCTCACGAGAGCCATGACGCGCATCACGACGCGGACCACAAGCCGGGCTTCTTCGCCCGCTGGTTCATGTCGACCAATCACAAGGATATCGGCACCCTCTACCTGATCTTCGCCATCCTGGCGGGGATCATCGGTGGTGCCATCTCCGGCATCATGCGGGCCGAGCTCGCGGAACCGGGCATCCAGGTCCTGACCGGTGCCTGGCCGTTCGGTGCGGGCAGCACCAACTTCGACGAAGCTCTGCACCATTGGAACGTGCTGATCACCGCCCACGGCCTGATCATGGTATTCTTCATGGTCATGCCGGCGCTGATCGGCGGCTTCGCCAACTGGTTCGTGCCGATCATGATCGGCGCGCCGGACATGGCGTTCCCGCGCATGAACAACATCAGCTTCTGGCTCATCGTGCCGGCCTTCGTCCTGCTGCTCGCCTCCTCCTTCGTGTCGGGCGGGACGGGCCTGGGCGCCGGCATCGGCTGGACAGCTTATGCGCCGCTGTCGACTTCCGGATCGGCCGGACCGGCGGTGGATCTCGCCATCTTCTCGCTCCACCTGGCGGGCGCGAGCTCGATCCTGGGCGCGATCAACTTCATCACGACCATCTTCAACATGCGCGCTCCGGGCATGACCCTGCACAAGATGCCGCTGTTCGTTTGGTCGGTGCTGGTCACCGCCTTCCTGCTGCTGCTGGCACTGCCGGTGCTGGCGGGCGCGATCACCATGCTGCTGACCGACCGCAACTTCGGCACTGCCTTCTTCGACGCGTCGGGCGGCGGTGATCCGGTCCTCTACCAGCACCTGTTCTGGTTCTTCGGTCACCCCGAAGTGTACATCATGATCCTGCCGGCGTTCGGCATCGTCAGCCAGATCGTCGCGACCTTCAGCCGCAAGCCGGTGTTCGGCTATCTCGGCATGGCCTATGCCATGGTTGCGATCGGCGTTGTCGGCTTCGTCGTCTGGGCGCACCACATGTTCACCACCGGCATGGACGTGAACGTGAAGATGTACTTCACGGCGGCAACGATGATCATCGCGGTTCCGACCGGCGTGAAGATCTTCAGCTGGATCGCCACCATGTGGGGCGGCTCGATCACCTTCGAGACGCCCATGCTGTGGGCGTTGGGCTTCATCTTCCTCTTCACGGTCGGCGGCGTGACCGGCGTGGTGCTCGCCAACGGCGGCGTCGACACCTACATGCACGACACCTACTACGTCGTGGCGCACTTCCACTACGTGCTGTCGCTCGGTGCCGTGTTCGCCCTCTTCGCGGGCTTCTACTACTGGTTCCCGAAGATGAGCGGGAAGATGTACAACGAGTTCCTGGGCAAGCTGCACTTCGTGGTTATGTTCATCGGCGTGAACGTGATCTTCTTCCCGCAGCATTTCCTGGGCCTCGATGGCATGCCCCGGCGCTACCCGGATTACCCGGACGCGTTCGCTTACTGGAACTACGTCTCGACCGTGGGCTACATGATCACGGCCGGCGCGATGGTGATCTTCTTCGTCAATCTCTTCTGGTCGCTGCTGGCCGGCAAGAAGGCGGAGGCGAACCCCTGGGGCGAAGGCGCGACGACGCTGGAATGGACCCTCCCCAGCCCGCCGCCGTACCACCAGTTCGAGACCCTGCCGAAGATCGACTAGTCCAAACCTCTCTGTTGGCCCCGCGCTCCGCTGCGGGGTTCAGTCGGAGACTTCAGCGCCCCGGTCGAAAGGCCGGGGCGCTGTCTTTTTGCGGCGCCGGTCCGTCCAACAACAGGTCGGACCGCTACCGTCTGGCCGACCGGGTACCATTGGTTCTCGGACTAGGGGGTCCCGGCACCTTGTCGTTCAGCCGAGCCGGCGTCGATCACGCAGATGCGCTTGCTCGGCATGAAGAGGACCGTGAACGCATACACGAAGGTCATGAGCACGAGCGCTCCATAGTAGCCGAGCGCTTCGTTGAACGGGACCCCGATCAGCCGGTGAAGGTCGACGTCGTGGTCGAAGGCAGCCTCGTAGATGCCAGGCACGTCGACCAACAGCACGTAATAGACCATAAAGAAGAGGCCCCAGCACGCGATCGCATAGTGGAGCACCACACCGATGAGACCGGCTCCTTGCCGGAAGTAGCCGGTCAGGACCTTCTGATAGATCGGCAGCAGGATCGCGATCCGCCACGCCAAGCGCTCGGTCCAGTGGAACTCCTGTGTGAGAGGATTCACGAACCCTCGCCCGAACTTATAATCCACGAAATCCGTCAGGAAGAGGAAGTGGACAATGCAGCAAGCACACAGGAATAGCTGCAGTCGGGTCCCGGGAGAGTCCTTCGCGAGCTTCGCGAGCACACAGAAATACAGCACGTAGAGAAAAGGCAGGACCGTCCAGATCAGGAGAAAGACGACGGCCCCCAGATTACCGGTGGCGACGTTGCCGATCGGGACATACGGAGGCATCACCACTCCTTCGAGGCTGAGGGTGTACATGCTCCGGGCCACCGTAGGCACGTCGGGGGTGAAACCGATCATACTTGCAACACTGGCGTAGACGCTTCCCCAATGCGGCCAGATCGAGCCGTTCACCTGGAAGTTGTACATCGAACAGAACAGGGTGCAGACGAACGCGAGGAACTCGAACCGGGTCACCAGCGGCGCTGAGCGAGCCGGTTCGTCGGTGAGCGTAAAGCAAAGGTCAGGGACCCGGGTGCTCCACGCGGCCCCGCAAATCAGCAGCAGGAGCGCAGCAAGGATCCAGCCGCCGGGACTCCCCACATAGATCCCGAACGGGAGGGCCAGGAGGGCCGCCACCGACAGCAGGACGACCCACCATCGCCGCCCGACGCACCACATGCACAGCAGGAGCAGCAGAAGGCCAACCTGCGCAGCGTTCCAAAGCTGCTGTCCGATAACCGCTCCGACCGGGGCGGAATGCGCATCGCCAACTCCGCTGGTCAGTGAGACCGCATTAGCGAGGACGCAGGTAATGCCGGTGAGCAAAGCAAGCGCTTTAACTCGCACGCGCGAGAATGTGGTGGCGCGCTCGGCAGCATTTTGTCCCGTCACCCGCACCTCCTCCTTCGGCAGTAGCAATCGCTCGAAGCCTCGGAACGAGTCTCAATCGATCTGCCGGTCGCGGCACGAGGGTGAGGCGCTCGCGCGCTACTCGGACTCCCGCCGCGCAGACCGGATCATCACCGGCTCGGCGATCATCTGCCCCTTCATAGAGCCCGCACCCTTGTTCGGGTCGGTGGGCGCGGCAAGGATGGCCTTCACCACGTCCATGCCCTCCACCACTCGCCCGAACACGGCGAAACCGGGGTTCGTCGTCGTGGCGTCGAGGCTGGGTGTCGCGCTCGCCAGGATGAAGAAGTCCGACCGCGCGGTGCCGGGCCCGGCATTCGCCATCGAGATGACGCCCTCTTCGTGCTTGAGGCCCGTCTCGGCCGTCGACTCATGCTTCACCGGCGGGAATTGCAGGCGCGCGTCCTTGGTGATGCCGGCCTGGATCAGCCCGCCGCCACCCGGATAGGTCATTGCGCGGTAGAAGGTGATGCCGTCGAACCGCTTGGCCTCCACGTACCGCAGGAAGTTCGCGACAGTGGCCGGCGCGCGCGCCCGGTCCAGCGCCAGCACGATGCGCCCCTTCTCGGTCTCAAGCGCCACCCGGACGAGGTCGTCCTTCGGGGCCTCGGCGGCGGGCGGAGTGGCAGGCTGGGCGAAAATCGGCGCGGGCAGCAACGCGCTCAGAAGCAAGGTGATTCGGATGGTCATGAGGCCAGCCTAGCGCCTAGCCGCCGCACTCTCTATATGCGCCGCGAGTCATGCACACCCTTGCCGCCACCCACGACCTGCCAGCCGACTGGCGGGACCTGTTCGCGCTCACCAAGCCGCGCGTGATGACGCTGGTCGTCTTCACCGGCCTCTGCGGGCTGCTGGCGGCGCCGGTGTCGATGAATCCGGTCCTCGCTTTCACCAGCATCCTGTGTGTCGCCTTGGGCGCAGGCGGTGCGGGCGCGCTCAACCAATGGTATGAGGCGGACCTCGACGCGAACATGCGCCGGACCGCGGGACGTCCGCTTCCGGCCGGGCGGCTGAATCGCCAGACGGCGCTCCACTTCGGCATCGGCCTGTCCGCCGCCTCCGTCATCCTGATGGACCTCGCTGCCAACCACCTGGCGGCCGCGATCCTGGCCTTCTCGATCTTCTTCTACGCCTACATCTACACGGTCTTGCTGAAGCGCCGCACACCGCAGAACATCGTGATCGGCGGAGCAGCAGGCGCCTTCCCGCCGCTGATCGGCTGGGTGGCTGCGACGGGGGAGCTGGCGCTCCTTTCGGTGCTGCTGTTCCTGCTCATCTTCCTGTGGACGCCGCCGCATTTCTGGGCGCTCAGCCTGTTCGTGCGCTCGGATTATGCGGCCGCGGGCGTCCCAATGCTGCCGGTCGTCGCCGGCCTCCAGGCGACCCGTAGACAGGTCGCTCTCTACAGCCTGCCGATGGCCGCGGTCGCCGTGGCGCCATGGCCGCTTGGGCTGACCGGACCGATCTATGGCATCGCCGCGGTCGCTCTTTCCGCTTTCTTCCTGTTCCTGTCGCTCGGCGTGCTGCGCAACCGCTCGACCGAACCTGCGGAGATGCGCCCGGAGAAGCGGCTGTTCGCTTTCTCCATCGCTTACCTGTTCCTGCTGTTCGGAGCGCTTGTCGCCGATCGTTTCGCAGCGCCGCTCCTGGGATGAACCATGGCCGAAGCTCCTGACCCGCGCCCCGACGAGAAGCTGATCCGCCAGCGCCAGCGGAGCGGAGCCAAGGTCACGGCGCTCCTGCTCGGCGCCTTTGTCCTGCTCGTCTTTCTCGTCACCATCGCGAAGATCACGGTGAACCAATGACCAGCCTCGCCGTCCGCAACCGCAACACGGCGCTGAAGGCCGCACTGTTCGTGTTGGTGATGATCGGCGTCGCGTTCGCCTCGGTGCCGCTCTACCGCCTCTTCTGCCAGGTGACCGGCTTCGGCGGAACGCCCATGCGCGCGGAAGAAGCGCCGGGCGCGGTCGCGGGCCAGGTCGGGGTGCGGTTCGATGCCAACATCAATCCCGCTCTGCCCTGGCGTTTCTCCGCCAAGCAGAACGTGGTGCGGGTCCACCCCGGTGCTCGCACGACCATCTATTACCAGGCCGAGAACCTGGTGGCTCGGCCGACCACCGGACGCGCGATCTTCAACGTCTCGCCCGCCAAGGCCGGCCAGTATTTCAGCAAGATCGAATGCTTCTGCTTCACGGAGCAGACGCTCAAGGCCGGACAGAAGGTCGACATGCCGGTCGTCTTCTTCGTCGATCCGAAGATTCGCGAGGACGAGAGCACCCGCGACATCGACGAGATCACCCTGTCTTACACCTTCTACCCGCTCGAGAAGACCGCCGGGGCGAGCTGACCGCCCGTCATCCGGAGCCCGTTGCGAGATTACGCGAGGCCCCCTAAAGCGGCCTCAAAATACACGAGGAACGCGTCGATCCATGGCTGCCACCAAGAACCATCCTTATCACATCCTCCCGCCGAGCCTGTGGCCGTTCGTCGGCAGCATGTCGGCCCTGCTGCTCACCGGCGGCGGCGTGATGTGGATGCACGACAACCCCTACGGGCGGTTCGTGTTCGGCTTGGGTCTGGCCGGCGTTCTCTTCACCATGTTCAGCTGGTGGCGCGACGTCGTCCGCGAAAGCCGCGCGGGCGACCACACCCCGATTGTCCAGCTCCACCTGCGCTATGGCATGATCCTGTTCATCGCCTCGGAGGTGATGTTCTTCCTCGCCTGGTTCTGGGCCTATTTCGACAACGCCCTCTTCCCCAGCGCGGTGGAGAGCGTTGGAGCGCAGTGGCCGCCCGCCGGCATGGAAGTGCTGAACCCGTTCAGCTGGCCGCTGCTCAACACGCTGATCCTGCTCTGCTCCGGCACCACCGTCACCTGGGCGCACCACGCCCTGATCCACGGAGACCGTGAAGGCCTGAAGCGCGGGCTCCTGCTGACCATCATCCTCGGCATCATCTTCAGCGCGATCCAGGCTTACGAGTACATCCACGCGCCCTTCTCCTTCTCGCTGCAGAACGGCACGGAGGAGAGTCCGGCGAACGTTTATACCTCGACCTTCTTCATGGCGACGGGGTTCCACGGCGCACACGTGATCATCGGGACCATCTTCCTGATCGTCTGCTATATTCGCGCGGTGAAGGGCGACTTCACGCCGCAGAAGCACTTCGGCTTCGAGGCGGCGGCCTGGTACTGGCACTTCGTCGACGTCGTCTGGCTGTTCCTGTTCGTCTCCATCTACGTTTGGGGCGGCTGGGGCGCGCCGGTCCACGGTTGACCTCCGACCCACAGAGCCGCGGGGCAACGTCGCTCGAAGCGACGCTCCGCGGCACCTGCCCCCGCTGCGGCACGGGCAAGATGTTCCAGGGCTTCGCCAGCTTCGAACCCCGGTGCAGCCAGTGCGGACTTGATTTCACCCAGTTCAACGTCGGTGACGGGCCGGCCGCCTTCCTCATCCTGATCGTTGGCGCCGTGCTGACGGTGGGAGCGCTGGTGGTGGATGCGGCGTTCGAACCGCCGATGTGGGTGCATCTGATCTGGATCCCGCTCGGCCTTGCCCTGACCGCAGGCGGGCTGCGCCTCGCCAAGGCGTTCCTCCTGGCGCAGGAGTATCACACCGCCGCCCGCGAGGGCCGGATCGTCGAATGAAGCGCGTGCCTCTCATTCCCACGCTGATCGTCGCGGCCGCCGTCGCCACCATGATCGCGCTCGGCGTGTGGCAGCTCTCCCGCGCCCGCGAGAAGGAAGCGCTACTCCTCCGCTACGAGGCAGCTGCAAACCTGCCCGCCGTCAATTGGCCGTCCATCCCACCGGCGGACAACAAGCTGCCGCTGTTCCGCAAGGCGTCGGCCATGTGCCTGCAGCCCGTCGCGAGCAAGGTCATCGCCGGGCGCAATGCCCAGGGGGAAAGCGGCTACAGCCATCTCGTCGACTGCCGCACCGGTGCCGAGGGCCCCGGCGTCCGCGTCGACATCGGCTGGTCCAAGGATCCGCGTGCCGGTGCCCAGTGGAAGGGCGGTCCCGTCAGCGGTGTAATCGCTCCCGATTCCGAACACCGGATGCGCCTCATCTCCGCCACGGGGCTCGCGGACCTCCAGGCGAGCGCGCCGCCGTCCCCTGCCGATATCCCCAACAATCACCGCTCCTACGCGATGCAATGGTTCCTGTTCGCCGCCGCAGCCCTCATCATCTACGGCCTCGCCCTGCGTGGCCGCTTGGCGAAGGCACCCGAATGACAGCCCGTCTCCACCGGCTCCCGAACGGAATGGCGATCATCGTCGATCCCATGACCGGCGCGCAGTCGGCCGCGGTCGGCATCTACGCCGGGGTCGGCTCCCGCTCCGAAGCGGAGGACAAGGGCGGTCTCGCCCACATGGTCGAGCACATGGTGTTCAAGGGCGCGGGCATCCGCTCCGCCCGGCAGATCGCGGAGGCGATCGAGGACGTCGGCGGCCAGCTGAACGCCTGGACCGCGCGCGACCAGACCGCCTTTCATGCCCGCACGCTCGGTCCGCACGCGCCCCTCGCGCTCGACCTCCTGGCCGACCTCGTTCGAGCGCCCGCCTTCGATCCTGACGAGCTCGAGCGCGAAAAGGGCGTGATCCTGTCGGAATTGGGCGAAATCCTCGACAATCCGGAGGATCTCGTCGGCGACCGCCTGTTCGAGGCCGCCTTCCCGGCCCAGCCGCTCGGCCGCCCCGTGATCGGCCGCGCCGAGACAATCCGTGCATTCACCCGCGCCGACCTCGTTCGCTGGACCGAACAGGAATGGGTTGCGACCCGCCTGCTGCTGGTCGCCTGCGGCGCGGTCGATGAAGACGCCATCCTGCGCCTCGCCGAACAGCGCTTCGCCGACATGCCCGCCACGCCGCCCCCGGCCACCGCACCCTCGAGCTTCGGCGGCACGCAGCTGCTCGATCGCCGCCAGTCGGAGCAGGCCCACTGGACCTTCGCCATGCCGGCCCCCGCCGCCGCCAGCCCGGACATGCCCGCCACCTCCGTCTTCACCCAGGCCGTGGGCGGCGGCATGTCATCGCGGCTGTTCCAGGAGGTCCGGGAGGAGCGCGGCCTCGCTTACTCCATCTACGCCTGGGCCCAGGGTTTCGCCGACGCCGGCATCTTCGCCGTCGGCGCGGCGACGGACCGCGGCGATGCTGCGCCCGCGCTCGCGCTCGCCCGGCAGGTGGTCGCCGACGCCGCCGACACCCTGACCGATGCGGAAGTCGCGCGGGCCAAGGCCCAGATCGAAGCGAGCCTTCGGATGACGCTCGAGTCCGTCCAGGGCCGCGCGGACCAGCATGCCCGATCGTTCGAGATCTTCGGCCGGCTCGTCTCCCTTGACGAGATGGTCGGCGAACTGAACGCGGTCGACACCGCCGCCGCGCGCCGCGCCGGCTCGGCACTGCTGACCGGGCCCACGGCGCTGGCGTCCATCGGCGGCGGCCGGCTCGCTCTCGCCGCGTGATTCCGCTCACGACCATCGTCGCGGAGCCCTGGTCCGACTGGGGCCTGCTGGATTGCGGAGACGGCCGCAAGCTGGAGCGCTACGGCTCGGTGCGCGTCATCCGCCCGGAACCGCAGGCCATGTGGGCACCCGCCTCGGCCAACTGGGATGCGGACGCGAGCTTCATTCCCGGCAGCGACGAGGAGGGCGGCGGCCGGTGGGTTCAGCACCGTCCAGTCCCCCGCTCCTGGCCGCTGCGGCGCGGCGAGGTGCAGTTCAACGCCTCTCTCACCCCCTTCCGCCACCTCGCCTTTTTCCCCGACATGGCGCCGCAATGGGACTGGATGCGCGAACGGGCCGATGGCGCGGAGATCATGAACCTCTTCGGCTACACGGGTGTCGGCACCCTGCACCTGAGCGAAGCCGGCGCCCGCATGGTGCACGTCGACGCCTCGAAGAAGAGCGTTGACGCCGGCAAGGTCAACGCCACCCTCTCCGGCCTGGTCGACCGGCCGATCCGCTGGCTGGTCGAGGATGCCGCCAAGTTCACCGCGCGCGAGGTCCGGCGGGGTCGCCGCTATGACGGCATCCTGCTCGATCCGCCGAAGTTCGGTCGCGGCCCGACCGGTGAGGTCTGGCGGCTGGAAGAGCATCTCGCCCCGCTGCTCGCAGACTGCCGCCGACTGCTCGATACCGACAGCCGCTTTTTGGTCCTGACCGTATATGCCGTACGCATGTCGGCGCTGGCGATCGGCGAACTCGTCCGCCAGACCTTCGCGGACCTCGGCGGACGCGTCGAATGCGGGGAGATGGCCGTGCGCGAGGAATCGCGCGGGCTGCTCCTTCCCACCGCCATCTTCGCCCGCTGGAGCCGCGACTAGCCGATCAGGTGCGCAGCGCCCGCAGCGCGGCCCCGGCCACGAACGGCGCACCGACCAGGATGAACAGGGCCGTCGCCGCCTCCAGCTTCAGCGCCTGGCCTCCGCCGACGGTGGCGGCCGACGCCCCGAAGATCAGCAGCGGCACCGCAAAGGGCAGCAGCAGCAGGCCGCCCAGCGCTCCGCCCCCGCGCAGCCCGGCCGTCAGGCTCGCCACCGCCACCGCAAGCGCGGCAAGAGCGGGCGTCCCGATCGCCAGCGTCAGCAGCGCCCGGCCAAGCGCGTCCCCGTCCAGCCCGAGCAATGCCGCGCCCGGCAAGGAGGCCAGCATCAGCAGCGGCCCGAAGGTCAGCCAATGGCCGAGGATCTTTGCCACCGCGATCTCCTCTCCGCTCGCACCCCGCAGCGCGAGTTGATCGAGCACCCCATCGGCGCGATCCGGCTCCATCAGCCGCTCGATCGGAAGCAGCGCCGCCGTCAATGCCGCGACCCACAGCGCACCCGCGCCGATCCGCGCCAGCAGCCGCACGTCCGGTCCGACGGCGAAGGGGATCAGAGTCGCCACCAGCAGGAAGAAGACCACCGGCAGCCAGGCCGCTGCCCCGACCGCCCGGCGCGCCTCGCGCCATGCCAGCGGGCCGATCATGCGTGCAGCTCCAGGGTCCGCCACTCGCCGCCGGGCAGGGGCACGTGCGACGCCGCCAGCACCGCTCCTCCGGCCGCGCGGTGGCTTGCGATGGCGCTTCCCAAAAGCCCGATGCTCCGCTCGTCCAGACCGTTCACCGGCTCGTCGAGCAGCCACAGCGGCGCACCGCTGGCGACCACCCGCGCCAGCCGTGCACGCCGCGCCTGGCCGGTCGAGAGCATGCGCACCGGCACCTGTGCCAGGTGATCGAGTTCGAAGGCCTGGAGCGCCCCCTCCAGCCAGACCGTGCCGTCGTCCAGCCGGGCCCAGAAGCGCAGCGCCCGCTCCAGCGATTGCTCACGGTCCAGCGCCAAGCTCTCGTCGGCCAGCGCCGCCTCACCACTTGCGATGCTTCCCGCCGCCGGCGACAGCAGCCCCGCCGCCAGCCGGATCAGGCTCGACTTGCCGCTCCCGTTCGGGCCCCGCACCCACAGCGCCTCGCCCTCGTCCAGCGCAAAGCTCACGCCCTCGAACAGCAGCCGCCCGCCGCGCCAGCAGGCCACGTCGGTGAACCGCAGCACTGGGCTCAATGCTCTGCGTCCTCGAGCGCGTGCATGTCCTCGTCGGAAAAGCCGAAATGATGCCCGACCTCGTGGATGAGGATGTGCGTGACCAGATGCTCCAGATCCTCTCCGTCGGCCGCCCATTCATCGAGGATCGGGCGCCGGAACAGGGTCACCGTGTCGGGCAGCGCGCCGCTGTCCTCGACGCTCTTCTCCGTCAGCGGACGCCCTGAGTAGAGGCCGGTGAGGTCGAACGCTTCCTCCATGCCCAGTTCGGCCAGCACCTCGGCGTCTGCGAATTCCTCTACCACCAGCAGGACGCCGCGAATGTGGGAGGCGAAGGGTTCGGGCAGGCGCTCCATCGCGGTTCGCGCAATCGCTTCGATCTCGGCGGCCGAGGGCGGAGGTCCGAAGGTGCGCATCGACACCCGCATAAGCGAGCCGCCCGCGCTCGCCAAACCCTTCCTTGCTCCCGCCGCCGACAGCCCCTAAGTGGCGCCCGTCCAGGCATTCAAATGCGGAGCGGTGGCCGAGTGGTCGAAGGCGCTCGCCTGGAAAGTGAGTATACGGCAAAACCGTATCGAGGGTTCGAATCCCTCCCGCTCCGCCATTATGTCTTGAAACTAAGGCTTTTTCGTTAGTAAGATTGAGGGGTTCCCAAATAAGCTCCCCGATAGCCTCTTTGCTTGCGTATCTGGTCAAGCCTTCGTTGCCGCGCGAATCTCCTTGCCGAGAGATCGGTGGCGATCGAGGATCGGACGATGCCCAACGCCAAACTACATCTAGTCACCGATGTTGAGTTTATCTTTGGCGAGGTGGAGCGCTTCCTTGAGCTTGAGAAGCAATGGTTTGAAACCAAGACGGCGCCTGATGAGCTAGTGGAGGCCTTCCTTTGGGAACTGCCCCATCCAACCGATTCAAAACGAC
This sequence comes from Sphingomonas arenae, assembly GCF_016924655.1. Lineage (GTDB taxonomy): Bacteria > Pseudomonadota > Alphaproteobacteria > Sphingomonadales > Sphingomonadaceae > Sphingomicrobium > Sphingomicrobium arenae. The sequence goes on from NZ_JAFFJU010000002.1 coordinate 1,007,235, forward strand.
GAATCACCTGCGGTAGAGCCGCAGTAGAGCGCCTAGACATGCTAGCCAGCTTGGCGGCCCAGAGAGCTGGCATTCGCAGCCAAATTGAAGTCCGGACGATGCGTGACCCGCTCGCTAAGTCGCTTCTCCGGCGCTTTGCGCTTGAGGGTCGTCCCATTGAAATTCGGGAGGTCGAGCGGTCCTTCTCGGAAGCCGCTCGGATCGCGCGACGGTCGCTCAAGACTATAACGCACTTTGTGCCCTGCCACTTGATGGTGGCCGAGTCGCCCGATCAGTTCCAGATAGGTCCTATCACATTTCTGAGTAGGACTGCGTTTCGCCGCATGATGGCTAGTCGCCTGTGGCCTGCGCGATCTGAGAACCGATCGAGCTACAAGTTTATCCGGGACGTGACTCAGTACTATCGTACCTTTGGCTGGGTAGCAGAGGTTACGGTTCCCGACTGCGATAGCAAGTCCTCCGAAAACGCCGCCTTAAGAGCCGTCACGCAAGCACTCGACTGCATGCATCTACTTTTTGGCCCGTCTCATACCAGCCGCATGGTCATCGGCGGCCCCGGTGTCCGTCGAGATTGCCGAGGTCAATTCACTGTGCAGAACGAGAAAGTCGAGTTTAGCGCATCATATTCAGGCTTGGGCGAAGTCGGGTTTGCGGACGACTGGATCTCGATGATGGACGACCATGAAGCGCAAGAAGCAGTGAGACTTTTCGGAGTCGCGTTAGAGATGGTCGTGAATCCAAGACTGAATCGACCGATTAGCGAGAGGTTTCTCGACGCGGTATCTTGGTACGGTGAAGCGGCGAGAGAGCGGTCGGCTGCAGCGAAGGTCATCAAGTACGTAACCTCGCTCGAGCGCATGCTGATGACGGATGAAAAAGATAACATCACGGATTTGATTTCCCGACGCATCGCAGCCTTCTGCTTTGATCCCAGTGAAACTGGAAGCTTGTGCAATTGGGAGAAAAAAGGTCAGAAGTTATACGGGCTTCGATCGAAGCTAGTGCATGGATCGATATCACAAAGGGATGAGCGGGTTGCCCCTGGTGCGTGGGACGCTGCGGAGATTGGTCGTGCGGCCATCCTCAACGCTTTGCATGCTTTTGGAGAACGTGGACTCCGCGACGAGGAGTGCACCCGGGTCAAGGTGGCTTCTTGGTTCAACAAAGTGACGCGGCACGCGCAATCAATCGCTTCTCCGCGACCAAGGCACGCAAAATGTTAGCGTGGAGCTGATCGATTAAGCTCTGCTTCAAGACGCTTTGCACCAGATGAGCGCTTCAAAGGGATCGTACCCTGCTAATCACGGAAGTAGGTGGATCGAGAATCGGATTGCTCATCGCTGATCTGGCCGTAACGAGCCCATCGTGACGGCTGCACTTGCGCCTCAAGCAACATCCCTCCAATCTGACTTATGTAGCTGAGAGGAGCATAGTATGCGCAGCGGCGGGATGGCGCTGATGATCTTGAGCGGGTTCGGCGCCTTTCTCTCGTTCATCATGGACACAACAGTCTACTCGTACGGCAGCGGGCAGACGCATAATCTCGGACTTCTGCAAACTCAGATGATGGTCTTTCAACTCTGCCTAGCAGGGTTCGTGGGCGGTGCGGTGCTCTACGGCTCGGGTGAGATTGCAGAGACACACGCTCGGGTGAACCGCAGTCCGGCCGCCGACACCGACCAGGAATACGCTGAGGAATGGGACACTGAAGAGCGGAACAGAAAGCGCGGCCTAATGATACTGTTCGGTACCGCTGCAGCGCTTTTGTTGTTTATTGTCTTCGCACTATAACCAGATCCAGATCCGCCTTGGGACACGCAACAATGATGGTGAGATGTTTAGCTGCGTCCCTCGCTGCTTCTATCCTAGGCGCTACTCCTGCTACTGCTGAGAATTGGATTCGGATCACCTCAACCTCGGCGGACAATAAGGGGACGACCCATTTCTATGTTGATGTTGATTCGGTGAATGGATCCGGCGGCATTTATACCTACTGGAACAAGCTTGAGAACACTGCGCCTGATAGAAACTCAGGCACGACTCAGATGATCGCTCAGGAGAGAGTCGATTGTATAGCCGAGTTGTCAGAAACAACTCGCCTGATCATCTACAAGTCCGATGGTAGCAACGTCTCTATCGAGGGAGATGGCACTCTCATTCCGATCGCTCCCGGCACCATTGAGCGGCGAATCTTCGAGGCGGTCTGCGGCATGAAGGGCCACCAAATCTAAGGTGGCCTGTCGGGTTTGTCAGCGTACCGGCCAAGGTCTGCGTCCTATCGTAATCGCGTCTGCGGCAGACGTTTGCCTAGTCTGATACGATAGGGACTGCTTACGCGATCGAGCGTTGTGCTTGAGAGTATTGCGGTTGCCCTTAGGCGCTCTTCGGTTAGCACCTCCGTGCATTCTCCATCGGCATTTTCCGCTTACGGCTGGAGACTGACTGCGTCGCGTGCGGGCTTCATAACGGAGTTGGGGGAAGGGTGGCTGGGATACCGCGTCGTACGCGCGTCGTTCGTCTCCCAGCCGTTAGATTGCTTCAGCGTGTACGACGTGCAAGCTAACTGTCGTTAACAGGGAGTTGACGATGCGAGTCTTGGTAACGATGGCGGCGGCAGCCGCCCTGTGGGTCCAGCCGGCGAATGCCGCGGAAACCATCGAGGGTCATTTTAGCTCTGACATCATCGTAGATCGAAGGTTGAACTTCGATGCAGACGAGTCATTCTGGGTGCCGTCGTGTTCTGGGCAAGCCGCTTGCACCTACACAGATAGCTACTCGTGGAGCAGGGGTGGGCTGATCGAACTAAGCTCCGAAGATGGAGAGATCTTCACGGGCGTTCTCGAAGTCGGATACTCGGGTCTCGTGAACCTTGAAGGTCGCACTTACCCGTACTTTACGGAAGGTGCTTATACGCTCACATTGCGACGCATCGTAGATGCTCAGTTTGAGATCATAGACGTTCAATATTCACTTGGGATTACGAGTGATCATTTCTCTGGGAATGAACGCCTTCGCAGCCTCGTCTCCGTGCAGTTCAATGCTATACCAGAGCCCGCAACCTGGATGATGATGCTTGTGGGGTTTGGGGCTATCGGCTGGGCGCAGCGTCGCGCGAAGCATCTGGCAAGTTGCACGACCGCCAACCTGTAATTGTTGGACAGCCCGGACTTTCGGGTAACGCCTTCGCGTCGCACCAGTGTGTCCGTAGCGTTTGCTCCCGGGCAGCAATGAAAGCCTTCGATTGCGGCGGTTAGGTGGGACTTTCAAGTTAGACTCGACCGGCCGTTGAGTCTCTTCAGGAGTGCCTGCGTGCCAAGAGCAAGTCATGTTCAAGGTTCAGTGGACGGCCTATGCGGCATTTACTGTCTGGTTCACTTCCTGGAGCGTGTACCTAAGCTGTCCAGAAGAGCGAGAACCAAAGCTCATGCGGCTTTCTCCGAGTTGCTGAAGGACGCTCAGGACCTCGGTCTTCTCGATGCAAGTAATATCTCGGGTGGATACTACGCCGCGGATCTTGCGAGGATTTTCAATAAGACCGCATCTCGAAAGCGGCTCCCGTACTTAGCAGCTGAGCTTGATGCCGTTCGCGAAGCTCTTGAGCTTACGTCGGCAACCGAACTTTTGCGCCGAGTGCTCAATGAGGAAGGATCCGCTATAGTATCAGCCTATGGAGGGAGGCATTGGGTACTAGCAGTGACAGTTGGGTCCGACTTACAGTTCGTCGTTAAGGATCCTGGTCACGCGGAGAGATACAGGAAACGCGAGTTGAAGAGGGCTCCAACCGACTTTGATGGTGTAGCCTTAGTTCCACGGCGATCAGCGATCGCGCGAGCACTACGAGGCAGAATCTCAGCGCTTGTTCAGCAGGACTAACGGGCTTGGTTGGTGAAAATGCATTGGATTGCTGGTAGCGAACGTCACTCCGAGGCGAGCGCTTGGTGAGCTTCAATTAGGCTGCCCCGTGATAATCGCATCAAAAGGGGAGAGCTGCGTATGCCCGCCGCGAGAATCGTCGACACTAGAGAGCTTTTGCTTCCTCAGGAATGCAACGGTCTGAACGCTCACATCGAACGCTGGATCGATGGCGAGAGCGCCTTTATCATCTTTGGCTTAGGTCCGAACCGCCAGATGCAGGATCTAAAGAGGCACTGGCCTGCATTTCCTGCAGGCGACGGCGAAGTCAAAGAAAGCGGCAGCCGTAAGAATCTCGATAGGGTGCTGGGAAGAGACACCGTAGAGCGAGCGTACCGCGTGAACACGGTTAACGTGCCGCACCGTCGCACCGCCAGAGATGACACCTTCTATGCCAGCCAAGGGCATTGGCGAATTGCTGAGGTCTTGAAACGGGTTGGAGAGAGGCTCCCTGCCGAGCGGCAAATTGTAGTGCTTTGTTGCCAATGGGAGATCTTCAAGAAGGTCCGCGTTCTCCTGGGGACTCAGTTCATCCGGCCGGATCCTCAGCATCCGTTCTGGGCGCCGCATCGCTTCGGCCAGTTCATGGTTTCGTGGTGTCCGCATCCTTCTCAGAAAGCGAAAGATGGTACATGTAATTTCGACTTCAGCCTGGCGGGCACTGAAGTAGAGCGAGCACGGCTACTAAGCTACCTTTAAAAGATGGCGAACTAAGCAGACGTATCAGGACGGCTCAGATGAGGGCTAGCCGGACTCAGCCGCTACCCTCAGTCTGTATAGATGTACTGCATGTTGCAATTAGTTGGAACCGGAACGTTCCCTTTGACCGCACAGAGGTAGTCGCCAGATACCACCTTTACCCGGCGCTCCTCTCCCGGGCTTAGGCAGAAGTTGTGAGTGCCTCCCTGCTTGTTGCGTAAGCTGAAGCACCTGACCTCGCTCCATGTGTTCTTGATGGTCTTGTAACCTATGCAGCCATCGTTCCCAGTGTAGCAGCCAGCGTTGGCAACCGTGGGAGTAGCAAAAAGCAACACTGCTGCGCTCGCGCGAACAACGTCTCTCATGGTCCTCTCCTTCGCCACCTAGCGATCACGAGTCGTCGGAACAGAATGGACTTTTCTTAAAAATAGTCAATAAAGTAAGCAGTTCTTCGGAGGTACCTATGGCCGAGTCGAACTGGTGGAACGAAGTGGGCTCACACTGCTCGGGAGAGGCGGCCTTCTTGACCTCGGTTTCGCCTATTTTGCCGAACACGATCAGAACGACGAAGATAGGTCAAACTCAGTCGTACGCGGCTATCCTCACACCGGACGAATCAACAGCGATTCAAAAGCAGCAGGACCATACTCTTAATAGGCATGTTCTTAATGCTAAAGAGGCCAACACCCTCGTGAAGAAGTTCGAGGAACTTGGCGATCAGAAGGTACCGGCTTTCTTCAAAGCTGGAGCTAACTTAATAGCCGGATTAGCAATACCTAAAAAGATATTTGAGGTAGCTGCTGGTTGGTTGCTAGACTGGGTGTTTGGTCTAGCGGACACAAAGGCAGTCGTTGCGAGGGACATATCCCTTCTTATTGCAGAAGGAGGTGCGCTGAGACAAACCGCTCAAGTTTTGAAAGGCCCTGTGGGTCGGCTGTTGTTTTCGACTGTGCTTTATGAGGTTGATGTCGGATCCGAAAAGAGAACTATCGTACTCTATGCCTGCATATTTCCTATAGCGGTCAAAGTCTCTAGGTTCGAAACCGAGTCACCGGCGAACAACAAGGTAGTCCAACCGATTAACGACAAAACATGGGGCATATTCGACTTGGAGTCAAACAGCTGGGATGAGAAGGACTTCCGACCTTCTCACCAAGATGGCGAGTACATGTATTTCTTGCAAGACGAGTACGAGAACAACAATGTAGCAGGTCAAGCCGTTCATAGACTGAGCCTATGGGGTGGCGATTGGCAACGCAAACACTACGATAGTGAGAAGTTTGCACCAATATACTTGTCCATGAAATGCGCCTGAGTCAAAGTATATGCGTCGGATTAGGGCTCTTCGACCTGTCTATTTCATCGTTCAATTGCCGTCGTCTAAGCTTCTGACGATGTACCTGAAGTAGGCGGCTGCTCTTCTCGCCTCCGAGGACCGCCCACCATGCTTCCACGCGTTACGATTTCCCCTCGGCGCTCCCGGGTTAGTGCCGCCGTGCATTCTACAGCGCTCTTTTCCGCTTACGGTTAAAGATTGACACGGTGTTCCCTTCCGAGTGCGGGCTTGGCAGCGACCGGCAAGCGGCAGTGCATCGGGTTGCATGGGATTGTTTGCTTCTTTTCGCATTTTTGTTGCCCCCAGCATGGTTGTGAAATTCATCGGCAATTACCGCTTGTCCGCCTTCGTTCACATGGACATGTCGAACCGTTTGTTCCCGAGGCTGATGCAGCTTCGCCAATGCTTCTAATGTCGCGCGGCAGCTGCTCTGAGCCTTCATTGACAACCGGGCATATCGATCAGCCGCATCCGGGTAGCTGCCCATGTTCAGAGCCGCGCGACGGGCAAACTCAGTGAACATGCTATCCAGTGTGATCGCGTGAGCCGCGAGGATCGCGCTAACCCCGCTCAAGCTTCCCGCTTCGGCCAGCTTCGTTGCGCTCTGCACGTGATCGACGAAGTCCATGATTCCAGGCTGCTCTACCCCCGATCCGAGCAGGTGCTCAGCGAACATCGATGCCGTGTGCGCGTGCCTTAGCTGCGGCTTCAGCACCATCCGAGCCACGGCTTGCGCTCCCGTTTCGTCCTTCGATTGCTCAACCGCCAAGACGCGATTAGGGTTGAAGCCGTTCTCCGGCTGCGACCGTGTTGTCATGCTTGTCCTTCCGAGTTGCGGGCCTTCCGGCCGATGTTTTGAGACGTGCCGCAGCGCTTTCCGATGACGCGTCCTCCGGGCTCCAGTCGATGCAGAGCGAATTGCTCGCCAGCATCCTCTCCAGCGCCTTTCAGGAGGTACGCAAGCGCTGCCTCCAGATTGATCGCGTGAAGCTCCGGATTGTCTCTCTCCAGCCCTAGGCGTCCACCTATCGGCCTGCTGTGAACGACGCGGGCTCGGTACGGCCTTCCGGTGATCCGCCGGAGCCAAGCCTTCTGTAACCCTGCCACATGCCGCACGAGAGCGGCTGGGACGTGGGCTAGCAAGTGGCAATGCCCGCCTTTGCCGTCGCCGTTCTCATGCACCCAAAGAAAGCTTGTGCGGCTGCCACGGCGGCGAAGCGCCTTCGCGAGCAGATCCGTGAACCGGCCGGTGGCCTTGGCCATGTCCGAGAGCGGCACGCCAGCCGCTTCCCAGTGTATCGTGATCATTCGGTTCAATGGCAGCCCTATGGCTTCCGCATGGCGGGCCGCCGCTATAAGGTTGCCAAGGTGAGCTGTGCTAAGTGCCTTACTTTCTCGGGTTGCGCTGTTGCGTGCTCCCCCACGACCGGTGCTGCATGGCGAATGTGCTGCCACACCTATAGCTCGATTATCTATCGCAAGTGCCGTGCCAGTCGGTGAAAACCGAGGGAATGCAGGCGATAGTGGCTGATGCGAGCCAGTTGAAACCTCATCGAAAGTTGCCCTCCGATGAAGTTTCAAAGGGCTGCCATGCTCGTTAGCCGATAGCTTCGACATGGCAGCGGGCATCAATCGGCGATCCACACGATTGCTGTTCTGCCAGTCGCATTGCGCCTTCGTTGCCCGCTGTCGCGAATCCAGCCTTTCTGCCGCAACTCACTGGTGCGCGGCCGGACTGACCAGCGCTCCATGCCCAGCCGCGATGCTAACTCATCCGACGTTAGCCCTTGCGGGCCAGCCTCTTTAATCGCCTTCTGCACCCTACGTTGGAGGCGTCCGAGGCCCGGTGCGAGAGCAAGAGCGGCCGCAACCGACGTATCCACGTTCCGGTGCCCAGGCGTGTCAGGATAGCTGCTCATAGGGCACCTCTTTCCGTTGAAGATGGCAAGCCAGCCTTGCTCAAAAGCTTCGCCAACCAATCTGCCTGAGAGGGGCTCAAGGGCGTGGGATCGACCACGATTTGGCCAAGGAACTGCCCCGCCTTTCGGCTTAGTCGCTGACTGCTGTTCAGAAGAGCAAGAGCTGCCGAGCGATGATCGGAAAAGGGCTGCTTAGTCATCGCAGCTCTCCCCAAAACAGAGCAGGGCCACCTCGCGCGCAAGCCAAGGGGACAGGCCAAACCGCCAAGCGAGCATTTGCGCGCGGGAGTCCGATGCGGTAAGGGAAACACGCGACCAGCCGACACAAAGCAGATTGCGCGAAGCCCGGGGTGCCAGCCCCGGGTTTTGCATTTGTGGGTGCATCGATCACGCTCCCCCCTGATAGGCCGGGAGGCTCGCCAAATAGGCTTCTAGATCAGTGAACGAGATTAGGGTGCGGCGGCCTGCCTTCTTTGCGGTGATGTGCTGACGCTTCAAAGCGTCATACAGCGCCGTTCTGGATAGTCCGGACAGCCGCACGGCTTCCGGAATTGTAATCGCGATCGGAGTTGGCACAGTCTGCTCTCCCACAGAGTCCAGACGGGATTGCCCGGACTTGGTGGGATAGATTTAGCAAGGCTGCCTCAGCGCCTCGCGATGACAGGCAAATATCAAACAACACCGGAAATCTGACGTTTATTCTTCACCAGATGCTTCAGCTTCAAAGCGTCGGTACTCCTTCCACAGCCGATCTACGCGCGATTCGGGCACGCCGAATCGTTCAGCAATTGCGGCGATGATCTTGGGCCTGGTCCCTTTCCACGGCTTGTTAGAGAACCGCACCAAACGGGGTGCAGGGCCGAGGTATTCCCCGGCATCGTCGTCGAACGTGGTGCCTGCGCGTTGGTGCAGGAACGACTCAAGATCACCCCTGTGCTCCTGGTAGGCGTCACTCTCACGCCAACCCCTTCGGTCAGCTATGGGTATTGCGTTTGCTTCGGCCCAGAGTCTGCTAATACCTCCCTCGAAGAACTGACGTTTGCGCTCCTCGAGCGCACTTGCCGCTGCCTGCCGCCACATGACCTCGCAGGCCTGACCAATGTCGAAGATTGCCCATTCATCTAGCCTCGGGCGACCTGCTCCGCGTCGGGAGCCACCACGGCCACTCAAGCAGCGTCGCTCCGAATAGGAGTAACCTTCGCGCCTTCCAAGTTGCTGTCAGCGCAATAAGCGGCCCAATCGATCATCAAGCGACGCCGCTTCTCGAACAGGTCCCCTCGTCGGTATGCCGCCTCCGCCTTGTTGCCGATGGTGTGGGCAAGCGCCATCTCGCAGACCTCGTGAGCATAGCCGGTGCGTTCGGCTGACCAGTCGCGGAAGCTCGAGCGAAAACCATGCACGGTGCAGTCCTGCTTCATACGGCGAAGCAGCATTGTCATTGCCATGCCGGAGAGTCTTCCGCCTTTGTCGGCCGGAAACAAAGCAGGCTTTCCGAGTGGCTTCACTTGCTCAAGGATCTCGACTGCACGCTGCGAAAGGGGGACGCGATGTTCTTTGCCTGCCTTCATGCGTGAAGCTGGGATCGTCCAAACGGCCTTGCCCAAATCGACCTCAGCCCAAGTTGCCCCGAGAACTTCGCTTGTTCGGCTCGCGGTGAGGATCGCAAACTCCAAGGCGAGCGCCGCCGTGGCTTGTCGCCCCCTTAGCGCGGTCACGAATGCGGGCACTTCATCGTACCGCATCGCCTTGTGGTGACCCCTCGTGAGGCGTGAGCGCTTCGGCAGGATCTGAGCGATATGCCCGCGCCAGCGGGCCGGGTTCTCGCCCTCCCGGTATCCACGCGCTTTCGCAGCATCGAGTATGGTCTCGATGCGACCGCGTACACGGCTCGCGGTTTCCGGCTTTTGCCGCCAGATCGGCTCCAAGATCGTAAGCACGTGGGGCGTGCCAACCTGCGCGATGGGGAAGTCTCCGATGACCGGGTAAACGTAGGTCGCCAAAGTGTTGCGCCACTGCTGCCGGTGCTTATCGTTTCGCCAGCTTTCCTCATTTGCGGCGATATAAGCGTCCGCCACGGCCTTGAACGTAATACCGGCGATGTGGGCCACCTGAGCGGCCGCCAAGGCCTCAGCGGCCTCATGTTTGCGTTCCTGTAGGGGATCTATTCCGGCTTTAACCTTCAGCCGCAAAGCGGACGCCAGATCTCGCGCAGCCGCTAAACTTACTCCTCCCGATCCGGCCGGACCTAAGCCAATGTCTCGGGACTTGCCTTTCAACATGAACCTGAAGACCCAGGATCGCGCACCGGAGTCCTTCACAAGCAGATACAGTCCGTTCCCGTCAGCGTGTCGTCCAGCCTTGGCGTTCTTCACCGTTAGCGGCGTGAGGGCGTTGCTCACCTTGCGAGGCATCGTTCAGCGTCTCCGTTCCCAAGTGCGCTCCCCGATAGTACGCGGGTTTTAGGGGAACGCAACGGAACGTGGGCGGACGCTGAGACTTGTAAATGCCCAGGCTCACAAGGGGAGATGCAGCGGTGTTCCGGATGTGTTCACACTTACACGGACAGTAGTTTGGCGGACTCCCGCTCCGCCATTTTCCCGGACCAGGCTCCGATCCGACCGGCGAGCACGCGATCACGTCGCCAGCATGTCGAGCAGGCGTTCCAGTCGCTCGATGGGCTGAGTGAACGAATTCCCGTCGACATCGTCCCCGACGGCGAACGCGAACTTCATGCCGAGCACGTCGGCATAGCTCTTGAAGAGCATGTTGAATTGCCGCGGCGGCTGCAGGACGACGAGCGCGCATCCGGCCGGCGCCGCCATCACCGCATGTGCAATCGCCGAGCCTTCGGGCGACACGATCGTTTCGGCCGATGCCAGCGTGTGGGCGATGGTTCTCGGGTCGCTCGCCTCGGGTGACAGGATCGCGAAGCCCCGACGTGCGAGCGTCTCGCGGATCGCCACCTCGTTGGCGAGGACTCGGCCCACTCCCGTCCGGCCTCTCGAGAGGAACACACGCTTGGGACCTCCCGGGCCGACCTCGCTCCGGATGCGCTGACGGATACGCTCGACGCGGGCCACCCTGGACGCGCTGAGCTCGTGATCCTCGATCAGCCACAGCCTTCGGACGTGCGCCTGCCGAACTTCCCGCGCTCGAAGTCCCGTCAGCTCGCGATACCCGGTCTCGTGAATGCGGACCGGCGGCGAGGGCAGGACCAGCGGATCGAGCTTCTGGTCCTGCGCCCAGAGCTCATGCGCCAATCCGTCGGTCAGCCAATGCCCGAAGTAGCGCTCCGTCACATATGTGCTGCACAGAGCCCCTTCCTCGATCTCCTCGACACGGCCGCCGAGAAACAAGCGCCGGTCTTCCTTGCGGATGACCGCGTAAGCGGACGGAGACATCACCACGCCGTGGGCGATCACCGCATCCGGGACCAGATAGGCCATGGCACCGCCTTGGCGGATCGGGGTGCCATGAAGCCGTTCCAGGTTGATCCGCGGCGAGGAGTCCGGGTGGTGCGCGAGGATCCTGTCCACCTCGCCTGGGAGGCAGATCACCGGCCTCGACCCGTGCTCCACGGGGGGCGCAATCTCCCACATGTCGGAAGCCACTTGGCTGAGCTGAAGACCGGAAGACTTCGCACGCATGCGGCTGGACAAAGGACGAAATCGAACCACTGGGCACCTGACTGCTGCCGAACACGCCGGGTCGCAGAAAAAGGCTCCGCGTTAAATCCGGATTAATGTCATCGGTTATCGGCTGGGGGGGCGATGTTCAAGAGCGTCCCCCGCACCCGTGGGCTCGGCCATGGCCCATCTGTCGTTCAGCCTCCCTTGGCTAGACGCGGCATGATGCTTGCGAGGGGGCTCTCAAGGCGGCAAGCACGAGGACGTGAACGACTTGACCGACACCAACGCGGCGCTTCCGACCCGCGAGGCGCACCTCCGATCGATCCTGGCCACGGTTCCCGACGCGATGGTGGTCATCGACGAGCGCGGGCGGATCCTCTCGTTCAGCGCCGCGGCCGAACGCATGTTCGGCTTCGCGGAGGCGGAGGTCCTGGGCGAGAACGTCAGCATGCTTATGCCCTCGCCCGACCGCGAGAAACACGACGGTTACCTCAGCAACTACATGGGCACGGGCGAGCGCAAGATCATCGGCATCGGCCGGGTCACGACCGCGCGCCACCGCGAGGGCTATACCTTCCCGATCGAGCTGTCGGTCGGCGAGGCGCGCATCGGCGAACAGCGCATCTTCACCGGCTTCATCCGCGACCTGACCGAACGGCAGCATACCGAGCTCCGCCTCCAGGACCTGCAGTCCGAGCTGGCTCACGTTGGCCGGGTCAGCGAGGTCGGGACTCTCGCCTCGGCCCTTGCCCACGAGCTGAACCAGCCGCTGACCGCCATCGCGAACTACTGCGAGGCCGCACGCGATCTCCTGGCCAGCCCGCCGGACGAGGACACGCTGGAGGTGATCCGCGAAGCGCTCGACGATGCCGCTCGCCAGTCCGTTCGCGCGGGCCAGATCGTCCGCCGCCTGCGCGACTTCATCACCTACGGCCAGACCGAGCGGAAGGTGGAAAGTCTCCCCCGGCTCATCGCCGAGGCCAATGCCCTCGGACTGGTCGGCTCACGCGAGCACGGCATCGAGGTCGACGTCGAACTCCATCCCAATGCCCAGAACGTCCTGGTGGACCGCATCCAGGTTCAGCAGGTGCTTCTCAACCTCATCCGCAACGCCATCGACGCGATGATCGACAGCCGGGTGAGGCAGCTGACCATCAGCGCCCGGCCGGACGGAGACGATTTCGTCGAGGTCAGTGTCGGCGACACCGGCAAGGGCATCAGCGCCGAGGTCGCCGAGCACTTGTTCCAGCCGTTCGTCACGTCCAAGGAACATGGCATGGGGATCGGCCTGTCGATTTGCCGCACGATCATCGAAGCGCACGGCGGGCGAATCTGGTTCGAGAGCCCCGCGGGCGGGGGAACCGTTTTCCACTTCACCATACCCGACGCGGGGGCGCTTGAATGAGTGACGAGTCCAAGTTCCTGGTCCATCTGGTCGACGATGACGAGGCGATCCGCCGCTCGGCCGGGTTCATGCTGAAGACGTCCGGCTTTCGGGTCGAGACCTATGAAACCGGCGTGCAGCTGCTCAAGAAGGTCCGCTCGCTGGAGCCCGGCTGCATCCTGCTCGACATCCGCATGCCGGAGATGGACGGGCTGGAAGTGCAACGCGAACTTCGCGATGCCGGCTGCATGCTCCCCGTCGTCATCATGACCGGCCACGGCGACGTCAGCGTTGCCGTCCAGGCGATGAAGGCCGGCGCCGTCGATTTCATCGAAAAGCCCTTCGAGAAGCAGGCGCTGTTGTCCTCGCTCGAAGCCGCGCGCGGACGCCTGCACACCGCCTCCACTGTGGAAAGCCGGGGCGAGGAGGCGCGCCAACGCCTGAACGTGCTGACCCCGCGCGAGCGGGACGTGCTGGCCGGCCTCGTGCAAGGGCTGCCGAACAAGACGATCGCCTACGACCTCGGGATCAGCCCGCGCACCGTGGAGATCCACCGCGCCAACCTGATGGAGAAACTGGGCGTGCGCAGCCTCAGCGAAGCGCTGCGGATCGCCTTCGCTGCCGGGCTTGGCGAAGCGGAGCCGGACCCCGCCTGAAGGTCAGCCAAGCGTTCGCAGGTTGGCAACGCGGAACGGAAGCTCCTGCCCACGCTCGCGCAGCATCAGCATCGCGCCTTCGCTGATCGGAAGCGGGTCCATTTCCGTGATCACCGTCCGCTCGTCGCCGCTGCGGCCCGCCACGAACGCCCACTTGTCGCCGATTCGGGTGAGGTGCCCGCTGACGTCCGGTTCGCTCGGCCACAGCCGGCGGACGGTGGCCTGCTCCGGCAGCGCGCGGATCGCCTGCTCGTCAATGACTCCTTCTGCGTTCAAGGGCGCGCGTAGGAGGTAGGCACGGCTCGCGGACCCGTTCGGGAAGTCCCGGGTTCGGCCAAGTTCGAGTCGGATCGCCTTCCAAGTCATGGAAAATGCCCTGCCCGTTCGGGCGGACGCACTGAATACGCAGTTCTACGGAACGGACAGTTCGCCGCTCAGCCCAGCACGACGGCAGCCGGGTTCGGCCCGAACAGCCACGGATGCGCATTGAGCAACAGGGCGTAGAAGAGGGTGCCGCCGCCGCAGGTCACGAGCAGCTGACGGATGTTCCAGCCCTTACCAAGTCGAGGCAGTGCCTCCCCGTTCTCGCTCAGCTGCCGCTTTCGACGACGCTCCACCAGCTTCATTCCCGCCAGCGAGAACAGCAGGAACCCGCCGAACATGATCAGCGCCACCAGGTCGCCATTGGCCACCGTATGGACCAGCGCCCAGGTAGCGAAGCCCCAGAGCACCGGATGGCGCATCCAGCCGACGATGCCCGGCCGCTCGGCGTCGAACGACCTGCGGCTGAGGCTGATGCTGAACGGATTGGGCGAAGCCAGTCCGCCGATGAGCAGCCAGCTGGCCGGCAGCATCAGCGCGACCGCCAACTGATAGCTCCACAGGCTGGTCGGCCACAGCGGGATGGTCGGCGCGCGAACCGCTGCCGAGATCAGCCAGGCCAGCAGCGCCAGCGACAGCAGGGAATAGAGCAGCAGGTAATGCCGCTCCCCGAGCACCGCGACGAAGCGGGCCCGGATGGCGGGCCGCGCGGGGATGCTGTGGGCGACCAGGAACAGGGCCAAAGCCAGGAGGAACTCGGTCATGTCCGCAGCCCTAGCCTAAACCGCGCGGGCGTGCCTCCCCGCCCCCTCGTCGAGATAGGCGTCGAACGCCGCCGCGACCGCGCGCACCAGCGGGCGCGCTTCGGGCAGCACTTCGATCACCTCGCCATGTCGCCGGATCAGCCCGTCCCGCACCAGCGGCTCCAACCGCGCCTCGTCCGCCAGTTCCGCCGCGCCGGCGAGATCCACCCGATAGTCGCACATGATCCGCTCGATGACCGCCGCGCGCCGCCGATCGTCCGCGCTGACCGGGCACTGCTTGGTCGAAGCCAGCCGCCCTTCCGCGATGCGCTTCTGATAGTCGGGTATCAGCACGGCATTCTGGACGAACCCGGCCGGCAGCCGGCCGATCGCGGACGCCCCGAAGCCGATCAGCGTCTCGCACGCGTCCGTTGTATAACCCTGGAAGTTGCGGTGGAGGCCACCCTCGGCCGCCGCCACCGCCAAGGAGTCGCCAGGCGCCGCGAAATGGTCGAGGCCGATCGCGGCATAGCCCGCCCCCACCAGCGCGCCGGCAATCGCCTGCGCCTGGGCCAGCCGTTGCTCTCCATCGGGCAGAGCCTCGGAGTCGATCTTGCGCTGGTGCAGCTTGAAGCTCGGCACATGGGCGTAGCCGAACACCGCCAGGCGGTTGGGCTTCAGCGCGACCGCCTGCGCGACCGTCTCCACGCAGGACTCCACCGTCTGGTGCGGCAGGCCATAGATGAGGTCGAAGTTGATCGCCTCGATTTCCGCTCCGCGCAGCCGCTCGACCGCCAGCTTCGTCTCCGCGAAGCTCTGCACCCGATTGATGGCGCGCTGCACGACCGGATCGAAACTCTGCACGCCAAGGCTCGCCCGATTGACGCCCGAGTCGGCGAGCGCCTCGACCATCTCCGGCTCCAGCGTGCGCGGATCGATCTCGATCGCCACCTCGGCATCCGGCAGGAAGTCGAAGGCGGAGCGGAGTTGCTCCATCAAGGCCCGGAACTGCTCCGGCGCCATCAGCGTCGGCGTGCCCCCACCGAAGTGGAGGTGCGAGACCCGGATCCTTCCCGGCAAGGCCTCGGTCACCATCGCGATCTCGCGGGCCAGCGTCGCCAGGTAGCGCTCCACCGGCGCATCGCGGCGAGTCACCGTGGTGTGGCACCCGCAATACCAGCACATCGACCGGCAAAAGGGGATGTGGACATAAAGCGAGACCGGCCGATTGGTCGGCACCCCTGCCAACCATTGCCGAACGAGCTTATCGTCCGGTGCCGGCCGGAAGTGCGGGGCCGTCGGATAGCTGGTGTAGCGGGGAATGTTGCGGCTGCCATAGCGGGCAAGCACGTCCGGGCGGAGACGAGCGGTCATGGCGCCCAGCTAAGCGCCTTTCACCGACCCGCGTTGACCTGGATCAAGCCGCGTCGAGCGGCGCCTGCGCGAGCAGGCCTTTGCTCCCCAGCGGGAACTGCACGGCGGTCTTGCCCCGCTCCCGCGCCAGCGCCTGCAGGCCGTCGCACAGTGCCTGCCGCGCCATTCCCCGGCGGCTGAGCTCGAACACCACGAATGTCTCGACCTTGAGCGCGTCGGTCTCGGGCTGGTCCTCCCAGGTCGCCAGCGCCTGGATGGTGCCGCCCGGGTTCAGCAGCGTCAGCACTCCACCTTTCTGCTGCCGGGTCTTCGCCTCTTCGACCCAGTCACCCAGCGGCAGCTCCGGCCGCGCCATCCGGACCAGCGGATAGGCCTCGGCGATCCGCTCCGGCGGCAGCGATGTGACTGTGAAGTTCGGCACGGCCGGCTTCCTCGCGGTCGATAGGGCTGGGCACCCTGCATACGGAAACTTGCGTATCAAGAATTGAGGCAGATCATCTTATTCGGGGCCCACGCCGCACGACGGCCATTGTCCTGGAGTTCCTCATGGCCACGTCCGCCGCTGCCGTACTGCCCGCTCTGCCTGCCACTCATCCCTGCCACGGCTGTGCCGCGCGCGAGCTGGCGTTGTGCGGCGTGCTGCAGGAGGGCGAACTGGCGACCTTCAAGTCGCTTGGCGGGCACCAACAGATGAGCCCGGGTCAGCCGCTGTTCCACGAGGGCGATCCGACCACCCAGGTATTCAACATCACCCGCGGATCACTCAAGATCTACAAGCTGCTGCCCGACGGACGCCGGCAGGTCATGGGCTTCATGTTCCCCGGCGACTTCCTCGGCATCTCGATCAGCGACGAGCATGCCTTCACCGCAGAAGCCCTGGAGCCCACCCACATGTGCCGCTTCGCCCGCAACCGCTTCGACGACTTCGTCGAGGAGCGCCCGGACATGGAACGGCGCCTCTACAGCCTCGCGGCGCACGAACTCGCTGCGGCGCAGGCGCAGATGGTGCTGCTCGGCCGCAAGTCCGCAGCGGAGCGGCTCGCTTCCTTCTTCCTCGACCTCGCCCAGCGGGCCGAGCGTCTCGGCAGGGCTCCGGTGACCGCCATCGACCTGCCGATGAGCCGCCTCGACATCGCGGATTACCTCGGCCTCACCAAGGAAACGGTCAGCCGCGTGCTTGCGCAATTAAAGCAGAAGCGGCTGATCCGGCTCGTCACGCTGAACCGGATCGAGATCCTCGACCGCGAAGGCCTCGACGCGATCGCCCAAGGGCTGACCGACAACTAGGGTCCGAGCAGTGTCGTGGGGTCGAGCCTAGGAGAGCCCCGGCCAGCGGCCTCGGCCTTGCGCACCTCCGCCAGCACCCGCCCGTTGACCGGCGCATCGCGGCCAAGCCGTTCGGCGAGCGCCACGATCGCGCCCTGCAGCTCGCCCACTTCCGTCGTCCGGCCACGCTCTAGGTCTTCCCACATGGAGGATCGGGCGAGCGGGTCGATCCGCACCGCTGATCGCGCCAGCGCCCGGAACAGCGGGGTCGGCAGGCGCAGTAGCTGCGGAAATCGCCGCGCCGGGATCGGCCCCATGCTCCACGGGCGGATGCCGGCCTCGGCGAGGAGTGCCAGCCCCTCTTCCTGCTGCGCCGCCAGCACCCGCCGCCACCGCCGGTCGAGCAACTGGTGGCGCAGCGGCAGCCCGGACAGGGCATTGAGAGCATTGTTGAGGTTGAGCAGCAGCTTGCCCCACTGCACGCCCCCCATGTCAGGCGCGTTTTGCACATCGAGGCGCGGCACCCGCAGCGCGTCGATGACCCGCTCCTCGCCGGCCTCGACGATCAGCGGACCGCTGGTGCCGCGATGGAATCGCCCCTCGCCGCGATGCAGGACATTGAACGACACCATGCCCGCCAGCACCGTCCTTCCGGGCAGCAGCGTGCGCAGCCGGTCCGCATTGCTCACCCCGTTCTGCAGGCTCACCACCACGGCGGACGCAGGCGCATGAGCCGCGATCAGCCGCGCCATCTCCTCGGTCGCGCCGCTCTTCACCGTCACCAGCACGAGGTCCGCCGTGCCAAGCACCGCGGGGTCGACCGACACTGCCGGCGACGGATCGGCAGTCCATCCCTCCAGGCTGGTGAGATGCAGGCCATGCTGCTCCAGTTCGTCGGCAATCCGTGGCCGAGCGAGCAAGGTCACCCGCCGCCCGCCCGCGCTCAGCAGGCCACCCACGAAGCAGCCGATGCTTCCGGCCCCGGCAACCACGATGTGCAGCGTGTCTGACATGGCCGGCACGGTGCACCGCCCGGCAGCGATGCACAATCCACCGCCAAGCCGTTGACAAAGCGTCCTTCAGCCGTGAGGTAAGCGCGTGATGACCGCCACCTTCTCCTCCAACGCTCCCCGGAGCGGCGCGCACTGGCGCTGGTGGCGGCCCATGACCTCGGCGGCGCGATGGCGCTGGCGGTGAGCTGATCGCACCACGACCACTCCCACCAGATTGTCTCCATCAGCCCGCCCACCGGCGGGCTTTTTCATGTCCCGAGGTTTCCATGCAGACCAATGTCGCTTTCGCCGAGCCCACCGTCCTCCCGGTCGAGGACCACGGCCCCGTTCCCAACCCATTGCCCAAGCTGCTGGCGGGCGAAGACCTGCCGTCGGATGACGCGCAGCACCTGTTCGAGCGCCTCGTGCTCGGCAAGCTGGAGCCGGCCGAGATCGCCGGCATGCTCATCGCGCTCCGCATGAAGGGGGAAACGGCGGAAGAAATGATCGGGGCCGCCCGGGCTCTCTCGGCCGCCGCCCTGCCGTTCGACCGTCCCGACTACCTCTACGCCGACTGCTGCGGGACGGGCGGCGACGGATCGGGCCTGATCAACGTCTCCACCGCCACCGCCTTCGTCGCCGCCGCCTGCGGGCTGCCGATCGCCAAGCACGGCAATCGCTCCGTCAGCAGCAAGTGCGGCTCGGCCGACGTGCTGGAGGCGCTGGGCGCCCGGATCGAGCTCTCGCCCGCCGAAGCGCGCCGGACCCTCGACCAGACCGGCTTCTGCTTCCTGTTCGCGCCCGCCTATCACCCGGGAATGAAGCATGCCGGACTGGTCCGTCGCCAGCTCCAGGTGCGCACGGTCATGAACCTGCTCGGCCCCTGCATCAATCCGGCCCGTCCGCCCGTGCAACTGCTTGGAGTGGCGGACCCCAAGATGCTCCGCCGGATCGCCCAGACGCTGCAGGCCGTCGGCGTCCGCGAGGCGCTGGTCGTGCACGGCTCCGGCCTCGACGAGGTGGCCCTGCACGCCGAAACCCGTGCCATTCGTCTGTCGGACGGAGAATTGACGGAGTTGGAGATCACGCCCGAAGACGCAGGCCTCGAACGCGCCGCGCTGAAGGCCGTCACGGGCGGCGATGCCACCGAGAACGCCGAGCGTCTGCGCTCGCTGCTTGCGGGCGGCGGCTCGGTCGCGGAGCAGGATATCGTCATCCTCAACACCGCCGCCCTGCTGCTGACCGCGGGCAAGGCCGCCGACCTCCGCGATGGCGCTGCGCAGGCCCGTGACGCGCTTCTGGGCGGCCGCGCGGGTGCGGTGCTTTCCGCTTATGTGGAGGCCAGCCGTGGGTGACGTCCTCGCGGCCATCGTCCAGCGCAAGCGCGCCGACATCGGCCAGCGTCTCCGCGGCTTCGATGTCACCGGCGTTGAACCGACCGGCCGAAGTCTTCGCGATGCTCTTTCACGCCCTGGCGCCCGCTTCATCATGGAAGTGAAGCGCGCCTCCCCGTCCGGTCACCAGGCCCGCCATCCGCTCGAGGCAGCCGTGCGCGCCTATGCCCCAGTCGCCGACGCGATCAGCGTGCTCACCGACGAGCCCTACTTCAACGGCTCGCTCGACGACCTCCGCTCTGTCCGCGCGGCGTTCGACGGACCGATCCTTGCCAAGGACTTCGTCGTCGACCCCCGCCAGGTCGCGGAGGCGCGGCTGCACGGGGCGGACGCGGTGCTCTGCATGCTGTCCGTCCTCGACGACACCGACGCTCGCGCCGTTCTGGCCGAGGCCGAGCGGCTCGGCATGGACCCAATCGTCGAGGTGCATGACGAGGCCGAGCTCGCCCGGGCGCTCGCGCTCGGCGCCGCGATCGTCGGCATCAACAACCGCGACCTCAAGACCCTCAAGACCGACCTCGCCGTCACCGAACGGCTGGCCGCCATGGTCCCCGAAAACGTCCTGCTGGTCAGCGAATCCGGCATTGCCGACCGCGCCGACGTGCAGCGGCTGGCTCCCGTAACGGACGCCTTCCTCGTCGGCTCTTCGCTGATGGCGTCGGACGACATCTCCGCCGCAGCCCGGGCGCTTGTCCATGGCCGGGTGAAGATCTGCGGCCTGACCCATGCCGACGATATCTGGCTCGCGGGACTCGCCGGCGCAACCCACGCCGGCCTGGTGTTCGTGCCGGACACCCCCAGAGCCGTCGCGCCCCGCCTCGCGGGCCCGCTGGTCGAGGCCATCCACGCCGCCGGGATGAAGCCCGTCGGCGTGTTCCGCAACGCGCCCACGCCTTACGTGATCGCAGCCGCCAACGACCTCGGCCTCGCCGCGGTCCAGCTTCACGGCAAGGAGGACGCGACCACCATCGCCGCCATCAAGAAGGGCTTCGCAGGCGAGGTATGGACCGCCTCCGCGCCCGGCCACGATCGCGGCGGCGACCGGCCGATCTTCGACAACGGCCCGGGCGGGACCGGCCAGGCTTTCGACTGGAGCCTCCTGGCGAACGAGCCCCGCCTTTCGGCCTCCTTCCTCGCCGGCGGCATCGGCCCCCATAACGCGCGCGCCGCGCAGGCCACCGGCGTCTACGGCATCGACGTCGGTTCCCGGCTGGAGGCCCGGCCCGGGCGAAAGGACCCGATCATGGTGAAAGACCTGTTCGACGCCCTGCGCCCGCTCGACCGGAGGGCGGCATGAAGCATGACGGACGGTTCGGCCGCTACGGCGGCTGCTACGTGCCAGAAATCCTGGTCCCCGCGCTGGAACAGCTCGAAGCCGCCTTCCTTGAGGCGGAGGCGGACCCCCGCTTCGCCGCCGAGCTCGAGCAGCTGCTGACCACCTACGCCGGCCGGCCTACGCCGCTGACCCTCTGCCGCAACCTCGCTGCCGATACTCCTGCGCGCATCTACCTCAAGCGGGAGGACCTGCTCCACGGCGGCGCGCACAAGACCAACCAGGTGCTGGCGCAGGGCCTGCTCGCCAGGCGCATGGGCAAGCGCCGCGTCATCGCCGAAACCGGCGCGGGGCAGCACGGCGTCGCAACCGCGCTCGCCGGGGCGCTGTTCGGCCTCGAGACCGAGATCTACATGGGCGCCGACGATGTCGCCCGGCAGCAGCTCAACGTCTTCCGCATGGAGCTGATGGGCGCCAAGGTCATCCCGGTGACCGGCGGTGGTCGCACCCTGAAGGACGCGGTGAACGAGGCCCTGCGCGACTGGACCGCCAGCTTCCCCGAGACCCACTACCTGCTCGGCACCGCCGCCGGGCCCCACCCTTTTCCAACCATGGTGCGCCAGTTCCAGCGGGTGATCGGCCGCGAAGCCCGTGCACAGGTGCTGGAAGTCGAAGGCCGCCTGCCCGACGCGGTGGTCGCCTGCGTCGGTGGCGGCTCGAACGCCATCGGCATGTTCGCCGACTTCATCCCCGACCAGTCGGTCGCGCTGATCGGCGTCGAAGCCGCTGGCAAGGGCCTGAACGGCCACGAGCATGGCGCGACCATCCTCAAGGGCTCGCACGGCATCCTCCACGGCACGGAGACCCTCGTCCTCCAGGACTCGGACGGCCAGGTCTCCGACAGCTGGTCGATCTCCGCCGGCCTCGACTATCCCGCTGTCGGCCCCGAGCACGCCCACCTCAAGGACAGCGGCCGCGCCACTTATGTCGGGGTGGAGGACGACGACGCGCTCGCCGCCTTCCAGGCCCTCGCCCGCAGCGAAGGCATCATCCCCGCCTTCGAGAGCGCCCACGCCATCGCCCACGCGCTGAATCTCGCCAGGCAGGCCACGGAGGAGACGATCATCGTCGTCAATCTGTCGGGCCGCGGGGACAAGGACATGGCCCAAGCCGTGAAGCTGCTGAAGGACGCCGCATGAGCCGCTACGAACAGATGTTCCAGCGGTTGAAGCAGCGGAACGAAGGCGCGTTCGGCGCCTTCCTGATGCTCGGCGATCCCGACGTAGAAACCAGCGCCAGGCTGCTCGACACCGTCGTGGAAGCGGGCGCCGACATGATCGAGGTCGGCATCCCCTTCTCGGACCCGGTCGCGGACGGACCCGTCATCCAGGCCGCCGCCGATCGCGCGCTCAGCTCCGGGGTGCGGGTGGACGACTGCTTTGGCCTGATTGCCGGACTGCGCCGCAACCATCCGGCCGTCCCGATCGGCATCCTGACCTACGCCAACCTTCTCGCCGCACGTGGGCGCGACAAGTTTATGGCCGATGCGGCCGCCGCAGGCGCGGACTCGATCCTCGTTGCCGACGTGCCCAGCATAGAAGCCGAGCCCTATGCCGCCACAGCGAGGACAGCGGGCCTCGACCTCGTCATGATTGCCGCGCCCAACACGCCCGAGCCGGTCATCCGGCGCATCGCGGCCCTGTCGTCGGGCTACACCTATTGCGTCGCCCGCGCGGGCGTCACCGGCACCCGCGACGCGCTCTCACTCGACCACGACCGACTATTTGCCCTCATCCGGGATGCCGGCGCGCCGCCCCCCGTCCTCGGCTTCGGCATCTCGACGCCGGAACAGGTCGCGCAAGGCCTGGCCTCCGGAGCGGCCGGAGTAATCGCCGGCTCCGCGCTGGTGAAGCTCGGGCTGGACGCCGGGGCGCTTCGCGATCTTGTCTCCGCCATGAAGCGCGCTACTGCCCTTCCCGTCGAACAAAGGGAGCAGCATGGCCATTTCGCTTGAGGGCAGGACCGCGATCGTCACCGGGGCGGGTGGAGGCCTGGGCCGAACCCACGCACTCTTGCTGGCTCGCGCCGGCGCTCGCGTCATCGTCAACGATATCCCGCAGAACCTCTCCGCTGCGGAAGCGGTGGTGGAGGAAATCCGCTCCACGGGCGGACAGGCCGAAGCGGCGGGAGCCTCGGTGACCGACGAAGCCGCAGTCGCGGAGATGGTCGCCCAGGCCGGCCCGGTCGACATTCTCGTCAACAATGCCGGCATCCTGCGCGACAAGAGCTTCGCCAAGATGGACCTCGCCGACTTCCGGCTGGTGGTCGACGTCCACCTGATGGGCAGCGTCATCTGCACCAAGGCGGTGTGGGACGGCATGCGCGAGCGCAACTATGGCCGCATCGTCATGACCACCTCGTCCAGCGGACTGTACGGCAATTTCGGCCAGTCCAATTACGGCGCGGCCAAGATGGCGCTCGTCGGCCTGATGCAGACGCTCAGCCTTGAAGGCGCCAAGTTCGACATCAAGGTCAACTGCCTCGCCCCCACCGCACGCACGGCGATGACGGAGGGGCTTCTGCCTCCGCAGGCGCTGGAACTGCTCAAGCCCGAGTACGTCAGCCCGGCCCTGCTTGCGCTGGTGACCGAGGACGCGCCCAACCGGACGATCCTGTGCGCTGGCGCTCAAGGCGTCGAGCAGGCGCAGGTCACCCTCACCCGGGGCATCTCCATCAAGGACATGGACGACCTCGACGCCGGTCAGGCGATCCTCGACCAGCTGCCAAAGATCGGAGACATCGCCACGGCCACTGTTCCCGCCTCCGGGCTGGAGCAGGGCCAGATGGAACTCGGCAAGGCGATGGGAGCCATTCAGGCCTGACCATGAGCAGCGTGGACTGGCATCCGGGAAGCTGGCGCGACAAGCCTGCCGCGCAGCTGCCGCTCTATGCCGATCCGGACGCCCTGCTCGCGGCCGAGCGCTCGCTGTCGCAGGCTGCGCCCATCGCGCCGATCGGCGAAAGCGAGGAGCTCAAGCGACAGCTTGCCGAGGCGGCTGTGGGTCGCGCCTTCCTGCTGCAGGGCGGCGATTGCGCCGAGACCTTCGACGGCCCCAGCCTCGACCGCGTCCAGTCCCTTGCCGACCTGTTCGCGCACTTGGCCTTCACCCTGTCGGCCGCCACGACCACTCCAGTCGTGCGCGTCGCCCGGATCGCAGGCCAGGCTGCCAAGCCCCGCGGCATCAGCACCGAGCAGCGCGGCGACCAGAGCGCTCCCGTCTATCGCGGCGACCTCGTCAACGGCTACGCCTTCGACCCCGCCAGCCGTCGCGCCGACCCTGCGCGCATGCTTCAAGGCCACGCCCATGCGCTGGCGACCAAGGCGCTGATCGACCGGCTCCCCTCGCCGCTGTTCACCAGCCACGAAGCTCTGCTGCTGCCGTACGAGGAGCCGCTGGTCCGCCGCGACGCGGCCGGCGGTCGGCACTGGTCGGTCTCCGGCCACTTCCTCTGGGTGGGCGACCGCACCCGTCAGCCGGGCGGAGCGCATGTCGAGTTCCTGCGCGGCATCGCTAATCCGATCGGGATCAAGTGCGGTCCGACGCTGACCGCGCAAGAACTGCTCGCTCTCTGCGACCTCCTCGACCCGGACCGCGAGCCCGGCCGCCTGACGCTGATCGTTCGTCTCGGCGCTAACCAGATCGACGCGGTCCTCCCCGGCTGGATGCGGACCCTGAAGGCAGCCGACCGCCAGCCGCTCTGGGTCTGCGATCCCATGCACGGCAACACGGAACGGGGCGGCCCCCGCAAGCTTCGCCGCTATGACGTCATGCTCGCGGAGGTCCGCCGCTTCTTGGCGATCGCCTCTGCCGAGGGCATCTGGCCCGGCGGACTCCACCTCGAGATGACTCCCGAGCCCGTTACCGAATGCCTCGGCGGCTCTGGTCCGGCGCACCCCGACGACCTCAGCGACTGGCGAAGCGCCTGCGACCCGCGTCTCAACGGCGACCAGGCGCTTGACTTCGCGGCCGACGTGGCCCGGCTCGCGGCTCAGGCAGTGGCAGCCTGAAACTGCGCGCCACCCCCGGCGGTCCGATCACCGGCCGCTTCGCCGTCCCCGGCGACAAGTCCGTCTCACACCGGGCGCTGATCCTCGGTGGCCTGGCCGAGGGTGAGACCGTCATCTCCGGCCTGCTCGAAAGCGAGGACGTGCTCGCCACCGCCGCCGCGGTCCGCGCCTTCGGTCCGCGCGTGGAGCGGTTCGGCCCGGGCCGATGGCGGGTCATCGGCGCTCCGTGGCGCTCTCCGCAAGCGCCGATCGACTGCGGCAACAGCGGCACGTCCGCCCGCCTCCTGATGGGCGCGGCCGCCGCCCACGACCTCACCGCCACCTTCACAGGCGACGCCTCGCTGAGCCGCCGCCCGATGCATCGCGTCCGCGCTCCGCTCGAGGCCATG
This sequence comes from Sphingomonas arenae, assembly GCF_016924655.1. GTDB lineage: Bacteria > Pseudomonadota > Alphaproteobacteria > Sphingomonadales > Sphingomonadaceae > Sphingomicrobium > Sphingomicrobium arenae. Next base: position 1,032,591 of record NZ_JAFFJU010000002.1, read on the forward strand.
GGCGTCCGCTTCGAAGGCGGCGACACCCTGCCGCTCACCCTGCACGGCCCTGTCGCCACCGGCATCAACCATGTGAACACGCCCGCCTCCGCGCAGGTGAAGTCCGCCGTCCTCCTCGCGGGCCTCGGCACCGACCAGCCCGTCACCGTCGCCGAGCCGATCCCCAGCCGCGACCATACCGAAATCATGCTCCGCCACTTCGGCGCGGAGGTGGAGAGCGACGGCCGACTGACCCGCCTCGCCGCGCGCCGCACCCTCACCGCGCAGCTTGTGGTGGTCCCCGGCGACCCGTCCTCCGCCGCTTTCGCCTGGGCGGCTGCGGCCATCGTCCCCGGCTCCGAAGTGACCACCGAAGGCGTGCTCCTCAACCCCTTGCGCTCCGGCTTCATCATGGCGCTGCAGCGCCTGGGCGCCGACGTCCGCCTCGACAATGTCCGCGGTGCGCAGGGCGAAACGATCGGCGACGTCCGGGTCCGCTACGGCCCGGTCTTCGGAGCCGAGTTCACGGCCGAGGAAATCCCCTCCATGATCGACGAGATTCCGATCCTGGCCGCAGTCGCCGCTTTCGCGCGCGGCGAAACTCGCATCGAGGGCCTCGACGAACTGCGGCACAAGGAAAGCGACCGTCTCGCCCTCATGGCGGAAGGCCTGACCGCCTGCGGAGTCGACGCTCGAGCGGAGGGCGACGCCCTCGTGATCCATGGCCGCGCGGTGAGCGGCGGCGCCACGGTGGAAACCCAGGGCGACCACCGCATCGCCATGGCGCACCTCATCCTCGGCCTCGCCGCCCAGCAGCCGGTGGAGGTCGAAGAGGCGGAGATGATCGCCACCAGCTTTCCTACCTTCCGCGAGGCCATGCGACGCATTGGTGCCGGGATCGAGGAGGTCGCATGAGCTGGAACAGCTTCGGCCGAGTGCTGCGCTTCACCACCTGGGGCGAGAGCCACGGTCCCGCCATCGGCGCGGTGGTCGACGGCTGCCCGCCCGGCCTGCCCATCGACGAACCCTCCATCCAGCGCTGGCTCGACCAGCGCCGCCCGGGCACCTCGCGCAACGTCTCCCCCCGGCAGGAGCCCGACCGCGTCCGCATTCTCTCCGGAACGTATGAGGGCCGCACCACCGGCACGCCGATCAGCCTCCTGATCGAAAACGTCGACGCCCGCTCCAAGGATTATGCCGGCCTCCCGCCACGCCCCGGCCACGCCGACGCCGCCTACGAGTTCAAGTACGGCCTGCGCGACCCCCGCGGAGGTGGGCGCGCCTCCGCCCGCGAAACCGCCGCGCGCGTCGCCGCCGGCGCCGTGGCCCGGCTCGTCATTCCGGAAGTGACGATCGAAGCCCGGGTCGCCGAAATCGGCGGTGAGCCCGATCCCCAGCGCTGGGACGACCTCCTCGACACCGCTCGCTCCAACAGCGACAGCCTCGGCGCGATCATCGAATGCGTCGCCACCGGCGTCCCTGCCGGCTGGGGCGCGCCGGTCTATGCCAAGCTCGACGCCGACCTCGCGGCCGCCGCCATGGGCATCAACGCGGTCAAGGCCGTGGAGATCGGCGAGGGCTTCGCCGCAGGGCGCGCGCACGGCCGCGAGAGCCTCGAGGCCATGAAATCCAGCGGCATCGACGGCGGCATCTCCACCGGCCAGCCGATCCGCCTCCGCGTCGCCTTCAAGCCGACGTCCAGCATCGGCATCGGCGGCCGGCACGACCCCTGCGTCGGCATCCGCGGCGCGCCCGTGGTCGAAGCGATGGTCGCGCTGGTGCTCGCCGACCACAAGCTGCTGCACCGCGCCCAGTGCGGGTGACGCCCTTATCGTCATCCCCGCGGAGGCGGGGATCCATCTCCCAAACTCGACTCCCTGGCCGATCTTCCCGGAGATGGACTCCCGCCTACGCGGGAGTGACGAACCCTAATGACACTTGAACCGGTCGAACGGCTCGAGACACTCACGGCAGCGAAACTGGCTCTTGCACGGCGTCGAGCCGAACCGGCTGACCTCCTCGACCTCAGCGGACCCGCATTGCGGGCACAGCACCTCACCGGACGGCTCCGGCGGAGCAATCCCGTAGCGCCGCAGCTTCTCGCGTCCCTCCGCCGTGATCCACTCGGTCGTCCAGGGCGGCGCGATCGCGGTATCGATCCGGACCGACCGGTACCCCGCCGCATCGAGCGCCTCGCGGATGCTCTTCTCGATGGCCAGGGTCGCCGGACAGCCGCTGTAAGTGGGCGTGATCACCACCCGCCCGTCCTCGACCGAGCGGACGATGCCCAGTTCCACCACGGAGACCGCGGGGATCTCCGGGTCCGGGACGGTGGCGAGGACGTCCCAGAGCGCCTGCATCAGACCTTCTCGATTACCATGGCAATGCCCTGGCCGACGCCGATGCACATGGTGCAGAGCGCATAACGCCCATCCCCGCGCTGCAGCTCCTCGGTCGCGGTCAGCGCCAGCCGGGCACCCGACATGCCGAGCGGATGCCCCAGCGCGATCGCCCCGCCATTGGGGTTCACCCGAGCGTCGTCGTCCGCCAGCCCCAGCTGACGCAGCACCGCCAGTCCCTGCGCCGCGAAGGCCTCGTTCAGTTCGATGACGCCCAGGTCGTCGAGGGCCAGCCCCAGCCGCTTCAGCAGCTTGGTCGAAGCCGGCGCCGGTCCGATCCCCATGATCCGAGGCGGCACGCCCGCGACCGCCCCGCCGAGAATCCGTGCCCGCGGCGTCAGGCCGTTGCGCTTCGCCGCCTCTTCCGAGGCGATGACCAGCGCCGCCGCTCCGTCATTGACGCCCGACGCATTGCCCGCCGTCACCGTGCCCTCCTTGCGCACGATCGGCTTCAGGGCTGCCAGCTTGTCGAGCCCGGTCAGCCGCGGGTGCTCGTCACGCTCCACCCGCACCGGCTCACCCTTGCGGCTCGGGATCTCCACCGCGACGATCTCGGCAGCCAGCCGCCCGCTGGCCTGCGCCGCCGCCGTCTTCTGCTGGCTGCGCAGGGCGAACGCATCCTGGTCCTCGCGCGTGATCTGATACTCCTCCGCGACATTCTCGGCCGTGCTCGGCATGGTGTCGTCGCCGTACGCATCCTTCATCTTCGGATTGACGAAGCGCCAGCCGATCGTCGTGTCGTAGACCTCCGCCCGCCGGTCGAAGGCGCTCTCCGCCTTGGGCATGACGAACGGCGCGCGGCTCATGCTCTCCGAACCGCCCGCGATGATGAGGTCGCTTTCCCCGCCCCGGATCGCCCGCGCCGCCATCGCGACCGCGTCCAGGCCGGAGCCGCATAGCCGATTGAGCGTCACGCCCCCGCTCGAGTCCGGCAGGCCCGCAAGCAGCCCCGCCATCCGCGCCAGGTTGCGGTTGTCCTCGCCCGCCTGGTTGGCGCAGCCGAGGATCACGTCATCGAGCTCGCTCCAGTCCACTTGCGGGTTGCGCTCCACCAGCGCCCGGATCGGAATGGCGGCAAGGTCGTCCGCGCGCACGCTCGACAAGGCTCCGCCGTAGCGGCCGATGGGGGTGCGGATAGCGTCGCAGATAAAGGCTTCGGTCACTTGCATTCCTCGTCTCGTCGCGCCTCACGACCCCGTGTCGTTATGCCCGCGAAGGCGGGCATCCATCTCCGGACCGCCCCGCTGATCGTGCATTGGGAGATGGACCCCCGCCTTCGCGGGGGTGACGGTCCCACTTAATCCGCGCTGATCACTCCCCGCCGGATCTGGTCCAGCTCGATGCTCTCGAACAGCGCCTTGAAGTTCCCTTCGCCGAAGCCCTCGTTCCCCTTGCGCTGGATCAGCTCGTAGAAGATCGGCCCGATCACGTTCTGGGTGAAGATCTGCAGCAGCAGGCCCTGCCCTTCGGTCGGCGCGCCATCGACCAGGATGCGCCGCTTCTTCAACTCCTCTAGCGGCTCGCCATGGCCCTTCACCCGGTCGTCGAGCAGGTCGTAATAGGTCTCGATCGTGTCCTGGAACGGAATGCCGCGGGACGAGAGGATATCCACGCTCTGGTAGATGTTGTCGGTGCCGAGCGCGATGTGCTGGATGCCCTCGCCCTTATACTCGCGCAGGAACTCCTCGATCTGGCTCTTGTCGTCCTGGCTCTCGTTGAGCGGAATGCGGATCTTGCCGCACGGGCTCGTCATCGCCTTGGAGAACAGGCCGGTGACCTTGCCCTCGATGTCGAAGTAGCGGATCTCGCGGAAGTTGAAGAGCCGCTCGTAGAACTCCGCCCAAACCGCCATGCGCCCGCGATGGACGTTGTGCGTCAGGTGGTCGAGATAGGTGAGGTGCGCGTCGGCCGCCCGCATCCGCTCCTGCCAGTCCGGCTCGAACTCCCAGTCGCCCTCATAGGCCGACCCGGCGTCCCCGTAGCGGTCGACGAGGTACAGCAGCGATCCGCCGATCCCCTCGATCGCCGGCCAGCCGAGCCCGCGCGCCGTCACGTCCGTCGCCCCAAGCTCCAGCGCCCGGGCATGGGCGGCGGCCGCATCCTTGACCCGGAAGGCCATGGCGACCGCAGACGGACCGTGCTCCGATGCGAAGTCGGCGGCGTGGCTCTCGTCGTGCGCATTGATCAGGAAGTTGATGTCGCCCTGCCGGTGCAGGGTGATGTTCTGGCGCTTGTGGCGGGCGATTGCCGGGAAGCCCAGCTTCATGAACAGCGACCGAAGCAGCTCCGGATCGGGCGCGGCATATTCGACGAATTCGAAGCCGTCGGTGCCCATCGGGTTCTCGAGGCCGAGCGGGCTCAACTCAGCAGTGGCGGTGGCCATGGTTCTTGCTCCTTTGCCCTTCCACTGCTCCCCTCGTCCGAGCATTTCAAGCTGCTAGGATCAGGGTTCACGGCACAGGCAGGGAGAAGGAGGATGACGGCACCCGATGGCTGGGAATTGCGTGGCAACGCACTGGTGAAGAGCTTCCGCTTCCCCGACTTCTCGGCCGCTTTCGCCTTCCTCACGCGCGTGGCGCTTCATGCGGAAAAGGTTGACCACCATCCCGAATTCACGAGTATCTGGAACCGGGTGGACTTCCGCCTCACCACGCACGACGTCGGCGGTGTGACCGCCCGGGACGTGGAGCTGGCCCGGGCCATCGACAGCCTTGCGGGCTAGGCGCGTCCGCCGAACGGCGACTCGCCCGCTTCCTTCTTGCTCTTGTACCAGGCGTAGCCCGCGCCTGCCGCCGCGCCGATGATCGGCCCCACGAACGGCACGGGAATCGCAATGATCGCGCCGACCACGCCATATTTGGCCATGCGCTTGCCCAACCGATTGTCTGTCATGCTGAATTCCCTCCGCGGCAGCCGCCAACTCAATGCACGGCGGAGTGGCGAAGTTCCGCAGAAAACCGCGACTCCTACACTAAGCGGTATCATGATATTGATTAACTTCGAGTCGGGGTAATGGGGGCGGCCGGTGATTGAAGCCGGATCAATGACGCACGAGTTCGAGCCTCCCGGCGGCGGCCGGTCCGTAGCGCGCCATCTGGTGCTGTTCGGCGCCGCCTTGGCCTTGCCCGTCCTGATCCTGGTCGCGATCCTCACCTGGCATGGCGCAACCGAAGAACGGGCCCGCACGGCCACGCAGGTGGAGGAGGTCGCCGCCTCCGCCGTCGCCGCGCTCGACCGTGAGATGGTCGCATACCAGTCGATGCTGACCGCCCTGACCACGTCGCCCAGCCTCGAAGCCGGCGACCTGCGGATCTTCCACGAACGCGCACGCCGGCTGGCGCTCCAGGAAGGGATCGTGATCTCCCTGCGCACGCGCGACGGTCGCCAGGTCCTGCGCTCCGACACGCGCTTCGGAACGCCGCTGCCGCGCAAATCGCTCCCCATCGATCGGTTCGTGATCGCCGAGCGCAAGCCCGGGGTCGGCGACCTCGAGCTCCGGCAAGGCAAGGCCTTCTTCTCCGTGGTCGTGCCGGAGGTGCAGGACGGCCGGACCGCCTACCTCCTCACCGCCACGGTGCCGGGGGAAGAGGCGCTGCGGGCACTGTCCGGCGTGATCCCGTCGAACTTCTGGGCCGGCTCCTACTCCGACCGCAACGAGCGGATCGTGGTGCGCACCCGCGACAATGCTGCCTGGGTCGGACGGCCACTCACCCCGGCGCTGCGGGAGGCTGCCCAGGGCCGCGACCGGGGCACCTGGGAAGGGCCGAGTCACGAGGGACGCGGCATTCTGGGGGGCTTTGCCCGCTCGAGCGTGACCGGCTGGCTCGCGGCCGTGGGCGTGGAGCGCCGGCAGCTGGCCGCGCCCGCCCGCGATTCGATGAACCTCGTGACGGTCGCCGCCATCCTCCTCGCGCTCAGCTCCAGCCTGCTCGCGCTCCTGTTCGCCCGCACCATCGTCGGCCCGCTGAGCGATCTCGCCGGCCGCGCCCGTGACCTAGCCGAGGGCCGACCCGTGAAGCCGCTTCAGTCGGGCCTGCGCGAAATCGACGCCGTCAGTGCCGCGCTGGTCGGCGCCGCGACCGCCCTCGACGAGCGCGACACGGAGCGCCGCGAGTTGCTCACCCGGCTCGAGACGGGCAATGCGAGCCTCGAGCTGGAGGTCGAACGCCGCGCCAAGGAAGCGGAAGAAGCGCTCGCCCTCCTGTTCCAGTCGCAGAAGATGGAGAGCCTTGGGCGGCTGACCGGCGGCGTCGCGCACGACTTCAACAACCTCCTCACCCCCATCGTCTCCTGCCTCGACCTGCTGCGCCGCCACCACGACGATCCGCGAAGCGCCCGGCTGATCGACGGCGCGATGGCCTCGGCGGAGCGCGCCGCCGCGCTGGTGAAGCACCTCCTCGCCTTCGCCCGGCGCCAGTCGCTCAACCCGCGCCCGACCCAGCCCGCCCAGCTGGTGGAGAGCATGGGCGACCTCATCGAGCGCAGCCTAGGCGCCGGCATCGACGTCCACTTCGACGTGCCGCACAACCTCCCCGCCGCGCTGGTCGACCCGAACCAGCTCGAACTCGCGCTCCTCAACCTGTCCGTGAACGCTCGCGACGCCATGCCCAACGGCGGCAGCCTGACCGTGGTCGCCCGCGAAGTGCCCGTCGACGCGGGCGAAGTGCCCGGCCTCACCCCCGGCCGCTACATCCGCTTCCGCATCAAGGACACCGGCATGGGCATGGACGAGGAGACCCTCCGCCGCGCCCACGAACCCTTCTTCACAACCAAGGACGTCGGCCAGGGCACGGGCCTCGGCCTGTCCATGGTGCACGGCCTGGCCGCCCAGTCCGGCGGCGCTTTCCAGCTGCGCAGCAAGCCGGGCCTGGGCACCACCGCCTTTCTCTGGCTGCCTGCCGTCCAGGACGAGGGAGTTGCACCCATGGTCACCCTCGAGGCGCCGGCACAGGCGCCCTGCGATGCCACCATCCTGCTGGTCGATGACGATGCCCGCGTCCGCACCGCCGCGGCGGAAGAGCTTCGCGAGCTCGGCTACACGGTGGTAGAAGCAGGCTCCGCGGAGCAGGCCCTCGGTCTCGTCCGCGACGGGGGCGGCTTCGACGTCCTGATCACGGACCAGGTGATGCCCGGCATGACCGGCACCGAGCTGGTGGAGGAAGCGCGGAAGCTCCAGCCCGACCTGCCCGTGCTGCTCGTCACCGGCTTCACCGATCTCGATCCCGGTGAGGACGTCCGCCTCCTCACCAAGCCCTTCCGCCATGCCGAGCTGGCCGCCGCCGTCGCCAGCCTCCTGCCGGCCTCGCCAACGCCATCTGGCGTTCAGCCATGATCCCGGATAAGCTCACCCCATGACGCACGCCGTTCCTGCCGCCAGCTATTATTATCCGCACGAGGTGGGGACCGGCTGACGCGCGCCTGAAATCCGCGACTTGCCCGCCCCGCCCGACACCCGTCCGGCGGGGTTTTTTGTGCCCTCAAGAAGGACCTTCCCGATGTTCCAGAGTTTCGCCGAGCCCGCCTCCTCCGCTGTCTCCGGCTGGCGCACCCATGTGGTCGACCAGGGCTGGCACCGCTTCACCGATGAGGATCATGCCGTCTGGGACACGCTCTACGCCCGCCAGGTTGCACTGCTGCAGGACCGGATCGTCACCCCTTTCCTCGACGGCCTCGACCTGCTCGACCTCGGCGCCCCCGGAGTGCCGGAGCTTGGCCGACTCAACGCCCGGCTGAAGGCGCGCACCGGCTGGCGCACGGTTGCGGTCCCGGGCCTCGTCCCTGACGAAGCCTTCTTCGCCATGCTCAGCCAGCGGCTCTTTCCCATCGGCAACTTCATCCGCACCCGCGCCCAGCTCGACTATCTGGAAGAGCCCGACTGCTTCCACGACATCTTCGGTCACGTGCCGATGCTCGCCCACCCGGGCATGGCGCAGGCCATTCAGCATGTCGGCCGGCTCGGGCTCCAGGCCATCGCTGCCGGGCACGGCGACTGGGTCGCGCGGCTCTACTGGCACACGGTCGAATTCAGCCTCTGCCGCGAGGGCGATGCGATCCGCATCTTCGGCGCAGGGCTCGCCTCCAGCTTCGGCGAAGCCCGGATCAGCCTGGAGGACCCGACCATCGCCCGTCCCCGGTTCAGCGTCGGGGAGGCCACCGCCACCCCCTACCGCCACGACGCGATGCAGCCGCTCTACTTCGTCGCGGACAGCGTCGATGCCGTGGTCGACGCCATCCTCACCGCCGAGGTGCCACGCCCATCTCGCTGAGGAAGCGCTCGGTCTCCTCGACCACCCGGCGCGTGGCGGTGAAGCCGACCGCGAAGTCCATGTGGCAGCAGGTCAGCTCCACTGCCCGGTCGCTCTCCTCCGGCAGGCCGTAGGCCGATCGCGGGGCGACGATTCCGTCCCCCCGCGACCACAGGGCGAGCGTCGGCACGGGCGGCTTGCTGTGCTCGCGCATGACCGGCGGCTGATCGACCTTGTGGCCCGCCACCCACTCGTAGAGCCGCCAGACGTTGTTCCAGTGCGGATCGCCGGAGAACGGTGCGCCGCAGGTCACCACCGCAAGCGCATGGTCCGGCACCTCCCGCGCCAGTTCGCGGGCGAACACGCCGCCCAGGCTCCACCCGACCAGCAGCACCTTCTCCCCCTGCCCGAAGGCGTCGAACCGCTCGCGGAGCCGCTGGATCGTGTCGGCCTTGGCCCCCGTGTTGAGCCCCTGCTGCCAGCCTTCCACCCGCCAGCCCGCGACGGCAAAGGCCTGCCGCAGCTGCGTGGTGGAACGGTCGCTGGCGAGGAAGCCGGGCAGGACCAGGCACTTGGGCCCGTCCGCCGGACCGAGCGGCACCACCGGCGCCAGGCTCTTCCACGCGCGCGGAAGAAAGGCCGCAACCTCCCGCAGCCGGGCACTGTGCGGGGGTGGCTCCTCGTCACGCCGGCCTTGATCCGGCATTCGCCTTTCTTCCTTCATCCTCTCCAGATGGAGAAAGGCAGACCCCGGCTCAAGGCCGGGGCGCGATTACAAGAACTCACCCCCACCCATCAGCGGCCGCAGCGCCTCCGGCAACCTGACCCGCCCGTCTTCGGTCTGGTGGTTCTCCAGCAGCGGCACCAGGATACGTGGGCTCGCCAGCGCCGTGTTGTTGAGCGTGTGCGCGAACCGCACCTTGCCGTCCGCGTCGCGGTAGCGGAGGTTCGCCCGCCGCGCCTGCCAGTCGTGCAGCGTGGAGCAGCTATGCGTCTCGCGATACTTGCCCAAGGACGGGACCCAGCTCTCGATATCGTTCATGCGATACTTGCCCAGGCCCATGTCCCCGGTCGAGGTTTCGATCACCTGGTAGGGGAGCTCCAGCTCGGTGAGCAGTTCCTCGGCGAGGCCAAGCAGCTTCGCATGCCATTCGGCCGACACCGCCTCGTCCGCCTCGCAGATGACGTACTGCTCCACCTTCATGAACTGGTGGACGCGCAGCAGCCCGCGCACGTCACGCCCGGCGCTCCCTGCCTCCCGCCGGAAGCAGGGCGAGTAGCCGGCGTAGAGGACGGGGCCGCTCGACAGGTCGAGGATCTCCCCCGAATGGAGCGAGGTCAGCGCCACCTCCGCCGTTCCCGCCAGCCACAGCTCGTCCTTGGGCAGGTGGTAGATCTCCTCCTCGTGCCCCGGGAACTGCCCCTGGTTGTAGAAGGCTTGGGTCCGGGTCAGCGCCGGCACCGTGATCGGCGTGAAGCCCGCGCCTGAGATCTTCGTCAGCGCCCAGGTCATCAGCACGCCCTCGAGCAGCGCCAGCCGACCCTTCAGGCAGTAGGTCCGGCTGCCCGCGACCTGTACGATGCGGGAAAGGTCGGCCCAGTCGTTCTTCTCGATCAGCGCCACATGGTCCAGCGGCTCGAACCCGAACTCGCGCGGGCTGCCCTCGGTGCGGATCACCGTGTTGAAGCTCTCGTCCGGCCCGATCGGCGCCCCGGCATAGGGGATGTTGGGCAGCTTCAGCATCAGCGCCCGCAGCGCCTCGTCCTTGCCCGAAAGCTGCGCTTCCAGCTCCCCCGCCCGCGCGCCCGCTTCCTTGGCGCGCCGCCCAAGCTCCGCCTTCTCCTCGGGCGCGGCGCTCTTGAACCCGGCCGAGATGGCGTTCCGCTCGGCCCGCAGCTGGTCGATCTCGGTCTTGAACCCCCGCACCTCGCCATCGAGGGTCAGCAGCTCGTCCAGGCTGAGGTCGACGCCCTTCTGCTCGCAGGCGCGGGCGACGGTGTCACGGTTGTGGCGGACGAAGTTCAGGTCGAGCATGGCCGCGCGGATGCGCGAGATAGGGGGAGGATGCAACTCCCCGCTCGTCCTGAGCGGAGCGCAGCGAAGTCGGAATCGAAAGATGACCGTAGGGCAAGGGCGTTTTTGCCAGAAGCACGCCCTTCGACTACGCGCTGGAGCGCTCCGCTCAGGACGAGCGATCAACAAACGAGGGAGAGACCATGCCGTCCGGACTAGTCGCGCTGCTCGATGACGTGGCGACCCTGACCAAGCTCGCCGCCGCCTCGGTCGACGACGTCGGTGCCGCCGCCGGACGCGCCGGCTTCAAGGCCGCGGGCGTGGTCATCGACGACACCGCCGTCACGCCGCGCTACGTCACCGGCCTCTCGCCCACGCGCGAGCTGCCGATCATCGGCAAGATCGCCTGGGGCAGCCTCAAGAACAAGCTGCTGATCCTGCTGCCCGTGGCCTTGCTGTTGAGCGCGTTCGCGCCGTGGCTGATCGTGCCGCTGCTGATGATCGGGGGCGCCTTCCTAGCCTATGAAGCGACCCACAAGATCTGGGAAAAGATCAGCGGTCACGACCATACGGCCGAGGAGCTGGTGGAGTGCGCCGACGCGAACGAGCTGGAGGCCCGGCAGGTCTCCGGCGCGATCCGCACCGACTTCATCCTCTCGGCCGAGATCATGGCCATCGCCCTCGCCGAGGTGGAGGCGGACAGCTTCGCCCTGCAGGCGGGCGCGCTCGCCGCGGTTGCGATCGGCATCACGGTCGCCGTCTATGGCGTGGTTGGCCTCATCGTGAAGCTGGACGACATCGGCCTTCACCTCGCCGAGCGCGGCCCCAGCCTGTCGCGCTCTTTCGGCCGGGCACTCGTCCGCGGCGTGCCCCGGCTACTCTCCGCGCTGGCGATCATCGGCACGGCCGCCATGCTCTGGGTGGGCGGGCAGATCCTGCTCCACGGCATGGAAGAGCTCGGCTTCGCGACCCTGCCGCACCTCGTCCACGACACCGCGCACCACGCCGCCGAAGCCCTCGGCTTCTGGGTGCCGATCTGGGAGTGGCTGCTGAACGCGCTGGGCGGCGCGATCGCCGGCATCATCGTCGGCGGCGCGATCCTCGGCTTGCTGCATCTGATCCCTCGCAAGAAGACAGAGGCGATTGCGCATTGAGCAACATCGCGCTCGTCCTGAGCGGACCCCGGCCAAAGCCGGGGGTAGTCGAAGGGCGCTGGTCACAGACAACGCCCTTCGACTTCGCTTCGCTTCGCTCAGGAGGGCGGTGGTGAACGCATGATGCCATGGCTGCTGGTCTTCCTCGGCGGCGGCACCGGGGCTTTGCTGCGCCACGGCATCGGCAAGGCGGTCGGCGGCACGGGCGCGACCCTGCTGGTGAACGTGACTGGCTGCTTCCTCATGGGCCTGCTCGCGGGCTGGTTGATGGGGCGGGAGCAGGGCGAAAGCTGGCGCCTGCTGCTCGGCGTCGGCCTGCTCGGCGGCTTCACCACCTTCAGCGCCTTCGCACTCGACTTCGCCACCCTGTGGCGGGACCAGCCATGGGTCGCGATCGGCTATTGCGCCGCCAGCGTACTCGGGTCCCTCGCGGCCATGTTCGCGGGATTGTCCCTCAGCCGGTGATCGCCACGGCTCTGCTCCTCCAGGTAGCGGTGCACGAACTGGATCACCACCGATCCCTCGCCAACGGCCGAGGCCACCCGCTTGACCGATCCCGATCGCACGTCCCCGACCGCGAACAGGCCGGGCGCGGTGGTCATGAACGGACTGCCGTCACTGCCGGTGCAGACGAAGCCCTTCTCGTCCGTCTCCGCGACGCCTGACAGCCATTCGCTGTTCGGGGCCGCGCCGATCATCACGAACAGCGCCGCCGCCTCCACCGTCTCTGGCTCCTGCCCGCGTACCCGCCAGCGGACCCACTCCAGGCCTCGGGTCCCGCCCAGCTCCTCGACCTCGCAGAAGCGGTGCAGGGTGATGCGCTCGCCCGCGTCGATCCGGTCGATCAGGTAGCGGCTCATGGTCGCGGCCAGCCCATCGCCTCTCACCAGCAGGTGCACATGGCTCGCATGCTGGGCCATGAACACGGCCGCCTGACCTGCCGAATTGCCCCCGCCGACGATCACGACCGGCCGGCCGGAGCAGAGGTTCGCCTCCATCGCAGTCGCCGCATAATGGACGCCGGATCCCTCGAACCGCTCCAGCCCCGGCGCGGCCAGCTTCCGGTATCGTGCCCCGGTTGCCGCCACCACCGCGCGCGTGCGCACCGGCTGGCCGCAGTCGAGGGTCAGGGTGAAGCCCTCCCCGTCCCTCTCCAGCCGCTCCACGGTCCGGGCAACCGCCAGCCGAGCGCCGAACTTCTGCGCCTGGACCTGCGCGCGACCGGCCAGCGCCTGACCGGAGATACCGGTGGGGAAGCCAAGATAATTCTCGATCTTGCTGCTGGTGCCCGCCTGGCCGCCGGGCGCGATGTCTTCCAGGATCACCGTGTCCAGGCCTTCCGACGCCGCATAGACCGCCGCCGCCAGGCCGCCCGGCCCGGCCCCGACCACGGCCAGGTCGAACCGGTGCTCCCCGTCGAGCGGGACGGTGATACCGAGGTGAGTAGCGAGCTCCCGGTTGGAGGGCCGGACGAGCACCTCGCCGTCGGACAGGACGGCGGGCAGCTGGTCGGGAACCAGGCCGCACTCGGGTACGCGCTCCGGCTCCGCCAAGCTGTCGGTGGTGGTGTGCGGATAACCGTTGCGGGTCAGGAAGGTGTTCAGCCGCACGGTGTCGGGATGGTCCATCGGCCCGATCAGCTCGACCCCGCCCTGCTCGTGCCGCATCAGCCCGACCCGCCGCAGAATGAAGGCGCGCATGATGATCTCGCCGATGTCCGGCTCGGCAGTGATCATGCTACGGAAGTCGCGCCGGGCCACCCGGACCACCCGGGTCGGCCCGTTGGCCCGGCCGGAGACGAGAATCTTGCGGTCGTTGAACAGGTCCAGCTCGCCGGTGAACTGGCGCGCGCGGTGCTGGTGCACCACATGGTCGCCATCCCGCTCATGGTCGATGATGTCGATCGCGCCCTCGACCACCAGGAAGAAGTCCACCGATCGCTCACCGCGCCGGAACAGGTGGTCGCCGTCGCCCAGCGCCTCCTCCTGCCCGAAGCGAGCGATGCGGCCGGCCATCTCGGCCGACAGCACGGGAAAGGTCTGCGCCTCCCGGGCATAGGGGTCGGCAGGATCGAGCGGCGCTGCGAGCGAATGCGGATCGGTGCTCATGCGCGCTCTCCTCCTCAGTCGAAGTGCAGTCGCCGGTACCGGCCCCGGAAGTACAGCAGCGGGTCCAGCGTCGAGTCGAAGCTCGCGCGCAGCACTTCTCCCACCACGATGTGATGGTCCCCGCCTTCGTGCACCGCGTGGGCCGCGCACTCGAACACGCCCAGCGAATCGCGCAGCACCGGGGGGCCATATTCCCCCGGGCTCCATGGCGTCGCGCCGAAGCGGTCCTGGTCCTTGGTCGCGAAGCGGATGGAAGCGGGTTGCTGGTGCGTCTGCAGCACGTTCACCGCAAAGTGCGACGCCTGCGTCAGCGCGCCCGCACTCGCCGCCCGCCGCGCCACGCAAACCAGCAGCAGCGGCGGGTCCAGCGACACGCTGGTGAAGCTGTTCGCGGTCAGCCCGACCGGACTTCCGTCGCCATCCAGGCAGGTGACGATCGTCACTCCCGTCGCGAAGCAGCCGAGCGCGTCACGCAAGGTGCGCGGGTCGGAACCGGTGCGATACTCGCTGGTGTGCTGGGCGGCGGGTTCGGCCATCACCATCCTATAGCCGCCGCAAGTGGGCCGGGACAGCCTGCCTGAAAGGCGGTGACGGCTCTCCGCCGCTGCCCGATTTCCGCCATTGTTCGGTCAGGCAGGACTCATAAACCCGCTGCTAACTGCCTGCCCATGAAGAGAATCGCTGCCATCCTCGCCGCCGCCGTGGCGCTTGCGCCCCTGCCGGCGCTCGCCGCCTCTCCGCTGGAGGGCACCTGGACCAACCCGAAGCGCACCGTCACCGTGCGCATCGCGCCGTGCGGGAAGAGCCTGTGCGGCCGGGTCGTCAATGCCTCCGCCAAGGCCAAGCGCGACGCAGCCGAGGGCGGCACCCGGAACCTCGTCGGCACCACCATTCTGAAGGACCTCCGTCCGGCCGGCGCCAACCGCTGGAAGGGGCAGGTCTTCATGCCCAAGGCCAACCGCCACGCCGGCGCCAACCTCCACGTCAGCGGCAACCGCCTGACCGTGCAGGGCTGCATCCTCGCCGTCATCTGCAAGGACCAGACCTGGTCGCGCGTCAGCTGACGCCGGCATTGCACGCCGCGCGGAATGGGCGTTAACTCCCCCGGTTGACCCTTCATGAGTCGCGTCCCGGTGATCGGGAGCAACCGGCCGGTCGATCGGACCGGCCGTCACGAGGCACTGCCTCGAACTCGGGGGACTACACTTGCGACACCACATCTTCGGCGCGGCCGCGCTTGCGCTCACCTGCACCCTGTCTACGCCCGTGTCGGCCCAGCAGTCGGGAAGCCGCTCGGTCGTATCCATCTACCACGCCGTGCCCGGCCACCAGGCGGAGTTGCTCAAGTGGCTCGCCCGGCAGGACCAGATCAGCGCCGCGGCGGGCAATCCCCGTTCGCAGCTCTACGTCCACATGGACGGGGACAGCTGGGACTATGTCCTGATCGCCCCCGCGACAACGGAGGCGCAGGACGCGGCCTTTGACGCTGCCGCCAAGCGTATGGGCGTTCCCACCGGCCCGGCCGCGGGGATCGAGTTTCGCAAGCACATCATGAGCCACACGGACACCATGACCGCCGGTCCGACCACGGCCGCCGAGGTCCTCGCCGCGCTCGGCGAGAAGTAGCGCCGTTCAGTCGAGCAGCGGGGGAGCCGTCACCAGTTCCCCCGCCAGCACCGCGGCCTGCAGCGCCGCCATCTCGTCCGCCCAGTAGCGGTCCGCCTCCAGGTGCGGGCTGATCGCGCGGACCTTCGAATGAAGCGCCTGCAACGGCTCCGACGTCCTGAGCGGCGCGTGATAGTCCACGCCCTGCGCCGCCGTGATCAGCTCGATCGCCACCACCCCGGCCGCATTGCGGGCGATAGTGGCGGCCTTTCGCGCGGCAATCGGCGCCATCGACACATGGTCCTCCTGCCCCGCCGAGGTCGGGATCGAATCCACGCTCGCCGGATACGCCAGGCTCTTGTTCTCGCTGACCAGCGCGGCGGCCGTGACCTGCGGGATCATCAGCCCACTGTTGACCCCTCCGTCATCCACCAGGAACGCCGGCAACCCGCTCATCTTCGGGTCCACCAGCACGGACGTCCGCCGTTCGGACAAGGACCCCACCTCGCACAGCGCCATGGCGATGGTGTCGGCAGCGAAGGCGACCGGCTGGGCATGGAAGTTGCCGCCGCTGATGGCCAAATCCTCATCCTCGAACACGATCGGATTGTCGGTCACGGCCGCCGCCTCGATGGTCAGCGTGCGGGCGGCGTTGGCGAGCAGGTCGAGCGCGCCGCCCATCACCTGCGGCTGGCAGCGGAAGCTATAGGGGTCCTGCACCCGGCCGCAGCGGTGGTGCGAAGCGACGATCTCCGAGCCGTCGAGCAGCCGCGCGATCTCGGCGGCAACGCGGATCTGACCGGGCTGGCCCCGGAGCGCCGAGATGCGCGGATCAAACGGCTTCACGCTCCCCTTCAGCGCATCGACCGACAGGGAGCCCGCAGCAATCGCAGCCCCGAACACCCGCTCCGCCGCGAACAGCGCATCGAGGGCAATGGCACAGCTCGCCTGCGTGCCGTTGATGAGCGCCAGGCCCTCCTTCGGCCCAAGCTCCAGCGGCGCGAGCCCGAGCCGATGCAGCGCCTCTCCCGCCGCGAGCCGCTCGCCGGCAAGATCGATCCAGCCGAAGCCCATCAGCGCCGCCGTCATGTGCGCCAGCGGAGCGAGGTCGCCCGAAGCGCCGACCGACCCCTGCGCGGGGATGACCGGCATGGCGTCGCGGTCGAGCAGCGCCTGCAGCGCGTCGATGACGACCGGCCGCACCCCCGAATAGCCGCGCCCGAGGCCGAGCAGCTTCAGCACGATCATCAGCCGCGCGACATGCCGCGGCAGCGCATCGCCGAGCCCGCAACTGTGCGACAGGATCAGGTTGCGCTGAAGCTCGGCGAGGCGGTCCGCCGGAATGCGCTCGTTGGCGAGCAAGCCAAAGCCGGTGTTGATGCCGTACACGGTCTCCCCACCCGCGACGATCCGCTCCACCGCAGCGGCGGAGGCGCGCACGCGCTCCATGCTGGCCGCGTCAAGGCGGGACGGCGCGCCGGTCCAGAGCTGGCGCAGGGTGGAGAGGTCGACGGCTTCGGGGTTGAGGGTGAGCATCGGAGTTCCCGTCTGGCAGACTTGGGGCCGCGTCAACAGGGCCGATGATCAGGGCCGCGATGATGGTCGTCTCGTGCGTGGCATTCACCGTAAGATGCGACGAAATCCGTAACTTCCTGGTCCGAGCGGAGGCGGACAATCTTGCAGCCAGGTGGAGCATGCGCGGCAAGTCGCGCCAATTTCGTTCGTCCTGAGCGGCGGGTTGTCCACATATACCAGAGGAACCCGGCAGCATTCGCAGCCGTTCGGGACAGCCTTCGGCCATGTCGGGCCGAGTCTGTCCGCGGCCGGCAAGCGCCCGACTGGTGACGCGCCACATGCGCAGGCTAACAGGCCGATCGAGCCAGATGAGCAGGTTGGCGCGAGCGAGCCGCTGCGGCCAGGTTCGCGAGTGACCTCCCTCGAACGCCCACGAGTCGCGATCTGTTGCTTGGATGCTCAATCGGTCCTTTTCAGCGCGGCTGCGCTCCACCCAACCAGACTGCCAGTGGATCTTGTCGACGTGGACAATCGGTAAGCCGGTGCGACGACCAATTGCGAGCGCCAGCGTGCTCTTGCCCGAGCCGGGCTGCCCTACGATCATGATGCGCTTCATGCGACGAGCGAGACGCAAGCCCGCTGCAGCAGCAGGGAATCAAGCATCAGTCGGAAACGCTGCTGAAAGCTGCTTGGCCATTCGGTCTAACTCGGAACGCGGAACGGGATTCTGAGGCACTCGCTCCGTGTTGGGAATAACGTGGAAGTGCACGTGCCCGACAGCTTGATCCCGGCCGTTGTTCTGGAGAATGGAGAAGCCGGTCGCGCCGAGCGCCTGCTGCTGCGCAATTCCGACCCGGGTCGCCAGATGAAGCACCCGGCCCATCTCCTCGCGCGTCATGTCGAGGAGGTGGCGAACTGGCCACTTCGGGATCACCAGCGCATGCCCCGGATGCTCCCATTGTAGGGGCATGATTACCAGCACCTCTTCGTCCTCGAAGACGCGCGAAGCGGGAAGTTCATCTCGCAAAATGCGCGCGAATGGGTTGTTCTCGTCATAAGGCGCATCGAGCGGGCGGAAAGCCATGATGGAGAGGTCAGCCGATCATCGGCAGGTCGAGCGCCTGTTCCCGCGCGCAGTCGACGGCGATGTCATAGCCCGCGTCCGCATGGCGCATGACGCCGGTGCCCGGGTCGTTCCACAGCACCCGCTCCAGCCGCCTCGCCGCCTCGTCAGTGCCGTCGGCGACGATGACCATGCCGGCGTGCTGGGAATAGCCCATGCCGACCCCGCCGCCGTGATGGAGGCTGACCCAGGTGGCGCCGCTTGCCGTATTCAGCAGCGCATTCAGCAAAGGCCAATCCGACACCGCGTCGCTGCCGTCCTTCATCGCCTCTGTCTCGCGGTTCGGGCTCGACACCGAGCCGCTGTCGAGGTGGTCGCGGCCGATGACGATGGGGGCGCTGACCTCGCCGCTGCGCACCATTTCGTTGAAGGCGAGGCCGAGGCGGTGGCGCTGGCCGAGGCCGACCCAGCAGATGCGTGCGGGCAGGCCCTGGAAGGCGATCCGCTCCCGCGCCATGTCGAGCCAGCGGTGCAGGTGCGGGTCGTCGGGGAGCAGCTCCTTTACCCGCTGGTCGGTGCGGTAGATGTCCTCCGGATCGCCGCTCAGCGCGCACCAGCGGAACGGGCCGATGCCGCGGCAGAAGAGCGGGCGGACGTAGGCGGGGACGAAGCCGGGAAAGTCGAACGCGTGGGTGACGCCGGTGTCCAGCGCTTCCTGGCGGATGTTGTTGCCATAGTCGAAGGTCGGCACGCCCATGTCGCGGTAAGACAGCATCGCCTCGACATGACGGGCGATGGAGATGCGGGCGGCATGGGCGACGGCGGCCGGATCGCGCTCGCGCATCTCCTGCCACTTGGCGACGCTCCAGCCGATCGGCAGGTAGCCGTTGGAGGGATCGTGGGCGCTGGTCTGGTCGGTCAGCGCGTCGGGGCGGATGCCGCGGGCGAGCATCTCCGGGATGATCTCGGCGGCGTTGCCGAGCAGGCCGACGCTGGTCGGCTCGGACGCCGTGCGGATGATCTCCAGCGCTTCGTCGATGGTGGAGGCGCGGCGGTCGAGGTAGCGGGTCTCCAGCCGCTTCTCGATGCGGCTTTCCTGGCACTCGATGGCGATGCAGTGGGCGCCCGCCATGACCGCCGCCAGAGGTTGGGCCCCACCCATGCCGCCGAGCCCGGCGGTCAGGATCCAACGCCCACGCAAGTCCCCGCCATAATGCTGGCGGCCCATCTCCGCGAACGTCTCGTAGGTGCCTTGGACGATGCCCTGCGTGCCGATGTAGATCCACGAGCCGGCGGTCATCTGGCCGTACATCATCAGCCCGGCGCGATCGAGTTCGTTGAACTTCTCCCACGTCGCCCACTTGGGCACCAGGTTGGAATTGGCGATCAGCACGCGCGGCGCGTCGGGGTGGGTCCGGAACACGCCGGCGGGCTTGCCGGACTGGACGAGCAGCGTCTGGTCGCCCTCCAGCCGCTCCAGCGTTTCGACGATCTTGTCATAGCAGGCCCAGTTGCGCGCGGCCCGGCCGATCCCGCCATAAACGACCAGGCTCTGCGGGTCCTCGGCCACCTCGTCGTCGAGGTTGTTCATCAGCATCCGGACGGCGGCTTCTGTCAGCCAGCTCTTCGCCTTGATCTCGCTGCCCCGCCGCGCCCGGATGCGGCGGCTGTTGTCACGTCGTTGGTCGGTCACTCTCGCCCCTGTTCTAGCGCTCACGCCGAGTAGCCGCGCAAGCGGCGTATCGAAGCGCTGTCCTCAAGCATCCAGCCCTGCAAACACCCGCCGTTCCGGCATCAGTCCCACCCAGTAGCCCAGCTCCGCAGGCTCCGCGATCCGCCACACGCACAGGTCCGCCTCCATGCCCGGAGACAGGCTGCCGACCTCGTCCTGAAGGCCGAGTGCGGCCGCCGCATTGACCGTCATCCCGGCGAGCGCTTCTTCCGGCGTCAGTCCGAACAAGGTGCAGGCCATGTTCATCGCAAGTTGCGGGTTCAGGAGCGGCGACGTTCCCGGATTGCAGTCGGTCGCGACCGCGATCGGCACGCCATGATCGCGCAGCAGCTGGACGGGCGGGCGCAGCTTTTCCTGCAAGGTGTAGAAAGCCCCCGGCAGCAGCACGGCAACCGTCCCGGCCTCCGCCATCGCCTGCGCACCCGGCGCATCCAGATGCTCCAGGTGATCGGCAGACAGGGCATTGTAGCGCGCCGCCAGCTTCGCCCCGCCGCGATTGCTCAGTTGCTCGGCATGCAGCTTGACCCGAAGGCCGTGATTGTCCGCCGCGTCGAACAGGCGCTCGATCTCGTGGGGCAGGAAGCCGATGCCTTCGCAGAAGCCGTCGACGGCCTGCGCCAGCCCCAGCCGCGCAACGGTCGGGATCATCTCCTCCACGGCCATGTCGACATAGGCTGCCCGGTCCGCACTTTTCGGCAGCGCGTGGAGGGCCAGCAGGGTCGAGGCGATCCGCACCGGCTCCCGCTCGCCCAGCGCCCTCGCCACGTTCAGCAGGCGAAGCTCGCTCGCGGTGTCGTAGCCGTAGCCGGACTTCACCTCCACGGTGGTGCACCCGCCGCGCATCAGCGCGTGCAGGCGGCGCCGGGCGCTGTCGATCAGCTCGCTCGTCGAGGAGCCCCGCGTCGCGTTAACGGTTGACGCAATCCCTCCGCCGGCCTGCGCGATTTCCTCATAGCTCGCCCCTGCCCGCCGCATTGCATGTTCGGCAGCACGATTACCTCCGAACACCAGGTGGGTGTGGCAGTCGACCAGCCCCGGGGTCACCCACGCCCCGCCAAGCGGCACGACCTCCTTCGCGCGGTAGCCGGCAAGCTCCGCCCGCCGCCCGACCCGCACGATCTTCCCGTCCGCGATCCCGATCGCCGCATTGCTGACGATTCCCAGCGGATCGCCGGGGCGGGGCACCATCGTGGCGACATGACAATCGGTAAGCAGGCGGTCCCACATGGCGCGGCCCATGGCACGCTGCTAGGCAGGCTTCAATGACGAGCGCCTGGCCCAACCTTTCCGACCTGCTGACCGGAGCCGATTCCGGGGCGCCCGTCGGGCTGGTCGGCGCGCCCCTCGCGCTCGGGTCCGTGACCCCGGGGCGCTGCGACCTCGCGCCGGCCACGTTGCGGGGCGTTTTGCGGCGGATCGGGACCTATGACATCGAAACGCGGCGAGAACTGAGCAGTTTGATCGCGGATCGCGGCGATATCGCGATTTGTGGCGACACAATCGAGCAAAACACGGCGCGGATTCGCGACTTTGTGTCGCTCAGCGTGTCACAGCACGCGCTCACATTGCTGATCGGCGGCAACAATGCGGTCACCCGTCCCGGCGTCCACGGGCTCGGCCTTCCGCTCGACAAGGTCGGCCTGATCACTCTCGACGCTCACCTCGACATGCGCGACACAAGTGCCGGACTCGGCAACGGAAATCCGGTCCGCGCCCTCATTGAAGATGGCCTCCCCGGCCGCAACATCGCCCAGATCGGTCTCGCCCCCTTCGCCAACAGTCGCGCTATGCACGAAGACGCGCTCGCCGCCGGCAACCGCGTAATCACCATCCAGGAAGTCCGGAAAAGCGGCATTCTTGCCTGCGTCGAAAGCGCCCTAGCCGGCCTCTCCCATTGCGAAGCGCTGCTCGTCGACTGCGACATCGACGTGATTGACCGGAGCCAATTCCCCGCCGCTCCCGGCGCCCGTCCGGGCGGCATGAGCGCAACCGACTTCTTCGCCGCCACCCGCCACATCGCCGCCGAACCCCGCGTCCGGGTCATCGACCTGACCGAATGGGACCCGCCGCTCGACGCCACGGACCTCAGCGCCCTCACCGCCGGCCGCTGGCTCGCGGAGGTGCTGGCCGGCTTCGAAGCCCGCTAGCCCAGCATCTCGCGCACCGCCGCAGCCAGCTGGGCGGAGGTCACCGGCTTCTTCAGGACCCTCGCATTGCCGCCGACCGCACGGTCGATCGCTGCGCTGTCCGCGAAGCCGGTAATGAACAGCAGCTTCATGTCGGGCCGCAGCTTGCGCGCTTGCGACGCCAGCTCCGCGCCGTTCATCTCCGGCATCGCATAGTCGAGCAAGAGCAGGTCGAAGCTCTGGCGGCTGATCGCGTCCAGCGCCTCCGCCGCCCCTCTCGCCTCGACACACGCATGGCCGTCAGCGGCAAGCAGGTCGGCCAGCGCTTCGCGAACCTCGTGATCGTCGTCGACAAGGAGAATCGAATGTCCCGCGACGGCAGCATGCTCTCCGGACTTCGTCGAGTCGCTCGGTGGTTCCTCCGGAGCAGTCACGTTGCAAGGCAGCAGCATGGTAACGGTCGTACCCTCGCCCACTGCGGTGTCGATCAGCAGGTCCCCGCCCGCCTGGGTCGCAACCCCATAGGCCATCGGTAGCCCAAGCCCCGTTCCTTCGCCCGGCCCTTTGGTGGTGAAGAACGGCTCCAGTGCGCGCTCCTGCACCTCGGGGCTCATGCCATCGCCGGTGTCGCTCACGATCACGGCGACTTGCGGCAGCCCATCCGCGACTTCGCGCATCTCCGCCGCGATCACCAGCTGCCCGCCGCCCGGCATCGCGTCTCGGGCGTTGATCGCTAGGTTGAGGACCGCCAGCTCCAACTGGGTCCGGTCAGACTCGACCGGACAGAGGTCGTCGGAGATCTGAAGCTCCAGCTGCACCGTCGGGCCGACCGAATTGCGCAGCAGTTCACGCATGTCCTCCAGCATCTTGCCGACATGGATCGCACGAGCTTCCAACCGCTGCTGCCGGGAAAAGGT
The DNA here is from genome assembly GCF_016924655.1 of Sphingomonas arenae. Lineage (GTDB taxonomy): Bacteria > Pseudomonadota > Alphaproteobacteria > Sphingomonadales > Sphingomonadaceae > Sphingomicrobium > Sphingomicrobium arenae. The sequence continues at coordinate 1,055,448 of NZ_JAFFJU010000002.1, forward strand.
GAGCAGCTGGCCGGTGAGCTTGGTTCCGCGCTCGACCGCGGCGGTGGCGTTGGTGGCCCACCGCTGGACCTTGTCGACCCGTTCGGGGGACCGGGTGATCAGCTCCAGATTGCCGGCGATCGCCTGGAGGAGGTTGTTGAAATCGTGCGCAATCCCGCCCGTGAGCTGGCCCACCGCTTCGATCTTCTTAGCCTGCACCAATGCCGCTTCGGCGCGTTCGCGCTGCTGCACCTCGGCCCGAAGTTGTTGCAGCACCTCGTCCCGCTCGGCGAGCGCCACCGCCAATTCCTGGTTCTTCAGCTGAAGTTGGGTCGGTGAGGGAATGGCCAGCATGCGCGGCAACAGGGGCCAGAGCAGGATTGCGGTCGGAACCGATGCCGCGGCGGTCACAGCCTTCACCAGGGCTTCGGCTCCGTAATCGCCGTTCCACAGGTTCCAGATTCCCATGACATGGGTGAGGCCGCACGACAGGATGAACAAGGCAAACAGCCAGAACATCTTGCCAAACTCGACATCGGGCCGCCGGCGGACGAAAGTGACGAGTGCGACGGGGATGGAGAAGTAGGCTGCGGCGATGAGCGCGTCGGAGATGACGTGGGTCCATACGAGCTCCGGCTGCCACAGAAGGCAGTAGCCATGAGGCGCGTAGTTGCCGCTGACGAACTGCTTCAGAAAATCGAACATCATGAGGATCCAGGCAGCCGAGTGTGCCGATCCCGCTTTGTATTTGGGGACCGCTCGCTTGGCTAGGCGTGGAGCCGCGCGCGACCCGCTTGAGAAAGGCTGCGGAAGGTGATCGAAAAGCGGAGTGCCTCATGGGCCACAATCCCATGCTCCCACTCGTGCCGAACCTCGCCGGTCAAATGATATGCGCTCCTTGCGGCAAGCGGCAGCTTCAAGCGCTGGAACCGGGTTCCTTCGCGCCGCCGAAAGTTCATCACGGTTGCGGCTCCGAGGGACACGCCGACCACATGTTCGAACACGGGGCGATCCTTGTGCCAGCCTATCCCCGCACCGGGATCGTAGCGGATCAGGAGGGCATGACCGAGCTCCTCCGGATCGAGCGCCGCAAAGGCCGCAGCGCGTTCGCGCAAGGGATGGAGCCAGGCAGGCAGCGGCTCCGCCTGCTCGAAGCTCTGATCCTGGAAGTCATAGCGCCAGCCGAAACTATGGGTGAGACGCTTGCCCTCGTAATCGCGGAACTGAAAGGGGGTGAGCTCGACAGCGCAGATGCGGTCGATGAGCTCCCTCTCCTCGTCGGGCGTGACGAATTCCTCCCGGATCGACAGCCCGGGCACTGGCGGATCATTGAAGAGGTCCGGCACGGCTAAGGTCGCAGCAGATTGCGCAGCTCGGCGGGGGTGAGCGGGTGGCGCAACTGCTCCATGCGGCACTGGTCCGGACGCTTGTCCGGCCGTCGGCGCAGCAGGCGCGTGCCGTGGCGGAAGCGGCCGGACGTGACCTGGTCGTAGAGGACTTCCACCACGATCTCCGGCTTCAGTGGTCGCCATTCGGACACCCGATCGCGGGCCCAGCGGCTGGCCTTGTCCGGCCGGGACCCCGTAAAGCCTGGCGGCTCAACCAGGCCCTCGAGTTCCGGCGTCCAGCGCTTCTTTTCCGCGGCGGAGAAGGAGGAGCAGAAGCCCACGTGGTCGAGCTTGCCCTGGTCATCGTAGAGGCCGAGGAGCAGGGACGCCATCGCGCTTCCTGCCTGGTCATAGCGGAAGCCTCCAACCACGCAGTCGGCGGTGCGGTGCTGCTTCACCTTCACCATCGTCCGTTCGCCGGAATAGTAGCGGTCGTCCACGCGCTTGCCGATCACGCCGTCGAGGGCTCCGCCACTGCGTGCAAGCCAGTCGAGCGCTCGCTCCCGCTGAGCGGTGGCCGGCGACAGAAGGAGATCATCGGCATCCTCTTCGCTAACGAACCGCGCCAGCGCGCTTCGGCGCTCCAGCAGCGGGGCGTCCGTGAGGTCCCTTCCACCCAGCGCGAGCAGGTCGAAGGTCATCAGCCGGGCGGGAGTTTCGGTGGCTAGCTTGCGAACCCGGCTCTCGGCGGGGTGCAGGCGCATCTGCAATGCGTCGAAGCTCAGCCCCGCGTCCGTCTCGATAATGAGTTCGCCATCGAGGATGAAGTCGGAGTGCCTCAGGCCCTCCAGCATGGCCAGCACTTCGGGGAAGTAACGACCGAGGGGCTTGCCGGACTTGGACCACATCTCCACCCCTTCCTCGTGACGGACGGCGATGCAGCGGAAACCGTCCCACTTGGGCTCGAACTGCCAGCCCGGCTCATCCGGCAGTTGTTCGACCAGAAGCGCCTCCATGGGGGCCGGCGCGGTCATGCGATCTCGATCCAGACGGGCGCATGATCGCTGGTCTTCTCCATGGCGCGAACGCTTCGGTCGACCCCGGCACTTCGGAGGCGCTTGGCGGCAGGTTCGTTGAGCAGCAGATGGTCGATGCGCAGGCCCGTATCGCGCGGCCAAGCATTGCGGAAATAGTCCCAGAAGGTGAACACTCGCTCATCCGGGTGCAGGGCGCGCAAGGCGTCCGTCCAGCCTGACCCGAGCAGCCGCTCGTATGCCGCCTTCACCTCCGGCGCGAACAGCGCATCATCGACCCAGCGTTCCGGCTTGTAGACGTCGGCATCGCCGGGGATGATGTTGTAATCGCCGGCAAGAACGACCGGCCCATCAACGGCGAACAGGTCGGCCGCGAGCGCCTCCAACGCCTCGATCCAGGCCAGCTTGTAGTCGAACTTGGGACCGGGTCGCGGATTGCCATTGGGCAAGTAAAGACAACCGACCAGGACGCCGTTCACGGCCGCTTCGATATAGCGCGATTGTGCCGGGTCGGGATCAGCTGGTAACCCGCGCCGCGTCTCGACGGGGGTGCAGCCGCGGGCGAGGATCGCGACGCCGTTCCAACTCTTCTGCCCGAGCCAGAGCGCGCCGTAGCCGGCCTGCTCCAAGGCTTGGAGCGGAAATTTCTCCTGGGCCGCCTTGAGTTCCTGAAGGCAGACCACGTCCGGCTGCGTCGCTCCGAGCCATTCGAGCAGGACGGGCAGCCGCCCATTGACACCGTTCACATTGTAGGTCGCGATCCGCATGCACCCGAATGAACCCGCCGAGCTCGGCTTGGTGCCATGCAGGGCTACAGGAGGAAGTGCTCGCTCCCCAGCGTGTGCAGCCCATCGACGCGGATCATGAAGTCGGCGACGCCGTCGCCGTTGGTGT
>NZ_JAFFJU010000003.1 GCF_016924655.1 Sphingomonas arenae
CCTTGAACACTTCCTCCGCGCTGCCGAGGATGGTGGCGCCGGCCTTCTGGTAGGCGCTGTCCGGACAGTCGATGCCGCTGCCGGCTTTCGTCTCCACGAACAGCTCATGACCCGCGGCGATGAGTTCGCGCACGGAGCCTGGCGTCAGGCCGACGCGATATTCGTGGTTCTTGATTTCCTTCGGAACGCCGATCTTCATTCTCAATCCACTTTTGCGATCTGCTCGGCGAGCATGCCGAACATGGTGTCGATCTGTGTGTCCTCGACGATCAGCGGCGGCGACAGCGCGATCGTGTCGCCCGTCGCGCGCACCAGCAGACCGGCGTCGAAGCAGCGCTGGAAGACCTCCGTCCCGCGCTTGCCGGGGGCGCCGGCGCGCGGCTCCAGCTCGATCCCGGCGACCAGGCCAAGGTTGCGCAGGTCGATAACGTGGCGCGTGCCCTTGAGCGCGTGCAGGGAGTCTTCCCAGTGCTTTTCCAGCGAGGCGGCGCGGGCGAAGAGGCTTTCGTCGCGGTAGAGGTCGAGCGTCGCGAGGCCGGCCGCGGCGGCGAGCGGGTGGCCGGAATAGGTGTAGCCGTGGAACAGCTCGATGCCCTCGGGTGCGTTCTCGACGATCTGGTCGTGGACCTTACGGGAGGCGGCGACGGCGCCCATCGGCACGGCACCGTTGTTGAGGCCCTTAGCCATGGTGATCATGTCCGGCACGACGCCGAACCGCTCGGCCGCGGTGGCGGTGCCGAGGCGGCCAAAGGCAGTGATGACCTCGTCAAAGATCAGCAGGATGTCGTGCTGGTGCGTAAGCTCGCGCAGGCGTTCGAGGTAACCGACTGGCGGGATGAGGACTCCGGTGGAACCCGCCACCGGCTCGACGATCACGGCGGCGATGGTCTCGGCGCCGTGCAGGGCCACGATGCGCTCCAGGTCGTCGGCGAGGTGCGTGCCCCAGTCGGGCTGGCCGCGGCTGAAGGCCATGTCCTTCAGGCTATGCGTGTGCGGCAGGTGATCGACGCCGGTCAGCAAAGTCCCGAAGGCGCGGCGATTGTTGACGATGCCGCCGACCGAGATGCCGCCGAAACCGGTGCCATGATAGCCGCGCTCGCGCCCGATCAACCGGGTCTTGCCGCCGAAGCCGCGCGAGCGCTGGTAGGCGAGGGCGATCTTGAGCGCGCTGTCCACCGCTTCGGAGCCGCTGTTGGCGAAGAAGATGCGATCGAGGCCTTCGGGCATCATCTCGCCGAGACGGGTCGCGAGTTCGAAAGGAAGCGGATGGCCCAGCTGGAAGGTAGGGGCGTAGTCGAGCTCTCCGGCAGTCTTGCGAATGGCTTCGGTAATCGGTGCCCGGCCGTGGCCCGCGTTCACGCACCACAGTCCGGCGGTGCCATCGAGCACCTGCCGGCCGTCGGACGAGCGGTAGTGCATCCCTTCGGCCGAGACGAACAGGCGCGGGTCGCGCTTGAACGCGCGGTTGGCCGTGAACGGCATCCAGAAAGACGCAAGACGATCGTTGGTCAGCATGGTTGAACCCCTGTGCAGGGCATCGTCTTTCACCGGAAAGCGAACAAGTCACATTCCCTTTGGCGGTAGCTATCGATTTTCCCGATAGCTATGCTCCCAAAGATTGGGCTGGTGCTTGCATCGTCTTCTGTCCAGCATGACGGTGCCGTTACAAATCATTCGACCGCGTGCGTACGGCGTCGCGGAAAATGAGGGGGAAGCTGATGCGTAAGACTCCGATCCTTGTGAGCACCGCGGCGCTGGCGCTCATGGCCTCCGCCGCGCCGGCGAGCGCGCAGGACAGCGCTTCGCAGCCGGAGAACCAGGCGCAGTCGGGCCAGGCCGTCGCGACGCCCGGACCCGAGGCGGAGGCCGAAGCCGAAGAGGAAGCGAGCGGACCGTTCGAACTCGAGATCGCGCTGACCGGGGTGAGCGACTATCGCTTCCGCGGGATCTCGCTCAGCGACAAGGATCCGGCGTTTCAGCCGAGCATCACGCTGAGCCACGAAAGCGGGCTGTATGCGAGCGTCTGGGCCTCGACCATCGCGGAGAACGAGGGGTCGGACGTCGAGATCGATTATATCGTTGGCTACGCTACGACGCTTGGCCCGGTCGATGTCGACGTGAACGCAACCTATTATGCCTATCCGGGCACCGAAAACCTTCAATACTGGGAGTTCATCGGGAACGTCAGCCATTCCATTGGCGACGCGAGCGTCGGCTTCACCTTCGCCTGGACGCCCGAGCAGGGCAGCACGGTACCGGACCGCGGCCTCTACTTCGCGGTGCAGGGCGAGCTGCCGATCAAGAACACGCCGCTGAGCTTGACCGGATCGTTCGGGATCGAGGACAATGCCTTCTACGATAAGAAGAAGGACTGGTCGTTGGGCCTGAACGCGGACCTCGGCAGCGGCTTCACCGCCGGTGCGGCCTACGTCGACACCGGCCACAGTGGGGGCGACCCGCTGGGCAAGCCGACCGTGGTGTTCACGCTCAGCAAGGCGTTCACGACCTCCTTCTAAACCAAGGGAAAGGACCGGCGGGTGCTGGATGCCCGCCGGTGACCACCATGTCGAACAAGCTGGCCAGCTGGATCGCTGAGCACCAGATCGCCGAAGTTGAGTGCATCGTTCCCGACATGAACGGCGTGCAGCGCGGCAAGGTCCTGCCCGCGGCAAAGTTCCTGTCCGGGTTCAAGGACGGCACGCTGCGCATCCCCAGCAGCGTCTTTTCGGTGACCGTCACGGGTGAATATCCGGCCGATGTCGGGCACATCATCCCCGTGTTCGATCCCGACCTGGTGATGGCGCCAGACCCCGAGACCATCTGCGAGGCGCCGGGATACAAGACCCGGACGGCGTTCGTCATCGCCGACGTGCTGACCGGTGACGGCAATCCGGTGAACATCGCGCCCCGGATGATCCTGAAGCGCGTGCTGCAGCTGTACGAGGAGAAGGGGTGGAAGCCGGTGATCGCGCCCGAGGTCGAGTTCTACCTCGTGTCCCGTAACACCGACCCCGATATCCCGCTGGTGCCGCCGACCGGGCGCTCCGGAAGGCCGGAGACTGCGAGCCAGCCCTATGGCCTGGAGGCGCTGACCGAGTTCGAGGAGATCATCGAGCACCTATACGAGAATTGCGAGCAGGCGGGGCTGGATATCGACACGATGATCCACGAGTCCGGTGCGGCGCAGCTGGAGGTGAACTTCCTGCACGGCGACCCGCTGCGGCTGGCCGACGAAGTGTTGCTGTTCAAGCGCATCGTTCGCCAGGTGGCGCTGGAGCATGACGTCTACGCGACGTTCCTGGCCAAGCCGATGAGCGACCAGCCCGGCAGCGCCATGCACATCCACCAGTCGGTGCTGGATGCAGCGACCGGCAAGAACATCTTTTCCATGGCGAACGGCCGGGACAGCGCGGCATTTCGCAGCTACGTCGGCGGGCTGGTGCGGCTGCTGCCACAGATCGCGCCGATGTTCGCGCCGAACGTCAACAGCTTTCGCCGGATGCGGCCGGACAGCGATGCGCCGATCAACGTGCAATGGGGGTCCGACAACCGCAGCTGCGGCCTGCGCGTACCGGTCTCCAACGCCCGCAACCGCCGGGTGGAGAACCGGCTGCCGGGGGCGGATGCCAACCCGTACCTGGCCATCGCATCGTCGCTGGTCGCAGGCTACATCGGCATGGTCGAGCGCATGCAGCCGCCCAAGCAGATGGAAGGCAACGCCTACCATCGCGCGCGCACCCTGCCGCGCAGCCTGGAAGTGGCGCTGGACCGCTTCGCCCACTGCCGACCGGTCAAGGCGCTGCTGGGCGAGGAGTTCTTCGAGCTGTTCGCCGCCATCAAGGACACGGAGCTGCTTCACTATCACTCGGTGATCAGCAGCTGGGAGCGCGAGCACCTGCTGCTCCGCGTCTGACGAATGGAGGGCGGCCCGGGCAATTACTACCTCGCGACCGCGCACCCGTTCGAGCGGCAGCCGCCGCTGTCCGGCGAGGTCCGGTGCGACGTGGTGGTGGTGGGCGGCGGGTTCACCGGAACCGCGGCGGCGCTGGCGGCGGCGGAGGCGGGAGCCAGCGTGGTGCTGCTGGAGGCCGAGACGATCGGCTTTGGAGCGTCGGGGCGAAACGGAGGGCAGCTGATCCCCGGGCTGCGCTGGTCGGCGTCGCACCTGAAGCGTGAGTTCGGGCTGGAGCGGGCGCGTGCGGTGCATGACGTGGCGCTGCAGGCCGTGGAGCGCGTGAAGGCGCGGGTGGCGAAACACGGCATCGCCTGCGACCTCAAGCCTGGGCATCTGGAAGCGGCGTGGAAGCCCGCGCATTTCGCCGAGATCCGGCGCGAGGCGGACACGCTGGTGCGGGACTTCGGACGGACCGGGCTGGAGGTGGTGGAGCGGGCGGACATGGCACGGCACGTGGGGACTGACGCCTACCATGGCGGGCTGTTCGATGCGGAGGGGGGGCACTTTCACCCGCTCAACTATGTGCTCGGGCTGGCTGCGGCGGCGCAGCGCGTGGGCGTAGTGCTGCACGAGGGGAGCCGGGCAAGGCGGATCACCCAGAACGGCGCGGTGCGGGTGGAGACGGCGGGCGGAACCGTCGTCGCCGAGCAGGCCATCCTGGCGACCGATGCATGGACCGGTGACCTGAAGCCACGGCTTGGCCGGTTCACGGTGCCGTTGATGAACTACAATGTAGCGACGGCGCCGCTTGGGGATCTCGCACAGACCATCCTGCCGAGCGACGCCGCGGTGGCGGACAGCCGGTTCGTGCTCAACTACTTCCGGCTGAGCGCCGACAAGCGCCTGATCTTCGGTGGTGGAGAGCGATACCGGACCACGCCGCCGCGTGACATTGGCGGGTTCGTGCGGCCGTACATGGAGGGACTCTTTCCCGACCTGAGCGGGGTGGCGATCGACCATGGGTGGGGCGGGGTGGTGAGCGTGACCGCGAACCGGCTGCCGCACCTCGGGCGGGATGGAGCGATCCTGTTCGCACACGGCTTTTCAGGGCACGGCGCTTTGCTGACGACGCTGGCGGGCGAACTGTGCGCGGAGCAGCTGCACCGCTCGAGCCGGGGGTTCGACCTGCTGGCGGGGCTGCCGCACCGGCCCTTCCCGGGAGGGCGGCTGCTGGCACGGCCGCTGGCCACCCTGGGGCTTCTCTACTACGCCATGAAAGACCGCTTATGACCGACCGTGACAACGCCCTGGCCGAGGCCCGCGCCTTCTTCGACGCCCATCCGGAGGTGGATGCGGTCGACATGATCTTCACCAACATGTGCGGCGTGCCGCGCGGCAAGAGGCTGCGGCAGCACGAGGCGCTGGCGGTCTACGAGAACGGCCGGTTCCTGCCGATCAGCGTGACTTTCGCCGACATCACGGGCCGGGACGTGGAGGAGACCGGGCTATTGTGGGAGACGGGCGACGCGGATTGCCTGTGCCTGCCGGTGCCGGGGACCTTGGTGCCGGCGCCCTGGGGTGGGGCGGCGGCCGCGCAGTTCGTCACCAGCTTTCACGAGCTCGACCGTCGACCGCACGACCTCGACCCACGGGCGGTGCTGGCGAATGTGATCGCGCGGCTGAAGGAGGTCGGGCTGACGCCGGACATTGCGGTGGAGCTGGAGTTCTACCTGCTGGAGCGCGAGCCGGCAGCCGACGGCAAGCCGGTGCCGGCGCGAGCAGGTGGGCAGCATCGCAACGATATCCAGGTCTACGGCCTCACGGAGCTGGAGGACCAGCGGCCGTTCCTGGACGACCTCTATGCCTTTGCCGATGCGCAGAACATCCCGCTGGAAAGCGCCATCTCCGAATATGCGGCAGGGCAGTTCGAGCTGACGCTGGAGCACAAGCCGGACGCGATCCGCGCCTGTGACGAGGCGGTCATGTACAAGCGGATCGTGAAGGAAGCGGCGCGGCTGCACGGGCTGGAGGCGACGTTCATGGCCAAGCCGTTCGCCGACAGCGCTGGCAACGGCATGCACCTGCACATGAGCCTGGTGAACGAGGCCGGGGAGAATGCGTTCGCGGCAGAGGATCCGGAAGGCTCACCGTTGCTGCGCCATGCGATCGGGGGGATGCAGGCGCTGCTGGCCGACAGCTTCGCGTTGTTTGCGCCCAATGCGAACAGCTATCGCCGCTTTCGGGCGAACAGCTATGCGCCGGTGGCGCCGACCTGGGGCGTGAACAACCGCACCGTGTCCTTCCGGGTGCCGGCGGGTGCACCCAAGACCCGGCACGTGGAGCATCGCGTGTGCGGGGCGGACGCCAACCCTTATCTGGCGGTGGCGGCGGTGCTGGCTGCGATGCACCACGGGATCGTCAACAAGCTCGATCCCGGGCCGGCGATCGTCGGCAACGGCTATGAACAGGCGGGCGCCACAAGTGCCGCGCCCATGCCGGCCAACTGGTTCGCGGCGGTGGACCGCTTCGCCGGGTCCGCGGTGCTGAAGGACTATCTCGGCAGCCGGTTCGTGGAGGTGTTCTCGACCGTCAAGCGGAGCGAGCAGGATCGCTACTTCGCGGAAGTGCCGCAGCTCGACTACGGCTGGTACCTGCGCACGGCCTGACAGGCGGCAGGGCCGCACGCCTCCCGGCATGCGGCCCGCCCCCGATGCAGGTGAGTGGTTCAGGCGACCTGGAGCGGCGCGGCCCGGCGAAGCCGGCGGCGGCGCATCGCGAAGCCGATGGCGCCGAAGCCCAGCAGCATCATGGCCCAGGTGCCCGGCTCGGGAACCGGCGGCGTGCCGCCCGGGATGAGCACCGCGTTGGACCAGCCCTGCTGGTTCAGGTTCACGCTGTTCGCGCCAGTCGTGCCGAAGTCGAACAGGTAGAGCACGGTGTTGTTGCCGTTGCCCGAACCGGCATTGCCGAAGTGCAGGCTGATGATCTGCTCTCCGAACAGGGTCTCGGCGAAGTTGAGGACGGTGCCGGTCGAGCTGAAGAAGCTCTTGGTCGGGTCGAGCGCGGACCAGGCGACGTCGGTGTAGTCGCTGCCGACCAGCGCATCGATGGCGGCGTTCAGGTCGTCGATCCGGGCGTTGTTGTTGAGGTTGCCCTCGTAGATGCCCGCACAAGCGGTTGCATTGGGATCGGGAAGGGTGGCGTCACAGGCGCCGACGGTCACCAGGGCAGCGGATGCCGGGGACGCAAGCGTCATCGCAATCGCGGCCAACGCGGTACTTGCCAATATTCTCATCGGGGTCTCCCTGCCATGCACGAGCCAGCCCCCGCCCCATTCGACTCGTAGCGCAGGAGCATAGCAGAGAAACTAATCGAGGTTAATGTCCCTTAACCATATGCTGAGATGCAAGGTGCTGTCTCACCCCGACGCGCGATGCAGGATCGGACTGTAGGGAGGGCGCCGCTCAGCGGCGGGCGGGCGCAGGCTTCACGAACAGGAGGTTGAACAGCGACAGGAGCGCAAGGGCACGCATGGGTAATCTCGATGGATGTTTAGGTGCGCCGCAACATGCGGCCGAGACCATATATGCTGCAGTGCACAAAAACGCAAGATCAGCCACCTTGCGGTGAGGGCATGTCCATGAGATCCTTGGCATAAGGGACGCGGTTCTCCATCAGCCTGAACACGTCGCCGTCCCAGGACTGGAGCACCTCCGCCGCGCTGAGCGTCTGTTCCGGGGCGACGCATTCCGTCGGCTCATAGACGTGGGTGACGGGGTTGACGGCCTCCTTGTAGTGGAAGCAGGCCCGCACCTTGCCGCGGACCTCCCGCGTGCCCCAGCTGCCCTTCACGACGTTCTGGTTCCTCGGGTACCACATGCGCAACTCGCCGGAAGGATCGGTATATTCGACATAGACGCCGTGGCCGAGCTGGTAGACCATCTTGGTTTTGCCGCTGAGAGCCGCCCGAAGTTCGGAAGTCAGCTGTTCGTCCGACAGGTCGCGGATACGTCGCCGTGTATCGGCCTGCTTCTTTTCGGCCGCGACCATGATCCGGCCCGCCTCCTTGAAGCTGAGGATCGCGGAAGGCGGCGTGGTTGGCGCCTGAGCCGCGGCTGCAGCTAGGAACGCGAGAAAGGTCATCTTACCCCCTGAGTACTCGAGAACCCCCGTTCTCGGGACAGTGATGGCAGGCCCTGACCGCGTCCGCAATGACTCGTCAGCTGAGGCAAACGGAAGCCGAATGCCCACCGGGGAGTGGATCCGGTCGGTCCTGTCCGATGGGCCATGCTGGCTAAGATGGCTCAGCGGCAAGCTCGGGCGGGCTAGGTGCTGTCTCACCGTTTCGCTGCAACGGCTTGGCGGCACTCTGGCTTTCACGCGCAACCACGCACCTCGTCGCCTGTTTGTTGGCGGACGTGGATCAGGAGATAGGCGATGAGCGGACCTCGGCGCGACAGCAACGACAGCACACGTGGCGGCCCACTTCACGGACGCGGCCACAATTCGACCGACGACAACAAGAAAGCTGGCCGTGCTACTGGTAAGCACCAGCTCGACGACAACGCGCGGCCGCCGAACCAGTAAGCGATGCAGCACTGAATGTCCGCTGTGGGTGGCAAGCGGACGTTAGCTTGCAGCGCCGATCAAGGGCATCCCTGACCTCCTGTTCGGGGGCGAAACGGCGGGAACGTTCGCCGTGGGGCTCTGTTCGGTGAGAATGATCAACACGCTCCCCAAAGAAGTTCTGGTCGTCGAAGACGAGCCGCTCGTCAGGATGGTCGCAGCCGATGCACTCACTGATCGGGGCATCATGGCATGGGAGGCTGCCGACGCAGGTGAGGCCCTCGAGGTGCTCGAGCAGCATCCGCGCATTGGGCTGTTGTTCACAGACGTGAACATGCCGGGTGAGATGAACGGGCTTCACCTGGCTCACGAAGTCAGTGTGAAAAGGCCTGACGTTGGTCTAATCGTGACTTCCGGTGCGGTGAGGCTCACTGACGAGGATTTGCCGGATAACGGCACCTTCTTGCCAAAGCCGTACCCAACCGAGCAGCTGATCAACATCGTTGAGGAAAAGCTTGACGGTGACCACTTCTGAGCCGGTAGCCGATTGGGAGGCGGAAACTAGGTATCCTCGCCGTCAATGAAGATGATCGTAGTTGTGGTTCCTTCCGGTGAACTGTGCTGCTCGAACTCACCGGCAACTTGACGGACCAAAGATTGCAGCAAGCGGGTTCCGGTGCCGCAACTCGCGTCCTTGGGGATGCCGGAGCCGTCATCTTTCACCTGGAGCATAGCTCGGCCTCCACCGGCACCGGCGGATAGCTCCACGATTACGCTGCCTGCCGAGCGATCCTGAAAGGCATACTTCAGGCTGTTCGTGACAAGCTCGTTGACAATGAGGCCAACGGGCACGGCCCGTTCAGCGGGAAGGGAGATGTCGTCCGCTCTGACGGTCACACTGACCTCCTCTCGTTGGCTAGCGAGACCGGTGCAGATTGCCCGCAAGTACGCTGGCATCGCGATCTTTTGATCGGAGCGTGTGGGAGAAAGCTGATCGTTGCCCAGTGAAACGGCCATGATCCGTTCGGCAACTTTGCTCATAATGTCCCGTCCCTGCTGCGTCGGCAGCTTTGGCTGCTCCAGCGAGATCATCGACAGGATCATCTGAAAGTAGTTCTTCACGCGGTGCTGCATCTCCGCGAGGAAGAGGTCCCGCTCCTGCTTCTCAAGGGCGGCTGCAGCGAGAGCATCCCGGTGCGCCTCTTCAGCTTGGTGACGCTGGATAACGCTGGCGATGAGGCGCGAAACTGCAAGCAGGAAATCGACTGTGTCCTCTCGGAAGTCCCGCTGTTCGTTGTGGTCGACCTCCAATACGCCCCATGAAGCCTTGTCCGTCACAATCGGCACGTTCACCAGCGAGACAATGCCGTGTTCCAGCAGGCTGCGAGAGGGTCTGAACTCTTCGCTCGCCCTAATGTCAACAACGACAACTGGCTCTGCCGTTTGGAACGCTCGACCAGGAGCCGATCTCAAGTTGATCGGAAAGGTCGTCTGACCAACGACACCTTTGCGCCAGCCGATCCCGGCGATCAGCAGTAAGTCGCCTTCCACGGGACGGTAACGAAGTATCTTCGTGTTGCTCACCTCAAGTGCGAGCGCCACTTGAGAGACTGCATGGCGGAGGAACTGCTCCAAAGGCATCGTTTGTGATGCCAGCAAACCCAAATCGATAATGATGCGCTGGTGCTGACGGAGCTTATCAACTTCGGTGTAACCGGCTTTATTGATCCTTCGCGGCACTCGTTCTCTCCATGGTCCTGCCAGCAAACGCTGTCGGCACAGATCGGATGCAGGCAACGTCCAAGATGGGTCGAGGGCAAGCGCAAGCCGCAGTGTTCGAAACGGGTGGAAACTCAAGTCTCCGGTAGGTTTACGCCCTCGGTCGTGTTAGAAGCGGACCATCGCGCTTGACCCATGGTCGTAAGCCATGGGCGGCTGAGAGACGCAGTGCTCCCGCTTACCAGGGAGAACTTCCATGACACTGAGCGTTCTATTCCCGACACAGGCACAAAGAAGCGACGCTGCCGAGCAGCTCCTCGAACAGGCGGCATCGTGCCTGCGCCTAGCCAGAGTGGCACGAACGTCAGAGGGAGCGACTGCGTTACGGGCCGTCGCGCATCAGTTGAGCTGAATGCTGAGCGTGTTGCCGTAGGTCACGGGATCCGGCTGTAGGTCTGTGGACACGGTGAGACGCGCCTTCGAACTCGCGCCAGAGTGTGTCGGCTTGGACGCTGTTCGAGCCAAGCTGCGCCGCGAGGGTTACAGCCAAGTCGACGAGCATCTTGCAAGCAAGACTCTTCAGAAGACGTTGAAGAAGCTACTCGGCGCGAGCCTGCGCTAGGCTTCGATTAGAACCACGTCTCGGAAGTAGACGCTTGTCAGCACAGCTCCGTGCTCGTCCTCGACATCGATCCGGTGACTGAGCACAAGCCTGGCGTCGGTCTTGACCATCTCCAATCAACACCCTTGCTTCTCTCATTGCTTCTGCGTGAGCAGCCGGCAAGTCCGGGAACTCTCGGCCTTCAAGATCCGGCACGTCGGGGTCGTTATGCAGATGAAAGTAAAAACGGGGCATTGTCCAAGAGCGCAGACCGGCCCTGGTCGTTCCAAGCGCTAACTCAGGTGAGGCCGAATGTCCGGAATGGGTCGAGAACCGACATCAATCTCCGTGCATGAACATGCCGGAGTTAAACATCACCACGAAGAGCAAGATGATGACCGCAACGGTGAAGAGCCAGCCAACCTTCCAGTTCATCTCGCACCTGTAGCGGTTCTGGCTAACGTCCAAAATGGGTCGTAAGCGGACCCTCGATTACCGCTCCGGCCGCTTGCCCCGCGCGGTTTCCATGAAGGCGGTGACGGCTTCGCCCTGGCGGGTGAGGCGGCGCCAGACCAGGCCGATGTCCACGGTGGGGAGGGGCTCGCGCGTGCGCTTGGCGACGATGCGATCGCCGTCGAGGCTCCACGGGCGGTAGAGGAGGTCGGGAAGGATGGCGAGGCCGGCGTTGGTGCCGACCAGGCCGCGGATCGCCTCGATGGAGGCGCTGCGGTAGGCGGGCTTGCGGTGGTTGGGCTGGGTCTTCCAGACGGCTTCGCTGACGGCCTGGAGTTCTTCGCGCGCGATGTCGATGAGGGGCTCGTCGGCAAGCTCGGCGATGCTGACCTTGTCCTGGTCGGCCAGGCGGTGGCGGGGCGCCATCCAGACCCGCATGTCGCTGCGCAGCAGGACGTCGTGGTCAAGCGCTTCGGGGCGGGTCAGGCCGGGGACGATCAGGATGCCGAGGTCGAGCTCGCCGTTGACGAGCATGTGCTCGATATAGTCGCTGCGTTCCTCGACGACGCGGATCTCCACGGCCGGAAAGGCCTGGCGGTAGCGGGCCATGAGGTCGGTCAGGAAGTAGCCGGTGACGATCGGCGTTGCGCCGAGCATCAGCCGCCCTTCGACGTCGTGCGTGTTCTGTCCAAGGCCGTCGCGGATGCCGTTGACCGCGTCGAGGATGTTGCGGGCGTGGCGGAGGAACTGCTGGCCTTCGCGGGTCAGGATCACGCCCTTGGCGTGGCGCGCGAACAGCTCCGCCCCGACGTCGGCCTCGATGAAGCGGATGGCTTCGGTGACGGCGCTCTGGGAGATGCCGACGCTGGCCGCGCCGCGGGAGATGGAGCGGCTTTCCGCCACCGCGATGAAGTAGCGCATCTGGCGAAAGGTGATGTTCATTCGGCCATCGGTTTATCAGATAGGTATCGCCATGCATAATCGGCTGGCGCTTGGCTGGCGAGGGGAGTTTGTTTCGGCTCGCAAAACCCGCAGCCTCGGACAGGGCGTTGAAACCCTCTTCCGAGTCTCGCGGAATCGGTCCAGCATGCTTCGCTTGAAGCGAGCAGCACGGGAGGAGGGGCGATGAAAGACATTCAGATGAAGCTCGGCGAGTTGAAGGCCAACCGCCGGTCCATCCTGCAAGGCCTCGGCGCGGCCGCGGTCGGCATCAGCCTTGGCGGACTTCTTTCATCCTGCGGCGGCAGCGGTGGCGGCGAGAGCAATACCCAGGCCGGCGGCGCCGGGGCGAAGATCCAACCGACCGGCGAGGAGCCGAAGCTCAACTTCTACAACTGGGACACGTACATCGGCGAGACCACGCTGGCGGACTTCAAGGAAGCGAGTGGCGTCGACGTGAACATGAGCCTGTTCGCGACCAACGACGAGCTGTTCGCCAAGCTGCGCGCGGGAAATCCGGGCTTTGACGTGATCGTGCCGTCGAATGACTTCGTCGAGCGCATGATCCCCGCGGGCATGATCGTGCCCCTGGATCACAGCCTGATCCCGAACATCAAGAACGTCGACCCGCAGTTCATGAACGTCGAGTACGATCCAGGCCGCAAATATTCGCTGCCCTACACCTGGCTGGTGCTCGGCATCGGCTATCGCAAGTCCAAGGTTCCGGGCGGCGTGAACAGCTGGAAGCCGCTGTTCGACAGCAACCAATATGCTGGCCGCATCTCGCTGCTGTCAGAGGCGGGCGACCTGTATCGCCTTTATGGCAAGTATATCGGCAAGTCGGTCAACGACCTCACCAAGGAGGACATCGATCGCATCACCCAGATGATGATCAAGCAGAAGCCGTTCGTGAAGGTGTTCCACGAGGACAATGGCCAGGACCTGCTGCTGAAGGGCGAGGTGGACCTGGTGCTGGAGTATAACGGCGACATCGCCCAGGCGATGACCGAGGACGACGACATCGACTTCGTGATCCCGACGGAGGGCAGTCAGCTCAATTCCGACACCTTGTGCATCCCCAAGGGGGCACCGCATCCGAAGAACGCCCACGCCTTCATCAACTACATCCTGGATGGAGAAGTGGGGAAGAAGATCACGGAGACGATCCTCTACCCGACGCCGAACAATGCGGCGAAGGCCCTGATGCCGGACGAATACCGGAACAATCCAGTGATCTTCCCGCCGCAGGATCGGCTGGCGAAGTGCGAATATGCCAAGTTCCGGCCCGACATGCAGCCGCTCTACGAGGAAGGCTTCACTCGGGTCCGCGCAGCGTAAGGTCCGATGCAAGACTGGAAACTCAGCCGCCGGTTCTTCGCGGCTGTAGCCTCGGCGCCGATTGCGTGGCTGTTTCTGTTCTTTGTCCTGCCGATGGCGATCGTCTGGGGCTACAGCTTCGGGCGCAACGTCGGCCTGACCGAGATCGAGATCAGCGGCACCTTCGCCAACTATGGCAAGGCGCTGGAGCCGCTGTACCTCGAGATCATGCTGAAGTCGGTGGTGGTGGCGGCGATCACCACCGCCATCTGCTTCGTGGTCGGCTTTCCAGTGGCGATGGCGATCGCATTCGCGCGCGACAAGTGGAAGCCTTGGCTGCTGCTGCTGATCATGCTGCCGTTCTGGACGAACCTCCTGATCCGGACCTACGCGCTGCTCTTCGTGCTGGGCGGGCGTGGGCTTGTGAACAGCGGGATCGAGCATCTGTACAATGGCACCAGCCTGGTGTCGCAGCTGCTGGGCTTCGGGGCGTTCGACCCGTACCAGCCGGTGCAGCTGCTTTATAACAACTTCGCGCTGATCCTGGGGCTGGTCTACGTGCACCTGCCCTTCATGGTGCTGCCGCTGTATGCGGCGCTGGACCGGCTGGACAAGAGCCTGATCGAGGCGAGCCTGGACCTGGGAGCGGGGCACTGGAAGACGATCACGCGCATCGTCATCCCGATGGCGATGCCGGGGATCCTGTCGGGGCTGCTGATCACGTTCGTGCCGGCGCTGGGCGCGTACCTGACGCCGGACCTGATGGGCGGGACGGACAGCCAGATGATCGCCAACGTGATCGAGCGGCAGTTCAAGCGCGCCAACGACTGGCCGTTCGGCGCGGCGCTGTCGTTCCTGCTGCTCTATGCGACGTTCATCCTGATTGCGTTGCAGGCGCTGCGCAGCCGCAAGGAGGCGCGGCAATGAGGTTGATGCGGCGCACCCCCATCGCCCCGCTGGAATATTCCCGGCGCCTATGGCTGCGGTCCTGGGTCGGGGGCGTGGCGCTGTTCCTGTACCTGCCGCTGCTGGTCCTGATCATCTTCAGCTTCAACGACAGCAAGCGCAACGTCGTCTGGCGGGGCTTCACGACCAAGTGGTACGGCAAGGTCCTCGAGAACGAGTCCCTCATGGCGGCGCTCGGCAACTCGCTGACCATCGCCTTCCTGGCGACGCTGATCAGCGTGGTGCTGGGAACGCTCGCGGCGGTGCTGCTGTGGCGTTTCCGCTTTCCCGGGCGGGCGGGGATCGAGGGCACGATGGCATTGCCGATCGTGGTGCCCGAGATCTGCCTCGGCGTCGCCTTCCTCGTGTTCTTCGCGCAGGTCGGCTGGCCCAACGACCTGATCTGGCCGCTGAGCCTGGGCAACATCACCATCGCCCACGTGACCTTCTGCTTCCCGTTCGTGGCGCTGGTGGTGAGGGCGCGCCTGGCGAGCTTCAACCGGGAGCAGGAAGAGGCGGCACGGGACCTTGGCGCGAGCGAGTGGCAGTCGTTCCGGGACGTGCTGCTGCCGCACATGAAGCCGGGGATCATCGCCGGCGCGCTGCTGAGCTTCACCCTGAGCCTCGACGACTTCGTGATCACCTTCTTCACCAGCGGGCCGAACACCATCACCTTCCCGGTGAAGGTCTATTCGATGGTTCGCTTCTCGGTGACACCGGAAGTGAACGCCGTTTCCGCCCTGCTCATCCTCCTCACCGTCATCCTCACCGCCGTGGCGCTGAAGATGCAGGACATCTCCAAGACGAACGCGAGCTGATGCCCGAACCGATCATTGAAATCCGCAACGTCATCAAACGCTTCGGCAACCTGGCGGCGGTCGACAACGTCTCCCTGACGATTCACAAGGGGGAGTTCTTCGTGCTCCTGGGCCCATCGGGCTGCGGCAAAACGACGCTGTTGCGGATGCTGGCCGGGTTCGAACTGCCGACCGAGGGGCAGATCCTGATCGACGGGCAGAACATGAGCATGGTGCCGCCCAACAAGCGGCCCGTGAACATGGTGTTCCAGAGCTATGCCGTGTTCCCGCACATGTCGGTGGCGGACAATGTCGGCTACGGCCTGCGGATTGCGCGGACCCCGAAGAGCGAGATCGGCGACCGGGTGCAGGAAGCGCTCTCGCTGGTCCAGCTCGGCGGCCTGGGCGAGCGCATGCCGGACCAGCTGTCGGGTGGGCAGCGGCAGCGGGTGGCGCTGGCGCGAAGCCTGGTGATGAAGCCCAAGGTGCTGCTGCTGGACGAGCCGCTGTCGGCGCTGGACGCGAAGCTGCGCGCCCAGATGCAGTTCGAGCTGGCGGAGATCCAGAGCAAGGTCGGGATCACCTTCATCACCGTGACCCATGACCAGGACGAGGCGCTGTCGCTGGCGGACCGGATCGCGGTCATGAACAAGGGGCAGATCGCGCAGCTGGCGACCTGTTCGGACATCTACGAATATCCCGCCAACCGCTTTGTCGCGGACTTCATCGGTTCGGTGAACATCTTCGAAGGGCGGATGGTGATCGACGAGCCTGAGCGGGCGGAGATCCACTGTCCCGAGCTTGGCCGGGTGTACCTCAACCATGGCGTGACCGGCCCGCACGGCAGCAACCTGTGGGTGGCGATCCGGCCGGAGAAGATCACCCTGTGCAAGCCGGGGCAGGCGGCGCCGAAGGACTCGCCTGAGGGCACGAACCATGCGGACGGGGTGATCCGCGGGATGAGCTACCTGGGCGATATCACCATCTACGAGGTCGAGCTGCCGAGCGGGCGGCGCATCCGAGTGTCTCGCACCAACCTGTCGCGCTTCGACCAGGACGACTTCACCTGGGACGATCCGGTTTCGCTGCACTGGCACCCGACCAGCCCGGTGACGCTGCTGTCGTGAGCGAGCGGATCGGCGGGGTCGAAGCGGGTCGGCTGCGCGCCTTCCGGTCCGCGGAGGAGCAGCGCTATGCGGCGGCTCGGCCGCGATCCGCGGAGCTGGCGCGCGAGGCAGCGGAGACCCTGGTCGGCGGCGTGCCGATGCAGTGGATGACCGACTGGCCGTTGCCATTTCCGATGTTCATCGACCATGCCGAGGGCGCGAGCCTGACGGACGTGGACGGGCACGCTTATGCCGACTTCTGCCTGGGCGACACGGGAGCGATGTTCGGCCACGCCGCGCCGGCGGTGGTGCGGGCGGTGCAGGGGCAGGCGACGCGAGGCTTCACGCACATGCTGCCGACCGTGGATGCGCCGGTGGTCGGGAGATTGCTGCGGGAGGTGTTCGGCCTCCACGCGTGGCAGATCGCGCTAACCGCCACCGACGCGAACCGGTTTGCGCTGCGAGTGGCGCGGGCGATCACGTGCCGCCCGCGCATCCTGGTGTTCAATGGCTGTTATCACGGCACGGTGGAGGAGGCGTTCGTCCAGCTGGCGGACGGACAGCAGCGGACGCGGTCCGGGATGCTGGGGCAGTTCCGGGACATCACGCAGGACGCCTCCGTGGTCGAGTTCAACGACCTCGATGCCCTGGAGCGGGAGCTGGCGCGGGGCGATATCGCCTGCGTGATTACGGAGCCGGTGCTGACCAACAGCGCCATGGTGCTGCCGGAGCCGGGGTTCCACGACGGCTTGCGGCGCCTGACGCGGGAGGCGGGGACACTGCTGCTGATCGACGAGACGCATACGCTCTCGTCCGGCTACGGCGGCTACACGCGGGTGCATGGGCTTGAGCCCGACATCTGGGTGTGCGGGAAGGCGATCGCGGGCGGGGTGCCGACGGCGGTCTGGGGGATGACGCGGCTGGTGGCCGAGCGCTTCGCGGAGGCGCTGGCGCGGAAGGGGCCGGGCCATTCCGGCATGGGGACGACGCTGGCCGGCAATGCGCTGAGCCTGGCGGCGCTGCGGGCCAACCTGGAGGAGGTGCTGACCCCGGCCAATTACGCGCACATGGGAGGACTGGCGGAGCGGCTGGCGGGCGGATTGAGCGGCATCCTGGAGCAGGCGGGGCTGCCGTGGCACATCGCACGGGTCGGCGCGCGGATCGAGTTCGTGCTGGCGCAGCGACCGTTGCGCAATGGAACGGAAGCGGCAGCGGCGCACCTGACGGAGGTGGAGCAGGCGCTGCACATCGGACTGCTCAACCGCGGCGTCCTGATCGCGCCGTTCCACAACATGATGCTGGTCTCCCCCGCCACCAGTGAGCGGGACTGCGACGCGATGGTCGCGGCTACGGCGGAGGTCGTCCGCGAACTCGCGCATTGAATTCGGCGGTCGCCCGATCCAATCGGCGGGCATGCGCATTGCCCTATTCGAGCCGGAGATCGCAGGAAACGTCGGCGCCGTCCTGCGGCTGGGCGCCTGCCTCGGGGCGGCGGTGGACCTGATCGAGCCGATGGGGTTCGCGTGGGACGACCGGCGGGTCCGGCGCACGGCGATGGACTATATCGATCATGTCCGAGTCGCCCGGCATGCCAGCTTCGCAGCCTTCCAGCAGACGGTCGGGCAGGCGCGCCTGGTCCTGTTCACCACCAAAGTTTCGCGTTCGGCCTACGATTTCGTCTTCACGCCTGACGACATCCTGCTGTTCGGCAAGGAAAGCGCGGGCGTTCCGGCGGCGGTCGCAGAAGCCTGCGATGCGCGGGTGCGCATTCCCATTCGGCCGGAGGTGCGCTCCATGAACCTGGCGACGGCGGCGGCGCTCGGCCTCGGCGAGGCCCTGCGGCAGACGGGGAGCTTGCCGATTGGATGAGGTGTGGCGCTCGGCTTAGCCGCGTGACTAGCCGAACAGCGCGCGCACGATCTTGGCCGGGTTCATCGGCTTCTCGCAACGCTTCACGTGGCGGTAGCGGACGGGAACGAAGCCATGGCCGTAGCCGGTTGCGAAGACAAAAGGGACGTTCCGTTCGAGCAGCGCATCCGCGACGGGAATAGCGGTCTCGCCCCGAAGATTGAGATCCAGCACGGCCGCATCGAGGTGACCGGCCGTGGCGATGAGGTTGAGGGCGTTGCGAATGCTCGCGGCCGGTCCCACGATGGTCGCGCCGGCGGCCTGGAGGGATCGGGCGAGCTCGTCAGCCAGGAAGAACTCGTCTTCCACCAGCAGGATCCGCTGGTTGGCAAGCGCATCTCCAGCCATGACGGTCTCCAGACCCGGTCCCCGGACAATCGCTGACCGCGTCACTTCGGGTAGGTCGCCGTTCATTCCCCGGTGAGCTGCTTCAAGGCGGAGAGGAGGCGTCGTTCGGACGTCGGCTTGCCGGCATTAGGAACGCCGGCGAGAACATCGCCGCCGACCCGCTCCGGCCAATCGAATGCACTGGCGACCGCAAAGGGGATACCACGAGCCTTCAGGCATTCCGCAACAGGGGTGATGAGTTGGTCGCCCAGGTGGACGTCAAGGAGCGCGACATCGGGCGGCTCCTGCTCCACCAGTTCCAGCGCATCCCGGATCGTTGCGGCCGGCCCGACCACCCGCCAGCCATGCGCCTCCAACCGGAGTTGCAGGTCCATGGCGATCAGGAATTCGTCCTCAACAATCAGGATCGTTTGAGGCACTGGAACTCCTCACTCGGACTGGGATGCCGTCCCGAGGGGAACGACGATCTCAGCCTGAAAACCACCTTGCGGATAGTCCAGTTCCACCGTTCCGCCGAGGTTGTAGCTGACCGTCGACTGGATCAGCTGCGTGCCGTAGCCGGTGGCCGTGGGCGCCGAGACGGCCGGACCGCCGCTCTCCGCCCAGTGCAGGTGCAGCTTGCCGTCTTCCACCTGCCAGCGCACCCGGACCTGCCCTTCGGGGTCCGACAGCGCACCATATTTTGCGGCGTTGGTGGTCAGTTCGTGGAGCACCAGGCTCAGCGACATGACGGTTCGGGGGCCTAGCTGGACCGGAGGGCCGGGCTCGATCACCGTGTTGGCGCCGCCGCTTGCGTAGGGTGCGAAGGTGCGTTCCAGCAGCTGTTCCACCCCCAGTTCACCCTGCTCCGCGAAGGCGAGGTCCTCGGAGTCGATCAGCGCACCGAGGCGGCCGAGCAGGCTGTCGCGATATTCCTCGGCGGTGCGACCCTCAATCGGAGTTTGGCGGGCAAGGGACTGCACCACTCCCAAAAGGTTCTTCATGCGGTGGCGAAGTTCGCCGAACAGCATGTCCTTGGCCCGGTCGCGGGCCATGCGGTCCGTGGCGTCGCTGAAGACAAGCAGGAGCGAATGGCTGGCCCCGTCCGGATGGAACAGGGTGCGCGCGGTCAGCAACATCGTCCGACGGCCAATGCTGGGAAAGTCATGCGTGACTTCGTAGTTGATGACGGCCGTTGACTTCGGGATCACGTCGCCCAGCAGACGCTGCAATTCCGGGATGTTCCACTGACCGTTGCCGAGGTCCGTCAGCCGTTGGCCGATCGTCTCGTCCCGGAAGACCTGGAATGTTTCGAAGAAGGATCGGCTGGCGTTCTGCACGCACAGGCTGGAGTCCAGCACCACCATTGGGTCGGCGATGGTATCGACAATGCCCTGCGTCTGCACATGGCCGGTGCGCAGGATCCGGTAGAGTTCTTCCATGTTCATCCGAAGATCACTGCCTTCGGCCGACGGTAAAGGCAATCGGCGGACGTGCGCTTTGCAATCCTATGTTAGGATAAAGCACCGCCGCGCGTTCTATGTCGGCTCAAGGAGCACGCTGAGTTCCTTGTACCGAGGCCCCGCCTTCCGTGAATGCATTCGTGAACAAGCTCTGCCGCGGGGCACCGCTGACCGAGGCCGACAAGACCGTTCTGCTCGACCTGACCCGGTCCGTCCGGCGGGCTGAGAAGGGCCGCGACATTGCGGTGCCGGGGGACAGTTCCCGGAGCCTGCCGGTGATCCTGCGCGGCTGGGCCTGCCGGTACCAGGTGCTGGCGAACGGCAAGCGGCAGATCGTCATGCTCTACCTGCCCGGTGACATGTGCGAGCCATTCGGCCTGCTGCCGCACTTCATCGACGACAACATCGCGGCGCTGACGCCGGTTTCCTTTTCCACCCTGAGCCAGGATGTGCTGCGCACTTGGGTTGAGCGAAGCCCGACCTGCAAGCAGGCGCTGTGGTGGGACCTGCTGGTCGCCACGAACATCGAGCGAGCGCAGATCGTCAGCCTGGGACGACGGTCCGCGGCGGAGCGGCTGGGGCACCTGTTCTGCGAGATCGAACTGCGCCTGCGAATGGCGGGCATTCCGACGGAAAGCGGCTGCGACATGCCGCTGACGCAGGTCGAGTTGGCCGACCTGCTCGGACTGACGCCAGTGCACGTCAACCGTTCGCTGCAGGACCTGCGCAAGGCCGGATTGATCTCGCTGGAGAACCGGCGCCTGATCATTCGCGAGCACCAGGAGTTGCGAGACTTGTCCGACTTCGATCCGTGCTACCTTCATGTGAACTATGCGCAGACCAGTCCGGAAGGATGGCCGCACAGTCTGAGCGAGACGATCGATGACGCCTGAGGACCGTGCCACGGCGCGGATCGCGGAACTGGAAGCGGACAACCGCCGGCTGCGCCGATTGCTCGACCAGCGGGATGCTCCCGGCGAGCTTCGGCACCGGCTGCGCAGTACCGTGTCCTTGCTTCGCGCCATCATCCGCCAGTCTGCGAGGACCCCGCGAAACCCCGACGACTTTGCCGATCATGTGGAGGGTCGCCTCGACGCGATCGCGCGTGCCCAGGCGGAGGCCGACGAGCGTGGGGCGATTGACCTTCACAAGCTGATCGCGGACGAATTGCTGCAATATGGATCCCATGAAGGGGACGGACTGACCCTGTCGGGGCCTGCCATCTGCCTTCAGCCGCGAGCGGGGCAGCTGTTCGCGCTGGCCGTCCACGAACTGGCGGTGAACAGCATCGAACATGGTGCGCTTGCAGCAGGCGGACAGATCGAGGCGGAGTGGGGAATTGCGGAGGGCAGCGAGGGCCCGGTCCTGACCTTCCGCTGGCGCGAGGAGCTGGAGAAGGGACTCCGGCAAGGGGAGCATGGAGGCTTTGGCACGTATGTGCTGACGCGAATGCTGCAATACGAGCTGGGCGCGACGACCCATCTGGAGAAAGGACCGGACGGCGTGTCCTTCGCGATGAGCCTGCCGTTCACCGAGCGGGTCGGGTCGCTCTCCGAGGGGTGATCCTTCAGCCGAGAAATGAGTCGGCAAGCTACTCCGTTTCCCCGGAGTGGAACGTCCTCTTCATTGCTCCGTTGCACGTTCTAATCCAATGATTTCAGAGCGTTAACATAGGTTATCGCGGGCGAAACCTCATTGCCTGGGACGAAAATGAAGCAAGACAACGGAAGGCCGGTGTTCTTCGGGAAAAGTGAGGACCCGGGGACGCGGATGCTGACGCGGCCGGTCACGGTGCTCGAGAAGGGCGTCTACCGGGGAGCGCACTATTTCAGCCTGACACCGATGATCCGGGTAATGCTCGATCTCGGGCGGATGGAGGATTGGCCTTCCAACCGGATCGCCGGGTTCACGGACCGGCTGATCGAGTTGCTGCCCGGCCTCCATCGCCACGGTTGCAGCCTGCGCCGCCGCGGCGGGTTCGTCGAGCGGCTGCGCGACGGCACCTGGCTCGGCCATGTGGTCGAGCATGTCGCGCTGGAACTGCAGTCCATGGTCGGACCGCGGGTCACGCGCGGGAAGACGCGGTCGGTGCCGGGGCGGCCGGGCGTGTACAACGTCATGTTCGCCTACGCCCACGAGGAGGCGGGACTGCTCGCGGGCAGGCTGGCCTTGGAGATCGTCAACTCTCTGCTGCCGGCGGAGCTTGCCGGCATGGAACGGCTCGAGCGGATTGCCGAGGCAGACGGCGCGTTCGAGTTCGAGCGGCGCCTGCAGCAGCTGCGCGCAGCGACGTCGAGGGCGTCCTTCGGGCCGACCACGCAGTCGCTCGTCGACGAGGCGAAACGACGAGGGATCCCGGTGATGCGCCTGGACGAGGCGAGCCTGGTTCAGCTCGGCCATGGGCGGTACCAGAAGCGCATCCGGGCCAGCATCAGCGGTGACACACCCCTGGTCGCGGCGGACCTTGCCGGCAACAAGCACCTGACGAAGAAGCTGCTGGACGAAAGCGGCATTCCGGTGCCGCGCGGTGTTGTCGTGCGCAACGTTGACGAGGCGCTGAGGGAAGCGCGGCGCCTCGGCTTTCCCCTGGTGACGAAGCCGCTGGACGGCAATCACGGGCGCGGGATCACCATCGGTATCCAGAGCGAGGAGCAGCTTCGCTTCGGCTTCGAGCACGCCCGGGGGCATAGCCGGAGCGTCATCGTGGAGCCGTTCTTCGCCGGGCGCGACCATCGCATCCTGGTGATCGGCGGCAAGCTGGTGGCCGTGGCGGAACGCGTGCCGGCCCATGTGATCGGGGACGGCACCAAGTCGATCGCGCGGCTTATCGAGCAGGTGAACGAGGACCCGCGTCGCGGCGACGGGCACGAGAAGGTGATGACGCGCATCAAGGTTGATGCGCACGTCACCGAGTATCTCGCCCGGTCCGGCCTGACTGTGGACAGCGTCCCTGCCGCCGGGGACATCATCATGCTGCGTGCCACGGCCAACCTGTCGACGGGTGGCACGGCGGTGGACCGGACCAACGAGATCCACTTCGACAATGCGGAGATCGCCCGCCGCGCCGCATTGATCATCGGCCTGGATATCGCGGGTATCGACTTCGTCTGCCCGGACATCACCCGGTCGGTGCGGGAGACCGGCGGCGGCGTCATCGAGGTGAATGCCGCTCCCGGTTTCCGGATGCACCTGGAGCCCTCCGAAGGACCACCGCGGGACGTCGCGCGGCCGGTACTGGAGATGCTCTATCCTCGTGGGCGGCAGAGCCGGGTCCCGATCATTTCGATCACCGGGACCAACGGCAAGTCGACGACCGCGCGGATGCTCAAGCATGTGCTGCGCTACACCGGGTGCAGCATCGGACTGACGTCGACCACCGGAGTGTACGTCGACGACGTGCTGGTCATGCAGGGCGACGCCACCGGTCCTCGCAGCGCGCGCATGGTCCTGCGGGATCCTACAGTCGACGTCGCCGTGCTGGAGACGGCACGGGGCGGCATCCTGCGCGAGGGTCTGGGCTACGACCGGGCGGACATCGGCGCGGTGCTGAACATCTCGGCCGATCACCTCGGGCTCAAGGGGATCGAGACGCTGGAGGACCTAGCCTGGGTCAAGTCGCTGGTGGTGGAGACCGTGAGCCGTCGGGGGACCTCCGTGCTCAACGCGGACGACCCGCAATGCGTGCGGATGGCTCGGCGGGCTGGCGGGCGCCTGGCGTGGTTCTCGCTTCATGGTGGCGACGACATGCCGCCCGTACTGCGGCGGCACGTCGAGCATGGCGGGATGGCCGTGGTGCGCGAGCCCGGCCCGGAAGGCGGGACGATCGTGCTGCACCAGGCCGGCCAGCGGCAGATCGTCATGAAGGCCGGGGACATCCCCGCGACGCTGCACGGAATGGCGACGTTCAACATCGCCAACGCGCTCGCCTGCATTGCGATGGCGGTGGCGCACGACGTCCCGCTGCTGACCATCCGCTCCGCGCTGTCGATGTTCCAGTCGAACTTCGAACAGAACCCGGGGCGGCTGAACGTCCACGACGCGCACGGCTTTCGGGTGATCATGGACTATGCGCACAATGCTGCCGGACTGCGAGCGCTCGGCGACGTCATCAACGGCTTGCGCCATCGCTACAGGCGAACCATCGGCGCTGTCACCATTCCGGGCGATCGGCGAGACGAGGACATCATCGAGGTCGGGCAGATCGCGGCGGGCATGTTCGACGAGCTGGTGTTCCGCGAGGATCCAGCCACCCGCGGACGGCCGCGGGGCGAGGTCATGGGACTGCTGCAGGAAGGCGCGGTCAGGGCCGGGGCCACGCCCGACCACATGCACCTGATCGCCGGGGAGGCGGAGGCGGCGGCCGCTGCGCTGACCCTGGCACAGCCAGGCGAGCTGGTGGTCATCACTCCCACCGACGTATTCGGCTGTTGGGAGCAGGTGCGCAGTTTCCGCAAGGTGGAGACCGCCAGTGCGCCGAACGGCCACGTGATCGCTGCGGAGTGAAATGACCATGGCTGACGCGGAAGGCCGCTGGGCGCTGATCGTCCACGGCGGCGCGAAAAAGATCGAACCGGGCGAGGAGCAGGCGAACCGGGAGGGTGTGATCCAGGCGGCGGAGGCCGGCCGGTCCGTACTGGCCAATGGCGGTTCAGCGGTCGAGGCGGTGGAGGCCGCGATCAAGGTGCTGGAGGACCTGCCGGTGTTCAACGCCGGGCGCGGGTCCGTGCTGAATGCCGTCGGATGGGTCGAGATGTGTTCCGGAATCATGGATGGAGGCGATCGAAGTGTCGGCGCCGTCGCGGCGCTCCGGGACGTGCGGCACCCGATCGAGGTGGCACGGCTGCTGCTGCCCGAGCGCGAGGTTCTGCTGGCCGGTGAGGGCGCGCGGATGTTTGCGCAAGAACGCGGCGTTGAGCTCGCTTCCGACGAGCAGCTCAAGGCGGAAGAGCCTTACGGGTCCGAGCAGGAGCATGACACCGTCGGCGCAGTGGCGATCGACCAGCTGGGGCGGATTGCCGCGGGGACGTCGACCGGCGGGCTCGACGGAACGAAGGCGGGTCGGGTGGGCGACAGTCCGCTTCCTGGCTGCGGTTATTACGCCGACGATCGCATTGGCGGAGTCGCGCTGTCTGGCGACGGTGAGACCATCACGCGCCTGACGATCGCCTCGGCGATCATGGGCCGCCTGGAGGCTGGCGAGCAGCCGGATGCTGCCATCGCGGCCGCCGTTGCCGAGCTGCCGGAGGTCGGCGGCGCCGATGCCGACGCGGGTGCAATCGCGATCACGCACGATGGCCGGATCGGCTGGCACCACAACAGTCCCGATTTTGCGGTGGCCCTGATCGACAGCAGCATGAACGGGCCGCGCGCATGGCTGCGAAAGACGAAAGACAAGGACCAGCATGACTGAGGAACGGCGTCGCGGCACCCTGATCATCATCGGCGGCCATGAGGAGCGCAGCCCGTCGTCCGACCGCGCGATCCTGCGTGAGGTTGCCGGACGGGTGAAGGGCGGCAAGCTGGTCCTGGCCACGGTCGCAAGCCACCGGCCCGAAGGCTATTTCGACGAATATGAACGCGCGTTCCGCGACCTCGAAGTCGGTGAGTTGGTCGAGCTTTACGTCGAGAACCGTTCCGAGGCGGGCGACATCGAGAAGCTGAAGGTGCTGGACGACGCGTCGGGCGTGTTCTTCTCGGGTGGCGACCAGCTGCGGATCACCAGCCAGATCGGAGACAGCGGCATCGAAGCCAAGGTGCGAGCCCTGTTCGAGCGGGGCGGGGTGATCGCCGGGACCTCGGCGGGCGCGTCGGTCATGAGCGAGACCATGCTGGTGAAGGGCACCAGCAAGGAAACGCACCGGATCGGCGACCTCCACATGTCGCCCGGCCTGGGGCTCATCCGTGACGTCATCATCGACCAGCACTTCGCCGAGCGTGGACGCTTCGGTCGGCTGATCGGTGCCGTTGCCCACAATCCGCGCGTGCTGGGCCTCGGCATCGACGAGAACACGGCGGCGATCGTGGAAGGCGACCGGCTGAGCGTCATCGGCGCGGGAGCAGTGTATGTGGTGGACGGCTCCACCGTGTCATACTCCAACCTTGCAGAAGCACGGTCGGAGGACACGCTGTCCATGCACGACGTGACCGTGCACGTGCTGGCGGGCGGCGACGGTTTCGACCTGCGAATCCGCCGGCCTTTCCCATGCCAGGCTACGAAAGAATAACGACTTTCCGCTTCTTGGGGGCGCGGGACTCGAGCGCCCGATAACCTAGTTGATGGGGCGACCAGCGGCTGAATGGTAAAACTCGAATCAGCAAGGCGGCACTCGCCAGATTGGCGGTGCCGGCCCGAGTTGACGGAGAGTTTGCGTGACGGATCTCAACTATCTCTTTCAACGACAGCAGCAGGAGCGGAGCTCGATCGCTGCCGCGACCCATCCCAACGCACGCGCCGCACACGAGCGGCTGGCCGCCCTTTATGAAGGCGAGATCCGGCGGATCACGAGCGGCAGGATCAACATCAAGTCGTCGACGCTCGATTGAGCAGCGACGGACCGACGCAGGAAGACCGGCCTTGGAAAGTCGACCAACGCCCAGCGCGACACAGCAGCACCACGCCCGGCATGATCCCTTTGAACCGGATGGGGATTACTTCAGTCGGCGCTCACGGGAAGAGAATGCCGCCGCCGAGCATGCCAGCTGCCCACAAAGCCGAACGGCGCATCTGGAGCTGGCGAGCCGCTATGCCCTCCTGGCGGCAGCGATCAGGGAAGCGAGCGGGAAGCTCGGTTAGGCGCGGCAGTGGTCAGCCATTTTCGCGGCTGAACATGGCGGAAAGACTGGTTTTTCAGAAGGGAGTGGAGGCCCGAGCCGGAATCGAACCGGCGTGCAAGGATTTGCAGTCCTCTGCGTAACCACTCCGCCATCGGGCCGAGGCGGCGGATTTGTGCGGGTTGGGGGATGGTGTCAACCGCGCCGCGCACTTTTTCGGATCAGAACGGGAAGAAGGCCTGGATGGCGAACACCGCCACGACCCAGGTCACGAGGTTCAGGGGAATGCCGACCCGAACGAAGTCCATGTAGTTGTACCGGCCCATGCGGTAGACAATCACGTTGGTCTGGTAGCCGAACGGAGTGGCGAAGGCTGCGCTTCCGGCAATCATCACGGCGACGAGGAATGGGCGGGGACTGACGCTGAGCGCCTCGGCGAACGAGACGGCGATGGGCGTGAAGAGCACCGCCACCGTGGCATTGGACAGGATCTCGGTCGCGAAGAGTGTTGCGCCGTAGATGACGATCAGGGCGATGAGCGGGTTCACACCGTCCAGAGAGCCGATGAGCAGGTCGGTCGCCGCCTTGGCGAGGCCGGTCTCCTCGAGGGCAATGCCGAGGACGACCATGCCCGCGATGAGCATCAGCACGTCGGGGCGGAGGCCCTGATACGCCTCGTCCGCGGTGATGACCCGCAGGACGATGAGCAGCACGGCGCCGGCGAATGCGGTGGCGGCGATGGGGGCCACGCCCCAGGCGGCCGCGGCCACGACGGAGACGAACACCAGCAGCGAGGCGACCGCCTTGACGGGGCGCAGCGGCTTTTCCTTCGCGAAGGCAAGCGCGGTCCCGATCTGGCCGCCGGCAAGCCCCGGCTCCTGGTCATCGGACTTGTCGGCCGGCGCGCCCAGGCTGGCTTCGCCCCGGACGAGATAGCGGCTGAAGAGCAGGAGGTAGAGCCCGCCGGCCAGCGCGACGAGGACGCCGACCGGGGTGATCTCGAACAACGTGAAGCGGGGTTGGCCGGCGACGGACGCCATGTCGTTGACGAGCAGGTTGGTCGAAGTGCCGATCAGCGTGCAGCATCCGCCCAGGACCGCCGCGTAGGACAGGGGAATGAGGAAGCGCTTGGCCGACATGCCGAGCGAGTCCGCGACGTCGCGCACGACGGGGGCGGCGAGGACCACGATGGGCGTGTTGTTGAGAAAGGCGGAGGCGGCGCCGCACAGACCGATCATGACCCAGAGGCCGGCCCGGCCGATCCGCTGACAGAGCCGCTTCAACCGCTCGATGGCCGCGTCCAGCAGCCCGGACAGCTCCATTGCGTAGGCGATCACGAACAGGGAGGCGAGCGCAATGATGGCCGGGCTGGCAAAGGCGCTCTGCACCTCGATCGGCCGAACGACGCCGGTGATCAGCAGCAGCGCGGCTCCGGTGAGGGCAACCACGTCCGATCTTGCCCGATCCCATATCAGGGCGGCGACCACCCCTCCGAGCACAAGGAGAGTGAGGATCTGGCTGGCCGTCATCTTGTGCCCATCGCTCCACCTCCGTAGCGTCGGGCCAACGCTCGCTAAGGCGGGTCGGACCCACTTGCGAGGCTATGGCGTTCGTAGACCATGACACCTGAGCGGCACATCATGGCGGTCAGCCTTGTGGCGCTGCTGGTCGCCTGCAGCAGGCAGTCGAGCGCGCCGCCCGCGCAAGATTCGACGGAGAATGCGGCGGCAGAGGTCGGTGCGCCCCCTGTGTTGCCGACGATCGCGCAACCGCTGAACCGCCGTGACATCCTGCTGGCCGTTGCCGAGGCCGCCAGCGACTTCAGCCTGGGCCGCGACGATGCGGCGCGGCAGCGGGAGCTGGACGGCAAGCCGTTCTCGTTCCGCATCCGCCTATGCGAACGTTCCGGCGGGAGCCTGAGGTCTTCCTTCGATCCGGACACCCGCGTGCTGCGGGTGAAGGTCCGGCCGGACCTGGCCCGCGCTGCCGAGGTCGCGCCGTCACAAGCTTCAGCGCGCGAAGAATCGCCGACGGTGGAGGGCTTCTGGGTGCCGCGACCGTGGCTGCTGGAGCCCGGTTGTCCGATAGGCAATGCTCCTTTGCCGGTCCAAGAACAGCCTTCGTCGGCGCCGGAAGAGCCTGCGCAGGCCGGTGGCCGAGTGGGGATCGCTCACGCAGTCGGTGAGCCCGGGGCGCGGTCTGTCCAGCGGGGCGAGCGGGCTTACGAGATCACGAAGACGCTGCCGGAGGGCACAGTGCCCGGCCCGGTCGACCTGGTCCTGCAGGGCCGGCTGAAGGGCGATCCCGGGCGCAAGGTGATCCGCTGCGAGGCGGCGCCTGTGGACCGGGCGCCCACCTGCATCGTGTCGGCACTGATCGACCGGGTGCGGCTGGAAAACCAGGCGGGCGAACTGCTCGGCGAGTGGAGCGAAGGCTAGGGCGCCGCCCGGATCGGCACGATCCAGATCGCTGCGGTGAGAGCCAGCGCGCCGAGCGTGATCAGCAACGTGAACAGGCGCAGGTTCATGGTCCTGGCGGTGACCACCACGTGCGAACTGAGGCGGCTCAGCACCGCGGCGGCCCGCCGTTCGGCAAGTACGATCACCAGCACCGCCACCAGCAGAAAGCCGGTGGCGATCGCTCGCGGCACCCACGCCGGCTGCATGGCGGGGAACAGGCCCTGGAAGCCCACGCCGATCGCGACGCAGCCGAGGCTGGTCCGCATCCAGCTGGCAAAGGTCCGCTCGTTCGCGAGGATCGTTCGATCCTCCGCCAGATCTTCGCGGTTCGGGTGCTCGTCGCTCATCGGTCCGGACCGACAACGCCGGGGGCGTGGATCGGTTCGGACGCGATGGGCTGGCTCCTAGCGCTTGGCCTCCGGCACGACGGTGATCCGGTAGGCGGTGTCGGCCGACAGATACTTGCGCGCCACCTGCTGGAGATCGGCCGGAGTGACGGACTGGTAGTCGCGCAGCTGGGTCTGGGTCGCGGCGAGCACGCGTGGGTCGGTCTGGATGTTGCCGAGCTGGTTGAGCCACCAGGCGTTCGTTGTCCGGTCACGCTGGATCTTCTCCACCGTCGGCTTCATCGCGCGCTGGAGTTCATCTGTGGAGACCGGCTTGGTGCGAAGATCGTCGGCGATGGCCTGTGCGTCCTTGAGGAACTTGGCCAGCGCCTCGGGCGGAGCCTCGACCACCCCGAAGAAGTAGCCGTAGCCGGGGAAGACGTCGGAGGCGCTGTGGGCCGAAGAGGGCGAGTAGCTGACGCCTTCTTCTTCGCGGATCTTCTCGGTCAGCCGCAGCTGGAATACCGCCGCGAGCGCGTTCAGGTGCCTCGCCTGCACGGTGTCCGAGTAGAAGTCCCGGGTCGGCCAGGCGACGAACGCCAGCCCCTGGTCGGCGCGGCCCTTGTGTGTGAGGACAACGGGCTCCTTCGTCGGCTTGGGGAAGGCGAGCGCGCCGGGCTTTGCGGCCGGCGCCAAACGGCTCGGCAGGGTCCCGAAGGTCGCCGCGGTCTGGCGAATGGCCTCGTCCACCGTGGTGTCGCCGACGACGGTGACTTCGATGGGGTCGCGGGAGAGCGGAGCCTCGACCAGGCCGCGTGCGTCCTGGATGGTGCTGGCGGCAACCTGCTCGGCGGTCGGAGTCTTCCATCGCGCGTCGCCGGACCGGAGCAGGGCTTCGCTGTCGCGGGCAAACACCCCGCCGGGTGTGGAGTCCAGCTGGCTGAGGATCGAGGGGAAGACGCCCTTGAGGCGATCGTAGCCCGTCGGCTGCCAGCCGGGTTCGGCCAGATAGGCGCCGAGGACCTGCATCTGAGTGGCGAAGTCCTCGGGGCGGGTCTGGCCGGCAAGCACGAACGAGTCGTCGTCGACGCCGAAGCCCGCGCCATAGGTCTTGCCGGTCAGCGCCTGGCTCATGTCCTCGGCGCTGATCTTCTTGAGGCCACCGAGCGTGAAGGCGCCTTGGCCGAGCAGCCCCACCAGCGGTGCCTGAGGGGAAGAGAGGTCGAGCCGGCCGTCGCCGACCCGGACCGCGACGCGGATCTCATCCTTGGCGAAGTTCGTCGGCTTGACCGTGAGACGAACGCCGTTGGCGAAGGTCACGGCCGTGGCGCCGACCTCCGGAATCTCACGCCGCTCGGTGACCCGGCCCGGGGTGCCGAAGCTGGTGTAGGGCCAGGCGACCGCTTGCTGCGTGGCCGGAGGGGTGACGGCAACCCGGGTGGACCCCTGATAGGCCGCGAGCACAGCCTGGGTGTCGCCCTGGACCGGGGTCGGCGACGACACGCTGACCAGCGGGCCAGAGCCGGTGAACAGCGGCTTGATCGCCGCGTTGACCCGGGCGGCCGTTAGTCCTTTCGTGACTTCGTCGAACAGGGCGAGCCGGGCTTCGGGGCTGAGCACCGTGCGGTCTTCGACCACGGCGTTGACGATCCCTTGCGCGAGCTGTGGGGAGGGGCGGGTGTTGGCGCCGGCGACGGTCTGAACAAGGGCGGTGCGCTGCTGTGCGATCTCGCGGTCGAGCTCGGGCTGGGTCACGCCATGCTGCAGCAGGCGCCGCTGCTCCTGATCGATCGATTCGAGCGCCTTCTGCCACCCGCCGGGCTGGGCGACGGCGAAGACCTGCGTGAAGTCGGCTGTGTCGGCGATCTGCGACTCCACGCCCTGTGCGAAGATGAAGGGAGCGGG
This sequence comes from Sphingomonas arenae, assembly GCF_016924655.1. Taxonomy (GTDB): domain Bacteria; phylum Pseudomonadota; class Alphaproteobacteria; order Sphingomonadales; family Sphingomonadaceae; genus Sphingomicrobium; species Sphingomicrobium arenae. The sequence continues at coordinate 31,498 of NZ_JAFFJU010000003.1, forward strand.
CTTCTGGGTGGAGGCGATCCGTTCCAGGCGGCGGTTGAGGACCGAGAGGCCGAGGCTCTCCACCATGTCGCGGGTGCGCCGGGCGCGGCTGTCGGGGGTGAGGTCGGCCGGGCGGACCCAGGCGATCGAGACCTGGGTGGGAGCTGCCGGATCGATGAAGGTGTTGGCCTCCATGCCGCGCTGGCGCGGCTTGCCCTGGTCCGCGGCGGCACCGGCCTTGCCCTGACCCTTCCAGTCGCCGAACAGCTGGCGAATCTTGGTTTCCATCTGCGCGACGTCGAAGTCGCCGATGGCGACCAGGGTGGCGTTCTCCGGCCGGTAATAGGCGTTGTAGAACTCGACGAAGCGCTCCCGGGGAGCGGTCCTGATGACCTCCGTCGAGCCGATCGGCAGGCGATTGGGCAGCAGTTGATCCGGATACATGAACGCGAATTCGTCGATGATCTGGCGCAACTGCGGGGTCGCGCGGGTGCGCTCCTCGGCGAGGACGATGCCGCGCTCGGCGTCGATCGCCTTGGGGTCGAGCGTCGCCCGGTCGGCGACCTCACGCAGCAGGAACAGCGCGGTGTCGACGGTGTCCGCGTCCGTCTCGGGCAGGTCGAGCATGTAGACGGTGTTGTCGAAGCCGGTGCTGGCGTTGGTGTCGGGGCCGAACTTCAGGCCGTGCCGCTCCAGCCGCTTCACGAACTCGCCCTCCGGCACGTTCTCGGTTCCGTTCAAGACCATATGCTCGAGGAAGTGAGCGAGACCGCGCTGGTTCTCGGCCTCGTTCAGGGAGCCGGCGTCGATCAGCAGGCGCAGGGATGCTTCTCCCGGCGGGGTGGCATTCTTGCGGATGGCATAGCGCATGCCATTGGGAAGAACGCCGAAGCGGACGCTGGGGTCGGCCTGGAGGCCCGCTCCGACCTGCCACGCCGTCGCCTGCGTGGCAGCCGCGGCTGTGCTGCCCGGGAGGACCGCGGGCGGCCGAGCGAGCGATGGACCGGCCAGAGCAAGGGCGCAAGCGAGGGCGAGAGACGAAGCGGCAGGTCGGCGCATGAGATTTCCCCGAGGTTTGAACGATTTGGATGGCAGGACCGAGACGGCGAAGAAAGACCGGAATTGCGGGCTTTGCGCAAGCCTCGTCGAATGGCCAACTCGACATGCGGCCGTTCCGTTCGACAAACAGCCGACTGCTCGCTTGGCGGGAACGGGCGCAGCCGTCTAAAGGACAGTTGCGCACCTACTGTGTTATTGGCATAAGACAGCCGCACGAGACGAGGAACACGATGGACTTTGCCGCCGCGCGTCGCGCGATGATCGATAGCCAGCTTCGCCCGCAGGCTGTGACGGACCCGCTGGTGATCGCCGCCATGGCGAGCGTCCCGCGCGAGCAGTTCGTGGCGGCCGAGAGCCGCTCGCTGGCCTATATCGACCGCAACCTGCCGCTGGGCGGGGGGCGCGCGATGAGCCCGCCTGCAACCACCGGAAGGATGCTCACCGAACTCGCTCCCAGGCCGGGCGAACGGGCGCTCGTGGTGGGTGCGCTGACCGGCTACACGGCCGCCGTGCTGGCGGAGATGGGGCTGGAGGTGACCGCGCTGGAAAGCGACGGTGCCTTGTTCGGGCAGCTGTCCGCCGTTCCGGGGATCCGCGCCGAGCGGGGCGAGCTGGTGGACGGGGTTCCCGCGGGGGCACCCTACGAGGTCATCGTCATCGACGGGGCGGTCGAGATGATCCCGGAAGCCATCGTCGAGCAACTGGCGCCGGGCGGGCGGCTGGGCACATGCCTGTTCGAGGGCGGAGTTCAGCGGCTGGTCATCGGCCGGCGGACACAGCATGGCTTCGGGACCAAGTCCTTTGCGGATGCGGCGTCCCCGGCGCTGCCCGCCTTCTCTCGTCCGCGGGTCTTCACATTCTAGGAGTCAGCCTCACGTGATCCGTCACCTTGGCCTTTCGGCCCTTGGCGTTCTGCTGCTTGCGGGCACCGCTTCGGCCGACACCCTTCGCGAGGCGCTGGTCTCGACGTACCAGACGAACCCTACCATCAACGCCCAGCGGGAGAGCCTGCGGGCGACGGATGCCAATGTCGCGATCGCCCGAGCGGCGGGCCGGCCGCAGGTGATCGGTACCGTCGGCGTCAACCGCGACCTCACCCGCAGTGGCATCCTGGTGCAGCCGGGAAGCAAGGGGCCGGTGATCTCTGGCGGCGTGGACCTGTCGGTGCCGCTGTTCCAGGGTGGCCGTGTGCGCAATTCCATCGCCGCGGCTCGCACCCGGGTCGAGGCAGGGCAGGCGACCCTTCGCGCGGTCGAAGGCGACGTCTTCACCGAGTCGGTGGCAGCCTACATGGACGTGATCCGCGACCGCTCCATCGTCGAGCTCAACGAGAACCAGATCCGGGTTCTCACCACCAACCTCGAAGCGACGCGCGATCGGTTCGAGATCGGCGACGTGACCCGCACCGACGTCGCCCAGTCGGAGGCGCGCCTGAGCCTCGCCCGCTCCAACCTCGCCACGGCGCAAGCAACGCTGGCGCGCAGCGAGGAGAATTATAGACGGGTGGTCGGCCGTCGGCCGGACACGCTGGCGCCGCCGCCGCCGCTTCCGCCGCTGCCGACGAACGCCGAGGAGGCGGTGAGGATCGCGCTGGTGAACAATCCGGATGTGATCGCCGTCGTTCGTCAGGCGCAGGCCGCGGGACTGGACGTACGGACTGCCCGCGCCGACCGCCTGCCGACCGTATCCGGCGTGCTGGCCGGCGATTACGTGAACTCGGTCGGTGGGAACACGATTGGGCCGAACACCGGCACCCAGACCAGCATCGGCGTCAATACCCGCATTCCGCTCTACCAGGGTGGACTTCCGGCTGCCCGGATTCGCCAGGCGCAGGCATTCGAGGGCCAGGCGCTGGAGCAGGTGATCGGAACCGAGCGCGCCGTGGTGGCGAACACCCGGTCTGCGTTCGCGGCTTATGACGCGTCGCAGCGGGCGATCCAGTCCAACCAGATCGCGGTACAGGCCAATGAGCTGGCGCTCGAGGGTGCACGGGCGGAGCGAACCGTTGGGACGCGGACCGTGCTGGAAGTGCTGAACGCGGAGCAGGAACTGCTGCAGTCGCAGGTGGCGCTGGTGACCGCTCGTCGAGACAATTACGTGGCGGGCTTCCAGCTGTTGAACGCAATGGGGCAGGCCGAGGCCGACGACCTGGGGCTGGAAGGTGGCCCGCTCTATGATCCAATGGGCAACTATCGGCGGGTCGCGGGCGAGTGGAACGACTGGGCCGGGGAGGGTCGTCATACGGTCCGTTCGACCCGTACCGTCACGCCGGCCGAGCAGCCGCCGGCGCAGGCTCCCGCTCAAGGGGTGACAGGGCCCACGCGTTAGGGCTAGCCTGTCCCCCATGCAGGACCGGCAAGAACCGTCGATGGAAGACATCCTCGCCTCGATCAAGAAAGTGATCGCGGAGGAGAAGGAGCTTCGCGCCTCGGGCGTGCCCGCGGTGCCGGCGCGAACGGTGACCTCCATCCGGGAAGAGCCTGCGTCCGAAGAAGTGCTGGAGCTCGACCAGGCCGTGGTCGAGGAAATGCGGCTGCCCGAAGCGGAACTCGGTGCGCCGCTCGTGTCCGACGATGCGGCAGAGGCGAGCCGCCGCAAACTGGCCGCCCTGCAACAGGTTGCGGCCACCGCTCCGGCACCGCCGCAGGCGAACGCCCTGGAGCAGGTCGTGCGGGATATGCTGAAACCGATCCTCAAGGATTGGCTGGACCAGCATCTGCCCGCGATCGTCGACGAGCATGTCCGGCGCGAGATCAGCCGGATCACCGGGCAGAAGTTGTAACTTCTGAGATGGTTTGCCTGCGCTCACCCTGAGACAGGCTCAGCATGAGCGCTCCGGATGCCGGTCGGCGCTTCGACAGGCTCAGCGGGAGCGCGCGGGATGCCCGCCAATGACGCTTCGACAGGCTCAGCGTGAGCGCTTCGATAGCCTGTGCCGCTAACGGAGTAGTTCGTTCCCATTCGGCCTGACTTGCGCTCGCCCGATCACCCCCTTACGCCTCCGGCATGAACAAGCCTTGCCTGCTTCTCGCCGCGGCCGTGGCCGCCCTCGCCCTTCCCACCCTCGCTCAGGCCCGCCCGATGACGGCCGAGGACATGCAGCTGATGCACCGCCTTGGCGCGCCGGAGATTTCGCCGGACGGCCGCTATGCGCTGTTCAGCATTTCGACCACCGACCTCAAGGCGAACAAGCGCAACAATCCGCTGTACCTTCTGGACCTGACGAAGCGCGGTGCGGCGCCGAAGCCGATTGCCGCCCTTGCCAATACCAATGCGAACAGCGCGGTGTGGGGGCCGGACGGAGCCATCTACTTCCTGATGAAGGTGGGCGAGCGCGACCAGCTGCACCGGATGGCGCTCGGCGGCACTCCGCAGAAGATGAGCGATTTCGGCGCGGACGTGTCCGGGTTCAAGCTGTCCCCCACGGGCGATCGCGTCGTGGTCTGGGCGGAGCAGAAGGACTGTCCGGATCTCGCCTGCGCCGCGACAACCTTCCCGGCCAAGGGCCCAGGCAGCGGCCAGGTCTATGACGGCCTGTTCGTGCGTCACTGGGACACGTGGATCGAGCCGGGGACCCGCTCGCGGCTGTACAGCTTTCCGATCGAGAATGGTCAGGCGACCGGTATGGGCGTTCGCCTGACGGGCGAACTGGTCGGCGATACACCTTCCAAGCCCTACGGCGGCGGGGAAGAGATCGCGTTCTCCGCCGACGGGAAGACCGTCTACTTCGCCCTTCGAGAAGCCGGGCGGATCGAGCCGACCTCGACGAACCTCGACATCTTCGCGGTGCCGGCGGACGGGTCCGCGGCGCCGACCAACCTCACCGACGCAAACGACGCGCTCGACAACCTGCCGGCGGTTTCTCCTGACGGCCGCACGTTGGCCTACGTCGCGATGAAGCGCCCCGGCTACGAAGCGGACCGGCAGGTCATCCAGCTGCGGGATCTCGCGAGCGGCCGCACCCGCGCGTTGACCGAAGCATGGGATCGCAGCGTCGGATCGCTGGCGTGGAGCGCAGACGGCCGCTCGCTGATCGTGGAAGCGAGCGACACGCTGGAGAACCCGCTGTTCCGCGTCGACGTGGCGAGCGGCAAGGTCACGCGCCTCACGCGGGAGGGGACTGCGCACAATGCCCGCCCGCTGAAGGACGGGTCGGTCGTTTTCGCGCTCAACAGCGTGCACAAGCCCGACGACCTGCATCGGGTGGACAGCCGGGGGCGGATCACCCAGCTGACCGCCGTCAACAAGGATCGGCTGGCGGACCTCGATCCGGTGACGTTCAGCAAGTGGAGTTTCGCTGGCGCGAACAACGATACCGTCTGGGGCTACACGCTGAAGCCGACCAACGTGTCCGGCAAGCTGCCGATCGCCTTCATCGTTCACGGGGGTCCGCAGGGCAGCTTCAATAACAGCTGGTCCTATCGCTGGAACCCGCGCGTGTTCGCCTCGCCGGGCTATGCGGTTGTCAGCGTCGATTTCCACGGCTCCACTGGCTACGGCCAGGCCTTCACCGACGCGATCAACAAGGACTGGGGCGGCAAGCCGCTTGAGGACCTGCAGAAGGGCCTCGCCTTTGCGGTCAGCCGCGATGCGCAGCTCGACGGCGACCGGGCCTGCGCCCTGGGCGGAAGCTACGGCGGGTACATGATGTACTGGATCGCCGGGCGCTGGCCCGAGGGCTTCGACTGCCTGGTCAGCCACAACGGCGTGTTCGACACCCGGGCCATGGGCTACATGACGGAAGAGCTGTGGTTCACGGAGTGGGAGAATGGCGGATCGCCGTTCGAGCAGCCGCAGGAATATGAGCGGTGGAACCCGATCAACCAGGTGCAGAACTGGAAGACCCCGACCCTCGTGGTCATCGGGGATCGCGATTACCGCGTGCCCTACACGCAGGGACTGGGTGCTTTCACCGCGCTTCAGCGGCGGGATGTGCCGAGCCGGCTGCTGCGGTTCCCGGACGAGAACCACTGGATCCTGAAGCCGCAAAACTCCATCCAGTGGTATGATGTGGTGCAGGACTGGATGGCGCGGTGGCTGAAGGCGCCGGCGAACTAAGGCGACTGCTCCGCTCGTCCTGAGCGGAGCGTAGCGAAGTCGAAGGGCGTCGGTCTTGGCAAGCGCCCTTCGACTACGAGCCTTCGGCTCTCCGCTCAGGACGAGCGTGCGTGTTGTTCTGCATGCAGCGGTCCGCTAACCGCCCACCCATGACCGAGCTGCCGAAGACGTTTGAACCGGGTCCGATCGAGGCCCGCTGGTATGACCATTGGGAAGGCCAAGGCCTGTTCCGCCCCGAGCGGAAGGATGCCGAGCCCTTCACCATCGTCATGCCGCCGCCGAACGTCACCGGCAGCCTCCACATCGGCCATGCGCTGGACAACACGCTGCAGGACATCCTGACGCGCCGTGCCCGGATGCAGGGCAAGGACGCGCTGTGGGTGGTCGGCACGGACCACGCCGGCATTGCCACGCAGATGGTGGTCGAGCGCCAGCTGAACGAGAAGCAGCAGAAGCGCACGGACTTCAGCCGTGACGAGTTCGTGGCCAAGGTCTGGGAGTGGAAGGAAGAGAGCGGCGGGCAGATCACGCGTCAGCTCCGTCGGCTGGGCGCCTCGTGCGACTGGGAAAACGAGCGCTTCACCATGGACCCGGGCTTCTCCGCCGCGGTGACGAAGGTGTTCGTGGAGCTGCAAAAGCGGGGGCTGCTGTACCGCGACAAGCGTCTGGTGAACTGGGACCCCAAGTTCCAGACCGCAATCTCCGACCTGGAGGTCGAGACCAACGAGGTCGCGGGCAAGTTCTGGACGCTGCGTTATCCGCTTAGCGATGGCTCCGGCCATGTCGAGGTGGCGACGACCCGCCCGGAGACGATGCTGGCCGATATGGCCGTTGCGGTGCATCCGGAGGACGAACGCTATCGCGACCTCGTCGGCAAACAGGTGCGGCTGCCGATCACCGGGCGGCTGATCCCCATCATCACCGACGAACACGCCGACCCGGAGCTTGGCTCGGGGGCGGTGAAGATCACGCCGGGACATGATTTCAACGACTTCGAGGTGGGCAAGCGCGCCGGGATCAAGCCGGCCGACATGCTCAACATGCTCGATGCCTCGGCGCGCATTTGCCAGACGGCGGATGGGCTGGTGCCGGAAGAACTGCTCGGCCGCGAGCGGTTCGACGCGCGGCGGCGGGTGGTAGAGTTGCTCGAGGCCGAGGGCGCGCTGGTCAAGGTCGAGGACCGCACCATCGCGACGCCCTATGGGGACCGGTCCGGCGTGGTGATCGAGCCGCGGCTGACCGACCAATGGTATGTGGACGTCCAGCCGCTTGCCGAGCGGGCGATGGAGGCGACCCGCTCGGGCGCGATCAAGATCGTGCCGGAAACCTGGTCCAAGACGTGGTTCAACTGGCTGGAAGGCATCCAGCCGTGGTGCGTGAGCCGGCAGCTGTGGTGGGGGCACCGGATCCCGGCGTGGTTCGACGAGGACGGAAACGTGTTCGTCGCTGAGACGGAGGCCGAGGCGCGAGAGCAGGCTGGGGGCCGGGAGCTGCGCCAGGACGAGGATGTCCTCGACACCTGGTTCTCGTCCGCCCTGTGGCCCTTTGCCACGCTCGGCTGGCCTGAGCAGACCGAGGACCTGAAGCGCCACTACCCGAACGACGTGCTCATTTCCGGCTTCGACATCCTGTTCTTCTGGGACGCGCGGATGGCGATGCAGGGGCTGGAGTTCATGGGCGAGGTGCCGTGGCGCACGCTCTACCTGCACGGGCTGGTGCGCGATGCGCAGGGCCAGAAGATGTCGAAGTCGAAGGGCAACACGGTCGATCCGCTGGGCCTCATCGACAAGTATGGCGCCGATGCGCTCCGCTTTACGCTGGCGGCAATGGAGAGCCAGGGGCGGGACATCAAGCTCGATGAGAAGCGGGTCGAGGGCTACCGCAACTTTGCCACCAAGCTGTGGAATGCGGCGCGCTTCCTGCAGATGAATGGCGTCGGCGCGAGCACCTCAATCGAGGCGCCGCAAGCCACGCTGCCGGTCAATCGCTGGATGATCGGCGAGGTCGTCGAGACCCTCGCCAAGCTCAACCGCGCCTTCGACGAACTCCGCTTCGACGGCATGGCGGACGCCATCTACCACTTCACCTGGGGCACCTTCTGCGACTGGTATGTGGAACTGGTGAAGGGCGCCTTCGACGAGGAGACCAAGGCGGTCGCAGCCTGGGCGTTCGACCAGATCCTCGTCATGCTCCACCCGTTCATGCCGTTCGTCACTGAGGAGCTGTGGCATGCGATGGGCGAGCGGCCTTACGATCTGATCGTCGCGAAGTGGCCGGAGCCGGACATCAGACCGCATCCGCAACAGGCAGAGTTTAACGAAGCGATGGCCGAAGTGGCTCCCGATCATGCCTTTGGCGAGCGCCACTTGGATGTTGCGATGAAGTGGTTCGTGGAGACCACGATTGAGATCATCAAGAGCGTCCGGGCCATTCGTACGGAACTTAACATTTCTTGGACGATGAAGCTCACGCCGGTGATTGTCGGTGAGTGGCGACCGGACCTTATGGAGTTGCTCGAGGAGGATGCGGCCTTCGAACGGTTGGCCAAGCTCAATTCACCGGAGCAAGCAGACGAGGTGCCGCCGAACTCCGCTCAGGTCGTCGTGGCTGGCGCCACCATCGCCTTCCCCCTCGAAGGTGTCATCGACCTCGACGCCGAGCGTGCGCGCCTGCTTAAGGCGATCGCCGCCGTCGAGAAGGACCGCGACAGCCTGGCCGCGCGGCTTGGGAACCCGAGCTTTACGGAACGCGCGAAGGCGGAGGCGGTGGAGAAGGCTCGGGCCGACCACGCCGCGCGTGCGGCTGAGGCGGAGCGGCTGTCTGCGGCGCTTGCTCGCCTTGGCTAACCGGCCGGAGCCGTCCGCCGACTGGTGCGTCTAGCGGGGATGGCTGAAGGTACTCAGACCGTTCGCGGCAGGAGCCGGGACCTGACGCAAGGCTCGATCGGGCCGACCCTGTTGGCCTTCGCGCTGCCAACGCTTGCCTCGTCCATTCTCCAGTCGCTGAACGGCACGATCAACGCCATCTGGGTAGGGCGCTTTTTGGGCGAGGACGCGCTTGCCGCGACGTCCAACGCCAACATGGTCATGTTCCTGCTGACAGCTTTCGTATTCGGCTTCGGCATGGCATCGACCATCCTGATCGGGCAATCGTGGGGCAGGAAGGACGTGGATGGTGCCCGCCGCGTCTTCGGGAGCGCGGGTGGCGGCTTCTTCCTGGTTACTATCCTCGTCGCGATTGCCGGATGGTTCCTCTCGCCCGCCATCCTGCGACTGCTGGGAACGCCCGGACCTTCGGCGCCGCTCGCCCTGGAATATCTTCGGGTCATTTTCCTCGCCATGCCGGCGCTGCTGTTGCTGACGCTGCTGATGATGGCGCTGCGCGGGGCGGGGGACAGTTTGACGCCCCTGTGGTTCATGATCGTGGCGGTGGTGCTCGACAGCGGGCTGAACCCAGTCTTCATTCTCGGGCTCGGGCCGTTTCCGGAGTTGGGTATTGCCGGTTCAGCCCTCTCCACGCTGGTCGGCAACTACGTCAGCCTGATTGGACTGCTGATCTACATATATGCGCGGGATCTGCCGTTGCGGCTGCGCGGAAAGGAGCTGCGCTACCTTCTGCCCAATCCCGCCATGCTGAAGACGATCGTACTCAAGGGACTTCCAATGGGAATTCAGATGGTCGTCATCTCCATGTCGGCCCTCGCGCTGGTGGGGCTCGTCAACCGGGAAGGCGTGGCGACAACGGCAGCTTTCGGAGTCGCGATGCAGTTGTGGACCTACGTGCAGATGCCCGCCATGGCCCTCGGTGCCGCGGTCAGCGCAATGGCTGCCCAGAACATCGGCGCGGGCAAGTGGGACCGCGTAAGCAGCATCACCCGCTCAGGAGTGATCTACACATTGCTCATCACTGCCGGTCTGATCGTCCTGCTGACGATGGCAGATCGGGCGGTGCTCGCTTTGTTCATGGGGTCGGACAGCCCTTCGCTGCCAATCGCCCGGCACATTCATATGCTGGCGACCTGGAACTTCCTGCTATTCGGCGTGACGATGGTCCTGTTCGGCACCGTGCGTGCGAACGGCGCCGTGTGGGGTCCGCTGGTGATCCTGGCGATCGGACTGGTGCCAGTCCGTTTCGGCTGGGTGCTGGGCACTTATTCGTGGCTGGGTGCGGACGCGATCTGGCTGAGTTTTCCGGTCAGTTCTTTCGTGAACCTTGTGCTGGCGGCCGCTTTCTACCTCCATGGGGGGTGGAAGAAGGCTCGGATGGCTCCCGAGGCCCGACCGGACTGCGAGGAGTGCATGGAGCAGGCTCAGGGCGTGCGCGAGCCGGGCGGAGCGCTTCAGCCTTCCGGCTGACGCGGTGCCGCGACCCATACGGCGGCGCGGGCCACTGTGACCGTGGCGGGGGTTTCTCCGCTCAGTTCACCGTCGATGCTGATCTTCTGTCTGGGTCGAGTGACGATCTGCAGCTTGCGCCCGCGATATTCGGTCACGGTCTGCTTGCGGGCACGAAGCTTGAACAGCGTGGCGAACCAGCTCCAGGCCAGGCCGAACAGGCTGCGGCCGGTGACCGCCTGGACCATGATCTCACCGCTTTGCACGCTGGCGTCGTCGCTGAGCTCCACGCCGCCATGATAGCGGCCGTTGAAGATGCGCACTTCAGTCGCCCACGCCTTGTGGAGGACCTTGCCGTCGTCGACGTGGAGCCGGAACGGGCTGAATCTGAACGCGACCCTGACCGCCCAGAGCATGTAGCCGATGAGCCCGAGGTAGCGCTTGAGCTTGTGGGGAACGGTTTCCGCGATCAAGGGCGAGAGGCCCATGGCGGCGGCGTTCGCAAAATAGTCCCCGTCGATGGCGCCGAGGTCGATGCGGATCTTCCGTCCGTTGGCGATCGTGTCCACCGCGGATTGCAGGTCGGTGCCGATGCCGAGGGTGCGCGCGAAACTGTTGGCGGTGCCGAGCGGCAGCAGGGCGAATACGGTGTCGCTGCCGAGGAAATCGTCGATGGTGGAGGACAGCGAGCCATCCCCGCCGCCGACGATGATCATCGGCGCCTTGTCTTTCAGTGCTTGCTGGACTGTCGGGCGCATCTTGTCGGGATCGGTGATCGCGTGAGCGGCAATGAGCGTGATGCCGCGCTCCTCCAGCAGGGTGCGGGCCTGCTCGAAGGCGTCCGACCCGCTGCGGCTGAGGGCATTCACGACGAGCACGGCCTGTTTCGGGAGCGAATCGTTCATGGAAGACCCAATGCTTGGGATGGTCTGGGTATCCTTCATCTTCGCACAGGCGGGCATTCCGCTCCTGATGTTTGGCGCGGCACGAAGTGCAGGAGATGGATTCCCGCGTTCGCGGGAATGACGCTAAGGGCATCCCATGACCTTCGCTTCCTTTCCCGCGCTTCGCATGCGCCGCGGCCGCTCGTCTTCATGGATGCGCGCCATGCTGGCCGAGCATCGGCTTCATCCCAGCGACCTGATCCTGCCGCTGTTCATCTGCGCGGGTGAAGGCTGCGAGGAGCCGATCCCCGCGCTACCTGGGGTGAGCCGGTGGACTGTGGACCGGATTGGCGCGCAGGCCAAGGCCGCCGCGGCGCTCGGCATTCCGTGCGTCGCGCTGTTCCCCAACACGCCGGCAGGACTCCGGACCGAGCTGGCCGAAGAAGCGCTGAACCCGGACAATCTGATCTGCCGTGCCGTCAGGGCGGTGAAGGACGCCTGCCCGGAGATCGGCGTGCTGACGGACGTCGCGCTCGATCCTTACACGGCGCATGGCCATGACGGGCTGGTGGACGATCGCGGCTGCGTGCTGAACGACGAGACCACCGCGGTCCTGGTGGAACAGGCACTGGTGCAGGCCGAGGCTGGGGCGGACATCGTTGCTCCGTCCGACATGATGGATGGCCGGGTCGGTGCGATCCGCCAGGCGCTGGAGCGGGAGGGCCGGTGCGACACCGCGATCATGGCTTATACCGCGAAATATGCGTCCGCCTTCTACGGGCCGTTCCGGGACGCGGTCGGGTCGCGCGGGCTGCTGAAAGGCGACAAGCGCGGCTACCAGATGGACCCCGCCAATGCCGACGAGGCATTACGGGAGGTCGCTCTGGACGTCGCCGAGGGCGCGGACATGGTCATGGTGAAGCCCGGTCTGCCGTACCTCGACATCGTGCGCAGTGTCCGCGAGGCGTTCCGGGTGCCGGTCTTCGCCTACCAGGTGAGCGGCGAATATGCGATGATCGAGCATGCCGCGGCGGCTGGGGCTGGTGACCGGGACGCGCTGATCCTCGAGACCCTGCTGGCCTTCAAGCGGGCCGGCGCGACCGGCGTCCTGACGTATCATGCGATGGACGCGGCAAGGCTGATCACCCGGTCTTAACCCACCCCGTTGCAAGTTGGCCTCCGCCCGCTACGCTGGGTTGGGCACTGGGGGGATTAATGGCGACCATGGCGATCGAGGAGAGCCGTCCGGCGGGCAGGCTCCGCCTGCGATACACGCTGGCGATCTTTGCCGGGTCCTTTCTGCTGTTCCTGGTTCAACCGCTGCTCGCCCGCATGGCCCTGCCGCGGCTTGGCGGAGCGCCGGCAGTCTGGAACTCCGCGATGCTGGTGTACCAGGCGCTGCTGCTGGGCGGATACGCCTACGCTCACGCGATCGCACGACTGCCGGGACGTGCGCAGGCCGGCATTCACCTGACACTGCTGGCGCTGGCCGCACTGACCTTGCCGCTCGGGCTCAGCGCCGCCGTGCCGGACGCGGGGGACAACAGCTTCCTGTGGGTGCCGTGGCTCCTGCTGCTGTCGGTCGGACCTTTGTTCTTCGTGATCTCGGCGCAGGCGCCATTGCTGCAGCGCTGGTTCGCCATGAGCGGGGGAGGCGATCCCTACCCGCTGTACGCAGCATCGAACCTGGGGAGCCTGCTTGGTCTGCTCACCTATCCCTTGCTGCTGGAGCCGCTGATCGGCGTCGGTCACCAGAGCTGGTGGTGGAGCATCGGCTATGCGGTCATGGCACTGCTCGTCGCCTGGTGCATGTTGTCGCTCCAGGGCTCGGCAACGACGACCGCGATCGTGAGCCAGGAGGCGGTCGAACGCCCGCTGGACAAGAAGCGCATCGCGGGCTGGATCGTGCTGGCCGCGGTGCCGTCGGGCCTCATGCTCTCGACCACGCTCCACCTGACCACGGACATAGCGGCCATGCCGCTGCTGTGGGTGGTTCCTCTCGCCATCTACCTGCTCAGCTTCACCGTGGCCTTCTCGGAGCGGCGGGGCCTGGCGCAGCTGTGCGCGCGGGTAGCGCCCTTCACCGTGCTACTGGTCTGCGTGGGCCTGTTCCGGGCGCAAGGCGCGTTGCTGCTGCCGGTGATGATCGTCTCGCTGCTCAACCTGTTCATGGTGGCCGTGGCGCTGCACGCCAAGCTGTTCGACGATCGTCCCGCGCCATCGCAGCTCACCGGCTTCTATCTTGCCATGTCCGTGGGTGGAGCCTTGGGTGGCCTGTTCTGCGCCCTGATCGCGCCGCTGGTATTCGACTGGACATACGAGCATCCCCTGCTGCTGCTCGCGGCGGGCGCACTCGTCGCCGGGGTGCACCCGTTCCGGCGGTTCGAGCAGCTGTGGCGCTCCCCCACGCTCGAGCGACGAGTCCTGATGGTCATCATCCTGCTTGTGCTGCTCACCCTGATCGCTCGGTCGGTGCTGGGGGATGATGCGGAGTGGGTCCGCCTCGCGGTTCTGGGCGTGCTGATGGCGATCGGACTGTTCGCGATCGGGCGCCCGCTGCTGTTCACCATCATCCTGGCGCTGTTGATGCTGGGCATGGGCGGGGTCCAGAAGCTCGCCCTCACGTCCGAGCCCGGCCGGATGACCCGCAGTTACTTCGGCGTTTATTCGATCCAGGAGGACGACAGCCTGCGCTACCTGCTGCACGGCACGACCATGCACGGACTGCAGCTGCGCGGATCGCCGGAGCGGGAACGGCTGCCCACCAGCTATTACGCCCCGCAGTCCGCCGTCGGGCGGCTCCTCAACATCGCACCAGCTCTGTATGGGCCGCAGGCTCGCATCGGAGCCGTCGGGCTCGGCACCGGGACACTGTCCTGCTACGCACGGGCGAACGAGCGCTGGACCTTCTACGAGATCGACCCCGCGGTGGTCGACATCGCGCGCGATCCGAAGCGTTTCACCTTCCTGTCCAAATGCCTTCCCAAGGTGCCGATCGTGCTGGGTGACGCGCGGCTGAGCCTGGCTGGGCAGGCGCCGGGTAGCGCGGACGTGCTGATCATCGACGCCTTCTCGTCCGATGCCGTGCCCATGCACCTCCTGACCCGTGAAGCGTTTGCCCTCTATCGCCGGGTTCTCCAGCCGGAAGGCATATTAATGGTGCACATCTCGAACCGTCACCTCGACCTGCAGCCGGTGGTCGCGGCCTCGGCCCGTGGGCAGTTCCAAGCGATGCTCGGCGTCTACGATCCGTTGCCGCGGGAGGTCGTGCTGGGGGCGGCACCCAGCCGCTGGATCGCCTTGTCGGCTTCGGGCCGGAAACTTGGCGAGCTCCGTTCCGCGACCAGGGCCGACTTCTGGGAGCCGCTGCCCCCATATGCCGACTTCGCGGGCTGGACCGACGACTACGGTTCGATCCTGCCCATCATCAAGCGATGAGCGAGGAGGTTGCCGAGACCGCGCGCCTGCGCTTGCGCGGCTGGCGACCTGGTGATCCCGAGGAGTTCCTGCGGCGTCTCAACACGCCGACGGTCATGCGATGGCTTGGCGGAGTGCAGGACGAAGCGACCGCCCATGCCGCGCTGGACCGGATCGACGGCTTCCAGCGGGACTTCGGCCACACCTTCTGGATCGTGGAGCGCAAGTTGGACGGGGCGCTGCTCGGCTTCTGTGGGCTGAAGCGCGTAAACGCGCCGGGCGGCGAGCATCTGCACGGCGAGTTCGAGATCGGCTGGCGCTTGCGGGAAGACGCCTGGGGGCAGGGCATTGCCAAGGAAGCTGCCATTGCCTCGCTGGACCTGGCGTTCGACCGCTTCGGAGCGCCCAGCGTGGTCGCGCTGACTGTGCCCGGCAACGAGGCGAGCCAAGGGCTCATGCGACGGTTGGGCATGCGGCGCCGCGAGGATCTGGACTTCGTGGATACCCGCTTTGCCAATCCTGGCGAGCTCAACCCGACGGTGGTCCATCGGATCGATGCGGCTGAATGGCCCGATGCGCGGGCCGCAGCGCTGTCCTAGCCGCCGAGGCGCGCCTGCACCGCGTCCACTCGGGCCGCCTGTCGGCTGTCGATCGCTGCGATCGCCTCTGCCGCCTCCCGGATTGCGGCGAGATCCCGTGGAGCGATGAAGCCGCGCTCCTTGAGGCGTGCGGCGCTTAGCGCATCCAGGTCGCCGAGTGCTCGGGTGGTTGGATACCTGGCGGCGATCGCTCCGGAAAGCGCCTGCTGGGCAGTGATCCAGCTCTCACTGTCCCGAGCGCCTGCTGCTGCCGCTGCCTGTTCGGCGGGCGCGATCGCTGCCTCGAACGGGGTCTCGGTTGCACGCGCCTGCGCGACGAGCGCCTGAAGCCCTGCCGCCAGTGTCGCGTCGAGCGGGATCTCCCCCGATCGGTCGGGAACAGGCAGCCGCGGATCGATGGACTCTGCCGGGCGCGGAGCAAGGGAGGGCACTGACGGGGATGGCCCGGCGCATGCGGACAGGAGCAACGTCGGAAGGAGGAGCGCGGCGCGTTTCACGCGGTCCGTGTAAGCAAGCGGGAGGGGGGTGGCAATTGCGCCATCGCATGCTCAACAGGGTTGCGCGGGTCCATTCCGCCGCCTATGGACCCCCCTGCCGCGCGCCCGTAGCTCAGCTGGATAGAGCATCAGACTACGAATCTGAGGGTCGGACGTTCGAATCGTTCCGGGCGCGCCATTCTCCCCCAATCGTCCGTTCAGCCGGTTCATCAGGCGCCGACCACCGTTCATTAACTTCCGAGCCTTAGGCGTCGGGGTCGAGCGCGGTTCAGCGTCGCCCGCTGGTTGCGCGTGGGCGGCTCGTCGTTAAGCTGCGCCGCGTTCAAAGGGGGAGGTCGGCATCTCGGCCGGGTCAAAAGGGGCAAGTGTTGCGGGCGACCGCTTTGCCTCCGCGTATCGATCGCTGCGGGAAGATGGGTCGGTTCAGTTCGACCTGACGGCTCCCGATCCTCCACCCACGCCCCCGACGTGGCTGCGGGACTTCTTCGAGTGGCTTGGCCGCGTGATGAAGCCGGTCGGAGATTTCTTCTCCTGGATCAGCAGCTTCCTTCCGGACGCGCCTTATGCGCGCATCCTGCTGTGGGCGGTGCTGGCGATCCTGGCGGCGGCCTTCGCCTGGCTGATCTACCAGCGGGTGCGTCACGGCGTGTGGCAATGGCGTCGGGTGCCGGCCGCGGCGGCGGAGCCGCTGGACGAGGAGGAGTGGGTTCCCGAGCAGGCGCCCGCCCACCGCTGGCTGGAAGAGGCGGACGCGCTCGCCGCGCAGGGGCGCTATGCGGAGGCGATCCACCATCTGCTGATCCGTTCCGTAGAGGACATCGCGCGGCGCAAGCCCGCATTGGTGAAGCCATCGGTCACCAGCCGCGAACTGGCGGCCGCAACGGCGATCCCCAGTGGGGCGCGCAATCTGTTTTCCGGCATCGCCCGGCTGGTGGAGCGGAGTCTGTTCGCCAGCCGTCCGGTCGGGCAGGCGGAGTGGACTGAGGCCCGGAGCTCTTATGCCGACTTCGCTGTGCCAAGGGCCTGGCAGGCATGAGCGAAGTCGCGATCGGCGGTCCCAGCGCCACTGAGCTGAGCTTCACGCGCAAGGCGGCGCTGGTGATCGTCGGGGTGGGCGTGCTGGCCTTCCTGGCCATGCTGGTGCTGGGCGCCTACGCTCCTGATTTCCGCTCCGGCAGGAACGGCGGCGCGCATGCGCTGTCGAACGCCGTGACCGGGTTCAGCGGTGTGGTCCGGCTGGCGGAGGCGACTGGCCGCAACCCGCAGGTGGTGCGGAGCCTGGATCAGCTCGAAAGCGAGGATCTGGCCGTCATCACGCCGGAACGGGGCGACGTGGACCTCACGGACATCCTGGAATGGCGCAGCAGCCGGACAACCCTGTTCGTGCTGCCGAAATGGTGGACGCAAGGCGATCCGAAGCGCACCGGGTGGGTACGGGTCGCCGGCGTGCGGCCGACAGACGATACGGAGCGGGTGCTGGCGCCGGCTTACCCGCTAAAGGTTCGGGTCACCCGAAGCGGCGGGCCGCTACGGACCGTGCCGGACCATGCGCCTTCGGAGATGCGTTTTCGCTCGCCCCTCGCGCTGCAGACTGTCAGCGGTAAGGACCTGCGCCCCGTTGTCACCGACAGCGCCGGCAGGATCGTCCTGGCGCAGGTGGGGGCCCGGCAGCTCTACATCCTCGCGGACCCGGATCTCCTGAACAACCGCGGCATGCGCGATGAGGGGCAGGCGCGCGCCGCGCTGGCGATGCTGGACTTCCTCAACAGCACCGACGCGGATGGCATCCTGTTCGACGTCACCAGCAACGGCCTAGGCGCCGCGCGCAGCCCCTTGAAGCTGCTATTCGAGCCGCCGTTCCTGTCGGTGACCTTGGCCATCGCGGCGGCCCTTTTGCTGGCGGGCGTGCAGGCGCTGACCCGGTTCGGGGCGCCGCGCCGCCCGGAACGCGCGATCCGCTTCGGCAAGGCGGCGCTGGTGGACAATACCGCGGCGCTGGTTCGCCGTGCTCGCCGGGAGGTGCAGCTTGGGTATCGTTACGCGCAGGTGGCGCGGCGCCGGGCGGCAACGCTGTTGCGGCTGCCGCCATCGCTGCCCGAAGGCGAGCTCGACGCGCGGCTGGATCAGGTGCGCACCTCGGGCGCCCCGTTCAGCGAGCTTGCGACGCGCACGGAGCGGGCGTCGACCCGGGAAGAACTGACCATCGCGGCCAGAGGGCTGCACCAGTGGCTGAAGGAGCTTGAAGCGTGAGTGTTGAAGAAGTTCAGTCGCTGGGGAATGCGATCCGGCAAGAGATCGCCAAGGCCGTCGTGGGGCAGGAGGAGACCGTCGACCTGATGCTGGTTGCGCTCTTTTCGGGCGGGCACATCCTGCTGGAAGGTCCGCCGGGCACCGCCAAGACGCTGCTAGCGCACAGCTTCGCCGCGACGCTCGGGCTGCAGTTCGGCCGGATCCAGTTCACGCCAGACCTGATGCCGGCAGACATCATCGGCGCCAATCTGTTCGACTTCCAGACCTCCCGCTTCACGCTCACGCGGGGGCCGATCTTCACCGACCTGCTGCTGGCGGACGAGATCAACCGGACCCCGCCCAAGACCCAAGCTGCGCTGCTGGAGGCCATGCAGGAACGCCAGGTCACGGTGGACGGCAAGAGCATGGCGCTCGGCGACCGGTTCATGGTCGTCGCGACCCAGAACCCGATCGAGCAGCAGGGTGTCTATCCCCTGCCCGAAGCGCAGCTCGACCGCTTCCTGTTCAAGCAGCTGGTGGATTATCCAAGCGCCGATGAAGAGCGGCGGATTATCGCCGAGCATGGCGCCCGGCGGGAGGTGATGGAGCCCGCGGGCTGGGGTGTCGAGGCAAGAGCCGATGGCGCCAGCATCGGAGCCGCGCTCGAGACGGTGGCGGCAGTTCGCCTGGTCGACGAGATCGTGGACTATGTCACCGCGCTGATCCGGCAGACCCGCACGGTCAGCGACCTGGAGGCGGGCGCATCGCCGCGCGCCGGGGCCATGCTCGCGGCGGCGGCGCGGGCGAGGGCGGCACTGGACGGCCGAGACTTCGTCGTGCCGGACGACGTGAAGCGGCTGGCGCCGGCGCTGCTCCGCCACCGATTGATCCTGTCGCCATCCGCCGAGATCAACGGCCGGCGGGTCGAGGAGGTGGTGCAGTCGATCATCGAAGCGGTCGAGGCGCCGCGTTGATCTATCCGACACGCGCGGCTGTCCTGATCGCAGCGGCTGGCGCTCTCGCCACCTTGCTGGTGGACGCGGTGGCGCCGGCCTACTGGTACGTCGGCCTGGCGTGGCCCGCGGCCGTTCTGCTGCTCTGCCTCGTCGATGCAGCGACGGGTGCTCGGCGCCTGTCAGCCCGGCTGGAACTGCCGCGATCGGCTTATGTCGGCCATGCGAGCGAAGCGATCGTGCGTGTGGGGGTGACGAAAGGACCGTCCCCGCGGCTGGTGGAGGTTGCGCTGGACCTGCCGCCGATCGTCCATGCCGAGGATGACGGCCGAATGCTGATCGGGATCGCGGCGGAGCAGGGGAGCGGTCGCTTGGAGCTGGAGCTGGTTCGGCGCGGGATCGCCCGGTTCGCGTCGCTGTGGCTGCGCTGGAAAGGGCCGCTCGGTCTGATGTGGCACCAGGAGAAAGTCGCGCTCGATGCCGGGTTTCCGGTGCTCCCGGACCTGCGGCCGGTGCATCGGCACGGCGCTGCGATCTTCCAGCGTCATGCGCTGCAGGGGCTGGTGGCGCAACTCGAGCGCGGCGACGGATCCGACCTCGATGCGCTGGTCGAGTATCAGCAGGGCATGGACCGGCGGGCGATCGACTGGAAGCAGTCGGCCCGGCATAGCAAGCTACTCGCCCGGCAGTATCGCAGCGAGCGCAACAACCAGATCGTCTTTGCCATCGATAGCGGGCGGCAGATGTCGGAGCCGATTGCCGGCCTACCTCGGGTGGATCGGGCGGTTTCCGCCATGCTGCTGACCGCCTGGGTCGCGCTGAAGATGGGCGACCGGATCGCCCTTCACAGCTTCGACTCGCGGCCGCGGGTGGGGAGCGGGCTCGTCTCGGGCATGGGCGCGTTCGCCGAATTGCAGCAGATGGCGGCCGGCATCGATTACAGCGGGGAGGAGACGAACTACACCTTCGCGCTGACGGGGCTGGCGAGCCGGCTGACCCGCCGCTCGATGATCGTCCTGTTCACGGAATTCACGGACAGCATCTCGGCGGACTTCATGGTCCGGGCCGCGCGCCGGCTGGTGCAGACGCACTTGCTGCTGGTCGTGGTGCTGCGCGACGAGGAGCTGGAGAGCATCGTGGAGCGCGAGCCGGACGAGGCGGACGACATCACTCGCACCATCACGGCGGCGGACCTGCTGAAGGAGCGACGGATCGCGATCGGCCGGCTCCAGCACCTGGGTGTGCACGTGATCGAGAGTGAGCACGACAAGGTCGGGGAAAGCCTGGTGCATGGCTATCTCGACCTGAAGCGGAGGAACCTGCTGTGAACGTCCAGGCGGCACCGCTGGTCAATGCGACCCGCTTCCGGCTTGCCCATCAGGGCGATTGGGAGCGGCTGGAGGAACTGGTCACCCGGCTGGAGAAGAAGTCGCTCGGACACCTCGACGACGACGACCTGCTCGCGCTTCCGGCGCTGTATCGGACGACGCTGTCGTCGCTGTCGATCGCCCGGGATACGTCGCTGGATCGGGCGCTGGTGACCTACCTCGAGCAACTGTGCACGCGCGCCTATTTCCAGATCTATGGGGTTCAGACCCCGGCCCGACGGCAGGTGGCGGACTTCTTTCGGACAGGTTGGCCCGTCGCGGCGCGGGACCTGTGGAAGGAGACCTTGGTCTGTTCGGCGCTGATGGTCCTGTCCGCGGTGATCGGATACCTGCTGGTCAGCGGCGATCCGGGCTGGTTCTACAGCATCATCCCCGCCGAGCTAGCGGGCGGCCGTGATCCGGCGGCATCGGCGGAGTTCCTCCGGGGCACCCTCTACGACAGCCAGGAGAGCCTGCTCACGACCTTCGCGACCTATCTGTTCACTCACAACAGCCAGGTCGCCATCCTGTCGTTCGCGCTTGGCTTTGCCTTTGCCGTGCCGACCGTCCTCCTGATGCTCTACAACGGCCTGATGCTGGGGGCGATCTATGCCGTGTTCGCGGCGAAGGGACTGGGGCCGAACCTTGCCGGATGGCTGATGATCCACGGGACTACCGAGCTGCTGGCCATTGCCATTGCCGGGGCCGCCGGCCTCAGGATCGGCACAGCCGTGGCCTTTCCCGGGCGGCTGACTCGCGCCGCCTTGCTGGTCAAGGCCGGCCGGTCGGCTGCGACGGCGATGATCGGCGTGGTCGTGATGCTCGCCGCCGCCGGACTGCTGGAGGGGATCGGGCGCCAGACCATCACGAGCGACGTGTTTCGCTTCCTCATCGGCTGGTCGATGCTGACTTTCTGGGTGCTGTATCTTTATGTCCTCGGCGGACGGAAGCGGATGGCATGAGCCGCCACCCGCGCAGCCTTCGCCGGACGTTCGTCACCCCGGAAGGCATCGACCTTCGGCTGGAGCTCGGGTCGGCGGGCGCCCGCGCGGGCGCCTTCCTGATAGACGCGATCCTGATCCTGGTCGTGCTGGTGCTGCTGACGATCGGAGCGCTCATGCTGGCGTTCGCGTCGGCAGGCGAGTTCGTGATGATGCTCTGGCTGATCGGCTTCTTCGTCCTTCGCAACGGCTGGTTCACGCTGTTCGAAATGGGCAGCCGGGGCGCGACGCCCGGCAAGCGCCTGATGAAGCTGCGTGTTGTCGCCCGAGATGGAGCCCGGCTGACGGGCGCGGCCGTGGTGGCCCGCAACGCCATGCGGGAGATCGAGGTGTTCCTGCCGCTGTCCTTCCTTGTGTCGAGGACCGTGGAAGGGACCGCCGACGCCGCCCTGACCATTGCCAGCCTGGGGTGGAGCGGCATCTTCCTGTTCTTCCCGTTGTTCAACCGCGACCGGTTGCGGGTCGGCGATCTGGTGGCGGGGACCTGGGTGGTGGTGACCGGCAGGGCCCGCCTGTCCTACGACCTGGTGGGCGCCGCCCCAGCCCAACGGCGGACCTTCGGCGATGCCGCGCTTAATCTGTACGGCATCTACGAATTGCAGACGCTGGAACAGGTTCTGCGGGAGGAGAATCCGGCTACGCTTTCCAACGTCGCGAACATGATCCGCAGCAAGGCGGACATCCCGGATGATGGCGACGACCACGGGTTCCTGACCGACTATTACGCCGCACTGTGCGCTCGACTGGAGGCGAATCTGCTGGTGGGCCGTCGGCGGGAAACCAAGTTCGACCCGGTCGCCTAGCGCATCAGGCGGATCTCCACCCGGCGGTTCTGCGGTTCGCGAACCCCGTCTGCCGTCGGAATGAGCGGGCGGCTCTCGCCGAGTGCCTGGACGGTGATGGCCGTGGACGGAATGCCGTGGCTCGACAGCCAGTCACCCACGGCCATGGACCGCAGGCGAGAAGCGCGCAGATTGGCCGAGGAAGGTCCGGACAGGTCCGCGTGTCCCGATAGGATCACGCGTCGAAACGCGCCGGTTTTCCACCCGGAGATCACCTGTTCGAGAGCCGCGGCGGAATCACGTGTGATTGCCGCCTTGCTGCTGTCGAAAAAGAGAAGCGTCGGACAGGGCTCTCCGGCGGCGACCGCGATCAGTCCGCCGGCACAAGATCCGGGAGCAATTGGAGGAGCCTGCGCGATCAGCGCGGCGAGGAGGAGGGACATAGGGCGCGGGCCTTATCGCCCAGTGCGCCGAGGCGCCAGAGGCCGTCAGACGACGGCTGCGCGACCTTCATATTCGGCGGCGCGAGCTGCGAATTGCTGCGCCAGCTTGGCGTGCCACTCCCGCGCGTTCTCCGTAATCGCCCGCTGCGCGGCCATCCGTTCTTCGGCAGCACGGCGATGGTAGTAACGCATGTTCGACTCCACGGGCGCACCTCCCCAGGTCCACAGGTCCAGACGCTACTCTCTCCAGCGAACCTTGCAGAATGGTTAATATCCACATCCCTGTTCGACCCTGTCCCGAGGCGGCACAGGAGTGAGGTTTCGAAGTGACAGCTGGCTCAAATCAGATCATCGTTGAAACCTAACGACTCATCGCCCGTTCTCCACTTCAACCGGGTTGAAGGAACTGAACATGCTGACGTCGAACACGACTGGCCGCAAAGCGTTCGATCCCGCCGTTCGGGGCTATCATGCGGTGTACCGCGAGGATGCCGTGAACCACTGCCCGGGCTGCGGCCGGACCCACTGGCTGATTGGCCGGATGCTCGCCGAGTGCGGTTTCTGTGGGACGGCTCTGCCGCTCAGCGATGGCTATTTCCGTGGTGCCGGCTCCGTCCATCGCGGCCGTCCGGCAATCGTTTCCCGCGCCGCTTAGGGAACAGCCCTTATTCTGACTACGGGCGGAATGGCCTATAGTCACGCGCATGAAACGACTCCTGTTCGTCGCCGCGCTGTCGCTTGCAGTACCTGCATGGGCAGCGTCTCTGGGGCTGGTCAACCGGACGGGTGAAGCGATTGCCGGAACCTCCATCCGGCCGACCGACGGCAAGGCGGGATGGCAGCCGCTCGCAGGAGCGCAGGCCGACGGCGCACGTGTTTCGATCGACGTGTCGACCGATGCGCAATGCGCCTTCGATATCCGTGCCCGTCTCTCGAGCGGGAAGGAACTGGTCTACTCGGGCGTCAACCTTTGTGAGACCAGCGCCGTGACGCTGAACCGGCGGGCCGACGGAACGACCTGGGTCGACTACGACTGAACCGACGTGCAGGCGCTGACGCGAGCGCGAGCCTTGCGGCAACCGGTCGCTTCGACACGGAGTCGAGTAGCTTTGCTCCTGCGATGAACACCACGCCTGTGCAGAGGGCGAAGAACAGCCAACCCACTGTGCCGGGATAGACCTCCAGGTAGTACTTGCCGCGCTCGACGGCGCCCAAGGCGATGGCCCAGATGACCAGCCACGCCTCCCAGCGCGTCTTGATCGTGAACAGCCGCCCCAGTTTGCGGATAAAACGCGGTGTATGCATCGCCATTGGTTAAGCAATGCACGTGCCAACCGCGAAGTTCCGCCATTTTCGTGTTAACGATGGCGGTTAAATGTCAATTAACTCGACAGGCGTAAACGCGCTGAGCTGCTGCTTGGGTTATGAAGTGCGTTCAGCGAAGCTCGGAGAGATCCAGAGCTCCGAGCAGGGCCGTACGGGCGGCTTCAATTTGCGAAACGAGCCGCGGGTCGGCGAGTTCGTCCGGATGGATGCTTTCCGGCCACTCGCGGCTGATGACGTCCTTGAGGCGGTCGAGCTTGACTTCATCCACGAGGAAGCGCGGATCGACGGTTGCGGGGTCGGCGACGACCCGGAGGCGCAAGCACGCCGGGCCGCCCCCGTTCGCCATGGACTGGCGCACGTCCACGACTTCGACCCGGCGGATTGCGCCGTTCCCCGCGAGGTGCCGTTGCAGCCAGGCCCATACCGAAGGGGTCTCGCGCGCTTCTTCCGGCACAATCAAGGTCGTCCGTCCGTCGGGCGGTGTCACGAGCTGCGCGTTGAACAGATAGGAGCGGATGGCATCATCGAGGCTCACCTCCGCCGCGGCGACTTCGACATATTCGAGAGACGGGAACCGGGAGGACAGCTCCCCCAGGAAGCCGCCCTTGTCCTCAAAGGCCCGTTCGTGCGCGAAGAGGACGCGCTCGTTCGCCACCGCGACCACGTCGTTGTGGAACGCGCCGGCGGCGATCGCCTCTTCGGACTGCTGCACGAACAGGGTGCGCTCGGGATCGAGCCGGTGGCGGCGGGCAATGGCCTTGAACGCCTCGAGGTGCTGCCGTGCGGGGAACGGACCACCGGAGAGGCCGTAGACGAAGACCTCCACGCCCGGCTGCCCATGTTGCTCGGTCAGGCGCATGAAGTTGGCCGCGCCCTCGTCGCCAAAGGCGGGCGGCACCGGGCCATGCACGGCGAAGTGTCGCTCGTCCCGGAAGGCGACCCTCAGCTGGGCCAGCGTGGCGTGCCACTCATGGCTGCGGTGGGGCATGGTACGAAGATTGGCGACTGTCAGGTGTGTCCGGCCATCCGCCGTGTCCGGCGCAGGTGACACGGTGGCCGCGTTCGCCGCCCACATGCTGGAGGCGGACATGGCGTTGGCCCGAAGTCCGGGTTCGGCCCGTTCCAGGGTGGTTCCGAGCTCCGCCAGCCACTGGTGGGCAGGACGCGGCTGGGGAACGAACAGTCCCTGATGCAGTCCTAGCCGCAGGTTGGCGCGCATCTTCTCCAGCCCCTGCAGCGCAGCGGCACGGGGGTGCGACACCTGGCGGGCATTGCGGGCGGAGGCGAGGTTGCCGAGGCTGAGGCCCGCGTAATTGTGACTGGGGCCGACCACCCCGTCGAAGTTGATTTCCACCAGCGACATCAGCGGGACACCGCCAGGACCGCGTCGCCTGGCTTGACCTCGAGCAGGTCCGCGGTCTGCTGGTCGATCGCGAGACCCTCCGTGCCCACGCGCCGCACCTCGGCCATTACGGCCCGGAACTGCTTCAGGCGTCCGGTGGCGAGCAGCATCTTCATTGGGCCCCCTTCACCGACCTCCGCGATGACCTCCTCGGTCGATTCCCGCACGGTGCGGACCTGGTCCGTCTTGGCAACCACCGTTGGGCCCCCGTCGAAAATGTCGATATACCGGTCGAAGCTGAAGCCTTCGGCTTCCAGCATGCGCAGCGCCGCGCGGCCGGTGGGATGCGGCTGGCCCATGACGGCCTTGGCGCTTTCGGGCAGCAGGGCGACGTAGATCGGTGTCTTTGGCATCAGGTCGGCGATAAAGTGGGTGCCATGAACGGCGTTGAACTCGTCCGCTTCGGGGAAGCTCATGTCGAAGAACCGGCCGGCGAGCGCATCCCAGAAGGGCGAGTTGCCGGCATCGTCCATGACACCGCGCAGTTCCGCGAGAACCCGCTCGCCGAAGCGCTCCCGGTGCTGGCGGATGAAGAGATAGCGGCTCCGGGCGAGAAGCATCCCCCAGCCCCCGGCTCGCATGGCCGGGTGCAGGAACAGTCCGCCGACCTCGCTGGAGCCCTCCAGGTCGGTCGTCAGGGTCAGCATCTGGTTGCGGAAGGTCTTGCCGAGCTCCGGGCTCCACTGGGTGAGGGTGCTGAGGTGATAGGAATAGAAGGCCTGGGTGACACCCACTTGCCCGAAGACCTGGCAGGTTCCCCGGATGACGTTCGCTTGCGGGTCCTCCAGCACGAAGATGTAGCAGTCGTTCCCCTGGCGCTCCTCCGCCTTGGCGAAGGCCTCCTCCGATCGCGCCAGCTTCTCGACGATCGTGCCCTTGTCCGCCGGCAGGTTGGTGAACCCGCCGCCAGTCAGCTTGGCCATTTCGTAGATGGCGTCGAAGTCTTCCGGCTCGGCCGGACGTATGCGGAAACTCATGCGGCCTCCTGGGCGAGGCGCAGGATGGTGAGGGCGGACAGGGCCGCGCGCTCGGCGAGGCTCTCGACGATCAGATATTCCTCCATGCTGTGGATCTTGCCACCGCGCACGCCCATCGTGTCGACCACGGGCACGCCGCAGGCCGCGATGTTGTTGCCGTCGCAGACGCCGCCAGACGGTTGCCAGCGGATCGGCTGGCCGAGGTCGGCGCCAGCCTGGCCGACGAGCTGGAACAGCTTCTCGGCTTCTGGGGTGAGTGGTTTGGGCGGGCGTCCGAAGCCGCCATGCGCGCGGATCCCGACGTCGTGCGCGGCGGCTACCGCCTGCACGGCATTGTCGATTGCCTGCTGCGCTGCGTCCTGAAGCTCCATCGTGCCGGGCCGCAGGTTGACCCGCAGCACCGCATGATCGGGAACCACGTTGTTGGGTCCTCCGCCGTCCAACTTGGCGACGTTCACGCTGAGTCCGGGCGCTTTCGCCGAGGATAGGCGCAAGGCAAGGTCGGCGGCGGCGACCACGGCGTTTCGGCCGTCTTCGGGGTTGCGACCGGCATGCGCCGACCGACCCGTGATCACGAAGCTGAAGTTCCCGCTTCCGGGACGGGAGCTGGCAAGAGTTCCGTCCGGGAGGGCGGCGGGTTCATAGGTAAGGGCGGCCCGCTTTCCTAAGGCGGCTGCAGCCAGCAGCGCAGCGGAGCCGGGCGACCCGACCTCTTCGTCGGAGTTGATCACGACCTCATAACCGAGGCGGGCTGCCAGTGGGCTGGACTCCACCGCCCGCAGTGCCGCGAGCATGACCGCCAATCCGCCCTTCATGTCGGCGACGCCCGGACCGCCGAGCACGCCGTCCTCTATCCAGGCCAGATGCTGGAAAGGGTGGTCGGAGGCGTAAACCGTGTCCATGTGGCCGGTGAACAGCAACTGCATCGGAGCATCCGGCCGAACCTTGAGGTGCAGGTTGCGGCCATGGGCGATGTCGCGGACAGCTCCGCTCGGCTCCACCGCGGTGACCGGGGTTGGGTCGAGCAGCTTGAGTTCGCCGGAAAGGTGAGAAAAGGCGTCGGCCAGTGCGGCCGCGACCTGTGCGAGGCCGTCGAGGTTCGTCGACCCGCTGTTGATCGCCGCCCACGACTGGACCTCGGCCAGCATCGGCTCGGCGGCGATCTGCGCGAGGGTGTCGCGTTCGGTAGAGCTCAGTTCCCCCATGCCCAAGCGCTCTAGCGGGAGCGAACGGGGAAGGCGAGAGGGGCCACGGTCGTCATTCCCGCGAACGCGAACCCATCTGCGAACCCTTCGACTTGCGGCGGCTTCAGGAATTGGACTCCCGCCTCCGCGGGAGTGACGGTTATCTGAGATGCTCCGCCCAATGGTCGATCAGGCAGCGGTAGAGATCGCGTTTGAAGGGCACGATGATCCCGGGAAGCTCAGCCGCCTCGATCCACTTCCAGTCGCAGAACTCCGGGTGAGCAGTTGCGATGTTCACGTCCATGTTCCGGCCCAGGAACCGGCACAGGAACCAGTCCTGCTCCTGCCCGCGCCACTTCCCGCCCCAGAGTTTCGGCTGCAGGTCATCGGGGAGGTCGTAGCGCAGGCGCTCCGGGTGATCGGCGATGCGCTCCACCAGGTGAGGCGGAATCCCGGTCTCTTCTTCCAGTTCGCGCAAGGCCGTCGCCCAAGGCTGTTCGCCCTTGTCGATCCCGCCCTGCGGCATCTGCCAGGCCTCGTCCGTGTTATCGATCCGGCGCCCGACCCAGACCTTGCGGTCGGTGTTGATCAGCATGACGCCCACGCCGCGGCGGTACAGTGGCTCTTCGCTCATCCCTGGGTCCATGCGAGTTGGGGAGCGACGAAGCAATCCGGTTCCGCAACCGGAGTTCTTCGCGCTCCCCAGGGACCGCTTAGTAGGTCGTCGTTGCCGCGCGGCTGCGCGAAGAGTTGTGACCACCAGCGCGGAACAGGATGTCTTCGGCCCGGTCGCGCGACAGGTTGGCGCGGTCGGGGTCGACGGAGACGAACACGCCGCCGTTGTTGATGCGCTCGTGATAGTAGCCCGCGTCCTCATCGCTTACGCCATGCTTTGTGAGGATGTCGCTGAGGCCGCCGGCTGCGGCGCCGATGGCCGTGCCGGTCAGGGCAGCGCCGCCGATGGCGGACTGGGCGATGGCGCCGGCTGCCGCGAGCGGGCCCACGCCCGGGATCGCGAGGGCGGCGACGCCTAGCAGCGCACCGATGCCCGATCCGGCGGCAGCCTTGGACAGGAAGCTCGCGGGCTCGTCACCATCGTTGTCGACCCGGTCGCCACTGCCCGTCGTTTCGGTGGTCTCGCCCTCGTGGCGGCCGATGATGGAGATGGCGTCGTTCCCCACGCCTGCGGCCCGCAGTTCGGATACGGCGCGCTCCGCTTCCGAGTAGTTGTCGAAGACCGCAGATACGATGTTGCCTTGCATTTTGAATCTCCCGCGCCGGGCGACACGTGTCCCGGCACCGCAACAAGCGAATCGACGCCTCCGAGGTTCCGCGTCGGGGACGGTCGACGCAGCGCTTCTCCTGCTCAGGCTGGCGCAAGCAGCAGCTTGAGGTGAGCGATGCAGCGTTCGAGATCGCCCTGCGCGCTGGGCAAGGCCTTGCGAAGGTTCATGAAGCCGTGGATCGTGCCTGCGCACTCGAGATAGACCGTCGAAACGCCGGCTTGAGCGCAGGCCGCGGCATAGGCGCGTCCCTGGTCCCGGATCGGGTCGAGTCCAGCCGTGACCACGAGGGTTGGAGGCATCCCATCTTGAGACCGGTGGAGCGGATCGTAGCGCCAGTCGCGGGCGGCGGGCGCATAGCATTCGTCGAACCAGTGCATGCTGTCGCGTGACAGGAGGTAGCCTTCGCCGAAATCCTCCAGGCTAGGGTAGCCTTCCGTCGGGTTCGCCGCCGGGTAGATCGGCCACTGCGCGAGGACCGGGACTTTGGCAGGCGAGTCGCGCAGGGCCAGGGCGGTCACGATAGCGAAGTTGCCGCCGGCACTGTCGCCGGCCAGCACGAGACCCGACGTTTGCAGACCCAGCTCAGCCGGGCTGGCCGCGAGCCACCGCGCTGATTCGATGGCATCCGTCACGCCGGCGGGGAAGGGGTGTTCCGGTGCGAGCCGGTAGTCGACCGAGACCACCGGCAGATCCAGCAGCCGGGCGATCTCCGCGCAGAGGGGCTCATGGGTGGCGATATCGCCCAGGACGAAGCCGCCGCCGTGATAGAAGACCAGCACCGGTCCGGCACGGCGCTCCGTCCTCGCATCGTAGAGCCGCATCGGGCAGGGTCCGCCCGCGATGTCGCGGATGATCGCGAGCTCTCCGGTGGGCGCATCGAACAGGTGCTTGGAGGCATGCATCATGTTGCGTGCCTCGGCGAGCGACACGTCGACGGCCCGCTTGGCGCCTCCGGCCGCCATCTGGTCGAGGAACGCGCGAACATCGGGACGAACAAAGGGCTGGGTCATGCCGTCCTCATCGCGGCCAGCCGCCCCTGAGGCAAGCCGCAGGCCGGGCGATGGAGACCAGCTACTCTCCGCCCTCGCAAACTTGCCACAATGCGCTTAGATAGACCTCGAAACCCCACATCGCAGGATCTGTAATGGCTACGGCCACCCATCTCCTCACCCCAGAAGAAGCGCACAGCGATGCGCCGCAGGAAGCCGTCGTCGTCCGCTTTGCCGGGGATTCCGGCGATGGGATGCAGCTGACCGGCGGCCAGTTCACCCTGTCCACGGCGCTGGCCGGCAACGACCTCGCGACATTCCCGGACTTTCCGGCAGAAATCCGGGCACCGCAGGGCACCACGTTCGGTGTATCGGCCTTCCAGATCAACTTCGGCTCCGCGGCGATCGAGACGGCGGGCGACGAGCCCGACGTGCTCATCGCCATGAACCCGGCGGCCCTGAAGGTGAACGTGAACCAGCTTCGCGAGGGCGGGCTGATCATCGCCGACGAGGGGGAGTTCACGCAGCGCAACCTTGCGAAAGCGGGCTACGAGCAGAACCCGCTGGAGGATGACAGTCTGGCCAAGTGGCAGCTCGTGAAATTCAACATCTCACAGCTGACGCTGGACGCCGTGAAGCCGTTCGGGCTCGGCAACAAGGAAGCGCTTCGCTGCAAGAACATGTGGACCCTGGGGCTGGCGCTCTGGATGTTCGACCGTTCGCGTGAACCGATCGTGGATTGGCTCAAGACCAAGTTCGCCAAGGCTCCGCAGCTTGCAGAAGCGAACATTGCGGCCCTCAACGCCGGTCATGCCTATGGCGAGACGGTGGAGATGGGCGCGGCGGTGAAGCCGCGGCACATCGGTCCCGCTCCGGCGGAGCCCGGTCTCTATCGGACGGTGACCGGCGCGGAAGCGCTTGGGCTGGGCCTTGTGGCGGGTGCGCAGCTGGCAGGATTGCCGATGTTCTTCGGCTCCTATCCGATCACCCCGGCCTCGCCGCTGCTGCATCATCTCAGCCGCCTGAAGGAATATGGAATCACGACCTTCCAGGCGGAGGACGAGATCGCCGCCATCTGCGCTGCCATTGGCGCGAGCTATGCGGGGCAGTTGGGCGTCACGTCATCGTCGGGTCCCGGCATTGCGCTGAAGACCGAGGCGATGGGTCTGGCGATCATGACCGAGCTGCCGCTGGTGATCGTCAACTCGCAGCGTGGCGGGCCGTCTACCGGGCTGCCGACGAAGACGGAGCAGTCCGATCTCTACCAGGCGGTCTACGGCCGCAATGGGGATGCGCCGCTGCCGGTGATCGCTGCCCGCTCGCCATCAGACGCGTTCGACTGCGCGATCGAGGCGTGTCGTATCGCCGCCCATTACATGACGCCCGTCATGCTGCTGACGGACGGCTACATCGCCAATGCTGCCGAACCGTGGAAGGTGCCGGACATGAGCGGCTACGCGCCGTTCCCCGTGCAATTCGCGAATGGTGATGCGCCGATGAAGGACGGCAAGCTGCTGCCCTATCAGCGCAACGACCGCATGGCTCGGCCGTGGGTCAAGCCAGGCACGCCGGGGCTGACGCACCGGATCGGCGGAATCGAGAAGAACCCGGGCACGGGCGACCTCGACTATTCGCCGGCCGCCCATGCGGAGATGACGCGCCAGCGGCACCAGAAGGTGCTGGGCATTGCCAACGACATCCCCGAGCAGGACGTATGTCTGGGCGAGCGCGGCGCAGCTATGGCCGTGGTCGGATGGGGTTCGACCTTCGGACCCATCCACCAGGCGGTCCGCCGGATGCGTGCGCGCGGCCACGACGTGGCCCACGTGCACATTCGCCACATCTGGCCGCTGCCGCGGAACCTCGGCGAACTGCTGAAGAGCTTCGGCCGGGTAATCGTGCCGGAGATGAACGCGGGCCAGCTCAAGACTGTGCTGCGCGATCAGTATCTGGTCGATGCGCGCTCCCTGACCAAGGTCAGTGGCCAGCCCTTCCGCATTGCCGAGATCGAGGCCGCCATCGCCGAGGCGCTGGAGGGGCATTCGCCCGTGAACCTGCGACCCGATCCGGCGCAGCTGCCGATCCGCGACTCCGGTCACGATGACGGTCGCACCGTCCGAGAAGGCCTTGCGTGATGAAGCCGATCAACGCCTTTCCGCTGGTCGCCATGCTGATCGTCGTCCTGGTCCTCATTTACTGGCTGCTCTGACATGAACGAACTCACCCCTATCGAGAAGACCACTGCCAAGGACTGGGCGTCGGACCAGGAAGTCCGCTGGTGTCCGGGCTGCGGGGACTATGCGGTTCTGAAGGCCGTGCAGCGCACCATGCCTGACCTGGGCGTCGCGCGGGAGAAGACGGTGTTCGTCTCCGGGATCGGCTGTTCCAGCCGGTTCCCCTACTACATGGAGACATTCGGCTTCCATACCATCCACGGCCGAGCGCCGGCGGTGGCAACGGGCATCAAGCTGGCGAACCCGGAGCTGGACGTGTGGATCATCACCGGCGATGGCGACGCGCTGTCGATCGGCGGCAACCACACGATGCACGTGCTGCGCCGCAACCTGAACTGCCAGATCCTGCTGTTCAACAACGAGATCTACGGCCTGACCAAGGGGCAATATTCTCCCACCAGCCGGATTGGGACCCGCTCGCCCTCCACGCCCTTCGGTTCGGTCGATCGCCCGACCCGGCCGGCGGCATTCGCCCTCGGCTCGGGCGCTCGCTTCGTTGCGCGTGGGATCGACGTTCACAAGAACCTGCCCGACGTGCTCAAGGCGGCGCACGCGCACAAGGGCGCCGCCTTCGTGGAGATCTTTCAGAACTGCGTTGTTTACAACGACGACGTGTTCGCGCCCTTTACGGCACGGGAAGTCGCGACCGAAATGCAGCTGTGGCTGAAGCCCGGTGAGAAGATGCTATTTGCAGGTGGGGCCAAGGGCATAGCGCTGGATCTGGAGACGCTCGCGCTGAAGGTCGTCCCCGGGGACGATCCCGCGGTGCTGGTCCACAATCCCAGGAATCGTCTGCTGGCGCACCTGCTGGTCGAGATGCCTGGGCAGGGCTTCCCGGTCGCGCTCGGCGTCATCTACGACGATCCGGCGCCGACCTTCGACGAGGCCGTGCTGGAGCAGAACCGGACGGTCAGCGCCGGCAAGGCGCCAGACCTGCAGGCGCTGGTGAGCAAGGGCCAGAGCTGGCAGGTCGAGAAGGAGCCGCGGGCTGAGTAGGGGACGGTCATTCCCGCGGGGGCAGGAATCCATCTCCCGAATGTTTCGCGAGTCTCACGGACCGGTGATGGACTCCCGCCTTCGCGGGAGTGACGGATGACGATCCCATGATCCCGCGCGAGCTGGTCGCCACCGCCCGAATCCCGGGCGGCGAGGAGATGAGGCTTTATCGGCGCGGGCGTGACCACATGATCCTGGTCGAGCGCGAGGAACTCATGTCGACCCGGATGAGTGGCTCGGAAGAGGCGCTCGCCGAGCTTACGGCGGCACGGCTGGGTTCGCGTCCTCGCCAGCATTGGCTGGTGGGCGGCTATGGGATGGGCTTCACGCTGCGGGCCGCTCTCCGGGCCCTCCCCAAGGATGCCACTCTCACGGTTGCGGAGCTGGTCCCCGAGATCATCGAATGGGCTCGAGGTCCAATGGCGGCACTCACGGGAGGCGGACTGGACGACCCGCGCGTGACGGTGCGGCTCGGCGACGTGGCGGACGCGATCAGCGGCGGGACCTACGACGCCATCCTGCTCGACGTCGACAATGGGCCGGATGCGCTCGTCCGAGCCGCCAATGACCGCCTCTATTCTTCGGCGGGACTTGCCGCAGCAAAGGCGGCGCTCCGACGGGGCGGGCTTCTGGCGATCTGGTCCGCAGCCCCCGATCCGCGCTTCACGCGAAGTCTCACCAACGCCGGCTATGCCGTTGACGAGGAAGTCGTTCGGGCCCGGGCCAATGGCAAGGGGCCGAGGCATCACATCTGGTTCGCGACGCCGCGCTGATGGACAATCTCACGCACAGCCTGGCCGGCGCGCTCCTGGGACAGATGGGCCTGAAGCGACTGACCGGACGGGCGATGGCGACGCTGATCATCGCTGCCAACATTCCCGATCTTGACGCCATCGCTTCGGTGCTCGGGACCGAGAGCCTCGCTATACGCCGAGGGATCACCCACGGCCCTCCCGCCATGCTGATCCTGCCGCTGCTTCTGACCGGAGCGGTCTTGGCATGGGAAAAGTGGCGGCGGAACAAGGCTGGACAGCCGGTGCGTTTCTGGCCCTTGCTGCTGCTCGCCTGCCTTGGGACGTGGAGCCATCCCGCGCTCGACTGGCTGAACAGCTACGGGGTGCGCCTGCTGGAGCCGTTCAGCCATCGCTGGTTTGCCGGCGACACTTTGTTCATCGTAGACGTCTGGATCTGGGCGGCGCTGATCGTCAGCTTCCTCTGGTCGCGGCGCCGGGAGAAGCGTGGCGGGGACTGGCAGCGTCCGGCGTGGATCGGGTTTGCGGCCATCGGGGCTTACATCCTGGCCAACGGACTGATTACCGGCCGTGCCGAGGCGCATACCCATGCCGTGCTCGAACAGCGTGGCCATCGCGCCGAATTGGTCGTCGCCAACCCACTGCCGTTCACCTTCTGGAACCGGCGCATGCTGTGGCGCGATGCGGAGGTGCATGGCGACGGAGACTATGGCCTGCTGACCGGAGTGCGCCTGCCTGACGCATCCTGCCCGAACCGGCTCGACGACCCGGCTCTGACCGCCGCCCGCGGGAGGAGCGATGTGGAGGCGTTCCTCTTCTGGTCGCGAATGCCATATGTCGTGGAAGAGAATGGTCGCACCGTATTGAAGGATCAGCGGTTTTCCTCTTCGCTGCGCCAGTCGGCGGGGCGCACGGTGGGCGAATATGACCCATTTACCGTAGTGCTCTCCCCGGAACCGAGCGGGCAGTAGCTCGCTCGACCCATCATGGCCGACACGCAACTCGTCTGGCTCCGCCAGGACCTCCGTCTCGCCGACCAGCCGGCCTTCGCCGCCGCAATGGAGCGCGGGCCCGTGGTCGCCCTCTATGTGCTGGATGATGAGGCACCCGGCCGCTGGGCGATCGGGGGCGCCCAGCGCTGGTGGCTGCACCATAGCCTGGCGAGCCTTGGCCGCGGTTTGGAGGAGCGGGGAGGCGCGCTAATCCTGCGGCGCGGAAAGTCGCCCGAGGTCGTCCGCCAAGTCGCTGAGAAGCTCGGGGCGGCGGTCCACGCCACGCGCCACTACGAGCCGTGGTGGCGGCAAGCCGAAGCCGAGGTGGGCGAACGCTTGACCCTACACGAGGGCGACGTGCTCCATGAGCCCTCGGCCATCCGCACCGGCTCCGGTGGCGGGTTCAAGATTTTCGGCCCGTTCTTCCGCGCTCTCTCCCAGCACTTGCCGCCGCCCAAACCGCGGCCTGCTCCGCGCGAACTCGCGGGGCCGGAGCGGCTGCCGGCGTCCGATCGGCTCGAGGACTGGGAGCTGCTCCCCACACGGCCGAACTGGGCGAAGGGTTTCGCGGTTTGGGAGCCCGGCGAGGCAGGCGCTCTCTACCACCTCCGGCGCTTCGCGGCGGAGGCGGCCTCCTATGCGGGTCGTCGCGACCTTCCGGCGGAAGTCGGTACCTCCAACCTGTCGCCGCACCTGCATCATGGCGAGATTAGTCCCAGGCAAGTGTGGCACGGCCTGGAGGAGGGCGCAGGCGACAAGTTTCGACGGGAGATCGCCTGGCGGGACTTCTCGCGCCACGTGGTACTCGCCGATCGGGACCTCGGAACGCGGGAGCAGCGCTCGATCGGATTGAAGTACCGCACCGGCACGCAGGCCGACCAGAATTTCGCGGCCTGGACTGAGGGTCAGACCGGCTACCCGATCGTTGACGCGGGTATGCGCCAGCTGTGGGTGACAGGCTGGATGCACAATCGCGTGCGCCTGATCACGGCGAGCTTCCTCGTGAAGCATCTGCTGCTCGATTGGCGGCGCGGAGCGCTGTGGTTCTGGGACACGCTGGTGGACGCCGACTACGCAAACAACAGCCAGAACTGGCAATGGATCGCCGGCACCGGCTTCGACAGCCAACCCTTCTACCGGGTCATGGCGCCCTTGCTTCAGTCGGAGAAGTTTGGGGCGGCGGACTACATCCGGAGGTGGGTGCCGGAGCTCGCCCACCTTTCGGACGCAGAGATCCACGATCCGTGGAGTAAGGGAGTGGCGCCAGCCGAGTACGCCACGCCGCTGATCGGCCACCGTGAAGCGCGGGAGCGGGCGTTGCAGGCATTTCGGGAGGCCAGAGCCCGATCGTCCTGAGCGGTCCAGCAGCCTATCGAAGGGCGCGCTTCGAAACGCCGCTCACGCTGCTGCTCAGCACGAGTGGGGTTGAAGTGTCCCTGCCCCTCGGCAAAGACGCCGTGATGGCAACCAGGGGTGAGCATCTGCTGCGGGCCGACCGCGGTTTCGCGACAGGCGCAGGCCTCGTGGGGCGTCTTGTCGCGCCGGCTTTCTCCAGGATCGTGGATCGGCTGGACGAGCGCCTGATCGAGGGCGGCATCCACGCAACGCTGCCGTCCGGTGAGCAGCGGCGGATCGGCTTCCATGGCCCAGGTCCGGAGCCGGTGGTCCACCTCCACAGCTGGATGGCACTGGTGCGGCTCGCGACGTCGGGGAGTGTCGGCTGGTACAAGGCATGGGAGAAGGGCGAGTGGTCATCGCCAGATCCCGTGCCGCTATTCGAGCTATTCATGCGCAACGCGGCGAGTCTCGGAGACACGGCACGCGCCAAGGGACCGATGCGCCTGTTGAACTGGGCCGCGCACCAATGGCGGGACAACAGCCCGGTCCAGGCGCGAGACAATATCGCGGCGCATTACGACCTCGGCAACGACTTCTACGCCGCTTGGCTGGACCCGGGTATGACCTATTCGTCGGCCCTGTTCGAAGGCGTGGAAGATCTTGCCAAGGCACAGGATCGCAAGGTCGCCCGTCTACTTGATCGGCTCGCGCTCAAGCCGGGTGATCGGCTGCTTGAAATCGGTTGTGGCTGGGGAACTCTGGCGATCGAGGCGGCGCGGCGCGGCGCCAGGGTAGTCGGCCTGACGCTTTCGACGGAGCAGAAACTCTGGGCCGACCGCAGGATCGTCGAAGCAGGTTTGTCCGATCGGATCGAGATTCGCCTTCAGGACTATCGTGACGTCCGCGAGACCTTCGACGCGGTCGCGTCGGTTGAAATGGTCGAAGCGGTCGGACAGCGCTGGTGGGGTGCCTACCTCGACTGCATCACGCAGTCCTTGGAGCCCGGTGGGCGTGCAGCCTTGCAGTTCATCAGCATCCGGCCGGAACTGTTCGACCGCTATGCCGCGTCGGCTGACTTCATCCAGGCTTACATCTTCCCGGGCGGAATGCTGCTGCAAGAGCCCCGCTTTGCCGGGCTGGCGAGGGATCGCGGCCTGAATTGGGAGGACGTGCGCTGGTTCGGGCAGGATTATGCGCGGACGCTGAAGCTGTGGCGTGAACGCTATGACGCTGCGATTGCCGAAGGGCGGCTTGCCGGCTTCAGCGAGGAGTTTCATCGGCTCTGGCGCTACTACCTGATGTACTGCGAAGGGGGTTTCCGCGGCGACGGCATCAACGTCGGCCAGGTCACCCTGACGAAGGAGATGTGATGCGGATTGCCTGCCTCAGCCTTGCGCTTGCGATTGCGTTTGCCCCCGTTTCCGCGGCTGCGCAGGCGCCGGTGCCTGCCGACGCGGGAAGCCGTGAGGCCGTGCGCAGGGCAGGCGCGGAGGTGCTGTTCTGGAGTCAGCAGCAGCGAGACGCCAATTTCCGGCGCATGGAGCAGATCTTCCCGGCGGTTCCGATCAAGGCCGGCGGCAAGGCGCGTCTACTGCCCCGCGGTCGGCCGCTGCCTGTTGCGGATGCCGACGTGACTCGGTTCATTGAGGATCAGAACATCGCCGGGCTGATCGTGCTTCAGGACGACCGCGTCCGGCTCGAGCGCTATGCGCGCGGCTTCGGGCCCGACCAGCGCTGGACCAGCTTCTCCGTGGCGAAGTCGGTCACCTCCACCTTGTTCGGGGCAGCGTTAAAGGATCGGTCCATCCAGTCGCTCGATGACCTCGTGATCCGCTACGTGCCCGAGCTGAAAGGCAGCGCCTATGACGGCGTGACCGTCCGCCAGGTGCTGACCATGTCATCCGGTGCCAAGTGGAACGAGGACTATACCGACCCGAAGTCCGACGTCGCACAGATGTTCGCTCGCCCGGTGCCGTCCGGCGAGGACGTGACGGTGTCGTACATGAAGACCCTCGCGCGTGCCGCGATGCCTGGCAGCCGGTTCAACTACAATACGGGAGAGACCAACCTTGCCGGCGTGATCCTGGCGCGCGCCGTCAAGATGCCGATCAGCCGTTATGCCTCGCTCAAGCTGTGGCAGCCGTATGGAATGGAGGCCGACGCCGCCTGGCAGGTGGATGAGCAGGGACAGGAGATCGCCGGCTGCTGCATCTCAGCGCGATTGCGGGATTATGCCCGGCTGGGGCAGCTGATGCTCGAGGAGGGAGCCGGCCTGCTCGCCAGCGGATGGGTCCGGGATGCCACGGCCATCCACCAGCCCTTCCAGCAGCCGGGCCGGGGCTACGGCTATCTCTGGTGGATCGAGCCGAGCGGATACCGTGCCAGCGGCATCTTCGGACAGAGCATCTGGATCGATCCCAAGCGCAAGCTGGCCATCGTGGCCGTCAGCGCCTGGCCCGCGGCGCTGAACGACGATCTCGCCCAGCAGAGGACGGCCTTCTTCCAGCGCCTCGCGGACGCCGCCACCCGCCTTTAGTCGACGCGGACGCGTGCCCCTGTTGCGCGCTCCTCCGACAGGAGCTGAACGATGCGCTCCGCAACAACCTCTGGGGACTTGACGCTCTCGGGGTTCTCGCCGGGAAAGGCCAGCTCGCGCATGCGAGTCCGCGTGGCACCCGGATCAAGCACGGTGACCCGCAGCTTGCCGGTGTGGTCCGTTTCGTCCGCATAGGCGCCCAACAGAATTTCGAAGGCAGCCTTGGACGACCCGTAGGCGCCCCAGAATGCGCGGGGTTCCCGGCCTACGGAGCTGGTCACACCGATGACGTCCGCCTTTTTCGCCCGGCGAAGCAGCGGGTCGAAGGCGGCGATAAGGGCCTGGTTCGCCAGCAGGTTGATGCCGAGGACGCGGGCGTATTCCTTCGGATCGATATGCTCGACCGGCGTCAGGGTACCGAGCATGGCCGCGTTCATCACCAGGATGTCGAGCTGTCCCCAACGCTCTGCCACGGCCGTCGCGAGTTTGCCGATCGCCTCGCCATCGGTAAGATCCAGGGGCGCGATAGTGGCGCTTCCGCCCGCCTCGTGGATCCGGTCCTCCACTTGCTCGAGCCCCGATGCGGTGCGCGCGACCAGAATAACGTGCGCCCCACTGCGCGCGAGTGCTTCCGCTGTCGCAGCGCCAATGCCGCGCGAAGCCCCGGTGACGAGGACGAGTTTGCCTTGCAATGCTGTCATGGCGCGCGCGTTAGCGAGCCTAGCGCGAGGCGACCAGCGCCAATCCGCTTTCTTCCGTCTTCTTGTCGGTGAGGTCCGTCAGCCGTGTCGGATAATCGCCGGTGAAGCAGGCATCGCAGCGCTGCGGCGAAGTTGGATTCCGGCTCTCTCCTAGCGCCCGATATAGCCCTTCGATGGAGATGAAGGCGAG
Organism: Sphingomonas arenae; assembly: GCF_016924655.1. Taxonomy (GTDB): domain Bacteria; phylum Pseudomonadota; class Alphaproteobacteria; order Sphingomonadales; family Sphingomonadaceae; genus Sphingomicrobium; species Sphingomicrobium arenae. The sequence goes on from NZ_JAFFJU010000003.1 coordinate 71,003, forward strand.
GGTGTCGGCGTTGATGAACTTGGTCATGCCTTCCACGTCCATCTGCGCGGCGAGCAGCTTCGCGCGCTCGGGCGTGTCGACTCCATAAAAGCAGCTGTGGCGGGTCGGCGGGGACGCGATCCGCATGTGAACCTCGCGGGCACCAGCATCGCGCATCATCTGCACGATCTTGAGGCTGGTGGTGCCACGCACGATCGAGTCGTCGATCAGCACCACCCGCTTGCCCTTGATCAGGGCATGGTTGGCATTGTGCTTCAGCTTGACGCCGAGATGCCGGACCTCCTGGTTCGGCTGGATGAACGTGCGCCCGACATAGTGCGAGCGGATGATGCCGAGCTCGAACGGGAGGCCGGACTTCTGGCTGTAGCCGATCGCTGCCGGAACGCCGCTGTCGGGCACCGGGACCACGAGGTCGGCCTCGACCGGAGCCTCCATGGCCAGCTCCGCCCCGATGTTCTTGCGCGATTCGTAGACGGAGATGCCGTCCACCACGCTGTCCGGGCGACTGAAATACACGTGCTCGAAGATGCAAGGGCGAGGGTTCGCCGCGGCGAAGGGTCGGAAGCTGCGGACGCCCTCCTCGTTTACGACGACCATCTCGCCCGGGCCGATCTCGCGTTCGTAGCGGGCACCGATCACGTCCAGCGCGACGGTCTCGCTCGCAAAGATGACGGACTCGCCGATCCGCCCCATCACCAGCGGGCGAATGCCGAGGGGGTCGCGGCAGGCGATCAGTCCCTGCTCGGTCAGGACCAGCAGCGAATAGGCGCCTTCGACCTGGCCCAGCGCGTCGATCAGCTTGTCCAGCGACGTCGTATAGTGGCTGGTCGCCACCAGGTGGATGATGACCTCGGTATCCGACGTCGACTGGAAGATTGAGCCCCGGCGATTGAGAGTCCGACGCAGCTTCATCGCGTTCGACAGGTTGCCGTTGTGCGCCACCGCGAAGCCGCCCTCGCTCAGCTCCGCGAAGAGGGGCTGGACGTTGCGGATGGCCGAAGAGCCGGTAGTCGAATAGCGGACGTGTCCGATCGCGGTTCGCCCGGGAAGGGAGCGGATCACCTCGTCCTTGTCGAAATTACCTGCGACATGCCCCATGGCACGATGGGAGTGGAAGCTCATCCCGTCGTAGCTTGTGACGCCGGCGGCCTCCTGGCCGCGATGCTGCAGAGCGTGCAGCCCCAATGCGACGAAGCTGGCGGCAACCTCGGCATTCCAGATGCCGAATATGCCGCATTCCTCGCGGAGCTTGTCGTCGTCGAACGGGTTGGTCGTCAGCATGGAACCTGCCGCCTGCCTGGAGTTGCGCCGCCTATAGGGGAAGGCGCCGCTTTTGTCTCCCCGCGCCTGAACCAGGGTTGAAGAGCCGCGCCCGGCACGTCACGTGAGGGCCATGAGGAACGTCTTTATCGCTGCAAGTCTGCTTCTCCTGGGGGCGTGTGGACGCTCTGAGGAGACACCCCAGGAGCAGTCCACCGCCGCAGAGTCGCGAACGCCCGCCGCGGCGACGGTTACATTTGCCGGATCGGGCCGGAACCGCCTGTGCCTGGATGAAGGAAGAGGCCGCGCAGCCTTCATCACCTATGGTCAGGGGAACGCCAACTGTACTGCCACGGGGTCACTGCGGCGGAACGGCAGTTCTGCCGCGCTCTTTCCGGACGGTGACCAGGCGTGCCGGGTCGATCTCACAATCTCGGGCGAAGGCGTGCGGCTAGGCGGCGCGACCGCAGCATGTGCCTATTACTGCGGTCCAACGGCCAGCTATTCCGGTGCCGAGTTCCGCCGTAGCGACAGCGCCGGCGCCGTCGTAGACCTTGCCGGTGATCCGTTGTGTTGACCTTTACGTGAACGTCAAGTAGCGAAAGCTTATGCCCGCAGCGGCCGCCAGCGACCATTCGCGCTTCTACAGCATCGGTGAACTCTGCGACGAGTTCGAGGTGACCGGTCGCGCCCTGCGCTTCTACGAAGACGAGGGTCTGCTCTCGCCGGAGCGGCGCGGGACACAGCGCCTCTACTCCGACCGGGATCGCGCCCGTCTGGCCTGGATCCTGCGTGCCAAGCGGGTGGGCTTCAGTCTCGCGACCGTTCGTGAGATGCTCGACCTCTACGATCTGGGCGACCAGCGCAGGACCCAAAGGCAGGTGACGATCGCCCGCTGCAAGGAACGCATCGCAGCGCTGGAGGAGCAGCGCCGCGACATCGACACCACCATTGACGAACTCCGCGACTTCATCGCCATCCTTGACCAGAAGGACTGACCCATGCCCGTCTACAACGCCCCCGTCCGCGACACGCGCTACGTCCTCGACCATGTCGTAGGGCTGCAGAACTACGGCAATCTGCCGGGCTTCAGCGAAGCGACCCCAGACCTGGTCGAGGCTATTCTCGAGGAGGGCGCGCGCTTCTGCCAGGAGGTGCTGCTACCGCTGAACCGTACCGGCGACGAGGAAGGCTGCACCCGTCACGAGGACGGGTCCGTGACCACTCCCGCGGGCTTCAAGGACGCGTGGAACCAGTTCGTTGCCGGTGGTTGGACGACCCTCCATTCTCCGGCGGAGTTCGGGGGGCAGGGGCTCCCCTCCGTCGTTTCCACGGCGCTGTCGGAGTATCTCTGCTCCTCGAACCACAGCTTCGAGATGTACAATGGCCTGACCCAGGGGGCGATCGCCGCCATCCTGGTCAAGGGCTCGCCGGAGCAGCAGCAGACCTATCTGCCCAAGATGGTCGGCGGCCAGTGGACCGGCACCATGAACCTCACGGAGCCGCACTGCGGCACCGACCTCGGCCTCCTCAAGACCAAGGCCGAGCCGCAGGCGGATGGCAGCTACAAGATTTCCGGCACCAAGATCTTCATTTCCTCGGGCGAGCACGACCTGTCCGAGAACATCGTCCACCTGGTGCTGGCCAAGATCACGGGCGCGCCGGACAATGTGAAGGGCATCTCGCTGTTCATCGTGCCCAAGTTCCTCGTCAACGAGGACGGCAGCCTGGGTGAGCGCAACAGCCTGTCCTGCGGCTCGATCGAGCACAAGATGGGCATCCACGGCAACTCGACGTGCGTCATGAACTATGACGGGGCCATCGGCTATCTGGTCGGCGAGCCGGAGAAGGGCCTCGCCGCCATGTTCATCATGATGAACGCTGCGCGCCTGGGTGTTGGGCTGCAGGGCCTCGCCCAGGCCGAGGTCGCCTATCAGAATGCCGTGGCTTACGCGAAGGACCGCCGGCAGGGCCGGGCGCTGAAGCCGGACGACCGCGATCCGAACGCCAAGGCCGACACGCTGTTCGTTCACCCCGATGTGCGGCGGATGCTGCTGGAAGCCAAGGCCACCAATGAGGCGTCACGCGCACTGATCCTGTGGGGTGCGCTGCAGGTTGACCTGACGCGCAAGGCCCAGACGGAAGAGGACCGCCTGCGGGCCGACGACCTCATCAGCCTGCTGACCCCGGTTATCAAGGGCTATCTGACCGACAAGGGTTTCGAGGTGGCGGTCAACATGCAGCAGGTGTTCGGCGGCCACGGCTACATCCGCGAATGGGGTATGGAGCAGTTCGTCCGTGATGCCCGCATTGCCCAAATCTACGAAGGCACCAACGGGGTGCAGGCAATGGACCTTGTCGGACGCAAGCTCGCGCAGAATGGCGGCCGGGCCGTGCGGACCTTCTTCGAGGTCGTGACGGCCGACATCGCCGAGGCACGTGCCGCTGGCGATCCTGCGGGTATCGCCGCTCCGCTGGAGAAGGCTCTGGGCGAACTGCAGCAGGCGACAATGTGGCTGGCGCAGAACGGCATGGCCGACCCGAACAATGCCGGGGCAGGGGCATATGCCTACATGAACCTCATGGGCGTGGTGGCGCTCGGCTGGATGTGGCTGAAGATGGCCTCGGCTTCGGCTCGTCTCCTGGAGCAGCCGGGCGAGGACCAGTCCTTCCACGATGCCAAGCTCGCCACCGCGCGCTTCTATGCTTCGCGGGAGCTGGTCAAGGCGGGTACCTTCCGCCGGCAGATTGAGGCGGGCGCGGATACGCTGATGGCGCTTCCGGTGGAGGCGTTCTGAGGCAGTCGGTGGCCGGTTGAAGAACCCGGCCAGCTACTCGCCAACCGCGCGGTTGACGTACCAGGGCTGAAGCATCGTCACGTCATTCGACTTGACCTTCTTGGGTGCAAGTCGGGACAGGTCGAACGTCTGGTCGAAGTGGACCCCGAACTTGCCACGCTGGGCCCAGCGGACGGTGCCGGTCACGGGTCCGACTCCCACGACGTCGATCGTCAGCTTCTGGTCCGGCGTCGCGGAACGCGGACACTCGACTAGGGCTCCGGAAGCCGAGATGTTGCGCAGCCGCACCTCCGTGACGATCCCGTCCAGGGAGATGATTGCGCGTCGCATCAGCCGCTGACGGGGCTCACGGATACACTGATAGCCTTCCGCTTCGACTGACCGGTCAGAGGCGAGCTTACGCGCCACTTCGGGTTCGGCAGGGCGACCGAAGATATAGCCTTGCACGTGACTGACGCCGAGCTCGCGGATGAGGTTGAGGTCGTCATGCGTCTCGACGCCTTCGGCCACCGTGTCCATCGACAGGCTGTCGGCCAGCGTCACGATGGCGCGAATGATGGCCGCGTTGCGGTTCTTGGACGACGCCGCACCCCGAACGAAGCTCTGGTCGATCTTGATCTTGTCGAACGGCGCTTTCTTCAAATAGCCCAAGGACGAGTAGCCGGTGCCGAAATCGTCGAGTGCGAGCCTGACGCCAAGCTCCTTCAGGCGCGCGAACGTTTCGTCCGTGGCATCGTTGTCGGCGAGGAACACGCCTTCCGTGATTTCAAGCTCGAGCCGCTCCGGCTTCACGCCCGTGTCTCGCAGCGCGGCATCCACGATCTTCACGATCGCCGGATCGTTGAACTGGATGGGGGAAAGGTTCACCGCCACGCGCACCGTATCCGGCCAGCGGGCCGCTTCGAGCAGAGCGTTGCGCAGGACCCACTCGCCAATGCGGCCGATCATGCCGCACTCTTCGGCGAGTGGGATGAAAATCGCGGGGGAGATCGCGCCACGTTTGGGGTGTGTCCAGCGGACCAGCGCCTCGAAGCTGGCAATTTCCTCGCCCGCCGCTCGCACGATCGGTTGGTACATGACTGAGAGCTCGCCGCGCTCGATGGCCTGGCGAAGGTCGCCTTCAAGGATTTGCCGGTCAGCCGCCTCGGAGTGCATCGAAGGCTGGTAGAAGCAGTGCTTGCCCCGACCGGCGCCCTTGGCTGCATAGAGCGCCAGGTCGGCATTGCGCACGAGGCTGTCGGCGCAGCATCTCCCCGGATCGCCGATGGCGATGCCGACCGAGGCGCCGATCGACACCCGATGTCCCTCGATCTGGTAAGGCCGGGAGACCTCGTGGATCAATGTCCGGGCGAGTGATTCGAGTAGCCCGATGTCCACGGTTCCGGGCAGAACGGCCTTGAACTCGTCACCGCCAAGCCGCCCCATCTGCCCGTGTTCGCCCATCACGCTCGTAAGGCGCTGCGCCACCTGCTTCAGCAGGGCGTCTCCTACGGGATGGCCGAGGGTATCGTTGACATTCTTGAACCGATCGAGGTCGATCAGGAACAGCGAAAGTCCCTTCTGGCGACGCGCGGCGTTCCGGAGCGCCTCGTCAAGCGTCTGGCGCATCATGGCCCGGTTCGGCAGGCCCGTGAGCGAGTCGAAACGCGCGAGGCGGCTGATCTCCTGCTCGGACCGGCGTTGCTCCGTAAGGTCCGTCCCGATGCCACGGAAGCCGAGGAAACGGCCGTTCTCGTCGAAGATGGGGTTGCCGGAGAGCGACCAGTGGACATCGGCGTCACTGGCGGGCCGAACAACCACGTCGGAAAAGGGGAATCGTGCCGAAAGGTGAAAGCCCAGCGTACGCTCTTCGCGGAACGTGTCGTTGGAGGAAGCTTCGACCGACAACAGGTCGGTAAACTGCCGTCCGAGCAGTGCTTCGGGGGTGGTGTTGAAGTCGTCCGCCAGCTGCTGCGACACGTAGGACAGCGTGCCCACGTTGTTGGTCTCCCAGAACCAGCCACGGCCTGAGGCTTCGAACTCGCCGACGAAGTTGAGTGCCTTTTGCGCCTGCTGATCGAGATGCAGCCGGCGGCGAGCCGCTGCCAGCATCTGCCGGGTTATGGTGATGCTGTAGGCCGTGGTCACCAGCCCGAGCGAGGCGATCACTGCGGTCACGAAAGGGTCGCCGCTGAAAAGCGCAGTCCCGATCGTGGCGACCAAAGCATTCGCCGCCGCGAGCGGCGGTGACCCGGCGCAGATCAGCGTCTTCATCGCCAACCCCGCGCCGAGCACCAATGGAAGGAAACCGAACCCTCCCACCGTCCCGTAAGAGTTCGCAGCCTGCGCGAAAAGCATCCAGATGAGGCTGGAGGCGACCACGTAAGCCAGCATCAGCCGCGCCGCGGTGTGCGGCGGAATATTGAAGTCCCGGCGCTTCAGGAGCAGTGCCGCCGCCGCACCGTCCAGCAATAACGACAGGATCAGCGGTACGAGGGTCCCGAATAGACCGCCGATGCCGATGCTCTGCCATCCCTGGACGATAATGGCCGCGCCGATCACCATGTGCGTGGCGGCAAGCAGCAGCGGCCCATAGGTGAACATCGACACGCGCTTGGACTGGAGAGACGAGTTCTCGTCCGTCAGGCCCGCGGGTGACAGGTCAAACCAGATCGCCTCACGCGTGGAAGCGCGCGCGGGACCGGCCAACTGACCATCGGTGGGTAGTCCAAGACGGGCCCGACGCATACTTCCGCAAGTCTCCTCGCGGACATGGTATGCGCCGGGCCGTTAACGGACCGTCTAACCCATGTGCTTTCTGGCTGTTTAACTCTGTTCGGGAAGGAAGTCGGGGACGGACAGGTAACGCTCGCCCGTGTCATAGTTGAAGCCAAGCACGCGGGGCCGCTCCCCGAGTTCGGGCAGCTTCTGGGCGATGGCGGCCAGCGTCGCACCCGATGAGATCCCGACCAGGATCCCTTCCTCGCGCGCAGCGCGACGGGCCATTTCCTTGGCATCGTTCGGATCGACCTGGATCGTGCCGTCGAGCGTGTCGGTATGCAGGTTCGTGGGGATAAAGCCCGCGCCGATCCCCTGGATGGGGTGCGGACCAGGCTGGCCGCCGGAGATGACGGGCGACAGCGTCGGTTCCACCGCGAAGACTTGGAGGTTCGGCCACTTCTGCTTGAGCAGCTGAGAGCAGGCCGTGATATGCCCGCCGGTTCCCACACCGGTAATCAGCGCATCGAAGCCGCGCTCGTCGTCGCCGAAGTCCGCCAGGATCTCGCGCGCGGTGGTCTCCAGGTGAACCTGGATGTTGGCGGGATTGTCGAACTGCTGCGGCATCCACGAGCCCGGAGTTTCGGCGATGATCTCCTCGGCGCGGGCAATGGCTCCCTTCATGCCCTTCTCGCGCGAGGTCAGGTCGAAGGTCGCACCATAAGCTAGCATCAGCCGGCGGCGTTCCAGGCTCATGCTCTCCGGCATGACGAGGATCAGCTTGTAGCCCTTCACCGCTGCGACCATCGCGAGGCCGATCCCCGTGTTGCCACTGGTCGGCTCAACGATGACACCGCCAGGCTTCAGCTTGCCGCTGCGCTCCGCATCCTCGATCATGGCAAGCGCAATGCGGTCCTTGATAGATCCGCCCGGGTTGGAGCGCTCGGACTTGACCCAGACCTCGGCCTGGTCGCCAAAAAGGCGCTGGATCCGGATGTGCGGCGTGTTGCCGATGGTTTCGAGTATCGTCTGTGCCTTCATGCGGGCTTCTCCTCTTCGACGGCTTGCGCGAGCAATTCCTTGGGCGGGTCGAACGTCCGGGCACGCCTGAGTTCCGGAAACAGCCAGGACCATGCCCCGGCGACGAATATGGCGGCGCCTCCACCGAACACAACCGCACCGACCGGGCCAAGCAGCGCCGCGGCCAGACCCGACTGAAGTTCGCCGAGTTCGTTGGAGGCGGAAATGGCGAGCCCGGACACGGCCGACACGCGGCCGCGCATCATGTCGGGGGTGTGGAGCTGGACGAGGCTGGAACGGACGTAGACGGACAGCATGTCGGCTGCGCCGAGGAGGGCTAGGACGAGCAGCGACAGCGGCAGCGAGCGGGACACGCCGAACAGGATGGTCAGCAGACCGAAGGCGGCGACCGCGGCCAGCATCTTCAGGCCCACATTGTGCTTGAGCGGGCGCCACGCGAACCAGCCGGCGACCAGCGCCGCTCCCACCGCCGGGGCGGCACGCAGCAGCCCCAGTCCTTCGGTTCCCACGTGGAGAATGTCACGGGCGAACACCGGGAGCATGGCGGTCGCGCCCCCAAGCAAGACCGCGAACAGGTCGAGCGTGATCGCTCCGAGTAGGAAGCGATGGCCGCGAACATAGGTCAGCCCCTCAATCATCTGTCGGATCGGGTGCGGGTGGCCGGTCATCCTTGGCGGGATGATGTGGCGGATGGGTGTCAGCAGCAGGATCGCGAGCAGCATCAGGGCCGTTGCGCTCCAATAGGGCATGGGCGCATCGGCGGCGTACAGAAAGCCTCCGATCGCCGGGCCGGCTACCGACGCCGACTGCCAGGCAATGGAGGACAGAGCGATCGCCTTGGGCAGCAGTTCGGGCGGAACGATGTTCGGAGCGATCGCCGACATGGCCGGGCCCACGAACACCCGCGCCACGCCATGGAGGGCGGCGAAGGTGAACAGCAAGGGCAGAGTGAGCAGATCGTTCGCGGTGCAGAAGCCGAGGCCGAGCGCCACGCTCATGTCCACGGCGTTGGCGAAACGAGCGACGGTGCGACGCTCGTAGCGGTCTGCCACCCAGCCGGCGACTGGCGTGAGCAGGGCGAGCGGCACGAACTGGACCGCACCAAGCAGGCCGAGCATGAACGACGCCTCGCGGATCGACATGCCGTAGTCCGCCCGGGCTACGTCGTAGACCTGATAGCCGATGATCACGACCATCCCCATGGTCGCGAGCACCGCCGCGAAGCGCGCTAGCCAATAGAGTTGGAAGTCGCGGATCGCGAGCGGGGAGGTGGGCACGCTGCGGCGCTTAGCGACGGGTGGAGGGTCGGGCAACCAACCGAGTAGTTGGCGAAAAGGCTTCAAGTTCATTCTGCCAGCGTGACGACACCCTTGCTCTTGCCGAAGTGGCTGCCAGAGTGGGTTGGGGCGGAGGAGGCGAATTCACGATGCAACGGCAGATGGAGTATGAGCCCGCCGAGATCATGGGCGGCTTGTATGGCGACGGCATCATCGGCTGCAAAGGTGCTTTCTCGCCGGAATGGGCGGACGCGCTGGCGGCGGATATCTGGCGCGCTTGGGACGCGGTCAAGGATCGGCCCGGCGGAGCGCTGCCGCGGGGCCCTCACCGCTTCTACGTTGAGGTCGCGCCCCAGCAGATCCGCGGCTTCGTCGATATCACGACGCATCCTTGGTTCGTGGCGGTGTGCGAGGCGGTGCTCGGGTCGGCGTACAAGATCGTGGAGGTTGGCTTCGACATCCCGTTTCCAGGGGCGGAAGACCAGCCGTGGCATCGCGACTTCAAGTCGCCGCCTGAGACCTTGGTCGGGCGGCGGCTCAACAGCCTCGCGTTCAACCTGACCTGCGTCGACACCCGGCCGGAGCATGGTCCGTTCGAGGTCGCTCCTGGGACGCAGTGGGACGATATTACGGGTGCCAAGGACGACATGTTTCCAGCGAGGGAGCTGTGGGGGCGGTACGAGGCGCGAGCCGTGCAGAAAATGCCGCAGCGGGGCGATATTTCGGCGCGTTCGGCCCTGACCATCCACCGCGGCACGGCGAACCGCTCAAACGAGCCGCGACCCGTTCTGGTGGTAGGTGTGGACGCGCCCGACGGGATCAACGCCAACCATCACGACCTGCAGGTGACGCGGGGTTACCACGAGAGCCTGCCGGCGCGCGTGCGCGATCACCTGACCTGCCGGGTGGTGGATGAGCTCAGGATGGTCGAGCAGCACCATGTGATCGAGGGATTACTGCAGCCGGTCTATTGATTGTTGTTCCCGGTCCGTTCTAAGCCGGGCGGAAGATGGCCAAACCGAAAAGCCGATACGTTTGCCAGGCCTGCGGGTCGGTTCAGTCCCGCTGGCAGGGGCAGTGCCCCGACTGCGCGGAGTGGAATACGCTGGTGCAGGAGGCGAGCAATGTGACCGTCTTCTCCGCAAAGCACGACCTGCAGAGCGGCGGGCGGGCGGTGGAACTGGTGGGACTGGACGCGGACATTCCGCTCCCGGAGCGTGTGCCGAGCGGCATCGCAGAGTTCGATCGGGCGATTGGCGGCGGGATCGTGAACGGAAGCGCCATGCTGCTGGCGGGCGATCCGGGGATCGGCAAGTCCACGCTACTGCTGCAAGTGGCGGCGAAGGTCGCGGCCTCGGGGCGGGGTGCGGTGTACATCTCCGGGGAGGAGGCGGTCGACCAGGTGCGGCTGCGGGCGCTGCGCCTGGGCCTGGGCGGAGCGCCGGTGCAACTGGCGAGCGTCACGAGTGTCCGCGATATCCTGACGACGGTGGGGACGGGGCCGGCTCCGGGGCTGTTGGTGATCGACTCGGTGCAGACCATGCACTCCGACCTGATCGAAGGCGCACCGGGAACGGTCAGCCAGGTGCGGGCGAGCGCGCTCGAGCTGATCCGTTTCGCCAAGGAGCGGGGCACGGCGCTGATCTTGGTCGGGCACGTGACCAAGGATGGCAACATCGCCGGCCCGCGCGTGCTGGAGCATATGGTCGACGCGGTGCTCAATTTCGAAGGGGAGCGCAGCCACCAGTATCGCATCCTGCGGGCCGTGAAGAACCGCTTCGGCGGGACGGACGAAATCGGCGTGTTTGCGATGGAGGGGGCTGGGTTGGCCGAGGTGCCGAACCCGAGCGCCTTGTTCCTGACCAAGCGCGATGATCCGGTGAGCGGGACAGCGATCTTCCCGGCGCTCGAGGGGACGCGGCCGGTGCTGGTGGAGATCCAGGCACTGGTCATGCGGCTCGCGAGCGGGGCGACGCCGCGGCGCTCGGCGGTGGGCTGGGACGGGGGGCGGCTGGCGATGCTGCTGGCGGTTCTGGAAGCGCGCTGCGGGGTGAGCTTCGCCAATGCCGAGGTCTATCTGAACGTCGCGGGCGGATACCGGCTGGCGGATCCGGCGGCGGACCTGGCCGTGGCGGCGGCCTTGGTGTCGGCGCTGAGCGAGCGGCCGGTGCCGGCGGAAGCGGTGGTCCTGGGTGAGGTCGCGTTGTCGGGCGAGGTGCGGCCGGTGGCGCACACGGCGTTGCGGCTGAAGGAAGCGGCCAAGCTGGGGTTCGAGGAGGCCTGGGTTCCGGCCGGGGTGGATGGCGGCAAGGGGATCAAGGTGGCGCGGTTCGGAGCGCTGCGGGGATTGGTTGAGCGGATCCTGGGACGGTGAAGAGTGCGCTCACCCTGAGCTTGTCGAAGGGTGCTCGAACCAACGCTTCGACAGGCTCAGCGTGAGCGCCATGGGGCTGGCAAGGCTCGGAACAGTTGCTATCCGCACGCGATGACCGCGCTCGACATCTTCGTGATCCTGCTGCTCGGCGGCGGAGCCATGGTGGGCTTCGTGCGCGGCTTCGTCCATGAGGTGCTGACGCTACTCGCGTGGGTGGCCGCGATTACCTGCCTCAAGCTTTTCCATGCGGACATGGCCGCCGCTGTGTCGGGCTGGGCTTCTAGCGAGACCGGTGCGGCGGCGCTGGCGTTCGCCCTGATCTTTCTGCCCGTTTACATCGGCGTGCGCGTGCTGGCGCGGCAAATGGGGCGGGCATCGCGCAAGTCGGTTCTGGGGCCCCTGGATCGCTTCCTCGGCGGCGGATTCGGGATGCTCAAGGGGCTGATCGGCGCGACCCTGTTCTTCCTGCTCGCGAACCTTGCGACCGACATGGTCTATGGCGCAGAGGCGGAGCGGCCCGAGTGGATGACGAGCTCGCGCACCTTTCCGCTGCTGAACGCCAGCGGACGCGCGATCGTCGACTGGGTCGAGGCCTATCGCAAGACTGAAGAGACACGATGATCCGCCTGTACGACACTGCAATGCGTGAGAAGCGCTTGTTCGAGCCTGCCGATGACAAGCGGATCACCATGTATGTGTGCGGGCCGACGGTCTATGGCCGCGCCCACATCGGCAATGCGCGACCGGCGGTGGTGTTCGACGTGCTGCGGCGGCTCCTGAAGCACAGCTATCCCGAGCGGGAGGTCGTCTACGCCCGCAACATCACTGACGTGGACGACAAGATCATCGACGCGGCGCGGGCGGAGGAGGTCGATCCCTCGGTCATCACGGCGCGCTACGAGCAGGCGTACCTCGAGGACATGCGGGCCCTAGGCGTGCAGGACCCGGACCTTGCGCCCCATGCGACGCAAGAGATCGGGCCGATGATCGCGATGATCGCCGGGCTGATCGACAAGGGGCACGCTTATGCCGTGGAAGGGCATGTGCTGTTCGATGTGGCTTCCGATCCGGACTATGGTTCGCTCAGCCGGCGCGATCGGGAGGCGATGCTGGCCGGGGCGCGGGTCGAGGTGGCGCCGTACAAGCGCGCGCCGGGCGACTTCGTGCTGTGGAAGCCAAGCGCGCCCGAGGTGATCGGCTGGGACTCGCCATGGGGGCGGGGACGGCCCGGCTGGCATATCGAATGCTCGGCGATGATCCGAGCGCACCTGGGCGAGACGATCGACATCCATGGCGGCGGCATCGACCTCGTCTTCCCTCATCATGAGAATGAAGCGGCGCAGAGCCGGTGTGCGCACGGCGCGCCACTCGCGCGGTACTGGCTGCACAATGGGTTCGTCGATTTCGGTTCCGAGAAGATGTCGAAGAGCCTGGGGAACGTGGTGACGCCGCAGGAACTGCTGGCGGCTGGGCACAAGGGCGAAGTCCTGCGGCTCGCGCTGTTGAGCACGCACTACCGGTCGCCGCTGCCTTGGACGGAGCAGTTGATCACGCAGAGCAAGGCGACCTTGGAGGGTCTGTATCGGCGGGCTGCGGATGCGGAGCCTGGCGAGGTCGCCGCGGGGGTGCTGGAGGCGCTTGCAGATGACCTGAACACTCCGCTGGCGATTGCGCGGCTTGTCCAGGTCGAGAGTGCGGGTGCGCTCAGGGCAAGCGGGGCCTTGCTCGGACTGTTCAGTTCGACCGCTGACGAGTGGTTCCGCGGCGACGGCGATGCTGACGTGGACGCGCGTGTGGTTGCGCGAGCCGAGGCCAAGAAGGCACGGGACTTCGCGACAGCCGATCGTATTCGGGATGAGTTGAGGGCGGAGGGTATTCTGCTGGAGGACGGGCCGCAGGGGACGACTTGGCGGCGGGCTTGAGCCTTGTTGCGCTCACGCTGAGCTTGTCGAAGCGTGCTTCGGCCCACCTTTCGACAAGCTCAGGGTGAGCGCCTTGGAATGGACGGTCGAACTCCGACCCCTTCGACAGGCTCAGGGTGAGCGCTTATGTGGCGGTCAGATCATGAACACGCCCCTTTATACAACCGACATCCTCCGCCTCGCGGCCTCGCTGCCGCCGTTCGAGCCGTTGGCGGACGCCAGTGGGGCGGCGGAGAAGCGGTCGGCTACCTGCGGGAGTACGATCCGTGCGGAAGTGCTGCTCGATCGCGAAGGGCGGGTGGCCGAACTTCGTCAACGGGTGAATGCCTGCGCCTTCGGGCAGGCCAGTGCGGCGCTGACGCAGGCGGCGGCAGAAGCGCGGTCGCTGGAGGAGCTCGGTGAGCTTCGGCGTGCCCTCGGCAATTGGCTGGGCGGCGCGGGAGAGGCGGGGGTGTTTGCTCCGCTGGAGCCGGCTCGTTCCAGGATGGCGCGGCATTCGGCGATGCTGTTGCCGCTCGATGCAGTGATCGCGGCGGTGGAAGAGGCTCTGACCGCTGAAGTTCTCCTGAACCGCGCTCGTCCTGAGCGGAGCGCAGCGAAGTCGAAGGGCGTTGGTTCGGAAGAACGCCCTTCGACTGCGGACCTGCGGTCCTCCGCTCAGGACGAGCGTACTTTCAGCGAGCGCGGCACCCGATGAACGCGCTCCTGACCAGCGGTGCGGTGATGTTGGGCTCGGCCCTGCTGTTCGTGACCATCTTCCGCCGCCTCGGGCTTGGCGCGACCCTCGGCTATATCGTCGGCGGGGCGGTGGTCGGGCCGCACGTGCTCGGCCTGATCGGCGATCCGCAGCAGATCATGAGCGTGTCGGAGATCGGCATTGCGCTGTTGCTGTTCCTCGTCGGCCTCGAACTGCGGCCCAGCCGATTGTGGCGGCTGCGCAAGGACATCTTCGGCCTCGGCCTTGCGCAGGTGGTACTCTGCGGCCTGGCGTTGGCGCTGCTGATCCACCTTGCACTCGGCATCAGCGCGGCGGCGAGTATCGCCCTGGGGCTGCCCCTGGCGCTCAGCTCCACGGCGCAGGTTCTGCCCATGCTGCGCTCTTCGGGCGAGCTCAACACGCCCTATGGCGAGAAGGCCTTTTCCATCCTGCTCCTGCAGGACCTGGCCCTGATCCCGCTGATCACGATCATTGCCGCCCTCAGCCGGGCGCCGGACCCCAACGCGCCCGCCGGCTGGGTTCTGGCGATGTATACGGTTGGAGCGGTCATAGGCCTGGTGATCGCCGGGCGTTTCATCCTCAATCCATTGTTCCGGCTGATCGGCCGCTATGGCGAGCGAGAGCTGTTCGTCGTCGCGGGCCTGTTCGCCGTGATCGGCGCGTCGGCGTTGATGCACAGCCTGCACCTGTCCGTTGCGCTGGGCGCATTCGTCGCGGGCGTGATGCTGGCCGAATCACCCTACAGGCATGAATTGGAGAGCGACGTCGACCCGTTCCGCTCCATCCTGCTGGGACTGTTCTTCATGTCGGTCGGGATGCTGCTCGATCTTGGCGTCATCGCGGACCGTCCGCTCGACGTCCTTGCCCTCGCGGTGGGGGTGATTCTCGTGAAAGCGGCCATCATCTACCCGCTCGCGCGCGGGTTCGGCATGCCGCAGGGCAGGGGCCTGTCGCTCGCGCTTCTGCTCAGCCAGGCGGGCGAGTTCGGCTTCGTTCTGTTCGCCCAGGCTCTCGCCGCGCAGCTGATCCTGCCCGAGGCAGCCAGCCTGTTCGGGGCGGTCGTCACTCTGTCGATGGTGTCCACGCCGTTCCTGATGATGCTGATCGGCTGGTTGCAGAAGCGGCGTCCAGCGATTGCCGCCGACCTGGAAGGTCCCGAGTTCTCGCCGGAGACGAACGCCATCGTCGTCGGCTACGGCCGCTTCGGCCAGACCGTCACGCAGATGCTGATGGCGAAGGGGATTCCGGTCACCCTGATCGACCTCAAGGCGGCTCAGATCGAGCTCGCCGGGTCGTTCGGGACCAAGGTCTATTACGGCGACGGGACGCGGCTCGATCTGCTCCGGCTGGCAGGCGCCGAAACCGCCGAGGCCATCCTCTTCTGTCACGACGATCCGGACTTCGGCCGCGAGCAACTGGAGTCGATCCTGCAGGCTTTCCCGCATGCGGTGATCATGGTGCGGGTGTTCGACCGCCGGCACATGCTGGCGCTCGATGGGCTCGACATCGCTCTGCTCGAGCGCGAGGTGTTCGAAAGCTCCATCGCAATGGGCCGCGAGGCGCTCCGCCGCTTGCGGATTGCCGAACGCGAGGTCGGGCGAGTCGAGCGCGAGTTCCGCTCGCGCGACAGCGAACGGCTCCA
This sequence comes from Sphingomonas arenae, assembly GCF_016924655.1. Classification (GTDB taxonomy): domain Bacteria; phylum Pseudomonadota; class Alphaproteobacteria; order Sphingomonadales; family Sphingomonadaceae; genus Sphingomicrobium; species Sphingomicrobium arenae. The sequence goes on from NZ_JAFFJU010000003.1 coordinate 86,732, forward strand.
AATGCAGAGCGCCAGCGGCGACCTCCATGCCGGCGCGGATCGTCGTTTCGATGCCGAGAACCCACTGCCCGACGAACAGCTGACTCGGGAGCCGAGCTAGGCGGCGCGCTCCAGGAAGCTGGCGAGGGTGGATGGCTCCACCCCGTCCGACAGGAACGCGCGCCCGATGCCCCGCGTGAGCACCAGCCTCAGCCTTCCGCCCTCGTTCTTCTTGTCGGCTCCCATCAGCGGCAGCAGGTCGCGCCCGCGTCCGCCTAATCCGACCTGGTCTAGCGTGGTCGGCAGCCCGGCGGCCATCAGGTGTGCACGTACCTGCTCGGCATCTTCGGCCGGGCACAGGTCCAGTTCCTCGGAGAAGGCGAACGCCAGCGCCATTCCGACGCTCACCGCCTCGCCATGAAGGACCGTGCCGAGGCCTGCGAGCGATTCGATCGCATGACCGAAGGTGTGTCCCAGGTTCAGTAGGGCGCGCACGCCGATGCGCTCCTCCGGATCCTCCTGCACGATCCGCGCCTTGGCCGAAGCGCTTTGCCAGACGGCCTCGGCCCGCATCTCGTGGTCGCCGGTCAGGATGCGCTCGCGGTGCTCCTCCAGCCAATCGAACAGCTGTGGGTGGGCAATGAGCCCGTACTTGACCACCTCGGCATAGCCCGCGCGTAGCTGGCGCTCGTCGAGCGTATCCAGGAACGCAACGTCGGCCAGCACCAGCGCCGGCTGGTGGAACATGCCGACGAGGTTCTTCTGGCGCTCGGCATCGATCGCAGTCTTGCCGCCGATCGCGCTGTCGGCCTGGGCCAGGAGCGTCGTCGGCAGGTGGATGACAGGGCACCCGCGCTTGAACAGGCCGCCGGCCAGCCCCGTCAGATCGCCGATCGAGCCGCCGCCGAATGCTACCACCGGGCTGCGGCGGTCGAGGTTCAGCTCCGCGAAACGCCTGACCAGCCGGCGCAACTCGTCCCAACTCTTGGCGGACTCGCCCTCCGGCACGAGGATCGGTTCCGCCGGCAGCAGACCGGAAAGACGCTCCCCGTGCAGATTCCACACCTTCTCGTCCGTGACGACCGTCAGCGGGCGCCCGCCGGCGATCTCTCGCAGTCGGCTGCGTGAATGCTCGAGCGGTCCGATCACCACGTCATAGCTGTGGTCGGCGACGTCTACCGGGATGATGTTCATGGGTGTGAGAGATGCCTTTCCAGTGCGGCGACGATGGCTTCCACGACCTCGCCGTGGCTGCCTCCCGTGGAGGGGATGCGGATATGGGCCTCGGCATATTTCGGCCGGCGCTCCTCGATCAGCTTGGTAAGGATTTCGGACCGGTCGCCATCCTTCAGCATGGGCCGGGTCTCCGGCCGGCGAGCGGTGCGTTCCGCCAGCAGGTCGACCGGCGCATCGAGCCAGACGGTGATGGCGCGTTCGTTCAGCAGCTTGCGGGTCTGCTCGTTGACATAAGCGCCCCCGCCCGTCGCGATGACCCTCACCGGTCCGTCCATCAGCCGCGCGACCAGCCGGCGTTCGCCATCGCGGAAATCCGCTTCGCCGTAGCGCTCGAACACTTCGCCGGCGGACAGGCCCGAAGCGTCCTCGATCGCCGCGTCGCTGTCGATGAACGGCAGGTCCAGTCGGCGCGCCAGGCGCCGGCCAACCGTTGATTTGCCGGCACCCATCAGCCCGACGAGCACGATCGGCCGGTCCAGTCGCTTCCGCAGGCTGTGGTTGACGCTCCCCATTGTCCTGGGGGCTATACAGCGCCGTCCCGGCTCGGCAAAAGGCCCGCATCATGGCCCGACGGACTTCTTCGTTTCAGCCGGCTCGCCGGCCCCCGCATCCCGCGCGGGGATTGATCATCCCCCTCGTCATCTTGGCCCTGCTGATCGGCGGCCTGATCTGGCTTGCCAGTTCGGTGGAGGAGCAGCCGACCCGCCCGATTGAGGTCGAAGTCACCCGTGACGCCGCGAAATAAGGTCCTGCTCGCCGGCGCTGCCGCCCTCGGGCTGACCCTTCCCGCGCTGGCCCAGGAATCCCTGCTCCCGCCAGGCTTTGGCAACGAGGCCGCGCCGCTCCCTCCAGCCGAACAGCAGCAGCCATCCCAGAACGCCGGCCAGGCTCCCGCTCCCGCTGGGACCACTCGCCCGCGGCCTAGCACGTCAGCCGGCGAAGATGGGGTGGTGGAGACCAGCGAGGACGAACTGGCCGAGGGAGAGGAGCTGGAGCCGCCACCTCCACCGATCGAGATGCCGGAGAGCGCCCGGCGCGATCCGCGACTGGTGGGCGCGATCGACCCTGCTGCCGCCGGCCTCGGGTCCGATCCATGGCAGCAGGCGAACGGCACTTACTTGTCCATCCTTATGCGCCGCCTGAACGCGCCGCTGCCTTCGCGCTGGCTGCACATGACGCTGCGCAACGCGCTGCTGGCCCGCAGCGAGGCGCCGCCCATGGTACATCCAGTGGATTGGGCTGCGGAACGCGCCTGGCTGCTTCTCCGGATGGGCGAAGCGGACGCCGCCCGGATGATCGTCCAAGGCATCGACGTGGCGGATTTCACGCCCAAGATGACGCAGGTCGCCGTGCAGGCCGCGCTCGCAACCGCCGATCCGGCGGGACTCTGCCCTCTGCGCGAGAACATGGCGCGGACGGATGCCCGAGTCCTGCCGCTGACACAGGCGATTTGCGCCGCATTCGAGGGCGAAGCGGCGAGCGCTGCCTCGCAGATCGAACAGGCGCGCCGACGGGGCCGCATCGGCGGCATCGACCTCGTCCTCGCGGACAAGGTCGTCGGAGCCGGAGCCGACACGGCTCGGGCGGTGACCGTCGAGTGGGAGCCCGTCGAGCAACTGACCAGCTGGCGTTTCGGCCTCGCCACGGCAACCGGCATGGCTCCGCCAGAACGGCTGATCAACGCCGCCTCTCCGCAGCTCCGGGCCTGGCAGGCGCGAGCACCGATGCTGACGCCCGAGCAGCGGCTCCCTTCCGCCCGGATCGCCACAGGCCTGGGCGTTTTCTCCTCCTCGGCGCTGGTCGACCTCTACGGCCAGATCTACGACTCGATCGATCCGTCCGACCTAGCCGGAACGGACCCCTGGCGCCTGCGGACCGCGTTCGTCGGCCGCGATCCCGATGCGCGGCTGGATGCCATGCGGCGTTTCTGGGACGCGGCCCGGACACCCGTAGAGCAGCAGGCCGCCTACGCCCTCTTGTCGTTCGCGGCGACCCGCATCGCGCCCGACGCGAAGCGCCAGGATGTAGCCGAGCGGCTCATTGCCTCCATGCTGGCGGGCGGCTTCGATCAGGAAGCCGCGCGCTGGTCCGCCGCGGTCCGGCAGATGGACGATGAACCGTCCGATCGTGCCTGGGCGCTCCTGGCGCTCGGGACTAGGTCGACCGATGTCGACGTAAGCTATGACCGGATCGACGCCTTCATCGGTCGCGACGGCAGCCCCGGCAAACAGCGCAGCCGCCTTCTGCTTGGCGGTCTTGCCGGAACCGGCCGGATCGACGTCGACACAGCCAACCGGCTCAACCAGCAGCACGGCCTTGGCCTTGGCCGGACCTCGGCATGGTCCCGCCTCACCGACGATGCGGGGGGCAGGGGGCAAGCCGGGACGGCTGCGCTTCTCGCGGCGATCGGGATGCAGACTTCAACCATGTCGCGCGTCTCCTCCGCCCATGTATTCCATGCCCTTGGCGCCCTGCGCCGAGCGGGCATGGAGTACCAGGCGCGGATGATCGCGGCCGAGGCTCTTGCCCGGACGTGATCGCCGAGGACCGGGCTCTGGTCGATCGTTTCCTCGACATGCTCGCCGCGGAAGCGGGAGCTTCCCGCAACACGCTGCTCGCCTACCGCAATGACCTGACCGCCGCTGCCGCGACCTTGCCATCCTTAGGCCAGGCGGATGCGAAGCAGATTGGGCAGCTCGGCCCGGCGTGGAGCGAACTTTCGCCTTCGACCGTCGCCCGCCGCTCCGCAGCCCTGCGCCGCTTCTATGGTTTCCTGCACGAGGAAGGGCTCCGGCGCGACGATCCCTCTTCATCGCTCCCGCGTCCGGCGACCGAACGGCCGCTCCCACGCATCCTTGCCCCGCATGAGGTCGATGCCATGTTCGCGGCGGTGGAGGATCTCGCGTCCAGCGGACGCCCCCTGGCGCTCCGCAACCACGCCCTGCTGGAGCTGCTCTACGGCTCCGGTCTGCGCGCGACGGAGCTCGTCTCCCTGCCGCGCGGTGCGCTGCGAACGGGGCAACCGTTCCTGATACTGCGCGGCAAGGGCGCGAAGGAGCGGCTGGTCCCGATCTCCGACCGGGCATTTGCGGCGGTGGAGAAGTGGCTGCCGCACGTGCCTGCGAAGAGCGCGTACCTGTTCCCGGGCGGCAAGGCGCATCTCAGCCGAGTGCGCTTGTTCCAGCTGGTGCGGGAAATGGCCGCGCTGGCGGGGATCGCTCCGGATCGGGTCAGTCCGCACGTTCTCCGTCACGCTTTCGCGACCCACCTGCTCGCCGGCGGAGCGGACCTGCGCGTGCTACAGGCGCTGCTCGGGCATGCCGATATCGCGACCACGCAAATCTACACACATGTGGATACCGGTCGGCTAGTCGAGCTCGTGAATGCTCGCCATCCGCTTGCCACCCGCAGCGCTTCGTCATAGGGCCGCGCCCGCATGCGGACCTACCTGGACTTCGAAAAGCCGATCGCCGAGCTCGAGACGCGCGTCGCCGAACTGCGCGAGACCGCCAGTTCGGGCGAGATCGATATCGATGCCGAGATCGAACGGCTGGAGATCAAGGCCGACCGACTGCTCAGGGACACCTACTCCCGGCTGACGCCCTGGCAGAAGGCACTGGTCGCCCGTCACCCGGATCGGCCGCATTTCAAGGATTACGTCGCGGGGCTGGTCGACGACTTCGTGCCTCTGGCAGGCGATCGCGGCTTCGCGGACGACCCAGCGATCCTTGGCGGCCTTGGCCGGATCGATGGTCAGCGCGTGCTCATCATGGGGCACGAGAAGGGCGATGACACCGCCAGCCGGCTCAAGCACAACTTCGGCATGGCCAAGCCCGAGGGCTATCGCAAGGCGATCCGCATGATGCAGCTGGCGGAGCGGTTCGGTCTTCCGGTGGTCAGCCTCGTCGACACACCCGGAGCCTTCCCGGGCGTGCAGGCAGAGGAACGTGGCCAGGCGGAGGCCATTGCCCGTTCGACGGAGCAGTGCCTGTCCCTCCGCGTGCCCATGATCGCGGTCGTGGTCGGTGAGGGCGGGTCTGGCGGCGCGGTTGCGATCGCCGCAGCCAATCGCGTGATGATGTTCGAGCATGCGGTTTATTCAGTGATCTCGCCCGAGGGCTGTGCGTCCATCCTCTGGCGCACCGCCGACAAGGCAGCGGAGGCGGCCGAGGCCATGCGCATCACGGCCGGCGACCTCCAATCGTTAGGGGTCATCGATCGCATCGTGCCCGAACCGCTCGGCGGTGCGCATCGCAACCCTGGCGAAGCCACCGCCAACCTGAAGCACGCGATCGTGGAGGAGCTTGGGGCACTTGCCGGTCGTTCCGGGGAAGAACTGCTCAAGCAGCGACGGGACAAGTTCCTGAGCATGGGTCTCTAGGGACAGTCAGGAACCCGAACAGCCGGATTGCCGTTCATGAGAGCGAAAAGCTCTTCTGATTAAAAGGCGATCACCATGCGTAAGTCCTTGCTATTCTTTACTGTCGCCGCCGTTGCCGTCACTCCGGCGGCCCTGTCCGCGCAGTCGGCGTACCGCAATCTGCCTGCCCGCTATGTACAGGAGGCGCAGCAGCAGCACGGCGAACTGGTCCAGGAATTCGGCGGCGCCGAGACGGGCCCGCGAGCCGCCTACGTGGACAGTGTGGGGCGTCGCGTCGCCGCCTATTCCGGTGTGAACCCCTCGGCCTATCGCTTCACCAATCTCAATAGTGCCGTAGAGAACGCCTTTGCGGTCCCTGGCGGCTACATCTACATCACGCGGCAATTGATGGGCCTCATGAACGATGAAGCGGAGCTCGCCTTCGTCCTCGGGCATGAAGTGGGACACGTCGCCGCCAACCACGCCCAGGCGCGGCAGTCCGCGGCAACCCGCAACTCCATCGGCGGGATCCTGGGAGCCATCCTGGGTAGCGTCATTGGTGGTGGCTTCGGCGATCTCATCAGCCAGACGTTCCAGACCGGCTCGCAGCTGCGGACTCTCAGCTTCAGCCGCAATCAGGAATATGACGCGGACCGGCTCGGTATCAATTACCTGACCCGCGCCGGCTACGATCCGGCGGCGTCCGCCAGCATGCTCGCCGCTCTCGGCCGCGCGACGGCACTGGAAGCGCGGGTGCAGGGGCAGACGAACCGTTCCACGCCGGAATGGGCTAGCACCCACCCGCTTTCCGAAAATCGGACGCGCCAGGCTCTCGCGGATGCGCAGCGGACCGGTCGGGCAGGGCAGGGACTGCGCAATCGCGACCAGTTCCTCAATCAGCTGGAGGGCACGGTCGTCGACGACGATCCCGCGCAGGGAATTATCGATGGGCGGACCTTTACCCATCCGGACCTGCGGCTGCAGTTCACCGTTCCGACGGGTTACCTGATGCAGAACAGCACGAGCGCCGTGACCATCGAGGGAGCGGCGGGCAAGGCACAGTTCTCCACCGCCCGATACAATGGCGACATGCAGTCCTATATCGCGGGTGTCGTGCAGTCCCTGACGGGCGGACGCACGCAGTTGCAAGTCCTCGACCAGCGGCTGACCACCGTGAACGGCTTGCGGACCGCTTATCTCATCAGCCGCGCGAACACGTCATCGGGCGCGGTTGACGTCAGTGTCTTCGCTTACGAATTCAGTCCGACGCAGGCGTACCACTTCGTCATGCTGACCCGCGGCGGTCAGGGCGTGGGCCCGTTCACTCCGATGGTGAACTCGCTGCGCCGTATCTCGGGATCCGAAGCGGCGCAGATCCGCCCGAGAGTGATCGACGTGGTGACCGTGCGCCCCGGGGAGACGGTGCAATCGCTTGCGAGCCGGATGGCCTACCGCAACTTTCAGGTCGAGCGGTTCCTGTCGCTGAACGGGCTTGCGGCGAACAGCCGCCTGGTGCCGGGCCAGCGGGTCAAGCTCGTGGTCTACGGGACACGTGCCTACACCTGATCTCGGCTAACCATAGAGAAGTGAGCAAGGCGCGTTCTGCGGAGCGCGCCTTTACTTCATGGCGTCGGCAACCTTGGTGGCGGTCTTGCCCCAGCTGCCGTTGACTCCCCCGCCAAGTGCGGAAAGTCCGCCCATCATGCCCAGGGCGATGAGAGCGACGATGAGTCCGTATTCGATCGCAGTTGCCCCGTGCTGGTCACGGCGCAATCTGCGCAACATCAATAGGATAGCGTCCACGCCACCCTCCTCTGGTCCACGTCCACGGAGCAGAAGTATCGCCAAAAGGTAAACGAGTGGTGGGCGGAGCGAAGTTAGGCTCCTGTTTACCAGCTTTCCCCGCTAGCGGGCGTCCACGCCGCGAAGTTGATGATCTCCACGGTCTCCATGGTGCCGGACTCATCCCCCAGCTTTGCAAAAGCCTGCCGCGCCGCGTTCAGCGCCGCTCGCCCAAGCGGGCGTGGGGCACGGGACAGGAGGACATTCGTTGCGCCCATGCCGCGAAGGTCGCGGATCAGGTCGTCGAAGCGCCGGTAGCGAAGCCGTACCCGGTCAATGTCCACGACCGGCATGGTGAAGCCTGCGTCCTGCAAAAGGCCGGCAAAGGCCGAGGCTTCGACCCGAGGATGAACACGCGGGCTCACCCCACTGCCTGTCGCCTGATCGGCCGCAAGCATGACGCTGCGCAGCACCGGCAGGCTCTCGTTGCCGGGGAAGGCGCCGACGGCCAGGCCATTGCTTTCGAGCGTGGCCCGGATCACCCGAAGGAACAATGGAAGCTCGTTCGTGGTCTCCAGCTGTCCAAGCACGACGCACAGGTCGAAGCTGCCCGGTTCAACGGACACCAGCTCTTCCAGGTTGCTGATTGAAACCAGTTCCTCAGCCGACACGCTGAACCGCTCTGTCCAGGATGCATCCGCGAGCCCAATGAGCAGCGCACGCCGGAAGCGACGTTGGATGAACGAAAGCCGGTCCTGCAGATCCTCGACTGCGCGCTCCGCCAAGAAGAGGACCGGACCTTTGCGCAGGGCGCGTTGCCGGCGCAGCGCACGCGCCGCTTCATCGAACAGGGGCTGGCTCATGCCCTCTTGTGCGGCTGGGCCGGGCCGGGAACAAGGGCCACGTGATCCCAGGCACCGTTCTTGGCCGCGCCGGCCGCATTCTCCTCGACTTCGCGCTTCCGCCGCGCTGCGCCGCGTGCGGCACGATTGTCGCCGATGTGGATCTCTTCTGCGGCAGTTGCTGGCCGGAGATCCACTTCCTTTCCGGCGGATGCCAGCGCTGCGCGCAGCCGCTCGAAGCGACGGAGGCCGAGTTGTGCGGTGCCTGTCACGTTGACGCGGGCGCGCTCGACCGCATCCGAGCCGCCGTCGAGTATGGCGAGGCGGCGCGTTCCATCGCCATTCGCCTGAAGTACGGCCGCAAGACGGGGCTCGCGCGAACCATGGCGGCTTACATGCGCCGCCCGCTCGGTGATCTCCCGCCCGATGCGCTGCTGGTACCCGTCCCGCTCCATCGCGTGCGCTTGTGGGAACGGGGCTTCAACCAGGCGGCCTTGATTGCTCGCCAACTGCAGAAGACCAGCGGCAATCCGGCCGACATGATGCTGCTCCAGCGGGTCAAGCGCACACCCAAGCTCAAGGGCATGAGCCCTGCCGAGCGACGTCGTGCGGTGTCCGGTGCGTTCGCCGTGCGCCAAGGTCAGGAGGTGAGGGGCCGCTCGATCATCCTCGTGGACGATGTGTACACCACCGGCAGCACGGCGGAGGCCTGCGCCAGGCTGCTGAAACGAAAAGGGGCGGCGAGCGTCGACCTCATCGCCTGGGCCCGCGTCGTGCGTCCGACAGTGGTCAATGGCTGAGCCGACCCTACATAGAGCGTGAAGGAGAATGTTCGTTGCCGACTGTTGAGATGTACCTGAAATCCACCTGCCCCTACTGCATTCGCGCACAGGCGCTGTTGGCCCGCAAGGGCGTCGACGTGGTCGAATATAATCTCGATCGGGGCGGCCCGAAGCGTGACGAAATGATCGAGCGCTCCGGCCGCATGACCGTGCCGCAGATTTTCATCGACGGGCGGCACGTCGGCGGCTGTGATGACCTTCACGATCTCGAACGAAGCGGCGAACTGGACGGTCTGCTCGCCGCGTGACCCGGATCGCTCTTCTCCAGGCCCAAAGTGGGATCGAACCGGCCCGCAATGCCGAGGCGCTGGTCGAGGCCGTGCATGCCGCGGCGCGGGGTGGGGCGGAGATGATCTTCACGCCCGAGATGTCGGGCCTCCTTGACCGCGATCGTGAGCGCGTAGCCGCCAAGGTCGTCCCCGAGGACGAGGACGAGGTGCTCGCGGCCGTTGCCGCCGCCGCGCGCGAGGCTGGGATCTGGGTTCACCTCGGCTCCCTCGCCCTCCGGAGGCCTGACGGTCGTCTCGCCAACCGCGGCTTCGTGATCGACCCGTGCGGCGAAGTGCGCGCCCGTTATGACAAGATCCACCTGTTCGATGTCGACCTGCCGACCGGCGAGAGCTGGCGCGAGTCGGCGGTCTATGCGCCGGGCGAGCGGCTCGTCGTCGTGGAGGGGACGCCGGTCGGCAGCCTCGGCCTGGCGATCTGCTACGACCTCCGCTTCCCCGCACTTTTCGCGGCGCTGGCAGAGGCCGGAGCCCAGACGATCTCCGTGCCCGCAGCCTTCACTGTCCCAACCGGCCAAGCGCATTGGCAGGTCCTGCTGCGCGCTCGGGCGATCGAAGCGGGCCTGTTCATCGTCGCAGCCGCGCAGGCAGGCCGGCACGAGGACGGCCGCGAGACCTACGGACACAGTCTGGTTGCCGATCCCTGGGGTGAGGTTCTGCTGGAGATGGACGATCAACCGGGCCTGGCATTCGCGGACCTCCATCTTGGCCGTCTTGATGAGGTGCGGAGCCGCGTTCCGGCTCTGAGCCATCGTCGGCCCATGCCGCGCGTCGAGACCGTCCGTTGATCGTCTACGATCTTCTCTGCGGCTCCGGCGGTCACGTGTTCGAAGCCTGGTTCGGGTCGAGTAGCGACTATGACGACCAATGTGCGCGAGGCCTTCTGAGTTGTCCGATGTGCGGTTCGGACGAGATCGGCAAGGCGCCGATGGCTCCGGCCGTGCGCCCATCCGGCGTCGTCCCGGATGCGAAGGCCATGCTCGCCGCCCTTGCCGCCGCACAGGCGAAGGCGCTCGAAAACTCCACCTGGGTGGGCGGGCGCTTTGTGGATGAAGCGCGGGCCATGCACTTGGGGGAGGTCGACCACCGGCCGATCCACGGCCAGGCCACCCTCGCCGACGCACGATCGCTTGCCGAGGAGGGTGTTCCCATCGCGCCGCTGCCCCTTCCGGTGGTTCCGCCAGAGGAAGCGAATTGATTCGAAGTGTCCCCCTCCTGTAGGGCAGGGGCCAAGGCCCCGTAGCTCAGCAGGATAGAGCGCCGGATTCCTAATCCGTAGGTCACTGGTTCGAATCCAGTCGGGGTCACCACCACTGCAGGGGAGCAGGCACATGGCCGGAATGGAGAGCGGAGGCATGACGCGTCTCTTCACCGAGCATCCGCGGGCTCTAGGAATGAGTTGGTGGGAGCACGGAACAGGCGCTGTGCGGATCGGCGGAAGCCTGATCGCGGCGGGCACCGCCTGCCTGGTCCACGCGGTCGTACCGGGGTGGTTCACTGAAACGGCGGGCCGCACCGTGGTCCGCCTCCACGATCATATGCAGCGCCGCCGCGCAGGTGCGGCAAACCCGAACGACTGGCCCGATTATGAGATCTGACGCCGCGCCGGTTGCGGTCGTCGGTGGCGGGTTCTCGGGCGTGATGACGGCGGTGCAGCTCGCACGCCGCGGGGTTCCCGCACTGCTGTTCGACGGTAGCGGCCGCCTTGGTCTGGGAGTTGCCTATTCCACGAGGGAACCGGCTCACCTCCTCAACGTGCCGTCAGGCAAGATGAGCGCCTGGCCCGACCGGCCGGACGACTTCGCTCGCTGGCTTGGCGACGACGGCACGAGCTTTGCGGAGCGGCGTCGGTTCGGCACCTACCTGCGGGAGATACTTGGTCAGGCCCGCGGTGTGCAGCCGCAGCAGAATACCGTCGTTGCTGCGGAGCGGGACGGCAAGGGGTGGCGGATCACCACCGAGAGCGGAACCGTCCACGCGGCGTCGGCAATCGTACTTGCACAAGGCAATCAGCCCCCGCTTCCGTTGCGCGTGGGGGAGGGCATCTCACCGGATGACTTCATCCACAATCCGTGGAGCGCGGAAGCGGCGAACGCAGTGCGCAGGCTCGCGCAAGAGGGTGGGGACGTGCTCATCCTGGGCACGGGCCTGACCATGATCGACACGGTCCTTTCCCTCGACGAAGCCGGACACACGGGCCGCATCCTGGCGCTCTCCCGACGCGGCCTGGTCCCGCGTGCGCACGCGCCCCATGAACCCGCGCCAGTGTCTGCCGAAGAGGTTCCGTTCGGAGATCTGCTGGCCACCTGGCGTTGGCTGCGCCGGCGCACCGGGCAGGTGGGCTTCCGCGCCGCCGTCGACTCGCTGCGCCCGTTCAGTGCGGAGCTCTGGCAGTCCTACACCTCCAAGGACCAACGCCGATTCCTCCGCCACGCCCGTGCCTGGTGGGACGTTCACCGCCACCGGATCGCTCCGGAGGTCGCAGCCAGACTTGCGGCCCTCATCGCCGAGGGTCGGCTGCAGGTGGTTGCGGGGCGCCTGACCGCGGTCACCCAGGGTGCAGAGGGGCTGGACGTCTTCTTCCAAAGGCGGGGCGGGCGGTCCGAGGAGCGCCGCGTCTCGGCCCTGTTCAATTGCACCGGGCCGCTAGGGGAGATGCGCCGCACGCAGGACCCGCTGTTGCAACAGTTTCTTGCCGGAGGGGCTGTCCGGATCGACGATCTCGGCATCGGCCTGCACGTCGGTCAGCCCGGCCGTGCGGGCGAGCGCATCTGGGCGGTCGGTCCACTGACCAAAGGGACCTATTGGGAGATGGTCGCAGTGCCGGATATTCGGGGCCAGGCAGCGGCAGTGGCCGACGATATCGTGAAGGAGCTTGGGGCATGAACGGCACTCCGGAGGACGGCGACCTGGTCTCGCCTGCGCCAAAGATCCCGGTTCCCGTGGCCGTGCAGGAGGCGGTGAAGACCCTTATCCGCTGGGCCGGTGACGATCCTGACCGGGAAGGGCTGCTCGACACTCCGGCACGGGTGGCGCGCGCCTGGAAGGAATATGCCCGCGGTTACGAGGAAGATCCCGGCGAGCATCTCAGCCGGACCTTCGAGGAAGTGGGCGGCTACGACGAGATCGTGCTGCTGAAGGACATCCCCTTCCAGTCGCACTGCGAGCATCACATGGCGCCGATCATCGGCAAGGCGCACATCGCCTATCTGCCGAACGAGCGCGTCGTCGGCATCTCCAAGCTCGCGCGCGTGCTGCACGGCTTTGCCCGAAGGCTGCAGGTCCAGGAGCGGCTGACGGCGCAGGTCGCAGATTGCATCTGCGAGCATCTGCATCCGAAGGGGGTCGCAGTCGTGATCGAGGCCAGCCACGCCTGCATGACCGCGCGGGGGGTCAACACTCCCGGCGTGATGATGACCACCAGCCGGATGATGGGCGTGTTCCGCAGTGACGAGCGCAGCCGCAAGGAAGTGCTCGCGCTGATGGGATATTGAGTACTCGCGCTCACGCTGAGCCTGTCGAAGCGTTTGCCCCAGCACCCTTCGACAAGCTCAGGGTGAGCGCATAAAAGGGGCCATGGCTACGCAACTCCGCGCCGTTCCCGATCCGCTCGACGACCTGAGCCTCCCCGGCTGGCTCTACCATGATCCGACCTTCTTCGAGGCGGAGAAGAAGGCCTTCCTGCGCGCGACCCCGCAGGTGGTCTGCCACGAAAGCGAGATTGCGGATCCCGGCGAGTGGCGAACGCTCGAGTACCTCGGCGAAAGCGTGATCGTGATCCGCGGCGACGATGGGCAGGTTCGCGCCTTCACCAACGTCTGCCGCCATCGCGGCTCGCGGCTGGTCGACGGGGAAGCGGGCTGCTCGCGGGTGCTGACCTGCCCGTACCACGCCTGGAGCTATGCGCGGGACGGCCGCCTCGTCGGCGTGCCGCATCGAGGTGAGTATCCCGGATTGAAGGTGGAGGAGCTAGGGCTCGTTCCGGTGGCGCTGGAACGCTGGCACGGCTTCCTGTTCGTGACGCTCGAACCGGGCGCGCCGTCCGTTGCCGAGATGATGGCGCCCTACGAGCATGAGGTCGCGCCCTACCGGTTCGAGGACCTCCGGACGATCGGCCGGGTCACTCTCCGTCCACGGACGCTGAACTGGAAGACCATTGCCGACAATTATTCGGACGGGCTGCACATCCCCGTCGGCCACCCGGGCCTGACGCGGCTGTTCGGGCGCGGATACCGGATCGAGGCGGGCGAGCACGTCGATCGAATGGAAGGCGACCTGGTCGAGGCTCCATCCACGAATCCTTCCGAGCGCGCCTACCAACAATGGCTCCCTAGAGTGGACCATCTGCCGCAGAGCCACCAGCGCAAGTGGCTCTACTACAAGCTTTTCCCGAACGTCGCTTTCGACATCTATCCGGATCAGGTCGACTTCATGCAGTTCCTGCCCGTGAGTGCGACCGAGACCGTCATCCGGGAGATCAGCTACGCGCTGCCGGACGACCGGCGCGAGATGCGGGCGGTGCGCTACCTCAATTGGCGGATCAACCGGCGCGTGAACGCGGAAGATACCGAGCTGATCAACCGGGTGCAGCTGGGTATGGCGTCACCCACCTATGTGCCCGGTCCGCTCGGAACGTCCGAAGTGTGCCTGCGCAGCTTCGCGCAGAAGCTCAGGCGACTGGTTCCTGAGGCGCGGCTGCCCGCTCCGCCTCCCGGTTGGACCGGCGGTTAAGCCAGTAGATCGGGACGCCGGTCAGCAGGAGACCTAGGCCCCACAGGCTTGCCTCCAGTCCCGCTCCCCAGAATGCGAAGGCCGTGAATGCCAGGCCAGCAATGGAGGCGACAACCGCTTGTCGCTGCTTCAGCGCGGCTAACGCCGCGGCGCCGTAGAGGACCAGGGCCGAGACGGTCGAAACCAGGATCATGAAGGTGAACACGCCCGACAGGCCGCGCGTGTAATTGGCTGCAAGCAGCGCGGTCGCGATGAGGCTTGAAACCACCTGCGAGCGGACCGGCGTTCCAAGCGCCGTGGTCTTCCCGAACCAAGCGGGGAACACTCGCGCCTGCGCCATGCTGAGCGGGACCTCGCCCGACACTAGGATCCAGCCGTTGAGGGCCCCCAGCGCGCTGATCAGGGCGAACAGCGCGATCAGGGTTCCCGCACTCGACCCAAGGGCTGGTGCGATCGCGTCGGCAAACGGGGCCGAACTCGTCGCGGCGATATCTCCGGGCAACAGGAACAGCACGGCCGCACATGCCCCGAGGGTCGCGATCCCGGCGAGCAAGGTTCCCGCCATAGTGGCGAGCGGAACCACCCGCTCCGCATTCTCGACCTTGCCCGCGGGAAGTGTCGCGCACTCGAACCCCAGCATGGCGAACATGGCAAGCGCGGCCACGCTGGCGATCCCGCCGGCCGTGACCCGGACATCGGCTTCGAGCGCGGCGGCTTCTCCGCTGCCGAACTGCGCCGCCGCAACCGCGCACACGGCAATCAGTGGGAGGAGCTTCAGCGTGGTCGTGACCACCTGCACCACACCCGCCGTCCTGGCGCCACGCGCATTCACCAGGGTGAACAGCCAGACGCACGCAATCGCGAACAGCGGCGCTGCAATCACTCCGCCGAGTGCCGGCAGCAGGCTGCTGGCGTAGCTGACCGCGGCAACCGCGAGCGCCGCCACGGCGGTCCAAACGGAGATCCAGTAGCTCCACATCACGAGGAATCCGGCTTCATCCCCGAACGCCTGCTGCACGTAAGCGTAGGGCCCGCCCTCGATCCGACGCGAAAGCTGCGCGAGCACCCAGGCGAGACACAGCGCACCCGCGATCGTCAGCAGCCAGCCCCAGATCGTATTGGGCCCGTAGGGCGCCAGACTGGCGGGAAGCAGGAAGATACCCGCCCCGATAATGTTCCCGACGACCAGCGCCAGGCACATCCAGAACCCCAGCAGCTTGGGCGCGCGTTCCGTCTTCATGGGCGAGATGTTGCAGCTTGCGTCCCCCTGTGCAATCGGCCCCGCCCGAACCAAGGGGAGAGTTGATGCGCGCATTCCTGTTTCCGGGCCAGGGCAGCCAGTCGGTCGGCATGGGCGCGACCCTCGCCGAGGCGAGCCGCACCGCCCGCGACGTGTTCGAGGAAGTGGACGAGGCGCTCGGCCAGAAGCTGTCCCAACTGATGCGCGAGGGCCCGGAGGACCAGCTGACCCTGACCGAGAACGCGCAGCCCGCAATCATGGCGAACGCGCTGGCCGTGTTCCGAGCTCTGACCCTCGACGGCGGCGTCTCGCTCGAGAAAGCGGCGCACTTTGTCGCGGGGCACTCGCTCGGCGAGTATTCCGCCCTAAGCGCGGCGCACGCGTTCGATCTCTCCACCACGGCGAAGCTCCTGAAGCTGCGAGGGCAGGCCATGCAGGCTGCCGTGCCGGTCGGGCAGGGCGCCATGGCGGCTCTGCTCGGGGCCGACGTGGAGAAAGCCCGCGCCATCGCCGAAGCAGCCGCCGAGGGCGAGGTCTGCACTGTGGCCAACGATAACGACCCCTCGCAGGTCGTGATCTCCGGGCACCGCACCGCCATCGAGCGTGCCGTAGCAATCGCCAAGGACATGGGCGCCAAGCGAGCGGTCCTGCTGCCGGTCTCCGCGCCCTTCCACTGCCCGCTGATGCAGCCTGCCGCAGACCGGATGGCGGAGGCTCTCGCCGGGACGCAGATCGAGGCGCCGGTGGTGCCGGTCTATGCCAACGTGACCGCAGCACCGGAACAGGATCCTGACGCGATCCGCGACCTCCTCGTGCACCAGGTCACGGGCATGGTCCGCTGGCGCGAGAGCATTGCAGGCATGGCAGCCACCGGAGTCGAGGAGTTCGTCGAATTGGGCGGCAAGGTGCTCGGCCCGATGATCAAGCGCATCGCGCCTGACGTGAAGGTCACCAGCGTCATCACGATCGACGACATCGAGGCGCTGGCGAAGGAGATTGCATGATGTTCGACCTGACCGGAATGACCGCCCTCGTGACCGGCGCCTCCGGCGGCCTGGGCAGCGCTATCGCCAAATCGCTCGCGGCGCAGGGTGCGCGCCTTGCTGTGAGCGGCAGCAACGAAGGCAAGCTCAATGCCTTCCGCGATGAACTCGGCGCTGACCACGTGGCGGTGCCCTGCAACCTCTCCGACCCCGCAGCGGTCGACGGCCTCGTTCCCGCAGCAGTCGAGGCGCTCGGCGGCAAGCTCGATATCCTGGTCAACAATGCGGGTGTCACGCGCGACAACCTCCTGATGCGCATGAAGGACGAGGAGTGGGAGCAGGTCATCCGCGTGAACCTCGAAGCCGCCTTCCGGCTCATGCGCGCCGCTGCCAAGCCGATGATGAAGGCGCGTTATGGACGCATCATCTCGGTCACCTCCGTGGTCGGCACGACCGGCAATCCGGGGCAGGCGAACTATGTCGCCTCCAAATCCGGCCTGGCCGGAATGACCAAGGCGGTGGCGCAGGAATTGGCGAGCCGCAACATCACGGTGAATTGCGTGGCGCCGGGCTTCATGACGTCCGCGATGACCGATGCGCTGAACGACCAGCAGCGCGCTGCAATCCTCGCGAAGATTCCCGCGGGAGCCATGGGCTCTGGCGAGGATATCGGCGCGGCTGTCGTCTATCTGGCGAGCCGCGAAGCGGGCTATGTGACCGGCCAGACGCTGCACGTGAATGGCGGCATGGCGATGCTCTGAACATGAGGTGTTGCACGCGCACACCGTCCTAGAACCGTATTGCAACTCTGCGCGCGGCGAATCCTTGTCGCGGCTTTCCTCGCACCTATATCGCCGCCGAAACATGAAGATAACGGGCGTGCCTGACGGGGCGTCCGGGGGCTAGTGAGAGGACAGTATCGAACATGGCAAAAGTGATCGGGATCGACCTCGGCACGACCAACAGCTGCGTTGCGGTCATGGAGGGCGGCAAGCCGAAGGTCATCGAGAATGCGGAAGGCGCGCGGACCACTCCATCGGTCGTGGCCTTCACCAAGGACGGCGAGCGCCTGATCGGGCAGCCGGCCAAGCGTCAGGCGGTGACCAACCCCGACAATACGATTTTCGCGGTGAAGCGCCTCATCGGCCGCCGCTTCGACGATCCGGTGACCAAGAAGGACACCGAGCTGGTTCCCTACAAGATCACGCGCGGACCGAACGGCGACGCGTGGGTCGGGGCCGGTGGCAAGGACTACAGCCCGTCGCAGATTTCCGCCTTCATCCTCCAGAAGATGAAGGAAACCGCCGAAGCCTATCTCGGCGAGACCGTCACCCAGGCGGTGATCACCGTCCCCGCCTACTTTAACGACGCTCAGCGCCAGGCGACCAAGGACGCCGGCCAGATCGCTGGCCTTGAAGTTCTGCGCATCATCAACGAGCCGACGGCGGCCGCGCTCGCCTACGGGCTGGAGAAGAACGACGGCAAGACGATCGCGGTCTATGACCTTGGCGGCGGCACCTTCGACGTGTCCATTCTCGAGATCGGCGATGGCGTGTTCGAGGTGAAGTCGACCAACGGCGACACTTTCCTCGGCGGTGAGGACTTCGACGCCAAGATCGTGGAGTTCCTCGCGGACGAGTTCAAGAAGGAACACGGCATCGACCTTAAGCAGGACCGCCTGGCCCTGCAGCGGCTGAAGGAAGCGGCCGAAAAGGCGAAGATCGAGCTTTCCTCGGCGACCAACACCGAGGTGAACCTGCCGTTCATCACGGCCCGCATGGAGGGCGGCGCGACCACCCCGCTGCACCTGGTCAAGTCGATCAGCCGTGCGGACCTGGAGCGCCTGGTCGGCGACCTCATCGACCGCACGCTGGAGCCGTGCCGCAAGGCGCTCGCCGATGCGGGCGTGAAGGCGGCCGACATCGCGGAAGTGGTGCTGGTCGGCGGCATGACCCGCATGCCGCGCGTCCGCGAAGTCGTGAAGGACTTCTTCGGCAAGGAGCCGCACACCGGCGTCAACCCGGACGAGGTGGTCGCCATCGGCGCGGCCATCCAGGCCGGCGTGCTGCAGGGCGACGTCAAGGACGTGCTGCTGCTCGACGTCACTCCGCTGAGCCTCGGCATCGAGACCCTTGGCGGCGTCTTCACCCGGATGATCGATCGCAACACGACGATCCCGACCAAGAAGAGCCAGGTCTTCTCGACCGCGGACGACAACCAGAATGCGGTGACCATTCGCGTCTTCCAGGGCGAGCGCGAAATGGCGGCGGACAACAAGATGCTGGGCCAGTTCGACCTGGTCGGCATCCCGCCGGCTCCCCGCGGTGTGCCGCAGATCGAGGTCACGTTCGACATCGATGCCAACGGCATCGTCAACGTGTCGGCCAAGGACAAGGGCACCGGCAAGGAACAGCAGATCCGCATTCAGGCCTCGGGCGGTCTCAGCGACAATGACATCGAGCAGATGGTCAAGGACGCCGAGAAGTTCGCCGAGGAGGACAAGAAGCGGAAGGCGGCGGCCGAGGCGAAGAACAACGCCGAGAGCCTTATCCACCAGACCGAGCGCCAGCTTGCCGAACATGGCGGCAAGGTCACGGCCGACGTGAAGGGCGACATCGAGCGCGCGATTGCGGAGGCCAAGACCGCGGTCGAGAGCAACGACGCCGACCAAATGACGCAGAAGACCCAGGCGCTGACCGAAGCGGCGATGAAGCTTGGCCAGGCGATCTACTCGGCCCAGCAGGAAGCCGGTGCGGCCGCGTCCGGCACTGATGCTGAAGCGGGTGCGGACAGCACCGCATCGGCGGGCCAGGAGGAAGTGGTCGACGCGGAGTTCTCCGAAGTCGACGACGACAAGAAGGCCTAAGCGCAATGGAGTGCGTCACCCTCGTCACCACGACGGTGGCGCACTCCGCGTGCGCGGTGCTGCGTCATGGTTGAGACGGATTATTACGAACTGCTCGGAGTCGAGCGGGGTGCGGACGATCGCACGATCAAAGCGGCGTACCGGAAGCTGGCGATGGAATGCCATCCCGACCGGCACGGCGGTTGTTCGGACCAGGAGGCCAAGTTCAAGGCCATCAACGAGGCATATGACTGCCTCAAGGACCCGCAGAAGCGCGCGGCTTACGATCGCTTCGGCAAGGCGGCATTCCAGAACGGCGGCGCTGGCGGCTTCGGCGGTGGGCAGGGTTTCGAGGGCTTCTCCGATATCTTCTCGTCCATCTTCGGCGAGTTCATGGACCCGCGCGGCGCCCGCCAGAATGCGGCACGAGGCGCGGACCTGCGCTACGACCTTGAGCTAAGCCTCGAAGAAGCGTTCGCCGGCAAGGAAGCGGTGATCGAGGTCGAGACCCTCGTCGCCTGCGAACCGTGCGAAGGCGATGGCTCCCGCGGCACCAGCAGACCGCAGACCTGCACCACCTGCAACGGCATGGGCAAGGTCCGGGCCCAGCAGGGCTTTTTCATGGTCGAGCGCGGCTGCCCGACCTGTTACGGTCATGGCGTCACCATCTCCGACCCTTGCCCGCAATGTGAAGGCGAGGGGCGCGGCCTCAAGCGCCGGACACTGTCGATCCACGTGCCCGCCGGCGTGGACGAGGGCACCCGCATCCGCGTGGCGGGCGAAGGTGAAGCGGGCGTGCGCGGTGCTCCGAACGGCGACCTTTACCTGTTCGTGCACCTCAAGCGGCATCCGATCTTCCAGCGCGACGGCACGACGCTGATCGCCGAATGTCCGGTAAGCTTCACCACGGCCGCGCTTGGTGGGCAGATCACGGTCCCGGGCATCGACGGGCAGCCGATCGAGATCAAGATTCCGGCCGGCGTCCAGTCGGGTGAGACCCTGCGGCAGCGCGGACAGGGCATGAGCGTGATCAACGGCCGCGGGCGCGGCGACTTGGTCACGCGGATTCTTGTCGAAACTCCGACCCGGTTGACGGCCAAGCAGAAAGAACTGCTCTGCCAGTTCCGGGAGACGGAAACGGGGGAGGAGTGCCCGGCGTCCAAGAGCTTCTTCAGCCGGATTAAGGACGCGCTGGGCCACTAAGACCCATTATCGTCTCGAAAGCGGGGGGTCCATCTCCGCAGCCCCGATCAGACGCTGTAATCGGGACATGGATCCCGGCTGGCGCGGGGATGACGAAGTGGATGCGTAAGGCTACGCTCCTCCGACAGGGAGAACTTGCCATGCGCCGACTTGCCGCACTTTGCCTGCTCACGATCGTAACGCCAGCCGCTGCCCAGCAGCGAGACTTTTCGAATGTCGAGATCAAGGTTGAACAGGTCGCGCCAGGCGTTGCCGTGCTGTTCGGGCAGGGCGGCAATATCGGCGTCAGCTATGGCGAGGACGGCAACGTCATTATCGACGACCAGTTCGCACCGCTGGTGCCGAAGATCCTCGCGGCGGTGAAGACCCTCGACCCGGATCCCGTGCGTTTCGTCATCAACACGCATTGGCACGGCGACCACACCGGCGGCAACGAGGCGCTCGGCGGGCAGGGCAGCGTGATCGTCGCACAGGACAATGTGCGTAAGCGCATGTCGGTCGACAACATCAGCAAGCGCTTCAACATGACTGTGAAGGCCTCGCCCAAAACCGCCCTGCCGGTCATCACCTTCGACCAGGGTGTCACCTTCCACCTCAACGGCGACACGCTGCAGGTGGTGCACGTTGCTAACGCCCACACCGACGGCGACGCGCTGATCTACTGGCAGAAGGCGAATGTCCTGCATGCCGGCGATACCTTCTTCCACAAGGCGACATTCCCGTTCATCGATCTGGAGAGCGGCGGCTCGGTCGACGGCATGGTTGCGGCCGGCAAGCGGGGGCTGGAGCTGGTGAGGCCGGGCGGGAAGGTCATCCCGGGGCATGGGCCGGTGGCGACGCGTGAGGAATATGCGGCGTACCTGGCCATGCTCGAGGATGTGCGAGCGAAGGTGGCCGCAGGCATTCAGGCGGGTCGGACCAAGGAGCAGATCGTGGCCAGCAAGCCGGCTGCGCCTTATCTCGCCACCACGCAGGAAGGCTTCATCAAAGCCGATGACTTCGTGGGAGCGGTGTACGAGAGTTTGCGGGCGGCGCGCTAGTTCGTCATCGCGAGCGTAGCGAAGCGATCCAGAGTGCCCGCAGCTGGATTGCTTCGCTACGCTCGCAATTACGGCAGACTTAACTCCTCCCGAACACCCGCCGGAAGATCGTGTCGACGTGCTTCAGATGGTAGCCGAGGTCGAAGCTCTTCTCGAGCTCTGCCGGCGGGATCGCACGGGTGACTTCCGGGTCGGCCTTGAGCAATTCGAGCAATGACAGCTGCCCGTCGGACTCCCACACCTTCATCGCGTTGCGCTGAACCAGCGCATAGCTGTCCTCGCGGCTGAGGCCCGCCTGCGTCAACGCCAGCAGAACGCGCTGGGAGTGGACTAGGCCGCCCATGCGATCGAGGTTCTTCTGCATGCGCTCGGGGTAGACGAGCAGCTTGTCGATGACGCTGGTCAGCCGGGCTAGCGCGAAGTCGAGGGTGATGGTCGCGTCCGGGCCGATGAAGCGTTCGACAGAGGAGTGGCTGATGTCGCGCTCATGCCAGAGGGCGACATTCTCGAGCGCGGGGACAACGGCGCTGCGGACCATCCGGGCGAGGCCGGTGAGGTTCTCGGTCAGCACCGGATTGCGCTTGTGCGGCATGGCCGAGCTGCCCTTCTGCCCGGGCGAGAAATACTCCTCCGCCTCCAGCACCTCGGTGCGCTGAAGATGTCGGACCTCGACCGCCAGCCGCTCGATCGATGAGGCGATCACGCCCAACGTCGCGAAGAACATGGCGTGGCGGTCGCGCGGAATGACCTGGGTGGAGGTGGGCTCGGGCGTCAAGCCAAGGCGCTGCGCGACATGCTCCTCCACGCGCGGATCGATGTTGGCGAAAGTCCCAACCGCGCCGGAGATGGCGCAGGTGGCGATTTCCTCACGAGCATGATGTAGCCGGGTCTTGCAGCGGGCGAACTCGGCATGAGCCTGCGCGAGCTTGAGACCGAAGGTGACCGGCTCCGCATGGATGCCGTGGCTGCGGCCGATGGTAGGGGTGAGCTTGTGCTCGAAGGCGCGGCGTTCGAGGACGGCGAGCAGTTCGTCGAGGTCGGCAAGCAGGATATCGGCGGCCTGGGTGAGCTGCACGTTCAGCGCCGTGTCGAGCACGTCCGAGCTGGTCATGCCCTGGTGAAGGTAGCGCTTCTCCGGCCCGAGCCGCTCACCGATCCAGGTCAGGAAGGCGATCACGTCATGCTTGGTGACCGCCTCGATGGCGTCGATCGCGGGCACGTCGACGGGGTCAATCACGCCGCGGGCATGCGCCTCGACGATCTTCCGCGCATCCTCAACCGGAATCATCCCGATCTCGCCCATCGCTTCGGCCGCATAGACCTCGATGTCGAACCAGATGCGAAAGCGGTTTTCGGCCGACCAGATGGCCGACATGGCAGGGCGGGAATAGCGAGGAACCATGGCGCGAGCGGCTAGCAGGAGAGTCCTCGGGCTGCAACGAACGGACGGATG
Source organism: Sphingomonas arenae (assembly GCF_016924655.1). Classification (GTDB taxonomy): domain Bacteria; phylum Pseudomonadota; class Alphaproteobacteria; order Sphingomonadales; family Sphingomonadaceae; genus Sphingomicrobium; species Sphingomicrobium arenae. The sequence continues at coordinate 109,555 of NZ_JAFFJU010000003.1, forward strand.
TTGTCTCCTGCGCGATCGCCGAGGCGTGCTATGCTCGGCACGATAGCAGTTCGGGGGGACGTGGAATGTGCCGCATCAGAAATCGCATACTTTTGGCATTAGGAACCGCATTCTTGTGGTCCGGAGCTGTTCAGGCCCAGGCGCCCTCTGTCGTTGATAAGCTTGCGTGTCCCCCGTTCGAGTGGGTTGCCGTTCCGGGTCTATCGGACAGGGCTGCGATGCTGGTGCCGGTCGAGATCAACGGAACCTCGTATATGTTCCAGTTGGACACAGGCGCGCACATAAGCTTCGCGCCCTCGACCGAAGCGACAAAGCGAAATTGGCGGCGCGCAGGAAAGGACCAGGCTGATGTAAGCAGCGTGGAGGTCGCGGGAACGGCCTTGCTGCCGACGCGCCTTCACCTCCTCGAGGGCAAGAACACGGGCACGGTCGGGCTGGACGTGTTGCTGGGCACGATGGTGATCATCGACTACCCGCGTCAGAGGATTTGCGTCTTGACCCAGGATCGCGTTCCTGCGGACCTTGAACAGCGTGTCGGGTGGGAACGCGCGACCCTTCGATTCGGGAAGCTGTTTGTCCCAATGAAGCTCGGGGACGAAGAGTTCGCAGCCAGCTTCTTCGACACCGGCGCCAGCATGTTCCCGCTCAATGTCGATCTGGACCGCTGGAAAATGCTCACCCGCAAGGCCGATCCTGCGAAAGAAGCGGAGCGGACGCTGGAGGTGCCCTCGTGGGGCAAGAAAATCCCGCTTTCTGGTGCGCGGACACACCTCCCGCTGCAAGTGGGAGGTGTCCGAGTAGAAGGAGCCACCGTGTACACGAACCCGCAGGCGCCTTCGTTTTTTCGCGATCAGATCGGCGGGGGCGCCGAGGGGCTCTTCGGGAGCACTCTGTTCCTGAACGAAGTCGTCGTGCTCGACCTCTCGCCCAACATGCGGTTCGGACTCGTCAAGCACGAGGGCAACACTCAGTAGGTCACTGCGGTGCCGCTCCGGTTCGTGCGGCCCCCGCTGGACCTAAATCAAGCCCTGCGCCCGCAAGCTCGTCCGCCCGGTTGCACCCACGATCACATGGTCATGCACGGTCACCTTCATGTGACGTCCGGCGTCGATCAGGTCGCGGGTGAGGCGGATGTCGGCTTGGCTTGGCGTGGGATCGCCGCTCGGGTGGTTGTGGACGATGATGATGGCGGTGGCGCCGAGCGCGATGGCGCGGCTGATTACCTCGCGGACGTGGACCGCCGCTTCGTCCACCGAGCCGCGCCACATCGCCTCGTTGGCGATGAGCACGTTCTTGGCGTTGAGGAACAGCACGCGCACTTCCTCGACGGCCGAATGCGCCATGGCCGCCTGCAGGTGATTCATCAGCGCGTCCCAGCTGGACAGGAGCGGTCGGCCTTCCATCCTGGTTTCGAGCAGGCGCAGTGCAGTTGCGCGGGCGATCGCAAGGGCGCCGATCATGCCGTCGGTCAGGCCCTCGCGCCGCATCGCCTCGGGTGAAGCATCCAGCAGCGGACCGATGCCGCCGAACTGTGCGAGAAGCCGCTTGGCGATCGGCTTGGTGTCGCGGCGGGGAATGGCGAGAGTCAGCAGATATTCAACCAGTTCATGATCCAGCAGGCCCTCGCCGCTGCTGTCGAGCAGGCGCTGGCGCAGGCGGGCGCGGTGCCCTTCGGTGCCGGTCGGGTTGTCGCCGGCGGGCAACAGGCTAGGCTGGAACGGGGGCACGCGGGACACTCCTTCATGCCGCAGGCGGAACGGCTTCAGGCTAACGAGGTTCTTCAGCAAAGAATGGTGGCGCAGGCGTAATGGACGAACACTCGGTTGAGCAAGCTCCCGAGGGCTCGGTCGTCGCACGTCGGCGCCGGCGCTGGCCGCGTGTGCTCAAATGGTCGCTGGTCGGACTGGGCCTGCTGCTGGTTGCGGCCCTGCTTGTCCTGTGGACGCAGCGAAGGCCGATCGCCAACGATATCCTGGCCCGCGAGATGGAGAAGCGCGGCGTTCAGGCGACGTACCGGCTGGACCGGGTGGGTCTGCGCACCCAGCAGATTAGCAATCTCGTCCTCGGCGATCCGCGCAATCCCGACCTGACCGCCAAAGTCGCGCAGGTGCAGCTGCGGATCAGGCTCAACGGCTCGGTCCAGGTGTTCCGGGTGGTCGCCCGCGGCGTGAGGCTGCGCGGGCGCTTCGTCGATGGGCGGATCAGCTGGGGGCAGGTCGACAAGCTGCTTCCTCCACCCAGCGGCAAGCCGTTCCGCCTGCCCGAGCTCAGCGTCGATATTGCGGATTCATCCATCGCGCTGGCCACTCCCTACGGACCGCTGGGGATTGCGGTGGAGGGTCAGGGCAATCTCACCGGCGGCTTCAAGGGACGGCTCGCGGCCACCAGTCCGAGGCTCGCTCCGGGCCGGTGCGAGCTGATCGGCTTTCGCGCGGCGGTCGGCCTTGCGGTCAAGGCCCGGCGGCCGCGAGTGACCGGCCCGATCTCCGCCGAACGGTTCAACTGCCCGGCGAGCCGGATCGCGCTCCAGCAGCCGAGGCTGGAGATCGACAGCCGCTTCAGCGAGGCCTTCGAGCGGTTCGATGGCGAGGGGCGGATCGCGGTCGGGTCGTTGATCGCGGGAGCGAACGGCATGGCCGGCCTCAACGGCAGGCTGACCTTCGTCGGCGAGCCGACCGCCGCCCGGGGCGAGGTGGACCTCAGCGCCGCGGCGGCTCGGCTGGCGGAGATTCGAACTGGCCGGACGCGAGTCGCAGGCCGTTACCTGCTGAACGCCAGGGCTGGGGAGATCACGCTTGCGGGCGACTACCGGACGCAGGGCGCTTCCGTGCCGCAGTCGATTACGGGCGGCGTCTCAGGCCCGCTCGGGGGTCTGGGCGGCACCCCATTGGAGCCGATCGGCAAGGCCTTGTCCGAGGCGATCCGGGCCGCAGGCACGAGCATGGATGCGGCGGGCAAGCTCCGGCTGGTCAACTTCGCCGGGGGTGGCGCCGTCCGGATCGAGACGGCCAACGTCCGCAGCCGGTCGGGCGCGCGCATCCAGGTGGCCGGCGGCGATGGGGTCACTTACTACTGGCCGAGCGGGCGCCTGCGCGTGGACGGGCGGATTGCCATGCAGGGCGGCGGGCTGCCCACGGCGCGCCTTGCGCTGAGCCAACCTCGCAGCGGTGCGCCCATGAGCGGCGTGGTCCAGGTGCTGCCCTACGCCGCGGGGAACGCCCGCATTGCGCTCGCGCCGATCCGATTCGCCGCAGGCCGGAATGGCTCCACCAGCATCGACACGGCCGTGGTGCTCGATGGTCCCTTGTCGAATGGCCTGGTTCGGGGCCTGCGGGTGCCGGTCCGCGGCAGCTTCGGTCCGGGCGGAGCGCTCGAGTTCGGGCGCGGCTGCACGCAGCTTCAGTTCACCAGCTTGCAGATCGGGGCGTTGAGCGTCGGCTCCACCCGCCTGCCGATCTGCGCCACCGGGCAGGCCATCCTGTTCCGCAAGCCGGGCGGTGGGCTCGCTCTACGGGCGCACAGCAATGACTTCCGCTTGGCCGGTCGAATGGGCAGTGCCCCATTCGCGGTCCGTGCGGACAGGGCCGCGATGGTCGGGTCGCGCAGCTTCCTGTTCAACGACCTGAACGCCCGGCTGGGGCAATCCGAAGCGCCGATCCTGATCGACGCTGACCGGCTGGACGGGACATTCCGCGGCTCGGGGATCAGCGGCGCTTTCGCTGGCGGTGACATCGTGATCGGCAAGGTCCCCCTGCTGATGAGCGAGGCGAAAGGCGACTGGCGACTGGTCGGCGGAGACCTCAGCATCGGCGGCGCATTGACCGTGGCGGACCGGAACCCGGATCCTCGCTTCTACCCGCTCCGCACCGATGACGTTCGCTTCCGGCTTGCGGACGACATGATCCGCGCCACGGGTACGCTCCGGCACCCCGCGAGCGGCCGGGAGGTTACCGATGTCACGATCACTCACCAGCTATCCAGCGGCGAGGGCACGGCCCTGCTGGACGTGGATGCGCTGCGCTTCGATCCCGGGCTGCAGCCGGAGGAGCTGACCCGCCTGACGCAAGGTGTGGTGGCGTTGGTCAACGGCACCGTGCGCGGGCAGGGCCGGATCGCCTGGAACGGGGACGGCGAGGTCACCTCGACCGGCGAGTTCTCTACCGACGGCACGGACCTGGCGGCGGCGTTCGGCCCGGTCACGGGGTTGCGCGGAACGATCCGCTTCACCGATCTGCTGGGGCTCCAGACCGCACCGGGGCAAACCATGCAGGTGGCGACCGTCAACCCGGGCATCCTGGTCGAAAATGGGGTGATCACCTACCAACTGCTTCCCGACCAGCTCGTCCGCATCCAGTCGGGGCGCTGGCCATTCATGGGCGGCGAGCTGATCCTGCGGGAGACGGTGCTGAACTTCGGGCGCCCGACAGCCAAGCGCCTGACGTTTGAAGTCGTTGGCCTCGATGCGCGTCAGTTCGTCGAGAGCTTCGGTTTCCAGGAGATTGCGGCGGAGGGCGTGTTCGATGGCGTCCTCCCGATGATCTTCGACGAGAACGGCGGGCGGATCGTCGGCGGACGGCTGGACTCGCGCGATCCGGGGGGCCGGTTGAGCTACAATGGGGTGGTGAACCGGGCCAATCTCGGCCTGATGGGAGGCATCGCCTTCGACGCGCTCCGGGATCTTCGCTTCCGGTCGATGATCATCCGCCTGGACGGCGACCTTGCGGGCGAGTTCGGAACCCGACTGACGATCGACGGCGTGGCACTGGGCGGGACCACCCGGACCCAGCGGCTGATCCGCAGTGTCACGGCCAAGCTGCCAATCCGCTTCAACGTCTCGATCAGCGGGCCTTTCCGCGCCCTGATTGCCACCGCCAAGTCGTTCCGCGATCCACGGGCGGTCGCCAGTCAGGCGCTGCCCTTCCCGCTGGAAGACGTGCCGGGCATCTCGACCGAGGTGCGCCGTATCGAGGAAGACCAGACCCAAACCCAGACGCCCGTCGACCAGAAGGTCCGCGTCGAAGCCACTCCAGCCCAAAGGTGAGCCGATGAGAGCAGTTTCCACCAAGAGCATCGCGGCCCTGACCGCCATGGCCTTCGCGCCGCTGCTGACGGGGTGCGTTTCGGTGAAGACGCCGGAGAAGCCGATCGAGATCAACCTCAACGTCCGGATCCAGCAGGAAGTGCTGGTGAGGCTACAGCGCGATGTGGAGCAGCTGATCGAGCAGAACCCCGAGGCTTTCCCGCAGCAGCCTCCGGCGCCCGGAGGACGCGCTCAGTGAGGCGACGGCTCCTTGCCGCTGTTCTCCTGGTCGGTTGCTGGAACGTTGAAGCTTCGGCGCAGTCGAACCCGGTCGTGAACAGCGCGCGCTCGGCCGGTCTCATCGGCGAACGGTTCGATGGCTATCTGGGCGTTCGCACAGCCATTCCGCCCGTGACGCGTCGCGCGACGGAGGATGTGAACATCCGTCGTCGTGCCCTCTACGCTGGGTTGGCGGGGCGCCGGGGAGTGAGTCCGCAGGAGGTGGGGATCACGGCCGGATGTTCCCTGTTGGCGCGCGTGGCGGTCGGGGAATGGTACCTGCTGAGCGACGGCGTGTGGCGGCGGCGGCGCGCCGGACAGGCCGCTCCCGTGCCCGACTATTGCACGGGTGGCTGAGGCTCGAACGAGGCCCGGTACTCGGGCTTGAGGCGGGCGAGCATGGCCGCGGTCAGCGGGAGGGAAATCACATACTCCCCCTCCGCGTAAGGCCCGGCGACATATTGGTCTGCGGTCACCCGCACATGGTCCAGCCTTCCATTGCCGTCGCTGTCCTCGAGCGTCAGCGTCAACTCCTTCAGCTCGGGGCACTCCCCGAACATGTCGGAGCGGTCGACCGGTTCCTGCCGGCGCTTGGCGCGTTCCCGGTCGAGGAGCACGCAGAAAGGCTGGCGGATGGCGCCGTTCCACCAGCCGGCGCGCCGCAGGAGGTCGTCGATGCGGAGTTCCCGGGCGAGCTTGCGATCCCAGAGCAGCGATGACGTTCCGCTGTTGCCGTGGGCGCCGCCGGTGAACGTGCCCGTCTCTGCTTCGAGCGACAGTAGCCGAACGGTCTGACCGGCCGTCGACCATTGGCGGGAAAAGAAGTGGCCGTTCCAGTCGCCGGTCATGGCCTTCCGAGCCTCGCGGTCTTCCCGGGCCGTCACGAGGGCGGCGCTTTTCTGCCTGGCGGCGTCGATTCGGAACCTGCGGTCCAAAGCCGGAACTGCCGCCGCCTCCGCGGACCAGCCGAAGCTGAAGTCCAGCAGGGAGTCCTCCGAAGAGATCTCGACCCCTGCCCGGGCAGGCTGGACGGTCAGCAGCAGCGCCGCAGTGAGGAGTGTTGCAGACATACCCGGAGACTATCGCACGTCCAGCGCGGAGGCGAGCCGGTCCCTGGCACGGTTGACTAGCCGCCCCCCGGTTCATAAAGGGGCGGCGCCTTGGCGGGCTGCGAAGCCGCCATGTTCCTTGCCTTATGCGTCGAAGGCTCATTCCCGAGCGTCGCCGCGCACATGGAGAGAGAAGCATGGTGGAAGAGGAGCCCGGGCAGGACGACAAGCTTCCCCCCGATGCGCGGCTCGATGCCCTCGAACAGAGGCTTCGGCGAGCGCAGCAGGAGGAAGCGGTCAGGACAGGACAGGCGAAGCCGGCCGATGCCAATGAGCAGATGGGCCAGCGCGTCTTGTCGTACCTGATCGGCGGACTGCTGGGCGGCACGCTGATCGGCTGGGCACTCGACCAGCTGTTCGGAACGTGGCCTGCGCTCTTCATCACGTTGATGGTGCTCGGCACCGTCAGCGGGTTTTGGAGCATCATCAAACTGTCGACGGCGAAGACCAAGAAGGACCGCTAAGTGGCCGCAGAATCGGGCAAGATCGATCCGATGCACCAGTTCCAGGTCGAACCTCTGTTCGGCCATGACTGGCAGATTGCGGGCCATTCGATCGCGTTCACCAATTCGTCGCTGTGGATGCTGGCCACGCTGGTGGTCATCTGGCTGTTCATGCTCGGCGGCATGAAGCGCGAGCTGGTGCCGGGCCGCTGGCAGGTGATGGTCGAAGGCGTCACCGGCTTCGTCAGCAACATGATGGAGCAGAACATCGGCCGCGCGGGTCGCAAGTTCGTGCCCTACGTCTTCTCGCTCTTCATGTTCATCCTGGTCGCCAACCTGCTGGGCCTGATTCCGCTCGGGCTGATCCCGGGTGTCCATCCCTTCACCGTGACCAGCCACCTGACGGTCACCGCGGTGCTGGCGATCGTGTCCTTCTCGATCGTGCTAATCGTCGGCTTCGCCAAGCACGGCTTCCACTTCTTTAGCCTGTTCGTGCCGCACGGCGCGCCCTGGTGGATGATGCCGATCCTGATCCCGGTCGAGTTCGTCTCCTTCATGGTCCGCCCGTTCAGCCTGGCGCTCCGACTGTTCGTTGCCATGACCGCCGGCCACATCCTGCTGAAGGTGCTCGCGGGCTTCGTCATCAACGGGCTCAATGCCGAGGCGCTGTGGGTGGCGCCGGTGGTGAGCCTTCCGTCCCTCATCCTGATGATTGGTATCAGCGCGCTCGAGCTGCTGGTCGCCGCCATCCAGGCCTACGTCTTCGCGCTGCTGACGTCACTGTATCTCAACGACGCGATCAACCTTCACTAACCACAAGATTTCACAAGGGAGTTTATCATGGACGCAGAAGCCGCAAAGCTGCTCGGTGCCGGTCTCGCCGCCATTGGCGTCGGCATGGCCGCACTCGGCGTGGGTAACGTCTTCGGCTCGTTCCTGGAGAGCGCGCTGCGCAACCCGGCCGCCGCCGACAGCCAGCAGGGCCGCCTGTTCATCGGCTTCGCCGCTGCCGAGCTTCTCGGCCTGCTGGCGTTCGTCGTGGCGATGATCCTGCTGTTCGTCGCCTAACGACGACAGTCACTTCTGCGCTCAGGCTGAGCCTGTCGAAGCCGGGTTTCCACTTCGGGAACACCCTTCGACGGGCTCAGGGTGAGCGGAACAGGTACAGCGAGACCCATGCCTCAAATCGCGCAAATCGGTGAGATCTACGCATCGCAGCTGTTCTGGCTGACGATCGTGTTCGGCGCCATCTTCTTCATCGTGGGTCTGGGCATGGTGCCCAAGATCCTCGGTACCGTGGAAGCGCGCGATGCGCGGATCGCGGCGGACCTGGCCGAGGCTGCGACCGCTCGCGAAACCGCCGATCGCCTTGAAGAGGAATATCGCGCCGCGCTCGACAGGAGCCGGTCCGAAGCGGCCAAGGTCGCAGCCGAGGCCAAGGCTGCTGCCGCGCGTGCCACGGAGGCGCGGGTCGCCGAAGTGGATGCGGTCGTGAATGGCCGGCTCGAACAGGCCATGGCGCGGATCGCCGAAGCCCGTACCTCCGCGCAGGCGGAGATCGAAAGCGTTGCGGCTGAGGCTGCCCAGGCGATGGTCGAGCGGGTCGCCGGCGTGACCGTCGATCCGACAGTGGCTCGCGCTGCCGTCCAGCAGGAGCTCGTCCGTGGCTAATCCGCCGATCACCGAGACGACCCACACCGAGGTCCAGGCAAACGTCGAGCATCACGTGGATCCGAAGGCCCTTGGCTTCGATGCCACCATGCTGGTCGGCCTGGCGATGTTCATCGTCTTCGCGATCATGGTGTGGAAGAAGGTTCCGGGCGCCATCGGCCGCTCGCTCGATGCCAAGATCGCGGGCATCCGCGCCCAGCTCGACGAGGCGGCGGCTCTCCGCAAGGAAGCCGAGGCCTTGAAGGCGGAGTATGAGGCCAAGGCCCGGGCCGCGGACACGGATGCTGCCTCTATTGTCGAGCGGGCGCGTCATGAAGCCGAAGCCATCCTTGGCAAGGCGAAGCTCGATGCCGAGGCGCTGGTCGAGCGCCGCACCCGGATGGCCGAAGACAAGATCGCCGCGGAAGAGCGGGCTGCCGTGCAGCAGCTGCGCGCAACCGCTGCCGACGCCGCGACCAAGGCCGCCGCGCGCATCATCGCAGAGCGGCACGACGGCACCGCCGACAAGGCGCTGATCGACCAGGCCATCGCCGGGATCAGCCGCGCCTAGTAGAGCGTGGCACCTCCGTCTGGAGATGCCACGCTGCAAGGACTCGGTTGCGCCATCACTGACCGGACGCTGGCGGGCACCACACCTTAGCTTTCACAGCGCATGCCCGGGCGTCTTACGCGCCGGCCCAGATATCACCGCTCGTCGTTCGTCCGAGATGGGTACGACCGTTTAGTCGGTTGACGGTGAGCCTTGTCGATTAGCACTGCCTGCTGCCATCGGCTTGGAGCCTTGTCCGATCGGTGAATGCAACCTGCCCAGCAGCAGGGACGGCGCTTACCCTCCTTGAGCTCCTCGCACGTGCGCTCAATGCGGCGAGCGCGAGTGCCGGCTTGCTTGGCGTCCTCCACCCAGCAAATAAACTCGTTGCGACCAAGCGGAGTCAGCGCTTGCCAGAGCTGCAGCACCTCTTCGTCGGTGCGCAGGGCGCTCTGAAGGTCCTCGGGCACCGTGTGAACAGTTCCATGCAGAGCGGTTTCCACCATCGCCCACCTCCGAGCGCGACCTTAGCTCAGGGCACATTCTCCGTCAGCAGGTCGTAGCTGGCGACCAGCTCATCCTTCTGGTTGAAGATCTCGACGGCCCAGCGAACCACGCCCGTGTCCTCGCTCTTGAGGCTCTTGGACCGGACGGTCAGTTCCACCCGCATGCTGTCGCCGGGGTAGAGCGGGGTGAGGAAGCGCAGGTTTTCAAGGCCGGTGTTGGCGAGGACAGGGCCCGGGTCGGGATCGACGAACAGGCCAGCGCCGAAGCTCAGGATCAGGTAGCCGTGGGCGACGCGACCCTCGAAGATGGGCGAGGCCTTCGCGGCCTCCTCATCCATGTGGGCGTAGAAGGTGTCGCCGGTGAAGTGGGCAAAATGCTCGATGTCTTCGAGCGTTACGGTGCGGCTCTTCGTCTGGAGCGTGTCGCCGATGATGAGCTCGCTCATCCGCCTGCGGAACGGGTGGGTCTCGACCACGTGCTTGGGACCGCCCGGAATGTACTGATCGGTGATGGCAGCGATCATCGCGGGCGAGGACTGGAGAGCGGTGCGCTGCATGTAGTGCTTCACCCCGCGGATGCCGCCCATCTCCTCGCCGCCACCCGCCCGGCCTGGGCCGCCATGGGTGAGGACCGGGAGCGGTGACCCGTGGCCAGTCGAGTCCTTCGCGTTGGTCCGGTCGATGACGAGCATGCGGCCGTGGTAGGCCGCGGCGCCCAGGACGAAGTCGCGCGCCGCCTCGGGTGAGTGGCTGAACATGGACAGCGCCAGGCTGCCCCGGCCGCGATTCGCGAGCCGGACGGCGTCGTCCAGGTCGCTGTAGGGCATCAGGGTGGAGACCGGGCCGAACGGCTCCACGTCGTGGGCCGCGTCGCAGGTCCAGGGATCATCGGCGCGAAGGAGAACGGGGCTCAGGAAGGCGCCGCCGTCCGGACCGGCCTGAGCCTCGGGGTCGCCGGCCACCACGCGAGCGCCGGCCGCGGCGATCTCGGCGATCTTCGCCTTCACGTCCTCGCGCTGCCCACGATTGACGAGAGCGCCCATGCGCGTGTCCTCGGCGCGCGGATCGCCGACCTTCGTGTTGGCGAGGCGCTCACGAATAGCGCCCTCGGCGGCGTCGATGAACTCGGCGGGTGCGAGCGCGCGCCGGATGGCGGTGCACTTCTGGCCCGCCTTGACGGTCATTTCGGTGCAGACTTCGCGCACGAACAGGTCGAACTCGGGCGTGCCGGGAGCCGCGTCGGGGCCGAGGATGCTGGCGTTCAAGCTGTCCCGCTCGGCGATGAAGCGGACCGACTCGCGGGCGATGATCGGGTGGGACTGCAGCTTCATCGCGGTCTGGGCGGAGCCGGTGAAGCTGACGACATCCTGGCAGGTGAGGTGGTCGAACAGGTCGCCGACGTGGCCGACGATCAGCTGCACCGCGCCGGGCGGAAGCACTCCCGCTTCGATCATGATCCGGAAGGCCGCCTCCGTCAGGTAGGCGGTGGGGGAGGCCGGCTTCACGATCGCAGGGACCCCCGCCAGCAGGGTGGGGGCGAGCTTTTCCAGCATTCCCCAGACCGGGAAATTGAACGCGTTGATGTGGACCGCGACGCCTTGAAGCGAGGTGAAGACGTGCTGGCCAACGAACGCGCCTGACTTGCTCAGCGGCTCCAGCTGGCCGTCGAGCAGGACATAGGCGTCGGGCAGCTCGCGCCGGCCCTTGGACGAGAAGGAGAAGAGCGTGCCCGCGCCGCCCTCGATATCGATCCAGCCGTCCTTGCGGGTGCAGCCCGTCGCGTAGTTGAGCTCATAAAGCTCTTCCTTGCGGGCCATGATCGCTTGCCCGAGCGCCTTCAGCATGCGGGCGCGCTCGTGAAAGGTCAGCTTGCGCAGGGCCGGCCCGCCGACATTGCGGGCGTGGGCGAGCATGGCGGCGAAGTCGAGCCCGCCGGACCCGGTCGCCGCGACGGGCGAGCCGTCGATCGCGGAAGGGAGTTCGACGAGAGTCCCTTCCCCGGCGATCCAGCGGTCACGGGCATAGTTCAGAAGCTGCGGGGTCTTCATGGTGGTCCTGTCGATTGGGTGATCGGCAAGCAGCCTAGCGGGGAGCCGCCCTCCGGTCCATTTCGGCGCCCGCGGCAAGGTGCTGAGGGCGTGTTAACCATGTTCCGGCAGACTGTGCTTACCATCGGCTCCTAGGCTCCAGCGGCCATGCGATCCGCGCTGCTCGTCCTGTCCTGCCTTGCGCTGACCTTTGCGCCCACGAAGGCCGACGCGTGGCCGCTCCCGTCGACCGACGCGGCTGCCGCCCTGCTCGCAGTGCACAACCGGGAGCGAGCGGCGGTGGGCGCGCCTCCCTTGCAGTGGGACCCGGCTCTGGCGCAGGCAGCGGCGTCCTACGGCCCGCAGCTCGCGTCGCTGGGCCGGCTGGTTCATTCCCCGCGGGAGGGCCGGCCGGGGCAGCGCGAGAACCTGGCGATGGATTATTCCGCCCACACATCCGTCGATCGGCTGATCGGGACCTGGGTGGTGGAAAAGCGCGACCTGCTGCCCGGCGCCTTTCCGAACGTGAGCCGGACGGGCAACTGGAAGGACGTGGCGCACTATACGCAGATGGTGTGGAAGACCACCACCCACGTCGGCTGCGCGATCCACTCGGACGGGCGGCAATGGAGCTACCTCATCTGCCGCTACTCGCCGCCAGGGAACGTGGACGGCCGGCGTTGTCCGGAAGATTGCTGATGCACCATTCGGGAAAGTCCTGACGGGCCAGGCGGCAACGCCCCCGCTATCGACGCGTTCGGGGCGGAGGCACATGGACCAGGCAAGTATTCTCACACGGGCCGAGGCGCCCGCTGCCTCGCTGGAGGTGCAGGACCTCAGCCTCACGATCGAGGGGCGGGCGGTGCTCCGCGACCTGTCCCTCCGCGTGGAGCGGGGGGAAGTGGTGGCGCTGCTCGGGCGGGACGGGGCGGGCAAGACCTTGTGCTTCCAGGCCATCGCCGGGCTGGCACCGCATAATGCCGGACGGATGCGTCTGGGCCAGTGGGACGTGACGGAGTGGCCGGCCGATGAGCGCGCGCGAAAGGGCCTGTCCTACCTGCCGGAGGAAGATTGCATCTTCCATGGGCTGACCGTGGCCGAAAACATCGCCCTCGCCTTGGAGCTGAACGAGGGGGAGGCGGAGCGGTCGGCCGACCTCGAGCGCTTGCTGGCCGCCTTTCGCCTGTCCGCCCTGCGCGACCAGCCCGCGTCCACCCTGTCGGGCGGCGAGCGGCGGCGGTGCGAGGTGGCGCGGGCGATGGCGGCGTGCCCGGCCATCCTGATGCTGGACGAGCCGTTTCGCGGGCTCGATCCGCTGGCAGTGGCGGAGATCAGGCGGCTCCTGCTGCAATTGAAAGGAGAGGGCGTGGGCGTCCTGGTCAGCGACTATGACCTGCACGATCTCTACGACGTCATGGACCGGGCCTACGTGCTGCACGAGGGCACGCTGGTGTTCAGCGGCAATCGCGACGCACTCCTGTCCGACCCGGAGGTGCGGCGGCTTTATCTCGGCGAAACGTTCAAGCTCTAGCGACCCTGGAAGCTAGGGGTACGCTTCTCCAGGAAGGCCGCCACGCCCTCCCGGTAATCCTCGGTGAAGCCCAGGCGGCGCATTTCGTCGCGCTGGATGTCGAGCTCCTGGTCGAGGGTGCGCGACCAGCTAGTGCGGACCAGCTGCTTGATCGCGGCGAGACCTAGCGGCGGCAGGCTGGCAAGTCTCGTGGCAAGGGCGTCGACTTCGGCGTCGAGCTGGTCATCCTCCACCGCTTTCCAGATGAGGCCCCACTCGGCGGCCTTGTCGGCAAGGAGCGGCTCGCCGGTAAGGGCGAGGCCCAGCGCACGGGCCTGGCCTACCAGACGGGGCAGATGCCAGCTGCCGCCGCTGTCGGGAATGAGGCCGAGCGCGGAGAAGCTCTGGATGAACCTGGCCGAGCGTGCGGCGACCACCACGTCGCAGGCGAGCGCAATGTTCGCGCCGGCGCCGGCCGCGACGCCGTTGACGCGGGCGATGACCGGTTGCGGCATGTCAGACAGGCGGCGGATCAGGGGGTTCCAGCTTTCCTCGACGGTCTCGCCGAGGTCGACGGCTTGGCCCGGGGCGACCGCGCGATCGTTGAGATCCTGCCCCGCGCAGAAGCCGCGGCCGGCGCCAGTCAGGATGATCACGCGGGCGTCGGCGGCTTCGTCGAGCGCCTGCTGCAGCTCGGAATGCATCTGCCGGGTGAAGCTGTTCAGCCGGTCGGGTCGGTTGAGGGTGATGCGGGCGATATGCTCGCGCTGATCGAAGATGATCGTGTCGTAGGTCATGGCGGCCCTTCGTCGGGGTGGAACCATCGCGGGTCAACGGCTATCTATCACCCATGTACACGACCGACCTCACCAAGCAGCCGGGCAAGCCCGACAACGTCAAGCCGATCGGTCCCGCCGAAGACTCCGCGCTGGTGGCCGCGTTTGAGGCGCGTGTGGCGGCCGACGAGTTCATCGAGCCGAAGGACTGGATGCCGGAGGCGTACCGGCGGACGCTGGTGCGTCAGATCAGCCAGCATGCGCACAGCGAGATCGTCGGCATGCTGCCTGAGGGCAACTGGATCACGCGGGCGCCCTCGCTGCGGCGCAAGGCCATCCTGCTCGCCAAGGTGCAGGACGAGGCTGGGCACGGCCTGTACCTGTACTGCGCGGCCGAGACGCTGGGCACCAGCCGCGAGGAGATGATCGAGGCGCTGCATTCCGGCAAGGCGAAGTACTCGACGATCTTCAACTACCCGACGCTGACCTGGGCGGACATCGCCGCAATCGGCTGGCTGGTCGACGGAGCGGCGATCATGAACCAGGTGCCGCTGCAGCGCACGAGCTACGGGCCGTACGCGCGGGCGATGGTGCGCATCTGCAAGGAAGAGAGCTTCCACCAGCGCCAGGGCTATGAGGCGATGATGGAGCTGGCGAACGGGACGCCTGAGCAGAAGCGCATGGCGCAGGACGCATTCAATCGCTGGTGGTGGCCGAGCCTGATGATGTTCGGGCCGCCGGACGAGAATTCGCCCAATACGGCGCAGAGCCTGCGCTGGCGGATCAAGCGCGAAACCAACGACGAACTGCGCCAGAAGTTCGTGGATATCACAGTGCCGCAAGCGGAATATCTCGGCCTGACGGTGCCGGATCCCGATCTCAAGTGGAACGAGGACAAGGGCGGCTACGACTTCGGCGAGATCGACTGGGACGAGTTCTACGCGGTCGTTCGCGGCGAGGGTCCGGTCGCCAGGGAGCGGATGACCGCCCGGCGCGAGGCGTGGGAGAGCAACGCCTGGGTCCGCGAAGCCGCGGCGGCGCACGAGGCGAAGCGGCGGGAGCGAGTGGCAGCCTAGCGTCGCGCTCACGCTGAGCTCGTCGAAGCGTCTTCCGCCGCCGTAGCCGCCCAATGTCGCGCTCACGCTGAGCCTGTCGAAGCGTGTCCCGCCACCCGCACTAGCCGCCCAACCTTGCGTTCACGCTGAGCTTGTCGAAGCGTGTTCTCCCGCGCTAACCGCAGCTTGATCACCCTTCGACAGGCTCAGGGTGAGCGCGAGGAGCGTTGCATGTCCGACTGGCCGCTGTGGGAAGTCTTCGTCCGCACCAAGGGCGGCTTGGCGCATCGCCATGTCGGCAGCGTCCACGCGCCCGACGCGGAACTCGCCCTGCGTCACGCCCGCGACACCTACACCCGCCGGATGGAGGGAGTGAGCCTGTGGGTCGTGCGCTCGGCCGACATCGTGGCCAGCGACCCGGATCAAGCGGGCGAGCTGTTCGAGCCGGCGGCGGACAAGGTGTACCGTCACCCGACCTTCTACGACATCCCGGACGAGGTGAAGCATATCTAGGCTACGTCATTGCGAGCGCAGCGAAGCAATCCAGTGCGGCCGCGCGCAGAAAACTGGATTGCTTCGTCGCTTCGGTCCTCGCAATGACGGCTGACCATGCCCTCACTACCTCCCATTAGACCCGAGGACGTTGCGATGGCCGAGCAGGCCCGTCCTCACGGCGCATTCGACGCTCCCTCGGACGCGCACGATCCTATCCGCGCCGGCTACGTCCTGCGGCTGGGAGACGACTCCCTGATCCTGGGGCAGCGCCTGTCCGAATGGTGCGGGCATGCGCCAAGCGTCGAGGTGGATCTCAGCCTGTCGAACCTCGCGCTCGATCTCGTCGGGCAGGCGACGCTGCTGCTTGGCGCTGCGGGTGACGCCGATACGCTGGCGTTCAAGCGCGACGTGCTGGACTTCCGCAACTGCCTGCTGGTCGAGCAGCCGAATGGCGACTTCGCGAGGACCATGGTTCGCCAGCTGCTGTTCTCGACCTGGCAGCATCTGCTGTACCAGCGCCTAGCGGTCGGCACCGACGAGCAGCTCGCGGGAATTGCCGCCAAGGCCGTAAAGGAAGTCGCCTATCATCGCGAGCTCGCGGGGGAGTGGGTGGTCCGGCTTGGGGACGGCACCGAGGAGAGCGCGCGGCGTACGGCAGACGGGCTCGACTGGTGCTGGCGCTTCGTGCCGGAGCTGTTCGAGGTCGATGCGGAGCTGGAGGAGGCTTGCCGGTGCGGTCTGGCCGTCGATCCGCGCAGCTTCGAGGAGGAATATCGCGCGAGTATCGCAGCCGTGCTGCAAGAGGCGAAGATGGCTCAGCCGGCGGACCAGCGGCCCATCCTCGGAGGGCGGCGCGGACACCATAGCGAGCATCTCGGGCACCTGCTCGCGATCATGCAATATCTGCCGCGCACCTACCCGGACGCGAAGTGGTGAGTAAGGACTTCCACACCCTGACGGTAGCCGAAGTGGTGCCGGAGACGGACGAGGCGCGCTCGATCCGCTTCGCCGTGCCGCCGGAGCTTGCGGACCTATACCGGTTCCGCGCGGGCCAGCATCTGACGATGCGGACCTTCATCGACGGCGAGGAGGTGCGGCGAAACTATTCGCTCTGCACCGCGCCGAGTGACGGCGACCTGATGGTGACCGTCAAGCAGATCGCGGGCGGCGCGTTCAGCAATTGGGTCGCGCGGGAGCTGAAACCCGGCGACGCGCTTGACGTCATGCCGCCGCATGGCTCGTTCACGGTGGACTTCGATGCAGCGCAGGCGCGGCACTATGTCGGGTTTGCCGGCGGCTCGGGGATCACGCCCATCATGTCGCTGATCCGCACCGCGCTGGGGACCGAGCGCCAGAGCCGGTTTACCCTCTTCTACGGGAACCGCGACTCCAACTCGATCATCTTCCTGGAGCAGCTCGCCGCGCTGAAGGACCGCTATCTCGGCCGGTTCGAGCTGTTCCACTTCCTCAGCGACGAGGAGGGGGACGTCGACCTGCTGAACGGCATGCTGGACCGGTCGACCTGCGATGCTGCAATCGCGGCGTTCGTGCCGGATGCGGCGGAGGTGGATGCCTGGTTCATCTGTGGTCCCGGCCCGATGATGGACGCGGCGGAAGCGGCTTTGGTGGAGCGCGGCGTGGCGCATGACCGCATCCACATCGAGCGCTTCACGGCCGGTCGCCCGTCGGCGGCGCTCGCGGCGGAGATGGCGCAACTGCAGCAGCAGGCCTCGGGCTTGCAGATGTCGGTCACGATCGACGGGCGCACGCGCAAGGTGGCGTTCGACGGGACCAACATCCTCGACAGCGCACGTGCAGGTGGGCTGCCCGCGCCGTTCGCCTGCAAGGCCGGGGTCTGCGCCACGTGTCGGGCGCGGGTGACGGCGGGCGAGGTGTCGATGGCCGCACGCTACGGCCTCACCGACGAGGAGATTGCCGCGGGCTATGTCCTGACCTGCCAGTCCGTGCCGAAGGGCGAGGGCGTGGCGGTCGATTATGATGCCTGAGACTATGCCATCGTCATTCCCGCGAAGGCGGGGAACGTAGTGGCTGGCAAGCCAATCCAACTCCTGAAACGCTCACGCGCGAAAAAATCACGGGAGATGGATCCCCGCCTTCGCGGGGATGACGAGTAGGATGGCGGGGATGACGAGTTGGGGGGAACGCGCTAGAGCGCACCCCATGCTGACCAAGACCGTTGCGCCCGGCCTCTCCGACCTCCCTCCGGTCAGGAGCGACTCGCTGCTCGCCCTGATCGCGCTCGCCAATGCCGACAGCCGGCCGGAGAAGATCGACGTGGGCGTCGGCGTCTACCGCGATGCGGATGGGCGGACGCCGGTGCTTCGGGCGGTCAAGGAAGCCGAGCGGCGGCTGTGGGAAGCGCAGGACAGCAAGGGCTATCTGGGCGGCGCGGGAGACAAGATTTTCCCCGAGCTGCTGAAGCCCATCGTGCTGGGGCCGCATGCCGCGGACGAGCGGATCGCCGGGCTGCAGACCCCGGGCGGGTGCGGGGCGCTGTACCTCGCTTTCCAGCTCATCCGGCTGGCCGACCCGAGTGCGCGCGTGTTCATGGGCGTTCCGACCTGGCCGAACCATCCCCCGATGGCGCGCGGGGCGGGGCTCGAGATCGTGGAGTATGACCACCTCGATCGCGACACAGGCGGGGTTCGAGTCGATGCATTGCTCGAGCGGCTGCAGGACGCACGCCCGGGGGACGTGGTGCTGCTGCACGGCTGTTGCCACAATCCGACGGGCGCGGACCTGAGTGAGCAGGAGTGGGACGAGGTCGCCCGCGTGATTGCCGAGCGCGGGCTGCTGCCGCTGATCGACATCGCCTACCAGGGCCTTGGCCGCGGGCTGGAGGAGGATGCGTACGGGGTGCGCGTCATCCTCGATGCGTGCGACGAAGCGCTGATCGCCCAGAGCTGCGACAAGAATTTCGGCGTCTACCGCGATCGGGTCGGCTGCCTTTTCATGAAGACGCGCAGCAAGGAGGCCACCGCGACGGCGATGGCGCATCTGCTTCAGCTGGCGCGGGAGGCCTGGTCCATGCCGCCCGACCACGGGGCCGCCGCGGTACGGATGGTGCTGCAGGACGGGGCGCTGACCGGCGACTGGAAGGCCGAGCTGGAGGAAATGCGGCAGCGGATCGCGACCGTGCGGGAGCGGATCGCCTCATCCGACGAGCGGCTGGCCTTCATCGCAGACCAGTACGGCATGTTTTCGATGCTGCCCCTGACCCGGGAGCAGGTAGTCGGCCTGCGTGAGAAGCACGCGATCTATATGGCCGACAGCGGGCGCTTCAACGTGGTCGGCATCGCGGACGAGGCGATCGACCGCTTCTGCGCAGCAGTGATCGAGGCGCTCGACGGCGAAGTCGCGCATGGCTGAGGCGGACCCTCAGTTTACGACTGATACCGACTGGCGGGAGGTTGCCAGGCTGGTCCTCACCAGTCGCGAAATGGACCGGATCGAGGAAGAGGAGCTCGTTCCGGCCAAGAAGGTGCTGTACCAGTTCAGCGCACGCGGGCACGACATGGCGCAGGTGCTGCTCGGCCTCAAGCTGCGGGACGGCGATGCGGCATGCGGATACTATCGCTCGCGGCCGCTGTTGTTGGCTCTCGGCGTACCGCTGGCCGATGCGCTGGGCTCCGGCATGGGACGGGCTGGCGGGTACAGCGACGGCCGCGATATCGGCGTGGTGTTCAACTACCCCAACCCAGGCGGCTGCCACGCTCTGCCGATGAGCGGCGGCGTCGGCGCGCAATATACGCCCGCGGTCGGCTGGGCGCAGGCCGCGAAATACAAGCATGAGGTGTTGGGTGAGGGGCCCGGCGATGCGATCGCGGTCGTGCTCGGCGGTGACGCGAGCTGCGCCACCGGCGGCTTCTGGTCGGCGCTGACGATCGCGACCACTCAGCAACTGCCGCTGCTCATGTATGTCGAGGACAATGGGTACGGCATATCCGTGCCCTCGACCTACCAGACTCCGGGCCAGGACATTGCCGCCAACCTGGCGAGCTTTTCCGGGCTGACGATCTTCAACGGGGACGGGACGGATCCGGCCGAAGCGGCGCGGCTGGTCGATGCCGCGATCGCGCACGTGCGGTCCGGCAAGCCGGCGCTGCTGCGGCTAACGGTGCCGCGGCTGGAGGGGCACAGCTACCAGGACACGCAGACCTACAAGTCGGAGGAAGTGATTGCCGCCGAATGGGCGCGTGACCCGCTGCCCAGGCTCAAGGCGCATTGTGCATCGCTGCAGATCGGCGACGCGCAATGGGAGGAAATTGAGCGCTCCGTTGAGTGGGAAGTGCAACGCGCGCGGGAAGAATCCGACAATCGACCGGTGCTTTCGGTCGAAAAAGTCGCACTCAACGTGTACTTCTCGGGCGATCATGCGCACGTCGGCGGCCGCGCAGGGTTGGAGGCGGAAGCTACCGACAAACCCCGGCCCGAGGGCCAGCGCATCAACATGGTCACCGCGATCCGCCGGGTGCTGGACCAGGAGTTGGAGGCGAACCCGCGGGTCCTGGTGTTCGGCGAAGACGTCGGCCCCAAGGGCGGCGTTCACGCCGTGACGCTCGGGCTGCAGGAGAAGTTCGGGCATTCGCGGGTTTTCGACACCAGCCTCAACGAGGAAGGGATCGTCGGCCGAGCGGTCGGGATGGCTCTCGCCGGGCTGATGCCGGTGCCGGAAATCCAGTTCCGCAAGTATGCCGAGCCCGCGACCGAGCAGATCAACGACTGCGGGACGATGCGTTGGCGGACGGCAAACCATTTCGCCGCGCCAATGGTGCTGCGGGTGCCGGGCGGCTTCTTCAAGTGCGGCGATCCCTGGCACAGCCAAACCAACGAGGTGCAGTTCGTGCACAATCCGGGCTGGCTGGTGGCGGTGCCTTCGAATGCGGAGGATGCGGTGGGCCTGCTGCGCGGAGCGCTGCGCGGGAACGACCCGGTGCTGTTCTTCGAGCATCGCGCGATGCTGGACGACAGCTGGGCGCGGCGTCCGTGGCCGGGGGACGCTTACGTCCTGCCGTTCGGGCGGGCGAAGAAGACCCGAGAGGGCGACCGGATCACGATCGTCACTTGGGGCGCGATGGTCCCGCGCTGCGAGGCGGCGGCGGAGGGCGTCAGCGCTGACGTGATCGACCTGCGCACACTCATGCCGTGGGACCGCGAGACCGTGCTGGAGAGCGTGCGGCGAACCCGGCGATGCCTGATCGTGCACGAAGATCTCCGCACCGGCGGCTTCGGCGCGGAGATTGCGGCGGTGGTGGCTGACGAGGCGTTCCTCGACCTTGATGCGCCCATCGCGCGAGTCACGATGCCGGACATCCCCTCGCCGCATCATCCCGCGCTGCTGGAAGCCACGGTGCCGAGTGTCATGCGAATTCGGGCGGAGATCGACCGCTTGGTGGGCTTCTGATGTGATCGAAATTCGCGTTCCCGACGAGCAGGAGGGCACCAAGGCGGTCGTCCGCGCCTGGCTCAAGAGAGTGGGCGAGACCGTCGCGGAGAATGATCCGTTGGTGGAACTCGAAACGGACAAGGTCACGCAGGAGGTGCCGGCGCCGGCAGCCGGCGTGCTCACCGAGATCCTGCTCGACACCGATGCGGAGGCGGTGCCCGGGGCAGTGCTGGGGCGCATTTCGATAGACGGAGGAAGAAGCTCGCCGAGCGCTCACGCTGAGCCTGTCGAAGTGTCTGCTGATGCAAGTGCTCCTTCACCTCTCGACAAGCTCAGGGTGAGCGCTGAAGAAAACTCCGAGACCCGTTTGTCCCCGTCGGTTCGCCGTGCGCTTCAGCAGCACGGGATCGACCCGGCCCGGATCCGAGGCACCGGCCGTAACGGGCGGATCACGCGGGAGGATGTGGACCGGGCGGTGGAGATGGCGACCGTCAGCCATGTCGAAGCCGATCAGAGGCAGATCGCCCAGGCGCGCATCGCGGAGAGCAACTGGGCCCCGCAGGACATTCCGCATGATCGCATGCGGCTCAAGATCGCGGAGAACATGGTGCGCGCCGTTTCGAACGCACCGCACGTCACCGCCTTGTTCGAGGCCGACTTTTCCGCGATCGCCGCACACAAGAAAGCGCTGGCGGAGCGGGGGACGAAGCTCAGCTACACCGCATACCTGATCAAGGCGGCCGCCGGCGCGATGGCGGTCGCCCCGGCGATCAATGGACGCTGGATGGAGGACCGTGTCGCCATCTCGCCGACGATCGACATCGGGGTGGGCACGGCATTGGGGGACAAAGGCCTGGTGGTCCCCGTGGTCAGGGATGTCGGCGCGCTAAGCGTGGAGGAGATCGGGGCACGGCTGGACGACCTGACGACCAGGGCGCGGGAGGGGCGGCTCACCGGGGGAGACTTGTCGGGCGGTAGCTTCACCATCTCCAACCACGGCGTGTCGGGATCGCTGCTGGCGGCGCCCATCATCATCCACCAGGGACAGGCTGCAATTCTCGGGGTCGGCAAGCTGGAGAAACGCGTGGTGGTTCGCACCATCGATGGCCACGATGCGATCCTCATCAGGCCGATGGCCTATGTCACGCTGACCATCGACCACCGGGTCGTCGACGGGCACCAGACCAACCGCTGGCTGAGCCGCTTTGTCGAAATAGTTGAGAACTGGCCCTCGTAGAAGGCAACGCCTCTCCCTCCCGGCCGTTAACCAGCGCGACGGAGTGGAGAAACCCATGGCCAGAACACCAGAACCGCCGGTTGAAACCGTTGCGGTCGAATATGAAGAGATCCTCATCATCCCCGGTGAGGCTACCGAGATCGAGGGCAGCGACACCGGCTCTCGTGCCAAGCGCCGCAGGCCGTCGTCGGGGGTCGAGCGCGGTGGATCGAGCAACCGCGCACTGATCGGGCTTGGACTTGCGGCAGCGACCGCTGGTGCAGCCTTCTTCTTCGCGCGAAAGGCCGGAGAGAACCAGAACGGCCACTACACCGGCCCGCGGATATCCGATGCACCGGATCACGTCCTGCGCGGCAAGGCCAAGGAGCAGTCGGCCAACAACCAGGACGGCAGGGCTCTTGTCGGGCGGACGGTGACGATCGGCAAGCCGCGCCAGGAACTCTATGCGGTGTGGCGGGAATTCACGCGCTTTCCCGAGTTCATGGACAACGTGCGTCAGATAGAGAAGCTGGACGACACCCGTTCGCGTTGGACGATCGAGGCGCCGATGGGGGCGACCGTGCAGGTCGTCACCCGGATCGTCGAGGATGTGCCGGGCGAAACCATCGCCTGGGTCAGCGAACCGGAGAGCCAGATCGAGACGGATGGCCGGGTCGAGTTTGCCGACGCGCCCCCGGGACGCGGCACCTACGTCCGCTTGCTGCTCCGCTACAAGCCGCCGGCCGGCGCTCTTGGCCGGGCCGTGGCCAAGGTGATGCAGCGCGAGCCAAACGTGCAGGCCCGCCGCGACCTGCGCCGGTTCAAGCAGTTGATGGAAACGGGCGAGATCCCGGTCAACGCCTCTCCCTCGGGCCGCAAGTCCGAGAGCCCCACTGAAGCCCGGATCTAAGGAGTTCTTTCATGCGTGCACTTACCTGGCACGGCCGCCACGATGTTCGCGTCGAGACCGTTCCCGATCCGGAGATCGTCAATCCGCGCGACTGCATCCTGAAGATCACGTCCACCGCCATCTGCGGATCGGACCTGCACCTGTACGATGGGTACATCCCGACCCTGCGGGCCGGCGACGTGCTCGGCCACGAGTTCATGGGCGAGGTCGTCGAGGTCGGCTCCAAATCCACGCTCAAAAAGGGCCAGCGGGTGGTGGTGCCTTTCACGATCAGCTGTGGTGATTGCTTCTTCTGCAAGAAGCAGCAGTTCAGCGCCTGCGACAACTCTAACCCGGCGGAGACCTCGGACGCTTCCGAGACGCTGATGGGTCACGCAATGGGGGCGGCCTTTGGCTATGCGCACCTGACCGGTGGCTATGCGGGTGGTCAGGCCGAGTACGTCCGAGTGCCGTTCAGCGACGTGGGTCCGATCGTGATACCCGACCAGCTCGAAGACGAAAAGGTCCTGTTCCTGTCCGATATCCTGCCGACGGGTTGGATGGCGGCGGAGAATGCCGACATCGAACCGGGGGACACGGTTGCGGTTTGGGGCTGCGGTCCGGTGGGCCTGTTCGCCATCCAGAGCGCCTTCATCATGGGGGCGCACCGGGTCATCGCGATCGATCACTATCCGCGTCGGCTTCAGCTCGCCAAGCAGATGGGCGCCGACGTTCTCGACTATCGTGAGGTCGAGGTGCTTGAGGCCCTTAAGGAAATGACCGGCGGCATCGGTCCGGATGCGGTCATCGACTGTGTCGGGATGGAGAGCCACGGGATGGCGATCGACAACATCGTCGATACGGTGAAGGCCCACACCTTCTTGGCGACCGAGCGGCCCCACGCGCTGCGGCAGGCGATCATCGCGTGCCGCAAGGGTGGGCGTGTGTCGATCCCGGGCGTCTATGGCGGTTTCGCCGACAAGTTCCCGCTCGGCCAGGTTATGGAGAAGGGCCTGACGATCAAGACCGGCCAGACCCATATGCAGCGCTACCTCAAGCCGCTGCTGGAGCTAATCCGGGAGGACAAGGTGGATACGACCTTCCTGATCTCGCATCGAGAACCGCTGGAAAAGGCGGCAGAAATGTACCGCCACTGGCACGATGAGCAGGACACCTACACCAAGATCGTCCTGAAGCCGGAGATGGCCAAGCCGCGGACCGAGGCGCGGCAGCCCGAACTCGCGACGGCCTGAAGGAGACGGCAACCATGGCAAACAAGCTTGCTATCGTGACCGGTGCCTCGACCGGGATCGGACTGGAACTCGCCAAGCTCGCCGCGCAGGAGGGCTATGACTTGCTGGTGGCTGCCGACACGCCGTTCGTCGACGCCAGGCCGGCGCTCGAGGGTTTGGGTGTGACGGTCGAGACGATCGAGGCTGACCTCGCCACCGAGCAGGGCGTCCGACAGCTGCTCGATAGGCTGGGTGAGCGACCGGTCGATGTGCTGGTGGCGAATGCCGGCCATGGGCTCGGCGGGGCGTTCCTCGATCAGCAGCCGCAGGAGTGGCAGCACGTCATCAACACGAACGTGACGGGAACCTTGCTGCTGATCCAGCCAATTGCTCAGCGGATGGCCGCGCGTGGCGAGGGCAAGATCCTCGTCACGGGCTCCATCGCGGGCCACCTCGCTGGCTCGTTCCAAGCCGTCTACAACGGCACCAAGGCGTTCGTGGACAGCTTCTCCGCAGCCCTCAACAACGAGCTGAAGGGCACCGGTATCACCGTAACCTGCCTCAAGCCGGGTGCCACGGAGACGGAGTTCTTCGAGCGCGCGCACATGGAGGACACGAAAGTCGGTCAGGCCAAGAAGGACGACCCGGCCGACGTGGCCAAGACCGGTTGGGAAGCCATGAAGGACGGCAAGGAATCGGTCGTCTACGGCCTCAAGAACAAGGCACAGGTGTGGGCGTCCGGCGTGCTACCCGAATCCGCGACGGCCGTCCTGCATCGCCAGCAGGCGGAGCCCGGTAGCGGCAAGTAAGTCGTTCCCGCGGCGGAACAGGCCGGACCGCCGCGTGTTCGCCATCGCATGGAAACTCGCACCGGGCTGAGCGACGCCCAATTCGTCCGCCGCGTCCTGATCGTCATTGCGCTGATTGCGTTGGCCCTGCTTGCCTGGTCGCTGCGCAACGTCTTGCTGATGGTGTTCGGCGCGGTTGTCGTCGCAACCCTGTTCCGCGCTCTGGCTGGGCAATATGAACGGCTTCGCTTGCCTTATGGGCTGGCGTTAGCGCTTGCCGTTGTGACGGTGTTCGCGATCCTGGCAATCACTGCGGTGCTGTTCGGACAGCAACTGGTCCAGCAAACCGAGGCGCTCACCAAGGCCGTGCCGCAGGCGTGGGAGTCGCTCCGGGGCCGGTTGGAAGGGTTCGGCCTGGGCGGGCAGCTTGATCAGCTGAGTGGCGCCGGGCAGACCAGCGGCTTCGCCTCCAGCGCCGGCCGCTTCGCCATGTCGCTCGGCGGGGGACTGGCAGACGCCCTCCTGATCGTCGTCGGCGGCATCTTCATCGCGGCGAGCCCACGTTTCTATCAGGCCGGCATGGTTAAGCTGGTGCCTGAGAACAAGCGCTCGCTGGTGGGCAGCGCGCTTGGCGACAGCGGCAAGGCGCTCAAGCTGTGGCTCAAGGCGCAGTTGCTCACCATGGCCGGGGTCGGCCTGGTCACCGGCTTCGGGCTGTGGCTGATCGGCATGCCATCGGCGCTGGCGCTGGGCCTGCTCGCGGCATTGCTGGAGTTCATCCCGTTCGTCGGACCCATTCTGGCAGCACTTCCGGCCGTGCTGATCGCCTTGGCAGTCGACCCGACGATGGCTCTGTGGGTGGTCGGGGTGTATCTGGTGGTCCAGCAGATCGAGGGCAATCTGCTGCAGCCGCTGCTGCAGCAATGGGCCGTCGACCTGCCGGGTGCCGTGTTGCTGTTCTCCCTGCTGGCTTGCGGAACGCTGTTCGGTCCGCTCGGCGTGATCTTCGCCGCGCCGCTGACGGTCGTCGTCTACGTCCTGATCAAGCGGCTCTATGTGAAGGAGACGCTGAATACGGCGACGCCGATCCCGGGCGAGGATGCAGGAAAATAGCAGCTTGCGGGCTTAGTGCCCTCCGGCGCGCGCCGCCCTCTTGCCGACAGCCTTGTCGAAGGCATGCAGCACCTTGTCGCTCGCGGAGCGGACGACGGCTTCCACCCCGACCCCTTCGGCGGCGGCCGCGACGGCCCCCATGCCCTCCGGACGGACCTCGATGGAGCAGCGAAATTCCGGGTTGTCGGTCCGGCTTTCTTTGACATGCCCGAGGTGCACCTCGACCCGAGTGACCTGCTGGAGGATGCGGTCGAGCCGACCGCGAACGATCTCCTCGAGTTGGTCTGGATCGGCTTCGTTGCCCTGGATCTGATTGTCTCGATTGAACTGGAACAGCACGCTTTGCCTCCCGAGCAGATGGTGGTTGCCTGACCGAACGACCGACGCCTCCGCCGGTGCCGGAAAAAGCGAGCCGGAGGCAAAAACCTGACCCCGGAACGGCGCCCGTTCTGACCCGTTCGGCCCCGCACCAGCGGAGGGTGATTTTGGCGACTTTGACGGCGGAACAATCGGCGAAGGATAAGGCCCATGCAGCCGAGAAGCTGCCGGTGGGCGAGGCGGCGGCGGTGTTGCTCGACCAGCTTCAAACTGGCGATGTCATTTTCCTGACGTCGGACGAACCGCGCGCGCTGGAGATTGTCCATGCGCTGGAAGGTGGCGCACCCGAGGCGCTGGTGCTGTTCTGTCCGGGAAGCGACGCGCTACCCGGGGAGTCGGCGCCACCATCGCCGTCGAACGTGGGCCTTCGAGCAACGGCGCTGCGGAAGCTGCGGGCGGCGCTCTCGAGCTCGGAGCGGCCCCATATTGCTTTCGTGAGCACTGGAGAGGCTGCGGCTCGGCTCTATCCTCTGCCCGACCGCTTCGACAGCGCTCCGCCGGTCGTGACGGTGGGGCAAGTGCTGGACTTGGAGTCGTTTGCAACCAAGCTGGACGGCATCGGCTATATCACGGACGACCGGGTCGACGAGCCCGGCGAAGTCGTGCTGCGCGGTCAGGTGATCGACGTCTATCCGGCGGATGCCGGAGAGCCCTACCGGATCGAGGCGCAGGAAGGGCGGGTGGTCTCCATCCGGCCTTATGATGCCGCGACCCAGCTGACGACCGGCGAGTGCGAAAGCCTGGAGCTTGGGCGCGTCAGTGAGCCGGAGCTCGGCGAGGGAGTGACGCTGGTCGACTATCTGCCCGATGCGCCGGTGGCGCTAGATCAAGGTGCGGAGAAGCGCCGCTCCCGCTTCCTGGCTCTGGCTCGCGATGCCGCCAGGCGTCGGCCGCAGCGGGCACTGCGGGACGTCTGCTCCGATGAGCGTTGGACCGAGGCGCTCAGACGGCACAAGGCGCTCGATCTCGGCGGAGCGTTCGGTGAGCCGCCGCCGCGGTTCGTAGAGATGCGGGCGCCGGTGCGGGCGTTCGCGAAAGTGGCGCAGGAAACGCTGGCAACCGGTGAGCGGCTCCTCCTGCTCGGTACGCCGCGGGACCTGCGTTTTCTTGCGAGGCGGGTGCCCAAGGGCCTTAAGGCGGAGCCGCGCGCGGTGGACAGCTGGGCCCAGGCGCGCGGGGCGGAGCCTGGATCGCTGTTGATGCTCGCCATGCCGGTACCCCGCGGCTTCCGGCTGCCGGGCCTGCTGGCGATCGCCGCGGCGGACTTGCTCGGAAGTCGGGCGCAGCGGGACACGGACCAGCCAGGCGCCGCGGATGCGCAGGTCTTCGACTTCGGCGAGGTGCGGATCGGCGACGTGGTGGTGCACGAGGACCACGGCATTGCGGTGGTGGTCGGGCTGCAGGAGCTGCCTGAGGACGCTGGGGACGCGATCGTGCTGCGGTTTGCAGGCGACAACCGGCGGCTGGTGCCGGTGGCGGAGGCGAGCCGGTTGTGGCGGTATGGCGCGGACGAGGATGCGGTCACGCTCGACAGACTGGATGGCTCCACCTGGGAGAAGCGCCGGGGCGAGATTGCTGCCGCCGTGGCGCAGACGGCGCGCGGGCTGGTGGAGCTAGCCGCCGAGCGCATGAAGCGGACGGCGCCGGTGCTGGAGCCGGAGCCCGCCGCCTATGAACGGTTCGCGGCTGGCTTTGCGTTCACGGAGACGACCGACCAGCTGCGGGCCATCGAGGGGGTGCGCGCGGACCTGGCCTCGGGCAAGCCGATGGACCGGCTGGTGATCGGCGATGTGGGCTACGGCAAGACCGAAGTCGCTCTACGGGCTGCGGCGATGGCGGCGCTGGCAGGCAAGCAGGTCGCGCTCGCGGCGCCCACAACCGTGCTCGCGCGGCAGCATCTGGAGACCTTTCGCGAACGCTTCGAGGGCACGGGCGTGGAGGTCGCCGGCCTGTCACGGCTGTCGAGCGCGGCAGAGAAGAAAAGGGTTGTTGCGGGCCTGAAGGACGGGTCGATTCGGGTGGTCGTCGGCACGGGCGCGGTCGCAGGAAAGGCGGTCGAGTACCAGGATCTGGGTCTCGTCATCATCGACGAGGAACAGAGGTTCGGCGCGGCGGACAAGGCCAGGCTGCGTGAGCTGGGTGCAGGGCATGTGCTGACGCTCAGCGCCACGCCGATCCCGCGGACGCTGCAGAACGCGCTCATCGGCCTGCAGCAGATGTCGATCATCGCCACGCCGCCGGCCAAGCGGCAGCCGATCCGGACGACCGTCGGCAGCTTCGACGAGCAGACGGTGCGGACGGCACTGTTGCGGGAGCGGAGCCGGGGCGGGCAAAGCTTCGTGGTGGTGCCGAGGATCGAGGATATCGCGCCGATGGCGGAGCGGCTGGCGAAGCTCGCGCCGGAACTCGAGCTGCTGCAGGCGCACGGCAAGATGCCTGCGGCGGAGATCGACGAGGCGATGGTGCGCTTCGCGGGCGGAGACGGCGACGTGCTGCTCGCCACCAACATCATCGAGGCTGGCCTGGACGTGCCGCGCGCCAACACGATGATCGTGTGGAAGGCGGACCGGTTCGGCCTGTCCCAGCTGCACCAGCTGCGCGGGCGAGTCGGGCGGGGTGCTCGGCGAGGGCAGATCCTCCTGCTGACCGATCCGGAGGCGGAGATCGCAGCGCGGACGCTCGCACGGCTAAACACGCTGGCGGCGTTCGACCGGCTGGGCGCAGGTTTTGCGATCAGCGCTCGCGATCTGGACATGCGCGGGGCTGGCGACCTACTCAGCGACGAGCAGTCGGGGCATATGAAGCTGATCGGCGTGGATCTGTACCAGCACCTGCTGGAGGCGGCGATCCGGGAGGCGCGGGGCGAGACGGTCGACGAATGGACGCCGGTGCTTAACCTCGGCGTGGGCGGGCGGCTGACGCCCGAGTGGATCCCGGAAGAGGAGACCCGGGTCGGGCTCTACATCCGGCTCGCGCGGATTACGGACGTGGGCGGGTTGGAGGCCTTCGACGACGAGCTTGCGGACCGCTTCGGCGAGCTGCCGGAAGAGGTGCAGCGTTTGCTCGCCCTCGCGCGGGTGCGGGTGCTGGCGCGGGCGGCGGAGATCGAGAAGATCGACGCGGGGCCGGCGGCGATCGCCTTCACCCCGCGTGGCGAGTTGGCGGCTACAGCCGGGCTGGAGGAGAAGAACGGCCGCCTCATTCTCAAGGAAGCGATCGAGGCTCCGCTCGAGCGGGTGGCGCGGGTCGAAGCCGTGCTCTCCGACCTCGCGCCCTAAGCTCCTAGAAGTTCACCCGCGCACGAGCGTAGACGAAGCGGCCGTTGATCCCAATGGGCGAGAGGATGTCGTAGGCGAGGTTGCCCGCGCCGTTGATGTCCGGGATCGACTGGTCCGGGTAGTTGTCGAACAGGTTGTTCGCGCCGATCGCCAGCGTGGTCTCGCCGAACAGCTTGTAGCTGACCTCCGCGTCGACCGACCATTGCGCCGGGATCTTCTGGCTTGGTGTGAAGCCGCCGCCGAAGTCGAACACGCGGGTGACCGAGCCGAAGCGGGTGGCGCGGAGCAGGCCGCCGAAGCGGTTTAGCTCGTAGTCGGCGCCGAGGATCAGCTTTGTCCGCGGCACGGCGGTAGTGAGGGTGTTGGTCTCCTCAAGGCCGATCAGGCCGCCCGAGATACCGTTGGCAGCGAGTTCGGGCGGGGGCGCGTCGACGCTGCGGATGCTGTTCTTGGCGTAGCTGTAGCCGAGGTTGACGCCGAGCGACCCACCCGCGAAGCCGGTGCGATAATCGGCCACCGCCTCGATACCGCGTGTCTTCAGGTCGACGGCATTGGTGAAGAAGTTGATGGCGTCGTACGTGCCGAGGCCCAGCGCGGTCCGCTGGGCCGGCGTGAGGCCAGTCAGGTCGAAGCGCTCGGACAGAGTGATGCGGTTGTCGACCAGGATGCGGAAGGCATCCACGGACAGGCGCAGCCCCCGGAGCGGCGACGCGGTGAGGCCGACGGAAAGGTTGAAGCTCTTTTCCGGATCGAGATCGCTGGCGCCGAGCGCGCGGGCGGCCGGGCTGTCCACCGGCAGGGTGCCGACCCGCCGCAGCACGCCGCCTTCGCCGAAGGTTAGCACGGTGGTGGAAATGCCGCGCTGGCCGAGCGACGGCGCCTTGAAGCTGTTCGACACGGAGCCGCGCAGCGCGATGTCGGGCGCGAACTCCCAGCGAAACGCCGCCTTGCCGGCAAGGCTGGTGCCCGCGTCGGAGTAGCGCTCCACCCGGCCAGCGACGACGCCGAACAGGGTGGGGGCGAGGTTCGCGGATAGCTCCGCATAAGCCGCGAGCACCGTCCGGTTGATGTCACGGGAGTCCTCCGGCGTCAGGCCCTGCGCGCCCTGCGAGCCGGGCTGCAGACCGAGCGTCGCCGGATCGGCGAGGGGACCGACCGCGTAGGAAGCCGGGTCGCCTGGCGTGGACTTCCAGCTCTCGCGCCGGAACTCGGCGCCGATCGCCAAGGTGGCAGGCTCGGCCAAGCCGAACGACAGCTCGCGGGTGGCGTCCAGGTTGGCGAGCAGCTGGTCGGAGCGGATCTTGGCAATCAGGAACTCGTTCGGGCTGGCGGCGCCTAGGGAATAGTTGATGCTCTCTTCCAGGCGGTAGTTGATCCAGTTGCGGCCATAGCTGAGGCTCCCGTCGAGCTTCCAGCCGCCAACGTCACCGCGCACGCCCCCGGATATCGACAGATCGCGATTGCGGACCACGCCTTCCGGACGGAAGCCGTCGAGGCCGTTCGGCAGGTTGGGCGGCAGGTAATCGTTGCCGTTGCCGTCCACGATCACTGGCCAGCGGAAGAAGTTGGACCCGCGTGCTTTGCGCGAGTGGAAGATGGCGGTTGCGTAGGCGGTGGCATCCCCTAGCGCCGCCTCGCTGTTCAGCCAAAGGTGCCCGCCACGAACCTTAGGGTCGCCGACCTTGAACAGCCGCTCGCCGAAGAAGCGGTCGTTGCGCGGGTCGGTGTAGCTGCCGCCGGTGAGGAACTGCCCGCCTTCGTCGAACCCGGCGCGATTGGTGCCCTCCTGCCAGATGTAGTCCCCGCCGACGGTCAGGAAGCCATCGGTCCCGAGCTTGGTGCCGAGCTTGGCATCCAGCACGGTCGTCCGGCCGTCGCGCAGGGTCTCGTCGATCGCGCCAGGCTCGGTGATGTTAAGGCCGTGGCTGATGCCCACGGAGCCGCCGCTGTCGAGGCGATCGAGAACGATATTGACCACGCCCGCAATCGCGTCGGAGCCGTATTGGGCGCCTGCGCCGTCGCGCAGCACCTCGACCCGCCGGATGGCGTTGACGGGGATGGTGTTGAGGTCGACGGGCGTCGTGCCGCGGCCGACCTTGGTCTCGAGGTTCGGGGTGGAGGTCGTGTGATAGCGGCGGCCGTTTACCAGGACGAGAGTCTGGTCTGGCGAGAGGCCACGCAACTGCGCCGCCCGGATGGCATCGCCGGAGCCGCTGTTCGACTGGCGCGGGAAGTTCAGGGAAGGCGTAATCAGCTGCAGCGCTTGGGCGACCTCGCCCGAGGTGCCAGCATCGCTGATCTGGTCACCGGTGAGCACATCGATCGGGACCGGGCTGTCGAGCACGGTTCGCGGCGCCCCGCGAGTACCCGTGACCACGATTGCGTCCTCCGGCGCCTGCTGAGTGTCCACTTGCGCGGCCTGAGCTGCGCTCGTCGGAGGCGTGACAGGGTCCGTTGCCTGCGCCAGCGCGGGCGATGAAAGACCTGCGGCGGCCACCATCATGGTGGTCTGCAGGAGGTGTGGCTTGTACCGTAAAATCATCGTTGCCCCCAAGGCTCTATGTTGACTTGTCAGCTATTGTCTGGACCTTGGCGCTACAAGCACTTCGCCGCAGAAATCCGCCATTGTTGCTTGGCAGTCACGTTCAGCAAGGACCTTCTCCCTTCGTGCCCGATCTTAGCAAGAAAACACCCTCGAAGCTTCTCGGCGCGTGGCAAACCTCCTCCGTCGTTGTCGGCATGGTGGTGGGTGCCGGCATCTTCCGCACCGCGTCGGAAGTCGCCGCCAACCTCAATTCACCTGTTGCCGTGCTTCTGGCCTGGGCGCTGGGCGGCGTGTTCGCACTCGCCGGAGCGCTTTGCTACGCCGAGTTGACGACGGCCTTCCCGCATACGGGCGGCGATTACCGCTTCCTGCGGGAGGCGTTCGGGCGCACGACTGCCTACATCTTCGCCTGGTCGCGGTTCGCGATCATCTTCACGGCGTCTGCTGCCATGCTAGCGTTCGTGGCGACGGATTACCTCGCACAATTGATCCCGATGCCGCCGGCTGCGCGGGCGTGGCTGGCAGCGACCATTATCGTCGCCTTGACCACGATCAACCTGCGTGGCCTCAAGACGAGCGCTCGAACGCAAGTGGGTCTAGTGACCATGGACGTAATTGCGCTGCTGGCCATCGTCGCTGCGGCCCTGTTCTTGTTGGTCGGAGGATTCGGCGCGCAAGTCGCGGCTCCGCGGGGAGGCGCGTTCAACCTCGGCGCGGCGCTGGTGTTCGTGATGCTGGCTTATGGAGGGTTCAACGACAGCGCCACCTTATCATCCGAAGTCCGCACTTCCCGGCAGATGACGCAGGCGATGATCGGCGGCATGAGCTTGGTCACTGCCTTGTACCTGCTTGCGAACTGGTCCTATCTCAGCGTGCTTGGGCTTGAGGGCTTGGCCTCCAGCGATGCGCCCGCCGCCGACGTCATGCGGCTTGCATTCGGCCCTGCCGGGGAGGCAGCCATGGTCGCCGCCGTCGGCATCGCAGCCATCGCCATCCTCAACGCGCTCGTGATCGTCGGTGGTCGCACCCTCTATGCCGCCGCCGAGGACGAAACAGCACTGGCGCGGCTGGCAGCGTGGGACAGCTCACGTCATGTTCCTCCGGCGGCCGTGGTCACCCAAGGTGCTGTGGCCCTGCTGTTGGTCGGCTGGGGCGCGTGGCAAGGTACCGGCTTTGCCGCCATGGTCGACTATATGGCGCCGGTCTATTGGCTCTTCTTGCTTCTCACGGGGCTTGCGCTGATCCGTCTGCGGAGAACCCGACCCGAGGTGGAGCGTCCCTACCGCGTCCCGCTGTACCCCCTAGTGCCGCTAATTTTCGCGGCAGGCTGTGCCTACGTTCTTTATTCCAGCGTGCGCTATGTCGGCTGGAAAGGCTGCTTCCTCAGCTTCGGTGTGCTGGCATTCGGACTTGTGGTCCGATGGGCCATGCGGCTTGGTGCCGCTCGACAATCCTGAGAGGGATGGCGCACCCGACACGATTCGAACGTGTGGCCTTTGCCTTCGGAGGGCGGCTTTTTAGGGTCTTAGTACGTCCGAGTACGTCAGGAAAGCTTGCTTTTCCGTCCGTTTAAGTCCAGCCATTTCCGACCATGTTTTCCGTACCAATTCCGTACGGCATGGCTTTGCCCCCGAGGGCAGGGAGGTCGGAATGGCTTTGGACCTGAGCCGAGTGAAAGAACGGGAAGCGCTTCCCTCACGGCGTGAGCCGCACTGGCAGCGTGTTCGACCAGGCTGCTTCCTTGGCTATCGTCCCTCGAGCCGCGAGGGCGCGGGAACGTGGATTGCTCGGGCATATGACGAGGATCGCCGCAAGTATCGCCTGCAATCGCTAGGTGACTTCCCCGGTGTGCCAGCCCGAGAGCAGTTCACCATAGCCAAGCGTGAAGCGGAGCAGTTCGCGGAGCGTGTCGAGTCTGGTGGTCACCAAAGGACACCCATCGAAACAGTCGAGGATGCCTGCAAGGAGTACGCGAAAGCCAATGGCGAGGCCGCCAGTCGCTTCCGCCGCTACGTGTACGCTGACCCGATTGGCAAAGTTAAGCTGACCAAGCTTCGGCGCCACCACGTGCAAGAATGGAGAACTCGGCTTCAGCGGACGCCGGCGAAGGGAAAGCAAGGGGAGATGCTTTCAGCGTCTTCCGTTGGCCGGCAATCGGCAATGCTGCGGGCGGCGCTCGCGCAAGTTCTCGCACCCGGCGCACCCGGCACTGATGCAGCCTGGCAAGAGCCTCTGAGGCGAAGCAAGCATGATGATCGGCAACGCACCTTGTACCTGGACCGGGAGCAGCGCCGACGCCTGCTGCAGCACTTGCGCAAGGAAGCCGAGCCGTTTGTCCGGACACTTTGCCTGCTGCCGCTTAGACCGGGCGCGGTCGCGGATCTGACAGTGGCTGATTTCGATAAGCGCACCCGCGAGCTGACCATTGGCAAAGACAAGGATGGCAAGCCTAGACGGATACTCCTTCCACCTGCAGCTGCTGCCCACCTGTTGGAGCAGAGCAAGGATAAGCTGCCGGCTGCGCCGCTCTTCAGCCGGGCGGATGGCAGAACTTGGACGCGCGATAGCTGGAAGGATCCGATCGCTGAAGCTGTTAGAGCGGCTGAGTTGCCCGCTGGCGCGACAGCGTACACGCTGCGCCACTCGACGATCACCGATCTGGTTCAAGCCGGATTACCGCTTCTGACGATTGCACAGGTAAGCGGAACCAGCGTCGAGATGATCGAGCGTCACTATGGACACTTGAATGCCAAAGCGGCCGCCGATGCGTTAGCGGGGTTAGCGCTGTGACCGCTGGGAGCAACGGTCATCCGGGCCTTAAACTGCCCTTCAACTCAGAACTTGATGCTGATGCTTATAGGGGCCTCTTAGACGGCGATTTGCAGCCACTAGCTCGACAGTTGCGAGCTGGACTGCCGTTGAGCGCGGCGACCGCCGAACTGCTCGCAGACATGATCGAGGACAAAGGCGCAGACTGGAAGATACTGAAGCCCCGCGGTCAGACGAATAACCAGCAGACCTGGAGCAAGGCGGTCGAAGAAGAAAATCAGCTATTTGAGATCGGCCTTTTCGTGGAGCGAGAGCTTCGAGCGGACACTCGGAGGGGCGCTCGAAAAGCCATCGTCTACAAGGCCCAACTGAGGTTTGGCGTTGGAAGCACCAAGGTCAATGATGCTCATCGATTCATACGTCAGAGACTGGATGAGGGCATGATCCAACTCGCGCTCGTGTCTTGCCCAGAGATTTAGTTTGGAAGCATCGCTCCGCTGAATAGCCGCAATTGGCGGAACACTTGCTTGTAGAACACCGAGCAGTTCCCCCTATTAACGAGGTCGTCCCTAGAAATCCGGAGACGGCTCATGTCGAAATTGTTGAGGATCGATGCGGTCAAGCAGATGACCGGGCTTTCCCGTTCTGCAATTTATGCAGATCCAGAGTTTCCCAAATCGGTGAAAATTGGGCAAAGGACTGTAGCTTGGGTTGAGGCCGAAATCGCCGCGTGGATCGAAGCAAGGATCGCACGGCGCGAGGCGGCGTGACGTGCCCGGCCTACGTGCCTTTGATCGCCACGGACAGTTCGAGCAAACCACGGAGGGTCGCCGCGGGGTGCTGGCTCTGACCCACGGACAGTTGCTCGCCTCCACGGATGGTTTCCGGTGCAACACAGGCCGGTCAGCAACACATGCGCTCCCGTGTGTATGTGGGTGTGCATGTGCGTTATCCCCATTGGGTAACTATCCTAACCCTCCGTACTCTCCGTTGACTGTCCTTGGTTTGACTCTCCAGGGAGAGAACCAATGAAGAGGGAGAAGCCTGATCTAGCTTCCCTCAAACGATGGATCTCAGAGCGTTGTCTCCTGTCTGAGCACGTGAGCAACACGGCTCGAGGGCTCTGGCTCTGGTGGTCAGCGTACGCTGAGGAAACCGGTGTCGCTGCCGGTACCCCGCGGTCTTTCAGCAATGAGCTCCGAAAGCTCGGCCACCCCTGCGCGAGGCATGGGGGACCGCGCCTAATGGACGGGCGTCTGACGCCTAAGACCCGGGTCCACCTCGGCATCAAAGCTCGTTTCGAGGGGGACATACTCGAAAGCGATGAGGCGTACCTCGCATTCGGTCACTTCATGAGGGTCTACTGGTGAAGTGGCGCCGGATCTCAGAGGTGGCCCTGCCTTCGTGGCTGAGCGCCGAGTGCGAGCTCGCGTACGCCTATTGGGAGACCGCCGGCGCCCTCTGGGACAGCTGGCGCCAGTACGCCAAGGCGAACGGTGCAGAGCCCGGCTCACCCGCCGAGTTCGCCCAGATCATGGAGCGCCGAGGCTTCGAAGCTGACCGATTCACCGGGGAGCGGCACCGCATCCGTTGGGGCTTGCGGCTGCGTCGCCACCCACCTGCGCCTGAAGCACCGATCCAAGCCGGGGGGGTGGGTTGAAAGTTCGGCCATCTCGCCACCGCACACCGGCGCCTCATAAAGAAAAATCGGGCGCGTTATTTTGAGAACTTTTTTTGGTCGATAGACGAAGCGTTGGAGTAATCTGTGTCTGCTAAGCGCCCAACTCAGATGCTCAGGCTGACTTCGCCAGAACCCGTAAGCGGACCTTCGTACCGCCAAGTGGCTACTGTCCCTGTTGAATACATGGACGGCATTTTCTGCGTCGGTGAGGACGCAGTACATCGGAAGCAATCAGTACCAATCGGGGAAAGCGCCTCATCCCCCTTCTTCAGAGTGCCGCCGGCTACGCTGTAGTTCCGACGACGTAACCACTGGTGGGCAGCCAAGCAGCACGACTTCACCTGCCCCCATCAGCCCCTGGATTCGATAGCCATCTTACAGAATGAAATCCTTCGCGGTGAGATCGTGCAGGCCTTCTAGGACAATTGCGAAGTCACGACCGCCATCACCATCGACGTCGAAGTGGATGACCGTGTTCCCTTCAAAGTGGCTATATGCGACCTGACCGGCCACTCCTGTGAACCAGCCGGAACCTATGAACGTAAAAGCCTGATTTCCTTCGAGCAGGCTGTTGGCATCGATGATATCCAGTCGGATCAGATCTCTGTCCGCCTGACTGAAGTCATGGATCAAGTCCGAACCTGCATCGGTGCCTTCACCGAAGTCTCCGGGCCGGAACACGAAGCGGTCCGATCCGCTGCCGCCCGTGAACTCGTCCCGGCCCGCACCGCCCTCGAGCCAGTCGTTGCCCTCGCCGCCGTTGACGACGTCCTCGCCATCGCCGCCGTAGAGCTTGTCGTTACCAGCAAGTCCCAGGAGCGTATTCCGTCCGACGTTGCCTTCCAGCACGTTGGCCAGTCCGTTCCCCGTTCCGTTGATCCACGCCTCTCCTTGCAGCTCGAGCGATTCGACGTGGTCTCCCAGCGAGTAGCTGATGAAGCTCCGCACAGAATCGGAACCCTCTCCCGAGAGCTCAAGGATGACATCGCCGGCATCGCCGACGTAATAGATGTCATTCCCGCTGCCACCGACCATCTGGTCCGAACCAGAGCCTCCATCGATCTGGTCATTCCCGGCTTGGCCGATGAGGACATCGTCGCCGGCCATGCCCCACATCCGGTTTGAACCGCTGTTCCCCGTGATCGAATTGGCAAGATCATTGCCTCGGCCGGTGATGGAATATTGTCCGGTCAGGATCAGGTTCTCAACGTTTGCTCGCAACGTGTAGTTCGCGGAGGACAGCACCAGGTCGGTGCCTTCCCCGGCGTTTTCGCGGGCGGCGTCACTGGTGTTCTCGGCGATGTAAGTGTCGTCGCCCAGTCCGCCGTACATCGCGTCCGCTCCCCGGCCGCCATCAAGCAAATCATCGCCCGCATAGCCGGACAGCAGGTCATCTCCACTTCCGCCCTGGAGCGTGTCCGCGAAGGCCGTCGCCCTGAGTTCGTTCGCTCCCGAGTTGCCGATGATTGTGACAGCATTACCTACTGCTCGTGCATCGACATTGTGGGCGAGAACTCCGGTCGTGACTGCAGCCGCCGAGGTGCCGGTGCCGATCACAATCCTCTCGATGCCGATGTCCGCGCTCCGCAACACCAGCGTTTGCGCGGTGCCGCTGGCGCTGAACCGCACTTCATCAACGCCGTTGATCCCCTCGTCACTGACTTCGGCAAGAGCATGGTCGGCAGCAGCGGCCATCACGTATACGTCGCTGCCCTCGCCACCGTCGAGAACGTCGCTCCCAGCGCCACCGATCAGAAAATCGTCGCCGGCTCCCCCCAAGAGTCTGTCGTCGCCGAGGCCGCCGTCGAGGTAGTCGTTTCCACCTACCCCTCCGAATTCTTCGTAGAAGGTGATTGCACCCGCATTGCCTGACGCAAGGCCCCAAGTGCCGTCACCAGCGAGCGTATCGTTGCCCCCATGGCCAATCAGCCGGTCATTACCGCCTTCCCCTGACAGAACATTCGCGTTGTTGTCCCCGGTGAGCTGATCATTGCCATAGAAGCCGGACAGGTTCTCAATTCCGCTGAGAGTCCAGTTCCCCACACCCGTAGCCTGAGCTTGTCCTTGCTTGAGCAGCGAAACGATCACCCCAGCGGACGTGTAAGCTGGCTCAAAAGCAGTATCCGCGATCTCGACCGTATCATAACCGGTACCGCCAGCGATGACTTTCGTGCCCAAACCGACAGTGAAGAGATCGTCTCCCCCGTTACCCGTCAGCGTGTCGGTGCCGCTGAACGTCCAGAACCAGTTGCCGGCATCGTTTCCGATTAACGTGTCATCACCGTAATTGGCGGTGACATGTTCGATCCCGATGAACGTGTCCGTACCCATGGAGCCGGTATTCTGCGGCCCCGTGATCCGCAGGTCGACGGTGACACCGGGGCCATATGTCGTGAACAGGCTGACCCGGTCGATCCCCGAACCACCGTCATAAACATCGTCGCTGTAGGGGCCTGTGTCCCCCGCCGCCTCCGACAGAAAATCATCACCTGCTCCGCCGATCAACTCGTCGGCACCAGTGCCTCCACGCAGCCAGTCGTTGCCGTCGAAGCCAAGCAGGATGTCATCCCCGCTGCTGCCGGTGATCTCGTCAGCGCCGGCCAGGAGCGTCTGGAACAAGCCCTGAAGGTCGTTTGCTTGCACGAAGGTGGTGAATGCCTCGACACTGATGGAAATGCTCACCAAGTCGAAACTCGTCCCGCCATTCAGGGTATAGGACACGCCGGTGATGACCCCGGTGGTGGGGTAGCCCTCGACATAGTTTCCGAACGTTCCGTTGAGCGTCAGCTGCTCGGAGATTTCCGGGTCGGTGTAGCTGACGACGAAGAGAGTGTCGGTCCCGGTGACGACTTCGCCGAATTCGAAGAACTCCACGAGCGAACCCGTGGCGATGAACTCGTTCATGTCGAACGCACGATTGGCGACTAGCACGGACATTCTTCCCCCCCCAACGCAAACTGCAGGCTTACTGGTAGCGAGGGGTATGACACGGACCGTGCACGGTCAACGACACGCGGTAAACTCGAGTTTAATAACCTTCGATGTCACCCTGTCACGGTTAGGTGTCCAAGCCAGCGTGAGCTTTCCAATTAGCTTGGCATCAAGGTCTCTTTTCACAACGCTCCCAAGCAACTCAGCGGGTCCGCTACGGGCTTAACCAAGCGCAAAGCGGAACGTCCGTGAACCGCCACAAGACTTATACTTCAGAAATGCTGATAGTTGGCCGGGATCGATATTCGATCTGCTCGCCGCCACGTGCCCCGTCCGTTCGCCCCTCGTTGAGCAGACAGCCAACATCGAAGAGGAAAATTCGGTTCGGATGAAGTCCGCTTCTGAGCTTCAAGTGCGGAAAGTAGACCGTCCGTCACCGGCCACTTGTCGCCGCCGAAGACTG
The DNA here is from genome assembly GCF_016924655.1 of Sphingomonas arenae. Taxonomy (GTDB): domain Bacteria; phylum Pseudomonadota; class Alphaproteobacteria; order Sphingomonadales; family Sphingomonadaceae; genus Sphingomicrobium; species Sphingomicrobium arenae. The sequence continues at coordinate 149,665 of NZ_JAFFJU010000003.1, forward strand.
GTTCCGCACCCGTCTACTGCTGGCGGCAAGCGGGCCGACGGCTTTCGGGGCTGAAGAGGCTCAAAGCAGACGTCCGTCTGAAAGCAACTCCTTGGGCGAGGCGAGAGGCACAAAGCACCCGTGCAGAGCGGAGGTCTTGGGGTTCGCGCGAGTTACGCTACGGCAGCTGCAGGCGGTTTCTCATCAATCGGTGGCAGTACGCTGAGGCTCATCACAGCGAGAAGAAGAAGGATGCAGACCGCCACTGACAAAGGAACCAAGCCCCGCTCGATGTATGGTGCGACTAGAGCAGTTCCTCCAGCGGTGGCTGCAAGTATGCCAAGGACGACCAAAGCGGCGCCTCGCGCATCATCACCGCACGCAGCGACCACGGCGCAGTAGAATCCGGGAGGTCCGCGTAACCCGAGGCCGATGTTGACTGGTACAAACAGTGCCAGAACGATCGGCAGAGATTTGCCGCCCGAAAGTGCGTAAGTGAGCTGTGCTACGCCGCCGAAAGCGCATAGGATCGTGCCAAACATGATGGTCCGCTCAACTCCGAAGCGAGCGACCACTCGGTTGGCGTTATTCGCGGCGACCATAAACAGAACGATGGCCGTGACCTGCATAGCAATGAAGTTGCTCAGCGTGCCGCCCAGCACACGCACGATGACCACCGGCAGCCCCAGAACAAAGGTCAGCAGGCCGCCAAGTACGAATGCTTGGCTCAAGGCGTAACGCATGAAGCGTCCGTTCGTCAGAAGCGAGATGTAGCTTCCTTTCGCACGGCGTTCGACTTGAGGAAGGCGCAAGGTTGCAGTGATGATTAGGCCGAGGAGCGCTGCCACTCCAGCGAGAGCATAGAAGGACATCTGCCACCCGCCGAAGAGCAGGAGGCCGGCTCCGACGATCGGGGCCAAAGCAGGAGCAAGCGACTCTATGCTGCCCAGCAGCCCGATCGCCCGAACAGCTTGGTTCTGGTCGAACATGGTCTTGATAATGGCTGGAGCAAACACAGCCGGCGCGGCGGCCACAGCACCCTGCAGAGCGCGGAGTCCAATCAGCCACTCGATCGACCTTGCCAGGGCACAGAGGAGAGAGACGATGGCGGTAGCAAAGAGCGAACCGATGAAGAGCTTGCTCGTGGCGTACCGTTCGCTCAGCGCGCCGAAGGCAAGCAGCCCAAAACAGGTGCCGCCCACGTAGGCAGCAAGGACCAGCTGAGCAGCACTCGCATTGGTATGCAGGGCTTCAGGAAGTCGCGGAACGGCTGGCAAGACCAGGTCCGTCCCCATGAGCCCGACCACAGTACTGGCAGCTACCAGCCCCAAGACCGTACGCGCGCGTTCCACGATCGCTTCCTTCCCAAAGCTAAGGCGATGGTTCGCGGAAGCAGCTGCGGCAACGGATAAGGTATGCGTGGCGCTAGCTCAGCGTTTCAACAAGCCGGGCAGCCGTGCCGTCTGACAAGACGAACCGGGTCATCCGGCAGCTGCCAGCCACAATGGGTACTAGATCAGAACCGTTGGTGCCGGTCTCAGCAATGACCTCGGGCGGACAAGGGAGATCGTACCACCCAAACTCATCCAAGCCCTCTTCAATGCGGGCGAGCTCTTCGGTGATGAAGCCAAAGAGTGACACACCCATGAGTTCACTGGCGTCGCAGGCGAATTCGGCTTCGCGGACCGCCGACAGGCCTAGCAGTCGGTGGCTGATGTCGCAGATGAGATGGGCGCCACTGGGATGGTTCTGAACAAGCCGACAGAGCGCAGCATCGGCGGCCGAGGTCAGTCTCGCACCCACCAGCTCCTCGATGCGTACACGTTGAGCATTGCTCATGTCTTGCTCGCCCAGCTCCCACCGCGAGATGGTCGACTGGTTAACCCCAAGTATCTCTGCAGCATGCGACTGCTTAATTCGATTGAGGGTTCGCCAGCGCCTCAAAGCCGGACCCAATGGCCGATGAGGAAACAGCATTGTCGCTCACCCTTCTGGCCAATGGTCGCTGGCTGGGTTCATACTAGTTGACGCAGTCGAACGCTACGCCAGCACGTGGTGGGAAGCGGAACATTGGCTTCTCGGACGGGAGCAACGGATAGCAGCCGTTCGCCTAGGCTGACCTTCAAGGCTGTTCAGGTTAGAAGAGACTATGCGCTACCAAGACGTATATCCGTCGGAAGCGCTGCTCCGCAGCTGCGACGTCGTTCGCCCGCGCGCTGCCGAGCTCCTCAACCTCGAGTTCTTCGAAGCGGAGCCCGCTGGGATGCCGACAGAGGTATTCGCCCAGCACCATCTGCTTCTGAACCAGCGTGATGCTCCGATGCGGGTGGAGAACTGGCGCGACGGCAGCCATCGTGACTTTATCTATCAGCCGAACGAGATCGTCCTGACTCCAGCGGGCATCCGGTCGGGATGGTATTGGCACGAGCGCTCCAAAGTGATCGTCGTCACGATCGAGCCCGCCAGCCTCGACCGGTTCGCCCGTTCCGAACTCGGCCTAATCCTCACTCCACGACAGCTACAGGACGTGCCCCAGGCCTCCGATCCCGACCTGTGCATGGCCGCCGCCATGCTGCTCGACGCGCTGGGTTCACGGGCCACCGGCTCGGAGATCATGTACGAGAGTCTCGCCCGCGTCTTCCTCGTCAAGCTCCTCCAGGGCTATGGCGAGCAACGGCATGAGCCGCTCGAGTTCAGCCGCGGCTTCACCGCCGGCCACTATAAACGCGTGCTCGATTACGTCGAAGCACATCTGGGCGAACCGATCGCCATCGAGGATCTGGCGAGAGTGGCAGGGATGAGCCCGGCGCACTTCTCGCGGCTCTTCAAGGAGGTGATCGGCGACAGTCCCTATCAGTTCGTCATGAATTATCGGGTAGAGCAGGCCAAGAAGATGCTCGCCGATCAGGGCCGGCCGCTGGCAGACGTCGCGCTGGCCTGCGGATTTGCTGACCAGCCTCATTTCGGGCGCATCTTCAAGCGACTGACGGGCGTCACACCAGGCGAATACCGGGCCGGCCTTTAGCAGGAATCTTCCAAACTCTCGCACAACCCTTCAAGGCAGGAAGCACGGAAACGGCGAGAAGGTGTTCATCAACCAAGGCAAGGAGAGCCGTGATGACCGACCTTCTGACCATCAATCGTCCGATCGAGGCCACTCAAATCCGCAAGGTCAGCTTCCCCAGCGCAGCGCCGGGCGTCATGCTCGTCGGCGACCTTCATCTGCCGGCGGCCTCGGCCACCGACCTTCCGGTCTTCGTCATCATCGGCCCAATGACCTACCAGAAGGAGCAGGCGCCGACCGAATATGCCCGCCGCCTCGCCGCCCTCGGCTATGCCGCCCTGGCCTTCGACAGCCGTTATCGGGGAGAGAGTGGCGGTTTGCCCCGCGCCTATGAAAATCCGTTCCACAAGGTCGAGGACATCGTCAGCGCAGTCGACTTCGTCGCCTCTCTACCGGAGATCGACAGCACCCGCATCTACGGGCTCGGAATCTGCCAGGGCAGTTCCGAGATGCTGCGGGCGGTCGCCGAAGACCCCAGGATCGCTGCCGGGATCACTCTTGCCGGCCAGTATCGGGACCGCGAGGGTGACATCGATTGGCTGACCGAGGAAGGCTATGCCGCCCGCCTCTCGCAGGGGCAGCGCGCCAAGGCCAAGTATGAGGCCACGGGAGAGGTCGACTATGTCGCGGGTGTCGACGAGGTCGACATGAACGTTGGCATGCCAGGCAAGTTCGTCTGGGACTGGTACCATGTCTGGGCGGACAAGGGTCTCTGGGAGAACCGCTACGCGGTGATGAGCGATGCCGATCTGCTCACCTACGAGTCGATCAGCGCTGCCCGCCAGCTCACGAAGCCCTACCTCCTCATTCACAGCGACAACAGCTTCCTCCCGACCGCCGCGCGCCGCCATTTCGAGGCCATGCCGTCGACGTCCAAGAAGCTGCTCTGGGAGGGCGAAACCGCCCACCTCGATTTTTACGACAATCCCGAGGTTCTCGACCGCACCGTGGCTTCGATCGCCGCGTGGGTTGCTACTCTGGACTGACCAGTGGAGGGTTCAGCGAATCGGGGCGGCTGTGTGGCCGTCCCGGTTCCACCGCGTCTGCAATCCACCGATTACCGCGAAGAAGGCCCTTCAGCACTCAGCCACTTGCCGACTTTCAAGCTGGCTCCCACGGGTGGAGTTCATTTCATGGTGGAAAGCGGAAGGGCCGCTTCCGGGTGGGAAAGCAATCTAGCGGACGTTCGTTCATGCTGAACAAGACGTCGTCTCAGCGCCCATCTGGGTCATTCCGAGTGGCGCCTGTGGCGGCCGTAAGCGGAACCTCGTTCAGCTGTGTTGCTATGCCCGGATCAGCGCATAGTGGACATTTCGGCCGAGCGTGAATCCTTGCGCATGTCCTCAAAGCCTTTTGCCCGCCATCCACTGTTCACGGGATTGGCCCCACGCCCGAACGTTCAGGTTCTCGAAGGGGGAGGGGAGTTTGCACGGACCAAGGTCCCTGGAACCAAGCCGCTCCGCCAACGCAATCGAAGGCACGTTTTGTGGGTCGATCGTGTGCATCACCTCCGTCCAGCCCAAGTTCGCAAAGGCCCAGTCGATGGCCACGGATGCTCCCTCAGCGGCATAGCCTTTTCCCCAGGCGTCTTTGATCAGACCCCATCCCACCTCGGTGCCCGGCCAGCCCTCCGGTTGCCATGGTCCCAAGCGACCAATCCACCTTCCGGTGGCCTTCTCCACAACCGAGAACATGCCGAAGCCTTTGAGCTCCCAGGAGCCCGCCATGGCCGCCATTCCCCGCCAGGCAGCAGCTCGATCAATCACGCCGCCGATGAACCTTGCGCTTTCCGGATCGCCCATAAGCGTTGCCCATCCGTCCAGGTCTTCTTCCTGTATCCCGCGCAGCATCAGGCGTTCGGTTTGGAGAGTTGGGGCTGGCATCTTGTCGCTCCTCCTGAAGCTGGGTGCCGTCCTCAACAGTCCTACGTCAATGGCGCGTTGCCGCGCCCTGCGACTTGATGACTATCGGGCCAGGGCGAGCCAAGGCTGTAGGAGGGCAATGATCAGAACGTGACACACAATCACGGGCTTCAAGCTTCCGCTGCCGCTCTTAACTGCCCAAGCGTAGAAGCATCCCAGCATGAACGTGCCTATCAGTGGGGTGATGAACTCCCACGCGGTCTCCCCGGTGTAGCCAAGGTGGATGCCGGCGAAGAGGCTTCCTGAGATGAAAATCTGTGCGATTGCTGGAACATCGGAGCGCGTGAGCCGGAAGAGTACGAAGCCCCGAAACAGCACCTCCTGGCTCCAACCGTCTGGTATGGAGACGGCCGAGAGGATCAGGTTCAAATTGGAAAGTTCCCACACCCGCTCGGGCTGAGGCAGGAACACCAGCATAGCGGTGCCAACGTGGATCGAAGTTGCGAGCGCAGCAATGGTCCATGCCTTGCTGGTGGAGGGCGCAGAGCTTGCTGCAATCGCCCTCTGCAGGTCCTTGAGACCGACGAGATAAGCTGCGCTCAGCACCAGGAGCAGCTGAAACAGTGCACCGATCAGGAAACCGCTTCCGGTGCTCCTTTCGGCAGGCGACCAGCCATCCGGGAACAGGAAGCTCGCGTCCAACGCGCCAACTGCTGAGGTGCTGATCACGATGTAAGCGGCGGCGACTGCCCCCACTTCTAGGACTGCGCGGGCTTGCCCTCGCTCAGTTTTCTCACCCACAGGAGATTGTCCCATGAGACCTGAAGGTCTGCAACTGGTGGGAAGCGGAACGGCTGCTTTCGGGTAAGCACTGACAGATAGCAGACGCTGGTTAATGCACAGCGGCATCATCTAAAGTCGGGCGGTCTGGCGAATGCTACGGCCGCCCGATCATTTTTTACCGCAGTGCAGATCCTCCGGAGAAGTAAGGGCCTAGCGTTCTCGCGGCTGTCGCCTGATTACGGACAAGCAAAACTCGTCACAGCCTACGAGGGTGCGCTAGGCAGCTGCTGAGTGCCTTTCGGCGAAGCTCTCGAACTCCGCTCTCACGCCAACGTCCGTCACGTGCGTAAGCAGCTTCGTAACAAGGTCCTGAAGCGTACCGTCCCTTCTGCTGTAGTCTTCGAATGCCATCGACCAGTCGCCGAACGCACGCTGCGCCACGCTTCTGCTGGTGAGCACGACGCAACCGAAATGACGCGGGTCCTTCTGGATGCGCTCGAAGGTGCGCAGGACCGCTTCAGTTGGGCCTTCAAGAGCCTGGAGGAACCGGTTGCCACCTCTCACCAGCAGGCCAGTGATCCCGTCAGGTTCATTGTTCCGCATGGACGCATGAAGGATGTTGGTGAGGTCCTGAAGCGAAACGTCCGGCCGGAGAGTGCTGATGTAGACGAGCTGATGCATCTGGATGCTATAGCCACAAGAGATTAAGGCCAAGTTTCCCGATCTTGGTGGCGCAGCGTACCGGGGGGAGGTCAGGGCGCTCATGAGACTGGTTCGCCTTTCGGTTGCGCTCCTTGCCGCGAAATTTCCGGTGGGTCCTGCATATGCTTGTCGGGTCGCTCAATCACCCGAGCAACACATCGCAAGAAGCTACGCCGCCAACGTTATATCGGCAGTCGCCCTCGTGCGGATCGAGGATGCCCGGTATACGCAGCCGCGAGTGGGCGACGCTCATCCATGGAGCGCCGAATCCAAGGTGGTCCGGGCTCTGCGTAAATCGGTGCCGGCGGCTCGGGTGACCTTTGAACGAGGCTGGGGATCGGCGGCGTGTGACGATGGACACCCGCGTCCAAAGAAGGGCGAGCTTTGGGTGATCTACTTCTGGGAGCGCGGGCCGGCCGATCAAGCTGTCTAGAAGACGTACCCCGCCAGAGTAGCGATTGCAGCAGACCCCTTGATCCGAAAGCGGCAACCATGTCCCTGAGAACTCGCTCTTGAGTTTAACGACAGGTTAACAGAAGCTCACAGCGCTCGGGTTTGATTCGGTATGTGGGGAGAGCCGATGCGCCTACCTGTTACAGTTGTGTCCGCTCTGATGCTGGTTAGCTCGCCGGCGGACGCCGATCCCAAGGTAGACGTGCACGGTCTGATTGTCGGGGCCGAGGGTGCCCGCTATGTGCGGGGCGTTCCCACCCTCGACCTCCAGCAGCAGAACGGCGTCGTCCAGGTTCGCTTCCTGGGATACGACCACAACAAGCCGGTGTTCGCTGTCGGATTCTTCAACGGCGGCGCCGAGCCGGTGAATGTCGGGATCGAGAACATCCAGGCGACGATGAATGGGTCGGCCTCCCCAATCTTCACCGTCGACCAGCTCGCAGGCCAGGCGAAGAACCGAGCGATGTGGGCGAAGCTTGGTATCGCTCTTGGTGCGGGCCTTGGCGCCGCTGCAGCCGCATCGCAGCGGAGCACCTACCACAGAACGATGGTGACGCCGCGCGGCACCTACAGCTTCAGCGGCAGCTATCCGAGCTTGGCAGGGCAGCTCCGGGCCAATCAAATCCAGGCGTACGGCGCATACAACTTGGTGCTGGTGCAGCAGCGTCTGGATACAACGCTTGCAGCAATCGGCGACCACGTTGTCCAGCGCACGACATTGGACCCGGGCGATACCTATGGCGGGTTGGTCGTGCTCGATAAATACAAGTACGGTAAGCCACCCTTCGAGCTTCGTTTGAGTGTGGATTGGAACGGCGAACGCTACCCCTTCGCTTTTCTCGTACATCGGAAGGGCGAGGCGGTCCCTGCGAAGTACGCTTCGATGCTGGCGGCGAATGCCAAGCCTTCGATGAAGCGCGTCTTCGCGCCAGTGGGCGGATCGCAGACAGCCGAGAACGCCCGCGCCGCACCTGAGGCTGCCGTCTACCTTGGCACCGGCGTGGCTAAGGTGAAGGCTGCGACTGCCTCTGGGTTCTGCCTAGCAGTGGGTGCAGACTACGTGGGTACCGGATCAACGAACCGGCCGGTCGTCAGCGCGGCCCTCCCGAGGTGCAGCAGCCTCTCAAAGTGACGCGGCCCTTCAATACTCCTCTACTTGGGTGCAACTAATTGGCGCAGGCGCGATGTCGTTGCATGCCGGCGAGCGGATGACGCCTATCCCAAGCTAGACCCTAAGGCCGAGAAGCGGGAGCGGCAAAACCGGGCTGACGCTTCCTAGCGTTCCTTATGTCTGATTGGGTGGCAAGCGGACCGGCTGCTTTCGGACTGCATGAAGAGAAAGCGGACGTTTGTTGAGCTAAGTGGCTTGTATCCGCTTATGCCTAGCGCACAAAAGCAATGCCATGAGGCGTTGCTGGACTGCGCGCCGCCGATCACATCTCCCGCTTTGCGAACGTCACCGCCAACATCCCTGGCTCGCCGACCAAAGCAGCCCGCCGTCTAGCTTCATCGATGCACCCACTTCGGAGGTGATCTTAAGCTCGAGAAGACCTCCAGCGACTAGCGTTTTGGTTGGAGGTTAGCGCATGAACCAATTAGTTACAGGCGCCCTAGGCGGATCTAATTTCCATGAGCGGCGCGGGAGAAGGCGCGAGACCCTTGTGCTAAGAATCGGCATTGTTGAAACGAAAACTCGCGCTACCATCTGCCTCGTCCGAAATATCTCCGCCGAGGGAGTGCAGGTAAAGACCTTCTCGAGCTTGAAGGAAGGCGATCAAGCCGTATTGCGGGTGGGGGACGAGCTTGGGATCTCTGCATGCGTCGTGTGGTCCCGTGACCAGTTCGCCGGACTTAAGTTCCATGGAAAGATCCCGCGCGAAGCTCTTCTGCGGCTAAGTCAAAAAAGGGATCAAGCACGTCGTCGTTCATCCCCGCGTATCGAAACAGCAGCGTGTGCAGTTTTACGGAGCGGAGGGCGGACTTACACTGGGCTATTGCGAGACATCTCCACAACTGGGGCAAAAGTTCAGACCAACCGAACTGCTCCGTCAAACGGCCCAGCTATTCTCGAGCTGCCGAACATGCCCCAACAGCGTTGTTTCATTCGATGGTCGGAGGGGCAGGAAGTAGGTGTCTCGTTCGCCGCTCCGCTATCCATCGAGATTATAGCCGTGTGGCTCGAGGAGAGGTCGTATTCGTGATCAGCTAGGAGTGGTGTAGCAGTTCTGCTCCAGATGTAAGCGTGTCCTGCGCTTACGAATGTGCCTGTGTTCAGGACTTGCGCCTTCATCTTCGCGTTTTTGTTCTGCTCCGAAATATACCCGCGCGGGACAGATGGTTCATCGTCCTCCGCAAGGCTTCGAGCTGAGATCGGACCAGCTCCCGAGCCATGTCGGATTGCATGATAGCAGGCACGATCCGAAAGCTGCGTTTTCCGTCACGGATGAGCAGTTCCTTGCGTTCAAGCCGCTGAACCTTGCGCCGAACCGTCTCCCGATTGAGACCTGTGGCAGCAGCGATGGAGGTGACATTGCACTTCCCGAGCAACTCCATCGGGACAGGGCAAGCAAGGTCACGAAAGTCGGGAGTCAACGAGGTTCGCGTCAACCGCTCTCCGCCGATTGCAATGACCGCAAGCAGGATCATCGTTGATTCGTAGTCCAGGGTTTCGCCCCAGGCTTCCAACTGCGTCCGACGCCAATTCTCCATCATTCTAAGGTTGAGCCCAACCAGCGCCACGAGTGCCAGACGGCTGCCCGACTGCGCTTCGACTTCGTCGACCTCAAAGGGCAATTGTCTGGTCCTTGCTTATGCGTAGCGCATCCAAACGGCTGCAACGTCAGGCAGCCTGAATAAGCACAGATTGTGCACCAAGATGGATGCTTTTCTCACCCAAATGAACGAGCACGGCTCGATGCACACATTACGATCTCAAGGATCTGCAGTAGACCGAAGGGGAGCTAGCGAACGGTCTTCGGCTCTCGATGGCGGCACGGTGCGGCGGCTGATAAGGCTCAGAAGATCTAGAAACGACCTGTTTGCCGCCGACCTGTTCTCGGAGCCGGCGTGGGACATCCTGTTGGAGGCCTACGCTTCGATGCTGCTGGGCGAGAGGATTTCGGTTCTTGCGCTCTGCCAGTGTTCTGGATCGCCGGAAACCACCGCCGCCCGCTGGATCAGAAAACTTGAGAATGATGGCTGGCTTGTACGGCACCAAGATTCTCAAGATCGCCGGAGGAATTGGGTAAGGCTATCGGAGAAGGGTTTGACCTCGATGCAACGCTATTTCGCTCTTCTCTCAAGAGCGGTGGAATCGGTTCCTGAACTCTCAAGGAATTCCTCAATCCGGTGAATCGCCATATCGACGTAGGCTCCAATTTCGGCCGGAGCTTTGACGCTGTCGAGTAGGTCCAACGCCGCGGTCAGACAGGATTTGGCCTGGAGCATGGTATCAAACACGCGATAATCTTTCTTCCGTACTCGTCTTACCTTACGGCGGCTGTCGGCAGTTCGCTAGCCTGCCCAGCCGAGATCGCGACGCTTTCTAGCGAGCTATCCGAGGGCGCGACCAGACAGGTGACGCTGGCCTGCAGCGTGGTAACTGATTTCAGCGTGCCGGCGTTCTACGCGCCCTATGCGCGAGCTGCGGTTCTCGCGCCGCAACTCGATCATGCCCGGCATACCTTGCATCATTCAAATTCGACGAGACGAAGACGAATCTTTCGGCCCTGCTCATCGGTGATCAATTTCTCGATCTTGCGACTGCTGCGTTCCCAGGTCTGTTTGCTCACCGCCACACCGCGTCTGATCCGCACGGTGATGCGAGATGCGACAGGAGCATGGCGAGCAGTGGAGGGCGGATCTAAGGGAGCTGTCACCGCTACTAGACCTATAACAAGACCAAGCATGCAGATGGACTAGATTTAATCCGCTACTCGTCCGCTAGTTTTGGCTCCAAAGTGGTCTTTCAACCCGTGCAGGGCACGCATATCGAACACTAGGCCCGTTCATCCGCGGTGGTACGAAGCAGACCCCGTCCCCGCCCGCAAGCGCAACCGCGGTGAGAGCGCTGGCCATCGATGAAGAGACGCATGCGCCGCTCACCCAGCAAAGGCTTGAGCCGACATTCGCCGCTTCGTAGCTTAAGGGGCGGGAACGGACCGAAACTTAAGAAGCCGCTAAGGTAGTTGGGGTAGTTCCGTGTTCGTGACTACGTTTCAGTGCCTTGCCCTGATCGGCATCTTCATGATCGTCGCCAGCTCTCTCGCTGTTGCTTGGAAAGTGGAGACCTCCCGGCGTGAGTTACAGGGGTCCAATTCGCTGTTGAGGGATCTGCTGATCACGATGCGCGACCGCTTGTAAGCGAGGCGAACAGGAGTTCTTCGACCAGCAAGTGTCACAAAGCGCTCGCGGGAGTTACATATGGCGTTTGGAAGAAAGTCCGGAGGCGGCCGGCGGGCAGCGGTTCGGAAAGCCGTACATTTGCCCTCAACAGTGCTCGGTATCGCCAGCTCGAAGACGGCTACGCTCCTCGACGTCTCCAAGGCTGGTGCCCAGTTGCTCATCAGCTCGATGCCGCCGGATGGGAAGGACGTGCTGCTCAGGATAGCAGGGATCGAACGGGTCGGCCGGGTCGTCTGGCGTGACGATGAGAAGTTCGGCATCGAGTTCGATGAACCCCTGAGCGGGTTGGAATTATACCAGGTCCAGGAACTCGCCTACACGCCTACCCCGCCGGGCCTTACGAAGGAAGAGAAGCTCATCTATCGAGATTGGCAGATCGGCCTGATGCGATAGTGGCGCCCCGTTTCGTTCTCCAAGGCACCTCCGGACCTGGTTAGCGGTTCTCAAGGAGCTTTCGGCTAGTCAGACTGTAAGCTTCTAGCGGACTGATGAGGCAGTAATCCATGAAGGTGATGGCTGCCTCTGGCGCATACTTCGCAACAGCATCAGCCAAAACCCAATCGTGCACTTGTGGAGCAGTCGAGGACTGATCCGTTCGAAAAAGAAGAACCGATTCCGCTCCAATGTCGAACGCCTTGCAGGCGATGCCTTCCCCAAGCTCGTGACCCTGCATGAAGATTGGGGGTTCGACCTCCTCGAGCTGGAGCACACCACCTGTATCATCGAGGTAGAGGATACGAACGATGGGTCTTTGATCATGCGAAGCATACCTGCCGAACAAGCGCAGGAGATCGTGGCGATCGATGACCTGAAGCGGGTATCCATTGACTTCGCTAAAGTGCATGTCAGCGGCCCCATCGCTCGAGCAGGAGGCGCATGGCGGCGCTTGCCCGCTTGGTGAGCGCTACCCACGAACGCCGCCCATCCAGATGGTCGTTGGTGACCTCAACCCATCCCTTCTCCTGAAGTGCGCAGAGCCAACGCAGAGTGGTCGTCCCAGGCACGCCGCTGAAGTTACAGATCTTCGTCTTTGAGACCCGGCATTGCTGCAGCTCAGCCTGGTACAGGGACAGCAGGAGATCCCAAGCCGGTTCTCCGAACAGCTCAGCGCCGAAGACCTTCCTACGCTCCCGCCGAAAAGCAAGGATGTCATCAACAGTCTTCTGCATCTCGCAGCTTAGGTCGGGTTGCCGTGCCCCCGGCACGGACGCATCAACCCGCGCCAGCTCCTTCTTGAGCTGATCCAGCTCCCATCGCAGATGCTCGATCTGTTCAGTGACCAACTGCCTCAAGCGATCAGGCTCGTCGGGACGAGCAGCCTTGAAATGTCTGGACACGCTTCTTCCTTCGCCAGCACGAGAGCACACGTGGCGATCGGTTTTCAGATGAAACGTCAGGTGTTCGGCACGCCGACGAGCGCGTTTAAGCCTCTGCAGGGGCTAAGTTCAATCCTGAGAGCTGGAGAGATTGCACCAGAATGGCGGCAATTGTGCCCGACGCGAGGAACGCTGCTCGCTTGCATCACCTTCAATCGCAACGGTGTCTCGAGCGCGCGTGCCTGCTTATCGAGCGAAGCAAAAGAAGCTGACGAGTCTACGTCGGACTTGATTTCGGCAGCTCTTTGCTACTCGAGCCCCGAACGTTGAGTAGGAGCGGAACGCTTAGCGGGCTACGCCTAGGTTCCAGTCGTCGAAGGCTGCACGTGCTTGTGGGGACATCCCGCGTGGCGCTTTCTCGCGGACCTTCTCGACCTCCGTTGCGTCTAGGGGAAGGTCGAATCGGATGCCACATTCATCAGCGTCTGACCATGCTACTGCGCCGAATGCGCTCAGGCCCTCCGCATGGACGACAAGCTCCTCGTCGAGGGCGGGCAGATCGTTGCCGCGGATTCTCGCGCCCGTACAGGACAAATCCACGAGCACGATGCTCCGCCGTTTGAGCACCGTCGTATAATGGCCCAGCAACGGCGCTCCGATCCTGCGCGCTTTGCGGCGGCCACCGCCTCCGCACCTGCCAAAATCAAGCATACAAGGCCTCCTCGAAGACCCACCCCAGATCGACGTTAAGGCTAGTGAGCTTAATGCTTTACCTTCTGCGTTTAGTTAATGCGCACGACCACACTTACGGCAAGCGCCAAGGGCTCGAGTTGGCCAAAGAGGGGCATCAAACGTCCATAAACGTCAGTTAGATGTCGCCGATCTCTCGTTTGGCATGCCGGTGCTTGAGAGACGCCAGTGCTATGCTGGCTTCTCCAGGGCGTCGGCTAGTTCGAGCAGAAGGTGCTGGACGGCCGCGTCTCGCGCTGTCTCTGCTAGCCGGCGACACTCCGCGGCTTGATCTTCATGGCTCTGGGCCTTTGTGACCATGCGTTTTAACCGTCTGAAGATCTGCATGGTTGCCATGATCTTTGATCGTATCGCTGCTGTGGGTAAGAAGACCCGTCAGAGTGGAGCTGACGGGCCTTCCTTCATTCGGAACGCCTCAGTGGGGCTGAAACGTCTTCAGTCTTGTACCTGGTCCCGTTTGCCAGGGCGTTGAGGTAAGGACCGGAATGGGTCTATCCCGTGCCTTAGCAACTTAGCTGAGCGAGCATCCGATTTCCAATGCGGCATTCGGATTTCGGACCAGACCCGAACCGCCACAAACGACGGCACGAAGTGAGCGCGCGATTCGGCCGGTTGTGACTAGCGTTCTTGCTTCGTTCTCGCGCATATGACGCGTCATGGTGGGCCAGCCGAAGCACCTTTCCGACCTGCGCAAGATCGAAGCCGACGTGCGAATCACCTGCCGCCGGTGCCGGTTTGAGGAGGACTGGACTCGCGAGGACTTGGCTTCCCATCTGTTCGAGATCGGCGGCAGCCAAGTCTGGTCGGAGATCACGCGGCATCTCACCTGCCGGCGCTTCGGCTGCGGGTCTCGCGACCTGTGTGCTCTGCCAGTGCCCTATGCCCGAAGAGGGGCGAACATGTCGAGGCGGGTAGGAAAGCTCGACGCTCAGCTCCTCGGGACGGCTCTGAAGATCCTGGAGCAAGCCGTAGCGCGTTCACCTGGCCGATCGGTTGCGACGCTGGAGGTGCGGCTCGCGCTGCTTGTGGTGCACCGCTACCTGCGCGATCGCGAGGCGGTCCGCCGATATTGGGACTGCGCAGCGGACGCTACTCGGACGGTGAGCGAGGGTCTGGCAGACCCATTCCACTCGCTACGCAATCGACTTGAACAACAAGGGTGGATTGCTCCGGCCGTACTGCTTGAGCGGACGCCGACTTGGCCATGGAACTCCCCAGCACCGCCGGGGTGGAAAGCCGGACCAGGCGATCCCCGGTTCGAGCGGCCTTCGGAATAGCTCTGATATGGCACAGGTTAGATGATTTCTCTTCCGGTGTAGGATTTCGGGCGCCATGGACGGCGCAACCCGCTCGGGGGCCAGGGACCTGGGTTGAGCAGCTTGTGCCAAGCGCTCCCCAGGAGCCCGTTTCAAGTGGCGAGTTGATTGATAAGCTGAGCGCATGTGCAATCGATACCGCATGAGCGCCAAACAGGCCGAGGTGGCCAGTCACTTCGGCATCGATCCGGCGCTCATCATGCCGGAGCCTGGTCCGCTTCCGCCGCCTGAACTCTTCCCCAAGCGGAGCGCCTACGTTGTTCGCGACGATGATGGGGTACGCACCCTCGACATCATGCGCTGGGGCTTTCCACCTCCGCCGAGGGCACGAGCGCCAGTGACAAACGTCCGCAACCTTGGCAGCCCATTCTGGCGTGCAGCGCTCAACCGCCCGGACCGGCGTTGCCTGGTTCCAGTGACCGAATTCTGCGAGTGGGAAGGTGAGCCCGGTTCCAAGGTCGAGCGCTGGTTCAACCTGCCCGCCAGCAGCCTCTTCGCCTTCGCCGGCGTGTGGCGCCCAACGGAGGACGGCAAGGCGTTCGCGTTTCTCACCTGCGAGCCGAACCCGATGGTGAGTGCGATCCACCGAAAGGCCATGCCAGTGATCCTCAATCCCGAGGATTACGAGAGTTGGTTGAACGGCGAGGTTGAGAGCGCTTGTTCCCTCGCGCAGCCATTCCCGTCGCAGCTCATGAGCGTGCGCTGAGTCAGACCGTCGTTGGTCACTTAGGCGTGACATCGTGCATGACTTCGACGAATGTTCAGGAAGCGTGCCGGGATGACGCAACATGGGGGTTTGTATGCGTATCTGGTTGCTCAGCCTCGCCATTCTCCTCCCGATAGCTGAGGCTGCGGTCGCGCACCCGGGAGATCTCAACGCACAAGGCTGCCATAATAATCGGAAGACTGGTGACTACCACTCCCATGGCGGCAGGTCGTCGGCGGCGACTTCCGAGCAATCGTCGCGGAAGCCGGCGTACTCCGCGCTAGGCGGTGGAGGAACCTACTACGCCAACTGCTCGGCAGCCCGCGCAGCTGGCGCGGCTCCAGTGCGCGCTGGCGACCCCGGCTACTCCCGCAAGCTTGATCGCGATGGCGACGGAGTAGCCTGCGAATGATCTTGATGCTTGCCGTCGTCGCCGCAGGTCAGTCCTTCACCTGCACTCCGATCGCAGTGTGGGACGGAGATGGCCCAATATGGTGCGCTGAAGGTCCGCGCATCCGGCTAGCTGGTGTTGCTGCAAGGGAGATTGATGGCACATGCCGGCGCAACCAGCCCTGCCCAGGCGTGGGCGGGATCGCCGCGCGTGATGTGCTCGTCGAGGTGCTGGGAGGCGCAAGGGGCACGTTGCCGACAGGACACGTCAAGGTCGTCGGTCCCCCGCTGCAGTGCCGCTCCGACGGTCCGGCGGGCGGTAGCCGGACGGCAGCCTGGTGCACCTCCTCTGCGACTGGAGACCTCGCCTGCAATCTCCTCCGGCGCGGCAGCGTCGTTCGTTGGCAGCGCTACTGGGGACAGCACCGTTGCTAACTGACACTCTGCTCCTGGCGAGAAGCGGAACGGCTGCTTCCGGGTGGGCAGACGAGGATAGCTGACGATCGTGCAGGAGGAGGCAGCGTCGGCTAGGTGCCGTTTACAGACGCTCAGGCCACCTTAAGTCGTCGCGAACCTCGCACCTGCGCTGAGGCGGCGTTCCGCGACCTAGCTCCACTTAACTCTCTGGAATGCATAGCGCACCGGAGCAGTGTTCCTCGCGTAGACATCCTATGCTGCCGATCGACTACTCACGAATGGACGAACCGAGGGCCTTGAGATCTCTAAGCGTTCCTGTTCATGCGCGACGTCGCCGGGTTGCGGAGGCTGAAGCCAGAACCCTTGGCCGAATTGGCACCCGAGGCGCAGCAGCAGGAGACGCTGAGCCTCGTTTTCAATATTCTCAGCGACTGTCGTCACGCCAAGAGCCCGGCAAAGATCCAGTACCGCCCGCAGAAGGCGCTCGCCGTCAGCGCTATCACTGGCAGCGGCGATCAGAGCGCCATCGAGCTTGATCTGATCAAACTCGATTTCCCGAAGGTAGCCAATCGAAGCATATCCGGCGCCAAAATCGTCAAGGACGATCATTACTCCGGCTTGGCGGAGCTTCTGCAGGATTAATCTCGCGTTATTGAAGTCGAGGAGCAGCGCAGTCTCGGTCACTTCCACTTGGAGCCGCTCCGGCGAAAGATTGGCTCTCGCAAGCGCCGCCAGTATGGTTTCAGCTAGTCCAGAGGTGCAGAGTTGGAGGCCGCTCAGGTTGAAAGAAAGCCTGATTGCGACCGGCCACCGAGCAGCTTCCTCGAATGCTCTCGCCATCAGATGATCGCTGATGTCGCCGATGACGTTCACCTGCTCGGCGATCGGGACGAACTCCGATGGCGGCACCTCGCCAAGTTCGTCGTCATGCCACCTTGCCAGCGCTTCCTTCGCGAGGATCTGGCCGCTACTCAAATCGATGATGGGCTGAAAGACTACGCGGACATCCTCGTTGATGCGTGGCAATTGGAGTGCCTGCTCAATCTGTGCCCGACGTTTCCGCGGCGCTTCCATGTGCGGTTCGAACACCGCAAGCGCCGCTGAGGGCCGCATCTTGGCATCGTAAAGTGCCATATCCGCATCGGCCATGGCACGGGATGGCGTTCTCTCCGATCCACTACGGGCCATCGCCAAGCCGCAACTCGCACGAACCATGACCTGGCGACCATCGATCGAAGCCGGTCGATTCACCTTCGCTAGAATGTCGCCGGCGAGCTCCACTGCCTCTACCTGGTTGCTCACGCCCGGTAACAGCATTCCGAACTCATCACCTCCAAGTCGAGCGAATAGAACATCCCTGCTCGAGGCTTGGACCAGCCGGCTCGCGACAGTTTTAAGAACCTCGTCGCCAAAACAGTGACCCAAGGTGTCGTTGAGCACCTTGAAACGATCAAGGTCGAGAAGCGCAACAGCAAAGGCCTGTCCATCGCCCGAACCAGCCGCAGCCTCCAAGGCCGCGACGAACGCCCGACGGTTTGGAAGACCCGTCAGGCTGTCGGTTGTTGCTGCGACCAGAGCTTGTTGCCGAGCACGCTCCGCCAGCAGGCGCTCACGACTGATAATCGATCGCGAACGAACCAGGTCCGTAAATTGAGCATTGTGTATGGATAGCAGTCGCAGAACGAGCAATGCGACGACAGCCAGACTGAGTGACGCCCCGACGAACAAGGGGTTCGAAGAGACGAGCGAAACCGCTACCAGCGGGAAGGCCAGTACCAGCAGCGGTATACGTGCGGCCCACGGCATCGCGCTTAGGCCGTAAGAAACACCAACGGCGGTCAGCCCTCCGAAGAGAACAATGGACATGTGCGTGTTGTCGGGCGCAGTCCTAAGCAGGTGGAAGCACCAGACGCACACCGCGAGGCAGAGAACAGCGGCGATCCAGGTAGTCTGGCGCATATGGCGTCGCATGGCCGCGTGCGAAACTTGTCCACTCGGGCGCAGCCATTGGATGCTTCGAATCACAGCGCAGGCAAAGAGCACCGTGGGGATGTTCAACTCGGCGGTCCAGCCGTGCCCAGTGGTCACCTGCAAGCTGGCTGACGTCACTATGGCGAGCAGGTAAATGATGGGAACCTGGCGCCGGAGAGCCGCGTAGCGCTGTTCCACGAGAGCACGCCCCTCGGCCGTCTGGATTTCGTCAGCCTGGACGAACGCTCGCAAGAACTTCCACTGCATCGACGCAACCACCTAGCGGGTTTACCTTAAACGCCAGTTACCCCCAAGGAGCACTTTTAAGCGTCTGACTTGCTGCTGGCCCCACTGTCCCGCTCAGGCGCGTCTAAAATTTCAAAGAGCTATGTTCCTGCTACAGCTTCAGCGCTTCAGACGAGCGCGTACCGCACCGAACCGGCCGGCCGGCGAACAAGGCTATGTCGCGGTTGGGCCAATCGCAACATGCGCAGCCAGTTTGGACTGACCACTGGCATTCCACTCGTCGGTGACGAGTCGAAGCTGGACATCTCAGCGGCGTTTACCAAAGCCGCACGCTAGTAGGAGCGAAAGCCTCAATTGGCATCCAGACGCAACGTTTGGGTCTCGCCCCTCTTCGATGCCGCAACTGAGTCGAATGGAGGGCGATTCTAGAAGTTGCGGAACTGGTGGAAAGCGGAACGGCCGCTCTTGGATGAGGAGAGGTGAATAGCCGCCGTATTTAGTGCGGAGTGCATCGGTTCAGAAGTTCTCATGCACACCCAAGACCTTGCCGCCTGCCGGATCAAGCTAGGCCGATGTAAGCCGGTTGGATCAGGATAACTGTCACCGCGAAGCTGGCTACGGCCAGCGCCCATGGCCGATCGGCCAGCCGGTTTGCCAATGCTGACAGGGTCAGGCGTTCGGATCGACCGTTAGTCTGCCCCACCTTGCGGGCCGGGCGGCCGGGATCTCCAATCATGCGAACACCGAATGCGTGAAGAACAGCTGATGGATGGTCTCCAGCGTTGCGAACGTCGTAAAGGTTGTCAGCCCAAAGACTGCGCAGAGGCGTCCTGTCACCCTCGTCGCGCTCGGCAACGATGGAGCTGAGCCTTCTACTTTCGTGTCCGCGCGAGCGGCGCCGGTGGGCTTAAGCACGGGCGACACTCGACAGCTGGGTCGGTGCGGCGTGCGCCGATCCGACGGCGGCACCGACGGTTACACTGCTCATTACGAGCGCGGCGCAGAACGAGACAATGGTTGGGCTTAGTGAGGCGCGAAACATGGTCTGAGATCCCCTTGTGAAAACTGCACCGTGCAGTTCTCCCCAAGTTATCCACGAAGCGTGCCAAACGCAGAAAAGCACCAATTTTGTTGGCAACATCGCTCGTCGACCAGGGTTTGTTGGCTATCCGGACCAAGGTTCGGTGTAAGGTCCCAAGCGCCGTGTGTAGGTAGAGGCGGCAAGTCGAACGTCTGCGCATGGCGGGAAGCGGAACGGCCGCTCTTGGGCGCTCACGTGTCGTAAGCAGACATCCTTCAGCTTCCGCCGGAGACCGCAAGCTCCACTCGCGGTCTTTCTAAGTGTGGCCACGGGCCATGGTGCCGCTCGATGGGTGTAGAGCGCAGCCTTTCCAGCAGTTCATTTCCTGGCGGACCGCCAACGGCGCGGCGCAGTGGCGTCGTTCCGGCCCACCGCCTATCGAGTGAAAATGCGATGGAATGACCTACCTGACAGTGATCTAACGCGCCAACTCAAGACTAAGGCGCTTACCCATCCGACGAATGCAGCCTTCGACGAGGGCGCATGGCGGTCGGCTGTGTCCGCGATTGACGAGCCAACCGAGCGCGACCTGCAGCTCGGCATCGCAGCCGTGCACTTCGGGCGCGAACTAGCGTCACTTCGCGTGTCCGCTATCCCCCGCACCGTGCGCGGCTTCAACCGTCCCCGACTTGTCCGGCTTCTCGTAGCGTTCGCCAATCAGCAATACCTCACGCTACAGGCGAAGGTCCGCAAGGAGCTCAAGGCTCAGAAGGGCGGTCGGCTCTTCGACATGGAGCGCGCTCAGCAGTTGGTCGTGGAAGGCGCGGGCGGACAGGAAATGCCGCCGGACGACTTAGTGACCTACCTGGTCGACAGCCTGCCGCATTGGCTGTTCCACGCCTGGCAGGTCGCCGATGACGCACCGTCAAACGAGCCGGAACCTGTGATCGACTTCGCTGCTGCTGCTTTCCGCATTTTCTCTATCGAACATTCGCTTCGCCATCTTTGGCTAGAAGCCCTCTGGCTCGGCACGAGGCTTCGGAAGGATGGCGAAACCCTAGTAGACGAACCGTGGGACCGCGACCTCACTGCGCGTTGGCTCGTCTGGGCACAGCGCGATCTGCAAAATATCACAGCAGAGTTCAACATCGATGCCGGTGCACACATTGTCGCGGGAGGAAGGCGGCCTCCCGTAGTTCCGGCGATTGAGCGAACCGTGATCCGGATATCTCGACCCCCGAGTGGTCGCCGAGTGTTCGTCACCGGCCGCGCTACCGGCGCCAAGCCCGAGCAGCGCAACCACGTTAGCGAACGTGATGCACTTGATCGTCTCTACACAGGCCTCTTCATGGACGAGACGTTGCCGAAATCCCCGGGAGGCGATCTCACCTGTCGCGAACTGAGCCGCGCCTGGTGGATCCTGAAGGACATGGCCCGGCTCGCTGCGGACGATCTTGGACCCGCATGGTGGGAGACTGATGGCGATGTGGAGCGGTTCTCGCTTAAGGTGGGGCGCGAGGACCTCATCAGGATCATCGCCGAGTGTCTACACGTGACGGCGGAACGCGCCGGATCCATGATCGACTGGTTCACCTGCAATCCGGCCGACACCAGTCGCATCTTCGCGAAGAGCGTATGGGCGGAGCCGTTGATTCCCGAACCGGGGACCGGCAACCTCCAGATTGTGCTCGCCCCCCTCTTGTCCGCCTCTCCCGTGAAGCGCATCGAGGCCTGGATGGAGCGCGGTGGCATTTCGGACAGCCGTGGTCTCAAGGGGCGTGGGAAGCCGTTCGAGCGGCATGTCCGTAGGGTATTGTCGGATGTCTTGGCTGCCAACGAACTTCTGACCGATGTGTCCGCTGCGGAGCACGGACTTAAGAGAAAGGGCGAGTCTGAGGAAATCGACCTGCTCGTACGTGTGGGAGAGGTTCTGCTTGTGGGTGAGGTGAAGTGCTTCGTGGCCCCGAGCGAACCAACGGACAAGCGGAACCACCTGGCCAATCTCGACAAGGCGACCGCGCAAGCGGAAGCTAAGCGTGCTTGGGCCGACGCAAACCGTGGGGCGGTGGCAGAGGCTCTGGCCGTCGATGCGTCTCTGGCCGCGAAGCTGCGTGTCATGCCAGTCGTAGTGTTGAACCACGGCTTCGGGATGGGCCTGGAACGCTATGGCGTGCCAGTTGTCGATCTTCACTACCTCAGGATTCTGCTTGGCTGGGGGTGCTATCATGGCGGCGCTCGGTTCGAGCGGCATGTCGGCGTTTCGTATGAAACAATCACACTCTATCGATCGCAGGCCGAGTTCGAAGCTAAGGTCGACGTTCTGCTCCGCGATCCGCCGCCCTTAGAGAGGTTCAACGAACGCGTGACGTGGCGTCGAATCCCGTTCCAAACATCGAACGATAAGCCGTTTGTAATCGAGCTCCCGGCGATCTCGGAAAACGCGCCGACTAGTGCTCTCCGGGATCTGCGTTCGGTCCAGCTGATGAAGAAGCGAACATAAAAACGAGCCGCCATCACGATCCGGAGCACACCGGTGAGCGGATCAGGGCCTGCTCACTTTCCCACCTTGATGGCCCGTCAGAGCGAGCTTCTCGCGACCTTCATACTGGCCCTCTCTACCCCTGCTTCACTTCTGCCCTTGGTGTAAGCAGAACGGCCGCTTTCGGGTGGCGAACAGGTTGAAGCGGACGCTCGTTCAGGTGGAGCATGAAGCCGCCTTCGAGCTCGATGCGGCTCAGAGGTCCCCGTCTATGGCTTAATTCAGGTTGGCCACCCAGCCTGCTCACGGCGGCGCGCCTGACCATGCGCCGTTCGGAGCAATCGGCTTAGGTCATTACCAAAGCCACCACCGAGCGGCCATGTGGAACTTCTACGCAGTAGAGCCCTGCATCGAATACGGCGTCTACCTTCGCGCCGTCCGACAGCGTGAATACGGCACCTGACGATCTGCTCTCGGGCTTAGCGCACCAGGTGGTGCTGTCTTCTGTGCTTCGGAGCAGTGGGATTGAACCAGCATCACTGGCGATTGTGCCAGCAGGCTCCATCAACGTCATGCCGGCCGTCTGCCAGCCATTCAGGAAGTACCATCCGGGAACTGCAACAGTAAGCAGGAGGGAGGGGATGAGTGCCGAGCCTAGGCTGCGACGCCATGCTCCACCAAGACTTCCAGCGTCCGCTCCCCACAGCCGCTTGCCATGGATCATGGCGCCACTGATCGCGAGCGCCGTAAGCATCAGGCCAAAGACGAACCACAAGAGCTTGCCGGCGAGTCCGGCGAAATTGCCGAAGTGGAGCGGGTCGGCGGTGTGTACGATCCGCTCTCCGGCGCCCATCCGGTGGGCGACCCTCAAGCCGATGAGCTTTCCGGTGGCCGGATCGAGATAGGCGGCGTTGGTCCGCTCGCGCACCAGCCAGGCCCGCCACTCGCCCTGCACCACAACCGGGTCGCCGTCCGACCAGGGAATGGATACGCCGGTTACGTGGATGCCGGGCATGGCAGCAACGGCGGTGCGTACCCAGTCGTCGACCTCTGCGCCGCTCGGTTGCTGGCGGAGCGGGGAGGCGGTCGTCGGCACCTCCAATTCCCACGCCACTCCGGTGCGCTCGGCGAAATACCAGATGGAGGTGAGCGCGATCAGAGCGGTGAAGGGCAGTGCCCACAGGGCGAATAGGCGGTGCAAGTCGCCGAGCAGGGTGCGTGATCCGCGTTCGGTGCGCGGCCGCTTGAAGAGCCCGCCCCAGAACCTCTTGTAGACGATGAGCCCGGTGACCAGCGAGGCGAGCAGCACGAAGCCGAGGCTGGTGACAAGATAGAAGCCCCAGTCTCCCGGCGTGAAAAGATAATAGTGCAGGCCTCGCATAAACGCGTGGAACGGAGTGCCGAGCTGCTCACCCGTGACCGCGCCTGTACCAGGGTCGATCAAGACGGTGACCTCGCGCCCGTCGGGCAGGCGCATGATCGCGTCCTTGGCGAAGTAGTCGACATCGGACCTGTCGTACGGCCCAATCGAGCGCAGCCAACCTTCCGGGCGATGCTGGCGCGCTGCCTCCCACATCGTGCCCCAGCTCACCGGCTGCTCGGCGGCGGTTGCCCGAACCTCCGGAAAGAGCAGCCATTCGATCTCATGGCTGATGGCAGCAATGGTTCCGGTCAGGCAGACGAAGGCCAAGAGCAGGCTGAGCTTCAGGCCGAACAGGCTGTGCAGCCGATAGGCGAGCGGACGACGCGGCGCCTTGGCCGCGCGCATGGTCCCGCTGGCCGGCTGGTAGGTCACCGTCCGAGCTTCAGCCGGTAGCCGAGAGTAAGTCGGCGCCCTTCCGCCAGCGAGGGGGTGAAGCCGCCTGCCGCGAGAGTGGTGTATTCGTAGCGCTCATTGAACAGGTTGCTGATGGCAGCGGTGACTTCGCCCGGTCCGACCCGGTACCCGACCGACGCATCGACGAGGAACAGGGACGGGGTGTTGACGAGGCCGAACTCCTGCTCCGCGGCGGAGAAGAAGGAGGCCTTAGCGGAATAGCTGGCTTGCGCGCCGAGGCTCAGGCGATCGATCGGCCGCCACTCCGCCCGGATCGCAAGCCGGGTCGGGGAGACGATGTCAGTGCCGAACGGGATGTAGCGGTTGAAGTTCTCGTCGAAAATCTCGCCCCGTTGCCAGGTGAACAGCGCGCCGAGGTCCAGCTGGTCGCTGACCTTCCAGTCGGCGGTTGCCTCCGCGCCCCACACCTTCTGCGGAACCCGTAGCGGGATCAGCGGGCAGAAGCTTTCGCCGGCGCAGCTCGGATCGGGCTGGACCAGCGAGGCGGCGTCGGACTTGGAGCGGAAAGCGGCCGCGGTCAGACGCACGGGTCCCAACCGTCCCCGCGCACCGATCTCGACCTGGCGGGACTTGGCCGGTTCGGGGCTGATCAGAGATGGATCCGTCGCGCGGCGGGAGGCACGGCCGAGCTGCGTCAGCTCCGCGCCTTCATTGTAGCTAAGGTAAAGCTGCGCGGCACTGCTGAGATCGTAGACCAGACCGGCATTGTAGAGCGCAAGGTCGGCTTTGGCGAAGCGGCCCGGGTTGCCGGTTCCCGACAGGCCACGATCCGCCAGCTTGTCTCCGATCCGTCCGCGGTAGAATTCCTGCCTTGCTCCACCGGTGAGGCGAAAGCGGCCAAGGTCGTAGCTCGCCTGCGCGAAAAGGCCCGTCTGCGAAAGAAAGACCTCGGGCGCAATGAAGCCAGTCACCACGCCTGTGTCCGCCGGGTCCAGCAGCAGCCGGATTAGCCGGTCGCGGCGCCAGTCCAGGCCATATTCGAGGCCCAGCCGGCCGGGCCCGATGCCGAACTGCCGGGCGAGGGTCAGGCGTGTGCCGATCGTGCTGTTCTCGCGGTCGTCACTGAAGAAGTCGGGCTCGCCGCCGTTCGCGTCCTGGAAGTTGGCACGCTGCTGGAAGCGCTGCCATTGGCCATAGGCCGACGCCTGAAGCTTGTGGCCGACCAGCCGGTCGGCCTCGAGCGACAGCGCCACCGTGGTCAGTCGGTCGAGGCCCTCGGCACGGAATGGATTGGCGGTGACGCGGATCACGCGCGGCAGCGGGACACCGGCGTCCACGTCGGCACCGCTGACGTTATACTCGGTGCCGGGATTTTCGTTGTAATGCGTGGCGGTTAGCCGCACGCGGAAGTCCGGCGAGAGGCTGAGCCCCGCGCTGCCATTCAGCGAATAGCTGTCGAAGGCCGTGCCGACCACCCGATCGCCGTTCGGATCGCGGCCGACGGCATAGTCCTGGTAGCCGGCGCCGACATAGAAATCGAAGGCGCCGGCACGGCGGCCGACCCCAGCGTAGAGGTCGGTCTGAAAGGTGCCGGACAGCTTCTCCGTGTTGAAGCCGGTCTGCACGACGGCATCGACTTCGAGCTGTTCGCCACGGGCGCGACGGGTGATGAGGTTGATGATGCCACCCGGCGCGCCCGCGCCGAACAGGGCCGTGGCGCCGCGCACCACTTCGACCCGCTCAAGCGCGAACGGCGAGATCTGGAAGGCCGAGTTGCAGTTGGAGGGCCGCAGGTCCTGGTTCGCGGGCACGCCATTGATCTGGAAGGCGGGCACCCGGCCGCGAACCCTCGTCAGACATTGCGAGCGCCCGCCTGTGGAAAGGTTCAGTCCAGGAACGGTGAAATCAAGCGCACGCAGGATATCGCTCGAAGTCTGAAGCTGCCGCTGGATCGCAGCCTCGTCGAGCACGGTCACGGCGACCGGAAGCTCCTCAACGGCTTCGCCGCTGCGGGATGCCGTGACGGTGATTACCTGATCTTCAGTCTGACTGGAACTGCTGCCCTGTAAGCTGTCCACCTCTGCTGCAAGGGCCTGAGAGGAGATTGGGAAAAGGATCGCGACCGAGCAAAGGAGAAAGCGCTGCATGATTCCAGTTGCGAGTGATTATCAATAGCAGCGCTCTATTGGACTCTACCGACAGCGTCAATCCGGGTGGGCCCTTTGGGGGCGCTCTTTCAAGCTGGGTCTGCAAGGGTCCTGTCCGTTCCATCACCAGCATGCCAGTGCTCAACTGCCGCTGCTGGTGGAAAGCGGAACGGCAGCTTTCGGGTACGTACCGGGAGGGAGCAGACGTTCGCTAGAGCAGAGCGATTAGCAGCCCATACCGCATTGCAGGGCAGCAACGGCGCAATGATCGATCCTTCAGCGCTGACCACGTTGGCCTAGAAACACGGGCAGGACGGCCGATTGAAGGTCAGATTCTACAAGGGACTGGGCCATTCACTGAGCGCAGCGGAAACTGTCTTCGACGACGAACTCGGTGCGACTGCAAAGGAGCCACGTGATGATCTTGCGAAGTGGCTAGCTCGGCAGGCGCGAGAAATGAAAGCACGAGGCAAGTGATTACGAGCAGCGTAGATGTGTCAGTTCGAACACTCCCTAGAAATTGTCTAAGTCGATCTTCTTGCCCTTCCCGTCCTTCTCAGCCTCTTCCATCTTCGCAAGATAAGCTGCGATCTGATCGGTGGCCACCTGATTGAAGAACGTGATCTGGAACTTCGACCCTGAGCATGACTCGGACACGATGTAGGCTTTGCCTGACTCCCAAAGACGGAACTTGCAATTCTTGTCCTGACCAGTTCCCGCCTCGAGAGTGGACTTGCCGTATTTGTCGTCGAGGAGCTCGACGTATGTCATAAAGCTCGCGAGATCGGCTACGTTGTAGATCACCTGGGTAGCCAGCTGACCGGCAGCCTTGACGCTGATCTCGCTGACGCCCTCAAGTCCGACTGGAGGGCTCAGCTGATACTCCAAGAACGGATACTCGTCGCTGGTCGCCTTGAGAGTAGCTTGGCGAGCTATGAGCGCGTCAACGATGTCCTTTGCGGAACTGGATACAAGATTGCGCCCGGCGATTTCCACGGAGGTGCTAGGGCTGAAGGGGCGTGAAAAGCCGAAAACAGCTTCCTCAACAAGCTGCTCGGCATGCCGCTGATATCCGGTGCCGGCCACAGCAATGCCAATGGGACCAAAGCTCAGCAGCGACAGGTCAGTAGAGCCAATCCGTTGTTTGACTGACAATCGGTCACGAACGGCGATGCTCCCGGCATCGAAGCGTGAGACCGGCGAGATGTAGGCGGGCTGCGGATGGCAAGGCCTGATGCTGTCTAGGCTCTCCAATTCGGGCTGAAGCGCGTACCAGACGACCGTGCCAGCGCGCGGGCCATCCTCGACTCTCAGCAGTCCCACCGTGGCTGGCTTCCCGTCCTCGGTCTTGCAGTCCCAAGTCCGGCGATGAGCGCTCGTCAACGCTTGCGGCTTGCAGTCGCTGCTATTCATCGAGGTTTCCACCTCGGCGAACCCAATCATGGTTGAAGGTAGCGCTCTCGTGATCTCACACCACGTCGCAGCCTCTGCGCTGGACCCGGTAGCGATGCTGAAAGCTACAAGCATCAGGCTAGCTGCGGAGCTTGCTTTACCCTTGAAGAAGACGCTCATCTCCAAACTCATCCAATTCGCGAACATCCAAACGACTACGTTGGCTCGCCCCTGCCAACATCGCCCCGATTGCCCGAGGTGTCCACCGACAAAGCTCACGCAATCACGAGATGGGCTAGAACTTGCTCGTGGGTCGCGCTGCTATCGTACACGACGCCGTGAACTTCTCCTCGGCGGCCGTTCCAGCGAAGCCCATGAGGTTATGCAGCTTCAGCGTCGATCTATCATGATCCAGAAGAACTGGACATTCGGGTGCTTCGTTGCGAAGTCGATCTTGACCTCATCGTCACGGAATGGGGCAGGTGCGGTCACGGTCTTTTCCGCTGGACAGGTATAAACGTTGGCTGTCTTCGAGACTTCGCTCAAGCAATATCCCGGTATCCACCGCCCTTACCCGTGCAACGCAACGCAGTGACACTCGGAGCAGTGATTGCCGGAGTCGCAGCAAGAAGTAGCGCAGGGCGAGCTTCTTCAGCAGCCTCAGCGAGACAACCGTTTTAGTGCTGCCGTCATCAAAACGCGCGCTTCTTGGCAGAGACCTTGCAGGTGCCGACTTTATCGTGAAACACTCGGATCGGGGTCGCGCTGTTAGGCGGCCGAGCAAGGGGGCTTGCGTGACAACCAATAAGAACATGGTGCTGGCAGGCGCCGCGCTTACGATCGTCGGCCTATTCTGTCCGATCGTGACCCTGCCATTCCTAGGTAACGTCAATCTCTTCAACAACGGGTCGAACCTCTTCGCACTGGCCCTGTTGGCTTTGGCAGTGCTTGCTGGAGCGATGGCGCTGAACGATCGAGAAGGTGATGCCTTCTGGCCCGGTGCGACGTCAGCCGCCGTGCTCGCCTGGAACTTCGCTTCGCTGCAGTACCACCTGGCTCAGGTGAAGAGCAGCATGAGCGAGCTCGAGGGCAACCCGTTTGCCGGAGTTGCAAAAGCCGCTGTAGGAGCAGTGCAGCTTCAATGGGGTTGGCTGGTCCTGTCACTTGGCGTTGGCCTTCTGATCTATGGCGGGCTCAAAGCGCGGCGTGACCGCGAACTTGGCCACATGGAGTTCGCAGACGGCCCGGCCAAAACCGTGGCTGCTGTGTCGCTGGTAGTTGCGGTGGTCACGATCGGAGGAAGCCTGCTCAATTCCTTCGGTCACGGCTCACCGGCGGCGGACACGAAGTTAGAGACTGCAGCGCTAACGAGTAGCACCACGCTTCCCACAACTGAGGCCGAGGGGCCTTCGGCCGAGGAAGCCGCTTACATTCGAACCAATCTGCGGCTCTACGATCTACAGGCCAAATACTACGACAGCATGCTCGATGGCCGCATCCCGGGCGTCGATTTCAAGATCAAGAACCTTGGCAACCGAACGCTGAATGGTGTGACCGTGCGGGTCGTGTTCCAGGATGCCGAGGGCAAGCCCATTGCCGAGGAGGAGTATAATCCCGTTCTCGTAACCGAGAACAACTTCATGGGGGACAACACCCCTCTCCGACCAAATTACATCTGGCAGAACGAACCAGACAAGTTCTACCAGGCAAAGAGCGTGCCTTCGGAGTGGGCCGAAGGGAAGGCCACGGCGACGATCACCGACATCGAGTTCGCACCGAAGTGACGGTCGGTACCAGTGGTTAGCGGAACGGCAGTTTCCGGCGGAGAGCGGCGAGCAGTCGACGTTCCTTTATGTGGAGCGGGCCCGCGTCGAAGCTCGACGTCACGAACCAGCGTTGACAATTCAGTCGACGGAAGCGGGTCCTGCTGGGCAACCATCGGGTAATCGCGGCTAATGGACAGCGGCGGGCGAGTCACAGTCTTCGTGAATTTCCACGATACAAGCTGTCCTGGCCGCATTTGTGTTGTAAGCGAGGCTTGGCCGTCGGGAGCGGCTTGGGAGACTTATGACCACGTCGCGCCACATCGTTGCGCTACTGCAAAGCCACATCGCGGGTGACGATCAGCGTTTCCTAACAGTGGCAACGCAGATCGCGGCCCATGAGGCACGGCAGGGTCACGGAAAGCTCGCCCAAGAGCTTCGTGAGCTTATCGACGCCGCAAAAGGGAGAAGCTCAACTGTCGCACGACGGGGGGCCGGACCGGTGCCGATCGCCCAACCCAAGGGCGAGTTGTCGAGCCTTCTCGCGGCGCGCTACTCCGATGTCCGGCTAAACGCCATGGTCTTGCCGGACGATCTGAAGAGCAAACTACATCGTGTCGTTACTGAACAGCGGCAGCAGGAGGCTCTGCGTAGGCGTGGGCTAAGCCCCCGCCGAAAACTTCTGCTGGTCGGCCCGCCGGGCTCGGGCAAGACGATGAGTGCCGCCGCCCTCGCGGGCGAGCTGAAGCTGCCTCTGTTCACTGTCCTTTACGATGGACTTATCGGGAAGTTGATGGGCGAGACCGCGACCCGTCTTCGCTTGATCTTCGAAGCCATCAGCCTCCAGCGCGGAGTATATTTCTTCGACGAGTTCGACGCTATCGGCGCCCAGCGCGCTGGGCAGAACGATGTCGGCGAGATCCGGCGCGTTCTGAACTCATTTTTGCAATTCCTAGAGAACGACGACGGACCGAGTCTGATAATTGCGGCGACAAACCACCCTGAGCTTCTCGACCGAGCACTTTTCCGCCGCTTTGATGACGTGATCAGCTACGATCTGCCAACTTCGGAGATCGCCCGTGGGATCATTGAGAACCGGCTTTCCACGTTTCGCCTGAGGGTCGATGATTGGAACGGCGTTGCTGCGGCGATGAACGGGTTGAGCCAGGCTGAGATTGCCCGCGCGGCCGACGAAGCCGCCAAAGGAGCGGTGCTTGGCGGTTCAAACGAGATCGGAACCGCCATGTTGACCGCAGCCCTTCAGGAGCGCCAAGCGGCGACCGCGTCCCGATAGTCACATGGCGATTGCACCCCGGAACCGGCCGCACTTCCTGGTGCAGGGTGGCGGCGAAAGCGAAATCTACACCTCACCTCGTCGCGGCA
This sequence comes from Sphingomonas arenae, assembly GCF_016924655.1. GTDB lineage: Bacteria > Pseudomonadota > Alphaproteobacteria > Sphingomonadales > Sphingomonadaceae > Sphingomicrobium > Sphingomicrobium arenae. The sequence goes on from NZ_JAFFJU010000003.1 coordinate 179,986, forward strand.
GCAGCGGGTTGCCGCCGGTCCGAGCTCGGGCGGCGCACGCCGCCAAGCTTGAGCAGGCGCTTGGGCAGGCGATCGCAGTAGCGCGGCAGCAGCTCCAAGCGCGCGATCCGCAGCTCGCGGAAGGCGAGCCGGGCTTCTACCTCGATTTCGAGGTGCCGATTGAGCACCAAGCCGCCCTGGATGCGCTGGAGAACCGGCCCAAGAAAATCGAGCTGGTCGCTGTTCACCCGCCTGCGGAAGACGCCGAAACGGTGCGGGCCACGGTCTTTGTGCCCGAGGGGCAGGCCGAGTATTTCACGAACAAGGTCGAGCAGTACCGGGACGAGGAAACGGCGGGAGGGAAGCCCAAGAACCAGAACCTGGTCGCGCGAATCGAAGATGTGCGGCTCTCCGCGCTGCGCTCGCTCTTCACCGATGCGGACGAACTCTTCCCGATCAATGGCGTTCGGGTCTGGTGGGAGGTCTGGCTCCGCGACCGGCGCCTGCCAAATTTCCGCGCCGTCGCCGCCCGTCTTGAGGTCTCAGTGAAGCCGCATCTCGTGAGCTTCCCCGAGCGCGATGTCGTGCTTGCGCTTGCCGACACGGCGACCATGGCACGGTTAATGGCGAACACCGACGCGGTCGCGGAGCTTCGCGCCCCCAAGGACAGCCCGAGCTTCTTCCTCGACATGCGACCAGTTGATCAGGCTGATTGGGCGGGTGACCTCGTTGACCGCGCCGTGGCTCCAGGCGCTCTCGCGCCTGCCGTCTGCGTGCTCGACAGCGGATGCACTCAAGGGCATCCACTAATTGCGCCGGGCCTCGCGCCAGAGGATCAGCACGCTTACGACGAGGCCTGGGGCGTGGGCGACAGCGCTTTCTGGACAGGCCATGGTACGATGATGGCGGGAGTCGCTCTCTACCGCGACCTGGAAGCGGCGCTCGCGACCGGAGAAGTGATCGAGCTCAGGCACCGGTTGGAGACGGTGAAGGTGCTACCGCCCAACACGCAGAACGATCCGGAGCTCTACGGCGCGGTCACCGAGGCTGGCATCGGCAAGGCGGAAGCGGCGGCCCCTGGCCGGCGCCGAGTGTTCTGCATGGCGGTCACCAGCAATGTCGGGCTCGGCCGCGGTCGGCCCTCCTCCTGGTCGGCAGCCCTAGACAAGCTCTGCTACGGCGGCGGCGATCAGCGCCGGCTGATGGTGCTCGCGGCCGGGAACATCCGTGACCCGATTGTCGCGGACGAATATCTCGACGCCAACGATCTAGCCGAGGCGGAGAACCCGTGTCAGGCTTGGAACGCGCTCGTCGTCGGAGCCTACACCGACAAGACGACAATCACCCACGCCGATTTCGCCGGCTGGAACGCTCTCGCGCCGGCGGGCGACCTGTCGCCAGCTAGTCGGACGTCCAATGTGTGGGACCGTCAATGGCCGATTCGGCCCGACGTCGTCTTTGAGGGCGGAAACTTCGCGCACGATGGCGTGAACCCGGCAGAGGCTATTGACGATCTTCAGCTCGTCACCACACACTACCGGCCCAACATAAGGCTGTTCGACAGCTTCGGCGATACCAGCGCCGCCGCAGCTTTGGCCGCCAATTTTTCGGCCGGCATTATGGCCGAGCGGCCGGAGCTGTGGGCGGAGACGGTCCGTGGGCTGATGGTGCACTCGGCCGAGTGGACGCCGGCGATGCGTGCTTGGTTCAACGCCGCCGCTTCGCAGGCACAACGCGCCGCTCTATTGCGGCGCTACGGCTGGGGAGTGCCCGACCTGGAACGCGCTCTGCTGAGCGCATCAAACGACGCCACCTTGATGATCGAGGACGCGCTGCTGCCGTTCCGGAAGGACGGATCGGCGATCAAGACACGCGACATGCACCTACACCGGCTGCCCTGGCCTCGCGACGAGCTGCTCGCCCTCGGCGACTTGGATGTCGAACTCCGGGTCACCTTGTCCTACTTCGTCGAGCCAAATCCGGGCGAGCGCGGCTGGACCCGGCGTCATCGCTACGCCTCGCACGCGCTCCGCTTCGCCGTGAAGCGTTCGCTTGAGACCACCCCACAATTCCGGCAGCGGATCAACCGTGCCGCCGAGGCCGAGGAAGGCGGCGAGCTTGGGGCCGCATCCGGCGCAGATAATTGGGTGCTCGGCACCATCCGTGACCGTGGCTCCATTCACTCCGACATCTGGCGCGGCAGCGCCGCCGAGCTCGCGAGCCGTGACGCGATCGGCGTCTTCCCGGTTAGCGGCTGGTGGAAGGAGAAGCCGGGATTGCAGCGCTGGGAGCGCTCCGCCCGGTATTCCCTCCTGGTGTCGATCCGGGCGCCGGAGGCTGAGATCGACCTCTACACTCCGATCGCCAACCAATTGACGGTCGAAGTCCCGGCGGGCTGACCATCGCGGCCGGCAACCCTGCATGGGTGCTCCCGCGGGCATTCCCTTCGCCGAGCTGAAGGCGCGCGATCTCGAGGGTCCACCTGTGGGTTTTCACAGCCGCAAGCGGACTCAATGATCGATCGGCTGCTTACGGGCTAAAGCGACGCGGCCCCGAACGTCAGCAAGTGGGTCTTCCCAGACGCAGGAATCATCCTAACCATGCGTAAACACAGGCCACTCGCTTGTGAACCTCCGTTCTGCTCGCGGCCAGCTGGCTCGATTCGGCTGCGAGCATTGCGCTTGGAAAAGCGACGTCGCAACCGGTTGTGCTGCCCTTGGGTCGTTCTGGAGTTCAGAGGACGCGGCTACGCTCTGACGCGTTCTGCGTACCTTTTCCGTACGAACCAGCCGGAGGTGGAGTTAAGTCATTGAAAAGATGGCGCACCCGACACGATTCGAACGTGTGGCCTTTGCCTTCGGAGGGCAACGCTCTATCCAGCTGAGCTACGGGTGCGTGGGGCTTCGCTTAGCCGCGTGAGCCGATGGTCGCAAGCCACTCGGTAAGTGGAGCGTGCAGGTCTCTAGGAGCGTTGCGACCCACGATCATCCCGACGTGACCGGCCGAACAGGTTCGAACTTCGCCCCACGGTGCGACGCTGTCCTCCGGGACGATCAGGTCGGCCGTCGCAGTGAAGTGCAGAGTGGGCACGCCCGGATCCTGCACGGCGTCGCGCCCGATCCTCCACTCGCCGCGGCCTGACACGTCCCTGCCGAACAGATCCTCGACCAGGTCGCGGGCAGCGGGAACCGGCAGTGGTTCGCCACTGTTGGCCCAGTCCTCCAGACGAATGAAACGCTGCATCTCCGCGCTCTCCGGCGCAAGATCTGCAAGCCTTGCGTACTTCGCGACGACACGCGCTGGATCAAGCGACCAGAATGCCGCCTGCAAAACCTCCGTCGGTAACGCGCCGAGCGCATCCGCGCCCTCGCGGGCCTGCTCCCACAAGGTTGCGAGCGCGGCCCGCGCGTCAGACGCGTAGGCGGAAAAGCGCCATGGCGACGCCAGCGTGACGATCGAGCGCACGTCTGCAAGCGCCGGAACAGCGAGAGCGAGCGTGCCACCGAGGCAATAGCCCACAAGAACCGCCGATTCGCCTAGTTCGCGAAGCAGCGGGATCAGGATGTCTGTGACGTGACCTGCAAGATCGAGCGAAGCGCGCCCAGCAGCTGGCCCCCAGTCAAGCAGCAGCACGCGGCCGACTCCGTTCAGTCGGCGGGCCAGGCTTACCTCTGGATCAAGATCGAGGACGTTGGGCGGGTTGATGAGCGAGGGCACCAGGACAATGGGCATCCCGGCTCCTCCGCAGTTGCGCAGGCAGGCCTGACCCACAGCGGTAAGTTCCGGGCGTGTTTGATAATTCGCTAACCTCTCAGCATCCTGAAAACGGCGCAGTCCCTCAAGCGCCCTGGCAGCAAGTTGCGGCTGCTGTTCGCCAGCTCGGCGCACCAGATCGAGAAAGAGCGGCAGGGGACGCGGCCCTGGCGCTTGTTGCGGTGCGGCATGGGCGGGTGCTACGTCCTGTTTCACGTCTTCCGGAGCCTAGCATGACGCAGCCCACCGCCAAGGTGACGATCAAGAAATATGCGAACCGTCGCCTCTACGATACCGAGAGTTCAAGCTACGTCACGCTGGATCGGCTTGCCCAGATGATCCGGGAGGGACGCGACTTCGTGGTTGTAGATGCCAAGAGCGGCGAGGACATCACCCATCAGGTCCTGACTCAGATCATTGTCGAGGAAGAGGCGCGGGGTGGGACAACCATGCTGCCTGCCGGCTTCTTACGACAGCTTATCGGTCTCTACGGCAACTCGATGCAGGGAATGGTCCCGCAATATCTGGAAACCGCAATGGCGAGCTTCCAGAAGAACCAGGCTGCCTTCGCCGACGCATTCGGAGCGAACATCTTTGCCGATATCGCGAAGCGCAACATGGCAATGTTCGAGGAAGCCGGTCGAGTGTTCACCAAGCCGTCAGCCACGACGCGGGATGAGGCAACCAAGGCGCCGACTCCGGACGACACCGAAGTCGACAAGCTTCGTGCCGAACTCGAGGCGCTGAAGGCAAAGGTGGATCGGCTAGGGCGCTGATGATTACTGCGATATTGTATGCCGTGGCGCTGGCTCAACCGGTGCCCGCACGTCCCGTACCTCTTCAGGCGCCCATCAACTGGCGCTCCGCTCCATTGAATGGAGGCATTTGGCTGTACCGGGCGATCCCCGGCGGCAGCGAAGCCGTGTTCCAGACGAACCTTGGTCCGCAATTCACGATTCGCTGCACGCTCAATGTGCGCCGGATCAGCTTCATGCGCGCCGGTGCGGCTCCCGGCATGCTGCTGCGAATCATGACGACAAGCAGCGAACGGACGCTGCCCGTCGGAAATACGGTGGCCAGTTTCGATCCGGTGCTGGACGCTATTGCCTTCAGTCGAGGTCGAGTCGCAGTGTTGGGAGCCCCTGCGCCAATCCTGATCATGCCTTCTTGGGCAGAGCCGGCGCGAGCCATCGAGGATTGCCGAAAGTAGGATTTATTACAAGACTTGAACAATCCTTTCGGACGCGCATTGATTAGAGCGCCCACAACGCAGCGAAAGGAGGTGATCCGATGTCTCATGGTTCAGCAGAGAGGTCGGTGAAGTTCGTTCGGGGGATGCGGGGCTGAGATCGCGTTCCGTCCGGGGGGACCCGGACGTAGGATCGTGATCGAGGAATCCTGCTATTGGTCTCCCGGGCTGGAGCTCTCCGGCCGCTGACCATGTCGAGGGGCCGGTGGTGCAAACCGCCGGTCCCTTTACCTATGTACTCGTTCTCTGGCACAGGAACCGTTGCGCGACTGAACCGTCTTTTGCCTCAATTCCAAACACGGGAGTAGGTGCCTCATGGTCAAGGGCAAGTCGAACAACCAGGGCGGGAATTCCAGCTTCACCAGCCAAGGCGGCGGTACCCAAAGCAACCCTCACGCAACAAGCGATGCTTCGGGGGCTCAGCAGCAGGGCCAGCAGCGGAAGAAATCGGCAAGCTCCCCGTTTCCGCCGAACATGTCGGAGACTTTCGATAAGCTGGCGAAGGCTGCCATGAGCAAGGAGATGCTCGCAGCCGGCCTTGCTGCCGCTGCGGCCGCCATCAGCGCTTCACCAACCGCTCGCCGGAAGATTCGCGACGCCGGGCTCGATGCGGCGGACTCAGCTCAATCGGCTGCCAGTTCGGTCGTGAACAGCGCAACGCGCCTCGGCAACATCATCGCGGAAGCGGTCGCCGATGCCGCCCAACGTGTGCTGTCCGGCGATGTGTTCGGCACCGGTATTTCGGGTGAGTCCGCCGAACGCTCCCAGACCCGCTCAACGAAATCAGCCAGCAAGCCGGGTACGCCGACGCGGGCCAGCAGCGCAAGCCGCGCCAAGGGTGCCGCGCCGACCTCCGCCGCGCGCAAGTCCAGCGCCGGCGAGAGCAAATCTGCCGGGACCGGCTCCACCGCGGCCAAGCCTCGCCGAGCCGCCACCAAATCGAGCGCCACGGACGCGAGTGCTTCAGGCATCGAAACCAAGACGAGCAAGGGCCGAACGCGTACTCCGTCGGCAAGAGCCGCGGCCTCACGGAGCCGTTCGACGTCCACTCGGAGCGGTGACCGGCGCAATGCAGGCACGCGCACCCGGGCCAAGAAGGGGTCGGGGAGTGGCGACGGCGGCAGTGACGGCTCGGGCGGCGGTTCCGACGGCTCCAGCAGCTAGTCTCGCGCGCTCTCTTCTCATCGCCGCAGTGCCATGCCATTGGGCGCGGCGATGAGCAGTCTGTCTCCATTTTCTGTCGTGATCCTGGCCGCAGGGCAGGGCACGCGCATGCGTTCCGATACGCACAAGGTGCTGCACCCGATCGCGGGTCGACCGATGCTGGAGCACCTGCTCGATACGGTGGACCGACTTGGTGCCGAACGACGCGTCGTCGTTGTGGGGAAGGGCCGCGAGCAGGTCGAGAAGGCGCTTAAGCACCATGATGCTCTGATCGCCGTTCAGGAAGATCAGATGGGCACCGGGCATGCCGTCCAGCAGGCGGAGGGTGCGCTTGCGGGCTTCGACGGAACGGTGATCGTCCTTTATGGCGACACCCCGTTCGTTGCTCCCGAAACGCTCGATGCCATGCGGGATCGCTTGGAGGCGGAAGATCGGCCTGGCATAGTGGTTCTTGCCTCGTGCCCACCTGATCCAGGCGCGTATGGTCGCGTGATCCTTGGCGACAAAGATCGCATCGCCCGAATGGTTGAGTTTCGGGACGCGAACCCTGCGGAGCGGGCAGTCCGCTTGTGCAACAGCGGCATGATGGCGGTTCGATCCGCGGATCTCTTCCGTTGGCTCGGCAAAGTCGGCAATGCGAACGCGGCTGGAGAGTATTATCTTCCCGACATCGTGATGGTCGCAGCGGAGGAAGGTCGCTTTGCGGTCGCTGTGGAGACCGATGCCTGGCAGACGGCCGGCGTGAACAGCAGGCGCGAGCTCGCGGCGCTCGAGCATGAATGGCAGCAGCGCCGACGCGCGCAGGCGCTGGACGAGGGTGCCACCCTGATAGATCCGGAAAGCGTATGGTTCAGCTTCGATACGCGACTGGGACGTGACGTCACGATCGAGCCGCACGTGGTCTTCGGGCCCGGGGTCATGGTTGCTGACCGGGCCATGATCCACGCCTTCAGCCATATCGAGGGTGCCATCATCGGAGAAGATGCCGAGGTCGGTCCCTTTGCCCGGTTGCGCCCCGGCGCAGTGCTAGAGGGCAAGGCAAAGGTCGGGAACTTCGTCGAACTGAAGAAGGCGCGTCTCGGAGTGGGAGCGAAGGCCAATCACCTGACCTATCTGGGTGATGCCGACGTAGGGGCTGGAGCGAACATCGGTGCCGGGACGATCACCTGCAATTACGATGGCTTCTTCAAGTACCGGACTCAAATCGGCGATGGGGCCTTCGTCGGCTCGAATTCCTCTTTAGTTGCGCCGGTCTCGGTTGGCGCCGGGGCCATCGTAGGAGCGGGCTCGGTCGTGACGAGAGACGTGGAGGCCGACGCGCTCGGCGTCACCCGCGCGGACCAGAAGAGCCTTGGAGGTTGGGCTGCCCGCTTCCGTGAACGCCAACAAGCCAAGAAAGCCAAGTAGATGTGCGGGATTGTTGCGATCGTCGGTCGGGATGCGGTCGCCCAGCGTCTGTTCGATGGACTGAAGCGCCTCGAGTATCGCGGCTATGACAGTGCAGGCATCTGCACCGTCCATGACGGCCAGTTCGAGCGCCAGCGCGCGGAAGGCAAGCTCGACAACCTTGCGGCCAAGCTGCGGGAGGATCGACCGGAGGGGACCATCGGCATCGCTCATACCCGTTGGGCTACTCACGGCGCGCCGACAGAAGGGAATGCGCACCCTCACATCGTTGGACCGGTGGCACTGGTGCACAACGGGATCATCGAGAACTTCAAGCCGCTGCGCGATGAACTCATCGAGCAAGGGCGTCAGTTCCAGTCCGAAACCGACAGCGAGGTTGTCGCGCACCTCGTCGCATGCGAGGTGGAAGGCGGGTCGTCGCCCGAGGAGGCGGTAGCGACCGTCCTGCCACGGCTTCACGGCGCGTTCGCCATGTCCTTCCTGTTCCGGGATCATCCAGACCTCGTCATTGGCGCACGCATGGGCGCTCCGCTGACGGTGGGCTACGGACAAGGTGAGAATTACCTTGGGTCCGACGCTATCGCGCTTGCCCCGTGGACGCGTCACATCGCGTATCTGGACGAGGGCGACTGGGTCGTGGCCCGGAGAGATGGTGTCCAGATCTTCGACCGGTCGAACCAGCCGGTCACCCGCGAGATCGTGGACAGCGGTGCGACGGCGGAGGTCATCTCCAAGGGCAATCACGCACACTTCATGCGCAAGGAAATCTTCGAACAGCCGATCGTCGTGGCGCAGACGCTTCAAAGCTACGTCCGCCCGTTCGAAGGTGAGGTCGCCATCCCCGCGTTTGACTTCGATCTCGGCAGCGTGGACCGCGTCACCATCGTCGCATGCGGCACCAGCTTCTATGCGGGGATGGTCGCCAAGTACTGGTTCGAGCGTTTCGCCCGGGTGCCCGTCGACCTCGATGTCGCGAGCGAGTTCCGGTACCGGGATCCAGTCCTGGAGCCCGGCGGCTTGGCACTCTTCATCAGCCAGTCCGGCGAGACCGCCGACACCCTTGCGGCGCTGCGCCACGCGCGGGAGCAGGGCCAGAAGATCGCAGTGGTCGTGAATGTTCCGACCAGCTCCATGGCGCGTGAGGCGGACCTGCTGCTGCCGACACGCGCCGGGCCAGAGATTGGTGTTGCCTCGACAAAAGCCTTCACGTGTCAGCTCGCTGTGCTTGCAGCTCTCGCTGCCAACTTCGCTCGAAGCAGGGGGCGCATGACGCGCGAGGAAGAGCGAGAGATCGTGGCGCATCTTCAGGAAGCGCCGGAAGCTCTGACCCGAGCTCTGAACCACGACGAGGATATTGGTGCGATGGCGCACCTCGTCGCCCCGGCCCGCGATGTTCTCTACCTGGGACGGGGCCCCGATTATCCGATGGCACTGGAAGGCGCGCTGAAGCTCAAGGAAATCAGCTACATCCATGCGGAAGGCTATGCTGCCGGCGAGATGAAGCATGGTCCGATCGCGCTCATCGACGACCAGGTTCCTGTGATCGTGCTCGCCCCGTCAGGTCCGTTGTTCGAAAAGACGGTCAGCAACATGCAGGAAGTTCGCGCCCGCGGCGGCAGGATCATCCTGATCAGCGACGCGGAAGGGATTGCGGCGGCTGGCGACGGCTGCATCGCTACGATCGAGATGCCCAAAGTGCACCCGCTAATTGCTCCGCTGGTCTATGCGGTCCCGGTGCAGTTGCTGGCCTACCATGTTGCGGTCTTGAAGGGCACGGACGTCGATCAGCCGCGCAACCTAGCGAAAAGCGTCACGGTGGAGTGAGGGGCCGCGCGTTCTCGAGGCGTTTCACATGTGCCATGAGCCGCTCGTACAAGTAGTCGATCACCGCTCGCACTGTCGGGCTGCGCCTTACCCGTTCGTGGGTCAGCAGCCACATGGTTCGCCCATGGTCTGCTGGTGGCACACAGCGGATGAGGTCCGGGTCGCCGTCAGCCACAATGCAGGGCAGCGCGGCGATCCCGATTCCACTCCGAACCGCCGTCAGCAGGCCACCCGATGAGCCGTGCTCCATCGCAATCTGTTGCTCCAAGCCGAGTTCGTGGAGCCATTGCGAGTAGACCCGCGCCAGATTGCCGCCGCCGCCGGCAATGATCGCGTGACGCTTCAATGCCTCCCGGGACTTTGGAACGCCGTGCCGCTCGGCATATTCGCGGCTGCAGTACAGGGTCCAATCGTCCGGACAGATTGCACGACCAACAATGCCGGCAGGCTGCTCCTTGCTGGTGCTGCGCAGCGCGACGTCGGCCTCTCCCGCGCCGAGGTCACGCAGGGTGTTCGAAGTGTCGAGTTTTAGCCGGATCGCGGGATATTGCTCCCGCAATTCACGCAACCACGGAGCGATCAATGTCATCGCGAATATCTCCTCGGTGGTGAGTTTCACCGTTCCGGAGATGTCCCGGCCACTCGCCCGCGCCTTCTGCTCAACTCTGTCCGCGGCTGCGGCGAGGCTCCGGGCTTCCTCCACCAACGCGCTGCCCCCGGACGTCAGAGCATAGCCTCCAGGCCGACGCTCAAAAAGAATGAGGCTCAAGCTCTCTTCAAGGGTCGCAATGCGGCGAGCCACTGTAGTCTGGCTCACCCGCAAACGGCGACCTGCCGCCAGAGTGCTGCCGGTCTCTGCTACAGCGAGGAAGTAGCGCCAGTCGTTCCAGTCGATCACCGCCTCTTCATATCATGACGTCGGGCTCGTGGCTCTGCAGAAATGCAGAACGGCAGTGCAGCATTGTGGCTGCGCAAGAAGGCGCAGGCTGCGTATATGAAGACTCAGACGCCGGCGTCGATCTCATCCGGGAAACAGGAGATCGACGATGACCAAGACAATCGAAACAGGATTCGTGACGTTTCTCATGGCAGCATCGACGGCACTGGCACTTCTGATTGCCAGCCCTGCCGCGGCCAAGCCGCTGTCGGAAGCGCAGCTCCGTGATCGTCTCGACTACATCTGCGAGGCATCCAGCGTCGACGTGGTCGGCAAGCGTATGGAGAAGGAATGCCGGGCCGAGTGGCGTGCCAAGCTTCAGCTTGCCGAGCAGCGGAAGGCAGCGGCAGAGCGGGCTAAGCTGGCCAGCGCAAAGTGACAAGTCCGGGGCGGCGAACCACCTCTCTCCTCGCCGCCCCACCCACTTCTAGCGGTTCGCGGCTGTGACCGTCAGCGTGCCCGCCGGGAGAGGCCTGATCAGCTCCGCCGCCGGAGCGCTGCCGTCCAGCCACGCGCGCCAGTCTGCGGAGGCGAGCACCGCCACCTGCCTACCATGATAGGGAGCTACATCCTCACCGGGAGGGCAGGTGAGCATGGTGAAAGCCTCGCGACCCAATGGTGCCGCATCTCGCACCAGTCCTGCGATACCGAGCATGCCGCTTTGAGAGTCGCTGAACAGCCACCGATCTTTGCGCTTCGCCTTCGGGTCGGCAGGCGCGGTGAACTCGTAGAACCCGTCGGCTAGGATCAGGCAACGTCCTGATGGGAACTCGCGCCCGTCAGATCGGAAGTTGTAGACCGGCTTACCGTTGGGTCCAGGCCAGCTCCAGCGGCGCACGACGAGTTCGTAGCCGCTTCCGCCCGCCCGCACGATCGGTGCAGGATCGGTGATGCAAATATCGCGCGGCTCAAGGTTCGGTATGCCTTCGGGGAACAGCAACTCGATGCCGCGCTGGACGAACAGCTGCCGGATCGCCTCGGGCGCTTTCGTCTGGGAGTAGAGGTTACACATTTCTCCGCCCGATCAAGGTCAGCCTTGCCGGCGGTCTGACGAGTTTTGCGCGGGAATGGGCGCGATCACCGCAGCCGGAGCCGCAGGATCCACGACTCTCAATCTTGAACATCGGCGAGATTGGTTGGCCCGAAGCTTCTTGGGATCAGGTCCATGATCATGTGGCGTTCAACCTGCGTCCCGCTCCCGTTGGCCGAGAGGATGTGGATGTCCCGCCCAGCGAGGTGAGCAGCTTCCAGGATTGCCTGACGGCAACCACCGCAAGGGGTGCAGGTGGCCTCGCCGGTGAGTTCCCCACTGCTCGGGTTCCCGCCGGCGACCGCGATTCGCGCGATGCTTGCGAGGCCGAACTGGTGCTGCGCGGCGGCAAGGGCGCTCTGCTCGGCGCAGAGGCCGAGCCGGTAGCAGGCGTTTTCAAGGTTGGCACCGGTGACGACGTCTCCGTCTACGCTCTCGATCGCGCAGCCTACATGGAAGCGGGAGTAGGGCGCGTAGGCCTTGAGCGCGGCGGCGCGGGCAAGGGCGATCAGTTCTTCTTCGGACATGCGGCTTCCATAGCGCTCACGCTGAGCATGTCGAAGGGTGGATAGATACCCTTCGACAGGCTCAGGGTGAGCGCATAGGAGAGCTGCATGACCACGGGGGTGGAGAAGATCGACGCGCGGGCGCTTGCCGGACGGCGGGTGCGCTACTTCGACCTGGTGATGGCAGCGTTCGTCACGATCCTGCTGCTTTCGAACGTGCTTGGCGCCGGGAAGGTGGCAGTCATCACGCTTCCATTAGTGGGTGAGTGGCCGTTCGGTGCTGGCATCCTGTTCTTCCCACTGTCGTACGTCATCGGCGACGTGCTGACCGAAGTGTACGGCTTCGCGCGGGCGCGGCGTTGCATCTGGGTAGGGACGGCGGCGCTGCTGTTCATGGCGTTCATGGCGATGGTCGTCGTAGCGTTGCCGCCGGCTGCGACTTGGGACGGGCAAGGGGCGTACGAGCAGGTGTTTGGCCAGGTTCCGCGGATCGTCTTCGCATCTATCCTGGCGTTCTGGGCGGGCGAGTTCGTCAACTCGGTCGTGCTCGCCAAAATGAAGGTATGGACGCGGGGCAAGTATCTGTGGACGCGCACCATTGGCAGCACCGTGGCCGGCCAGGGCGTTGACAGCCTGATCTTCTACCCGCTTGCCTTCTGGGGCGCGGCAGGCTGGACCACGGACCTCGTGGTCACAGTCATGCTGACACAATGGGCGCTCAAGGTTGCCTGGGAAGCGCTGCTGACCCCGGTCACCTACGCCGTGGTCGGTGCCTTGAAGCGGCGCGAGGGAGTGGATGTTTTCGATGAGCGTACGGATTTCACGCCTTTCGCTGCTCGCGTGTAGCGCGACCTTAAGCGCTTGCGCGGCGCAGTCGGCGGAGGCGCCTCGGACAGCACCGGCACCGGTCACGACGGAGGTGCAAATCCTGGCGGTGAATGATTTTCATGGCGCGCTGGAACCCCCGAAGGTAGGAGTGCCGGCGAAGACGGCCGATGGGCGTGACGTGGAAGTGCCGGCCGGCGGCGCGGCCTACCTGGCGGGAGCGGCCAAGGCGTTACGCGAAGGGCAGGCGAACACGGTAACGGTCTCCGCCGGCGATATGATTGGCGCCACTCCGCTCCCATCGGCGCTGTTCCTGGACGAACCGGCGATCAACGCGATGGACCTCGTCGGTGTCGAGTATAACGCGGTCGGCAACCACGAGTTCGACAAGGGCTCGGCCGAGTTGTTGCGGATGCAGACGGGCGGGTGCGAGAAGCACACCAGCCGTCAGCCGTGCCGATTGGAGCCATTCGACGGCGCGAGCTTCCGCTTCCTCGCGGCCAACGTCCGACGAGCGGATGGGAGCACGCTATTCCCGAGCACTGGCACCAAGGACTTCGGCCCGGTGCAGGTCGGCTTCATCGGCATGACTCTGAAGGAGACCGCGACCCTGGTGTCTCCAGCGGGCGTCGCGGGGCTGACCTTCGCGGACGAGGCGGTAACGGCGAACGCGGCCGTGCCGCAGCTAAGGGCGGCGGGTGCGGATGCGATCGTGCTGCTGATCCACCAGGGGGCGCGGACCGACGGTCTGTACAATGACAAGGGCTGTCCGGGGCTGAGCGGCGACCTGCTGCCGATCCTCGATCGGCTGGACCCGGCGATCTCCGTGGTAATCTCCGGGCATACGCACCGGGCGTACGTCTGCGACTACAAGCGGCCGGGTGGGGGCCCGTTGCTGCTCACGAGCGCTGGGCGGAGCGGTATCATGATCACGGATATCCGGCTCGGAGTCACGGCCGGCGGCGGGGTGCAAGTGCGCTCGGCGGGCAATGTGATCGTGCAAGGCGAGGGCTTCACAGCGGGGACCAAGCAGGTGCCGCTCAACACGGAGTTCCGGACTTTCGGCGCGGATGAGGCGACGGCCGCACTGGTCCGGCGCTACGTGGATGCGAGCCTGGCCGAGGCGCTTCGGGTCGTCGGGCGGCTGTCGGGCGAGGTCACGCGCGATCTCAATGAGGACCGGGAGCAGACGGCGGGCAATCTCATTGCCGATGCCCAGCTCGCGGCGTCCCGAGGCGCGGGAGCGCAGGTGGCCTTTATCAACTCAGGGGGAGTCCGGACGGACTTGGCACCCGCGGCGGACGGCAGCGTCACCTACGGGCAGATCTTCGCGATGCAGCCGTTCGGGAACAGCCTGGTCACGAAGACATTGAGCGGTGCACAGTTGAAGGCGTTCCTGGAACAGCAGTTCGCGAGCGGGACCAACACGGCGGAGAACCCGAACATGCTGCTGCCCAGCGCCGGCTTCTTCTTTGCGTACGATCTGAAACGGCCCGCCGGTGATCGGATCGTCGAGATGCTGCTGAACGGGCGTAGGATCGAGCCAGGGGCAAGCTACCGCGTCACGGTGAACAACTTCATGGCCAGCGGAGGAGACAACTTCACGGTGCTCGCAAATGGCGTGGAGGTAACGGACGCGGGGTCCGACCTGGATGCGTTGGAGGCATGGCTCGCCAAGGGGGTGAAGGCGCCGGGCTTGGGGCGGATCAAGGATCGGACGGCGCGGTAAGCGTGACCCGAGGCTGCCTTGAGCTTTTGCCAAGAGGAAGGCGGATCCCGGCTCAGGGCCGGGATGACGACCTTACCTGAACGGCGGTTCGTCGAAGCTGCGCAGCTTGCGGCTATGGAGCGCGTCGCCCTCGTCCCGTAGCAGCTTCAGCGCCTCGATACCGATGCGCAGGTGCTGGCTGATCGCGCGCTCGTAGAAGGCGTTGGCCTGGCCGGGAAGTTTCAGTTCGCCGTGCAACGGCTTGTCGGACACACACAGAAGCGTTCCGTAGGGTACACGGAAGCGATAGCCCTGAGCTGCTACGGTGGCACTCTCCATGTCGATCGCCACGGCGCGGCTCTGATTAAAGCGTAGGGCGGACTGCGTGTAGCGCAGCTCCCAGTTGCGGTCGTCCGTGGTGATGACCGTACCCGTTCGAAGGCGTTTCTTGATCCCGTCTTCATCTTCCCCGGTGACATGCGACGCCGCATGAAAAAGCGCCGTCTGCACTTCCGCGATGGCGGGAAGGGGAACTTCCACCGGCAGCACATCGTCAAGCACGTGATCGTCGCGCAAGTATGCATGCGCAAGGACGTAATCGCCGATGGTCTGGCTGGGCCTGAGGCCGCCGCAGTGGCCGATCATCAACCAGGCCTCTGGGCGTAGAACCGCGATGTGGTCACAGATCGTCTTCGCGTTGGAAGGGCCGACGCCGATATTGACCAGGGTGATCCCATCGTCGCCGTTCTCGCCCAGCAGATGGTACGCAGGCATCTGGTACCGGCGCCAGGGACCGGAGGCGACCTCCGCCTCGACATTCTCGAGCATCCCCCGCTCGTAGCGCGAGCCCGGAACCGAGAAGGCGCTGTAGCGAGTGTTCGTCTGCCGCAGTGCATCGGCCGAATAACGAACGAATTCATCGACATAGCGAACATAGTTCGTGAAGAGGACGAAGCGCTGGAAGTGCTCTGGTGGCGTGCCGGTGTAGTGCCGCAAGCGCGCGAGGCTGAAGTCCGTGCGCGGCGCGTCGAACAGTGCCAGCGGGCGAGTGGAATGGATCGAGAAGTCCCAGCTTCCGTCGGCAATCTCATCTCCGATGTGGACGAGCTCGGTGGTCGGAAACCAGCGGCCGAGTTCCGCTGAGGCAATGCCGTTGAGCTGTAGGTCCTCGCTGCCGTCGAGAACATAAGGATAGGGGATCTCGCTGGCCGAGAGGCCGACCGAAACCGTCACCCCATAATCGCGAACCACGTGCTCCAGCTGCTCCGCAAGGTAATCACGGAAAAGCTGCGGTCGCGCGATACTGGCGGTATAGACGCCTGGCTGATTAAGCCGTGCAAAGGCGCGGGCCGGGACGGGTGGCGGAGAGTCCGGATCATATTCGATCCGCAGCTCAGGATACGCGAAGAAGCCTGCCGCGCGGGCGTCTGGGTCGGGGCGCTTTCCCTCGGTTACGTAGGCGATGAGCGCACGGCGGAGGTTCGCCACACTGCGGTCGTAGATCGCGCATAGCTCGTCGATGATGGCGGAGATGTCATGGAGTGCGGTCATTGCTGTCCGCGATGCGCATGGCGGAGTGGCTTGGCAAGCCCCTCTGTCCCTTCGTCGCAGAGCCGAAACGATCCGGCGACAACGCTGTTCAACTTCGGGGATTACGCTTGCCGCGAGGTCCCTCCGCCGTGATGTTCCGCATCGCCCAGGGTGAAGGGGTGGGGGTATGGAATTACGAGTTGTGCTGGTGCTGTGCGTGGTAGGCGCGCTGTCGGGTGCCGTTCCTGCAAGCGCTGCGATGAACAACCGGCCGACCCTGTCCGTCGTGCGCTGTCCCGAACTCGCGAGCAGGCTCCTCCACGCTCACAATGCGGAGCGCCAACGGCGTGGAGTGGCGCCGCTTGCCTGGGACCCCCATCTGGCGAAGGGTGCGGCCGCGTATGGTGCCGTGCTGGCTGCTCGCGGACGTCTGTCCCACTCTCATGATGCTTCGCGACCTGGCCAGTTGGAGAACCTCTGGATGGGCACGCGCGGGGCCTACTCGCCCGAGCAGATGATTGCGCACTGGGCATCGGAACGAAGCCTTTATCGTCCCGGCAAATTTCCAGCGGTCAGCGCTACTGGACGGTGGTCCGATGTCGCCCACTACACCCAGATGACTTGGCCCTCGACCACTCATGTCGGCTGCGCCATTCACCGCGCTCGTGACTGGGATTTCTTGGTCTGCCGCTACAGCCCGCGAGGGAACGTGATCGGAACACGCGCCATCTGAAGCTTACGGCTGAAATCGCGCGCGCAGTGTCTCGAGGGAGGGCTCGTGGGTCAGGTCCAGGTGCAGCGGGGTTACTGAGATGAAGCCGTCGGCGATCGCCTCGAGATCGGTGGAGTGACCCGGCGTCTCCACCATCGGCCCGAGTCCAAGCCAGTAATAGCGATAGCCGCGCGGATCGGTGCGCTGAATGATCTGGGTGCGACCGTAATCCCGAATCCCCTGGCGGACTACGCGTACGCCGCGGACCTCCTCTGCCGGCAGGGCCGGAAAGTTGACGTTGACCAGCGTGCCGGGCGCAAGTGGCTGTTCAAGCAGCGGCGCCAGGACCTTCGCCGCCCAGCCCTCAGCCGCGGCGAATGGCACGTTGTCGCCCAATCCCTCGCGACTGTAGGTTTGGCTGAGTGCAATGGAGGGGACGCCTGCGAGCGCACCTTCCATGGTCGCCGATACGGTGCCGCTGTACGTCACGTCCTCGGCGAGATTTGCGCCCCGGTTTATCCCCGAGAGAATGACGTCCGGCCGCGTGTCCTTCATGACGTGAAACAAGGCCATGAGCACCGAGTCCGTCGGCGTGCCGGCTACGGCAAAGCGCTTTTCGGCAATCCGTCGCAGTCGGATGGGTCGGGTCAGGGTCAGCGAATGCCCGGTGCCGGACTGCTCCTCGGCAGGTGCAACGACCCATACGTCCCCGGAAAATTGCCGTGCAACCTGTTCCAGTAGAGCGATGCCGCTGGCGTTGATGCCATCGTCGTTGGTGATCAGGATGCGCATGGCCGGGCTATGCGGAAGACGCGGCGAACGGGCAAGCCGCACAGGCCTGCGCCATTTCGGCAACAGGGCCCGAACACACGTGACCTTAACGCAAGTCAGTGCTTGTTCAGCCAGTTGGGCCTAACTATAGGCCCGCATGGGGATAGCCGACTTTTCCGGTTCTAAGTCCCGGAAAAGTCAAGTTGATCGCCCCCGGCTGCACCGGTGGCCCGGCACGCAGTCGCGGTGGCTCTTGCTTCAGCGGCCTATGGGATTGCCGCTGCGGTGCGTGGGGAGGGGACAATGGCGACGGCATTAGTCGACGTTTACGGCGAAGAACCCGAGCAATTCGATCGGATCATTCTTCCGTCGGATTACCGTCCAAGTGACGATGAGGAGTTCATGTGCGCGAACCAGCGCGCCTACTTTCTCCACAAGCTTCGGGACTGGAAAGAAGCGATCATCGAAGAGTCGCGGGCGACCATGGCCCAGCTCCAGACGGACTCCTTGCGCGAGCCGGATATTGCGGACCGCGCCTCCAGCGAAACGGATTGGGGCATCGAGCTTCGGACCCGTGACCGCCAGCGCAAGCTGATTTCCAAGATTGATGCAGCGATTCGCCGCCTCTACGCAGGCGAGTATGGCTATTGCGAGGTGACGGGAGATCCCATCTCGCTGGCGCGCCTGGAGGCACGACCAATCGCGACCATGACGCTCGAAGCGCAGGAGCGCCACGAGCGCATCGAAAAGGTCAGCCGAGACGACTGACAGGTCGGCTCCTTCCCGAGCGCTGCTCGGGAAAGGACCATCGGCTCAGTGCACCGTAAGGCCGAGCATCTCGTCCTTGATACGGAGCTTTTCCTTCTTGAGCTGGTGGAGAAGCACGTCGTCGGGGTGAGGCCGGCGCTCTTCGGCGTCGATCTGGGCCTGAAGAGCGGAATGCTTGGATGCGAGGGCCTCGACGTGTGCTTTGTCCATTGGTGCCATTCCCTTTCGCTAGGTGAAGACAAAACGTAACAAACCACAGATCGCTTCGCTTGTCTTGCGTCATTGACTCAGCCCGTCGAATGTGTCCCGCAACCTACCGTGACCGCTCCGTATCGCCGCGAAAGGCCGCTTACCGAATGAACGACGACGAACCCTCTGCCCGGCTGGCGGAGCTCAGGGCGGAACATCGGGCGCTCGACGCGAAGATCGAGGAGTTACGGGAAAGCGGTGTAACCGATCAGCTGGAGCTTGCCCGACTGAAGAAACGGAAGCTTCGCCTGCGCGATGAGATCGCGGTCCTTGCGGATCGCTGCATTCCGGACATCATCGCTTGAGTGTACCTTCTCGGGACGGGTTGATCGCGATCTCGCCGATCAACGCTGCGAGACGTTTTCCCGAGCGTTGATTGGTGGCAGGAAAGGCAGATGCACGAGATCAGCGAGGACAACTTCGAACAGGCACGGATCACGCCAAGGCTGATCGAGAGCCTCTATACCGAGGCCATGCTGCTCGCCGACGAGGCCCGTGCTTACTTCGATCGCGAAGGACGTGAGGAACGGACGCAGCTGGATCCGTTCGTCCGGGTCGGCTTCGCCTGCGAGTCGCTGAAGGTGACGACACGCATCATGCACATCGTGGCGTGGCTTCTGACCCAGCGCGCCGTGGAGAGCGGAGAGATCCCCCATTCCGCCGGCAAACGGCCCGAGCGCCGCCTGGGCCAGGCCAGCGACAGCGACGAGGCGGTCGTCATTCAGCTCCCGCCAGCTGCGCAGCGGTTGGTGAACGCCAGTGCGGACCTGTATGCACGCGTAAAGCGGCTCGACGAGGATTGCGTCCAGGCTGCCCCACTGCCGAGCCCTGCCAGAGCGCTGATGGGTCGGCTCGAGCGCGATTTGCTGAACCGCTGACCGGGCTGGACCTCCGCCGGGCAGGGTGAGTACAGCGCGGCCCATGGCTGACTTCGTCTTTCATCCCGGACCACGCCTGCTGGCGGGCTCCGGCAGGGCTGCCGACCTGTCCGACCGGCTGCCGGCCGGCCCCGTCCTGCTCGTGAGTGATCGAGGTGTCATTGGGCTCGGTCTGGCGGACGCGTGCGTTGAAGCCCTGAAGGCGAGCGGCCGTGAGGTGGTTCTGTTCGATTCGGTCGAAGCGGATCCCTCACGCACCACGTTGCTCGCAGCAGTTGAAGCCGGCCGAGCTGCGGGCGTTTCAGCCGTCGTCGGGTTCGGGGGCGGCAGCCCGATGGACGTAGCAAAGCTCGCGGCTTACCTGCTCGGCTCCGGTGATGACCTCGAAGCAATCTGGGGTGTTGGACTCGCAACTGGGAAGCGGCTGCCGCTAGCACTTGTTCCGACAACGGCCGGGACAGGGTCCGAAGCGACACCCGTCGCGGTGATTACGGTGGGCGGGACGGAGAAGCGCGGCGTGAATTCGCCGGCCTTGATTGCCGATTGGGCAGTTCTCGATGCTGACCTGACCCTTGGAATGCCACGGCAACTGACCGCAGCAACGGGGATCGATGCCATTGTACACGCCATAGAGGCCTACACCTCTGCGCGGCTTAAGAATTCGTTGTCCGATCTGTATGCACGAGAGGCGCTTCGGCTGCTTTCGCGTAACTTGCTGGAGGTCTGCGACCGGCCTGCAAACCGGCAGGCCCGCGGAGCGATGCTGCTGGGTGCGCACCTCGCGGGGCTGGCGTTCGCCAACGCGCCCGTGGCCGGGGTGCACGCGCTGGCTTATCCGCTTGGCGGCATTCACCATCTGCCGCACGGACTGACCAATGCCCTGATGCTTCGCCACGTGCTCGCGTTCAATCAGGAGGCTGCTCGCGAGCAATACGCGGAACTGGCGGAGGTGATCGAGCCTGCGTGTGCAGCTTCGGGAAGCCAGGCGAAGGCAGCTCTGCTGATCGAGCGCCTGGAAGGCCTGGTGCGCAAGAGCGGGCTGCAGCCCCGGCTACGGGACCATGGGGTCGCTTTCGACGAGGCGCCCGTGCTTGCGCGCGAGGCGATGAAGCAGACTCGCCTCCTGGTGAATAATCCCGTGGAGATCACAGAAGCGGACGCTCAGCGGCTCTACGAGGCTGCTTGGTGAGTCGGCCAACGCCCGCGACTCGCGACGGCTTCAAGCTGTACCGCACCTTCGCAACCCGCTGGTCCGACAACGACGTTTACGGGCATGTAAACAACACGGTCTACTATGGCTGGTTCGACAGCGCCGTGAACGCCTGGCTGCTTGAGCGCGGGTTGCTGGACATCATGAATGGCGATCCCATCGCTTTGGTTGTGGAGACACGCTGCACTTATCACGGCTCGCTCGCGTTTCCTGAAGATGTCGAAGTAGGCATCGCCGTCGCGCAGGTTGGGACGTCGAGCGTTCGCTACCGCGTCGGCGTGTTCGGTGCCGGTCAGGTTTCTGCAGCGGCTGAAGGAGAGTTCGTCCACGTTGCCGTTGATCGCACCAGCCGGCGCCCCGTTCCCTGGCCTCAGGAGTGGCGAGAGGCCTTTGCGGCAATCAGCTAGTGCAGATCCGGGCCTTTGCAGCGGCATATTGTGCCGCAAGCTCCGCTACCAGCGCGCCAGCCGGCTGAACCTTGTCGATGACCCCGATGCCTTGGCCTGAACCCCAGATGTCGCGCCACGCCTTCGCTCCAGTCGAGGACTGGAAATTCATGGCTTCGGGCCCGGCGGACGGCAGGTTGTCGGGATCCAGGCCCGCGGCTTCGATCGATGCACGCAAGTAGTTGCCGCTGATCCCGGTGAACAGGCTGGAGTAGACAATGTCCTTGGCCGACCCTTCCACGATGCCCTGCTTGTAAGCCGCATCGGCCCGAGCCTCGTCCGTCGCGATGAACGGGGAACCGATATAGGCGAAATCAGCGCCCATTGCCTGGGCAGCCAGGATGGCGCCTCCAGTCGCTATTGATCCCGACAGCGCAAGCGGCCCGTCGAACCATTTTCGGATCTCCTGCACCAAGGCGAAGGGTGACCAGCGGCCGGCGTGACCACCCGCGCCGGCGGCGACCGCTATCAGGCCGTCTGCGCCCTTCTCGATCGCCTTTCGGGCATAACGGTCGTCGATGATGTCGTGCAGCGTCACCCCGCCCCATCCGTGAACGGCGTGGTTCAATTCCTCGCGAGCGCCCAGCGAGGTGATGACGATGGGAACCTTCCACTTGGCGCAAGTGGTCATGTCCTCTTCGAAACGGGTGTTCGAGCGGTGGACGATCTGGTTGACGGCGAACGGCGCGGAGCGAGCATCGGGATGGTCGCGATCATGCTCTGCCAAAGCCTCCGTGATCTCATGCAGCCATTCGTCGAGCTGGCTCTGTGGCCGGGCGTTCAGGGCAGGAAAGCTGCCGACGATCCCTGCCTTGCACTGCGCGATCACCAAGGCGGGGTTGGAGACGATGAACAGTGGCGCGCCGATTGCAGGCAGCTTCAGGCGATGAAAAACGTCAGGGAGGCTCATCGGCGATCATTCTCCATCATCGGCATCGTTCGTCTGTAACCTCTGGAGCGAAGCACGGAAACGAGCCGTACGGAAGACCTCCAATTTCCGGTTTGCGCCCGTCTCGGCTCGGCGTTAACCTTGGGCCGCCCCAAGGAGCGCGTGACAAGCTGTATGGTTCGGACCGATGGAGGTGGGGCACTGGCCGCCGCCCAGAACAGCTTTCTTTCCGGCGGCGGGCAAACTGGCGAGCTGATCCGCGGATTTGACTGGGCGGGTAGCCTGATCGGTCCACCGGAGATGTGGCCGGCTCCGCTCAAGACCGCCGTTTCCCTCCTGCTCAGCTCCGCTGGCCCCGTTTACATTGGCTGGGGCCCAGATCTGATCTCTTTCTACAATGATGGTTATCTGCCCATCGTCGGAACCAAGCATCCGGGCATCGGGAAGCCATTTGCGGAGCTCTGGTCCGAGATTTGGGACGAATATCAGCCAATCGTCGCCGCAACCATGCAGGGAGAGGCCCAGCACTTCGTCAACCGACCCATCGCTCTTGCGGGACGACCGGATGTGCCGGTTGGCTACTTTACCTTCAGCTATACACCCCTGCGCCTGGAAACCGGTGAGATCATGGGGCTGTACTGCGCAGCCACGGAGACAACGGCACAGCTCCAGACCGAGGACGCGCTTGCCGCGAGCGAGGCGCGGCTCCAGCGTGCGACACTGGCCGCGGGCATGTTCGTCTGGGAAACCGACCAGCGGACTGGCGAAACGACCTGGGGCCGAGGCACTGCCGAGATCCTGAACGTCAGCGAAGAGGAGCTCGCGGCCAACAAGCAGAAGGGCTTTTTCTTCGTTGCTCTCTCTGACCGGGACCGGATCCAGGAGGCGTTCCGATCGGCGATGGAGGAACGGCGAGATTCGTTTCAGATCGAGTTTGAAGGATCGGACGGACGTTACTGGAATGCCGAATCTGCTCTCGTCTACTCGGAAGCGGGTGTGTTGGAGCGCGTGACGGGATTGACCCGCGACGTAACCGCCGAGCGCCAGCGTAGACGGCACGACACCTATCTCTTGCAACTCGACGAATTGCTTCGTGCTGCGGGCACTGCCGAGGAAGCAACCGATGCTGCGGCGCGATCGCTCGGCCTGGAACTGCACGCGGATCGCGTCACGTATGCAGACATCGACGAAGAGGAAGGGTCGCTCTGGGTTCGATCGGAATACGTTTCCGAAAACTACCCATCGGCAATCGGGCGCTATGCCCTGGCCGCAGACGACCCGCTGCTGATGGCTTATCGCACCGGCGAGCCGCTGGTGGTCGAGGACAACCGAGAGGACCGGCGGACGGCGCAGATTGCGCAGAGAGATGATGTCGCCGCGACACATACGCGCGGAGTGCTCGACGTGCCTATGCTGCGGGATGGTAAGCTGATCGGTGTTCTAGCCGTGAACAGCCGCTTGCCAAGGCGCTGGACAGAGCCCGAGATCGACTTGGTCGTCGCCACGGCACAGCGAACCTGGAGCACGGCGGAACGTGCGCGGGCGGAGCGAGACCTGCGTGCCAGCGAGGGCGCCGCGAGGATTGCCTTGAGTGAACTTGAGGCCCTGTATGATGCGGCACCAGTCGGGCTCGCTCTACTCGACCGCGACTCGCGTTACTTGAGGATCAACGAGCTACTCGCCGAGATCAACGGTCTGCCTGTCGCCGACCATATCGGCAGGACGGTACGGGACGTTGTCCCGGCTCTCGCGGATCAGGCTGAGAAGGCCCTTCAGAGAGTTTTTGCAGGAGAAGAGCTATGGGGCGTTGAGCTGTCGGGCGAGACGCTGACCCAGCCTGGCGTGATCCGCACATGGCGTGAGAATTGGATACCTCTCCGCGGCCAAGATGGCCAAGTCGTCGCGGCGGCGATCTCTGCGATGGAGGTTACCGAAGACAAGGTGTCAGAACTCCGCCTGAGGGAGGCCGAGCAACGATACCGCACGGTGTTCGAACAGGCGGGTGTTGGGGTCGCGCGAGTATCGGCTGATGGGCCGTTTCTCGAGGTCAACGATCGCTACTGCGAAATACTCGGGCGCAGCCGCGAGGAGATCCTGTCAGGCGGGTGGGCAGAGATCACTCACCCTGATGACCTTGAAGTAGATGCGGCTCAGGTTGCGCGGATCGCGCGCGGGGAAATCGACAGCTATTCGATCGAGAAACGCTACATCGCCAAGGATGGCAGTCCCATCTGGGTCAACCTCACCGTCGCTGCAGAACGGGACGAGCATGGCAACGTGCTTTTCTACATCCCGGTTGCAGAAGACATTGGGGAGCGCAAGGCAGCCGAGGAAGCGTTGCGCGCAAGCGAGGAGCGCTATCGTGCGCTCTTTGAGTCCATGGAGCAGGGTTTCTGCGTTCTCCGAGTCTCCGTGGACGATCTTGGACTCCCTGCAGACTACCACTTCATCGAGATCAATCCGGCGTTTACCGCGCAGAGCGGGCTGGGGGTGGAGGTGCTGCATCGCTCCGTCCGCGAAGCCGTACCCGGCCTCGAACCGGTGTGGTTCGAGCGCTATGGCGAAATCGCAAGAGCTGGCAAATCACAGCGCTTTGTGGAACATGCGGAGCCACTTGGCCGGTGGTTCGAGGTTTACGCCTTCAGACTTGGCGCGCCTGAAGAGCGGAATGTGGCGGTCCTTTTCACCGACATCACGGATCGGCTCGAGCGGGAGGAAGCCCTCCGCCGCAGCGAGGAGGATTTCCGGATCCGGCTTAACGCCATCCCGCAGATGGTCTGGTCGACCCGCGCAGACGGCTTCCATGACTTCTTCAATGACCGTTGGTACGAGTTCACTGGCGTGCCCTACGGGTCAACAGATGGCGCTGGATGGAACAACATGTTCCACCCCGCCGACCAGGACCATGCGTGGCAGGTCTGGAGGCGCTCGCTTGAAACAGGTGAGCCGTACGAGATCGAGTACCGGCTGCGGCATCGATCGGGCGAGTATCGCTGGGTGCTTGGTCGCGCCCTTCCGGTCCGATCACCGGACGGGGAGGTCATTCGCTGGATGGGCACCTGCACGGATATCGCGGACCTGAAGGCAGCCGAACAGGCGCTCAAGGACAGCGAGGCTCGGCTCCGGGCTGTCATCGAGGCTGCGCCCGTCGGCCTTGTGTTCGCCGACGCGAGTGGCGCCATCACCGGCGGAAACAGCAGGGTCGAGGACATCGTTGGTCATCCCGTCCTGCCCTCGAAGAACATCGACGGATATGGAGAATGGATCTCCTACCATCCCGACGGGAGACAGGTACAAAGCCGGGAGTATCCTCTCGCGCGGATCCTTGCTGAGAACCTCGATGCAGCGGAACTGGAGGTTGAGTACCAGCGCGGGGACGGCAGCCGGCGCTGGGTTCGATTCAGCGCTGCCCCGGTTCGTGACGAGGCCCAGTCGATCATTGGGGGCGTGGTGGCTTCAATCGACATCGACCGTGAGAAGAGGCTGACGGAGGGGCTCGAACGCGAGGTGGAGCGCGTAATCGCCGAACGGGAAGCCGCGCAGGAAGCTCTTCGGCAAAGTCAGAAGCTTGAGGCCATGGGACAACTGACCGGCGGCGTGGCCCATGATTTCAACAATTTACTTACACCGATAATCGGTGGCTTGGACCTACTTCATCGTAAGTACATCGCGGACGCTCGAACGCAGCGGCTGCTCGAGGGAGCGCTTCAATCCGCTGAGAAGGCTAAAGTCCTGGTTCAGCGTCTGCTCGCATTCGCTAGGCGGCAGCCGCTGCAGCCGACGGCGGTTGATGTCGGTCGCATTGTGCAGGACATGGCTGACCTGATTGGCAGCACCTCCGGTCCTCGCGTTCGGCTGGAGGTGGTAATCGAACCAGACCTGCCCCCGGCTCTCGCAGACGGCAATCAGCTCGAAATGGCACTCCTGAATCTCAGCGTGAATGCCCGTGACGCGATGCCGGACGGCGGCAGCCTCACGATTGCCGTACGGTCTGACGTGCCTCGAGTTGGCGATCGCCTCGCCCTCAAACAGGCGACCTACGTGGTGCTGTCGGTGACTGACAGTGGGGTCGGGATGGATGAGGATACGCAGCGCCGCGCGATCGAGCCTTTCTTTTCGACGAAGGGCATTGGCAAGGGAACCGGCTTGGGCTTGTCAATGGTGCACGGCCTGGCTGCTCAGCTGGGTGGGGCGCTTCGGATCACGAGCCGCCCCGGTCTCGGCACCTCTATCGAACTGTGGCTCCCCAAGGCGGACGAGAAGATCGAGCAGAGGCCGGCTCTCCCAATCGACCTGTCGACCGGCGGTGCCGGATTAGCCTTGCTGGTAGATGACGAGGAACTTGTCAGGGAGACCACGGCGACCATGCTTGGTGAGCTCGGCTACCAAGTGATCGAGGCTAGCGCCGCCGAGGAGGCACTCCAGCGAGTCGAAGCCGGCCTGCGACCGACCCTGCTGATCACGGATCACCTGATGCCCGGAATGACCGGGACCGACATGGCGTTGCGGCTTCGAGAACGAATTCCAGACCTCCCGGTCCTGATCGTGTCAGGCTATGCAGAGGTCGAAAGTCTCGCAGGGTCGTTGCCGCACCTTACCAAGCCTTTCCGGCAGGAGGAGCTCGCAGCAAGCCTCAGAGCGCTAAACGGAGAGATGCAGCGCTGAACGTGAGCCTGTCTCCGTGCTCGCGGCACAGTGCCTCACGCGAGACCGATTGAACCGCAACACTGTTGGTGGCGACCACTGTCATACGCAGGGTTGGATTGCGGAAGTTGAAGATCGCTTTATGCGGAAGTATCGACTTCTGCCTTCTCGTGGCAGTCGCATGATCGGCGCCCTCGCAGCATGCCCCTCAGTAAAGAGATCGTTTCTCCAATTACGTGGCATCGACAGCTAAGACTTCTATCGAATTAGGTGTCGGACCTCGAGGGTTTAATCGGGCGATGGGATGCCATAGAGGTTAGAAGCAGACCTAGGCACCATTGCTGGAGCAGGAACCTGGGCCGACGCCGTGCACGAAGCCGCGGGGTGAACCTTGGAATGGTCTTGCCCGACTTTTCCGGCTGCCCGGCGGGGACGCAGGGATCAACGACGCCTGCAGTCACATGGCCTTGATGCATGCATGTCGGGGTCGCCATCCCGCATGACAGTTGGAACAGCGCGGCGACAGCTGGGAGATGGAGACCAAGGCCGCCCACAACTTTTTGGTGGGCTCCGTACCGAATTTAGCCACTTAGACGGTCACGAAGGGGTGGTGGTGGACGCACTAGGGCTCGAACCTAGGACCCGCTGATTAAGAGTCAGCTGCTCTACCAACTGAGCTATGCGTCCATGCCTTGAGGCAGATGCGTGACCCGCGTTCGAGCGGGGCGCGGGCGGGCATGTAGCGAGGCCTCCCACCCTTTGCAAGCGCTTACGAGAAGGTGCTCCGAGAGCGCTGCTGGCGCTCGAACGACATCAGCAGGCCGAGGCAGATCATCACCGTCATAACCGCCGAACCGCCGTAGCTGATCATCGGCAAGGGAATGCCAACGACGGGGGCGAGCCCCATGACCATCAGCAGGTTGATCGCGAAATAGGAGAAGAGCACGGCGTTCAGTCCAGCGCAGGACAACTGGGCGAAGCGGGTTGGGGCCTTGACGGCGACCCCAAGGCTCCAGCGCAGGACCGCCATCCAGGCGAGTATTACGATGGTCCCGCCGAGCATTCCCCACTCTTCCGTGAGGGTCGCGAAAGCAAAGTCGGTGTGGCCCTCGGGAAGGTACTGCAGGTGGCTCTGGCTGCCTTGCAGGTATCCCTTGCCGAAGAGTCCGCCCGAGCCGATCGCGATCTTGCTCTGCGTGATGTGGTAACCGGAACCCAGCGGATCGCTCTCAGGGTCAAGAAAAGTGTCGATCCGCTTCTTCTGATAATCGTGCAGGAATTGGTAAACGATGGGGATGGCGGCCGCGAGCAGGCCCCCTGGAACGAGGAACCACCGCAACTGGACACCCGCCAGGAACATGACGCTGATCCCAGCAAAGGTCACCATCAAGCCGGTGCCAAGGTCCGGTTGCAAGATTACCAGGACGGCTGGGATCCCGATGAGCATCGCCGCGGGCCAGATCGCTCGGAACTTGCGGATCTCGCCTGCAGGCAGAAGCTCGTAGAAGCGAGCCAGCACCAGAGCGATGGCCGGCTTCATGAACTCGGAAGGCTGCAGGCGAATGATGCCGAGGTCCAGCCATCGCTGTGCGCCCTTGCCGACGAAGCCGAGCATGTCGACCGCAATCAGCATCAGCACAATCGCGATGTAGACTGGGACGATCAGCGCCTTGATGGTGCCTTCGCGCACGTAGCTGATCGTGACGGCCAGGCACAGGAAGACGAGGAACGCCATGCCTTGGCGCAGGGCCCATGGCTCGATCGAGCCGCCCGCCGCCGAGTAGAGATTGACCAGACCAAACAGGCCGATCCCGCCGACCAGGAAGATCAGGCGCCACGGCAGTTTAGCTAGCGGCTGCGGGATGATCGCGCTGGAGATCATGGCGCGTTGGCCTGGGCAACCGCAGCGGGGGCCGCAGCTGCAGCCCTCGCCGCCGCCTCGATGGCCTGGGCTCGACGAGCGGTCCGTTCGAGCAGCGATCCGCCCCATTCGGCCTCGAGCTCGCCCAGCCGCTTCATCGCCCGCTCGCGATCGAACAGGTAGGTCAACACGTCCTTGGCGACCGGCGCCGCCGCACGGGCGCCGCCCATCCCATGCTCGATGACCACGGCACCCGCGTAGCGCGGTTTGTCGAAGGGCGCGAAGAAAACGAAGAGGCCATGGTCGCGGTAGCGCCAGTCGCCGCCTTGACCTCGTTGTCCTCCAGCGATGCGGCGGACCTGCGCGGTGCCGGTCTTTCCGGCCATCTCGATCCCCGGAATGTTGATCCGCGACGCGCCGGCGGTTCCGTCACCGTTCACAACCTCCCACATTCCGCTTCGCACCGCGTCGAGATGCGCCGCTGGAAGGTTCAGCATGGGAGCAGGGTTCTTGTGAACGCCCACCAGCATCGGCTGGTCGTTGCGGCCTGACGCAATGCGGGATGCCATGACCGCCAGCTGGAGAGGGTTCACGATCAGATACCCCTGGCCAATCGATGCGTTCAGCGTGTCGGAGCTCGTCCAGTCAGGGCGGGCATAGAGCTTCGGATTGTCCTCGAACTTCCGCCGCTTCCAAGCGCTGTCCGGAACGGTGCCGTAGCTCTGACTGACGACGGGCAAATCGAACTTCTGGCCGAGCCCGAGCAGCCGGGCCATGGGGGCGATGCGGTCGTAGCCGATGCGGTTGCCCATGGAGTAGAAATAGGTGTTGCAGCTCTTGGCAATCGCCCGGTGCATGTTCACCGTTCCGTGCCGCCCGAGGCAACGGAAGAAGCGGTTACCTAGCCGGTAGCCGCCCCCGCAGAAGACCGTTTCCTTCGGGTCAACCCCATGCTGCTGTAACGCGAGCGCCACCATGGGCTTGATGGTCGAACCGGGCGGGTAGAGCGCGTTCAGGGTCTTGTTGAGCAGCGGCTTGCGGGGGTCCTCGGAGAGCGCTTTCCATTCGGTCCGACCAATCCCGTCGGAGAAGCTGTTGGGATCGTAGGCCGGCATGGACGCCATAGTGAGGATGTCGCCCGTCAGGCAGTCGAGAATGACGCAGCTGCCCGACTCTTCGCCGAGCCGACGTGCTGCATACTCCTGCAGGCCTGCGTCGATGGATAGCTGGACGGTTTTGCCGCTCTTGTCAGGTTTGGGAGTGAGTTCGCGCACGAGCTTGCCGCGGGCGGTAACCTCGACCCGCTGTCCGCCCGGGTCTCCCCGAAGGTTCTTTTCCAGCGTCTCTTCAAGACCTTCCTTGCCGATCTTGAAGCCCGGTGTGATCAGCAGCGGGTTCTTTTCTTCTTCATATTCCTTGGCCGAAGCGGCGCCCACATAGCCGATCAAATGGCCGACGGCCGGTCCGGCCGGGTAAAAGCGAGTGAACCCGCGGGCGGGCTGAACGCCGGGAAGCTCGGGCAGGCGGACCACTACCGAAGCGTAGCGCTCATACGGCACGTTCTCGGCGATCTGGACCGGCTTGAACCCTCGAGCCTCCTTAAGTTCACGTTGAATGCGAAAAAGGTCATCAGGATCGAGCTGTAAGAGCTGCGAAAGAAGCCCGATTTCGCGCTCTGGATCCTCCATTTGATCCGGAATGACGTCGACGCGGAAGTCGGAGCGGTTGATGGCGATCGGCTTGCCGTACCGGTCCACGATCCAGCCGCGCCGGGGCGGCACGATGATCAACTGGACGCGATTGTCCTCCGCCAGCAGGTTGTACTTCTCGTTTTCGGCAATGGCGAGCCAGCCCAGCCGGCCGATCAGCAGCGCGCCGACCGCGGCCTGTGCTCCGCCGACGACCAGGGTGCGGCGGGAGAAGGTCAGGTCCTGATGAACGGTCGTGAACCGCTGAGGAGCGTTCATCGGCCAAGTCTCCAGCGGTCGATCCGGCTTGCCGCCCATGCCGCCAGGGGAAAGGCGAGGATGGCGATAACCAGCGGTGGCACGGCCGTGCTGAACGGCGAGTTAGCACCCATGACGCCGTCGATCTCCCAGCGCGCCAGATCGTGCAGCAGGATCAGCACCGCGGCGAGGCCCCATTCGACCCAGTAGTCGCGCCACATGGTCCGGCGATCCAGCAGGTCCAGCAGGATCATGGCACCGGTCCAGATAGCAACGCTGAGACCGATCGGACCTCCGGCGACCACATCGTTGAACAGCCCGAGCGGCGCTGCCCACCAGGCGGGGATGACGTCACCCCTCAGGAGCCGCCACGCCAGGAGCAGGAGAAAGCCGAAGTCGGGGAACCAGCCCACCTGGGTCACGATCGGCAGAAGGCAGAGGCAGGAGGCGACCGCCACGGACCACGCCGGGATAAAGCGTGCGAACCGCTTCGGACCCCGGTCCAGGGCGCTGCCAGGCCGACCAAGGGCCGAGCGCACCATCAGCGGGTCTCCGTCGGTTCGGGAGGCTCTGCCAGGGCCGCCTCCTCATAGGGCTGCTCGACAATGGCGAAACTCACGTCCGCAGGATCCGCCATTGGGAGCGCAATGGCCCCGTCATCATCGAGCCTCACAACCCGCGCGATCGGGACATGGGGAGGGTACAGACCACCGGTGCCGGACGTCACGATGATGTCGCCGCGGCGAAACGGATTGCGGCCGACTTCGAGTGGCCGCACGTCGATACTGCCATCGCCGCGACCCGTGGAGATCACCGCCACCCCTGTGCGCAGCAGGCGTGCAGGGACGATGTTGGCCTGGTCCGAAATTAGCAGAACGCGGCTGGCCGTGGCACCGACGTCGATGACGCGACCGATCAGGCCTTCCGCAGCGCGAACCGGCATGCCTGCACCAACCCCGTCGCCGGACCCGGCGGAGATGACGGCGAAGCGCCGCTGGCTCTGGAAGGAGGAGCCGACGATCCGCCCGCTGGCGACCGCCTGCTGCGCCTTCTCGCGCAGCTGCAAGGCTGCCTTCAGCTGCCGGTTCTCCTGCAGGATCGCGCGCGCCTGGAGGATTTGGCGCTGCATCGCAGCCCGTTCGGCCTTGAGCTTGGCGTTCTGGTTGGCCGCATCCCAGTAATTGCCAGCGCCGCTGAACAGGCCACCGATGGTCGTCGTGCCCTCACGCAGCGCGCCGGTGACCGGAGCCGTGACGTCCAACGCTGCTCCACGAACGGCAGCATAGCTGTTCGGCGCGACCAGTGACAAAGCGAGCAGGAACAGCCCCACCAGCAACCCGGCGATCGCCGCCAGGAAGGAGAAGAAGAGGCTGTATTGCGCCCGCCGCGACCAGCCCGGGCGCGCGCTCGAGGGCGGCGCCACCTGTCCGGACTACCTTACGCGGTCTGCAGGACGCCGCGGAACTGCTCTTCCTCCAGCGCCCGGCCGGTGCCGAGAGCGACGCAGGTGAGCGGGTCCTCGGCGACCGTGACAGGCAGGCCGGTTTCGTCGCGCAACACCTCGTCGAGGCCCTGCAGCAGTGCTCCGCCACCGGTCAGGACGATGCCCTGGTCGCAGATGTCGGCGGCAAGCTCCGGGGCGGTGTTCTCCAGCGCGATGCGGACGCCCTCGACAATGGTGCCCACGGGTTCCGAGAGCGCCTCGGCAATCTGGCCCTGGTTGATCGAGATTTCCTTGGGCACGCCGTTCACCAGGTCGCGGCCCTTGATATGCACGGTCTTGCCGATGCCGTCGGTCGGCGGCTTGGCGATGCCGACTTCCTGCTTGATCCGCTCGGCGGTCGCTTCACCGATCAGCAGGTTGTGGTTGCGGCGGACGTAGGAGGAGATCGCCTCGTCCATCTTGTCGCCGCCGACGCGCACCGAAGTGGTGTAGGCGAGGCCGCGGAGAGAGAGAACCGCAACCTCCGTCGTGCCGCCGCCGATGTCGACAACCATGGAGCCAACCGGCTCGGTCACCGGCATGTCGGCGCCGATCGCGGCCGCCATGGGCTCTTCGATCAAATAGACGGCGCTTGCGCCGGCGTTCGATGCCGCGTCGCGGATCGCGCGGCGCTCGACCGAGGTGGAACCCGACGGCACGCAGATCACGATTTCAGGGAAACGCCAGGCGCGCATCTTGCCGCCATGCACCTTGTGGATGAAGTGCTTGATCATCTGCTCGGCGACGTCGATGTCGGCGATAACTCCGTCGCGCAGGGGGCGAATGGCCTCGATCTGGTCCGGGGTCTTGCCCATCATCAGCTTGGCGTCTTCGCCAACCGCCTTGACCCGCTTTTCGCCGCGGATGGTTTCGATCGCGACCACAGACGGCTCGTTCAGAACGATGCCCCTGCCGCGGACATAGACCAGCGTGTTCGCTGTTCCCAGGTCGATCGCCATGTCATGCGACATCCACTTGAACCATCGCGTCCAGAACATCGTGCTCAGATCTCTCGCTGCCGTGGGCGTCAAAGTCCGTTAGGACCCTGCCGATTCACGTTTCGTTGAACCCCAACCCCCCTTGACCCAAGTAAATGATCCGCTTGCAAAATCATCCGGTCGCGGGAAGCCTCCGATTGGGCTAGACCCAGAGGCATGTCAATAAGAAGGCTGCCGTCTCACCTCGTCGATCGCATCGCCGCCGGCGAGGTGGTGGAACGGCCCGCCAGCGCGCTCAAGGAACTGATCGAGAACGCCCTCGACGCTGGTGCTTCGACAGTGGCGGTTCGCCTCTCCGCGGGCGGTCTCGACCTGGTGGAGGTCACGGACGACGGTTGCGGCATGCACCCCGATGACATGAGGCTCGCCCTCGAGCGCCATGCCACCTCGAAGCTTCCCGACGAGCGGATCGAGGAGGTGACGAGCTTCGGCTTTCGCGGCGAGGCGCTGCCGTCGATCGCGAGCGTCGCTCGGTTCACGCTGGAGAGCCGGCCACGCGCTTTGACAGGCTCAGGACAGGCAGGTCGCGACGGTTGGCGGATCGAAGTGGATCATGGTGTGCGGGTGGGGGAGGGGCCGGCAGCGCTTCCTCCCGGCACTCGCGTCCGTGTCGAGGGACTGTTCGACAAGGTGCCCGCCCGGCGCAAGTTCCTGCGCAGCCCGCGCGCCGAATATGCGGCTTGCCTGGATATCGTCCGCCGTCTGGCGATGGCCCGTCCGGACGTGCATTTCTCACTGGAACATGACGGTCGGCGCGCGCTCGGCGTTCAGCCGGCGGCGCTGCAGGCGCGGGTGGCGGCACTGCTCGACCCCGCGCTGGATCGGCACGGGCTCGGGATCGACCTCGACCGGAACGGTTTGCGACTGGGCGGGGTCGTGTCGCTGCCGACGTTCAATCGTGGTGCTGCGGACCAGCAGTTCCTATTCGTCAACGCGCGACCGGTGAAGGACCGACTGCTGGTCGGTGCCCTGCGCGCCGCCTACCGCGATCTGCTGGCGAGGGACCGGCACCCGATCGCCGCACTCTTCCTCGAACTGCCGACAGAGGAAGTGGACATCAATGTCCATCCGGCCAAGACCGAAGTCCGGTTCCGTGATCCCGCGGCCGTACGCGGATTGATCGTCGGAGGGCTCCGGAGCGCGCTCGACGAGGCTGGCCACCGGAGCGTGGCGCGGGAGCAGGTGGCCGCTCCGGTGAACTGGCAGCGCGAGCCCTTGGCACCCACGTCCCCCGCGGGTTGGCCTTCGGTCGAGAGCCTCTTCGCTGCGGTTCCGGGCAGAAGAGCTGGCTACGCGCATCAGGACCGTTTCGCGGGCGTGCGCGAGTCCGCGGCGATCTATGCACCTCCATCTGCGAAAGCGGAGCCTGCAACCATGCCGGTGGGCTCGTTCCCGCTCGGAGTGGCTCGCGGACAGGTCGCGGGCACGTACATCGTTGCAGAGGCAGACGATGGGTTGGTGATCGTCGACCAGCATGCCGCCCACGAACGCCTGGTGCTGGAACGCATCCGCCGCGCGGCAGGCAATGGCGGCGTTTCCCGCCAGGCCTTGCTACTGCCGGAGGTCGTGGAGCTGGAAGAGACCGATTGCGACCGACTGGAGGAGGCGGCTTCCGAACTGGGTCAGTATGGGCTTGAGGTCGAACGGTTCGGGCCGACGTCGATGCTGGTCCGGGCGACGCCGGCTCCCCTGGGCCACCCGGACCTGCGTGAACTGCTCGCGGATCTCGCGTCGGAGATTGCGGAGCTCGGTGGGCCCATGGCGCTCAAGGAACGGTTGGACCTGATTGCCGCGACCTTCGCCTGCCACCATAGCGTCCGAGCAGGGCGGATCCTCTCGGTCGCGGAGATGAACGCGCTCCTCCGCGAGATGGAGGTCACGCCCTATTCCGGGCAGTGCAATCACGGCCGGCCGACCTGGGTGAAACTGGCGCATGCCGACATCGAGAAGCTTTTCGGGCGTCGGTAACTTTCTGTGTTGTTTGCGGCTAGCGGAGGGATCGTCGAGATCCGCTCCCCTAGATTTCCATCTGTCACCGTGATCTGCTATTCCTGCTCGCTTCGAGCTGAAGGAGTCGGTCATGCACGAGGACAACCGCGTGTACTTCGCGCGTCGGGCAGCCGAAGAGCAGCTTCGGGCGGAGCAATGCCGCGATCCACATGCTGCCGAGGCCCATCGCAGGCTGCAGCGAGCCTATGTCGAACGGGCGAGCATCGGTGATCGCCACCCGGAACGAGAGATCGTCGGCTAGGGAGCGGACCCGCGTAGCCGCAGGCGCGCTGCTTCGAGGCCGGACTGCCGCGCTCGAGCCCTCGAGAGCTGAAGATTAGGGTAGTCCGCAGCGGCTTCGGCGCTGAGCGCGGCGGCGAAGCGTCCTGCCCGGATCTCGGCCAGGATCGCGCGCATCTCGGAACGGATTGCCTCTCCGATGAGGCGCGGTCCGCCAAGTTCGGCGCCCAATTCGGCGGTGTTGCTGATCGCCTCTCGCATGCCGGCAAGGCCGCGTGCCTCCACGAGGTCGGCCAGCAGTTTCAATTCGGAGATGCATTCGAGATAGGCCACCTCGGGCTGCACTCCCGATGCCACCAGCGTCTCGAAGCCGCTCTCGAGGACGGCCGGGACAGCCCCCCAAACGACTGCCTGCTCATTGAACAGGTCGGCGACGCATTCCTCCTCAAAGGTGGAGCGGATGATTCCGGCGCGACTGCTGCCGATCGCCGCCGCATAGGCGAGGGCGAGGGACCATGCTTCGCCGGTCGCGTCCTGCGCGACGGCGGCAAGGGCCACCATTCCTTTGCCCTGTTCGAACAGGGTTCGAAGCGCCGATCCGGGTCCCTTGGGCGCGACCATGATCACGTCGAGGTCGCGGCGCGGCTCGATCAAGCCGAAGTGGATGCAGAGGCCATGGCTGAAGCCAAGGGCTGCGCTCTGCCTGATGCTCGGTTCGATCCCGCGATAGATGGCCGGGAGGTGCTCGTCTGGTGCGAGGAGGATAACGATGTCTGCTCGCGCGGCGGCCTCCGCTGGAACCGTCAGGGGGAGGTTCTCCGACCGGACCGCATCTTCCCGCGGGCTGCCGGCACGAAGGCCGACAACGACGTCCATGCCACTGTCGCGCAGGTTTAAGGCCTGCGCCCGGCCCTGATTTCCGAAGCCGATGATCGCCACGCACTTGCCGGAAAGCGGCGTCGGGTCGATGGCCTCGTCGCGGATCATGGAACGGGCTGCTAGCGTTTCGGGTGGAGAAGCGCCAGCGCCCGCTCGGTGACCCCGGGGCTGTCCAGTGCATCCGGGAAACGAGGCCAGTCGGGCGGGGGCTGGTGCGCGAACCAGGTATATTGGCGCTTGGCGTAGTTGCGCGTCGCCTGCTGACCCCGTCGCAACGCTTCCTGCTCGGTGATCTCCCCGGAGAGCAGGTCGCGGACCTCGGCCACCCCGATGGCGCGCATTGCCGGGAGCGCGGAGTCGAGTTGGCGGGAGAGCAAAACGCGCACCTCCTCGATCGCGCCGCCCTCCATCATTGTGGCGAAGCGTTCGTCGCAGCGATCGTACAGCCACTGGCGAGGAGGCAGGAGGATCAACGCCTGAAGGTCGATCGATTCCC
Source organism: Sphingomonas arenae (assembly GCF_016924655.1). GTDB lineage: Bacteria > Pseudomonadota > Alphaproteobacteria > Sphingomonadales > Sphingomonadaceae > Sphingomicrobium > Sphingomicrobium arenae. The sequence continues at coordinate 216,357 of NZ_JAFFJU010000003.1, forward strand.
CAATGCCGCCTTCACGTGCCTCCTGCCATGAGCGGAGGGTACGCCCCGTGGAGAGCGCCACCTCCAGCGCTCGGGCGATGCGGGTGGTATCTTGTGGCTTCAGCCGCGCGAACGCCTCCGGGTCGGCATGGCGAAGACGTTGGCGGTTCGTCTCCGTGTCCGATGCCCGCACCTCTTCGCGGATCCTCGGATCGATCGGGGGAACCGGGGCGATGCCGTCGAGGAGCGTCCGCAGATACAGGCCGGTCCCACCAGTCAGGATCGGCAGCTTGCCCGCCGCATGAGCTTCCGCGATGGCCTCCCTAGCCTCCGCTGCCCAGTCCGCCGCGGAGCAGGGCAGGGCCGCGTCGCGAGTTCCGTAGAGCCGATGTTCAACCGAGCGCATTTCCTCGGGGCGGGGGCGGGCACTCAAGACTGCAAGATCTGCATACACTTGGGCACTATCGGCGTTGATCACTACGCCACTCGCCCGTTCCGCAAGCGCCACGGCCAATGCCGACTTGCCGCTGGCGGTCGGACCGGCAATGAGTGCAACAGGAGGACTGCCCTTGATCATCGCAACGCTCGTAGCAGCCGGACGCTTGAACCGGGAAATGATTCACCAGGCCGCGAGCCTGCTGGAGGATGCCCGGATCAAGTCGCACGAATGGGGCTGGGTGGACGAGGGCGACGCCGCGGACATCGAAATACAGGGCGGTCCATCGGACCTCCGCCGCGTAAGGGAGCTGCTGACGGGCGCGCTGCCGGGTACCGACGTCTTCGTGCAAGCCGCGGAAGGTCGGGAAAAGAAGCTCCTGGTGGCGGACATGGACTCCACCATGATCGGGCAGGAATGCATCGACGAACTGGCGGATTATGCCGGAAAGAAGGAGGAAATCGCCGCGGTCACCGAACGGGCGATGCAGGGTGATCTCGACTTTGCCACGGCTCTGCGCGAGCGGGTGCTGAGCCTCGACGGGCTGAACATCAGCGCAATCGACCGTTGCCGCGGTGAGCGGGTGCGCGCCAACCCGGGCGCACGCACGCTTGTTCGGACCATGCGATCGCGCGGGGCGGAAGCCTTGCTGGTCACCGGAGGCTTCCACGACTTCGCCGACCCGATGGCGGCGGAGCTTGGCTTCACCGAAGTGCGAGCCAATTATCTCGAGACCATGCACGGGCACCTGACCGGCCGAGTTGCTGGGGAAATCGTCGACGCCCAGGCCAAGCGGCAGGCCTTGATCGACATGCGCAATCAGCTCGGCCTGCCGGTCGATGCGGTGCTAGCCGTCGGCGACGGCGCCAATGATGCCCCGATGATCGAAGAGGCGGGTTTCGGGGTGGCTTACCGCGGGAAGCCCAGGCTCCTGTCGGTCGCTGACGCGCGCATCGAACATAATGACCTGACCGCCTTGCTGTGGGCGCAGGGCATCAAGCGGAGCGACTGGATCGGCGCCTAACGGGCAGGGACCGGGAAGCACGCCTGCCCACGCGCGGCCAGTGCCTTGCACGCCGAGGCCGCCTCGGTCCGGTTGAGGTAAGGTCCGACCTGAAGCCGAGTCATCGCACCGGAGGGGACTAGGGTTGGCTGCTTGCCGGTCAGCGGTCCGAGATTTCGGAGCCGAGCGAACAGCGCTTCCGCCGATGCGCGGTTGGAAAATGCCCCCAGCTGAATTCGCCAGCCGCCCGCCAATGCTGTCGCCGTGATTGTATCGGCCGCCGCTCGCGGGATGGGCTTTGGACTGGTCGCGGCTGGTGCTTTCACGCTGGCGGTCTGAGGCGGGCGCTTGGGATTGGCCTTTGTCCAGGCAAGCGCCTTGGCCACGCCGGCGCGACGCTGCGCCAATGGGATAATCTGGTCCATCTCGCCCAGCGTTGCCTTGGCCGGCTCCAGGCCCTGCGCCGCCGCTCGGCTGACCATCGCATATGCGGTCACCACGTCCCGCTGCACGCCATCACCGTTGAACAGCGCCGTGCCGTAGATCAGCAGCGCGCGTGGCTCTCCAGTATCCGCGGCCGACTTCAGCCACTGCAGCGCGGTGGTGCGGTTGCCGTTCTGGAAGAGCAGCAGTCCGAGGCTGGTCTGCGCGTCGATATGCCCCTGTCGGGCGGCGCGCTCGTAGAGCGATTGTGCCTGCGCGAGGTCCGCGGGCACCCCTCGGCCGAGCCGATAGGCCTGCCCAAGATTGTATTGCGCGTCCGCATCACCTCGGCTCGCGAGCGGTTTCCAGATGGCGACCGCACTTTCCGCATCGCCAGCCTGCCATTGCCGAATGCCCGCCTGGACGTCCTGTCCAGCCACCGGCGCCGCCGCCAGCAGCAGCGCCGCACCAATCCAAAGCCGCATCGTCCCTCCCCGAAACCCCTGCCTGAGCCTAGAACAAGGTCGGAGGGACGTTAACCAGATTTTAGGTCCAACCGCCGCATCCCGTCCACAACACGGCCATTATGGCGAGGGGATCAGGATGCGCGTTCTTGCTTTGGCATCGCAGAAGGGGGGCTCGGGTAAAACCACGCTTTCCGGTCATCTGGCGGTGCAGGCGCAATTGGCCGGGGCAGGCCCCGTCTGCCTCATCGACATCGACCCGCAGGGCAGCCTTGCCGATTGGTGGAACGAGCGCGAGTCGGAAATGCCGGCGTTCGCCCAGACCACCGTGGCCCGGCTGGCTGCGGACCTGGAGGTGCTCCGCCAGCAGGGTTTCCGCCTGGCGGTCATCGACACGCCGCCCGCCATCACCATGGCCATCCAGAGCGTGATCGCCGTTGCCGAACTGATCGTGATCCCGACCCGCCCGTCGCCGCACGACCTTCGCGCCGTTGGCGCGACGGTTGATCTGTGCGAGCGCGCCGGCAAGCCGTTGATCTTCGTCGTGAACGCCGCGACGCCAAAGGCCAAGATCACCTATGAAGCCGCCGTCGCCCTCTCCCAACATGGCACGGTGGCTCCGGTAACTCTGCATCACCGTACCGATTTCGCGGCCTCGATGATCGACGGTCGAACGGTCATGGAAGTGGATCCCAAGGGTAAGTCGGCCCGCGAGGTCATCGAGCTCTGGGATTACATCTCCGACCGGCTCGAGAAGAACTTCCGCCGCACGGTTTTTGCCGCTCCGAACGCCGCTCCTGGGATCGGCACCGTCAGTCCTCGTCCGGTCGGTGGCTTCGGCCGCCGCGTCGTCGGCCAGTAAGGGAGCCTGGACGTGAAGAGCGAACCCAAGGCATTTGCGTCACTCTCCTCGGGTCTCCTCGCGCGCAAGGGGGCGGCCCGCCCGGCCATGCGGCCGCAGGGTTTCGGCCAGCTTGGCAGCGGGCTGGAGGATCTCGGCTGGAACGACATGGGCTTTGAGCCTCCCAAGCCGACCCTCGCTCCGGTGCGCGATGCCGACCACGACGCGTTTGGAGATGCGATTCCCGCTGCGCCGGTCCGCAATCCCGCCGCCGGGCTCACCCCCGTGTCGCCAGTCCACGTCGCCCACGCGGAAATTGCGGAGCGGCTGAACGGGCACGGGCCTGAAGACGAGAACGAGGCCAAGGCCGAGGACGTGATCGACGATCCGCGTCCCGAGCTCGCGGAATCGGCCGAGGTGGTGGCGCTGCCAGCCCGTCCGGCTGCTCCGCGCCGCGCTCCTCGTCCGCGCAGCGAGCCAGGAGCGAAGGGCAAGGCAGCGTTCACGCTGCGGCTCGACCCGGACCGTCACCTCAAGCTGCGCCTGGCCTGCGCGGTGACCGCCAGGTCTGCGCAACAGTTGGTGACCCGGGCCCTCGACGAACTGCTCGACAGCATGCCCGAGCTCGATGCCATGGCCCAGCGCGCGCCCGAAAGGGCCAGCAAGAAGGGATAAGTCATATGACCAGCCCGCTTCGTACCGGAGTTGCACTGTCCACGCTCGCCCTTGCTGTGCTCAGCGGCTGCGCCAGCCCGACCAGCAAGGTCAGCCTGGGAGCATTCGGTGGCAAGGTCGCCGACACTGAAATTGGTCTGGCGACCCGGGCGCAGGCGGCCCTTCAGAGCGGCGATCATGCAACGGCGGTCCGGTTCGCAGAGCGCGCCGTCGAGAAGACTCCGAACGATGCGGGTTTCCGCACTCTCCTCGGGAATTCCTACCTTGCGGCCGGTCGGTTTGCCTCGGCCGAAGCAGCCTACCGTGATTCGCTCTCGCTCCTGCCGAACCAGGCGGGTGTGGCGCTCAAGCTCGTCCTGGCGCAGGTCGCGCAGGGCAAGTCCGATCGCGCCCTGTCGATGATCGACGAGCTCCGCGGTCAGATCGACGCGGCGGACGCGGGTCTCGCAATGGCTCTCGCTGGTCAGACCGGCAATGCCGTCGCGGTCCTTGACGAAGCCGCCCGCACCCCTGGCGCTGATGCCCGGGTCCGCCAGAACCTCGCCCTGGCGCATGCGCTGGCCGGCAACTGGGATGCTGCTCGTGCCATTGCTGCACAGGACTTGCCCGCTGACCAGGTGGATGCCCGGCTCACCGAGTGGATGAACTTCGCCAAGCCGAACAGCGCCGGCCAGCAGGTCGCGAGCCTCATCGGCGTACAGCCTGCGGCAAGCGATCCGGGCCAGCCGGTGCGGCTCGCTCTCGTCCGCGAGAACAGCCGTATGGCTGAGGTCCAGCCGGAGCCTGCGTCTCCCGTGACCGTGGAGCCCGCGGCTCCGGTCGAGGTGGCCATGGCGGACGTGCCCGCCCCCGCGCTTGAACCCGCTTATGTCGCTCCGGTCGTGGAGGCGACCCCGTTGCCGGTGGCCGTGGCCGCCGCGGAGCCCGCGCCCGCATTCGTCACGCCCGCGCCGATCCGCAGCAGCCTGCCCAAGCCCCAGCAGCTCCGGCGCACTGCGGCGGCTCGCTTCGGCGGGAGCAGCAAGGCGGTTGTGCAGCTGGGCGCTTACGGCTCTCCGGCCCGCGTCCAGGCCGCCTGGGCCTCCGCGTCCCGCCGCTTCGCCAACCTCAAGCGCTACACTCCGGCGAGTGCGCGGTTCGACAGTCCGCGGGGCACTTTCTACCGTCTTTCCCTGAAGGGCTTCGGGAGCGATCGGGAAGCGCGTCTGCTGTGCGAATCGTTGAAGCGCTCCGGCTCGGCCTGCTTCGTCCGCAACCTGGCAGGTGACACGCCGGTGCGGTTCGCCTCCCGCTAAGCTTCGATCAACAAATCCAGGCAAGCCATCCGGACGGCCACTCCATTCTCCACCTGGCGGAGGATGAGGGACCGTTCGGCGAGGTCGGCGACCTCGCTTGCAATCTCCACGCCCCGGTTCATCGGTCCGGGGTGCATGACGACCGCGTGCGGCGCCGCTAGCTGGAGCCGCTCAGCCGTGAGGCCGTAGCGAGAGAGAAACTCACCGGGCGCGTCGCCAAGGTCCTGGTCGAGGCGCTCTCGCTGGATGCGGAGCATCATGACCGCGTCGGCACCCGCAATCGCCTCTTCGATATCGCCGCTCTCCGCCGCCTCGTCGGGGAGGAGGCCGGGTGGGCCCGCCAGCCGGACATGGGCGCCGAGCCTGGGCAGCAGCTTCGCATTTGACCGCGCGACCCGGCTGTGCCGGATGTCGCCGCAGATCGCCACCGTCAGACCTTCGAGGCTGCCGAAATGTTGGCGCAGGGTCAGCGCGTCGAGCAGGGCCTGCGTCGGATGCTCGTTGGTGCCGTCGCCGGCATTGAGCACGGGGCAGTCCATCAGCTCGGCCACCCGCTGCACAGCACCATTCTCCCGGTGGCGGACCACCAGCGCATCCGGGCGCATGGCGTTGAGGGTGCGAGCGGTGTCTTCCAGCGTTTCGCCCTTCTGCACGCTGGAGCGCTCAACGGGGAGGGTAAGGGGAGTGGCGCCCAGTCGGCTCGCCGCCATGGCGAACGACATCGCCGTGCGGGTGCTGTTCTCGTAGAAGAGATGGAGGACGGTCCGCCCCGCAAGCTTATCGGACCCGCGAGCCCGCTCGCGGTTGGTCCGTGCGAACAGGTCGGCCGCATCGAGGAGGATCGCGATCTGCTCGTCGCTCAGCGAATCGATGGAGATGAGGTGCACGGTCCGGTTGGCTAATCGCCGATGGGCAGGTTGGCCAGTGCGTCGATCGCCCCCTGCAGGATGTGGGCTGCGGCGAGCTTGTCGACCGCCTCGGCACGCTTGGCCCGGCTGACGTCGGCCGCAATCATCGCCCGCTCAACCGCCTGCGTCGACCATCGTTCGTCCCATAGCAGCACCGGGAGTTCGAGAGGGGCGAGGTTGCGCGCGAAGGCTCGGACGGACTGGGTCCGGGGACTGTCGGTCCCGTCGAGGTTCAAGGGAAGGCCCACGACCAGGCCGACCAGCTGATTCTTGCTTGCGAAATCGCGCAGGTGAGCCAAGTCCTGCGTGAACTTGGTGCGGCGGATGGTCTCGCTCGGTCCCGCGAAGCTCCAGCCGGCATCGCAAAGGGCAAGGCCGATCGTCTTCGTGCCGACGTCCAGTCCGCCCAGCTTGCCGCTACGCGAGATCGCGGCCGCGAACTCTACGGCGTTGCTGGTGATCAGCGACGCCATGCCGCCAGCCGACGCTGGGCATCCTGCCGGATGTTCGCCCAGAACAGGGCGTAGTCATAGACGTGGTAGTTGTTCCCAGGCAGGACGTAGGGGCCGAGCGGAGGCACTTCGCCGTCGATGATCAGGAACCCGCCTTCGCAACCTGCGCCGACCTGCCCAGGTGCGAGAGTCGCCGAGGTGAAGGAGGCGTCGGGAACCAGCGTCCCGAGATTGGCGGCTGGGGGAGCGCTGCCGCCCCGTGTCCCGGTCAGCGGATTGACGCAGAGCATGTCCTCGCGCCGCCTTGGCTGACCATTGAAGCCCTCCGAGCCGTCGTACACGTCCGTGACCAGATCGGTGTTCGCAGGACTGCCGAAGCTTTGCCAGGACAGGACGCAACCCGCCTGCTCCGCCGTGCGGCATGGCGGAAGTCCCATGGCCGGCAGGTCGGCTGCTGCAGAGACGGGCCAGCCTACCACGTAGGCCGCCACGACGCGCGTCGCGACCGGCTGGCCCGCGACTTTCTCTTTCAGCAAGCGTGTCAGGTGAAGCGCGCCCTGACTGTGGCCGGCGAGGATGATCGGCCGATTGGGCTCGACCTCCTGCAAGAAGCGCTCGAACGCGCGGGCGACGTCACGGTAAGCAAGGTCGAGCGCCGAGCGCGCATCCCTGCTGTCGAGGAGGAAGGCGCCGAACGCCGCCTGCCGGTAACGCGGAGCCCAGACCTGGCCGGCAGAGGAAAAGGCGCTCGCCTGACTGCGGACGAACAGCTCCGCTCGGTTCCGGCTTTGCGGATCGTCCATGGGCCCGTTCCACCGGTCCCGCTCAAGATAAGTGGTCGGATGGATGTAGAAGATAGCAGCCGTGCCTCCGGCCAACGCGGTTCCTGCGCCCTCGGGCAACCAGCTTGACGGATCGCCATCGAGGCCAGGCTTCGCGATCCAGTTCGCCTGCTGGGCATAGTCCGGACCGCTCTGCGGAGGCGGAGCCTGGAACTGTCCCTGCGGAGTCATCTGCTTCTTCAGGACCTCGCCGCCGAACTGGTAGACGGCGAAGGCGCCCACGACGACCAGGATCGTCAGGGCGAAGATGACCATCAGGAAGCGGCGGATCCACATGGAGCGGGCAGGTAGGGACAGACCGGGCCGCCCGCAAGCGACGGCACTTCTTGCGGGGGGCAAGCGCCCCTGCTAGCCGCGCCGCCATGTCGGTGGATACTCGAACGGTCAGGCACATCGCCCGTCTCGCGCGGCTCAAGATGAGCGACGCGGAGGTGGAGGCGATGGTGCCGGAGCTCAACAATATTCTCGGGTGGGTAGAGCAGCTCGGGGAGGTCGACACGGATGGGGTCGAGCCTCTCACCGCGGTGATCGACCAGAAACTCCGGCTGCGGGACGATATTGTGACCGACGGAGGCATCCGGGATGCCGTGCTGGTGAACGCGCCCGACGCGCAGCATGGGTTCTTTGCCGTTCCCAAGGTGATTGAATAGTGTCGGATCTCACAGCCAAGACGATTGCGGAGTTGCGCGACGGCTTCCGTGCGGGAGATTTTTCCGCCCGCGAGATTGCGTCTGCGTTCAACGATGCCGTGGCGGGCGCTCGCGCGCTCAACGCCTACACGGTCGAGACACCCGAGGATGCGCTGGCCTCCGCCGATGCCGCCGATCAGGCGCGGCAAGCGGGCGAGCTGAAGCCCCTGTCCGGCGTTCCGGTCGGCATCAAGGATCTCTTCGCCACCGTTGGCGTGGACACCACCTCTGGGAGCAACATCCTCAAGGGCTTCAAGCCACCGTACGAGAGCACCGTCAGTGCCAACCTGCGCAGCGCCGGCGCCGGAATGCTCGGCAAGCTCAACATGGACGAGTTCGCCATGGGCTCGTCGAACGAAACCAGCGCCTACGGGCCCGTCATCTCCCCGTGGAAGCGCAACGACGGCGGCAATGCGGCCCTCACCCCCGGCGGAAGCTCGGGCGGATCGGCGGCGGCTGTAGCGGCGGGCATTGCCCCGGGCGTTACCGGCACGGATACGGGCGGCTCAATCCGCCAGCCGGCGGCCTTCACCGGCATTTCAGGGATCAAGCCCACCTACGGGCGCTGCTCGCGCTGGGGGATCGTGGCGTTCGCAAGCTCGCTCGACCAGGCGGGGCCGATGGCGCGCAGCGTCCGCGACTGCGCGATCATGCTGGAGGCGATGGCGGGGTTCGACCCGAAGGACTCGACCTCGCTGGACCTGCCAGTGCCGCAGTGGGAAGCGGGATTGTCGAGCGATCTCAGGGGCAAGCGTGTCGGTGTTCCCAGGGAATATCGGATCGACGGGGTTCCGCACGAGATCAACGCCCTGTGGGATCGCGGGATCGAATGGCTCCGTGACGCGGGCGCGGAACCGGTCGAGATTTCCCTGCCGCACACCAAGTATGCGCTGCCGACCTACTATATCATCGCGCCTGCGGAGGCCTCGTCCAACCTCGCTCGGTACGACGGCGTGCGCTACGGCTTGCGAGAGCAGGGCGAGGGCGGGCTTGAGGGCATGTATGCCGCTACCCGCGCCGCGGGCTTCGGGGCGGAGGTCAAGCGGCGGATCATGATCGGCACCTATGTGCTGAGCGCCGGCTTCTACGACGCTTACTTCAACAAGGCGCAGCGCGTACGGGCCCTGATCAAGCAGGATTTCCGCAACGCCTTCGAGCAGTGCGACGTCATCCTGACGCCGACAGCGCCGAGCGCGGCTTTCGGCCTGGGCGAGAAGAAGGACCCGCTGGCCATGTACCTCAACGACGTGTTCGCGGTCCCGGCGAGCCTGGCCGGATTGCCGGCGATGAGCGTGCCGGGCGGGCTGGACAGCCAGGGCCTGCCGCTGGGGCTGCACCTGATCGGGCGTGAGCTGGACGAGCAGGGCGTGCTGAACGCCGGGCTGGCGATCGAGGAACGGGCGGGGTTCACTGCGCGGCCGGGGAAGTGGTGGTGAGCGGCGACCCAACTCCGCTTGCCCTCAGCTTGTCGAAGGGCTGGTGTTCTCAAGAGAAGAGGCGGGGCTTCGACGAGCTCAGCCTGAGCGGATTGTAAGATGGCTGACGCAAACGCACCCTACCGGATCAAGGGCGAGACGGGCGAATGGGAGGTCGTGATCGGCCTCGAGGTCCATGCGCAGGTGGTCTCGGACGCCAAGCTGTTCTCTGGCGCGTCGACCAAGTTCGGCGCGGAGCCGAACACGCAGGTGAGCCTGGTCGATGCAGCCATGCCCGGCATGCTGCCGGTGCCGAACCGGGAGTGCATCCGCCAGGCGGTGCGCACGGGGATGGCCCTCGAAGCTCAGATCAACCGATGGTCGCGCTTCGACCGGAAGAACTACTTCTATGCGGACCTGCCGCAGGGATATCAGATCAGCCAGCTCTACCACCCGCTGGTGGGCGAGGGGACGATCCACGTCCTGCTCGACGAGAAGGACGAGGATTCCGCAAAGGCGATCGGCATCGAGCGCATTCACGTGGAGCAGGATGCGGGCAAGCTGATGCACGACCAGCACCCGACGATGAGCTACGTCGACCTCAATCGCTGCGGCGTGGCGCTGATGGAAATCGTGTCCAAGCCGGACATGCGTTCTCCCGCGGAAGCAGGCGCTTACCTGCGTAAGCTCAGGTCGATCCTGCGCTATGTCGGCTCCTGCGATGGCAACATGGAGGAAGGCTCCATGCGCGCGGACGTCAACGTGTCGGTGCGGCGGCCGGGCGAGCAGTTCGGCACTCGGACGGAGACCAAGAACGTCAATTCCGTGCGGTTCGTGCAGGCGGTCATCGAGCATGAGGCCCGCCGGCAGATCGAGGTGCTGGAAGAGGGCGGTCAGATCGTCCAGGAAACCCGTCTGTGGGATCCCGACAAGGGCGAGACACGGACGCTGCGATCCAAGGAGGATGCGCACGATTATCGCTACTTCCCCGACCCGGACCTGCTCCCGCTGGAACTGGACGAGGCGTTCCTCGACGAATGCCGCTCCTCGCTACCCGAGCTGCCGGATGCGAAGCGCCAGCGCTTCGAGCGCCTCGGCATCACGCCTTACAATGCGTCGGTGCTGACGGCCGAAGTGGAGACGGCGCGCTGGTTCGACCAGCTGCTCGAGGCGGGCGCGGAGCCCAAGCAGGCGGCCAACTGGGTGGTGGCGGAGCTGTTCGGAGCTCTCAACCGGCGCGGCGAAACGATTGACAATGCGCCCGTTTCTCCCAGCCAGGCTGCGGAACTGCTCGGCCTGGTGGCAGATGGCACGATCTCCGGCACCATCGCGAAGCAAGTGTTCGAGGTCATGCTTTCCGAAGGGGGTTCGGCAGCCGGGATCGTCGAAGCGCGCGGCCTGAAGCAGACCAGCGACATCGGAGCGATCGACACCGAAATCGACCGCATCCTCGCTGCCAACATCGACAAGGTGGAGCAATACAAGGCCGGTAAGCAGCAGCTGTTCGGCTTTTTCGTTGGTCAGACCATGAAGGCCATGCAGGGCAAGGCAAATCCACAGGTGGTGAACGAGCGGCTCAAAGCAAAGCTCGGCTGAGGACTTGTAAACTAACCTTCGTTCAGGAACTCTCGGTCCGCCGAATCGCATTCGGTTGTTCAGGGGGGACTTAGTGCAAAGACGATGGGTCGCGGCACCACTTGCCGCATGCGCCGTTCTGGCGCCTTCGCCGGCGGCTGCGCAGGATGGAGCGACTTCGGGGTACGAAATCCCCGATCGAGCAAGCGTATCCATGCCGAAGCTCGACTTCACGCCGTCGGGTGAAGCAGAAAGCGGCTATGCGAAGTATTTCTACTTCCATCGTGCGGATACGAGCTTCGAGGATGCTTACCTCGACATCCGCGAGTGCGATGCGCTGGCGAGCGGAAGCAGCATCTACATGGGCGCGGACAGCGCCACGATGGCTGCGGCGATGACCAACTATGGCGCGCTGGCGGGGGGTATTGGCGGTGCAATTGGCAGCGCGGTCGCGGACGCCATCTTCGGCTCGGCGGCCCGGCGGGAGCAGCGCCGGACAAACCTTCGCAACTGCATGGGTTTCAAGGGCTATCAGCGTTACGGCCTGCCACGCGAGCTCTGGACGGCGTTCAACTTCGAAGAAGGGCTAGGACGGAAGGGAGAGGCGGTGCGCCTGAAGGCACTGGCGATGCAGGCGCTGGTCGCGTCCGGCGCGGCGCCCACCACGAAGGCGCTCGGGCTGTGAGCGCCCTTCGAACATTGGCGTTGGCCGCCTGCCTCCTGGCTATTCCGGTCTCGGCCGCGGCCACTCCGCTTGAGGAGAAGGGCGTCACGTCGGGCAAGGTCAAGCTTGATCCCGCAATGGGTTATGTCTTGGTGAGCGGCAGCGAACGCCAGTTCGGCACCTTCATCCGGGTGCCGGACGACGAGGACCGTCAGCGCTACGAAGCCGACCGCCTCAAGGCCTTCGAAAAGGCGCAAAAGCGATATCGCGCGGAGCTTGCAACGTGGCGGTCGCTCGTCAAGGCCGCGCAGGAGGCAAGGACCCCGCCGCCGGAGCAACCCGAGGAACCCAGGATCGAAACCTTCGCCATCGATCCTATCGAGTTGCGGCAGGTCGAATCGTTCGGGCCACTGTTCGCCTATTCCAAGGGCAGCACGATCAGCTACCTCAGCGCCGTAAAGCCCGGCTGGTGGGTCTGGTACGGACCGATCATGGTTGGTCCGAACGGCGGCGCGGGCAATTGCTACTGCATGGGCACGGTCAAGTTCGAGGTGAAGCCAGGCGTGGTGACCGACCTCGGCACATCGCTCGCGGACCTGCCACGCTGGCAGGAGGACAAGGACGTCGCCCGTCTCGAGCTCGACCGGAAGAACGCGGAGCGCGTTGCTGCCGGCAAGCCGCCGCTGAAAACCCTCGGCGGCGGAACTCCCAGCTACGGCGCACCGGCGAGCCTGTCTTCATGGCCCGTCGTGAAGGCCGAGCTGCATGCGAGCCCCAAGATGAACAACTATTATGGCGTGATCATCTCGCGAGTAGCGCCGATCCCTGGAGTTCTGGGGTACCATCGGGATGTGATCGTCGACGAGCGGACGGGGAAGGAGGTCGACAGCCCAACTCTCGTCAGCCTGGCTAAGATCAAGAAGTGAGGGAGCAGGACTCTTCGATCTGCGGCGGTGGTAACGCCCTGCAGGTCGAAGAGCGCTAGTCTTGGCGGCGTAACATGGCGGCTGCTATGCGGCTGCCATGCGTTCATCTTTGCTCGCCGCCGCTGCGGCCCTCGCGTTTCCCTCGGCCACCGCTCAGGCGCAACCGGCGCCCCCGCCCAAGCTGGTCGTCGCGATCAGCATCGACCAGTTCTCCGCGGACCTGTTCGATGCTTATCGTCCGTTCTTCACGGCGGGCCTCAAGCGCCTCGCCAGCGGCACGGCATATCCGAACGGCTATCAGAGCCATGCGGCCACGGAGACCTGCCCCGGCCATTCAACGATCCTGACAGGCCATCATCCGTCCGCCACCGGGATCGTTGCCAACGCCTGGATCGACCAGGGCGCTGCTCGCACCGACAAGAATGTCTACTGCTCCGAAGACGAGCGCGTGCCTGGATCCACCTTCGCCAATTACACGGTGAGCCCGGAGCATCTGCGCACGGGTACCCTGGGCGATCGATTGAAGGCGGTCAGCCCCGGCAGCCGGAACGTGGCGGTTGCGGGCAAGGACCGGGCAGCGGTGATGATGGGTGGCCGCGCGGTGGACCAGCGCTGGTACTGGGATGGCAAGACCTTCTCGACCGATCTCAAGACTGCGCCCGTGCCGCAATCCGTCACGCTGCTGAAGGCGGCGGTCGAGGTGCAACTGGCGCAACCCCGGGGGCCGCTCGAGCCGAACGCACTCTGTCAGGCCAAGGGACGAGCCTATCCGGTCAGCCCTACGCTGACGGTCGGCGCCAATCGCCTGGAGCGTGCCGCCGGTGACACGCGGACCTTCCGGGCTTCACCGGAACTGGACGGAGCCACGCTCGCCCTGGCCGCGGGGCTCCAGCAGGAGTTGGGTCTGGGACGCGGTCAGACAACCGACGTTCTGTCGATCGGCTTGTCCTCGACCGATTACGTCGGCCACTCCTACGGCAGCGGCGGGATGGAGATGTGCCTCCAACTGCTCGCCCTGGACCGCGAGCTGGGCGACTTCCTGGCGCGCCTGGACGGCACCGGAGTGGACTATGCCGTGGTCGTGACCGCCGACCACGGCGGTATGGACATTCCCGAGCGCCTGAGGGAGCAGGGGATTGCCCAGGCGCAGCGCGCGGATCCTGGCCTGGCGGCTGCGGAGGTCGGCAAGATCCTCGCTCCGCAAGTCGGTCGTACGACCCCGGTCCTGCTAGGCGAGGGGATCAGCGGTGACGTCTGGCTGGACCGAAGCCTGCCGGATGCCGACAAGCGGCGCGTCCTCGAAGCGGCCGTTCAACGCTATCGCGCCCACCCGCAGGTAGAGGCCGTGTTCACCGCCGACGAGCTGCGCCGGACACCATTGCCAAGCGGAGCGCCGAAGCAATGGACCTTGATCCAGCGGGCTCGGGCCTCCTTCGATCCGGCAAGGTCGGGTGACTTCCTGGTGGTGCTGAAGGAATACATCAGCCCGATTGCGCGGCCGTCGACCGGTTACACGGCAACGCACGGATCGCCGTGGGACTATGATCGACGGGTGCCGATCCTGTTCTGGCGGAAGGGTGCCGGACCAGCGGAGCGCTCTGAAGCCGTCGACACGGCGGACATCATGCCCACGCTGGCAGCGATGATCGGCCTCAAGGTCGCGCCCGGCTCAGTTGACGGGCGCTGCCTGGAGGGCGCTGCCGGAGTGTTCTGCTCCCGTTAAAAGGCTTCGCGGTCAAGCGCTTGCGCGGTTTGTTCATCTGGCGGAAAGCTTTTCCCGGATAGCCCCTGACATGTTGCTGTCGTGAAGCAGGCACGCTTCGTCTCGGCGGCGACATAGGGGAGAGAGTGCATGCGTCGCCCAGTCCTGCTTGCCGGCGCCGTTGTTGCGTCGCTCGGCCTTTCGGCCTGTGTTCAGACGCGGCAGGTGGCGGACCTGCAGTTCACTCCTCCGCAGGGCGACTATAAGCTGCTGGTGCTCCGACCTGACGTCAGCGTCGGCTCGGTAACAACCGGCGGGGTAGTCGAGCCGCGCGCTGACTGGACGGAGCAGGCGCGATCCAATCTGGTGAAGGCGTTGCGGGACCAGCAGGCTGCCCGTGGCGGCAAGACGCTGGTGCTGGAGAAGCGCGATGGCCTTCCGGGGGTGCCGGCGGAGCAGGTCGCCGAGATCGAGCGCCTGAACGCGGCGGTGAGCCAGTCAATCGCACTGCACAAGTACCTCGGCTATGATCTTCCGACCAAGCGCCGCCGGGATCTCGAATGGACTCTCGGGCAAGAAGCGGTCCGCTTCGGCCAACGCACCGGCTACGACTACGCCATGTTCCTCTACGCCGAGGACAGCTTCGCCTCGGGCGGCCGGGTCGCCCTGCAGGTGCTCGGCATTGCCGGTTGTTTCGTCGGCTTCTGCGCGCCGAACGTCGGCGGAGGCGGGCAGTTGGCCTATGCCAGCCTGGTCGACCTGCGCACCGGCGAGGTCGTGTGGTTCAACGTGCTGCAAGCGGGCACCCAGATCGCGGGCATCAAGATGGGCGATATCCGCAGCCCCGAAGGCGCGGCCCAGATGGTGGAGCGCCTGCTCGGTCGCATGAAACCCGGGCGCGAGATCCGGCGGGTACAAGCGCAGAAGGCGCGCGCGCAATGAGCGGTATCGTCTCACGGCGGTCTCTGCTGACTGGCGCAGGCGCAGCCACCGCGACGCTGGCTACCGGTATGGGGCAAGGCCGAATCCCGCCTTCAAGCCTCAATCCGCTGATCGGCCCGGGATATCGCCCAACGGACCGCGACGAGCTCGGCCTGTGGCAGCAGATGGAGCGGGTGGAGGAGGAGGTCTCCGGATCGAATCTTCTCCTCAAGGACGAGGCGCTCAACCGCTATCTTCAGGGGCTCATCGCCAAGGTGGGCGGACCGGCAGCGAAGGACATGCGCATCTACCTGGCGCGCATTCCGGAATTCAATGCGGTCATGTTCCCGACGGGCTTCACCGTTGTCTTCACCGGCCTCCTTCTGCGGATGCGCGACGAGGCGCAGCTCGCGGGCGTGATCGCGCATGAAAGCGCGCACTTCCTTCTGCGGCATCAGATCCGCCAGTATCGCGACATCCGCCGGAAGACGGATATCCTGTCGATCGGTGCCATGCTCGGCGGCGTGGCCGGCGGGGCGGCGGGCGTTTATACTGGTGATCTCACGCAGCTTGCGCAGCTGGGGACCATCCTCACGATCCTGCGCTACAATCGGCAGCTCGAAGCAGAGTCCGACGCACTGGGTGTCAAGCTGATCGCGGAGGCCGGCTACGATCCGCGGTCCATGTCCGAGACCTGGGACCAGCTGATCGGCGAGATCGAGCTCTCGGCCAAGGTGCGGCGCAAGCGGCCGGATCGTGGCTACTCGATCTTCTCGACCCATCCGGCGCCGCGGGAGCGCATGACCGATCTGAGGCTCTCCGCCGCTGAACTGACGGTCCCCGGCAGAAGCTACGACCGCGGGCGGGAGCGCTATCTGCGGGCGATCGGCCCCATCCGGCAGATGCTGCTGGACGATCAGGTCAAGCTCAACGACCCTGGGGCGACGCAATATATTGTGGAGACGCTGGCCAAGGACGGCTGGAACGGACTGCTTCGCTTCGCGGAGGGCGAGATGCTTCGGCTTCGTAACCAGGAGAGCATGCAGCAGCGCGCCGCTCTGTCCTATGCGGCAGCCGTGGCCTTCCCCGACGCGCCCGCGGATGCATGGCGCTGGCATGGCATCTTCCTGATGAAGCAGGGTCGAAGCGCGGAAGGCAAGGCAGCGCTCCAGCAATATCTTCGGCTTGCTCCAACCGCTCCGGACGCACCGTTCGTGCGTCAGATGCTGACCGCCTGAGGATGGCCGCGATGATCAAGAGACGCCTGCTCCTGCCGCTCGCCGGAGCGATGTGCCTGTTCGCGTCCGCCTGTACGTCGGTTGGCGGCGGGGGAGGTTGGAACAGCCCTTACGTCCTCGCGCGTCACGGAAAGACGATCAACGTCGGCAACGGAGCCGTCAGTGTCATTCCGCCGCGCGACTGGAACCGGACCCAGCGAAGCATTCTCTTCTCCGATGTGCGCTGGGTCGAGGACTGGACACTCAACGGTCCATATCTCGACGGGATCAGCTTCGTCACGGCTCTGCCGGACAACGAGCGGCTGGTGCGGGAATCCCGGCGAGCCGACCGCCAGGTGCCGAAGTTCCGGCGGGAGATGACCGCACCGGAAGTCGCCTCTCTGATCGAGACCTGGTTCCGGGTTCGCGGTGGCACGGTAGATTTCCGCACGTTGTCGCTCGCTCCACGGCCGTTCCTTGGTGCCAATGGTTTCCAGTTCGACTTCGAGCATCTCGACAGCGACGAGCTCTGGCGCAAGGGCAGGGCGGTCGGTGCGGTGATCGACGGCCGGCTATACCTGATGCTCTACGATGCGGCCCGCTCTCATTACTATGATGCGGCGCTTCCGGATTTCGAGGCCATGGTTGCCTCGGCTCACCGGCGCCGGTGATCTTCACGGTTCGGGAACCCAAGCGCGGCCTGCCCGCTTGATCCCGCATGAGCAGCGACAAGCATATCTCCGGCGTGGACGACGCAACGGCGATCGAAGACGCCGATGTCGCCGTGGCTGAGGCCACCGTGCCTTACGCGGATCATCTGGCCGTGGAGCTGCTGGGAGAGCTCAGCGATTTCACAGATCAGGAGCCGCTCTACGCGGCAACGGGAGCGGTGATCGCTGTGGGGCTCGTCCTGCGTGATGCGAAGACCATTCGCGCCGGCACGCGGATGCTCGCGTCGCACCTTCTCGCCACGGCGTTGCGGGGCGTCGTCAAACATCTCGTCGACCGCACCCGCCCCGATGCAGCCGTTCGGAACGGCCATTATCACATGGGGTCCGGCGAACGCTACGAGCGCGACTTCAACAGCTTCCCATCCGGACATACGGCGGGAGCGGTTGCGGTCGCCCGGGCTTTCTCCCGTGAATACCCCCGCCAAGCGCCGCTCGCGCTCGCCAGTGCGGCCGCCAGTGGTGCCGCGCAGGTGATCCGGTGCTCCCACTACCCCAGTGACGTGGTGGTCGGGGCGGGAATCGGCGCCTTGGCAGAAGTTGGCATCGACCGGCTGATGCGCTGGTCCAGCCGCTATTGATTGTCGTTGGCCGCATAGCGTTTCCGCCAGCGTCGACGAAGTTTCGCACGGACCATCGGGTCGTCCGGGACGGGCTCCAGCGGTTCCGCCGGGTCCAACGGCGGAATGTCGGGCTCGGGCGGCCTGGTCGCCATCAGCCGATTGGCGAGATGGGCGTGGGTGACGGATCGCCGCCAGGCACCGCTGGCGACGGAACGTCGATCGAGGGAGCCGTGCCGGGCTCTTCGGCCGGAGCCTCGGTCGGCTGGCCGGGCGCTTCGACAGGTGTCTCGCTCGGCTGTCCGGGCTGGCTCGGCTGGGCGGGCTCCTGGCCGGGCGCTGGGTTCCCCGGCTCGAAGCCCGGTGCGTCGTCGGGAAATGGTGGAAGCTGCTGCATGGCCAGGTAACGGCTGACCCGATGCTCGGTTGCTCGGCTCGACGCGGCTTGCCCCTTCGTCTCACCTTGCTATAGGGCGCGCCTTCAGATCGTCCGCGCGCGTGGCGGAATTGGTAGACGCGGCAGATTTAGGTTCTGTTGTCGAAAGATGTGGGGGTTCGAGTCCCTCCGCGCGCACCAGTCCGCCAGCTCGTCGGGCATCACACAAGATTTCAGTCACAGGATTCTATTTCATCATGCAGAGCGTCGAGACCGAGAACCAGGGCCTGAAGCGGGCATACAAGCTCACCATCCCCGCCGCCGATATCGACGCGCGGATTGATCAGGAGGTGAAGCGTCTCGCTCCCCAGATCCGGATGCCCGGTTTCCGTCCCGGCAAGGTTCCCGCCAACCTCATCCGCAAGATGCATGGCGAGAGCCTCCAGGGTCAGGCGCTGGAAACCGCGGTCCAGGAGGGTGTGCAGAAGCTGCTGACCGACAACAAGCTGCGTCCCGCGATGCAGCCGCAGATCGCGCTCGACGAAGGCTATGAACATGGCAAGGACGCCGAAGTCAGCGTCAGCCTCGAGACCCTGCCTGACGTGCCGGAGCCGCAGATCGAAGGCCTGAAGCTCGAGCGCCTGACGCTTGAGGTGGACGAGAGCGCGATCGACCAGCAGCTGGAGCAGCTAGCCTCGTCGCAGCGCAGCTACGATGACGCCCCGGAAGGCCATGCGGCCGCCAACGGCGACCAGCTCGTGATCGACTTCGTCGGCAAGGTCGAGGGCGTCGCCTTCGAGGGTGGCACGGGCACGGACATGGCGGTGGTGCTCGGATCGGGCACGCTGATCCCGGGCTTCGAGGACCAGCTGGTCGGAGTGAAGGCCGGTGAAGAACGCACCATCGAGGTGACCTTCCCCGAAGATTATCCGTCCGAGAACCTCAAGGGCGCGGCGGCGACCTTCGACATCACGGTGAAAGCCGTGAAGCTCGCGGGTGAGGCGAAGATCGACGACGACTTCGCCAAGAACCTGGGCCTGCAGAGCCTCGATCAGCTGCGTGGACTGCTCAAGGATCAGCAGTCGCAGGAGCTGAACGGCCTGACGCGCACCCACATGAAGCGCCGCCTCCTCGACCAGCTCGCCGAAACGCACCAGTTCGAAGTGCCGCCGTCGATGGTTGAGGCCGAGTTCCAGAACATCATGCAGCAGCTGCAGCATGAGGCGAGCCACGAGGCCGACCCGCAGGCCGCGCTGGACGAGATCAAGACGGAAGAGGCTGAGTATCGCAAGATCGCGGAGCGGCGCGTGCGTCTTGGGCTGCTCCTCTCGGAGATCGGCCAGGCGAACGGCGTGGACGTGACCCAGCCGGAAATGAACCGGCTGATCGCTCAGGCGGCCCAACAATACCAGCCCAAGGACCGCGAGCGCTTCGTTCAGTACATCCAGCAGGAGCCGATGGCAGCGGCCCAGCTGCGCGCGCCGCTCTATGAGGACAAGGTCGTCGACTTCCTCTTCTCCAAGGCGGAGATCACGGATCGCCCTTCCACTCGCGCCGAGATCGAGGCGGACCTCGAGGCCGAGGAGGGGCACGTCCATGGGCCCGGCTGTGGCCACGATCATGCACACCACGCCGCCCCTGCGCCGAAAGCGAAGAAGGGTGGCAAGGGTAAGAAGGTCGCTGCTGAGGACACGGGGGACGCTTCTGTTGCCGACGCAGCTCCGGCGGAGGCCGATGCAGCCGCGGAAGCGGTAAAGCCGGCCAAGAAGCCGAAGGCTGCCAAGCCGGCAAAGGGCGCGGTCGAGGCCGAGTCCGACGCGCCCCAGCCCGCGGAGCCGGTCAAGGACCATGCTCCCGCCAAGCCGAAGAAGACCAAGAAGGCCTCCGCGTAAGGGGACCCGCCGGTTCTGCGCTTGCCGGACGCCCCGTCTTGCCCTTACCAGCGGGCAGGGCAGGGCTCCGGCACGCTCGGCTTATTCGGGGGTGAGATGACTTTAGCCACGCAGCCGCGGATTGCCGTGCTGCTGCCTTGTTACAATGAGGAGGCGGCGATCGCGCAGACGGTCGCCGGCTTCCGTGCGGCACTGCCGGCTGCGACCGTGTACGTCTACGACAACAACAGTAACGACCGCACTGTTGAGGTGGCGCGTGCAGCCGGGGCCGTGGTCCGGAGCGAGCGGCAGCAGGGCAAGGGACACGTGGTCCGCCGCATGTTCGCGGACATCGACGCCGACGTTTACGTCATGGCCGACGGGGACCTGACTTACGATCCGCACGCGGCGCCCGCGATGGTCGACATGCTCCTGGCCGAGCAGCTCGATATGGTCGTGGGCACGCGGCAGCACGAGCAGGATGAAGCCTACCGCGGCGGCCACGTGCTCGGAAACAAGCTCTTCACCGGGCTTCTTTCTGGTCTGTTCGGGCGAAGTTTCACCGATATCTTCAGCGGTTACCGCGTGTTCTCGCGAAGGTTCGTGAAGAGCTTCCCAGTGCTGTCGTCCGGCTTCGAGATCGAGACGGAGATCAGCGTCCATGCGCTCGAACTGCGCCTGCCAGTGGGTGAACTGGTCACGAACTACGCGGCCCGGCCAGAGGGTTCGGCTTCCAAGCTCTCTACCTACCGCGACGGCTGGCGCATCCTGAAGACGATCGCGACGCTTTATCGCATTGAGCGACCCGTCCTGTTCTTCGGAACGATCGGTGCTGCACTCGTGCTTGCCGCGCTGATCCTCTCCGTTCCTCTGGTAATTACCTACCTCGACACTGGCCTCGTGCCGCGCTTCCCGACCGCAATTCTGGTGACGGGCATGATCATCGTGGCGACCCTCTGCTTCTTCGCCGGCCTGATCCTCGACACCGTGACCCGCGGCAGGCGGGAGGTCCGACGCCTGGCATACCTGAGTTTTCCAGCACCATCGGTGTCGCAGAACTGCAACACGGTGCAACAAAGCTCGGCAATCGGCCATTAACGGGTAGGTTAACGCCTCACAGTTTGTCAGCCTCCCTTCCGCACCATTAGGCGGTGCACGTGATAGGGGGAATATCATGTCGATCTCGCGCGTATCCTTGCGCATCGGCGGCGCTTCGTTGGCGTTGGCCGCCGGTCTTGCCTTTCCGGCCGCAGCACAAAGCACCGAACCGCCCGCGGATGTCGCGGACGCGCAAGCCTCTCCGGCTGGGGAGACCCAGGCGGGGCAGGAAATCGTCATCACGGGTTCGCGCATTCGGCGCGATCCGCTGAACCAGGATTCGCCGATCGTCTTCGTCGACGACACGGACATCGCCAAGACCGGTCTCAACTCCGTCAACGACGTGCTGCAGCGGCTGCCCAGTTCGGGTGGCGGTCTGAATGGCAAGTTCAACAATTCGGGTAACTTCGGCAATCCGCCCGACGGCGGCGGAGTCGGTGCGGGCGCGGCTGAGATCGACCTTCGCTATCTCGGCTCCAAGCGCACGCTGGTGCTGGTCGACGGCTTGCGGTTCGTCAACGCGACCTCCGCCTCGGGTGTGCCGGGCTCGGTCGACCTCAACGCCATCCCCGAGGCGATGATTGAGCGGATCGAGGTGCTGCAGGATGGCGCATCGGCTATCTATGGCTCCGACGCGATCGCCGGCGTGGTCAACATCATCACCAAGCAGCGCCAGAAGGGTCTCGAAGCCCGGGCCCAGCTTGGGACGTACGACGACGGGGACGGCCAGAGCCAGAACTACCAGCTCAGCTGGGGCAACGGCGAGGGCCCCACGCAGCTCGTGGTCGGCGCGAACTTCGTAAAGCAGAACCCGATCAGCTCGGGCGACCGGGCGATCTCGTTGTTCCCGAACCCCTATTCGACGAGCTGCACCGAAGGTGGCTGCAGCTCGGGAACTCCGTTGGGCCGCTTCATCGTTTTCCCGTCTGTCGATCCTCGAGAGGACCTGACCCTCATTCAGGCACTCCCGCCCGGCACGATCCCGACCATCGCTAATTTCCGGCCTTTCGCCGCGGATGGCTCCGACCGGTTCAACTTCGCGCCGTTCAACTTCATCCTGACGCCGCTGAAGCGTTACGGAGCGTTCGCGAACGTTCGGCAGGAATTTGGAAACGACATCAACCTGTCCGGCAAGATCGTCTGGAACCGGCGCGATTCCAAGAACCAGGCGGCGCCCCTGCCGCTGTTCGTCGGCCCGGACGGGGGCAACGGCAACCTTCTCGACCGCATCTCGATCGACGTCACCAATCCGTTCAATCCGTTCGGGGTCACTCTGGAATCAGGGTTCAACCTCGACGGCACGCCCAACGGTAACACGGCCAATTATGCCTTCATCGGCCGCCGCGTCGTCGAAGGCGGGCCGCGTCGCTACAACCAGACCGTGAAGACGCTGTACGGAACGGCCACTCTCGACGGGAAGTTCGGCCTTCTCGGCCGTAACTGGTACTGGGACGTGAATGGCTTGTACGGCCGCAACAAGGCGAACCAGACGGTATTCGGCAACATCAATGCCGCCAACCTTGCCCAGGCTCTGGGACCGGTTGCGAACTGCACCGGCGCCTGCGTGCCGTTCAACATCTTCGGCGGCGCAGGATCCATCACCCAGGCGATGCTCGATTATGTGAGCTTCACGCAGCGGGACAGCAGCCGGCAGAAGCTCTGGGGCGTCAGCGCCAACCTCTCGGGTAGTCTGCTCTCTCTCCCAGGCGGCGACCTGGGCGTTGCGATCGGTTACGAGCATCGCGATTACAGCGGTCGCTTCGATCCCGATCCAACAGTCGCGGCCGGCCTCGGGTCGGACATCCCGGCACTTCCCACCAAGGGCGGCTACAATGTTGACGAGCTGTATGCGGAGCTGAACGCGCCGATCGTCGCAGACCGTCCCTTCTTCGAGCTGCTGGAGCTGAATGGTGCGGTCCGCTATTCGGACTATAGCCGCTCCGGATCCACTACGACCTTCAAGGGCGGCGTGAACTGGAAGCCCGTGGCGGACCTCCGGCTCCGGGCATCCTATTCCGAGGGTTTCCGGGCTCCTACCATCGGCGAACTGTTCGGAACGCCTTCCCGCTTCGACCAGGAACTGAACGACCCGTGCTCGGCGGACCAGAACCCGACCGGTCAGATCGCCGCGAACTGCGCCACGTTGGGCGTGCCCGCCGGCTACCAGCAGAACAACCCACAGCTCTCGGTTCTGACCAGCGGCAACGAAGACCTGAAGCCGGAAACCTCCAAGGGCTGGAACGTAGGGGCGGTGTATAGTCCGTCCTTCATCCCGCGCTTCTCGGTTGAGGGCAATTATTACCGCATCAAGATCAAGGATGCGATCTTCGCGGCTGCCGGCGAAATCCTGGCGCGCTGCGTCGCATCCTTGGACCCGGTGGCCTGCGCGGCTGTCACCCGCACGGCGACAGGCCAGATCGCCCAGATCTCGGGCGTTCTGGGTAACGTCAACAGCATCAAGACCGATGGTCTCGATCTCAACGTCACCTATCGCACGCCCAAGGCCAATTGGGGCACACTCGGCTTCACGCTGAACAACACCTTCCTGTTCAACTACGACGTGATCGTACCGACGGCGGATGGAACGGCCACGATCGACCGGGAAGGGACGGAACAGGGTAGCCCGGACCAGGCTTTCCCCAAGCACAAGGCGATCGGCATCCTGGACTGGGACGGCGAGCACTTCGGCGTGTCGCTCACCGGTCGCTACATCAAGAGCGTGACGGAATCGCAGAACGGGAACAAGCTCAACAGCCGGCTCTACACCGACCTGCAGTTGCGCTGGTCCGGGATCGATGAGGACCGGTTCGGCTTCGCGGTCGGCGTAAACAACCTGTTCGACAAGGACCCGCCGGGCTGCATTAGCTGCGGCCTGAACAACTACGATCCGGGCACCTACGATGTGCCTGGCCGGTATCTCTACGCCCGAGCAACCGTGAAGATGTAAGCGCTGCAAGGCGCTTGAGTGGAGGGCGGTCCCGTGCTGGGCCGCCCTCTTTCTTTGGGCGCTTGAACCTTTGCGCCAACCGCCCGATGTAGGCGGCACATCAACCCAAGGACACGCACATTCCCATGGATCACCAGGACATCGCCTCCGCTCTCGTTCCCATCGTCATTGAACAGTCCAACCGGGGCGAGCGCAGCTTCGACATCTATTCGCGGCTGCTGCGGGAGCGGATCGTCTTCATCACGGGCCCGATCGAGGATCACATGTCCTCGCTAATCACGGCCCAGTTGCTCTTCCTCGAGTCCGAGAACCCGAAGAAGGACATCTTCATGTACATCAACTCGCCGGGCGGCGTGGTGACCGCCGGTCTCGCGATCCATGACACCATGCAGTACATCCGCCCGCGCGTCGGCACCGTCTGCATCGGCCAGGCCGCCTCCATGGGCAGCTTCCTGCTGGCCGCCGGTGAGCCGGGGATGCGCGTGGCGCTTACCAACAGCCGCATCATGATCCACCAGCCCTCAGGCGGCGCCCAGGGCATGGCTTCGGACATCGAGATCCAGGCCCGAGAGATCCTGCGCATGCGGACGCGCCTCAACTCGCTCTACGCCAAGTACACGGGCAAGCCGATCGAGGACATTGAAGCGGCGATGGACCGCGACAAGTTCCTCGAAGCGGACGAGGCCAAGGAATTCGGCCTGATCGACGAAGTGTTCGAAAAGCGCCCAGACGTCGGCGGAGACGGCGAGGGCGGCGCCACAGGGATCGGGAACGGCACGCCCGCCTGACCCAAGGCACCTTGCTGAGACGGGGCGGCGGAAGGCCTTGCGCTTTCCGCCGTTCTTGTCATGGAACTGTCACATTCCACGTCCGAGTCCCGCTCGGGCCGTTTCACGAGGATCATCATTCGTCAGATCGCAGCCTTGCCGTACCGCGCGCGCGGACAGGGCATCGACGCACCCGTCGATGTGCTGCTCGTGACCTCGCGCGAGTCGCGACGCTGGGTCATCCCCAAGGGAAATCCGGAAGGTAGCCTGCCTCCGCATGCCGCGGCAGCCAAGGAGGCTGAGGAGGAAGCCGGTGTCCGCGGCGCAGCTTGCCCTACGCCCATCGGTTCCTTCCGCTATCGCAAGCGCCGCAAGACCGGGGCGAGCCTGATGTTCGACGTCGACGTCTACCCGCTCGCCGTCAGCCAGGAACTCGGAAGCTGGAAGGAAGCCAACGAGCGGGAGCGTCGCTGGTTCAGCCTGGCGGATGCAGCGAATGCGGTGGAGGAGAGCGACCTCGCGGCTCTCATCCGCTCCTTCAATGCCGCCGAGTTCAACGGCGCCACGCGTCAGAACGGCGTTCTCGCCGCGATGGCCGAGAAATCAAAGGTGGGTCCCATGTTTGCCTGGTTTCAGCGACTCCTCCCGCAGACCGGGGGCTTCTTCGAGCTGTTCGAAGCGCACGCAACAAGCGTGGTTGCGGCCGCGAACGCCCTTGGACGCCTGTTCGATGACGGGCCAGGGCGGGCCGAGCACATCCGGGAGATCAACGAACGCGAGCATGACGCGGACAACGTCATCCGTGAAATGCTTCACACCGTTCGCCGGACCTTCCTGACCCCGTTCGATCGCGGGGCGATCACCTCTTTGATCGCTTCCATGGACAATTCCGTGGACGAGATGCAGGCGGCCGCCAACGCGGTGGACCTGTTCGAGTTCGAGGCGTTCGAGCCGGAGATGCGAGACATGGTCGGCATCATCGTCGACTCGGCGCGCCTGATGGCGGAGGCGATCCCGCTCCTGCGGGACGTTGCAGCCAACGGCGCGCGGCTCCATGAACTGACCGAACGGCTGGTCCGGATGGAGGGCCACGCCGACGAGATCCACCGGGCCGGCGTCAAGGCCGCCTTCGAGCGCTACCGCAGTGGGGATGCGATGCCGTTCGTGGTCCGCCGCGAGATCTACAAGCATCTGGAACGCATCGTTGACGCCTTCGAGGACGTCGCCAACGAAATCGACGGCATCGTCATCGACCACAGCTGATGCACGAACTCGCTTTTCCACTGCTGGTCGGCCTGATCATCATCGCGCTGGCCTTCGACTTCCTCAATGGGCTTCACGATGCCGCGAATTCCATCGCAACGGTGGTGGCCACGCGTTTGCTGGGCCCGGTGCAGGCGGTCGGGTTCGCCGCCTTCTTCAACTTCGCGGCCTATTTCGTCACCCTGGCATTTCCGCAGCTCCACAAGGTGGCGGAGACGATTGGCAAGGGTCTGATCGACGCCAATGCGGTCACTCCGGCGCTGGTCTTCGCGGCCCTGATCGGGGCGATGTTCTGGAACGTCGTCACCTGGCTGAAGGGCATCCCGTCGTCGTCCAGCCATGCGCTGGTCGGCGGGATCCTCGGCGCGGGAATAGCTGCGGTCGGACTCGGCGAAGTCCAGTGGACGGGGGTCACCAAGACTGTCCTGTTCATCCCGCTGGCTCCGCTGCTCGGGATGACGGCCGCACTTGGCGTCATGCTGCTGAGCAGCTGGGCGGCGAACGGCGCTTCGCAGCGACGGGCAGAAGGCGCGTTCCGCGGGCTGCACCTCGTCTCCTCCGCAGCCTATTCGCTGGGGCACGGCCTCAACGATGCCCAGAAGACCATGGGGATCATCACCGTGCTGCTCTACTCCACCGGTTATCTGCACGGTGAGTTCGAGGTTCCTCATTGGGTGGCGATCAGCTGCTACATCGCGATCGGGCTCGGGACCCTGACTGGCGGCTGGAAGATCATCGAAACCATGGGCTCCAGGATCACCAAGCTCTCCCAGCATCAGGGCTTCGCGGCCTCGACCGGCGGGTCCATGCTGCTGTTCGGCGCAAGCTGGTTCGGGATCCCGGTCTCGACCACGCACACCATCACAGGCGCGGTGATCGGTGCAGGCGTCGCCCGCCGCGCATCCGCCGTCCGCTGGGGGGTGGCGCAGAGCGTCGTCATGGCCTGGATCATCACCATCCCCGCGTCTGGCGTGGTCGGAGCCCTGTTCTTCTGGCTGACGACGCTCTTCTAAGCCGCGCGGGGCAGGGTTCAGCCGCCCTTGCCGGTCTTCTTGCTGTTGCCCGAGCCGCTGCCGCCCTTGCCGCCGCCGCCGCGTCCGCCCGAACCGGCGTCCGTGCCGCCCTTCGAGGTCACTCCGCTGCCTTGGCCTCCAGCTGCTTTTTGCGCCATCTCACGTCTCCTTCCGCGCAGCCAACCGGCGGAAGGCACGAGGGTTCCTGCGAATACAAGGGTTTGCCCTTGTTGCGGCGTGTCGCTCCCTCCATATCGACGAGGAATCTTTCGGGGCGGGAAACACGTTAAGCCTTCCGAGAGTTTGATAATGCCACAAAGCCGGGTAGCATCCGGCACGACGGAGGCGTCCGCGCCTCACTGACAAGGACGATTATGACGAAGCTCTCCGGCGGCGACAGCAAGAGCACCCTGTACTGCTCCTTTTGCGGCAAGTCGCAGCACGAAGTCAGGAAGCTGATTGCCGGCCCGACCGTTTTCATCTGTGACGAATGCGTCGAGCTGTGCAACGACATCATTCGCGAGGAGTCCAAGTCGGCCCTCGTGAAGACCCGCGATGGCGTTCCGACGCCGGCGGAGATCTGCAAGGTGCTGGACGATTATGTCATCGGCCAGAACCGTGCGAAGCGTGTCCTCTCTGTCGCGGTGCACAACCACTACAAGCGGCTGAACCACGGCGCCAAGACCGGCAGCGAGGTCGAGCTTGCCAAGTCGAACATCCTGCTGATCGGCCCAACGGGCTGCGGCAAGACGCTGCTGGCCCAGACACTGGCGCGGATCCTCGACGTGCCGTTCACCATGGCGGATGCGACGACGCTTACCGAAGCCGGTTACGTCGGCGAGGATGTCGAGAACATCATCCTGAAGCTGCTGCAGGCCTCCGACTACAACGTCGAAAAGGCGCAGCGCGGCATCGTCTACATTGACGAGATCGACAAGATTTCGCGCAAATCGGACAATCCGTCGATCACCCGGGACGTGTCGGGCGAGGGCGTGCAGCAGGCGCTGCTGAAGCTCATGGAAGGCACCACGGCCTCGGTTCCGCCGCAGGGTGGCCGCAAGCATCCGCAACAGGAGTTCCTGCAGGTCGACACGACCAATATCCTGTTCATCTGTGGCGGCGCGTTCGCGGGTCTCGACAAGATCATCGGCGATCGCCTTCAGGGCAAGTCGATCGGCTTCGGAGCCCACGTCGCTGCTCCCGAGGAGCGGCGCACCGGCGAAGTGCTCAAGAGCTGCGAGCCGGAGGATCTGCTGAAGTTCGGTCTCATTCCGGAGTTCATCGGCCGTCTGCCGGTGATCGCGACGCTGGAAGACCTGGACGAGGGCGCGCTGGTCAAGATCCTGGTCGAGCCGAAGAACGCACTGGTCAAACAGTACCAGAAGCTGTTCGACATGGAGGACGTGGAGCTCGAATTCGCGGAGGAGGCACTGCACGCGGTCGCCCGCAAGGCGATCGAGCGCAAGACCGGCGCGCGCGGGCTTCGCTCCATCCTCGAGGCGATCCTGCTCGACACCATGTTCGACCTGCCCAGCATGGACGGCGTCGACGAGGTGCATGTCGACAAGGACGTGGTCGACGGTCGCAAGGAGCCGGTCCGGGTCTACGCCAAGAAGGAAAAGGCAGGTAGCGACGCGGCCTGACGTGCTGCCGAACGGGTCTGAATTCCTGATGGTAGGAGAGGGCGGTCGGTGAACGATCGACCGTTCCTCGACCTCTTCTCCGGTCACGCCGAGCTTTATGCTCAGGCCCGCCCGACTTATCCGCCAAGCTTGATGCCGGAGATTGCCGCTCTTGCTCCCGGTCGAACCCGGGCGTGGGATGCGGGTACGGGGAACGGGCAGTCTGCCCATCTACTCGCGGGTCACTTCGACCACGTTCATGCGACCGACGCCAGCGAACAGCAGATCGCGCACGCCCAGCCGCACCCGCGTGTTCACTTCGCTGTCGAACCCGCGGAGCGCTGCTCGCTCGCAAGTGGAAGCTGCGACCTCGTCCTCGTGGCGCAGGCCCTGCACTGGTTCGACCTTGATGCCTTCTACGCGGAGGCCCGCCGCGTCCTGAAACCGGGTGGCGTGCTTGCAGCCATCGGCTACGGATGGTTCTACGTTGACCCGCAAGTTGACGAAGTGGTCGGCCGCACCCTGCTGAAGCCACTTGAGCCCTATTGGGCCAGCAACAACTGGCTGCTGGTCGACGGCTATCGCACGATCCCGTTCCCCGGCGAGGAAGTCCGCTGCGCCCCAGCGGCCATGCACCTCGCCTGGTCGCGCGAGCAGCTGGTGGATTACGTCCGAAGCTGGTCGGCTTTCCGACGCTGGACCGACGCTGATCCGGCTGCGTGGAACAAGGTGCTCGTTGAACTCACGCGCGTCTGGCCGGACGAGCAGGTGCGGCACGTGTTCATGCCCATCGTGACCCGGGTCGCCCGGCTATGAACGCGGTTGTTCCTCCGGCCAAAAGCTGGGGACCGCTCGCCGCCTTGTTCCCCGCACGGCTGTTCCGTGCCGATCAACCCGCCACCTACCTGACAATCGCGTGGCTGATGACCTTCCTGCCCTCGATCGCGCTGTCCGCGCTGGTCAACGCCACACTGAGTGACGTGGCGCAGCCCGAATTCCCTAATGGAAGCTGGCGGATCTTCTTTCTCGTGGTGGTCTTCGCGCCCGTCACGGAGACGCTGATCATGGGCTCCGTTCTGCTCGTCCTACGGACGTTTCTTCCCCCCGGCGGCGCCGTGCTCGTGAGCGCCGCCGGCTGGGGCATTGCGCATTCCCTCCAGGCCGCCGCCTGGGGCCTCATCATCTGGTGGCCGTTCCTGATCTTCTCGACGGCCTTCCTGGTGTGGCGGGAGCGCAGCCTGCTGACCGCTTTCACGCTGGTCAGCCTGCTGCACGCCCTCCACAATCTGCTGCCCGCGCTGGGGCTGGTTCTCGCGCCTTAGCTGTCTCGATCCGTTTCGCCACGACCATGGATCGGAGCGCCCAGCTTGCGAGCGATCCGCTCGATCTCTTCGTCGCTGGGCAGGGGAATGGCTTCCTGCCCCGGAGTGGCCGCTTCATCCGGGATGCCCGGTCCGGTCCCGGCGATCGTTTCGTTGATCGCCGCTTCGTTCGGGCCGGTGCTGATCTTCTCACGTGGTTCCATCGAGCGCCTCCTGACTTCAAGGGACACAAGCGAAGCGGGAATGGGTCTGTTCCCCTCGCGACGACCAATCGATTGATTGGACCGCTCACTGGCACCATATGGAAGGCAGAGGCGGGCCGCCTGGCCCAGAGGAGTTTTCGTTGACGTCGACTTTCCCCATCCTGCCGCTTCGCGACATCGTGGTCTTCCCGCAGCGCATCGTGCCGCTGTTCGTTGGGCGCGAGAAGTCGGTCGCGGCGCTGGAGGCCGCGATGGCGGCCGACAAGCACATCTTCCTGGTGGCCCAGCTCGACCCGGCCGAGGACGATCCAGACCGGGATGCGCTCTATGACCTGGGCGTCGTCGCGACTGCGATGCAGCTGCTCAAGCTGCCGGACGGAACCGTTCGCGTGCTGGTCGAGGGCGTCCGTCGGGCGCGCCTCGTCGCCCTCAACGAAGCCGACGGCTACCTGACCGCGGAGGTCGAGGACGTGGCGGACGAGCCCGCCGATGGCACGGAAGCGCAGGCCCTGATGCGCTCCGTCATCGACCAGTTCGAGAATTACGCCAAGCTCAACAAGCGCTTGCCGGCGGAAACTACGATCCAGCTTGGCGAGATCGAGGACGCCTCTGTCCTTGCCGACGCGGTCGCCTCCAACCTGTCCGTCAAGGTTGCTGACAAGCAGGCATTGCTCGGCGAACTCAATCCGGCTCGCCGGTTGGAGATGGTCTTCGCCTTCATGGAAGGCGAGCTCGGCGTGCTGCAGGTCGAGAAGAAGATTCGCAGCCGCGTGAAGCGGCAGATGGAGAAGACCCAGCGCGAATATTACCTCAACGAACAGTTGAAGGCGATCCAGCGCGAACTGGGCAATGACGACGGGGAGGGCGGCGACGAGCTGCAGGAACTCGCCCAGAAGATCCGCAAGACGCGCCTCAGCAAGGAAGCGCGCGCTCGCGCGAACGCAGAGCTCAAGAAGCTCAAGGGCATGGCGCCGATGAGCGCGGAGGCGACCGTTGCCCGCAACTACCTCGACGTGCTGCTCGGCCTTCCCTGGGGCAAGAAGTCACGCCTGAAGCGCGACATCGCCGAGGCCCAGCAGGTGCTCGACGAGGACCATTATGGGCTGGAAAAGGTCAAGGACCGCATCGTGGAGTATCTCGCGGTGCAGGCTCGGACCAACCGCCTGAAGGGCCCGATCCTGTGTCTCGTCGGACCTCCGGGCGTCGGCAAGACCTCGCTCGGCCGCTCCATCGCGAAGGCAACTGGGCGCGAGTTCGTTCGCCAGTCCCTTGGCGGCGTTCGCGACGAGGCGGAGATCCGCGGTCACCGCCGGACCTACATCGGCTCGCTGCCCGGCAAGATCATTTCGAATCTCAAAAAGGCGGGGACTAGCAACCCGCTCTTCCTGCTCGACGAGATCGACAAGCTCGGCCAGGATTTCCGCGGCGACCCCGCGTCGGCCCTGCTCGAGGTGCTGGACCCGGAGCAGAACAGCAAGTTCCAGGATCATTATCTGGAGCTCGACTACGACCTAAGCGACGTCATGTTCGTGACGACCGCCAACTCGCTCGACATGCCCCAGCCGCTGCTCGACCGCATGGAGATCATCCGGCTCGAGGGATATACCGAGGACGAAAAGGTCGAGATCGCGCGCCGTCACCTCATCCCCAAGCAGATGGAGGCGCATGGCCTGAAGGTCGAGGAGCTGACCTTCAACGACGATGGCCTGCGCGCCGTCCTGCGCTACTACACGCGCGAAGCCGGCGTGCGCACGCTCGAGCGGGAACTCGCCAAGGTCGCCCGCAAGGCGCTGCGGCAGATCCTGGAAGGCAAGTACGAAAGCGTCACCGTTACCGAAGAGAACCTCCAGGATTTCCTGGGCGTGCGGCGCTACCGTTACGGGGTCGGGGAGGAGGAGGATCAGGTCGGCGCAGTGACCGGCCTCGCCTGGACCGAGGTCGGCGGTGAACTGCTGACGATCGAAGCGGTGACCGTACCCGGCAAGGGCCAGATCCGGACCACGGGCAAGCTTGGCGAGGTCATGCAGGAGTCCGTCCAGGCCGCGATGAGCTTCGTTAAGGCCCGAGCGCCCGCGTTCGGGGTCAAGCCTTCGATCTTCGCCCGCAAGGATATCCACGTCCACTTGCCGGAAGGTGCGGTACCCAAGGATGGTCCGTCAGCGGGCATCGGCATGGTCACGGCTATGATCTCGACTCTGACCGGCGTGCCGGTGCGGCGGGACGTCGCGATGACCGGCGAGGTCACCTTGCGCGGACGCGTGCTGCCGATCGGCGGCCTCAAGGAGAAGCTGCTCGCGGCACTTCGTGGCGGCATCACCACCGTCCTGATCCCGAAGGAAAACGAGAAGGATCTCGCGGAGCTTCCGGCGAACGTGACAAGCGGGCTCCGGATCATCCCGGTCGAGCATGTCGACGAGGTGCTCGTCGCCGCCCTTGCCGAGAAGTTGCAGCCGATCGAGTGGACCGATGCGGATGAGCATGCCGCGGAGCCGCCGCCTCATCCGCACGGCACGGCGACAGCCGGACAGAGCCTGCCTCACTAAGGATAGCGTCAGCACCCCCATCGGCGTTATGGGGGTGCAATTCCGCCCGACTCTTCGGGCCAGTTCAAGCATTGCGGGACATAGGGGAATGAACAAGCAGGATCTGATCACCCAGGTCGCGGACCGGGCCGGGTTGAATCGCAACGATGCGGCCCGTGCGGTGGAGACGATGCTGGAGACGATCACGCTCGCCCTCAAGCGAGGTGACGAGGTCCGGCTGGTTGGCTTCGGCAACTTCTCCGTCACGCGGAGGAAGGCCTCTGTCGGGCGCAACCCGCGGACCGGCGAGCCCTTGCAGATCGAGTCCAGCGCGCAGCCGAAGTTCCGGCCGGGCAAGGTGCTCAAGGAAGCCGTTCAATAACTCGATTGCGGGGCTGATGGAGGGTGGACAGAGCCATGCTCACCCTCTATCCGCCGCTGCCGCGGGGTGTGGGCGCGTAGCTCAGTGGTAGAGCACACCCTTCACACGGGTGGGGTCGCAAGTTCAATCCTTGCCGCGCCCACCACGCCCCGCATGTCGCCACTGGTCGGTTAGCACCCCCCGCATCGCTCCGGCGCCATACGGCAGCCGGTACGACGCGTCCCCGCACGGGGGCACGCGTCGTATAGGCGTGGCCTAGTTCAGATATTGAGGTTGGAAGCTCGCCACCCGCTGCAGTTCCGGCCAGTCGCAGAAGATGATCTCCCGCCCGTCGCGGCGGATGAGGCCCTGCCGCTCGAGGTCCGCGAACACCCGGTTCACGTTCACGCTGGTTTGGCCCGTGATGTCGGCGATCTGCTGCTGCGTGAACGGATTGACCAGGCGCGGGGAGTCGCCGCTCTTGCCGGATCGTGCAACGGTTTCGCACAGCAGATGTGCAACCCGCGCCGTAGAGTCCCGCCGGCCGCAGTTGACCAGCCACTCATAGCCGATCGCCGTATGACGTTGGCTAAGCTTCCAGAAGAATTTCGACAGATCGGGATTGGCGTCGACGATCGGATCGAAATCCCTGGACGAGCCTACCAGGACCTCGCTTCGGACAATCGCCTGGATGCCATAGTCGGCCTTGCCCTCGCGCGGCAGGATGCCATCACCGGCGAACCGGAGAGCCACGATCTGACGCCGCCCTGCGCCATCAGTTTTGAACTTGGACAGGATGCCTTGACGCACGAACAGCACTTCGTCGCGAGCGACGCCCTGCTCCCGGAACGGACGTCGCGGGTCCACCTGAATAACCTTGTGCGGCATGTCTTCCAGGAGCTTGGCCAACTTGGGGGCCAGTCCCGCCTTGATGAGAGTATCGCCGAGAGGCATGGACTGCCCCTCAACGCCTCTTGAACGTTGTACCATCGATATTCCTGCCTCTGCCCCTCGGGAGATATTATCACCGAAAGGAAGAGCCTCCCGCAAGCGTTATGATTTCGGCTGCAAACCGCCGATATTCAATTTCTTTATGCTACCGACGAGTCGGTTAGGCGCTTCAAAGCGGCAAGAACCGAATCGTGCAAGGGGGTTGTTCTGGTGAGATCGGGAGGACCGGGCCAGGCCGAGTCGGGAAAGTCCATACCGTCGAACTGCCTTGGCGTGGAATAGCGAGGGATGATGTGGAAGTGCACGTTTGGGTCCACCATCATCAGCATCAGGTAGTTGATCCGGTCGAAGCTGACGAAGCGCCGAAGCAAGTCCTCGGCGGCTGCGACCATCTTCCCCTGCTCGACGAACGCGTCCGCCGGCAGCGCGCCGTATGCATTGGCCTCCGACCTCGAGCAGAGCACCAGACTGCCGAGCGTAACCTGTGCCGGCCGTGCAAGCAGGGCCCAGTGACGGCCTTGCATCAACAGGGTTCGAGGATAGCCGAACTTCGTCATCGTCGCATTGGTCATGGGGCCCAGCTTCGCTTGCCAAGGAAAGCCCTGGACCTTAAGGGGCTCGCGCGCCTTGCCAAGCTCTGGCTTCGAGCCCAGGTGAGGCAACATCGCGGCGATCGTAGCTCAGCTGGTTAGAGCATCGGTTTGTGGTACCGAGGGTCGCGGGTTCAAGTCCCGTCGGTCGCCCCATTTCCTCTCATTCAGTGGAACATCCATGACCACGCTTTGGGGTTTGCCCGACTTTGACGCGCACGAGGCCGTGCATCTCGTCACCGACCAGAAGACCGGCCTTCGGGCGATCATCGCGATGCACTCCACCCATCTCGGTCCGGCCGCGGGCGGCTGCCGCTTCTGGCACTATGCGGACGATGCCGATGCGCTGACGGACGCGCTTCGCCTGTCGCGGGGCATGAGCTTCAAGAACGCCATGGCCGGCCTGCCGCTCGGCGGGGGCAAGGGCGTGATCCTGGCGGACGCGAACCGGACCAAGACTCCCGAGATGATGGCGGCGTTCGGGCGCGCCGTGAATTCGCTGGGAGGCAAGTACGTCACGGCCGAGGACGTCGGCATCAACGTCGCCGACATGACCTCGGTCAGCCAGCAGACCCGCTACGTTGCGGGGCTTCCGGTGGAGGAGGGTGCCGTCGGCGGCGACCCGGGCCCGCATACCTCATTGGGCGTCTTTCTCGGGATCAAGGCGGCCGTTCGCCGGGCCCTTGGCAAGAGCAGCCTTCAAGGGCTGCACATCGCCCTGCAGGGCGCCGGAAGTGTCGCAAGTGGCGTCGCCATGCATGCCGCCGCCGAAGGTGCCCGGCTCTCCATCGCTGACGTGGATGCCGACCGCGCGCAGAAGCTCGCCGCCGCGACCGGAGCGGAGGTGGTTGCACCCTCCGACATCATGACCCTGGAAGCCGACGTGCTCAGTCCGAATGCACTGGGGGCCATCCTCGACGCCGAGAGCATCGCCGCCCTGCGCGTGCCGATCGTCGCGGGCGGCGCGAACAACCAGCTCGCCAGCCGAGAAGACGGTGCGCGGCTCATGGAGCGCGGCATCCTCTACGCACCCGATTACGTGATCAATGCCGGCGGAATCATCAACGTAAGCACCGAGTATCTGAAGGACGGTGACGCTTCCGTGGTCCGCAGCCGGATCGAGGGTATTCCGGAGCGGCTGGAGACCATCTGGTCGGAGAGCCAGGCGTCTGGCCGCGATCCGGCGACCGTGGCCGACGCGATGGCCATGAAGCTGATCGGGCGCGCCTAAGGACTTTTCCGGACTGGCGCTATGTCGGCCGATCGGGTCTGAGCTCTGGAACAGGGACAATCCGGTCGGTCGGCCGCTCGCCAGCGGCGGTTCGTCTGGCATGTCCGCACTCATCGCACTACATACCGCTCGCCCCATGCACCGCTTTGCCAATCCCACGCGCTTTCTTCGCATCGCCCGGCCGGCCACTACGTGGCTGCTGGCGATCGGCGCCGTGTTGACGGCGGTTGGCGTGGTGGGCGCCTTGTCGGTGATTCCGCCCGACTACCTCCAGGGGGAAACCGTCCGGATCCTCCACATCCATGTTCCGGCCGCCTGGCTCGGAATGGGCGGCTGGACGGGGTTGGCCGTCGCGTCGCTGATGCAGATCGTCTGGCGTCACCCGCTTGCGGCGGTCGCCGGGCGCGCCATCGCGCCGGTCGGGGCCGCTTTTACGGCATTGTGTCTGCTTACCGGCTCGATCTGGGGTCGGCCTACCTGGGGCACCTGGTGGGAATGGGACGGACGCCTCACGTCCATGCTCCTGCTGCTGTTCCTTTACTTCGGCTACATCGCCCTGTCCGCCGCCGAGCGGGAGCGCGGGCCAGATGGCCGCCTTGCCGCCATTTTTGGCCTCGTGGGCGCGGTGAATCTGCCGATCATCCACTTCTCGGTCCAGTGGTGGAACACGCTTCACCAGGGCGAGAGCATCGAACTCACCGGCACCAGCATCGCGCCCGAACTCCTCTGGCCGCTGCCCTTCACCATGCTCGGCTTCTCGGCCCTGTTCGGCGCCGTGGTCCTGATGCGCATGCGGACCGAGCTTGCCGAGACGAAGATCGAGGCTCGCCTCAGAAGGACCGCGAGCGAATGAACCAATGGGCTTTCGTGATCGCGGCCTATGCCGTGACCCTGGGCGGAACCGCGGCGCTGACCGCTTGGGCGCTTGCGGGCATGCGCCGCGCCGAGGCGGCCGCGGAACAGCTGCGCGAGCGTCGATGAGGGTGCGGTCCAAGCACCAGCGGCTGGTGCTCGTCCTGCTCGCCATGATGGCGCTCATCGGGGCCGTCCTGCTCGCCATGTGGGGCCTGCAAGATCGCGCCGCTTACTTCATGACGCCGCAGGACATCGCCGCCGGCCGTGCCCAGCCGGGTCAGCCGCTGCGCCTCGGCGGCATGGTCCAGCAGGGCAGCGTGGACAAGCAAGCGGACGGCGTGACCGTTGCCTTCACGGTCTACGACGGCCCGGCCACGGTTCCCGTGCGCTTCCGCGGCATCCTGCCTGACCTGTTCAAGGAGAACAGCGGCGTCGTCGCGGAAGGCCGGCTCGGCCCAGACGGAGTTTTCGTCGCCGACAACATCCTCGCCAAGCATGACGAGCGCTACATGCCGCCGCAGATGGGCAACGTCAGTGCGGAGCGCGCGACGGAGCAGACGCTGGCGCAATGATCGCGGAAGCCGGCCTCGCCGCGCTGTGGCTCGCCGCCGCGCTCAGCCTCCTGCAACTGGCGGTGGCGCTCGCGGGTCGTCGCCTCGGCGATACGCGCGCCATCGTGGCGCCGGTGGCCGTCGCTCAGGGCCTGCTGACCCTGTTCTCCTTCGCCATGCTCATCTGGCTGTTCGTGCGCACCGACCTGTCCGTCGAGCTGGTCGCCGCCAACAGCCACAGCGCCAAGCCCTTCATCTACAAGCTCTCGGCCGCGTGGGGGAACCACGAAGGGTCCATGCTCCTCTGGGTGACCGTGCTCGCCGTCGCGGGCGCGGCCATGGCCCTGCTGGAGCGCCGCCTGCCCGAACGCGCGCTGCATGCGGCCTTAGGGGCCCAGGCAGCGCTGGGATTGGGCTTCTTCGGCTTCCTCCTGATGGCCTCCAATCCGTTCGCCCGCCTCAACCCGGCACCGGTGGAGGGGAGGGGGCTCAACCCGCTGCTCCAGGATCCCGGCCTCGCCTTCCACCCGCCCACCCTCTACTTCGGCTATGTCGGTCTCTCCGTAGCCTTCAGCCTCGCCGTTGGGGCGCTGATCACGCGCGACGTCGGTCCGGCTCTTGCCCGCGCCATGCGGCCCTGGGTGCTC
This sequence comes from Sphingomonas arenae, assembly GCF_016924655.1. Taxonomy (GTDB): domain Bacteria; phylum Pseudomonadota; class Alphaproteobacteria; order Sphingomonadales; family Sphingomonadaceae; genus Sphingomicrobium; species Sphingomicrobium arenae. Next base: position 254,262 of record NZ_JAFFJU010000003.1, read on the forward strand.
GGCGCCTGGGTCCTCCTGACCATCGGCATCACCGCCGGAAGTTACTGGGCCTATTACGAGCTGGGCTGGGGCGGCTGGTGGTTCTGGGATCCGGTCGAGAACGCCTCCCTCATGCCGTGGCTCGCCGCGACGGCGCTGCTCCACTCCGTGAACGTGCTCGCCGCCAGGAACGGCTTGCGCGCTTGGACGCTGATGCTGGCGGTCGTCGCCTTCTCCATGTCGATGATTGGCACCTTCCTTGTGCGCTCCGGCATCCTCACGTCCGTGCACAGCTTTGCCGTCGATCCCGAGCGCGGCGCCTTCATTCTCGCGCTCCTGGTCATCTACGTCGGCGGTGCGCTCGGCATCTTCGCCGCCCGGATCAGCACAGTGCGCGAAGGCGCCCGGTTCGACGTGGTGAGCCGCGAAGCCGGGCTGGTCGGCAATAACTTGCTGCTCAGCGTCCTGCTTGGAACCGTGTTCATCGGCACCTTCTACCCGATCGCCGCGGAGGCCATGGGGTATGCGGTGTCGATCGGCGCTCCCTATTTCAACCTGGTCACATCGCCGCTGGTCCTGCTGCTCGGCTTCCTGCTGTTCGTCGGGCCGCTGCTGCGGTGGCGGCACGACGGAGGACGCATCTTGCGGCGCGCCACGCTCCCGCTTGTCGTGACGGTGCTGACGTTCCTCGTCCTGTTCGCAGTCGCTCCGGGCATGAGCATCCTTGCCCGTCTCGGCTTGGCGGTGGCCGCCGGCTTGGCAATCGCCAGCATTCTGCCGCTGGTCGACCGCAAGCTTACGCGCACTCCGCTCGCAACTTGGGGAATGGTCACCGCGCATCTCGGAGTAGCCGTCGCCATGACCGGGGCCGCCGCGGACGCCAGCTTCACCAAGGAACGGCTCGCTGCGGTTCGCGTCGGCGACACTCTCGAGGTCGGCCCTTGGCAGGTTCGACTGGCTTCGATCGAGCCCGTGGCGGGACCGAACTGGACTGCGCTCGAGGCCAAGCTCGAGGCGCGGCGCAGTGGCGGATCCCCGGTGATTCTCAAGCCGCAGAGCCGCTACTTCTCCGATCCGCCCACCGAGACGAACGAAGCCGCGATCGACACCCTTCTCGACGGCCAGCTGTACACCGTGCTCGGCCGCCAGGATGAGAGTGGTCGCTGGCAGCTGCGTCTCTGGTGGAAGCCGCTGGTTACCTTCATCTGGCTCGGCGGTGCGCTGATCGCGCTGGGCGGCCTCCTTGCACTGATCGGCCGGCTCTGGCGCGAACGCCGTCGCAAGCCGGTGCACGCCGATCCGGAGCCCGTCCATGCAGACGCCGAGGTGCTCGCATGAACCGGCGCCTCTGGCTCGCGCTGCCGCTGATCGTGTTCGCCCTGTTCGTCCTGGCGGTCGGTTGGCGTCTCAGCGATCCACCGGATCCCACCGTCAAGTCACGGCTCGTCGGCCAGCCGGTGCCCCAGTTCACTCTTCCGCCCGCGATCCCGGGCAAGGCGCCACTGTCCTCCGCGGACCTGGCCGGGAAGGGGCCTCGCCTCGTGAACCTCTTCGCCAGCTGGTGCGTCCCCTGCATCGGGGAGGCGCCCGTGCTGATGCAGCTGCGCCGGCAAGGCGTGCAGATCGACGGCATTGCTATCCGCGATGCGCCTGCCGATGTCGCCGAGTTCCTGAGCCGTCATGGCGACCCGTTCGTTCGGGTCGGGGGCGACATGCGCAGCCAGGTGCAGATGGCGCTGGGCTCGTCCGGCGTGCCGGAAAGCTTCATCATCGATGGCAGCGGGGTCATCCGCTACCAGCACGTCGGCCCACTGACGGACGCGGACTTGCCGACCATCCTGACCGAGCTGGAGAAGGCGCGGTGAGGGTCTGGCTCGCTTCATTGACCCTCGCCCTCGCCAGCCCCGCGCTGGCCGACAGCGCACAGCCCGCCTCTCCCTATGCCTACCAACAGCTGGAGGATCCTAGGCAGGAGGCCCAGGCCAAGGCTCTGATGGCGGAGCTGCGTTGTCTCGTCTGCCAGGGGCAATCGATCGCGGACAGCGATGCCGAACTCGCCGGGGACATGCGGAGCCTCGTTCGGGAGCGGATCAAGGCCGGTGAAAGCCCGGAGCAGGTCCGTAGCTGGCTGATCAGCCGTTATGGAGAATGGGTCAGCTACAAGCCCGGCCTTTCGCCGGAAACCCTGTTTCTCTGGGTAGCGCCGCTACTGCTGGTCCTTGCCGGTGGCATGCTCGCGGCAGGACAGTTCAAGCGTCGGCGGCGATCATGAACGGGCTTCTGATCTTTGTTGGCCTGCTCGTTCTGGTTGCAGCCGGATTGTGGTGGCTGGGCCGGCTGCGCGGTGCGGCTCTTCAGCTGGTGATCGCAGCGCTGCTCGTCGGCGGGGCAGGTTACGCGCGGCAGGGCCGGCCAACCCTGTCAGGGGCGCCCAAGAGCTCCAGTCAGCGCTCTGCCCCGATGCCGCTGACTGCCGCGCGGCAGGCGATGCTGGGGCAATTCAACCAGACTGGTCGCTGGCTTATGATGGCGGACAGTTTCGCAGCGCGCGGCAAGACCGGAGAGGCGGTCGGCATCGTGCGCGCGGGGCTTCGCCAGCATCCGGAGGATGCCGGGCTGTGGGTGGGCCTGGGCAATGCTCTGGTCGATCATGCCGGGATGCTTACGCCGGCGGCGGAGTTCGCTTTCGCCCGGGCGCGTCAGCTGGCGCCACGCCATCCCGCGCCGCTGTTCTTCCGCGGCCTGGCGCTCGCCCGATCCGGCCAGCGGGACGAAGCGCTCAAGTCCTGGAATCAGGCTTTGGCCCTGACGCCGACGGGAACGGCCTACCGGCCGATGATCGTCGGCGGGATCGCCGTGCTCGAAGGCCGGGCCGAGCCGCTCCCGTCGTCCCCGGAGCCCGCCACCGGCGAATGAGCCGGGGCTATTCGCCCCGGCCCGTCTTCTCCTGAAGCGCGTCGATCTTCTTCGACGCGTCCGCCTTGTTGAGGTCGGGGTCGAATTCTTCTCCAGCCTCTTCGCTCAAGGTCTGCAGGTACGATGCCTGCGCGCCGGTCATCGGTTCGTCACCCGTGACCCAATGGTCCGGGTCCTTGACAGCGTTGCCGGTCGGATGAGCCTTCGGATTGTCGTCGATCTTGTCCATGATTCCTACACCATTTCAATCATTTGAGCCGATGCAGGAACGTGGACGTTCTTGTATTGTTCCGACCTACGCCGCCGCTTCGAACGGCAGGTCGAGGGCTTCGGCGACGGCCTGGTGGCGGATCTTGCCGTCCGACACGTTGAGGCCGTTGGCGAGGTGCGGGTCCTGGCGCATCGCTTCGGTCGCGCCCAGGTT
>NZ_JAFFJU010000004.1 GCF_016924655.1 Sphingomonas arenae
CCTTGAACACTTCCTCCGCGCTGCCGAGGATGGTGGCGCCGGCCTTCTGGTAGGCGCTGTCCGGACAGTCGATGCCGCTGCCGGCTTTCGTCTCCACGAACAGCTCATGACCCGCGGCGATGAGTTCCTTGACGGAAGCCGGGGTCAGTCCGACACGGTACTCGTGGTTCTTGATTTCCTTGGGCACACCAATGCGCATGGTTCGTTCACTCTCTTCGTGAAGGGATTCGCGCGGGCCTATAAACGCAGGGGTCAGGGACGCGCCAGCCAATTGCGGGAGCGAAACGCTCCTGCTAGGGCGCCGCGCCAATCATGAACGTCAGCGCAACCGGAGTGGCGGAGGACGCCAACCAAAGCCATGGCGGCCATGCACCGCAGGGGTCGTTGGCGAAGCTGGCGGTCGGCGCCGTCGGCATTGTGTTCGGCGATATCGGAACGTCCCCGATCTACGCCTTTCGCGAAACCTTTGCGGGCCATCACCAGCTCGCCCCGGACGCCATGCACATCTACGGTGTCCTCAGCCTGATCTTCTGGTCGATGATGATCATCGTGACGCTGAAATATGTCATGATCATCATGCGTGCCGACAACAAGGGGGAGGGCGGCAGCCTCGCGCTGCTCGCGCTGATCAACCGCTCGACCAGCGACAAGCGGCGGTGGACCGCCGGGATCGTCATGCTCGGCGTGTTCGCCACCGCCCTGTTCTACGGCGATTCCATGATCACGCCCGCGGTTTCGGTGCTGTCCGCCGTGGAGGGTCTGACCACCGTCAACCCGGCGTTCGAACCGTTCGTCCTTCCCCTCGCAGTCGGGATCCTGGTTGGACTGTTCGCGATCCAGTCGCGCGGGACCGCGAAGGTCGGAACGCTCTTCGGCCCGATCATGCTGGTCTACTTCCTCACTTTGGCGAGCCTCGGACTATTCCACATCTTCAAGCATCCGGCGGTGCTGTGGCACATGCTCAATCCGGGCAACGCGCTTGCCTTCTATATCGCCGAACCACTGCCTGCCTTCATCGCCATGGGCTCCGTCGTCCTCGCCGTGACCGGAGCCGAAGCCCTCTATGCGGACATGGGCCACTTCGGCCGCCGCCCGATCCGCGTGTCGTGGCTCTATTTCGTCCTCCCCGCGCTGCTCCTGAACTACCTCGGCCAGGGCGCCATGCTGCTCAGCCAGTCGCCGGCCGAAGCGCTGGAAACGGTGAAGAACCCCTTCTTCTACCTCGCCGACGAAAACTTCCGCCTGCCGCTCGTCCTGCTCGCCACCTGTGCCACCATCATCGCGAGCCAGGCCGTGATCTCCGGCGCCTTCTCGGTCACGCAGCAGGCGATCCAGCTCGGCTTCATCCCGCGCCTGCGTATTCGCCACACCAGCGAGGAGGCGGCCGGCCAGATCTACATCCCGGTGATCAACTGGGCGCTGATGGTGATGGTCATCCTGCTGGTGGTCACCTTCCAGAGCTCGTCCAACCTTGCCGCGGCGTATGGCATCGCGGTCACCGGCGCGATGTTCATCGACACGCTGCTGCTTTCGGTCGTGTTCTTTGCGCTTTGGAGGTGGCCGCGCTGGAAGGCCATTCCGCTGCTTGCCCTCTTCCTTTTCGTGGACGTGCTCTACTTCAGCGCCAACCTCATGAAGGTGCCGGCCGGGGGCTGGTTCCCGCTACTCGTCGGCGCAGTCGCCTTCACGCTGCTCACCACCTGGGCCAAGGGCCGCAAGCTGATGCTTGATCGCATGGCGGAGGCCAGCCTCCCCATGGAGGTGTTCATCAAGTCCGCCGCGACCAGCGCGGCTCGCGTGCCGGGTACCGCCGTCTTCATGACCAGCTCGGCCAAGGGCGTGCCCCACGCGCTGCTGCACAACCTCAAGCACAACAAGGTGCTGCACGAGCGGGTCATGCTCCTGACCGTGCGGATCGAGGACGTGCCCTACGTCGCGGGCGAGGGCCGGATCCATACCGAGGACTACGGCGCAGGCTTCTTCCGCGTCGTTATTCGCTACGGCTTCATGGAGGAAGTCGACGTCCCCGCGGAGCTCGAGAAGCTCCAGGGCTGCGGCCAGAGCTGCAAGATGATGGACACCAGCTTCTTCCTCGCGCGCCAGACCCTGCTCCCGTCATCCCGCCCTGGCATGGCGATTTGGCGCGAGCGGCTGTTCGCCTGGATGCTGCGCAATGCGGAAAGCGCCATGGAGTTCTTCAAGCTGCCGACGAACCGCGTCGTGGAATTGGGCAGCCAGGTCGAAATCTGAGCGGCAACCCTGCGGGTCTTCTCGCACGGGAAACTAGTTTCCCCGGCAGCGGTTGCGCCAATCATGGAACAGATCTCCTCCTGGCTGGCCCCGGTCGCCACCACCATCGCCGCGCTGATGACCGCCTCGAACCTCGGCAGCCGCATGACCGGTTACGGCTTCATCGTCTTCACGGTCGGCTCCATCAGCTGGACCATTCTCGGCGTCGCGACAGATCAGACGAACCTCATCTGGCAGAACATCATCCTTACCGCGCTCAACCTGTTCGGCGTCTGGCGCTGGCTGGGACGGCAGGCGAAGGTGGAGGACGGCGCCGCCAAGGCCGCGGAGGAGAGCGTCGCCCTGCCATCGGAGACCCTGTTCCCCGCGTCCAGCCTGGCCAGCGCCCGCGTGCTTGCCTGTGACGGAACGCCGCTCGGCACCACTGTGGACGCCATGATCGGCTGCGGCAGCGGCCGCCTCAATTACCTGGTGGTCGCCAAGGGCGGAGTCGCGGGGGTAGGGGAGACCTTCCGCAGGCTCGACTGGAGGAACGCTCGCCTGGACGACGGATCGGTCAAGAGCAGCCTCGACGAGCCGGCCTTCACGCGCCTTCCGGAGCTCGAGAAGGACAACTGGCCGGGCCGATGAGCGCCCTGATCATCACCGCGGAGCTCGGGCCGCAGGACTTCGCCTGGCTCGACACGCAACGAAGGGCCTATTTCCCACCAGAGCGCAACCAGCTCTCCGCCCACCTGACGATGTTCCATGCGCTTCCGCCCACTTCGGAAGCCGAGGTCCGGCGGGAGCTCGGCCGGCTGGCTGCAAACCCTGCGCCCCGGGCGCTGGTGGCCGGGCTCATGAACCTCGGCAGGGGCGTCGCCTACCGGATCGCCTCCGACGACCTCACCCGCATTCGCAACGAGCTTGCGGAGTGCTTCCGCGGTCTCCTCACCGCCCAGGATGCGCAGGGCTGGCGTCCGCATGTCACCATCATGAACAAGGCCGAACCCGCCGCCGCCAAGGCTCTGCTACGGAAGCTGGAAAGCACCTTCGCCCCCCGGCCACTCGCCGTCAGGGGCCTGGGTCTTCATCGCTACCTCGGCGGCCCGTGGGAGCCGCTCGGTAGCTGGTCGTTCCGTGGCCGTTAGCTGAGGTCGCCGACCCCTTCGCAGGTCAGCTCGAAGGCGGCCATACCGGCCTCCAGGACCGAGGCGAGCATCGGCATGTCCATCAACTCGTCGATCGCGCCGCCCGCCCGGACCTCGTCCATGGCCTCGCTCGTGGCCTCGTCCCAGTCGGCGGCATCGTAGGTTCCCTGTCCGACCCAGCAGAAGGCGAGCACTTCGGCCAGCTGGTCCTCGCCCAGATCCTCGAAGGCTCCGGTCAGCTCTTCCTCGACTCCGCTGTTGATGTCGTCCTCGAGGACGGAAAGAGTGCCTTCGTCCTCATCATCAACGTTGTCCGCCGCTTCCGACTCGTCATACTCCCCGGGGGTCTGCGCTTCATATTCCCGCGCCCGCAGGATGATGCGGCAGAGCGTGTCGAGGGGTGTCAGCGGATCCATTCTTTCCTCTCCTGATGTGCTCGCCAAACGAGGAGTCAGCGAGCCGGTTCCGCGCGTTGACCACCGGCACGTCCCCGCTTATATGCCCGCCCGCGCCGTCTTGCGGCAGCCTTTTCTCTCTCGCTGTCGGCCCCGCGGCCGCGGCCTTTGGTGAGGCGGAGTAGCTCAGCTGGTTAGAGCAGCGGAATCATAATCCGCGTGTCGGGGGTTCAAGTCCCTCCTCCGCTACCAATCTTTCGTGAGCCAGACTTTCTGCCCGGTCGGTCAGTCGATCGGACGCTTTGGCTCACCGCGTGGGACCGGCTCCGCCACGGACGTTCATCGCGCCACGCCCAGGATCCAGTCGTCCAGAGCCGCGCAACTGGCGGGATTGAGCCCTCTTCCTCTCGCTGCCTCAAGCCGCACGGCAATAACCTCCTGCTGCAGCAGCGGCTCGTAAAACCGCACTCCGCATTCGCCGTCCTTTCGCCAACGGACGCTGGCAAAGGTCTTCACTCGGCCGACGCGCAGGTTCAACTCGTCATCGACCTCCGGCAGCGTGTCGGCACGCAACCGCGCACCTGTGGCGGACATATCCACCAGGGTGGCTTCGTACGTCTTCGACAAGGTGCTGAGAATCGCAATGAGCGGTGCCGCTTCGCGCTTCCCAGCACGTCGTCCGCCGCCCGACGATCTTCCAAACGCAACCATCACAGGGCCCTACACAACAGGCCCCCCCCGCACCGGCTGTTAAGAGCGGATGTGTTGCCTGATTCTTGCGGAGCTCGGTTAATCGGATCGGATCGGATCGGGTCAGGCGAGGGCAGGCGAGATGCTTGCTCGTTGCGGCTTTCTTCTCGCCCATGTCGAACCAAAGGTAGCGCACGCCTCGTGCTGATCATGGACTTCTGCCGACACCAGGTCGACGTTAAGGAACAAGGACTCGGCGGCTAGCCGGCGGCATCGCCTGCAGCATCTGCCGTGCAAAGTCGCTCATGACCTGAAATGCGCGTTCGCGGTTGGTGGAAACCATGGAGATGCGCAGCAAAACCGCGTCGGGGATCTTGCCCTTCAGGTTGTCGGTCGCGACCGCCATGCGCTGCTGCGCCCAGCTGACGGGAAGATGGGTGCCGATCCGGGTCCAGTAAAGGATCTGCTCGTTCCGGGTATCTGCCGTGGCGGTCAAAGTGTTTGCGACCAGCGAGCCATGGCCGAGCGGCACCGTCATCGGCACCACGGCGGACAGTTTGTATCCGCCTGCGGGATAGCAGACCTCCGGACGATGGACCTGGAGCACGCCCGTCTGGCCGGCGCTCTGCGCGATCAGCAGCATGATCGAATCATCCCCGCTCGAATACACGCGGGTCAGCATCTGGCTGTAGAGCAGGCTCGAAAGCTGATCCTCAGGAGGGATGACGAGACCGCTGTTGCTTGCAAATTCCCAGGCGCCGAATCGCTTGGGAACAATGTCTTCGAGCTTCCGCTTGCCTAGGAAATCGATCCGCTCCGACGGCTGGCGCCACGCAGCCACGGCCGCGACCGCGGCGAAGCTGCCGCCAAGGAGGAACTTGCGGCGGTCGAGCGTCGCCCGCTGCGGTAGGGTAACTTCGGTGCTCATGCAGCAGCCTCGAGCGGAACAGGCCGATGGCGCCGGGCCGCGATACGGCCGTACAAGCTATCCAGCGCGAAGATCGTGACCAGCGCGACCGAGAACATCAGGAGCCCCGCAAAATCGTGCAGGAAGCCCTGCGCGGCCGCTTCACCCAGGTAATAGGTAATCAGGATCAGCACGATCACCCGGACGAAGTTCGAGAAGATGGCGACCGGGATCACCGCCAGCGAGACCAGCAGAAAGGCCACGAAGTTGTTGCGATGCCGCAGGTAGACGTAGAACAGACAGATCGCGCCGAGGCTGATGATGGAATTCAAGCCTGCACAGGCCGCCGCGACCAGCAGCTCGAACTGCGCGATATAGATGTTCACGCCGGAACTGGCGATCGGATAGCCAAGTCCATGGAGGAGCGCGACGGCCCACTCGGAAATCGCGATCTTGATCGGCTGCGTTACGGCGGCGACGACCGTGTCGGGCGGGGGCAGCACCAGCGCTAGGTAGACAAGGGGGAACCAGATTGCCCGCATGAAGGCGCCGCCGACCAGCAGGTAGATGCCGAGGAGGAGCGCCCCGTACATCGCCATCGCCTCGATCTCGAGGATCCCGGTGATCCGCGCGATCAGGAACACCGAGAGGAAAAACGCGATCCCGATCGCAGGGAGCCAGGGGCTCGGCATCGCGCGCTCCACCTTGGCGTCCTTGATCTCACGCAGCAGGAGCCAGATGCCGGTCGCCAGCACGATCGGCCCGTGACCGCCCTGTTCGGTGGTCCAGCTGAAGCGCGCCACGCCGATCAGCGTCGGAACGATCAGAATTGCGCAGCCGAGCAGGAAGACGATGTCCGCCGTTGATAAACGGGGGAGTATCTTTCGTGGAGGATCTTTGACTAGAAGCAATGGAGGATCTCGACTGCCTCTCGAGATAGAAGGAGTTGCAGGCTAGTAGCTCCCAGCGGTTCTGGCAATGGTTTAACCGGCTGTTCAGCCAAGGGAAGTGTCCGAAAAGGTGACGTTCTTCATCGCTGCCATTCTGCTGTTTCCGGGGTTCGTGACCCTGTTCTTTGTCGTCGAGGTTCTCGCAGGGCTGCGACGCGGCGGCGGGGCCAGCAGCGGGGGTTCGGTTGGGGAGCGTGCGACGGTGGTTGTTCCCGCACATGACGAAGCAACTGTGCTCGGCAAGACGCTGGATGCGCTGTTGAAAGCTCTGCCGGAGAACGCCGACATCCTGGTCATCGCGGACAATTGCGCGGACGACACGGCGCAGGTCGCGCGGGTTCACGGCGTGCGCGTGGCAGAACGCCATGATCTTGAACGGCGGGGCAAAGGCTTCGCTCTCGATCATGCACGATCCGTTCTCGCAAAGGATCCGCCCGGGGTCATCGTCGTGGTCGATGCGGATTGCACCATCGAACCGGCGGACCTGCGGCATCTCGTGGAGGCCGCAGCCAGGACGGGCAGGCCAAGCCAGGCCATCAATCTTCTTCGGCCGGCTCCGTCAGGTCCTCCGATGGTGCAGATCTCGACCTTTGCTTTCATGCTGAAGAACGTGATCAGACAGCGCGGGCTGCAGCGGCTGGCCGGGCGGGTTCATCTGACCGGCACGGGGATGGCGCTCCCGTGGCCTCACTACGCGAGTGCCGACCTCGCGACCTCCAGCATCGTGGAGGACATTCGTCTCGGCTTCGAGCTCGCGGAGAGAGGCGCCGCGCCGCGGCTTGTCGAAGACGCAGTCATCTGGAGCAATCCCAGCACGGAAGGCGGAACCCTGGTGCAGCGAAAGCGGTGGGAAGGTGGGTTCATCGAGATGGCACGTCGCACGGCTCCCCGCGCCCTCGCTGCGGCTCTTCGGCGAGGGGATGCGCGTGGGTTCGCAGCGGCTCTGGACCTGTGCGTGCCGCCTCTTGCGCTTCTTGGCCTGATCAACGTGGCCCTTCTGTTGGCAACGACGGTCCTGACCGCGCTGGCCGGCAGTTCGTGGTGGCCGATTATTGTCTTCGCGGTACTTCTGGGAGCGATGGGGGCCGTGGTTCTCGTGGCGTGGGCGCGAGAGGGCAGAGCGTTTCTCCCGGCGCGCGTGCTTCTGCGGCTGCCGATCTATCTCTTATGGAAACTGCCGCTCTATCTCGGGCTCGGCAGGCGCGGCACGCCGGCGGAATGGCTACGAACCGGACGGTGAATCCTGAGCGCGTCGCTGCACTCGGCGCTTAATGCGACGCGCCTGGCCCGCTGCTTCCCGTAGAAGCGGAACACGATCGAAGAAGCGCAGTGGCGCGATGTCGGACCGCGACGGACGCTGAACGGCGATCGGCGGCACGGCGAAGGTTGTCGGAACGTCCGGAAAGGACCGGCGGAACCAGACATAGGCGCCGTCGATCGGCGGAGGCGATGAATGGTCCAGCAATGCCGTCAGATAGGGCACCAGCGCCTTCGCAACGTCGGCGGAGAAGCCCATGCAGTGCGCGCCGATGATATCGCTGCCGAGGAGATCGCCGGGGGTTGCGGCCTCGTGACCGCCATAGAAGATGCCACCGACGCTCTCCGGATCCCCCGTCGGGAGCGCAGCCGTGAAGTCGGCGTCATCCTCCAGGATAAGCACGCTTGCACCCTTGCTTGCGGCTTCGCGCAGGACTGCCAGGTGGCTGAGGAACACGCCTTTTTCACCGCGGCGTCGGAACGGTTCCGGACTGTCGGGTGCTACCGCCGCGTGAAAAGAAACCCGGGGATCCCGGGCAAGTCCGATCCGCCGCAGTTCGCGTTCCATCTGCTGTCGACGATCCGTGCGCTGCGGAAGGTTGATGATGCGGATGAACTCGAAGGCCGAAAGAGCGGGCTTCATCGCGGCTCGCCCAGGTTCGTGCGCCGCTGAAAGATCTGCTCAAGTTGGACGGCCGACGCCCGAATATCGAATTCCTCGATGACGTCCTTCTTGCCCTGCTCGGCGAAGCGGGCCCGCAAGGAGGAATCGTCCGAAACCCGCTCTAGGCGATGGAGCAACTCGTCCCAATGCGAAGGAGTGAATAGCAAACCATTCACATCATCGTGAACGAGCTCTGGAATGCCTGCGACCCGGCTGGCCACCACGGGAACGCCCATCGCCATGGCTTCCATCAGGACCACGGGCAGCCCTTCCATGAAGCTGGGCAAGATCAGCACATCGGCGTTCGCGACCTCTTGCAGCGTGGCGTGTTCGGGAAGTCGGCCAAGGAAGGTGACTGCTTCCTCAAGCCCAAGAGCAGCCACTTGCCGTTCGAGTTCTGCCCGATCGGGTCCATCACCCACCAGATCGAGGCGTACGTTCGGCTGTGCCTGCCTCAGCTTGGCAAAAGCCTGGATCAGGCCGGTGTGGCCTTTTTCCGGAGACAAGCGACCGACGCAAATGAAGCGACGCCCATCGGCGGGCGCAATTGAGCGAGCCGGAAGGCGGTCCAGCTCGAGACCGCAACGCACGACCGTCAGCTTCTCCCATTCGCGCGGCGGGATCATGCGCATCGCCTGCGAACGTCCGAACCACGACACGCAAGCCACGAAGCTTGCGGCCTCGATCTTCTCCGGGAGCATCAGACCGGCTGGATAATCCAGCTCGGAGATGCCGTGCATGGTGAAGCTCCAGTTAATGCGGAGGTGACTTGAAGCGAGCAAGCCAACCGTGGCGGCAGAGTTGGCGAAGTGATTGTGAAGGTGAGTGATGCCATCAGCCCGCAAGCGACGCGCAAGGAGGATGCTCTCCCCGAAGTGAGCGATGGCCAGCAGCATCGGCCGCAACCCGGGAGGACGATGGCGCAGGGCTCGGACGAACGTTCGAAAATAGCGCATGGGTTGCGTCACGAGCGTGTCGAAGTGCGCCGCCGCGAACTCGCCAAGGCCCCGGTTCAACACCGTGAAGGTGCTGTCATGCTCCTGTCGGTCCTCCTCGGCGACGAGTTCATCTGCGCCAGGCGCTCGGATGCTGTAGGTCCGGATGTCGACGCCTTGGTCCCGGAGCGCGGCAACCTCCCTCCGGATGAAGGTGTGGGAGGTCGCCGGATACTGGCTGGTCAGGTAGCCGATCCTCATCGCGCAGCCTTGTATTCCAGCGCTCCGCTGCGCTCCCGCTGCAGGATGAAGCGAATGGCACCGATCAATTCGGGCACCTTGGCGATCATCAGCAGGGCCGCGGATTGCCACGACCAGGCAGAAGAGGGGCCACGCCGCACCGCGATCCGGGCGATCTGCAGAGCCCACAGCAACACCGGAGCGAGCAGCAGGAGCGATTGGCTCGTGAGCAGGGCGAGGAGCACGCTAGCCAGCGGTATGCCCGCAACCCACAGGGCCGCGCTTTGCAGCTGCCGGCGATACAGCGGGGTTCCGGCCACGGTGGTGACCTGGTGAACCTGAGCATAGCCGAAGCCGCCGCGCAGGGCCCGCCGCCACCATTGGCCGAACCGGTGGATGGCGGCATCGTGCTCGGTCATGGGCGCATCGAGGCGCCAGACCTTCCAACCGGCACGGCGTAGTCGGCTGCAAAGCTCCGGCTCTTCGCCCGCACGCAGGTCGGCCCGAAAGCCGCCGACCTCCTGGAGTGCGCGAACACGCATCATGGCGTCACCCCCGCACGCTTCCGCTTCGCCCACAGGCGTGTTCCATTCATCGTCACAAAGATGATTATAGGCGGAAGCTAGGGGTGACTGTTCCCGGCGCCGGCCGCACACCGCCGCGACACTAGGGTTGGAGTCGAGGAATGCCAGTGCGGCACCGATCCACTGTGGATCGACAATGCAATCTCCATCCACAAACTGGACGAACTCGCATTCGGGGTGTCGCTCGAGAAGAACGGACACTCCCTCCCGCCGCCCACGTGCGGCGGTGTGGGCCGCGCTGTCATCAAGCTCGATGACGAAGACGCCAAGCGTCCGGGCCACGTCCGGGCTTCCGTCACTCGAACCGGAATCGGCGTAAACCACCTTGTTGGTGTGGGGAAGGATCGCCCGAAGGGCACGCTCCAGCCGAGTGCCCTCGTTCCGGCCGATGACCACGACCCCTAATGTCCCGTTTCGGGCGTTTGTCGACATCGCCATTTCAGCGCGCGCCTAGCAGGCACTCGTCGAGCGGCCAAATCGTGCTAACGCGGCCGCGGAAGGGAAAAGCATATACATGTCCTGGATGGCGATACTTGGACGGATGAAGTGAAGATATTGTTTGCGCTGCCCGGCCTTCATCGCGTTGATCGAGGAGCGGAAATCTCCTTCATCGCCATTGCCTCGGAACTCGCGCGCTTGGGTGAGGAAGTCACGCTCATGGGTTCGGGCGAGCCGCGCGCGGGGCAGCCCTACCAATTTGTTCATGTCGGCGCGATGGAGCGTGAGCGCTTCGAGCGCTACCCCAAGCTGCCCCTGCTGCGCGGCGAAACGGCGTGGGAAGAGCTCACGTTCCTGCCGGGCCTGCTTAAGGCCTACCGTCCGGCGGACTATGACGTCACCCTGACCTGCAGCTATCCTTTCACCAATTGGGCGCTGCGCCGGGTCGGGAAGGGTGGCGCTCGCCCTCCGCACGTCTTCGTCACTCAGAACGGGGACTGGCCGGCCTACGATCAGCGCGCCGAATTCCGCTTCTTCGGCTGCGACGGACTGGTCTGCATCAACCCCAATTACGAAGCCCGTAACCGGGAACGCTACCGCTGTGCACTGATCCCCAACGGCGTGGATCGCGACCGCTTCACGCCCGGGCGGCCGGAGCGCGAGCGCTTCGGTCTTGATCCCGCGAGGCCCGTGGTCCTGATGGTCAGCGCGATGATCGCGAGCAAGAACGTGGACCGGGGTATTGAAGCGGTCAGCCGGGTTCCCGACGCGCAGCTTGTCGTGGCGGGGGACGGCCCGCTTCGTGGAGCGCTGGAGGCGCAGGCGAGCCGCATGCTGCCCGGTCGCTTTCACCAGTTGCGTGTGGCACCTGAGGACATGCCTGCCCTTTATCGTTCGGCGGACGCGTTTCTGCACCTGTCTCGCGACGAGAGCTTCGGCAATGTCTACGTCGAGGCCCTTGCCTGTGGCACGCCGGTCGTCGCCTATGACCTACCGCGCACGCGCTGGATCGTCGGAGACGAAGCGTTCCTCTGCGATGGGGAGGATCCGGACCAGCTTGGCTGCACGATCACCGAAGCGCTGCGATGCGGCGACGAGCGAAGGCAGGCCCTTGTGCGGCGATCGGAGGCGTTTGCCTGGCCCGTAATCGGAAGGGCTTACCGCGACTTTCTCGAACAGGTCGTTTCCGCAAAGCGCAACGCGACGGTTGACGCCCGTCCGGCAATCTGACGATGCTCCCCTTGGCAAGTCGCGGAAGGTAGCCCGTCCTTGAAGTGGATCTTCATCTTATTCCTGCTTGGCTTCACGCCAGCGCTGGCGGCTTATCTGCGCGGCCAGCCCCGGTACTTGCCTCACGCCTGCTTCGCCATGGCCGGCATGCTCTTCTTCCTCGACCCGTATCTCTACGTTGCGCCCGTGTCCTGGCCGGCATGGCCTGGACCCGTCAAAGGCGTAGAGGTTTCCCTGATCGATGGTGTGGCGATCGCCATCATCGCGGCGACGCAGGGACGCGCCCGGACTCCGCTACTGCTGAAGATCGGCATCGCGATCTTCGGAACGGCGCTCGTGGTCTCCATATTCGCCGGCCAGCAGAAGTGGCCCAGCTTCTTCTACGCGTGGCAGGTGCTGCGCGCAGTCCTCGTATATGTGGCTGTTTCGCGCGCGGCCGCCGCGGATGAGCGCGTCCCGATCGCCATCCTGTCCGGCCTCGCGGTCGGGGTGTTCATCAATTGCCTGACCGCCGTTCAGCAGTTCCTCGGAGGTGACATCCAGGCGGGCGGTCGGATGGGTCACCAGAACCTGCTCGGGATGATGACGCACTTCGCTGTCATGCCGGCCTTCGCACTTCTGCTGGGCGGGCGTCGCACGCTGCTTGCTGCCGCCATCGTCGCTGCAGGGGCGGTTATCGCAATTGTCGGCGGGTCACGTGCGACCATCGGCCTGTTCGGCCTAGGACTCGTGGTCACGACCTTGCTGTCGATGCGCAACCACATGACGGGTCGCAAAGGCGTCTTTGCTGGCGTCGCGGTTGCCACACTCGTCCTGGCAGCGCCGGTGATGATGTGGGCGGTCGATCGGCGTTCCGAGGCGTCCAAGGCATCCAGCAACCAGGAGCGTCAGGCCTTCATCAACGCCGCCAAGATGATGATCGCCGACCATCCGTTGGGCGTTGGAGGCAACCAATATGTTCTGGTCGCAAACATCGGCGGCTATTCAGGGCGCGCGGGGGTGGCCTGGAACGCAGGCAATCGAGCAGCGCCCGTTCACAATCTTTATTATCTCACCACGGCCGAGCTGGGCTACCTTGGCCTTGCCGGGCTGCTCACCATCATCGTCGCATTGGTCCAGTACGGTCTCGCGTCCCTCCGACGCGTGTCGGGCGAGCGGGCGGATTTCGCGGTAGGAGCCACGGCTGTCATGATCGTGGTCGCCGCGCACTCCTACTATGAGTACATCACGGTCACCTTCTACGTTCAGTATCTGCTCGGCATGATGGCCGGGATCCTGGTCGGGGTGACCTCTGCGGTAACCGGACGGAAAGCCACTCCGGTCCATGCACCATTAGTTCCGCCGGCAAGCAGGGACGTCACAGCGCCGCCGCCTGTCCCGGTGAACAGTCCGCTATACTAAGGGAAAGATCAGTATGCCGCGCTTGTACGACAGCCGGAAACGCGTGCTTGTCACGGGCGGGGCAGGGTTCCTCGGATCCCACCTGTGCGAACGGCTGATCGCCGCCGGGCACGACGTGCTGTGTGTCGACAATCTCTTCACCGGCAGCCGACGCAACATCGCCCACCTCCTGCAGGAGCCGGGGTTCGAGTTCATGCGCCACGACGTCACCTTCCCGCTGTTCGTGGAAGTGGACGAAATCTACAATCTCGCGTGCCCCGCCTCGCCGGTGCACTACCAGCACGATCCGGTGGCGACGACGAAGACGAGCGTGCACGGCGCGATCAACATGCTGGGCCTCGCCAAGCGCCTCAAGGCGAGGATCCTGCAGGCCTCGACCAGCGAAGTGTACGGCGATCCATCAGTCCATCCTCAGCCCGAGGACTACTGGGGGCACGTGAACCCCATTGGCATCCGGTCCTGTTATGACGAAGGCAAGCGCTGCGCCGAGACCCTGTTCTTCGACTATCACCGCCAGCACAATCTCAAGATCAAGGTTGCGCGCATCTTCAATACCTATGGCCCGCGGATGCATCCCGCAGACGGCCGCGTCGTGTCCAACTTCATCGTTCAGGCCCTCCGGGGGGAGGATATCACCCTCTACGGGGACGGGCAGCAGACCCGCAGCTTCTGCTATGTGGACGACCTGATCGAAGGGTTGATCCGACTGATGGACAGTGAGGATGGCGTGACGGGCCCGATCAACATCGGCAACCCGGCCGAATTCTCCATGCGGGAGCTTGCCGATCTCGTGCTCAGGCACACCGGGAGCAGTTCCACCATCCGCCATGAACCCTTGCCGGCGGATGACCCCCGGCAGCGTCAGCCGGATATCCGACAGGCGCGCGAAATCCTTGGATGGCAGCCGCGGGTGCAGCTCGAGGAGGGGCTGGGCAGGACCATCGCCTACTTTCGGACGCTGCCATGACGTCGGCCAAATCCGCCCAGTCGGCCAGCGGCCGGCAGCGGATACCAGTGCTCGATGGCTGGCGGGCAGTCAGCATCCTCCTGGTGCTGGGTGCCCACCTCCTACCGCTCGGGCCCAAGGCGATGGAACTCAACTTCGCCGCGGGCGCCATGGGAATGGCGCTGTTCTTCACCCTGTCCGGGTTCCTGATCGTCAGCTTCCTTTCGGATGGCGCTCCGCTTGGTGCGTTCATGGCGAAACGTCTCGCCAGGATCGTGCCTCTGTGCTGGCTGGCCATCGCCGTGCTCGCGACCTGGCGAGTGTATGACGCTGACACTCTTGCGCGCAACCTGCTGTTCGTAGCCAACCTTCCGCCGGCGGACCTGCTTCACGGCGGAGAGCATCTCTGGTCGCTGGGCGTCGAGATGCAATTCTACGTGCTGGCCGCCGCCCTTTGCCTTGTCCTCGGACGCAAAGGCCTGCTTGTGATACCGTTGCTGGCGCTGGCGGTCACAACGGCGCGGATTGCCGCGGGCGAAACCATCAGCATCGTCACCTGGCATAGAGTGGATGAGATCCTGGCTGGAGGAACCCTCGCGCTGATCGTGAGCGGCCGTTTAGGGGAGGGGGCGAGGGAATGGTTGATGAAGGTGCCGTTCTGGCCGGCGGTCTTATTCCTGCTGGTCGCCAGCCACCCGGCCTTTGGACCTCTGCAATATCTGAGGCCCTACGCAGCGGCGCTTCTGGTCGGCTCATCGCTAAGGGATGCACCCGTCTGGATCGAAGATTTCCTCACCTCCAGGCCGATGGCCTACATCGCTGAGGTCTCCTACGCGCTCTACGTCATCCACGGGGTGCTATCCGCGACCTGGCTCGGCGAGGGGAATCGCACGGAGAAGTATCTGAAGCGCCCGCTTCTCTTCGCGGCCACGTTCGCCCTGGCGCACCTGTCCACCTTCTACTTTGAGAAGCCGATCAATGGAGCGGTGCGGCGGACTAGGGGCGAGGGGATACCGCGAATCAAGAGTACCGGAGGATCATGACGTCCTTCCGGATCACGATCTCGTCCAGCCGATCGAGGAAGGGCTGACCCAGCAGGGAGACGGATGCGCCCTGAACCACTGCGGCTTTGATGTCGGCCGGGGCAAAGCCCTGCAGGGCGACAGAGTCTGGGGTTACGAAGGTTCCCAGAACCATCCCGGATGGACCTTCCCCGATCGAGCGGAACTGCGTGGAATCAACCGTGATTCCGGCCTCGCGTGCATCCTCTTCGGTCAGGGCGACGGCCCCGGCGCCGGTGTCAATGAGGAAGCGGATGGTGTGCCCGTTGACCGCGACATCCGCATAGAAGTGTCCGTCGGAAGAGCGCTCCAGAATGATTTCTTTGGTCGGAGCGGACGGACGAGCAGCGCCCCCTGACCAGACGAAGGCACCCACGGCGAGAAGAACAACGGCAAGGCCGGCGAGAAGCTTCTGCATAGTCCTGGTGCTAAGCCAGACAAGGTTACCAAGCGCTCAACCAGCACAAACAAAAAGCGGCCCGGCACCCGAAGGGCCGGACCGCCTTTGATCAGTGCGCCAAGCGCGCTGAAGTCAGAAGACTTAAGCGGCCTGCATCAGGTGAACCTGACGGCGGCGGCGCATCGAGAAACCGATGGCGCCAAATCCGAGCAGCATCATTGCCCAGGTGCCCGGCTCCGGAACTGCCGAGACGACACCGAGGTTGTCGACCTCGAGTGAGTTCTGTCCCGACAGAAGGCGCAGGCCCGTGATGAACACGCCGTCGCTGGTCGTGAACGTCAGGCGACCATTGGTGCGCGGCTCCGTCTGGTTACCGTCGGCCGTCCCGATGTTGATCAGGTCACTGCCCGTGTAATTGGCCGTGGTCCCGTCCGACAGGAAGAGAACAAAGGTGTTGTAGGCGTCGGCAGAACCATAATCGAGGCCGAGGGAGGAGAGGCCGCCTTCAAAGGTGAAGTTGGCGTTTCCGCCGCCCAGCACGCTCAGGTACGGATCGCCCTGTCCACCGACCGCCGGGTCAGCGCCGCTGCTGTTGGAGCCCGACTGGATGATGTAGCCGCTGCCCGTCACACCGCCGGTGCTGCCCGGGTCGAACGTTGCGTAGCTGACTTCGCCGGCCGACAGGCCGCCGTTGCCATCGTCAAAGGTGACATTAATTGCAGCGTTTGCCGCCGATCCGACCGTCAGCGCCGCGGCCGCGGCCATGGCGTAGCAGAACTTCTTCATGGAACTTAGCTCCCCGAAATGGCTGCCGGCCGCACCAATACCTTGGGCAACCCAGCAAGGTACTTAACCTTCTGGTAACCATTTCAGTTCCGAGCACAGGAGCGAAAAGGATGCTCCGCTCGTCGCCTATTACGTTCGCCCTGTCGGTAATGTCATTAATTGTGTGCCAAATTGGGGCGCTTGTGCCTCTAGAAGGGGCGTGACCCAACAATATTTCCGGCGCTGGAGTAACGGCAGACAAGAACTTCTTCGCTCTCGCCAGCAGCAAGCGCACAGCCCACCTTGCCCGAAGTTCGCCACGCCAGCTGCGTGTAGTGGCTGACATCTGCCACCTGACCGGTACGGCTGTTGTTCGGGAACACTCCGGGCTGGAAATGCTGCTTCTCCGCGATCCACAAGCCGACCATGTCCTCGGGCAAATAGTATCCCGGAGTGCCACCCCAGAGGTTCTCGCCCTGGATCGGAGCACCCGGTTCGTCCGGCGAATGCTCGAACCTTCCGCTTTCTGCGAGACGCGTCGCCCAGCGTCGAGCATCGATTGCGAGATCCGTGTCCCAGCTGAGCGGCTCTACCCCAATCGCGTCTCGCTCTCGGTTATGGGCGGCGAGGATCCGGTCATCGAAGCTGGTCCGGGGACCGATGCTGCCAAGCAGAAACGGCGCCGCAAGGCACAACGCGATGACGCCAAGTGGCCGGAAAGTTGAGGGTCGATCCATCGAAGCTTCTCCGCTTCGACGGCTTGTGACGGCGCCGGGTAAGAAATTGGTTTACGTGAGCCTCAGCTGCGAGGAGCCGTCGTCCGGACGATGGTCACGACATCTCCAACCTTGGCTTGAGCGAACAGGTGGGCGGCGAAGCTCTTTGGAACGCCGACACAGCCGTGAGTTGCCGCACCCCAGCGCACATCGCTGCCGTGAATGGCCACTCCGTCGCCGGTCAGCCGCAACGTGTAAGGCATCGGCGCATCGTAAAGGCTGGACCGGTGATCCTTCCCTTTCCAGAGAATGGGGAAGCTCCCGAGCGGCGTTTCCTTTTCGTCGGCGCCATAGAGGACCACCGCCGTTCCGATCTCATGGCCGCCGCGAAAGACGGAGAGAATCTGGGTTCGAAGGTCCACCCGGACCTCGATCGGCCCCTTGGGAACACCTCCATCATTCCACAGGTAATCGCCGTACTGCATGCGAGCCGGAACCTTCAGCAGGGATTTCAGACCGACCGGGAATCCCTGCAGGGGTGTGGCTTCGCGTTGCTGCTCCTGCGTCAGGAACAGGCGGCTCGGATCGCTCGTCATTGCCGGCGGCGCCCCCTTCGCTCCGGCGGTCGAGGGATGAAGCTGCGTCTGGGGGGATTGCTCGACCGCAAACCACGCCATGACTGCAAGCAGGATAACGACGATACTGCCTGCTATCGGCAGGACAAAGCGCGTCACGCGCTGGGAAGGGGCGCCTTGAATCCGCGCCGCCGGCTACGACGGAGCATGAGGCCCATCGAACCGAAGCCGACCAGCATCATGGCCCATGTTCCGGGCTCGGGAACTGCCGGGGGTGGTGGAGGGGGAGGCGGAGGAGGGGGAGGAGGCTCTTCGCCGCCGCCACCACCGCCGCCACCACCGCCGCCGCCGCCACCGCCTCCGGGAACGTTGCCGCCCGGAACGCTGCCAGGCGCATTAGGGGGTGGAGCGAGTGCCGCAAGAACGGGCTCGGATGCCGCAACCGCGACCGGAGGAACGACGGTTTCAGGCGCCGGCGGGCTCAGGGCGTCGACGAATTCCTTAGGAGGTTCCGGCTGATGGATCTTCCCGAGCGCACGTTGCCGCGGCGCTTCCGCTAGCTTTTTGTGCTTGGTCTTGGTTAGCTCGCCAGCCGTGCGCTCACCGGGTGAACGACCCTCCATCATGGAGAGCAGGCTCTGAACGGACGAGACGCCCGGCACATCGATGCCGTTCGTCTCCAGTGTGGCGACCGTGGCGGGAACTCCAACCATCAAGGCCAGCGCGGCGGGAATCAGGAGACGAGGGCTCTTGCGCGCGGCGAGGCTTGCACCCCGCCTTCTCCGTCTGGACATCGAACGCCTGCTCATCATGGCCCGAACGGTTAACCGAGAATTAAGTTTCGGTCGAGTCGCCGACCCTTTGGTGTTTCAGTTTGGTACAAAGATGGTGCGCCGCCGCATCACTCCCGAAGTCGACGTTCCGCTTGCTCCAGAAAGCATGACCGCGCATGTCGCGAAGGGTATGTCCGAGGAGGAGGTCTGGTGAGTTCAGCGGTTCAGGGACGGGGAAAACCGATCATCCCGGTCATCCTGTGCGGAGGGTCTGGCACGCGCCTGTGGCCACTTTCCCGCAGTCTGTATCCCAAGCAGCTGGTCTCGCTACAGGAAGAACAGACCCTGTTGCAGTCGACCGTTCGCCGCGTCGCGGGACAGGGATATGCCAAGCCCCTCATCGTCGCCAACGAGGAGCACCGCTTCCTGATCGTCGATCAGCTGGAAGGCTTGGGCGCAGGGCCCGAGGCCGTGATCCTGGAGCCGCAGGGCCGCAACACGGCGCCGGCCATCGCACTGGCGGCGCAGGTGGCTGCGGCAGACGACCCGGATGCGCTGCTGCTGGTCATGCCTTCCGATCACCTCGTTGGTGACGGCGCAGCCTTCCACCGCGCGATCGATACCGGCCGAGCGGCTGCGGAGGCGGGTGCGCTGGTGACCTTCGGCGCGGCGGCTCGATCGCCGGAGACGGGCTACGGCTACATCGAGGCCAGCTCGGACGGCGTCTCCGACGAGGGTGCACGGCCAGTGGCCCGCTTTGTCGAAAAGCCGGACCTCGCCACGGCTGCCGCTTACGTCGCAAGCGGCCACCATTACTGGAATTGCGGAATCTTCCTCTTCACTGCCAGCGCATACCTCGACGAGCTACGCCGCCTCGTGCCGGATGTGGCGCGCTCGACAGCGACGGCGATAGAGCAGGCGGCAGCTGACGGCCTCTTCCTCCGCCCGGAGGCGCAGGCCTTCGCCCGCTCCCCGTCCATCTCGATCGATTATGCGGTCATGGAGAAGACGGACCGCGCGCGGGTCGTCCCGGTCGACATGGGCTGGTCCGATGTCGGATCCTGGAATTCCCTATGGGAGATTTCACCCAAGGACTCGAAGGGGAATGCCCTGGCGGGTGACGTCCTCCCCATCGACACTCGCGACAGCCTGATCCGCAGCGACGGCAGCCTGACCGTGGCGACGGTTGGCGTGAAGGATCTGGTCGTCGTTGCAACCCGAGACGCGGTTCTCATCCTACCCAGGGACCGCGCCCAGGATACGCGTCTGGTCGTGGACGCCTTGAAGGAGCAGGGTCGCGATTCCGTCATGCAGCACACCCAGGTGCACCGCCCATGGGGCACGTACGAGACGATGGACCGGGGCGATCGCTTCCAGACCAAGCGGATCGTCGTCAAGCCTGGCGCGAAGCTGTCCCTCCAGAAGCACCACCACCGCTCCGAACATTGGGTGGTCGTGAGTGGAACCGCCGAAGTCACGGTCGGGGAGAAAACGTTCCTGCTGCAGGAGAACCAGTCGACCTACATCCCGGCCGGCGAGGTCCATCGACTGGCTAACCCCGGCCGGGTGCCGCTCCACCTCATTGAGGTGCAGTGTGGCCCGTACCTTGGCGAGGACGATATCGTCCGCATCGAAGACACTTACGGCCGGAACTAGCGCCGGCGTGGCGGATGGGGTGGGATTCGAACCCACGGTGAGCTTGCACCCACGGCGGTTTTCAAGACCGCTGCCTTAAACCACTCGGCCACCCATCCACGGTTCAGGATTTGCCGCCTATCGCCGAACGGACGGTTTGTGCAAGGCGGGTGAACGGCCGCGCGACTCTTTCGTTGTACGGCCATGGATGGGGAGGGGTTCAGGATCGTGGTACGTCGCTCGTTGATCGGCTTTGCCTGTCTGGGCGCACTGGCGCTCACCCCGGCGAGCGCGCAGCGCGATCCGCTTGCCCCAATGGACGACAGCCAGCCCGTTCCGCCCACGGCAACTCAAAGCCCACGGCAGCCCCGCCTTGTTCCCGTCGTCCAGCCTTCTCCCGCTGCCGTGCAGCCGTCGCCCGTCACCGGCTTTGAGGCTTACAAGGCGAGGCTGGCGGCCCTGGCACGGGCAAGTGGCGTGCGGGAGGCGACCATCCAGGCCGTGCTGCCGAGCCTGACGATCAACGCCCGCGTTGTGCAGCTCGACCGGTCACAGCCTGGCGGCATTCCCGATCCGCGCCGGATCAACGAGCCTCCGCCACCCTTCGCACCCTACCGGCGGCAGCATGTCACGGCCGATCTTATCCAGCGCGGCGCTGCGCGCTTCTCGGCCTTGTGGCCCCATCTTTACCGGATCGAGCAGCGCTACGGCGTCGAGCCGCAGGTGCTGATGGCCATCTACGGGCATGAGACGAGCTACGGTCGGATCACGGGCAACTTCGACCTGATCCAGGCTCTTGCGACCCTGGCGTATGAAGGGCGCCGGCGTTCGTTCTTCGAGGAAGAGTTCGTCGCCGCTCTGCGGCTGCTGGATGTGGGCTACCCGCGCTGGCGCCTGCGCGGCAGCTGGGCAGGCGCGACCGGCTATCCTCAGTTCATGCCGAGCAATGTCCTTCGGCTGAGGGCGGACGGAGACGGCGACAATTACGCGGACCTCTGGTCCAACGAAGCCGATGCACTGGCGTCCATCGCCAATTACCTGCGCGATGCGGGTTGGAAGCCGAATGTGCACTGGGGTATCCCGGTCCAGGTTCCTGCCTCCCTCAACCGTCAGGCAATCGCCGGCGCGCTGAACGCGCCACGCTGCCCCCAGGTGTTCCGGCGGCACAGTCGCTGGCTGACGGTGCGGGAGTGGCGCGCGCTCGGCGTGGTTACGATCGGGCGGTCCCTGCCAGACACCGAGCTCGCGAGCCTGCTCGAGCCGGACGGCCCCAACGCCACAGCCTATCTTCTCACAACCAACTACCGCGCGATCCTCGACTACAATTGCTCCAACTTCTACGCTCTGTCGGTAGGCCTGCTCGCCGACGGCATTGCCCGGCGATAGTGGCACTCGCGCCACTCCCAAGCGCGGGTGCTCGGCGCTAGGAACAGGCATCCTCGCTCAGGAGCCGATCTGACGTCATGATTCTCCGCCGTTGCCTGCTCGCCGCCACTGCCGCTGCCGTCGCCTCGTCGGCCTTTGCCGCGCCTCCGCCGTTCGAGACGCCGGCACGGGTCGCCTTTCTGTTCGACCTTTCTTCCGGGGCGGAACTACTCAACAAGGATGCCGACGTGCCGATGCCGCCGGCCTCGATGGCGAAGATGATGACCACGGAAGTTGCGTTCGAGCTGATCGACCAGGGCAAGCTGCCGCTCAGCAAGATGTGCACGGTCCGGCCGGAAACGTGGAAGCAATGGCATTCGGCCGGTTCCACCATGTTCCTCAGCCCGAACGAGCAGGTCAGCGTCGAGAACCTGCTCCACGGCATCGTTACCCTGTCAGGGAATGACGCGTCTGTCGTTCTTGCCGAATGCATCGCGGGCACGGAGCCTGCGTTCGTCCAGCAAATGAACGCGCTGGCGCAGCGCCTCGGCATGAAGCGCAGCCGCTTCGGCAATTCGACCGGTTGGCCGGACGAAGGGGCGACCGTGGTCACCGCCCGCGATCTTGGAATGCTCGCCAAGGCGACGATCGAGAACCATCCCAAGCTGTACAAGCAGTTCTACGGACAGCCGAGCTTCACCTGGGGCAAGACGCTCGGGTCGGGCCAGGAGATCACCCAGGGCAATCGCAACCCGATCCTCGGCAAGGTCCCGGGCGCCGACGGCCTGAAGACCGGCCACACGGAAGAGGCCGGCTTCGGCTTCACTGGATCGGCCGAACAGAACGGCCGCCGGCTCGTCATGGTGGTTGCCGGGCTCGGCAGCTTCAACCAGCGGATCGAAGAGTCGGTCAAGCTGATGAACTGGGGCTTCAACGCGTGGACGTCCAAGCCGCTGTTCACCGCGGGTGCCCGGGTCGGGGCTGCCCAGGTGCAGCTCGGGTCCGAGGAGGAGGTCGGGCTGATCGCTCCGCGCGCGATCGCCGTGACCTATCCCGCGGGTGCGATCGGTGGCGAGCCCCGGATGAAGATCGCCTACAACGGCCCCCTCAAGGCTCCGATCGCCAAGGGGCAGAAGGTGGCTGAGCTGGTTGTGACTACGCCCGACGGGACCGTGCAGCGCATGCCTCTGGTAGCGGCCGAGGCGGTCGAGGAGGCCGGCTTCTTCGGGCGGATGTGGCTTGGCCTGAAGCAACTGATCGGCCTGGCCTAGCCGCGTTCGGCTCAAGCGCCTACGGACACGGCATGCGGGGGAGGTTCATCAGCCTGGAGGGCGGCGAGGGCGTCGGCAAATCGACGCAGTTGCGCGCCCTGGCCGATGCCCTCCGCTCCCGCGGCTTGGAAGTGGTCGAAACGCGCGAGCCGGGCGGAAGCCCGGGAGCCGAGGCAATTCGCTCCTTGCTGCTTGGTGGCGCCGAGGATCGTTGGGGGCCCCGGGCCGAGGCTCTGCTGTTCGCGGCGGCGCGGGCCGATCATGTCGACAAGACCATCCGCCCCGCCGTTGAACGCGGCGCCTGGGTGCTCTGCGACCGTTTCCTCGACAGCAGCCTCGCCTACCAAGGTGGAGCAGGCGGTCTCGGAATCGCTGCCGTGCTTGAGATCAACCGGTTCGGCATCGCGGATTATCTCCCGGACCGCACCCTGCTGCTGCTCCATCCGCAGGGCAGCGAGCGCGCCCGGAAACGCGATGCTGGGGAGAGCGACCGGATTGGAAGCAGGCCCGCGGCTTACCATCAGGCTGTTGACGCCGCGTTCCGCAGCATCGCGGCAGATGAAGCGGGGCGAGTTCGCCCGATCGATGCGTCCGGCACCCCGGAAGCGGTTACCGAACGACTGATGGCCGCGATCGAGGATCTGCTTTGAGAATCTTCGGCCAGGACCGCGCCGTACAGGCGTTCACCACGGCCCGGGCAAGCGGCGCTTTGCACCATGCCTGGCTGCTTGCCGGACCGAGGGGTGTCGGGAAAGCACTGTTCGCCGACATGGCTTCTCTCCGGCTGCTCGCAGAAGCCGCAGGTCCCCCGGTCGAGGCGCCCGGGATCGAGACACCGGACGATCATCCGATCGCTCGCCTTATTGCCGCGGGAAGCCATCCCGACTTCCGCCGACTGGAGCGCGAGACCAACGACAAGGGTGACCTGAAGCGCAGCATTGCGATCAGGCAAGTGCGTGAGCTTGGAGGCCTGTTCTCCGTCGCGCCATCCATGTCGCCCTGGCGTGCCGTGGTGATCGACAGCATCGACGATCTCGAGGGGCCGGCTGCCAACGCCTTGCTGAAGATGCTGGAGGAGCCGCCGGCGAACTGCATTTTTTTCCTAGTGAGCCATGCGCCGGGACGACTGCTCCCGACGATCCGCTCCCGGTGCCGCAGGCTGGACCTGGGTCCGCTGGACGATGCCGCCATGACGTCAGCTCTGCAGGAGGCGCTGCCGGACGCGACCGAGTCCGACCGGATCCGGCTCGCCTCGCTCGCGGGTGGTTCCGTCGGCAAGGCGCTTGCCTATGCCGAGCTGGACCTGGCTCCGCTCGAGAACGAAGCGATGGCGATCATGCGTTCGGGTGATCGTGACAATGGGCGTCGGTCAAAGCTGGCTTCGTCGCTTTCGCTGAAGACAGCCGGACCCCGCTACGCCGCGTTCCTCGAACTCGTACCCGCGCTGATTGCACGGGAGGCGCGGCGACTGGATGGTGCAGCACGACATCGGGCGCTGGACGCCTACGGTCGCGCCCGAGAGGCTGCGGCTATTGCCCCACGGCTTTCTCTCGATCCGACGGCCACGGCCTTTCAGATCGGGTCGATCCTCGCGTCCGTTGCCGGAGAGGAACAGGGCGGGTAGGGGCGGGCGATATGTCGCAGCCCTTCTACATCACGACCGCCATTAGCTATCCCAACGGCCGTCCTCATATCGGCCATGCTTACGAAGCGATTGCCGCCGACGTGATCGCCCGGTTCCAGCGTTCGCAGGGTCGCGACGTGAGGCTGGTGACCGGCACGGACGAGCATGGGCTCAAGATGGTTCAGACTGCCCGTGCGCAAGGCCGCGACACGCTCGAGTTCGCCGATGAAATGTCGAGCTATTTCAGGGAGATGTGTGCAGTCCTGAACATCAGTTATGATGCTTTCGTCAGGACCACGGAGCCGCGGCATGAGGCCGCGAGCGTCGCCCTCTGGAAAGCGATGGAAGAGCAGGGTGACCTGTATCTCGATCGCTACGAGGGCTGGTACTCGGTCCGGGACGAGGCCTTTTACGACGAAAGCGAACTCACCACTGACGAGAACGGACAGAAACTCTCGCCCCAAGGTACTCCCGTGGAATGGACGACGGAGGAGACGTGGTTCTTTCGCCTGTCGCGTTATGCCGTGCCGCTGCTGCGCCTCTATTCCGAACAGCCCGACTTCATCCGTCCGGAGAGCCGCCGCAACGAGGTGGTCCGCTTCGTGGAGGGCGGGCTCAAGGATCTCAGCGTGTCGCGAACGAGCTTCGACTGGGGCGTGCGAGTGCCGGGCTCCCCCGATCACGTAATGTATGTCTGGGTGGATGCCCTGACCACCTACATGACGGGAGTCGGCTTCCCCGACCGAGAAGGGGATTTCGCACGCTACTGGCCGGCCGACATCCACCTCATCGGAAAAGACATCGTGCGCTTTCACGCGGTCTACTGGCCGGCTTTCCTGATGAGCGCCGGCCTGCCGTTGCCAAAGCAGGTGTTCGGCCATGGCTTCCTGCTCGCGCGCGGGGAGAAGATGTCCAAGTCCGTCGGCAACGTCGTCGACCCGATGCAATTGGCGGAAAAGTTCGGGGTGGACGCGCTGCGCTACTTCCTGATGCGGGAGATCAGCTTCGGACAGGACGGAAGCTATTCCGACGAGGCGATCGTGACGCGCGCGAACGCCGAACTTGCGAACAGCTTCGGCAACCTGGCCCAGCGAACCTTTTCCATGATCTTCAAGAACCTGGACGGCGTTGTTCCTCCCGCAGGTCAAGAATCCGCCGACCAGGAACTTCTCGCCCAGGTGGATCGCGGAAACCACGCCCTGACCGTTGAATTCGACGCGTTGAACTTCTCCGCAGGCCTCGAAGCGTGGATGAACGCGGTCTTTGCATGCAACGCCTATGTTGACACACAAGCTCCCTGGGCCCTCCGCAAAACCAACCCCCACCGCATGTCCGAGGTACTCGGGACGCTGGCGATCGCCGTCGAGCGTCTGGCGCGGGCGGTGGCGCCCGTGGTTCCCGCGGCGTCTGAGAAGCTACTGTCCTACATCGAGGAGGGGAGAGGGGTAGGTCGGATCACCCAGCCTCAACCGATCTTCCCCCGGCTCGAGCTCGAAGCGGCCGAGTCATGCTGATCGATAGTCACTGCCATCTGAACTATCCCGGTCTCGTCGAGGATGAGACGGGAGTGCTGGACCGCGCACGTGCCCGCGGAGTGGGCGGGTTCCTCAACATCTCGACGCGGAAATCCGAGTGGAGCCAGGTGGTCAGAGCGGCCGAGCGCCACCGGGATGTCTGGGCTGCCATCGGCGTGCACCCGCATGAGGCCGATGCGCACCCCGACCTCGGCGCCGCAGCCCTGGTCGAAGCCGCCGCTCACCCCAGGGTCGTTGCGATCGGCGAGTGCGGCCTCGATTACTACTACGACAAATCGGACCGCGCGGCTCAACGTGATCGCTTCCGAGCCCACCTCATCGCCGCGCGGGAGACTGGGTTGCCGGTCGTCATCCACACGCGAGATGCCGAAGAAGATACGATCGCGATCATGACCGAGGCGGTCGAGCAAGGCGGGATCAGCGGCGTGCTGCATTGCTTCACCGGGACCGCCTGGCTGGCGGAGAAGGGGCTGGAGCTTGGCTTCCTGATCTCCCTCTCGGGAATCGTGACATTCAAGAATGCCAAGGACCTTCAGGAGATCGCGAAGACCATCCCTTCGGATCGACTGCTGGTCGAGACGGATGCGCCGTTCCTGGCCCCCGTGCCCAACCGTGGGAAGACGTGCGAGCCGGCGTTCGTGGCCGACACGGCTGCCTTCGTTGCCGAGCTTCGGGGTGAAACTGTGCAAGAGCTCGCCGATCGGACCACGGCGAACTTTCGGCGACTGTTTCCCAAGGCGTTTGCATGAAGTTTCGGATCCTCGGATCTGGCACTTCGTCGGGCGTCCCGCGGATCGGAAATGACTGGGGCAGCGTTGATCCAGCCGAGCCGAAGAACCGCCGGACCCGCTCGGCGGCACTGGCATGGCTGGGCGGCCAGGCGATCCTGATCGATGCCGGTCCTGATATGCGGGCGCAGCTGCTCGACGCAAACGTCGGCACTGTCGATCGGGTCATCATCACGCATGATCATGCCGACCATTGCCACGGTCTCGACGACCTCCGACAAGTGGCTCACAATCGAGGAGACCAGGTACCCGTGCACGGCCGCGGCGATTTGCTCGACCGACTCCAACATCGGTTCACCTATCTATTCAGCGGCAACGCGCTCTATCCTGCGGTCCTCACCAGTCACCCCATCGAGGAGGATTGGATGCTCGAGGGAGCCACGATCCGGTTTGTGGATCAGCCTCACGGCCGCATCACGTCCCTGGGGATGCGGATGGAGGAGGGTGACAGGTCGCTCGGCTATGGGATCGACTTCGTGGAACTCACTCAGCGGATGGCAGCGCTGTACACTGGGGTCGATGTCTGGGTTGCGGATTGCCTCCGCCGACGCCCGCACCCCACCCATGCTCATCTGGATGCGGTGCTCGGGTGGGCCAGAGATCTTCGGGTCGGCCAATTGCTGCTGACGCACCTCGACAACAGCATGGACCACGCCCAGCTAAGGCAGGAACTGCCCGATTGGGCAGCACCCGCGTTCGACGGGCAGGAGATTGAGCTGACGTGAATCCGGACCTGGCTCCCAATGCGCTTTACCTCCTGCTGGTGATCATGCTTGTCGCAAGCTCGCTGGTCGGCATGCGGTTGTCGGCTGGCAAGGCTGCCAAGATGCTCCTGGCGTGGGTCGCCATATTTGGCGTGGGCTTCGCGCTCTTTGCGTTCCGTGGCGAGTTCGGGGCGCTCGGTGCTCGGCTGAAAAGTGAGGTGTCGGGGCCAACGGTCACGATGTCGGGCGGAGAAATCCGGGTCCCGATGAGAGAAGACGGCCATTTCTGGGTCGAAGCTCAGATCAACGGCCAGGATGTTCGATTCCTGGTCGACAGCGGCGCCACGACGACCACGATCTCGCGATCTGTAGCGGACGCAGCCGGGATCCAGACCGGTATGCGCGCCGATATCGTGTCCACGGCAAATGGCACCATTGCCATGCCGCGCGGTCGAGCGTCCGTGGTCGAGCTCGGTCCAATCAGGCGGATGGACATCGCCGTGAACGTCCATCCGTCGGAAGACTTGAATGTCCTCGGCATGAACTTCCTTTCCTCGCTCCGCTCTTGGGGCGTTCAGGGCAACACGCTCGTTTTGCGCGCATGACCAACGACCTGCAGCTCGGCAGCCTGTACATCCTCATGGCCGTGATGCTCGTGGCTGGAACGCTGATCAGTCGCCGGGGCAGGTTCGCGACGACGCTCACGGTCGCAGTCGCCTGGCTGGCGATCTTCGGCGCCGGCTTCGTTGTCTTCACCTTCAGAGATGACCTGAGCTACGTCGCCCAACGGCTTAAGGCGGAGGCGACCGGTGCACCGGTGGAGCAGGCCGGCGCGATAAGAGTGCCGATGGCGATCGACGGCCACTTCTGGGTTGAGGGCCGCATCAACGGCGTACCCGTGAACTTCCTTGTCGATAGCGGAGCAACGATGACGACAATCGGGCGCGACACAGCGCAAATCGTTGGGCTGAATGTTGGCGAGCAGCGCAATCAGCTTGTCCGGACCGGGAATGGCGTCATTCGTGTCGCGATGGGACGTGCCAGCACGCTGAGCGTGGGATCCGTCGAACGTCGCAATGTGCTGATGCACGTCGCAGATCACGAGGACCTGAACGTCCTTGGCATGAACTTCCTGTCGTCGCTGGATCGATGGGGAGTTGAAGGCCGCTGGCTCATTCTCGAACCTTGAGCCTGCGTACTACCTTGAACGGACTTTACATAATGCATATTATCATACTTGCGGGTTAATCGTTGTGAACCCGCTCGAGAGCTCTCCATTACCGTTGCACGACCCAACGTCCGATGCGGCGATTGCGCTCGAGCGGCTTGCTGGAATCATGGCATTGCTTCGAGATCCTGAGCGTGGCTGCGAATGGGATCGGGAGCAGACATTCGCGACCATCGCTCCTTACACCATCGAAGAAGCATACGAGGTCGCGGATGCCATCCAACGCTTCGACATGGCCGACTTACGAGACGAGCTTGGCGACCTGGCACTACAGGTCGTCTTCCATTCTCAGATAGCATCCGAACTAGGTCACTTCACCCTGGCGGAGGTTCTCCAGGCGGTCGGCGACAAGCTCGAGCGGCGGCATCCGCACATCTTTGGTGACGCGGAACAGAGTCCTGGCTGGGAGACGTTGAAGGAGGCCGAACGCGCCGGAAAGACAAGTGACACCAGTGCCTTGGCTGGAGTGGCCCTGGCCCTGCCCGCCCTTGAACGAGCTGCCAAACTCCAGAAGCGCGCAGCTCGGATCGGCTTCGACTGGCCGGACCCAAGTGGCGCAAGGGCGAAGATCCTCGAGGAGCTCGACGAGGTCGACGGGGCAGCGACAGGCGAAGAGCGCGAAGAGGAGATTGGAGACCTTCTGTTCGCGGCCGTGAACTTCGCACGACTTCTCAAGATCGATCCCGAAGAGGCTCTCCGCAAGGCGAATGCGAAGTTCGAACGCCGCTTCCGCGCGATCGAGACTGCTGAGAACTTCAGCTCCATAAGCCTTGATGAAAAGGAGCAGCTCTGGACCGCCGCCAAGTCGCGTTAGAGGCCCTGAAAGCGGGTCCAGTTCTCAGGACTGAGCCGAACCTCGAGGTCGATGCTCTCTCCCTCCATTCGGCTGTGCAAGACCTCGCCCTTGCTGTGGAGCCATGCCAGGCGGCTACCGTCGGTCGCCGGCACACGGACGTGGTGCACGAGCGAACCGCCGCTCAGTTTTCGCGAAATCTCATCACTCAGTAACTCAAGGCCAGTCCCGTCCACCGCGGAAATGGTGATGACGTCGTCACGTCTTGCCGCTTCGTTAAGCATCGCGTCGCGGTCATTTGCTTCCAGCAGGTCGATCTTGTTCCACACTTCCAGGCGAGGCGGCGAGCCCTCTTCCTCCAGTCCGAGGCTGGCAAGAACGCCTTCCACGTCGGCCTTCTGCGCGTCCGTGTCCGGGTGGGCGATGTCGCGGATTTGAAGGATCAGGTCCGCGGACGAGACCTCTTCCAAAGTCGCGCGGAAGGCAGCCACCAACTGTGTCGGAAGGTTAGAGACGAACCCGACGGTGTCGGAGAGAATGGCCTTGTCGAAGCCTGGGATCCGAACCTCACGCATCGTTGGATCAAGCGTTGCGAAGAGCAGATCTTCTGCGAAGACCTCGGCGCGCGTCATTCGGTTGAAGAGCGTCGACTTGCCCGCGTTGGTGTAACCGACGAGCGCGATCACTGGCCAGGGCGCCCGCTGACGGCGGTCGCGATGCAGCCCGCGCGTGCGGCGCACCTGCTCCAGTTCCTTCCGGATCCTTGCCATGCGATCCCGGATCAGCCGGCGGTCCGCCTCGATCTGCGTTTCGCCGGGCCCGCCGAGAAAGCCGAAACCACCGCGCTGCCGCTCGAGGTGAGTCCAGCTCCGCACCAGTCGCCCGGCCTGATAATCGAGGTGGGCAAGCTCGACCTGTAGTCGACCCTCGGCGGTGGCGGCCCGTTCACCGAAGATCTCCAGGATAAGGCCTGTGCGATCGATCACCTTGGCCTTGGCCTGCTCCTCAAGGCCTTTCTGCTGAACCGGGCTCAAGGCGGCATCGACGATCAACAGACCAGCATCATGCTGTTCGGCAAGCGATCCGATCTCCTCGACTTGTCCCTTCCCGAACAGCGTTGCGGGGCGGGGCTGCCGTATCCTGAACGCGCGCCTGCCGACCACGTTGATTCCGATCGCCGCAGCGAGGCCCGCCGCCTCGTCCAGTCTCGCGTCGGTCGACCGAGCATTGCTCTCGCCAGAACGATCGGGAAGCACGAGGAGCGCGCGCTCGCCCCGCGCAATTCCATCCTGGGACGCACGGTTGAAGGTGCTCATTTCGAACCGCCCTCCTCATCCGTCGCATCGCCCAGTGCAAGCGGGCGACCCGGTTGAATGGTCGATACAGCGTGCTTGTAGACGAGCTGCATCTGCCCGCGGCGACCCAGCAGCATGGAGAAGCGGTTGAACGCCAGAACCTCGCCCTGGAGCATGACGCCGTTGACGAGAAACACCGTCATGGCCTCCTGCTGCCGGGTTGCAGCGGCGAGGAATTGATCCTGGAGGGTTGCCCTCCCCTCCCCGACGCGATCGCCGGTGAAGCTCGACAGGTCGAGGTCGACTGGAGTTTCCGCCGGCATGATCGTGGACATGGCGTGCTTGTAGATTAGCTGGCTGACGCCCTCGCGGCGCAGCAGGAGCGAAAAGGCATCGAACCAGGTGATGATGCCTTGCAGCTTCACGCCCTTCACGAGGAAGATAGTCACCGGAGTCTTGGAACGTCGCAGGCTGTTCAGGAAATGATCCTGCAGGCTCAATGGTTTGTCGGGCACTTGTTCACGCCTCTTCTTGTTCTTGTTGCGGCTGCTGCCGCTTACTCTTCCTGACCGGGCTGTCCCTTGTCTCCCAGGCCGAGCGCCTTCAGTTTACGGTGGAGTGCCGAACGCTCCATGCCGATGAAGGATGCGGTACGCGAGATGTTGCCGCTGAACCGCCGGATCTGCACCCGGAGATACTCGCGCTCGAAGCTCTCCCGGGCCTCCCGAAGCGGCGAACCCATGATCGACAGGGTTGCGGGGTTCAATCCGGAGCTTCCGCCCTGGTCGAGCACCTCGGGAGGGAGCAGGTCGACATCAATGCGGCCAAGACGATCCGACGGTGCAAGGATCACTGTTCGCTCGATGATATTGCGCAGCTGACGAACGTTGCCGGGCCATTCGTGCGCTTGCAGTGCCGCCAGTGCCTCTTCCGACAAAGGCGGAGCCGGCATCCGCCGTTCGGCCGCGAAACGGGCAAGGAAATGATTGGCAAGTTCGGGAATGTCCTCCCGTCGCTCACGCAGAGCAGGGATGCGAACCGGCACGACGTTCAGACGATAGTAGAGGTCTTCACGAAAGCGTCCGTTGGCGATCTCTTCCTGCAGGTTGCGCGAGGTTGCCGAGAGCACGCGCACGTCCACCTTGACGGGACGCTGACCTCCAATGCGAGTGAAGCTCTGATCGGTGAGGACGCGCAGGATCTTACCCTGCGTCGTCAAGGGCATGTCCGCGATCTCATCGAGGAACAGGGTGCCCCCGTGGGCCTGCTCGAGGAGGCCCGGGCGCGCAACGCCGTCGACTTCGCTCCCGAACAGCTCCTCTTCGACCCGCTCCGGCTCCATCATCGCGGACGAGACCACGATGAACGGCGCGGCTGCGCGGGTGCTCCAGCTGTGAATGGTACGGGCAGCGATCTCCTTGCCCACTCCGGCGGGGCCGGTGATGAGGACGCGGCTGCCAGTCGGGGCGACGCGCTTCAGCGTCGCTCGGACATTGTTGATGGGGACGGAGTTCCCGTTCAGCTGCTCGTCGTGCCCTGCCCTTTCCCGCAGCGTCGCATTCTCTCGCCGCAGGCGATCCGTTTCAGTGGCACGTCCGACCAGATGGAGGAGACGCCCGGCCTCGAAGGGCTTCTCGATGAAGTCAATGGCGCCTTCCCGGATCGCCGCAACGGCCGTGTCCAGGTTGCCGTGTCCCGAGATCATCAGGACGGGCAATGTTGGATCGCGACGCTTCACCTGTTCGAGCAGCTGCAGCCCGTCGAGACGAGACCCCTGCAGCCAGACATCCAGCAGCACCAGGCTGGGCCGCCGCTCCTCGATGGCGTCCAGCGCTTCCGTGCTGTTCGACGCGCAGCGGACGGCATAGCCCTCGTCTTCGAGCACCCCGGCCACCAACTCACGGATATCGGCCTCATCGTCGACTACCAGAACTTCCAACGCCATCTCAGGCCGACTCCTCATTGTCGGTGTTCAAGTCATCGGCGCGCCGCTGCGGTCCACGTTCTTCCGCAGCCAACGTGCCAGTTTCGTCTTCAGTGCTTGCATCGGCAAGGACTGCCAAGCGGTTGATGTCGAACGCAATTCGCACGTGCGTTCCTCCCCCGGAGCGGTCCAGGAAAGCAATCTCCCCACCATGCTCTTCGACGATCTTCTTGACGATCGCGAGGCCAAGGCCGGTGCCGCGCACGCGGGTCGTCATGTAAGGTTCGGTCAGGCGCTCCCGTTCCTCAGGGAGGCCCACCCCCGTATCGGTCACGTCGATGACCAACTGGTGCTCGCACCGGCGGATCGCCAACGCGACGCGGTCGCCTTCCAGATTGTGATCGCCGCGGGTGCGACGAGCCTCGATCGCCTCTACCGCGTTCTTGACCACGTTGGTGAGGGCCTGGGAGAGTTGCCGTCGGTCGCACACCATCCGGATGTCACCGGCGGGCGGATCGAGGCTGAAGTGGATCCCGGGATGGGCAACTTCGTGGAGGAATAGCGACGTGCGGGCAATGTCGTGCACGTTCTCCTCACGGAAGATCGGCTTGGGCATTCGCGCGAAGTTGGAGAATTCGTCCACCATCCGCCTCAGATCACCGACCTGCCGGACGATTGTCTCCGTGAGGCGCTGGAAGGTGTCGGGATCACTCGCGATCTCTTTCCCGTATCGCCGCTGGAGCCTCTCGGCCGCGAGTTGGATCGGTGTCAGCGGGTTCTTGATCTCGTGGGCGATGCGTCGGGCGATGTCCGACCAGGCGGCTCGGCGCTGGTCGGCGAGCTGGTCGGTTATGTCATCGAAAGTCAGGACGATGCCGTCCGAGTAGCGCACCCGCTTCACCGCGAGCGTCCGCTGGCCATGCTCGGACCGAACCATGACATCGGCCTCGCGGGACTCGTTCGCGAGGAATTCGTCCAGCTCGGGCGAGACCTCCGGGAGTGAACGCCTTTCTACCGCCTGCTCACCATGCTGGAGCAGGGTCTCGGCCGACCGATTGATCAACAGGATCTGCCCCTGGTTGTCGAGTGCGATCACCCCCGCCGTGACGCTGCCCAGCACCGCCTCGATGAACGCCCGGCGGGTATCAAGCTGCGTATTCGCCGACCGGAGAGCTCCAGTCTGCTCCTCCAGGCGCCCGGTCATTCGATTGAACGCGTCAGCCAGGACGCCGATCTCGTCATCCGACCGCTCGATCGGCACGCGAGCCGTGAAGTCGCCCTCCTCGACCCGGCCCGCAGCGTTCACCAGATGACCGACCGGCCGCACCAGCCGGTCGGCGATCTGCAGCGCGAAGAAGATCGCCAGCCCAACAATCACGAGCGCTCCCACCAAGAGCGCCGCGTTGAACCGCAGCTGGTTGATGCGGGATCGCTCCAGCAGCGCCCGGTAATCCGTCATGATATTGTCGGCACCGCGAATCTGGGCGCCGATCTCCGGATCGACCCAGCGGGCCGTGTACAGGTACGTCTGTTGCCCCAGTGGGAGCGGCGTCAGGATCGAGACCCGCCCCGGTGTGCGCGCATCGACAAACTTGACGCCGCCCGCCAGAGCCTTGACCGCAGCTGCGATGCGCTTGGCATCGATCATCCCGTCGTAGCCGTTCACAACCGCTTCCGTCCGGATCACGCCATCGGGTCCAATCGTGATCACCGCGGCCTCGTTCAGGCTGCGGCGGTACACCTGGTAGGCGACACCTTGGGAAATCTGCTCGGGAGGAAGGTCGCGCAGGTAGCCGGCCACGTCGTTCGACATGGCAAAACCCTCTTCTCCGACACGTGACAGTTCATACTGGTAGACGTTGCGCGCGACCTGGACAGCGCTCTCGAACATCCCTCGGGCCTTGCCCGAGAACCAGAACTCCAACCCGCTCTGCAGCAGCAGAGACGCGAAGATGGCCACAAGGACCGTCGGAACAGCCGCGATGACGGAGAACAGGGCAACAAGTCTCGTATGCAGCCGCCCGGTGCCCAGTCCCCCTCTCTCGGCCCGGCGCATCGCGACCCGGCGGCTTAGCAAGACCATCAGGCCGATCGCCGGGATGAGGTTGGCGACCAGCAGGAGCGCAATCAGCAGTGGTGCAAGCGTATTGCCTGGGTCCCCCCGCGCAAGAATGGAGTAGCTCGTCCCGAGCATGACCAGCAGGATGCCGGCTGCGACTAACTCCAGAACCCGGTAGAATCGGCCGTTCGCCCGCTCTGCCGCGAGCCAGCGGCGCAGGCTCGGAGGCTTGTCGTTCAGGTCGGAAGAAGCCGCGCGTGCGTCCATCGGCGCGGGACGTAGCACGCCCGCGTTGCATAAAGAACACAGTAGTTGCGAGCTCAGTTAACTTTTTTCAGGCGGCCGCCGCGCTCAGCCATGGCGCATAGAAATCGCGCAGCATAGCGGTGACCACCCGGGGATCGTCCTGCGTGTTCACCTTGTTCCGGAACTCGGCCGAGCCGGGCAGACCCTTCGTGTACCACCCGATATGCTTGCGCGCGAGATTCACGCCTGTCTGCGTGCCATAGAGTGACTGCATGGCGTCATATTGCTCGAGGATGATGGCGAGTTGCTCGTCCATGCTCGGCTCCGGGCGCGCTCCTCCCGCGAGATCCGCCATGATCTGCCCCAGCAACCACGGGCGGCCATAGGCTCCGCGACCGATCATGAGACCGTCGGCGGCGGACTGGCGAAGGGCTTCGCGCGCATCCTCCAACGAGCAGATGTCCCCATTGACGATCACCGGCAGGCTGACCGCCTCCTTGACTCGCCGTACGAAGCTCCAGTCGGCCGAGCCCTTGTACATCTGGTTGCGCGTGCGACCGTGAACAGTGATCATCTTCGCCCCGAGATCCTCCGCAAGCCGTGCGAGCTCCGGCGCGTTCAGACTGTCATGGCACCAGCCCATCCGCATCTTCACGGTGACCGGGATCTTTACCGCCTTCACCGTGGCCTCGATGATCGAAGCAGCAAGCGGCAGGTCCCGCATCAGGGCGGAGCCCGCGTCCCCGTTCACCACCTTCTTGACGGGGCAACCCATGTTGATGTCGATGATGGCAGCGCCGCGCTGCTCGTTAAGCCTGGCCGCCTCGGCCATCTCCACGGGCGAGCAGCCGGCTAACTGGAGGCTCACGGGCTCTTCCGCAGGGTCCCACAAGGCCTTCTGCAGGCTCTGGCGTGTTTCGCGGATCGCCGCCTGGCTCGCGATCATCTCGCTGACGGTCAGCCCCGCGCCGTAGCGCTTCACGACCTTGCGGAACGGCAGATCTGTGACGCCCGTCATCGGCGCCAAGATGACAGGCGCGTCGATACGGACCGGGCCGACGGTGATGGGCTTGTATGAGGTCATGAGAGGGTCGCGCCTTTACAGGAAGCGGCAACTGCGGGCAAGGCGCGGACCTGATGGCAATCACCGCACTCATCGTCGCCGCCGGAAAGGGAGAGCGCCTGGGCGGAGGTCTGCCCAAGCAGTATCGCCTGCTTGCGGGCAAACCGGCGCTGCGACATGCCGTGGAGGCCTTTACGGAGCACCCCAAGATTGACTCCGTTCGGGTCGTGATCGGATCTGGCCAGGAGCAAATGGCGCTCGACGCCCTGAAGGGTCTCGACGTTGGGGAACTCATCATCGGAGGTGCGGAGCGCACCGACAGTGTCCGCGCGGGCCTACAGGCGATCAGCGAGGGAGTGGTGCTGGTGCACGACGCGGCACGACCCTTTTGTCCGCCGGACGTCGTTGACCGATTGCTGGATGCCTTGGGAGAGGCGGATGGTGCGGTTCCGGTGCTGCCCGTTGCCGACACTCTCGCCAAAGGCGACAACGAATTGCGTGGAACGGTCAGCCGAGCGCAGATGCTCCGGGTCCAGACGCCCCAGGCATTCCATGCCGAAGACCTGCTCTTCGCGTTCGAGGAAGCCGGAGGCGCCGGCGCAACCGACGAGTCCACCGTCATGTTCAACGCAGGGCTGAGAGTCGCAACGGTGGCCGGAGATCAGATGCTCGATAAGCTTACCACTGCAAGCGATTGGGAACGTGCGGAAAACATGCTCGCTGCACGAATGACTTCCCGCACTGGAATGGGCTTCGACGTGCATGCTTTCGAAGGCTCTGGCCCCTTGATCATGGGTGGTATCGAGATCGATCACGACCGCGGTTTGGCTGGCCACAGCGACGCCGATGTGGTGCTACACGCGATTACCGACGCTCTGCTTGGAGCAGCAGCCCTGGGGGACATCGGCCAGCATTTCCCGCCATCGGACCCGCGTTGGAGAGGCGCGTCGTCGGACCTCTTCCTCTCCCATGCCGCGACACTCATCCGCGGGCGTGGCGGCCTGATTGACCACGTCGATTGCACCGTCATCTGCGAGGCGCCCAAGATCGGCCCTCACCGTACGGCTATGCAACGGCGGATTGCAGACATTCTCGGGGTTCCGCACGGAGCAGTCAGTATCAAGGCAACCACTACCGAACGGCTGGGTTTTACCGGCCGAGGGGAAGGAATCGCAGCGCAAGCGGTTGCCACTATCCGATTGGAAGCACGTTGATGGACTCTCTCCTCCCCCCGGAGCTCGTCGAGAAGGCCCGCGAGGTGATCGAGAAGAACCGCGCCGCGGGTCGCAGGATCGCGGTCGCGGAGAGTTGTACGGGCGGTCTGGTCAGTGCTGCCCTGACCGAGGTGGCAGGATCTTCCGAAGTTTTCGAGGCCGGCTACGTGACCTATTCCAACCAGGCCAAGCGCTCCGCGCTGCGGGTAAATGAGGATGTCTTCGACACCTTCGGAGCCGTCAGCGTTGCGACCGCATGGGCGATGGCGAAGGGCGCCCTGGAGGCTTCCGGCGCAGACGTCGCGGTGGCGATCACCGGCATCGCCGGACCGGAAGGCGGCTCACCCGCCAAGCCGGTCGGCACAGTCGTGTTCGCTCGCGCGGAACGGGATGGCGATCCCGACAACGTGGTGGCCGACAGCAAGTTGTTCGACGCTTCTGGCGGACGGGCCGGCGTGCGGCTTCAGGCGGCGGTCTGCGCGCTGGAGTTGCTCACTCCATAAAGGGCTGCCGCCCGCGTCTCGAACGCTCCCGTCATCTTGCGCAACGCGCGATCGAACATCGCTCCTGCCAGAGTCTCGAAGATCCGCGATTTGAAGGCAAAGTCGACCGAAAAGTGAATATCGGTTCCGCCACCGTCTGTGGGTTCGAAGAGCCACTCGTTCTTGAGGTACTTTAGCGGCCCTTCAACATACTCGACCAGGATGCGCCGGGGACGTTCTTTGTAAACCCGGCTGGTGAACCGCTCCTTGAAGGCATTGAACCCGACGATCAGGTCCGCGACCATCTCGGTTTCCGATGACGAGCGAACACGCACTGCCGTCACCCAGGGCAGAAACTCATCATAGCGCTTCACGTCCGCGACCAGCTCGAACAGCTGTTCGGGCGAATACGGCAGATGCTTGGTCTCACTGTGCCGGGGCATCGGCGCCCTAACGCCCTGCCCTCGCCAGCTGCTCCGACCGAGCGGCTTGCATCTTCTTGAAATCGTCCCCGGCGTGGTAGCTCGAACGCGTCAGCGGAGAGGCGGCGACCAGCAGAAAGCCCTTGGCGCGAGCAATGGCGGCATAGGCCTTGAACGCGTCAGGAGTGACGAACTCCTCCACCTTCGCATGCTTGGGCGTGGGCTGGAGATACTGGCCCATCGTCAGGAAATCGATACCGGCGGAGCGCATGTCGTCCATGACTTGATGGACCTCGAGCCGCTGCTCGCCGAGTCCAACCATCACGCCGGATTTGGTGAAAATGTGCGGCGCGTCGCGCTTCACCTTCTCCAGCAGGCGCAGCGAAGCATAGTATCGGGCGCCCGGTCGGATGGTCGGGTAAAGCCGCGGGACCGTCTCGAGATTGTGATTGTAGACGTCCGGACCGGCCTCGATGATGGCCTCCACGGCCGCTTCCGACTTGTTGCGGAAGTCCGGTGTCAGGATTTCGATCGTGGTCGACGGCGTGAGGCGGCGGAGGGCCTGGATAACCTTCACGAACTGCATGGCTCCACCGTCCGGAAGATCGTCCCGGTCCACGGACGTCACTACGATATGCTCCAGTCCTAGCTCGGCGGCCGCAGTTGCGACATGCTCCGGCTCTAGGGGATCGACGGCGCGCGGCATGCCGGTCTTGACGTTGCAGAAGGCGCACGCCCGGGTGCACGTATCGCCCAGGATCATCACCGTGGCGTGCTTCTTGGTCCAGCATTCGCCGATGTTCGGGCACGCGGCTTCCTCGCACACCGTGGCGAGGTTCAGGGACCGCATGAGGCGCCGAGTTTCGGCATAGCCGTGGCTGGTCGGCGCCTTGACCCGGATCCAGTCGGGCTTGCGCTGCTTGGGAAGGGTGGCCGGGGGCGTGAGCATGGCGGCCAGATAGACGTCCCAACGTAGTGCGGCAAGGTGAGGAGCAGGACTCCGCCGCCCCTCACCTCGTCGCTTCAGTCCGCTTTAGCAGCGGGCGTTGTAGTCGTAGACGGGACGTCCGTCGCGATCGACATAGTAACAGTAGCCCCGGGTATCGCGATAGTATTGCCGGCCGTTGATCACTGCGCCGAGCACCGCGCCAGCGATGCCGCCTGCGATCGCGCCTTCTACAGGGGACACGCCACCGACAACTGCGCCGACGCCCGCACCGACCGCAGCGCCGATCGCACCGCCAGTGGCCGCCCTCGTCGCCGTGCTGTTGCCGCCGCTGTAATAGGGATCGCCATACCGGTTCGTCGCGCAGCCGCTTACGGTCAGGCCCGCCATCAGCGCGGCGGCAAGTGCAACATTCTTCATGACGTCAGCTCCTCTCGAATCCTCCTGTCGTTCCGCTACAGTGTCCGAACCCCGGTAGATGTTCCCTGCGAAGCGAACAGCGAGACATTGCCAAGCGAAGCATGCCGCCGTAGCCGGCGGGCGGGAACAAGGGGGGACTTGGCTTGATCATCGAGACACTGACCTCGCCAGTCATCCTGTTCTTCGCGCTGGGAATGCTGGCCGGCTTTGCCCGTTCGGACCTCGCCATTCCCGAGGCATTCGCAAAAGCCATGGCGATCTACCTGATGGCCGCAATCGGGCTGAAGGGAGGCGTGTCCGTGGCAGAGACGGGCATAACCGTCGCTCTCGCCCTCGCCGCGGCAACGGGAGTGGTCCTGTCCTTCCTGATCCCGCTTCCGGCCTTTGGGCTGCTCCGTTCCGTTGGTCGGCTCGACCGAACCACAGCGGCGGCGGTCGCGGCGCACTATGGATCGGTGAGCCTGGTCACCTTCATCACCGCGAACGAAATGCTCAAGGGCATTGGCTTGGCCGTGCCGGGCTACATGGCAGCGGTGCTAGCGCTAATGGAAACGCCTGCCATCATCACGGGGCTATGGCTCGCCCGAAGCAGAGTCGAGGCGCCTGTTCTCGGCGAGGCAGCACGGAGCAGCTTGCTCCATGAGGTGCTCCTCAACGCCTCAGTGGTGTTGCTCGTAGGGGCCTTCGTGATTGGACTAGTCGCTGGCAAGGACGGCTTCGCCCCGATCGCGCCAGTGTTCGAGGGCGGCTATCGCGGAGTGCTTTGCCTGTTTCTGCTC
Source organism: Sphingomonas arenae (assembly GCF_016924655.1). Classification (GTDB taxonomy): domain Bacteria; phylum Pseudomonadota; class Alphaproteobacteria; order Sphingomonadales; family Sphingomonadaceae; genus Sphingomicrobium; species Sphingomicrobium arenae. The sequence goes on from NZ_JAFFJU010000004.1 coordinate 40,101, forward strand.
GACATGGGCCTGCTCGCAGCACGCCGGCTCAGCCAGACAAAAGCGCTCAATCGTCGTCTCGTTGCTCTGGCGGTGCTGCTGCCGGTGATGAACGGTGTCGTCGCTGTGCTTCTCGCAAACGCGATCGGGCTTGAACCGCCCGTCGCAGCGACCCTCGGCATCCTCGCGGCGAGTGCATCTTACATCGCGGTCCCGGCCGCCATGCGTCTAGCCCTCCCGGAAGCGGATCCGGGCATCTACCTCTCCATGTCGCTTGGCATCACCTTTCCCTTCAACATCGTGGTAGGCATTCCGCTGTTGGCAAGCCTCGCCGGACTGGTAGGCTGATCCCGTGCAGACCGTCATTCGCAAGCGCATTGAGATCCTCGGGGACGCCGCACTCGTGCCCAGGATCGTGGCCGCCCTGAAGGACGCTGGGGTGCATGGCCATACGGTCCTCCCCGTGCTTTCTGGAAGTGGTAGCACCGGCGATTGGAGCGAAGACCGGCTGACCGGGTCGGAGAAGCGGTGGATCGTGGCCATTGCATCCGAAGCGCATGCTCGCGGGTTTGTGGAGACACTTGCCCCAATGCTCGACAGTCACCGGCTGCTGCTCACGATCGGAGACGTCGAGGTCGTCCGAGGAGATCGTTTCTAGTGCCCGAGTTCCGAGCCCTTCTGAAAGGCTACCATCGCTTCCGCCATGACCGCTATGAAGCCGAGCGCCGTCGCTGGGCGACGCTTGCCACCGGCCAGGCCCCCCCGGTGATGATCATCGCCTGCTGCGACAGCCGGGTGGACCCTGCGACAATCTTCGATACGGAGCCGGGCCAGGCGTTCATCCTTCGCAATGTCGCCAATCTGGTGCCCCCCTATGAACAGGGCGGCGGGCTCCACGGAGTATCCGCCGCGCTGGAATTCGGGGTGACCAAGCTGGAGGTGCGCCACATCGTGGTCATGGGTCACGGCGCCTGTGGCGGCATATCGGCGGCTCTTGGCGGGCACGGGGACCCGGACCGCACCTTCATCGACAAGTGGATCGGCCTCCTCGACCCAGCGGTCGCTAGGGTGCGAAACATGGAGACGGATGATCCGCAGCGCGCCCTTGAGCTGGAGGGCGTCAAGACCAGCCTGGCCAATCTCCGCTCCTTCCCCTTCGTTGCGGAGCGGGAGCAGGCGGGCGAGTTGAAGCTGCACGGCTGTCACTTCGCGATCGCCGAGGGGCGGCTGTGGGAGCTGGACGAGGCGACCGGGCAATTTCATGAAATTGCCGAGGAAACGGTCACAGCATGAACGAAGAGCCGAACATCGCGCTGCTGATCGACGGAGACAACGCCTCACCCGATCACCTCGATGAAGTGCTGCTGGTGCTGGGGGAGCTTGGCACGATCAATGTGCGTCGCGCCTACGGGAACTGGCAGAAGCCCTCGCTCAAGGGTTGGGGCCTGCACAGCACCCGTCACTCGATCATTCCGGTCCAGCAGTTCGACGTCGTCAAGGGCAAGTCCGCTACCGACATGCGGATGGTCATAGACGCCATGGACCTTCTCTACCGCGGTCATGTGGACGGGTTCGGGATCATGTCGAGCGACAGCGACTTCCTGCCCCTTGCGCAGCGGATTCGTGAGGACGGGCTTCCCGTTTACGGCTTCGGCACTGCCAAGACGCCCATCAGCTTTCAGAACAGCTGCACCCGATTCTTCGACGTGGCGGCACTTGCGGAGTCCGGCAACGACGACTCCGCGCGGGTGCAAGATGCGGAGCGCCGGCCGATCGATACGGAACTGGTGGAAGTTCTTGGCTCGGCATGGAAAGCCAGCAAGCGCGACGATGATGGCTACGCCTCGCTCGCCGAGGTCGGCCAGCGCGCGAAGGCGGTCTCCAGCTTCTCGGTACGCAATTACGGCTTCTCGCGACTGACGGACCTCGTCCGATCCATGCCGCAGTTCGACGTCAAGGCTGGCGAAGGCGGCGCACTGCTGGTTCGTCGCTTGCGATAGGGAACCCTCCCCGGGCTCTCCCGTTCGGTTGCGAAACCCACTCGAGGAGAGCGTGTGATGGCTGACGAAAATCGCGAGCAGGAGCTGAAGGAGTTGTTCTGGAAGGAGCTCGCGGCTTCACCGTTTGTGATGATCGGCTTGCAGGGCGTGGAAGATAGCCGGACGCGCCCCTGGACCGCGCAGATCGACTATGCGGATGGCGCAGACAAGACGGACGGCGGAACGGTTTACTTCTTCGGCGCCAAGTCGGAGGCGATCGTGAAAGGCCTGAGCGAGACACCCCGCGCCGTGGCCACCTATGTCTCCAAGGGCCATGACCTGTTCGCTCACATCCACGGCACGCTGACCTTGGTCAACGATCCGGCACTCGTCGATAAGTTGTGGAACCCGTTCGTTGCGAGCTGGTACAAGGAGGGCAAGTCCGATCCCGAGCTCCAACTCCTGCGGTTCGATACGGAACGGGCCGAAATCTGGAAGTCGGAAGCAGGAGCAACTCTCGTGGCGGCGGCGTTGCGGCTCGTCGGGCGGGACCCCGGGAAAGATCACCAGCGCGAGAACCAGGCCGAGGTCGCCCTTTAGACCTGTTGCGCTAGGGCCACGCCACTGCAGAACGTGCACGTTTTAGCGGCAATGTCGGGAACACGACGGAACGTTCTCGCATTGTCGCCGCACAGGTTCCGGGTGATTGAAAGTTGACCAGAGAATCCACCGACGCAAGCGCGCGATCCTCCACGGGCGATGACGGGGAGGATGCTGACGCTGCGGAACTCGCCCTCAAGGCGGAGCGGTGTCGCCGCCTTGCCGCAGGCATTTCCGACCAGCGGGCCGCGGATGTCCTCCGCACCATGGCCGCCAACTACGAGCAGAGTGCTGCCCGGTTGAGCGATCGAGACCAGTTTGCCTGATTCTTGAGGGGCGGCTAGGTCCCCGCCATGGCCCGCCGTTCTTCTCCTGCCGTGCCCCGTTACCGTCGCTCGGCAGCAAAGCGGCCCTTGCCGCGACGGATCATCCTGTTTGTCCTGAAGGCGCTGCTCGCCTTTGTGATCGTTTCGATCCTGTGGGTTCTCGCCTATCGGTTCGTGAACCCGCCCGTGACCGCCACGATGCTCGGCGACGTATTGGCGGGACGCGGTGCGGAACGCGACTGGATGAGCATCGAGGACATCGACCGCGACATGGTGCGAGCCGCCATCGCCGCGGAGGACAGCAAGTTCTGCGCCCACGATGGCTTCGACATCGAAGCGATTGAGGATGCGATGAAGCGTAACGCGTCCGGCGGTCGGATCCGCGGGGGCTCGACGATCAGCCAGCAGACCGCAAAGAACGCCTTTCTGTGGCAGGGAGGCGGTTACTTCCGAAAAGGGCTCGAGGCCTGGTTCACGCTGTTGATCGAGCAGCTCTGGGGCAAGCGCCGGATCATGGAAGTATATCTGAATGTCGCGGAGACCGGCATCGGCACCTATGGCGTGAATGCCGGTGCCCAGCGCTACTATGGCCACGATGCGAGCGCGATGACCCGGCAGGAAGCTGCACGGATCGCGGCGGTTCTCCCGCTTCCCAAGAAGCGCGGTGCAGTCGCGCCGAAAGGCTTCACGCGGCGCTATGGCAACAGCATCACGGCGCGCATCGGAGTGGTCGCTCGCGATGGCCTCGACGCATGCGTCTATCAGGGCGCAACGGCACCCCGCGACAAGGCCCCTCCGCCGAGCCGCTCTCCTCGCGACCTGCCCGGCGAGGAATATGAGAGCGCAAGGCCCCTTCCGCCGCTGGATGACGTGATCAAGAACCTGCCGGCCGCAAGCGACGCTCCGCTCGTCGAGGAGCCCGCGCCGGAGCAGACGCCTGCGGAGCCGCTGTCGAACGATTTGGGCGCTGCGCCCATCGGAGACGAACCCTCCGGAACCGAGCCTCCCGTCAACACCTTCTGATCCCAGCTGCGAAGCTCTCGCAACAGGAACGTCCACGCCTGCCTGGAGGTTAAGGCGCGAAACTTCCTGCAAGGAGAAAGTCCATGGCTTCGCGTACCGAAACCCGTGATCGCAAGAGTGACAGCAGCAACCGGCGCAAGGCTTCCAGTGAGCGCAGCGCGTTCAGTTTCGGCGGCTCAGGCGCTCAGACCGGTCCACTTCTCGGAGCTCTCGCAGCCGGTGCGGCGCTTGGCATTGGCGCCAATTGGGCCCGCAAGTTCCTGATGCAGCAGTCCGCTTCCATCGCGGCTGGCAACGAGTGGGACGAGATCCTCAAACTGGAGCACAAGGCGACCCTGGCCACCTTCGACCTGCTGCTTGCAACCGACGATAGCGAGACCGGCAAGCGTGCAACTCTCGTGAAGAAGCTGGCGTATGCCCTTGAAAAGCATGCGCACCAGGAAGAAAACGTGGTTTACCCGGCACTCCGTCAGGCGAACGAGACAGTGGACGCCGACCATCTTGAGCACGAGCATGGATACGTGAAGACGTTCCTTTACGAGCTCGACAACATGCCCAAGGACTCTCCGGCGTTCCTGGGCCGGGTGCGCGAGTTCCGCGACCTGATCGCCGAGCACGCGAAGATGGAAGAGGAGCAGGTCTTCCCTCGCTTCAAGGAGAGTCTTTCCGAGGAGCAGGACCAGAAGATCACCGCGCTGATGAACAAGGAAGGCATGAAGATGCTCTAAGCGCTGAAGCGCAAGAGCACCCCGGCGGAAGCCCGGGTTTAGAAGCGGGGCGGCGAGAGTCGCCCCGTCTTCGTATCAGCCGACCAATGCGAGCTTCGGAGGCTCCTGAACGCCGAGGCTCACCCTCCCCTCTCCCGTGTGCCGCTCCAGCCGGGCAACCAGTTCTGCATCAAGCGCGAAGTCGCGACCAAGGAGGAGGACGGCTTCACGGCCATCCACAAGAACCGTCGCAAGCCGCACAAGGCCGCTACCACCCTTCGCTCGCTCCAGTTCAGTGGCGATCCCGGCAACGCAGCGGACGTCCTCGCATCGAATGAGCAGTTCCAGCCGACTGCGTTTGGCGAGCTCGTCCAGCGCCTGGAAGCGCTTGACCGTCACGCGCGGCTGCTCTTCGCCCGGACGCCGATCGAGCTCCACCGTCAGCAGCCCGCACTGACTTGCCTTTGCTGCGGCTTCGACGTCGGCGCTGGCTTCATCGTCGAACACCGTGGCATCAAACTGCCCGGCAGCGTCGCTCAGCCGCGCCATGAGGAATCGCCGCCCCTTCTGCGAGGTCCGCCAACGTGCCTCTTCCACCAGCCCCGCCATGGTGACCGTCGTCCGCCCGCCATCCGCTGGCATCGGCACGGAGCCCAGCTCGCCCGAGGTCCGCACCCGATGAGCCGCCAGCAGATGCTTGTGGTGGTCGACCGGATGGGCCGAGAAGTAGAAACCGAATGCCTCCCGCTCCTGTGCCATGCGTTCAGCGAGCGTCCAGCGCGCGTCCCGCGGCAGGCGGATTGGCGGGATCCCGTCATCCGCTCCGCCGAACAGTCCGCCCTGCCCGCTCGTCCGCTGCTCCGCGGCGCTGGCGGCGTGCGCCAGGATGATCTCCGCCCCTGCATGCACCGCCGGCCGGTCGGGGTTGAGGCCGTCGAACGCGCCGGCCGCGGCGAGACTCTCCAGCTGGCGCCGGTTGAGCAGCCGCGGGTCGATCCGTTCGGCAAAATCGTCGAGGCTCTTGAACGGACCCGTCCGCTCCCGCTCCGCGACCAAGCTCGCCATCGCGCCTTCGCCGACGCCCTTCAGGGCGCCGAGCGCATAACGGACCTTGTTGTCCTCGACGCTGAAGTCCGCCCGGCTGCGGTTGACCTCCGGGGGAAGCAACTCCAGCCCCGACCGCCGCAGATCCTCCGCGAACAGGCAGAGCTTGTCTGTCTGGTGGATGTCGTAGCTCATCGACGCCGCAAAGAACTCGGCCGGATGATGCGCCTTCAGCCATGCCGTATGGTAGGCCACCAGAGCGTAGGCCGCCGCGTGACTCTTGTTGAAGCCGTAGCCGGCGAACTTGTCGATCAAGTCGAACAGTTCGTTCGCCCTGGCTTCCGAAATGGAGTGGGCGGAGCAGCCCTGCACGAATCGGGCACGCTGGGCGTCCATCTCCGCCTGGATCTTCTTGCCCATCGCGCGGCGGAGAAGGTCGGCTTCACCCAGGCTGTAGCCGGCCAGCACCTGTGCCGCCTGCATGACCTGCTCCTGGTAGACGAAGATGCCGTAGGTTTCCTTCAACACCTCTTCGAGCAGCGGATGCGGATACTCGATCGGCGCCCGCCCATTCTTGCGGTCGCCGAACAGGGGGATGTTGTCCATCGGCCCCGGCCGATAAAGCGACACCAGCGCGATGATGTCCCCGAAACTGGTCGGCCGCACCGCCGCAAGCGTCCGCCGCATCCCCTCGGATTCCAACTGGAAGACGCCAACCGTATCGCCGCGCTGGAGCAGCTCGTAGACAGCCGGATCGTCCCAGGTCAGGGCGGCATAGTCCACCTCGACCCCGCGCTGCCGCAGCAGGCGCTGCCCTTCCTTGAGTACCGACAGGGTCTTGAGGCCCAGGAAGTCGAACTTGACCAGCCCCGCCGCCTCGACATGCTTCATGTCGAATTGCGTGACCGGCATGTCCGAGCGCGGGTCCCGATGGAGCGGCACCAGCTCCTGCAGCGGCCGATCCCCGATCACCACGCCAGCCGCGTGAGTCGACGCGTGGCGCGGCAAGCCCTCAAGCTTCATCGCCAGGTCGAACAGCCGCTTGACCTGCGGCTCGTGCCGATACTCGGCGGCGAGTTCGCTCACGCCATTCAGCGACCGTTCCAGCGTCCACGGATCGGTCGGATGGTTCGGCACCAGCTTGGCCAGGCGGTCGACATGGCCGTAGCTCATCTGCAGCACGCGCCCAGTGTCCTTGAGCACCGCGCGCGCCTTCAGTCGTCCGAAGGTGATGATCTGCGCCACCCGGTCGCGGCCGTACTTCTGCTGGACGTAGCTGATGACCTTGTCACGATGCGTTTCGCAGAAGTCGATGTCGAAGTCGGGCATCGACACGCGCTCGGGGTTCAGGAAGCGCTCGAACAGCAGGTTCAGCTCGATCGGGTCGAGGTCGGTGATCGTCAGTGCCCAGGCTACGGCGGAGCCCGCACCCGAACCGCGGCCCGGCCCCACCGGGATGTCGTTCGCCTTGGCCCACTTGATGAAGTCGGCAACGATCAGGAAGTAGCCGGAGAAGCCCATGCGCGCGATGACGTCCAACTCGAAGTCGAGCCGATCCCGGTAGCGCGCCTTGTCCTCGTCCGACCGGCCCTCCAGCCGCCAGTTCAACCCGGCATGGGCGTCCCGCCGAAGCTGCTCATCCTCGTCGTCGCTGAGCCGCGGCAGGATCGGCTTGCGCTTCGGTGCCGCGACCGCACAGCGTTGGGCGATAACGGCGGTGTTGGCCAGCGCTTCGGGTAGGTCGGCGAACAGCCGCTCCATCTTGGCCGCCGGTTTGAGCCAGGCATGCTCGCTCGACGAAACCCGGTCGCCGCTCTCGATGTACGCGGAACTGGCGATGCACAGCAGCGCGTCGTGCGCCGCGTGAAAGCTCTCGTCCACATAGGCTGCCGGGTTGGTCGCGACCAATGGCAGGTCCAGCGCATAGGCAAGATCGATCAAGGCGCCTTCCGCAGTCTCCTCGATCGCGTCCTCGCGGCGAGAAAGCTCGACGTAGAGGCACTCCGGGAAGATGGCGGCAAGTCGCTGGAGATACTCGCGAGCTGCCTGCGCCTGCCCATCGGCCAGCAGCCGAGCCGGCGCCCCCTCGCCGCCGCCGGTCAGGGCGATCAGCCCAACGGCATGCTGCTCCAGCAGGGTGTACGTGACGTGCGGAACATCGGAGTCCGGCCGCTCCATGTGCGCGGCGGAGACCAGACGGCAGAGGTTCGCGTAGCCTTCCTCATCCTTTGCGAGCAGCGGCAGCCAGTCGATGCCGCTCCCCGGCAAGTCTGCGGGCCGGGCGATGCCCAGCGTGGCGCCGATGATCGGTTGCACCCCTTCACCGCCGCAATACTCGCTGAAGCTCATAGCGGCGTAGAGGCCGTTGCGGTCCGTCAGTCCGACCGCGGGGAAGCCCAGCGCTTTCGCAGCCTTGGCGATGTCCTTCGGCTCCATGGCCCCTTCGAGCATGGTGAAGCTGGAGAACACACGCAGCGGCACGAACGTCATGCGTCGACTATAAGCGCCCGGCGCCTGAGGGGAAGCTGAAGCACCGGACTTATCCCCAGCTTAGCGAGGCCTCCACCTGTCGTTGATGATGTCGCGGATCTCCCGGATACGGTCGTTGTACGCCCCAGCGATGCAGTTGTCGCTGGTGCAGCGATCCCGGTACGCAAGGAACGTGCCGCGGGTCCGTTGCAGAAGCGCGCGCTGCTCTGGCGAGGCCTGACGCACGGCCCCGAAGAACTCCGCAGACATGCGTCGATCCAGCGCTGCCAGGCGGTCGCTGCGGCAGACCGCTACCTCGCCCCGCGTGCGCGCGTCGGCGCAGTTGAAGCTGGGCCTCGCGGAGACCGTGGGTGCCGGCGCAGGCTCTGGCTGGCGTGGCGCAGGTGCCGCTTGCTCCGGCAGGTCGGCCGAAGGAGCCGGGGCGGGTCGAGGCGCAGCCGGAGCACCCTCGACGTTCGGCGCGACGGCAGGCTCAGCGGTCGCCGGATTTTGGGCTGGGAGCCCAGGCTGGCCACCCACCCGCGCCAGCGTTGCGAGCGGGACCACGATGCTGTCGGCGCCGCTGAGTGTCACGACATCGCCGCTGCGGTCCGCCGTGGGCTGAAGGGCATAATCGGCCTGAGCGCTTAGGGTTCGGCGGCCACCGACTACGCTCACGCCGGGGGGAAGGTCGAGTGCGATATTACCTGAGCAGACAAGGGTGCCAAGCTCCTCATCCTGCTGCTTCACGACTGGCGAGGTCACCCGGACAACCGCATAGGCGGAGAGCTGATCGAATGCACCTGCGTCGCTGCCTCGAACCTGAGCGGCGCGGCGGAAGAGCTCCCGCTTCACCAGGTCATACGTCTGCTGGCTTCCGCAGCGTTGGTCGGCTGTGGCGGTGGTTTCCTGCGCCGCGCCAGCCTGGGTGTCCTCAAGGCGGTCTTCGCCGGGACCGGAACGGGTCATGCGATAGGCGAGCCAACCCACGAGTAACAAGGCGGCAAGGGTCCCAAGGACCACGATCAGCCGCAACCTCGAGCGCTTAGGCTCGGAGGCTACACTCCGCGGCGGTACATCCCGCGAACGACTGTCGAAATCCCGCCTCGGATCATGACGCGGATCGTCGCGGTAATCGTAGCGAGGATCGGGACCGGCCCTGTCGAAAGCTGCGTCTTCGTCCCGTTGATGGTACCATGGGTCGGGATCGCTTCGGCCGAGGCGCTCATCCGGCTCGCCGCGGTCGTAGCGCGGATCTAGACCACGAGGGGTCCGGGGACGTTGAAAACGCGGGTCGAACGGGTCGGAGGGACGATCTGGCATGCAGGGCGGAACGCGCTGCTCCGCAATCGGTGCCCCTACTCGAGATGACCTTCGTGGAGCCGGACAACCCGGTCCATCTTGCGGGCGAGGCGCTCGTTGTGCGTCGCGACAAGCGCAGCACTTCCTTCCCCCCTGACGAGCCCGAGGAACTCCGCCAGCACCACGTCCGCTGTAGCCTCGTCCAAATTTCCTGTCGGCTCATCCGCCAAGACCAGCGGGGGACGATTTGCGAGCGCGCGAGCAACCGCCACCCGCTGCTGTTCGCCCCCGGACAATTTGGCCGGCCGATGATCCAGCCGCGCGCCAAGGCCGAGCGTAGTGAGCAACTGCTCAGCCCGGGACCGCGCCGTCTCCGGCGCGGCATCGCGGATGAGCTGCGGCAGCATGACGTTTTCAACCGCGTTGAAGTCCGCGAGCAGGTGATGGAACTGGTAGACGAAGCCGAGCGCATCGCGCCGCAGTTCCGTCCGCGCATCATTGTCCAGCGTGCTCGCCTCCCGGCCACCGATCCGGATCGAGCCCGAGAAGCCACCTTCCAGAAGCCCGACCGCTTGGAGCAGTGTCGACTTGCCCGAACCTGACGGCCCGAGCAGCGCCACGATCTCTCCTGGCTGCACGGCGAGGTTGATGCCGCGCAAGACGTGAATGGTGACGTCACCCTGGGTGAAGCTCCGCCGCAGGTCACGGGTCTCCAGAACCGGTTCACTCATAGCGCAACACCTGCACGGGGTCCGTGCTCGCGGCCTTCCACGCAGGGTAAAGCGTGGACAGGAAGGACAGCAGCAGCGCCAGGAGGACGATGGCCGTGACCTCGACCGGGTCGGTCTTGCTCGGCAACTCGGACAGGAAGCGCACCGACGGGTCCCAGAGGTTCTGCCCGGTGACCAGCTGGATGAAGTTCACCACATTCTGCCGGAAGAACAGGAAAACCGCGCCAAGGATTGCGCCCAGGATGATCCCCAACGAACCAATGGTGACGCCGACAGTCACGAAGATCTTCATCATCCCCCGCCTGCTCGCCCCCATGGTGCGCAGGATGGCGATGTCCCGGGTCTTGGCCCGCACCAGCATGATGAGAGACGAGAGGATGTTGAACACCGCCACAAGGATAATCAGGGACAGGACGACGAACATCGCCACGCGTTCGACTTCGAGGGCCTCGAACAGGGCGGAGTTCATGGACCGCCAATCAACAACCACACCCTTGCCACGGACGATAGGCTCGAGAGCGGAGAGCTGGGCCTGGATCTTGTCCGGCTCCGCAACCTCCACCTCCACCATGCCGACATCGTCTCCCAGCATCAGGAGGTTCTGGGCGTCCTCGATCGGCATCACCACGAATGCGTTGTCGTAATCGTAAACCCCGACTTCGAAGGTCGCTGCCACGGTGTAGCTCACGATCCGAGGCACGGTGCCGATCGGAGTTGACCGGCCTTCGGGGCTGATCAGGCTGATCTCCCCACCCGGGTAGGTCCCGAGCGCTTCCGCCAGACGGGAGCCGATCGCCACGCGGTTGCTCCCTGGCGTAAGGCTGCCGATGTCACCCGACTTCACGTTGTTCGCGATCGCGGGGTTGTTGCGGATGTCCTGAACCCGCATGCCGCGCACCAGTACGCCTTCGACACGACCGTTGGCACTGGCCATCAGGGGCTGCTCCACCAGCGGTGTCGCCGACGTGACGCCCGGAACTTGCCGCGCCCGCTCAGCGACCTCCTGCCACCCGGCGAGCCGTCCGTCATAGCCCTGCACGATCGCATGGCCGTTCAGGCCGACGATCTTGTCGAACAGCTCCGCCCGGAAGCCGTTCATCACACTCATGACAATGATCAGCGCTGCGACGCCGAGTGCGACCGCACCAAGGCTGATCGCCGCCACAAGGAAGATGAAACCCTCGCCCTTGCCGGGCAGCAGGTATCGCTTGGCGATCGTCCGTTCGTAGCGGTTGAGGATCACGCGGTGAGCCTCGCCATGACGCTCTCGAGGCTCAGCTGCTCACGCACTCCGGTTCGTCGACTCTTGAGTTCAACCACGCCTGTGGCGAGACCGCGCGGGCCGATGATCACCTGCCAGGGCAATCCCATCAGATCCATGCCGGCGAGCTTGGCCCCGCCCCGCTCATCGCGATCGTCGTACAGCGTCTCCACTCCTGCAGCGTTCAGCTGCGCGTAAAGACCCTCTGCCGCCTGAATGCTCGCTTGATCATCGCCCCGCATGGTGACGATCCCGACCTTCCATGGCGCGACCGCTTCCGGCCAGATGATCCCAGCCTCGTCATGGCTCGCTTCGATGATCGCGCCGACCAGCCGCGACACGCCAACGCCATAGCTGCCCATGTGCGGAGTGATCATGTCGCCCCCGCGGCCGGAGACACGCAGCCCCATGGCGTCGCTGTACTTGGTCCCGAAGTAGAAGATGTGCCCCACTTCGATCCCGCGGCCCTGACGCCGGCGGTCGGCGCTGACTTCGGCCCAGCGTGCCTCGTCATGCGTCTCGTCGGTCGCGGCATAGGTGCCGCTGACCTCGTCGAACAAGGCCTGGAGCCCCGTGGCGTCACCGTAGGCCAGCCCCTCGCGTTCCCAGTCCATATCCTCGAAGTGGCTGTCGTAGAAGACTTCGCTTTCCCCGGTGGGCGCGAGCACGATGAACTCATGGCTGAGGTCGCCACCGATCGGACCCGACGCTGCCTTCATCGGCACCGCCTTGATGCCCATCCGCTTGAACGTGCGCAAATAGGCAAGCAGCTGCGTGTAATAGCTGTGCCGCGCGCCGGCTTCGTCGAGATCGAAGCTGTAGGCATCCTTCATCAGGAACTCGCGCCCGCGCATCACCCCGAAGCGAGGCCGAACCTCGTCCCGGAACTTCCACTGAATGTGGTAGAGCGTCCTGGGCAGGTCGCGGTAACTCTTGACGTCATCGCGGAAGAGAGCGGTCAGCATCTCCTCGTTGGTCGGGCCGTAGAGCATCTCACGGTCGTGTCGGTCGCGGATGCGCAGCATCTCCGGGCCGTAAGCGTCGTATCGCCCGCTCTCCCGCCACAGCTCGGCGGGCTGGATCGTAGGCATAAGCATCTCGATGGAGCCGGCGCGATCCTGTTCCTCACGAACGATCTGCTCGATCTTGCGAAGGACACGCCAGCCAAGCGGCAGCCAGGCGTAGATGCCGGCCGCCATCTGACGGATCAGGCCGGCGCGGAGCATCAGCTTGTGGCTGACGATCTGGGCGTCCGAGGGACTCTCCTTGAGAACCGGGAGAAAGGCTTGAGAGAGGCGCATGGGGCAAGCGCTCTAGTCAGAGGGCGCTCCGCTGGCAATGCAGCAGCCCTGTGTCGGGAACAACACAGCCGATGCGCTTTTGCTGCTCGCTTGGGCTTTCCCGCGTGACAAACAGGTGAGTTGAAGCCTAGCACTTGGGTTCCAAGCGAATTCAGGGCTTTGGCCCGGGGTTCGGGAGGCTGTGGGTGCCGGCGCTTTGCGCTGCACTCAGGCAACACTCCATAGGGGGCTGACGAGCAATCGTCACGCGGGCGCCCGGATCGGAAACGGTCCGGGCGTTTGCTTTTCGGGTTGCGCTTGCCCGCGCCAATCTCTAGTGGGTCGTTCCACTGTATTAACACGTTGGAACGACCGATGGCGACCGCCGCCACAATCCTGCAGCCCACCCGTGACGAGCAACAGCTCTGCGAAGACCTGTGTCGCGCCCTCCTCACACCGGAAAGCCCGGAGGAGATGCGTCGCCTGCTCGTGGACCTCTGCACCCCCGCCGAGATCCGCACGCTTGCCGAGCGCTGGCACGTTGCCCGCCTGCTCGACGGCACTGATCTCTCTTACCGTGACATCCACGACAGTACGGGGGTCAGCACCACCACCATCGTCCGCATCGCCCGCTTCCTCCGCCAGGAGCCGCACCAAGGCTACCGCCGGGCCATCGACACGCTGGAGGGCGACAATGCTGGTTGACGCCGACCGCCTGCACATCGCCATCCAGAAGTCAGGCCGCCTGTCCGACGCTAGCCGCGGCCTGCTGAAGGACGCAGGTCTTCGCATCCAGGGCGGCCGGAATGAACTCACGGCCCGGGTGGAGAACTTCCCCGCCGACCTGATGATGGTCCGCGATGACGACATCCCCACCTTCGTCGGCGACGGCGTTTGCGAGTTCGGGATCGTCGGCGGCAACGTGCTGGAGGAGTTCGTCCTCGGCCGCCCCGACGCTGGGCTGGAGGTGGTTGCCCCGCTGGGCTTCGGCCGCTGCTCGTTGAAACTCGCCGCGCCGCTCGATGCAGTCTACGATGGTCCACTATCGCTTGCCGGCACGCGCGTCGCCACTTCCTATCCTCGCATCGTCCAGCGCTTCCTCGACGACCACGGAGTAACTGCCACCATTGTTGAGATGAACGGTGCGGTGGAGCTCGCACCCCGTCTCAGGATCGCCGGCTACATCTGTGATCTGGTGAGCACCGGCGCGACACTGGAGGCCAACGGCCTGCGCCCGGTCGCCGACGTTTTCGACAGCGAAGCCGTGCTCATCCGCACGAGGCAGAACATCGGCGAGGCTCGCGACGAGCTCGCCACCCGCCTCCTCAACCGCATCAGCGGCGTGCTCGCGACCAAGGAGTCGAAGTACATCATGCTGAATGCGCCGGCGGATGCGCTGCGGGAGATCACTGCGATCCTGCCGGGTGCCGAAGCCCCGACGGTCCTACCCCTGCATGGTCGCCCGGGCCACTTTGCCGTCCATGCCGTCTGCCAGGAGTCGGTCTTCTGGGAGACGCTCCAGAAGCTGAAGAGTGCCGGCGCCTCCGCCATCCTGGTGCTCCCCATCGAGAAGATGATGCTGTGAAGACCCTCCGCTGGTCCGCCCTTTCCCTTGAAGAGCGCCGCGCCGCGCTCGCCCGCCCCGAGCAGCGCCGTTCGCGGGAGCTTCAGGCATCGGTACGTGCGATTGTCGATGACGTGCGCGCCGACAGTTGGGACGCCCTCTGCGATATCGCCGAGCGCCTCGATGGCGAAGCTCCGCGCCTCGTTAAGGTCGCGCCGGTCGCCGCCAAAGCCCGCCGCAACTTCGCTCCCGACGTTGTTGCGGCCATGGAGCTCGCCGCCGCCAACATACGCGCCTTTCACGCGGCGAGCTTGCCACGCGAGACGGCTGTTGAAACCATGCCTGGCCTTACCGTCCGCAAGGTCTGGCGTCCCATCGACCGTGTTGGCCTTTACGTCCCTGGTGGCAAGACCCCTCTTTTCTCCACCCTGCTGATGCTGGCGATCCCTGCCCGGGCGGCTGGCGTTGAAGAGGTGGTCGTCGTCACCCCGCCCCGTCCGCAAGGCGGCCTCGACATAGCTATCGGTCTCGCCGCCGAGCTTTGCGGCATCGATGCGATCTGGACCATCGGCGGCGCACAAGCCATCGCCGCCCTGGCGTTCGGATCTGGCGACATCCCCGCGGTTGCGAAGATTTGCGGACCCGGCAACGCCTGGGTGGCCGAAGCCAAGACTTACGTCTCCTCCCTTCCTGGCGGCCCGGCCATCGACATGCCCGCGGGCCCGAGCGAACTGATGGTCGTCGCCGATGACAGCGCCGATCCGGCGACCGTCGCCGCGGACCTGCTGAGCCAGGCCGAGCACGACTCGGCCGCCCAGGTCCTGCTCGCCACCCCCAGCGAGCGCCTCGCCAGCGCCGTCCAGGCGGAGCTCACTGCTCAACTTGCCACCCTGCCCCGCCGCGACTTCGCCCAGGCCGCGCTTGACGGCGGCACCATCCTGCTTGCTGGCGACCTCACCGAAGCCGCTGACATCGCCAACCTCTACGCCCCCGAGCACCTCTGCCTCGCCGTGGAGGACCCGCAAACCCTCCTCCCGCTCATCCGCAACGCCGGCGCGGTCTTCGCCGGTCACGCGGCGGCCGAGTCCTTCGGCGACTATCTTGCCGGCTCCAGCCATGTCCTTCCGACCGACGGCGCCGCGCGGGCCTGGAGCGGCGTCTCCGTGCACACCTTCCTGAGAGCAATGAGCGTCCAGACCGTCACGAGCCAGGCTGGCCGGGCCCTGGCCGCTCCCGCAGCAGCCCTGGCCCGCCTCGAGGGCCTGGAGGCCCACGCCCGCGCCGCCGACATTCGTGCCGTGAGCGTGCCCGCATGAGCCTCGCCCAGCGCCTCGCCCGCCCCGAGCTGCTCGATTTACCGCCCTTCGACCTTGGCGAGCGGCACGGCGGCTATGGCGCGGATACGATCAAGCTCGACGCGAACGAGAATCCCTATCCGCCGCTATCCGGCGGTGACCTCGCCGCCGGCCTCAACCGCTATCCGGAGCCGCAACCCGCCGCGCTGCGTGCCGCCATGGCGTCGCTCTACGGCGTGGCTCCCGAGCAGCTGCTGCTCACCCGCGGCGGCGATGATGCGATCGATCTCCTCTGCCGCACCTTCCTCCGCGGCCGCGAGGATGCGGTCGCGGTGTGCCTGCCGACTTTCTCCGCCTACGCCCATTTCGCCCGGCTGCAGGGCGCCCGCGTGATCGAGGCGCGGCTCGACGACAGGTTCGACTTCACCGCGGACCTGCTGCTCGCGGCCGTGGCCGGCGAACCCGCGCTCAAGCTCGCCTTCATCTGCTCGCCGAACAACCCAACGGGCAACGAGGTCGACCCAACCGAAATCCTCAAGGCCGCCGACGCGATGCCCGACACGATCCTGCTGGTCGACGAGGCTTATCTCGAATTCTCGGCCACCCCGAGCCTGGTCGACGAGGCAGTCCGCCGCCCCAATCTCCTGGTCCTCAAGACCCTGTCAAAGGCGTTCGGCCTCGCCGGTGCCCGTGTCGGCGGACTGGTCGGCCCAGCGGAGACCCTCGACGTGATCTCCCGCGCTTTGCCGCCCTACCCACTGCCGACCCTCTCCATCGAGGCGGCGCTCCAGGCTCTTCAGCCATCCCGGCGCGCGGTTCATCAGAGACGGATCGACCGTATTCTTGCCGAGCGCGCGCGCCTGGCGCCGCTGCTCCAGCAATCGCCATTGGTGAACCGGATCCACGTCGGCGGCGGGAACTTCCTCTTTCTTGAGGTAGAGTCTCCGGAAGTGCTCGCCAAGCGCCTGGTAGAGCTCGGGATCAAAGTTCGGTTCCGGTCCAATGCGGCACCTGGTGGCGTCCGCCTCACCATCGGCACGCCCGAGGAGAATGACGCAGCCCTTGACGCCTTCGAGGTAGGCCAGCAGAGCCGCCCCGCGCGCCGCGCCGAACTGGCCCGCGACACGCGCGAGACCCGCATCGCCGTAGCCGTGGACCTCGACCGTGCCGAGCCACGCCGCATCGCCACGGGCGTGCCCTATTACGACCACATGCTCGACCAGCTCGCGGCTCACGGCAACTTCAGCCTGGTCCTCAGCTGCGACGGCGACACGGAGATCGACGCTCACCACACGGTGGAGGACTGCACGATTGCCCTTGGCCAGGCGCTGAAATCCGCCCTCGCTGACAAGCGCGGGATCGGGCGCTTCGGCTTCGCCCTACCGATGGACGAGACGCAGGCCCAAGTGCTGATCGACCTGTCCGGCCGTCCGTACAGCCGGTTCGAGGGCGCGTTCGCCGCCAGCCACATCGGCGATTACCCGACCGAGATGACGCCCCATGTCTTCCGCAGCTTCGCCGACAGCCTCGGCGCTGCGATCCACGTCAAGGTCGATGGCGAGAACGACCATCACAAGGTCGAGGCCTGCTTCAAGGCGTTCGGCCGAGCTCTGCGCCAGGCGGTCGCCAGGGAGGGGAGCCCCGACGCTCTCCCCAGTACCAAGGGGCTCCTGTGACGCTGGCGGTCGTCGACCTCGGCTACGGCAACCTCGGGTCGATCGCCATCGCGTTCGAGCGCTTCGGCCTGCAGCCCCTGGTCACGGCCGATCCCGAGCGGATTGCCGGGGCAGACAAGGTCCTGCTTCCGGGCGTCGGCGCGGCCGGCTTCGCGATGGAGCGGATCGCCACCCTCGGCCTCGCTCCCGTGCTGCGCGCGCTCACCCAGCCGGCGCTCGGCATCTGCCTCGGCATGCAGCTCCTATTCGAACGCAGCGAGGAAGAGGACACCCCTTGCCTCGGCCTCATCCCCGGTCAGGTCCGCCGCCTCGGACCCGCGCCCGAGCGCCCGGTCCCGCACATGGGCTGGAGCGCGCTTGAGGTGGAAGATGAAAGCATCGGCCTAAACTCTTGCGACTATGTCTATTTCGCTCACAGCTACGCCTGCGACGATGGACCCGCCACCGTCGCCCGCGCCACCTACGGCCGAACCATTCCTGCTGTCGTCCGCCACGCGAACTGGACCGGTGCGCAATTCCATCCGGAACGCTCCGGCAAGGCTGGCGCCGCGTTCCTGAAAGCATGGCTCGACGCATGATTCTGCTCCCCGCCATGGACCTGATGGGCGGCAAGGTCGTGCGCCTTCGCCAGGGCCGCTTCGAGGACGCGACGGTCTACCCCGCCGACCCGGTCGAAGCCCTGCGCCGCTTCGCAGAGGCTGGAGCCGAGTGGGCGCATGTCGTCGACCTGGATGGCGCCCGCGCCGGTGAGCCGGTCCAGCACGACTTGCTGCGCACCCTGGCAGCGGGTTCGTCGCTCAAGCTACAGGTCGCGGGCGGCATCCGCACTGCCGATCACGTCGCGGTACTCCTCGACAGCGGCGTCAATCGGGTGGTGGTTGGCTCGCTGTGCGTGAAGCAGCCCGATCTCGTCCGCTCCTTTCTCGACCGCTTCGGACCCAGTCGTATTACGCTCTCGCTCGACGTGCGCGTGATTGACGGCACCCCGATGGTCGCCACCCACGGCTGGCAGCAGGACAGCGGACGATCCTTGTGGGACGTGGCTGCCGACTTCCCCGCTGCGAGCCACCTGCTGCTCACCGACATCGGCCGCGACGGCATGCTGGAGGGCCCGAACTTCGCCCTGCTCGAACAAGCGTCCGAGCGCCTCCCGCACCTCGCCATCCAGGCTTCCGGCGGCGTTAGTGCGCTGGACGACCTCCGCCGCTTGCGCACGCCCGCCGCCATCGTTGGCCGTGCCCTGTGGGAAGGCCGCATCGATCTCGCGGAGGCCGTTAGTGCCTGCGCGTAGAATCATCCCCTGCCTCGACGTCAAGGATGGGCGGGTGGTAAAGGGCGTCCAGTTCCGTGCCCACCGGGACGTCGGCGACATCGTTGAACACGCCCTGCGCTACTCGGAGGAGGGCGCCGACGAGCTCGTCTTCTACGACATCGGGGCCAGCGCCGAGGGCCGCTGCCTCGACACCGACTGGATCCGCCGGATCGCCCGGGTCATCGACATTCCCTTCGCCGTGGCCGGGGGCCTTCGCACCCGTGACCAAGCCGCTGCCTGCCTCGACGCGGGCGCCGACAAAGTCTCGATCAATTCACCCGCGCTCGAACGGCCCGCCCTTATCGACGAGCTCGCCCGCGACTTCGGCAGCCAATGCGTGGTGCTCGGAGTCGACAGCTTCGAGGCCGGCGGTATCTACTGGGTCAAGCAATATACCGGCTCGCCCGACGCCACCCGTGACACGGGCCGCCAGACCCTTGACTGGGTGCGCGAGGTGACGGGACGCGGCGCCGGCGAGATCGTCCTCAACTGCATGCGCCGCGACGGCGTCCGCACCGGCTACGATCTCCCCCATACGCGCGCGGTGGTGGACGCGGTCACCGTACCGGTTATCGCCAGCGGCGGCGCGGGCGCTCCGGAGCACTTCCGCGATGCCTTCATGATGGGGGGCGCAAGCGGCGCGCTCGCCGCCACCGTCTTCCACGATCGCCTGATCCCCATCCCCGCCCTCAAGGAGTTCCTCGCGACATGCGGGATCGAAGTGCGCCGCTGAGCCTCTCGGACGTGGAGACGCTCGCCTGGGACAAGATGGGCGGGCTCATCCCCGCCGTTGTCCAGGACCGCGGCACGTCCACCGTGTTGATGCTTGGCTACATGGACCGTGCAGCGCTATCGGCCACGCTGGAGAGCGGTCTTGCCACTTTCTTCAGCCGATCGAGACAGCGCCTGTGGCAGAAGGGAGAGACCAGCGGCAATGTGCTGCGCGTCGCTACCATTCACGCCGATTGCGATAGCGACGCCCTGCTGGTGTTGGCGGATTCGGAGGGACCTACGTGCCACCTCGGAACGCCAAGTTGCTTCGACGCCGCGCCGGGCGGCCCCGCCTGGCTTGGCGAACTCGCGCGGATCGTCTCTGACCGCGCCAACGCCACTCCGGACGAGAGTTATACCGCCCGTCTCCTTGCCCACGGTCTCCCCCGCATCGCCCAGAAGGTCGGCGAGGAAGGCGTGGAGGTCGCCCTTGCAGCTGTCACCCGCGACGCCGCGGGAACCGCTGAGGAGATCGCCGACCTCCTTTACCACCTTACCGTGCTGATGGAGGCCCGTGCGACCGGCTGGGAGCAGGTCGTCGCAGTCCTGAAGTTCCGCCATCAGGACCTCCGTAACATCGCTGACACTTGATCGGCGCGCGCCCCGTCCGCACTTGCCCCCGCTCCCAACTTGCCGGAATTCCATGTCGCCCGATCTTGCCATCCTCTACGAGCACCCGCTTTGGTTCGAGCCGCTCTTCACCGCCCTCGACCGGCGCGGCATCAACTACGTCAAGATTCCCCTGGCCGACCACGCCTTCGATCCCGTGGTCGCGGAGCCTCCCGCCCCGGTCATCTTCAGCCGCGTGGCGATGTCGGGATTTCTGCGCGAACCCGAGCACCCGATCTTCTACGCGCAAGCCTTGCTGGATCACTGGTGCCGAGCGGGGGTACGCATCCTGAACGGGCCGGAGGTGCTCGCTATCGACTCCTCCAAGGCGCGGCAGCTGTCTCTCATCGCGTCGCTGGGGCATGCGGTTCCGGCCACGCGGGTAGTGCATCGCGCCCAGGACCTGACGACTGCTGCCGAGGGCATGTCCTACCCGCTGCTTGCGAAAGCGAACATCGGCGGCTCCGGCGCAGGCATCGTCCGCTACGATAGTCGCGAGGAGCTGGAGCGTTCGATTGCTGAGGGAACCGTGCCAGAGTCCATCGATAAGGTTTTGTTGCTGCAGGACTATGTGCCAGCACGCGGCGACACCATCCTGCGCATCGAGACGCTGGCCGGAAACTTCCTCTATGCACTGGAGGTGTCCACCGGCGACACCTTCGACCTATGCCCTGCCGACGCCTGCCAGGTGCAGCCAGGCCGCGCAGCCGTCACGATGAAAGCGGTGCAGCCCTCGGCCGACGTGGTCAGCGCCGCTGAAGGCATCGCCCGAGCGGTCGGACTGGACGTCGGCGGTGTCGAGGTCGTCATCGATGATCGTGACGGCCGCCCGCGCTTCTATGACATCAACGCGCTGTCGAATTTCGTCGCCAAGCCATTGGAGGTGCTGGGCTGGGATCCGCACGAGCGGCTTGTCGACATGCTCCAGTCCATCATCGCCGAGGTGAAGTCATGAGGTTTGGTTACTGGATGCCGGTGTTTGGCGGCTGGTTGCGCAACATCCCGGACGAAAAGATGGAGGCGAGCTGGGACTACGTCCGGCGGCTGACCCAGCGCAGCGAGGAGACCGGCTGGGACCTCAGCCTGATCGCGGAATTGAACCTCAACGACATCAAGGGCGTCGAGGAGCCGGCGCTGGATGCCTGGTCGACAGCGGCCGCGCTGGCGGCGGTGACGTCGAGCATCGAGCTGATGGTCGCGGTTCGGCCAAACTTCCACCAGCCCGCGCTGTTCGCCAAGCAGGCGGCCAACATCGACAACATCTCCGGCGGTCGCCTGGCGCTGAACGTGGTGTCGTCCTGGTGGGCGCAGGAGGCGCAGTCCTATGGGTTGCAGTTCGACCAGCATGACGATCGCTACGGCCGCACGTCGGAGTGGCTGAAGGTCATCGACGGGCTGTGGCGCGAGAAGAGGTTCAGCTTCGAGGGCGAGCGCTACCGCCTGGATGGGGCGATCTGCGAACCCAAGCCCGTGCGCAAGCCGAGGCCGACCATCTACGCCGGAGGCGAGAGCGAAGCGGCGAAAACGATGATCGCCACGCAATGCGACGCCTACGTGATGCACGGCGACCCGGTGGATGCGATCCGGCCCAAGGTCGCGAACATGGCGCAGCGGCGGGAGCGTGCGGCCGGCCCTCCGATGCAGTTCGGAATGGCGGCATTCGCGATCGTGCGCGACAGCGAGGCCGAGGCCAAACGTGAGCTCGAACGCATCACCCAGCTTCCGCCGAAGCCGCCGGCGGGGTTCGACAATTTCGACCAGTGGCTGTCCGGCACGAAGCTGGAGCGCGAACTGAAGTTGCAGGAATATAGCGTCTCCAACCGAGGTCTGCGTCCCAACCTGGTCGGCACTCCTGAGCAGCTCCGGGAGCGCATCGAGGAATATGAGGAAGCCGGGCTCGACCTGCTGCTGTTGCAGATGAGCCCCCAGGCCGAGGAGATGGACCGCTTCGCCGAGCAGGTGATCGCGCCAATGCGCCGCGCGGCCTAGTCGCCCTCACCTTCGGACCGGCGGTGAGCGGCGCAGCCTAGCGTCGCGTGGCATCCCATCGGGAGATCGGGCGTGGAAGGACGGTCCGGCTGCCCATGGTGAGTTCCATGTGTCCGGGCGGGCTCATGGTGCATGGGGCCGAGGCAGCAGACGGTCATGACCATCTGCAGGCACGCCGCGAGTCCAAGCAGCGGAGCGGTCACGAGGGATCGCCTGCGGGAGGCGGCAAGGGCTGATCGTCGTCGATCAGAATGCGCATCCCGGCGCCGTCCATGTCCTCGAACTGGCCGCGCTTCATGGCCCAGAAAAAGGCGGCCAGGCCGGACAGGCCCAGAAACAGAGCCAAGGGGATGAGGAGGGCCAGACCGCTCATCGGGCCGCATTCCTCAGGCGAAGGGCGTTTGCGACCACGATGATCGACGAGCCCGACATGGCGAGTGCCGCAACCAGGGGCGTCACCTTGCCAGCGAGTGCCAGGGGAACGGCGATCGCGTTATAGCCGATCGCGATCACGAAGTTCTGCCGGACGACCCGAAGGGTGCGGCGGGCCGCGACGACGGCCTTCGGGATGGCCATCAAGGCGTCGCCGAGGAACACCGCGTCGGCGGCATTCTGCCCAACGTCACTGGCGGAGGCTGGAGCCATGGACACGTGCCCTGCGGCTAGGGCCGGCCCGTCATTGAGGCCGTCTCCGACCATGAGCACCTTGTGGCCCGAGCCCTGGAGGCGCGCGATGGCGTGCAGCTTGTCCTGCGGGCTCATGCTGGTCTGGGCCGTGAGCCCGAGGCCCTGGATAGCCCGGGCGACCGAAGCCGCATTGTCGCCGCTGGCAGCGGAGGAATCGATCCCGAGGCTGCGCAGGCGAGCTAGCGCCTCCGCAGCGTCCGGGCGCAGCCGGTCTTCGAAGGTCAGGCGTACGGGGGCAGCGGCGTTGATGATGAGAGTGGTGGACAAAGAGCCGTCCGCGTCCCCACGGCCCAGGCGAGCCTCCATCCCGCCATAGAGGGCGCTGACGCCCCGCCCCGGCTCCTCATGCAGGTCGGTGAGGTCTGCGGCACGCACCTGCTCGGCTTCCAAGGCGCGGCGAAGGGCGGCGGACAAGGGGTGGCGGCTGGAGCGTGCCAGCGCCAGTGCGACCTGCTTCTGCTCCGGCGTCATGACGGAGGCGTTGACCAACTCGGGCCGGCCGAGAGTCAGGGTGCCGGTCTTGTCGAACAGGGCGCGGTCCGCCTCGGCAAGGCGCTCCAGCGCCGAGCCGTCCTTCACGAGTACGCCAGCGCGCATCAGTGAGCCCGCGGCGACGATCTGGGCTGCCGGAACCGCCAGCCCCAGGGCACATGGACAGGTAATGATCAGCACGGCAGCCGCGATCAGCAGTGACTGGTGCCATCCCGCCCCCATGGCCAGCCATAGGAGAAAGGAACTGGCGGCCAGCGTGTGGACAGCGGGCGCATAGATCCGGGCAGCACGGTCGGCGATGCGGACGTAGCGCGAACGCCCCTGCCCCGCCTCCTCCATCAGCCGCGCGATCTCCGCAACGCTCGTGTCCTGCCCCGCCGCGGTGACCCGAACGGTCAAAGGCGAGTCGAGGTTGAGGACACCGGCGTGCACCTCGCCCCCCTGCCGGATAGGCTGCGGGCGGGTTTCCCCGGTGAGCAGCGAGGCGTCGAGGCTGCTCTTGCCCTCCTCGACGATCCCGTCCGCAGCGAGCCGCTCGCCCGCCGCCACGAGGATGCGCATTCCGGGCTGGAGGGCTTCGGTCCGCAGCCACTCGCTTCGGCCGTCATCATGGATGACCAGCGCTCCCGCAGCGGTCTGCTGCTGGAGGGCGGTGGCGCCATCCCGCGCGCGGTCGCGCATAACGCTGTCCAGCACCCTCCCGACCAGGAGGAAGAACAGCAGCATGACGGCGCCGTCGAAATAGGCGTGCGGGCCGCTGGTCAGCGCTTCGTAGAGGCTGAGCAAGGTGACCAGCAGGACGCCGATCGAGATCGGAACATCCATGTTCGTGCGGCCGCGTCGGAGCGCGGTCCATGCCGAACGGAAGAACGGCTGGCCCGAGTAGGCGATGGTGGGGATGGCGATCAGCGCGGACAGGAGGTGGAACAGGTCGCGCGTGGCGCCGGTGGCACCGGACCAGACCGACACCGATAGCAGCATCACGTTCATGGACGCGAAGCCCGCAACGGCCGTAGCGCGGATCAGCCTCTTGCTCTCCCCGTCGGGCCGGGCGGTTGCGGCCTGTGTGAGCGGCTGCGCCTCGAAGCCGAGGCTGCGCATGGCTTCGACGAGGGCCGGCACCTGGAGCGAAGGGAGGTGAGCGACGCTCAACTGCTTGGTCGAGACATTGACCCGCGCGGAAACCAGCCCGGGCAAGCTGCCCAGCCCGCCCTCGACCTTCAAGATGCAGCCGGCGCAGCGTACCCCGGGAACAGCCAGGATCGTGCGCTCGACCGGCTCTCCAACGTCGATGCGGCTCTGCGCGGTCACGAGAGGGTCTCGATGAGACGCGCCTCGTCCAAGCCCTTGCGAGCGAGCAGGTGGACGGACCAGCGGCCCTGCGGAAGAGCCTGGTTCGAGCGCAGGTGCCCGTCGGCCGCCCGGGTGAAGGTCAGGGCAAGGTCCGGGGCACGTCCGAGCGGATGACGGGCAAACCCGGTCAACTCCGCATCCTTGACGGAGATGGCGACCTCGACCCGGCGATGCGCATCCAGCGAGGAGTGGATCGACCATCCCAGTGCGTCCTGCTTGCGCGCGGCGGCGAGCCAGCGATTGTACTGCTGGCTGGCGACGTAGCTGTTCTCGACGACCACGCCGCCAAAGGTCCGGGTCGCGAGCGTCGCCATGACCATGTTGACCGTGATCACCACCCCGAAGAAGGCAACCAGGATGGCCGTCATGTGGCGTCCGTTGAATGGCTTCCGGGCGATCATCGTGCGGGTCTCTCGAAACTGGCTTCGGCCTGGTCCACCTCCCGCGTGTCGCCGGACAGGGCCACGGCGGTGAAGAGGAAGGTGTCGTTCTCTTCTCCCTCACCCGGGGCGGCCACGAAAATAGGGAGTTTTGCGAGGGTGTCGGCGGGAACAACCGTCCGGACGGTGGTGCCGGCGGCCGATCGCTCCTGCCCTGAGGTCCACATGGTGCCGCCGGGCAGTCCTTCGAGCCGGACCTCGAACGTGCGTGGACGCAGCTCCATGTTGCGCAGCTTCACCGTGAAGTTGTTCCGCACGTGTCCGTCCGAGAGCTGGACGTAGGCAGGGTTGCGCTGGTGCTGGGCGCTGATGCTCATCCGGGTGCGCTCGCCCAGCGCGAACAGCATGGCGAGGCCGATCCCGCTCCAGAGCGAAAAATAGATCAGGGTCCGGGGGCGCAGGACGGTCTTCCAGACCGGTTTTGGCCGGGCGCCGGCGGCCTCCGCCTTGCAGTCGTCCAGGGTGGCGTAGTCGATCAGCCCGCGAGGCTTGCCGACCTTCGCCATGACGCTGTCGCAGGCATCGATGCATAGCGCGCAGGTGATGCAGCCGATCTGCGGACCGTTGCGGATGTCGATGCCGGTCGGACAGACGGCGACGCACTGGTTGCAGTCGATGCAGTCACCGAGCTTCTCGGGCGTGCCGATGTCGGAGAGTTCCGCGGTGCGGCGGCCGCGCGCCCGCGGCTCCCCGCGCCAGTCCTTGTAGGTGACGATGAGCGTCTTCTCGTCCATCATCGCGGTCTGGATGCGCGGCCAGGGGCACATGTAGATGCAGACCTGCTCCCGCATGAAGCCGCCGAAGACGAAGGTGGTCGCGGTCAGCAGCCCTACGGTGGCGTATGCTACGTAGGCCGCATCGCCGGCGAGGAAGTCCCGGGTCAAGGTGGGCGCATCGGCGAAGTAGAAGATCCAGGCTCCGCCGGTCAGCAGCGATACCAGCAGGAAGATGCCGTACTTGAGGGCGCGGCGCGCGATCTTGCCGAGTGTCCAGGGCGCCTTTGCCAGCCGGGCCTGCGCGTTGCGATCACCGTCGATGAACCGCTCGATATGCTGGAACAGGTCGGTCCAGACGGTCTGCGGGCAGGCATAGCCGCACCACGCGCGGCCGACCGCCGAGGTGACGAGGAACAGCCCGATGCCGGCCATGATCAGCAGCCCGGCCACGTAGTAGAATTCGTGCGGCCAGATCTCGAGCGGGCCGAAGTAGAAGCGCCGGTTGGCAAGATCGACCAGCACGGCCTGGTCCGGGTTGTTCGCGCCCCGGTCCCAGCGCAGCCATGGCGTCACATAGTAGATGGTGAGAGTGACGGCCATCACCAGCCACTTGAAGCGGCGGAAGGGCCCGTCGATCGCCTTGGGAAAGACGGGCTGCCGCCTGGCGTACAAGCTTTTCTTCTTGCCGGTACCGACGAGATCCGACGGGCTGACCATGTTTCCTCACCAATCCCCAGACGACGGGCACAAGCAGCCCGCGGCGGGGCTGCTACTTCGCTGCAGCCCCCGTCATGGCCGTCTGCACCGGTTTCGCCTCGCCGCCACCTAGGGAGTGTACGTAGGCGGTCAGCATCTTGACGGTGACCGGGTCGAGCTTCTCGCCCCAGCGCGGCATGACGCCATTGCGGCTGCCGTAAATCGTCTCGGTGAGCGACTCCTCGTCGCCGCCGTAGAGCCAGATGGCGTCCGTCAGGTTGGGCGCACCGACGGCCCGGTTGCCCTTGGCGTCATTGCCGTGACAGGCGGCGCAGTTGGTCGCGAACAGCGCCTTGCCGCGCAGGGCCGCCGCACTTGCGGGCTGCTGGCGGCTGACGGTGCGGACGAAGGCGACGACGTCGGCAATCTGGTCCGGGGGCAGCAGCCCGTCGCGGCCGAACGCCGGCATCTGCGACATGCGCGTGTCCTCATGCCCCGGCTGGCGAATGCCCTTTTCGATGCTGGTGTGGATCGCCTCGATGTCACCGCCCCAGAGCCAGTCGTCGTCGTTGAGGTTGGGATAACCCTTGCTGCCGGTCGCGCCCGAGCCGTGGCACTGGACGCAGTTCACGCGGAAGGCGGCGC
Organism: Sphingomonas arenae; assembly: GCF_016924655.1. GTDB lineage: Bacteria > Pseudomonadota > Alphaproteobacteria > Sphingomonadales > Sphingomonadaceae > Sphingomicrobium > Sphingomicrobium arenae. The sequence continues at coordinate 67,047 of NZ_JAFFJU010000004.1, forward strand.
GCCCGCCCTCGACCGCGGCCTGGAAGAGCTGCGGGTTCCCTTGCAGTTCGGAGACCGGGGTGGCGGCAATCGCCGACAGGATCGGCGCCCGCTTCGCCTCCTCGGCGGCGAGCTCCTGTTCCAGCTGGCCCCGGCTGGACCAGTCCCACACGCCTGCCGTGGCGCGGCTGACCAGCGGCCAGGCGGGATACACGATCGTGTAGGCCAGGCCCCAGACGATCGTGGCGTAGAAGGTCCACAGCCACCAGCGCGGCATCGGCGTGTCGAGTTCCTCGATGCCGTCCCACTCGTGACCGACGGTTTCAGTGTTGGTGGCCTCGTCGAGGCGCTTCTTTTCAGCCATGGTCCTGGTCCTTGAAGATCATCGTCGCGGCATCGCGGTTGCGGCCCCGGTTGCGGGGCAGGAAGGCCCAGCCCACCAGCACCAGGTAGGTGATGGCCATGAACAGCAGCCCCCAGCTGTCCGCGAAGTGACGGAAGGTGTCGTAGCTCACCGCACCTGCTCCTGGGCGGCGGCCTTCTTCGTATCCACAAGCGTGCCGAGCATCTGGAGATAGGCGACCAGCGCGTCCATTTCGGTGACCTTCTTCGGGTCGCCGTCGAAATCGCGGGCCTGCGCCTTGGGATAGCGCTTCAGGAGGTCGGCGCTGTCGGCATCGGGATCGGCCTGGGCGAGCAGGTCGGCATTGGCCTGCTTGATGTCGGTGTCCGTGTACGGAACCCCGGTCAGCGAAAGCGCGCGCAGGTCGGCGCCCATGTCCCCTGCCGACAGCTCACGCTCGGCGAGGAACGAGTAGCCCGGCATGATCGACTCCGGCACCACCGCCCGCGGATCCTTGAGGTGCGCGACATGCCACTCGTCGGAGTAGCGCCCGCCCACGCGCGCCAGGTCGGGACCCGTGCGCTTGGATCCCCACTGAAACGGGTGGTCGTACATGCTCTCCGCGGCGAGGCTGTAGTGGCCATAGCGCTCCGCCTCGTCGCGGAAGGGGCGGATCATCTGGCTGTGACAGCTGTAGCAGCCCTCGCGGACGTAGATGTTCCGGCCCGCGAGTTCGAGCGGGGTGTAGGGCCGGACGCCCTCCACCTTCTCGATGGTGGAGTCGATCCAGAAGAGCGGCGCGATCTCCACGATGCCGCCGATGGTGACCACGATGAGCGAGAGCACGCCCAGCAGGGTGACGTTTCGCTCAATGGTGGCGTGGCTGAACACTTTGCTTGCCATGTGTCGGTCCTACTCGGCGGGAACCAGGGTGCCCGTGGGCGCCAGGGCTGGCTTGATTGGCTTGGACGCGGGCGCCGGAAGCGGCCGGTCGCTCATTGGGTTGTGGGGAGTCTCGGTCATCGGCTTCTCGACCCGCACCCGGCCCTTCAGGGTCAGGGCGACGTTCCAGATCATGATCAGGAAGCCGGCGAGATAGAGGAGCCCACCGAAGGCGCGGATCACGTAGAGCGGGATCATCGCCTGGACGACTTCCGCGAAGGAGTAGACGAGGTAGCCGTCCGCCCCATACTCCCGCCACATGAGGCCCTGCATGATGCCGGCCACCCACATGGCAGCGGCGTAGAAGACGATCCCCAGCGTCGCGAGCCAGAAGTGCCAGTTGATCATGCGCAGCGAGTAGAGCCGCTCACGCTGCCACAGGCGCGGCACGAGATAGTAGACGCAAGCGAAGGTGATCATGCCGTTCCAGCCGAGCGCTCCGGCATGGACGTGGCCGATGGTCCAGTCGGTGTAGTGCGACAGGCTGTTGACTGCCTTGATCGACAGCATCGGGCCTTCGAAGGTTGCCATGCCGTAGAAGGCCAGCGCCATGACCATCATGCGGATGATCGGGTCGGTGCGGACCTTGTCCCATGCCCCGTTCAGGGTCATCAGGCCGTTGATCATGCCGCCCCAGCTGGGCATCCACAGCATGACCGAGAACACCATGCCCAGCGTCTGCGCCCAGTCGGGCAGCGCCGTGTAGTGGAGGTGGTGCGGACCCGCCCAGATGTAGAGGAAGATCAGCGACCAGAAGTGGATGATCGACAGCCGGTAGCTGTAGACAGGACGCTCGGCCTGCTTGGGCACGAAGTAGTACATCATCGCGAGGAAGCCGGCCGTCAGGAAGAAGCCGACCGCGTTGTGGCCGTACCACCATTGCGTCAGCGCATCCTGGACACCGGCGAAGAGCGAGTAGCTCTTGGAGCCGACGAAGCTGACCGGAATGGCCAGGTTGTTGACCACGTGCAGCATCGCGATGGTCACGATGAAGCTGAGGTAGAACCAGTTGGCGACGTAGATGTGCGGCTCGCGCCGCTTCACCAGCGTGCCGACGAACACCGCCAGGTAGGCCACCCACACCACCGTCAGCCACAGGTCGACGTACCATTCCGGCTCGGCATATTCCTTGGATTCCGTGATGCCGAGCAGGTAGCCGGTCGCCGCCAGGACGATGAACAGCTGGTATCCCCAGAAGACGAAACGGGCGAGGCTCGGGAAGGCCAGGCGCGCCCGGCAGGTGCGTTGCACGACGTAGAAGCTGGTCGCGATCAGCGCGTTGCCGCCGAACGCGAAGATGACGGCGGACGTATGCAGCGGCCGCAGGCGCCCGAAGCTGGTATATTCGAGGCCGAGGTTGAGCGCGGGAAACGCCAGCTGAAGCGCGATGTAGAGGCCGGCCGCAAAGCCGGCCACGCCCCAGAACAGGGTGGCGAGCACACCCCAGCGGACCGGGTCGTCGTCGTAGCGGGTCTCGTCCGGCTGACGGGAGAAAGGCAGTCCCGCGAGCTGGGCGTCATCGGCCTTGCGCAGGGTGACCACCACGACGGCAAGCGCCGCCGCCGCGACGATCCCCATGTGGACCGAGAAGCCGAAGTCGGCCGACGCTGCGATCATCACCAGGGCAGCCAGCGCCACGAGCAGCCAGCCCCCGCTCCTCATCAATACTTTTTCCATGCGTTCCCAGCCCGCTTGTTTGCAGGAGCGAACTAGCGCCGATGAACGACCGCCTTCCTTACGGAAATCTACCTATGTGAGTAGAAGCTGCGGCCGATGGATCGTGCCAGCCGGCAGTCACCACACGGGCGTCCGAGCGCACGATTTCAACGCGCTGAGGACCCAACGCTTCGTCGAGCGTCTCCCCTACTTCGATCGCGTGAGCTGTGTCAGGAACTCGCAGGTTTGCTTGACCTCGGCATGCAGTCGCACCTGCTCTTCCCGGCTGAGGACAACGGCGCGTTCCCTCCACGCGGTGACGATCTGATCCCGCAGTGCGCGAAGATTGCTCAGGATCGCGTCCGCTTCCGACTGGGCATCGAAGTCCGTGTAACTGAATGGATCTGGTTTGGTGGAGGACATGGGGATGCTCTCGTCTGCAAGCGGGAGCTTTCCACTATCTCTCGGTCAGCACCTGCTTGGACGGGATGTGCTGATTGCTCTCTCTTACCATTTCTCGATCAGACACGCGAATCCTGCGGACCCTTGCCGCTTTGGTCATGACCGTTCTTTGCTTTACCGACCGGGGCTCGTCGTTTCGAGTTTGACATGATGCGCGCCGCTCTTGCCCGATCTCGCTGCGGACCAGCCCCTTGCCGCGATGGACTAGCCGCTCCTTGATGCCGAAGAGCCTGCCGACCTGCTGAACGGTCAGGAGCGGGTGTGCCCGCGCCCACCAGAGTCCAGGGGTCCCTCAGGCCTTCGGCCAGGAGCTGAAGGGCTTGAGAAAATAGAAGATGAACGCGAGCGTTCCTGCGATCAGCAACACCGCCAGGACGTGCTGATCCTCGTTTCCGAAGTAATTGGCGACCGCGCAGCCAACTCCGGCAGCGAGGTAGAGCCAGAGGGAATCCCCTTCCCGGTCGACCTCATCGGACATCGAGCGCTGCATGAACAACACGATGATGCCCGCGAAGATCGCGACAGTGACCCAGTCGTAGACGGTTTCCATGTTTCCTCGCGTGGACCGGCATTGGCATGCCCCTGAAGCGAATGCTATGTCCTGTTTGTTGAAAAATCTCAAATGGGGGTCGCGTGCGTAATCGTTTAATCCTGACCTTGTCGCTGGCTCTCATTGCTTCCGGTTGCGATCGCAAGGCTGAAGGGCAAACCGTTGCCGTCGTGAACGGCGAAGAGATCACCGCGAATGAGCTGAATGCTGAGCTTGCAAACGCCAATCTGCCGCCGGACGCCGACAAGAAGCTGGTGACTGCCCGGGTCCTTCAGACCATGATCGACCGCCGCCTTCTTGCCCAGCAGGCGAAGGAAGAGAACCTCGACAAGTCCCCCGAATTTTTGACACGCCAGCGGCGCCTCACCGAGGACCTGCTCATCGGCATGCTGGCGCAGCGGCAGATGAATACGGCGCAGCTTCCGTCCGCCACGGAAATCAACCAGTTCCAGGCGTCGCGCCCGCAGATGTTCGCGCAGCGGGAACTTTGGAACCTGGAGCAGCTGCAGTATGCGACGCCAGCCGACGCGCGGGTGCAGCAGCGGATCGCCGGCACCAAAACCTTGGACGAGCTTGCGACTGTGCTGAGCCAGGCCGGAGTGAACTTCCAGCGTGGTCGCAACCGGATCGACACGGCGGTGATCCCGTCCGACATGTACCGCCGAATTCGGGCGCTTCCTGAAGGCGAGCCGTTTATCGTTCCCGCCGGCGGGCGGAGCATCGCCAGCGTGGTCGTGGGCAAGGAGCCTGCGCCGCTGGCCGGTGCCGAAGCGCGGCCGATCGCGGTGGCTGCGATGCGTCGGGAGAATGGCGCCAAGTTCATGGAGGACCGCGTCAAGTCACTCCGGCAGGCCGCGAAGATCGAGTACAAGGAAGGTTACGGCCCAGCGCCGCAAGCTCAGCCAGCCAAGTAAGCTTCGAGAGTGGAGTGGAGAGGAGCAGGCTGCCCCTCTCCACCTCCGGCCTTACTTGTCCCCGCCGTCGCGGGTCACGCCGTAACCGGCGGAATAATAATCATCGACGCCATAGCCTTCGCTAAGCAGGCCGCCGCGGTACTTGTTCATGATCACCCCCGCCAGGCGGTTCTCGCCCAGCAAGGCGATCGCATCGCGCACTTCCCGGGTCTTCGTACGCCCTTCTTCCGCGACCACCACATAGGCATCCAGCCGGGCAACGGTGGTCGACGCATCGTCGTTGGCGAAGACCGGTGGCATGTCGAGAATGAAGAAGTTGCGCTCGTCCGAGGCCCGCATTTCCCGGAACAGCGTCTGCGCCCGAACGCCGGCGAGCAGCTCGGCCGAATGGACCAGCCCTGGCACGGTCGGCATGACCACCAATGATTCGCCCTCCAGCCCGAAGGCGGCAGGACGATCTGCCCCTGGCGCCCCTTCGAGATAGTCGCGAAGACTGTTCGCGGGATTGAGCCCGAACGAGTCGGTCAGCGACCCGCGCCGAAGGTCCAGGTCCACCGCATAGGTTTGCAGGCGCGGATCGCGGCTCAGGGAAGCAGCGACGTTCGCCGAGATGAACGACTTGCCGACATTGGGAGTGGCCGAAACGACGCCGATCATCCGCCACTGCCGGTCGCGCCGGTAGTCAAGCAGTTTCGCCCGGATCAGGTTGAAGCTGCGTGATCGAGAGTCGATGCTGTCGAAGCCATAGATGCCGCGCTGCTTGGCCAACGCGGGGCTCCACGGGACCACGGACGCCTCTGAGGGCGTCGGCAGGACCGACGATCCGGCACCTCGAACAGTGTCTCCGGTCACGCCGGCGAGCCCTCGAATGGGCGACTGATGGTTATGCAAAGCGCTTCCTTCGCCTGAACAGGAAGTCGAAGCGGCGCTTCTGCCCCCTCACTTGGTCTTGAATGGTCGGGACCACCCCGAGGACGGGATATCCCATATTCTCGATCTGCGCCGGGCTGCGCAAAGGCCGGGCGAGCAACTCAAGGCCCAGCGCGAGCACGAAGCCAATGCCAAGACCAACGATTGCGCCAGCCGCGATCAGGAGCGGCCGGTTGGGCGACTCCGGAGTATCGGGCAGGCTCGGCGGCTCCACCAGCGAGAGGCGTTCGGACCGCTGTTCCGAAGCCAGGCGAGCGCTGTTCTGCGCGCGAAGGAGATTGTTGGCGACCTGTGCATATTGCGACCGCAGGGTTGAGGCGCGATTCTCCATCTGCATCGCTTCCTCCATGATGACCGGAGCGCGTGACTGGTTGGCGGCCTGAGCCTGCAGTCGCGCCAAAGCCTCGCTCCGCGACCGGGTCAGGGACGCGATCGCCGCATTGTTGGCGTTGATCTGCTCCTGGATCATCGCATTCTCGCTCGACGAGCCACCAGCCTGCGCCAGGCTGCGAACCGTTGCGAGGCGCTCGCGCGCGGCAATGACGTCAGGATGGCTGTCGCTGTAACGGGCCTGCGCCGCTGCGAGCGCTGCCTCCGCCTCTACGAGCATGGGGTTGGCGGAGGCTGGGCGGCGCGCCTGCGCCATCAGCTGCCGGTTCTGCGCTTCAAGCGCGGTGATCTGCGACGTGTAGGACCCGGTGTCCATCATCATCGGCATGCCGCCCCCGGTCAGCGTCGCACCGTTCGCGGCCTTGAGCGCAGTGATCTGGTTCTCGATCTGCGTGATCTCGGCCTGGAGCTTGCCAGCCTGGTCCTGCAGGAACCGAACCGTCAACGATGCCTGGTCTTCGATGTCCGCGGTATCCATCTGCAGGAAGCGCGTGACGAAGCTCTGCAGCACGGCCTGGGCCTTGCCCGGATCGGGATAGTCAAAGGCCATGTTGAAGGCGATGGTGTTGCTGCCCTTGTCGCCGCCCTCGTTCTTCGCGCCTTCCAGGGCACCGACGGTGGTCGCCTCCCGCATCTTGTCGACGATCACCGACATTGGCTGCGACCGACGCTCCTCCGAGTACAGGTCATATTGCTCGATGAGGCCGATCAAGTCGCCCCGGCTCAGCACCCGCTCGCGGATGCGGGCAATCCGGCGATCGATGATCTCCGTCGCCGGCGCGTCCACGATGTCGCTAGGCAGTTCCTGCGACTGAACCAGGAGGGTTGCCTTGGAACGGTAGATCGTTGGCAGCGAGTAAGCGGCGATCACCGCAACTAGGCTCAACGCGAGGAAGCTCAGGATGATGATCAGCTTGCGTTGCCACAGGATGGTAGGGAGGTGGTTCAGGAACCACCCCATCCCCCCGCCTTCGCCTTGTGGCCGGATTTGAGTTTCAATCACCGCAGGTCACCGAACCTATATCGAAGGAAAACCGAAGCTGACACGTCCGTGTCGGGGTCCGGCCCGGACTGGGTCAGCCTTCGGGCGCTGCCGTTGACACCGCCCGTCAGCCGATCGTTGATCCGCCGGTTGTAAGCGGCAGACGTCACGAAATAGTTGCTGGTGACGGAGCGATCGAGAACACGCCGGCCGCCGTAGCGGATCGCGCTTGCCGAAAGCTGGAAAGACGAATTTTCGTCGATGGTCTGCGAGTAGTCGATCCCGGCCGAGGTGGTGGTCAGCAGGTCGGCTGCGATCGTGTTCTGGCTATAGCGCGCCACCCGGCCGCAGAAGCGACTCCGCTCGAGCGAACGGCAGACCGACGCATCCAGCGCGAGCCCGAAGCTGTCGTCAGAGTCGCCGTCGACATCGCGGTTGCGGTAGGTGACTCCGACCGCCGCGTCGGCCGACCAGCTCTCGGCGAGCAGCGCTGAGATGGTCACCTGCGGGCTGATGGAGGTCGTGCTGTCGTTGCCGAGATAGTCCGCACGGACAACGCTCGTCCGCAGCCCCAGGCTGAGTCGCTCGCTCAGCTGACGGCTGTACCCGCCGCTTAGAGCGTACGTCGTGTAGTCGCGATCGCTGTTCGGATAGAACAACCGGTGGGCGCCGGCCGACAAGGTCCAGGTGTCCCGCTCGTTCGGACGGATCGAAACTCCTGCATTGCCGGACAACCGGTACTGGCGCCCCGACAGCGCCAGCAAATCCGGGTCCACGACCGTGGTCGGCGGCGGAAGCACCGGCTCGGGCGCCGTGGTGGGCGGAGGGGCACTCGGATCAACCGGAGTCGCGGGCGGCGGAATGACCGGATCTCCGATGAACCGCGTTCCCAGCTGTCCGCCGAAATCACCACTGAAACTCACGCCCCCGAAGACGCTGACGGTCTCGCTCGCCTGGTACGAACTCGAAGCATTCAGATCGAACAGCTGCTTGTTGCCGTATCGATTTGGATAGTAACTGTTTTCCAGATAAGCGGACAGGCTGGTCGAGCTCCGCTCCGTGCGCCACGAGTGCACGCCATTGACGGACAGCCGCCCGAAGACGCTCGCCGAGTCATCGCTCAGCGACAACCCCGGATTGGTGGAATAACCGATGCTTCCGGTCAGGTCGACGTACGTGCGCTGCGCCGACTGGGCGACAGCCGGCGTCGCGCCAACCAGGACGCCGCCACACAACAGAACCGCGCGAATGAAGAAACGATGTGTCATCACGGTACCACCAATGTGTCGCCGCTCTCGATCGGCGGAAGCTCCGCCGCCGAAAGCCGGCTTGTTTCTCCACGCAGCGTATCGTTTAGCCGGACCCGGATCGTGACGACCTGCTGTCCTGACTTGCGAAGGATGCGCACGTTGCCGAGCTGGGCGAACTCCGTCGGACCCCCCGCAATCGCGAGTGCTTCGAGCGTGTTCACGTAACGGCCCGGCGTGTACGTGCCCGGCGCCCGCACCTTACCGACCACCGAGAACTGGAACCCGGCGGGTGACTTCACCGAAACCGTGACCTGCGGCACCGGCCCTCGATACTGCGGCTGCAGCCCAGTCGAAATAACCCGCTCCAGTTCCGCAGGGAGCCTCCCGGCAGCGACCACCTGCCCGACCAGCGGGAAGGCAAATGTTCCATCCGGAAGCACCCGAACGCTGCGCTGCAGCCGCTCGTCCCCCCAGACAAGGATGTCGAGTTCATCCCCAGGGTTGATCCGGTAGGCTGGTCCGGGGACCGCCTGGCTCGCCTGCTGGGCGATGGACGCCGCAGGAACCGCAACGGCCATGGAGAAGCAGGCCGCCACGGCGAGTAAACGTAAAGTCACTCAAAATCCCTTTCCCGCTCTTGCGAGGCTGTTGTGTCTCAAAACGAGCCTCGTGAGAAGCACCATGGTCAGCTACCGATATAGCCCCTAGGGTAACTGCTCAATGAATCTTCGAACGCAAATGCGCAAAGCTTGTTTCGTTTCGCTACTATCACTCACCTTGTTTTTGTCCGCGTGCAGCTCGCGGGAGGACAAGGCGCAGGCGGCGTTCGACAACTATCAGGCGGCTCTCGCTACCGGGAGCCTGCCCTACATCCGTACCACGCTGCTCCAGCTGGTGGCGGTTGACGATGACAATCCGCAATATTGGGCGGAGCTCGGGCGGGTGCAGCTTCAGCTCGGCGCTCTTCCCGACGCTTATTATGCTTTCACGCGTGCATACGAGCTGGAGCGCAGCAATGCTGACGTGCTTCGGGTGCTGACGCAGCTTGCACTGCGCGGCGGTGACCTGGCCATGGCGGACGAGCATGCCGAGCAGTTGAGCCTGCTGGCGCCCGATGATCCTTCGGTAAAGATCACCAAGGCCTATGTGGCTCTTCGGCGATCCAACTTCGAGGAAGCGGAACGGATCGCCGATGAATTGCTGCAGGCGTCGCCATTCGAGCCCGGCCCCAAGATTCTCAAGGCTCGCGTCCTGCTGCGGACTGACCGCGGCGATGCGGCGATCCGCATGCTGGAGGAACAGGTCCGCCAGCAACCGACCGACCTCGATAGCCTGCGGGCTCTGGTCGGCATCTTGGACCGACGTGACGAGTGGCCCAAGGTGGCGAGCTACGGCAGCCGTTACGTGCAGGAGCAGCCTGGCGATACGGAAATTGCCCTGCTGACCATCACGGCGGCGCTTCGCTCGGGCCAAGCGAACACCGCGCGGCGCGTTTCGTTGCAGACTTTGAAGCCCGAGGCGAACCCCGCGCTTATTCGCCGGGTGCTGGATCGCTGGGTGCGCTACGGTCCTCCCCGGGGGTTCGTCGGTGATGCAGCAGCGCTCGGGCAATCTGCGCCCAATGCCTTGAAGCCGCTGTACGGCTCCTATCTCGATCGCGCGGGTGCGCCGGACCTGGCTGCAAGGGTTGTTGCTGCCCAAGCGACGCTGCCGGTCAACGCCGACAACGCGGACGCGAATGCCGTTCTCGCAACCTCCCTTGCGCGGCAAGGCCGAACCCCGGAGGCACTGAGGCGCTTCGGCCAGGTATTGAGCCTGGATCCGAACCACGCCGAAGCCTTGGAAGGACGGGCACGCCTGCTGCTCCAGCTCGGCCGGCTGCGCCAGGCTCGACTGGACGCACAGCGCCTGGTGACCGTCGCGCCGGGGGAATCGGGTGGGCACATCCTCTTGTCGGAAGTCTACATGGCGCTTGGCGACCGCCAGCAGGCCGGACGTACACTTTGGAACGCTTTCCACCAGATTTCAGCAGATCGAAACATTTACGAGGCATTGAGAGTCTTTGTGTCTCGCTCGGAGGGAGCAGACGCAGCACAACGTATTGATGAGGAGTTCGGTGATCAGCGCGATGCCGAGCTGACCCGGGAGTTTATCTAGGATGAGGGCGCGTGAAGAGGTTCTGGCGGAGAAGCCGCCCGCGGCCACTCCTCCGCCAGAGGAGCGAGGAAAGGCTCGCACCCCCGTGCGCTTCACGTCCAACATCGTGGGCCCGATCCTCTTTGTCCGGGACCTGTTCTGCTTCGCGATCAGCATTCCGATGGCAGCTGCGGCCTACGACCTGCTGTTCGATGCGCTGCTGGTGCCGTCCGTGCACCTGTTCGCCGTCACCACAATGGCCGCATGCTACATCCTCATCCGGTCTTCCAAGCATGCGTACCGCCGCTCGCTGGTGAACTTCCTCGACGATGACGGAGATTCGCTCTTCGATGCCGTGATCAGCAGCCTGGTCGCGTCCGCTCTGGTGTTCCAGTTCGGCATGGTCGATACCTATTCGCGGGGAGCCAGTGTCCTCTACCTGCTGGCTCTCGTCCTGAGCCTCTCGCTGACACGGCCGCTGCTGCGGCTGCTGCTCGCCCGGCTCGCGCGTAAGGGGCTGATCGGGCAGCGCATCGCCTTCTACGGAAGCGATCCCGCCTCGCTCGACAGCACGCTGCGACTGCTCAATTCCCTGCAGCTGCCGCATCTCCGGCTGGTTGGCGTCGCCGATGACCGCCCCGGTCCCGACATGTCCACGGACCTTCCCTTCCTGGGCGGCTTCGACGAGCTCTCCACCATGGCTCGGCGGGGCGAGATCGACCAGGTGCTGATCAGCGTCCCGCACCTGCCGGTTCAGCGCATCCATGATATCGTGGAGCAGCTCAGCGCCGTTTCGGTCGATGTCTCGGTTATTCCCCGTCAGGCGATCGAGCTTGCGCCGGACTATCGCGTCAACCTCCTCGGCATGGTGCCCGTTCTGACGCTCTGGCAGCGTCCGTTCAGGGACATGAATCAGATCGTCAAGCGGAGCGAGGATCTGATTCTCGGTGGCCTGGCGCTCCTCCTCGTCCTCCCTGTTCTCGCGATCGTCGCCTTGCTGGTGCGGCTGACCAGCGCTGGCCCCGTCCTGTTCGTGCAGCCTCGCGTGGGCTTCAACAACGAGGTCATCCACGTCCTCAAGTTCCGCACCATGTACGCCGACCGGACGGATCTGCATGCGGAGCAGACGACGACCAAGAACGACCCCCGCATCACGCCAGTCGGGCGGGTGCTGCGCAAGCTCAGCATCGACGAACTGCCGCAGTTGCTGAACGTGGTGCGTGGCGACATGTCGCTCGTCGGGCCGCGACCTCATGCGACGCACATGAAGGTGGGTGATCGTTTCTACCAGGATGCGGTGCGCGGCTATGCAGCCCGGCACCGGGTCAAGCCGGGCATCACGGGCTTGGCGCAGGTGAAGGGCCTTCGCGGGGAAATCCGCACCGTGGAGCGCGCCAAGCGGCGGGTGGAGCTGGACAAGGAGTATATCGACCGCTGGTCCATCTGGCTCGACCTGTGGATCCTGCTCGCCACCGTTCGCGCTGTGTTCTTCGATTCCGATGCCTACTGATCGCGTCGACTTCATCGATGTCGCCTATGATCCGCTGACCTTCGACCAGGTTGTCGAGCGGCTGGGTCGGGTCACGCGGGACACGCCGTACGGCTATTTGGTGACTCCGAATGTCGACCATGTGGTGCGGCTGGAGAAAAGCTCCGGCAGCCTGCCGCAGCTTCGCGACATCTATGCTGAGGCCGACCTGTGCGTCTGCGACAGTCGTGTGCTCAGTCGCCTCGCGCGACTGCACGGGATCGATCTGCCGGTGGTGCCCGGAAGCGACCTGACCCACCATCTCCTCGATCATGTCGTAGAGGCGGGAGATCGGATCGCCATCGTCGGCGGGGATGCTGACCTGCTCGAAGGTCTGCGGACCCGCTACCCGGCCGTCGAGTTCGTCCAGCATCTGCCTCCCATGGGGCTCGTCCGGAATCCCGCGGCCCGGCAGCAGGCCGCCGCCTTCATCGCCCGCCAGCGTCCGCGGTTCACTTTCATCGCGGTCGGATCACCCCAGCAGGAGCTGATCGCTGCCGAGACCCGCCTGGAACCCGGCGCCACCGGCATGGCCCTGTGTATCGGAGCGGCGCTCGAATTCGTGACCGGGCACCAGGTCCGCGCCCCTCGTGTGGTTCAGGAACTTGGGCTGGAGTGGGCGCATCGGCTGGTCAGCGCGCCGGGCCGGATGTGGCGACGCTACCTGGTCGAAGGTCCTCGCATCTTTGTCCTCGCGGCACGATGGCGGCGCCAGGCTGCGCGATGAACGTCCATTCCAGTCACCGCCCGGTGCGCCACCTCTCCGTGGGGCCACGCAGAAGCCGGCTGTTTCTGGTCGGGTCCGTGCTGACTCTGGCGGCCATTGCCGGCCTGATCGCAGTTCTGTTCTGGCCTGCGTCCGAGCGCTTGGAGGATCGGGCGACGAAGGCGGAGGTCTCGGTCCACTCCGCTGAGCCGGCGCTCAAAATCGACCTGCCGCCTCCCGATCTGCTTCGCCCGTTGTCGCCGGAAGAGGCCAAGCTGGAGAACGAGAAACGGCCGTTCACGTCCGGACCGGTCGCCCCGGCTCGCCCGTTCAAGCTCAGCGCAGATGCGATCAGCCGCCTCCGTGCCGTCGATTGCCTCACCCAGGCCATCTACTACGAGGCTGCCTCCGAGGGCGTCGAAGGAGGTCGGGCCGTCGCGCAGGTGGTCCTGAACCGCGTCCGGCACCCGGCCTACCCGAACACGGTCTGTGGTGTGGTCTACCAGGGCTCCACCCGCTCCACAGGATGCCAGTTCACCTTCACCTGCGACGGCTCCCTGCTGCGTCCGCCGTCCGCATATTTGTGGGCGCGTTCTCACGCACTCGCAGTCGAGGCCCTGGCGGGGCGAGTCTATGCGCCGGTTGGCTATGCCACCCACTATCACGCTGATTACGTCGTCCCCTACTGGGCGGACTCCCTCGAGAAGATGACGCAGATCGGACGTCACATCTTCTACCGGCTGCGCGGCTCGCTCGGATCGGCACGAGCATACAACCAGCGGCATCCCGGGGTGGAGCCGCCCCCTGTCTCGGCGGGAACTTCGGCCGCAGTTCTCGAAGAGGCTCTCAAGGTCACGGAAGACACGGACCAACCGCTTGCACCGGTGGCCGAAGATACATCCGCAAAGCCGATCGTCGATGACCAGCCAATCCCCTCCCTTCAGCCCGAGGCATCCCTTGCGGTGGACAGCGCCCGCGGAACGCTGATCCTGGACGGTGACGCCCCGCCCGCACCGCCCGCGCAGCCCAAGGCCCGCTCCACGAAGGCCGAACAGGATAGCTGCAAGTCCTCGCGCCCCGGGACGTCGGTGGAGGCCGTCCGCGCCAACGAACTCCGGGTGGGACGTCCTTCAAGCTGCTGATTCGCTTTAGGCGGCAGAGGTCTGGGTGTCTGCACCGGGTGGGGACATCGTGCGCAGAAAAGTTCGGCGTCAATCCCGCGGTTAACAAAGGGGCGAAATCGCGGTTACCCTGCAGTTAACGTTGCAAAACAATGGGCTAGTCCTCAGCAGGCCCGTTAACAGCCTCAGCCAGGTGAGCCCGCTAAGTATCGGAAGCGGAAGGGGAATTTACGACTTCTTAGGAAGCCGCCGCCAAATCTCGCCTCAAGCCTAATCGGCGGGGGAAAGAGAACAATGTCTGAGGCAATGATCGGCTACAAGGGCCTGGCGACCGGCCTTCTCGCGCTGATGATCGGTGCGTCCTTCATCCCGACGGACGACGCCCGCTTCGACCGGCTTCGCATCATCAAGAAGCCGCGGACGACCACGCCAACTACCGAGCCGGCTCCCACGCCGACGCCCACCCCCACACCCACCACCACGAACGCGCTCTATACCGAGCTGACGATGATCCCGTCGAACTTCACGGTCTCTTCCGAGGTCACAACCGGGCCCCTCGCCTCCTCTGGCGCACCTGACGTCGTGGGCGCCTTCCGTTTCATCTGTCTTCCGGGTCAGCTGAAGTCTGACGATCCCATCGTCTACCCCGGACAGCCGGGCCGGTCGCACCTGCATCAGTTCTTCGGGAACACCGCTGCCGATGCGAACTCCACCTACAGCTCGCTTCGGACGACCGGGCAGAGCACCTGCATGTCGCCCGTGAACCGGTCCGCTTACTGGATGCCGGCCATGCTGAACGGGCGTGGATCGGTGGTCCGGCCCGACTATGTGACCATCTACTACAAGCGTCGGCCGGCGACCGACCCTGAGTGCCAGCGCATGGCCAAGGCATGCATTCCGCTGCCGAATGGCCTTCGCTACGTGTTCGGGTTCAACATGCTCAATCCGGCGACCGCGCCGACGGGTGCCTTCCACTATCGCTGCGACGGGTCCGGAGCGGGATCGGGTCATTACCGCGACATCGTGGAAGCCGCGCAGAACTGCCCAGCGGGCGCTCGCCTCGGCGCGGTCATCGATGCTCCTCCATGCTGGGACGGCAAGAACCTCGACAGCCCGGATCATCGCAGCCACATGGCTTATACGAGCTATGGCTGGTGGGGATATCCAAAATGCCCGTCCACCCATCCGTACGTCGTCCCGCGTTTCACCATGGGCGCCTGGTACATGACTGACGATACGCTTGATCGCACTGGAACCTGGGAACCCGGCAAGACCGTGACCTGGCACCTTTCAAGCGACGTGATGCCGGGGACCTTGCCCAGCCGGCCGGGGTCCACCTTCCACGCCGACTGGTTTGGCGCGTGGGATCCGACCGTTCAGGCGACCTGGACCGAAAACTGCATCGACAAGCTGCTCAACTGCAGTGCTGGCGATCTCGGCAACGGAACGCGGATACGCCAGAGCTGGCCATTCAGCTGGAATGCCAACCCGCGCCTCGTGCCGATCCCCAGCTGAGGTCGGCAACGATGAACTCAATTCGAAGGGCCCTGCTCGTCTGCTCGGCTGCGCTGGCTCTCGTCGCTTGCGGTAGCCGCCAGCAGAACCTCGAGCCCTCCACCAGTCAGGCGGAAACGGAAGCTCTGGTCGCGGCGATGGAGAACCAGCCGCAGATTGCCGCCGGCGAGCTTCGCAAGGGGCCGGATACAGCGTTGCTTCCGGCTCCGACCGGGCCGGCGCCAGCGGCCCAGTCCGGTCACGGCGGTGATGCTCATCACCAGCATCGCTAGGCACGCGGGCCCTCGATGAAAGCCCTGCTGCGCAACGAGGACGGCAACACTCTAGCGGTCCTTGCCCTCGCTTTCCCTCTGCTGATCGGATCGGCTGGAGTAGCGGTGGACGTGTTTCAGTGGACCACGGCTCGTAACACCTTGCAGAAAGTGGCAGACCAGGCCGCCATTGCAGGAGTGAGCGCGATCGTTCAGGGCTCCAGCCCCGAGGTTGCGGTTTCCGAGCTGATTGCCCGGACACGGGAACTCGACGACGCCACGGCCACACAGGTCGAAACGGCCCCCGACAGCCGCCCGAAAGACCCCTTCGCAGTTGCCGTTCGGCTCAACGCACCCGCACGCATGACCTTCAGCGGACTTTTCCTGAAAAGCGCCTTCAACATTTCGGTCGAAGCGACGGCGAGCGTGGTGGAAAACGGCGAGTATTGCCTCCTCGCGCTTGGGCGTGGCGACACCGGCATCGCGATCCAGCCGGGCGGTCGGCTCGAGGCCGAATGCGGCCTCGCCAGCAACTCCTCGTCTCCCGCCGCGATCCAGGTGACCTCGGGTGGCAAGCTGGATGCCCCGCGGGTCGTGGCTTTTGGCGGCATCACGGGTTGGCAGAACCCCGGGTCGTCGGTCGCGCGAAGTTTCGGCCTTCGTCAGAAGGACCCGTACGAAGACAGCGCTCCGCCGCCTGTGCCAAAGACCGGCTGTCCCAACGTTACCGCCAACCCGAGCAATAATGGCGGCGGCACGCTGAAGTTGAAGCCAGGCTGCTACGGCAACCTCGTGCTCAACGGCACGGTTGCCCTGCAACCGGGCGAGTACATTCTCAATCGGGGCAACTTCATCGTTGGGCCCATGGGGAACGTCAGCTGCAAGGGCTGCACGTTCATCCTTACCAGCCGTGACGCCGGTTCCGACCCTGGTTCCGTCGGCAAAGTTCAGATCGACCCCAAGGCGAATGTGAAGCTACGGGCTCCGGCGGATGGGCCAGACCCCGGTCTGCTGTTCTACCAGGACCCGCGTGCCGGCCGCGAGATGCCCGGCGAGGAAAGCCGCATTGGTGGCGATGGCTTCTCAACGCTCGAGGGCATCATCTACATGCCCTCACAAGCCATCCGAATCGACGGCCGCGGCGGCGCCAACCTGAGCTGCTCCCGCCTACTGGGCCGCGCGCTCATCGTCGAAGGTCGGGTGGTGATCGGCAAGGACTGCCTTGGCGTCGATCAGATGCAGATCGCCGGAACGGAGATCCGGCTGGTCAGCTGACCTCCGTGCCAGTCTCCGCTCGGGGCGAGCGCCGAAGCCGGCGCCAGAAGAACTGCACCTCCTCCATCACGGGATGCTTGATCCGGACGAGCAGCGCAGCCCAGCATAGAACCCCGACCACGACCGACGCCGCCACCAGGGTCAGCGGCGTTCTGGGATCGAACCGGCTCCACAGCATGAGGCCGAGGCTCGGCAGCACCGCAATGGCGGCCAGCGTCAGGCACTCCCCATAGACGCGGTCCAGGCGCCCGCGCGGGATGCCGATCAATCGATCCATGTGTGGTCGGTAGAGGAGATAGGCGACGATGGCCTCCCCGATCCGCGCTGCTGCGGCCGCGGGGAGACTGATGAGGCAGCCGACGCAGAACATCGCCAGCCCGGCGGCCGCCCGGATGCCCTCCAGCTTGGTCTGGAGGCCCGTCTCCTTGCGGAGGATGAAGACCTGCCACTGCATGCCGATGCCAAGAACCGTGAAGTAGGCGAGCATCAGGAAGCTCAGCGGAAGCGCCGCGCCAAGCCACTTCTCGCCATAGAGCAACTGGATGAAGGGATAGGACAGCACGGCCATGCCGAGCATCATCGGCCAGACCACGGCTAGCAGGATGCGCAGCGCGCGGAGATAGGTGGCGTCGAACCGTCCGGTCTCACGAAAGTCCATCGACATGCGCACGAAGATCACGCCCGTGGCAACGCCGTAGACATTCTGCTGCAACTGGTTTGCGAGATTGGATGCGCGTGAATACAGGCCGAGCGCGCTCAGTCCGAGCCAGGACCCCAAGGTCATCTCGCTGATCCGGCTGTTCAGCTGTCCGAAGCCGTTGATCGAGACCATCTGGAGGCCGAACGTCAGGATTGACCGGTAACCCTCCAGCCTCGGCCGATAAACGGTCTCTTGCCAATACAGCAGATTGTAGATCGCGACCGATGCAATGGTCGCGACAAGCCCCGCATAAGCGAAGCTCATGTGCTTGAAGCCGAGCTTTGCGAGCACGATCGTCGCCGCCGCCGTTACGATGGTCTTCATGACGGAGATCGCGGAAATCGTCTTGAACCGCATGTGCCGCCGGCAGAGCGCCTCGGGGATCAGCTCGAACATCTGGATCGCGGGCACCAGGGCATAGACCATCAGGAAGTCGCCCACGTCCGGTGAGTCGAACACATGCTTGGCCAGCAATCCGCTGATCACGAGCAGGATGCACAGGAACGATGTGTAGCTGCTGCTGACCGCCAGAATGGAGCGCAGCCGGTCTTTGGGCATCTCCTCGTCGCGTACGATGAGATTGGACAGACCGAACCCGAACACCAGTGCAAGAAAGGCACTGATCGAGGCAGCCATCGCGAAGATGCCGAACTCGCGCGGGGTGACCAGGCGCGCGATGATCACGGACGAACCGAACGCGACAATGAAGTTCAGCGCCTGCGCACTGTAAGACCAGGCAAGGGATTTACGGACGGACATGGGGTTCGATCAGGCTTTCAGGTTCAGGCCGAGCATAAGGTCAAGCTGTTTGCGGATTCTTGCATCGTCCGGCAGTTTTCGGACGAAATGCGGCTTCTCTGCCGCGATTTGCGGGAGGTGCTCGGGTCCGATCTCGATGGGGTGGGCCCCTCCTCCTTCCCAGAACGCCAACCGAAACGTCCTCGGTGTCCACGTCAGCGTCGGATCGTTGCAGATCACCGATTGGAAATAGCACTCGTCCGGCACCACCCGCGCCCGGAGGTATCGCTGCAGGCTCCGGGCTCGTGCATCCGGGGCAAGCAGTTTCGCCGCGACCGAGCGCCGGGCGGTGAACCACTGACTGCCGACATGGCATCGGAAGGATGGTCCAAACGGCAACCGGGGAGAGCCGAAGGGCAGCGCAAGCGTCTTCCGGCCCAATCTCGGGTAACGCTCCTGCGTGCTGGAGAAGGCAGGTGGGCGCAAGCGGATGACCGGCACCTTCAGCAGGGCCTTAAGATACCGTGTCTCGGCCAATTGGACGTTCCCCGCAGCGCGATGATGCGCAAGATGTGGGTCGCCCGGACCTACTCGCCCCGCCAGTGCCTCGTGGAGATCGAAGGCATCGATCCAGGCATCGGCATCTTGCTCGCGAAGGTCGCTCATCACCTTCTCCGGGCGGGCGCCCGGGTAATCGGCGGCGCTGATCAGGAAGAAGGCGTCAGGGTCGGCTGCCTGGTACAGGCGGTCCAGCGCCCGCAGCGAAGCCTCCACCAGCGACCACTTGCCCCAGCCAGTTCGAACCGAGGGTCGGACGAAAAGCACGTTCGACGAAAACTGGCTGGCATCGAGATCTGACTGGGAAAAGTCATGATGGCAGGCAATCGGCGGGTCACCGTAAAGGTCGGACAGCGCGCGAACTAGCTGAGCCAGCTGGGCTGGTGATCGATGCGACAGCATGACAAACCCGACGTTCATTGACTCCACCTAAGGTCTGGGTTTCCGCTGCGCGCCGTTGGCGTTCGCGGAATAGAGGGTGGAGATGGTGAAGTCACCTGCGGTTTCCGTCGCCTTGGCAACCTTCAACGGCGCCCGGCACATTGCGGAGCAACTGGAATCTATTCGCACCCAGACTCTGCAGCCTTCCGAGCTGGTGGTGTGCGATGATGGGAGCACGGACGAAACACTCCAGAATGTCCGCTCGTTCGGAGAGCGGGTTCCCTTTCCGGTCCATGTACATCGCCAGTCGGAACAACTCGGTTACCGTCGCAACTTCCGATCGGCCGCCGCGCTGTGCTCGGGCGAGCTGATCGCCTTTTGTGACCAGGACGACGTCTGGCACGCGAACAAGCTTCAACGGCTTGCCAGCGCCTTCCACGATCCTACCGTGTTGCTGGCCTACCATGATGCCAACGTTGTCGACGCATCAGGCACCTTCCTGCACCGCAAGCTGGACGGTCGGGCGGAAAAGGCCGAACTCTCTGCAGGCTTCCTTGGGTGGAAGTCTTCCTACGGACTGCTTCAGATGTTCCGCGCCACTCTTCGGCGCTTCGATCCGCTTTGGGACCTCAGCATCGACCACAACGATCGCAGCGAAATCCTCGCTCACGATCAATGGTATTTCTTCCTCGCGGGGGTGCTCGGCCGAATTGAATTCATCGACGAACCTCTGGTCGAATATCGTCAGCACGGGTCGAACCTCTATGGCGCGCCGAAGTCGCGCGGCCTGCTGAGCCGCCTCCACCACCGTTTCGTCCATTTCGGCGGACCCGACGCGGAACTGGCGCTCGCGGCCCGGGCGAGAGCCCGCATCTGCGGGGAGATCGCGAGGCGGGAACCCGGACAGCGAGCATCGCTTGCCCGCCACGAGGCGGCCTACCTCCGGTTGGCGGAACGGCTGCAACGACGTCACAACACCTACGCCTCTCCGAGCCTCCGGGGCCGACTTGCAAGTCTTGCCCGGGGCATCTTGAACGGGGACTACCAGGGCAAACCTAGAGGCTTTGAGCCTGCCTCCGTGGTGAGGGACGCCTGGAGCGGCGTTTTCCGGCACCAGATCCACGATCCCGGAGTGCGTCTCCCGCCCGTCAGAACTCCTCCGGCATGACCTGAACGACGTGGGACGGAGCGCAGCGAATCGCGGCAAGAAAGCACCTGTTTTCGCACGCAAGGCGCACTTGATCGCGACCCTTTCCGGCTAAACTCCTGATCGCCACTGAGGCCACACCGATGATGGTTAACGGTACCTCAACGTTACTGATACAAAGAAGCAACGGTTCCCGCCGCAATGCGCTGAAGCGTTGATCTGAAGCGATCAGTAAACTTGGCGAGTAGGAGCGCCGGGTGCACGCACTCCCCCATCAATCCATTCAAAGACCCGGGGGGGTTTTCATTGTTGTTTTCCAAGAAGCTTGGTTCTGTTTGCGTGTTGCTTGCCGTTCTTGGGGGCTGTCGGACTGAGTCCGAGCCCACCACGGCAACTGTCGTCAAAATTCCTTCCTCGTCCTCCACGATGATGACCACGGCCACGACCTCGTCGACCGGCCTGGTGGTCAGCCCGTCCCCGACGCCAACCGGGACTACCACGACGTCACCGACTTTGGCCGGAATGACTGCGATCAGCAGCAATTTCGACATCAACCGGGAACTCGTAACCGTGGGATCGATCCCGCGGTCCGCTTCACCGGACGTTGTCGGGGCCTTCCGTTTCCTGTGCATGCCGGGGCAGATCAGCTACGATGACCCGATCATCTATCCGGGCAAGCCGGGCGCCGCGCACCTTCATCAGTTCTTCGGCAATACGAAGGCCAACGCCTACTCGACCTACAGCTCCCTGAGGGGCGCTGGGGACTCGACCTGCATGTCGCCGCTCAATCGCTCGGCTTACTGGATGCCGGCGATGCTCGACGGCAAAGGGAAGGTGGTGCGCCCGGACTACGTATCGATCTACTACAAGCGACGCCCAAAGAGCAGCCCGAAGTGCCAGGGTCTCGGCGGAACGGCCCAGGGGCTCGGCATCTGCGTCGACACGCCCAACGGCATCAAGTTCGTTTTCGGGTTCGACCCGACCAACCCGCAAGCTGCTCCAACCGGCGCGGCTTACTTCACCTGCTCCGGCACCGGCGCGGTGGCAGGCAAGTGG
The DNA here is from genome assembly GCF_016924655.1 of Sphingomonas arenae. Taxonomy (GTDB): domain Bacteria; phylum Pseudomonadota; class Alphaproteobacteria; order Sphingomonadales; family Sphingomonadaceae; genus Sphingomicrobium; species Sphingomicrobium arenae. Next base: position 88,557 of record NZ_JAFFJU010000004.1, read on the forward strand.
AAGACGATCACGGAGGCCGTGGGCAAGTGCCCGGTGGGGGCTCGTCTCGGTGCGGTCATCAATGCTCCCAAGTGCTGGGACGGCAAGAACCTCGACACGCCCAACCACCGCAGCCACATGGCCTACGTCTCCTATGGCAGCTGGGGCTACGAACGCTGTCCGACCACTCACCCCTACGTGGTCCCGACGTTCACCATGGGAGCGTGGTTTACCGTGGATGCCAATCTGAAGACCTGGTACCTGTCTTCGGACCACATGCTGCCGGGTGCGCTCCCGGGACAGACGTTCCACGCGGACTTCTTCATGGCGTGGGATCCTACCGTGAAGAAGATCTGGCACGAGAACTGCATCGACAAGCTGCTCAATTGCTCGGACGGTGAACTCGGCAACGGCAAGGCGATCCACCAGACCTGGCCCAAGAGCTTCAACGCGAGCCCACGACTGGTCGCTGTTCCTCCGCACGCATGATCGGGTCGGCCCGCTCCACTCTGGAAAGGTGAAGCGGGCCGCTCGTCGGGCCTAATTGGCGTCTCGTCCAACCATTCGTCGGTCTGTCGAACAGTTGGTCCATAAGTGACGCCACATATGTAGCGCTCCTCGCAAAGGGGAGTTTGCATGCGTTACTGGGTCTTGGGAAGTTCGGCTGCCGTGCTTGCGGCGCTCCCCGCGGCGGCTTCGACCGCCCAGATTCCTCCCGGCGACAATGCTCCTCATGTCTCGCCGACGCATGCCCGGACCCAAATCTACCCGGCCGACTTCTTCGCGCCCTTTGCCCCCACGACCGCGCTCGACATCGTCCGGCAGGTGCCCGGTTTCGTACTCGACCTCGGAAACACCGATATCCGTGGCTTTGCGGGCGCCGCGGGGAACGTCGTCATCAACGGCGCCCGGCCCAGTTCCAAGTCCGACTCCATCGAAACTCAGCTGAGCCGGATTCCGGCAGGCCGCGTGGTGCGGGTGGAGGTGGCGTCCGGTGACCTCTACGGCACCGACTATGCCGGTAAGGCGCAGGTGGCGAACGTGATCCTCTCGGCCGATGCTGGGATGGACGGGAACGTCACGGGCAAGATCCGCCGGCTCTATACTGGCCGGATCGTCCCTGATCTTAGCGCCTCCGCCATGATCAAGCGCGGCAACTCCAGCTTCAACCTGTCCGCCGGAACCGGTCGAACGGATTACATCGAGGAAGGCACTGACACGGCGGTCTTCCTTCCGTCAGGCGACTTCAAGGAATTCCGCCGCAAGGTCAACGACATCCGGCCTCACGATCCCTACGTATCCGTAAACTGGGCCCTCGAACCTGCCGCCAATGAATCCGTGCGCCTGAACGCCCGCTTCGCTCCCAGCAAGTTCGACCTCATCCAGTCCAACCACGTGACCACGTTCGAAGGCGAGGAACGAGATGACCGGCTCACCCAGGACTATGACACGCGCGTGATCGAGTTCGGCGGGGATGTCACCCGTCCCCTCGCCGGCGGAGCGCTCAAGTTCGTCGGGCTTCTCAACCGCCGCAAGCGCGACGCGATCGAGACCTACTTCTTCCGCAGCGATGGCGGCGAAGACCTGCTGGGCGGCTTCCGTCAGTCGGACTTCAGCAAACGCGGCGAAACCATCGGACGCCTTAGCTGGTCTCGCCCCAAGGTTCTCGGCTTCAGCTTCGAAGCTGGCGGAGAGCTTGCCTACAACACCCTCGACAGCGATGTACGCCTGTTCGAATTCGACGAAGACGGATCGGAGGTCCGTATCGACCTCCCCATCGACCAGGCGACGGTGAAGGAGCTTCGGGGCGAGCTGTTCGTCAACGCCGGTCGTCAGATCAGCAAGACGTTCCGGGTCGATCTCGGTCTCAACTATGAAGTTTCTCGCCTGAAGGTGCGCGGCGACGCGACCGCGGATCGCTCTCTCCGTTTCTTGAAGCCCAGCCTGACCCTGGACTGGAAGCCCAGCGGTGGGTGGCACGGCCAGGTCTCCATCCGCCGCACGGTCGCGCAGCTGGACTTCTACGACTTCATCAGCCTGGCCGAGCTTTCGTCGGACCGGGTCAACGGCGGCAATGCCAACCTCCAGCCACAGCGTGCATGGGAAGTCCGCGGCGTCGTCGAGCATCCCCTCCTAGGCGACGGCCAGGTTCGCCTGGAAGGTGGCTTCGACCGCATCAGCCTCCTTCAGGATCGCATCCTCACCGAAGACGGGTTCGACGCCCCCGGAAACATCGGCACCGGCAAACGTCGCTTTGTGAGCTTCACCGCGGATGCGCCACTAAGTCGATTTGGGATCAAGGGCGGCAGACTGAAGTTCAATGGCACCTTGCAGCGCACCCGGGTTGAAGACCCGATTACCGGTCGACCGCGCAAGTTCAGCGGCTTCTTTCCCAATTATGACTGGGAAGTGGAGTACCGGCAGGACATCGGCAAATTCGCCTACGGCCTAGAGGTCGGTCGTGAAGGCCGCATCACCTTCTTCCGCACGGACGAACTGGACAGCAACTTCAACAACAAGGTGTTTGGGACGGCCTTCGTCGAATATCGACCGGACGCCCGAACTACCGTCACCTTCGACATCGACAATCTGTTCTCGAGCCATGGTCAGCGGGAGCGCATCTTCTACACCCCCAACCGAACCACTCCCGACCCTGACGAGCGGGAGTTCCGCGACCGCAACTACCATCGCGTCTTCGGCCTGACGGTTAGGCGCTCCTTTGGCGGCGCGAATGGCGGCGGGGGTGGCGCAAAGAGCTGACCGGCGCTAAATGGCCGGCATGCTGAAGACGCCGGATCACGCCAAGGGCCATGAGCCTTCCCTTCTGCCGTTCGATTGGCAGGACCCGTTTGGATTGGACGAGCAGCTCACCGACGATGAGCGCATGGTCCGTGACACGGCCGAGGGCTATGCGCAGGAAAGCCTGCAGCCCCGGGTCACCGAAGCCTATCTTCAGGAAAGCTTCGACCGCGAAATCCTGCGGGAGATGGGCCAGCTCGGCCTGCTCGGGGCCACCATCCCGAACGAATATGGCGGCGCGGGGCTCGGCTATGTCAGCTACGGCCTGATCGCCCGCGCGGTCGAGCGGGTGGACAGTGGCTACCGCTCCGCCATGTCGGTGCAGAGCTCGCTCGTGATGCATCCGATCTTTGCCTACGGCTCGGAAGAACAGCGCCGCAAGTATCTGCCGGGCCTCGCGAAAGGTGACCTGGTCGGCTGCTTCGGCCTGACGGAGCCCGACGCTGGCTCCGACCCGGGCGGCATGCGGACGCGGGCCGACAGGATCGACGGCGGCTACCGCCTGTCCGGCGCGAAGATGTGGATCACCAACTCGCCGATCGCGGACGTGTTCGTGGTCTGGGCGAAGTCGGAAGCGCACGGCGGCAAGATTCGCGGCTTCATCCTGGAAAAGGGCATGCCGGGCCTCACCGCTCCCGCCATCAAGCAGAAGCTCTCCTTGCGCGCCTCCATCACCGGCGAAATCGTGATGGACGGGGTAGAGGTCGGTGAGGACGCCCTCCTCCCCAATGTCGAAGGGCTAAAGGGCCCATTCGGCTGCCTCAACCGCGCGCGCTACGGCATCGGCTGGGGCGCCATGGGCGCGGCCGAGGCCTGCTACGCTGCCGCCCGCCAGTACACGCTGGAGCGCAAGCAGTTCGACCGTCCGCTCGCCGCGACCCAGTTGGTGCAGCTCAAGCTCGCCAACATGATCACGGAGATCACGCTGGGCCTGCAGGCCGCCCTGCGCGTCGGCCGTCGCCTCGAAGCGGGGGAGCTGATCCCGGAGACGATCAGCCTGATCAAGCGCAACAACGTCGGCAAGGCACTGGAGATCGCCCGCGTCGCCCGTGACATGCACGGAGGCAATGGCATCAGCGCCGAATATCAGGTCATCCGGCACGCGCTGAACCTCGAGACGGTGAACACCTACGAGGGCACCCACGACGTCCACGCCCTGATCCTGGGCCGGGCGATCACGGGCATCAGCGCCTTCTAAGACGTCGAAACAAGGCGGTAGCGCGCTTTCTTCGCCTCCCCTATGCTCCTCTTCGGGGTAGCATAAGGGGGAAGTGCCATGGGGCTTGCGGGTTGGATCATCCTGGGCGTCGTCGCCTTGGTGCTGCTCTACATTGTCGGCATCTACAATCGGCTGGTCAGGCTCCGGGCGCTGGTGAAGGAGGGCTTCAGCGGGATCACGGTCCAGCTGCGTCGCCGCGCCGACCTCATCCCCAACCTGGTCGAGACGGTTCAGGGCTACGCCACCCACGAACGCGACACGCTGGAGGCGGTCATCGCCCATCGCACGGACCCGGTGAAGGCCGGCTCGGTCCAGGCGACCGCGCAGGCAGACGCGGCTTTCAGCGGGATGCTCGGGCGACTCATGGCCGTTGCCGAGGCCTATCCCGACCTCAAGGCCAATACCAATTTCCTCGACTTGCAGGACGAGCTGTCCAGCATCGAGGGCGAGCTTCAGGGCGCCCGGCGCTACTACAACGCCACGGTGCGCGACCTGAACACCAGTATCCAGACCTTCCCCAATGTTTTCGTCGCCCGGCCGCTCGGGTTCGCCGAGGAGCCCTTTTACCAGGACGAGGATCCCGCCATCCAGTCCGCACCCAAGGTCAGCTTCGGCAAATCCGCGGCTTGAAGCCGATGCGCCGCCTGATCGCGCTCGCCGTGTTGCTGCTGGCGCTCTGGCCGGCCGCAGCCAGCGCGGACGAACGCATCCTCCGCTTCTCCAGCGATGTCGCCATCCAGCCCGACGCCTCCCTCCTGGTCACGGAAACCATCGAAATCCGGGCCGAGCACAACCAGATCAACCGCGGCATCTTCCGCGACTTCCCGACCCGCTACCGCGACCGGACGGGACGGCAGGTTCGCGTCGGCTTCGAACTGCTCGGCACGGAACGCAACGGCCTCTCGGAGCCTTCGCGTGTCGAGCGCGTCGGCAACGGCGTCCGCATCCGGATCGGGGATGCCGACACGCTGATCCCCGTGGGCGAGCACCGCTACGTCATCCGCTACCGAACCGACCGCCAGATCGGGCGCTTCGACAAATACGATGAGCTCTACTGGAACGCGACCGGCAACGGCTGGGCCTTCCCGATCGACCTCGCCGAGGCAACCATCCGCGTCCCCAGCCAGGTCCGCTTCGGCCAGCGGGCCGCCTACACCGGGCTTCAAGGCTCAACCGATCGTTTCGCCCGGGTCGTCGACGAAAAGCCTGGCCTTATCCACTTCCAGACCACAGCGCCGCTCGCCCCATACGAGGGCCTCACCGTTGCCGCGGCCTTCCCGAAGGGCGTGGTCGCAGAGCCCTCCCAAGGCGAGAAGCTGCGCGACTGGTTCGCCGACACCGGCGCACCGCTTGTTGGTCTGCTGAGCCTGCTCGGCGTCCTCGGCTACTACTACGTGGCTTGGAAACGGGCTGGCCGTGGACCCCTCGCCGGGACGGTGGTCCCCCTCTTCTCTCCGCCCGACGACCTCAGCCCCGCCGCCGTACGCTACGTCACTCGCATGGGCAGCGACAACCGGACCGTCGCCTCTGCCCTGGTCGACCTCGGCGTACGCGGCAAGCTCCGCATGGAGGAGGTGGACGGCGGCTGGTTCGGCAGCGACAAGACGCGCCTCCGCCGCGAGGCGGGAGCGACTTTTACAGACCTCCCCGCCCCAGAAGCTGCGCTCGCCGCCGAACTGTTCGAGGACGGCGACGAAATCCTGATGAGCCAGAAGGAGTACAAGACCTTCCAGGCGGCCTCCTCCGCCCTGCAGGCGCGCCTCAAGAAAGCTTATGAAGACCGCCTGTTCGTCCGCAACTGGCGCTGGTCGCTCGGCGGTCTCGCCGCTTTCCTGACGGCGATCGGCGTCACGGCCGGCGTGGTCGCGTGGAGCGACGGCGACCGCCGCGGCGAGCTGATGCTGGTGGTCGGGGTCGGCGCCTTCATCGTCGCCTGGCTGCTCTACAAGGCCCACCTCATGAGCGAAGGCGGGAGCCGCTGGGGACTCGCACTTCTGGCCGGCGTGTCAGCAATCGCCGGCATCGCATGCACTGCCATCCTCATCCCGCTGGCGCTTGCCACCGGCAACATCGTGCCACTGGCCCTCCCCTTCATCGCGCTGCCGGTGGTGATCTCCGCCTTCTGGTGGATGGCCGCGCCCACGGTCGAGGGGCGCAAGGTCATGGACCGGATTGCCGGCTTCAAGCAGTATCTCTCCATTGCTGAGCGGGAGCGGTTGGAGCGCATGCATCCGCCGCAGGACACGCCCGAACTGTTCGAGCGCTATCTGCCTTATGCGGTGGCCCTCGGCGTCGAAAATCGCTGGGCCAAGCGCTTCCAGGGCGTGCTCGCTGCCGCCGCCGCAACTCCCGGACAACAGCACGGCTTCACCTGGTACTCCGGCAGCCGCAGCCCATGGAACGACGCGAGCGGCTTCTCCCGCAGCATCGGCGCGGCGCTCACCAGCACGATCAGTTCAAGTTCTACATCCCCCGGCTCCAAGAGCGGGTCCGGCGGCGGCGGCTTCTCGGGCGGCGGTGGTGGCGGGGGAGGCGGCGGAGGCTGGTAATCAGCCCCAGGCCGGCCGACGAAGGACGATCGTCGGCTCGTCCTTGTAGCGGGTTTCAGAATGGCGTTCGAACCCAAGCCGCTCCGCCAGCTTCAGCGAAGGATCGTTTTCCGGCGCGATGATTGCCCAGATCGGCGTCGGCGCAAGATGCGCTTCGGCCCAGTCGAGCACGACCCGGCACGCTTCCGACGCAAAGCCCTGCCCATGCGCCTCTGTCGCGAAGATCCAACCCATCTCGGGCTGCTCACCGAACTCCGGCTCCAGGTCGCGCCAGGCGGTGAAGATTCCGGCGTTGCCAATCAGCTTGCCGTCACTGCGGCGCTCCACGGCCCACGTGCCGAAGCCGTTCCAGACCCATCCACCGACGGCGGCGGTCAGGCGGCGGAACACGTCTTCCGCGCTCATGGGCGTGCCGCCGAAATGGCGAGTGACCTCTGGCTCCGCGCAGATGGCGAGCCATGGGCGGAAGTCCTCCTTCCGCCATTCGCGAAGCACGAGCCGCTCGGACTCCAGTCGTGGAGCCGAGCGGATGCTCACTTACTTCTTGCCGAGAGTCAGGCCGCCGAAGCGCTTGTTGAAGCGCGCCACCTGGCCACCCGTGTCGAGCATGCGGTTGTTGCCGCCGGTCCAGGCCGGGTGCACCGACGGATCGATGTCCAGCTGCAGCGTGTCGCCTTCCTTGCCGTAGGTCGACCGCGTCTGGAACGTCGTGCCGTCCGTCAGCTGGACGGTGATGAAGTGATAGTCCGGGTGGGTCCCGCTCTTCATGGTGCAATTCCTCGGATCTGGCTGGTTCCGACCAGCCTCATGGATGTCGCGCGCCCCTAGCGAAGGAGGATTGACTTGACAAGCTTTGACCCCCGGCGCGACAGGGCGGCCAGGGCTGAGGTCAAGGAAGCCGGTGGGACGCCGGCGCTGTGCCCGCAACTGTATGCCGCCCTCTTGGGCGGACAAGTCAGATACTTGCCTCAACCTGTCGTCCGTCTTTTCGCCCGGGGTCAGCCGGAAGGACGTGGAATGGCCGGGCATCTGCGCGGACAGATCCTCCGAGACGACGTTTCGTCCGGAGGTAAGCGTCACCATGCCCGATCTGCCCATTGTACAAGCCGAAACTGCCATCGTCGTCACCGCCTCGCGCGCCGAGCAGGAGCAATCGCGCACTCCGGCCAGCGTGACCCTCATGGGCGAAGAACCGGCCACGCGGCTCGGCGAACCGCTTCTCGTCAACCTGCTTCGCCTGACGCCGTCCGCCTCCATCGCCAGCACCGGCCCGGCGGGTTCGCAAAGCCAGATTCGCCTGCGCGGTGCCGAGGCCAACCACACCCTGCTTTTCATCGACGGAATCCGCGCCAACGATCCCGCGGCGGGGAACGAGCCGCGCTTCGAGCTTCTCAATGCCGACATGGCGTCCCGGGTCGAGGTCATCCGCGGCCCGCAGTCGGCCCTGTGGGGCTCGGAGGCGATCGGCGGCGTGGTCGCCGTCGGCGGCCAACCCGATGAGGGCTTCCGCGCGCTCGGCGAGGCAGGATCGTTCGGCTTCGGCCGGATCGGAGGCAGCGCCTCGACCCGCAGTGACACGGTCGACCTTGCGCTGGCGGGTGGATACCAGGCCGCGGAGGGCATCAACGCCTTCGATGGCGGGCCCGGTGACCGCGACGGCTACCGCAATGCCGCCCTTCGCGGCCGGGTCGCGTGGCGCCCTGCAGCAGGGCTGGAGTTCGGCGCGTCGGCGTTCGGCATCCGTGGACGCTCGGAGTTCGACGGCTTCGATCCCGTGACCTTTCTGCGCGCCGACACCCTGGACGAAACACGCAATCGGCTCGCCGCGGGCAGGGTCTCGTCCCGTTACGAGGGCAGCGGATGGACCATTACTGCCGGCGGCTCGCATCTTCGCTCGTCCAACCGTAACCTGCTCGACAGCGCGCCGGTCAACCGCACGCGCGCAACGCGGACTTCTGGGCAGTTCCAGCTGGAGCGCCAGCTTGAGACAGGCCGCGTCCGGCACACGCTGATCGCAGCGATCGATGCCGACCGCGAGACCTTCCGGGCGCGCGACGTTGCCTATGGAGGCTTCACGGACCAGGACCGCGACCGGGCACACCAGGCGTTCACGGCCGAGTGGCGCGCCGAAACGGGTCCCCTGGTCGCCGACCTCGCCATCCGCCGGGACGTGTTCAACCGCTTCCAGGACACCACAACCCTCCGCGCTTCCGCGCTTGCCGAGATCGGGAGCGGCTTCTCGCTTGCGGCGTCCTATGGCGAAGGCATCGCCCAGCCGACCTTCTTCGATCTTTATGGCTTCTTTCCCGGTTCTTTCGTGGGAAATCCGTCGCTTGCGCCGGAACGTTCCCGCGGTGTCGAAGCCAGTCTCCGCCTTCGGCGCTCTGGCCTTGCTGTCGCCGCCACCGTTTACCGCCAGCGGCTCAAGGACGAGATCATCGACGTGTTCGATCCGGTCACCTTCCTCAGCACCACGGCCAATGCGGACGGCCGGAGCAAGCGCTCGGGCCTTGAACTGGAAGCCGGCTACACGGTCTCTCCCGCCCTTCGCCTGTCCGCCCAGTACGCTTACCTCGACGCGGAGGAGCGGACGGATCCGCTCGGCCGTGCCGTGAAGGAAGTCCGACGGCCGAAACACAGCGGGGCAATCGCTCTCGACGGAACGCGCGGACGCCTCACTTACGGAGCATCGCTGGCCTACACCGGAACGCGCACCGACCGGGACTTCGACCAATTCCCGGCTGCGGTCGTGCGCCTCGACCCTTATTGGCTCGCCGGAGCCCGCGTGGCGTGGCGGGTGACCAAGGCCTTCGAGCTGTTCGGCCGCGTCGCCAACGCCTTCGATGCCGATTATCAGGACGTGGTCGGGTACCGAACTGAGGGGAGAAGCGCCTATGCCGGCCTCCGGCTTGGCCTTGGCGGCTAGCGCGACCCTTCGCGCCGCCTCACTCAACCTGTGCACGGACGAGTATCTTCTCCTGCTCGCCCGTCCGCAGGAAATCGTCAGCGTCAGCCACCTCAGCCGCGATCCGCTCGAATCCACCCTCTGGCGACAAGCGCGCCGTCATCCTGCGAACAGCGGCAGTCTGGAAGGTGTCGTTGCCCACCGGCCGACGCTCGTGCTCACCATGGGCGGTGCCGGTCGAGCGTCCGGGCTGATCGCGCAGCGGCTCGGAATTCGTGTTCTGGACCTGCCCTACCCCGCCACCCTCGCCGACGTCGAACGGCAGACGCTCCAGGTCGCAGCGGCGCTGGGCGACCCACGTCGAGCCCTGACGTTTCGGCGCGCCCTTGCGGAGCTCCGTTCCACCCGGCCGACGCTACTCCGGGATGCAGCCTTCCTGAGCGCCGGGGGGCTCAGCTTCTCGCCCGACTCCCTGGGTGCCCGATGGATGACCCTGGCCGGAGCTCGGCAGAGGGCGTTGCCACGCGCTCGTCTGAGCCTCGAGGAACTGGCCACCCGGCCCCCGTCGCTGCTGATCCGAAGCACCTATCGCGCCGGTCAGATGAGCCGCGGGCAGGCCTGGATGACGCACCCTGCCGTCCGGCGCCTCGGCCCACGCACGATCAGCACCGACGGACGCCCCTGGACCTGCGCCGGGCTGCCGATGATCGCGGAAGTGCGGCGGCTGCGGGAGCGGATGCGATGATCCGGTGGACATTGCTCCTCGGGGCCCTCGTGCTTCTGGCAGTCACGGCCCTGCTACTCCCGTTCGGAGCGCTGGACGATCTTCTCCATACCGACCCTCACCTCGCCAGGATGGTGCTCATTGAACTCCGCCTCCCCCGCGTCCTGCTGGCGGTAGGATACGGCGCCACGCTTGGGCTGACCGGAGCGGCCCTGCAGGCCCTGTTTGCCAATCCACTCGCCTCCCCGGACCTCACGGGCGGGAGCAGCGGAGCCGCGCTGGGCGCCGTCGCCGGAGGCTACTGGCTCGGGCTGAGCCACCCGCTCGCCCTCGCCGCCGCCGGAGCCGGCGGAGCGCTGCTTGCCCTCGCCCTCCTGCTCGCACTGGCCGGCCGGCGCTCCGACACGGCCGCCCTGCTGCTCGCCGGCCTGGCCATCAGCCTCGCCGCGGGTGCCGCCACCAGCCTGCTCCTTGCCCTCGCTCCCTCCCCCTTCGCCTTTTACGACAGCTTTACCTGGCTGATGGGCAGCCTCGTCGACCGCAGCGTGCCCCAGGCCGCCGCCGCCCTCATTCCGGCAACAATCGCAGGCGCCCTGCTGCTCCGTCATGTCCGAAGCCTCGACCTGCTAGCACTCGGAGAGGACGTCGCCGCGGCCGCCGGCTACCGCCCGTCCGCCATGCGCCTGAAGATCGTGTCCTTGAGTGCCGTGGCCGTGGGTGCGTGCGTCGCGGTTTGCGGAGCCGTCGGCTTCATCGGCCTCATCGCCCCGGTCATCGCACGACGCTTCACCGGCGGACACCCGGGCCGCGCGCTGCTCCCGGCCGCCCTGCTCGGCGCCCTCCTGATGACGGGAGCGGACCTGCTCACGCGGCTTGCTCCTCCGGGACGCGACATCCCACTAGGTGTGATCACCGCCATCGCCGGAACGCCGCTCTTCCTCTGGGTGGTGACTCGGATGCGCTGGAGGCTGACGCCATGACGCCGCTTCTCCGCGCTGCGGGCGTCGGCATGGACGGGCGGCTGGAACCGTCCGATCTCGACGCCCGAGCGGGAACCCTGACCGCGATTATCGGCCCGAATGGCGGCGGAAAGACCAGCCTGTTGCGCGCCATCGCCCGGATCGATCATCCGCTCGGCAAAGTCTGGATCGACGGAACGGACCTCGACCGAGCCACGATCCCGCACCGCCGCACCTTGTTCTCTTTCCTGCCCGCCGCTCGCGATGTCCCCTGGCCCATCGCGGCGCGCGACGTGATCGCCCTCGGCCTGACGAGGGCCGAGCCCGATCGCGTCGAGGCTCTGCTCGATCTGTTGGAACTTGGGAGTCTCGCGGGTCGACCCATCGATCGCCTTTCGACCGGGGAGCGCGCCCGGGTGCTCCTCGCGCGCGCACTGGCGCCCCGCCCTAAGGTCCTCCTGCTGGACGAGCCGCTCTCGAACCTGGATCCCTATTGGACCCTGCGAATCCTCGAGATCCTCACGCAGATCGCGCACGACGGCTCGGCCGTGCTGGTCTCGCTCCATGACCTGAACCTGCTCGACCGCTTCGACAGGGCGATCGTGATTGCGGACGGGAGGATCGTCGCGGACGGCACGCCGGAGCAGCTGCAATCCGGCGACCGGCTTTCGGCGGTGTTCGGGGTGGAGAAGACGTCCGCCGGCTGGCGGATTGCTGGACCTTAGGCCGCTGGCGAATCCGCGATCATCGCCGTGAAATTCGCTTCCGCTGCGACCTTGCCATCGACCACGGCCCGGCCCGCGAACTTGCACACGCTGCTGCGTTTCTGGACGAACTCGACCTCGAGCTTCAGCAGGCAGCCCGGCTCCACCGGCTGGCGGAACTTCGCATTTTCGATGGCCATAAAATAAACGAGCTTGCCCGAGTTCGCGAGCCCGAGGCTCTCGACCGCAAGAACGCCAGCGGCCTGCGCCAGCGCTTCGACGATCAGCACGCCCGGCATGATCGGGCGCCCCGGAAAGTGCCCGTTGAAGAAGTCTTCGTTGATGCTCACCGCCTTGATGGCGGTGATCCGCACGTCAGGCTCGATGCTCTCGACCCGGTCGACCAGCAGCATCGGATAACGGTGCGGCAGCGCCGCCATGACCCGACGGATGTCCAGCGGACCCACGGATCGGCTCTCGGCGGCGCTGCTGTCCGTCATTAGCGGCCCTGCGGAGCCTGCTGCTGCTGCTGCTGCTGCGGCAGCGGAGCCACCGTGATGCTCGGCAGCGAGGTGTTCAGCGCCGCGATGACGTCGTTGGTCACGTCGAGCGCCGGAGCGCTGGCGAGGCGCGCGTCGGTGTCGAGCACCAGGTTTGCACCGCGCGCCGTCATCACCTGGTTCACCGCGGGGGCGAGCCGGGCGTTGATCTGCTGGACGATGTTCGCCTGGATGGACTGCAGGTTCTGCTGACCGCGACCAATCTCCTGCGCGGCCTGCTGCCGGCGCTGCTCGAATGCCGTCACCCGCTGCTGCAGGGCAGCGTCCGGCTGCTTGTTGCCGAGCGCACGAACGGCTGCCTCGAGCGACTGCGCTTCGGGGCGAAGTTGGGTGTCGAGCGTCTGCTGCCGGGTCTGCAGCGCCTGCGCCTGCGACTGGAGGTTGCTCCACGCCGTACGGCACGCGTTGCACTCGCGCGCGGCGCGGTTGCTGTCGACCACCGCGATCACGGCGGCGGGCACGCGCTGGGCCTGGGCGAGACCCGGAAGCACGACGGTGGTGGCCGCAACGGCGGCAAGAAGAAGTGTCTTGGTCATCAGAATGCAGTTCCTACGTTGAAGGAGAACAGCTTGGTGTCGTCACCGTCCTGCTTGAGGATGGCGCGAGCAAGGTCGATCCGGAGCGGACCGAAGGGCGACGTCCAGTTCACGCCGATGCCGACGGACAAGCGCGGGCGTGGCGAGTTGCCGACGAAGAACTCCTTGATGCCCGAGCCCGCGTTGTACGTGAAGCCGGCAGAACAGGCCTCACCCGGCTCGAGCACTTCGGTTTCCGCCGGCGTCGTCGGCGTTCCTGCCCGCGTACAGGTTCCGGGCACATCCAGCAGGTTGGGCTGCTTCAGGCCCCAGACCGAACCCACGTCCACGAACGCCGACGGACGCAGGCCGAGGTTGCGGGCGCCTGCACCCAGCGGGATCTCCAACTCGATCCGCCCCATGTAATAAGCGCGACCGCCCAAGGAGTCCGACTGGAGCTCACCGCGCTCCTCGTCCAGCTCGGTCGGGTTGAGGTAAGCGCGGCGGACGACCCGTGGGCCGATGCCGCGGATGTCGAAGCCCCGCAGCTGCGCACCGAAGAAACGGTCGGAGATGCGGATCGCATCGCGGCCTGGACCCTTGGACGCCTGCAGCGGGTGGATGTAGCCACCCTCAGCATGGGCCGACAGGATGAATCCGCGTCCAACACCCCAGTATTTGGTCGCGTCGACACGGTTGCGCAGGTAGCGCACATCCCCGCCAAGACCCGCGAAATCCTGGCTGAAGATGACGCGCTGGCCACGGGTTGCGCGAATGCCGTTGGTGTCGTCGTAAATGGCCGAGAAACCGATCGACGATGTAATCCGGCGGCCGATCTCATCGCAGAGATACTGGCCGGCGAGGCGCGGGTCGCACTCTGCTTCCTGCGGACCGGTCGGACCATCGGGGTCCGTGTAGAACGTCCCCTTGTCGAGCGTGATCTTGTCGAGGTTCAGCGAGTAGCGGGTTCCGAAGTTCACGAACTCGTTGATCGGAAAGCCCAGCCGCAACCCGCCACCCGTGGTCACCTGGCTGTAGGTCGTGTTCCGCTCGCGGTTCACATAGTTGAAGCTGTTGTAGTCGCGGCGGTAGATCTCGCCGCCAAGCAGGATCGAACGATCGAACAGGTACGGCTCGGTGAAGCCGAGCTGGATCGACTTGGAATACCGCGAATAGTTGATCCCGGCATTGAGCTCCTGGCCCATGCCGCGGAAGTTCCGCTGTGCGACCGAGAGGGCGACAATGAACTTCTCCAGGCTCGAATAGCCTGCTGACAGCTGGAGTTCGCCCGTGGACTTCTCCTCCACGTCGACGCCAAGCACCACGCGATCCGGAGCGGACCCCTGGGTCTGCTTGATCTCCAGCTTCTCCTGGAAGTAGCCGAGGCTCTGGATACGATCCTGGCTGCGCTTGACCTTGATGGCGTTGAAGGCGTCGCCCTCGTTCACCCGGAACTCGCGCCGGATGACCTTGTCCCGGGTCACCGTATTGCCCTGGATGTCGATGCGCTCGACATAGACGCGCGGCGTTTCGCCCACGCGGATCGTGATCCCCATGGTCTTCGCTTCGGCGTCGCGCTCGTAGGCGGGGTTGATGTCCGCGAACGCATAGCCGAGCTGACCCGCGGCCTCGTTCAGCCGGGTCACCGCATCTTCGACAGCCTTGGCGTTGAACCACTCGCCCTGCTTAAGGCCCGCGAGCCGGGTCACGACCTCGGGCTTGAGGTCCCTGAGCTCGCTCTCGGCCGCGATCTCACCGAACCGGTAGCGCGGTCCTTCCTCGACCACGTAGGTGATCACGAAGTCGCGCCGGTCGGGGGTCAGTTCCGCAAGGGCCGAGACGACCCGGAAATCGGCATAGCCCTGCGTCAGGTAGAAGGCGCGCAGCTTCTGCTGGTCCGCCGCCAGCCGGTCGGGATCGTAGGTGTCGTTCGACTTGAGGAAGCCGAGCACGCCGCCCGCCTCACGGGTGAACATCTCCTTGCGGAGGCGATCGTCGCCGAACTGCTCGTTGCCGATGATGTTGATCGCCCGAACCCGCGACTTGTCGCCTTCGGTGATCTCGAACACCAGGTCGACGCGGTTCTGGTCGAGCTGCACGATCTTCGGCTCGACCCGCGCCGCGAACCGGCCCTGCCGCTTGTAGAGCTCGATGATCCTGTCGACGTCGGCACGCGCCTTGGACCGGGTGAAGATCTGCCGCGGCGCAAGCCGGATCTCGGGAACGATCTTGTCGTCCTTGATCCGCTTGTTGCCCTCCAGCACGATCCGGTTGATCACCGGGTTCTCGCGGATCTGGATGACCAGGTTACCGGTTTCCGCGCCGGTGATCTGCACGTCCGCGAACAGCTCCGTCGCGTACAGGTCCTTCAGCGCCTGGTCGAGCGTTTCGGCCGTGTAGGCCTCGCCTGGCCGCAGATTGGCGTAGGCGATCACCGTTTCCGCTTCCAGGCGCTCGGCGCCTCGGACGGCCAGCGAACGGATCGTCCCTCCGGTCACCGCCGGCGCGACCGGTGCGGGTGCCGGAGCCGGAGCGGCAGGAGCAGGCGCCAGCGCGTCCTGGGCAAGCGCCGGAGACGCCCATCCGCTCAGGATGGTGCCCACCAGGAAAGTCGCAGCAAGTCGCTTGTTGTTGGTCATCTGCTTCGCAATCACGCGCGTTCCCGCCCTGAAATTGATTATGGCCGTCCCCCACGGCCCGGATGAAGTGGCGCCCTGCCCCAGACAGCCCCTCCAATCAAGCGCCCTAGCCGATCAATCGGCTCAAGCGTTCCCACAAACCGAACGAACCGAGGTCGTTCACCGTGGTGAACACAATGAGTGTCAGCAGCGCCGCAAAGCCGCCGCGGAACATCCATTCCTGCGCCCGCTCCCCCAATGGCCGGCGGCGCACCGCTTCGACCGTGTAGAGGACCAGGTGCCCACCATCGAGCATGGGGACTGGCAGCAGGTTGATGAACCCCAGATTGATGGAGAACAGCGCCACGATCTGGATGAACTGCTCGATCCCGAGCGTCGCCTGCTGGCCGGCGATCTGGGCCATCTTCAGGGGACCGCCAATTTCCTCAACGGGCCGACGCCCCGTGACGATCTGCCAGAGGCCCGTCATGGTCGAGCGGGTGATCTCGATCGTGAGCCTGGTCGCCTCCGGGATGAGCTGGAGCGGCGGCACCGGCTGAAAGTGCCGGCCGGGCAGCGGCATGATCCCGAGTTGCCCCACCCG
This sequence comes from Sphingomonas arenae, assembly GCF_016924655.1. Lineage (GTDB taxonomy): Bacteria > Pseudomonadota > Alphaproteobacteria > Sphingomonadales > Sphingomonadaceae > Sphingomicrobium > Sphingomicrobium arenae. The sequence goes on from NZ_JAFFJU010000004.1 coordinate 104,692, forward strand.
GTACACCTGCCCGAAGCGGTCCTTGTCGACGCGCTCGGTCAGGGTGACGTCGATCCGCCGGGTCGCACCACGCCGCTCGACCTCCATCGGCACCGTCTCGTTCGGCCTTAGCGAGGTGATCCGCTGCAGGTCCGTGAACGTCTCGACCTCGCGTCCGGCCAGCGAAAGGATGCGGTCGCCGGGACGAAGCCCGCCGCGATCTGCGGCTGTCCCTTCGATCACCTTGCCCACGACCGGCGGAGTGCTCGGCGCGCCGTACGCCATGAGGAAACCGGCGAAGATGGCAATGGCCAGCAGGAAGTTGGCCATCGGTCCGGCGAGCACGATCAGGAACCGCTGCCAGACGGGCTTGGCGTGAAAAGCGCGCGCCCGGAGCGCTGGGTCGAGCTGGTCCAGGTTGCGCCCCATGCTCGCCGGATCCATGTCGCCCGTGAAGCGCACATACCCACCGAGCGGGAGCCAGCCGACCTTCCAGCGCGTGCCGCGCTTGTCGGTCCAGCCCGCCACTTCGCGGCCAAAACCGATGGAAAAGGTCTCCGCCCCGACGCCGCACCAGCGCCCCACCAGATAATGGCCAAGCTCGTGAAAGAAGACGAGCGGTCCGAGCGCCGCCAGGAAGGCGATCAGGATGAGCCAGACGGGCGGCTGCTCGAGCATCAGGCGCGCTCCAGGATCGCCTGTTGCGCCACGTCGCGCGCTCTGGCGTCGAGCTGGAGGACGTCCTCGATGGTCATGGGGGCAGGTTCGGCCATGTCGTCGAGCGCACGGCCTACCAGCGCGGCGATGTCCGGGAAGTGAATGCGGCCCTTGAGGAAGGCGGCCACCGCGACCTCGTTGGCGGCGTTGAGGACGACCGGCGCGGCCCCGCCCTCCTCCAGGGCGCGACGCGCAAGCCGAAGCGCCGGGAACCGCTGCTCGTCCGGCGCCTCGAACGTCAGCGTGGCGACCTGCAGCAGGTCCAGGCGCTCGACGTTCGTCGACATCCGCTCGGGCCATGCCAAAGTATGCGCGATCGGCACGCGCATGTCCGATGGACCCAGCTGCGCCAGCACGGACCCGTCCTCATATTCCACCAGCGAATGGACGACGGATTGCGGATGCACCATGATGTCGATCCGCTCGGATGGCAGGCCGAACAGGTGATGGGCCTCGATCAGCTCCAGCCCCTTGTTCATCATGGTCGCACTGTCGACGGAGATTTTCGCGCCCATCGACCAGTTCGGATGAGCGACGGCCTGCTCGGGACTCACTTGCGCCATCTCCGCGGTGGAGAAGCTGCGGAACGGCCCCCCACTCGCGGTCAGGACCAGTCTTGCGACTTGCTGGCAATCCTGACCCGCAAGACACTGGAAGATCGCGTTATGTTCGGAGTCCACCGGAAGCAGCGTCGCTCCTGACCGACGGGACGCCTGGATCATCAGGTCCCCCGCGGTCACCAGCGCTTCCTTGTTCGCCAGCGCAACGGTCTTGCCTGCCTGAACCGCGGCCATCACCGGTTCCAGTCCCGCGCAGCCCACGATCGCGGCCATGACGAGGTCAGCGTCGCCTGCCGCCGCTTCAGCAAGGCCCTCGGATCCCGCTGCGCCTCGGACGTCACTCCCCGCCAGCGCGGCGGTCAGTTCAGGCAAAAGGCTCTCATCCGCGATCACGGCCAGGTCTGCCCCAAACCGCCTCGCGTCCGCTGCAAGCTGCTCGACGTTGCTCGCGGCTGTCAGTGCGGTGATCTGGAAGCGGTCCGGCGCCGCGGCGATAAGGTCCAGCGTCGACCGTCCCACCGAGCCCGTCGCACCCAAAATGGCGACCTTCTTCACCGCAGCCCCGCCATCACCGCAGCGCCGGTCAGCACCGCGACGGGCACGAGGCCGTCCAGACGGTCGAGCACTCCCCCGTGCCCCGGGATCAGCACGCCCGCGTCCTTCACTCCGGCCTGACGCTTCATCCAGCTTTCGAACAGGTCTCCCGCCGCAGCGGTCAGGGCGAACAGCGGCGCCAGCAGCAGCCAGTACCAGTGAAGCTCGCGATAGGTCGCCCACATCCCCGACAGCAGGGTCGCGGCGATGACGCCACCGATCAGGCCGGAGATAGTCTTGTTGGGGCTGATCCGCGGCGCCAGCTTCGGTCCTCCGAAGGCACGCCCGACGAAGAAGGCGCCGATGTCCGCCGCCCAGGTCACAATGAACGCCCACAAAACAAGGCTGAACCCATCGTCATAGCCGCCGGGCATGTTCGCCCGCTCACGGACCCACAGCAGTGCAAGCGCAGGGAGCAGCGCATAGAAGAACCCTGCCACGTGCCAGCCGAGGCCCCAGCCTCGCACCAGCTTGGACCATTCATAATACATCACGGTCGCGATTGCCGCCACGAAGACGGCAAACACCGTGCCCCCGAACCATTCCGCGGTGAGCGCCACCAGGATCATGATGACCCCGGCGACGGTCCGCAGTCCCACTTCGCTCATCGCCCGCCGAACCTCCGCTGCCGCCGGGCATATTCGGAAAGGGCCGCGTTGAACGCCTGCTCGTCGAAGTCGGGCCAGAGCACGTCGGTGAACACCAGCTCGGCATAGGCCGCCTGCCACAGCAGAAAGTTGGACAGCCGGACCTCGCCCGACGTGCGGATCAGCAGGTCGAGGGGCGGCAGGCCGTGCGTCTGCAGCAGGCCCTCGATCGCCTTCTCGTCGATCTGCTCCGGCGCGATCTCCCCCGCCACGGCGCGCCGGGCAAGCTCCCGCGCCGCCGCCGCGATCTCGCCCTGAGAACCATAGTTCAGCGCCACGACCAGCGTCAGCCGGCTGTTCGCCTGGGTCTGCTCGACCGAATGGACCAGCCGGTCGTAGAGGTCGTTGCCGAATGCCCCCGGTTCCCCAATCAGCTGCAGGCGCACGCCTTCCTTCTGCAGCGTGTCGAGTTCCCGCTCGACATAATAGCGCATCAATCCCTTGAGATCGGAGACTTCCTCCTCCGACCGCCGCCAGTTCTCCGAGGAGAAGGCGTAGACGGTCAGCACCTCGACGCCGGCATCGGCGGCGGCCTGCATCGCGCGCCGCACGGCCTCCGCGCCCGCCCGGTGGCCGGCGACGCGGGGCAGGTGGCGGCGCTGCGCCCAGCGCCCGTTGCCATCCATGATGATGGCGACGTGGCGCGGGACGGCCGCTGCCAACGGCTCGACCACGTCCGTGGTGAGCGGGGCAACCGCGCGCGGCTTCACTTGCCGAGGATTTCCTTCTCCTTGGCCGCAGCCGCCGCATCGATCTCCTTGATCGTGTCGTCCGTCAGCTTCTGGACCTCGGTGTCGAGCCGTTTGTGCTCGTCCTCCGAGATCTCCTTTTTCTTCTCGTCGGTCTTGAGCGCGTCCATGCCGTCGCGGCGCACGTTGCGGACCGCGATCCGCGCCTTCTCCGCATATTGGCTGGCGAGCTTGGCCAGTTCCTTGCGCCGCTCCTCCGTTAGGTCCGGAATCGGCAAGCGGATGTTCTGCCCGTCGGAGATCGGGTTGATGCCGAGGCCCGCATTGCGGATCGCCTTCTCAACCGCGTTCATGTTGGACCGGTCCCACACCTGGACGCTCAGCAGGCGCGGCTCCGGGGCGGAGATGGTCGCCACCTGGTTCAGCGGCATGTTGGCGCCATAGACCTCCACCTGGATGGGATCGAGCAGCGCAGTCGACGCGCGACCGGTGCGGAGACCGGCCAGGTCATGCTTTAGGGCCTCGACGGCGCCATGCATGCGGCGCTGGATATCGGCCTTGTTATAGGCGGGCATCAGTTCACTCCCTCGTTCTGAACGATCGTCGCCGTGCCCTCACCCGCCAGCACCTGGGCAAGGTTGCCGGGCTGGCGGATGTTGAAGACGACGATCGGGATGTTGTTGTCGCGGCACAGCGCGACCGCGGCCGCGTCCATGACCTTGAGGTTATCGGCCAGCACCCGCGAATAGCTCAGGCTCTCGTAGCGCTTGGCGTTTGCAACCACCTTGGGGTCGGCATCGTAGACACCATCCACGCTCGTGCCCTTGAGCAGCGCATCGCAGCCCATCTCGGCCGCGCGCAGGGCCGCTGCCGTGTCCGTCGTGAAGTAGGGGTTACCCGTTCCCGCGGCGAAGATGACGATCCGTCCCTTCTCCATGTGCCGGAGGGCGCGGCGGCGAATATAGGGCTCGCTGACCGAAGCCATGGGAATGGCCGACTGCACCCGCGTGTCGATGCCCGCCTTCTCCAGCGCATTCTGCACCGCCAGCGCGTTCATCACGGTCGCGAGCATCCCCATATAGTCGCCCGTCGCCCGGTCGAAGCCACGTGCTGCGGCCGCCATGCCGCGGAAGATATTGCCGCCGCCGATGACGAGGCAGAGCTCGTGGCCTTGCGCCTTGGCCGCCGCGATCTCCGACGCCAGGCCGGCCACGGTCTCCGGGTCGATGCCGAACTGCCCCGGACCCATCAACGCCTCGCCCGACAGTTTCAGGAGGATGCGGTTGTAGCGAGGGCGGGTCATGGCTCTCCGATAAGGCAGATGAACAAAGGGGCGAGCGCGCTTCTATGGCGCACCCGCCCCGTTGCCAACTGCGGAGTTGGTGCAGGACAGCGCTCGTCCTGAGCGGAGGCTCCCTGGAGCCGCAGGCGAAGGGCGTTGATGCGGGTTAACGCCCCTCGACTTCGCTCCGCTACGCTCAGGACGAGCGAATTGAGCGCGGCAGGATCAGGCGACCGGCTCGGCCTTGTTCTGGCCGGCAGCCGCCGCGACCTCGGCCGCAAAGTCGCTCTGCTGCTTCTCGATGCCCTCGCCCAGCTGGAATCGGACGAATGCCTTGAGCGTGATCGGCGAACCGGCGTCCTTGCCGGCGGAAGCCACGACCTCGGCGACCGGGGTCTTGTTGTCCATCACGAACAGCTGGCTGACGAGCGCGTTTTCCTTGCGGAACTTGGCGATCGAGCCTTCCACCATCTTCTCGACGATGTTGGCCGGCTTGCCGCTCTCGTTCGCCTTCTCCTGGGCGATGCCGCGCTCGCGCTCGATCAGCGCCGGATCGAGATCCTCGGCGTTGAGCGCCAGCGGATTGGCAGCTGCGATGTGCATGGCGATCTGCTTGCCCAGAGCCTGCAGCGTTTCCGCAGGAGCCGCGCTCTCCAGCGCGACCAGCACGCCGATCTTGCCGAGGCCGGTCGCCGCCGCATTGTGGACGTAGGACACGACCGCGCCCTGCGAAACCTCAAGCACCGCAGCCCGGCGCAGCGACTGGTTCTCACCGATGGTCGCAATGTTGTTGGTCAGCTTCTCGGCGACCGTGCCGCCGCCCGGATAGGCCGCGTCGTTCAGCGCCTCGATATCGCTTCCGGTCTCCAGCACGATCTGCGCGACGTTGCGGACGAACTCCTGGAAGGTCTCGTTCTTGGCGACGAAGTCGGTTTCCGAGTTCACCTCGACAACGGCACCCTTGGTGCCCTGGACGGCGACGCCGACCAGGCCCTCGGCTGCCTGACGGCCGGCCTTCTTGGCGGCGGCGGCGAGGCCCTTGGCGCGCAGCCAGTCAATCGATGCTTCCATGTCGCCGTTGTTCTCGGCGAGCGCCTTCTTGCAGTCCATCATGCCGGCGCCCGTGCGCTCGCGCAGTTCCTTGACGGCAGCGGCCGTGATCTCAGCCATGTTCGTGCTCCTCTTGATCTTTGAGCGCTCGTCCCGAGCGGAAGACCCGGACGTGGTCCGGGGCTGAAGTCGAGGGGCGTGCCACAGCTACGGCGCCCCTCGATTGCGCTCGGGACGAGCGAAATACGTATTTGTCTAAGCGACAGCCGCTTCCATCGGCGGCTCGGCCATGGAGCCGATGTCCTCGCCGCGGGCCGAAGCACCGCCCGACCGGCCGGCGGTGGCCGCACCGGCAACCGCTTCGCAGTAGAGGCGGATCGCACGGCTGGCGTCATCGTTGCCCGGAACCGGGAAGGCGATGCCGTTCGGGTTCGAGTTGGAATCGAGGATCGCAACGACCGGAATACCCAGCACGTTGGCTTCCTTGATCGCCAGCTCTTCCTTGTTGGTGTCGACGACGAACATCACGTCCGGCAGGCCGCCCATGTCGCGAATGCCGCCGAGGCTCTTCTCCAGCTTGTCGCGCTCGCGGGTCAGCTGCAGGACTTCCTTCTTGGTCAGGCCGGCGGTGTCACCCGACAGCTGCTCCTCGAGGCTCTTCAGCCGCTTGATCGAGTTCGAGATCGTCTTCCAGTTGGTGAGCATGCCGCCCAGCCAGCGGTGGTTGACGAAATGCTGGCCCGAAGCCTGCGCTGCCTCGGCGACCGCGTCCTGCGCCTGGCGCTTGGTGCCGACGAACAGCACCTTGCCGCCGCGGGCGACGCTCTGCTGAACGAAGTCCAGAGCGCGAGCGAACAGCGGAACGCTCTGCGACAGGTCGATGATGTGGACGCCGTTCCGCTCGCCGAAGATGTACGGCTTCATGCGCGGGTTCCAACGGTGGGTCTGGTGGCCGAAGTGGGCACCGGCCTCAAGCAATTGCTGCAGCGTGACGACAGTTGCCGCCATAGGGATAACTCCTTCCGGTTAGTCCTCTGGGAAGCGGGAACATCGTGGGGCCAAGGCTCCCCGATGCACCGGGCTATGTTGCTTCCCATGCGGGTTGAGGCGGCGCCCCTAGCGGAGGTTGCCAACGGGCGCAACCATCAAAGCGGCTTGACAGGAGGGAACAGAACGGGAACATTGGCGGAGAAGCACGGTTTCTCGCTCCGAAATGGAACCCAAGCGAATCGGACCGTGTTGAAGAACAAAAGAGGATGCCGACGATGCTGACCGCTCTTGTGACCCTGCCCTTCCTCCTCGCCCTGGCACTGTCCGCAGGCGTGCTCGCCCAGCTGCTTAGGGAGGATGGCGACAAGATGCTGGCCGCGCTCAAGGGCGAATCGCTGATGGCCAGGCCGGTGCTGACAACCCGCCCGGTGACCGTCCGGCTGAGCCCCCGCCCGCAGCGGGTTGCGGTCAGGCCGTCTGCGCCGCAGTGGCGCGCCGCCGCTTGACCCGCGCGTAGGAGGCAAGGCCCAGCGGGATCGTCGCCAGGTACATGGCGCTGATCGCCAGCAGGGTGAGCCACGGCTCCACGACCAGGGCCGCGCCCAGCAGGGCGACGAACGCCAGGGCGAAAATCCGGGCTGCGGGACGGATGCGGATGCTCCCCCAGGTGTAGGTCGGAATGGACGAAATCATCAGCAACGCGATGAACAGGGTCCAGGGCATGACCACGGTCCAGTTGCGGAACAGGTCTGCCCCGCTCACCAGCCACAGGTAGATGGGAACGAACGCCAGCCCTGCGCCTGCGGGAGCCGGCACTCCCGTGTTGAAGCCCGCCGACTTGTGCGGCTGCTCGGCCGCATCGATCCGCGCGTTGAACCGCGCCAGCCGCAACGCGCAGCAGACCGCCAGTGCCAGCGCGGCGATCCAGCCGAACCGGGGGGCGCTGCTCAGCGACCAGAGGAACAGCACCAGAGCCGGCGCCGTGCCGAACGCAATATTGTCCGCCAGGCTGTCCAGCTCCGCTCCGAATTTGCTCTGCGCCCGCAACAGGCGCGCGATTCGGCCGTCCATGCCGTCGAGCACCCCGGCCAGCACGATCGCGCCGAGCGCCTTGTCCCACTCGCCCCCGATCGCGAAGCGCACTCCGGTCAGCCCGAAGCAGAGCACCAGCGCCGTGACCGCATTCGGCACCATGGCGCGGAACGGAATGCCGCGCCGCGCCACGTCGCCGCTGGTCATTGGGCTGTCCCGGTCAGCGTCTTGTCCGCCCCGATCTCCGCCAGGATCGTCTCGCCCGCGATGGTCCGCTGGCCGAGCAATACAAGCGAACTCGTGCCGGCCGGCAGGAACACGTCCACCCGGCTGCCGAACCGGATGAGGCCGATCCGCTCGCCGGCGGCCACCTGGTCGCCTTCCTTCACGAACGCGAGGATGCGCCGCGCCACCAGGCCCGCGATCTGGGTAAAGCCGATCTTCAGCCCGTCCGGCCCCTCGACCAGCATGTACTGACGCTCATTGTCCTCGCTGGCCTTGTCGAGGTCCGCGTTTACGAACTTGCCCGGCACATAGGCGACGCGCTTGACCCGCCCAGCGATCGGCGAGCGGTTGATGTGCACGTCGAACACACTCATGAAGATGGACACGCGCGTGAACTCGCCCTCACCCAGCTCCTGCCGCAGCTGCGGCGGCGCCGGCACCCGCGTGATCATCGTGACGAGGCCGTCCGCCGGGGCCACGACCAGCTTGGGATCGACCGGCGTGGTCCGCACCGGATCGCGGAAGAAGGCGGCGACCCAAACCGTCAGGCCGATCAGCAGCCATCCCAGGAACGGGCTGATGCCCCAATAAACCAGCAGCGCCACCGCCGCCGCGATCACCACATATTTGCGCCCCTCCGGGTGAACCGAAGGAAATCGCCACTTCACCGCAGTCAGCTGACTGTCGGGCTTTTCGATCTGAGCCATGCGGCTCCCCTACCCTCCACAGTCTGAGCCAGCAACTGCCCCCGTCCACCGGCGTTGCCATCCCGAGCCTCCCGCCGTAAGGCGCCGCCCGAAATCCAGCACATCGGAAGAGGCAATGGCCAAGATCAAGGTGAAGACCCCGGTCGTCGAGCTCGACGGCGACGAGATGACCCGCATCATCTGGCAGTGGATCCGCGAACGGCTGATCCAGCCCTACCTCGACATCGACCTCAAATATTACGACCTGTCGATCGAGAACCGCGATGCGACCGAGGACAAGGTCACGGTCGAAGCCGCCAACGCGATTAAGCAATATGGCGTGGGCGTGAAGTGCGCCACCATCACCCCGGATGAGGCCCGCGTCGAGGAATTCGGCCTCAAGAAGATGTGGAAGTCGCCCAACGGCACCATCCGCAACATCCTGGGCGGCGTCGTCTTCCGCGAGCCGATCGTCATCGCCAACGTCCCGCGCATCATCCCAGGCTGGACCGACCCCATCGTGGTCGGCCGCCACGCCTTCGGTGACCAGTACAAGGCGACCGACTTCCGCGTGCCGGGCCCGGGCAAGCTGACCATCAAGTTCACGGGCGACGACGGTGAGGTCATCGAGCACGAGGTGTTCGAGTTCGAGAGCGCCGGCGTCGCCATGGGCATGTACAACGTGGACGAAAGCATCCGCGACTTTGCCCGGGCGTGCCTCAACTACGGCCTGCAGCGCCGCTGGCCGGTCTACCTGTCGACCAAGAACACGATCCTCAAGGCCTATGACGGCCGCTTCAAGGACATCTTCGAGGAGATCTACCAGGCCGAGTTCAAGGCCGACTTCGACAAGGCCGGCATCGAATACCAGCACCGCCTGATCGACGACATGGTAGCCTCCGCGCTCAAGTGGTCGGGCAAGTTCGTCTGGGCCTGCAAGAACTATGACGGCGACGTCCAGTCGGACCAGGTCGCGCAGGGCTTCGGCTCGCTTGGCCTCATGACGTCCGTGCTGATGACGCCCGACGGGAAGACCATCGAGGCGGAAGCGGCGCACGGCACGGTTACTCGCCACTACCGCATGCACCAGCAGGGCAAGGCGACCTCGACCAACCCGATCGCGTCGATCTTCGCCTGGACCGGCGGCCTCAAGTTCCGCGGCCGCATGGACGAGACGCCCGACGTGGTCCGTTTCGCCGAGACCCTGGAGCGCGTCTGCGTCGAGACGGTCGAAGCGGGTCAGATGACCAAGGACCTCGCCATTCTCGTCGGCCCGGACCAGCCCTGGATGACGACGGAGCAGTTCTTCGAAGCCATTCGGGCCAACCTCGAAAAGGCGATGGCCGAAGAGAGCGTCGCCGCCTGACCTGCTACGCCGCGAGCGGGGACGTCACCTGCTCGCGGCGAATGCCCATCGCGATTGCCCGCCCCGGGACGCGTCGAAGCGCGGGGAACCGCTGCAGCAACAGCAACGGCAGCGGCACTCCCTGATAAGCCCCGCGCCGCTGCAGCACCGGCGCGAGCACGCGATCCTGTGCGATCTTCTGGACCGCCTGGATCAGCTGCGTCGAACGCTGCCGCCGGCGCTGCACCTTGCCGAGCAGATGGTCAACCGAACGGCCGCGCGCCAGCGGCTCTGCCAGCACATTGGCGGCCGCGACTGCGTCTTGGATCGCCAGGTTGATCCCGATCCCGCCCATCGGCGACATGGCATGGGCCGCATCGCCGATTGCCAGCAGCCCCGGCCGGTGCCAGCGGGTCAACCGGTCCAGCGAGACTTCCAGCAAGTGGAGGTCGTCGAGCGAGCGCAGGTCGCCCGCAATAGTCCCCAGCCGCGGCTCCGTCTGCTCGATGGCCGCAACCATCGCCGGCAGCCCCGCCCTCTTCAGCGCCGCCGCCTGTCCTTTCGGAAAAACGAAGGCGCACTGCCAGTATTCGCCCCGATCCACCCGCACGAGGATGCGCCCCGCCTCCACGGCGATCCTCAGCGTCCCTTCCTCCTGCGTGCGCTTCGGCAGCTCGAACCAGAAGACGTCGATCGGCGAGCCCAAGTCCTTGACCGGCAGCAGCTCGTCGACCCGCACGATGCTGCGCCGTCCGTCTGCTGCCAGCACCAACCGGGTGCGAATCCGCTCGCCACTGTCCAGCCGCGCGCCGGCGATCCGCTCGCCCGCCTCTTCCAGGCTCCGCACGGACGAGCCCATGGTCAGCCGAAAGCCCGGATAACGGCTCGCCTCCTCTCGCAGGAAATCGAGAAAATCCCACTGCGGCATCATCGCGATGAACGGCGTGGCGCTCCGCACATGGCTCAGGTCCCCGACGGACATCTCGCGCCCGCCGATCCGCAGCTCCGCCCGGCTCAGCCGCTGGTGCGGCCGTTCCAGGAAGCGCTCCCGCAGCCCGAGCTCGCCCAGCACGTCCATGGTCGATGGGTGCACCGTGTCACCGCGGAAGTCGTGGAGGAAGTCGCCATGCTTCTCGACTACCCGCACGCTGCACCCGGCACGCGCGAACAGCAGGCCCGCCATCAGGCCCGCGGGTCCCGCGCCCACGATCAGCAGGTCGACCTCAGTTGCGATCAGATCTTCTCCAGCGCGTCCGGCTTGTGCGCCGCCTGCTTGCCCTCGTCCGTTTCCACCAGATACTCTGGATTGTCCTTGGACGCGGCCACGTGATGGCCCTTGATCTCGCATGCGCTGGTCAGCTTCTTGACCACCTTGCCGTGCGACGTCCCGCCCGAGCTGTGCCACTTCACGCGGTCGCCGGCCTTGAAGCTTTTCTCCGCCACTTCTGCTCTCCTGCCACGATGAAAGCCAAACGCCGCTTCTGCTCGCTTGGCTCCGGCCCTTCCGCCTGCTTAATGAGTTCATGGCGGCAGAACTGGGCGGACCTGGACTTCACGACGCGCTGGTGATCCTCGGCGCCGCCGGCGTCGTGATCCCGGCCTTCTCCCGCCTGCGCATCTCACCGGTGATCGGGTTCATCCTGGTGGGGGCGGCCATCGGCCCCGCCGGCCTCGGCTCGCTCACGCCAGCCTACCCCTGGCTCGACACGGTCACGATCGCCGACCGGGAGCGGATCGAGCCGTTCGCGCAGTTCGGCATCCTGCTCCTGCTGTTCGCCATCGGGCTGGAGCTGAGCTTCCGAAGGCTGATCGCTATGCGACGGACCGTCTTCGGCCTGGGTGGAGCGCAGATGCTGGCGACCGCGCTGCTGGTCGGCGGCGCCCTGCTCCTGCTGGGACGCTCGCCACCGAGCGCCGCTGCGCTGGGGCTCGCTCTCGCCATGTCCTCCACGGCGCTGGTGATGCCGATCACCGGGACCACCAGCCCGGTCGGCCGCGCCGCGGTCGCCATGCTCCTGTTCCAGGACCTCATGCTGGTCCCGATCCTCTTCGTGCTCGACGCCAAGGGCGCATCGGGCGAACTGGCGACCGTCGCGCTTGGCGGCGTCCTCGTCGTCGCCGCGCTGCTCTTGCTCGGCCGCCTCATCCTACCGCCGCTGTTCGCGCAGGCCGCCCGGACCAAGAGCCCCGAACTGTTCCTGGCCGTCAGCCTGCTGACGGTCATGCTGGCCAGCCTTGCCACCGGCGCGGTCGGTCTCGGCGCCGTCATGGGCGCGCTCATCGCCGGTCTGCTCATCGCCGAGACCGACTACCACGCCGAGGTCGAAGTCATGACGGCACCGCTCCGTGGCCTGGCGCTCGGCATATTCCTGATCACCATCGGCATGCGGCTCGATCTCGCGACCTTCGCCTCTCAGTGGGGCTCGATCCTGCTCGCCACCGCTGCGGTGCTCTCCATCAAGAGCGTCATCGTCATGGCTCTCCTGCACCTGCGCGGCGCCGGCCGAGCCACCGCGGTGGAGACCGGCTTCCTCATGGCCAGCCCATCCGAGTTGACGCTGATCGTCCTCGGCTCCGCCGCCGCCGCCGCCGTGATCAGCCCCGAACAGGCGAACTTCTGGACGGTGGTGACGGCCCTCGGCCTGACGCTGACGCCCCTGCTCGCCTTCGTCGGCCGCAAGCTGTCACGGCGGATCGATCCCGAGGCGCTGGCCAGCACCGCAGGCGACACGCAAGGGCTGACCCTGATCCTCGGCTTCGGCCGGGTCGGTCGCCTGGTCGCCGACATGCTCGAGACTCACGGTCGCCCCTACCTCGGAGTGGAGGGGGACGTGGACAGCGTCACGCATGCCCGGCGAGACGGCTACAAGGTCGTGTTCGGTGACGTCAGCCGGGGTGATGCCGTGGAGCGTTTCGGGCTGACCAAAGCCGCAGCGGTCGTGCTCACCATGAACGATCCGGTCCTCACGATCCGCCTCACCCGCCAGATCCGCAAGGCCTGTCCACAGCTCACCATCGTAGCGCGCGCCCGCGACAACGCCCACGCCGCCCAGCTCTACAAGGCCGGCGCGACCGATGCTGTGCCGGAGACCCTCGAAGGCTCGCTGCAGATGTCGGAAGCCGTGCTGGTCGACATCGGCGTGGCCATGGGCCCAGTCATCGCCTCCATCCACGAGAAGCGCTCGGAACTGCGCGCCGCGATCCGCGAAGAAGGCGACCTGGAGCACGAGCCCGCCCTCGGCCGCCGCCGGGCGCGCGATCGTCTCGCTTAGGCGGTGACCTTCGCCAGAGTGTCCCTGACCGCCGCCAGGGCCTCCCCGGCCTTCTCGCCGTCCGGCCCGCCGCCCTGCGCCATGTCCGGACGCCCGCCGCCGCCCTGACCCCCAAGCGCCGCAACCGCCGCCTTGACCAGGTCCACCGCGCTCAACTGGTCAGTGAGGTCGGCGGTCACTCCAACGGCAACGCTGGCCCGGCCCTCGTTGACCGCGATCAGCGCTCCCACGCCGCTGCCGAGCCGCTGCTTCAGCGCGTCCACTTCCCCGCGCAGCGACTTGGGGTCGAGCCCTTCGACCACCTGCCCCAGGAAGTTCACGCCCGCGACGACTTCCGGCCCCGCGACTTGGGCCTGCGCGCCGCCGCCCATCGCCAGCGCCTTGCGGGCCTCTGCCAGCTCGCGCTCCAGTCGGCGCGCATTCTCCACCAGCGCAGCGACGCGGGCCGGCGCCTCGTCCGGGGCAGCCTTGAGGCTGGCCGCAATCTCGCGCAGCCGCTGGTCCCGCGCGAGCAGCCATTGCCGCGCTCCCTCACCCGTCAGCGCCTCGATCCGCCGCACCCCGGAACTGACGGCGCTTTCCGACACGATCTTGAACAGCGCGATGTCGCCCAGCGCGCTGACATGCGTGCCGCCGCACAGCTCCACCGAATAATCGCGCTCGCCCGCCAATCCCATGGAGAGCACGCGCACTTCGTCGCCATACTTCTCGCCGAACAGCGCCATGGCGCCCTGGCCGATCGCCTCGTCGGGGGTCATCAGGCGGGTGGTGACCGGCTGGTTGTGCCGGATGTGCCAGTTCACCTCCGCCTCGATCGCCGCAATGTCGTCGGCACTGATCGCGGACGGGTGCGAAAAGTCGAACCGCAGTCGGTCGGGCGCCACCAGACTGCCCTTCTGCGTGACGTGCCCGCCCAGCCGGTGGCGCAGCGCGGCATGCAGCAGGTGCGTCGCCGAATGGTTCGCCCGCGTCGCCCTCCGCCGCTCCTCGTCCACGCTCTGGTGCAGGGTCTCGCCGACGCTGACCTCGCCCCTGGCAACCCGCGTGTGCAATACGTGCAGCCGGCCAAGCGGCTTCGACGTGTCCGCAACCTCGCCTTCGAAGCCCTTGAGACTGGTCAGTTTTCCCGCGTCGCCAACCTGTCCGCCGCTCTCCGCGTAGAAGGGCGTCTGGTTGAGCAGCAGCTGCACCGTCTCGCCCTGACGCGCGCTCTCCACCCGCTGACCATCACGCACGATGGCCAGCACCACGCCCTCGCCTTCATGCCCCGAATAGCCGGTGAACTCGGTCGATCCGAACTCCTCCGCCAGGTCGAACCACAGCTCGTCCGACGCTTTTTCGCCCGACCCCTTCCAGGCCGCCCGCGCCTTGGCCTTCTGCTCGGCCATCGCCTTGTCGAAGCCGTCCCGGTCCACCGCCAGCCCCTGCGCCCGCAGCGCATCCTCGGTGAGGTCGTAGGGAAAACCGTAGGTGTCGTAGAGCTTGAAGGCCGTCTCGCCCGGCAGCGTCCCGCCCTCGGGCAAGGACGCCGTCGCTTCGTCCAGCAGCTTGAGCCCGTTCGACAGAGTCTGCCGGAAGCGCGTTTCCTCCTGCTGGAGCGTCGCCTCGATCAGCGGCTGCGCCCGGACCAGCTCGGGGTAGGCCGCCCCCATCTCCGCCACCAACGCCGGCACCAGCCGATGCATCAACGGCTCGCTCGCGCCCAGCAGGTGCGCGTGGCGCATCGCCCTGCGCATGATCCGGCGCAGCACGTAGCCCCGACCCTCGTTCGCCGGCAGCACCCCGTCGGCGACCAGGAAGCCCGAGGTGCGCAGGTGATCGGCAATCACCCGGTGGGACGCCGTCTTGTCGCCCTCGGCCCTAGTCTTGCTGAACTCTTCGGACGCATGGATCAGCGCCTTGAACGTGTCCGTGTCGTAATTGTCGTGCACGCCCTGCAGCACCGCCGCGATGCGCTCCAGTCCCATGCCGGTGTCGATGCTCTTGCTCGGCAGCTCGGATACGATCTCCCCGCCCGCCTGCTCATATTGCATGAAGACGAGGTTCCAGATCTCGACAAAGCGGTCGCCGTCCTCGTCCGGGCTGCCTGGAGGGCCGCCGGGGATGTGGTCGCCGTGATCGAAGAAGATCTCCGAGCAGGGCCCGCACGGGCCATCATCGCCCATGGCCCAGAAATTGTCCTTGGTCGGGATACGGATGATCCGGCTGTCCGGCAGCCCCGCGATCCGCTTCCACAGGTCGAAGGCCTCGTCATCGGTGTGATAGACCGTGACCGTCAGCCGGTCCGCGGCAAGCCCCCACTCCTTCGTGACCAGGTTCCACGCCAGTTCGATCGCGCGATCCTTGAAGTAGTCGCCAAACGAGAAATTCCCGAGCATCTCGAAGAAGGTATGGTGCCGCGCCGTGTAGCCGACATTGTCGAGGTCGTTGTGCTTTCCGCCCGCCCGCACGCACTTCTGGCTGCTGGTCGCGGTCGAATAGGGCCGCGTCTCGAGGCCGGTGAACACGTTCTTGAACGGCACCATGCCCGCGTTCACGAACATCAGCGTGGGATCGTTCTGCGGCACCAGCGGCGCGGACGGCTGGCGCGAATGGCCGTTGCGCTCGAAATAGTCGAGAAAGGAGCGGCGGATATCGTTGGTCGAGGTCATGGCCCGCCTCTATCATGCCGATGCTGCGCTGCGAAAGGCGGCAAGTGTGGGCCTGCCATCCCGTTCATGGTAAAAGGACCGAGTCTCTGATCCCTGCACCAAAGGAGGAGGCGACGATGCAGAATCCTCTATTCGAACCGGGCGGCTGGGCCGACCGCCATTCTAGCCGGATGCTCAGCGTCCTGCGGATCGTGACAGCACTCCTGTTCCTCTCCCATGGCATGTCGAAAATCCTCGGCATCCCCATGAGTTCGGCAAGTTTTCCGCAGCCATGGACCCTGCTGTGGATCGCCGGCATGCTGGAGCTGATCGGCGGCGCTTTGCTGCTAATCGGCCTGCTCAGCCGGCCCGTCGCCTTCCTGCTCGCGGGCGAGATGGCGGTCGCTTACTGGATGGTCCACGCGCCGGACGGTTTCTGGCCCGTCCTCAACGGGGGCGAGGCGGCCATCCTGTTCTGCTTCATCTTCCTCTACGTCTTCTTCCGCGGACCGGGCCCGTGGAGCGTGGATTGCTGGCTCCAGCAGAGGCAGGCCGCCGAGGGGCCGGACAGCTACTACGAGGGCACCCGGCACAGTCACGCGGGAGGACGGGAACCCGCGGAGTAGGGGTTACAGACGCTTGCCGTAGATGACCTTGCCCTCACCAGGTCGGTAGAAGTCATCGATCGCGGCAAGCCTCTGATATCGTAGCCGCTCATAGAATCGTCGCGTTCCGTCGAACGCAGGATCGGCTGAGGTTTCCACCAACAGCAGGTGACCCCCAAGGTCTTGCGCTACCCGCCTCTCCACCGCGGTCAGAAGTTGAGCGCCGACGCCCTGGCCCTGGCGGTCGGGGTGAACCGCAACGAGCAACTGGTTCCAGGTCCCCGCTGTCATCCGCTCAGGCTCGACGAACACCACACCGATGGCGTCCCCGTCCTCGAAGGTTAACCAGAAGCTCTGGTCCGAACCGTCGAGGTATGGCCGCATCATGCCGGCGAGCATCTCGCCCGGGAACAGCCCGGTTGCGTCGACCACACGGCTCAGCGCCGGAAGGTCATCCTCCCTGGCTGCCCGTACGCCCACTACCGCGCCAGCTTCTTGTAGCTCGTCCGGTGCGGGCGGTCCGCTTCAGGTCCGAGCCGCCGCCGCTTGTCCTCCTCATAGGCCTCGAAGTTCCCTTCGAACCATTCGACGTGGCTGTCGCCCTCGAACGCCAGGATGTGCGTCGCCAGCCGGTCGAGGAAGAAGCGGTCGTGGCTGATGACCACGGCACAGCCCGCGAAATTCTCGATCGCCTCTTCCAGCGCGCCGAGCGTCTCGACGTCGAGATCGTTGGTCGGCTCGTCCAGCAGCAGCACGTTGCCGCCCGCCTTCAGCATCTTGGCCATGTGCACGCGGTTGCGTTCACCGCCCGACAGCTTGCCGACATTCTTCTGCTGGTCAGGACCCTTGAAGTTAAACGCGCCGACATAGGCGCGGGTCGAGGCGTCCTGCCCATTGACCTTCATGTAATCGAGGCCGTCCGAGATCTCCTCCCAGACGTTCTTCTTGGGATCGAGATGATCCCGGCTCTGGTCGACATAGCCCAGGCGCACGGTCTCGCCGATCTCGATGGTGCCGCTGTCCGGCTGTTCCTTGCCCGTGAGCAGCCGGAACAGCGTGGACTTGCCCGCTCCGTTCGGACCGATCACCCCGACGATGCCGCCCGGCGGCAGCGTGAAGCTCAAATCCTCGAACAGCAGCTTGTCGCCATAGGCCTTGGAGATGCCATTCACCTCGATGACCTTGCCGCCGAGGCGCTCGGGCACCTGGATCACGATCTGCGCCTTACCGATGCGCCGGTCGTCCTGTGCGTCCTGCAGCTGCTCGAACTTGCGGATACGCGCCTTGGACTTGCTCTGGCGAGCGGCCGGAGTCTGCCGGATCCACTCCAGCTCGCGCTGCAGCGCCTTCTGCTTGCCGCTCTCCTCGCGCGATTCCTGCTCCAGGCGTTTCGCCTTCTTTTCCAGATAAGTGGAGTAGTTTCCTTCGTAAGGATAGTAGCTTCCGCGATCGAGCTCGAGGATCCATTCCACCACATTGTCGAGGAAGTAGCGGTCGTGGGTGATCATCAGCACCGCGCCCACATATTCCTTGAGGTGGTTCTCCAGCCACTGCACGCTCTCGGCATCCAGGTGGTTGGTCGGCTCGTCCAGCAGCAGGATGCTTGGCTTTTGGATCAGCAGCCGGGTCAGCGCGACGCGCCGCTTCTCGCCGCCCGACAGGTCCTTGACGCTCCAGTCGCTCGGCGGGCAGCGCAGCGCCTCCATCGCGATCTCGAGCTGGTTGTCGAGCGTCCAGCCGTCGACCGCGTCGATCTTCTCCTGAAGCTCGCCCATTTCCGCCATCAGCGCGTCGAAGTCGGTGTCGTCCTTAGGGTCGCCCATCTCCGCGCTGATCGCGTTGAACCGGTCGACCATGTCGGCCACTCCGCGCGCGCCGTCCTTGACGTTCTCCAGCACCGTCTTGGTGGGGTCCAGCTCCGGCTCCTGCGGCAGATAGCCTACCGTGATGTTCTCGCCCGGCCAGGCCTCTCCCGTGAACTCCGTGTCGAGCCCTGCCATGATCTTGATCAGCGTCGACTTGCCGGCACCGTTCGGCCCGACGATGCCGATCTTCGCACCCTGGTAGAATTGCAGGCTGATGTTGTTGAGCGTCGGCTTGGGAGCGCCGGGAAAGGTCTTCGTGAGGTTCTTCATCACGAAGGCATATTGAGCGGCCATGGGGTCGCAGGTCCTTGTCTGTACGAGTTACGGGGATTGCGCGCGGACTTAGGGGATGGCGCGGCAGATTTCCAGCCGCACCGCCTGAACGGTTCCCGCTCCGGAGCTCAGTCGCGCCCGACCATCTCGTGAGCGCCCGCGAAGCGATAATGCTTGAACTGATCCCGCAGGGTCTTCTTGCTGAGCTTGCCGGTCGCCGTGTGCGGCAGTTCGTCCACGAACTCGATGGCGTCGGGCTGCCACCATTTGGCGATGTGCTCGGACAGGTGGGCGCGGATCGCCGCTTCATCTACCTCGCTGCCTTGGGCGCGCACGACCAGCAGCAGCGGCCGCTCGTCCCATTTCGGATGTGGGATCCCGATGGCCGCCGCCTCCGCCACGCCGGGACAGCCGACCGCGCAATTTTCAAGGTCGATCGAGCTGATCCACTCCCCGCCGGACTTGATGACGTCCTTCGCCCGGTCGGTGATCTGCATCGTGCCGTCGGGATGCAGGACCGCGACGTCCCCTGTGTCGAACCAGTTGTCCACGTCTGCGGCGTCCCGCTCCTCCTTGAAGTAGCGCTTCACCACCCACGGCCCGCGGATCTGAAGCCGGCCGCTCTGCTTGCCGTCGCGCGGAAGTTCATGGCCCTCGTCGTCGACGATCCGCAGGTCGACCCCGAACGGAACCCGTCCTTGCCGTGCCACAAACTCCATCTGTTCGGCATCGGTCATGCTGTCCCAGTTCGCCGGCGGAGCGCCAAGCGTCCCGATGGGCGAAGTCTCCGTCATGCCCCAGGCGTGGCCGACGTTGACCCCGCGGTCCCGGAACCACTTGATCATGGCGCGCGGCGCCGCGGATCCTCCGATGGTGACGCTCCGCAGGCTTGCGAGGGACTCGCCCGTCTTCTCAATATGTTCGATCATGCCGAGCCAGACCGTGGGAACGCCCGCGCTATGGGTGACACCCTCGGTCCGGAACAGGTCGCACATCTGCGCCGGTCTATAGTCCGCCGACAGCACGAGCTTGCACCCGACCATCGGCGCCGCCCACGGAACGCCCCAGGCATTGGCGTGGAACATCGGCACGATCGGCAGCACGACTGAGCGTGCGGAAAGATCGAAGACGTCCGGCGCCACCTCGGCCATCGCGTGCAGCATGGTCGAGCGATGCTCGTAGAGGACTCCCTTGGGATGACCGGTGGTCCCCGACGTGTAGCAGAGCCCGCACGGGTCCCGCTCATCCCCGTCGATCCAGGCGTAATCGTCATCCTCGGCGCTCAGCCACTGGCTCCAGTCATCGCCGTCGAAACAGATGTAATGCTCAATGGTTTTCCACTGGTCTTTCAGCGCGTTCACCAGTGGAGTGAAGGCCTTATCGTAGAACAGCACCCGGTCTTCCGCGTGATTCGCGATGTAGGAAAGCTGGTCCGGGAAGAGCCGCGGGTTGATGGTGTGGAGGACTCCGCCCATGCCGCACACGCCGTACCAGGCGGTCAGGTGGCGGTCGTGGTTCATCGCCAGCGTGGCGACACGGTCGCCCTTGCGAATCCCCAGGCGCTCCAGCCCCTTGGCCATCCGCCGCGCCGCGCCTGCCACCTCGGCCCAGTTTGTCCGGGTGATGCTCCCGTCCGCCCAGTTCGACACGATCTCGCGCCCGCCATGCTCGCGCTCGGCATGGTCCACCAGCCGCATGACCCGAAGCGGCCAATCCTGCATCGCGCCCAGCTTCATCCCCACCTCCACCCGTGTAAGTTCGAAGGTGACTCGTTCAGCTCACATGCGCAAGGCTGGCCGTGAAGCCGTACGGCTCGCTTAGAAGGGCATCTGGAACCCGGGCGGCATCGGCAGGGCGGCACTCATCTTCTGCATCTCGGCGTTCGCAGCCTGGTCCGCCTTGGCGCGAGCGTCGTTCAATGCCGCCGCGATGAGGTCCTCCAGCATCGTCTTCTCCGACGGCTGCAGCAGGCTCTCGTCCAGGTCGACGTTGATGATGCGACCCTTGGCACTGGCCCGGATCTTCACCAGGCCGCCACCCGACTGCCCCTCGACCTCGATCTTCTCGAGGCTTTCCTGCGCCTTCTGCAGTTCGGCCTGCGCATTCTGCGCCATCTGCATGATCTCATCAAAGCTGGGCATGGTTCGCACCTTTCGTGGAAACGGATTCGAGCGTTGCGCCCGGGAAAGCGGAAAGCACGGCAGCCACGTTCGGGTCCGCCAGCACGGCGGCGCGTGCCCGCTCCTCGGCCATCTGCTCCTGCTGCAGCAGCGAGGGCTCGGCCTCGCCATCGCTCAGCGTGACCTTCCAGCCGCGGCCGGTGACCTGTTTCAGCACGTCGCCAAGTTCACGCGGGAAGTTGGTGCCCAGCGGCCGCAGTGGCTTGAGCTCCAGCTCTCCGCTCGCAAACCGCACCAGGCCCACCTGATCGTGCAGCTGCTGGGACAGGAGGGCCTTGCCTTTCGCCTCCAGCAGCTTGACGAGGTCCGCGAAGCTCTCTGGACCCTCAGCGTGCGCGGGTGACGCGGCACTCGCCGGCGCGGACCTTGCCGGAGCACCCGCCACGGCCACAGCGCCCTCACCGCCCTGCAACCGGGCGATTAGCGCCGCCGGGTCCGGCAGCTCGGCTGCATGCACCACCCGCAGCAGCGCCATGGCGGCCGCCTCCTGCGGATCGGGCGCGACCTGGACGTCCGTCAGTCCCTTCAGCAGCAGCTGCCACAAGCGGTGCAGAGTCGCCCAGCCGAGCTTGCCTGCCAGGTCCGCCGCCGCCTCGCGCTCCTCGGCCGAAGCCAGCACGTCGCCGCCCGCTCCCGCCTTCGCGCGAGTGACCGCATGCACGCTCTCCATCAGCCCACGCAGCAGCGCCGACGGATCGATCCCCAGCGCATGAGCCGAATCCAGCTGCTCCAGCACCGCCGCCGCATCGCCACTCAGCAAAGTCACAAGCAGCTGGCGCGTGCGTCCGCGATCCGCCAGTCCGAGCATCGCCCGGACCTGCTCCGCCGTCACCTTGCCCTGCCCGTGCGCGATCGCCTGGTCGAGGATCGAGAGCCCATCGCGAGCCGAGCCTTCCGCCGCCCGCGCGACGACCGCCAGCGCCTCCGGCTCGACTTCGATTCCCTCCGCCTGCGCCACCCGCGCGAAATGCTCGGCAAGCTTCTCCGCCGGGATCCGCCGCAGGTCGAAGCGCTGGCACCGCGACAGGACGGTCACCGGGACCTTGTTCACCTCGGTGGTGGCGAACAGGAACTTCACATGCTCAGGCGGTTCCTCAAGTGTCTTCAGCAACGCATTGAATGCGCTCTTCGACAGCATGTGGACTTCGTCAATGATATAGATCTTGAAGCGCGCCGAAACCGCCGAATAGCGCACCGCCTCGATGATCTCGCGGACGTCGTCCACGCCCGTGTGGCTGGCCGCGTCCATCTCGATCACGTCGATATGGCGCCCTTCCGCGATCGCCCGGCACGGCTCGCACACCCCGCACGGATCGATGGTTGGCCCACCTTTCCCATCCGGACCGATGCAATTGAGCGCCTTCGCCACCAGCCGCGCGGTGGAAGTCTTCCCCACGCCGCGCACCCCCGTCATCAGGAACGCATGCGCGATCCGGTTCTGGGCGATGGCATTTCCCAGCGTCTGCACCATCGCATCCTGCCCGATCAGTTCGGCAAAGCTCTGCGGCCGGTACTTGCGCGCCAGCACCCGATAGGGCGACGCAGCCGCACTCTTCTCCAGCGGCTGCGCGGGCAGGTCCAGGCCGAGGCCGGGTTCTTCCTGAAGCGATTCGTCGTCGGTCATCGGGTCCGGTTGTAGGCGGGTTTCCTCCCGCCCGTCATCACTTGCCTGATGGACAGCCCTTCGCCATATGCGCCGCGGGAGTCGGGCGGACGAGGCTGTCGCCAACCTGGTCAGGTCCGGAAGGAAGCAGCCACAACGATTTCGTCTCGGGTCGTTCCGGCTCCCACCCACAAGCTGCCGAGTGCAGCGCAGCAGCACGAAGAGCCAGCGAGTGTCGGCCGGCCTGCGGCAAAGCCGAAAGGACCGACGTCACGGGATTCACTCCCGTGACGGCCCTTCCACTAGCAAGCCGCTCCCCCCTTGCGCCCACGCTGAGCCTGTCGAAGCGTTGAACGACCGAAGAGCACCTTTCGACAATAACCCTTCGACAAGCTCAGGGTGAGCGCAACCGAGCCTCAACCCCAATCCACCACAGCCCCCGGCATCCGCACCGTCAGCTCCTCCAGCTCCTCCGACAGCACGATCTGGCACGCCAACCGGCTCGTCCGTGTCACGTGCGCCGCCAGGTCAAGCAGGTCGTCCTCCTCCTCGGATGCCGGCGGCAGGCTGGCGAAATCCTCCGCGGCCACGATGACGTGACAGGTCGAGCAGCTCATCTGCCCCTCGCACGTCCCCTCGAGCGGCTGGCCGGCGGCCTGCGCGACGTGCAGCAGCACCGACCCTGGAGCCGCCTCCACCTCCCGGTCAAGCGCCCCATCGGCCTTGAGGAACCGCACCAGCGTCATGCCGCAAGTCCTTGCTGCGCCTCGGCCGCCGCGTTGATCCGCCGGCACGCGGCCACCAGCTCCTCCTCCGACGTATAGCGCCCGAACCCCAGCCGCACGGACGCGCGCGCCTGGCCGTCACTCAAGCCCAGCGCCCGAAGCACATGGCTCGGTCGCCCCGAGCCGCTCGCGCAGGCGCTCCCCAGGCTGAACGCAATATCCCGCAGATCCGAGATCAGCCGCGCGGCGTCCAGTCCCTCGCGGCGGATGTTGAGATTGCCCCGGTACCGCGCCTCGGTGCTGCCGTTGACGCTCCACGCCGGCCCGAGCGCCTCCCGCGCCGCGGTCCACAGCCGCTCCACGTGCGCCGCATCCTCTGTCCGTCGCTCCAGCGCCAGCTTTGCCGCCGTCCCGAAACCCGCCACCAGCATCGGCGACAGGGTTCCCGACCGCAGCCCCTGCTCCTGGCCACCGCCATGGATCAGCGGCTCGAGCCGAATCCCGTCCCGAATCCACAAGGCCCCGATCATCTTCGGCCCATGGATCTTGTGCGCGCACGCCGTTACCAGGTCGGGCCCGTCCGGAACGTCCATCCGCCCGAAGCCCTGCACCGCGTCGCACAGCATCAGCGCTCCGGCCGCATGGGCGATGGCGGCAACCTCGGCGACGGGCTGGATCACGCCGATCTCGTTGTTGACCAGCATGACCGCGACCACCAGCGTCCGCTCGTCCACCGCCGCACGGACCGCGTCCAGGTCCACGATTCCGTCTGCGCGCACCGGCAGCCGGACCACCTCCAGCCCTCGCCCCTCCAGCCATTCGCAGCTATCGAGCACCGCTGCATGCTCCGTCGCGACCGTGACGATCCGCCGCCGCTCGCCCGTCGCCTGCTCGGCCAGGCCCTTGAGCGCCCAGTTGATCGCCTCCGTTGCCCCCGACGTGAACAGCACCTGCCCACCCGCCGGCATGGCCATCGCCACCAGATCCCGAGCCACGGCGATCGCCGCCGCCGCTTCCCGCCCCCAGCGATTGGGGCTGTGCGGATTGGCGAACTTGTCGAGCCACGGCTCCATCGCGGGGCGAACCTCCGGCGCCAGCGGCGTCGTCGCTTGGTAATCGAGGTAGATCATGCTGCCCGCGCCGCTGCCCGGTCCGCGATCCGGCGGAACTCGGCGGCGAACGCCCGGACCTCCTCCGCCGCCGTCTGCGGCCCGAAGCTGATCCGGATGGTCGACGCGGCCACTTCCTGCGGGACCCCCATGGCCGCGAGCACATGGCTCGGCTTCATGCTCCCGCTGGAACAGGCGCTCCCCGCCGACACCGCGAACCCTGCCAGGTCCAGCTGCACCAGCAGGCTCGCGCTCGTGAGCCCGGGCACCGCATAGGCGCCGATTGCCGGACTCCGCTCCGCCCCGGCAGCAACGGCCGACAGCCCAAGCTCACTTTCGAGTTGCCCCCGCAGATCGGCCAGACGTGGCATGGCGGCCCGGAACGCCCCCGCCTTCAAGGCCGCGGCGAACCCGGCCGCCGCCGGCAAATTCTGGGTGCCCCGGCGATAGCCCCGCTCCTGCCCGCCCTCGGCTTTGAGGCTGCCGAGACTCTTCACCAGCAGCGCCCCAATCCCCGGTGGCCCACCCAGCTTGTGCGCCGACACGGCGATGAAGTCCGCTTCGGGAAGGTCCAGCTTGCCCGCCGACTGCGATGCATCGACCAGCAGCAGCGACCCAGCCGCCCGGACCTGTTCGCCAAGAGCCGCGACCGGCTGAACGACCCCCGTTTCGTTGTTCACATGCTGGATCGCGACCAGCGCTGGCCCGTCTGCGAGCGCCGCATTGAGCGCGCCCGCATCGATCATCCCGTCACCACCGACCGGCAGCACGCGAGCTCCCTCGCCCATGGCGGCAAACACCGCGTCATGCTCGGTCGCCCCCAAGAGCCGTCCAGGCACGCCCGTCCGCCCGGCGATCGCCAGCGCCTCGCTCGCGCCCGAAGTGAGGATGACGTCATGCCGCCACCCGAGCGCCTCCGCGATTGACGACCTCGCCTCCTCCAGCGCCGCGCGCGCCGCGCGTCCCTCGGCATGCGGGGACGACGGGTTCGCCCACCGGTCCATCGCTTCGGCGACGGCAGCGCGCGCTTCCGGCAGCATCGGCGTGGTCGCCGCATGATCGAGATAAATGCGCTTCTTCAACGATCGCCTACGCGCCGATTGCCTGTTTTCCGCTGCGGCCTATATAGGCGCGCAACACCGCCGCACAGTGTCCACAGCGTTGAGAGCCTCATGCCCGAAGTGATTTTCCCCGGTCCCGAAGGCCGTCTCGAAGGCCGTTTCCACCCGGGACTGCGGCCGCGGGCACCTGTCGCGCTGATCCTGCACAGCCATCCGCAGGCCGGCGGCACGATGAACAACAAGATCGTGCAGCTGCTCTACCAGACCTTCGTGAAGCGCGGTTTCGCCACCCTGCGGTTCAACTTCCGCGGCGTGGGCAAGAGCCAGGGCGTGTTCGACAACGGCATCGGCGAACTGTCCGACGCTGCCAGCGCGCTGGACTGGGTGCAGCAGATCCACCCCGAAGCGGAGCAGACCTGGGTCGCCGGTGTTAGCTTCGGCGCCTGGATCGGCATGCAGCTGCTGATGCGCCGGCCGGAGATCAAGGGCTTCATCTCCATCGCGCCGCCCGCCAACATGTACGACTTCAGCTTCCTCGCCCCTTGCCCGTCCTCGGGTATCATCATCCAGGGCGAAGCGGACGAGGTGGTGACCCCGCCCGCCGTCCAGAAGCTCGTCGACAAGCTTCGGACCCAGAAGCACATCACCATCCACCACGACACGATACCGGGCGCGAATCACTTCTTCGCAAACGAGCTCGACCTCCTGATGAAGAGCGTCGACGGTTACCTCGACATGCGCCTGTCGCAGCCGGTGCCGCCCCCGACCATCGCCGGCAAGCGCTAGCCGGCCAGGCTGCCGGGTCCGGGCACGGCCCAGATCAGCACGTTGACCAGGATCACGAACCCGGCGGCGATCATCAGAACGCCCTGCTTCCGGTGCTCCCGGCCCCAGGCGAACCGGGCCCCGGCGATCATCAGCACCAGCGCCGAGATGGTCGCGATGGACAGTGTCGCTGCCGCCAATCCGCTCATCCGATTTCTCCCGCCCGCATATACCGCCCCTTAACCACCATCCGGCAATAACCGGCCGATGATCGGAGAGGACCAGCAGCGCAAGCTCGAAGAAGCATTCGAACGCATCGAGGAAACGATCCTGCCCTGCATCGCCATGATGCTCGAGACCCTGCTGGACGCATCCGCCAATCTCGCCAGCGTCGATCCCAAGGCCCTCGCCGCCGAACTACAGACCCTCGCCGCCGAGCTCGAGGAGCTGACCCGCACCGTGGAACGCTCCTCCCCAGTGCAGCTCGGGCCGGGCGCCTACCGAACGGGCACGATCTAGACTCCAGGCGCTCACCTTTGAGCCTGGCGATCGAAGCCTGCCGACTTAACTGCGCTCACCCTGAGCCTGTCGATCGAAGCCTTCCGACTTAACTGCGCTCACCCTGAGCCTGTCGATCGAAGCCTTCCGACTTAACTGCGCTCACCCTGAGCCTGTCGAAGGGTGTTCCCCCCCGAGCGCGCTTCGACAAGCTCCCTTCCACCAAGCTCAGGACATACAGCCCCAGCGCCAGCGAGGGCACGACGGCCTACGCCACCAGCTCCGCATGCAGAGCCGGGTCGATGTTGCCCCCTGACAGCACGGCGACCGTTCCCGGCAACGCCTCGACTCGCCCGCTGAGCAGCGCCGCCAGCGCCACCGCTCCGCCCGGCTCCACCACCAGCTGAAGCTCGCGCCACGCGAACCGCACCGCCTCACGCGTCTCCGCTTCGCTGACCGTCACCGCCGCCGCCTCCCGCGCCGAGAGCACGCCGAAGGTGATGGGCGACACCCGCGGGGTCTGGAGGGCATCGCACAGGGTCGGCGGTGCGTTCGGCTCCACGGGCACGATCTGTCCCCCCGCCAGCGACCGGGCCATGTCGTCCCAACCCACCGGCTCCACGCAGACGATCGCCGCCTCCGCACAGGCCAGCGCGATGCCCGATGCCAACCCGCCACCCCCGGTCGGCACCAGGATTTGGCTCGGCGAGCCCGGCATCTGCTCAAGGATCTCCAGCCCGACCGTTCCCTGCCCCGCGACGATATCCGGATCGTCGAAGCTCGGCACTAGGGTGGCTCCCCGGGTCTTCGCGATCTCGGTGGCGATCGCCACCCGATCCTCGGTCTCCCGGTCGTAGAAGACGATCTCCGCCCCTTCCGCCCGAGTCCCCTCCACCTTCAGCGCCGGCGCGTCCGACGGCATGACGATGCACGCCGGAATGCCGAGTCGCCGGGCCGCGATCGCGACGCCCTGCGCGTGGTTACCGGAAGAAAACGCCACCACTCCCCGTGCCCGCTGTTCCTCATCGAGCTGCAGCAGCCGGTTGCTCGCCCCCCGCAGCTTGAACGCGCCGCCGGTCTGAAGATTCTCGCATTTCAGCCAGACTCGCGCCCGGCGGATTTCCGCCTCTCGCAGCGGGGTCTCGATCACCTGCCCCACAATCCGCTCGGCAGCGGCGAGAACGTCGTCCCGGATCGGCAGTAAAGTCATGGCTTTTCCTCTTGATTCCAGGAGCTTGGCTGCGCTGTGCCCGATCTGCGCCGAACCGTTCCGAGCCGGTCAAAACCGGACCGGAAAAAATGTTGCGTTAAGGGGACCCCGTCCATATATCGCGCCTCCGCTGCCCCATGGGACTTCCAACCGCAAGGCAGCTTCGTCGAAACTACCCAGTTGGAGGTCCCTTGAGTTGCATCAGCATCATCGCGCGCTGGGGCTAGCTGCGTCCCCGTTCGGCACCGCCGTTTCCGGTGCTGCCGAGATTGCGAAGCTCAAGCCGGTGCAGCCGGTCACGCTTCTCCGTCCGCATGCCGCCCGCCGGGCTGCCCGCTTCTTCGTGGAGAAGTTTCCGGGCCGGTCGCTCTATGCCGTGAAGGCGAATCCCTCGCCCGACCTGCTGCGCGTCCTGTGGGACGGCGGCGTCACGCATTACGACGTAGCGTCCATCGGCGAAGTGCGCCTGGTCAACGAAACCCTGCCGCACGCGACTCTCTGCTTCATGCACCCGGTGAAGGCCGAGGAGGCGATCGCCGAGGCGTATTTCGAGCATGGCGTGCGCACCTTCAGCCTCGATACGCTCGACGAGCTGGAGAAGATCGTCGAGGCCACCGCCACCGACGGCGTCGCCGCGACCGACCTCAACCTGCTTGTTCGCCTGCGCGTCAGCTCCGAGCACTCGAAGCTCAGCCTCGCGTCCAAGTTCGGCGTTTCGCCTGACGAGCTGAAGCCGCTGCTGCTCGCCGCCCGCCAGGCCGCGGACGCGCTCGGCATCTGCTTCCATGTCGGCAGCCAGGCGATGACCCCGGCCGCCTATGCCGAAGCCATGGCCCGCGTCCGCGACGCCATCGTCGAAGCTGCGGTCACTGTGGACATCGTCGATGTTGGCGGCGGCTTTCCCTCCTCCTACCCGGGGATGGAGCCGCCGGAGCTCGAGACCTACTTCGCGGTCATCCACGAATCGTTCGAGAAGCTGCCGATCAGCTACTCGGCCGAGCTGTGGTGCGAGCCGGGCCGGGCCCTGTGCGCCGAATATGCCTCGGTCCTCGTCCGGGTCGAGCGCCGTCGCGGCGAGGAGCTGTACATCAACGACGGCGCCTATGGTGCGCTGTTCGACGCGGCCCACATCGCCTGGCGCTACCCAGTCGCCCTGGTCCGCGAGCCGGAGAGCAACGTCCGCCCGATGGGCTTCAGCTTCTATGGCCCGACCTGCGACGACCTCGACCACATGGTCGGCCCGTTCGAACTGCCAGCCGACGTTCAGGCGGGCGACTATATCGAGATCGGGATGCTCGGCGCCTACGGCTGTGCCATGCGGACGGGCTTCAACGGCTTCGGCACCGAAGCCCGCGTGATCGTGGAGGACGAGCCGATGGCCAGCCTCTACGGCGCCGTGGCCGAGCGCCGCTCGAATGTCGTGAAGCTGTAAACAAGGTTCGCTTTCGCTTATGGCGGAAGCTGCGAGGGTGAGGCTGTCCCCTCCCATTTGAACGACATGCCAGTTGCTGCCCCCTTCCGGTTCCCCCGGGAGGGGTCGCATTGGAGTATGACATGAACACCGAGACGAAGATCAACGACACCCGCAAGGCGGAGCTGCTCTCGACCACGGTCGAGCACATCGACATCACCAAGTTCGATGCGCGCCCGATCGTCGAGGCGATGGGCAAGATGAGCTTCACGAGCCGCGACCTCGCCCGGGCGACCGACATCTACAACCAGATGCTGTCGGATCCCGATTGCTCGGTCATCCTGGTGATCGCCGGCTCCACCTCGGCCGGCGGCTGCATGGACCTCTATGCCGAGCTCGTCCGCTCCAACATGGTGGATGCGATCGTCGCCACGGGCGCCACCATCGTCGACATGGATTTCTTCGAAGCTCTTGGCCACAAGCACTACCAAGCGCTTGAAATCCCTGACGATGATACGCTGCGTTCGCTCTACATCGATCGCATCTACGACACCTACATCGACGAAGAGCAGCTGCAGGACACGGACTTCACGATCGGCAAGATCGCCGACAGCCTGGAGCCGCGCCCCTACAGCAGCCGCGAGTTCATCAAGGAGATGGGCAAGTGGCTGCTCGAGAACGGCAAGAAGGACAACAGCCTCGTCAAGCTCGCCTACGAGCATGACGTGCCGATCTTCTGCCCGGCGTTCACCGACAGCTCGGCCGGCTTCGGCCTCGTCAAGCACCAGGTCGATGCCATGAAGGCTGGCCGGCGGTACATGACGATGGACTCGATCGCCGACTTCCGTGAGCTGACCGACATCAAGATCAAGGCCGGCACCACCGGTCTCCTGATGATCGGCGGCGGCGTTCCGAAGAACTTCACGCAGGACACCGTCGTCTGCGCGGAGATCCTCGGCCACGAGGACGTCGAGGTGCACAAGTACGCCGTGCAGATCACGGTGGCCGACGTGCGCGACGGCGCCTGCTCCTCCTCCACGCTCCAGGAAGCGGCGAGCTGGGGCAAGGTGTCCACCGCGCTCGAGCAGATGGTCTTCGCCGAGGCGACCTCGGTCCTGCCGCTGCTGGCCTCCGACGCCTACCACCGGGGCCACTGGCGCAATCGCGCCAAGCGGGCCTTCGCGAAGCTGTTCGACTAAGGCATTCCCGTCATTCCCGCGCAGGCGGGAATCCATCTCCCAACCTTCGGGCGAGTTCGCTGGTCCGGGAGATGAACCCCGGCCTTCGCGGGGGTGACGGTTGCAAGTTCAGCTGAACTATCCCACCCTCCCCTGAGGCAAACCTCGGGGGAGGGTTTTTCATGTCCGCGCATCCGCTCGCCACGCCGATGGCCGTCCTGCTCGCCTGGACGATGGTCATGTTCTTCTGGATGTACGCGACCCGCATCCCTGCGATGCTGCGCTCCGACATCGACCTCAAGACCTTGCGGGGTACCACCGGGCGCTCATTGGACGACGCCCTGCCCCCGCAGGTGCAGTGGAAGGCCCACAACTACAACCACCTCCTGGAACAGCCGACGCTCTTCTATGGCGTCACTCTGCTACTCATCCTGCTCGGTCACGAGAGCCGCTGGGCGCTCATCCTCGCCTGGACCTATGTCGCCCTTCGAATCGTGCACAGCCTCGTCCAGGCCACCGTCAACATCGTTCGCGTCCGCTTCGCCATCTTCTTCATCGGCAGCCTGGCCCTGCTCGGCCTCATCATCCTCGCGCTTCGCGCCACCTTCTAGAAGGACATGCTCATGCCCCCCAGCCCGCTTCTCGGCCCCGTCGTCGCGCTCGTCGCCTGGTCGCTCGTCATGATGGTCTGGATGGCCCTCACCCGTCTTCCGGCGATGAAGAAGGCCGGCATCGGCCTCAACCGCCGTGGCGGCAGGGGAGCGAACCTCGAGGGCGTAATCCCGGACGAGGTCAACTGGAAGGCTCACAACTACCAGCATCTGATGGAGCAGCCGACGATCTTCTACGCGATCGTCCTTTCGCTCATCCTGATGGGCTTCGACCATCCCATCAACGTCTGGCTGGCGTGGGCCTATGTGGCTCTCCGGGTGGCACACAGCCTCGTGCAGGCAACGATCAACGTCGTAGCCGTGCGCTTTACCCTGTTCGCGCTGTCGAGCCTCTGCCTGGTTAGCCTGACGGTCCACGCCGGCCTGCGGCTCTGGCACTAGCGGAGGAAGGCGGCCGCCAGTTCGATGTGGGTGGACCAGCGGAACTGGCCCACGGGCCGCACCCACTCCAACCGGTAGCCGCCATCCACCAGCGTCCGAGCGTCCCGTGCGAAAGTGGCGGGATTGCAGCTCACGTAAGCGATCCGCGGCACCGCCGACGTGGCCAGTTGCGCGACCTGCTCCGCCGCTCCGGCGCGTGGCGGGTCGAGCACCGCCGCTTCGAAGCCCGTCAGGTCCGACACCGACAGCGGCCGACGATAGAGATCTCGGTGCTGCACCTCCAGCAGCCGCCCTGCCTTCCGTCCTGCTCCCGACAGCGCCAGCACCGCATCCCGCCCTGCTTCCGCCGCCAGCACCGCTCCGGGTAGCGCCAGGGCAAAGGTGCCCAGCCCCGCGAACAGATCCGCGGTGCGGCTCGCGCCGGCCACGACCTCCAAGACCGCGCCGACCAGTGCGGCCTCGCCATCCACCGTCGCCTGCAGGAACGCGCCTGGGGGAAGCGCGACCGGAACGCCGGACAGGGTGACGGTCGCGGGCACCGGCTCGAACCGGGCCTCCAGCCCAAAGCCTTCGTCCAGGCTTAACCGCGCAAGCCGATGCCGCTCGGCAAAGTCAGTCAGCGCCTCCGCAGCCTGCAACCCCTCCGCGCGAACGCCGCTCAGAGCTACGTCGACGCCCTGATCGCACAGGGTCAGGCGAACCTCCGCAACGCCGCGCGGGAGCAAGGTGGGGAGCAGCGCACGCAGCGGCGCCACGAGCGCGAACAGCTCGGGTCTGAGCACATGGCATTCGCGCATGTCGACTACCTGATTGGAGCGCTCGGCATTGAACCCCAGCGCGATACCCTTGCCAACCCGCAGCGCCCGCAGCGACGCGCGGCGTCGGCTGTTCGGTGGAGACAGGTGCGGCTCGCGGACCTCCGTCTCCAGCCCGTGCTGAGCCAGCGCGCCCGTCACCCGCTCACTGAGGTAGATCCGGTAAGCCTCGTCATCGACATGCTGCAGCTGGCACCCGCCGCACTCGGGAAAGTGGCGGCATGGCGGCACCTGGTGGTGCGGCCCGGGCTGAACCGTTCCGTCCTCCGCCAGCAGGTCACCGGGCGCAGCCAGCGCCGCGTGCCGCCCGCTTGCGGTCACGCCGTCGCCGCGCGCCGCGATCCGGACGATCGGCTCGCTCACAGTGCGTCGACGAGGTCGTCGGCGATCATCCCTGGACCGGCCCGCTCGGCCGCCCGCCCGTGCAGCCACACTGCGCCGCAGGCCGCTTCGAACGCCGGCATCCCGCGCGCGCGCAGGGCCGCGATCATGCCGGCCAGTACGTCGCCCGTTCCCGCACTCGCCAGCCACGCCGGCGCAGGCGGCGCCAAGCCGAGCCGCCCGTCCGGTGCCGCCACGAGCGTATCCGGTCCCTTGTAGACCACCACCGCGCCCGATTGACGCGCCGCCTCCAGCGCTTGCTCGGCCTTGCTCCCGGGCAGAGTTCCGAACAGCTTCACGAACTCCCCGGCATGCGGCGTGATGATCGCATCCTGACCCTTCAGCCGCTCGGGCTCGCCCAGCTGACCCAGCGCATCCGCATCCAGCACCTTCGGCGCGTAGGAGGTCAAGGCCAGCGTCAGCACCTGCGGGATGTCGCCCATGCCGGGCCCGACCAGCAGGCAGCCGATCCTCGGATCGTTGATGACCGCCGTGTCGGTCTGCACCACCGCCGCGGGCAATCCGTCGATCGCCCGCGACGTGCTCACCCGGACATAGCCGGCTCCGGCCCGCGCCGCCGCCTTCGCCGCCAAGGCGATGGCACCCGGCATCTTCCCCGCGAGGGCATGCACCAGGCCACGGCTGTACTTGTGACCGGCCGGGTCTAGCGGCGGTAATTCCGGCTCGCCGATCTCGTGCCAGGCGTTGACGACCCCGACGCCGATGTCCGCCAGCACCACTCGTCCCATGTACGCCATCGCCGGCATCAGCCGGTGCGCCGGCTTAAGGGCGCCGAACGTGACAGTCAGGTCCGCCTGTGGGACTGGAGACAGGCAGGCGCCACTGTCCGCCTCCACCCCGCTCGGCAAGTCGCAGGCAACGGTCAGCTCCGCCGCCCCCGTCAGCTCAAGAAACCTCGCCAGGACAGCCTCTTCCAGTCCCCGCTTCAGACCTGTTCCGAACAGGCAATCCAGCACCATCGGCGCAGGCTTGGCGTGGCTCCACTCCTCCACCGGCCCGTCCCACTGCCCCCGCGCCCACCGGGCCGCATCGGTCGCAGGCTCGGCCAGCGCCGCGACCCGGACCGGCACGCCAAGCCGCGCGAGGTGCCGGGCGGCGACATAGCCGTCTCCGCCATTGTTGCCCGGACCGCAGAGCACCAGCGTCTCGACGGGACCGGCAAACCGGAACGCCGCTTCCGCCAGGCTCGCTCCCGCCCGCTCCATCAGCGTCTCGACTGTGGTCCCGCGGGCTATCGCCTGCTCCTCGGCAGTGCGCATCTGCGCCGCGGTGATAATGGGTCGGGTCACGCGTCGCCCTCTAGCGCAGGGTCGTGGCGAGGTGCCACCACCCATCCGGGCAGCCCGCGGCCGCCGAGTCCCGGCTCGCCTCGTCCGCGAACAGCGCGAAGCAGGTGGCTCCCGACCCCGACATCCGCACGAACTCCACTCCCGGCTGCTCACCCAGCCAGTCGATCACGTCCCCGATCGCCGGCACGATCCCCCGCGCCGCCGGCTCGAGGTCGTTCCGCCCGCTCTGCCAGTCCGTCAGCTCGCCCCGGTCTACCCCGTCCCAGGCCGCGAAGACTTGCCCCGTGGACAGCGGCACGTTCGGGTTGACCAGCAGCACTGGCGTGCCCGGGATCCGGGGATCGCTCACCAGCTCCAACCGGTCCCCGACACCTTCCCCCCGGCAGGTCATGCTCAGCAGGCAGGCCGGCACATCCGCCCCGAGCTTCGGCGCGATCGCCGACGCATGGCTCGGATCGATCGACCACATCGATGTCAGCAACCGCAGCGTCGCCGCCGCGTCGGCCGAGCCGCCGCCGATGCCCGACGCGACCGGCAGTCGCTTGTCGAGCGTCAGAGTCGCACCCGACTGCACGCCCGATGCATCTTTCAGCCCATTCGCGGCCCTGAGCACGAGATTCTCGTCGTTCCCGGGCAGATTCGCAGCGAAAATACCGGTGTTTTTGGCACTCAACGTGTCACTCGGCTCCCCCTCCAGCCGGTCCCCGTCCACGCAGAATGCGAACACCGTCTCCAGCGCATGACGCCCGTCGGGCAGCCGCCCCCGGACATGCAGCGCAAGGTTCAGCTTGGCCGGCGCAACCTCCCGCCAGCGCCTTCCCTCCACCGCCATCAAGGCGCCGCGTTGGCCGGGGTAAGCCCTGCCTCGAGCTTGCTCTCGATGCGTTCCTTCACCTCGTCCTCGGCCGTGATCAGCGCCGCATTCCACGCATGCCGCGCCTCGAACTTGCGGCCCACGGTGTAGAGCGCATCGCCGAGATGCTCCTGGATTTCCGCCTGGCTCGGATCCTTCGCTGCCGCCTGCTGCAGGGTCGCGATCGCCTGCTCCACCCGCCCGCGCTTGAACTGCGCCCAGCCCAAGGAATCGGTGATCGAAGCATTGTCCGGCGCCAGCGCGCTGGCCTTTGCGATCAGCTGTTCCGCCCGGTCGAGGTTCTCGCCGCGCTCCAGTTTGGCATAGCCCAGATAGTTGAGAACAAGGGGATTTTCAGGAGCTTGCGCCAGCGCAGCCTCGAGCGCGACCTTGGCTTCCGCCCACCGCTCCGCCTGCTCGAGCTCGCCGCCACGAAGCAGGTTCAGGACCCACCTCTCCGGTCCCGGTCCGCCTGCCTCCACCATCGCCAGCGCCCGTCCCAGCGCATCGGCAGCATCCACGTGACGACCCATCTCGGCCAGCACATCCGCCACGCGGGCCTGGTCATCGGCCTGCGCATCCGGAGCGGCAGCGAACGCCAGCGCCCGGGCCAGAGCCTCCTGATCGCGGTCGACGCGCAAAAGCGTCCGGATTTCCGTATCTTGCGCTTCGGGGGAGAAGAGATTGTCGTCACCAACTCCGCGAAGCACCACCAGCGCCTCGTCCGGTCGCTCGTTCGAACCGAGGAAACTCCCCAGCAGGACGGGAGCTTGCGGCGCATCCGGGGAGGCATGACGTGCCACCTGGATCATCACGAGAGGCAGCGACCGCACATCCGCCCGCGCAAGATCCAGCGACAGCGCGAGCAGCAGCTCGGCAAAGCCATCAGCGGCATTGTCGATCCCGGCACCCGGTCGGCGACCCGACTGCAGAAGCTGCCGCGCCCGGAAGAGCGAGACCTCGCGGCCCTCCAGCATGGCCAGTGCGCGCTCCCGATCCCGGTTGCGCATGAACCCGTCCGCGAGCGCGATGCGGACCCGTGCCTCGCGGCGACCGGCAGCCGCAATGGCGCGCCGGGCAATGGGCTCCGCCTCGACTGGCTTGCCCAGCTTCAGGAGCATGAGCGCCCGGTGCTCCGACAGGTAGGGCGCAACGGCGCTGCCCGCAGGCACTTCGCTCAGCGTGCCAATCGCGCTTGCGTCACCCTTCTCCGCGCGCCTCCATGCCTCCACCAGAGGGGCCAAGAAGCCGAGATCAACGCCGCCGCCCGTCTGGCCACGAAGGATGGCGCTCGCCTTTCCTTCCTTGCCCCGGCGAAGCTCTTCCCCGGCGAGCAGCAGCTTCGCGTCCACCTCGAGCTCGGAGATGGGTCGCTTAGCTGCCAGCCGCAAAGCCAGTTTGGTGTCACCCGAGGCAATCGCCGCGGAGATCGCTCGACCTGCGATCACCGTGCTCCCGGGCTCCTGCTCGGCCAGAGCGGCATAAAGCAGCGCCGATCGCCGCAGGTCACCGTCGAGCGCCGCGGCCCGGGCTCCGACGAATGTTGCCGGCCCGGTCAGCTCGAACGCTGGAGTACGCTTCGCCCCTGCCGGCGAAGCGGCAAGCAGGCTGAGCGCAAGGACGAAGCTACATGTTCGGGTAGTTGGGGCCACCGCCACCCTCCGGGGTTACCCAGTTGATGTTCTGGCACGGATCCTTGATGTCGCACGTCTTGCAATGAACACAGTTCTGCGCGTTGATCTGCAACCGTGGGGAGCCGCCCTCCAGCACATATTCGTAGACTCCGGCCGGGCAGTAGCGCTGCTCCGGACCGTCATATTCCGGCAGGTTGACGCGCGTCGGGATCGCCGGGTCCTTCAGCTGGAGGTGAATGGGCTGGTCCTCCTCATGGTTGGTGTTCGAGAGGAACACGGAGGACAGCTTGTCGAAGCTGATGACGCCGTCCGGCTTGGGATAGTCGATCGCGGGCGCGATGTCCCTCCGCCACAAGGTGGTATGATCGGGCACGTGCTTCATGGTGAACGGCAGGCCGATGCCCAGCTGGCGCATCCACATGTCCGTACCGGCAAACAGAGTGCCAATGGTGTTGCCCAGCTTCGATACGGCCGGCTCGACGTTGCGGACCTTAATCAGCTCATCGGCGATCCAGCTCTTGCGCAGAGTGGGCTCATAGCTCTCCAGAACGTCGTTGCGGCGGTCGGCGGTAACGGCTTCGAACGCAGCCTCGGCCGCCAGCATGCCGGATTTCATCGCCGTATGGGTGCCCTTGATCCTTGGGACGTTCACGAAGCCGGCCGAGCAGCCGATCAGAGCGCCGCCCGGGAAGGCGAGCTGCGGAATGGATTGCCACCCGCCCTCGTTGATCGCCCGCGCGCCGTACGACACTCTGCGACCCCCCTCGAGCAGGGAGCGGATTTCGGGATGCTGCTTCCAGCGCTGCATCTCGTCGAACGGCGATAGATGCGGGTTCTTGTAGGACAGCGCGACCACGAAGCCGATCGACACCTGGTTGTTCGCCTGGTGGTAGATCCACCCGCCGCCCCATGCGTCGTCGAGCGGCCACCCCTGGGTATGCACGACCTTGCCGGGCTCGTGCTTGGCGGGATCGATGTCCCACAACTCCTTGATGCCGATCCCATAAACCTGCGGCTGGCAGTTCGCCTCCAGGTCGAAGCGCTTCTTCAGCTGCTTGGTCAGACTTCCGCGAGCGCCCTCCGCGAAGAAGGTGTAGCGGGCGTGCAATTCCATGCCGGGCTGATAGTCGCCGCGGTGCGAACCGTCGCGGGCGATGCCCATGTCGCCAGTCGCCACACCCTTCACCGATCCGTCATCGTGGTAGAGGACTTCGGCGGCGGGAAATCCCGGGAAGATCTCGACCCCAAGCTCTTCGGCCTTCCCTGCCAGCCAGCGGCACAGGTTGCCGAGGCTGCCCGTAAACATGCCCTTGTTGTCCAGGAACGAGGGCATCATCAGGTGTGGGAAGTTGAAGGCCTTCTTCTTCGTCAGGACCCAGTGGTGATTGGAGGTCACGGGTACGCGGTTCAGCAGGCAGCTGTCATCCGTCCGCCAGTCGGGCAGGAGTTCGTCCAGCGACTTGGGATCAATCACCGCCCCGGACAGGATGTGAGCGCCGACCTCGGAACCCTTTTCGAGAATGCAGACGGACAGCTCCCGGCCCGCTTCGCTTGCGAGCTGTTTTAGCCGGATCGCGGCGCTCAGGCCCGCCGGGCCCGCCCCCACGATCACGACGTCATATTCCATCGACTCCCGTTCGCTCATCGTCCGTCCTGATTTTCCGCTCGTTTCAGCCACCTGCCCATGAGATGCGGCTGGCGTCAACAGCCGCAAGGGCTATGATGCTCCTGTGGGCGGGGATTTGAACGGCTTGACCAAGGCAGAGGCTGCCAGCCTGCTCGGGTGGTGGCTGGATGCGGGCGTGGACGTGCCCGCGGCCGACCAACCGCGCCAGTGGTTTGGCCGCGCCGCGCTCATCCCCGCAACGTCGGAGCCGGGTCCCGCCGACGAGGACCAGCGAGCGCCGCAAGCCAGCACCCATTCCGCGGCCAGTCTCGAAAGCCTTGAGGCGTTCCAGGATCACCTCCGTCAGGCGAGTGACCTTCCTCTCTTCAGCGCGACGTCCGCTCGAGCGCTGCCACACGGCCCAGCGGACGCCGAGATCATGCTCGTGTCGGACCTTCCGGCCCGCGAATGCGCAAGCGAGGGCCGTCCGATTGGCGGTGAGGCATGGGCACTCACCGTCCGGATGCTGGCGGCGACCGGTATCAAGCCCGAGCAGGCTTACGTCGCCTCGCTCGCCTGCTTTTTCGCCCCCGCAAGCCAGCTTGGTCCCCGCGAGCTCGAGCGCTGCGCCGAAGACATGCGGCACCACATCTCGCTGGTGAAGCCCAAGCGCCTGCTGCTGCTCGGGGAAAGTCCGGCGAGGGCCCTGATTGGTCAGCCGCTCTTGCACGCACGCGGACGGGTCCACCGGATTGCAGGGCTCCCGGCGGTCGCGACCCTCCACCCCCGCCAGTTGCTCCAGCGGCCGAGCGACAAGGCCTACGCCTGGCGAGATCTCCTGTTGTTGATGGATGAAGAGGTTTCATGAGTTTCGTCGTTGGAGTGGCAACGGGTCTTCTCATCCTTGCGCAGGAGGCTGACCCCCTCGCGCCGATCGCCGAGCCAACCGAGCAGCAGTTGGCCGAGCCGTCGCCAACCACCCCCGTCACGCCGGTCGGAGCTCCGCCGGCCGGCACGGTCACGCCTGCGCCGGCGCCGGCGATCGTGCCCAAGGATTGGGCGGGCGTGTTCCTGGCGATCCGCTCCGGCCAGTGGGCGGCCGCTCAGGCGGGCATTGCGATCCTTCCCCAGTCGCCGCTTTCCAGCGTAGCAAAGGCGGAACTCTATACCGCGAAGGGTTCGCCGAAGGTTGCGCTCGATCCTCTGCTCGACCTGCTGCTCGAGGCACCGGATCTGCCCAAGGCCGACCAGATCCAGCGGATGGCGGAAGCTCGCGGAGCGGAGGAAACGCCGCGCCTGGTGCGCCGCTACCCGCTGGTCCAGATCGGCGCCTCCCCGCGTCGCGGCCGTGCACGCCCGGTCACGGGCGAGCCCGAGGCGGACAAGCTGCGCGCCGAACTTGAGGCCTCCGTGAAGGCAGACGATGCTGCCGGGGCCG
This sequence comes from Sphingomonas arenae, assembly GCF_016924655.1. Classification (GTDB taxonomy): domain Bacteria; phylum Pseudomonadota; class Alphaproteobacteria; order Sphingomonadales; family Sphingomonadaceae; genus Sphingomicrobium; species Sphingomicrobium arenae. Next base: position 143,962 of record NZ_JAFFJU010000004.1, read on the forward strand.
AGCTCCTTCTCAACGAACGCTATCCCCTACTCTCGCCAGAGGCCCGGGCGGAGGCTTCACAGCGGGTCGCCTGGATTTACTACGTGCGCGGCCTGGACGCGGACGCGCGCCGCGTGGCTGATAACGGCCGAATGGGCGCCACTGGAGAATGGGCGGTCCACTCGGCGTGGGTGAGCGCACTCGCCTCCTGGCGGCAGAACGACTGCGAGAGCGCATCCCGCCTGTTCCGCCAGGTCGGACAGGGCTCCGCCGAACCGAGCCTTTCGGCCGCGGGATATTACTGGGCCGCCCGGTCCGAGATGGTCTGTCGTCGCCCGGCAGCCGTGACGCCCCTGATGCGAGCAGCCGCACGAAGCCCGGAAACCTTCTACGGACTTGTGGCGCGCCGGACCTTGGGGATGGACACCCGTCTGCCGCCTCTTGCCGCTGGGGCGCGCACGGTCGACAACCTGCCAAACGTCCGGCGAGCGATCGAGCTGAACGCGATTGGTGAGCGGGACCTTGCCGGACAGTTCCTGCGCTACCAGGCCAGGATCGGCGAACCGGCAGACCAGCTTGGCCTCGTGCTCACGGCGCAACGCTTGGGTCTGGCGGCCACCCAGCATTTCCTTGCGCACTTCGGCCGCGCCGGGGCCTTGGTGCCGCCTGCCGCCCGCTACCCGAACCCAGGCTGGAGCCCGCCCGGCGGATGGCGGATCGATCCGGCGCTTGGCATGGCGCACGCCTTGCAGGAGTCGAGCTTCCGCACCGAAGCGGTCAGCCAGGCTGGGGCTGTGGGGTTGATGCAGGTCCTTCCGACCACTGCGTCCCTGATCGCGCGCAATCGGGGCGGCGGGGTTGGCAACCTGCTCGATCCGCCGACCAACATGGAGTTCGGGCAAAGCTGGATCGAATGGATGCGCGGCCATTCGGCCACTCAGGGGCAGTTGCCGAAGGTGATCGCCAGCTACAACGCCGGGCCGCTTCCCGTCGGACGGTGGCAGGTGAACGACAAAGGTGACCCGCTACTCTGGATCGAGAGCATTCCCTATTGGGAGACGCGCTTCTACGTTCCCCAAGTGCTGCGGAACATGTGGGTCTACCAAGGCTTCGCCAACGCACCGACACCCACCCTCACGGCCATGGCGCAGCACCGCTGGCCGACGTTTCCCGCAAAGCGATAACGGTAATCCGTTCTTGTTATGTTCTGGTGCAGCCGGTACCATGGCTGCATGCCTGTCGAGTCGAGCCCGGGACGCGGGGCCACCCGCAATGCTACGCCCACGCGCTTCAACCTGAGGGAGCGAATGGCCGAGGGCGACTGGCTCGACCAGGTCGACGCACTGGACGGTGTCGGGACGCGCCGGACCACCGTTACCGTGGAGCACCCCCGAAGCATCCTGACGCGCAATCGCTCCCCGGACATCGGGTTTGATCGATCGGTGAATCCGTATCGCGGGTGTGAACACGGCTGCATCTATTGCTTTGCCAGGCCAACGCACGCCTACCATGACCTGTCGCCTGGGATTGATTTCGAGAGCCGGTTGTTCGCGAAGCCGGATGCGGCCAAGCTGCTGCACTCGGCCCTGTCCGCTCCGGGATACGATTGCGCGCCGATTGCGCTTGGAACGAACACGGATCCGTACCAGCCGATCGAGGAGCGGTGGAAGATCACCCGCTCCATCCTTGAGGTTCTCGTCGAGACCAAACATCCCTTCACGATCACGACGAAATCCAACCGTGTCCTGAGGGACTTGGATCTGATTGCCCAGGCCGCGCACGAGGGATTGGCGGCTGTAGCAGTATCGGTCACGTCACTGGAGCCCAGCATCAGCCGGACTCTTGAGCCCCGGGCGCCGGCGGGGCGCAAGCGGTTGGAAGCGATCCGAACCTTGAACGAGGCAGGCGTGCCGACACTGATCGCCATTGCTCCGGTGATCCCGCAGATCACGGATCATGAGCTCGAAACCATCGTGGAAGCCGGAGTTGCAGCTGGTGCACGAGCAGGCTTCTATCTCCCGGTCCGCCTTCCCCACGAGGTCGCACCGCTCTTCCGTGCCTGGCTCGACGAGCACTACCCGGAACGCGCGGCCAAGGTCATGGCAACGATCCGGTCGATGCGAGGAGGACGAGACAATGATCCCGACTTCTTCAGCCGGATGCGCGGCTCGGGACCTTGGGCGGACCTGCTGAGAACGCGATTCGAGAGAGCCGCCAAGCGATATGGCCTCGGGCAGACGAAGACCGTCTTGCGTCGTGACCTCTTTCAATCTCCCAGGGGCGCGCAGATGCGTCTGCTCTAGCTTGCGTCAGGTTGCCGAAGCTTGAGGAACAGAGGGCCATCCGCAGCTTCGACCATGGTGGCGCCGTGGAATGGCCGGGTGCCCCATTGGGTGATCTCCTTCCCGCGCAGCGTCGGCAGTTGGTAAGCCGGAAAGGTGAACGCCCGGAGGCGACGGAGTACCTGCTCCCTCGTTTCGCTCAGGTCGATTTCCTTCAGCGCCCAGTCGAGACTCCCGCGCGCGAAGCTCGTGCCTTCGCCTTGGGCGAGTGCCTGAAAGTCTCCGCCAATCAGGCGCGGAATCCACTCCAGGACAAGTTCGACCCCCAGCCGCTGGCATTCCATGTAAGCGCCGAACGCGGTCATGCTGCCGAGCGGAAAGGCGCGTTGATCGATGATCGGACCTGTATCCACTCCCGCGTCGATGCAGTGGAGCGTCACGCCATGCTCCTCCTCACCGTGGAGGATCGGCCAGACCGCGGTATTGCAGCCCCGGTATTTCGGCAGCAGGGAAAAATGGAGGTTGAACAGCTTGTCCGTGGCGAACGCGTCGGGCCGGATGATCCTGGAATATTCCAGGGAAAGGAAGCAGAGCTCTGGCTTGGCCGCCGCTTCCCCCTCGTTGACGATGGGGATGCCGCTTTGCAGGGCCGCCCGTCTCAGCGACGGCTGCCACCCGTCCACTCCTTGATCCTCTGGGTTGGGTAGGCAGACGACGTCATGATCGGCGGACAACCTGGCGAGCGCCTCGACGGCGATCATGTTCTTCCCCGCGACGCAAAGCTGACAGCCCATGCGCCTCCATTGCGGTCCTCGAAAGATGTGACAAGCCGCTCTCGACTCTGCGGCGAGCGCCCGGCTAGGCGTCGAACATGACCAGACTCATTGCCGCGGCGCTGGCTGCCACTTTCTGTACTTCCGCGGCCGCTCAATCTGCCGGTCCGGGCTCGGTCGATCTCACTCAGGCTACGAAGTTGCGGGAGGCCGCTCTCGCCGACACCCTCGCCTGGCAGATCACGGAAGACCTGACGACCGAAGTCGGCCCCCGGCTGGCCGGAACGGAGGCGGAAGCGCGCGCGAGACAATGGGCCGTCAGGCGACTGACCGCCTTGGGTTTCGCCAACGTAAGGGTGGATGAGTTCACCATTCCCACCTGGGTGCGGGGCGAAGAGCGGGCGGCGGTGCTTGCGCCCTTTCCACAGCCAATGACCATCGCGGCCCTGGGTAACAGCGGCTCCACTCCTCCAGGCGGGATCGAGGCAGAAGTGGTCGGCTTCCCGTCCATCGAGGCGTTGCAGGCGGCTCCACCCGAGGTGGTGCAGGGCAAGATCGTCTACCTGACGCATGCCATGCCGCGCACGCAGGACGGCTCCGGCTACGGCGTCTTCGGCGCTCCACGGCGTCAGGGCCCAACGATCGCCAGTCAGAAAGGCGCCGTGGGACTGGTCATCCGACCGATCGGGACCGACTGGCATCGCAACCCCCACACGGGCGTCATGCGCTTCACGGACGGAGCGCAGCCGATCCCCGCGGGCGCACTGTCGAACCCTGATGCCGACCAGCTCGAGCGGATCCTGAAACGTGCGAAGGAGCCGGTGCGGATGCGGCTGGTGCTGGAAAGCCGCAACCTCGGGCCACAGCCGTCCGGGAATGTCCTCGCCGACGTCCCCGGCCGTGATCCGAAGGCTCCTCCGGTCGTCGTCGCCTGTCACCTTGATAGCTGGGATCAGGGCACCGGGGCGATCGACGATGCCGCCGGATGCGGGATTGTGGCGGCCGCTGCAAAGCGGATCATGGACTCGGGCCGACCGCTTCGAACCATCCGTGTTGTCTGGTTCGGGTCGGAAGAGGTCGGCCTTTTCGGCGGCCTCGACTATCAGAAGCGCTATTCCAAGCAGCCGCATCACGCGCTGGTGGAGAGCGATTTCGGGGCGGACCGCGTCTGGAAGGTGGACAGCAAGCTCGGCGCAGAGCGGAAATCGGAAGCACAGGCACTGCAGACAATTCTTCAGCCACTCGGCATCGTGCCCGGCACCCTGGACCAGGCGGAGGGCTCGGATATTGGCCCGATCCTTGCGGATGGTCACCCGGGCGTCAGCCTTCTGCAGGACGGAACCCGCTACTTCGACCTCCACCACACACCCGACGATACGCTGGACAAGATCGACAAGGCGCAGCTTCAGCAGAATGTCGCGGCCTGGACCGCCATGCTGGCGGTGCTTTCCGGAGGGACGGAGCCGGTGCGTTGAAAGCGGCGCTGGTGAGGCGGGCGGCCTGGCTCATGCTCGCGGTGACGCTGCTGTCGGCCTGCGACCGCAGCACTGAAGAAGCCATCGAGCCGCCGCCGGAGGTGTCCGATGCCTCTGCCAACCAGCTCATGAGTCTGGCGGAAAGTGCGGCTGCGGACGCCCAGACGCGAGCGGAGCGGAACGATACGTCTGCTCGTTCCGGACCCGCTAACGAACAGCAAGGAGATCGCCGATGATTCGCTCGACATGGTTGCTGACTATTCCGACCCTTCTCGGCCTTGCGGCCTGCAACGTCAGCACGGATCAGCAGAACGACCAGACGGTGTTGTCGGTCAATCATGACGCCATCGAGAACGGTGTCGAGGCCGCCGGGAACACCGCGGAGCGCGCTGCCGACAAGACGGGCGATGCTCTCGAAAAAGCCGTTCCGGTGATCGAAAGCACCGCAAGGAACGCCGGAGCTGCCGCGGAGCGCGCAGTCGATCAGGCCGGCAACACCATCGAACGGGTTGATGTCGACGTGAACGTACGCGAAGCCAACCAGCAGCAAGGACGCTAGCGGCAGCCGCAAGCTCCTGCTAGGCGCTCCACCGTCGGGGAGTAGCGCAGCCTGGTAGCGCATCTGCTTTGGGAGCAGAGGGTCGCAGGTTCGAATCCTGTCTCCCCGACCATCATCGCTGGATGAGGAAGCATCCGGGGGATGCTTGCACAGCGATGATCGCGGAGGCGAAGCCGAAGCGTTCGGCCCGTCGCCCGGTGGGGCCTGTAGCTCAACGGTAGAGCCAGCCGCTCATAACGGCCAGGTTGGGGGTTCGAATCCCTCCGGGCCCACCAGCGCGTGCTATTCGCCGGCGACCGGCAAGAGCAGCACAAGCCGGTTGGGAGCGACGTCCAGGCTTCCGCCGACCAGATTAGCCAACCCGCGCACCAGGCGAAGCGTGAAGCCAAGATTGAAGATCTCTCCAGTCGCATCGGGGGACGGGTGCAGCAGCTCGTCTTCGGCAAGCCCCTGAACCGAGTGCGGGCGGTCGATCGCAATCGCCACTTGGCTTCCGATACGATCAACCACCAGCTCGATACGCTCGCCAGCGCTTGCCGAGTCGAGAACGCTGGACAAGAACCGCGGGATCAGGCGCTCGTGGAGTTCAAACGGGATGGCGAGGTCAGGCAGGGTCCCCCGGACGGCGATCGTCAAGGTGACGTCGCGCGTGACCGCCTGCTCGAGCAGAGCAAGTCGGAGAGTCCGCAGGGTGTCGTCAAGGGAACCCTCAGCGCCTGCTCCGCTCCGCGGCGACCGGATGCGGGCTGCCAGGTCCAGGTCCTGGACGGCATCCAGCAGCAGACGCGCCTGCCGCACGATATCCGTCGCGCGGTCGCGGTACGCGCGATGGGCGGGCCCCAGGTACTGACCTCCGATGATCTCCCCAAAGCCAATGATCGCATTCAAGGGCGTACGAAGTTCGTGCATCAACTCACGCAGGGAGTCGCTATCCGGGGAAATCGGCGCCGTAGCGGCCTCCACGTTCGATCGACCTTCGCGCCGCGCAATGCCGCGATAGCCCGCAAAGCGGCCGGCACCGGGCAGAAACATGGGTGTCCCACTCCACCTCCACTCACCCGCAAGCGGTCCTTCTTCCGCCAGGCGAACGGGCTCCTCCTCGAAGGGCAGGCGCGCTCTGAATTGCTGGTCTAGTCGATCCGCAAGGCTCAGGCCGATGGTGGCCGCCCGCGGCGCGCCGTCGACCCAGTCGATTTCACCCGTCGGTCCGCATTCCCAATGGAACACACCTGACGGGAGCGGATCACGTTGGGGCTCTCGCTGAGGGGCCGAGAGCGTGGGAAAAGGTTCCTGCACCTCGCCGGGCAGCTCGGTCGTGACCGCCACGGGCAGCGGTGTTGCGGGTGCGGGCTGAAGTGCAACGTCCGATGTCGCTGGAGCGGCTCGCTCCGGCCGCAGGGCGGCAAGCATCGCGGTGACGCTCGGAGAGGAAACGGCGCGAACTGCAGCCCAGCCGGCCTCGTCCAACTCGGCCGCCGTTACCAGTGGCGCGGCGATCTCCAGGCTGTCCGACGCGAATAGGGCCACAAGCTCAGCAGGCACATCGGGGCCCGCAATGGATCTCGCAGCCGCAGCCCGGATGTCCTCTGGAACTTCTCGCATCAGCCCTGCGATGCGCTGCAACGCGTGTTCACGCAGCTCGGGCCTGCTGCGGCCCGCGCCCCGCGCGACCAGCTCCACAAGCTGCCGCCACTGCACGGCACGCTCGTGCAGCCCGACCGCCGCAAGGGCGAGAACTGTGGACAGGCGGTCATCAAATCGCAAGCGTGAAGCTCCCGGACACCATGGAAGGCGATGTCATGCTTGCGTCGTATGGGGGGCGTCTCACTCATTGAAGGCAGCAGCCGTTAAGCATCCCGTTCTGGGACAAACGAAAACGGGGCGCCGGCAAAAGCCGACGCCCCGGATTCTTTGCCTGAAGATGTGATCAGCGGCGCGACGAGAGCCAGTCGAGCCACAACTTCGCGAGACCCGCTCGGGGCCCGGTCACCGCATTGAATGCGGCCGTTGCGCTCGCGGTATCGCCAGCACGAGCTAGGGCGATGCCCAGGCGAAGGTTCGCAGCACCCGCGTCCACGCCGCTCTTGCCGAGCGCAGCCCGGTACAGCGCAGCTGCCTTCTGGTAGTCGCCATAGCTCATCAAGGCATCGCCAGTTCCAAGCGCACTGCGAGCCGCCGGGGACGCAAGCGCCGACTTCTCGGCGGCGACAAGCCCTGCCTTGTCCGCAGCGATCTTCGCGCTGGCGGCTGCATAGAGGTCCCGGAAGGCGGGCTTGTTGCGGTCGATGGCGTTCGCGGCGAAGCCTTCCTCGAGAACGGCCTTCGCTTCGCCCGGAAGGCCACGTAGCAGCACCGCATCGGCGTAACGGTAATAATCCGTCTCGCCCTTCAACGCACCCGCAGCCCGCTGCAGACGATAGATGTCGACCTTGTCAGGACCGGTCAGGCCTGACGTCGGCTCGAACGTCATGATGGCGGTGCGCCAACTGGTCGGTGACGGATAAGCCTTGGCCCAGTCCCGAGCGAGCTGGGGCGCGCTCGGCAGCTTGTTGTTGAAAGCGAGTGCCGTGGCCCGGTTGTACCAGCTCTCCGGCACCGGCTGGCCAGACGCGGCGCGAAGCTGGATGGCCTTCTGCAGAAGCGGAACGGCCTCGGCCTCCCGGTTCTGGCCCTTGCGAGTTTCCGCAAGCAGGACGTAGGCATCCAGGTTGTTGGGGTCGGCCGCAAGTGCCTGCTCGAACCCCGCCGCTGCCTGGTCATACTGCTTCAACTCGTAGCGGAGCTGGGCCGCACTGAAGCGGAGCTTGCTGGCCTCGGGCTCCTGGATCCGGCCGGTTGCGAGCAGACCATCAACCGCCGCCGCGGTCGCGGCCTTGTCGTTCTGCGCCTGAGCGGCCCTCAGCTGAAGCGAGACGATCGCGAAGCGGTCGTCTGCGGTCTTGGCCTTCGCATTCGCCTCCGCCAGGAGCGCCGGGAGATTCGAAAAATCGCCGCCCTTTACCGCGGTGTCCAAGGCACGGATGGCCGGCCCGGCCTCATTTGACACCTTCAACGGCTTGGGCGCTTCCTGCTGCGCCGCGGAAGGAACCGCGAAGCCAGCTACGCAAAGTGAGAGGGCGAGGCCCAGAGCCTTGCTCTTGAAGGTCATGCGTATCTCCTGTCCGGCCGAGTTCACCCGGCATCTCGTGTAACTTACGGGAGCGGCCCATAACCCCGTTCCGCCCCTGCTTCCAGCGCCCCTGCCGCCCGACTGCTGAACAGCCTTTGAACCGTTCTTTCTGAGTGGCTTACGCGCTCCGCTTTACGCCGGCCAAGCCAGCCGCTAGCGCCCTCCTCCGTGATCATCCTGCTCTCACCCGCCAAGACGCTGGACCTGGACAGTCCTTCCGATGAACAGCTCACCAGACCCACGTTCGCGGCCGAGGCAGGCCGGATCGCCCGGGCTGCTGCCAAGCTGACGCCGGAGCAACTGTCGGAGCTGATGCATATCTCGCCCAAGCTGGCAGACATCAACGCGGCTCGCTTCAAAGCATTTCGGAAAGCCGGTGAGCGGCCTGCGATCCGCATGTTTGCCGGCGATGTCTACCGCGGTTTCGATGTTGCCTCTGCGGGTGACGACGTGATCGCCTTCGCACAGGACCATGTCCGCATCCTCTCCGGACTTTACGGCATCCTGCGGCCACTCGATGCAATCCGTCCTTATCGTCTCGAGATGGGCACTCGCTGGGCTCCGGAGGGTGAGAAATTGACCGAGCACTGGAAGGACAAGGTTGCGAAGGCGCTTTTGCGCGACCTGAAGAACGAAGGATCGGCGACAATCCTCAACCTCGCGAGCAACGAGTATCTCGCAGCTGTTGGCCCCTTCCTTCCGAAGAAGCGGGTGCGCGTGATTGCTCCCGACTTTCGCGTCCGGACCGCCAAGGGCCTTCAGTTCCAGAGCTTCACGGCCAAAGTTGGGCGCGGGACCATGGCGCGCTGGGTGTGCGAAGAACGGGTCGAGGACCCGCTCGGGCTGCAGGCCTTCGATGCAGACGGCTGGCGCTTCGAGGCGGAAGGCAGCACCCCCGACAAGCCGCTCTACGTCCGCGGGTAACCACGAATCCTCTCGCGCACGCACGCGCGAGGTGCTAGCCGGTTCCAAGCGGGTCCCCGCGCGTAACGATCACGAGAAATAGGAAAAGCCTTGGCTACCCAACCGCCGGCGGAAACGCCCAGCGACGCGATTGCTCCCATCTCCATCGTCGAGGAGATGAAGACGTCCTACCTCGATTACGCGATGTCGGTGATCGTCAGCCGTGCGTTGCCAGACGTGCGCGACGGCTTGAAGCCGGTGCACCGCCGTATCCTCCACGCCTGCCAGGAAGCGGGCTATGTCGCCGGGCGGCCGTATCGCAAGTCGAGCCGCATTGTCGGTGACGTCATGGGTAAGTATCACCCGCACGGCGACAGCGCGATCTACGATGCTCTCGCCCGCATGACGCAGGATTGGTCGATGCGCGTGCCGCTAATCGACGGCCAGGGCAACTTCGGGTCCATGGACCCGGATCCGCCGGCAGCCATGCGCTACACGGAAGCACGATTGGCAAAGGTCGCCAATTTCCTGCTGGGCGACATCGACAAGGACACGGTCGACTTTCAGCCCAACTATGACGCCAGCGAGCGGGAGCCACAGGTCCTCCCCGCTCGCTTCCCCAACCTGCTGGTCAACGGCGCGGGCGGTATCGCTGTCGGCATGGCGACCAACATCCCGCCCCACAATTTGGGCGAGGTCATCGCTGCCTGTCGCGCTTATATCGACGATCCGGCGATCACCTCCGAAGGCCTGATGGAGCATGTGAAGGGCCCCGACTTCCCGACCGGGGCCATCATTCTCGGCCAGGCGGGCCTCCGCAGCGCGTACACGACCGGTCGCGGCTCCATCGTCCTGCGCTCCCGCTACAAGGTGGAAGAAGGCCGGAATGATCGTCGCTCGATCATCCTCACCGAAATTCCCTACCAGCAGGGCAAGAACGCGCTCGTCGAAAAGATCGCGGAAGCTGCGAAGGACAAGCGGATCGAGGGTGTCAGTGACATTCGCGATGAGTCGAACCGTGAGGGCGTTCGGGTCGTCATCGAGCTGAAGCGTGACGCCACTCCGGAAGTCGTGCTGAACCAGCTTTGGCGGCACACGCCGGCGCAAGGCTCCTTCCCCGCCAACATGCTGGCGATCCGCGGCGGCCGTCCCGAAACGCTCACCCTGCGCGACATCATCGAGAGCTTCGTCAAGTTCCGGGAAGAGGTGATCACTCGGCGTTCGAAGTTCGAACTGCTGAAGGCCCGCGAGCGCGCCCATATCCTGCTTGGCCTGGTTGTGGCGGTGACCAATCTGGACGAGGTGGTTCGCCTCATACGAGGTTCCTCCAGCCCCGCCCAGGCTCGCGAACGCTTGCTGGAGCGCGAGTGGGCCGGTGACCAAATCCGCCCGTACATTCAGCTGGTCGAAGCGGTGGAGCCTCAGGCGATCGGCACGACCTACAGGCTCTCGGAAGAACAGGTCCGCGCGATCCTGGAACTGCGCCTTCATCGCTTGACGGCGCTCGGGCGGGACGAGATCGGAGCGGAGCTCGAGAAGCTTGCGAAGACGATCGCCGAACTGCTTGAAATCTTGGGCAATCGTGCGCGTCTCTACGAGGTTCTTCGCGAGGAGCTGGACGAGGTCGATCGCGAATATTCCACTCCTCGCAAGACCGAACTCGCGGCCGCGGCCGACGGCATCGACGACGAGGACTTGATCGAGCGCGAGGAGATGGTCGTCACCGTCACGATGACGGGGTACATCAAGCGCACCCCCCTGTCCGTGTTCCGTGAACAGAAGCGCGGCGGCAAGGGCCGGTCCGGCATGAGCACGAAGGACGAGGATGCGGTCACGAACCTGTTCGTGACCTCCACCCACAATCCGGTGCTGTTCTTCTCGAACCTGGGCCGTGTGTATCGCATGAAGGTCTGGCGCCTCCCCGAAGGCGGACCTACGGCGAAGGGCCGACCCATGGTGAACCTCCTTCCTCTCTCCGCGGGCGAGGTCATCACGACGGTCCTGCCGCTGCCGGAGGATGAGGAGAGCTGGGGCGACCTGCACCTGATGTTCGCGACCGCGCATGGAACGGTGCGGCGCAACAGCATGGATGCGTTCCGGAACATCCCCACTGCAGGCAAGATCGCGATGCGCTTCGGCGTGTCGGAAGGCGACGAGGGCGAGGAAGACGTCACCGATCGTCTCATCGGGGTCGAGCTGCTGACCGAACAGGACGACGTCCTGCTCGCAACGCGGAACGGTAAGGCGATCCGCTTCATGTCAACCGACGTGCGCGAATTCCAGAGCCGCACCTCCACAGGCGTTCGGGGTGTCCGGCTGTTGGAGGGGGATGAAGTCATCTCCATGTCCATCCTCCACCGCGTCGGCACCACCCAGGAAGAGCGTGAGGCTTACTTGCGGTGCCCGCCTTGGCGGGATCGCGAGGGGGCCGAATGCACCCTGTCGCCGGAGCGGCTGGCGGAAATGGCCGAGGGTGAGCAGTTCATCCTGACGGTCACCGAAAATGGTTATGGCAAGCGCACTAGCGCATATGAGTACCGCCGGACCAACCGCGGTGGCCAGGGCATTACCAATATCGACACCTCGGCTCGGAACGGTCGCGTGGTGGCGAGCTTCCCCGTGAAGCCGGGCGAGCAGATCATGCTTGCAACCGACCAGGGCAAGATGATCCGCACCACCGTCGGCTCCATCCGCATCGCCGGCCGCAACACGCAGGGCGTTACCATCTTCCGCGTGGCCGATAATGAGCACGTTGTGTCGGTCGCAAAGATCGATGAGAGCGACGAGGTCGAGGTTGAAACGCTGACTGACGAGATCGCTCCGGAAGAAGGAGCGACGGTGGGCGAAGATCTTGCCTCGGGCAGCGACGCGGCCGAGTAAGGTTCACGACCTCGCGGGCAGGTTCTCGTGCCTTGTGAACGCAACGGCGCTCCGGCGGGAACGGCGACGCGAGCCTCGCGTTCGCTGGGTAGACCGTGAGGAGGATACATGCCCATTCCCAACAATGCGCTGGTACTGGTGATCGACGGACGGAAGATGCTGTTCTTCCGCAATCACGGGGATCAGAACCAGATCGACTTGCGCACCGAAGCGCATGACGAGCGCGAAGACGCCGATTTCGACCGCGAGTTGAAGACGGACGCACAGGGCGCCGCCTCCACCAGCGCGGGGTTCGGTCGGGACTCGATGGAAGAGACCGACTTCAAGCAGCAGGACGAAGACAATTGGGTCAAGGAAGCGGCGGAAAACCTGCGCAAGCGCGCGCTCCGCAACGACTTCGACCACCTCTGCATCGTTGCGCCGCCCAAAGCGCTGGGAGTGCTTCGAAAATCACTCCACAAAGAGGTGGAGAAGCGGGTGGTCTGCACCATCAACAAGGAAATGAGCGGGCGACCCATTCCTGACATCGAAGCCCTGATCACGTCCGAAACAAAGGCCAACGAGCCGGCTGACGTCTAGATCAGGCCGCCACCTGCAACCGTGAGACCGCCACTTCGCAGCGGTTCCGGCCCGCCTTCTTCGCCGCGTAGAGGGCGGCGTCCGCCTCTTCCAGCCACGCGTCCATGTCGACGCCGGGACGGAGTTGGGCGACCCCGAAGCTCGCGGTGATCCGACCCGTTTTGCCAAGGTCGAGCGTCGCCACGCTGCGGCGGAGACGTTCGGCGCAATGCAGGGCCATGTCGGCTGTTGCATCGCTCACAAGGACCGCGAACTCCTCACCGCCCATTCGACCCAACAGGTCGCGCGGACGGAGCTCTGGCTGGCAAGCCTCGACCACGGCCTTGAGAACCCGGTCGCCTGCGGGATGCCCAAAGCGATCATTGACCTGCTTGAAGTGGTCGACATCCAGGCTGATCAGCGAGAGCGGACGGGAGTCGCGGCCGAAATGGCGGATCGCACCGCGCGCCGCGTCGAGGAATGCGCGTCGGCTCAGCGCTCCGGTCAGGCCGTCCTCGCATGCCAGGGTGCGCAGTTCCAGCTGCTCCACCACGAGTTCTGCAAAACCGGTGAGGCGCTGCAGATCGCGGGCGCTGAACGATCGTGGCTGCCCGTCGATGACACATAGGGACCCCACATTATAGCCGTCCGGGGTCGTCAATGGGGCTCCGGCATAGCTGCGAATGCGCGGATTTCCTCTCACGAGCGGGCTGGCAGCGAACCGGGGATCCGTTTCCGCATCCTCCACCACGAAGCACCCCGGCGAGCGAATCGTGTGATCGCAGAAGGCGAACTCGCAGGCGGTGCCCTCCGCCTTAAGGCCGGAGATCGACTTGAACCATTGGCGGGTCTCATCGATCAACGAGATGGCGCAAACAGGCACGCCCAACACGTCGCGAACCAAGCTTGTGACGACATCGAAGTGCTTCTCGCGTGCCGTGTCCAGCACCCCATAACGGCGCAGCGCTAGCAGGCGACCCGCTTCGTCCCCGAGTTTGTGCCTGTGCGCGTCGTTCAGTTGCGGGTTCATGGCTAAGCTATGCCTCACCCTGGTGACGCGCAGCTTACACATCAGTCCATACCGGACCCATCAGGCGAAAAGGTGCGTAATCTCGGCTTCGGGCGCGATGCTTTCCAGTAGAAGAGAACGGTGACAGCCAGCAGGCTCGCGCTCATAGCAGAGCAGCGCGCTGGGCTTTTCGAGCGCCAGGTCGACCATCTGCGCACCTTCGGCAATCGCCTCCGGCAATTCGAGCTGAGACGCGTAGATCCGACGAAGGTCGGCCGTGCGACCCTTGCGCGCCGCTTCGCGCCCCGCCGCTGGCGTGCCTAGGGCCCGAAGATGAACATAGTCGATGCCGGCCTCGGCAAGCGCCGCTTTCAAGGCCGACTTGGAGAAGCCCGGGCGGCGTGACAGCGGCAGTGCGCGAACGTCGATTACGCGCTCGACGCCGGCACTGCTGAGTGCGTGCAGGAACTCGGCCACGGTGACCGACTCATAGCCGATGGTGAAGATGCGCAGCGGCGCTTTCAGGTGGCGGGTCCCAAAAGCGAGAAGCTGGGAATGGTGACGTCGAATGCCTCCCCGTCCTCATCCACCATGCGATAGCTCCCTTTCATCGAGCCGGTTGGCGTGGAGAGCGGACAGCCGGACACATAGTCGAAGCTAGCGCCCGGTGCGATCAGCGGCATTTCGCCGACAACCCCTTCCCCGCGCACCTCGTGCACGGCTCCGCGCCCGTCCGTGATCAGCCAGTGCCGCGACAGCAGCTGCACGCTCCTGCCGGAGCCGTTCTCCACCCGGATGTGGTAGGACCAGAACCAACGTCCGCTGGCCGGCGCCGATTGCTCGGCAAGATAGCTGACTGCGACGCGCACCGTGATGTCGCGGGTGACGGCCTCTTGCGGGAAGAGCACGGCCATGGTGTCGAAACCGGACGAGGGCGCCATCCGGGGACGCTAGGCCAGTCCCCCTGCCCTGCGCAAGCGTTCGACCAGACGCCCTCGCGCATCCAGCAGCGGTTGCGACCGGTCCGTCAGGATATCGCGTGACAGAAAGTGCCCGGTGAGCGTCAGACCGTCGGCGATGTCGGCCCATCCGGCCTGGCCGCCCTGCAGCAGGAACTGGGGTAGTCGGAGTAAGCGACCTTCATACGGCTGCGCCTCGGCAGCGCTCACCGCCCGGCCGGAGCGCGGGCTGACAGCCACCAGTTCGTCGGAGCGGCCAGTCACCGCGCATTCGGCGAGGTCCAGCCCGAAGCCGAGTTCTGCCAACAGCAGCAGTTCGTAGCGGACCAGCGCCGTTCCCCAGCCCGACGCAGCTGGCGCGGCCTCGATCGCGGTGAGCAGTCCATCGAGTGCACTGTGCAGCTGCGGATAGGGCTGCTGCTCCGGCAGGGCGGTGGCGGTCAGCGCGCAGGCCCACTCGATCGCGGCCGCGGGCAGCGGCTCCTGCAACAGCGGCCCGCGGCTGTGGGTTAGCTCCACCATCGCCTGGGGCAGCTGGGTGTCGGTGCGGGCGGCAAGCTGCGCCTCCACCTCATTCCCGGCCATGAGCACCGGACGCATACGCCGCCCGCGCGCGCCGCGAACATAAGCGGCTTGCAAGCCATGCGCCGGAGTCATCAGCCGAACCACCGCCCCATGCTCTCCGTGGCTGCGGAGCGCGAGAACGATCGCTGGCGTCGTGATCCTCATCCGTTGGGGTGGAAGTAGTCGTAGAGCTGACGCGCCGTGGCCTTGCTGATGCCGGGCGCGCGCTCAAGATCCTCCAGCGCGGCGCCCTTGACCGCCTTTGCCGTGCCGAAGTGCATCAGCAAAGCACGCTTCCGGGTAGGCCCGATGCCGGGCACCTCGTCCAACGTGGAGGTGGTCAGGCTCTTCGCCCGCTTGGCACGGTGCGTGCCGATTGCGAAGCGGTGCGCCTCGTCCCTCAGTCGCTGGAGGTAGAAGAGCAGCGGGTGGTTGGGCGGAAAGGTCACCTCGCGGCCGTTGGGCAGGTGGAACACCTCCCGACCTGCATTGCGATCCGGACCTTTGGCGACGCCGACCACGGGCACGTCATGGACCCCAGCATCCTCCATGATCTCCAGTACCGCATTGAGCTGGCCGCGCCCGCCGTCGATCAGCAGCAGATCGGGCCACTCGCCGCTCTGCCGGTCGGGATCGTCCTTCTCCAATCGAGCGAAACGGCGCTCCAGCACTTCCTTCATCATGCCGAAGTCGTCGCCCGGCGTGACCCCCGACTTGATGTTGAACTTGCGATAGCTGTTCTTGCGAAAGCCCTCTGGACCAGCGACGATCATGGCGCCTGTCGCGTTCGTGCCCATGATGTGGCTGTTGTCGTAGACCTCGATCCGCTTGGGCAGGTCCGGCAGCTCGAACGTGTCAGCCAGGTCCCGCAGCAGCTTGCCCTGAGTGGTGCTCTCCGCAAGGCGTCGGTCCAGAGCTTCCTCGGCGTTGCGGGTAGCCTGCTCCATCAACTTGCGCCGGTCGCCGCGCTGCGGTCGCTCGATGGCGACCTTGCGCTCGGCACGCTCAGAGAGCGCCTCGGCGATTAACTCCGGCTCGGGCAGGTCGCGATCCACGAGCACCCGCTTGGGCGGTGGCATGTCTTCATAGAACTGGACGAGAAAGCTTGCGAGAACATCGGCTTCCGGCACATCGCTGGTATGCGCCGGAAAGAATGCGCGGTGCCCCCAGTTCTGCCCGCCGCGAATGAAGAAGGCCTGGATGCAGACCTGCCCGGCCTTGCATGCCAACGCGAAGATGTCCGCATCGCCGAGCCCCTCGGCATGCACCGTCTGGCTGCCCTGGATGTAAGTGAGCGCCCGCAATCGATCCCGATAAACAGCGGCCAGCTCGTAATCCTGCTTCTCGGCGGCCTCGGCCATGGACTTGCTGAGCCGCGACTGCACGCTCGTCGAGCGACCGGCAAGAAAGTTCTTCGCATCCTCGACCAGCTCGGCATAGGCCGCGGCATCGATCCGCTCGACGCAGGGCGCCGAGCAGCGGCGGATCTGGTAGAGCAGGCAGGGCCGTGATCGGTTCTGGAAGAAGCTGTCGGAACAGCTTCTTAGCAGAAACAGCTTCTGCAGCGCATTAAGCGTGCGCGTGACCGATCCGGCGCTGGCGAACGGGCCGTAATAGCTGCCCTTGACCCGGCGGGCGCCCCGATGCTTCTGCACGCGCGGAAAGGCGTGGTCCTCGCGCAGCAGGATGAAGGGGAAGCTTTTGTCGTCCCGCAGCAGCACGTTGTAGGGCGGCCGGAAGCGCTTGATCAGCTGTGCCTCCAACAGCAGCGCCTCCGCCTCCGTCCGCGTGGTGACGATGGTCATCGACCGCGTCTGCGCCACCATCCGCTGCAGTCGCTTCGATAGTCGCGCGACTTGCGTGTAGTTCGTAACGCGCTGCTTCAGCGCACGTGCCTTGCCCACGTAGAGCACGTCGCCTTTCGCGTCCTGCATCCGGTACACGCCCGGCCGCGCGGGCAAGGTCTTCAGGACGTTACGGATCGCGGCGACGCCCGCCTCGAGGTCGGGGGCCTCTCCCCCACCTTTGACGGTGAACGTCGCCTTGTCCTCGTTGAAGCGCTCTGCCGCCCGCGGATGCTCCGGGCGGTCGGCGGGGGTGCGGTTCATGTGTTGTACTTAGGGGACAGCATGCCCCACGCAAGCCGCCTCAGGCGGCGGCGCGTGCCTGTTCCGCATCGCCAAGCATCCAATCGACTGCGGCACGGGCGTGAATGGCCGTGGTATCATAAACCGGAAGCACGTTGGCACGGACGTCGACGGCCAAGACCAACTCGGTGCAGCCAAGCACGATCGCCTGGATGCGCTTCTTCGCGAGCTCCGTGATCAAGGTCTTGAGCTTTCGCTGGCTGTCACGGACCACGCGCCCAGCGGCCAGTTCCTCGTAGATGATCCGGTCGACCTCCTGCATCCACGGCTGCTCGATGGAGGCGAGCTGAATGCTCCGACGCTCGTAGCGCTCGCGAGCGAAGGGCTCTGACATTGTGAAGCGGGTTCCCAGGAGCGCAACGCTGCGCACGCCGTCCTTCGCGAGCCGCTCCGCTGCGGCGTCAGCGATGTGCAGAACCGGGATTCCAACGGCCGACGCGACGGCATCGTAATGCTTGTGCATGGTGTTGGAGCCAAGCAGGAGGCCGTCCGCGCCCGCGGCCTTCAAGCGCTCGGCAGTGGCGACGATGATCTTCTCCCCGCCCTCCCAATCACCGACGCGATGGAAGCGCGCATAGTCGTCTTCACAGTCGAGGCTTTCGAGCACGAGCCGAGCGCTGTGCAGGCCGCCGAGGCGCGATGCGACACCCCGGTTGATGTGATCGTAGTAGAGCGCCGTGGAGGACCAGCTGGCCCCGCCGATGATCCCGAGCTTACGCAATGTCTTGCCTTCCCCTAACCCGATACATCCCCCGACCGGGCGAGTCCGGCTGGGGGCTTTAACCCAGAAGCAACTGTCGATTCAGGCCATTAGCAATGGCGGTCGGCCACCTCTTCAACCATCTTTGCGATGTCGGCAAGGGACAGGTTGCGGCGTGCGACGGAAAGTTTTGCAGCCGCGACGATGTCTCTCCGGCCGTATGATCCTGGCAACGCGCTGGGGGCCATCAGGCCAGTGCCTTCACGATCTCTTCGACCATCTTCTTGGCATCCGCGAGGAGCATCATGGTGTTATCGCGATAGAACAGCTCGTTATCGACACCCGCATAGCCGGCTCCTCCCATGGAGCGCTTCACGAACAGCACGGTGCGGGCCTTCTCCACGTCCAGGATGGGCATTCCGAAGATTGGCGAGCTCTTGTCGGTCTTCGCAGCCGGATTGGTGACGTCGTTGGCGCCGATGACGAAAGCCACGTCGGTCTGCGCGAACTCGCTGTTGATGTCCTCCAGCTCGAAGACTTCGTCATACGGGACGTTCGCTTCTGCCAGCAGCACGTTCATGTGCCCGGGCATCCGACCCGCAACCGGGTGGATCGCATATTTGACCCTGACCCCCTCCTTCTTGAGCAGGTCGCCCATCTCCCGCAGCACATGCTGGGCCTGCGCAACCGCCATGCCGTAGCCGGGCACAATGATGACCTGCTCGGCCTGCTTCATCAGGAAGGCGGCGTCCTCCGCGGAACCTCGCCGATAGGGTCGGTTGATGACCGCTGCGCCACCGCTGGCCGCTGCATCGCCGCCGAAACCCCCTGCAATGACGGAGATGAAGCTTCGGTTCATGGCGCGGCACATGATGTAGCTGAGGATGGCGCCCGAACTGCCGACCAGCGCGCCCGTGATGATCATCGCGCTGTTGCCAAGCGTGAAGCCCATCGCGGCGGCCGCCCAGCCGGAATAGCTGTTCAGCATCGAGACGACGACCGGCATGTCGGCGCCCCCGATCGGAATGATCAGCAGGAAGCCGATCACGAAGCTCAAGGCCGTCACCGTCCAGAAAACCCACGGGCTCTGGTCGAGGGTGAAATAAGCAACCAAGCCCAGGATGCCGGCCAGTGTCGCTATGTTCAGGACATGCCGGCCCGGCAGCAGGATTGGTGCCCCGCTCATGTTGCCGTTCAGCTTCAGGAAGGCGATAACCGACCCAGAGAACGTGATCGCGCCAATCGCGACGCCGAGCGCCATCTCTACCCGGCTCACGGTGTGAATGCCTTCGTCGCCCAGGATGCCGAACGCATCCGGGTTCAGGAATGCCGCGGCTCCCACCAGCACGGCAGCGAGTCCAACCAATGAGTGGAATGCGGCCACCAGCTGCGGCATCGCGGTCATTTGAATCCGCCTTGCCGTGGTGAGACCGATCACCGCGCCGATCGCAATCGCGACGGAGATCTCCAGCAGACTGGCGATGTCGTGCACTGCGAGGGTAATGACCACCGCAATTGCCATGCCGACCATGCCGAGCCGGTTGCCGCGCCGACTGGTCTCGGGACTGGAAAGTCTGCGGAGCGCCAGGATGAAGCACACACCCGCGATCAGGTAGGCGAGCACCACCCAAGCCGGCTGGCTGTGCGTGGCCGCTTCCACCCCGGGGTTCGGCCCAGCCAGCATGGTGGCGTCAGGGCCCGCAATAGACATGATGAGGTCGGGGTGCTGTGCCATGGTCACGAGCGACGCTCTTTCTTGCGGTACATGGCGAGCATTCGCTGGGTCACGGCGAACCCGCCGAAGATGTTGATGCTCGCCAGGACCACCGCGAGAAGCCCCAGCCACTTCGCTCCCGGACTCCCGGCTGCCGCCGCGGCGATCAGGGCGCCGACGATGATCACCGAGGAAATCGCGTTTGTGACTGCCATCAGGGGTGTGTGGAGGGCCGGCGTCACCGACCAAACGACATAGTAGCCGACAAAGCAGGCCAGCACGAAGATCGACAGGATCGAAAGAAAGTCCATCAGCTCCTTGCCTCCGCGGTGTGCGAATGTTCCCAATGTTCACGATCGTGGCGCAGAATCGCCGCGGCACTCATGGCCCGCCTCGGCAGGCCAAAACCGAATGGCTGATCGTTTCTCGAACTCACGGCGGGCAGCATGGCACAGGAACCATGCAGTAGGACAGAGGCGTTCAGACCCCGCTCCGATCAGTCGTTCAATGAAACGAGGTTTCCGATTTTATAACCTTTTTCCTCCTATGAGTTGCATTGAGATGCGCTCTGATCCGACCAAAGCCGGCACCCCGCGACCAGAACGGCCGCTGAAGCTGCTTTTGCTGGCAGCTGTTCTGTCGCTGATCTTCGGGGCCATCGGAGCTCAGGAGGGCTTCGAGAATGCACTCCGCACCGTGCGCAACGGTCTCCATCCCCAGAAGGCGAGCGGCGACATCGTCCTGATCTCGATCGATGAGCAAAGCCTGCGCGAGGTGGGGGAATGGCCTTGGCCCCGATCGACGCAGGCCAAGCTGATCGACAAGGCGGCTGAACTGGGCGCGCGTCAGATCGTCGCGGACACGATCTACGACAATCCCAGTAACCCGAAGGAGGATGCGGCCCTCGCAGCTTCGCTGAAGCGATTCGGCAGAGTCATCCTGCCCGCGCGGAAGCGGCTGGGGCCGGACGGCAGCAGCAAAAATCTGGAGGCGCTGCCCCATCCGCTCTTCCGGCAACACGCAGTGCTGGGAACGGCCTCGTCCTGGTACAACTACCAGCACGCCATCCTCCGGCTGCCCTACAGCCTCTCTTTCAGCGACCGGGAAATTCCTTCCTTCGCGGTCCTAATGGCCGAGAAGCCCGCGCGCAGCGGCGTGTTCCGGGTGGACTATTCCATCGACCCCACGTCGGTTCCCCGGATACCCGCAAGCGAGGTCCTGAAGAACCGCATCCCAGCTGACTTCATGCGCGGCAAGGTGGTGGTGATCGGGCAGACGGCCGAGCAGCTCGGGGATCAGTTCTGGATCCCGGGTAGGGGTCGCATGGGCGGAGCCTACGTCGCCATCCTAGGTGCGGAGACGCTGAAAAAGGGGTACCCGGTCGATCTGGGCTGGTTGGCGCCGCTCATGACAACCCTGCTGATCATCGGGTTCGCCTGTCTGCGATCCGGCCGGAGCAGAGACATCCTGATCATCGGTACCGGGCTGACCCTTCTGGCTGCGCCGATACTGCTTGAGCGCGAGCTGATCTTCGTTGACGTCGTTCCGTCCATCTTCGCACTACTGGTGGTCGGGGGCCGGATCGGCTGGCGCCGCTGGCGGGAGCGCGGGCTTACGAACACGCTGACAGGACTCCCCAATCTTGAGGCTCTCAGGGCACAGCGGAACAGCAGCGAACGAGCCCTGATTGCTGCACGCGTGCACAATTACGCGGAGATCGCCTCGACTCTCAACGAAGCCGAGGAGCAGGACCTTGTTCGCTCCATTGCCGACCGTCTGAGCGTGGCTCAAGCCAGCCAGACTGTGTTCCAGGGAGATGAGGGCATTTTCTCCTGGCTCATCGATGGCGAGGTCAATCTGGCTCATCACCTGGAGGCATTGCACGCCCTGTTCCGCGCTCCGGTCAGCGCCGGCGGCCGGAGCATCGATGTGGCAATCAGCTTTGGCGCCGAGATGGGCAGCGAGCGAGCCCTCACAAATCGTCTGGGTAGCGCACTCGTCGCGGCCGACGAAGCATGGGCTGAAGGCCTCCGCTGGAAGCTGCACGATCCGGCGCGTGAAGAAGAGGTCAGCTGGCGGCTCTCGCTCCTGAGCCAGCTGGACGCGGCTATCGACAATGGCGAGGTGTGGCTTGCGTATCAGCCGCAACTGGACCTTCGCACGAATCAGATCGTAGGTGCAGAGGCGCTGGCCCGATGGACCCATCCGGAGAAGGGCCCCATCAGTCCCTCCGAGTTCGTGGCGGCGGCGGAGGCTCATGGCCGGATCACGAAGCTCACAGACTTCGTCTTGGATCGCGCGATCTCGTCCGCAGCGGCGATCAACCGCCGTGGCACGCAGTTCGGGATTGCAGTCAACTTGTCAGCCCGCCTGCTGACGGACTGGAGTCTAGTCGATCGGGTTGAGCGGATGCTCAAGATCCACGGACTCGCGCCCGGCCTGCTTACCCTGGAACTCACTGAGACTGCCGCCATCACGGAGGCGGACAACGCCATCGCACTTCTCGACCGCCTCAAGGTGCTTGGTGTGCGTCTCGCCATCGACGATTACGGAACCGGGCTGTCGACGCTGGACTATCTCAAGAAGGTTCCGGCCGACGAGATCAAGATCGATCAGAGCTTCGTGCGCTCCATGCGGGTGAACCGGTCCGATCTGATCATGGTTCAATCCACGATCGCACTTGCGCATTCCCTGGGGCGCAAGGTGATCGCGGAAGGCGTGGAGGACCGCCAAGTCTTTGAAGAGCTCCAGAAACTCGACTGCGACCTCGTGCAGGGCTTCGTGGTGGGTCGGCCGATGGGGATTCGCGAACTCGTCGCCCGCCTTGCAGTTCGGCAGGAGAAGCGCGTCGCCTGAAGTCTAATCGTTTGCTAACCATAACGATTAGGGTTAACGTCCCCTTCAGCAGCACCGATTCGCTGTTGTAACAGGGAGACGTAGCGTGGGTGGAGGACTCTGGAGTTGGCTTCTGGGCGGCGGTTGGGCCAGCACCTCGGGCCGCGGCTAAAATAGCCCGCGGAAGCTAGTTACGAACTGGCTTCCTGCTGTAAAACAGCGACTTAACGATGCGCGCTGACCTTCGGTTGGCGCGCATTTCGTTTGTCACTAAGGCTTCCAACATGAAGCAAGCCATGCATGTCCTTTCGATCACGGCACGAGGGTCGGGCCTGCTGGACATCTCGCATCAGGTCGAATCATGGTTAGCGGAACAGGCGATCGGTGACGGTCTCCTGACGCTCTTCTGCCGGCACACGTCGGCCTCCCTACTCATTCAGGAGAATGCTGCGCCAGCGGCTCGGCGGGATCTCGAACGCTACTTTGCGCACATTGCTCCGGAGAGTGCGGGCTACGAGCATGATGACGAAGGTCCCGACGACATGCCCGCGCACCTTCGGGCCGCGCTGACGAACACACAGTTGTCTGTTCCGATCTCGGGCGGCCACCTGATGCTCGGCAATTGGCAGGGCATCTACCTCTTCGAACACCGGCGGCAGCCCTCACCGCGGCAGATCGTTCTTCATTTGATCGGCGAGTGAGATGAGCCTGGAGAGTGTCCGGACATTCCTGGCGGCGTGTGCGCCCGACCTCCGGATCATCGAGGCTCACGCAAGTACAGCGACGGTCGCGGACGCCGCGATAGCACTAAACGTGGAACCGGGCCGCATTGCCAAGACGCTGAGCATCAGGGTGAAGGAAACGATCCTGCTGCTCGTCACTCGCGGCGACGCGCGGCTGGACAATGGGAAGTGCAAGATGGCTTTGGGAGGACGCCCCCGCATGCTGGGCGCGGAGGAGACGCTGGAGGCGACGGGGCATCCGGTTGGAGGAGTTTGCCCGTTCGGCCTCACGTTGCCCCTTCCCATCTACTGCGATGTCAGCCTTCGCGCCTTTGACCAGGTCTATCCCGCGGCAGGTTCACGCAACGCCTCCGTCGAAATCACTCCGACGCGGCTGGCGGAACTCGTCGGTGCCCACTGGGTGGATGTCTGTACCGTTCCCGGCTGATCAGCGCCGCAGGACTCCCTTGGCGAGGATGCGCTGGATTTCCGTCAGGTTGCTGCCCCGGCCGATCTTGATCTCGAGCGGTTCATGGGTCCCGGCGAGCCACAGGTGCATGTCTGCATCCAGGTCGAAGGTGCCCGCCGTCTCAAGGCTGAAGCGAGTGATGGATCGGAATGGGATCGACTGGATCGCTACCTTCTTGCCGGTCAGGCCCTGCACGTTGACCAGGCACAGCCGCTCGCTTGTCAGAAACGCGATGTCCCGCACCGTACGGAATGCCGCCATGACCTGCTCCCCGTCGAGCAGCAGCGCGCGGTAGCGCTTCTCAATCTCGGAGGTACCGATTTCCGTGGCGGCGAACAGGCCCATCGCTCAGCCTTTGAGGCGCTCGGAGACGATGGAACCACCGCAGGTCAGGCGAACCGCTTGAACGATTTCGTCGTCGTCCGGGAAGACGGGGCGGCCCTTATCCGCGTCCCAGAAGGCAGCAAGGAAGTTGTAGAGGTTGCGGCTGAACAATGCGGAGGCGTCCGCCGCAAGGCCGCGTGCCAGATTGGACGCGCCGAGGATCGTCACCCCGTGCCGCTGGACCTGCTCTCCAGCGATCGTTCCTTCCACGTTGCCGCCGGCGTCCGCGGCCAGATCGACCACCACGCTCCCCGCCCGCATGCTGGCAAGCTGTGCGTCGGAGATCAGGCGTGGAGCTGGACGCCCTGGGATCAGGGCCGTGGTGATGACGATATCCTGCTTGGCGATGTGCGCGGACACGAGCTCCGCCTGAGCCCGCTGGTATTCCTCGGAGGTTTCCGAGGCGTAGCCGCCCTGCCCCTCGCCTTCGATACCCGCGACGTTCTCAACGAAAATGGGCTTGGCGCCCAGTGAGAGGATCTGCTCACGGGTTGCGGAGCGGACGTCGGTGGCGCTGACCTGTGCTCCCAACCGTCGGGCCGTCGCAATGGCCTGCAGTCCGGCCACTCCAACCCCCATCACGAACACCCGCGCCGCGCTGACGGTACCCGCCGCGGTCATCATCATTGGGAATGCACGGCCATACACCGCGGCCGCGTCGATGACCGCCTTGTACCCGGCAAGGTTGGACTGGCTCGACAGGATATCCATGGACTGCGCCCGCGTGATCCGGGGCATCCATTCCATGGCGAGCGCCTCGTAGCCGGCCTGAGCATAATCGGCGACGGCATCGCCGCGGCGGACAGGATCGAGGGCTCCGATCAGCAGTGCCCCAGACTTCAGCCCGTGCAGATTCGAGGCTTGCGGTCCGGAGATGCACAGGATCGCGTCTGCACCCGCCAGCACCGTTTCGCGGGACCCGACCTTGGCACCAACGGAAAGATACTCTTCGTCCGCAACCCCAGCCTGCAGACCCGCGCCCGACTCCACGACAACCGTGGCCCCAAGCGTGCTGAATTTCTTCACGGTTTCCGGAATGGCAGCTACCCGGGTCTCGCCGGGCGCCGTCTCCTTCAGGATACCGATCTGCAACGGTAAGCTTTAATTGCTGATGATGATCAGCACGAGCAAGCCGACGATCAGCGCTGCAACCGCGCCCCACTTCAGCAACGCGATCATGCGCTCGTAATCGCGGGCGTGGGACTTGAAGTCCACTGGTCCGCCGTCGTTGTTGTTGACCTGATTGCCGGCCATGAGGCTCCCCTGAGGCGTTGTCGTTTGATGCCTCATAACAAGCAAGTGCAGCCTACCCAAGTCCCGCTTTAAGACAGAATTTACCCGCCGCGCGCTACAAGGCGCCATGCGCGCCGATACGGTCAAGTTCCTGCTGCTCATCGACGCCGATCCGGGCGAGCGGCGGATCGTGTCCTCGACGGCCTCAAGAGCGGGATGGAGCACCATCGGTGCGCCCAGCCTGACCGATGCGGTCGAACTGCTGGCCGGCCCCAACGGCCACGAGATCAAGGCGGTGCTGATCGGCGCGTGGGACAGCAGCAAGGGCCCGGCGATCGTGCGGAGCCTTCGGTCCAATCGCCCCGGGCTCCCGATCATCGTTCTGGCTGACGGCGGCTCGGTCGGCCATGCGGTCGAGGCGATGCGCGCCGGGGCCACGGACTTCCTAGCCAAGCCGGTGGCTTCGGAGCGGCTGGTGGAAGCGCTGGCGGTGAATGGCGATCGGCGCCGAGCGTCCGGTGAGCTTGCTCCTCTCAGTGAGAAGCTGGCGCCCAACCTGGCATTGGAGGAATTGATCGGCGCCGCTCCGGAGTTCCGCGCGGCGCTGGCCGTGGCCGCCAAGGCTGCCCGCAGCCGGCTGCCGATGCTCATCGTTGGCGAGGCAGGCACCGGCAAGGAAACCATGGCACGGGCCATCCATGCGGCTTCGCCACGAGCCCGGGGACCGCTGCTGCAGGTCGACTGCAAGGCCGTGGCAGCGAACATCATCGACAGCGAGCTTTTTGGTCATGTGGCGGGCGCATTTGCCGGCGCATTTGCCGAGCGGGTCGGCAAGATGGTCGAAGCCGATGGCGGCACGCTGCTCCTCGACGAGGTCAACTTCCTTCCCAAGCCGACTCAGGAGGCCCTCGATCGGGTTCTCGCTACCGGTGAGGTCCGGCCGGTCGGGTGCAACGGCAGCAACTCGGTCGACGTGCGCGTCATCGCGACGTCATCGCAGCCGCTTCCATCCGATTTTCATTCGGGTCTAAGCGAGCGTCTTGCCGCGACCACCGTCACTCTCCCTTCCTTGCGCGAGCGCAGCAGCGATATTCCCGCCCTTGCGCGCCATCTTCTCGCCCGCATCGCAGGGCAGCCAGGTATCCGTCCCCTCTCGATCGGCAACGATGCGTTGTCCGTGCTGATGCGGTACGGCTGGCCAGGAAACGTGCGCCAGCTTTCGAACGTGCTGTTCCGCGCGGCCCTGCAATGTCAGGGTTCGGCGCTCACGGCGGAAGACTTCCCGCACATTGCGATTCAGTCCCGCTTCAGCCAGCGGGCGGAGGATTTCGCGCCGGAGATCAGCAAAGCGTCAAGCGACGCTGCGCTCGCCGGCTCTCCTTCCATCACGCTGTTCGACTCCGAAGGCCACCTCCGCCCGCTCGATCAGATCGAAGGAGATGTGATTCGGCTGGCCATCGGTCATTATCGCGGGAAGATGACGGAGGTCGCCCGCCGCCTGGGTATTGGCCGGTCGACCTTGTACCGGAAGCTAGCGGAACTCGGCATCGACAACGGTCACTGAGCGAAGCAATGGTTCAAGGATGGACCGCATTCTTGTCCTGCTTGTTCTGTCCCTAGTTTCTTGCAGCGACCCGCAGACGGCGGACAGCGGTGTCAGGAGCCCGCCTTCACCGTGTCGAAGCGAGCTTTTCGAGGGCAGCCGCCTTACGCTCTGCGCGAGAAAGGACGCGATCCTAGAAATCCACTCCGCTCCCGCCAGTGGCGCACCTTACCGGTCATTTGCGGCGCTCGAACAAGCACTTGGCAGCCGCTCTTCGAACGTCCTCTTCGCCATGAATGCGGGAATGTTCGATGATGAGGGCCGGCCGATTGGCCTGGTGATCGAACAAGGACGCGAGTTGAAGGCGATCAACCGACGGCGGGGGCGGGGGAACTTCCACCTGCTGCCAAACGGGGTCTTTCTGGTTGGCAAGAACGGGATTGCCGCTGTCGTGGAAACCGGCAAGCTTCGCGATGTCCGGGATGTCGCCTTCGCTAGCCAGTCCGGACCCATGCTGCTCATGAACGGCAAGCTCCATCCTAGCTTCGTTCCGGACGGAGAGAGCCGGCACTATCGCAATGGTGTTGGTATCGCGGCGGACGGCACCCCCGCTTTCGTCATCAGCGAAGAGCCAGTGTCATTCGGCAAGATCGCCCGTTATTTCCGCGACCGGCTTGGCGCACGGGAGGCGCTCTACTTCGACGGCGCAGTGAGTTCACTTTGGGACCCACGGAACGGCCGGCGCGACAACCATGCAGAGCTTGGCCCAATGGTGGTCGCCTTTCGCAGGCGCTAAAGCGGATCCATGCATTTCTCCGGCACCTCCACCCTTATCACCGGCGCCGCCTCAGGCATTGGGCTTGCGACCGCCCGCCACTTGGCTGAACATGGCGCGGGGCGGCTCATCCTGGTTGATCGGGGCGCTCGGGCGCTGGACGCTATTGATCTGCCTTGTGAGACGCTTCGGGTAGATGGCGACGTTGGCGATCCCGGGTTGTGGGCGAAGCTGCCACTGCGCGAGCTCGATCACGCAGTCGTGAACGCTGGAGTTGCGGGAGTCGGACCAGTCTCCGAAATGCCCTTCGAGGGATGGCGGCGGGTCCTTTCGACCAATCTCGACGGCGCGTTCCTCAGCCTGCAGGCGAGTCTCCGGGCGATGCGGCACGGCGGCTCCGTCGTGTGTGTCGCGTCAGCAGCCGGCTTCAAGGCCGAGAAAGGCATCGGGGCCTATGCCGCGTCGAAAGCCGGACTGATCCAACTTGCCCGCGTGGCGGCAAAGGAGGTCGCGGAGCGGAAGATTCGGGTCAACGCCATAGCGCCAGGAGGTGTGGAAACCTCGATCTGGGAAAGCGAAGAGTTCCAGCACCGCAGCTCCGAGATCGGCCGGGAAGCCGCCTTCGCCGAGATCGCGAGCATGGGAACTCCCCTCGGCCGATTCGCTAAACCGGAAGAGATCGCTGCGCAGATTGCCTTTTTGCTCTCGAACGAAACGGCCGGGACCATGACCGGGTCCGTCCTCCTCAGCGACGGCGGTTATCTGCTCTAGGACAGGCGAGGCGTGAGCGCCTGATCCCGCAGTCCTCGCCAGACCTTCAGAGCTTGCACGGTCTCGTAAATATCGTGCACGCGAACGATCTGGGCGCCCTGCTCCGCGGCCTTGAAGGTAAAGGCGATGCTGCCGCCCAGGCGCCGGTCCGCTGATGCTTCGTTGTGAAGCGCACCGATCGTGCGCTTGCGGCTGGCGCCCAATACAACGGGGCAGCCCAGCCCGTGCAAGGAAGCGAGTCCGTTCATCAGCTCCAAATTGTGAGCCACCGACTTGCCAAAGCCAATGCCGGGGTCGACCAGGATGTTCTCGCGCGGGATGCCGGCCTCGATGGCCGCAGCGATCCGGCTTTCCAGCCATAACCACACCTCGACCACGGCCCCACGCGGGTAGGTCGGGTTGTCCTGCATGGTCTCGGGTTTGCCCTGGTGATGCATCAGGACGACTGGAACACCTCTCGCCGCGACCACTTCAGCGGCGCGGTGGTCCCAGGTCAGTGCCGAAACGTCGTTCACGAGCCGGGCCCCGGCGGCGATTGCCTGCTCCATGACGACGGCCTTGCGCGTGTCGATGGACACGGCCGATCCGCCTGCTGCCAGTTGCCGGACCAGCGGCACCACACGCTCGATCTCATCACCTTCCCAGACCGGACGTGCTCCGGGTCGCGTGCTCTCTCCCCCCACGTCGATGATGGCGGCGCCTCCCTCTGCTGCGCCGAAGCCTGCCCGCACGGCCTCTTCTGGGGAGCCGTACTGCCCTCCATCCGAGAAGCTGTCGGGAGTTGCGTTGAGGATGGCCATCACCTGCGGCTGGTCGAGACGGATCGTTCGCTCGCCGAGTTGCAGGGCCGGCCGCGGACGGGTGAGAGCATCCCATTGCGCCGCCATGTCGTTATCCAGACGGTCGGCGAGAGCCTCGACCGCCACGAGCTCGGTGGCACTCGGCCCATCCCCATCGACGGACATGATTTCGACTTGGGCGAACCAGTTCAGCCCCCCGGCAAGCCGCGCAACCTTGCCATCATGCCCGAACGGAGCGTCCACAAAGCCGGTCGGGCGCAAGATCCTCCGCACCGTCATGCGAGGTCGGCGAGATGCCTCTGCCGGAGAGTGTCGAGCGGCTGCAGGGCTCCGTCGACCTCCACGTGCCAGAAGGTCCATCCGTTGCAGGACGGCGCACCCTGAAGCGTCGCGCCGATCTTGTGGATCGAACCCGTCTTGCCCTCGCAGCTGAGCGATCCGTCGGCTCCCACCTTGGCGGTCCAGCGACGCTTGGAATCCGTGACCAAGGTCCCGGGCTCGATCATTCCGCTCTCGACAAGCAGCCCAAATGCGACCCTTGGTTGGCTGCGCTTGTCGGGCACGGTCGTCATCGCGCTTTCGTCGAGCGGCAGCGTGGAATCGATCCGCTCCCGGGCCACCTTCACATAAGCGCGTTCCCGCTCAATCCCGATCCACTTGCGGCCGAGGCGGCGCGCGACCGCGCCCGTCGTGCCGGTGCCGAAGAAGGGGTCCAGGACCACGTCACCCGGTTTCGTGCAGGCCAGCAGGATCCGGTAGAGGAGCGACTCCGGCTTCTGGGTCGGATGCGCCTTGTTGCCGTCGTCCCCCTTCAGGCGCTCGGACCCGCTGCAGATCGGCAGCACCCAGTCGGAGCGCATCTGCAGGTCGTCGTTCAGCGCCTTCATCGCGCGGTAGTTGAAGGTGTAGCGCGCCTTCTCGTCCTTGGCGCACCAGATCAGCGTTTCGTGAGCGTTGGTGAAACGCGTGCCGCGGAAGTTCGGCATCGGGTTCGACTTGCGCCAGACGATGTCATTGAGGATCCAGAAGTCTGCATCCTGCAGCAGCGACCCGACGCGATAGATGTTGTGGTACGACCCGATCACCCAGATTGTGCCGTCGTCCTTCAGGATCCGCCGAGCCTCGGCCAGCCATTCGCGAGTGAAATCGTCGTAGACCGCAAGGCTGTCGAACTTGTCCCAGGCGTCGTCCACCGCATCGACCCGGCCGCCCTCCGGGCGAAACAGGTCGCCGCCGAGCTGGAGGTTGTAGGGCGGATCGGCGAAGATCATGTCGACGGAGCGGTCCGGCAGCTTCGCCATCTCCGCAATGCAATCGCCCATGAGGATCTGGTCCAGGGGCAACTCCCGCTTCGGCAGGCGTTTCCCGGTCGGCCGCGCGCGGCCGGTCTCCTCCCTGATCGGTACGATGAGGTTCATCTGTTCCTTGCCCCCGTTTGGAGCATCACGGTGAGTCCGACGGGACTCGCGGTCAACAGAAGAAGGGTTAACACGGCTTGGAGGGTCGGCGGAACGGAAGGAGTCCGGCTCGTCCCAGGCACAAGATATTGAGTCCGTTCCGCAGACGAGGACTCAAGACGTGGTGGTGTGACTCAAAGGACTCGCATCGTGGAGTTCGTGTTCATTCCGCCGCGAACAGGGTCGGCTGGGTCGCGGCGGCAATGACTTCGCGGACCAGGCCGAAGCTCCGGCGGTGAAGCGGGGTCGGTCCAAGCTCCCTCAGCGCCCTCCGGTGATCGGGCGTCGGATAGCCGCGGTTCGACTCCCACCCGTACCCGGGATGAGTCTCCGCATATTGCGCCATCATCCGGTCCCGCGTGACCTTGGCGACAATCGAAGCTGCAGCAATCGACCGGCACTTGGCGTCCCCCGCGACGATCGCAACCGAGGGCCGCTCCCACTTGGGACAGCGGTTCCCATCGACCAGCACCATGGCGGGCTCGAAGCCCAAGGCCTCCACCGCGCGGATCATCGCCAGCATGCGCGCCCAGTAGATGTTGAGTTGGTCGATCTCCTCAACCGTACAGATACCGACGCCGCAGCGCGCCTGCTTCATCAACCGGGAGTAGATCGCTTCACGCGTGTCGAGGTCCAGCTTCTTGCTGTCGTCGATCCCACGCGGGAACCGTTCACGGTCCAGAACGACTGCCGCTGCGACCACGGGGCCGGCCAAGGGCGCGCAGCCGGCTTCGTCGACGCCGGCTAGTGGCATCGGATGGTCACGCTCGAGCTTGAAGCAGGGCTTCCCCATGGCCTGCCAAGCTAAAGCGGCTTTGCCTTACTCGCCAGTGGGTTGCGGCGCTTTTTCTTCGCGCAGGCGCCACGGTGGGAAGCGGCGGGCCTCTCCGGCCTTGTAGAGGAAGACGATGTTACCGGCCGGGTCGCGCAGTCGGGCCTCGCGCCACATCCACGGCTGGTTGCGTGGTCCGTGCTCAAACGCAATGCCCACCCTGGCGAGCAACTCGACGCGTTCGTCCAAGTCGTCGCACTCGAAGTAGACTGCGGTCGATGGCGCGATCTCCTCCTCGGAGTCGACATGCACCGAGAAGGTCGCTCCACCCCAGGTCTCGAAGCGGGCGTAGCCATTGTCGGGACTGTCGACGATCTGCTTCAGGCCCAGCGCACGGTAGAACCG
This sequence comes from Sphingomonas arenae, assembly GCF_016924655.1. GTDB lineage: Bacteria > Pseudomonadota > Alphaproteobacteria > Sphingomonadales > Sphingomonadaceae > Sphingomicrobium > Sphingomicrobium arenae. The sequence continues at coordinate 175,799 of NZ_JAFFJU010000004.1, forward strand.
CACGGACTTCCCGTAATCCTTGGCGGTTACCGTCGCCTGGTTGAGCCTTGGCCCGTTGCCGACGTCCAGCCGGACCTGCGCATGCCCCAGCGGGCCGGCGCCCTGCCCCAGACCCGGTGCCTCCAGCAAGGCCATCCGGACGAACTCCCGGCCGCGAGCCACGGAGGTTGCAAGCTCCTTTTCTTCCGCAAGGCCGACGGCGATCGCGCTGGCCAAGGTGCAGCCGGTGCCATGAGTGCTGGTGGTCGCAATCCGCTGCCCTTGCCAGCTGGTCATATTGTCTTCTTCGATCAGCGCGTCCGCGAGCGCCTCCCCCTCCTCATGTCCGCCCTTGATGAGCACGGCGCAGCGATGCTTCCCAACAAGGTGCAGGGCTGCTTCCACGGGATCGTCCTTGCCGGTCAGGCGGTGCAGTTCCGGCAAGTTGGGAGTGGTGATGGTCGCCAGGTCCATCAGGCGGCCGAACGCGGCGATCGTGGCATCATCGGCGAGCACCGAGCCGCTCGTCGCGATCATTACGGGATCGAACACGATGGGCACGTCCAGCGCTTCGAGGCGATCCGCGACAAGATTGGCGGTGAAAGCGCTGCCGATCATGCCAATCTTGATCGCATCCACACCGAGGTCCTCCACCACGGCATCGATCTGCGCGAGCACCGTTTCGCCCGGTATCGGGTGAACGGCGGTAACGCCTAGCGTGTTCTGTGCCGTGATCGCGGTGACAGCCGTCATCGCATGCCCGCCGAGCATCGTGACGGTCCGGATGTCAGCCTGGATGCCTGCTCCCCCGCCACTGTCCGAGCCGGCGATGATCAGGATGCGCGGGATGGTCATGCGGTCCTTGTCGGCAGGGCAGGTAAAGAAATCGCCTAGGCTGCCGCCTGGACCGCTTCGCAGATGCGATCCACCACGGCCTGGACCTGCGCTTCATCGTCCCCTTCCGCCATGACGCGGATCAGCGGCTCGGTCCCGGACTTGCGAATCACGAGCCGCCCCCTGCCGTTCAGCTCGGACTCCGCCTCCGCAATGCAGCGCTTTACGCTTTCGACTTCGAGCGGTGCACCACCCGAGAAGCGGACGTTCTTGAGCAATTGCGGGACCGGCTCGAACTGGCTGAGCAACTCGCTTGCGAGTCGCCCTTCGTCCACCAGGGCTGCGAGGATCTGGAGGCCCGCCACGAGGCCATCCCCGGTGGTCGCATGATCGGTCAGGATGATGTGACCCGACTGCTCGCCGCCGACGTTACAGCCCTTCTCCCGCATCGCCTCGAGCACGTACCGGTCGCCGACCTTCGTCCGCTCGAGCCGCAAGCCCGCCTCGTCCAGCTTTCGTTCCAGACCGAGATTGGACATCACAGTCGCGACCACGGCACCGCCGCGCAGTTCACCCTTGCGATGCTGATGCATGGCGATCAGCGCCATCAGCTGGTCGCCGTCGATGACCTTCCCGGTCTCGTCCACTACGATCAGCCGGTCCGCGTCGCCATCCAGCGCTAGGCCGATATCCGCCCCGCTGGCTACCACCGTCTCCTGCAGGGTGGAGGGGTGGGTCGAGCCGCAGCCATCGTTGATGTTAAGGCCGTTCGGGGTCACGCCAAGCGGGATGACCTCCGCGCCCAGTTCCCACAACGCTTCCGGAGCGACGTGGTAGGCCGCGCCGTTCGCGCAATCGATGACAATCTTCAGCCCGTCGAGCCTGAGCCGTTCGGGAAAGGTCGATTTGGCGAAGTGAATGTACCGGCCGCGAGCATCGTCGATCCGCTTGGCGCGTCCGATCTTGTCCGGCGCGACGAGTTCCGGGTTCTTCTCCAGCCGAGCCTCGATCGCCATCTCATCGCGGTCCGACAGCTTGTACCCGTCGGGTCCGAACAGCTTGATGCCGTTGTCGGCGAAGGGATTGTGGCTGGCCGAGATCATCACGCCTAGGTCCGCACGCATCGAACGGGTCAGCATGGCGACCGCGGGCGTGGGCATCGGGCCGAGCAGGACCACGTCCATCCCGACGCTGCAGAAGCCGGCAACCAGCGCCGATTCCATCATGTAGCCGGACAGGCGCGTGTCCTTCCCGATCACGACCCGGTGGCGGTGATCCCCGCGAAGGAAATGCGCGCCCGCCGACTGGCCGACCTTGAGTGCTGTCTCGGCGGTCATCGGGGGCGTGTTGGTGAGCCCGCGGATCCCGTCCGTTCCGAAGAATTTCCGTGCCATACGACGCCTCTAGCGCGTGGCGGTCAGGCGAGCCAGCGCCACAATCCGACCGGCATTGGGTGGGCCCATGTGGCGGCCAGGAACAGGATCGTGCCGCCGATGAAGGTGAATGCGCCCGGGATGGCGAGCCCGCGCCCGAAGGGCACGAAGCTTGTTCGCTCTTCCCAGCGCGCCCACTCGTCGCCGAGCTGCCGTTGCTTTTTCCGGTCCTGCCCCGCGGTCCCTCCAAGGGCGAGGACCAGGATGGCGGCCGCGATCGCTACCGCGGAAGGCTCCGGATGCACGCCGATGTGCGCGATGGCCCATAGCGCAAAGCCCCACATCATCGGATGCCGTGTAATCCGAAAGACGCCCGCCGGCTCCCCGATGGTGACCGGACGCCCGCCAGCATTCACCATGGCCGGGTTCTTCCGGAAGGAGCCGACGAACAGGATACTGCCGCTCCACACCAGCAGCGCTGCCGCCCACCATGCCCAGTCCGGAACCGTCCACAGCGGAGTCTCGGGCCCCGCATTTCGCCGCGCGAGCACCATGGGCACGAAGGTCGCGAGGGCCACGGCAGAGTATGCGGCGCTGAACCCGCGCTCGCCGATCCGGCGAGCGAGTGGAGCCCGAAGCGGGTGCGACAGCAGCAAGTGGGTGGCGACGAAAGCGGCTGCGAAGAGCGCTACCGTCGCCGCCCCGCTCACCGGCGGTAAGCCTCCGGCAGCTCCCGTCGCTGCAGATCGCGGTAGCGGTCGCGGAGCTTGGTCTGCCGGTTCTCCAGCGGCTGGCGAACGCCATCGATCAGCACGACTTCCGGAATGCTGCCATTGTCGAGCGGATCACCGGACCAGATGACGACATCGCCGCGCCGGCCAGGCTGCAGGCTGCCGACCTCGGCCCCAAGGCCGACTGCGTCCGCAGGAGCGGAGGTCACCATCCGCAGCGCCTCGCCCCAAGACAAGCCCGCAGCGCCGGGGATCTTCGAAAGTCCGACCAGATTGCCGGCATACCAGCGCACCCGGAACGCCATGCGTGGATCGTCATCGTCCACGGTCCCGATCGCGACCTTCACCCCAGACTGCCGCATGCGCCCGATATTCGACTGAGTCGCTGCGAGCGACTCGAAACTGCCGGGCAGGTTCGTCAGGGCCGACGCGATCACGGGGATGCCCGACGCGGCCAGACGATCGGCAATCATCCAGCCCTCGTCCGCACCCACGATCACCAGTTTCAGGTTCGGGAACTCCCGTCTCAACCCAATGACCTGCAACAGGTCGGTGGAGCGGTTGGCGTGGACCATCAGGATCTGCTGGCCGCGAAGCACAGGCACGAGTGCTGCGGCGTCGAACCGTGTGAGCAGCACGTCGTCGCTGCGCTGGGCATCGGACGTCAGCAGCTTGGGATCGGTCGGGTTCTCCGGCACGCCGGGCCGCTGCCTTGCCCCGCCACCCCGGATCGGGCTGGCGAAGCGGCTAAGTTCCGACGCTTCCCTCAAGGCATTGCGGAGCAGGACGTGAGCCGACGCGCGGGAGCCGCCTGCCTCGCTCGCGCCCTCTTCCCCCAGCTCCACATATTGGAACAAGCGGGCTCGCGTGACCGGTTCGAGATCGGCGCCGGTGTCGATGAGCGCGCCTTGCCCGGCGAAGATGCTGCGGCCAACTGCCGGTGCGACAATGGCGCGGGTAACGCCGTCGGCCCGATTGATCGCCACCGGCTGCGCGTTTGGGTTCAGGGCCGGCGCGATGTCCAGCGCAGCGCTGAAGGGACCATTGGCGGAGATGTCGTTGGAGCCCTCCACCGCATCGACGTCCGCTAGCCCCAACCGAGAAAAACCGGCTACCATGCCGGGCGTGACCCATCTGCCGGTCGCGTCGATCACCGTCGCTTCGGCCGGAACCGAGACCTGCGCACCGGCTGCAACCACTCGACCCTCGCGGATCAGGACCGTGCCGCCGCGGATCGGCTCCGACCCGTCACCGATCGCGACATTGCCGCCGGTGATTGCGATCGTCTGCGCGGTTGCGGGTGCCGCCAGCAGGAGACTGCAGCCGACAAGCAGCGCTGCGGTTGCGACGCGCCTCACTTCACGTCCCCTTCGCCGACTTGGCCAAGTTCGAAGTCGCTCACCGGCCGCTTGTTGGGGCTGGCCGCATTGTACATCTCGGCACCGTCAATCCACACGCGCTCCGGCCGGCTATAATTACTGAACGGATTGCCGTTCCAGAGGACGACGTCGGCCATCTTGCCCGGCCTCAGGCTGCCCGTCTTGTCGAAGATGCCGAGAGCCTTGGCCGGGTTGGCCGAGAGCCAGGTCCAGGCGGTTGCTTCCGAGATCTCGACGCCCGTCCGGCGCCCGGCCGTCAGCGCCTTGGCGGCTTCCTGGTTCAGGCGCTGAATCCCGTTCGGATCGTCCGAATGGACGATGGCGCAGGCGCCAGCATTGTGAACGAAGGGAATGTTCTCGCGGATGGCGTCGTAGGACTCCATCTTGAATCCATACCAATCGGCCCACATCGCCGAGCAGATCCCTTCGCGGGCGAGCAGGTCGGCGATCTTGTAGCTTTCCACCGCGTGGTGGAACGTGCCGATCTTGTACCCCATCTCCTTCGAGAGATCGATCATGATCGCCATCTCGTCGGCCCGGTAGCAGTGGTTGTGCACCAGGATGTCGCCGGCCAGCACTCCGCTGAGCGTTTCCATTGCCAAGTCACGGGACGGCATGTCGCCGCCCTTCTTCTGGTAGGCGTCCCACTTGCGCTTGTAGGCCTGTGCCTGAAGCCAGGTCTGCCGGGTTACCGCGATGTTGCCCATGCGAGTCGACGGCATGGTGTTGCGGCTGCCATAAACCCGCTTGGGGTTCTCGCCGCATGCCATCTTCAGCCCGTAAGGCGCGCCCGGGAACTTCATGCCTTGCACCGTCCGGGCGGGCACGTTCTTGAGTGTAACCGATCGGCCGCCGAAAAGGTTTGCGGAGCCTGGCAGGATCTGCAGCGCAGTCACGCCGCCGTTCGTCAACGCCCGGCTGAAGCCGGGGTCCTGCGGCCAGACACTATGCTCGGCCCAGACTTCCGGCCGCGCCGGGCCGGTCGCCTCATTACCATCCTGGTGCGCCTGCACGGCTGGCGAGGGATAATCGCCAAGGTGGCTGTGCACGTCGATAATGCCGGGAGTCACGTACTTGCCCGCTCCGTCGATCACGATCGCGCCGGCCGGAGCCTGCACATCGGTGCCGACCGCTTGAACCTTCCCGTCGGCAAGAAGGACCGAGCCGCCGTTGATCTGCCCACCCTCCCCATCGAAGATCGTGACGTTCCTGATCAGCGTCGGCGCGCCGGCATAGGGCTGGTAGGTCGACGGATACGGATCGGCATTGATCCGCACCGCGGGAGCAGCAGGCTTCCCTGTCGTCGCACAGGCCGCCAGGGTTGCGGCGGCGGCCGAAGCCACCGCCACCAGCTTCAGGTTGCGCATCAGGCGCCCTTCGGACTGCGACCGGGAACCGTCTCCGCTTGCGGGAACAGGCCCGTCGCCTGGTTCTCAGCCAGTTCATCACGCCCGGCGAGGTCATCGTCCTTCAGCGTGTCGAGGTGCATCAGGCGCTTCACGAAGGGAGACACCGCCAGCACGGCCACGCCGATACCGACCGTCCACCAGCCGATGGTCTGGTAGACCGCCAGCGTGCCCTCCTTGGTCATCTCCCCATCGTGACCACCCGTGGCCTCGCCGATCTTGCCAGCCACGAAATTGCCGACCGCGGTCATGTAGAACCAGGCGCCCATGATGAGGGAGGCCATGAACTTTGGCGCGAGCCGGTTCATGGCGCTGAGGCCAACCGGGCTGAGGCAAAGCTCACCCGTCGTCTGCAGCAGGTAGATGAGGAACACGAACAGAACCGGCGTCAGCAGCTCCGGACCCGCGCCGAACGCAGTCGCGCCCCAGACGAAGACCAGGAACGAGGCACCGACCTGCAGCAACGCGATGCCGAACTTGGCGGGCGCGGACGGCTCCATCCCGCGCCGGCCGAGGAACACCCACAGCCACGCGAACAGTGGCGCCAGCAGGATGATGTAAATGGGGTTGATCGACTGGAACAGCGACGCCGGTACGCCCGCACGGTCGACGTAGCGATCGGTGTAGAGGTTCAGCGAACCGCCGGCCTGCTCGAACAGGCCCCAGAACACAGGGTTGAGCGAGATCAGGAACAGGATGGCGAAGATGCGGTCACGGGCGTGCGGCTCGAGCCGGAATGCCTCGAACAGCACATAGCCGAGCAAACCGATGCCGGAGATGATCAGCAGCGTTTGGATGACGTCCTGATACTGGACCAGGCCCCAGATTACGGCGATGGATGCGACGCCGACGCCGTAGAGCGTGAACTCCTTCTGGCGCGAAAGCGGACGCGGCGCCTCGCCCGCTCCGTTCAGCGTTCCCTTGCCCAGCACGAAGACGACCAGGCCGAGCAGCATGCCCACGCCCGCTGCGCCGAAGCCATAAGCCCAGCCGTAGGTTTCGCCGAGATAGCCGGCGATGATGGTGCCGATTGCAGCACCGACGTTAATACCCATGTAGAAGATGGTGTAGGCACCGTCGCGGCGCACGTCCTGCAGCGGGTAGAGCTGGCCCACCATCACGGAGATGTTGGCCTTGAGGAAGCCTGACCCGACAATGATGAACGCCAGCGCGGCCCAGAAGATGTTGATGGTCGGGTCGGACTGTCCGCCCGTGCCCTCGAACGCCATCAGGAAGTGCCCGGCCGTCAGCAGAACCGCGCCGAACAGCACGGCCTTGCGCTGGCCCAGGTAGCGGTCCGCTAGATAGCCGCCGAGCAGCGGGGTGATGTATACCAGCGAGGTGTAGGCACCGTAGATCAGGTTCGACTTGCCGTCGTCGAACAGCCAGTGCTTCGTGAGATAGAAGATCAGCAGAGCGCGCATGCCGTAGTAGGAGAAGCGCTCCCACATCTCGGCGAAGAACAGCATGTAGAGGCCCTTGGGGTGCCCCAGGAACTCCGGACTGCGGCCTGCGGCGACGACGCCGCCGCCGGCGAGAAGCAGCACCAGGAAGGCTGCTGCCAGGATCGGAATGATTGTCTCTGCGCCCACGCGCAAACTCCTCCACTGTACGACTGCGCGCTTGTTGCTCCGCGCCTGCCAATTGGGCGCGCACCGTAACGAGCAAATCGCCCTTGTGAAGTCGATTGTTACCAGCCGCTGCCACTGATAGGCGAGCGCGGGCATGCTGAAGGACCTGTCCTCCCCCCTCGCGCTGCTTGGCACACGTCGCTCGGGCAAGGCTCGTGACATGATCGGGCCGGGTCCGACGGACGAGCAACTCGAGCGAATCCTGCAGATCGCGGCGCGTACTCCGGACCATGGCAAGCTGCATCCGTGGCGGTTCGTGGTGGTCGCCGACGACCAGCGTCAGGATCTCGCCCGCCTCTTGAGTGCGGCCTTGTCCGAGAACGACCCAGCGGCAACCCATGCCCACCACCAGAAAGCGGCGGAGTTCGCGCACCAAGGCGAGGCCCTCGTCGTGCTTGTCTTTGCGCCGGTCGACAATGGCAAGATCCCCTTATGGGAGCAGGAGCTTTCGTGCGGCGCCGTCGGCATGAACATGCTCCACGCCGCCCACGCGATGGGCTTCGTGGGCTCCTGGCTGACGGGCTGGGCCGCTTATGATCCGACCGTCAGGAAGGCGTTCTGCCTGCCCGCCGAGCGGATTGCCGGCTTCTTCTTCTTCGGCTCCCCAGGGCAGCCGCTGGTCGAGCGGCCACGGCCCGAAGTTCCCAGTGTGGTTCGACATTGGCAGCCGCCGCTGGATTGACCATCTCGCCGCAATGCTGTAGTAACACACCATGACGCTCAGAGCCGCTCCCGACAAACCTGTTTATGTCCGCTTGAGGGAGACGATTGCCGACGCCATTCTGACCGGGCGGTACACGGACGGGGATCCGCTCCCCTCCGTCCGTGCGTTCGCGTCGGAGCAGGGTGCGAACCCGCTCACCGTCGCCAAGGCCTATCAGGGATTTCAGGACGAAGGGCTGATTGTCGTCAAGCGTGGCGTCGGAATGTTCGTCGCGTCCGGAGCACGCGCCCGCCTCCGCGAGTCCGAACGGGAGGCCTTCATCCAGCAGGAATGGCCGGCCATCCGGGCCCGCATGGACCGGCTCGGAATCAAGCCCGCGGATCTGCTCCAGCGCGAGCAGGCCTGATCAGGCCAGCGCCTCCGCCGGCACCGCGTAGAGCAGCCTCGCACCAGCCTCCGCTCCAGCGGCAAGTCCAAGCGCCTCGGGCACCATGACCGAATGAAAGAATTCGGTGGCGGTGCGCTTTACCTGGTGAAAGGGCTCCGTGCCGGTCGCAGCATTGGCCTGGCGCTCCATCAGCCAGCCGGCGGTCAGCACCGAACACATGGTGAGGAACGGGTAGCTTCCGGCGAGCCGGTCGTCATGGTCAGCGTTGCGTAAAGTCGCTGCGGCAATCTCCACCGCATCCGCCAGCGCCTCGATCGGGGGTGCTTCGGCCTCGGCCCTGATGTCGGCGATCAGGCTGTCGAATGCGAGACCGCCGTCGAGCCCGAGCTTGCGGCCCACCAGGTCCGCGGCCTGAATGCCGTTCGTACCCTCGTAGATCGGCGCAATGCGCGCGTCGCGCAGGTGCTGTGCCGCGCCCGTCTCTTCGACATAGCCCATGCCTCCGTGGACTTGAATCCCGAGGCTGGCGACTTCGCACCCGACATCCGTGCACCAGGCCTTGACCATTGGCGTCAGGATATCGCCCCGCGTTGCGGCCGCGGGGTCACCGGCATGACCCCGGTCGACCTGCCCGAACGCATAATAAGCCAGCGCCCGCGCACCCATCGTCAGGGCGCGCATCCGGAGCAGCATCCGGCGAACATCCGGGTGCTCGTGGATCGCAACCGCTTCGCGGCTCGACGCCCCTGCTCGCGCCGATTGAACGCGGCCAAGGGCATAATCCACGGCGCGCTGAGTGGCGCGTTCCGCAATACCGACGCCCTGCAGACCGACGTTGAGCCGTGCATTGTTCATCATCGTGAACATCGCCCGCATCCCTGCGTGCTCGGCACCGATCAACCAGCCGGTCGCCCCACCCTCATCGCCGAAGGACATGACGCAGGTTGGCGAGGCGTGAATGCCGAGCTTATGCTCGATGGAGACGCAGCGAAGGTCATTGCGGCGCCCGTCCGCCAGGATCTTCGGCACTAGGAACAGCGAGATTCCGCGCGTTCCCTCCGGTGCTCCCGGCGTGCGCGCGAGAACGAGGTGGATGATATTCTCCGCCAGGTCATGCTCGCCGTAGGTGATGTAGATCTTGGTCCCGGTAATCCGCCACGACCCGTCGCCATTCGGCTCGGCCCGGGTCTTGAGTGCCCCCACGTCCGATCCCGCCTGCGGCTCGGTCAGGTTCATGGTCGCGGGCCATTCTCCGCTGACGATCCTGGTCAGATAGTCCTGCTTCTGGTCGGGTGAGCCGTGGGCCTCCAGCGCCTCGATCGCCCCCATGCTGAGCATGGGGCATAGCGCGAAGCCTAGGTTCGCCGCGTTGAGGTCTTCCATCACCGCCGCGCCCAGCGCCAGCGGCAGGCCCTGGCCGCCCGCGTCCGCGGGAGCCGAGATGGTCGACCAGCCGCCCTCCACGAACGCGCGGTACGCCTCGCGAAAGCCGGGCGGCATGGTGACGACCCCGTCCGACCAGCGGGCCTTGTGGGTATCGCCGACCCGGTCCAGTGGCGCGAACTCCCCTTCCGCGAAGGTCGCCGCGCCCTCAAGCACCGCGTCCACCATGTCGGTGTCGTTTGTGAGCTCGTGAATGCCGACCACGTGGTCGAGCACAAAGCGCTGCTCCTGAACGGGGCATCGGAAGGTCATGAGCAATCCCTTGTGACTAAGCCGGCAATGCCATAGCGGCGGCGGCATGCCCGTTCCAGCCACCCGCGTACGGCCATTCGACGATGCCGGCATTGCCGAGGCCGCCGCGCTGATCCTGGCCGGCCAGCCGGTCGCGGTTCCGACCGAGACGGTTTACGGACTGGCGGCGGATGCAACCAACGGAGAAGCGGTGGCGCGCATCTACGCGGCGAAAGGCCGGCCGAGCTTCAATCCCCTGATCGTGCATGTGCCGGACCTTGCAGCCGCAGAGCGGATCGGTATCTTCGACACTGGGGCACGAGCTCTTGCGGCGGAGCACTGGCCGGGACCATTGACGCTGGTCGTTCCACTGCGGGAGCCGTCCGGCGTCGCCTCACTCGTCACGGCTGGACTTCCGACCATCGCGCTGCGGGTCCCCGCGCATCCCGCCATGCAGGCACTTCTGCAAGCGACGGGACGTCCACTCGCCGCTCCGAGCGCCAACGTGAGCGGCCGGATCAGCCCGACGCGAGCCGAGCATGTGCTCGCGTCCCTTGATGGCCGCATTCCGCTGATCCTCGATGCCGGTGCGACCGACCGCGGCATCGAGTCCACCATAATCGGGGCAAGCGGCGGTCAGTTGCGGCTTCTCCGCCCGGGCCCGATCGAGGTACCAGATGCGTTACAGGTGGAGGGCGGCATTGAGGCGCCGGGCATGATGACCAGCCACTACGCGCCATCCAAGCCGCTCCGCCTGAACGTCACGACTGCCGAGAACAACGAGTGGTTGATCGGCTTCGGCCCGGTCGAGGGCACGTCGACGCTCAGCGTCACGGGCGACCTGGTGGAGGCGGCGGCCAAGCTCTTTGCCGCGCTCCACGAGGCGGACGCGTCCTCTGCGCCCCGCATCGCGGTTGCGCCTGTTCCGAGGGTCGGCCTGGGCGCCGCGATCAACGACCGACTGCAACGCGCAGCGGCGTGATCTCGGAGGGAAGAGGGAGGAGGCGTTCGCCCCCTCCCGCTCCGCTTACAATCCCGAGGGCCCAGTTGCTTCCGAGCTGACCGCCGCCGTGCTCGGGGCCGCAGCAGGCTCTGCCGTCTGTTCTGCCGCGGGCTCAACCGTGGTCGCTACGACCGGCTCTGCCACAGAAGCCGTCACCGCGGCCTCTTCCGGAACGAGCGTGACCACCAGCGGATTCGGGGTCAGGTTGTTCATCGATCCATTAGATCCATCGACGATCCCGCCGATGAGACCGCCGACCAGCAGGTTGCCCGCGCCGGCAACTGCGCCACCACCAGCCAGCTTGCTGTCGACGGTGAGGGTCTGGGTCTTGTAGCCCTGCTTCTTTACCGTGGCCGTGAAGCCGGGCCGGCGCTTTAGCTTGAGCTTGCAGGGCGTGACACACTGCTGCCCCGTTGAGAGCGTGACCTCCGCCTCGGATGGTGTGGATTGCACGGCGAACTTCTGGCTAGTGCCGCGAGTGACCGTGGCACATGCGGACAGCAGAACGGTGGCAGCCGCGAGGCCGCCCAATTGGACGAAACGGTTCATGGTATTCCCCCCTTCAAGTACTCGCGACCTGAAGGCAGGTCGCAATCACGGGGGCTTGCACGCCGTTAAGTTCCAAGCAACTGCGAAGAAATCGCAGCTTGGTAAACCCGCGTTAGTGAGGCTTTCCTGCCACTAAGCGATTGCCCCGAGACTTTTCAGCCGGTTCTGGAAAGACTTGCGGAGTTTCTGCAGCTTAGGTGGAATGACCGCCATGCAATACGGATTGCGCTGACCTTCGTTCGCCCAATAGTCCTGGTGATAGTCTTCGGCGGGATACCAATCGCTGACCGGCTCGATGGTCGTGACCACTCGGCCGTTCTGCTGTTCATTGACCTCGGCGATCTTGTCGCGCGTGATGTGCTCCTGCTCTTCGTTCTGTGGGAAGATGGCGGAGCGATACTGCGTGCCGATGTCGTTGCCCTGACGGTTGAGCTGCGTCGGATCATGCGTCGCGAAGAAGATGTCGAGCAGTTCGGCGTAGCTGATTGCAGCAGGATCGAAGGTGATGCGGATGGCTTCGGCATGGCCCGTGTCGCCGCCGCAGACCTGCTTGTAAGTCGGATTGACGGTTTGGCCGCCGGTATAGCCACTCTCGACCGACTTTACCCCGACCACATCCAGGAAGACCGCTTCCGTGCACCAGAAACAACCACCCGCCAGCACTGCAACCTGATCGGCCATCGATCCCGCTCCTTTTCAACTTGGACGGCGAGATAGGATTGGTCGGCCCGCTTTGCGAGGGCCAGAGCGATCAGTCCTGCTTGTAGGCAGCCTTCAGGCTGGCGAGTTCCAGGCGCTTGCCGATCCATTCGGCCAGCTCCTCGAACGCAAGTGGCTTGTCGAAGACGATGCCCGCGCGCCGCTCGGAGTACCAGCGCACCTCGCCCTTCACGGGCCGGAGGCTCTCGACGACGACCACCACGTCCTTGCCGACGCAATATTCGTCGATCGGCTCCACCTTCATGCCGCCCAGCGAGATGTCGTGGACATCGACCGTGTAATAGAGCTTGCCGACCCGAACGGACGCCTTGCACTGCACATCGAGCCGCGGCGGGCGGGGGCGGAAACCATGGCGCGGCTTGCGGCCGGCCAGGAGCTCGCCCAGGTCAATATTCTGATCGAACTTCACTCCGACCGTGCCCTCGCGCGTCCAGACCACGCTGGACGGGATCTTCTGGTTCGAGAAATCGATCTCGACCTTGTCTCCGACCCGGCAATGCTGCCCGCATTCGGCCATGAGCCCGCCGGCCGACACATTGCGGACGCGGATCAGCTGCTCGCCGAGTTCCGAGCGCAGCTTGGCCACGCGGAGACTCGACAGCACGCGCTGGTCCCCTCGCCGCTCCGTCGGCCGCGGAACAGCCGTAGTCAGTGAGAAAGTTGTGGAATCGAAAGCCGTTAAATCATCTTCCGAAGAACGGATCGGCTTTCGACGGATGAGCGTTCCGAACATGCATGGCCCTCACGCAGCACCTCGAAGAATAAGCCTCTTGCGCTCCGGTTGGTTAAGAAGCCGTGAGCGACACGTCATTTGGCTTTGACGCGAGGAGAAAACAGCCGCAGGGGTATGCCGGAAGGAGGAGGCGATGCCGCAGCCCAGGCTGCTGCTGATCGACGATGAACCCGCGCTCGCCGACTTCGTCGCGAATGCGGCCCGGGAGTGCGGCTATCTTCCGCGCGTCGCCCGTGACGAGCAGCAGTTCCAGCAGATCTACCTCGAGGCGGTTCCGGACATGGTCGCCCTCGACCTCGGCATGCCCGGCATGGATGGGGTTGAGCTTCTGCGCTTCCTAGCCGGCCAGCAATATCGCGGACCCGTCCTGATCGTCTCCGGCTTCGACCGGCGCGTGCTGGAGTCCGCCTTTCGCCTGGGCGAGGCGCTCGGGCTCACCATGACCGGTCCCCTGGAGAAACCCGCCCGGCTGGAGGAGCTGGAGGCGATCCTGATCCGACTCAAGCCGTCGCTGGCGACATGAACGCCGCGCTCGGCGAGATCGGCCTCCTGGACGGGTTTGAGCGGGCGCTCATCAACAATCGGCTGCACATGGTCTACCAGCCGAAGGTCTCGCTCGACGATGGCGCGCTGATGCGGGTCGAAGCGCTCGTGCGATGGGACGACCCGCAGCATGGCTCCATCGCTCCTTCCCGCTTCGTGCCGCTTGCCGAGCGCCATGGGCTCATAGACTCGCTAACCCAGTGGGGCCTGCGCACCACCTTGCGCCAATGGCTCAGCTGGCGGACGGCGGGGCTCGACACCTGCCTCGCCTTCAACATCTCGGCCTTGTCGCTTCAGCACCTGGACTTCCCCGACCTGGTCGAGCGCATGTGCCGAGGTCTCGACGTCCCGACGGATCGGCTGGTGCTGGAACTGACAGAGGGTGCGACCCAGCCGCTCGTCAAGCTGATGGACACGCTCACCCGCTTCCGCATCAAGGGCATCGGCCTTGCCATTGATGACTTTGGGACGGGCTACTCCAGCCTGATGCAGCTTCGGCAGCTGCCCTTCACCGAGGTAAAGATCGACCGGTTCTTCATCGCGGATGCCACGCACAACCGCGACAGCCGGGTCATCGTGAAGGCCATCATCGACCTGGCGCACGGCCTTGGCCTAACCGCCACTGCGGAGGGCGTCGAGACTATCGAGCAATTGGCGCTGATGCGGGAACTGGGTGCCGATGTCGGCCAGGGCTATCTGTTCGCCCAGCCGCTGGAGCCCTCCGACCTGATCCCCTGGGCTGCGCGACACACGCGACGTTGGAAGATGCTGGTCAACCCACCTGCGGAATCAACCATGCGCAGACGGCTCGAGGGGGCGGCTCTAGCTTAGCGACGAGCCAGCAGGCGCATCGCGCGATCCATGGCCGCAATCCCCTGATCGATGGTTTCGGGCCGCTTGGCGAAGCAGAGCCGGACGAGGTGCCGAGCAGGCTCCTCCTCGAAGAAGGCGGAGATGGGGATGACCGCGACCCCGGCATGCTCGACAGCCACCGCGGCGAACTCCTCGTCATTCACATCGAGGCCGGATGCGCTGAGATCGACGCACAGGAAGTAGGTCGAAGCGCTTGGAAGAACGGCGTAACCGGACCGCTTGAGACCAGCCGTCAGCCGGTCGCGAGCCTCGGTGAAGCTTCGTCGCATCGGGTGAAGCCACGCATCTCCCTCCCTCATCCCGAAGGCGACGGCCGCCTGCAAGTTCGTGGCGGTCGCGAAGGTCAGGAACTGGTGAGCCCGGGCCACTACATCGATGACGGCGCTATCGGCGACCAACCACCCCACCTTCCAGCCGGTCAGCGAAAAGATCTTCCCCGCCGAGCCGCACTTGAGCGTGCGTTCACCCATCCCCGGCAAGCTCGCGAAGGGTGTGAATGAGCGATCATCCAGCAGGACGTGCTCCCACACCTCGTCGCTCAGGACGAGGAGATCGTATGCGCGGGCAACCGCTGCCACCGACTCCAGCTCTTCGGGGGTGAACAGCCGGCCGGTCGGATTGTGCGGATTATTGAGCACGATCGCCCGCGTCCGTGTCGACACGGCGGTCTCCAGTGCCGCTTGCTCGATCCGCCACTCCGGGGGCCGCAGCGGGACCTCCCGAACGACACCACCTGCACGGCGGACTAACGGGGCATAGGCGTCATAGGCCGGAGCGAAGATGACGACTTCGTCGCCCGGCTGCACCAGCGCGAAGATGGATGCGGCGATCGCCTCCGTCGCGCCGCTCGTGATGAGGATATTGTCCGGGCCAAGTTCCATCCCGTGGTGGCGGCCGTAATGGTCCGCCACGGCCTTCCGCAACTCCGGTACTCCGCGAGACGGCGCATATTGGTTCGACCCCTCGCGCAAGGCTTGACCGCCTGCCTCGAGGATCGGCTCCGGCCAGCCGAAATCCGGGAATCCCTGCCCGAGATTGACAGCGCCATGCCGGGCAGCCGCGAGGGACATGCGCTCGAAGACGCTGACCGGCATCTGCTCATAGAATGGGTTCACCGCAGCACGCCTTGCTCGCGCAACTGCTGCACGTCGTCTTGCGCGTAACCGAGCTCCGCTAGGATCATCGCTCCATCCACCCCTTCCCTGCAGGGAGGACGCGGAGCATCCGTCGGGGTTCCGGAGTAGCGGGGTGCGGGACCAGGCTGGACCACGCCGTCTAGGTCGAGAAACGTTTCACGTGCGCGGTTGTGCGGATGCTCCGGAGCCTCGGCGAGGCTAAGGACCGGAGCGACGCATGCGTTCCGGCCGGCGAAGATCGCCACCCACTCATCGCGGGAGCGGGTCGCGACGGCCTCCGCCACCTCCTCACGCGTCGGTGCCCCGCGCAGCCCGAGCCCATCGAGCAGCGCCGCGCGGAACTGCGGCTCGATCGCGCCAACCGCAAGCTCCCGCCCGTCAGCGCAGGTGTAGCAACCGTAAATGGGTTCGCCGCCGTCGAGCAGGTTTGCGCCGCGCTGGTCCCGCCACAGTCCCGCTGCCCGAAGTCCGTAGATCAGCGCTCCCGTCAAAGCCGCGCCGTCCGTCATCGCCGCATCGATGACCTGCCCGCTTCCGCCCCGCTGCACTGCCAACAATGCCGCGACCATCCCGAAGGCCAGCATCAGCCCGCCCCCGCCGTAATCTCCCACAAGGTTGAGCGGCGGCACCGCCGGACGGTCCGGCTCCCCGATGCAGGACAGCAGGCCCGTCAGCGCCAGATAGTTGATGTCGTGCCCTGCCTCCGCGGCCAGCGGACCATCCTGGCCCCAGCCCGTAATGCGCCCATAGACCAGCTTGGGATTGGCTTGCAGCAAGGTGTCCGGTCCTAGGCCAAGCTTCTCCATGACGCCAGGTCGATAGCCCTCCACCAAACCGTCGAACCGCTCGGCAAGCCGCCGCACGATCTCGCGCCCCGCTTCGGTCTTGAGGTCAACCGCTATGCTCTCCCGGCTGCGCGTCAGCGGATCGTTGGGCACGCTGAGGTTCCCCGGCCGCTCCACCCGGATGACGCGGGCGCCATGATCGGCCAGCATCATCGCCGCGAATGGCCCCGGCCCCAGCCCGGCCATTTCGACGATCGTCAGCCCTGTAAGCGGTCCCGCCATTCGCCCACCTTTCGGCCACGACCTGTACCGACTAGGCTGGCCCCGACAAGGAGGAACCATGCTGGACACGTCCACTCGCACCATTTTCGACGAGAGCCATTCCGCATTCCGCAATACGGTCCGGAAGGTTGTTGCCGGCCTCGACGTCGATCGGCACGAACGGGAGGGAATCGTCGAGCGTGAGGCATGGCTCCAGGCCGGCGCGGCCGGTCTGCTCTGCCCCGGCGTCCCCGAAGCGTACGGCGGACCCGGCCTCGACTTCACCTTCAACGCGATCGTCGGCGAGGAGATCAGCTACGCCGGCGCCGCAGCCGGGTTCAGCCTGCAGAGCGACATCGTCGCCGACTACCTCGTGGCTTACGGCTCCGAAGAACAGAAGCGCCGCTGGCTGCCCGGCATGGTGTCCGGCGAGGTCATCAGCGCCATCGCCATGACGGAGCCTGCGGCTGGATCCGACCTGCAAGGCATGAAGACGCTCGCTCGCCGCGATGGGAACGGCTGGCGGCTGAACGGTTCCAAGACCTA
The DNA here is from genome assembly GCF_016924655.1 of Sphingomonas arenae. Taxonomy (GTDB): domain Bacteria; phylum Pseudomonadota; class Alphaproteobacteria; order Sphingomonadales; family Sphingomonadaceae; genus Sphingomicrobium; species Sphingomicrobium arenae. The sequence goes on from NZ_JAFFJU010000004.1 coordinate 193,007, forward strand.
CATCACCAATGGCCAGAGCGCAGACCTCGTGATCGTCTGCGCGCGCACCACCGAAGAAGGCGGGGCGCGCGGCATCAGCCTGTTCCTGGTCGAGACCGGCGACGAGGGATTCAGCCGTGGGAGGAACCTCGACAAGATCGGGCTTCACGGCAACGACACATCCGAGCTGTTCTTCAGCGACGTCTATCTGCCCGCCGACCGGCTGCTCGGGCAGGAGAACGCCGGCTTTATCATGCTGATGACCCAGCTTCCGCAGGAGCGGCTCAGCATTGCTGTTGCGGGTCAGGCGGCGGCTCAGCGCGCGTTCGACCTCGCTGTGGAGTTCACCAAGGATCGCAAGGCGTTTGGCCGGACCGTGTTCGACTTCCAGAACACGCGCTTCACCCTTGCCGACATGAAGGCGCGCCTGCAGGTCGGCTGGGCTCACCTCGACTGGGCGATCCAGCGGCACGTCCAGGGCAAGCTGACCCCCGCCGAAGCGAGTGCCGCCAAGCTCTGGCATACCGAAGAACAGTTCGCCTTCTGCGACATGTCCCTGCAACTGCACGGCGGCGCCGGCTACATGAACGAATATCCGATCGCCCGGCTGTGGCGCGACAGCCGGGTCACCCGCATCTATGGTGGGACCAGCGAGATCATGAAGGAGCTGATCGCTCGCTCCATCTGAGGTGAGTTCGTTACCAGCTGGAAACAATTTGCGCCCACCCTTGTTGATCAACGGTCGGCCGTGGGCAGCGCCCTGGCCGGAAGGAGGACGGTTTGAGCAGGCCCTGGATCGAACGCTACGCCCATGCCGTGCCATGGGACACGCGCTTCGAGCCGTTCCCGGTGGGCGAGCTTCTTGTTCGCGCCGCTTCCGCTCACGGCGACCGCACTGCGCTGAACTTCCTTGGGCGGCGATATAGCTACGCCGCCCTTCTCAAGCAGGCCCAGACCGCCGCGCGCGGCTTCCAGTTGCTTGGTCTTGGCAAGGGCAGCCGGATCGGTCTCTTCCTGCCGAATACGCCGCACTATCCGATCGCCTACTACGGCGCGCTTCTCACGGGCGCGACGGTGGTGAACTTCTCGCCCCTCTACTCGGCGCCCGAAGTGATCGCGCAGGCCCAGGATAGCGGCACGGACGTGCTGGTCTGCCTCGACCTTCAAAGGTTGTGGGAGCCCGCCCGCCAATCTCTCGCGGCAGGAGCGGTGCAGCGGCTGATCGTCGGAAACCTTGCCGAGGCCCTGCCAGCCGCCAAGAGTTTCGCCTTCCGCCTCTTCAAGAGCAAGGAGCGAGTGCAGGTTCCAATCCACCCGCGGATCACCCGCTGGTCCGAACTGCTCGACAATGACGCGCGCCCTGCTCCTGCGGCGGTCGATCCGGCAAGAGACATCGCCCTCATCCAGTATACCGGTGGCACGACCGGCGTTCCCAAGGGTGCCGCGCTCACCCACGCCAACCTGTCGCTCAACGCGCAGCAGCTGGGCTCGGTCGACCCGGACCAGAAACGCACCGCCAGCGTGCTCGGCGCCCTGCCCTTCTTCCACATCTTCGCGAACACCTGCCTGCTCAATCACACGCTGATGCGCGGTGGGACAATTATAATGCTGCCGAAGTTCGAGGCAGCCGAGGCGCTCGCCGCTATCCGCAAGCACCGACTAACCGATCTCGCGGGAGTTCCAGCCATGTACCAGGCGATGCTCGACCATCCGGAGGTCGCCAAGACCAGCTTTGCCTCGGTCCAGCAGGCTTTCTCTGGGGGCGCGGCCATGTCGGTCGCCCTCAAGCAGCGGTTCGAACAAGCCACCGGCGCCCGCGTACTCGAAGGCTATGGCCTCACCGAAAGCTCCGGCGTAGTCGCCGTAAACCCTTACCGAGGCGCGTCCAAGGCCGGTTCCGTCGGCCAGGTCCTTCCCGGCACAACGATCACACTCGTGGACATCGAGGATCCGTTCCGCGACGTACCACCGGGCGGTCGTGGCGAGATCGTGGTGAGCGGCCCACAGGTCATGCAGGGTTATTGGCGCAAGGACGAGCAAGCCGTCGAACCCCTCCCCGACGGCCGCTTCCGCACCGGAGACATCGGCCAGCTCGACGAGGACGGCTACCTGTTCATTGTCGATCGCTGCAAGGACATGATCAACGTCGGCGGCTTCAAGGTCTTCCCAAGCCAGCTCGAGGCGGTGCTGATGAAGCATCCCGCTGTTAAGGAAGTGCTGGTCATCGCCGTCCCCGACGACCGGGTCGGCGAGCGACCGAAGCCGTTCGTCGTGCTGCACGACCACGCCGAAGCGACATCGAAGGAACTCCAAAGCTACCTCAACGCGACCGTCGGCAAGCACGAGCATGTTCACGAACTCGAAATCCGCCCTGAACTCCCCAAGACAGTGATCGGCAAGCCCGACCGAAAGGCACTCGCCGCGGAGGAGAAGGCGAAGCGGGAGCTCGCCGCTCCTCCGCCGTCCTCCCAACTGGAAGCGGCAGGCTAGCTCCGCACAGCGTTGATCTGGCGCAAGGCGGCCGACGCACTACATGGCAATGGCATGCCCATGAATACCGATATCCTGATCGTCGGCGGCGGCCCCGCTGGCCTCAGCTTTGCGCGCGCGCTCGCGCCAAGCGGATTGCGCATCACCCTGCTGGAACGGCAGGGCACGGACACCCTCTCCGAACCCGCCTATGACGGACGCGAGATCGCCCTGACCCATCGCTCCATCCGCAGCCTGCGGGAGCTGGGCGCCTGGCAGCGCATTGGCGACGAGCACAAGTCCCCGCTCCGCTCCGCACGGGTGCTCAACGGCGGCTCGCCCCTGGCGCTGACCTTTGACACCGGAGATCGGCCCGAAGGCGAGCTGGGCGTCCTCGTCCCCAACCAGCAGATCCGCCGCGCCCTGTATGCCAGCATCGAGGGGCAGGACGACCTGACCATCCTCAGCGGTGTCTCGGTAGCGACCGCCAGAACCGGCAACGCCGGCGCGGAGGTCACCCTCACTGACGGCACCGTCCTCAAGTCCCGCCTGCTGGTCGCCGCCGACTCCCGCTTCTCCTCCCTACGGGAACAGCTCGGCATTGGTGTGGAGATCAACCGGCTGGGCCGGGCGATGCTCGTGTGCCGGGTCGATCACGAGCGCGAGCACGACCATGTCGCGACGGAGTCGTTCGACGTGCCGCACACCATCGCCATGCTCCCGCTGAACGGACGGACTTCGTCCGCGGTGATTACCCTCCCCCAGGACGAAGCCGAGCGCCTGGCGGAAGCGAGCGACGAGGCGCTCAGCGAATCGATCACGGCCATGTACCGTCGGCGGCTCGGCACCATGCGGGTGGCCGGCAGCCGTCATGTCTATCCGCTCGCAACCACCTTCTCCCGCCGGTTCGTGGTTCCGGGGGGAGCGCTGATCGGAGACGCGGCGGTCGGCATGCACCCCGTCACCGCCCATGGCTTCAACCTTGGCTTGCAGAGCGCCGTCACTCTCGCTTCCGAGATTCGCGGAGCCCTCCGGCGTGGCGAGGACTGGGCAGGTGATGCGCCCCTGCAATCCTACGAGAAGACTCACCGGCTCGCGAGCCGACCGATCTACACCGCCACCAACATGATCGTCCGCCTATACAGCGACCATCGGCCCCCGGCGCAACTGGCTCGTCATGCGGCGATCCGGCTCGGTCGTCGGCTGCCGTTCCTGAACGGGGCCGTACGGTCGATGCTCCTGCAGGCCTAGGGTTGCGGCGCTCGCCCCCACTCGGATAGCGTCGGCCATGAACGCGAGAAGGACACGGGATTGGAGATACGAACGGCTGTCTGGAACGTCGCCGCGGCCTGTTGCCTCTCAGCAGCTGGTACGAGTGCCTGCGCGATGACCACCCCCGCGCCCGGTACGGTGCCGTGTGCCGTCGACGGAGCCGCACTCCTGCCGGCTGACACCGGCGGAGAGCAGGCCCTTTGTGCCGAAATCCGGCGCGCGACCGCGGAAGTGCTCCCCGCCGGAGCGCGGATCGCGGTGCAGGTCGTGTCCGACCACCGGATGCATGCGACTGCCATCCTCGCCGATGGCCGCGCCCTGCGCCGCGTAAGTGTCGCTGTGTCCGACAGAACACTCTCGACGCGGTCTTTTCGAATGATCGCGGAAGCTCTCGCTCAACAGCTCCGTTCGACGAAGTCTTAACTTCTCAAACATCTCCGTTCGTCTAGGAATTCCCCGATAGAACCGCGACTTGCGTGATTCGACGGGCATTCTGGTGACTGCCATCGTCCGAGGATCGCGGTTGCGTAACGCGTACCCTGGGGGCTCAGTATGGTTGATATTCCGGCAGACTCGTCCACGTCCACATATCTTTCCGTGGGCTTCTCGCAGTTCGGCTCGCTGGAAACTGATGGCGACAAGGATTGGTACCGCCTGTTCCTGAGCGCCGGCCAGGAAGTGCGGATCGATCTCACGGGCATTGGCACCAACCCGGTCGAGGATACCTATCTCCGAATCCTCGATAGCCAGGGCAACGTTCTTTACGAGAATGACGACGTCAACACCTCGGCCGGCAACCTGAACTCCTCGATCGCCTTCCGAGCACCGTCCTACGGCACCTACTTCGTCGAGGTCGGCTCCTATTACAGCACGGGTGACAAAGGCGACTACAAGGTCGAAGTCAGCTCCTACCAGTTCCCGCCGGAGTACAGCTTCGACCAGATCGCCGACCAACTGATCCGCGGCTTCTGGGATGGGAACACGCAGCGTTTCGACGTCTCCGCAGGCGGGGCACTGACCGTCAACCTGACGGCGCTGACATCTCCCGCCCAGACCCTCGCTCGGGCTGCGCTCCAGCAATGGAGCGAGATCACCGGCATACAGTTCACGGAAGTGACGCTCGGCGGCCAGATCACGTTCGACGATACCGAAGAAGGAGCCTTTTCAGAGTCCACCACCATCGGAGGCTTCATCACGACCTCCCACGTGAACGTCTCGGAAGCGTGGCTGGCCGACTATGGCACCGGTCTCAACAGCTATTCCTTCCAGACCTACATCCACGAGATCGGCCACGCGCTCGGCCTCGGGCACGCCGGCAATTACAACGGCGATGCCGCCTATCCTTACGATGCGCTGTTCAGGAACGATAGCTGGGCTGCCAGCGTCATGTCCTACTTCAGCCAGGAAGATAACACCACGATCGCGGATCAGGGATTTACCTTCAACTACACGCTGACCCCGATGATCGCCGACGTCCTTGCGATGTCCCTGCTTTACGGCACGTCCACGACGACCCGGACCGGCGACAATGTGTATATCGCGCCATCGGGCGGGGCCATGTGCATCTTCGATAGCGCAGGCAACGACACCATCGATGCCAGCGCGTCGGCGACGGGCGCCGTGATCGACCTCAATCCGGGCACTTATTCCAACCTGAACGGCGAAGTCGGCAACGTCAGCATCGCGCTGGGCGTGGCGATCGAGAACGCCATTGGGGGCAGCGGCAACGACACGATCTATGGAAATGGCCTTGGTAACCACCTGTTGGGCGGGGCTGGCAGCGACAACCTCCATGGCGCGGCCGGCGATGACGTCATCAGCGGAGGCCTCGGCAACAACGTTCTCGATGGCGGCGTGGGGAACGACACGGTCGATTATTCTGACCTCACCTTCGGCGTGAATGCCAACCTCTCGACCGGGCTGGCGACGTTCATCGGGACCACGGGCAACGACACCCTATCCTCCTTCGACAACCTCACCGGATCGCAGCAGTCGGACACGCTGACAGGCTCGTTCGGCATGAACGTCCTGGTCGGCAATGGCGGGAATGATGTCCTCGCGGGCCTGGAAAGCTCCGATGTCCTCAACGGCGGCCTAGGTGTTGACCAGCTTGACGGCGGTGCTGACGGCGACATCTACCTCATCGGCTCGACCACGGAGCATGCCGCGTCCGAGTTTGGGGACACTGGCTCGAGCGGCACGGACGAGGTGCGCTTTGCCGCGACGGGTACGGCGCAGACGCTGACGCTGTTTGCGGCGGACATCGGCATCGAGCGGGTGGTGATCGGCACCGGCACTGGCGCTTCGGCGGTGACCACGGGATCGCTCGGCCACGGGATCGACGCGCGCGAACTGACCAATGCCGTGACGCTGGTCGGCAACAATGGCGCCAATATCCTTCGCGCGACCTATTACGCCGACACGCTCCAGGGCGGCCACGGCGACGACCTCCTCTACGGTTACGAGGGCAACGACACGCTGGACGGCGGGCGCGGCGTGGACCGGCTGTATGGCGGCGCGGGCAACGACACTTATGTCGTGACCGACGCCACCGACTATGCCTACGAGCTTGCCGGCGAGGGCACCGACACGGTGCAGGCGGCGGTGTCGGTCAACCTGCGCGCCAACATCGAGAGCCTGGTGCTGACCGGACCTTATTCCATCACCGGCCGCGGCAATGATCTGGATAACACCATCACCGGCAACTCCGGCTCCAACCGGATGTGGGGCATGGGCGGGAACGACACGCTGATCGGCAATGCCGGCAACGACTTCCTCGACGGCAGCGAGGGCAGTGACACGCTGATCGGCGGCATCGGCAACGACGTCTACTATGTCGACACGCTCAGCGACACGATCGTGGAGGCGGCAAACGAGGGCTATGACACCGTCCGCACCACGCTCGACTGGACGCTGGGTGCGGGGCTCGACCGGATCGAGCTTCTGGGCAGCGGCGACCTCGATGGCACCGGCAATGGGCTTGCCAACATCCTGTCGGGCAATGCCGGCGCCAACGTGCTGTCCGGCCTGGACGGCAACGACCGGATCTTCGGCAAGGAGGGCAA
>NZ_JAFFJU010000005.1 GCF_016924655.1 Sphingomonas arenae
ACGCCGCCGCTTCGAACGGCAGGTCGAGGGCTTCGGCGACGGCCTGGTGGCGGATCTTGCCGTCCGACACGTTGAGGCCGTTGGCGAGGTGCGGGTCCTGGCGCATCGCTTCGGTCGCGCCCAGGTTGGCGAGCTTCATCGCGAACGGCAGGGTGGCGTTGTTGAGTGCGAAGGCACTGGTGCGGGCGACGGCGCCCGGCATGTTGGCGACGCAATAATGGATGATGCCGTCCACTTCGAACACCGGGTCGGCGTGGGTGGTGGCGTGGCTGGTCTCGAAGCAGCCGCCCTGGTCGATCGCGATGTCGACGAGGACACTGCCGCGCTTCATGGTCTTGAGCATGTCGCGGGTGACGAGCTTGGGGGCGGCGGCTCCGGGGACCAGCACGGCGCCGATCACCAGCTCGGCTTCCTCCACCGCCTTGGCGATGGCGGCACGCGAGGCATAGGCCGTCTTGATCTGGCTGGAGAAGAACATGTCGAGCTCGGCCAGGCGCTCGTTCGAGATGTCGTAGATGGTGACGTCGGCGCGCATGCCGACCGCCATCTGCGCGGCATTGACGCCGCTGACGCCGCCGCCGAGGATCGCGACCTTGGCCGGAGCCACGCCCGGCACGCCGCCCAGCAGCACGCCGCGGCCGCCCTGTTCCTTCTCGAGATAATGGGCGCCGACCTGCACGCTCATGCGGCCCGCAACCTCGCTCATCGGCTTGAGCAAGGGGAGGGCGCCCGAGCGGCTGGTCACCGTCTCATAGGCGATGCAGGTCGCGCCGGACTTCATCAACCCTTCCGCCTGCGGCTTGTCGGCAGCGAGGTGGAGGTAGGTGAACAGGAGGTGGCGCGGTTCGAGCAGGGCGATCTCCTGCGGCTGCGGCTCCTTGACCTTGACGATCATCTCGGCCGCCTTGAACACTTCCTCCGCGCTGCCGAGGATGGTGGCGCCGGCCTTCTGGTAGGCGCTGTCCGGACAGTCGATGCCGCTGCCGGCTTTCGTCTCCACGAACAGCTCATGACCCGCGGCGATGAGTTC